>NZ_CP149572.1:2810000-2823024 GCF_038396345.1 Qipengyuania sp. GPGPB31 | reverse complement strand
TCGATCCGATAATTTCGCAGAAACCCCGGAATACCGCGGTCTTCGAGCGTTACGGATGCGTAGAGTTCACGGTTACTGGAGGTACATTACCACCGCAGCCATACGGGTTCTGGCGAATCCTTCCGTTCTACACCGTGAGATTCGTGCGTGATTCTCGGAATCGCCCCGCGGCAAGGCTGTTTGCCGAACCGACCGTGATTCGAGCAGCGCGAACCGCGGCGAACGATAATGCCATTTATGTGAAGCTGCGCCCGCGGGCTGTCTACTGACCGACCGCCTGAGGTGAGGCGGTATTTGTGCTAGTCCGAACGGGAAGGTATTCTGCGGCCTGCCGATCGGGCCTACCGCATTTATCACGCCTATTTGGACACTCATTGGCGCCGCTCCCCTCTGGCGGCAGCGGCGCAGACTGGGCTTCAGCATGGCGCACGTACGCGAGCTGCCCGCGCTGTCCAGTCGCAAGGACAAGCCGTACGAGCCTATCGGTCAACTCGTGGAGCGACATACTGTCGGGGTAGAACGCAACATCACCGGCCTGACCGCGCTTCGCGATGACTTGGCAGATGCTGGGGTCACGCAAGGCTGCCTGGATCGGCGGGTACCCGATAGTGGAAAGCATGGCCCGCCCAGAGATTGGGTAGAGGCGGAGGGGCGCAATGGCACCAAAAGTCCTACCCATACGTTGGTTGATGATGAACAAGACTATCGAGGATCTCCAGCGCGATATGGAAGCTGCGGCGCACGCTCTCGATTTCGAGGAAGCGCGGCGAATTCGCGATCGCATCAACCTGATGCGAGGCGGCGCCAACGCTACAGAGGCTGCCGAAGCCGACACCTCGGGACTGGTTCGCCAGCGCTCGGGCGCCATGGGGCTTGGGTCGAGCCGGCAGCGCCCGGTTACTCCGCCAGACTGGAAGGCGCCGCCCAAGCCCGACCCCATGACATCCGGCCGGAAACGCAAGTGACGCCTGACCGCGCGCGTACGGCGGTGCTGACGCTGCTTTCCCAACGCAACCTCGGAGCGACGGTATGCCCCAGCGAAGTCGCACGCGAGATCGCTTCAGGGGACAAAAGAGCTTGGCGTTTGGCGATGCCACTTGTCCATGATGCCGCCGACCAACTTTTGGATCAGGGACTCATCAGGTTGAGCTGGAAAGGCAGGAAGCTGTCGGCACGGGCCGGACCCTACCGGATTGGCCGCGCTAACGAGTACTGACAGGTTAGTCGAAGAAGCCCCGATCGCCCGAATGAGGCAGCAATGTAGATACAGAAGAGCGGCACTCCGGCTTGGCGATATCCGTATGAGCGGACGCCAAGATCTTTGCTTGCCATGCGCCTACAGGACCAAACGCGAAGAGTCCCGCTGAGAGCAGCAGGGTAATTTACTCTCCGGTTTCGGATGTGGCGATCGAAGCGGCGCGCACGATCACGCTTTCTTTAGGGCTAGTCGATGGGGTGTATCTCTATTTCAGCGTTTCCATCCGGCACGCCTGGCTCTTCCCGACCCACGGTGCGCATGCGCGCAGTTCCGGGTCTGCGGGCATGCTGCGGCGGAGCGTCGCTATTGGAGAGTTATTTCTAGAGATGGTTGCGGGGGTTGGATTTGAACCAACGACCTTCAGGTTATGAGGGCTCTGTTCCGATACTACCCCAGAGCACGCCCATCTACCTTTGTAGACTTATTTTCAACGTGTTAGATTGACTGTTGGAGCGCCTCGCGGCTGTGTGGCTACGCACGGTTTCGCTAGGCTTCGCTCCCTCCTGCTTCCTATTTGCTTACGGATCGAGCCACGTAGCGGCCGCTGGTAACAGGAGGCGAATTTGCCAAAGCTGACGAAGAGACAGATCGAGGCGCTCGAGATCAAGGACAAGGACTATTTCGTCTGGGATAGCGAGCTGTCCGGTTTCGGCATTCGCGTGTTCCCAACCAGCCGCAAGCAATTCGTCCTTCAGTACCGTTTCGGCAAAACCTCGCGAAGGATGAGCCTTGGCCGATTTGGCGCAATCACACCTGACCAGGCGCGTGGTCTTGCCCTTAAGGCTCTCGTCCAGATTCGGCAGGACGTCGACCCGCAGGTGCAGAAGCGAGAAAAGAGGACAGCGCTCACGGTCCGCGATTTGGCGCAGCGGTTCGACGAGGAGCATATCGAGGTTCACCTCAAGCCCAGCACCGCCAAGGAATATCGCCGGAACCTGAAGCTCTTCATCCTCCCCGCCATTGGGCATCTGCGCATCATCGACGTGACCCGCGCCGATATCGCCAAATATCATCACGACTGGCGGGATCGCCCCTACCAGGCGAACCGCAACATTGAGATCATCTCGAAGATGTTCAATCTTGCCGAGCTTTGGGGTCTGCGGCCCGACGGGACCAATCCGCGTAGACACATCAAGAAGTATCCGGAAAAGAAGCGTGAGCGGTATTTCTCCGCTGCGGAGCTACAGGCGATCGGTCGGGTGCTCGGTGAGATGGAAGAGGAGCGGGTGGAGTTGCCGAGCGCGATCGCAGCAGTTCGCCTGCTTCTCTTCACTGGCTGTCGGCTTGGCGAGATAATGACCCTTCGTTGGGAATATGTCGATCTGCAGGGCCGGCGTCTGCGCCTCCCAGATAGCAAGACCGGCGCTAAGGAAGTGCATCTTGGTACGGTAGCAGTCTCGGTGCTCATGAGCATTGAACGTACGATGGGTAATCCATGGGTCATCGTCGGTCGAAACGAGGGGGCACACCTGACCGATCTCCAGCCGTTCTGGCAGCGGGTGCGCGGTAGAGCCGGGTTAAAGAACGCCCGCATTCATGACCTCAGGCATACGTTTGCATCAGTGGCGGTCAGCAACGGTCAGAGCCTGCCGATGATCGGAAAGCTCCTGGGCCATACGCAAGTTCAGACGACTGCACGTTACGCGCATCTCGCGAGCCAGCCAGTAATGCAGGCTGCCAACGACGTATCATCGCTCATCGCCAAACAGCTGCTCGGCGGCGCTACTTGACCCGGTGGTCTCGTTCGCGAAATAGGGCCGATTTGCATTACCTTTGCAGTTCCACTTAATGTTCATCGTAGCACTCGGATGAACGCTGTGCCTATCGTCATCGTTGCGATGGGCGGAGCGTGGAAATCCCTCAGACAGACCGGTTGGTTACGGCCGGGTGGCATACGCGCATATCCAGCCGGTTCGCCGGCAATGGCAGCTTTGCGCCCTCTAATCGGTCATTCCGACCAAAACGGTGAATGCCCAAAAGCAGTCGTTCGCTCAGGAACGCCGTAGCGGCGGCTTTCCGCCTCTCAGCGCCCAGAACCAGCCGTTCAGCAACCGGCCCAAGATTTGCCGACTAAACATGATGGTGCCGATGGCAGGCTTCAAGCGCGGCAGATGCACGCATCCATGACCGACATTGGGGTGGTTATCTGCCAATATAACGGCGATTCAAATGTCCGCTAGCGGGTCGTTACCTGCCCGTCCGTTTCTGGCGAGAAGCATCCGGTAGCTGTCGGTCGGCTTTCGGGCATCGGGCTGGTCTGGGGGATCGACCGATAGTGGGGTGGTTAGCGGACCTTACTCAGTCCGCAATTTTTCCCTGCTGCCGCTTCTGGCGAACCTTTCTCTTAACTCGACGCTTCTCGAGAAGTTTAAGCGCGTCTTCATCGCCCTCGGCAAACATCGCGTCGATCTCAGCGGCGGATTTGTCGCCAAATACCTTTTTGTAGGTTTGGTGCTTACTACGGCTCATAAACAGCCATGTATTGTGCAGTGCCGATGTCCGCAATCGGGTCGGAAGCAGAATGACCGCTTTCCGATAAAACGAGCTGAAAGCAGACTGACCGCTAGCGGCCCAAAAGTTGACCTCTACCTGCCATCATGAACGTTGATCGAACGTCGTGGACATTTCGCATTGCCGGTCTTGTCCGGGCGCCGGGCAAGCGGCAGCATGGTATGGATGCTCCGCCTGTCCAAGTTTGTCGCCCCCCTCCTTTTGGCCCCGCTTGCTGCATGCGCAACGGCCTCCACACCTGACGAGGCCCCGCCGCCGTGGCGCATTACTGGCCCTTTGCAGGCGATCACTACAGCTGACGGCACCACAGATCCGGCAATTCGCGGTGTTTGGAAAAGCCGTGGTTATGGACGGTTGCTTCGCATCGACGAAGCAGGGGTCACTCAGTTTGAGATCGGAGAGGCCTGTTATCGTCCGGCATCCTCGGGCGAGGCTCTGAGCGCGATGGACTCGGTTTCCTACCGCTATTTTCGCGCGCTACCTGAGAGCAAGACCGCGATCTTCCAACTGTTGCGAGGCGATACCAATGTTGTGTTCGATAGGCTCGGCGCGCTTCCTGAGGAGTGCACTGAAACCCCGGCGACTAATCCGCGAGCGGTGGCCGACGCCTTCCTCGACGCGTTCGAGCGCCACTACGCATTCTTCGACCGTCGACCACCGAACCATGCGATGCGCGCCGAACGAGTGAATTCGGCAATCCGGCCCGACATGAGCGACGCCCAACTGTGGGATGCGCTGGCCGGATACATGGATGGACTGTCGGACAGCCACACCAAGCTAATCGGCGAAGTCGGTGGTGAACGTCGCCGGGTGCAAGACGGCCAGGGCACGACCTTGCCTCGTATGCGAGCAGCAGAAGGCGGTGAGACTGCATGGCTAATCGGACTGATCGACACCACGATGAAAGAGCTTGGTGAAACCGGCCATCACACCGGCAACGACCGGATAATGTGGGGCGTGATTGACGGGCGGGTTGGCTACCTGCAGGTTTTTCAGATGGGCGGGTTCACGGCTCGAGAGGACTTCGGCAGCGAAGCCTGGGCAACAGCGGAAATGACCGAGTTTGATCGCATCATGGATGAAGCCTTCGCTGCCTTTGCCGAAGCTGGTGTCGAAGGGGTGATCGTTGACCTGTCGAACAACCGCGGTGGCTGGGACAAGATCGCAAAGGCGATCCCAGCGCGTTTCACGGACGAAGCCTATATTGGCTTCACAACCGTGACCCGTGGGTCCGGCCTTCCTCCCTTTCCGCACGTAATAGAGCCTGCGCCGGGGCCGCGCTTTACCGGCCCAGTCCATTTGCTCACCAGTGATGTCACGGTGAGCGGGGGAGAGCTTGCCACACTGGCTCTGCGACAGAACCCGCGGGTGGTGCATGCCGGGGCCACAACCCGCGGTGCGTTCTCCACTCCGTTGGCCAAGCGACTGCCCAACGGCTGGTTGCTTGAGCTTTCGAACGAGGTCTTCGCCGCGCCCGACGGCAGCGTTTATGAGGAGACCGGGATCAAGCCGTCGACAGCGCTAGAGGTTTATCCTGAAGGCGCTCCGGTCGAGGGACATTGGCGTGCAGTAGAAGCTTTGACCGAGATGATCGCTTCCTACTGACTACATGGTCAAATTACCCAAGCCACGGCCATGACCGCTTTGCGCCTTTTGTGATCCAGAAACAGACAGTCCGCAGAAGTTGACGGCCGAGACGACGTCCCAAAAGCCGACGCTTCGTGGAGGCTTCGCTGGCTGATTTGCGTTGGAGTGAAAATTGCTATTTGATAACCTTCTTTAGGAATCGAAAGCCCGTCTTCGGGAGATTGCCTTGGGGGGAACATGAGAGAAGCCGAAGAGCCAAGTCGTCCTTACGTCTTTGATGGTGAAAAGTGTTCGACACTTGTTGAGCTCGTCACAGCAATGGCTCCGAAACCTGCGAAGGCCCAAGAGCACTTGCTCGGTGGCTACATCGGGAAATGGATTGAGCACACACTTGGCGACATCGACGCGAAGATCGATCATGATCGCCTTCTTGGCCAAGATCTTGACCCACAGCAAAAGCTCTACACGTTTCTGGCAGCTCATTGGAAGGATGGAGCACCGCCTTTTATGGGCGTCGCGATCAGCTGGGAGCAGCTTGAACAGATTGCGCTCGATCAATTGCCAGAAGGCTTACCCAAGCGCCAATTTGTCTGCGACATCCATCGTTTAGGGATCCTCCCACTAGCCGCCAAAGCGTCAGGCGATGAGCGATTGCTTGAGGTCGATGAACGCTGGCAGCGGGAATTCCAGGATTACTGCGTCGCCCACGCTGAAGTGCTTTCATACGAGGAAATCTGGAACAACCGCGGTGGCGCTCTCGAGCTATGTCTGGCGGACCCGCACTCCGAAGCCTTTTACATCGCTCATTTTATGAATGGTCAGCGCGATGCGTCGGCCGCCCGTAAAATCGCTAGCAGCACCAAGGTGCAAATTTTCGATGCGCTTTTCGATCCGGAGTTGGCCGCCCGATGCCGGTTCGACCGAGAAGCGGAAAGCACGCGCGAGTTGCTGTCTCGAAGTTGGTTTGCCGCGCTGCTGAAAAGGCACCCGGAACCCAGCCTGGGTATTGATCTCGCATTAGGCACCGCCTCTATGATCGCGGCAGGAGAGGTGGGCGCGATTGAGAGGAGTATAGAAACGAACAAGGCAGAAATAGAGGCCGCAGGGAAAGACTGGCCGTTGCCCCGGCTTTCGCAAAAAGGCCATGCCATTCTTTACGGCGGGGCCATGGCGCTGGCCTCAATTATGGGTATCTGGGCACCAAATGGCTGGACATTAGGCGAACAGTTTACCGATGGAACGATGCTCGCACTCGTCGTCATGTCGGCATATTTTGCTACGTTGTATGCGGCTATGGCAACGGAACGTCGAACAGGCGTCATGCTTTCGATCGCGATCCTAGCGCTCATGTTGGGAACGATCCCGATTAGCTTTTTTGCCAGTGGTTGGTGGGTTCAGGACGCACCTTTCTTTGGACTGATTTTCGCTGCACTCGGCTTTGCGCGCCACCCGCTTATTGCAGCGAAACAAAAAGAAGCTCTCGGAAGAAAAGAACGCGACCTAGCCATAAGGCTGACCGGATCGCCCGAGCGTGAAGAGGACCCCGATGTCGTAATAGGGTATCTGGATTTCTACGCGGAAGGTGTTCCCAGAGACCAGATTGTAGCGCACAGTCGCCGCCAGCGTGTCGCAGAAAACGCTAGCGCTGTGTCCATGTCCGGCACTGGGAAACGACCAGAAAGGTCAGCTCCGGCAGCATATCAATCAGAGGGTTTTTCCTACGGTGTCGCTGGCTTGAATGTTTCTTCTGATGGAGCGATCACGAGCGAGCTCGTCGATGGCGTATCGGTCGATACAAAAGGCAGGGTGAACACGCGCATCGTGGACGGTGTAACCCTCCACAGCGACGGCAAGACGACGACCCGGGTAACGGACGGGGTCGATGTGCGGTCGGACGGTCAGGTTTCCGTCGAGATGTTCGGAATGCGACACTCCTGGGGTGGTAAGAAGGATGAGAAAAAGAAGGATAGCTGGTTCTAACCCAGCCCCGCAACGAGTTGGCCGGAGAGTAATGCCGCCGTCGCAGCAGCTTGTCTCTCAGCCGATCAGAGCGCGTCAGCTTCTTGTCGGGTGTATGGCAGATGACGGATTGAATAGCAGTCCCGCTTGCGTTGTTCTGGAACGCTCTGCGTGCAGCGTGCGATAAAGTCGCTTCGCCGCTCGGATATTCGCTGACACTCGCTATATCCAAATTGGTCAACGCAGCCGCCTGCAGAGCTCCCATTCAAACTCATAGCCTCGTCGACCTTGTCGCCATCGCTATAGTTCGACATTTGCCACCGCTCGTCGATAATCCAGGCATACCGGTCCAGAACGGCTTCGGGGGCATTGTCCGCTGACCAAGGGTTTGTCAGTTTCGCCTTCGCGAAGGGATTGTCAACATATAGACGAAGCGGGGCGTTGGAGGGTTGTGCCTCCGAAGTAATCTTCCCGATCTCACTGCCATCTCGCGAAAGAACTCGAACACGATAGGCCTTAGCCCTTACAACGCGCTGTTGATCGCTGCGGACTTGCTCCCATCCGGCCTCAATAGGGGTGAACGCCACTTCGAGATCTACAGACCGACTGTTTCGCGAGTTTGATAAAATTTCAGCTTCTTCGGGCGACATCGGGAGAAAGCTCATCTCCCCGGTCCCCTCGAGCGCCAATGCGAAATCAAGTCCTTCCGACCCGCTTTCGCTTGCACTGAAGCTAACCATTGTCCTGTCGAACAGACCGTGAATCGGGAATCCTTCGCGATCAAAGTCATAGTCTTCGAGCCTGCCATTAAGCTCGACCAAGTAGGTTTTGGCTGCAACGGCTTCGTCCACCAAATCAGTAAACTCGTCGAAGTTTTCTTCAAGAAAGCGACGTCGAGCGAATTCGTTGTCGAACCTCATCCCGAGCGGCTTGGTCATCATTCGAGCAAGGGAAGCGGGTTCGCCCGACATCCGATGATACAGGTAGGTTAGATTTGTCGCGTTGAGCTCGAGTTGCCCCGACCGTTCCGGACCAGAAACGTAAAGATCATTCTTGGACCGACTGGTGTCAGTCTGCGCATTTTCCGCATCTTCAACTGCCAGTGCTGCTTCTGGTGCCGCGTCGCCAGCCTCGCTGTCGGCATTAGAAGAACACCCCGCCAACGCTACCGCTGCCGAAACCAAAAAAGCGCATCGACCTGAACTCATGAAACGCATCGCTTCCCCCTTCGCGGAGCAACAAAATGGCAGAATCGGTCGGAGTCAATGATGTATGGTGGCGGGCATCTTCAATCGGCAGGCAATCCGCATCAGGGAAAGCCGCAAATGCGCTGTGCGATGGCGAGTTCAGGTCAAACAATTAGTAACGAGGAAATCGGGGTTGGGCAGAGCTCGATTCAATACGCAGGCTTATTGGGTGTATAAGAACTGTAACACCCCAACGGTTCTCGGCAGTATCCTACCAGTGAATAGGGCGCTCGGCAGCATTGGCATGCGAAGCGGTGGCTGAGCGCAAACCGGCTTCTAGCACTACGCTGCCGACAGCTATCGACTTTGACACTGCTGAATTGGCTTTGCTGATCTCAGAGGGAGTTCGGAATGTCCAAATCCGTTATATGCGAAACGAAAGGCGACAGTCCGCTTCCGGCCCAACAAAGGACCTTGTGATGGGACTAGCCCCGGCAGAGACCCCTGATCTGCGAACCGCCCAGTTGCAGTATTATTTCGATTCCGAGATGCTCGTTGCATCCAGAATGACGCGGACGGTCTCCTCTGGCTGATCCCACATCGGGAAGTGTCCGCTACGCCCGAACCAGTGCAGCGTCGCTTCAGGGAAGGCTTCGATCGCGCGATCCGCCTGCTGCGGTAGACATAGCCGATCCTTGCGTCCCCAGCCGATGACAACGGGCGCAGTCGTGTTCGCAGGACCCTGCTGCATTGCGCCGTTGGCGAGATCCTTCACAAGCGAATTGACGGTGCGGGTATTAGCCAATGACTTCAGTTCACGCGCAACGAACACCGGATCGAGCGCCCACGGCCTTGCAGAGAGCTGGGCCATGAGCGCGGTCCGGCCTGCGACATTTCCGGTGATGGCAGAAAGCGCCGGTCGCAGCGCGCGAACCAGAGCAACCGATGGCGTTATGGTGGCTTTGAAGAAGGTGCGCTCCCACCCCTGCCAGAAGCCGCCCGGATCCAGTGCGACCACCGTGCCCGCTTGGCCGCGCCGCGCCATCTCGAGCACCAGGCGAGCACCCAGCGAGCTGCCAACCATATCAATACCTGTGAGATTCTCCGCGCCGAGCCAGTCGTCCAGACTGCGCGCTAGTCCGTCGAACGTGCCGCTGCCGGCCTCTTCGGGTGTCTGCCCATGGCCGGGCAGGTCCACGGCGATTACCTCCCTGACTTGAGAAAGCGCAGGCGAGATCGTGTCCCACGAGCCGCAGGTCGCCCCCAGTCCGTGGACAAGGAGAAGGGGTTTTCCGCGCCCCGTTCGCGTGTAGTGCATGGTCATGTAATGATAACGTCTCACACCGACTTATAGGCCCGTGGATGTCTGTATTTCCGGAGGTGAAACCAAGAGCAGCCAGTCCGCAACCGGCCCCAATCCCGACATTATGCTCCGGTCGATAACGGCAGTGGTAAGGTGTTTTTGAAGGGCTCTATGCGTATCGCTGGGTATGCCTACCCCCCTCGACTTTTCGACCACGCACGTTTTTTTGCCCCCCGCCGGTGTCCGATCGAAAAGCTCCAAGGTTTTCACCTCCCCCCTTTCCCGTCATGTATTTCCCTTCAAACGCTGACTAAGAGAGCGGGCCCACATGCTGTCCGCATGCGGGTCCTTTAGGTTGCTATATCTAAATTAGCTTCGCGCTAAGAAAGGCCTGTGCCGCTCCGCGTGTTCGATGGCTCACGCGTCCCAGGCCTTTCTAATCCGCTGTCGTAGTAACAAGCTTTTACCGATGATCTTTGGTGAAGCCGGGGGTAAGAGCCTGCTTCCTATATGCTTACAGAGCCACACGCAAAAAGCCCCGCTGGAAGCAGCGAGGCAACTTATCGTTATGATTTCAAGGGTGAGATGGTTGCGGGGGTTGGATTTGAACCAACGACCTTCAGGTTATGAGCCTGACGAGCTACCGGACTGCTCCACCCCGCGGTACCTTCTTTTACGCCTCAAGCAGAGACGAAAAAGCCGCCGCGCGGTTTGCACCGGCAGCGGCTTTTTGAAATCGTGAATGGGTTTGTTCCGCGTCCGTCCGCTATAATGCCTGGCGGCGACCTACTCTCCCAGTGCTTGAGCACTAGTACCATCGGCGCAGTCCGGTTTCACGTCCGAGTTCGAGATGGGATCGGGTGGGTCACAGACGCTATAGCCACCAAGCAATAAAGCGGGCGGACGGGCCGCCCGCAGGTTTTACCCTGCGGGGACCGTATCGGATTTTAAATCGATGCTGTTGAGCTTTTGAGGGCTTATCCGGCTGAAGTTTCCTCTACCACCGTTGAGCCGCCTGTCTTGCGACAGGGCTGTCATTGATGGTGCAGATCCTACAAGCGCGAAAAGAACTATTAGGACCGGTTAGCTACACGCATTACTGCGCTTCCACACCCGGCCTATCAACGTCATGGTCTATGACGGTTCGAAGATTGCTTATCTCAAGGGAGGCTTCCCGCTTAGATGCTTTCAGCGGTTATCCCGTCCATACATAGCTACCCTGCGGCACCCTTGGCAGGATGACAGGTACACCAGAGGTATGTTCACCCCGGTCCTCTCGTACTAGGGGCAACTCCTTTCAACAATCGACGCCCACGGCAGATAGGGACCAAACTGTCTCGCGACGTTCTGAACCCAGCTCACGTACCACTTTAATTGGCGAACAGCCAAACCCTTGGGACCTGCTCCAGCCCCAGGATGTGATGAGCCGACATCGAGGTGCCAAACGATTCCGTCGATATGAGCTCTTGGGAATCATCAGCCTGTTATCCCCGGCGTACCTTTTATCCGTTGAGCGATGGCCCTTCCACGAGGGACCACCGGATCACTATGACCGACTTTCGTCTCTGCTCGACCTGTCGGTCTCGCAGTCAGGCATGCTTATGCCATTGCACTCTTGCAGACGGTTTCCAACCGTCCTGAGCATACCATCGCGCGCCTCCGTTACTCTTTAGGAGGCGACCGCCCCAGTCAAACTACCCGCCACAGAGGGTCCCAACACCGGATAACGGTGCGTGGTTAGACATCAGAAAATCACAGGGTGGTATTTCACAGGTTGGCTCCACACCAGCTGGCGCCGATGTTTCAAAGCCTCCCACCTATTCTACACAGTAATTTCCTAATGCCACTCTGAAGCTGCAGTAAAGGTGCACGGGGTCTTTCCGTCTAACCGCGGGTACTCCGCATCTTCACGGAGAATTCAATTTCGCTGAGCATATCCTGGAGACAGTGGGGAAGTCGTTACGCCATTCGTGCAGGTCGGAACTTACCCGACAAGGAATTTCGCTACCTTAGGACCGTTATAGTTACGGCCGCCGTTTACTCGGGCTTCAATTCGGAGCTTGCACTCCTCCTCTTAACCTTCGAGCACCGGGCAGGCGTCACACCCTATACGTCGTCTTGAAGCCGACTTAGCAGAGTGCTGTGTTTTTGCTAAACAGTCGCTACCCCCTGGCCTGTGCCCCCCACAAAGACTTGCGTCGATATGGGGCCTCCTTCTTCCGAAGGTACGGAGGCAATTTGCCGAGTTCCTTCAGGATACTTCTCTCAAGCGCCTTGGTATACTCTACCTGACCACCTGTGTCGGTTTCGGGTACGGTCTATAGTGAAGAGGCTATTTCCTGGAACCGCTTGGCTGCCCTCTCAATCCAATAAGAGAAAACAACTTCCACGATCCGTCACACATCTTCAGGCCCACGAATATTTACGTGGTTCCCATCGACTACCCCCTTCGGGCTCGTCTTAGGGGCCGGCTAACCCTGCGCCGATTAGCGTTGCGCAGGAACCCTTGGTCTTTCGGCGACAGGGCATCTCACCCTGTTTGTCGCTACTCATGTCAGCATTCGCACTTCCGATACGTCCAGCGTCGGTTACCCTTCGCCTTCACTCGCTTACGGAACGCTCCGCTACCGCTCAGAATAAATTCTGAACCCTAAGCTTCGGTGCATATCTTTAGCCCCGTTACATCTTCGCCGCAGGAACCCTTGTTTAGACCAGTGAGCTGTTACGCTTTCTTTAAAGGATGGCTGCTTCTAAGCCAACCTCCTGGTTGTTTTGGGATTCCCACATGCTTTCCCACTTAGATATGACTTGGGGACCTTAGCTGTAGGTTAGGGCTGTTTCCCTTTTGACGACGGACCTTAGCACCCGCCGTCTGTCTGCCGGATAAGACTCGATGGTATTCGGAGTTTGGTTAGGTTTGGTACCGCTCGCGCAGCCCTAGCCCATCCAGTGCTCTACCCCCATCGGCATACATCCGACGCTCTACCTCAATAGATTTCGCGGAGAACCAGCTATTTCCCGGCTTGATTGGCCTTTCACCCCTAAACACAGCTCATCCGAGAATTTTTCAACATTCACCGGTTCGGTCCTCCAGTGCATGTTACTGCACCTTCAACCTGGCCATGCCTAGATCGCCGGGGTTCGGGTCTAATCCATCATACTCAGTCGCCCTATTCAGACTCGCTTTCGCTGCGCCTACACCTAACGGCTTAAGCTTGC
>NZ_CP149572.1:2500-2805000 GCF_038396345.1 Qipengyuania sp. GPGPB31 | reverse complement strand
GGCCAGTACCCCTGCGCGCGGTCGCCAATCACCATGTCCACCGCGCGGGGGGTATGGCGGAGCGCCGCCTTGCCCCGCACATGCATCCCTCCCACATAGCCGGGCATGCCACCCGACTACGCTTCACCCGCCCGGCCCGACGATCCCGAAGGCTGGGTGACGATCCGGCGCTTCCTTCCCTATCTGTGGCCCGCCGACAATCCCTCGCTCAGGCGTCGGATCGCCGGTGCGATGGTGTTCGTGCTGCTGGCCAAGGGCACGATGCTGGCACTGCCCTTCGCCTACAAGGGTGCGGTCGATGCCATGACCACACCCGCGAACGAAACCGCGATGGTCGCGCTGGCCTTTGTCATCGCCTATGCCGCCGGGCGCCTCGCCGCCGTGGTGTTCGACAATCTGCGCAACATCACCTTCGAACGCGTCGGGCAGGATGCCACGCGCCAGCTCGCCGAGGACACCTTCCGGCGGCTGCACCAGCTGTCGCTGCGCTTCCACCTTGCGCGCCGCACGGGCGAAGTGACCAAGACGATCGATCGCGGGACCAAGAGCATCGACACGATGCTGTACTTCCTGTTGTTCAACATTGCGCCCACCGCCGTCGAGCTGGTGGCGGTCGGAGTGATCTTCTATCTCAATTTCGGGTGGGAACTGGTCGCCGCCACCGCGCTGACCGTGGCTGCCTATATCACGCTGACGCGCAAGGTCACCGAATGGCGCAACGAACTGCGCCGGCGGATGAACGAACTCGACGGCACCGCGCTCGCCCGCTCGGTCGACAGCCTGCTCAATTACGAAACGGTCAAATATTTCGGCGCCGAGACGCGCGAGCACGCGCGCTATGCCGAATCCGCGCGGTCCTATGCCGATGCAGCGGTGCGCAGCCAGAACTCGCTCGGCCTGCTCAACATCGGCCAGGCGGTCATCATGAACCTGCTGATGGGCGGCGCGATGGGGTTCACCGTGTGGCAATGGAGCAAGGGCGTGCTGACCACCGGCGATCTGGTGCTGGTGAACACCTATCTGATCCAGCTGTTCCGCCCGCTCGACATGCTCGGCATGGTGTACCGGACGGTCCGGCAGGGGCTGATCGACATGGCGGAGATGTTTCGCCTGATCGATACCGAGACCGAAGTGAAGGATGCACCCGCTGCGCCCGCGCTGGTGGTCCGCCAGCCGACAGTGGTCTTCGACGATGTCCATTTCGGATATGAACCGGACCGCGAGATCCTCCACGGGCTCAGTTTCGAAGTCCCCGCGGGCAAGCATATGGCGATCGTCGGCCCGTCGGGCGCGGGCAAGAGCACGATCGGGCGGCTGCTGTTCCGGTTCTACGATCCGTGGCAGGGGCGCATCCTGATCGACGGGCAGGACATCGCGCAAGTGACGCAGGCTAGCCTGCGCGAGAGCATCGGCATCGTTCCCCAGGACAGCGTGCTGTTCAACGACACCATCGGCTACAACATCGCCTATGGCCGCGGGGGTGCGTCGCGCGAAGCGGTGGTCGCGGCAGCGGCCGATGCGGCGATCATGCCCTTTATCGAACGCCTTCCCGACGGGCTCGATACCGAAGTGGGCGAACGCGGGCTGAAACTGTCGGGCGGTGAGAAACAACGGGTCGCGATCGCGCGCACGCTGGTCAAGAACCCCCCGATCCTGCTGCTGGACGAAGCGACGAGCGCGCTGGACAGCCGGACCGAGCAGGAGATCCTCGCCACGCTGCACCGCGTGTCCGAAGACCGCACCACGCTGGCCATTGCCCACCGCCTGTCGACGATCGCCGATGCCGACCGCATCCTGGTGCTCGACCAGGGCCGACTGGCCGAAAGTGGCACCCATCCCGAGCTGCTGCAGGCGCGCGGACTGTATGCCGAAATGTGGGCCCGCCAGCAGGCGGAACGCAGCGACTAGGCACTGTCCCGGGCCGCAACCGATCGGCACGGCGCAGGCCGCCAATGCGCGCACATCTTGTGCTGCAATGCAACATCGTTCATAGGGCGATGCGAATTCTGCGCGCCGGTCTGCGTGCGCCATTTTCCGAACCTGACAGGACATTCCCCATGCTCGACCGTGCCGCGATCCACCGCGACTGGTTCTCCAATATCCGCGCCGACGTGCTTGCCGGGCTCGTCGTCGCGCTGGCGCTGATACCCGAGGCGATCGGCTTCTCGATCATCGCCGGGGTCGATCCGCGCGTCGGGCTCTATGCCTCGGTCGCGATCGCCATGGTCATCGCCTTTACCGGCGGGCGCCCGGGTATGATCTCGGCGGCGACTGCGGCGGTGGCCGTGGTGGTGGTGCCGCTGGTGCGCGACCACGGGGTCGAATATCTCTTCGCCGCGACCATATTGATGGGCGTCTTCCAAGGCATTGCCGCGCTGCTGCGGCTCGACCTGCTGATGCAGTTCGTCAGCCGTTCGGTCATCACCGGCTTCGTCAACGCGCTGGCGATCCTCATCTTCATGGCGCAGTTGCCGCAGCTCGACCCGAGCAATGCAGGGATCGGCTGGGTGACCTACGCCATGGTCGCGGCCGCGCTGGCGATGATCTACCTGATCCCGAAGGTCACCACCGCCGTGCCCAGCCCCCTGATCGCGATCATCGTGCTCACCGCGCTGACGATATTCCTCGATGCGCCGGTCAATACGGTCACCGACATGGGCGAACTCCCCGAAGGCCTGCCCTATTTCGCGCTGCCCGATGTGCCGCTGAACTGGGAAACGCTGGCCATCATCGCCCCCTATTCGGCGACCATGGCCGCGGTCGGCCTGCTCGAATCGCTGCTCACCGCGCAGATCGTCGACGACATGACGCATACCGGCAGCAACAAGCGCCGCGAAAGCGGCGGCCAGGGGATCGCCAATATCGTCGCGGCCTTCTTCGGCGGGATGGGCGGCTGCGCGATGATCGGCCAGTCGGTCATCAACGTGACCAGCGGCGGCCGCGGTCGGCTGTCGACCTTTACCGCCGGCCTGTCGCTGCTGATCCTGCTCGCGCTGCTCGGCGACCTCGTCGGCCAGGTGCCGATGCCCGCGCTGGTGGCGATCATGATCATGGTGTCGATCGGCACCTTCTCGTGGAACTCGATCCCCAATATCGGCAAGCACCCGTGGCAGAGCTCGGTGGTCATGCTGACCACGGTCGCCGTCGTAGTGGCCACGCACAACCTCGCGCTGGGCGTGTTGGCAGGCGTGATCCTGTCGGGCGTGTTCTTCACCCACAAGGTGATGACGATGTTCGAAGTGGTCCGCGAACGCGACGGCGAAACCGCGACCTACCGCGCCAAGGGGCAGATCTTCTACGCCAGCGTCGAACGCTTCGAAGCCGCGCTCGGGCCCGAGAGCATCATGCCCGATCCGGCCGACCACGTGATCATCGACGTGTCGAAAGCGCATTTCTGGGACATCAGCGCGGTCGGCGCGCTCGACAAGGTGGTCGAACGCATGCGCCGCAATGGTCGCAGCGTGCAGGTCGTCGGGCTCAACCGCGCGAGCAGCGATTTGGTCGACAAGTTCGCGCTGACCGACAAGACCGGTGTCGAAATCGGGCTGGCCCCGCATCCGTAAGCCGCATGTCGGGGGCGGTGGCTGCCCCTGCGCGGGCCGCTGCTGATACGCAGCTGCGGGCATGAAAAAGGGCGGGCACGGTCAATCCGCGCCCGCCCTTTTTAGTGCATTCGCCGAAGCCTAGTCCGCTTTCAGCGCTTCCAGCAGCTTTTCGGCCGCAGGCTCGCTCGACGGCGGATTCTGGCCGGTGATGAGCAGGCCGTCCTGAACGACATAGGGTTCGAACACGCCCTGCTTGGAGAAGGTCCCGCCCTGCTCGATCAACACGTCTTCGAGCAGGAAGGGCACGACATCGGTCAGGCCGACCGCGCCTTCTTCCTGGTTGGTGAAGCCGGTGACCTTGCGTCCCTTGACGATCGGGTCGCCATTCGGCGCGGTGACGTTCTTCAGCACGGCAGGCGCATGGCAGACCAGCGCTACCGGCTTGCCGGCGGCCAGCGTGTCTTCGATCACGGCTTTCGAAACCGCGCTCTCGGCAAGGTCCCAGAGCGGCCCGTGACCGCCCGGGTAGAAGACGCCGTCGAACGATGCGACATCGACATCCGCGAGTTTCTCGGTCGAGGCCAGCTGCGCCTGCGCCTCGCTGTCCTTCTTGTACCGTTCGGTCGCCGCGGTCTGCGCATCGGGCTCGTCGGACTTGGGATCCAGCGGCGGCTTGCCGCCTGCGGGGCTGGCCAGCGTAATGTCATGCCCGGCATCCTTGAGGACGTAATAGGGGGCAGCGAATTCCTCGAGCCAGAAGCCCGTCTTGTCGCCTGTGTCGCCGAGCTCGTCGTGGCTCGTCAGAACCATAAGAATTTTCATAGCGTTCGTCCTTTCGGGGGTTTTGGGCGTGGCCGGAGTGTTCCGGCGCTTCACCAAAGGAACACACGTCGCGCGCTTCGGTTTCGCTCTATTCGAGTAGCCGGTCCCGGCCCGGAAGCTGGCGCCGATCGTCAGGCCCCGGCCGCCGCCAGGGCGCGCAGCACGTCGAGTGCCTCCGCAGCGCGGGTGCAAGGTACGAAGGCGTGATCATGGTGGAATGCCGCGATCATATTGCAGGCGATCCCGGCATCGGCCAGCGCGCCCGACACGGCGGAGGTCAGTCCGACACCTTCAAGGTCGGAATGCACCGTCAGCGTGATCCTCGCGAAGTCGGGGCCCTCGATGCCCAGTTCACCTGCGACATCGGCAGGAACGATCGCCGTTACGCCCTCGTCCTCGCGGAAGGTACCGATCGCCGCGCCGAGCAATTGCGGCGCCGTGTCCGGTTGCACGAGCACGAAGCGCCAGCGGCGCGAGTCGAGCCGGGGTGCCATGGCGGCGATCATCGCCCAGCCACCGCGCACCGGCCCGTCCATTACAGGATGTATTTGCTGAGGTCGGCGTCGCCCGCCAGCGTTTCGAGCCGTTCGCGTACATAGGCTGCATCGATCGTGATCGTCTCGCCGGTCCGGTCTTCGGCCTCGAAGCTGATATCCTCGAGCAGGCGCTCCATCATCGTCTGCAAGCGCCGCGCGCCGATGTTCTCGACCGTCTCGTTGACCCGCGCCGCCAGCTTGGCGACTTCGGCGATCGCGTCCTCGGTGAAGTCGAGCGTGACGTCCTCCGTGCCGATCAGCGCGCGGTACTGTTCGACCAGATTGGCGCGCGTTTCCTTCAGGATGCGGACGAAGTCCTCCTCGGTCAGCGCGCGCAGTTCGACGCGGATCGGCAGGCGGCCCTGCAGTTCGGGCAGCATGTCGCTGGGCTTTGAAACGTGGAACGCGCCCGACGCGATGAACAACACGTGGTCGGTCTTCATCGGGCCGTATTTGGTCGCCACCGTGGTGCCTTCGATCAGCGGCAGCAGGTCGCGCTGCACGCCTTCGCGGCTGACCGATCCACCGCGCACGTCGCTGACTGCGATCTTGTCGATCTCGTCGAGGAAGACGATGCCGTTGGTTTCCGCATTCTCCACCGCGACACGGTTGACGTCGTCCTGGTCCATGCGGTTTTCGGCCTCTTCATCGACCAGCCGGTCCCATGCATCGGGCACCTTCAGCTTGCGGCGCTTGAGCGGGCTCTTGCCCATGGCCTTGCCGAACATGTCGGACAGGTCGATCATCCCGACCCCGCCGGGCATGCCGGGGATATCCATCGGCGAGCTGGGAGCCTCGCGCACTTCGATCTCGACTTCGGTATCGTTCATCGAATTGTCGACGATCCGCTGGCGGAACGCCTCGCGCGTCGCTTCGCTGGCATTGTCGCCGACCAGCGCGGTCAGGAGCCGTTCCATCGCGGCCTTGCTCGCGGCCTCGCGCACCGCGTCGCGGCGGCGTTCCTTTTCCAGCCGGATGGCTTCCTCGACCAGGTCGCGCGCGATCTGGTCGACATCGCGGCCGACATAGCCGACCTCGGTGAACTTGGTCGCCTCGATCTTGATGAAGGGGGCCTCGGCCAGCTTGGCCAGCCGCCGGCTGATCTCGGTCTTGCCGCAGCCGGTGGGGCCGATCATCAGGATGTTCTTGGGGGTCACCTCGTCGCGCAGCTCGGGACCGAGCTGCTGGCGGCGCCAGCGATTGCGCAGCGCCACGGCGACCGCGCGCTTGGCATCCTTCTGGCCGATGATGTGTTCGTCCAGCGCGGCGACGATCGCCTTGGGGGTCAGTGCTTGTGTCATGTCTTCCTATCGTCATCCCGGCGCGAGCCGGGACCTGTCTCGATTTGGCGCTCGGCCGAAAGCGATCCCAGCTTTCGCCGGGATGCCGCAGATCAAACCGTTTCGACGGTCACATTGCCGTTGGTGAACACGCAGACATCGGCGGCAACCGCCATGGCCTTGCGCGCGATGGTTTCGGCGTCGTCCTCGTAATCGACCAGCGCCTTGGCCGCGCTCAGCGCGTAATTGCCGCCCGACCCGATGGCCGCGATACCGCCTTCGGGTTCCAGCACATCGCCATTGCCGGTGAGAACCAGCAGGTTTTCCTCGTCCGCCACGATCATCAACGCTTCGAGATTGCGCAGGTACTTGTCCATGCGCCAGTCCTTGGTCAGCTCGACCGCGGCGCGCAGGAGCTGGCCATTGTACTGCTCGAGCTTCTTCTCGAGCCGTTCGAACAGCGTGAAAGCATCGGCAGTCGCGCCGGCGAAACCGGCTACGACCTTCTCGCCTTCGCCGATCCGGCGCACCTTGCGCGCATTGGGCTTCATCACGGTGTTACCCATGGAAACCTGCCCGTCGCCGGCGATGACCGTGGCACCGCCGCGCTTCACGCCGATAATGGTGGTGGAATGCCACTGGGTCAGCCCGTGGCGATTGTCTCTATCATCCATGCGCGCGATATGGGGCGCGCGCGGCGGGGGTCAAGCCGGGGCAGGCCCGCAGGCTTACTGCCCCTGGCCCAGGCCCGGCTGGCCGACTGCACCGATATTGCCGAACAGGTCTTCGAGGAAGCTGCGTTCGCGGCCCAGCGTGGGCGTCTCGTCGCCATCGGGGCGCAGGTAGACCACCTGGTCCATGCCCGTACGCTCGGCCGAAACGACATTGCCCGCGGCATCGAATTTCACTGCCAGCACCGAATGCTCTCGGATCCGTGGGCGAACGAAGGGTTTGCGGCCCGTCGTGCTCGACACGTAGTACCAGGTCTTCTCGCCATACTGGCTTTCGAACGTCGGACGCCCCAGCGTACCGGTGACGCTGCGCTCATTGTCGATCCCGGGCTGGACCGATTGCACCAGCGTGGCATCGACGATGTAGCCACGCGGCTCGCGGATCGCGGTGCAGCCCGTCGCGGCGATGGCGGCAGCGCCGATTGCGGCAAGGCCCAGAATTTTCGACCTGTTCATGGGAACAGCAAATCTCCGTCTTTCGGCAGGCGCTTGGCCGCAGGCGGCCACCTCCCTATATGCTTGGCCCACGCCTTAATCCGAAAGCGCCAGCCCATGCAACTCGGCATTGGGGGGCGCTTGGGGATCGCGGCCTGTATTGCCGCTGAACGGAGTTGTTTGTGTCCTTCCTAGCCCGCCTTTTCGGCAACGTCTTTTCCCTTGGCCCCGACCCGCGCGAAGAGTGGCGCCCCCTGTGGCAGCGCACCGTTGCCGAAGCCCGCGATCCCGACTGGTATCGCATGTGCGGCGTCGCCGACAGCGTCGAGGGTCGCTACGACATGATCACGCTGGTGCTCACGCTGGTCATGCTGCGGCTGGAAGACGAAGGCGGGATGGCCGCCAGCACCGCGCGGCTGACCGAACTGTTCGTCGAGGACATGGAGGGGCAGCTGCGCGAAGCCGGGATCGGCGATCCCACCGTAGGCAAGAAGATCAACGCGCTGATGGAAAGCATGAACGGCCGCATCGGCGCCTATCGCGAAGGATTGCGCAGCGATCCGAAGGTGCTGGTCGAAGCCGTGCGCCGCAATGTCACCATGGCGCAGCCCGACGAGGCCGAGGCGCTGGTCCAGCGCATGGCCGCGCTGCATGCCCGGCTCGAGCGGACGAGCATGGATCAGCTGCGGGCGGGCGAGTTTGCCGCATGAGCGCGCCCGAACTCAGCCGTCCGATCAAACCGCGCGCCCTGCCTGCCGGGCCATTGACCGTGGACGCCGGCGAGACCGAACGCGCAGCGCTGGCTGCACGGTTCGGCGTCACCGCCATCCCGGCGCTTACCGCCACCGTGGATTTCGGCACCAAGGATGATGCCGTGCTGGCAGAAGGCACATTGGCCGCGACCATCACCCAGCCCTGCGCGGTCACGCGCGAGGAACTGAGCTATGACGTGAGCGAGCCGCTCATGCTGCGCTTCGTGCCCGCCGGATCGGTGCCCGACTATGCGCCCGACGAGGAAATCGAGCTCGACGCCGAGGATCTCGACCAGATCGAATACGAAGGCGATGCGTTCGATCTGGGCGAAGCGATCGCCCAGACTCTCGCGCTGGCGATCGATCCCTATCGCGAAGGTCCGGGCGCCGAGGAAGCGCGCCGCAAGGCCGGCATCGTAAGCGACGAGGAACAGGCCCCGAGCGGTCCGCTGGCCGAGGCGCTGGCGGCGTTGAAGAAGGACTAGGCATGACGGCGCTGACGATCACCCCCATGGCTTCGCTCGAGGAGCTCGTTCAGGCGCTCGCGGCAGAAGGGCTGCCGGTGGATGATATCGAAGACGACGGGCGCGCGTTTTTCGCCTTCCATCACGCGGGTCGCTGTATCGGTTTCGGGGGGATCGAGGGCGATGGCCCGGACCGTATTCTGCGCTCGGTCGTCATCCTCGGCGCCGCGCGCGGTCAGGGCACAGGGCGCGAGGCCGTCGCGCTACTGGAAAGCGAGGCGCGCCGTCAGGGTGTCGCCCGGCTGCATTTGCTGACCACCACCGCAGCGGACTTTTTCCGCAAGCTGGGTTACCGCGATCACGACCGCGAGGATGCGCCCGCAGCGGTCGCATCGTCGCGCGAATTCGCCGCGCTATGCCCTGCCAGCGCCGAATATCTGGTCAAGCCGCTGTAACCCATCAGAACGGAAGATCGTCGGCGAGGCCGTCGTAGTTCGAACCGCCGCCGGGCCCGATGCCGCGCCGCTCTGGCCGAGTGGGTCGTCAGTTCCGCTCGAACCAGTACAACGTTCGCGTTGGCAGCACATCCACTGCCTTCACGATCCGCGCGCGCTGCGACAGCAGGTTGGCGAAGGTTTCGTTGCGATAGTCCGGGAAGATATCTGGCCGCTGGGACAGCAACAGCTGCACCATCGGGTCTTCCTTGTGGGGGAATTCGATCACTCCGGCAGGCGCAAGGGACACGAGCCAGTCGACTGCCATGTCGAGCGGTACGTTGCGCCCGATGGCAATGTGGTGAATGAACGCGAGTGCCAGAAGCGCATCGGGCTGGGCGCGCCCGGCAAGGCCCATCCGCTCCGCCTCCCCCAGCCCTGCGAGGGACTTGGATTGGCTGCATCGAGCCACAGCGGCAGCAGATCGAGCTGTTCCAATTGCGCGCGCTTGAAGGCAATTTCCAGTGCGCCGTGGTCGAAATCGAAACCGATGACCTTCCCGGCCCCGGCCTCTAGCGCCGACTTCGAATAATCGCCCGTATTGCAGCCGAGATCGTAGAGCAGGCCCGGCTTGATGGCGGCGACCACCTCCTTGACCAGATCGTGCTTGGCCTCGGCTTCGGGAGCGGCGTAACTGGTGTTGTTCGCGTAGTCGCCCCACACCGTCTTGTGCGACGGGACTTCCATTTTCGCGATGGCCCCGCGCAGCCCGCGAAGCATGCCTTCGAAGCTCGAGCGCGGCAGGCGCGCCTCGCGGTACCGCGACGACCCCGTCGTCGTCTGCACCGACCGGTTCTGCAATGTCGCCTGGGCGATAACGTGGGTCAGCACGGTCCAGTTGAGCCGCTTCCTCAGCGGAACGAGTTTGGCCAGGTCTTCCGGCGCAATGCCTTCGAGCGATCCGCGGAACCAGTGGTTCGGCTGGAGATCGAGCATCGACCACATCAGCAGCGGATTGAGGAACTGCATGCAGAACTGGCGATGCGCGGCCCAGATCTCGCCGTCCTCGTACGGGCCGATCGACAGATGGTCGATATGGACCGGTCGAGTCCCGTCGAATTGCATGTTGTAAGCAGTCGCATCGCTGAGCGTGAAGTCCTGGGACAGAAGCTCGAGATGCAGGTCGAGATGCGCCAGCGCCGCCGCCTTGTGCAGGCTGAAGCTCCATTCATACGGATATGAGATGAACGGGATCTGCGGATGGGAAAGGAGCACATCGGCCTGTTCGATCCCTACTTGCGATGCCTGTTCGGTCACATCGGTGAAATCGACTAGCCGGCCCCTCTCGACCAGTTTTCGCATGACGCCGGATTCATCCGCTCGTGCAAAATTGCTCGCCGCGTTACCCGTTATCGAGCGGAACACCTTCTCGCCGACGCGGAATATTCGACCGCCCGGATCGCGAAACGAACCGGGGTCCAGGACTGCGCTGGCGCTCATTCTTCGCCGCTGGGTTTCTGGCGGCTAAACAGCGCTTTCACCTTGTACAGCGAAGTGCGGAAGAACAGCGTCGCACCGGCAACTGCACCGATCGCCGCCTGCAGGACAATGCTGCCCGTCGCGGGATCGATATACGCGTGGGCCGGCGCAGATAGACTGAGCATGGCGGCAAGGCCAACGAGCGAAACCATGGTTCTGTGATACATCGAGATTCCTTCGCAAGGGGTCTGGGCTGTGGTCAAACGTGAAGCGGTTTGGCTAAAATCTTATTAATTTACCGGGTAAAACCCGGCAGCGGCCGCCACTCGCGCGGGGTGCCCGCCGCATCTGTCACCGCTACCTGGTCCACCGCGGGCGCGGGCCGAGGGGCTGTCGCGAACTCGCGCGCGCGGAAATCGGCCATCAACCGGCCGAGAGAATGCGTTCCGGGCACCTCGCCCGGGCTTTCGCCGGGAACGCGGATCGCGAAAAAGGTCGAATAGGACATCAGCAACTCGCGCGACGAAAGCTGTGGCCCGTCAAAAAATGGCTGCGTAGGAGCAATCCGCGATCCGTGATCGCCGTGGATCAGGACGATCGCCTCGCGGCCTGCGGGAGTGCGATCGAGCGCATCGAGCAGCCGGTCGAGCCGCTGCTGGAGACAGCGCACCTGGTCGGCATAGCCTTGTTCGCGCGCATCGGCAGTGCCCGGCCCGTGTTCATCGAGCCACCGGGATTCGGGTTTCACCGTGCAATCGGCGGCTAGCATATAGGGATCATGCGGCAGCAGAATATGTGCGAACTTCACTTCCCCCTCGCGCAAACCGGCGACGTCAGCGATGAAACTGTCGAACTGCCCTAGCGAGGTCAGCGGAAACAGCTCGCTGCGATTATGCGCCAGCCGAGCCCCGGGGTCCGGGCGAATCCTGCCCGTGGCGGAGCGGATCGTCCTGGTCAGGTTAAGCATCGTGAAGCCGAACACTTTCGCACGGTCGGTCGCGCTCATTTCGGTGCCGAGCATGGAAGACAGCCCGGAACTTTCGAACGTCCTGCACTGTGTCAGTTTCTGTTTCACGCACAGATCGAAATACGCGGGGAGCAAGGCGTCGATGCGATAACCCATCGCATCGAGATCCGCGAAATATGGCAGTTGTTCGGGTATCGAATATTCCGAGGTGATCGAGTGGACCACGGGTTCGTCCTGCCCGTAGGAAAACAGTGCCGGAAGCGAGTTCAAGGTCTTCGCATACGGGCTGTAGGCGCGCGGATAGACCTGGAAATCATGGCTGGTGAAGAAGCGGACCTGCTCGGACCGCAAGTCCCGGTAGACGTCCGGACCCAGTGCCATGCCGTCCAGCCCGAGATAGGAATCGAGCACCAGGTGAACGATCGCCGGGCGGTCCGCGCGATCGCGATCGAGGGCCTGCAGGTTCTGCGCCTCATTCCCGGCTTCGCGCGGGCTGCCGTCATCGAGAACCAGTTCGGCCCCTTGAAAGAAGAGGACCGCTGCGGCCGCCGCGAAGAGGATCTTCACGAAGACCTCGCGGACATAGAAAGCGATCACTGCGAAAATGGCCCAGCAGCTCAGGAACCAGATAGCAGAGATCGATGCGTTCAAGTCGACCAGCACCGCTGCGAAGAGTGCCACGACGAGGAACCACAGGCGCGGTTTGGCTGCTTGCTGGATGAGAGCCATCACCCCCCGACCAGCGCAAGCGCCAGCATGGTTATCGCTACCTCGGGCCGGAAAAGCGGATAGCCGTTGAAGTTGAGCAGATTGAAGAAGCTGGCCCACAGCGCGACAATCCACACGCAATGCGAGAGCCAGCGATCGCTCGATGTCTCGTCCTGAATGCTCATCCTCACGTACCCCCTGAACCGGGTCGGGGTAGGTGCATCTTGGTTAAGATGCCCTAAAGGCGCGGGGGCGGGCTGATCCGGCAGGAACGGCTTCGGATCGCTGCGCGGCAGGGGTTACCTGCCTATGGGCGCTTGTGGTCGGCGCGAGCGGCGTTGGCTCATCGAGCGCAGCTGGCAAGAATGTCGCTCGCTCCGAAGAGGCAAGCTCCTCCGGTTCCCTGCCACCCCACCGCTGCATGCCTCGTGGCAATACACCAGCATCACAAGCACCTCGGCCCCCTACCCGCGAAGGAAGGAGGCCGTGGCTATCACGATTGCGATAGGCAGTTTGGCGCGCCCCGGGCGCAAGTCGATCAGAACGGAATATCGTCGTCGAGGTCGTCGTAGTTCGAGCCGCCGCCGGTTCCGCCCATGCCGCCGCCGGCAGCGCCGCCACCCGCAGCGCCGCCGCCCTGGTTCCAGCCGCCGCTCTGGCCGCCACCGCCCGAACCGCCACCCTGGTCCCACGACCCGCCGCCGCCGCCGCGATTGCCGCCGCCGCCCGCACCGCCCTGGGCGCCGTCGAGCATGGTCAGCGTGCCGTTGAGGCCGCGCAGCACGACTTCGGTCGAATAGCGGTCGTTGCCCGACTGGTCCTGCCATTTGCGGGTCTGCAGCTGGCCTTCGATATAGACCTTGCTGCCCTTGCGCAGGAAGCGTTCGACAACGCCGACCAGACCTTCGGAAAAGATCGCGACCGTGTGCCATTCGGTGCGTTCCTGGCGCTCGCCGGTGTTGCGGTCTTTCCAGGTTTCGCTGGTGGCGATCCGCAGATTGGCGACCTTGCCGCCATTCTGGAAGCTGCGGATTTCCGGATCGGCACCGAGATTGCCGATGAGCATGACTTTGTTGAGGCTTCCGGCCATCGAATCATTCCTTCGTAACTGTTGACCCACGGCCTAACCCAGCCCGCCACCGGGGGCTAGACGGGCGCGGCTGCGTTTCCACCGGACCGGACCCGGTTTCTACAGTCCCAGCGCGGTCGCGATCCAGAAGGTCAGCCCGGCAAAGACATAGGCCAGCACGAACAGGTAGACGACCATGAAGGTCGGCCATTTCCAGCCATTGGTCTCGCGCCGGGCGACGGCGATGGTCGAGATGCATTGCGGCGCAAAGACGAACCAGGCGAGGAAGGCCAGCGCGGTCGGCAGGCTCCACAGCGCGGCGATCCGGTCGGTCACGCCTTCGGCGGCGAGATCCTCATCCTCGGCATCGACGGCATAGGTCGTTGCCAGCGCCGACACTGCCACTTCGCGCGCCGCCATGGCGGGGATCAGCGCGAGGCTCATCTCGCGGTTGAAACCGATCGGTTCGAGCACCGGGTGCAGGCCGTCGGCCACCATGCCCGCAACGCTGGCATCGAGCTGGCTTTCGCCCGGCTCGGCCTTGGGGAAGCTGAGCAGCAGCCACAGCGCGATGGTGACCATGAAGATGATCGTGCCCGCGCGGCGCAGGAAGACATAGGCGCGTTGCCACAGGCCGATCGCAAGGTCCTTGATCCGCGGCAATTGATAGCGCGGCATTTCCATGATGAACCCGCTCGCCGCGCCCTTGGCCAGCGTGTTGCGCAACACCAGTGCAACCACCAGCGCGCCGACGATCCCGGCAAGATAGAGCGCGAACAGCACCAGCCCCTGCAGTCCGATACCCGGCCCGACGCTCGTCTCCGGGATGACCGCCGCGATGATGACGGCATAGACCGGCAGCCGCGCCGAACAGGTCATCAGCGGCGCGACGAGGATCGTGGTCAGCCGGTCCTTGGGATCGGGGATCGAGCGGGCGGCCATGATCCCGGGGATCGCACAGGCGAAACTGGACAGCAGCGGGATGAAGCTTTTGCCCGACAGGCCGACCCCGGCCATCAGACGGTCCATCAGGAAGGCCGCGCGCGCCATGTAGCCGCTTGCCTCCATCAGCAGGATGAAGAAGAACAGGATCACGATCTGCGGCAGGAAAACCACCACCGACCCCACGCCGGCAAGCACGCCTTCGGTGATGAAATCGCGGATGAAGCCTTCGGGCATGATGCCGCTCACCCAGCCGGAAATCGCCCCGACTGCGCCGTCCAGCGCATCGGCGAACGGGGTCGCCCAGGCGAACACTGCCTGGAAGATCACGAACAGCAGGCCGAACAGGATCACCGGGCCGACCCACGGATTGAGCAGGACGCGGTCGATGCCGTTCTCGATCGTGTGCCGTGCCGAGGCCGAGAGCGTGGCCCCGCGGGCCATGTGCTTGGCAACCAGCCGCCGCTCGGGCAGCGTGACATGGCCGCGCCACTGCGCATCTTCGGCGGCATGGGTTTCCGCCTCGGCGATGGCGGCGGTCAGTTCCTGCAGCCCCCTGCCCCGCACGGCGACGGTCGGGATCACCGGTACGCCGAGCGCGGCGGACAAGGCCGCCGGATCGAGCGTGAGCCCGTCGCGTTCGGCGAGGTCGATCATGTTCAGCGCAACCACCGTTGGCCGGCCGAGTTCGAGCACTTCCTGCGCGAAGACGAGATGCTGTTCGAGATTGGCGGCGTCGACGACGAGCACGATGACCTCGGGCGTGGCCTCGCCTTCGAATTCGCCGTGCACGACCTTGCGCGTCACCTCCTCGTCGGGGCTCGCGGCATCGAAGCTGTAGGAACCCGGCAGGTCGATCAGCTCGAGCGGTTCTCCGCTCGGCAGCGTCAGCCGGCCGGCCTTGCGCTCCACCGTGACGCCGGGATAATTGGCGATCTTCTGCCGCGCGCCGGTCAGCGCGTTGAACAGGGCCGACTTGCCCGCATTGGGGTTGCCGACCAGCGCGGCGATACGTTTGCGGGTCATACGGGTTCCACCTCGATCGCCAGCGCGTGGCTGCGGCGCAGCGCGATGGTCATCCGGCCGACGCGCACCGCCAGCGGGTCGCGGGTCCCGAAAACGCCGCGCCGCGTTACCGCGACCTCGACGCCTTCGTCGATGCCCAACGCCTTCAGGCGCTTGCCTTCGCTCTCGTCCAAGGAGGCCCAGTCAACCGCCACGATTCGCGCGGTCCTGCCGTTTTCAAACCCGTCCAGCGTCATGCGCGCCGCACTGTCAGAACTGCGCGCTTGTTGCAACCGGTTATCAATAGCGCGCTGTTTGCGCGGGCCTATCTGGCGGGGTAGCGCAACCGGCCGAGAAAGCGCGTTACGCTGAAGGTCTCGCGCTCGGGACCGAACCATTTGGCCTTGGCCTTCTCGAACTTCATCACCCCGTCGATCCGCCGCTCGAGAAATGCCGCGGTGTCGGCCTTGCCGTCGCTTTCGTCGGCGATGAACACCGTCAGCGTCGCGCCGTAGATCGAGGCAAGGATCGCGCGTTTGGTGTAGTGGTTGTAATCGGTCGCCGTATCGCCCGCGAGCCGCCACATCACATCGGCGCTGTTCCAGCCGGTCTTGAGCGCGCGCGGTGCGTTCTGCGGCATGGCCATGATCGCCAACGCGCGGCGCAGGGATTCTTCCTGCCCGGCCACCGCATCGAGCCGGTATTGCACCAGCGCGCGGATGCGTTCGCGGATCTTCATGCCCGCAAGTTTCTCGGGCGGCAGGTCGAGCACCATCTGCCGGTCGATCGTTTCGATCCAGGCGCAGATCATGCCCATCGCGCCTTCGTCCTTGAACGCGAGCCGCGCGACATCGCGGTCGGCGCCGAGCTGGTCGGCGGCCATTTCCAGCGCGGCATCGCTCCAGCCGTCGAACACCGCCGCATCGGCAATGCCGGGCGCCAGCGCGAGCCGCAATTCGTCGAGCGTGAGGTCGGCAACGTCCATGGTTCAGTTCGGTCCGTAGGTTTCGGTCTGTTCGCCGCGATCGGCTTCGGCGCGTTCGATTTCCTGGAGCAGGTCGGAGCGCGCGCCCATCAGCCGCGCATAGTCGCGCGCGGTGCGGCCCGAATTGTCGGCGCGGTCGGCATCGGCTCCCTCGGCGATCAACAGCCGCACCAGCGGTCCGTCGCGGCGGTGCACGGCGGCGATCAGCGGCGTTTCGCCGGTGCTGTTGGGGACATCGACCGCGGCCCCGCGTTCGGCGAGGATCTCGACGCCTTCGACAAAGCCGAGCTGCGCGGCAAGCTGCAGCGGCGTGGTGCCCTTGCGGTCGGCGATATTGGGATTGGCGCCCTTGGCCAGCAGGAACCGCAGCCAGACGGGATCGCGCCGTTGGGTGACGATGTGCAGCGCGGACTCGCCGCTGGTGATGTCGCGCGAATTGACCAGAACGTTGCCGGGTTCGGACAGGAGCTGCGTGGCCTCGGTCCCGTTGCGTTCCTTAACGGCATCGAGGAACTTGTACCCGTCGCGCTGCGCCTGGGCATGGACCGGCCCGGCGACCAGCGATCCCGCCAGCGCTGCCAGAAGAGTGTATTTCGCGAACCGTTTCACCGTCGGAGCCCCTATTTTTTCGCAGTTCATTGGCTGACTCGCCCTTGCCGAGCGCGGGTTAGCAGACCATGAACCGTGACACCATGCTACGCAACTCCGCCCCGCTTGTCGCCGCCCTGCTCGCCCTCGCCGCCTGTCAGGATGCCCCGCCCGAACAACCGCCGCTGGCCGGTGCCGCGATCGGCGCCGAATTCACGCTGACCGGCGAGGACGGCGATCCCGTCAGCTGGAGCGATTTCGACGGCCAGTACCGCACGCTCTACTTCGGCTACACCTATTGCCCCGACGTCTGCCCGGTCGACACGCAGCGCGCGATGGCCGGCCTCAAGGCCTTCGAACAGGCCAACCCCGAGCTGGGCGCGCAGATCCAGCCGCTGTTCGTCAGCGTCGATCCCGCCCGCGACACCCCCGCGGTGCTGGCCGAATTCACCGACAGCTTCCACCCCCGCCTGGTCGGCATGACCGGCACCAAGGAACAGATCGACGCGGTGACCGAAGCCTTCGCCGCGGTCTATTCGATCGAGGAACCCAACGAGGCGGGCGGCTATCTGGTCGGGCATACCAACATCACCTACCTGTTCGGCCCCGATGGCGAGCCGCTGGCCATGCTGCCGACCGACCAGGGCCCCGAAGCGGTTGCCGCGGAACTGGACAAATGGGTGCGCTGAGGGACCGGTTCTGGGAACGGCCGCTGGCCGATCTCACCACCGAGGAATGGGAAGCGCTGTGCGACGGCTGCGGGCGCTGCTGCCTGCATAAGGTCGAATATGAGGACACGGGCGAGATCGAGCACACCAATGTGGCGTGCACGCTGCTCGATCCGCAGACCGCGCAGTGTACCGATTACAAGCATCGCAAGTCCTTCGTCCCCGATTGCCTGCGGCTGACGCTGCGCATCGTCGAGGATGTCACCTGGCTGCCGGCGACCTGCGCCTATCGCCGCCGCGCGGACGGGCAGCCGCTACCGCGCTGGCACTACCTGCTGAGCGGCGACCGCAAGGGCGTGGTCCGGGCCGGCGTATCGGTGGCCGGGCGCGTCGTGCGCGAAGACGAGGCGGGTCCGCTGGAACACCATGTGGTCGACTGGGGCGACGGTGACGGGCCGGACGACGACGAAGGCGGTGCCACGTGATCGACTGGCTCCGCCGCGACGCGCTGGAGCCGGTGATCGAGCTCGGCGATCGCACGCTTCCGATCGAGATAACCCGCCACCGGCGGGCGCGGCGGCTGACGCTGCGCCTGGCGGCGGATGGCAGCGCGGTGCGGATCACCCTGCCGCACTGGGCGCGCAGCGCCGAAGCGACTGCCTTCGCCCATGCGCGGCGCGACTGGCTCGCCGCGCAGCTCGCCAAGATCCCGCCCAAGCGCGATCCGGCGGGTGAGGGGCGGCTGCTGTACCGCGGCAGCGAGCTTGCCGTCGACTGGCGCGGTGATGCACCGCGCAGCCCGCGGCTGGATAGCGGCAGGCTGACGCTGGGCGGACCGCACGACACGCTTGCCAGGCGGCTCCAGCGCTGGCTCGAACAGGAATCGCTGCGCCTGTTCGCCGAAGATGCGGCGGACTATTGCGCGCGCGGCCAGCTCGCTCCCGCGCCGGTCAGGCTGAGCCGGGCGCGCAAGCGTTGGGGCAGCTGCTCGTCCGAAGGCGTGCTGCGGCTCAACTGGCGGCTGGTGCAGGCGCCCGATGCGATCCGCCGTTCGGTGGTCGCGCACGAGGTCGCGCATCTGGTCCATTTCGACCATTCGCCCGCGTTCCACGCCCTGCTCGCCCGGCTGTACGAAGGCGATATCGCGCAGGCCAATCGCTGGCTCTCAGCGCATGGGCGCGAGCTCTACGCTGCCTTCGACTAGCCCCACTGGCGCGGGCCCGCGAAAGTGCCTATCTTGCGCCGCATGCGCTTCAAATCTCGCTTCGATGCCAAGGCCGGGTTCGCCGACCTGTGGGACTATATTCGCGAACCGCGGCCCTATCGCTGGCCGTTTCTCGCGCTGTCCCTCGCCATCCCGCTGACCGGGCTGGCCATGCTGACGAAGGAATCGCATTTTCGCCCGCCCGACGCGCCCAAGGTCACCTATATCTCGACCTTCGCCGAAGGGCGCACCGACGAGGAAATCCGCCAAACGAACATCGCCAACCAGCAGCGCAAGGAAGCGCGCGAGGCCGAGCTGGCCGAACTGGAGGCGCGCAGGATCGAAGCCTACAAGGCACTCGGCCGCGCCACCGGGCTCGACGTCGAGGCGATGGAACGCGAAGCGGCCATCGAACGCGCCCGCGAAGAAGCGGAAGCCGAAGCGCGGCGGCGCGAACTCTACCCAGCGGGCACGGCGGTTGACGACAGCGGCGAATGACGCGCGCTGGCTTGATGCGGCCGCGCGGCTGAGCACGCGCGCGCGCCCCGCCAGCTATCCCAATCCGGGCGTGGGATGCATCCTGCTGCAGGGCGACCGCGTGGTCGGGCGCGGCTGGACCGCTGCGGGCGGACGCCCCCATGCCGAAGCCGCCGCGCTGGCGCAGGCGGGCAAGGAAGCGCGCGGGGCCACCGCCTATGTCACGCTGGAACCCTGCGCCCACCGCTCGCCGCGCGGTCCGGCCTGCAGCGACCTGCTCGTCGAAGCAGGAGTGGCCCGCGTCGTCGCCGGGGTCGAGGATCCCGACCCGCGCACTGCGGGCGACGGGCTGGCGCGCCTGCGCCATGCCGGGATCGAGGCCGGGCTGCTGCGCTCCCCTGCGGCCGAGGCCAGCCTTGCGGGCTATCTCACCCGCGCCCGCCATGACCGGCCGCATGTCACGATGAAGATCGCCATGTCGCTCGACGGCTGCATCGCCATGGCCAGCGGCGAAAGCCAGTGGATCACGGGGCCGCAGGCGCGCGCGCATGTCCACGCGCGGCGCGCGATGGCCGATGCGATCCTGGTCGGCGGGGGCACCTGGCGCGCCGACCGGCCCAGCCTCGATGTGCGGCTGCCCGGACTGGGCGAGCGCAGCCCGCAGCGGGTGGTGCTGTCGCGAGGCGTCGCGCCCGACGGCGTCACGATCATCAACCGGCCGGAGCAGGTCGCCCAGCTCGAAGCGCTGTATCTCTATGTCGAAGCAGGGGCGAATGTCGCGGCCAGCTTCCTGGCCGCCGATCTCGTCGACCGGCTGGAAATCTACCGCGCGCCGATCATCGTCGGGGCCGGGCGCGGCGCGGTCGCCGATATCGGCCTCGAACGGCTGGACGACGCACACGGGCGCTGGGCGCTGGCCGAACGACGCCAGCTTGGCAGCGACAGCTTCGCCGCCTACAGCCGCCTGCGGTAATCAGGGAGTACGCATGTTCACCGGGATCGTCACCGCCATCGGCACCATCACCACGGTAGAGGACAAGGGCGACCTGCGGGTCACCGTGGCCTGTCCGTGGGACCCGGCGGGCATCGATATCGGCGCCTCGATCGCCTGTTCGGGCGTCTGCCTGACCGTGGTCGAAAAGGGCGGCGAGGAAGGCGATGCCTGGTTCGCGGTCGACGTCTCGGGCGAGACCGTCAGTCGCACGGCGCAGGACCAGTGGCATGCGGACCGCCGGCTCAATCTCGAACCGGCGCTGCGGCTGGGCGATGAACTGGGCGGCCATCTGGTCACCGGTCATGTCGATGCGGTGGGCCGCGTGGCCCTGGCGGAGGATATCGGCGGGTCCACCCGGCTCGAAATCCTCGCCGGTGCGGACATTGCCCCGTTCGTCGCGGAAAAGGGGTCGATCACCATCGACGGCGTTTCGCTGACCGTGAACGAGGTCGAGGACGAACCCGGCGGCGAAGTGCGCTTCGCGCTCAACATCATCCCCCATACGGGCGAAGTGACCACGCTGGGCGACCTGTCCGAAGGCGATACGGTCAATCTCGAGATCGACGTGCTCGCACGCTATCTCAAGCGGATGCAGAGCCTCGCCGGCTGATACGGGTACCGACAAGACAATGCTGAAAGCTTTCGCCGGTTCGCGCCCGCTGCTGTGGCTGGTGCTTGCCCTGCCCGGCCTGTGGATCGCCGGACGCTGGACCTTCACGCCCGATCTCTACGGCTATGGCCACGCGATCGGCGACAGCGGCGACTGGGCGGCCTGGCTGCTGATGGCGACGCTGGCGGTCACCCCGCTGCGGTTGCTGCTGCGGCGGCAGAGCTGGACGCTCTGGCTGATGCGCCGGCGCCGCGATATCGGCGTGGCCAGCTTTGCCTATGCCGCGCTGCACACGGCGATCTACCTGGTGCGCAAGGGTTCGCCCGAATTCGTGCTGGCCGAATTGTCGAGCGGCTATATCGTTGCGGGCTGGGCCGCCTTCGCCCTGTTCCTGCCGCTGGCGCTGACGTCCAACGACATGTCGGTGCGGCGCATGAAGCGGGCATGGAAACGGCTGCACCGGCTGGTCTATCCCGCCGCGATCCTGACCTTCCTGCACTGGGTCTGGTCGGCCTTCGATCCGACCACGGCCTGGATCCACGTGGGGATCCTGGCCGCGATCGAGATCGTCAGGGTTGCGCTGCAGCGCCGTCAGAGAGTGACGTAGTTCTTGAACCGTTCTACTTCGGCTTCGTCGACATACTTGCCGATTTCGCGATCAAACACGCCCATGTCGGCATACGGACGGTATTCCTCGAATTCGTGGACCATCTTGTCGGTCATGCCGGGGATGAGGCGGATTTCTTCCTCGGTGCCGCTGTTCAGATTGACCGGCACGAAGACATCGACCAGCACCTGTGCGGCTTCATCCTCGCCCAGCGTCTCGAGCAGCGCGGCGTTGAGATCGGTCACGCTGGCATAGGGCTGGCCGGCAACGATCGCGGCAGCCAGTTCGTCGCTGACGCCGTCGAGCGCGGCGAGCTGTTCGGCAGTGGCCGTGTTCGCATCGAGCACGGCGGCGGTTTCGGCGGCCGCGGCGTCATCGATGGTTTCGACTTCGGCGGTGTCGGTCGTCTCGGCCGTTTCGTCGGCAGCGCCCGAGCAGGCGGCCAGCGAGAGCATCGCACCCGAGAGGGCGGAAGCGAGAACGAGTTTACGCATAAATTGATTCCTCCTTTTGAGAAGCGCTCGCAATAAACACACTGGCGGCGAATGGAAAGCGAAGCGTGGCGATTTTCCTACGCCCGCAAAATCTGCTCCACGCTGGAGGATGCCGCAGCCCTCTCGCCCCTTGCGATCCTACCGTTCGGCAGAAGCGGTCGCCGGCCGCCGTTTTTTCCGTCTGGACCGTGTAACATGCGGTCCATGTGACAGGATTTGGGGGCGGCAGTCCTACATTCGTCCTACATCAGCCCAGCGGCCCGCCAGTGAAAGCTTCGCGGTCGATCTCGTACACCAGATGGATCACCCGCTTGCCCTGGTACTTCTCCAGTTCGTAGCGGGTGGTGCGCTGCGCGCCGATCGCCTCCAGCGCATTGCGCGAGCGGTAGTTGGTGTCGCCGACGCGGAATTCGACCAGTGCGACGCTTGCGAACGCATGAGCCAGCATGGCGCGCTTCATCTCGGGGTTGTAGCCCTTGCCCCAGCAGCGCGGCGCCAGGAAGGTCCAGCCGATCTCGACCACTCCCCCCTCGTCGGGATCGAACCGGTCGAAGCGCGTCATGCCGACCATGCGCTCGTCGCGCCGGTCGAGCACGGCCAGCGCGCCCCCGCTGGCCAGGCAGGTGTCGAAGAAGGCGTCGAACACCTCGCGCCGCCAGCGGTCGTGGATCGGGTGCTGTTCCCACACCGCCGGGTCCGACGCGATGGCATGAAGCGCTTCGCGATCGGTCTCGGTCAGCGGGCGCAGGACCAGCCGCTCGGTCTCGAGGATCGGCTGGCGATCCATCGCCGTTCAGTTCCCGGTGACGTCTGCCAGCGCGGCGATGAACTTGGCGGTGTTGCCCTCATGCAGGCCGGCCACGTTGATCCGGCCCGACCCGGCCATGTAGATGCCGTGGTCCTCGCGCAGGCTGACGATCTGGTCCTTCGACAGCGGCAGCACTGCAAACAGGCCGTTCTGGTGAGCCAGCGTCGCGAGATTGAGCCCGGGCACGTCGTTGTCCGCCGCGGCCAGCCGCTCGCGCACGCGGCGCATGCGTTCGCGCATCTCGGCCAGCTCGTCGAGCCAGGTCGCGGTCAGCGCGTCGTCGCGCAGCACGGTGCGTACCGCCGCGCCGCCGTGATCGGGCGGCATCGACCAGTTGGCCCGCGCCAGCGCATTGGCGTTCGAGGTGATCGCGGGCAAATCGTCCGCGCTCTTCGCGATCATGTAGAAGGCGCCAACGCGGTCGCGGTAGAGACCGAAGTTCTTGTCGCAGCTGTAGGCCACCAGCGCTTCGGGCACCTTGGCCAGCACCTTGCGGACGCCCGCGACATCCTCTTCCAGCCCCAGGCCGAGGCCGTGATAGGCGACATCGAGGATCGGCAGCACGCCGCTGTCGGCCAGCGCGTCGGCGATCCGGTCCCATTGCTCGGGAGTGTAATCGACACCGGTCGGATTGTGGCAGCAACCGTGCAGCAGCACCGCATCGCTGGCGCGCGCATTGGCGATCACGTCGAGCAGCGCGTCGATATCGGCCGTGCCGTCCGGGGCTGCATGGCGGAAGGTGCCGGTTTCGACGCCCACGTCCTCGAGGATCTGCGCGTGATTGGGCCAGCTCGGCGTGCCGAGATAGACGCGCTGCACGCCCGCCGCCTTCGACAGCGCGACTGCGAGCCGCACCGCGCCGGTGCCGCCCGGCGTCTGCATCCCTTCCAGGCGGCCACCCATCGCGGCGTCCTTGCCGAAGATGTACGGCTTGAGCGCATCGACGAAGCCGGTGTCGCCTTCGGGCCCGAGATAGCTCTTGGAATCCTGCGTATCGACCAGCTTCTGCTCGGCCGCCTTGATCGCGCGGAAGACCGGCGTCGCGCCGTCATTGGTGCGATAGACGCCGACGCCGAGGTCGATCTTGTCCTCGCGCGGGTCCTGTGCGTGCATCTTGATGAGCGCGAGCAGCGCGTCGGGAGACTGGGCGTCGAGTTGGTCAAGCATGCCCGCCTCATCGCCCGATATGCCAAGGGCCGCAACAGGAAATCCCGCTGCGGCCCCGTGCCCGTGCGAATTATGGTTGGGCGATCCGAAGGGCGTCTTGTGCGCCGTGGTTCAGAAGGGCAGCCAGCGATGCTTCTTGGAGAACTTCATGTAACCCGCATTGACCCCGAGCCGCAGCCCGGCGCCCATCCGGATCGGGATCAGCACGATGTCGCCCTTGCGCAGATAGCTGGCGGTGAGCCCGCCGATGACATAGGCCTGCCCCTCGCCCGCGGGATAGCGCTCGTACAGCTCCTCGCTGTCGTAGAGGTTGTAAACCAGCACGAAGGTGCTGCCGGCATTCGCCCCGGCGTCGAAACCGATCGACGGGCCCGTCCAGTAGACCGGCTGTTCGCCCTCGACCTTGTGATAGAGCGTGCCCGATCCGTACCGCGCACCGACGATGAACGCCCCGCCCGCCTCGCGACCGACGATATAGGCATTGGGCTCGCCCTGGTCGGCCAGCAGGTTGCGGATCATCTTGGCGACCCCTTCGGCGCCCTTGCCGAACACGCCCTCCGCCGCGCCGATCAAATCGTCCTCGCGGTAAGTGGTCGCGGGATCGTCGACACCGGCGCCGTCAACCGCTTCGCCCGCGGCCTGTTCGGCCGATTGCTCGGACCATTGCGGCTGGTCGGCATAGGTTTCCGCCGGGCCCTCGGCGGGCGCGGCCGCCTGCGGCGCGGGTGTGTAGCTCGGCGTCGGCGCCGGATCGCCATAGACCGGCTGGTCGCCCGGCTGTTCGACCAGATCGCCATCGATCGCGTTGTTCGGATCGATCGTCTCGACCTGTGCCGCCAGCGGGGCGGCGGCGAGCCCGAATGCGGCGAGCGCAAGGCCAAGGCGCGGCCAGTTGCGTGTGAATGTGGTCATCGATCCCTCCGTGTCGGCGGCGCTGGCGCAGACAGCTGCGCCGTGAGAAGAATCCCCTTTGAGCGCCCCGGCAATGAAACGGCGATGAACCGAATCGGAAATGCGGCGAAGCGAGTCGTTTCGGGGGTCGGGCGGTGTCCGCAGCCTTGCCGCAAAACTCCCCTTGATGGGCCGGGATACCGTGGCTATAGCGCGCCCCTCGCAACCGGCAGCGCCGGACCATGCGACATGCGGAGACGTGGGTGAGTGGCTGAAACCAGCTCCCTGCTAAGGAGCCATACCTGGTAACGGGTATCGAGGGTTCGAATCCCTCCGTCTCCGCCACTGGCTTCTCGGGCCGACATCCGAATCCCCTCTTGAGAAAGGCGAACGTCCGTCCGGCGCAAACGCCGAGCCGGTTGCTCAACCGGCGAGGATACGGCTGTGGGGAAGAGGGATGCGGTGCGCAGGCACTGGAATCGCGCCGCCTGCGTTCAGCAAGACTGTCTGGCAATCGCGTCCCGGTGCCCCTCCCGCGCGGCGGCGGGCCGGGGACCGGGACACGCCCTGGCGCCTACGGCTGGTCGAAGAAGTCGACCTTGCCGGTGTCGAGGTCGTAATGCGCGCCGACGACCTTGAGCTTGCCCGCCGCCTGCGGGTCGAGCAGCAGCGGGTCGGTCGTGGTGCGCAATTGCTTGACCACGCGCGACACATTCGCGCGGATGGCGTTGTCCAGCATGTCGCCCTCGCTGCCCCGGACTTCGAGAACCGCGGGAATGATCGGTTCGATCATGCGGCCGATGCTGCCCGGGAAGGTGGCGTTGTCGTCGACGACTGCCTTGGCCGCCTTGACCGCGCCGCAGGATTCGTGGCCCATGACCACGATCAGGGGCACGCCCAGCTCTGCCACGGCATATTCGATCGAGCCCAGCGCCACCGTATCGACGGTGTTGCCCGCATTGCGGATGATGAACAGTTCGCCCAGCCCGCGGCCGAACAGGATTTCGGGCGAGACACGGCTGTCGGAACAGGTGACATAGGCCGCGAACGGCGCCTGTCCCTGTGCGATCTCGAGGCGGCGCTCGCGCCCGACAGGAGCGGCCGTCGGCACGTCGTTAAGGAAGTTGCGATTGCCCTCGATCAGCAGTTCGAGCGCTTGATCGGGAGAGAGCGCGGTCTTGCCGTCGACCATGGGGGCCAGCCGGGCGGGCTGCGGGGCCTGGGCCGCGGCCATGCCGGTACCGGCAGCCATCGCGCCGCCGGCCACTGCGGCACCGGCGAGTACATTGCGTCGAGACATCATGTTATGCTCCTTTGGTTCATGCGGTGAGGACGAGGAAACCGAGATAGCCGGCATACGCCGCCAGCAGCGCGAAAGCGGGCAGGCGCGACACTCCGCGGGCTGCGGTGAGGAAAAGGATGACCACCGCGCTGGCTACGACAAGGCCGATATCGAGCGGCAGCAGCCCTGCCGGGACCGCACCGGGAGCCATCAGCATCGTGGCGCCGCCGATCCCCAGAAGGTTGTAGATGTTCGAGCCGACGACATTGCCGAACGCGACTTCGGGCTGTCCCTTGCGCGCAGCGACGACCGAAGTGACCAGTTCGGGCAGCGACGTGCCGATCGCGACGATGGTCAGACCGATGAGGGTCTCGCTCAGCCCCGCGATCCGCGCGAGATCGATCGCCCCGTCGACCAGCAGGCGGCCGCCACCGACCAGCACGGCCAGCCCGATAAGCGTCAACATCACCGGCCGGGTCCAGCCATTGCGGGCACCGTGCAGGCCTGTATCGGTCAATTCGAGTGCCTGCGCCCGATCGTAAGGCGCATTATGAACCACTGCAGGGTCGGCAAGGCGTTCCTCGCGGTAGCACCAGGCGATATAGCCGGCGAGGGCCGCCAGCAGCAGCACTCCGATGACCAGGCTGCCCACTCCGGTCAGCGCGAGCAGGAACAGTACCAAGCTGCCGGCAAGCGCCACTACCGGATCGCGCCAGCGGTTGGTCGAGGCAATCGCCATCGGGGCCACCAGCGCGGCAGCGCCCAGTATCAACAGGCTGTTGGCGATATTGGAGCCGACGATGTTGCCCCAGGCGATCGCGGGCGATCCCATAAGGGCAGCTTCGATACTGGTCACCAGTTCGGGCATGGACGTGCCGAGACCGACGATCACGACCCCGATGACCAGCGCGCTGACGCCCGCCTTCTCGGCCAGCGCGACCGCGCCGCGCACCAGCAATTCGCCGCCGAAAACAAGCGCGACCAGACCGAAGACGGTGAATAAAAGAGCAGATATCATATAGTAACGGTACCATCGGCCCGGCGCACAGCAAACCGGAGGACCAGGATGCCTGCCAGCGCCGAGACCAGCGATCCCCCCAGCACACCGAACTTGACCGCGGCGATCTGTCCGGGATCGACGAAGGCGAGATTGCCGATGAACAGGCTCATCGTGAAACCGATGCCGGCAAGGCAGGACAGGCCATAGACGTGGCGCAGGCCCACACCCGCGGGCAGCGTCGCTAACCCGCTTTTCACCGCCAGCCAGCAGGCCCCGAATATCCCGAGTTGCTTACCGACGACCAGCCCTGCGGCGATGCCGAGCGACAGCGGTGCGAGCAACGCGTCGATCCCGGCCCCGGCGAACGACACGCCGGCATTGGCAAAGGCGAAGATCGGCAGGATGAGGAAGGCCACCCATGGGTGCAACGCATGTTCGAGCCGCTCGAGCGGACGTTCGTCGCCGACCGCGATGGGCACGAACATCGCGGTGGCCACACCGGCCAGCGTGGCGTGCACGCCGGACTTGAGAACGCAGATCCACAGGAATGCAGCGAGCAGGAAATAAGGAATCGACCGGGCAACACCTGCGCGGTTGAGCAGCAGCAACCCTGCAGCCGGCACCAGGCCAAGGGCGAGCGCGCCAAGGTTCATGTTCTCGGTGTAGAACAGCGCGATGATCGCGATCGCGCCGATATCGTCGATGATTGCAATCGCCAGCAGCAGCGCCTTCAGCGCGACGGGAACGCGCGATCCGAGCAGCGCGAGCAAGCCCAGCGCGAAGGCGATATCGGTCGCCGCGGGGATTGCCCAGCCCCGCAGGTTTTCCGGTGAGCCGAGATTGAGGCCCACAAAGACCAGCGCCGGCACGACCATGCCGCCAATCGCGGCGTAGACCGGGAGCGACGCCTGTTTCCAGCTGCGCAACTGGCCGGTCACGATCTCGCGCTTCACCTCGAGGCCGATCAGGAAGAAGAACAGCGCCATCAGCCCGTCGTTGATCCACAGCAACAGCGGCTTGTCGATCGCGACCAGACTGCCCGCGCTGAATACCACCGGGGTGGCAAGGAAGGCCTCATAGGCGGGCAGCAGCGCGGAATTGGCGATGGCCAGCGCCACCGCGGCAGCGACGATCAGAACGATGCCGCCCGCGCTCTCGCTGGCGATGAAGGCGCGCAAGCGCTCGGTGGAAGTGAGTAGGGTCATGGGAGAAGAGGCGACGGCCGGCTCCTGAGCTTGGTTGGGGAGGGGGAGTTCGGCCGCCGCCTGCGGGTCAGCTTGGGAAGCTGCGCCCGTAATAGTGGTTCTGGAGCGAGGCGATCTTGTCCTTGAGACGCAGCCTGAGGCGTTTCATTGCCTTGACGTCCTCGGTCGCGCCGATCGCCTTGGTGGTATCGATCAGCCGATTGAGCGCGCGATGTTCGCGCAGCATGCGGCGCAGATAGGGCTTCATGATCTTTTCATCGGGTGACCTCTTGGTCATGTCGCTCTCCATCGTTGTGTCGAGCCGATATGCGCGGTGCCCGCACTATAATCCAATTCGAATTCTTGCGCCGCACTCATAAGAAAAGCTAATGGGAGAGCATGGCTACTCTCAAGCAGATCGCGATCTTCGCGAAGCTCGCCGACACCGGCAATATGAGCGAGGCGGCGAACGCCCTTGCGCTGACCCAGCCGGCTTTGAGCCAGCAGTTGCGCACGCTCGAGACCAGCCTGGGGCTCAAGCTGTTCGAACGCGTCCCCAAAGGCATGCAATTGACCCCGGCAGGACGCGACCTGTTGAGCGCGGCGCGCAATGTACAGAATGCGGTGCGCGACTTCGATGATGCCGCCGACCGCGCGGCCGAACGCTTCGTGGGATCGATCCGTTTCGGAGTCACGCCAACGCTCGGCCCCTACCTCATGCCCAGCGTGATCAAGACGCTGCATCGGCGCTATCCGGGGCTGCGGCTGTACATCCGCGAAGGCATTCCCGACCAGCAGCACGCGGAACTGGCGGCCGGCGAACTCGACATGGTGCTTTCCCCCTTGCCCATAGCGGGCCGGGGTCTCGCCATCGAACCGCTGTTCCGCGAGCCGCTGCGCATCGTGGTCCCGCCCGACGATCCGCTGAACGAACGACCGCGACTGGCCGCTGCCGACTTCGCTGGCCGGACATTCCTCACGCTCGACCACCGTCACCACTACCACCGCCAGCTGGAAAATATCTGCAGACATCTGGATGCCACCGTGCTGGCCGATTACGAAGGCACCAGCCTCGATGCCGTGCAGCAGATGGTCGGCTCGGGCGTCGGGCTGGCGATACTGCCCGAACTCTACATCCGCTCCGATGCAGGCGGGCTCGATGTCGTCCGCATCGCCGAACCGGAAGGATGGCACGAATATCGCAGCGTGGGCGTCGCCTGGCGGTCCTCCGCGGCCTTTGCCGAACTCTATACCGAAATCGGTGAAACCATCGCCGAAGAAGCGCGGATCCGCCTGTCCGGTGCCGGCCCCAGGGGCTAACCGGCCGGCGGATCGCAGGTGCCGCCCTCCCCGCCCTCGTCCGCATGGCGGGCGCGCTTGGGGGCAGGATAAGGCAGGTCGAGGACGGTTTCGGCGCTCGATCCGCGATGGCGCACGGTCAGCCGCAAACCGTCCTCAGCAATCGCGAAGCCGATCGTCGCGCTGCTCGTCACCAGCGTTCCCTGCGGCGCTGCACCGGCATCGCTGCAATAGCTTTCCGCGCAGCTTTCGCAGCCGGCACCCCCCGCAGCTGGCCCGGCCTCAACCAATCCTGCGAAAGCGAGCCAGAGGCTAGTCTGCATGACGGGTTTCTCCGCCGTTCTGCACCACGGTGAAACCGCCCCCGCCCTCGGACGGACCGGAATAGGTGATCCGCAGACTGTTGTTGTCGCCGTTCTGCGTGATGCTGACATCGTAACCGCTGCCCGACTGAGTCACTTCGACCGCGTTCCCCGAACCTTGCTGCGTGACGGTGGCCCCCAGTTCGCTGCCGCGCTGGTCCCAGGTGATCGAGTTCCCGTCGCCCTGCTGCTTGAGTTCGGCCTGGAGGTTGCCATTGCCCTGGGCGTCCTGGGTTAGCTGCACCGTATTGAGATCTCCCGCCATCTGGACGTTCGCGGTCATGCCGTTCGCCGCGCCCGACTGGTCGATCGCGCCATCATTTTCGCGACCCGACTGCGCCAGCGAAGCGCTGCGGACGGTGCCCCCACCCGTTTGCACGATCGAAGCGATATTCTGCACATCCGCGCTCTGGTCGATATCGGCTTCGACCGTCCCCGCCGCAGGCTGCGCATTGGCCTGTTCAATCGTCGCCTCGTTGTTGGGAGAAGTCTGGTCGATGGAAGCGATCGTCCCGCCCGTTTCCTGGAAAATGCGGGCCATGTTGTTGTCGGTCCCACTGCCCGCCTTGATCGACGCTTCACCGGCGGTGCCCGTGCCCTTCTGGCTGATCTCGCCTTCGTTGGCGTTGCCGTTCTGGTCGATCTGGGCTTTCAGCGCGGGCCCTTCCTGGGCCACGGTTGCGCGGCCGCGGCCACCGGGCTGGGTGACGCTCGCATTACTGCCCGTGTCGCCGCCCCCGCGTCTCTGCTCGATCGTCGCGCGGTTCGCGCTGCCGCCTTGGTCGATGTCGACCGTGTCGGTACCCGAAGCGGCATCGACGACCTGGTCGACCGTCGCCTCGTTCTCGTCGGTGTTGTCGGTCGACTGGTCGATCCCGGCGACGCTGCCGCCACCCGCGCCACTCTGGCGGACGACCGCGGTGTGCGTGCTGCCGGTCTGGTCGATATCGGCCGAATTGTTGCCGCCCGCGCCGCTCTGCTCGATCAGCCCTTCAAGGCTTACCGAACCCGCGCCCGCCTGATCGATCTGCGCCTTGTTGTTCGGCGAATTTTCCTGCCGCACCACCGCGCTGCCATCGGTCCCGTTCTGGTCGATCGTGGTGACATTGCCCTTCCGGCCCTCCTGCACGATGGCAACTTCCGATTTCTCGCCCGCCTGCGCCACGCTGGCTTCGTGCGCTCCATCCTCGCCGCGCTGCGAGATATCGGTGGTGTTCTCGCCGCCATCCACATCGACGTCGGCCACGTTACCCCGGCCCGAACCGGTCTGCACCAGTCGCGCGCGGCTTGAGGGGCCATTCTTGATCGCGATCGACGCCTTGGCGCCGATTTGGGTCTGGCGCACCTGGCCCGTGCTGCCCCCGCCCTGCGACAGCGTGACATTGGCCAGCGTACCGCTCGCTTCCTGGACGATTTCGCTGCGATGGTCGTGACCCGCAAGCGTATGCGTCTGTTCCGCACCGCTGGCGCTGCCCGCGGGATTGGCGTGCTGGATGCCGACCGAGAAATTGGCATCGCCCTGCTGGCGGATATCGACCACGCCCTTGTCGCCGCGCTGGTCGATATAGGCCGTGCTGTCGGTGCCCGCAGCGCTGTCATTGCCAAGGCGGATCGTCGCGGACGAGCCGTCGGCTCCATCACCCGCGCCGTCGCTCTGGTAGATGGCCGCGGCATTATCCACCCCGAGATAGGTGATCCGCGCCGTCGCCCCGCGCGCCTTCTGGAAGATGCCGCGGGCCGGGTCGGGCTGTAGCTGCCTGCCGGTGAACAGCTCGATCGCCGCTACTTCTTCCAACGTACCCGACTGGTCGGAGCGCTGGACGATTTCGGCGATGCTGGTCTCCCGGGTCACCGCGTCGGCCTGTTCGACCAGCGACCCGGTGCCGCTTGCGCCGCCATCCTGCGCAGCTGCGGCTGATGGTACACAGGCCGCATATCCTGCGCTTAACGCCGATACGGCTGTCGCCGCGGCCAGGGTGTTGAGCTTCTTCATGGTTTCCTCCTTTGCAGTGGGAATCGCGGGCCAGGCCCTAGTCCTCGTCGGATCGGTCGGCTGAGCCCGTGTCGTCGTGCTGGGCCCCAGTGCGCGGTGCCTTTTCGTCCGTGCCCGGATCCTCGTTCTCGCCGCCGTCATCGGCGAACAGATGGGCGTTGAATGGCTGGTCGACCTGCCGCTCCCAGAATTCGAGGCAGAAGGTTTCGAAGCGTCGGCCCAGCTCGAGATGCGCGCGCTCGGCCTCCCAGCCCTGCTTGCGGCCGAACAGCTCGTCGACGCGGTCGAATTTCGCGAGCCGCTCGGTGCATTTGGCCGCCTGTTCGCGCGCCAGGGCGACCACATCCGCCGGGCCGACGATGCCTGCGAAATACAGCCGCAGCAGTCCCGGCTCGTTCATCGGCTCGCGCATCCAGTTGCGCAGCACGGCTTCGCCCGCCGGGGTTACGATAAACGAGTGGCGCTGCCGCCCGATGCTGCGTTCCTCTTCCTCGTAAAGCAGCCCGGCCGCCGCGAGCCGCGCCATTTCGCTGTAGAAGGGGTCGCGCTCGCGATCGGCATAGGCGTTCCGGTCGTGCCGCCTGACGGTGACCACCAGATAGGCAAGCAGGACGAGGATGCAGGCGATGATCAGGATGATGAGCAGCATGGGGTTACTCCGCTTCGCTCTGGTCGCGGCGCTCGGCCGAATGCTCGTTCGCGACATCGTTCCAGAAGGTCAGGCAGGCACGTTCGAAGCGTATGCCCAGCCGGGTGGCGGCGAGCGCGTAGCGCCATTCGGGCCGGTTCACGAGCAACTGCTCGAGACGTTCGTATTCGGCCTTGCGGGCGGCATGGATGGGGCGCCGGCTGCGCGCCACCTCGAGCGGGTCGTGCCGTTCGACGATCCCGGCGTAATTGCGCATCAGGAAGCCGGGATCGTTGGTCGGCTCGCGCAGCCACGCCCGCAGCCCGGCCTCCCCCGCCGGGGTTACCGTATAGGTGTGCGACTCTTTGCCTTCGTAGTCCTTCTGCGAATACAGCAGGCCGCAATCGACCAGTTCGTCGGGCTCGGCGTAAAACGGCTGGCGATCCTGATCGAAATAGTTGTTGCTGTCGTGGCGCCGCAGGGCGGCGACGATCAGGCTGGCCAGGATGACCACGATGACCAGGATGAGGATGATCGTAAGCATGGCTGGGCCTTTCTCGCCTAGTTGCTGCGCGTCGGTTGGGGGGAAGCGGGTGTTTCGGTATGCGCCATGCCCGCAAAGGCAGTTATCATCGCATCGCTGACCGTGCGGGCGCGTGGCCCGGTTCCCGAATAGCTGCCCGCCGCAGCGAGCGTCCCGAAGACATAGGGCAGATCGTCGGTATGCGCCGCACCGCGCGTGGGATCGATCGGACTGGGCCGGTCGAGCTGATAGACCCAGGTGGCCTGCGCCCCTGCGCGGGCGCGCGCATCGGCCTCGATGACCTGACCGGGCCAGCTGCGTCCGGCGGTGGTCGCGGCATAGAAGACTTGCTCGGCGGACCAGTGCGGAAACTGCGCGCGATATTGTGCGACCACCCAATCCGCGGGCAAATCGATGGGGATCTGCGGGGCCAGCCGCTCGGCGATATTCTGCCAGTCGAGGCCTTGCACGACGGGCCCGTCGCTGCGGATAAAGGCCCGCGTCTCGTCCCGCGTGTTGCCGAGGATCATCGGGATGTGCCGCGATTGCGGCGCGGCATCGGGCCAGAACGGATGGCGGTGCAGATGCAGCATGTCGAGCACCGGCCCGAAATAGAGACTGCCCCCGAGCACCGGGTCGGTCGCCTCGAGACCTTCGAGCAGGCGCTCATACGGTAGGGCTAGCAGGGCAGCACCGCCGTCTTCCGCAAGATCGAGATGGTCGAGCAGGGCGCGCGTTCGCCGCCAGCCATTGCCGGGCCCCTGCGCGGTGACCTGCTGTCCGCTCATTGTCGCGGCCGTGTGGAACAGTCCATCGGCTGCAGGCATAGCCATCAGCGTCGCGATCTTGGCGCCGCCGCCCGACTGGCCGAAGACCATCACGCGGTCCGCGTCCCCGCCGAAGGCCCCGATATGTTCGCGAATCCATTCGAGCGCGCAGATCAGGTCGAGCTGGCCCGCATTGCCGCTGTGGCGGAAACGCTCACCGAGCGGCGCCAGCCAGCCATAGCCGAACAGGTTGAGCCGGTGATTGACCGTGACGACCACCACATCGCCCTCTTCGGCAAGCTTCGCCCCATGCGTCACCGGGTCGGTGACCGAGCCCCAATTGTAGGCCCCGCCATGAAAATAGACCATCACCGGGCGGCGCGCGGAAGGATGGGCATCCGGCGTCCAGATGTTGAGGAACAGGCAGTCCTCGCTCATCGCCGGGGTCATCGGATTACGCTGGGGGCAAAGCGGACCGAACTGCGTCGCGGGCGTGGGCGCGGTAGGAACAGGCTCGCGCACTGGGCGGTCGAACCGCGCCGCGCGGGCATAGCGAATGCCGAGAAACGCGGGCAGCCCGTGATCGATATTGCCGCGATAGGCCAGAGCCCGGGGATCGCCGCTGCTCCCTGCCGCCACCGCCGGGGCCGCAAGCAAAGCGCCCCCTGCGAGGCCCCCGCGCAGAGCCGCCCGGCGGGTCATGCCGTCAGCGGCTGACATCGGCTCCTGCAAGAAGGAAGGTGTCCAGTTCGTCTCGCGTGACCGCTATCGTATCGCCCGGAATACCGTGTTTCATCACCGCCAGCGACAGCCCCGTCTTGGCCATCTCCTGCGCGGACCCATCTTCCAGCCAGCGCAGCAGCACGCCCGCGGCGAAGGCATCGCCGGTGCCGATACGGTCGACCACCGGGGCGATCCGGACCTCGTCGGTCTGCCAATGGCTTTCGCGCAGGTCGACGCGCGCGGCGAGGCCATGCGTGGTCGAGCTTTCGATATGGCGCGCGGTCGAGGCGATCGCCGCCAGATCGGGGAAGCGCGCGAAGGCGGCTTCGGCAGCTTCACGCCGGCGATCCGGCCCGTCGCCCGAGAAGCTCTTGCCGAGCAGCAGCGAGATGTCGCGGTGATTGCCGATCAGGATGGTGGCCGCTTCGACCAGTTCGGTCAGGATCGCCTGCGGATCGCAATCCCAGGCATCCCATAAACTGGCGCGGTAATTGCCATCGAAGCAGATCGGCACGCCTGCCGCAGACGCGGCGGCGACGGCTTCCTTCGCCAGCGCCACCCCGTCGGGACCCAGCGCAGGCGTGATGCCCGAAAGATGCAGCAGCCGCGCGCCATCGAGCGCTCCGGCAAAGTCGAAATCCTCCGGCTGCGCCATGGCGAAGGCGCTTCCCGCACGGTCGTAGGTCACCCGCCCCCTATCGGACCGCTGGGCGGTTCGAACAGATAGAGGCCCATCCGGCCCGCTGCGCGGCGCACGAAGCGCCGATCCACACCCGCTTCGCCCAGCGCGGCGAGCGCGCGGAGCCCCAGCGGATTGTCCGGCACACTGCTGAACATCGCGGCGGGCTGGCCAAGGCTGGCGAGCGCAATGGCGACATTGGCTTCGGCCCCGCCGATCGCGAGCGCGAGGCTGTGCGCGCGCGCCAGCGGCGTCCCCGCCTCGGGCGACAGGCGCGCCAGCATCTCGCCGAAACAGACCACGTGGCCCGATTTCGGCAGCGCGGTCATCGCGCCAGCCATCCGCCATCGACCGCGAGGATATGCCCCTGGACATAATCCGCCGCGCGGCTGGCAAGGAAGACCGCCGCGCCGCCGATATCGGCCGGGTCGCCCCAGCGCTGTTCGGGGATCCGCTCGAGGATCTGGCGATTGCGCGTTTCGTCCGCCTGGAGCGCAGCGGTGTTGTTGGTCGCGATATAGCCCGGTGCGATCGCGTTGACGTTGATGCCGCGCGGCGCCCATTCATTGGCCATCAGCTTGGTCAGGCCCCCGACGCCGGATTTGCTGGCGGTGTAGCTCGGCACGCGAATGCCGCCCTGGAAGGTCAGCATTGAGGCGATATTGACGATCTTGCCGCGCTCGCCATCCTGCGATGCCCAGCCGGTCATGTGGCGCGCGGCCGCCTGGCACAGGAAGAACAGCGTCTTCAGATTGGTGTCCATCACGGCGTCCCAATCCTCTTCCGAGAAGTCGAGTGCATCCTCGCGGCGGATAATCCCGGCGTTGTTGACGAGGATATCGAGACGCCCGAGTTTGGCGACGACCGTGTCGACCACGTCCGCGACCGGTTCGATCGAGGACAGGTCGGCGGAAACGAGCTCGCAGCGGCGGCCCAGCGCGCGGACCTGTTCGGCGGTCTCGTCGGCGGGGCTGCGGCCCACCGCGGCAATATCGGCCCCGGCCTGTGCCAGCGCGATGGCGATGCCCTGCCCGATACCTGTATTGGCACCCGTGACGAGCGCAGTGCGCCCCGTCAGGTCGAAGGGGGTGGTGGCCATGGTATTCACTCTCCCAGTGTGGTGCGGTGGGGATCGCGCCGCGACGACGCGATCCCCTGCCCCCGGTGCCGGTTCATGCCGGTCGTGCGATTCCCGAAGGGGTCAAAGATTGCGCAGATAGTCGCTGATCGCGTCATCCTGCGAATTGGCGTAGAAATATTCTGCGAAGCGTTCGCCCGCGATCGCGGCGCGCAGCAGGTCCTGATCGACATTCTTCAGCACGGTCAGCATGTCATGCGTGCTGGCAGCCTTGAGATCAGCGAGGAAGCCGCGGTTCTTGCGCATCAGCTCTGCCCGCTCGCGCGGATAGCCCGCACCCGCCTCGTTTTCGAACAGCTTGCGATAGCAATCCTGCAGGTTGAGCTCGGCGGCCCAGCCGAAGCCCTTGGCATAGGGCATCGCGATCGCGTTGCCGGCATTGATCTGGTTGAACAGAAAGGCATCGGTCGGGTCGATCACGAGCCCGCAGAACACGCCGGGCATCGCATTGCAGGCCAGCATCGACCCCATGCCCGTGCCGCAGCCGGTCACGACGAAATCGGCGGCCTTGGAATTGAGCAGGATGCCCGCCAGCACACCGTTCATCACATAAGTCAGCGATGCGCTGTCTTCGGCGGTGTACATGCCGTAATTGAACACTTCGTGGCCGAACGGTTCGGCAGCGGTGTTGAGGGCATCGTAGATAAGGCCGTTCTTGGCGGCCTGGCTGTTCTCGGTGATGAGAGCGATCTTCATGGGTTCTCCCTGCCCGCTGGGGGCGCTGGTGCGAAATAGAGCGGCTCCAAAAGTCCAGTTAGGAAACCGGTGTCAAAGCACGTTGTATCCGCAAACCGGAGGCTATTTCAAGCGGCGGATCAGATTTTCTTGGAAGGCGGGGCGACCGAATTGCGCGTAACCAGCCGCGCGGGGAAGCACGATGGCTTGGCTTCCGCCGTGTCGGGCGCGACAAGCTTGAGCGCGGCGGCCTTGCCCATTTCGCGGATCGGCCAGCCGACCGTGGTCATCGGCGGCCAGATATGCGCGGCGATGGGGGAATCGTCGAATCCCACGATCGAAAGATCCCGCGGGATGTCGACCCCCGTTCGCGCGCCGCGTGGTAGGCGCCCGCGGCCATTTCGTCATTGCTGGCGAAAATCGCGGTAACATGCGGGTTCTGGTCGAGCAGCCGGTTCGCCGCCTCGACCCCTGAACTGAACCGGTAATTGCCCTGCACCAGCGCGTCGTCGGGCATTTCCAGCCCGTGCCGCGTCATGGCGGTAAGGAAACCCTCGCGCCGTTCGAAGGCAGACCGGAAACCCTGCGGCCCTTCGATCAACCCGATCCGCGTATGCCCGAGCTCGACCAGGTAATCGACCACCCCTTCGACCATTTCGCGATCGTTCGACTGGACCAGTTGCTCCGCCTCGTCGAGCGCTGCAGATCCCATGCGAACATAGCCGCAACCCATCTCGCGACACAGCGCGGCCAGTTCGTCATTCTCGGAAATCGGCGGCAGGATCAGCACGCCGTAGAGCCGCTGCTGCTCGAGAAAGTTGCGGATGTCGTCGAGCATGGCAGGCGAATGGCGATCGACCGGCCGCACCACCAGTGCGAATTCGGTGTCGCGGATGGCGTCGAGCACCCCTTCCTGGAAATTGAGCACGGTCTGCGCATTGGGATTGTCGTGCAGCAGCCCGAGCAGGAAGTTCCGCCGCAGCGCCAGGGCCCGCGCTTGCGGGTTCGGCGTGTAGCCGAGCTCGGCAATGACCTTCTCGACCTTTTCGCGCGTGGCCTGCTTGAGCAGAGGGGACCGGTTGATCACCCGGCTGACGGTTTTCTTCGAGACGCCCGCAACCCGCGCTACGTCGTTGATCGTAGGTGCCGGACCGGACTTTGCCATTCGTCGCAACCTTTTGCTGTGCGCCATCTTCATAGCCGCCGCCTCGAAAAATGGGAGGGCGCAGCTGAACGCTATCCGCAGGGCGATGGCGAAATACGTTTTGACACCGGTTTCCTTTTTCGTCAAAGACACCCTGCAAGTGGGATATTTCGAGAGGGGCCCCCATGAATTCCGCAGCCGGCGACATTGCACGCGCCTTTGTCGATGCCCGCCGCAACTGGAAGACCCTGGCCGAATATCCCGGGCGCCGGCCGACCGATCTTGCCGGGGCCTATGCCATCCAGGATGCCGCCCTCGAACAGTGGGATCGCCCGATCGGCGGCTGGAAGGTGGGCAAGATCAATCCCCCCGCCAGGGATAAACTGGGAGCCAATCGCCTGATCGGGCCCGCTTTCGCCGACACGATCAAATCGGAAGCCGAAGGCCTGGCCGAATTTCCGATCTTCAGCGGCGGCTTCGCTGCCATGGAGGCCGAATTCATGCTGCGGCTCGCCCCGCGCGAGGCCGCGCCGCCCACCTCCCCCGAACAGGCCATGGACTGGGTCGACGAGGTCCGCATCGGGCTCGAGGTGGCATCTTCGCCCTATGCGGCAATCAATCGCGACGGCCCCTGCGTGACCGTGTCCGACCATGGCAATAACGCGGGCCTGCTGCTGGGGCGCCTGGTCGATCGGGCAGACTGGTCGCGGCTCGATGAGGTCGGGGTCACGCTTGCGATCGACGGCGAGGAAAAGGGCCGTGCGACGACTGCGACGATGCTCGACGGGCCATTCGGCGCGGCGGCCTTCCTTCTGCGCAATCTGGTGGAGCGCGGCATCGATCCGCAGGCGGGTTGGTGGATTTCGAGCGGCGCAATAACCGGCGTGCACGAAATAGCCGCTGGCCAGCACGCCATCGCGGTATTCGACGGGATCGGTGAAATTGCCGCGCGGGTGATCGCCGGGGACCGGGACTGACCCTGAGCCGAGAATGCGCCGCAACAGCGCAAACGGGCGCTATCCGGTAAAACCGTCGGCGCGGTAGATTTCCTGTCCGCGGCGGAAGACTACCAGCTTCTTCAGCGTGACGGGATGGAAGAAAGCCTCGATCGACTGTCCTTCCTTCGTCCGCGCATAGACTTCGTAACAGTCGCCCTCGACCTGCATCTTGAGCAGTTCCCACTCTTCCAGCCAGGCTTTCTTCTTGAGCTTGGACATCTTCTGCCAAGCCTTCTGCGGGCCGGCATTGCAGGTCACGTCGCCATCGGCCTGCGCAGGCACTGCAAGGCCGAGTGCTGCGATTGCGGCGGCGGCAAGGATAGAGCGTTTGGCGTTTTGGCGAAAGGTCATGCGATACTCCTCGATAGCGATTTCCGGCGCCGCAGCGCGAAACGTAAGGTCCAGGCGAGCACTAGCGGCGCTAAGTGAACGAGTGCTGGCCCCCACTGCCAATCGAGCAGCAGCCAGTGGATCAGCGCCAGCAGGAATGCCGGGTACACCAGTCGCTGCCAGCTTTTCCAGCGGCGGCCCAGCCAGCGCATGGCCCGGTCGGAACTGATCGCCGCCGGAACCAGCAACAAGACGAGGGCGAGCCATCCGGTCCAGATGCCGGGCATAACCACTTCATCGAGCATCGCGGCGATCATCCGCATGTCGAGCACATAGAATACGAGGTGCAGCAGCGCGTAAAGGAATGCGGCCACGCCGAAATTGCGGCGGATCGCCAGCCAGCCGCGCAGGAAGCGGCTGTGCCCCAGCGCATCCGCCAGCGGACCGGGCAGCAGCGCAAGGATCATTAGCCGCACTGCCATCTCGCCGCTCGGATGGTACAAATCCATCGCCAGTGCCTCGCCGCTGGCGAAGCGCTGGATCATCAGCGCCGCCGGGATGGCCAGCGCCACCCACAGCAATGCCCGCCGCGTGCCGATCACACCTGGGCCCAGCGCCGCAGAAGATTGTGATAGACGTGGATCAGCCGGTTGATCTCGGGATCGTCTTTCGGCCGCTCGGGCGTCAGCCCCCTGATCGACTGATCGAGATCATACAGCAGCGCGCGCGCCGGCGTATCCGCGACCGCGCTCTGGATCCAGGTTATCGCACAGATCCGCTGCCCGCGCGTCACCGGCGCAACCTGATGCAGGCTCGACGAAGGGTAAAGGACCATGTCGCCCGCAGCCAGCTTGACCGCCTGCGCGCCGAACTGCTCCTCGACGATTAGTTCGCCGCCGTCGTAGCTGCCCGGGTCGGACAGGAACAGCGTGGCCGAAAGGTCGCTGCGAATGGTCAGGTCCGCTTCAGGCAGGCGCATCAGCGCCGCATCGGAATGCGTGCCGTAATGTCCGCCGTCCTGGTAGAGATTGAACACCGGCGGCCAGATCTTCTCCGCCAGCGATGCAGAAACGAATTCCGGATGCTGGCCGAGCTGCCGCAGGATCGCATTGCCCAGTTCCTGCGCCAAGGCATCTTGCCGGGGGAGCTGGAGGTTCTGCTTTACAGCAATCGAGCGGGTACCGGCGGTTCCCGCCCCGTCCTGCCAGTCGGCAGCATGCAAGCGCTCGCGAAAGCGGCGCACTTCTTCATCGTTAAGCAGGTTCTCGATGATGGTCAGCATGGCAGTGTCGTCTTGTCGCAAGAGTGGAAGGGCGCGAGCCGAAGCCCGCGCCCTGCCGTATCAGAACTTGCCGGTGAGCGTCAGCGTCGCCCGGCGTTCGTCACCCTTGTAGAGGAAGTGACCCGAGCGATAGCCCGAGACGTAGTAATCCTCGTTACCGATGTTGGTCACGTTTACGCGGGCACCGAAATTCTGGTTGAAATCCACGCTCGCGAAGGCGTCGAAGGTCCAGTAATCCGGCACGCGGTAGGTGAAGATGTCCAGATTGCTGTCGTAGCTCGCCGCATCGTCAGGCTGGCCGGTGTACTGTGCGCTCTTGTAGGTCGCGGTGCCGCCGAAGGCGATCGCATCGGTGACCTGGTAGCGCAGCTGGCCGCTGAACTGCGTGTTGGCGAAATTGCTCAGCCGGCGGCCGATCTTGCCGGGGTCGTTCGAGTCGGTAATTTCCGAATCCATCACGGTCAGTGCCGCCTGCGCGAGCAGCTGCGGGGTGATGTTGCCGACCAGCCCGAATTCGAGACCGCGTACACGGTTCTCCCCGGTGTTAAGCGAGCCACCGGCGCTGTAACCGTCGCCGGCAGATTCGAACACGTCGCCCTTGGTGATCTGGAACGCCGCGGCAGTCAGGAGGAAGCGATCGTCGAACAGGTCGGCCTTGACGCCGAGTTCGAAGCTGTCGCTGCTTTCGGGGCTGCCATCGCCGATGCCGGTACCGTCGTCGACACAGATGCCGCCGTAGCCGCAATTGCCGCCAAGATCGGATTCGCCGCCGTTGATGTTCTTGGCCGTGCCGTAGTTGAAGTAGACATACACTTCTTCAAGCGGCTTCACCCCGATCCCGGCATGGCCGTTCCACAGCGTATCGCTGTAGGTGTAGGGCGTGACCGTGCCGCGGCTGGTCACCACGTTGCTGTAGCTGAAGGCATCCATGCGGATCCCGCCATGGACCGACAGCCAGTCGGTGAAGTCCACCGTGTCCATCGCATAGACCGACAGCGTCTCGACCTGCCAATCGCTGTCGACACTGCCATCCGCGATCGTGCGCTGCACGATATTGTGGATTTCGTTCTGGCCGAAGATCACATTGCGGTTCTCATCGGTGATGCAGTAATTCGGGCTTAGTCCGCCGCGCCCGGCAGTGACGCAATTGGTCGCGCCGTTCGCGGTCAGGTCGTAAGTGCCATTGGCGACCTGGAGGTTCGAATATTCGGCACCCACGATCAGATTGTGCAGCACGGTGCCGGTGGCGAATTCGCCCAGCACATTGAACTGATTGACGAAATATTCGACTTCCTGGTTGCCCTGGTGCGTGCTGAGCGTGACCGGAGCGTAGGTGTCCGTCGCCGGGTCGTAGGCACCGCCGCGAAGACCGGTAAGGACATAGCCATTGCTGGTTTCGCCGTAGCGGGTCGAATTGACGATCGTGAAGCCATCGAACGGCGTGATGTAGATGCGGCCGGTGACCGTATCGACATCCGAATCCAGGAAGTCGCCGTTCTGCGTGTAATTGGGCACGTCGTCCCACGGTTCGTAAACCGTTACATCGTCCGGGCCGGTACCGGTCGGCCGGGGAACGTAGCCGCCGAGATCGGGCGTATCGTTCGCCGTCAGGTGATAGTAGTCGAGCACCAGTTCGAACACTTCGCTGGGCTTGAAGGCGGCCGACACAGCGGCGCCGTAACGCTCGCGGTCGGAGAAGTTGCGGTTGGGCACTTCCTTGTAACCGTAGAGCAGGTTGGCACGCAGCGCGAGCGTATCGGTCAGCGGCACATTGGCGTCGAGCGTGACGCGGTAATAGTCATCGGTACCGATGCCCGCGTCCACCCGCGTAAACTGGTAATCGGTGCTGGCCTTCTTGGTGATCGAGTTGACTGCGCCGCCGGTCGAACCGCGACCCGCGAAGCTCGAGCTTGGCCCCTTGGTGATTTCGATCTGGTCGACTGCGAAAGTCTCGCGCGTGGTCATGCCCGGATCGCGCAGGCCATCGACGAAGACGTCGCTGCGGGCCTCGTGGCCGCGGATGATGTAACGGTCGCCGAAGGCGTTGCCGTTCTCGCCCGTACCGATGGTCACGCCGGGGACATTGTCGAGCACGTCGCGCAGGTCGGTTGCGCCCTGTTCCTCGAGCTGCTGTTCGGTCAGCACCTGGATCGTCTGCGGGGTTTCCGAGAGCGGCTTCACGCGGCGCAGATCACCCGAAGTGCGCGCCTTGTAGGGTACGCCCGGCTGGGCGTTGGGGTTAACGTCAGCGGTGGCGTCTTCGATCTGCAGCGTGTCGAGGACGACTTCGTCTTCGCCATTGGCATCCTGCGCCTGTGCACCGCCGGCAATCAACGCGGCCGACAGGCCCATCGCCGCAGCAGTGCCCCGTCCGGCACCGCGCAGGCTGAGCGGGCGGATCACGCCCCGGTTACGATCCCTCATGGTAAAACCTTTCTCTCATTTCGTGCGTAGTGAGTAGTCGATGGGAAGCGAGATCGTGACGCGGTCGCGCGTCATCGATCGCGGGAATCTGGGCAGCGGGGCGACGCGCTCCATCAGGTCGAGCGTGGCCTGGTCGAGCAGGTCGTGGCCACTCGATGTGCGGATCGAACTGCCGCTGATCCGGCCATCCGCATGGACGGTGAAGCGAACGGTTACGACGCCCTGCTGGCGGGCCTTCTTGGCTTCGCTGGGGTACCGCTTCTTGCGGTTGAGATGCGCGCTGAGCAGCGAATAATAGTCGGCTTCCTCGCGCTTCGCCTTCGGATCGTCGCCGGGGGTAGCCGCGGTTCCGGTGCCGCTGCCCGCCGGTGCGATCGCCAGGGCAGCGCGCGGCGGCGCGGCCGGGGCAGCGGGCCTCGGCGGCGGGCTAGCGCTGCGCTGGGCAGGAAGCGGCGGCGGGGGCGGCGGCGTAGCGACGAATTCGCGCGGTAAAGGTGCATCCACGCGCGGCGCTTCGACGCGCGGCGGTAAGGTTTGCGGCGGGACGTAGTCGGCCTGCTGCTGGACCGGCTGCAAAACGGCCGGCGCAGGCGCTGGGGCCGCCTGCGGTGGCAGCTCGACCAGCACCACCGGATCCTCGACCGCGGGGTCCACCGGCCCAGTGTTGACCAGGAGCACGCCCGCCAGCACGGCTGCATGGCCGGCGATCGCGAAACCGCCTCCCAGCATCCAGTGGCTGCGGCCTGCCCCGATATCGATCACTGCGCCGCTCCGGCGGCTTCCGCGCCGACCAGGGCGACATGGACGTAGCCCGCAGCCCGCAGGGCGTTCATGGCCTGCATGATCTCGTCATAGGTTATCGCCTTGTCGGCGCGCAGGAAAACGCGCTCCTCACGGTCACCTGCGGTCGCCTCTTCGATCGCCCGGCCGAGCCCGCCGAGCTCGACCGCGTCCTCGTTTACCAGGATGGCCCCGTCGGCCTGTAGCGAAAGGTAGACGGGGGTTTCGGGCTTGGCAGCCGCCTGCGCGTTGGATACCGGCAGATCGACCTTGACGTCGACGGTCGCGAGCGGCGCGGCGACCATGAAAATGATCAGCAGCACCAGCATCACGTCGATGAACGGCGTCACGTTGATTTCATGCGCGACCGCGAGGTCCTCGCTGTCCGAAGCAAGTTTGAGCGCCATGGTCAGCCCTCGACCGCGGGCAGCGTGCCGCGGCTCAGATCGCGCGAAACGATGCGTAGCAAGGCGGCCGCGCTATCGGCGACCACGGCGCGATGAGCGGCGATTACACGCGCGAAATGGTTGTAGATCACCACGGCGGGGATGGCGGCCACGAGGCCCAATGCCGTCGCCAGCAGGGCTTCGGCGATGCCCGGCGCCACCACGGCGAGATTGGTGGTCTGCGATTCCGCAATCCCGATGAAGCTGTTCATGATGCCCCACACCGTGCCGAACAGGCCGACGAAGGGCGCCGTCGCCCCGATGGTGCCGAGGATCGTGACCCCCTGCGTCATCTTGCGGGCAACTTTCGCCTCGTAGCGGTCGAGGCGCGAGACGAGGCGCTCCTTCAGGCCCTCGGCATCCGCCAGAGCATCGGCGGACTGGGCGATTTCCGCCCGCGCCTCTTTAACGATGGGATGCGCGGCGGACGCGGCATCGAGCTGCGCCAGCGATCCCGCTTCGGCCAGCGTGTCGCGGAAAGCTTCGGCGCTCTTGCGCTGGCGAGCGAGCTCGAGATGCTTGGCGATAAGGACGGTCCAGGTGGCGACCGAGGCCAGGACCAGCCCGATCATCACCAGTTTCACCACCCAGTCGGCCTGCGCAAACATGCCCCATACGCTGAGATCGTGCGGCAGTGTCTGGGTGCCTGCCGCGGCCGGAGTCGCGACGATGAGAAAGACTGCGGGAAGGAGTTTTCGGAACACGTGTGCTGGGCCCTGCTGATTCGCTTGGAGCGTCCGCCTAAGCCCGCGCAACTTCTATTGCAAGTCATTCTCATTTGCGTTTTCTGCTGCGCGATGGTGCATAAATTGCACCATTCGCCGCCTCCCTGATCATGATCAGGGAGCGTGCTTATTGGGAGTTACGGAATTCGCCCCCGCTCAGCCGAGCTGGGCAAAATTGGCCACGCCGGGCGCTGAAGTACGGCGGCGGACCGGCGCTTCTGACCCCACCGCTTCGCCGGCGAATTGCGCCAGCGCGGCGGTCACGTGGCCGAGCTTGGTTTCGTCGATCCGGTAATAGACCAGCTTCGCGTCCTTGCGCGTGGCCACCAGCCCGGCACCGCGCAGGACGGCCAGCTGCTGCGACAGCGTCGGCTGTCCGATCTCCGCCGCGTCGTCGATCTCGCCGACATTGCGTTCGGCGCCCGACAGCGTCTGCAGGATGCGCAAGCGGACCGGGTGGGCCACCGCCTTCAGCGCCGCGACCAGATCGTCATCGTTCACCTGCGCGCTCCCGCCCCGGCCTTGCCCAGGAACCAGTCGGCCTCGCCTTGGGCCGCGAAGACACTGTCGAGGTCCGCCTGTGGCTGGCCCAGCAGTGCCTCGCCCGGCTGCCAGTTCGCGGGTGCCAGCGAAGTCTCCTTGTCGACCGCCTGCAGCGCGTCGAGCATGCGCAGCATTTCGGGTGTCGAACGCCCGACATTGGCGGGATAGCAGGTCATCGCGCGGATCACCCCCTCGGGATCGATGAAGAAGGTCGATCGTACGGCGCCGCTGTCGCTGTCGCCCGGTGCGACCATCCCGTAACCGCGGCCGATCACCAGCGTCGGATCCTCGAGAATGGGGAAGCGGACTTCGACATCAAACCGGTCGCGGATCATCCTGAGCCACGCGAAATGGGAGAACAGGCTGTCCACCGACAGCGCCATCAGCGCGCAGTCGCGCTGCGCGAAATCACCCGCCGCACGCGCCAGCGCGACGAATTCGGTGGTGCAGACGGGAGTGAAATCCGCCGGGTGCGAAAACAGCACCAGCCAGCGCCCGCGGTAATCGGACAGACGGACATCGCCCGTAGTGCTGCGCGCCGAGAAATCGGGGGCTATGTCGCCGATCCGCAGGCCCGCGCAGGGGGCCGCAGATGCATCGCCGGAGTTGTGCGCGTCCTGCCTCATCGCGCCTTCCTACCACTTGACATCAATAGTGCAATACATATACATAGTTTATGTAATTTATTGGAGTAAGTCCGATGGCCACCGACCAACCACTCGCCCACGCCACGCAGCAGATCGGGCGCGCCCGCGACGACAAGACGCGCCGCCCCTCGATCGCCGGCTTCTTCGACGAAGCCACCAACACCATATCCTACGTCGTGCATGATCCCAAGACCGCGGAGGCGGCGATCGTCGACTCGGTGCTCGACTTCGAAGCGGCCTCGGGCCGGACTTCGAACGGCTCCGCCGACCGAATTATCGAATATGTCACTTCGAATAATTTGAAAGTTACCTGGCTGATCGAGACTCATGCGCATGCCGATCATATCTCGGCGGCGCCCTATCTGCAGGAAAGGCTGGGTGGCAAGCTGGCGATCGGCCGCGAGATCATCCGCGTGCAGGAAGTGTTCGGCAAGCTGTTCAACGCCGGCACCGATTTCGAGCGCGACGGATCGCAGTTCGACAAGCTGTTCGACGATGGCGAAAGCTTCGCTCTTGGCGAGCTCGAGGGCATCGCGTTGCACGTGCCCGGACATACGCCCGCAGACATGGCCTTCATCATCGGTGATGCGGCGTTTGTCGGCGACACGATCTTCATGCCCGATTTCGGCACCGCACGCGCCGACTTCCCCGGCGGTGATGCGCACGAACTGTTCCGCTCGATCCGGCGCCTGCTGTCGCTTCCCGACGATACCCGCCTGTTCCTGTGCCACGACTACAAGGCGCCGGGCCGCGACGAATATGCCTGGGAGACCACGGTCAAGCAGCAGCGCGAGGAAAACGTCCATGTGAAGGATGGCGTCACCGAGGAAGACTTCGTCGCCATGCGGACCAGCCGCGACAAGACCCTGGACATGCCCAAGCTGATCATGCCTTCGGTGCAGGTCAACATTCGCGGCGGGCGGCTTCCCGAACCGGAAGATAATGGCGTCAGTTACATCAAGATCCCGGTGAACGCGGTATGACACTGCCAGGCTATCCCGAGGCGGCCCCGCTCGCCGGCCTTGCGGGCGGCGTGCTGATCGGCCTTGCTGCAGCCGTCATGCTGCTTGGTCTGGGCCGTATCGCGGGCGTTTCCGGGATTGCGGCCAAGGCTGCGGGGCTGGGCGGCAGCGGCATTGCCCGCAGCGGAGCCTGGACGTTCGTTATCGGGCTACCGCTTGGCGCGCTGGTCGTGGCCATGCTGCAAGGCGGTATCGAAGCCCGCTTCGCCAGCGCCCCGGTCCTGATTGTCGCGGGCCTGCTGGTAGGTATCGGGACGCGGCTGGGCAGCGGGTGCACCAGCGGTCACGGGGTCTGCGGCGTCAGCCGCCTGTCCGCCCGCTCGATCGTTGCCACGCTGACCTTCATGGCGGCGGGCATCGCCACTGTCGCCGCGATGAATGCGCTGGGCATGGAGGTGCTGCGATGACCCGCCCCGCCCTCCCCGCCCTCGTCTCGGGTACCTTGTTCGGCGCCGGTCTCGCACTTGGCGGAATGACCGACCCGGCGCGCGTACGCGGCTTCCTCGACCTGTTCGGCGCGTGGGACCCGACGCTCGCTTTCGTGATGGGCGGGGCAGTGGTCGTCATGGCAGTTGTCTGGCGAGCGGTTCCGCGGATGCAGACGCCGTGGCTGGCCGAGGCCTTCCACCTTCCCACCCGCGCCGATCTCACGCCGCGCCTGATCGGCGGAGCCGCCTTGTTCGGAATTGGCTGGGGCATCGCCGGCCTGTGTCCCGGCCCCGGAATTGCCGCTCTGGTGATCGAACCGGGTGCGGCCGCAATATTCGTCGCCGCGATGCTGGCGGGCATGGCGCTGGTCCGGCTGTTCGAAGCGAAATCGGCATGACCTGCAAACGCGTAACCGATCGCTTTGCAGTCGCTCCGCAGCTTTCGCCCGAAGCGCTGCCGGCATTGGTCCAGGACGGGTTCAGCGTGCTGGTCTGCAATCGCCCCGATGGCGAGGACGATGACCAGCCCGCCGCGGAAGTCATGCGCGCGGCGGCGGAAAGCGCCGGCATGCGCTTCCACCATATCCCCGTTGCCGGCGGCGCATTTCCTGCCGAAGCGGTTGCCGCCTTCGGGCAGGTCCGCCGCGAAGCCGGCGGCAAGGTGCTCGCCTATTGTCGCACCGGCACCCGTTCGATCACGATCGATGCGCTCGCCAATCCCGAAGGATTGAGCGTGGCCGACCGCCTCGAGCAAGCCGGCGCCGCGGGTTACGACCTGTCCGCGCTGGCATCGCAACTGGCCGAATAGCACCCGCAAACCGGAGATCTGGCATGGCACGCAGCTACACGCACGAAGTGGTCATCATCGGTGGCGGCGCGGCCGGCATCGCCACCGCCGCATCGCTGCTCAAGCGACGGCCCCTGCTCGACATCGCCATCATCGAACCGAGCGAACACCACTATTACCAGCCCGGCTGGACCATGGTCGGCGGCGGGGTGTTCGATGCGCCCGTGACCTGCCGCCCGATGGCCAGCGTCATGCCCAAACGCACCCGCTGGATCCGGCAGGCCGCGGCGACCTTCCAGCCCGAAGACAACCAGCTTACGCTGCGCGATGGCAGCACGATCGCCTATCGGCTGCTGATCGTTGCACCGGGCATACGGCTCGCCTGGGAACAGATCGAGGGACTGGAGCAGACGCTCGGGCGCAATGGCGTCACTTCGAACTATCGCTACGACCTGGCGCCCTACACCTGGAACCTCGTTCGTACGCTCAGATCAGTCCGGGCGATCTTCAGCCAGCCGCCGATGCCGATCAAATGCGCGGGCGCACCGCAGAAGGCGATGTACCTGTCGTGCGACGCCTGGGCCGATCGCGGCGTGCTGGGCGATATCGATGTAGAGTTCCGCAATGCCGGCGGAGTGCTGTTCGGAGTCAAGGAATACGTCCCCGCGCTGATGGAATATGTCGAGAAATACGGCATCGACCTCAAGCTTAACCAAACACTTGTCGCGGTCGACGGACCGGCAAAGACCGCCACGTTCAAAACCGAAGCCGGTGAGGAAACGGTCGCGTTCGACATGCTCCATGTCGTTCCCCCGCAAGTCGCCCCGGCGTTCGTTGCCGACAGCCCGCTCGCGCAGGCCGAAAGCGGCTTCGTCGATATCGATCCGATCACCCTGCGCCATGTGCGCTATCCGAATGTCTTCGGGCTCGGCGATGCCGGGTCGAGCCCCAATGCCAAGACCGCAGCCGCCGTGCGCAAGCAGGCCCCGATCGTCGCGGTCAACGCGCTGGCTGTGCTCGACGGCAAGCAGCCGGTCGCCGATTACGACGGCTATGGTTCGTGCCCGCTGACTGTCGAACGCGGCAAGATCGTGCTCGCCGAATTCGGGTATGGCGGCAAGCTCCTGCCCAGCCTGCCCACCTGGCTGATCGACGGCACCCGTCCGCGGCGGCTCAGCTGGCTGCTCAAGTCCGAGGCGCTGCCGTGGATCTACTGGAACGGCATGCTCAAGGGCCATGAGTGGCTGGCACGGCCGCAGGTCAAGACCGCAGCCTGATGGAACCGGCCGGCACCGAAGGTAGCGCGGCACCGCCAGGCGCACCCGGGCAGCGCCAGCGCGCGCATGCGCTGGCGCAATACTTCCCGATTCTCGGATGGGGCCGCTCCTATAACGGCGCGGTCCTGACGCGGGATCTGGTCGCGGCCGTGGTCGTCACCATCATGCTGATCCCGCAGAGCCTGGCCTATGCGCTGCTGGCGGGCCTGCCCCCGGTCGTGGGTCTCTATGCCTCGATCCTGCCGCTGGTGGCTTATGCGATCTTCGGGACCAGCCGCACGCTGGCGGTGGGGCCGGTGGCAGTAGTTTCGCTGATGACTGCAAGCGCGGCCGGTGCGGTGGCAGCGCAGGGCACGGCGCTCTATCTCGAAGCCGCGATCACGCTCGCCGCGCTGTCCGGCATCATGCTGGCAGTGCTCGGCTTGCTGCGAATGGGCTTCCTTGCCAATCTGTTGTCGCATCCGGTCATCAGCGGCTTCATCACGGCCAGCGGGATTCTCATCGCGACCAGCCAGCTCAAGCACATATTGGGTGTCAGCGCGGGCGGGGATACCTGGCCCGCCATGCTCGGCGGGATTGCCGCGGCCATCGACCAGATCAATCCCTGGACGCTCGCGATCGGGCTGCCCGCCACGCTGTTCCTGTTCTGGGTACGCAAAGGGTTGAAGCCGCTGCTGGTCCGGCTGGGCCTGACGCAGCATGCCGCCGATATCGTCGCCAAGGCGGGGCCGGTTGCCGCTGTCGCTGCAACCATCGTGGCGGCGCTCGCGCTCGACCTCGGCGCGCGCGGGGTCAACCTCGTCGGGGCGATCCCGCAGGGATTACCGCCATTTGCCCTGCCCTCCACCAATCCCGACCTGATTGCGCAGCTATGGGTGCCCGCGCTGCTGATCTCGATCATCGGCTTTGTCGAGAGCGTGTCGGTCGCGCAGACGCTGGCCGCCAAGCGCCGCCAGCGGATCGCGCCGAACCAGGAACTGATCGGCCTCGGCGCGTCCAACATCGCCAGCGCCTTTTCGGGCGGCTATCCCGTCACCGGGGGTTTCGCCCGGTCGGTGGTCAATTTCGATGCCGGTGCGGAAACGCCCGCGGCGGGCGCCTATACCGCGGTGGGTATCGCGCTGGCGGGGCTGTTCCTGACACCGCTGCTGTTCAGCCTGCCGATCGCGACACTGGCCGCGACGATCATCGTTGCCGTCCTCAGCCTTGTCGATCTGAAGACACCGGGCCAGCTGTGGCGCTATTCCAAGGCCGATTTCGCGGCACATATGGTGACCATCGTCATCACTCTGGTGGCGGGCGTCGAACTTGGGGTGATCGCGGGGGTCGCGGTGGGACTGCTGCTCTATCTGTGGCGCGCCAGCCGCCCGCATGCCGCGATCGTCGGCCGCGTTCCCGAGACCGAGCACTTCCGCAATATCGACCGCCACGACGTGTTCACCGTGCCGCACGTCCTGTCGATCCGCATCGACGAGAGCCTGACCTATCTCAACGCGCGCTGGCTCGAGGAATATGTCCTCGAGGAAGTCGCCGACCGACCCGCAGTGCGCCACGTGATCCTGATGTGCAGCGCAGTGAACGAAATCGACGCTTCTGGCCTCGAAAGCCTCGAGGGCGATCAATCATCGCCTCGCCGACGCCGGGATCGGATTGCACCTGTCCGAGGTCAAGGGGCCGGTCATGGACCGGTTGAACCGCACAGATTTCGTCGCCGAGCTCAGCGGCCGGGTGTTCCTGTCGCAGAACCGCGCCTTTCGCGAGCTTGCGGCCAATGGCGGCCCGTCCGAGGTGCCGCCCGCCGACATGGCGCGCGGGATGATCTGATGCCGCGCATCCCCGACAAGGACGCCCGCTGCCGCCGGATCGCGGCGCTCATTGCCGCCGGCCGGGGCGTATGCGAAAGTTGCCGCGAAATCGGCATTTCGGAGAAGACCTTCTATCGCTGGCGCGCCGAGCACCGATCCAATGCAACACCCCTTGCGTAAATCGGACGGGCCCCGAGCCCCCCGCTCCGCTAGACAGGCAGAGAGATAGGGAAAAAGTCATGTTCGAAGGCGTCGACGCACTTCTACTCGCCCGGATCCAGTTCGCCTTTACGGTGAGCTTCCACTTCATCTTTCCGGCATTCTCGATCGGGCTCGCCAGCTTTCTCGCAGTGCTCGAAGGCCTGTGGCTCAAGACCGGCAAGCAGCTATATCTCGACCTGTTCAAATACTGGCTGAAGATCTTTGCCATCGCCTTCGCCATGGGCGTCGTCTCGGGCATCGTGATGAGCTACCAGTTCGGCACCAACTGGTCGGTCTTCTCCGACATTGCCGGACCCGTCATCGGCCCGCTGATGGCCTATGAGGTCCTGACCGCCTTCTTCCTCGAGGCCGGGTTCCTCGGCGTCATGCTGTTCGGCATGAACCGCGTCGGCAAGAAGCTCCATTTCGCCGCCACGCTGATGGTCGCGGTGGGGACCTTCGTGTCCGCTTTCTGGATCCTGTCGGTCAACAGCTGGATGCAGACGCCGGTGGGGTACGAGATCGGCGCCAACGGGCAATATCTGCCGGGTGACAGCTGGCTCGAGATCATCTTCAATCCCAGCTTCCCCTATCGCCTGGTCCACACGGTGACTGCCGCCTATCTCACGACTGCCTTCGTCGTCGGCGGGGTCGGCGCCTGGCATCTGCTGCGCGACCGCACCAACCTGCACGCGCGAAAGATGTTCTCCATGGCAATGTGGATGGCGGCAATCGTCGCGCCGATCCAGATCGTCGCCGGCGACATGCACGGCATCAACACGCTCGAGCACCAGCCGCAGAAGGTGATGGCAATGGAAGGCCATTACCAGAGCCACCCCGACGGGGCGCCGCTGATCCTGTTCGGCATTCCCGACAGCGAGGAAAAACGCGTCAAATATGCACTCGAAATCCCGAAGTTGTCCTCCCTGATACTCAAACACGACCTTGATGCCCCGCTCGCCGGGCTCGACACCATTCCCGACGACGAGGAACCGCCGGTCGGCATCGTGTTCTGGTCGTTCCGAATCATGGTCGGCATCGGCTTCGCCATGCTCGGGCTGGGTCTGTGGAGCCTCGCCGCACGGTTCCGGCGCAAGCTCTACGACTGGCAATGGCTGCACCGTGCGGCGCTGGTCATGGCGCCCAGCGGCTTTGTCGCAGTGCTGGCCGGCTGGATCACGACCGAGGTCGGCCGCCAGCCCTATGTGATCTACAACCTCCTGCGCACGGCCGATGCAGCCAGCCCGCTCGATGCGCCCGCGGTCGGCGCCTCGCTGGTGGCCTTCGTCCTGGTCTATTTCGCGGTCTTCGGCGCGGGTGTGTGGTACATCCTCCACCTGATGCGCAAATCGCCCCATGTCGGCGAGAAGGGCGTCAAGCGCGGCGATACGGGCCCCATCCGTACCGCCGGCATTACCCCGGGGCCGTCGCAGAACCCGGGCGACCCCAGCACCCTGCCGCGTAATCAGGAGGAGGCGACCGATGGCCGTTAATTTCGACCTCACCGTGATCTGGGCGTTCATCATCGCCTTTGCGGTCTTCGCCTATGTCGTGATGGACGGGTTCGATCTGGGCATCGGCATCCTCTTCCCGACCTTCGAAGTCGGGCCCGAACGCGACCGCGCGATGAATTCGATCGCTCCGGTCTGGGATGGCAACGAAACCTGGCTCGTACTGGGCGGCGGCGGGCTTTTCGCCGCCTTCCCGCTGGCCTACGCGGTGATCCTGCCCGCCACCTATCCGCTGATCATCGCCATGTTACTGGGGCTGGTCTTTCGCGGTGTCGCCTTCGAATACCGCTGGCGCGACCCTGGCCATCGGCGGCTGTGGGATGCCGCCTTCACCGGCGGAAGCCTGGTCGCGGCGATGGCGCAAGGGATGACGCTGGGCGCGTTGCTGCAAGGCATCGAGGTGGTCGACCGCGCCTATGCGGGCAGCTGGTTCGACTGGCTGACGCCCTACACGCTGCTGACCGGGCTCGGCACGGTGGCGGGCTATGCCCTGCTCGGCGCAACCTGGCTGGTATGGAAGCTTGACGGGCCTGGCCAGCACCACGCGCGGCAGATGGGCAAGCGCGCGGCATGGGCCACCCTCGCGCTGATGGGCGGGGTCAGCCTCTACAACGTCTTCCTCAACCCCGAATATGCCGATCGCTGGCTGACGGCGCCGGAGATATACCTCGCTGCGCCCGTGCCCATCCTGACCGGAGTTATCGCCATCGCCCTGCTGCGTTCGCTGTCGGTCGAGCGCCACAGCAAGCCCTTTTGGCTCAGCCTGGCGCTGTTCTTCTTCGGCATGGCGGGGCTCGGCTTCACCATGTGGCCCTATGTCGTCCCGCCCGGCGTCACCATCTGGGATGCCGCGGCACCCGAACGCAGCCAGATCTTCATGCTGGTAGGCGTTGCCATCACCATGCCGCTGATCATCGCCTATACCGCCTGGGCCTACTGGGTCTTTCGCGGCAAGGTGGGCGACGAAGGTTACCATTGATGGGGCAGCCCGAAGATCGCCCGCTGTGGCAGCGGCTGGGATGGATGGCAGCAATCTGGCTCGCCAGCGTCGCAGTGCTGGGAACGGTAGCCTTCCTTATCAGGACCTGGCTCAAGTCCTGATAGGGCGCCCTTAAAGCTACGCGAGCGCACTTCGCGAAGGACCCAAGTAACGGTCCTGAGAATTTTTCTGGGCGTTCCGACCATGTCGATCTCTGCCGTCGCCGCATTCACCGACGACAAATGAAGCGTTCACGCAAGTCTAGCTGCACGAACAGTCGCCCCCCCCCGATCTCGCTGGGTAGAATGCAGCCGCGCCCCATCCTAGGCCCCGTCCGATAGCATCTTGTTTATGCGCCGCAAATTTGCGTTCCGACGATGTTAATGATAATTCGGCTAACCCCCACATCCGTTGTCGGGGCGCGCCGATTGCTCGAGGGCGGGGTAAGAGCAGGTTCCGGCCGGAAAGGGGTTGTATTGTGCGCCTCGATGCGCCGATACGACCGAGCAGGGGTGGAGGAACTATTGACTGCTGATCCGCAGGACACGAACGCCAATAACGACGCTAAACACCGCATCGCGATCGTCGATGACGAATCCGGTGTGCGCCAGACGCTGGTGCGCGGGCTCGAACGGTTCGGCTTTGTTTGCCGTCCCTTTCGCAGCGGCGTGGATTTCCTCGACAGCCTCGAATTCGAGATTCCAGATTGCGTGGTCCTCGACATGCGGATGCCCGAACTCGACGGGCTGGGAGTACTGGGCAAGATCCCGGCCGAAGCGCAAGCAATACCCGTCATCATGCTCACCTCGCATGGCGAAGTGAGCCTAGCCGTCGAAGCCATGAAATGCGGCGCGGTCGATTTCGTAGAGAAGCCGGTGTCGATCAAGAGCTTCGCAGACAAGATCGCAGGGCATATCGAACGGTCGGTGGAACTGCGGCGGCAGGTTGCGGAAGTGGAAGCGTGCAAATCGCTGATTGCGCGGCTGACATCGCGAGAAAGCGAAATCGCCAACCAGATCGTGCATGGCAGCAGCAACAAGGAGATCGCCCGCGCGCTCGATATCAGCCCGCGAACCGTCGAGGTTCACCGTGCGAATATCTTCAAGAAGCTGGAGGTCCGCAACGCGGTGGAATTCGCTCTGACCTTCGAAAGGGCGAAGTTCGCCGCCCGGCCCGCATCCGTCAACTGCTGAGCGCGGTCAGCTTCGCTCCATCTGCGCCAGCGCACCCGCCAGGTCACGGCGGGTGAACGGTTTGGGCAGCCAAGCGGTATCGCTCCAATCGAGCGCCTCGCGCAGCGATGCCTCGCTCGCATAGCCTGAAATGACCAGCACCTTGAGGCCGGGTAAGCGGCGCTGTGCCTCGCGCGTGAGTTCGATACCGTCCATCCTGCCGGGCATGACGACATCGGTGCACATCAGCCTGATTTCCGTATGCTGCTCCAGTATCTCAAGCGCCTCGCGGCCATCGGACGCGCTCAGCACCGAATATCCTTCGGCGTTCAGTATCCATTCCACGTAGTCGCGCACCTGCGCATCGTCCTCGACCAGCAGGATGGTCGCATTTTCCCCGTCCATCCGCGGACTTGCGTCGTTTGAGCGTGGGACGGGCCGACCACCGGCTGCCTGCGGAAGAAAGATGCTGACCGCCGTCCCCTTGCCCGGGCTGCTTTCCACCAGCGCGTGGCCGCCGGATTGCTTGGCAAAGCCATAGACCATGCTGAGCCCCAGCCCCGTTCCATCGCCGATCGGCTTGGTGGTGAAGAAGGGTTCGAAAACGCGTGGCGCGATCTCCGGCGCGATCCCGGCACCGGTATCGACCATCGCTATCCGAATGTAGTCGCCAGGCTCCAGCACGGAATCGAGCAGACCGGCCTCGACCCGGTACGGGCGCGCTTCCAGCGAGAGCGAACCGCCCCGCGGCATTGCGTCGCGGGCGTTGAGCGCCAGATTGACCAGCGCATTGTCGAGCTGGCTGGGATCGACCTCGGCATAAAGCGCCTGGCCTTCGACATCGACCGTCAGTTCCACCTGGTCCGGCAGTGCGTGGCGGATCAAGCGCGCTGCCTGCGCCATCTGCTCGGCAATATCGATCCGTTGCGGGGCCAGCGGCTGCTGCCGCGCGAAGGACAGCAGGCGGCTGGTAAGTTCGGCTCCGTTGCGCGCCGCCGAATGGATCAGTTCGAGCCGTTCGCGGTCCGTCGGACTGGCGAGGTCTTCGGCCAGTGTCTCCGCATTGCCCATGATGATCATCAGCATGTTGTTGAAGTCATGGGCCACCCCACCGGTAAGCTGCCCCAGAGCCTCGAGCGACTGGTTCTCGCGCAGGATGTCCTCCAGCCGCCGGCTTTCGGTGATATCGCGCACAGCCCCGACAACGCGGATTGCCGTGCCGTCTTTCGACCGGATGATCGCCGCCCGGTCCTCGACCAGGAGGTGTGACCCGTCCGCGCGCTCGATCCGGTATTCGGCGCGCCAGCGATCCGCCTTGCCTTCGATCGCCTCGCAGAAGGAAGCGATCACCTCCCGCCGGTCTTCGGGCAGGATGGTGTTGTGCCACACGCCGCCCGAATAGGGGGCCAGCGACGGATCGAGCCCGAGCCGCTCCACCCCTTCGCTGGCGCGCCACAACAGGTCGGTGCGCGGGTCGAGTTCCCACAGCATGTCACTCGAAAGTTCGGCCACGATCCGCAGCCGCTCTTCCGAGGTTTCCAGCCGCTGTTCCTTGCGCCGCAGCTCGGTCAGATCCCGGATCGCCCCGACGATACGCACCGGTTTTTCGTCATTGTAATGGATCATGAATTCCGCATGCGCGATCCCGACGCCGCCCCGCGGCCGAGCAAAGCGGAATTCCCCTTCGAGCCGTTCGCTGGCCTGCTCGAACGCCTCGAGCAGCTGGCCATGCGTAGTCTCGCGCTCGGCCTCGAGGACGAACTGCGCGACATTGTCCAAATTCATTTCGGCCGGCGGCTGCGTTCCGAAAATCCGTTCGAAATTCTGGTTGGTCCAGAGCGCGCCGGTGACGAGGTTCCAGTCGAAGATCATGCTCTTCGCGGCGCGCGATGCCAGTTCGAACCGCTCGCGGTCGCGCTGGGCCGCGAACTGCTGTTCGCGCGCATGGGTGATATCGGTCACGCTGGATACGATGACCGTGACTTCGCCAGCGTCGTTGCAGATCGGAAAGGCGCTGCAGGACAGCCACCGCACATCTTTCAGCCCGTCCTGTGCAAGAGCGACGATCAGGCCGCGCTTGAATTCGCCCGTCGCCGCCACCTGCCGCGCCGGGTAATCCTCCTTCGCCAGCGTCGTCCCGTCCTCGAGCATGAGCGTAAGCTCCTCGAATTCGCCCAGTGCGGCATCTTCATCGTGCGAAAGACCCAACAGGCGGCAAGCCTGCAGGTTGATCATCTCCACATCCCCTTCGGGCGAGTGGACCACGATACCCGCCTGGATCTTCTGGAAGATCAGGCGAAACTGCTGCTCGAGCTCTTCATTGCGAAGCTGGCGGGCCTTGCTCTCGGTAACGTCACGCGTGATCCCGACATAACCGATCAGTTCACCATCGTCGCCGAACTGCGGCGTGATCGACATGCTGTTCCAGAACGCATCGCCATTCTTGCGATAGTTGAGGACGTCGCCATCGAATTGCGTACGCGCATCGAGCGCCTGCCGGATCCGCCACTTGGTCTCGGCCGCAGTCTCGGGCCCCTGCAGGAACCGGCACGTCCGCCCGAGCACCTCGCTCTCGTTATAGCCCGTAATCTCGCAGAAATAGCGATTGGCGTAAGTGATCTTCTCTGCGGGATCAGTGAACACAACCCCGTGCCCGATCGCCTCGAGAATTTCTCGGCGAAACATCTTGTCCAACTGCCGAACCTCCACGACGCGAAAAATTGCGTAGCGCAGCCAAGTGCTCCAACACCAGCCCTCGCGCGCGCCAGCGGGCGTTATCCGCTGCACTGCAAAAGCGAGCGATTACGCCTGGTGGCGGTCCGCATGCTGCGCCCGGCCGTCCAGCCATTCGAGCTGTTCGAGGATCACCGGCGTGACATCGCGATGCGCGCTATGCCCTATGAACAAGTCCATATGGCCGTAATCGGGCACGATCCGCTGCTGGTACAGCTCGCGGTCGTTGCGGTCCTGCAGCCAGACCCGAGTGCGCTGCCCGCTTTCGGGATAGAACAGCTTGTTGGTCGCGCCCGACAGGAAGCTGATTGGCAACGCCAGCCGCCGCGCCGCATCCTCCGTTGTGTATACCGCATCTCCCGCCGCATCGACTGCCAGCCCCTGCCGCATGATGTCCTGCAGGTGTTCGAACGGCTTGAGCGCAACACGGCTGAACATGCTGCCCAGCGCCAGATGCGTATCGTGGCCCAGTTGCGCATGATCCCAGCTCGGACCGAACACCCCGAATACCCTGCGGCATACCGGGTTCTTGCAGGCCTGCCCTTCGGGCACCGGGATCTGGTAGGCGATGGCATCGATTTCATTGTCCTCTTCGGTGCCCCGCCCGACGAAATCGAGATGGCCATCGAGCATCGACACCTGTTCCAGCGCGCCGACGAGGCCGAGATCGGCCTTCATGTAGTTGAGCCAGTCGGTCACCGGATGCAGCGTCAGCTGCGAGGCGATCATCGACCGCACGCCCGACACCCAGCCCGCGCCGATACCCATCAGGAGGCTCATCGAACCGACGCAATGCGCGATCGCCTGGACGCTGTCGGCGCCCGTGACAGCGCGGATCTTGCGGATCGCCGCAGGCCAGTCATATCGCGCGATGTCGTCGATCGTGAACTCGGGCGGATGCTCGGTATCATTGCCCGAATCCGCGCTCGCGCGGTAATCGAACAGCCACACATCATAGCCTTGGGCGACGAGGCTTTCGGTGAGGTTTTCCTCGACCGTAGGTGTCGCGAAGCTGGAGGCGCGCACCGACAGTCCCGGCGCCAGTACCAGCGGCCCGCGCGGGCCGCCGCGATAGCGGGTCAGGCCGATGTTGATGCCATCGGCAGAGCCCTTCGTGCACCTCGGCTCCGCTCGTGCCGGCGAACACGCGGCAGGTATCGTCGACCACGCCATGCGCGGCATCGTCACCCATCCCGCAGCCACCGATCGGATGGACGGTGATCAGCTTCTTGCCGAACGGGTCGCTCCACAGGGGATCGGAGAAATACTGCGCATCGATTGCGCGCGCGGCTTCGGCCATGCGGTCGTCGTCGCGCCGGAAACTGCGCTGTTCGCCGGCCTGGGCCCAATGGATCGCAAGCCGGTCGTCTTCGAGTGCGAGCTGCCCACCCGAATCGTCGACGCTCATCACGAGATAGGTCTGCGTGCGCGCCATGGGGCCCTTGTATGCCCACTGCGCGATGCTTCCCGGATCGGTCTGGACCGCCTCGCCCATTGCCTTGGCATCGAGCAGGCGCGGCTTGACCTGGTCCATGCCGAACCGCGTGAACCCATCGGCCAGCGCCTCACCAAAGAAGAAGGCAGGCGCGAGCGCGGTGGCGATGATCCCCGGGGCGACACCTTCCTGGATAACCAGCCCGTCGGTGACATCCTCGGTCGCGCGCATGTCGATCACGCCGGTAATGCAGGGCCCCGGATAGGCATCCTTCGCGATATCCGAAGCGCCAACGCCAATCGCATAGAGAGGCTGCGCAGTCAGCGTATCGCCCTGCTTTTCAGCCTTCAGGTAACTGTCATAGGCGAAGCCCAGCGCATCGCCATTGCCCGAGAAATTCGCCCCCAGCCGGTCGGACAGCGGCAGTCCCTTCTCGCGCGAGCGGAGCAGGATCTCCGTCGACCCCAGCGCGCCCGCGCCGAGGATGACATGGTCGGCCGTGATGCTGCCCGGGCCCTGCGCAGCCCCTTCGCCATTGGGCTCGATATGGACGCGCCAGCGCGGTCCGTCGCGTTCGATCCACAGGACCTTGACCTGCGTGAAGATGTCCGCCCCGTGGTTCGCGGCATCGGGCAGGTAGTTCATCAGCGTCGTGTTCTTCGCCCCGACATTGCAACCAGAAACGCAGTCGCCGCAATTCGTGCAGGCCGGCTGCGGAACGCCGAACTTGTTGATCTTGTCCTCGAAAGTGACGTTGATCGGGGTCTTGTAGAAACGCTGCCCCATCGCCTTGGCCGAATGTTCGAGCGCTTCGAGCTTGCCCAGTACGGGATGACTGTCGGGATAGGGGTTGGGCGCCAGCATTTCGCGCGCCCGTTCGAAATAACCGTCGATCTCGCTGCGGTTGTCACGAAAGGCTGCGGGCCAATGCGCCTGGTCGAGCAGCCGCTTGTCGAGCTCGAGTGCGACGTTGGCGTTGATGAGCGATGTGCCGCCCAGCCCGCAGCCGACCAGAGCATATTGATCATCGTTTACATGCAGTTCGAACAGGGCGTCGGGTTCACCGATCCGCCCGCCCTTCGCATTGATCTGCATCGCACCCTGTGCATCGGCGAGCTTGTTCGGATATTCGCCCGGCAGGCGTTCGCGGCCGCGCTCGAGCACTGCGACCTGCTGGCCGGCACGAGCCAGCCGCGAAGCCGCAACACCCGCACCGTAGCCGGAGCCGACGACGAGAACTGTATAATGCGATTGCGCCTGGTCGAGACGCTTTGCGATGCGTTTCTGGGTAGTCATTCTGCTGCCTCCCGCACGGCGTGGTTCGATTGGTCGAGCATGTCGCGGACCCGCCGGTCGGCTTCCGCGACGATGCGCCCGTGTACTTCGCTGGAGAATGCGGCCCATTCGTCGGCTGCGTCCGCCACCGCTTCACTCGCGTCATCGACAAGCCGCGACACGCGCCCGCTGCCTTCGACGCGAACCGGCGCCATCGTGCCGTCGGTCGGGTCGTTGAAGAGCCGCAGCGAGGCGACCTCGAGCTCGTTGGAAATCAGCATCGCGGCGCAGCCCTGCACCGGCATCAGCGTCGGTTCGTCGAGTACCCAGCCGCCGGTGTTGAAGACCCCGACCGGGGTGGCGTAGCCATCGACCATCAATTCGTCCTGGAACGGCTTGTGTGTGTGTCCGAACACGAACTGCATTTCGCGGGGCAGCTCGCCCAGTTCCTCGCGCAACTGGGCAGCCATGGGTTGCCCGAGATACCAGCCGATGTCGTCGATCTCGGATTCGCCAAGTACGTGGCCATAGCCTTCGCGCTGGCGTTCGGCGGCGCGTCCCGCGGTCAGATCGACCCCGGCGCGGATGAGATTGTCGAGCGTGATCCCGTATTTCAGCTGCATTTGCGGATTGATGCCCAGCTTCGCGTTCAACCCGCCGGTCAGCCGCCGCGCGATGCTTTCGGCGAAATCGTGGCTGGCGCCGGCGCTTAGCATGGTCTGGTAGAGCGAACCGGTCTGCCCGCCGACTTCGCCTGCGCTGCCCAGATCCGACCACAGGAAATCGATCCACGGGCCGTTCTCCGCCTCGAGCTGCTGCATCGTTGCCGGGCGCGCGGGCGTCTGTTCGAGAAAGCCGCGCATGTTCGACAGCGCACGATACATGCCGTCGAGATAATGTCCGTGATGCATGACCACCGCACGCTTGCGATCGGCATCGGCCAGGCCCCAGTTGGGATAGGCGATCCGCACCGAAGCGCCGGCCAGGTGCGGACGCTGCGCGATCAGCGATTCCATCAGCCGACAGCTGTGCGTCGGCTGTCCGATGATCGGGGTGATGTGTTCGAGATCGCCCGGGATCTGCCCGTCCTGCAGCTGCGTCACGAAGCGGTGGTCCTGCGCCATGCGCCACAAGTGATGATCGTGATTGCCCGCGATATAGACGATGTCCCGGCGGAAGATTTCCTGCCCGTTTTCCGGGTAAAACGCATCGATCAGCTGGAGGAACGCCTTCGACACATCGCCGAAGGGCGACAGTCCCAGGTCAAGCGCATCGCCCAACAGCACGAGCTGGGGCTTTTCCCGATCCCCCAGCGTCGCACGCAGACCCGCAGCGAAGGCCGCAAGCACGGGGGACGGTTCGCGGGCGATTTCCCCGCCGCCGAGCACATGGGTAAGCAGGCTGTCGCGGGCCCCCAGATGGAGGTCCGACAGGACGATCTGGGCAATAGTCATGAGCGATTCTCCAGGCAGGCATAAAAGGCGTCGCGGACGATCTTCTCGCGCGGGTCGTCCCATTTTCCGGTGCCGAGCTGGTTGGTTATCCAGGCGTAGGCGACTTCGTCCTCGGGATCGGCGTAGGCCAGCGAACCGCCCACTGCGAAGCTGCCGAAGGCGTTCCGGCTGCGGGCGTATTCCCAATCCGCGAATGGTTTCTCGAAGCCGTGGGAATAATACATGTCGAGCGCGAGGATCCGGTCCTTGAGGCCCTTGCGCGGATAGCGATGGCCCGAGGAAATCTTGTTCATTACCGCGCGGGTGATCCCGAGGCGCTCCCCGCCCTCGGCAAAGACCTGGTAGAGTGCGGCCAGCCCGCGTGCAGAGGCCATCCCCCCGGCGGCCCCCTGCCCGGCCCGCCAGAAAGCCTCGCAGTCGAGCGCCCCCGGTCCCTGCAGCAGCAAGGGGTTGTTGAGCGTTCGGAACGCCAGCGTGCCGGGAAGGCACATCCTGATCGTCAGCGGCCAGGGCATGGTGGTGTGGTGCAGGAACAGGTCGGGCACGCCGAAGCCAGCGATCCGGGCGATGCGGCTGCGATCGAAGCTTTCGTCCAGCCCGATGAAGACGTCGATCCCCAGCGGGGCGGCGATTTCCTCGGCGAAGAACCGGCCCAGGCTGCGGCGATGCGGATCGCGGCGGCGGATCAGCTCGCTGGCGATCCAGCCCAGCGTATAGGCATGGTTGCCCGCATAGTCTCCGGGTGTCCAATTGGGCTTCTGCCGCGCGATGGCAGCGCAAATGGCGTCCTCGTCACCCATGGTATCGAGCGTGAGCTTGAAATCGATAGCCGCGAGCCCCGCCTGTTCGGACAGCGCTTCGCCGACTGTCACCGCGCCCTTGCCCTGCGCGGCGAATTCGGGCCAGATATCGGCGACCGGCTCTTCATAGGCGAACAGGCCGCGCGAGACGGCGACTGCCGCAGCCATTCCGGTCACCCCCTTGGTGAGCGAATAGACCAGCGCGATATCGTCACCCTGCCAGGCCACTTGGCGCGATCGATCCTGCCACCCGCCCTGCAAATCGACCACCGTTTCGCTGCGGTGGATGATGGTGCAGGCAGCGCCCAGTGCCGCGCCCGACCGGATGGTCGCTGCAAAAGCATGCGCTACCGGCTCGAAGCCCGCGGCCACATGACCGCGCGCCCAATCGTCGTCATGGAACCGGCTCGGTTCGGCCGATCTCGGCGAAAGTGCCTGCTGCGACATTCTGGCTCCCCGTCTTCTTCCGGCGAACCCCCGCTCGCCCCGCGAATATAGCTAATGTTAAATAGTTAATTCCCGGTTCGGGGGATTACGCAGATGCGGGATCGGGTGGTCCCGGCAGCGTCGCGGGTCGCGGCGTTTGAAATGCCTCGTCGGTGCGTGCAAAGCCCTGGGCCATGAATGCCAAGGCAAATTCGGGCGCATGGCGCTTCGCAGTCGATCGCGGCGGGACCTTTACTGATGTCGTCGCCGTGACTCCCGCAGGACGGCTGGTGACCGACAAGCTGCTGTCGGAGAACCCCGGCCATTACGACGATGCCGCGAGCGAAGCCGTGCGGCGACTGATGGACCGTCACGGGGTGGGCCCGATCGCCGAACTGCGGATCGGTACGACCGTAGCCACCAATGCGCTGCTCGAACGTAAGGGCGAGCGGTTGGCCCTCGCGATTACGAGAGGCTTCGGCGATGCGCTGCGGATCGGCAACCAGTCGCGCCCCGAGATATTCGCACGGCATATCCTGCTGCCCGAACAATTGCCCGCACGTGTCATAGAGATCGACGAGCGGGTCGGTGCCGACGGCACGGTTTTGACCCCGCTCGATGAAGCAGCGGCACGCGCTCATTTCGCTGCGCTGCAGGCCGACGGGTTCGATGCACTGGCGATCGTCCTGATGCACGGCTGGCACTACCGAGCACATGAGGAACGCCTCGCCGAGATCGCGCGCGAGGAAGGCTTCTCCCAAGTCAGCGTCAGCCACGAGGTCGCCCCGCTGATCCGCTTGGTTCCGCGCGGCGACACCACGGTGGTCGATGCCTATCTCTCGCCTGTTCTGAGGCGCTATACCGATGCCTTGCAGGCAGGCCTGCCGCAGACCGACAGCCTGCGCTTCATGCAGTCTAACGGCGGGCTGGCCGAAGTGGGCGCCTTCCGCGGGAAGGACGCTATCCTCTCGGGCCCGGCCGGCGGTGTGGTCGGGATGGTCGCGGCGAGCGAGCCGCTGGGCCATCGCAAGCTCATCGGGTTCGACATGGGCGGGACCAGCACCGATGTCACCCACTACGCGGGCGAATACGAGCTTACTGCCGACAGCGTGGTAGCCGGAGTGCGGATCGCCGCACCGATGATGCAGATCCACACGGTGGCCGCAGGCGGCGGCTCGATCTGCCGGTATGATGGTGGGCGCTTCCGCGTCGGCCCGAAAAGCGCAGGCGCCGATCCGGGCCCGGCTTGCTATCGCAAGGACGGCCCGTTGACGGTGACCGACTGCAACCTCTTTCTCGGCCGGATCGATCCAGCGTTTTTCCCGAGCGTCTTCGGCCCCGATGGCGACCAGCCGCTCGATCCAGCCGCGGCGCGCGCGCGGCTGGAAGACATCGCCGCTGGCCTGCCCGAAAACCGTTCGCTCGAGGACATCGCCGAAGGCTTCCTGGCCATCGCGGTCGACAACATGGCGAATGCAATCCGCAAGATCAGCGTCGCGCGCGGGCATGACGTCACCAGTTACGCGCTCGCCTGTTTCGGGGGAGCGGGCGGACAGCATGCCTGCCGTGTGGCCGATGCACTGGGCATGGGCACAGTGCTGGTCCATCCCCTGGCGGGGATCCTGTCCGCCTATGGCATCGGGCTCGCGCCGGTAAAGGCGATCCACGAGGTCAGCCTCGTGCGTCCGCTGACCGAAGGCTTCACCGCCGAACTCGGCGCGCTCGAAGCGGATAGCCGCGCCGCCCTTGCCGAACAGGGCCTCGCGGCTGACCAGATCGTTCTCGAACGCCGCGCCCGGCTGCGGTTTTCCGGCAGCGACAGCGTGCTCACGCTCGACTGCGAAGATCGCGCGGATATGGACACCGCGTTCCGCATGCTCCACCGCCAGCGTTTCGGCTATTCGGACGCCTCCGCCCCGATCATCGTCGAAGCGCTCAGCGTCGAAGCCAGCGGCACTTCGGGCGGGCTTGGCGAAGCGGTTGCCGAACCGGTATCATCGGGCACGGCTGCCACGGGCGGTTGGGAGACCATCGACCGCGCCGCAATGGTTTGCGGCGAACCGGTCGCGGGGCCCGTACTGGTCATCGATCCGGCCTCGACCACGGTGGTCGAACCCGGCTGGCAGGCGGAGCGGGCGGTCGAGGGTAGCCTGATCCTGAAGCGCAACGAACCTTTGGCGCGCAGCAGTGCGGCGGGGACCCTCGCCGATCCCGTCCGGCTGGAGATCTACAACAATCTGTTCATGGCCATTGCCGAGGAAATGGGCGTCGTGCTGCAATCCACCGCCACCTCGGTCAACATCAAGGAGCGCCTCGATTTTTCCTGCGCGCTGTTCGATGCGGCCGGCGAACTGATCGCCAATGCCCCGCATATCCCGGTGCATCTGGGCAGCATGGGCGACAGCATTGCGCGCGTGATCGAGGCCCGCAGCGAAGCCCGTGACGGTCGCGGGTTCAGGCGCGGCGATGCCTACATGCTCAACGATCCCTATCGCGGCGGCACCCATTTGCCCGATATCACGGTGATCGTCCCGGTGTTCTATGGCGAGGACAGCCGCGAACCCGATGCGTTCGTGGCCGCGCGTGGACATCATTCGGACGTCGGCGGGATCGCGCCCGGATCGATGCCCCCCGAGAGCCGGACGATCGAACAGGAAGGCGTGTTGATCGACAATATGTTGCTGGTCGATGAAGGCCACTTCTGTGAAAGCGACGTGCGCGAGCTGCTGGCATCAGCCCGCTATCCGGCGCGCAACCCCGATCGCAACATTTCCGATCTGCGCGCGCAGTTGGCAGCGTGCACCCGGGGGATGGAACTGCTCCAGGCGGCGGCGCGCGACGAGAGCGCAGAGGTCGTCTCCGCCTATATGGATCACGTGCTCGCCAATGCAGAGGAAAGCGTGCGCGGTCTGCTGTCCCGACTGGACGATGGCGAGTTTGCCTACCCGATGGACAATGGTGCGGTGGTCAAGGTCGCGATCCGGATCGATCATGCCAGCTGCTCGGCCGTGTTCGACTTCACCGGCACCAGCGACCAGCTGCCCGATAATTTCAACGCTCCCAAATCGATCACCCGGGCAGCCGCTCTCTATGTCGTGCGTACGCTGGTCGACGATGCCATCCCGATGAACGACGGGTGCCTGCGCCCGGTCGAACTGGTGATCCCAGAAGGATCGATGCTCAACCCCCGCCCCGGCGCCGCAGTGGTGGCGGGCAATGTCGAGACCAGCCAGGTCGTGACCGACACGCTGTTTGCGGCAACCGGCCGCCTGGCCCCCAGCCAGGGGACGATGAACAACTTCACTTTCGGCGACGGGACCGACCAGTATTACGAGACGATCTGCGGCGGTTCGGGCGCGGGTCCGGACCACGACGGCACCAGCGCGGTGCAGACGCATATGACCAATTCGCGGCTGACCGATCCCGAAATCCTCGAGACCCGCCTACCCGTGCGGGTCGATGCTTTCGCGATCCGCGCGGGGTCGGGGGGTGATGGCGAATTTCGCGGCGGCGACGGGGTGGAGCGGCGGATCACCTTCCTCGAACCGATGCACGCCAACATGCTCGCCAACCGGCGGGAGGTCGCGCCGCGCGGCATTGCCGGCGGGCATGATGCGGCGCCGGGACGCAACTGGGTGGAACGAGCGGACGGGTCGCGCGAGGATCTGGGGGCTACCGCCAGTGCCGAGATGCAGCCGGGCGATACTTTCGTGGTGCTGACCCCGGGCGGCGGCGGGTTCGGCCCGCCCCGCCCGGAGTAGCGTCAATCATCAGACGGCAGCGTCGCGCTTGACCGTGATCACCTGCGGATAGGTGAACTCCTTCAGCCCATCGATGCCGTATTCGGCGCCGAAGCCCGATTGCTTGTGCCCGCCGAAGGGCGCGAAGGGCGACAGCTGCATGAATTCGTTGATCCAGACGGTCCCGGTTTCGAGCTGCTCGGCGATCTCGACGCCCTTGTCGGTATCCTTGGTCCAGACCGCACCGGCCAGACCGTATTCCGAATTGTTCGCGCGCTCGATCACTTCGTCGACGCTGGCGAACTTCATCAGCGGCATGACCGGGCCGAACTGTTCCTCGGCCACGATGCGCGCATCCTCGGGCGGATTGTCGAGGATGGTAATCGGCACGTAATAGCCGGTGCCGGAAGGATCCTTGTCGCCGCCGGTGAGGAACTTGTAGCCATTGTCCTTGGCGTCCTGGATCAGGTCGAGCACGCGCTCGTACTGTTTCTTGTTCTGGATCGGCCCGACGCCCGTGCCCTGCTGCGAACCGTCACCGACGACCACGGTCTTGGCGTAGTCCGCGATCGCCTTCGACAGGTCGTCGTAGATATCCTCGTGGATGTAGATCCGCTTGGCCGCGATGCAGACCTGGCCAGCGTTGGAGAAGCTCGACCAGAACAGCTGTTCGGCGACCTTTTCGACATCCGCATCGGGCAGCACGATCGAGGCGTCGTTGCCGCCCAGTTCCAGCGTGATGCGCTTGAGGTCGCCCGAGGCGCCTTCCATGATCTTCTTGCCCGTCGCGGTCGAACCGGTGAAGGTGATCTTGTCGATATCGGGATGCTCGGTGATCAGCGGGCCGAGCGTGTCTTCGCCGGTGATGATGTTCACCGTGCCCGCGGGCACGACATCCTTGATCAGTTCGGCCACCCGCAGCGTGGTGAGCGGCGTGAAGGGCGACGGTTTGAGCACGATGGTGCAGCCCGCGACCAGCGCCGGGACGATCTTCTGGATCGCCATCATGATCGGGAAGTTCCACGGCACGATGCCGCCGACCACGCCCACCGGCACGCGCCGCGTGCGCGACAGGCGGGTATCGTCGTCCTGGTTGATCACATCGTCAAGCGTGAGCGTCGACTGGGCGGCGGCGAGGCCCGCCGCGCCGTAGATTTCCTGCTGTGCCTGCGCATGCGGCTTGCCCTGCTCGCTGGTCAGCAAGCGGTAGAGCTCGTCGGCATTCTCCTTGATCGCAGCGGCGATCCCCTGGACGACCTGCTGCCGTTCTTCGGCGGTGGTCTTCTTCCACTGGGTGAAGGCGCGGCGTGCAGCTGCAACGGCGCTGTCGAGTTCTTCCTTGCCGCAGGACGGCACACGGCCGACGACCTGCTCGGTGGCGGGGTTGAGCACCTCGAGCCATTGGCCGTTATCGACCATCTTGCCGTCGATCAGGTTCTTGTAGTCGGTCATGTCTCTCTCCTCGCGCAAATCTGGGATTCGTCCCTTGGCATCACACTGTCGAAATTCGTTGCTCGATGCAACGGGTCTTGCGGTGCGGCGCCAAATTGGAGAGAGAGGCGCCGAAGAGGAGAGCAATGCAGACCTTCGTTACCGAAGCCGTCGATTGGCCCGAGACCGCGCCGGACCTGCGCGAACAGGTGCGCGCGCTGGTGGCCGCGCATGGCGAGCGCGACCCGGTCCGCCGTGCGAATTGCTGGACCAAGGCAAACCCGCAGTTCAGCAAAAAGCTGGGCGAGGCCGGGCTGCTCGGCATGACCTGGCCCAAGGAATACGGCGGGCATGAACGCAGCCAGCTCGAACGCTATGTCGTGATCGAGGAATTGCTTGCTGCGGGCGCGCCGGTCGGCGCACACTGGATTGCCGACCGGCAAAGCGGGCCATTGCTGTTGCGGCTTGGAAACGAGGAACTGAAGCGCCGCTGGGTGCCAGAGATCGCGCGCGGCGAAGCCTTCGCCTGCATCGGTTTGAGCGAACCGGGGTCGGGTTCGGACCTCGCCTCGGTCCGCACCACGGCACGGCGCGATGGCTCGGATTGGGTGATCGACGGGCAGAAGGTCTGGACCAGCGGCGCGCATGTCAGCCATTTCATGATCGCCCTGGTACGCAGCGAAGCGGGCAGCGAACGCCAGCAGGGCCTGTCGCAATTCGTCATCCCGATGGATACGCCCGGTGTGACGGTGAAACCGATCACCGACCTCACCGGCGCGCATGAGTTCAACGAGGTGTTCTTCGACGCCGTCCGCCTGCCAGCGCATGCATTGCTGGGCGAGGAGGGTGCCGGCTGGAAGCAAGCGACTGCCGAGCTCTCGCTCGAACGGTCGGGACCCGAACGCTATCTGTCGTCGATGGTGCTGTTCCTCGAACTCGTGCGCCATGCGGAAACTGCGCAGGATCCCGCGCTGGCCGAACTGGTCGGCAGGCTGGCCGCGGAAGCCTGGACCCTGCGGCTGATGAGCGCATCGGTCGCTGCCAAGCTGGCGCGCGGCGAAGACCCGGCGCTGGAGGCGACCATGGTCAAGGACCTCGGCAATTCCTACGAACAGGCGATCCCGCAGCTGGTGCAGGCCGCGGTCGATTGGGAACGCATCGATGCACAGGTCGTGCAGGCAGTCTGCTTCTACCTGCTGCAGGTCAGCCCGAGCTTCTCGCTGCGCGGGGGAACACGCGAAATCGTCAAGGGCATCATCGCCCGGGGGCTGGGACTACGATGAGCGACACCAGGCGCATGCTGGCCGAAATGGCCGATCCGCTATTTGCCGAACTGGGCGCGGATGCCACGATGGACCGTGACGGGGCCAGGCTCGAACAATTGGGCCTGCCCGCGCTGCTGATGCCCGAAGCCGATGGCGGTTTCGGCGGTGACTGGATGGACGCGCTGACCGTTTTCCGCCTCGCCGGCTACCACGCCTTGGCCATCGACCTGCCCGCTATGATCGTTGCCAAGACGGCCGGGGAAGGCACCGAAGCGCACTTCGCCCTGATGGCGTTCGCGCGCACGGCGCAGATCGCCGGCGCGCTCGATGCGGCGCTCGCGCTGTCGGTCGGCTATGTCAACGAGCGGCAACAGTTCGGCCGGCCGCTCGGCAAGTTCCAGGCCGTGCAACAGTCGCTCGCCGGATTCGCCTGCGAGGCGGCTGCCGCGAATTGCGCGGCCGTCGGTGCGGCACAGGCGCTTGAGCGCGGGGATGCCGGGTTCGAAATTGCCGCAGCGAAACTGCGCGCCAACCGCGCGGTGGAGGTGGGCACGACGGTCGCCCATCAGGTCCATGGCGCGATCGGCTTCACGCAGGAATACGGGCTTCATCCGCTGACGCGGCGGCTGTGGCAATGGCGGTCCGAATACGGAAACGACGCCTACTGGAGCAAGCGTCTGGGCAAGCTGGTGGTCGATGCGGGGGCCGATGCGTTCTGGCCCGGGCTGACCGCGCGAACCGACTAGGCCAGCGCAAGCACGCCGGTCAGGATGTTGCGCACCAGGTCGACTTGCCCGCGCGCGCCCGTCTTGGCGTAGATTTTCTTTGAGTAATAGCGCGCGGTTTCCACGGTCAGACCGTGCGCCTGCGCCGCCTCGGAGATCGAGAGCCCTTGCGCCAACGACCAGGCGAGCCGCGCTTCGGCGGGGGTCAGATCGAACAGATCGACCAATTGTTCGTGCCGGTCGGCGCTCGATGACCGGTCGCCGCGCAGATAGACCACTGCCACCGCCTCGCTTTCGCGAGCGAGCGCATCGATCCGCATCGGTGCCACCAGGATATCGATCCACGGATCCTGTGCCAGGTTGATGGCACGCGGTCGGTGGCGGCGGTCCCGCGCCATCGCTTTCGCCAGCGCGGTGAGTTGGCGATCGATCACGGGAGAAGATGGGACCAACCGGTCATACGGCCCCCGGCGCAGCACGCCCGAGCGTTCGAGCAAGCGCTCTGCCTGCGCATCCATATCGACGATGCGGCAACGCTGGTCCAGCGCGATCCAGCCGAAATTCATCCGCCGGAACGCCTCCGCACTGACCGAAGCGCGGTTGCGCTCGCGCTCGATCGAAGCGACGACCTGGAGCGCCACGCGCACATGCGGGACGAGCGCCGATAGCAGGCTGGCGACTTCGGCCCCCGGCGCGTTGTCCGCGAGCACGCACAGGGTGAGGTCGATGTCCGCTCCGCTCACGCGGACGGCGCGCAGGCCATCCTCGCGACCGTCCAGATCGCCACCCGAATAGACACGCGCCTCGCGCATTGCGGCAGTAACAGCCGCAATCGGGGCCCCGTCGCCCAAGGCGATATCGCCCCCCTCACCCGCCCTCGCCAGCCGGATCGCCGCACCCCGCGCGCTGCAGACGCGCCGCAACTGGCGGAGGAATGTCTGCCACATGGGTTGCTCGAACACCCCCGAATGGAGCGGCACGAGCAGGTCGGTCTCGCCGAGATTGGGAATCCGCATGCAAGCTTTTCTATCACCTCCCATTTGGGAGGTCTATCCTGCCGATCCGCTCCTATCTCTGGAGCAAGTGTTACGGAGCCCCACATGACCGAACCCCAGACCCTGACTCACCTTCAGCGGCTCGAGGCCGAGAGCATCCACATCATGCGCGAGGTCGCTGCCGAGGCGGACAGGCCGGTGATGCTCTATTCGATCGGCAAGGACAGCGCCGTCATGCTGCACCTGGCCAAGAAAGCCTTCTATCCCTCGCCACCGCCCTTCCCCTTGATGCATGTCGACACGACGTGGAAGTTCCGGGACATGTATGCGCTGCGCGAAAAGGCTGCGCGTGATGCGGGGATGGAACTGATCGTTCACCAGAATCCCGAAGCCGAGGAACGCGGGATCAATCCCTTCGATCACGGCCCGCTGCATACCGATATGTGGAAGACCGAGGGGCTCAAGCAGGCGCTCGACAAATATGGCTTCGACGCAGCCTTCGGCGGCGCGCGCCGCGACGAGGAGAAAAGCCGTGCGAAAGAACGCATCTTCTCCTTCCGCACGGCGACGCATGGCTGGGATCCGAAAAACCAGCGCCCCGAGCTGTGGAACATCTACAATGCGCGCAAGAAGAAGGGCGAGAGCATTCGCGTCTTCCCGCTGTCCAACTGGACCGAGCTCGACATCTGGCAGTACATCATGGCCGAGAACATCGAGATCGTGCCGCTCTATTTCAGCGCCAAACGCCCGACCTACGAGCATGAAGGCGGGCTGTTCATGGCCGACGACCTCGAACGGCTCGAGAAGGTGATGGGCTACCGGCCCGAAGTCACCGAACGCTCGATCCGTTTCCGCACGCTGGGCTGCTTCCCGCTGACCGGCGCGGTCGAGAGCAAGGCCGCCACCTTGCAGGAAGTGGTGCAGGAAATGCTGCTGACCACCACCAGCGAACGGCAGGGCCGCGTGATCGACAAGGACGCGGGCGACGCGTCGATGGAGAAGAAAAAGCAGGAGGGTTATTTCTGATGAGCGACCCCATCTACCGGACGGACGCGCTGATCGCGGACGACATCGAAGCCTATCTCGACCAGCACCAGAACAAGTCGATGTTGCGCTTCATCACCTGCGGCAGCGTGGATGATGGCAAATCGACGCTGATCGGCCGCCTGCTCTACGATTCGAAGATGATCTTCGAGGACCAGCTCGCCGCGCTCGAGAACGACAGCAAACGCGTGGGCACGCAGGGGCAGGAGATCGACTTCGCCCTGCTGGTCGACGGGCTTGCCGCCGAGCGCGAACAAGGCATCACGATCGACGTCGCCTATCGCTTTTTTGCGACCGAGAAACGCAAGTTCATCGTCGCCGACTGCCCGGGACATGAGCAATATACGCGCAACATGGTGACGGGCGCCTCGACCGCCGATTGCGCGGTTATCCTGATCGATGCGCGCAAGGGCGTGCTGGTCCAGACCAGGCGTCACAGCTTCCTGTGTCACCAGCTTGGCATCAAGAACCTCGTCCTGGCCGTCAACAAGATGGACCTGATCGACTACGATCAGGAAAAGTTCGAAGCGATCGTGGCCGATTACCGGAAATTCGCCGACAGCATCGGAGTTGAGGATTTCACGGCCATTCCCATGTCCGGCCTTGCCGGCGACAACATCACCACCCGATCCGGCAACACGCGCTGGTACGATGGTCCCGTCCTGATCGACCACCTCGAGACCATCGAGGTCAGCAACACCGCCAGTCAGGCCAAGCCGTTCCGCATGTCGGTGCAATGGGTCAATCGCCCCAATCTCGATTTTCGCGGCTTCTCCGGCCTGATCGCCAGCGGCACGGTCAAACCCGGCGACGAACTGCGTTCGCTCCCCTCGGGCAAGACCAGCACAGTGAAGTCGATCGTCACCATGGATGGCGACCTGGACCAAGCGGTTGCCGGCCAGTCGGTCACCATCACGCTGACCGACGAGATCGATTGTTCGCGCGGCGATGTTCTGGCCGCAGCCGACAGTCCGCCCGAAGTCGCCGACCAGTTCGAGACGACCATCGTGTGGATGGACGACGAACCACTGGTCGTCGGGCGTGCCTACTGGCTCAAGCTGGGCGCACAGATGGTCAGCGTGACCGTGGCGGAACCCAAATACGAGATCGACGTCAACAATCCGTCAGGCTCGGGGTCGCACCTCGCCTCGCAGACACTTCACCTCAATCAGATCGGCGTGTGCGAGATCACCACCGACCGGCGGATCGTGTTCGATTCCTATGCCGACAACCGTGCGCTGGGCGGGTTCATCCTGATCGACAAGATCACCCATCGCACGGTCGGCGCAGGCATGTTGCATTTCAGCCTGCGGCGCAGCCAGAACGTCCATTGGCAGCCGACCGACATCACCCGCGATCATCACGCAGCAATGAAGAACCAGACGCCGCGCGTGCTGTGGTTCACCGGCCTGTCGGGTTCGGGCAAGTCGACCATCGCCAACGAAGTCGAAAAGAAGCTGGCGCTGATGAACCGCCACACCTTCCTGCTCGATGGCGACAATGTCCGCCACGGCCTCAACAAGGATCTCGGTTTCACGGAAAGCGACCGGATCGAGAACATCCGCCGCATCGGCGAGGTGGCCAAGCTGATGACCGATGCGGGGCTGATCGTCCTCACCGCCTTCATCAGTCCGTTCCGCGCGGATCGCCAGCTGGTCCGCGACATGATCGACGCGGGCGAGTTCGTCGAAATCCACGTCGATACGCCGCTGGAAGTGGCCGAGGCGCGCGACGTGAAGGGTCTCTACAAGAAGGCGCGCGCAGGCAAGCTCAAGAACTTCACCGGGATCGACAGCCCCTATGAGCCTCCCGAAGACCCGGAGATCCGCGTCAACACGGTCGAAATGACTCCCGAGGAAGCCGCGGATTACATCATCGGCCGCATCCTGCCGCTCAAGTGACCATACGGCCGGGGCCCGGCGCGAAGTGGCCCCGGCCGCCGTGATCGAGCGGGCGAAAGCGTAGATTGCACGCGCTTCAGATAGGATTTGTCGAGCTTGCACTTGTCAAAGGCGCCACGCTTCGCGAAGACCTTCACCTAGCCGAATGGTCCGACCCGGTAGAAACTGGACGGGGAATTCCGAGCCTTAGCGGATGGAAACCGGAGCTTGAGCATATGAACCTCGAATTCACCCCTGAAGAGCAGGCCTTCCGCGACGAAGTGCGCGCCTTCATCGAAGAAAATTACCCCAAGCACCTTGGCGACGTGGGCCTGCGCGAAGACCTTTCGCGCAAGGATTTTCTCGCCTGGCACAAGGTCCTCGGCGAAAAGGGCTGGTCGGTTCCTGCCTGGCCGGTCGAGTATGGCGGCACGGGCTGGACGCCTACCCAGCGCTACATCTGGTCCGAGGAGAACGCGCGGGTCAATGCGATCATGCCGCTGCCGTTCGGCGTCTCCATGGTCGGGCCGGTGATCTACACCTTCGGCAGCGAAGAGCAAAAGGCGCGGCACCTCCCGGGCATCCGCAGCGGCGAAGTATGGTGGTGCCAGGGTTATTCCGAACCCGGCGCGGGTTCCGACCTTGCCTCGCTCAAGACCACGGCGGTGCGCGACGGCGATCACTACGTCATCAACGGCCAGAAGACCTGGACCACGCTGGCGCAATATGCCGACTGGGGCTTCTTCCTCTGCCGCACCGATCCGAACGCCGCCAAGCCGCAGGAAGGCATCAGCTTCATCCTCGTGGACATGAAGTCGCCGGGTGTCGAAGTGAAGCCGATCAAGCTGCTCGACGGCGGTTACGAGGTCAACGAAACCTGGCTGACCGATGTCCGCGTCCCGGTCGAAAACCTCGTGGGTGAAGAGAACAAGGGCTGGACCTATGCCAAGTTCCTGCTCGCTCATGAACGCAGCGGGATCGCCGGTGTGGCCCGCTCGAAGCGCGGCGTCGAAAAGCTGCGCGAAATTGCTGCCAACGAAACGCTCGATGGCGAACCGCTGATCGACGATCTGGATTTTGCCCGCAAGGTGAGCCAGCTCGAGATCGACCTCGCCGCGCTCGAGATCACCGAACTGCGCACGCTTGCAGGCGAGCAGGCCGGCAAGGGTCCGGGACCGGAAAGCTCGATCCTCAAGATCAAGGGCACTGAAATCCAGCAGCGCCTGACCGAACTCACGCTCGAAGCGGTCGGCAGCTACTCGGCCCCATATTACGGCAGTATCGCCAACGACACGGGATCGAACGAATACCCGATCGGCCCCGACTACGCTCACGATTCGGCGGCGACCTATTTCAATATGCGCAAGACATCGATCTATGGCGGATCGAACGAGATCCAGCGCAACATCATTACGAAAATGATCCTCGGGCTCTGAGAGCGCCGGACGGCACGGGAAAGGGACGACACGTGGATTTCAACTTCACCGAAGAACAGGACATGGTGCGCGACGGTCTTTCGCGCCTGGTCCGTGAACAGTACGATTGGGAAACGCGCCGCGCTGCTATCGAGAGCGATGCCGGATGGCGCCCCGAAATCTGGGCGCAGCTCGCCGAACTCGGCATTCTGGGCATGCCCTTCAGCGAAGATGTCGGCGGTTTTGGCGGCGGCGCGATCGATGCGATGATCGTCATGGAAGAATTCGGCAAGGGCCTGGTGGTCGAACCTTTCGTTCCCACCGTGGTCTGCGCCGGCGGCTTCCTCAAGCATGCTGGCAGCGACGCCCAGCGCGAGGAACACCTTTCGGCCATCATCGGCGGGGAACGTGTCTTCGCATTCGCCTATGCCGAGCCGCGTGGCCGCTACGATTATGCCGATCTCGAGACGACGGCGAAGAAAGACGGCGCCGGCTACGTCCTCAACGGCCACAAGGCCGTGGTCATCGGCGCCCCCTGGGCCAGCCATCTCGTGGTCACTGCCCGCACCGGCGGCGACCGCCGCGACCGCGAAGGCGTCAGCGTTTTCATTGTCGATAAATCGGCCGACGGCATCGTCACGCGCGACTATGAAACCGTCGACGGGCGCCGCGCATCGGAAATCTATTTCGAGAATGTCTCGGTCCCCGCAGATGCGCTGATCGGCGAAGAAGGTGCCGCGCTTCCGCTGATCGAGCAGGTCACTGACGAGGCGATCGCCGCGCAATGTGCCGAGGCCTGCGGCGCGATGAAGGTCGCGCATGCGATGACGGTCGAATATTCGCGGCAACGCAAACAATTCGGCGTGCCGATCGGCAAGTTCCAGGTGCTGCAGCACCGCATGGTCGACATGTATACCGCCTATGAGACCTCGGTCTCGCTGACCTATCTCGCCACGATCAAGCTCGATGCCGGCGAAAAGGAACGCAAGCGCACCGCCTCGGCGGCAAAGGTCGGCGTGGGCCAGGCCGCGCGCCTGATCGGCCAGGAAGCCGTGCAGATCCACGGCGGCAATGGCGTCACCGATGAATATGCGATCGGGCATTACTTCAAGCGCCTGACGATCTTCGAATCCGAATTCGGCAGCGTCGACCACCACCTGAAACGGCACGTTTCGCTTTCGTGACGGCGTGCGTGGATGATACACGCCCCATGAGCGGCGCGGCTGGCTTCCAGCCCGCCCTCCTGGGATGCGCCGCCGGCAAGTCATCATCCAATCATTGACCAGCGGCATTGACCGCTTCGGGCCCGCGGGCGAGAGATGTACAGCGGCACGGCTAGCATGCCGGTCCCTAGCTGCTGCTGTTGGCACGGCAACGGGCTGACGCTTCCCGGAACCACGACCTGATCACGGATGTCTCACGACAGACTGGGCTGACCGCCAGTCCACCTGCCCCTCGGCAGCATGGGCCAGGCGTCGGCCGGTCGGATGAATCAGGACAGGCGCCAGCGCGCCCCGGTGACAGCGCATGACACCGCTTGCACCTGCTCGGATAATCGTAAGAAAAATATCGGGAATTTGCTTCCGATTCCCGCTTTTGATAGCTTGGTTTCAAATAATAATAACACGAGTCGCAATCCGCTAGGTTTTGGGGATTGTCAGAAATGAACCCACATGGGGCTCCGCGGCTCGTCGAAACCGCTTTGCAGGCTACCCTTGCTGCTTCATCCCCGCCTGAGGCCGCTCTCGCCTGCGCGCGGAGGGGCCGCCGGTGGCTTCCCGAAAAGCCGCTGTGGCCGGATCGGCTCGGCGCCCCGGCTTTCCGCACCGTCTGGTACAGCATGGTCGGCGGGCGCGCATGCCGGCCCCCAAAGCCCGCCTCCTCCTGCACAATCTTCAATCGTGGGTTGACCGGACCAGCACCGGAACGAGGTCCCCATCGCCGATAGCGGCCCTCCCGCCGCGAGCGCGCAGCGATACAGCCGGTCAATGGGGAACGAGGCCTTACGCGTGAGAGGCATGAAGGGTTTGGTTTACCTTCTTTGCGATACTCAGACTCCCTAGGATGAGGTTCGGATGTCAACTTTAGGCGTGGATCGTTTGGGAGAAGTCGTCGAGCAGTCGGCGTCCGAGATCTACGTCTTCGCCGCGGATGACTTCCGCTTTATCCTGGTCAACAGGGGTGCGCGCGAAAACCTCGGCTATTCGTTGGCAGAACTCAGCGAAATGCACCCCTGGGACCTGAAGCCGGAGTTTTCCGAAGAAGAATTCAAAGCCTTCGTCAGTCCGCTGTTATCCGCAGAAGTTCCCAGGCTTTCCTTCGAGACGGTCCACGGCCGAAAAGACGGAAGCACTTACGAAGTCTCGGTCTCGCTGCAATTGATCCAATCCCAGGGCGAGTTCGTTTTCTTCGCAGCGATCCGGGACATTTCCGAATTCAACTCGATCAGGGACCGCCTCGAACGGACCAGCTCCCGGCTGGATGCCATCCTGAACAACACCAGGATGGCCATCTTCATGATGGATGAGCAGCAGAACTGTTCTTTCATGAATCGCGCTGCCGAAGAATTGACCGGTTACAGTTTCGAAGAGGCGGTCGGACGGTGCCTCCACGGCCTGATCCATCACCAATACCCCGACGGGTCGCCCTTCCCGATCGAAGAATGCCCCATCGACCGGGCGTTTCCCGAACGCCACCAGATTAGCGGCGAAGACATGTTCGTCCACAAGGACGGCAATTTCTACAACGTCTCCTACACCGCTTCTCCGATGGTCGATTCCAGCGGATCGACAGTCGGGACGATCGTCGAGGCGTTTAACATCGACGTGGTTGTTGCCGCGCGAGACGAACTGGCCAAGTCGCATCGCAGGCTGGAACGAAGCGTCAGGACATTCCAGCAAGCGGAAAAAATCGCGCAGCTGGGTTCATGGGAATTCGACGTCGAGACGCAGTCGCTGACCTTTTCCGATCAAGCCTACAAGATCATGGGGCTGGATCAGCAGCGTCCGATGACGCTCGACGATACCCTCGAGTTTTACTCCCCGCATGAACGCGAGCGCGTCGAAGCGCTCTATCTGGAGTCCCGCCGGACAGGGAAGAACCTCGATTTCACCGCGGAGATCGTGGGCCGGGGGGGCCAAAGACGACAGGCCCGGATAATCGCGGAGTTCGTCGAGAATGCCAAGGGCGGCAAATCCATGATGATCGGTACTGTCCGCGATATTACGGAAAAGCTCCAAGCGATGCTGGACCTGCGCTATGCGGCCAGTCACGACGATCTGACGGGCCTGCTCAACCGCAATGCGTTCGAAGCGCGTGCAGTCGAGCGCCTGAAAGATGCCGCGGCGATCAATTGCACCTTCTACGCGATGCTGTTCGACCTTACCGGCTTCAAGTTCGTCAACGACACTTTCGGCCATCAGACGGGCGACAAGCTCTTGCGGCGAATTGCGAAGCAAATCGAAGACGCCGTACCCGCAAACGCAATCCTGGCCCGGTGGGGCGGCGACGAATTCGCGGTGCTCAGTCCGCTATCGATGTCGGAGGACGAGGTTCAGGACTTCGCCAGCAACCTGCTGCTGACGATCGAAGAGGCGGTCGACCTGGGAGAGGGCGGCGTCGGTGTCGGCGCGACATGCGGCATTGCGGAGAGCACGGCGCTCGCATCCCTCGACGCGCTGATCCACAAGGCCGATCTGGCGCTGTATCATGGCAAGGCACGCGAACCGGGAACGGTCCACTTCTACAACTCGTCCATGGAACTGCCGCATGTCGAGCGTAGGCGGGCCATAGAGACCGTAACCCAGGCTCTGGGCGAGGACCGGGTGCAGTCCGGGTACCAGCCGATCATCCAGATCACCGACAACCGGCTTATCGGTTTCGAATCGCTCATGCGACTGAAAACCGCAGACGATACGCTGATACCGGCATCCGCCGTCATTCCCGCGATCATGGACCCCATCCTTTCCCGCCAGATCAGCGTACGAATGTTCGAGAACGTATCGCGCGATCTCCCGAGCCTGATGGCCGCGCATGGCGGAGTGCAATATGTCAGCATCAATGCCACCGAAGCCGACCTGATAAGCCGCGACTTCGTACCCCGCGTGTTCGAGGCGCTGGAGCGACACCACATCAATCCGGCATGGGTAACGCTGGAAATTACCGAAACCATGCTGATGGTCAGCGACAACCAGAATGTGAAAAGCGTTCTGGACCAATTGAGAAGTCGCGGGATCAGGATCGCCCTCGACGACTTCGGCACCGGCTATTCCTCGCTCACCCATCTTCGCGATTTCCCGATCGACCGGGTCAAGATCGATGCCTCTTTCGTACGCGACATATGCACTTCGGTGATGTCCAAGAACATCGTTCAGGCCATGGTCGTGATGAGCCGCAGCCTCGGTATCGAGGTGATCGCTGAAGGCATAGAAACCGAAGAGCAGAGAAGGACCTTGCTCGAGATTGGCTGCTATTACGGGCAGGGTTACCTGTTCAGCCCTGCCGTCCCGGTGGACGAAGCCTGCGCGCTTCGGTTCGGATATTCGGACAAGGAAACCGCCTGACCGCGCGACTTCCCGGCCGCTCCTGCTCCCGGATTGCCAGCGCGTCAGTGCTCGCGTCAAACTGTCCCCGCCGCCCGGCTTTCTAAGTGATAATCCTAGGGTGTATCGGCCCTCCGATTTTCTATTGGCGTCTCGCCGAACAGACGAGGGCGCCGTGCAGATCGCTTATTACCAGCTCGAAGGAACTGCAGTCATAATCGACACCAGGCATTCCCTGCCGTGGTGCTGGCGGGATGGTCAGTGGACCAAGGCGTCCGATTTGCTGGATGCGTGCGCGGCGGCCGGAACCGAGCTTGCCCGGGCGGACTTCTTCCGGAGGTTCCCTGGGGCGGCGCTGCAGATTTCGACCCTACCCCTGTCGGACTAGACCACTCGCCGCCGTGCCGGCAATGTCCGACGTGGCGGGGTGATCGGCCAAATCACTTGGCAACACGGCGGGCGGAGCCGCAACGCTCGCGCGCAAATGCCGGACCACGCTCGCGCTTCTTCTCGTTCATCCGGCGATGCAGCTGGAGCGGGCTGGGCGCTTTTCGGCCTCGGCCGTGAATGGTGCACCATTTTTCATTTACGGATATAAACGCACATGTTCGGGACGCCATACCGGACAAAGCTGGGCTCCTATGAGATTCTCTGGGCCGCTTGCGGATGGTCCGCTTTAGGGCGGCGACCTCGGCTATTCCGTCGCTCATACGGGATGGCGTAGGGAGCATCTCGCCCACGGCATTCCCTCCCCACAGCCCACCTCTCATGTAAGCAAGAATGTGCGGGCCAAGCAACCTCCCGCTCAGGCCCTGCCGGTTCAAGTGTTGCCTCATGGCTCCGCGGCTGATTCGGACCGATAGTTGTGAGGTAAACATGTCTCGACCGTCCGTAACACCATCTTTCTCTCAACTGCTACGCGCGTTCTGGCGTATTGGGCTGCTCAGCTTCGGCGGGCCAGCGGGATAGATCGCACTGATACACCGCGAACTGGTCGAAGAGCGTGGGTGGGTCAGCGAGGACGATTTCTTGCACGCCCTCAATTTCTGCCACTTCCTGCCGGGGCCGGAAGCGCAGCAGCTCGCCACCTGGGTCGGGTGGCGGCTGCACGAATGGCGGGGCGGGCTGGCGGCGGGGCTGCTGTTTGTCATCCCCGGTGCCATCATCATCCTTGGACTCAGCATGCTTTATGCGGTCGCTGCCAATCTCGACTGGTTCGAGGCGCTCTTTGTTGGTGTGAAGGCAGCGGTGCTGGCAATCGTGCTGCAAGCCCTGATCCGCATCGCCGGACGCGCGCTCAACACACATTTCAAGCAAGCGCTGGCAATAGCAGCCTTCGCCGCGCTGTTCCCGTTCGACCTGCCGTTTCCGGTTGTCATCTTGGTCGCAGGGGGCCTTGGGCTGGCGATCGCCCGCGTGCAGCCATAGTGGCTGGCGGTATCGGCCAAGCCTTCCACGATCGCGACGGGATCGCGACCGTGGCGGGCGACATTGTAATCCATCGCCATCTGGGCGCTTATCTGGGCAGCGCCGATGGTCCTTATCTTGGCCACGCTGGGGCCTAACCACGTCCTGTGGGACATTGGGACGTTCTTCTCACAGCTTGCCGTGGTGACATTTGCCGGTGCCTATGCGGTGCTCGCCTATATGGCGCAGGAGGCGGTGCAGGGTTTTGGCTGGTTGCAGCCGGGCGAGATGGCGGAGGGCCTAGGCCTTGCCGAGACGACGCCGGGGCCGCTGATCATGGTGACGCAGTTCGTCGGGTATCTCGCCGCATATCGCGCGCCCGAGCCGTTCACTCCGCTTTTTGCCGGACTGTTGGGAGCCGGGCTGACGACCTGGGTGACCTTTGCGCCTTGCTTCCTCCGGATCTTCGCCTTCGCCCCGTGGATCGATCGGCTGGGCCATGCCGTGCGCATCAAGGGCGGGCTGGCGGCCATAACCGCGGCGGTCGTGGGCGTTATCGCGAACCTTGCAGCCTGGTTTGCAATCCACGTGATTTTCGCCGCGGTGGGCGAAGCGCGGCTTGGACCCGCGCGGATTTATCTGCCGGATTGGGCAACGATCGACTGGCGGGCAGCGCTGCTGACCGCGCTCGCCTGTGGTCTGGTCTTTCTGGCAAAATGGTCGGGGGTGCGGGTGCTGGCAATCAGCGCCGTTGGCGGACTGATCCTGTCCGTCTTGTGATCGGGATCACAGTCGCACGGCAAATTGGCCCAGCGCCCAGACCATTGCGAGGTAGAGCAGCACCGTCATCGCGCAGCCGATGGCGAGAGCCGGCCAGAATGCCACGCCGCGAGTCAGCATGACCGGAATGGCGAAGAACATCGGCAAGCTCGGCAGGACGAACCAGAAGGTGGCGAAGGCGTGCTCGGCCATGCGCGCGGTATCTCCGGTATCGCGCCACAGCCAGATCATCCCCAAGACCGAGATGAGCGGCAGCGAAGCGATCAGGGCACCCAGACCCGGAGCGCGGCGGGCGACCTCGCTGACGATAGCGATGATGATGCCGGACAATGCCGCCTTGAGCAGAAAATATCCCATCGCGCTTTCTCCTACTAGCTGGCCGGTTCTGGCTCAGCCGCCGTGCTGTCATCCTTGCGCCGCATGCGTTCGCGCAATCGACCTACGCCCCATCCATCCCGTGTCACCTTGAGGTAGATGGCGGGTAGCACCAGCATGTTGAGAACTGTCGAACTCGTCAGACCGCACAGGATCACGATAGCCATCGGAGCTTGGATTTCGCTGCCCGGTTCGCCCATCGCGATGGCGAGCGGGACGAGCGCCAGCCCGGCGGAGATGGCGGTCATCAGGATTGGCACGAGCCGTTCTTCCGCCCCGCGCCGCACGGCTTCTGCCAGATCGGTCACGCCCTCGACCGCCTGAAGGTGCTTGATGTGCGTCACCATCATCACGCCGTTGCGCGTGGCGATGCCGAACAGCGTGATGAAGCCGACAATCGTCGCCACCGACAGGACGCCGCCGGTCAGCCAGAGGCCGACCACACCCCCCACCAGCGCGAGGGGCAGGTTGATCATCACCAGCGCCGCATCGTTGGACGAGCGGAATGCCTGACGCAGCAATAGGAACATGCTGACCAGCACGATCAGGCCCAGCGCCAGCAGTGTGCGCGTGGCGCTGGCTGCGCTTTCGAATTGTCCGCCAAGCTCGATGTGCGAACCTTGCGGAAGGTCGATGCCTTCGAGCGCGGTCTCGACGTCGGCCACCACGGCCCCCAAATCGCGGCCGGAGACGTTCGCCATGACGAGCTGCATTCGCTCCACGCTTTCGCGCGTGATGGCGTTTGGTCCCTGATCGCGGACAACGTCTGCCACCGCGGCAAGGGGGAGCAACTGTCCGTCGGGAGCGGCGAGCAGCATGTTCTCCATCTGCCCGGCTTCGTTGTATTGCGCTGGGTTGTAGCGCACCACGACATCGGTGATGACAGGCCGCTCGACCAGCTGGCCCACCTCGGCCCCGGCAATCGCGGCCTGGATCGCGCCTGTCACATCCTCCACCGCGAGGCCGTAATTGGCGAGGTCAGCGCGGCGAAGACGCACGCGCAGGTAGGGAACGCGGCTCTGCGTGTCCTTCTGCACGTCGACCGCGCCGGGAATTGTCGAGACGGCACTTTCTACCTGCGTCGTGATCGTCTGCAACGTGTCGCTATCGGGTGCGAAGACCTTGATCGCGATATTGGCGCGCGCGCCTGACAGGATGTGGTCGATCCGGTGTCCGATGGGCTGGCCGAAGATGGCTTGAACGCCGGGCACTGCACCTACCGCGCCACGAAGGGCGGAGACGAGCTCTTCCCGGTCGCGCCCGTCCTCGGCCAAGGTCGCCTCGATTTCGGAAGCGAAGACTTCCTGCGCGTGCGGATCGCCGGGAGCGCGGCCAGTGCGGCGCGCTGTGGTCAGCACTTCGGGCTGCGAAAGCAGCGCCGCCTCGACCTCGCTCGCCGCGCGGTCGCTGTCCTCCAGGCTGGTGCCGGGAAGCGTGGTGACGTTGACCGTCAGCGAGCCTTCGTTGAATTCGGGCAGGAAGGACCGGCCCGCCAGCGCGATGCCGATTCCGGCCGCAACGATCATCACCAGCGAGGCAACGGCGAGCACTTTCCAGCGGTCCAGCCAGCGCGACAGCACGCCGTCATACCAGCTCTTCATGCGGATGACCCATTTCGGCTCGTTGCCGACGTCCTCGGGCTTGCGGCTGAGCAGGTCGAAGCTGAGCGCCGGGGTCAGCGTCAGCGCCACGGCGAGGCTGGCCAGCAGTGATACGCCATAGGCCAGCGCGAGCGGTTGCAACAGCCTGCCTTCGATGCCCGTCAGGCCGAATATCGGCAGGAAGACGAGCAGGATGATCAGCGTCGCAAAGATGATCGCACCCTGCACCTCGCTGGTGGCGGCGGCGACGACCTTGATGTCGCTTTCTCGCTCGCCTTCCGGCTTCTCTCGCTCCAGCCGCAATCGTCGGACCACGTTCTCGACCACGATGATCGCATCATCGACCAGCATCCCGAGCGCAATGGCGAGCCCGCCCAGCGTCATCGTGTTGATCGTGCCGCCGCCTGAATTGATGACGATGATCGCGCTCACCACCGAAACGGGGATTGCCGCCAACGCCACCGTGGTCGCGCGCCAGCTGACCAGGAAGATGAAGACGATGATCGCGACGAGGACCAGCCCCTCGATCAGCGCGGTGGTGACGTTGTCGACCGAGCGCTGGATGAAGTCCGCCTGGCGGAACACCTGCGTTTCAAGCACCATGCCTTCAGGAAGGGTGCGCTGGATCTCGGCGAATACGGTGTCGAGCCGGTCGGTCAGTTCGAGCGTATTGGCTCCGGGCTGTTTCTGGATGGCGAGGATCACGGCAGGTTCGCCGTTGAAGGCCCCGGTGCCGCGCTTCAGACCTTCGCCGATGCGGATCTCGCCCACTTCGCGTGCGAGCACGGGCAGGCCGCCCGTCTCGCCAACGACGACGTTGCCGAACTCCTCCGCGCTGGCAGCACGACCCACGCCTTCGATCAGCAGTTCCTGCCCATTCTCGACGACGACGCCTGCGCTCTGGTTGGCGCTGGCGTTGGTCATCGCCTCGACCACCTGATTGAGGCCAATGCCGCGCGCCGACAGCCGTGCCGGATCGACCAGCAGCTGCACCTGGCGCTCGTCCCCGCCGATGGTCATCACTTCGGCAATGCCGGGGACCGACATCACGCGGCGGCGCACGATCCAGTCGGCGGTGGATTTGAGTTCCATCGGGCTCGCCGTGTCGGACCGCATGGCGACGAACATGATCTCGCCCATCACCGAGCTGGCGGGCGTCATGTGCGGCGGCGGAACGTCGTCGGGCAATTCGTCGGTGGCGGTCTGGAGCCGTTCTGCCGTCACGCGCCGCGCCTGTTCCGGCTCGGTCGACCAGTCGTATTCCATCGTCACGACGGCAAGGCCCGTCGCGCTGTTCGAACGGATACGTCGCAAGCCCGGTGCGCCGTTCAGCGAGGTTTCCAGCGGGATGGTGATGCGCTGCTCGACCTCGGTCGGGGTATAACCGCCAGCATCGACCACTACGGTGACGGTCGGCGCGGTGAGGTCGGGCAGCACGTCGACCGGCGTGCGCATGGCAGTCCATGCCCCGAACGCCGTCGGCAACAGCGCGATGGCGTAGACCGCGATACGGTTTTCGAGGCTCCAGCGGACGAGACGTTCAAGCATTGTCCGGCCCCTCAGTGCGCATGGCCGTGGCCGAATGCGCCGGGCGTTGCCGCCGCCGCACGAACGGCCGAGGCGCCTTGCGAAACAACGCGTTCGCCAGCCTCGATCTGGCCTTCGACGGCCACGCGGTCATCGCTGCGGGACAGCACTGTCACCGCGCGGCGCTGGAACGTCTCGCCAGCAAGCATGACGTAGACGACGTCCTGCCCGCCTTCGTTCAGGATGGCCCCCGCCGGAATGGTCAGCCGCTCTGTGGCGGTGCCGGTGCGCAGGCTACCCTGCAACCGCTGACCGGGGCGAACCGCGCGGCTGTTCCAGGCGAAGATGACCGGCAGGGTGCGGGTGGCGTGATCGATAGCCGCGCCGCGCTGCACCAGCGAGACGTCGCCGCGACCAAGGGAGATAATTTCACCCGGCAGGTTCAAGTCGATGCCCTGCGGACTGCCAACCTGCGCGGCAAGGCTTTCGGGAACACGCGCCACCAGCCACAGCGCAGCGGGATTGCCGATACGCATGAGCTGTTCGCCGCCTTGCACCCCCTTGCCCTGCACGAGCGAGCTTTCCAGGATCTCTCCAGAAATCGGCGCGACGACGGGCACACCGGCTCCGCCACCGGCCACGGCATTGCGCCGCTGCCGCGCCGAACGCAGCTGCGCTTCGGCAAGCCGCAGATCGGTCCGCGCCTCGTCCAGACGCCGGGCGGGAACCGCTTCGGCTTCGACGAGGCTGTCCATCCGCGCAACCTCGCGCGCTGCCGCATCGCGGGCGATCGACGCCTCGTTGCTCGCAAGTTCGAGTGTGGCGACATCCTCGCCCCCGCCAAGTGTCGATGAAATGCTCGCCAGCGTCTGCCCGCGGCGGACATTGCTGCCCGAGGAATAGACACGCGGCGCGCGCACGATGCCATCGACAGGCGCGGAAACGATGGCCTCGGCCTGCGGTTGCATCTGCACGTCGACCGTCACCGGCACGGTTTCGGCAAGCTCTTCCATCGTGGCAGGGGCGGTCATGAACGGGATGCGCCACTGCACTTCCTTGGTGAAGGCGATGGCGCCTTCGATCTCTGTTTCGGGCGGGGCCGCTTCTGCCCCTTCCTCGCTGGTCGCGTAGACGGTGACTTCGCCAAGATCGTGCGAGGAGACCCCGCGCGGATTGTCCAGCACGAGGCGCAGCCGCGCCTTGCCGCTTTTGGAAGCGGTCAGCAGCGGGCGGAATATCCCTTCGACATCGCTCGGCTCGGCTTCCGCCGTGTCGGTCGAACCATCGGGCCAGGTTAGTTTTGCGGTCAGGGTCCCGTCGGTCACCGGATCATAGCTGTCGAGCCAGGTCAGGTGCGCGTCGAACCGGCGGTTCTTGCCCATGACCAGCGGCCTGTATTCGACGAACAGCTCGGTCGTCTCGGTAAAGTCGGTGACCACGATCCCGCCGCCTCCGTGCCCATGCGCCTCTTCAGCGGGCGCGTCGGCACCGCTGCCGCAAGCGGCCAGCGACAGGGGCGGGAGGGCAGCAAGGCAAGCTGCGAGCAGGCGGGATCGGGTCATGGTCAGGATACTCGAAAGGTCAGATTATCAATGGTCGTGCGGCACGGATTCGTCGTGCGGCTCTTCCTCGGCGACGGGTTCGGCCACCGGCTCGGGCGCATCGTTGTCGTCGTCCATCCCCGCCGTTTCGGTTTCGGCGGTGTCCTCGCTCGCGGTCTCGCCGCACGCGGCGAGGGCAAACATCGCCGGAAAGGCGGCAAGCATCATCGTTTTCTTCATCAGTAGGTCCTTCCAATGGCTAGGTCGTATTCGACGGCCGCGAGGGCCGCATCGGTTGCGAGCGCGATTACCGACAGGTCGGCCTCGCGCGCGGCTTCATAGGCGTCGAGGAGTTCCACGACGCCGATCTCTCCCGCCTGGTAGACGGTTTCGGCAATGGTCCCGAGGCGTCCGGCATCCTCGCGCGTGCCAGCGGCGGTGATGGCCGCTTCGCGTGCAGCAGCGAGACGCGCTTCGGCAGCATTCTGCTCTGCCTTGACCCGGCGACGGGCGATGAGAAGCTCGGATTCCAGCGCGGCGGCACGCGCCTGTTCACGCCGCACGTCAGCGGAGCCAGAGTTCCACAGGGGAACCGTGACGCCGACCGAAACGACGGGGCCGAAGGCGGTGTCGATCCCATCGTCCCGGCGGAGCACGCCAACGCCGACGGCCAACTGCGGCAGCCGTGCCTGGTCGGCAGCGCGAACACGGTATTGCGCCGCCTCGATCCGGCGCTCGTCAGCAAGAAGATCGGCGCGCTCACCCGGCTGCGCCGCGCTTGAAAGGCGTGTTATAGCCTCGAGTTCGACAAGCGGATCGGCAATACCAGTCAGAGATGCCAGCGCGGCGCAGTCGGCAGCATTATCGCCTCTCGCCCGCGCAAGCTGCGCCTCGGCAGCACGCCGTTCGACCCGCACACGGCGCACATCGTAGACGGCAGTATCGCCTGCCTCGGCGCGCGCGGTCGAGACCCGTTCTGCCTCTACCAGTTCCTCGGTGTAGCGCTGCCAGACGTCGAGCTGCGCGCTCGCCGCGGCGCATTGCACATAGGCCTGGCGCACTTCGGCCACGAGCACTTGGCGACGCCGCGCAATCTCGGCCTCTGTCGCGAGACCATCGGCGCGTGCAGCATCGCGGAGCGATCCGCGCCGCCTATTCAGATCGATAGGCTGGACTACGCCCAGCTGATATTCGCTCTCGCCGCCAGCGCCCTCGCGCGATAGCTCGACACTCGGATTGTCGCGCGGGCCGATAACTTCGATCTCCGCCGCCGAAGCCGCGCGCTCGGCATCATCGCGAGCAGAAATACCTTCGCGCGCGAGCGCACGCTCAATCGCCGTATCTTCGTCGACAACATCCTGCGCCCGCGCCGCAACGGGCAGAGCGCACAACACAATTGCAATGGAAATGGATGCATCGCGCATCCGCACTTTGGGCATGGATTCCTCCGCGTGAACTGACGACCGGGCGTCCGCCCGGCAGGAACGTCAGATCGCGCGGGGTGGTCGCAAGAGGGAATCCGGGCGTGAAAACACCGTGAGATGAAGCTCCGTCAGACCTTCTGCGGAGCGAGCACCGATCACGGCCTTGACCGGAAAAGACTCCGGTAGCGGTATGTCTCCACCGACGGCAAAGGCTGGCTTGTGATCGTGCGTGAGATCACCGGGCGCATCATTCTGCGCCGCCGCTTCTTCTCCGCTCGCCGAATGTTCGTGAGCGTGATCGTCGTGGTGCGAATGCACAGCGCCGACCGAACTCAGATCCTCATGCCCACTCAAATGCGCGCCCCACGCAGCACGCGGCACGACCAGCGCGCTTACGAGAAGGATGAGGGCAAATCAGTGGAAATTTTCCAATGATCTGAGTGCCCATCTTTATCTTTTATGGGGCCCCAAAGAGGACGAAAGGGCACTCAAAACATTGGAAAATTCAAATCGGTCTGCCTTAGCTACGGCAGCTCTGCGCCCCAATCCCGGTCGTTCGAGACGTCGCTGACGCGACCCGAAAGCTGCCGTGCGTTCGGAATTGAGCGATTAGCCGCTACTCGCTCTAATCTCGGTCACTCGCTTTCCGCCGTGCGCACAAGCAACTGCTCTGTATCTATGATGTTCAAGATCGGCGTTGATCTGCCTTTGGGATAATTGCCAGCTAATGGAGGTCAGTTTGGCGGCCGACTTCTCGGTAGCGAATACAAGACGTCGTACTTTGGCCCTCGCGCGATCTGGCCGCACTAGAGACGAAGCCGATATCCGGAGAGCTGCTTCCTTCCTGTCAAGAACCCTCGGTCATCTTCATAACAGCATTTGTAATTTTCCCGAGACGGCGTCCTTCGGTAATCGGATCCGACCGAACCGAGGGGAAAACCATGACGCCGAAATTTCTGATATCGCTGGCCTGTGGCACCGCGCTGCTCGCGTTCTCGCAGCCAGTCCTTGCGAAAGATCCGAGCCCGAAGAAGCTGCTCGAGATGAGCGCAGGCTGTGCATATGTCGTCTCGATCGCAGAAGGCAGCGACGTGAGCCTAAATTATGGATCGGCGGAATGGATCGGCCTGGTTAGGATCATCGAACAGCGGACCGGTCTCGACGGCGAAAAAGCGATCCAGACGGCCAAGGCCAAGTACAACAAGCGGGCGCGTGTGATGGGGGCGGACGAGGCGCGCAACCACATGTTGAAACGCGCGCGCGACTGCGATCGCGAAATGGCCGTTATCCAGTCGTGATGCCGTCCGCCCTCCCAGGACGCCGCGACACGCTCCACGCGTCCCCCGGCGTCCTCGCGCTTGGCGCGGCGGCTTGCTTGCTGGTGGCGGCGGCTCCGCTACGCGCCAATACGGAAGACGCCGAACTGATCTACGAATGCGGTCTGGCGATGCAGTTCGCCGAGAAAGAAGACATTCAACTGCCCGTTTCATCCAACCGTGCGATGGGCCATTTTGCCGAAGTGACACGGAATGATTCGAACCTTCGCAACGAGGCGGATCGGCAAGTTCGAGCCGTCTGGGACGGGATGAGAAAGAGCGACGGGCGCCCCGCGCTCGAGCGTTACGTCCTGTCCGTCGCACAGGACTGTTCCGACCTCTACGTCGAACTGGCAGAGCGCGACGCCGCAGCGGTAGAGGGCGAGCTCAATTCGCTGGGCACCTTGTCAGCCGCGGCGCTCCGGTCTTATGCGACACGAACGGGCGATCTCGGCGAAATCGCCAATTACCTCGTCTACAATTACCCATACGGCAAAGACCTGTTCAAGCCGAACGAGGATGGCGATCTGCTCGGCCAGCTGGTCGTGGAAGCGGGCGCGTCCGGGCTACGTCGATGGAGCGACGAAGCGATCTATGCGATCGCGAACAAGCATTACTGGCAGTATAATCCGCCCGCCACCCGCTTGGTCGATGCAGAGTATAGACGCCGCATGCGGATGATGCGCCAGACCCAATCGGAAGCGCAACGCTGGGCGCAGCGCGCGGCCGACGATCGCGCGGCGCAGGCGCGGCGGGCGAATGCGCCCTACGTCGGATCGCTTGGCAGCGGAAGTTCGAGCAGACCGAAACCGGGCAGCGGTGTCGTCGTCTGCACCACCTACAAGGGCACCGGCGGCGGGCGGGTCTGCAAGGAAGACTGAGGCGCCGGTGAAACCGTGCTTGCGCTTCCATCGAGGCAGTGCGCAGAACGTGAGGGGAAAAGTGAAATGTGTGCGCGACGTAGACTCTTGGGTAGCGGCGCTATGGCGCTAGCCCTTTCGGCAGGCGTGTCCTTTCTGCCGAATATGGCGCTTGCTCAGCCGCAACAGGTCCTCCGGGACGGCGCGGAAAGCGCTGCCATGCACAATGCAGCCTATGATCGAGGATTGGCGGAGTCCTATACCTCGCCCGAAACAATCGGTGAGATGCTGCAATGCTCCGCGCTGTGGCAGCGTTGGTCCGATATCCTGGGGAGCTCCCAGGATTCGGCATTCGTTGCGAACCTGCGCGAAGAATTGTCAGGCGCTCGTGTGGGAATCCGCCATCGCTATTGGCAGCGTCAGGCACGTCGCGACATGCGGGAAGACAGCGATCTGAGCTATTTCGACAAAATGCACGCCAGGGCTGAAAGCTGGGCGGACAGCCAAGCCGCCGGCTACGCCACCGGTGCCGACAGTAAAATCAGTTCGATGATGAGTTGGCTGGCAACCTGCTAGAACCGCTTTGCGCGCAAGCTCCGGCGGGGGATCCTGTCGCCTGTTTCGGGACTGTCGACATAGCGGACGCGACATTTATCGACCGTCGATGAGCACCATGCTTGCCCACCGGGCAGGATTGGCGGATCCGCTGTCCGTTTCGCCCTCCAGCATCGACAATTGAGCAAGACGAAGAGCTTCCGCGTGGGCGTGCCCATCGCGCAGTCGCTTCACGAATTCCATGGTAAGCTGCGACGCGGCTTCGTCCTGGACCCGCCAATGCGAGAGCATCACGCGCTCGCTTCCCGACGCGAGAAAGGCATTTGCAAGACCCGTATAGGCAGGAGCAGCATGAGTGCGTCCCGCGGCGGTGTTGCATGCGGAGAGGATCGCGATCTGGGTCGAAAGGCCAAGCTCCGCAATTTCACCGGCAAGCAGGATGCCATCGTCGGTCGTACCGCCCGTTCCCGATCCGGGCGTCAGGACGAGTGCCGGTTCCCGTAGACCGCCCAGTTCCCCTTCCATGAGACCGTGCGTGGCGAACAGGACTACACTGTATTCTGCTTCAGCCAGCAGCCGAAGCCGGGCTTCGGTTGCGTCCCCACCGACGAGGAGGATGCGCTCGCTGGCGCCGCTGACCTCCCCCGCAAGCCGGACCTCCTCGCGGCTCGCAGGCAGCGAGGGCAGCGATCGCAAATCCACGGCGGTTGCCACGACCGCCCGCGTTTCCCCAGTGAACGCTTCGTCCGAATTTGCGGCGGCGCCTATGCCGAGAAACCGCCCGGCATTACCCCCATCTTGTCTCGAGCCCAGTACAGCGGAAGGCGAAAGAACCGTCGCGAATGCGTGATGGCGGACCAGCCATTCCATCTCGCTGAAGTCCCGCACCTGTCGGTCGGGCACGGAAGACAGCAAAGCGGAAAATGGCAGACGCGAGAGAGCATCGCTCGTAACCAAGGATACCCGGGTCTTTCCATTGAGCGCCGCTGCGATTTCGGCCGACAGGACGAGGTCGTGCAACGCCTTCGCATCGTCGAATGGGAATGCGTCTGCACCTTCGCCCGCGTCGAGTGCCAAACGCAATCGTTCCACGAACGGCCGGATGGTTGCGCGCCCCCCGGCCCCACTTTCATCACCGCCGTTTCGGAGGTCACGGCCATCAGGAGCATCCGCCGATTGGCAGGCATTGCGATCAGCAGGCCTTCGTCCGGCCGCAATCGGGCTTGGACGGTCTCGATTGATACATCGACCGGTCGCCGCGTCGTATCGAATTCGGGAAGCGCCGTGCGCAAGGCCGCTTCGGCATCGCTCACCGATCGCTCGAGGTCGGCGATTTCCCGCTCGACTTGGCCGATCGCCTCGGATCGCCCCGCGGCCAGCATCGCCGCCCGCTCGCGCGCGAGCAACCGAAGGCGCGCGGTCCCGCTGCGGAGCCTCTCGATATCGGCAGCAAGGTCGGGCCTGTCGAACTGGCCGTGACGCAGCTTGGCCAATTGGCGCGCACGGGCGTTGACGCCCCAACTGGCCAGTTCGAATGCATTGAGCGCATCATCGGCGCGGTCGGAAATGATCGCGGCTTCGGCGATCAGCAGGATCGAGTCGAAGTAATTTTCAAGATCCGCATCGAGTTCGAAGCTGGTCGCATCCTGGATCATCTTGTCGACGATCCGCGCGCGTGCCCTTGCTACGTGCTCCCAACCCTCATCCTGTCCTGCGCGAACTTGTGATAGTCCGCGTTGAATAGCTGCATCGACAGGTAGCTTGCGCCCGCTGCTGTTCACGCGCATTTCGATTTCATCGAGGATGTCGAGCGCAGCCTCGGGTTGTCCGCTCTCGTCGAGACGCTGCGACAACGTGAGGAGGCCGCGCAGCGCTTTTTCGTCGTCGGTCGGCAATTCTCGTGCCAGACCCGCAGCCTTGAGCGCGAAATGCATGGCGTCGTCGTCACGGCCGGCTTCGATCGCGGCGTTTGATGCGGAGAGCAACGAGTTCACCGCTTCTGCCGGGCTGATCTCCATCAATCGCTCGTGCCGCGCCAGCATGAGTGCGATGCCTTCGTCATACTGCCCGAGGCGCATCTGGACCACGCCCAGATTGTGCAGTGCGACCAAGGTATTGCGATGTGTCGGGCCAAGCCTTTCGGTCATTATATCGAGAGCACTTCTAGCAGGTTGTTCGGCTTCCTCGTATCGTCCCGCCTGCAGCAGGACCTTGGCCAAGGTTCCTTGTGCGAAACCGTGGAACGGGTGCTCCTCCGGGAGCAGCTCGTTCGCCATCGCGATCCCCTGCCTCGCGAGACGCAAGGCATCGACCTGGCGACCGGCATCGATGTAGATATTCGCTCCGGTCGAGAGCGCCACGAAGAGCGTGGTGTCGGTCATCCCGCCACGGATCAGGCCCTTGATAGCGGGATCGACATATTCCGCGGCGTCACCGAAGCGGTTCGCTTCGTACAGCGCGGCGGCGTAATTCAGATATCCCAGCCCGAGTGCCTTGGCGTCGGGAGGGGCAATCCCTTCGGGGTCCTGGCCATACAAGCCGGTCCTTATCTTAAGCGACCGCTCCTGCAGTGGGACGTTCTTCTCCGGCTGCCCTACCCCTGTGTAGAAGGTCGCGATGTTGGCCAATGTCCCCGCCATGGCTTCACCATCAGTCGCCCCTGCGGCGATCAGTCGCTTTTCCGCTTCGAGCGAGGATGCGAGCGCGCCGGCAATGTCCTGCTGGTAGTAGCGGCTGTCGCCGATGCGGTTTAGTGCGTGCGCCTGTTCCTCTGCGGGGCCGTTCTCAGCTTCCAGTGCTTCCAGATAGACAGACCACGCACCCTCCGATTTCGCCGCCTCGGCGAGCGGGTCGATCGCCGAGGCGGCCGCTTTCAGGGATGCGAGATCGGTTAGGCCCGCACCTTCGGAAACGGTCTGCACCTGCGGCAGTACTGGTGGAGCGAACGCGATAGCCTGGCCGATCGCGGCAATCGCAAAGATATGACGGTGCATGTCGACGTGTCCCCCTCGAAACAGCGAGGATGTGGCATCGCAGGACGATCAATCGATCACAAGCTGGTAGCGTGTCTTTTTCGTGTTGGGGTTACGCAAAGTAATCGTGTGCCGGTGGGTATAGAGCGGCACCCAGCGACATGTGACACGTTCGGCGACCTTCCTGCACAGCGACTGATCGCTGCTGTCACGAACGGAAATCTCCAGCGGCCTTCCTTCGAGCGCGGACAAACTGATCGCGGCACCGCGCCCCGACAGGAACGTCTGCTCAAGCGCGCGTTCTTCCTTTGGTGCGAGTTCCCCCACCATGAACCCCGGACCGAGGATCCGCCCTCGGGTAATGGCAGGCTGATCTGCGGCCGCCCGCCACCGGGCAAGGACGTCGTTCGCTTCTTTGCCGACCGGATGAAGGCCGACGGCATCCAGCCGCGAAAGCGCGAGAGAGAGGGCGGCACGATCGCCATCCTCGTAAGCCGACTGCGCGCGATACAGGACCGCCGCCGCGGTTCTATCCGTATCCGAACGGGCCGCCAAGTGGCCCGCGAGTGACGCGCTGCGAGGCTCACCCGCAGATCCGGTGCAGCTGCTGGTCAGCGCGCCGAGCAGCGCCATTGCCAGAAGCTTGTTCATGGCGTCTCTCTGCGGAGCTGGAACAGTGCACCGGTTGCGCTCGGAAGGCATTCCAGGATCATCGAATGACGTTGTGCGATTGCGGATGCGAGGGCAAGGCCAAGTCCTGCGCCCGGGCGTTCTTCGTCTCCCTTGGCGTCCGGCCCCCGCTGGAAACGCTCGAATATCCGCGTCCGGTCGACTTCGGCTATGCCAGGCCCATCATCCGCCACGACGAGGACGGGGCCATCACCGAGCGTGACGCGGATTGTCCCTCCGGCCGGGACGTATTTGAGGGCATTGTCGAGGAGGTTGGCCAGCAGGCGCCCGAGCTGTGCTTCGTCACCGTCCAAGACAACGCCGGACTCCACCTCCCACTGCAGGACCAACCCGGCATCTTCGGCGCTATCGGCATAGAGTTCGCACAAATTGGTAACGAGGGCGGACATGTCGACGGGCGTTAGCATCGATCGATCACTGAGGCGGGCTTTGCTCCACGCGATATCAAGCAGCGATTCCAACATGCTAACCAGCCGCCGGATTTCGCTGCGGGCTTCCGTCAGCCGCCTGGTGACTTGCTCGTCCGGTTGCGTTTCGAGTGCTTTGACCAGCCTCGCATCGAGGTGAGTCAGGGGGTGCGAATTTCGTGGGCGAGCCTGTCGGTCGTATCGCTGTGGGCTTCCAACAGGTTCCGTACCCGGAGGATCACTTGCGCGCTATTGGCTGCGAGTTCGTCGATTTCGTCGCGGGTTCGTCTGGGGAGCTCTGGCATGGACGCAAGCTCATCGGGGTGCGACAGGGTGCGGTTGATGCGCGCGATGCGGCGCTTCAACCTGTCGGCAGAAAATTTGCCAAGCATCGCCACGACCAAAACGAGAATGGCCCCGCCAACCAGAAACACGGTTCGCACTCCGGCCTTCAATGACCTGGCCGGATCGACCTCATGTGCGACCAGCAGCCATCTATCCGGAGCAAGCCGGGTCGAACGGGCATGCGCGCTGGAACGATGGCCTATCGCGATCATGCCCCGCTCCGAGATTGCCGCATCGAGATCCGGCCAGGCTTCCAGATCGCCCGCGAGGCGGACCCCGTCTGTGCGCATAAGCAGGTAGTGCGGCGCTCCCCCGTCGGCGGGCCGCAATGCCAGGCGATCCTCGATCCTCCGCACCAGATCCGCTTCCCCGCTACTGGAATAGATATCGGCCAGGCCGGCAAGATCGACATCGACCGCCTCACGCGCACTTTCGTTCAGCGCGGCATCCATCGTTCGCTCCGTCACCAACCAGAGCCCCAGCACCGTAAGGGCCGCCAGCAAGGTGGCGGCGGCGACCAACCGGGAAAAAATGGAACGTGCCGGTGACACGTCTATTTGCCGTCCAGCAATCGAAAGCCCGTGCCCCAGACCGTTTCCAGCGCCGGAGCGGAGAAGCCGTCCTCGAGCTTGCGCCGCAAACGTCCGATATTGACGTCAACCACATTGGTTTGCGGGTCGAACGACATGTTCCAAACATCGCGCAGCAGCATTTCGCGCGTTACCACCTCCCCGGCGTTTTCCATGAAATAATGGAAGAGCTCGAATTCCCTCGGGCTCAAAGCGAGATGCCGGTTCTCGCGAAAAGCCGTGCGCGCTTTCAGATGGCATTCGAAGGCACCGTAAAGGATCACCGCGCTATGCACCCTGCCCGATGCACGCCGGTGGAGGGCGTTCACGCGGGCCATCAATTCTGCGGCTTCGAATGGCTTGCCAAGGTAATCATCGGCACCGGCGTCGAGCCCTTCGGCGCGGTCGCTGGTGCGCCCGAGTGCACTCAGCATCAGGATCGGTGTGTCTACCCCGCTCTCGCGCAGGCGGGCCAAGATCTTGAGGCCATCGTCATCGCCCAGCATTCGATCGAGTATGATGACATCGAACCTGTCCCGCCCCGCTATCCGCAGGCCGGCGGCTCCATCGCTTTCCCAATGCAGATCGTCGCCGCGAGACAGGGCGAGTTCCTTCACCCGCGTCGCGGTGTGCGCATCGTCTTCGATATAGAGGATTTTCAGTCCATCCACGTTCAGCCCCCCGCGCCCGGTATCCGGCCGCCTTCGGATAGCGCGCCCAGACAATTCGAGACACCCGTTATCGCGTCAGTTTTTCGCGGGGCGCGGCGCATTCGACCACGCCAAACCTTCCCTGACCGCCCCCAGGTTGATTTGCTGCACTCCGCTGCCCTTGCCCGGAGCGTCGAAAATCCGCCATTCCTCTCCAGCCTGCTTGAACGCAACCCGAACCGAAACGTCCGCCCCCTGATCCCTCAGGACGGTCAATCCGCTTTTGCCGAGTTCGAAGGTCGAAGTGCCCTCCATCCCTTCCTTCTCGCCGGCGACCTTCTCCATGGGCAAACCGGTGCCGTTGCCGAGCCGGATTTCGACCGCTTCGATGTTCCGGTTGATACCCGCGATCCACTTCCCCCCGGTGGTAAAGTACATGTGCCCCGCGACGCCGAAAAGACCCGGACTGGACAGCCTCGCAAAGCCGGTTTTCACGTCCCCGTCGTGGGCCATGCGGTAGAAGTCGGGTTCGGTTGTATACCCGCCCCCGGTCCATGAACGCTGCGAACGCCAAAGGCCGAGGTGTCGCGAGGTGAATGTGCGTTCGGACGATCCGAGCGAAGTAAAGGCCTTCGCGCCGGGAGCAGCAAAGCTGCTGGCTTCTTCCATCAGGCGGAGTTTCTCGAAAGCAGGAATCAACATAACCGTCTGCTTTACCGACCCGCAGGCCTGGTCTGCGATACTCGCGAAATTCATCCGCAATCCCTGATACATCGCCTCGAGCTGAGGGTCTTCGTACTCGACGAAATGCCCTTTCGGAACGAACTCCCATTCGCGCCGATGGAAGCGCCAGTGCGTTCCCTCAACCGCGCATTGCTGCTGGTCGGTCGTCATGGCTGCCGGGGCGTCCTGCAAGGCCCTTGCCACTACCCTCGCACGCTCGATCGTGACCTTGGTGTCGTCCGGCATGGCGCAGCCCTTCGCCTGCCGCGTGCCACGTTCGGACTGGTCTATCGCTGCGACAACTTCGTCCCCGCCGACCCGCGCCAACTGCCTCCCGATCTGTCCCTTCAGGACCTGGAACGCGCGCAATTCGCCGACGTCGAACAGCTGGCAGCTTTCGTCCGCACCAGCCGCGAAGGTGGCAATTCCGAACACTTCCATCAGCGGTCGGGCCTGCTGGTTCCCGGCCAAGATCTGGAGCCGTTGCTCCACTGGAATGTCTTCCAGGCTCTGAGCGTGCAAGGGTCCCGCGAGCGCCGCCGCCGCAGCCAACGTTCCCCAGATCACCGATCGCATCGCAGTCTTCATCGGATTTCCTTCACGCAAGAGGGCTTGTCGCCCAGCCGACATGCACGCCGGAGGGCCTCCATCGTGGAGACCCCCGCAACTTCACCTTCTTCACTTTCCCCTGCGATGCGCGCCAGAGTGGCGCAGGCTTTCGGACTTCCGATTTCGCAAGCATGCGCCACGAGCGATTGCGCACGGGTTTCATCGACCCGGCCGCCAATGCCCTTCTTGTGCATCACCCCGTATGCAAAGCATGCCTTGGCTACGTAGAGATCGCAGGCGCTGCGCATGTAGCGAAAGCCGATGCCCGGAAAATAAGCGTCCTTCGGCCCCTGCGTATAGTAAAGGCCGAGGTTTGCGCAGGCGATCCCCACCCAATCGTCGCACGCTGCCTTCAGGGCCTGCTTGAGATCATCGACTTCGCCTGGCGCCTCGCCCGTCATCAGCGGTTCCAGCAGCGCGTCGCATCCACCGGCCCAGCCCACATTGCACAGCAGGACATTGCGCGCGCGCGTCTCCGCAGCGTCGGGTTCTTCGGCAGGAAGCATCGCGGCGCTGATGCAGGCTGCGAATTGCTGGTCCTCGCAAGCCCTCACTGCGTAACCGCGAACCGCCGCGATGTCCGCCCCGATCTCTTCAGTCGTGCCAAGCAGTTCTGCGGCGTCGACACAGGCCTGCGCACCGCCGTGACGGCACTCCTCGCCCATGGCCAGCAGCGCGAGCTTCATCAGCCCATCGGGTTCGGGCGAGTCTGCCTGCGAGAGCGGCCCCAAAGCCATCCCCGTCCGCGTGCAGGCGAGGTCGTCTCCCGCGCGACAGGCAGCGGCGAACATGCGCGCCGCCCTGATGTGATCCTTGTTGTCGGATGCCGTTTCATGCTCGATTTGTCCGCCGAGGGTGCAGGCTGCGGCCAGCCCCATGTCGCAGGCCTGCCCGTACATCGACAGTGCGGCATAGGTATCCCCGTCGCGCTCATAGGCAAGTCCGCCGCGATGGATCTCCATTAGAGCCTCGTCGTCGAAAGGTCGTTCTTTCGCCTCTGCGAATGTGCTGGTGCTTGCTGCAGCGAGAAGTACGGGCGCGAAGATCCGCGCCGCTACCGCAGTCAGTGTCCCGCGCATCCTGTTACCCACACCACATGCCCCCGCTCGCCTTTGCTTTTGCAAAGCCCGACGAAAGAGATCAATCGCTTGCGGCATTTCTGTCCTCCCCAAATTCATGTCAGTCCTGACGGGCCGGTGCATCGACCATGGCGCAGGCGCTGGACTGGCCGAGATCGCACGCCTTTTGCCGCAGCGCGCGAGCGGTTTGCGCATCGCCCTCGACGCCTTCTCCCGCTCCCCGCATATCGGACGCGAGCAGGCAGGCCCGCGCGCTGTTCGCTTCGCAGCCGCGCACAGCGAGATCATGGGCGCGCACGAGATCGGTCGGCACGCCCCGGCCTTCGCGCAATTGCCGCGCCGCGTTGGAACACCCTGCACCGTCTCCGCCATCGCATGAGGCGATGAACACGAGCAGCGCCGGGTCGCGCCAGCGCTCGTCCCCGCTGCGATCGGACAGTTGCATCCACATGATGCCGAGATCATTGCAGGCGTTGGCGATACCACCGTCGCATGCCATCCCGAAATAGTCTCGCGCGGACGCCCAGTCGGCGTCATGCGCCAGTCCGTCGCGTGCCATGACGGCGACATTGGCGCACGCCTGCCATTGCTCTGCCCGGCAGGCGCGCCCCAGTAAGTCGTAGCCCTTGATGGGGTCAGCCGGCCCACCGGTGCCGGTTGCCAGTAGGGCACCGGCTTGCCCGCAAGCCTCCATCGAATCCAGATCACAGCCTTGCAGGTACAACTCGCGCGCGGCGATCAAATTCTCGTGGTCGATTTGCTGGTCCGATGCGGCCTGCCGCGAAAGGACATTCGCCTGCCAGCTGCAACCCTGTCCAGACCCGGCTTCGCACAGGATTTCTGCGACCTCAGCCGCCACATCGAGCAATTGCGCACCCCCACGCCCTTCGATCAGCATCGGTACCAGCAGATGGCACGCATCGGTGTTGCCGAGTTCGCAGCCCCGCGCGAACATATCGCGAGCCCTGATGGCGCGCGCTTCGCCAGAAAGCTGGACGAGGATTCTCCCTGCATTGAGACAAGCCGCGACCTCCCCGGCTTCGCAAGCGCGCTCGACAGCCGATTTTTCCGACGCCGCGCCCTGGTCCGCGGGCGAGGCGCTCGAGGGAACCGACCAGGCCGCAGCCAGCGCGAATACCAGGCCCAAGCTGCGTAGTTTCAGGGCGAACGCGCCAATTAGTCCCGCTGCAACGCTCACTGTCCCAGCGCCTCAGCCATGGCACAGCCGTCCTGGATGCCCAGTTTGCATCCATTGGTGAAATAGCGCTTCGCCCTGGCGTGATCGGGAGCGGCTCCGGTCCCGTCGCGGTACATCATGCCCGCATTCATGCATCCGCCGGCGGCCCCGTTGTTGCATGCCTGCGCGAACTGGTCGCGGGCTTCGGCGAATTGCCCGTTATCGTAATAGCCGACGCCGGATTCGATGCATCCTTCGGCATTGCCGCTTTCGCACGCGATGGAGAAAGCCTTGTTCGCTCCCGCGGTATCGACCGCACCGCCTTGACCGTCACGTTTCATTATCCCGAGCGCATAGCAGCCATCCGCCGCGTAGCCGGGGCAGGCCCCGGCGAATGCCGTTCGCGCTTCTTCGAAGCGGCGCTCACCGGCGTCGCCGAAATAGAGGATCTGGCCCTGATTGTAGCACGCGCCCGCTTCGCCCGCCTTGCAGGCGAGCCCCAGCGGGCCCAGCGCCTCGGCAGGATCGGCCGGTCCGCCAAGACCATCCTTGAGCAATGCGCCATACTGGCCGCAGGATTTGAGCAGGCCGGCTTCGCATCCGCGCCGATAGGCATCGCGCGCCTGCACCGGGTCCTTCGCCCCGCCCTGCCCCCGCCACGCCATCGAACCGAGATTGTGGCATGCCTCATCCTTGCCATCCCTCATGCACGCTTTCTGGTAGAGTGCGCGAGCAGCCGGGAAGTCCCCCGCATTGTAGCGCTCCTGCGCTTGCTCTGCATTGCTTTGCGCCGCGACGGGGAGAGCTGCAATCGATGTCACCGACAGGACGGTAGCCGCAAGAAAAGGACGAAGATTCATGGCTGCTTGCTCCACGTTCAATTGCAAAGATATCGGTTTGCGTTGTTGTTCATCGTGCAGTGGGCTGTGCGATAACGATTGCGCGTCCCGCGGGAGATTTCCGCTGCACTTTTCATCCGGGCTGGCTGGAACGAGGACGCGGATGAGGAGGACGAACGCGATGCCGCCGTTCTACCCGCCCCTGCCGCCCAACGACGGCTCGATGCACCGGGCATGTTGGTGCAGTTGTAGATTCCGCAGTCGTCGCCCCGGCTCCGCCGTTCGATCTCCGCATTCACCGCGGCATTGAGCCTGCCCGACGGGAACCAGTAGTCGAGAACATAGAGATGGTCCTTGTAGACACTGCCCAATGCGCCCGCCTGCAAGGTCGCTTCGAGCGCAGTCCGCGCATCTGCCAGCTGGCGGCTGTGATAGATCGCCGCATAGATCGCGCTGTCGTATTTGCCCTGCCCGAGGAAGGATTGGACGACTTGCGAAGCGCGCTCGCGTTCGGCTAGGCGACGGCGCTGCGCTTCATGTCGTTCAGCCAACGCCTGCTCGATTTCCTGGCGTCGCTGACGCAGGCTTGCGGCGAATTCGCATACCGACCGCTGCTCGGCATGTGCGGGATCGCACGCCTTGGCAGCCACCTGTTCCGCCGGTGCGAATTCCCCAAGATTGTAGTAAATGCGCGCGAGATCCTCGCACGAGCGCCATCCGCCCTGATCGCAATTCACGCGCCGGTAGCGCAGGGCTTTCTCCGCGTCGAATTGATCGGACGACGCCTCTGCAAAGACTGTCTCGGCGACTTCGCACGCTGTTTTATCGAACAGCGAACACCCCTTGATCGCAAACCGGCCTGCCGTGGCCCGATCGGCTTCGATATCTTCGGATCCCTCGAGGTAGACCAATGCAAGACGGCCACACGAAGCCGCGTGGTTACCGCGGCAGGCCTCTTGAAGAAATCTCAGGCTGAGGAAAATATCGTATTGGTCATTCGCCGGGTCGGAATAGGCGAGCCCGACCGTGCCGCATGCGACCGACACCTTTTGCTCGCAGTCAGCGATAGCCTGGGCGATTTCGGGGTCCTCGCTGGCCTTGGCCGCGCTGGAGCCAAAGGCGAGGCCAGCGACCAAGACGAGGTTGAGTAAGCGCGATCTCGCCCCATCAATCCTGCCCGACTGCACCAAGCTGAAGAACGTGCGAAAAATGTGACCTGCCCCCTGTTCGTGATCCACATCAAGATGGACGAACGATGGCAAACGGCCAATTTACAAATGCTGTTAGGTCTCGATCGAACAAGCGATTCCGAGGCCCCTAAATACATGATTGGAAACGCCTTTAGGCATCAGAAGGCCAAAGTTTTACCCGGTGTGGATGCCTATCGGATAGCAATCAAACGCCGGAAGTCGGCCAGACTTGTCGCTCGGAGGTGGCGTCCCTCCAAGTACCGTCATCGGAATGTCTGCTCACGAGTGCAACGGCGCCGTAAACAGACTGACGGCTATCGGCACAAAAAGCGACATTAGAGCCAGCTTTGACCCGTTTGCTGTTTTGAGTCAGCGTGTCTCTATCCGTAATTGAAGAATGGTGCCGCTTACAGGACTCGAACCTGTGACCCCATCATTACGAATGATGTGCTCTACCAACTGAGCTAAAGCGGCACTTTCGCGGGTTGCGCGGGAAGTGGAGGCCCGAGCCGGAATCGAACCGGCGTGCAAGGATTTGCAGTCCTCTGCGTAACCACTCCGCCATCGGGCCTCGCCCTCCCTCTCGGGAAGGAAGCGGCGCACTAGCGATTCTCCGCGGCAAAGGCAATCGCCCAGTGATGCCTTACGTAACGTCAGTCTGGACGCATGGCCGGATAGGGGCAATGACCCTGCGCATGAGCATTGCCAACCTTCTCGATCCGATCACCGCGGCAGGCGGCGAAACGCGCTTTTCCGGGCTCGACCACTGGATGCAGGGCCGCACGCTCTACGGCGGCGCCTCCGCGCTGGTCGCCTATACCGCGGTTACCCGCGCATTCCCCGACCTGCCGCCGCTGCGCGGCGCCCAGGTCGCCTTCGTCGCCCCTACGGGACCCGATGCCGAGCTGCGCCGCGAGATCGTCCGGCAAGGTCGCAATGTCGCGCAGGTGCGCAGCGAGATCTGGTGCGAGGGGCAATGCACGCTGACCGCCTTCTGGCTGTTCGGCACCGAGCGCGAGGCGAATGCGATGCACGATGCCGCACCGGTCGCCGACTGGCCCGGTCCGCCCGAGGAAGCCGAGAGCGCGATGCACGGCAAGGGTCCCGCCTTCATCCAGAACAACTTCGAGATCCGCCGCGCGCAGGAGCAGCAGGGTCCGGGCGACCCGGTGGTGCGCCGCTGGGCACGTCTGACCGACCGCGGAGGGCTCGACCCGGTGAGCGAGCTCATCCTGCTGGGCGACGTCCTGCCCCCGGGTGCAATGCGCGCGATGAAACGGCAGGGACCGATCAGCTCGGTCAACTGGTCGTTCAACCTGCTCGAACCCGCGCCCGCGACCCGCGACGGCTGGTGGATGAGCGAGAACGCCAGCCAGCACGCTGCGCATGGCTATTCCTCCGAACGGCTGCGGCTGTGGAACGCCGACGGCAAGCAGATGCTCGACGGCATGCAATGCGTAGCGGTGTTCGGCTGAACATGGACCGCTTTACGCGCCTGCGAAAAGCGTGACCTTCCCGGAATGATCAGCGCAGCCAGCAGCTTGCCCCCGGCAACGCCCGCGCATGTGTGACCTTCCGGCAGTATAAGGCACTGCACCGGTCACGCCCGGCAGGGTAGAAATTTCACGCGATCAAAGAGCGGGCCCCTCATGCCGATCGCCCACGCTGTAGGAAAGCGGCGTGCGAGTCGCCTCTATCCGGGGCTAAAGGAGCGAGCGCGAGGGAACTGGCGTACCGGCGAACCCACCGGCCGCCTGCCGAATTACCAGCCCCGTTCCGGAACGTGTCCGCCCCGCAGCCATTCGGTTGGCATGGATATCATCGAAGAGCAGCGCCGGTTCCGCGACAGCACCCCTTCCCGCCTCGGGCGCGGACTGGAGCGGCTGACGCATCCGTTCGGCGCAGCGATCGCCAGCGTGGTCCCGAAGGGTCTGGTCGAAACCGTGCTGAAGGGGCTCGACCGGGCGGCGGGCGCCCCGCGCCTCGTCCAGTTCGATCACGATGCGGCAGATCTCGAGGCGGCGCGGCAGGCGGCCCGCAAGGTCTCGCGCACCGCGCGCAGCGTCAGCGCGACCACCGGGGCCGCCGCTGGCCTGGGCGGTGCGCTGTCGATGAGCGCGGACATCCCGGCCACCATCGCCATTGCGCTGCGCGCCATCCGCGATACCGGGCGCGCCTATGGCTACACGGGCGATGGCCCGGCAGAAAAGCTGTTCCGCCTCCAGATCCTCGAACTGGCCGCAGTGGACGAACCCGAGGCGCGCCGGGACCGCATTGCGGCGCTGGAAGCGGCGCTCGGCCCGGCCGGGGAACTCGTCCATGCCGATCACGAACACATCGCGCCGATCGTCGATCAGGCAGTCGAGCGGATTTCGCGCGCAATCGCATTCACCAGCTTCCGCAGCCGGGCGGGCATGGTCGTACCCCTCGTCGGTTCGATCGTCGGCGGACTGGTCAATTCATCGTTCCAGGAGGATGTCGGCAAGGCCGCGCGCTTCGCATTCCAGGCACGGCGGCTGAAGGGCGACGCCTCCGCCGCCGCCTGAGCACCGCACGGCGCGTTTCCCGATCCGAGACTGCGCGCAGCCGCGAACCGGGATTACCGGGCGGGCCTGGTGCCCATCACCTCTCCCAGCCGAACCGGGCCTTCGGGGCGCCAGTCCGCATTGAATTCGATGACATCCTTCTCGAACAGCATGATCACCGTCGATCCGAGAAGGAAGCGGCCCATTTCCTCGCCCTGTTCGAGCACGACCGGCTGGTCCGAATAATCCCACCCGGCAATCGCCCCGGTGCGCTGCGGATTGACCACTCCGTGCCATGTGGTGGCCATGCTGCCGACAATCGTCGCGCCGACCAGCACCATCACGAAGGGCCCATGCGCTTCGGAATCGAACACGCAGACCACGCGTTCGTTGCGGGCAAACAGTCCGGGCACGCCGCGCGCGGTCACGGGATTGACCGAAAACAGCGCGCCGGGAACATAGATCATGCGCTGCAGGCGGCCCGCGCACGGCATGTGCAGCCGGTGATAATCCCGCGGCGAGAGATACAGGTTCGCGAAACTGCCGTGGCGGAACCGGCCCGCCAGCGCGGCGTCCCCGCCGACCAGTTGGGTCGTGGTGAAGCGATGCCCCTTGGCCTGCAGGATATGGTGATCGTCGATCGCGCCGAACTGGCTGATGGCACCGTCCACCGGCGAGATGAAATCGGCATCGGCCAGCGGCCGCGCGCCCGGTTTCAGCGGGCGGCCGAAAAAATCGTTGAACGAGGCGTAGCTGGCAATGTCCGGGTTTTCGGCCTCGCTCATGTCGACGCCGTATTTTCCGACGAACCAGTGGATCAGCCGGGTCGTCGCCCGCCCCCACGCGCCCGGGCAACGCGCCCGGCAAGATGGGTCAGCCCGCGTTTGGGCAGGAGATATTGCGGCAGGACAGACAGGCGATCGAACATCATGACCTCTAACGTGGAGCAAGCCCGATCGTGCCCCTGGATGAACCGGCTGCGGTGTTGAACACGCGCAATCGGCCAGCGCAATGGGGATGCCGGCGATACCCGAGAATTTGCAGCGATGGGAAGGCCCGCGGCCAAGCGCGGACCGGTGACAGAACGGCGCCGTGGCGCACCCACTGGCCGGCAATTTCTTAACGGCTCGGTAAGCCAGACTGGTTAGTATAGCGAAGTTCAGGAGTGAACCGGGTGTTGCAAATAGCCTATGTGAGCAGGGCATCGAGCGTCCTTGCTCCCGACGATGTGTTCAAGATCATCGAAACCTCGGCACGAAACAATTCCCGAGACGATCTCACCGGGTTCCTGATCTTTGCGGAGAACCGCTTCTTCCAGGTCGTGGAAGGATCCCGGAGCGCAATCGATGCGCTGCTTTCGCGGCTTGGCGAAGACACGCGCCATTCGCAGATCGAGATCCTGAGCCAGACCGAAATCGCGCAGCGCGCATTTCCCAACTGGCGCATGAAACGGCTCAAGCCGGACACGAAGATCGGGGCACCGATTGGCGAGGCCCCCGGGCTCGACCATTTCCCGACGCATCTCAAACACCTCGTACGGCAATTCCTCGCCGCGTCGCAGCCCGCAAGCGAAGCGGCCTAGCCTCAAGCGAGATAACCGCGGACGAAAACGATTTTCTCCGCGCGGTCGAATTGGGAGAGGCAATCGAGGCGCAGCATTCGCGCCCTGTCCGTACCGAAATGACGCTCGCCGCCGCCAGCGGCAGACTGTTCCCCGCAATCGAGCGCAGGCTGGGCTACGCCTCTGCCTGCGCTATCCCGCGGGCGGGGTGATTGGGCACGGCGGCAGGGGATGGGTGGTGACCAAACGCTGGGATCGAAGCGGTAAGCAGAGAGCTACGAACCGTCTCCGTCCCACCGAAGGGAGATAAATACTTCGCGGATCACTTTAGAATTCCCTTGGAAAAATCGCCCTGGGTGAGACTGTTGGCAAACTTATATTTGGCGCGAATGGTTTGGTTCGCATTTCCATCGAGCATCTTGTCATAATTATCTGGCAACCACTCCAACCGCCTCTCAATTCCGGTGGTGACGGGATCGTCGGTGATCTGCACGGTGATGCGTCTGAGACTGTTCCCTTCGCCAAATGTGGCGCCCAGATCATCCGGATCGACCTCCTCGACGCTCGTCGGATCGTCGAGGTCGCCGAAGGTCACCAGCATCGGCCGAGCGGGAGGATTCTTGAGGTGGCTGCGACTTCGAAAGTAGCGCGGCAGTTCGATCTCTCCAGTGCGCTTCAGCATCTCCCAATACCTCGCCTCGTAATGCTCCCCATCACTCGATCGTACAGAAGGTGTCAGCGAGAACATGACCCGCTTCGCCCAGTCGATATCGCTCTTTGATCGCAAGAGCGCGAAGAGATACCGCCCCGTTCCCAGATCGACAGTTACCGCTTCGCCGCGCAGCCTATGCATGATGACGCTACCCGCCGGGGCCATCATGGATTTACCCTTGCTGGTTTCCACCTCGATCACGCTCGACCCGGTTTTCACCCCATCGGGGGTATCGACCTCCACGGTCAGCCGATAGCGGTAGGCTGGCGTATCGTCGGTTAGCGAACAACCCGAGACTGCCAGTGCAAGGCAGAGCATGACCCATCCGGACAAGCGGCGAGTGATTTGGCCGAATTGCTGCATACCAGCGTGCTTAGGCGCAGATCCTCATTGCTATGTTAACGCGCGCAATCAGCCAAAGCTAAGGCCCGGTCACACGTCCTTGAACACCGGCGCGCGTTTCTGCATTTCGGCCATGACCGCCTCGATCTGGTTGGGCTGGCGCATGATGGCGTCCTGTTCCTCGCTCTCGGCCAGCAGGATCGCATCTTCGCCCTCTTCATGCATCACGCGGAACAGGCGCTTGGCGCCGCGGATCGCTTCGGGGTTCTTGTTCGCGATGGTTTCGGCCAGCGCGGTGGCGCGGGCGTGCGGATCGTCGTCGAGCATGGTGGCGAGGCCGAGCTGGAGCGCTTCCTCGCCGATGAATTCGCGGTTGGTGTAGGTCAGTTCGCGCAGCACGTCGTCGCGCACCAGCCCGCGCCACAGGGCATAACCACCCATGTCGGGCACGAGGCCCCATTTCATTTCCATCACCGCCATGCGCGTCTGCGAGTGCACCACCCGGATATCGGCGCCGCTGGCGATCTGCAGCCCGCCGCCGAAGCACACGCCGTGCACTGCGGCGATCACCGGCACGGGGCATTTGCGCCAGGTCATCGCGGCTTCCTGTGCGCGGTTGGCATTGCCATAGCCGCGTTCGGCAAGCTTGGACGATCCGCCGCCGTCGCCGCCGAAGCTGGCAGTGTCGAGCCCGGCGCAAAAGGCGCGCCCCTCGCCCGACAGCACGGCGACGCGCAGCCCTTTCATCGTGCGCAGCGCTTCGCCCGCGGCGATCACCGCGTCGAATTGAGCGGGATCGAGCGCGTTCATCTTGTCGCCGCGAGTGAAGCGGACCTGCGCCACGCCATTATCGGCAAGGTCGATGGAAACGCGATCGTTGAACTGCATGCTGAAACCTCTCTCCGCAACTGTGCGCCCCTTGGTACCCAACGGGCGGGCCATGTCCAGTTGCCGCGTGCCGGCAGCGGCATGGAAGGTCAGGCGCATTGCGCCTCGCAGGGAATGGCCGCGGGCCGGGCCGCCAGCCGGTAGCCGCCTTGCGGATGCGTTTCCACCAGCCAGCTGCAGGCGGAAACCGCCAGCTTGGCCCGGAGCCGCGAGACATGCACGGCGAGCGAGTTGGTTTCGGGCGGATGCTCGATCCGCCACACATCGCGCAGCAGCTGGCGGCGGGTGATCGGCATGCCGCGCGCTTCGGCGAGCCGCCAGAGCAGGCCGAATTCGCGTGGATGCAGCCCCAGCCAGCGGCCATCGAGCCGCCCGTCGCGGTGGAACAGGTCGAGCGTCACCGGCCCCGCCCGCAGCGACCGCGGGAGCGAACTTTCGCCGTGGCGCAGCCGCGCCAGCCGCACGCCGAGCTCGACGAAGGCGACGTGGCTGGAGAGCGCATCGCCCAACCCGGCATCGAGCAGGCGCGCGCGTTCCCGCGGGCTATCGACCCCCACCGCGACGATCCGGTTGCGTCCCGCAAGCTCATGCCAGTCACGCGGCCGGCTGGCGGCGCGCCAGTCGAGCACGCCCGGCAGCGCCGCGGACGCGCTGGCGGCATCCGGTGCGTGTTCCATCGACCAGCCGGCATGGCCCAGATCCCATCGGACCGGGACAGCCGGGCTGGTCGACAGCCATGCGAATGTCGCGCCCCTCATCAAGCGACCCCTCGGTTTTCCGATGCGGGCCGGAGACTAAGTAAAAACCGAGGTTTGAGAACCGCCCGGACGCGGAAATGCTACCGATCCGGATGCAACAGCCGCATCAGCGCCCCGCGTGGTCGGCGAGGAAGCGCTTCACATTGCGCGCTGCCTGGCGAATGCGCTGCTCGTTCTCTACCATGGCAATGCGGACATGGCCCTCGCCCTCCTCGCCATAGCCGACCCCGGCCGCGACCGCGACATCGGCATGTTCGAGCAATTGCTTGGAAAATTCGAGGCTGCCCATCTCCTCGAAACCGGGCGGCAGCTTGGCCCAGGCGAACATGCTGGCGGGCGGCGTGGGGATATCCCACCCGGCGCGGGCGAAGCTTTCGACCATCACGTCGCGGCGGCTCTGGTAGCGCGCGCGGTTTTCCTCGACCACGTCCTGCGGCCCATTGAGCGCGGCGCAGGCGGCCGCCTGGATGGGGGTGAAGGCGCCGTAGTCGAGATAGGACTTCACCCGCGTCAGCGCGGAGATCAGCGTGGGGTTGCCGACCGCGAAGCCCATCCGCCAGCCGGCCATCGAATAGGTTTTCGACATCGAGGTGAATTCCACCGCGACATCCTTCGCCCCCGGGACCTCGAGGATCGAGCGGGTCGGCTTGCCGTCGTAATAGAGTTCCGAATAGGCGAGGTCGGACAGCACCCAGACCCGGTTCTCCTTCGCCCAGGCGACCAACCGTTCGTAGAACGCGAGGTCGACCGTTTCGGCAGTCGGGTTGCTGGGATAGTTGACCACCAGCACGGTCGGGCGCGGCACGGTGTAGTCCATCGCGTTCTCGAGCGCGCGCCAATAGCGCTCGTCGGGCGTGGTCGGCACGCTGCGGATGGTCGCCCCGGCGATGATGAAGCCGAAGGTGTGGATCGGATAGGACGGGCTCGGCGCGAGGATCACGTCGCCCGGCGCGGTAATCGCGGTGGCCATCGACGACAGGCCTTCCTTCGAGCCCATCGTCACCACCACTTCGCGATCGGGATCGAGATCGACGTTGAAGCGGCGGCCGTAATAGTTCGCCTGCGCCTTGCGCAGCCCGGGAATGCCCTTGGACTGCGAATAGCCATGCGCGCCCGGCTTGGCCGCGACCTCGCACAATTTGTCGATCACGTGCTGCGGCGGCGGGTGGTCCGGATTGCCCATGCCGAGATCGATGATGTCGCGCCCCGCGCGCCGCGCCTCGTGCCGCATCGCGTTGACCTCGGCGATGACATAGGGCGGCAGGCGCTTGATACGGTAGAATTCGTCGGACATCATGGCTCTTTCGGGCTGTAGGCGAGTCACACTGATTACCTATTCACCTCCCCGGTGCAATCGGCGCGCGTGCATGCGGAGGCGGAATATCCTATTGCGACCCCAACAGGCGCTTGGCACCAGGCAGGAGCGATGATGACCGACGACGGCCCCGACCCCTTCACCAACCTTTTCGAAGCGCCGGCGAAATTCGCCCGCGCGCTGTTCGCGCCGATGGCCGAGGCGGCGGGGGGCAACCCGCTGTCGGCGGAGGACATGCGCCACTGGGCCGAGGTCGGGACGAAGCTGCAGACGATGTGGCTGGAATACCAGGCCGAGCAGCTGGCCGATCCGCAGGCGCTGGTGCCGTGGATGGACCCGGCGCGGTGGATGGGGCTGGCGCAGGACTGGTACCGCCAGATGCCGCTGGCCGATCCCGCGCAGCAGCAGGCGCTGTGGCAGGAAGGGATGGAGGTATGGCAGCAGGTGCTGGCGCAATACGGACTGGGCGCCGGCGGGCAGGAACAGGCCCGGGACGCCGCCGACATGCCGCGCCGCGACCGCCGTTTCGCCGACCCGCGCTGGCGCGCGCACCCCGCCTATGCGCTGATCCACCAGACCTATCTGTTCCTGGCCGAGCGCGTGGCCGAAATGGTCGACCGGATCGACGGGCTGTCCGACGACAAGCGCGAACAATTGCGGTTCACCACGCGGACGATGACCGAGGCGGCCAGCCCGGCCAATTTCCCGCTGCTCAACCCGGTGGTGATGGAACGCACGCTGGAAACGCAGGGCGAAAACCTCGTCACGGGGATGGAACACCTGCTCGCCGATCTGAGGCGCGGGCAATTGTCGCATACCGACGCGAGCGCTTTCACGCTGGGCGAGAACATCGCGGTGACGCCGGGCAAGGTGGTGCACGAGACCCCGCTCTACCAGCTGATCCAGTACACGCCGACGACCGACACGGTGCTGGCGACGCCGCTGGTCATCTTCCCGCCATGGATAAACCGGTTCTACATCCTCGACCTCAACGCCCGGAAAAGCTTCGTGCGCTGGGCGGTCGAACAGGGCGTCACCGTGTTCATGGTCAGCTGGAAATCGGCCGATGCCAGCATGAAAGACGTGGTGTGGGACGATTACGTGCGCGCGCAAATCGACGCGATCGACCATATCCGTGCGCGGCTGGACGTGCCGGCGGTCCACGCGATCGGCTATTGCGTGGCCGGCACGACGCTGGCGGGAACGCTGGCGGTGCTGCACCGCCGCGGCGAGCAGGACAAGGTCAGGAGCGCGACCTTCTTCACCGCGCAGGTCGATTTCGAGAAGGCGGGCGAGCTGCGCAACTTCGTCGACGACCAGCAGCTGGCGGCAATCAAGGGCCTGACCCCCGAAGGCTATCTCGACGGGCGTTACATGGCGGCGACCTTCAACCTGCTGCGCGGCACCGACCTGATCTGGAACTACGTGGTCAACAACTACCTGCTGGGCGAGGATTACCCGGCCTTCGACCTGCTTCACTGGAATGGCGACGTCACCAACCTGCCCGCCAAGTGGCATGAACAATATCTGCGCGATTTCTACCGCGACAACCGGCTGGTCGAACCCGATGCGCTGAGCGCCGACGGCACGCCGATCGATCTCGGCCTGGTCGAGACCCCGACCTACGTCCAGGCGGGCAAGGAAGACCACATCGCGCCCGCCGAAAGTGTCTGGCGGATTACCGACCATTTCGCCGGCCCGCTGAAATTCGTGCTGGCGGGATCGGGCCATATCGCGGGCGTGGTCAATCCCCCGGGCTCGGGCAAGTACCAGTACTGGACCAATACGGGATCGCCGCGCACCCTGGCCGAATTCCGCAACGGTGCGCAGGAGCATCCCGGCAGCTGGTGGCCCGACTGGATCGAATGGCTGCGCGAACAGGATCCCGCCACGGTGGCCGCGAAGGGCAAGCGCAAGCCCGGCGGCCGCGGTGACCGAGTGATCGAGGATGCGCCGGGACGCTACGTCGCGGCGCGATAACCGGCCCCGCACGCCGCGGCCGCGACTTATTGTGCAGTGCACAAAATATCCTTGACTTCGCGGCTGCAGTGCTTATTTTGTGCACTGCAACATAGCGAGGTTCCCGATGGGTGACAGCCAAGACAAGAGCGCCAAGGCGACTGCCACGGTTTCGACCGAGCCTGCGGCTGCGCCGGCAAGCGATGCAGTAAGCACCGCGGCCATCGCCAAGGCCGTGGAAGCCGATGCCGGCCCCGCCAGCGTTGCGAAAAAGCCGAAGAAAGCCGCGACGAAAAAGGCCGCACCCAAGACCGCCCGGCGCAAAGCAGCGCCGGCGGCGAAGCAGGCCACTCCCGCGGCGCCGGCTGCGGCGCTCGCCAAGACCGCCCCGATCTCCCAGTTGAAGGACACCATCATGGCTACTGCCAAGACCGCTAACACTACCGATTACACCGCCAAGGCGCAGAACATGGCTGCCGACATGCAGACCCGCGTCAAGGCCGCCTACGAAAAGGGCACTGCAATGACCAAGGAAGCCGCCGAATTCCAGAAGGGCAATCTCGAGGCCGTGGTCGAATCGGGCAAGATCCTCGCTTCGGGCATGCAGGACATGGGCCGCAGCTATGCGGAAGAAGCCAAGTCGGCTGCCGAGACCGTCCAGGAAGACATGAAGAAGTTCACCGCGATCAAGACGCCGACCGAGCTCTTCGAACTGCAGGGCGAAATCGCCCGCCGCAATTTCGATGCCATGGTCTCGACTGCGTCGAAGAACACCGAAGCCATGCTCAAGCTGGTCAACGAGGCGTTCGCGCCGATGTCGAACCGCATGAGCCTGGCCGCCGAAAAGGTCGGCAAGGCCGCCTGAGGCCGAATTTCCAGCTTCAATTCCACCGGGCACTCTCTCCTCTCTCCCTCGCCCGGCGAATTGGACACCGTGGGCCGGATGGTTTTGCCATCCGGCCCTTTTTCCGTCTGCCGCACAGGCTGCATCCGTGCGGCCCAGCGGGCGCGCACAGGCACAGGCTCACCGCTCGTGCCTTGCGATTTGCCCAAGCGTTACGATAATGGGTTCAGCAATGGCCGAGATTCCCCCCTACCCCCATCCGCGCTGCCGGCGAGGACGACGATTCGCGCGAGGGCGACGGTCAGGTCGGCATTGCCACCAAGACCCGCGCCAAGCCCAAGAAGCCCAGCCAGTACAAGGTGCTGCTGCTCAATGACGATTACACGCCGATGGAATTCGTGGTCATCGTCCTGAAACGCTTCTTCAAGATGGACATGGAGGAAGCCACCCGCGTGATGCTCCACGTCCACCAGAAGGGTGTCGGGGTCTGCGGGATCTTCCCTTACGAAGTTGCCGAAACCAAGGTCCACCAAGTGATGGACTTCGCCCGGCAGAACCAGCACCCGCTGCAATGCACGCTGGAGAAGGCCTGAACCGGCGACGCCGCGCGGCCCGTCCGCACAAGGGGCATGACCTGCACGCAAAAGCGCGCTAGGGGCTGGCGCGGAGACAATTGACCGGCGGCCCCTTGCTCAAATTCCTGCCCAGCATCGATCGATACATCTTCCGGCTCGTGACCGTGCCGATGCTGGCGGTGTTTGCCATCGCCGCGTCGCTGCTCGTGCTCGACAAGATGCTGCGGCTGTTCGATTTCGTCGCGGTCGAAGGCGGCCCGGTGGGCGTCGTGTTCAAGATGCTGATCGCGCTGGTGCCCGAATATGCCAGCCTCGCCATTCCGCTGGGCCTGCTGCTGGGCATCCTGCTCGCCTTCCGCAAGCTGGCGACGACCAGCGAACTCGATGTCTTCCACGCGGTCGGGCTCGGCTATGGCCGCCTGCTGCGCGTCCCGTTCGCCATCACAGCCGTGCTGATGATGGTCAATGTCGCGCTGGTGTTCTTCATCCAGCCGGTCAGCCGCTATTATTACGAGCAGATGGAATATGAGCTGCGCTCGGGCGCGCTCGGCGCCTCGATCAAGGTGGGCGAATTTACCACGCTGGCCGATCGCATGGCGCTGCGGATCGAGGAAAGCGAGGACGACGGCCGCCGCCTGAAGGGGATTTTCGCCCGCGTCGCGAACGACCGCGGCCAGGTGCTGTCGATCTCCGCGAAGGAAGGCGCCTTCCTCGCCACCACCGACAGCCCCGATACGATCATCCTGCGGCTGACCGATGGCACGATCGTGCAGGACACCGGCAGCCAGACGCCGCGTGTGCTGACCTTCACGCGCCACGACCTGCCGATCGACCTGCCCGCGGTGGAGGAATTTCGCGCGCGCGGCGATGCCGAACGCGAATACATCCTGCCCGAACTGCTGCGCATCGGGTGGAGCGACGAACGCCCCGAAGCCCAGCGCGACGCCAGCCAGGCAAGCTTCAACTTCCGGCTGGTCGAAGTGGTGATGATGGCACTGATGCCGCTGCTGGCCGTGGCGCTCGGCGTGCCGCCCAAACGTTCGAGCAGCGCGCTGGGCGTGTTCCTGTCGATCGTGATGGTGGTCGCCTATCACAAGGTGAACCAGTATGGCGAAGACGTCGCCGCGCTGGGCCGCGTCGATCCGATCCTGGCGCTGTGGGGGCCGTTCTTCCTGTTCGCCGCGCTGATCGTGTGGATGTACTGGCGGGTCGCCTACGTCCCCGGCGGGCAGGCGATCGGTGCGCTCGAAATCTGGTTCGACAAGCTGGCCAAGCGCGTCGGGCGCGTGTTCCGCCGCCGGCGGCTCAAGATCGACCTAGCAGCAGCCGAATAGCGGGAACCCATGCAGCTCGATTTCTTCCCCTCGCGCACGCTGACACTGTACCTCGCGAAGATGTTCGTCGCGCGGATCGCGGCGATGCTGTTCGTCCTCGTGCTGGTGCTGATGATGCTCGACCTGCTGTCGAGCAGCGGCGAGATCCTGGCGGTGGAAGGCAATGGCCAGGGCGAATTGCTCACCTATGCGGGGCTGCGCATCCCGCAGCTGGTATCGCGTTTCCTGCCCTATTCGGTGCTGCTCGCCACGCTGATCACGCTGGTCACGCTCAACCAGAACAGCGAGGTCATCGCCATGAAGGCGGCGGGGCTGTCGGCGCACCAGGTGCTGGCCCCGCTGCTGCTGACCGCGGGGCTGGTCTCGGTGGCCACCTTCGCCTTCAACGAGCGCGTGGTCACCCGGGCGACCGAGACGCTCAAGGCGTGGGAAGCGGTCGAATACGGGCCGATCCCCGAAGAGGAGCGCGTGCGCACCAATATCTACCTCAACGACAACGGCAACATCCTGACGGCCGGCTATCTCGCCGGGTCGGGCGAGGGCATCGTGATGCGCCAGGTCACCTGGTACGAACGCAATGCCGACGGCATGATCACCGAGCAGGTCGAGGCCGAGGAAGCGCGCTATGCCGCGCCGGGCTGGCAGCTGTCGGGCGTCACGCGCTTCGGAGTGCAGAACGCGGTGACCGATACCCCCGATACGCTGGTGGTGGGCGAAGCGCTGACTCCCGATCAGATCGATCTTGCCAAGATCGACCCCGATGCCGAACCCTTCTGGACACTGACCCGCTCAATTGCGGAATTCGAACGCGCGGGGAGGCCGACGGCCGAATTGCGCGCGAAATGGTGGCACAAGATATCGGGCCCGCTGTCCGCTTTCCTGATGCCGCTGCTTGGCGCGGTGGCGGCGTTCGGCCTGGCCCGGTCGGGGCAATTGTTCGTCCGCGCGGTGATCGGCATGGCGCTGGGCTTCGCCTATTTCGTGGTCGACAATGCCGCGCTCGCAATGGGCAGCTTCGGCGGATACCCGCCCTTCCTTGCCGCCTGGGCACCGTTCTTCCTGTTCCTGCTGATCGGCGAGACGGTGCTGATCCGCACCGAGGAATGAGCGCGTTCTCGATCCGGCTGGCGCGCCCCGAAGATGCCGAGGCGCTCCCCGGTATCGAACGCGAGGCGGCCACGGCTTTCGCCGACGACCCCGACAGCGCCGCGATCGACTCGGCGCGCGTGATCCCTGAGGATGAGCATCGCCGCCTGATCGCCCGCGGGCACTGCCTCATCGCCGAGGCGCAGGGCGACATCGTCGGCTTCCTTGCGGCAAGGCCGTGCGGGCGCGAAGTGCATATTCAGGAGATGGACGTGCTGCCCTGCTGGCAGGGGCAGGGGATTGGCGCGGTGCTGCTGCGCGCCTGCCTGATCGATGCGGGCAATGGCGGATTTCGGGCAGCCACGCTGACCACTTTCCGCGATGTCGCGTGGAATGCCCCCTTTTATGCGCGGATCGGCTTCGTCGAGGTCGAGGATCTGGCCGCGCACCCGCGGCTGGCAAGCGAGCTCGACGCCGAGATCGCTGCGGGCCTGCCGGCGGAGCGCCGTATCGCGATGATCAGGTTTATCGACTGAGCGGCGGCTGCGGCGATGCGCCGCCGGCCCCACAGGACCAGCGGCACAAGCGCGAATGGCTCAGCCGCGAGGGCGCATCGTGTTGCGTGCGATGCGCGATACCAGCACGCCCATCCCGGCATGGTTGGCGCCGTGGTAGCTGGAATCGGTTGCCAGCTCGGCCACCAGCCGGCGGTGCGCTTCGGGCAGCGAGTGATAGGGCATCGACGGCATCAGGTGATGCAGCGCATGATAGCGCAGGCCGACGGGCGCCCACAGTTCGGCGATCCGGCCCGGGGGCGGCACGTTGACGCTGTCGAGGAACTGCGCGGTGACGGTCATGGCCTCGCCCTCGTTCTCCCACAGATGCGCCACCAGAGTGCGCAGCTGGTTGAGCAGCGCGACCACCGAGGCAACCGCGAGCGCGACGAGCAGCGGCTTCCAGCCGAACGCGAAGACACTGCCGATCAGCGCCCAGCTCCACAGCATGCCGCCCGCTTCCTGCAGCAGCACCCGGCGGCGCAGGTCGCCTTCGGGATTGCGGCGACGGAAATCGGGATTGATCGCCAGCGCGCTCAGCCGCTGCCAGGTCAGCCGGCGAACCGGCGGGACAATCGCGCCCAGCGGGACCAGCACGGCGAAGCGCAGCAGCAGCGCGACCGGTGCGAGCAGCGCGATCAGCACGAATGCGGGCAGGCTCCACGGCTTCATCAGCGCCAGCGGGAGGTATTCGGGATCCTCGATCGTGCCGTATTGCGTGCGCTTGTGATGCAGCGTGTGCACGCCTTCATACATGAACGACGGGGTGAGCATCGGCACGCCGACCAATGCGTTCCAAGCGGTGCGGAAGCCCGGCAGCGCCCCGTTACGGAAATGCGAGATCTCGTGGATGAACAGCAGCGCGCGGTAGAGCGCGAGCACCGAAACCACGCCCAGCGCAATTGCCAGCGGCAGGCTGCCGGTCAGGATCGCGCCCGCCAGCGCGCCATAGCCGACCAGCGCCGAAGCGATCATGTCGGCCCAGTAGATGTCCGCGCGGTGGGCGGAGATATCCTTGGTCAGGTCGCGCGCGGCGCGCAGCATGGCCTTGTCGTCGGGGATTTGCGCATGCCAGCCGCTTCCCGCCTCGCGACGCGAAAGGGTATCGGCAGCCGAAATCTGTGTCTGTTGAACATTCATGGTCTGGTATCCTGGAGCGGCCCTTAGCCGAAAACGCACCCGCATTACAGCGATGGGTTGCGATCATAGTGATCGGCGCGGTGCGGTTCCTTGACAAAGATCAGCTAGCGCACACAGGGCTAATCCAAGCTGAACGAGGTGTGCGCGAATGAATGGTGAAGTGGTGATCGATCCGGTCGAAGGCAAGCGGGGCCGTGCCCTTTTCGTCGATACGGGCCGCCGCTTCGCATCGCGCGAGCCGCATGCGGTGCCGCAATTGCGGGGCGAACAGCTCGAACTGGTCGATCCTGCCAAGAACCCCTTTTTCGGCCATGCCGCACACCAGCTGTTCGTGGCCCGGCGCGGCGACGCGGTGGTCGGCCGGATCTCGGCGCATATCGACCGCCTCGCGCTGGAATTGCCGCGCCAGCAGGGCTTCGGCCCAGGCGCAGGCATGTTCGGCTATTTCGACGCCGCCGATGAAACGGTGGCGCATGCGCTGCTGCGCGCGGCGGAGGACTGGCTGCGCGGCCAGGGCATGGACCGCGCGATCGGGCCGATTTCGATGTCGATCTGGGAAGAGCCGGGCCTGCTGGTAAGCGGACAGGACCACGCGCCGATGATCATGATGGGGCACCATCCCGAAATCTACCAGCACTGGATCGAAAGCGCGGGCTATGCGCGCGCCAAGACGCTGCTGACCTACGATCTCGACGTGACGGTGGGGTTCCCGCCGCTGATTCGCCGGATCGTCCAGTCGGGCCAGCGCAACGAGCGGATCGGCCTGCGCCCGGTCGACCTGTCGCGGTGGGACGAGGAGGTCGAGACCATCCTCGCCATCCTCAACGATGCATGGTCGAACAATTGGGGCTTCATCCCCTTCACCAATGCCGAGATCGCCTATGCGGGCAAGAAGCTGAAGCCGATCATCCATCCGCAGATCAATTTGATCGCCGAGGTCGACGGCAAGCCGGTGGCCTTCATGCTGACCCTGCCCGACATCAACGATGTGCTGCGCAAGGTGAACGGCAGGCTGTGGCCGCTGGGCTGGCTCCGCCTGCTGCGCTGGATGCGCAGGCCGAGCGGTGCAGGCATGCGCGTTCCGCTGATGGGGGTGCGCCGCGAACTGCACAATTCGCGGCTCGCCAGCCAGCTGGCCTTCATGATGATCAGCCAGATCCGCGAGGTGGCGATTGCCGAATACCAGACCAAGCGCGCGGAGATCGGCTGGATCCTCGACGACAACCAGGGGATGAAGGCAATTGCCGATGCGATTGGCAGCACGGTCAACCGCGAATATGCGATTTACGAACGCTCGCTTGCCTCCTGACCGCGGGATTGTCGCAATTGCGCCACGGCCCGGCGGCAATGCACGCTGGCCGGGAACTGCGCCCGGCCGCCTCCCGTTGGACAGGCGAAAGCGGCGCCCGTGTCGCCAGCCATGCGAGAGACGATGACGCAGCACCCCGAGACGGCCGCCCCCGCTAAACTGCCCGGCCACGTGCTGGTCGTCGAGGATGACGCCGTGCTCGGCATGACGATCGAGCAGGCGCTGCTCGATGCAGGCGTGGCCCGGGTGGCGCTGTGCGCGTCGACAGAAGAAGCCATGCAGCACCTGCGCGACGGGCGTCCCGAAGCGATCGTGCTCGACGTCCACCTGGCCGATCGCGACGACGGCTGGGCGATTGCCGAACTGGTGCGCACGCTGGGCGCCGATAGCCCCCAGATCATCTTTTCGACCGGCGCCCCGCAGGACATTCCGGCGGACATCGCCGCGCTGGGCTGCACGCTCGAAAAGCCTTACGACGCGCAGGAACTGATTGCCGTGCTGCGCCAGTCGAAGCCGCGCGGGATCATCTCGCGGCTGCGCGGCGCGCTGCGATAGACGCGGTCGCGCGCGCCGGATCAAGGCGCGCGTTCCGGATCACAAATCCTGCCGAAACTACGCCGGACAGAAAAAAGGCCTCCGTTGCCGTGCAACGGAGGCCTTTCGGGATCGTATCACCAGCCGCTTTGGACGGGAGGGGGGGTCTCGGCGGTGACATAAGGAATACGCGCCGCCAGAAACTGGGTTCCCAAGCGGGGTGAAATTTTTTGCCTAAAATGACATTCCGAAGCAAAAACAATCAGATGTATGGCCGTCCGCCGCCCTGCTTGCGCTCGAACTGCGCATAGTCGGCGGCGTGGTCGAGATCGGGCACGTGGATCCGTCGCGACTGCCAGTCCACCAGCCCTTCGCGCGCGAGCTGGCGCAGCGTGCGGTTGGTATGCACCAGCGACAGCCCGAGCATGTCCGCGATCTGCGCCTGCGTGATCGGCAGCGCGAGCGTATTGTGATGATCGGCGAGACAGGTCGCTTGCGCCCGGTCGAGCAGCCAGACCGCGAGATAGGTCACCCGTTCGCGCGCACTGCGTTGTCCCAGCGAAACGATATGGCCTTCGAGCGCGGTTTCTTCCTTAGCCGCCAGCCAGGTGATGTCGTAGCCCAGCGCCGGGTGCTGCGCGATGAGATCGGCGAAATCGGCGCGACGGAAACGGCACAGGCGCGCGTCGATCAGCGCCTCGATCGTATGGGTCGCCGGTTCGTCGAAGGCGCTTTGCAAGCCGACCAGATCACCGGGGAACATGAAATTGAGAATCTGCCGGCGCCCATCCTCGAGCGCACGCGAGCGAATGAGCACGCCGTCGAGCAAGGTAAACAGGCGGCGATGCGACGCGCCTTCCTCGATCAGGATATCGCCGCGCTGCAGCGCGATTTCGCCGTCCTTGAACCGCTGCATGTAGGACAATTGGTTCGGCTCGAGCGGGCGCAGTCCCGGACAGGACTGGAGCGGACACTCGACACAGGCAATCGGATCGGCAATTTCTTGCAACGCGGCAGTCCTCGACAGGTAATCCCCAGCACCCGGAATGGGCCTGAAACGGCATGGATGTCAAACCTGCGGGTTGCGGCATCGGCCCAAGGAACCTAACCCCCATCGGGACGTTAGAAGCGCGCACCTTAAGGAAGGGGTCTAAATGTCGCTTGGTGATCAAATTGCTCGTAACCTGCCGTACCTGCGCCGCTATGCGCGCGCACTGACCGGTTCGCAGGCCACGGGAGACGCATTCGTACGTGCCACGCTGGAAGCCGCACTGGCCGACAGCGAACTCAAGGAATCGCTCGAAGGCGGCCGCGTCCCGCTGTACCGGGCGTTCAACAAGGTCTGGTCGAGCGCTTATATGGAAGTGCCCGAAGCCGTCGGCGACAACACGCATGAGAATGCGGCGCAGGACCGGCTGAAATCGGTAACCCCGCTGAACCGGCAGGCGCTGCTGCTGACCACGCTGGAGGATTTCTCGTCCGACCAGGCGGGCGAAATCATGGACATGTCGGCCGAGGATATCGAGCGGCTGGCCCAGGAAGCGGTTTCGGAAATCGACCGCGAGTCGTCGACCAGCGTGCTGATCATCGAGGACGAACCGCTCATCTCGATGCAGCTCGAAGACCTCGTGACCTCGCTTGGCCATGAAGTCTGCGGCACCGCTGCCACGCGCACGCAGGCACAGGAAGTAGTCGCGCAGAAGACGCCCGGCCTGGTGCTGGCGGATATCCAACTGGCGGACGGATCCTCGGGCCTTGATGCTGTCGACGATATCCTTGCGATCAGCAGCGTGCCGGTGATCTTCATCACTGCCTATCCCGAACGCCTGCTGACCGGCGACCGTCCCGAGCCGACCTATCTCGTGACCAAGCCGTTCCAGGAACAGACCGTTCGTGCCGCGATCAGCCAGGCGCTGTTCTTCGGCTCGAGCCGCCCGCTGGGCTAACCCCCGCCGGCAATCGGTTTTTGAAAGCCCGGGTCCCTGCGGCCCGGGTTTTTCTTTGCCTGCAGTGCGAAGGCTGCACCGTGCCGATGCGGTCGGCACCGACGCGGCGCGATCGGGCCGCGTTTTCTCGGATCAATTGATGTGGTTGCGGAGGTCGGCACGGAGACTCGCGGCCGCGAAACCCGTGCTGTTAGCGCCCGACCGCCGCGGGACCCTTGCGGCGCAGTTCGAACTCGCTCGGTTCGCGCACCGGGACCAGCAGCGTGCACCGCACCCCTTCGGGGCAGAAATCGAGCTCGACCGGGTGGCGCAGCTCATGCGCGACGATCTTCTCGATCAGATCGGTGCCGAAACCGCGGCGGCGCGGCTTGTCCACCGGCGGCCCCTTGCTTTCGATCCATTCGATTTTCGCCAGCGTGTCGTTGACCTGGCTCCAATGCACCGCGACCTCGCCCCCGGGGACGCTGAGCGAACCGAACTTGGCCGCATTGGTCGCCAGTTCGTGGATCGCGAGCCCCAGCGACAGCGCATCATTGGGCGCCAGCTCGGTATGCGGCCCCACCAGATCGAGCGAATGGTCCTGGTCGCGCGCATAGGGTGCGAGCTCGACCTCGACCACCGAACGGATCGGCGTGGTGCCCCATTCGGATTGGGTCAGCAGGTCGTGCGTGGCCGACAGTGCGCGGATGCGGCCGTCGAGACCTTCGGCGAATTCGTCGAGGTCCTGCGACCGCCGCCGCGTCAGCGATACGATCGAGAGGACGTTGGCGAGCGTGTTCTTGACCCGGTGGTTGAGCTCGCGCGTCAGCGAGTTGCGGATCGAGTTCTGTTCCTCGAACCAGCTGATCGCGCGGCGATCCTCGAGCGTCTGCTGGGTTAGCAGGCGGGCCACGAGCATCAGCAGGCTGGCGACCGCCAGCCCGAACAGCAGCGTGATCATCGACATGGCCGACAAGCCCTCCTGGCGCGCGGACTGCACTTCGAGCAGCATCGACCGGTTGGCGAGGCTGAGTTCGCGGGTGATCGTGGGGCGCCCCTCGATCCAGCTGTTGCTATGCGCGATCGCGACCTCCGCCGTGGCATCCGTATCGAGCAAGCGCGCCCCGACCGCCTCGTAACTGACCAGTTCGCTGGCCGAGCTGAGGAATTGCGAGGCATTGAACGGACTGTAGATGAAGCCCTTGAGCTCGCGCGTGCTGCTCAGCCCTTCGAACACCGGCATATATATGAGGAAGCCTGCAGCCTCGCTGTCGCCTTCCTGCTGCAAGACGATCGGCCCGCTGGCAGTGGGCCGATCGTTCGCCCCCGCCAGATCCATCGCGGCCCGGCGGATGGGTTCCGAATACATGTCGTAGCCGAGTGCGCGGCGATTGCGCACTGTGTCGGGCTGCAGGTAGAGGATCGGAGTGAGCATGTCGCGCGGCTGTTCGGCCAGGGTCGGCGACACCCGCTGTTCTTCCACGCGGCTGCGGCTCAGCCGGGCTTCGAATTCAGGCAGTTCGGCCGCAGTGACGACCGGGGCCCAGCCGATCCCCTCTGCCCCGCGGTAATTGGCATCCAACCGCAATTCAGAAACGAAGCGGCGAAACAGTTCGGGCGTGATCTCGTCCTGCGTCGACAGCAGCGCGGCGCCGGCACGCAGGTAGGCCGAACTGGTATAGGCGCGGCGTTCGATCGCCGAAGTCATCGCCTGTGCCTTGCGCGCGACATCCGCGGCATCGCGCTGCGCCTCGCCGCGCTCGATCGCGAAGACGCTGAGCACGGTTATGGCGGTGACCAGGACGAAGATCAGCACCGGGATTCCGCGCGGATAGTCGATCAGCCAACGCCTGCGGCGCCCTTTGCGTTGGAGTTCTTCGCTTACCAGCTTCCTGCCCCTGACGGTTTGCCTGGTCCCATAGTAACGCTTACTATGCCGCGGGGGCCTAATTGTTCCATTGCACAAAGCAAGGGAACTCGACATCGTCCCATGCGTTGTGCGAAGCACATTGCGGGATCGAAAGATGCTGGTAGGGCATCCTGCCGGTGACATACGAAAAGGGTAGCAGTCTTCAAGCCATGAGCTCAGATACGCCGAACACTCCGCAGCGGGCACCCGCTGGCGGGCCGCCGCCACATCCCTCTGCTCCGGGGAAGGAACAGGATCCGGATTGGGCGAACGGCCTGCGCCAACTCTATGACTCCGTGGTTGAAGAGCCCCTCCCCGACAGTTTCCAGGACCTGCTCGACAAGCTGGATGTAAAGGACTGATGTCGGACCACGAACGGACGGCAGCGGACAAAGCCGACTTCAAACGGGAACTGACCGAGGTCGTCCCCCACCTGCGCGCTTTCGCGCGCGGCCTGTGCGGACGCGCCGACATGGCCGACGATCTGGTCCAGGAAACGCTGCTCAAGGCATGGGCGGCGCAGGAGCGCTTCCAGCCCGGCACCAGCATGCGCGCATGGACCTTCGTGATCCTTCGCAATGCCTACCTCACCGACATGCGCCGCAACCGCTTTCGCGGCGAATATGACGAGACCGTCGCCGAGCGCGTCCTGACCGCACCGGCGGGACAGGAAGAACCGATCCACCTGTCCGACATGCACCGGGCGCTGCTGACGCTGCCGCCCGAGCGGCGCGAAGCGCTGCTGCTCGTGGGTGCGGGCGGCTTTTCCTACGAAGAAGCCGCGACGATCTGCGACTGTGCGGTGGGCACGATCAAGAGCCGGGTGGGCCGTGCGCGCGCCGCGCTCAATGCGATGCTGGCGGATGGCAACATTCCGAAGCGTTCGATCAGCGACAGCGCAGCGCACCGCGCAATCCTGCAGGAACTCGACGATGTGGCCTCCGGCATGGGCAGCAGCCGCAGCTAGCAACCGTCGCGACCGCGCCGCTTGTCACCAATCGCCATGCGAGGCAGATAAGCGCCGATGAGCGAGACCAAGCCGCCCGAGGAAACCGTGTCACCGGCGCCGCGCCGCCGGTCGAGCAGGCACGCCTTCGCCGAACAGGAATTGCGGCTGATCTCGTCGCTGGTGCTGCTGATCGGGCTGGGCCTGTTCCTCGCCCTGCCCTTCGTGCTGTCGATCGGTTCGGTGGTGTTCCTGCCAGTGGTTACCGCGCTGGTGCTGACCGTGATCCTTTCGCCGCTGGCCGACAAGCTCAACGGCTGGGGCCTGCCCAATGCGCTCGCCTCGCTCGCGGCGCTCCTGTTCTTCTTCGCGATCCTGCTGCTCGCTCTGGCGCTGATCCTGCAGCCGGCCGTCGCGCTGTTCGACGACGTGCCGGCGATGGCGCAGGGCGTGATGGCGCGCTTCGGCGAATTGCGCGAGCGCTTCGCCTGGATCGCCACGCTTAACGAACAGCTCGCCGCGCTGATGAACAGTGACGGCACCCGCGAAGTGGTGCTGGCCGCACCCAGCCTGCTCGAACAGGTGGCCTTCGCCACGCCGAGCCTGATCCTCGAGACGATCCTGACGCTGCTGATGGCCTATTTCATGATCGAGGCGCGCGTGCGGCTGCGCCAGCGGCTGCTGTTCGGCCGCGCCAGCTTCGGCACCAGCATCAAGGCCGCGCGCGTGATCCGCGAAGTGCAGGACCGGGTCGCCGCCTATATCCTTACGGTGGGGTCGATCAATGCCATGGTCGGCGTGGTCGTGGCGCTGGGCGCCTGGGCGCTTGGGGTCGATGCCCCGATCATGTGGGGCGGGCTGGCGGCGCTGCTCAATTTCCTGCCCTATGTCGGACCGATCGTGATGGTCGCGTTGCTCGGCCTGTTCGGCATCGGCACCGCCGATACAGTGGTGCTGGGCCTCGTCCCGGCGGCTGCCTATCTGGCGCTGCACACGGTCGAAGCCAATCTCGTGACCCCGTCGATCCTGGGCGCGCGCTTCACCATGAACCCGGTGCTGATCCTGATCGCGCTGTCCTATTTCACCTGGATCTGGGGCGTGTTCGGGGCCTTGCTCTCGGTCCCCATCCTGTTGATGCTGACTGCGCTGTTCGACCATATCGGACGCCCCAATCTGGTCGGGTTCATCTTCGGCGAACCGCTGTTCGCGACCGATCTGTTCGGCGAAGCCGAGACCGCCGAAACTGCCGCGCAGCAGTAAAAAACCCGCCGCCATTGCTGGCGACGGGTTTCGAAATCGTCGGGTTCCTGGCGCTTAGCAGGGATATTCCCAGGTCGTTCCGCGCGCGAGGTTTTCGCTCGCGAAGCTCCAGTTGAGCTTGCCATTGACCGCCTCGAGATAGGCCGGGCGCGCATTCTGGTGATCGAGGTAATAGGCGTGTTCCCAAAGGTCGATCACGAGCAGAGGGTTCACCCCGTCGAGATCGGCCAGCGTGTCGCCGTCATGCGTTTCCTCGATCGTCAGCTTGCCGTCCTTCACGGCGAGCCAGACCCAGCCGCTGGCGAAGTGGCCCGCACCGCGTTCGGCGAGCTTTTCCTTCACGCCGTCGACCGAGCCGAAGACATCGTCGATCATGCTCTTGAGCTCGTCCGACGGGCTGGTTTCTTCCGGCGCCATCGAGTGCCAGTAGAAGCCGTGGTTCCAGCTCTGCGCCGAATTGTTGAACAGGCCCTGGTCGCTATCGCGCGCGGCGGCAACCACCTCTTCCAGCTTCTTGCCTTCGTGGGCCGTGCCCTCGATCGCCTTGTTGGTCTTGTCGAGATAGGCCTTGTGGTGCTTGCCGTGGTGATACGAGAGCGTCTTGGCCGAAACCGCAGGTTCCAACGCAGTGTCGTCGTAAGGCAGGTCGATCAGCTCAAAAGCCATGGAATGTCCCCTCTTGGGTTGGTGTGAACAAATTTCGTACTCGCGTCCCTAACGCCCCTGTAAGCGCGTGGTTGCACATAGCGGCGATATAGCACGCGAAAAGAGGGGCGCTGGCCTTTTATTTCTCGGGCAACCGCGCCATTGGGGCCCCGACACAAGGGAGTTTGACCATCCATGGCTCGCAAGTTCTTCGGCACTGACGGAATCCGCGGACGCACCAATAGCGGGGTGATGACTGCCGCGACTGCGATGCGCGTCGGCCAGGCGGCAGGCACGCATTTCCTGCGCGGCGACCATCGCCACCGCGTGGTGATCGGCAAGGATACGCGGCTGTCGGGCTACATGATGGAAAGCGCGCTAGTGGCGGGCTTCACCAGCGTCGGCATGGATGTGGTCATGACCGGGCCGCTGCCCACCCCTGCCATCGCGATGCTGACCCGCGAGATGCGCGCCGATCTGGGCGTGATGATTTCGGCCAGCCACAATCCGTTCGAGGACAATGGCATCAAGCTGTTCGGTCCCGATGGCTTCAAGCTGTCCGACGAGGCGGAGGCCTCGATCGAGGCGCTGCTCGAAGAGCAGCCGCAGCTCGTCGAGCCAGGCCATATCGGCCGCGCCCGGCGGATCGAGGATGCCCGCGGGCGCTATATGCACGCGGTCAAGCAATCGATCGGCAGCGACGTGCGCTTCGATGGGCTGAAGGTGGTGGTCGATTGCGCCAATGGCGCCGCCTACGAGGTCACCCCGGGCGCGATCTGGGAACTGGGCGCCGAAGTGATCGCCATGGGGGTGGAGCCCGACGGGACCAATATCAACGACGGCGTGGGCTCGACCTCGCTCGCGGCGATCAAGGCGCGCGTGGTCGCCGAAGGCGCCGATATCGGTATCGCGCTGGATGGCGACGCCGACCGCCTCATCGTCATCGATGAGAAGGGCGAGACGGTCGACGGGGACCAGATCATGGCGGCAATCGCCACCCGGCTGCACGAACGCGGCAAGCTGACTGGCGGCGGCGTGGTTGCCACGGTGATGTCGAACCTGGGTCTCGAACGCTATCTTGCGGGCATCGGGCTGACGCTCGAACGGACGCAGGTGGGGGACCGGCACGTGCTCGAACGCATGCGCAGCGGCGGCTTCAACGTCGGCGGGGAACAGTCGGGGCACATGATCCTGTTCGATCATGCCACCACCGGCGACGGCACGGTCGCGGCGCTGAGCGTGCTGACCGGTCTGGTGCGTTCGGGCAAGCGCGCGAGCGAATTGCTGCGGCTCTTCGAACCGGTGCCGCAATTGCTCAAGAACGTGCGCTATGATGACGGGGCGCCGCTCAAGCAGGACAGCGTCCAGCAGGCGATCGCCGAGGCCGAACGCGAACTGGGGGGCAACGGACGGCTGGTCATCCGCCCGTCGGGCACCGAACCGGTTATCCGGGTGATGGCCGAAGGCGACGATGCCGCCCAGGTCGAGTTGCTGGTCGACCGGATCTGCGATGCCGTGCGGGCGGCGTCCTGACGGCTCGCGGCGCGCACCATCGACAAATTGAACCGCCGCACATTGCAGGGGCGGAAACGGAGCAAGCCATGCTGGACATGAGACCCGATTGCGAGCGTTGCGGAACCGACCTGCCCGCGCAGGATCCCGGCGCTTTCATCTGCAGTTTCGAATGCACTTTCTGCGCCGATTGCGCGAACGAGCTGGACGATCTGTGCCCCAATTGCGGTGGCGAACTGATGGACCGCCCGACCCGGGCCAAGAGGCTGCACGAAAAATTCCCGCCTGCCACCAAGCGAAAGGCTGCCGCGTGAGCGACGCGCCGCCTCCCCGCATCCTGTCCATCGCGGGCTCCGACAGTTCGGGCGGCGCGGGTATCCAGGCGGATATCAAGACCATCACCATGTTGGGCGGTTATGCGATGACCGCGCTGACCGCGATCACCGCGCAGAATACGCGCGGCGTCCAGGGTGTCGAACCGCTGCCGCCCCAATTCGTGCTCGATCAGGTGGCAAGCTGCCTGTCGGACATCGGCGCCGATGCGATCAAGATCGGCATGCTCGGTTCCCCCGAAACTGCCCGGCTGCTGGCCGAGCGGCTCGACACCTTCGCCGGCCCGATCGTGTTCGACCCCGTCATGGTGGCAACCAGCGGATCGGTGCTGGCCGACGATGAGACGATCGCCGGGTTCGCCGCGTTGATGGACATTGCCACCATCGTCACCCCCAACCAGCCCGAACTCGAGATACTGGCCGGTCGCGGTCCGCTTGCCGACGATGAGATGTTCGATGCGGCCCACGCGCTGGCCGAACGCTATGGCGTCCAGGTGCTGGCCAAGGGCGGCCACGGCGGCGACGAAACGCAGGTGGTCGACCGGATCGCCTCGCCTTCGGGGAAATTCGCCAGCTTCGCGCATACCCGCCTCGACACGCGCCATACGCATGGCACCGGCTGCACCCTGTCGGCCGCGCTGGCCACGCTGCTGGGGCACCGGCAGCCGCTGACCCACGCGATCCGGATCGCCCGCGCGTTCACCTATGCCGCGATCGAGAATGCGCCCGGTTTCGGCGACGGGTCAGGCCCGCTGGGCCATCACGCGGTCCGCAACCGGGGCGAACGCGATCAGCAGCCCAGATCGTAGAAGTCGCACAGATATTCCCACGCCTCGTCCGCGGTTTCGCACCAGCGGAACAGGTCGAGATCCTTCTTCGAGATCGTGCCCTCCTCGGCAATCGCCTCGAAATTGACGACGCGTGACCAGAAATCCTTGCCGAACAGCAGGATCGGGATGGGCTTCATCTTGCCCGTCTGGATAAGGGTCAGCAGTTCGAAGAATTCGTCGAACGTGCCGAACCCGCCGGGGAACACCGCAACCGCGCGCGCGCGCAGCAGGAAGTGCATCTTGCGCAGCGCGAAATAATGGAAGTTGAGCGACAGGTAGGGCGTCACATACTGGTTGGGCGCCTGTTCGTGCGGCAGGATGATGTTGAGGCCGATCGATTCGCCGCCCGCCTCGCTGGCACCGCGATTGGCCGCTTCCATGATCGACGGACCGCCGCCCGAGCACACGACGAACTGGCGCTTGCCGTTCTCGATGATCGACTTCTCGGTCGCCAGCTTGGCCAGCTTGCGCGCTTCCTCGTAATATTTCGACTTGGCGACCAGGCTCTCGACGACCTTGCGTTCTTCCTCGGGCAGGTCCTTGGCGCCTTCGAGCGCGGTTTCCGCCGCTTCGGGAGGCGGAATGCGCGCGCTGCCATACATCACCAGCGTCGAGCCCACCCCGGCCTCGTCGAGGACCATTTCAGGCTTGAGCAGTTCGAGCTGGAAGCGCACCGGGCGCAATTCCTCGCGCAGCAGGAAGTCCTTGTCCTGGAACGCAAGTTTGTAGCTTGGATGTTCGGTCTGGGGAGTGTGCGATTCGAGGCCCTGTTTCTCGAACCGGGCTTCCTGTTCGGCAGCGTAAAACTTGCGGTCTTCGATGCCGCGCCGGCGCTTTTCGTCTTCTGTCATGCGCTGCCCGATAGGGCGCGCGCGAGCCAACGACAAGTCACCGCGAAAAGGAAATGGCAGGGGTGACAGGATTCGAACCCGTGGCCCTCGGTTTTGGAGACCGATGCTCTACCAGCTGAGCTACACCCCTGCAGGAAGGGCGCGCATTAGTATGCCCATCCCTACTTGGCAAGGCGGATATCGCTGGCAATCGGGAAGTGGTAGAGCGCAGCGCGATGCATGCCCCCAACCTCTCGCTGATTCCGGTCGAATTGCTGCTGCGCGCCTATCGCGGCGGGGTATTCCCCATGGCCGACCACCGGGACGACCCCGAAGTCTACTGGGTCGAGCCGCGCGAGCGCGCGATCATCCCGCTTGGCGGGTTCCGCATGTCGAAGAGCCTGCGAAAGACGCTGCGGCAGGACCGCTTCCGCGTGACCTGCGATCACGCCTTCGCCGCCGTGATCGCCCAATGCGCCCTGCCGCGCGAAGAGCATGCCGAAAGCTGGATCAGCCACCGCGTCGAAGCGAGCTACAACGCGCTGCACAGGGCCGGTCACGCGCATTCGATCGAATGCTGGCAGGACGGCGAGCTGGTCGGCGGGCTGTACGGGGTGGCGTTCGACCGCGTGTTCTGCGGGGAAAGCATGTTCAGCCGCACATCCGATGCCAGCAAGGTGGCGCTGGCGTGGCTGGTCGCGGCATTGCGCGAGGCGGGCTACGCCGTGCTGGACTGCCAGTTCATGACCGAGCATCTGGGCCGGATGGGCGCGGTTCCGCTGCCGCAGGCGCAATACATGGCGGCGGTGGCGCAAGCCGGCGGTCAGGCCGCGGCGTCGCTACCTGCAGTGGTGGCCGGGTTCGGCGCATCTTCCTCGCCCGGGAAGGCCATCGTGCATTCCTTGACCCACACGTCGTAGATCGGGTGTTCGACCACGTTCAGGCTCGGCGAGTTCTTGAACAGCCAGCCCGAGAACACCTTGCGGAACTGGTCCTCAGTCCCGCGTTCCTTGACCAGCAACTGGACGAAGGCCCCGGTTTCGCTCGGCATTTCCCACGGCGCAGTGCGCTCGCAGGCCTGCAGGCGGACGATCACGTCGCCCACGCGCTGCTGGTCGCCGGGCTGCAATTCGAGATCGCGGCTGACATTGTTGCGCTTGTTGAGCAGGCCGAGCGTGGCGACGCGTTCCACCATCGGCGTGCCGATTCCCGCTTCGGCGGCAGGCTGCACCGGAAGCGCGTCCTGCTGCAGTTCTTCGGGAATGTCGGTGGCGACGGCTTCTTCGGGCGCTTCGGCCTGCTGCTCGCAGCCCGAGGCAATCGCCGCCATGGCCAGGAGGGCAAGCGCCCCGCGCATCGTCACGCCTCGGGCGACCAGGCTTCGTAATCGCCGGTGGCGCGGGCCCGCTGCCCGCCGCGCTCGAGCGCTCCGGCGGGGCGATAGGCAGTCGCGGTACCCGTGGCATTGGGCGTGTAATCGGTTTCCCAGATCCGGGCGGGCGGAAGATGGCTTTCGGGTACGTCGTCGAAGGAACCGTGCAGCCAGCCGTGCCATTCGCTCGGCACGCGGCTGGCATCATTGGCACCTTCGTAGATCACCCAGCGGCGTTCGCGCCCGTCCCCGGTGGTCTTCTTCGACCGGTAGTACTTGTTCCCCTGCGCATCGGTGCCGACGTGTTCGCCATTGCGGGCCGACCACAGATGCGTGCCGATGGTGGCACCGTTCCACCAGGTGAAGATCTTGCCGAGGAAGTTCATGTCCGCGCGGTTAGCCGTTTATTCGCCGTGCCTCAAGCGCCCGCGTGCGGGCCCGCGCGACTTTACCATTCGACCCGGTCGCCGGGTTCGATCCCCAGTTCCGCCGCGCGTCCGCCGCGCAGTTCGAGCACGCCCAGTACCGGGCCCACCGAGTAGACCGGGTCGAGCGAATAGGGTTCGGTCTCGGCGGCGATATTGCTGATCCGGTTGTCCGGCCCGACATAGATGATGTCGAGCGACAACGGCGTGTTCTTCATCCAGAAGCTTTGCGCGCGCGTTCCGTCATAAGGAAAGATCATCCCTTCGAAATCGCCGAGCTCGGTGCGGAACATGAGGCCGCGGGCCTGCGCTTCGCGCGTGTCGGCCACTTCGACCGCGAACTGGTGGCGGTCTTCGCCGCTGGTCACGGTCAGGGGAACGACCGCGAGGCCCGAAACGGGGTGGACCGCGGCTTCGGGGGCCTGCGCCTGCGCGCCGGCCGGCTCGGAGGAGGCCCCGGCCTGTGTCTGCGGCGAACACGCAAGCAGCGCCGCCATCCCGGCCATGGCGGCCAGCACCTTCATTCGTACCCCTCGGCGGCTTCCGCGACCCATTCCTCTAGCTCCTCGACATCGCGCGCTTCGATCACGCGCCGGGCAATTTCGAAATCATGGCCTGCGCGCACCATCGCGGCAAGTCGCTTCTCGTGCAGCTTGCGCTGCGCCTCGGCGTCGCCTTCTGCCGGGCGGGCATAGGGACCGAAGCGGCGCTTGCGCGCCAGCACCAGCGCCGCGCGGCGCCGCTGGCCCTCGCCGGGTTCGAGCGCCTGGCGCAAGTCGTCCTCGATTCCCGCCGCCCGCAAGGCCTGCTCGACCCGCCGGGCGCCATAGCCGCGCGCTGCCAGGTCACCCGCCTTGGCGCGGCCATAGGCCTCGTCGTCGACATAGCCCCGCGCGACGAACTTGTGCAGCAAACCGTCGAGATCGGGCTCCTCCCCCTCGGTGAACCCGCGTTCGCGCAGCTTGCGCTGGAGATAGGTCCGCAGCTTGCCCGCGCTGGTCGAAAACCGCGCGACATAGGACACCGCCAGCTCTTCCAGCCGGATGCGATCAAGCGGTTTTGCCCGGCGACGAGCACGACCGGATGTTGTGCGTTCATCATCCATGGGCCATATTCCTGCCACAGTCCTTTAAGATTGGGAAATGTGGGAGAGCGCGCCCATCCTACAATGAGCGCGAAAGAGCACGCAAAGAGAATGGCCGAAAGGCCCCAGCTATTCACGGGTATCGCCGAAAATTATGACCGACGCCGTACTGACGCCGACGCCGAATGACTGCGACCTGCCACGCCGCCGGTCGGACTTCGCGACGTTCAACGAGGCTATCGATTACGCTGCGCGAAGCGCCAAGGGCCTCAACTTCCACGACATGCGCGGGACGCTGGAACGGGTCTATCCCTATGCGCAGATGCAGCAGGACGCGCTGCAGGCCGCGTACCGGCTGGTGGCGATGGGTATTCGCAAGGAAGACCGCGTCGCGCTGGTCGCCGAGACCAGCGCCGAGTTCGCGGCATTGTTCTGCGGCTGCACGCTGATGGGCGCGTGGCCGGTCCCGCTGCCCTTGCCGACGACCTTCGGCGGCAAGGAAAGCTATATCGACCAGCTTTCGGTCCAGCTGCAGAGCTCGGACCCGAAAATCCTGATCTATCCCGCCGAAATCGCCGAAATGGCCAAGGCCGCCGCCGACCGGCAGGGCTGCGACGGCGAAAGTTGGGACGATTTCGCCCAGCGCGCCGGCCCGCCATGCGAGCTGCCCGAAGCGCAGCCCGAAGACATCTGCTACCTGCAATATTCGTCGGGCTCGACGCGCTTCCCCACCGGGGTCGCAGTGACGCACGAGGCGCTGCTCCACAATCTGCGCGGGCATGCCGAATCGATGCATATCGGCACCAACGACCGCGTGGTCAGCTGGCTGCCGTGGTATCACGACATGGGTCTGGTCGGCTGCTTCCTGTCGCTGATCGCCAACCAGGTGTCGGTCGACTACCTGCGCACCGAGCATTTCGCCCGCCGCCCGCTCGCCTGGCTCGACCTGATCAGCCGCAACCAGGGCACCACGCTCAGCTATTCGCCGACTTTCGGCTACGACATCTGCGCGCGCCGCATTTCCAGCCAGAGCCAGGTCGCCGACCGCTTCGACCTGTCGCGCTGGCGCGTTGCGGGCAATGGCGCGGACATGATCCGTCCCGACGTCATGCAGAATTTCGTCAATGCCTTTGCCGATGCCGGTTTCCAGGCAAGCAGCTTCAACCCCAGCTACGGCCTCGCCGAAGCCACGCTGGCCGTAACGGTCATGCCGCCGGGTGAAGGCATCCGCGTCGAACTGGTCGAGGAAGAACGCCTGTCGGGACGCCCGCGCGACCTGTCCAAACCCGCGCGGTACCGCGCCATCGTCAATTGCGGCAAACCGATACCGGGCATGGATGTCGAGATCCGCGGCGAGAACGGCCGGATCAAGGGCGATCACCAGATCGGCAAGGTCTGGTGCCGCGGCAAGAGCGTGATGCATTCCTATTTCCGCAACGAGGAAGCAACCACCGACTGTCTCGTCGCCAAGGACAATGGGGACGTCTGGCTCGACACGGGCGACATGGGCTACATGGCCGATGGCTATCTGTTCATCGTCGGCCGCGCCAAGGACATGATCATCATCAATGGCAAGAACCTGTGGCCGCAGGACATCGAATGGGCGGTCGAGCAATTGCCGGGCTTTAACCACGGCGACATTGCCGCCTTCTCGGTCGATACCGACAATGGCGAAGAAGCCCCCGCCGTGCTGGTCCATTGCCGCGTCTCGGACCCCGAAGAGCGGATCAAGCTGCGCGACCAGATCGCCGACAAGGTCCGCGGCGTCACCGGAATGAGCTGCGTGGTCGAGCTGGTCCCACCGCGCACCCTGCCGCGCACCAGTTCGGGCAAGCTCAGCCGGGCCAAGGCGAAAAAGCAGTATCTCGCTGGCGAAATCGTACCGCTGGACCTGGCCGCCTGAAGCAATCGCCCCCGGTCGGGCGCTGGCGCTGCGAACGGACCGTTTTCCGAATTGCCTTGCGCTTCGCGCCATCGGCGCGGCACTATCGCCGCGCCGCGCGACTGCGCGCTTGAAGATCGTGTATTGCCACCCTAATACAGGATTATAGCCGCTTGGAGAGATCTGCGCCCATGAGCGATACGAAAACGCCGACCGCAACTGCCACCGAAACCGCCTTCGACCTCACGCCGCCCGATCCCGTGCCCGAGGTCAAGCCGGAGAAGGCTGCGGGCCTCGTCCCGGTTTCGGAAGAGGTGAAGAGCAAGCTGCAGACCAAGGTCGACGGCTTCGTCGCCGATCTGATCGCCGAGGATGCGAATTCGCCCGAATTCGGCAAGAAGGTCGACCAGCTGACCAATATGGGCCGCAAGGAAATCATGGCTGCTGCGGGCATGTCCAACCGTTTCCTCGACCGCCCGGTGCGCGCGATGGACAAGGACGAAGGCGTCGGCGCCAATCTGGCCGAACTGCGCCGCGTGGTGGAAGACCTCGACCCCGGCAAGCGCGGCAAGCTGTCGGGTCCGCGCAAGATCCTCGGTATCATTCCCTTCGGCAACAAGCTGACCACTTACTTCCGCAGCTACCAGAGCGCGCAGACGCATATCCAGTCAATCCTCAACAACCTCGCCAGCGGCAAGGACGAGCTGATCATGGACAATGCCGCGATCGACGTCGAACGGCAGAAACTGTGGGAGGCGATGGGCAATCTGGAACAGATGATCCACATCTCCAACTCGCTCGACGCGAAGCTGGAGGAAAAGGCCGCCGAACTCGACGCGACCGATCCGGCCAAGGCCAAGGCGGTGCGCGAAACCGCGCTGTTCTATGTCCGCCAGCGCACGCAGGATTTGCTCACCCAGATGGCGGTGAGCGTGCAGGGTTATCTCGCGCTCGACCTGGTGAAGAAGAACAATGTCGAGCTGGTCAAGGGTGTCGACCGCGCCAGCACCACCACCGTCGGCGCGCTGCGCACGGCAGTGACCGTGGCCGAGGCGATGACCAACCAGCGCCTCGTGCTGGGGCAGATCACCGCGCTCAACGAAACCACTGCGGGCATCATCGACAGCACCAGCACGCTGCTGCGCGACCAGACCGGCAAGATCCACGAACAGGCCGCCGCCAGCACGATCCCGCTGGAAACGCTGCAACGCGCCTTCCAGAACATCTACGACACGATGGACGAGGTCGACAGCTTCAAGCTGCGCGCGCTCGACAGCATGAAGCAGACGGTCACGCTGCTAACCGACGAGGTCGAGAAGTCGAAGGGCTATATCGCGCGCGCCGAAGGCCAGGCGCAGGCGCAGAAGCAGGTCGCCGAAAGCAGCCTGCTGAGCATCGAGGGCTGAGGGCGGCATCGTGAACGACCTCACCCGCGACAGCGACCGCATATTGTCCGAAAGCAAGTCGCTGGTGCGCGACAACCGCGAGGGCGGCCGCCACCGGCGCGCGCCCTCGATCGGGCAGGGTTCGGCCAAGGCCAAGCGCGACCACCTGATGAAGAAGGTGCGCAACCTCTTGATCGCAGTGGCCGTCATCTGGGTGGGAGCCGGAATTGCCGGGGCGATCTTCAGCGGCATCGGTTTCTGGGGCGTCATGGCTGTCGTTGTCGCCACGGCCATCGCTACCGCGATCTTCTCCAGTTATCCGAAGATCAAGACGCCCAAGCGCGCCGACATCAACAAGGGCAACGTCCAGCAGATGGTCGGCCGCACCGAGCTATGGCTCGAAGCGCAGCGCCCCGCCCTGCCCCCGCCAGCGGCGAAGATCGTCGATGACATGGGCGTCCAGCTGGATGCGCTGGGCTTGCAGCTCGAAGGGCTCGACCAGAACCATCCCAAGGCACGCGAAGTGCGCAGCCTGGTCGGCGAACAGCTGCCCGAAATGATCGACAGCTACCGCCGCATTCCCGCGCATTTGCGCACCGAGCAGCGTGCCGGGGCGACGCCCGACGAGCAGCTGACCGACAGCCTCGGCAAGATCAGCGGCGAAATCGATTCGATCACCCGGCAGCTGGCCGAAGGCTCGCTCGACGACCTGGCGATCAAGCACCGCTATCTCGATTACAAGTTCGGCGAAGCGGCGCAGACCAGCCCGCAGCTGGAGGACAAGAGCTGATGCGCGTTCCGCTTTCCCATGATCTCGGCAAGGACGAAGTCCGGCGCCGCCTGCAGTCGCGCAGCCACGAAATCGGGCAATATGTGCCCGGCGGGTTGGCCGACGTGACCACGAGCTGGCCGAGCGAAGACCGGATGAACCTGGCCGTGAAGGCGATGGGCCAATCGATCGACGGATGCGTCATCATCGAGGAAACGCAGGTGATCTTCGAGGTGAACCTACCCCTGGCGCTGTCCTTCGTCGAACCGATGGTCGCCAATGCGATCCGCCAGCAGGGCCAGAAGCTGATCGCTCCCAAGTAACCCGCCCGGGGTGCGAATTATGCGACAACTTGTTCGGGAACCATTTCGATCGCAGCGCGCTTTTCGTTGTGGCGGGGCTTGGCCGATAACCGATCGTTGAGACCTCCGCCCTTAGCTGGGGGTAAAACGTTTGATGAGCGAGGCTGCTCGTATGCCGGCAACCGACGCGATGGGTCGCACCATCCGGGAATTTCTCAAGCAGGGGACCGCGGCCGAGCATGACACGCTCGATGCCCGGCTGGGTTCGCTCGTGCTGGCCGATCGCGATGGCTACGCGCAGTTCCTAGACATCCAGTACCGGGCACGCCGCGATGTCGAGCGCTGGCTGGAAGCCCGCGCCCTCGACAACCCGCCGCCGCCGCAATCCGATCTGGTCGCCCGGGACCTGGCCAGCCTGGATCGGGTGGTCCCCGCTGAAACGCCCGATTTCGTGGCTGCGGATGACGGCGACACGCTGGGCGTATGCTGGGTACTGGCCGGATCGGCGCTGGGCAACCGGGCCATTCTGGCGCGGCTGGCGAAGGCGCAGGCCGATGTCCCCACCGCCTTCCTCGCCGACCCGCGCATGGGCCAGTACTGGCGCAACATGCTTCCTGCCCTCGCCCGTCCTTGCGACAGCTGCGAGCATGACGACGTGCTGCGCGCCGCACGTGCCACATTTACGCATTTCAACATAGTTGCGTCGCAGTGCCTCGCACTTAAGGCAGCGTAATGCATTCGACCGACGTCAATCTGAGCAATTGCGACCGCGAACCGATCCACCAGCTGGGCCGGATCCAGAATTTCGGCGCGCTGCTCGCGCTCAACTCCGACTGGTTCGTCGCTCACCGATCGACCAACCTCGAGACGATCCTCGGCGCTGGCCGGACGATCGAAATCGGCGACCGGTTGAGCAGGCTGTTCGCGCCCGATGCGATGGACCAGTTGCGCAGCGCCGCTGCCGCGCTGACTTTCCCCGACCAGGTCGAACGGATTTTCGGCCTTGCGCTGTTCGACGGCCACTGCCTGTTCGACTGCGCGCTGCACAGTTCGGGCGGCAATACGATCATCGAGATCGAACCGCATGCCGCAGGCGTCCTCAACCGCCAGCTGGCCGTCCTGCGCCCGATCATGGCCCGGCTGGAGAAGCATACCGAAGTCGAGCCGCTTGTCGCCGAGGCTGCGCGCCAGCTGCGCGCCGCGCTCGAGATCGACCGCGTGATGGTCTATCGCTTCCGCGACGATCTTTCGGGCGAGGTCATCGCCGAGGCGGCGCGCGACGATCTCGAGAAATTCCACGGCCTGCGGTATCCGCGGTCGGACATTCCTGACCAGGCCCGCGCGCTCTACGTGCGCAACCGCTTCCGGATCATTGCCGATGTCGAGGCCGAACCCGTCCCGATCGAACCCGGTCTCTCGCTCGAAGGCGAACCGCTCGACCTGAGCATGAGTTCGCTGCGCGCGGTATCGCCGATCCATATCGAATATCTCAAGAACATGGGCGTCGGCGCCTCGCTGTCGATCTCGATCATCATCGGCGGCAAGCTGTGGGGCCTGTTCGCCTGCCATCACTACGGCCCCAAGCTGCTGCCCTATTCGCAGCGCACCGCGGCTGAGCTGTTCTCCGAATTCTTCTCGCTGACGCTCGACCGTACGCTGGCCCGGCAGACCGCCGAACGCCGCGAACACGGGCGGGCGATGCACACGCAGCTGATGCGCGATGTGGCCGCGGGCACCCCGCTGTCGGCCAGCCTGCCGATGATCGAGCCGGTCATCCAGCAGGCCATTCCGCATGACGGCGCGAGCATCTTCGTCGACGACCTCTACGATCTCGCGTGGTTCCGCCCCCAACGAAGAGGAATTCCGCGCGATCGTATCGAGCCTGAACGGCGCGGCGACCAGCCGGATTCTCGCCAGCGAAGCGATCGCCGACCGCCTGCCGCGCGCCGCGCGTTTCGCCGATCGGGCGGTGGGGGCGCTGATCATCCCCGTCTCGCGCACCCCGCGCGATTATCTGGTCCTGTGGCGCAAGCCGCTGGTGCAGACCGTGACCTGGGCGGGCAATCCGGAAAAGCCGGTCGAGATGGGCCCCAATGGCGCCCGGCTGACCCCGCGCAAGAGCTTCGAGGCGTGGCAGGAGACCGTCGAGGGCCGCGCCGAGAAATGGTCCGATGCCGAAATAGAGATTGCCGAAAGCCTGCGGGTCACGCTGCTCGAGATCATCCTGCGGCTGACCGACGAAGCGGTGACCGAGCGCGCCCGCGCGCAGCAGCAGCAGGAATTGCTGATTGCCGAGCTCAACCACCGGGTGCGCAATATCCTCAATCTCATCCGCGGCCTCATCAACCAGTCGAAGAACGATGCGCGCAACATCGAAAGCTTCGTCGAGATCGTCGGTGGCCGCGTGCGATCGCTGGCCTCTGCGCATGACAACATCACCAAAGGCAATTGGTCGCATGCGCCGTTTTCCGAGCTGATCGAGACCGAAGCGCATGCCTATCTGTCGGACCAGCGCGACCGGCTCGCGCTGATCGGCCCGGAGGCGATGATCGCCCCCGAAGCCTATACGGTGCTGGCGCTGGTCATCCACGAGATGATCACCAATTCGGCCAAATACGGCTCGCTCAGCGACAGTTCGGGCATGCTCGAAGTGACCGTGACCCGGCAGGACAATGGCGATCTCTGCCTTGACTGGCGCGAACGCGGCGGCCCGCCGGTCAAGCCGCCGCAGCGACGCGGCTTCGGCAGCACGATCATCGATCGCTCGATCCCGCACGAACTCAAGGGCGAGGCCGAGATCAACTACCGGCTCAGCGGAGTCGAGGCCCGCTTCTGCATTCCCTCGCAATATGTCGAATGGCGCGCCGCCGAGGGCAACGAAATCGAGCCCACCGCCACCAAGAAGGAGACCGGCTTGGCCGATGTTCCCAATACCGTCCTGCTGGTCGAAGACAGCATGATCATCGCGCTCGACGCGGAGGATTGCCTGAAGGAACTGGGGGTCGAGAACGTCCGGGTCGAAAGCTCGGTGGCCGCCGCCCTCGACGCGCTGGCGAGGACCGAGCCCGAGCTGGCGATCCTCGATTACAATCTGGGCAAGGAAAACAGCGAGCCGGTGGCGCTGAAGCTCAAGGAACTGGGCGTGCCGTTCTGGCTGGCAACCGGATATGGCGAAATGCAGGACCGGCTCGAGGAACTGGGGGCGGCGGGCCTGCTCACCAAGCCCTATGGGCGCGACGAACTGCTGCAGGTGATCGGCAGCAAGACCCAGGCCTGAACCCGCCGCGGCGCGGCGCGCCTCAGTTGAAGAAGCGCTGCTGGTAATAGAATTCCGCAGCCACCGGGTTCCCTGCACGATCGCGGGCGGGCTCGAAGCGCAATTGTTCCAGCGCCAGCCGGCAGACGGTGGCGTCGGTCTCGGGAAACGGGCCCGGGCGATAGATGCTGCAGCGGGTGGCGCGTCCTTGCGCCGATACGCTCAGCCGCACGATAACCGATTGGCCGATCCGCGCGGCACGCCCGCCGGGCGGCACCGGGAAGGCGCTGGCATCGGTGATCGCGCGGACCAGCTGCGGCTTGGTGGCCGCACCCCCGCCCTGCCCGCCGCCGCCATCGCCACTGCCGGTGCCCTCACCCGTGCCCGATCGGCCCGTCCCGGCCCCCTCCTCGGCCGCCCCCGACGTATCGGCAGTGCCGGTGGACGACGCACGCGGGGCGGGCGGATCCCGGCGCACCGGTTGCGGCGGCGCGGTAACCGCATCGGGGACTGCCTCACGCCCCGGATCGCCCTGCGCGCCTTCCGGTTCCGGCTCCGGCGGCTCGCTCGGCTCCTCGGGTGCCGAAACGGTGACGGTAAATGCCGAGACCACCGATTGCTCGACCCCGGTGACGGCGCTGGGCGCAAGCGCCCTTGCAAGCAGGTAGAACAGTCCCAGGTGGATCACCGCGATCAGCGCGATCACCCAGGGGTTCAGGCGCTTCCTGGTCTGGGCATAACGGGTTGCGGGTTCGGCCATCGCCCCCTCATGGCAAAGCCCCCCGCCGGGTCCAGCGACCCCACGAAAAAGGGCGGCCCTCCGAAGAGGACCGCCCTGATTTTCCATCAGTCTAGGTCAAACGTTCGACCCTGCGGATCAAAAGCCCCAGACAAGCGATGCCGTGAACGCCCGCGGCGGGCCGAGGTTCACAAATTCGCCGGAGGTGGTCAGCCCGGTCGGTGCCGACCCGATATAGACTTCGTCCAGGACGTTGAGAACGTTGATCTGGAAGTAGGTTTTGTCGAGGCTTTCGTTGAAGTGACCCAGCGACAGTCGCAGATCGAAGTCGGCGACAGTGTATCCCGGCAGTTCGATCGTGTTGATGTCGTTAAGGAAGCGCGATCCGGTGCGCTTGACCTGGGCACCGAATTCAACGGGGCCGAGTTCGAACTGCGCACGTGCGCCGATCGTGAACTTGGGCGCCCCCGCTTCGCGCTTCCCTGCGGTCGGCGCGAAAGCCGTGGCCCCAAGCTGGACGTCTTCTTCGATTTCCGACTTCAGGTACGAACCGAAGACATAGAACAGGACCGGCTCGGACGGCTTCCAAGCGATGCTGCCATCAACCCCGTATTTGTCGACGCGGCCAAGGTTGCGGGTAATCGTGCGATCCGCAATCGGGTCGTATGCCGATGCCAGCCGATTGTTGTAGCGGTTGAACCAGCCAGCAACCTGCGCCTGGATGGTAGCGGTCTGGTAGCGCACCCCGAAATCGACCGAGTGCGACGTTTCCGGATCCGGAGCGATGCCGGTGAACAGCGAGCCGTAGAGTTCGTCAGTGCCCGGAACCGAAAGGTTCTTGGCGTAGCTGGCGAAAACGCTAGCCCCCGGCGAAAACTCATAGGTCAGGCCGAGGTTGGGCAGGATCGCATCGTAATTGTACGTGGTAGAGGTCGGACCGACAAAGTTCGGGTTGGCGGCCAGATAAGCGGCAATATCGTCACCGCCATTGATGCAGTTTACGTTGCCGTCCGGATCGGTGGTCACGCAGTTCTGGTTAAGTTCGCGCTCGAAGAACGGGATGCGAAGGCCGAGCTCTGCCGAAAGTCCGCCGAACTCACCGCGGTACTGGGCAGCAGCCTGATGCAGGATAGCAAACGATTTGCGATTGCGCTTCTGCGGCGCGACGCCATCGGCATCGAGCAGCGGATTGTCGATCGGGAAGACATCGACCGGCTCGGCGTTGAACAGGAGCGAACCCGCCGTACCCGTCTGACGATGACGTGCATGATCGAGGGTATACGCGAGGCGCACACGGTGATCCGGATTGATCTCGTAGATCAGGTTGGCGATCACACCGTAACGGTTGGTCTGCGTGTTGCTGGGCGAAAGAATGGTAACGTAGTCGAGCGTGTCCCCGTCGCCGTTGAGGTCCGTCCCACCGAAGTAATAATACGTGGTGCCGCGGTCAGGCCGGGCAGGATTCCGCGGATCGGTGGTGAAGATGCCGCCAGTGTATCCGTCAGCTGAAGAACCCTCGAAGCCGACCGAGGTGCCCCCGCCATTGGCCTTCACATACTGGAAGCTGGGATCGACGGTGAGCGTAAGCGAATCGCTGAGCGTGAAGCGTGAAGCACCGCGGATGTTACCCGTGTTCGACGGGTTGTAGCGACGTTCGAACGGCGTACCGCAGCTATTGTAGGTATCCTGCACGCCGTTTTCACCGGCAACGACCGTGCACGGCGTACCGTCGAAAAGGTTATAGAAGCGGTCTTCCGGCTCCTGGATCGGGCTCGGTTCACCGGTGTAGCGGAAGGGCGAGCCGTTGAAGTTGTTGCGGTTCTGATTGTAGTGACCGGCGATCGAGATGAAATCGTCGCCGTTGCCGAGCGGCTGGAAAATCTTGGCGTTGTACTGTTGCTTGTCGACCCCGCCGTAATTGGAGAAACCGGAGTCGTTTTCGGTGCGCGAAGCGCTGACGAAAGCCTTGAGCCCGCCGTCGGTAAGTTCACCGGTCTCGACCTTGGCGAAGAACCGATACATCATGCGGTCGCCCGGGTTACCGCGCGAAATGATGTTGCCGTAGGTCGTCGTGGTCGTGACGCCAAAATCATTGTCCGGGGTCTTCGAAAGAATGTTGATCGTGCCGCCGGCCGCTGCCGCTGTCGGGCTGTCGACGTCGGTCGAGCCGAGCGTAACGGTAGCCGAAGCGATGATTTCGGGGTCAACCATCTGGTTGGTGTAAAGTGCGTAATTGCCCGAATCATTGAGCGGCAGGCCATCAAAGGTCTGCGAGATGCGGTCCGATGCAAAACCGCGAATAGTGAAGCTGCCGCCGAGGGAGCCGAACGGATCGTTGTTCGTAAAGCTAACGCCAGGAACCAAGTTGAGCGTTTCGTTGATCGTCTGGCCAGGAGCCTGACGCAGGATCAGTTCGGATTCGAGTTGAACCTTCGCCTTGGGCGAATCGGGAAGATCGACACCGCCCACATCCGTGTCACGGGCACCGGAAACGATGATGACCGAATCGTCGAAATCGACCGAACCGGTGGACTGTGCGGCGGCCGGGGCGGCGACCATGGCGCTGGCGGTGCTGACCACCGACGCGGCCAGGAGATATTTGAACTTCATCGAGCGGATCCCTTCGTCTCGTTAAAAGTAGGCTAGTGCTGCTGAGCCGACTCCCTGGCGGGAGGACGTTGCGGCAAAGCTATCTTTTTGTGACAAGATCAAGACATATGTTGCAGGTGCGAGACGCATCGCCGCACCAAACGGGAAATCCGCTGTATTTCAGGCATTTACGTTAGTTGCATAAAGGCAACAAATCCGATTCTTCCGGGAACCGGTGCATAAGTGCAACAGCCCCCCGAAGCGGCGTGCGGATCAGGCCAGGCCGATCTCGCGCAGGCGCTGCATCAGGTAGTCGTGACTCGAAATCGGTTCGGCCGGCGCGGTGCCGCTGTCCGCGTCGATGCAGGACGGCAGCGTCTCGATCACGTAATCCGGCCGGAAGTGCAGGAAGAACGGCATCGAATAGCGCGCGCGATAGGCGGCGTCGCCGCGCGGGTTCACCACGCGGTGCGTGGTCGAGCGCAGCTTGCCGTTGGTAAGCCGGTCGAGCATGTCGCCGACATTGACCACCAGCGCACCTTCGGGCGGGGCAACCGCTTTCCAGTCGCCCTGCGCGGTCAGCAGTTCCAGCCCGGCCTCTTCGGCACCGAGCAGCAGCGTGATCGTGTTGATATCGCCATGCGCGGCGGCGCGGATCGCGCCTTCGGCTTCCTCGCCTTCCAGAGGAGGATAGCGGAGCAGGCGCATCACCGAATTGCCGTCCTCGATGGTCGGCGCGAAGAACTCGCGGTCGAGCCCGAGATGCAGCGCGATGCCTTCGAGCACGCGGCCGCCGGCTTCCTCGAACGCCGCATAGAGTTCGCTGAAGGTTTCGCGAAAGCCTGCGACCTCGGACGGCCAGACATTGTCGGCCATGAATTCGGCCAGGGGATGGCCTTCGGGCAGCTCGCGCCCGACGTGCCAGAATTCCTTGAGATCGTGGACCTTGGCGTCCTTGGCCTTTTCGGTCCCGAAGGGGGTGTAGCCACGCGCCCCGCCACCGCCGGGAATGTGATAGGCGCGCTTGACCTCGTCGGGCAGCGCGAAGAACTGTTTCGACAGCGCTTCGGCGCGGTCGATCAGCTCCTGCGGGATCCCGTGGTCGCGAATGACGGCAAAGCCGTATTGCTGAAAACTGCGGCCAAGCTCGTCGGCAATCGAGTCGAGCGGCTGTGCCAGCGACACAACCGCGATATCTGTGTTCGAATCGGTCATAATGGACCGGCCTTTAATACGGGAGGAAGAGTCCCGCCAGCGCCGCGCTCATCAGATTGGCGAGACTGCCCGCCGCAAGTGCACGCAGGCCGAGCTTGGCAATCACCGGGCGCTGGTTGGGTGCCAGCCCGCCGGTCACCGCCATCTGGATCGCAATCGAGCTGAAATTGGCGAAACCGCACAGCGCGAAAGTGACGATCGCGCGGCTGCGATCGGACAGCACGCTGCCATCCATCGAACCGAGTTCGATGAAGGCGACGAATTCGTTGAGCACGATCTTGGTGCCGAACAATCCGCCCGCCGCGCCTGCCTGGTCCCAGGGAATGCCGATAAGATACATCACCGGGGCGAACACCAGTCCGAGCAATTGCTGGAAACTGACATCGGGATAGCCGAACCAGCCGCCGATCCCGCCGAGAATCCCATTGGCGAGCGCGACCAGCGCGACGAAGACCATCACCATCGCGCCAACCGCCACGGCGAGCTTCACGCCGGTCTGCGTCCCCTGCGCGGCGGCTTCGATGACATTGGCGGGCTTGTGCCCTTCCTCGAAGGTCTCGGCGACTTCGACTTCATGCGCCTTGCCGCCTTCGGTCAGCGCGGCAGGCCCTTCGGCGCTGATCCGGCCCTTCGGCAGCACGATCTCGCCATGGGGGTCGACCCCGGACATCTGCGCGGCATCGCGCGCCAGCACGCTGTCGTCGTCGGGCATGATGATCTTGGCCATCAGGATGCCGCCGGGCGCGGACATGAACGCCGCGGCGAGCAGGAAGGGCACTGCCTCGGCGCCGATGAAGCTGGCATAGGCGGCGAGGATGGTCCCCGCCACGCCCGCCATGCCCACGCTCATCAGCGTGAACAGCCGGCTGGGGGTCAGCGCGGCGAGATAGGGGCGCACCACCAGCGGGCTTTCGGACTGGCCGACGAAGATGTTGGCCGCGCTGCCCAGCGCCTCGACCTTGCTGATCCCGGTTATCCAGCCGATCGCGCCGCCGACCCAGCGCACCAGCCGCTGCATGATGCCCCAGTGATAGAGGATCGACACGATCGCCGCGAAGAAGACGATCACCGGCAGCGCGGCGATGACGAAGGTGTTGGTGAAGGGATTGGCGCCCATTGGCCCGAAGATCGCCTCGATCCCGACCTTCGAATAGTCGAGCAGGGCAATGACCCCGTTCGATAGCGCCTGGATCAATTGCACACCCCACGGGGTGCGCAGCACCAGCAGCGCCATCAGCGCCTGCAGCGCGAAGGTCGCCCCGACGACGCGCAGGCTGATGCGTTTCTTGCCCGTCGACAGGAGGAAGGCGATCAGCAGGATCGCCACGATACCGACGAGATTAATCAGGATAGGCGCCATCGCTTTCCCTTTGGCAGGAGGACAAGTTGCGGATGAAATCGGGCGCTGTCTTGCGTGCGCCGCCGCATTAGTCAATTTTCAGGGCCCGCCGACGGCCTCGCCGTCCACGAAACTTGTCGAGGCCGAGAGATGACCCACCCCGCCAACGAGACCCGTCTCGCCGCTGCCGCCATGCCGCTGGGGCTGTTCGTATACACGCTGCTCTATGGCGGGATGACGGTGCTGGCGGGCGTGCTGGCCTTCAAGCAGGTACAGCTGTGGCCGACCGAACTGGCAGTCGAATCGGGCATCTTCGCCTTCCTGCTGCTGGTGGTGATTTCCAGCACGATCGCACAGCTTTACGGAGAGAAGCTGGCCAACCGGATCGTCTGGTGGGGGTTCGTGCCGCTGCTGGTGGCGTCGCTGCTGATGCAATTGGTGCTGAACCTGCCGCCATCGGTCGAGATGACCGAATTCCGCGCCGACGACCTCGCCGCCTTCGAACGCGTCCATGCGACATTGTGGCGCGTGTGGATGGCGGGACCGGCCGCCTACATCGTGTCGCTGCTGCTCAACGTCTGGATTTTCTCGCGGCTCCGCGGATCGGCCGAAGGCGCGTCGACACTCTCGCTGATGGCACGCGGGGCGATTGCCTCGGCGCTGAGCCAGGCTATCGATTCGGTGATTTTCATCACGCTGGCGTTCTATGGCCAGTTCGCCATCACCAACCTGCTGATCGGGCAGATCATCGCCAAGGTCGTGCTCAGCCTGGTGCTGGTGCCGTTCCTGATCACCGGCGGGGTCGCATTCGCGCGCTGGCTCGACCGCCGTTAGACGCGCTTCACGTTCTCGACGATCGTCTCCTCGAGATGGTCGCCGTGCAGCACCGACACGTCGCCGGTGGTTTCGAGCACTACGGCGCGAACCTGCCCGTAATCGAGGACATTGGCTTCGCGCAGCTTGGCGATCAGATCGCTCTTGGCTACTCGCGTGTACGTCAGCGCATCGTCACAGAACTTGCCGTTACGCATCAGGAAGACCGGATCGTTCTGCATCAGGTCCTCGACACTGTCGGAGGTCTTGCGCAGCCGCGCCGACGCCGCCTGGACGACGAACAGGCCCGCCATCGCGACCATGGCCTGCGCGAAGGCTTTCCAGTCGCTTGCCTGCGCCGCGCCCGCGACCAGGCTGCCCAGCGCGATCGTCATCACGAAGTCGAAATTGGTCATCTTGGACAGCGAGCGCAGCCCGTTGAGGCGGATCAGCACCACCACCCAGATGATGGCGGCAATTGCCAGCAGCACGCCGCGGGCGATGATATCGGGCCAGGGAGTATCGAGGATCATGCAGCCCTAACGCATGGCTGGCGCAAATCTATCCCGCCAAGCGTTCAGCCCTGCAAATGCCGCGCATGCCAGTCGACATGCTCGGCCATGAAGGTCGAGATGAAGTAATAGGAATGGTCGTAGCCGGGCTGCATGCGGATGTCCGCCGGCATGTCGGCGGACTTGCAGGCATCGACCAGCAGATCGGTCTTGAGTTGTTCCTCGAGGAAATTGTCCGCCGTGCCCTGGTCGACCAGCAGGTTCGCATGGCGCGCACCGTCTGCGATCAGCGCGCAGGCATCGTATTCGCGCCAGTCGCTGCGGTCATCGCCCAGATAGCCGCCCAGCGCCTTGTCGCCCCACGGGCAGTTCAGCGGGCTGACGATCGGCGAGAAGGCGCTGATCGAACGGAAGCGGTCGGGATTGCGCAGGCCGATGGTCAGCGCGCCGTGGCCGCCCATCGAATGGCCGCTGATCGCCTGCAGCTGCATGTCCGCGGGGAAATGCTCGGCCAGAAGCGCGGGCAGTTCCTGTTCGATATAGCTACGCATCCGGAAATGCTGCGCCCAGGGTGCCTGCGTCGCATCGACATAGAAGCCCGCGCCCTGCCCGAAATCATAGGCCTCGTCATCGGGCACGTCCTCACCGCGGGGCGAAGTATCGGCCGCGACGAAGATGACCCCGTGCTCGGCGCAGGCAGCGCGGAATTCGCCCTTCTCGGTGACATTGGCGTGGGTGCAAGTCAGCCCCGACAGGAACCACAGCACGGGCAGCTTCGCGCCGTCTTCATGTGGCGGGACGAAGACCGAGAAGGTCATCTGCGTGCCGGTGCTGGCCGAGGCATGGCGGTAGACGCCCTGCACGCCGCCATGGCTGCAATTTTCCGATACCGTCTCGAGCGTGCCCGCGGTGGTCATAGCGAGACCTCGTATTTCGCGGTCGTCTTCGCGGCGATTTCATCAGCCGTCACGCCCGGCGCCAGTTCGACCAGCCGGAAGGGGCTGTCATGGTCGGGCCGCTGGAACACCGCCAGATTGGTGACGATCATGTCGACCACGTTCTGCCCGGTCAGCGGCAGCGTGCATTCGGGAATGAACTTGGGGCTGCCGTCCTTGGCGGTGTGATCCATCACCACGATGATCTGCTTGACGCCCGCGACCAGATCCATCGCGCCGCCCATGCCCTTGATCATCTTGCCCGGGATCATCCAGTTGGCGATGTCGCCGTTCTGGGCCACTTCCATCGCGCCCAGCACGGTCAGGTCGATATGCCCGCCGCGGATCATCGCGAAGCTGGCCGCGCTGTCGAAATAGGCGCTGTGCGGCAGTTCGCTGATGGTCTGCTTGCCCGCATTGATCAGGTCCGCATCGACACCGTCGGGATATGGGAACGGCCCGATGCCAAGCATGCCGTTCTCGCTCTGCAGTGTGACATGCATGCCTTGCGGAATGTGGTTGGCGACCAGCGTGGGAATGCCGATACCCAGATTGACGTAATAGCCGTCACGCAATTCCTGCGCGGCGCGCGCCGCCATCTGGTTGCGGTCCCAGCCTGCTGCTTCCTGGGGCATCAGGCGCTCTCCCTTTCGCGCGTGGTCTCGAATTCGATCTTCTTGTCGTAGGGCGCGCCCACGATCATCCGCTGGACGTAGACGCCCGGCAGGTGGATGCAGTCGGGGTCGAGGCTGCCGGTGGGCACGATCTCTTCGACCTCGACCACGCAGACCTTGCCGCAGGTGGCCGCGGGCTGGTTGAAATTGCGCGCGGTCTTGCGGAACACGAGGTTGCCGGTTTCATCCGCCTTCCATGCCTTGACGATGGCGAGGTCGGCGAAGATGCCGCGTTCGAGGATGTAGTCCTCACCGTCGAAGGTCTTCACTTCCTTGCCTTCGGCGACCTGCGTGCCGACGCCGGTCTTGGTGTAGAAGCCGGGAATGCCCGCGCCGCCGGCGCGCATGCGTTCGGCGAGCGTGCCCTGCGGGCAGAACTCGACCTCGAGCTCGCCCGAAAGAAACTGGCGTTCGAATTCCTTGTTCTCGCCGACATAGGATGAGATCATCTTCCTCACCTGCTGCGTGCGCAGCAGCATGCCGATGCCTTCATTGTCGATGCCCGCATTGTTGCTGGCAAAGGTCAGCCCCTTCACGCCGCTATCGCGGATCGCGGTCAGCAGGCGTTCGGGAATGCCGCACAAGCCGAAGCCGCCGCTGGCGATGAGCATGTCGTCGCGCAGCACGCCGTCCAGCGCCGCCGCGGCATTGGGATAAATCTTGCCGGCCATCAGAATACCACCACGCTGCGGATGCTTTCGCCTGCATGCATCAGGTCGAAGCCCTTGTTGATTTCCTCGAGCGACAGGACGTGGGTGATCATCGGGTCGATCTCGATCTTGCCGTCCATGTACCAGTCGACGATCTTGGGCACATCGGTGCGCCCGCGCGCGCCGCCAAAGGCAGTGCCGCGCCAGTTGCGCCCGGTCACCAGCTGGAACGGCCGCGTCGCGATTTCCTTGCCTGCTTCGGCCACGCCGATGACGATGCTGGTGCCCCAGCCGCGATGACAGGCCTCGAGCGCGGTGCGCATGACCTCGGTATTGCCGGTGCAGTCGAAGGTGTAATCGGCGCCGCCATCGGTCATTTCGACCACCTTCGCGACGACCTCGTCGCGGCTCATGCCCTTGGTGTTGAGGAAGTGGGTCATGCCGAACTTGCGGCCCCATTCCTCGCGGTCAGGGTTGATGTCGATCCCGATGATCATGCCCGCACCCGACAGCCGCGCGCCCTGGATCACGTTGAGGCCGATCCCGCCGAGGCCGAACACGACGACATTGTCGCCCACCTGCACCTTGGCGGTGTTGGTCACTGCGCCGACGCCGGTGGTGACGCCGCAGCCGATATAGCAGCTGGTCTTGAACGGCGCGTCTTCGCGGATCTTGGCCACCGCGATTTCGGGCAGCACGGTGAAGTTCGAAAAGGTCGAGCAGCCCATGTAATGGTAGATCGGCTCGCCCTTGTAGGAAAAGCGCGTGGTCCCGTCGGGCATCAGCCCCTTGCCCTGGGTCGCGCGGATCGCGGTGCACAGATTGGTCTTGCCGCTGAGGCACGATTTACACTGGCGGCACTCGGGCGTGTAGAGCGGGATCACGTGATCGCCCGGCTGGACGCTGGTCACGCCCGCGCCGACTTCGCGCACGATGCCCGCGCCTTCGTGGCCCAGCACGCTGGGAAAAATACCCTCGGAATCGAGCCCGTCGAGCGTGTAGGCATCGGTGTGGCAGATGCCGGTGGCCATGATCTCGACCAGCACCTCGCCTGCCTTGGGCCCTTCCAGGTCGAGCTCGACGATTTCGAGCGGCTGCTTGGGGGCGAAGGCGACTGCGGCGCGGGTTTTCATGGATGACGGCTCCGGACTAGGGGTGCCGGCGCACCGGCCTCGGGGCGGAATTCAATGTGGTGAGCCGTGCTGGGTTCGAACCAGCGACCTACTGATTAAAAGTCAGTTGCTCTACCGACTGAGCTAACGGCCCGACCACGGCGTGCCACCTAGGGGCGCTGTCGCGGGTGGTCAAGCCGGTGTTACGGCAATCCTGTCAGCGCCGCCGTACGGCGCGTGCCGCCAGCTGGCGCAGCCTCAGGCCGGAGACCGGATCGCGCCAGTCGGGCGCGATTTGCGCCGCCGGGCGCAGGACGAAGTCGCGCTGCCGGAACAGGGGGTGCGGGATCGCCAGGCGCGGGCCGTACCAAGTCCCCCCGCTCCACAGCACGATATCGAGATCGAGCGTGCGCGAGCGCCAGCGCTGCCCGCGCCGGTCGCGCCCGAAAGCGCGTTCGATCGCCTGCAGGCTCGCCAGCGCGGCCAGCGGCGCGCGATCGCCCGCGATGATCGCCGCGCCATTGGCATAGCGCCGCAGTGACGGGCCGACCGGGGCGCTGTCGATCACGCGCGCGACCGCCTCGACCTCCCAGCCGCTTCGGGCCAGCGCCGCAACCGCCCCCGCCAGCACCGCGCGCGGCGCGCCCAGCCCCTGCACCCGGCGGTTGGAGCCCAGCGCGACCAGATATCGATGCTCGCTTGCGTCGCCCATGCCCCCGCCCTAGCCTCGCTGCCGACAAGTACCAAATGGGAGCGGCAGGCGAATGAAGATCAAGGCGATTCTGGCAGCGGGTGCGCTGGCCATGGCGGGCCAGGCCGCCGCCGACGACCACGCGCCGCGCGCGCTGACCGCGCATGAGCAGCGGGTTTACGACATCTACCGCGATATCATCGCCTTCCGCACGGCAGCAGGTCACGGCCAGATGGACGACATGGTCGCCTATCTTACCGGCCGGCTGGCGGCCGCGGGCTTTGCCGAGGAGGATTTGCTGGTCACCGATTTCGACAGTGACGGCGATCCGACGCAGGGACTGGTCGTGCGCTACCGCGGTGACGGGTCTGCCGGCGCGAAGCCGATCGTCATGCTCGCGCATATGGACGTGGTCGACGCCCTGCCCGAGGACTGGGAGCGCGATCCCTTCACGTTGGTCGAGGACGAAGGCTATTTCTTCGGCCGCGGGACGCAGGACAACAAATACGGCGTCGCCAACCTCACCGGCACTTTCATCCGCCTGAAGGAAGAAGGCTGGCTGCCAAACCGCGATCTCTATCTGGTTTTCTCGGGCGACGAGGAAACCGGCATGGTCTCCACCCGCGCGCAGGCCCGCTGGGTCGCCGACAATGTCGATCCCGCCTATGTGCTCAATTCGGATGCTGGGGGCATCGGCCTGGCGGACGATTTCGCCCCGCTCGCGCAGCAGGTGCAGTTGGCCGAGAAGACCTATGTCACCTTCGATGTAACCGCGACCAATCCCGGCGGGCATTCCTCGCGTCCGCGCAGCGACAATGCAATCTATGACCTCGCGGGCGCATTAACGCGGATCGAGCAGCTTCGCTTTCCGGTGCGCGAAAGCGAGTTGACGCGCAGCTATTTCGGCGCGCTGGGGCAGAGCATTCCGGGCGAACTTGGCGCAGCCATGCGGACATTTGCCGCCGATCCCGCCGATGACGAGGCAATCGCGCTGATCAGCGCCGATCCGGGCTATGTCGGCACGTTGCGCACGACCTGTGTGGCGACCATGCTCGACGCCGGCCATGCCGAGAACGCGTTGCCGCAATCGGCCAGCGCCGCAGTCAACTGCCGGGTCTTCCCGGGTGAAGGGGTGGAAACGGTCAAGGCTGCGCTGGAAACGGCAATCGACAGTGAAGCGATCACCGTGACACAGCGCGAAGAAGCGACCGAAAGCCCGATGAGCGCGTTCCCCGACGAGGTCCGTGCAGCGCTGGCAAAATCGCTCGCAACCCGCTTCGGTGAAGCGATCCCGATGATCCCGACCATGTCATCGGGCGGCACCGACGGCATGCATTACCGCGCGCTGGGCTACGACACGGTGGCCATCGGCGCTGGCGCGAGCCGGCCGCAGGACATCTATGCGCATGGCCTTAACGAACGGATGCGGGTCGATGCCTTCTATGCCGGGCTCGACCATTGGAGCATCGTGCTGAAGGAGCTTGCGGGCGGCTAGAACAGCTCGTTCGCCGCTTCTCGGGTAGTGAATTCGCCCAGCGTCAGCTTGCGCCTGCGGCGGAACACGCCGCTGGTCGCGAGCGTGAAAGGCGCGGTCACGTCCCGCGAATAATTCGCCGCCCGCAACCGCACCTCGATCGCCGGCTCGGCGCTGCGGAACAGCACGATGGCGGCTGCCTGGATGGTTTGATCGGCAGCGCGCGGGCGGAGCACCTGGACCAGCCGGTCGATGACCTTCTGCGCACCCTCGGTCGCGCCGGTATCGAGCACCGCGACGTTCTGGATAACGCCATTGGCGCGCAGTTCGAACACCAGCGGGAAGAACGTCCCGTCCTTTTCGATCCGGGCGATCGCGGCTTCGAGTGCGGCCGTGAACAGGGCATCGAGCCGTGTCTGGTCGATGCCCCCCGCCAAGCTCAGATATCCTCGCTGATGCGCCCGTAGAGCTGCGGCCGCCGGTCGCGGAAGAAGCCCATTCCGGCGCGGTGCTTGCGCGCGCGGTCGAGATCGAGCGTGGCGGTCAGCACGCCTTCGCTCGACCCGCCGAATTCCGCGACCAGATCGCCCCATTCATCGCTGATGAAACTGTGGCCGTAGAAGCTCTGCTGGCGATCGGCGGGGCCTTCGTGCCCGATCCGGTTGGCGGCGCAGACGGGCATGCAGTTGGACACCGCATGACCGATCATCGCGCGGCGCCACATGCGGCTGGTGTCGAGATCGGCGTCATAGGGTTCGGAGCCGATGGCGGTGGGGTAGAACAGCACTTCGGCACCCTTGAGTGCCATCACCCGCGCACATTCGGGATACCACTGGTCCCAGCAGATCCCCACGCCGATGCGCGTGCCGAACACGTCCCACACCTTGAACCCGTCATTGCCCGGGCGGAAATAGTACTTCTCTTCGTAGCCCGGGCCGTCGGGGATATGGCTCTTGCGATAGGTCCCCATGATGGCGCCATTGGGGCCGATCATCGCCAGCGTGTTGTAATAGTGCTGCCCGTCGCGCTCGAAGAAACTCGTCGGGATCGCCACGCCGAGCTTTGCCGCCAGCGTCTGCATCGCCTGCACACTCGGGCTTTCGAGCGTGGGATGCGCGAGGTCGAACAGCTCTTCCTCTTCCATGCGGCAGAAATACTCGCCCGCGAACAGTTCGGGCGGCAGGATGACCTGCGCACCCTTGCCCGCGGCTTCTTCCACCAGCGCGGACACGGCAGCGATGTTGTCGGCCGGCTCGGGGCGGGCGAGCGGCAATTGCAGGACGGCGACGGACAGCTTTCTCATGCGCGCGAGATAGGCAGCCGCCGCCGTCCAGACAATGGTTACTGCGCCTTGCGGAACAACAACGTCATGCGGTCGCTCTCGCCGATCGCTTCGTATTTCGCGCGGTCCTGGTCGCCGTAACGCAGCACCGGCGGCAGCGTCCACACGCCGCCCTCCCAGTTGGCCGGGTCGTTCGGATTGGCGTTGATCTCGCTTTCCCCGGCCAGTTCGAAGCCATTGGCGGCGAAGATCGCGACGACATCCTGCTTGCGCATGTAGCCGCGCTGGCGCGCGCCGTAATCGTCGTATCTGGCGCCTTTGGGCGCGCGGTGCTGGACCACGCCGACCATGCCGTCGTCCTTAAGCATCATGCGCGCGGCCTTGAGCACATCGTCCGCCGCATTGCCCATGTTCAGCCCGTGCATCGAGCGGAAGATCAGCACGCGGTCGACCGTGCCGGCAAGGTCTTCGGGCATCTCGTCGATCTCGAATGCAGTGACGCTGTCAGCTTCGACCCCGGTCATTTCGGCGACTTCGGCCTTGAACCGCTCGGTCCAGCCCTTCGCGCGCGCTTCCTGCGCCCGGCTGTTGTAGGTGCGGCCGTCGCTGTCCTGATCGAAGGCGATATATTTGCCCGAGGAGTGCAGATAGGGCGCCAGCACGCGCGTGTACCAGCCGCCGCCCGGACCATATTCGGCCACGGTCATGCCGGGCGCGACCTGGAAGAATTCGAGCGTTTCGGCGGGGTTACGGTACTGGTCGCGCGCGCGGTCGTCATCGCGCATGTCGGCTGCCAGCACGGTTTCGAGATCGGCGGCGTGGTTGTCGGCGGCGAGCGGTGACGCGACAAGAGCGGCAACGGCGGCAGTCAGCATAAGACGCATGGAAAATCCTCCTCAATTCATCCGGCAGTGTTCTGGACCTGCCGCCGATGGATGACAAGGCGAAGACGGCTTCCTATCTGCGGAGCACAAGGAGATTGACGAGTATGGCTCAACAACAGGCGATCGTAGCCGGTGGATGCTTCTGGTGCACCGAAGCGGTGATGAAGGACGTTATCGGCGTCAGTAAGGTGGAAAGCGGCTATATCGGAGGGGACAAGCCCGATCCGACCTACAAGGAGGTCTGCACCGGCAATACCGGCCATGCCGAGGGCGTGCGCGTGACCTTCGACGATGCGCAGATCACGCTGGGCCAGCTCTACGATGTCTTCCTGGGGACGCATGATCCGACCCAGCTGAACCGGCAGGGCAACGATGTCGGCACGCAGTACCGCAGCGCGATCTTTCCGCTCGACGGGCAGGAAGAAGAAGCGCGCGCGGCGATCGGGCGCTGGAACGACGATCATCCCGGGCAGCAGGCGGTGACCACGATCGAGAGCGGTCAGTGGTATCCGGCCGAAGATTACCACCAGGAATATTGGGAAGGCGAAGGCCAGCGCAATCCCTATTGCCAGGCAGTGATCCCGCCCAAGCTGATGAAGCTGCGCAAGAGTTTCCAGAAGTATCTCAAGGCCGATGCCTGACGCGGGCGGCGCGATGCGCATCGCGATCGTCGGTGCCGGTATGGCCGGGATGAGCTGCGGCCAGCGGCTCTCCCGGCTGGGGCACGAGGTCGGATTGTTCGACAAGGGCCGCGGCCCCGGCGGGCGGATGGCGACGCGGCGCATGGAAGACGGCGGCACCACGCTGCATTTCGACCACGGCGCGCAGTATTTCACCGCGCGCGACCCGCGCTTCGTCGAGCAGGTTGCGCATTGGGAAGCCGCCGGCGTGGCCGCGCGCTGGGCCGCCGCAGGCGATGACGCCTGGGTCGGCACGCCCGCGATGAATGCGCCGCTCAAGGCGATGGCCGGTGAGCTCGGCGTGCAATTCGGGACGCGGATCGAACAGCTCGTGCGCGATGGCGAGGGCTGGCAGATCGACGGCGAAGGCGCGCCGGATGCGCGTTTCGACGCAGTGCTCGTCGCGGTGCCGGCGGAGCAGGCCGGCCCGCTGCTGCAGCCGCATGCCCCGGTCATGGCCACGCTCGCCGATCAAACCGCTTCGGACCCATGCTGGACGCTGATGGCCGGGTTCGAGGCACCGCTGCCGCTGGTGCAGGACACGCTGCGCCAGCGCGGCCCGATCGGCTGGGCCGCGCGCAACAATGCCAAGCCCGGGCGCGCAAACGAGGAATGCTGGGTCATCCAGGCCTCGCCCGAATGGTCGCGCGCGCATCTCGAAGACAACGCGGAAACGGTTGCAGCCGCGCTGCTGGCCGAACTGGCCGAAGCCAATGGCGGCCCGCTTCCACGCCAATTGGGCGCAACCGCCCATCGCTGGCGCTTTGCTAGGTCGGGCACGGCTGGCGAAGAGGCGTTGTGGGATGCAGAACAGCGGATCGGCGTCTGCGGCGACTGGCTCATCGGTCCGCGGGTCGAGGCGGCCTATATGTCGGGGCTGCTGCTCGCCGAAGCTGTCGGCGGTCGATAGGAGGCAGCACTTCGACGAAGCGGCGGGCGGGTTCCATTGCCCGGAGGAAGGATGGCGCCTAGCCGTCGATTTTCCCGATATTGCCAGAGCTTAGCGTGTCACCGATCATATCCTTGCTTGCCGCCTGCGCAGTCCTGTCGCTTGCCGCGGCCACTCCGGCAGCGGCGGGCGAACCCGCAGAGCGGCCCGGGTTCACCCCCTGCGCCGACGCCGACGCGCATCCGGCGCTTGGCGACACGCGATGCGCGCAGCTGGCCGTCCCGCTCGATCACGGCGCGCCCGCAACGGGCACCGTCGATCTGTTCGTCCGCAAGTTCCCGGCACACGGGGCTGCGACCGGTGAGCTATGGCTGATCGCCGGCGGACCGGGGGAATCGGGCGCGTCCTTTTACCCCTTCATTGACACGTTGCGCGCGGCGGTGCCCGGCTTCGACCTGATCGTGCCCGATCACCGCGGGACCGGCTATTCGGCGCGGCTGTGCCCGGCCGAGGAAAGCGCGGACAGCGCCGGCGGCATGGCGCTGGAGGGTGCGGAATGGGGCAGCTGCATCGGCGCTTTGCATGCCGATCCGCAGCGCACGCAGGCTTTCACGATCGGCAATGCAGCGCGCGACGTGAGCCTGCTGATGGACCGCCATGGCGGTGACACGCGCCGGTTTCTCTACGGCGTCTCCTACGGCACGCAGCTGATCTTGCGCACGCTGGCAGTCGCCCCGCCCGAGCGGCTCGACGGTGTGATCCTCGACTCGCTCGTCCCCGCCGACGACGATCTGCGCCACGACCTCAGCCGGCGTTCGCAGGTGACCGATGCGGTCGGGCGGCAGGTGCTGCGCGATTGCGATGCGCGGCCTGACTGCAGCCGCTATTTCGACCAGCCGCTCGACGAGGCGCTGGCAGCCCTGCTCGCCGATCCCGAACTGTCGGAGCCACTTGGGCCGAAGCCGAAATACCTGCTCGCCGCATTGATCGACTTTCCCCGGACGCGGGCGATGTTGCCCTTTATCATCGCGGGCCTGCACCGCGGCGACACGGCATGGCTGGAGCACGCGCAGGCCGAGCTCGGGCGTGTCCAGCAGACCTTCGCCGCTTTCCCGCAGTTCGGTTCGTCGATCCCGCTGGTGAGCCTGATCAGCCGGTCGGAGAACAACCGCCGCGCCGAGCTGACAGAGGAAATGATCGAGAGCGAAGAAGCCGGCCTGCTGTTCGCCAGCCCGCTGCCGCGGCACCTGCTGCCCGGCGGGTTCCCGACCTATGAAGCACCCGCGGAGCTGGGCCGTCTGCCCGAACGAATCCCGCCGACGCTGGTGCTGCACGCAAAGCGCGATCCCAAGACCGCCTTCGCCGGGGCGGCAGCCCTTGCCGAGCGGCTCGATGCTGCGGGCGATATCGAACTGGCGGCAAGCGATACGGCGGCCCACTATGTGTTGATGACCGATCCCGATTTCGCGATCGCGCAACTGCGGGACTTCATCGCCCGCTGATCAGAGGTCCCGTCGCCATCGCGCGATGAAAAAGCCGTCGAGACCGCCGTGCTTTTCAAGCATGCCGGGGTCGGTGCGCAGCCAGGCCGCGCTGCCCGGCTCGACGCCCTGCGGCAAACCATCACGGGTTATCGGATCGGGGGTGAGCGAGACGGCGCCGGCCTGGTCTTCGCCCTCCGCGCGTTCGAGCGAGCAGGTTGCATAGACCAGCGTTCCGCCCGGCTTGAGCCAGCCTTGCGCGCGCTGAAGCAGTGCTGCCTGCAATTGCGCCATCTGCTCGATGGTCTCCGGGCCGATGCGGTGCAATACATCGGGATGACGCCGCGCGGTCCCGGTCGCCGTGCAGGGCGCATCAAGCAGGATCGCATCGAATGTGTGCTTCGGCTCCCACTTGAGCGCATCGGCGCGGACGGCGCCCGCCTTCAGACCCGTGCGCTTGAGATTGGCCTTGAGCAGGTCGAGCCGGCGTTTCGATATGTCGAGCGCGGTCACCTGCCAGCCCTGCGCGGCCAGCTGCAGCGTCTTGCCCCCCGGCGCCGCGCACAGGTCGAGCACGTGGCGCCCCTCGCCCGGGCCCAGCAGCCGTGCGGGCAGCGAAGCAGCGATATCCTGTACCCACCAGGCCCCTTCGCCAAAGCCCGGCAGCTTCTCGACATTGGCTCCGCGCGGCAGGCGCAAATGCCCGGGCATCAGGCTGTCGGCGGAAAGCTGTACGGCCCACTGCGCGGTGTCCGCAGGATCGCGCAGCGTAAGATCGAGCGGGGGCGGTTCGGCCAGGCCCGCGGCGATCGCGGGGGCCCGCTCGCCCCAGCGCATAGCGACTGGCTCGGGCAGCGTCGGGGCGTCAGGCAGCGTGTCGCCGCGCTTGGTCAGAGTGGAGAACACGCCATGCGCCAGCCGGCGCTGCCCCCCGGCGAGCAAGTCGAGCCCGGTTGCCAGCACCGCGTGCGGCGGGGTGTCCAGCCGCAGCCATTGCGCCAGCATCATCCGCAGGACCATGCGCGCCCTGGCATCATGCGGCAGCGGCTTCTTGGTCGCGCTGTCGATCAGCGCGTCGAGATCGACCAGCCAGCGCAGGACTTCGCTGGCAATGGCCCGCGCCAGCGCCTTGTCCTCGAACTTGCGGATGTCGCGGGTCGCGCCGTTGAAGGCGATGTCGAGCGTTTCGCCCTGGCGAAGCACTGCATCGAGCAGGCGCAGCGCAGCGCGGCGGGCGTGGATACCGGTAGGTTGGGCCATGGGGGCCAGCCCCTACCCCCACTTGCACAAAGCCGCCAGCGGCATCATGTTGGCGGCATGCCGAAACGCGCAACCACCCGCCCCGAAGGGTTCAAGAAGCCCGCTCACTGGACCAACGATGCCCCGCCTGCGCCCAGGAAGGGCAGCAATGACGAGGACCTCAGCCCGACGCGCTATGGCGACTGGGTGAAAGACGGCATCGCCATCGATTTCTGAAATGATGTTCCGGTTGCGCACCGACATCCGTCGGTGCGTCCTCGGGGCTGTTCCTCCGCTTCGCTGCGGGCCCCTGCGGGCGGGCAGTCGCCCTTGCCGGCCCTCATTCCGGGCCGGGGCTAGCACTACTCGATCGCTGGGCGAGAATCCCCGCGCCGCAGGCGAGGCAAGGCCGACTGGCCGCCCGCAGCGACGCGGCCGTCAGGTCGCGTGAGCGAGGATGCCCCATAAAAACCGAATTAGATGGCGGTGAGCTTGAGCTTCAACCCGTCTTTGGGCTTGGGGATCGGCCACGCCTGCCATTCGGGATCGCCCGCCGCCAGTTCGATACGGTAGCGCGGCAGCATCTGCGCCAGCAGGATCTTCACCTGCATGTAGGCGAAATGCAGCCCCAGGCACATATGCGCCCCGCCGCCGAAGGGCACCCAGGCGTATTTGTGCCGGGCCTTCACCTGCTCGGGCGTAAAGCGCATCGGGTCGAAGGTGTAGGGATCCTCCCAATGTTCCTCATCGTGATGCGTGTAGTGGATGTTGATCCCGACATGCGCCCCGGCGGGGATGCGGTAGCCGCCGTATTCGAACGACTTGAGCGCGCGGCGCGGCATCGAGGGCACCGGCGGCACGAACCGCAGCGCTTCCTTGAACGCCATCTCGGTAAGGTCGAGCTTGCCCAGATCGTCATATTCGAGATCGCGCGGGCGGCCGCTGGCATCGCTGCCCCCGGTGACCGCGGCGATTTCGTCGCGCAGCCGATCCTGCCATTCGGGATGCTTGGCGAGCAGCCACAGCAGCGAGGTGGCGCTGGAGGTGATGGTGTCGTGCGCGGCCATCATCAGGAAGTTCATGTGATCGACCACTTCGTCGACCGGCATCAGGCTGCCATCGTCATATTCGGCGGTGGCGAATTGACTGAACATGTCCTGCCCGCCGCCTTCGGCGCGGCGGCGATGCGTTTCGCGCGTGAAATAGTCGACCAGATAGGCGCGACCATCGACGCCGCGCTTCATCTGCGTGAACGGCAGTGGCTTGCGCACCGGCGCCACGCTGGCCTGGACCATGTCGACGAAGGCGGTGTTGATCCGGTCCGCCTCGGGGCCCCACGGAATGCCAATGAAGCTGTCGGCCGCCAGGTCGAGCGTCAGTTCCTTGATTGACGGATAGAAGAGCAGCTGCGCCCCCGAGCCATCGCCGCCCCATTCCTCGACCCGCTTGGCGATGCCGCGGTTCAGCGCGTCCGCATAATGCCGCATCGGGCCGGGCTTGAAGGCGATCGACAGCGCGCGGCGGTCGGCGCGGTGATGGTCGAAATCGAGCAACATCAGCCCGCGCGGGAACAGCTTGTCGAGAATCGGCCCCCAGCCCTGTTCGGAGCTGAAGATCTTGTCGCGGTTCATCAGCAGCATCTCGTTGGCCTCGGCCCCGATCAGCGCGACATTCCAGCCACCGAAGGCCCTGTTCTTGTACACGCGGCCGTATTTTTCGACCATGCGCCGCGTCTGGCCATGCGGGTCGGCCAGCATCTTGAAGGTGTTGCCGACGATCGGCCACCCCCCTCGCCCGGGATGTGCGCGAGCGCATCTTCGCTGGGATTGCCTTCCTGCCAATGCGACGGCGCGGTCTCGGCAGGTTGGTGCGGGGCAAGCGTGGCCATTAGGTAGCTCCTTAAAACTTACTTCGTTGTAAGTAATTTTCAGGCGCGAATCCACCCCATCAATTCACGGCGCAAAAGCGTCTCCAGCATGGCCAGTCCGGCGTCGGAAGTATTGAGGCAGGACAGCGCGGCAAACCGCTCTCCGCCGGCCTCGGTGAACTGCTCACAGCCCTGGATGGCCAACTCTTCGAGCGTCTCGAGGCAGTCGGCCGAAAAGCCCGGCGCAGCGATCGCCAGCCGCTTGGTTCCGGCCCGCGCCTCTTCTTCCAGCGTATCGTCGGTCGCAGGGGCCAGCCACTTGGCCGGCCCGAAGCGCGACTGGAAAGTGGTGCGGAAACGGAGCCCCGGCCGCGCCAGCCGCTCCTGCAGCAGGCGCGAGGTCTTCTGGCAGTGGCAGTGATAGGGATCGCCGAGTTCGAGCGTGCGCTGCGGCATGCCGTGGAAGCTCAGCAGCAGCACTTCGGGCGCGAAATCGAGCGCATCGATCTGGCGCGAGAGATCGCTCGCCAGCGCATCGATATAGGCCGGGTCGTCATGGTAGGGCGGCAGGGTCCGCAGCGAGGCTTGCCAACGCATTTCCCGCAGCTTGTCCGCAGCCTTGTCCACAACCGTGGCCGTGGTCGCACCCGAGTACTGGGGGTAGAGCGGAGCCAGCAGGATCCGTTCGCAACCGGCCGCCATCAGCGCCTCGATCCGCTCGGGGATCGACGGGGTGCCGTATCGCATCGCCCAGTCGACCTTCACCTCGTCGCCCAGCCGCTGCTGCATTGCGGCCGCCTGGTCGCGCGTGATCACCGCCAGCGGCGAGCCTTCCTCGGTCCACACCTGGCGATAGGCATGCGCGCTTTTCTTCGGCCGCGTGTTGAGAATGATGCCGCGCAGGATCGGCTGCCAGGCGATTGGCGGGATTTCGACCACCCGGCGGTCCGAAAGGAATTCCGCGAGATAGCGTTTGACCGGCCCCTTCTCGGGCGCATCGGGCGTGCCGAGATTGACGAGCAGCACCCCGACGCCGCCCGACTTGACTGCGGGGTGGTCGGCGGGAAGCGATTGTTCTTGCCAAGTCATAGGCCCTCCGAAAGCAATGGCAAACGGCGAAAGCGTACTCCTGTCGCGGAGTAAAGCGCATTCGCGATGGCGGGCGGCGCCACGGCGACGCCCAGTTCGCCGGGATCGAACGCGGGTGCGTCACTGGCGAGGAATTCAATAACGATCTCGGGGCAATCGGCCAGCGTCGGCAAGCTCAGCCCCGCAAGGCGCGCGGGGACGGGCCGGCCATCCTCATAGGCCACGCTCGACCCGGTGGCGAGCGACAGGCCGAAGATCAGCCCGCCTTCGATCTGCTGACGCGCAATGTCGTGATTGACGATCCGCCCGATATCAACCGCCGCGTGCAGCCGGGTCACGCGCAGCCCGCCTTCGCCCAGCGCGGCCTGCGCCACGCAGGCGATGCGCCCGCCCCCCTCCCCGGGTCCGCCCATGCGCACCATCGCCAGCCCCTGACCGGTGCCGCGGCGCCCGCCGTCCCAGCCGGCCAGCCGCGTCGCGCGGCGCAGGCAATCGGCCATCCGCGGCGTCTGGCCCAGCATCTCGATGCGGTATAGGAACGGGTCGCGCCCGGCGCGTTCGGCCAGTTCGTCGATGAAGCTCTCGGTGAAGAACGCGGTGTACGCCGCGGCATTGCCGCGCATCGGCCCGGTCGGGAACGGCAGCGTCACCGGCAGGTGGTCGACTGCGACATGCGCGATTCCATAAGGCGGGACCGCGCCCTCGCAGGCCAGCGCATCGGCCTCGCCCGCAGCGTGTTCCATCGCCGCTTCGGGCGTGTTGTTGTCGAACAAGCGGTGGCCGAATTCGCGCATGGTCGCGGGCATTGCCAGCCGCGTACGCCAGGCAGCGATGCGGCCGCCGCTCGCCGGGACGAAGCCCGCTTCCAGCCGCGCGCTGACGGGGGTGCGCACCGGCACCAGCTGCAATTCCTGCTGGCGCGGCCAGGTCAGCTGGACCGGGCGGCCGATCTGCTGCGCGATCTGCGCAACCTCGATCGCGTGCCGCCGTTCGAGCCGCGCGTCGAAACTGCCCCCCGCCGCAGTGGGATAGAGCACCACGTCCTGCGGCGAGATGCCGATTGCCTTGGCCGCCGCGCGGCGCGTCAGTTCACCCGCCTGCGCGGCGATCCACAATTCCAGCTTGCCGCCGTCGAAGCGCGCCGTCGCGCTGGCGGTCTCGATCGCGGCGTGAACTGCCGGGGCGACGGAATAATCCTGCGCATAATCGGGCCGTCTGAGAGCGCCGTCCGGATCCCCTTCGGTCACGATGCGCTCGCCCTCGCTCTCCGCCAGCGCGGTATCGAGCGCGCGCAGTGCACCCGCGCTCTCGACGGCCGCGGGCCCGGCGAAGACCGGCCGCATCGCCGCAAGCGCGCGGTCGGCAATCCACCAGCTTTCGGCCACTGCCGCGAGATAGCGTTTGGACTTCACTACCCCCACCAGCCCCTTGAGGCCGGCCACCGCTTCCTTGTCGAAGGCGGTCAGTTCGGCCTTCCCCAGCGGCCCGTGCCGGATCGAGGCGTAGACCATGCCCGGCAAGCGGATATCGCCGGCGAACAGGAAGCTGCCGTCGACCTTGGCGGGCAGGTCGAGCCGCGGGAAGGCGGGCGCCAATTCGGCCTCCGCCGGGGACGGATCCTCGCTCGCAGGTTCGACCCGCAGCGGCGGCGGATCGGGCGGGTCGAACGTGGCAGCCTGCGCGGCCAGTTCGCCGAAGCCCAGTTCCTGTTCGCCGTGGCGCACGAGACCCGCTGCGACTTCGCATTCTTCCCAGCCCACGCCCCAGCGTTCGGCCGCCGCCATGGCGAGCAGCGCGCGGGCCGCCGCGGCGGCCGCGCGCAGCGGCTGTTCATAGGCTGCGAGCGAAAGGCCTTCGGCCGTGGCGCAGAAGGCGTTGCTGCGCGCAAAGCGTTCGGCCAGCAGGCCATCGGGATCGTCGGCCAGGCCGGGCAGACGCGACCACAGCGGTGCCCATTTCGCGGCGAGCGCAGTGTTGGCGAACAGGCCTGCAGGCGGTGCGGGTTCGATCGCGACCTGCCGCCAGTCGGCACCCAGTTCGACTGCCACGACCTGCGCCAGCACGGTGGTCACGCCCTGCCCCATCTCGAGCTGCGGCAGGGCCACGGTGACCACGCCGTCTTCGGCAATGGTGAGCCAGCCGCCGAAGCCGTGATCGTTCGGTCCGGGAACCAGCGGGCTGGAATAGCGGCGTGGCCACAGCCACCAGCCGACCGCCAGCCCGCCGCCGACTGCGGCCCCGGCCAGCAGCTGCCGCCGCGAAACCGGCAGCGCGGCTAGCCCTGCGCGCGGATCCACGCGTCGACCTTGGCGGCGATATCGTGAAATGGCGCTGCGAGCGCATCTTCGCCGCAAGCGGGCGGCTGGCCGCGGTCGCTGCCTTCGCGGATCGCTAGGTCGAGCGGGATGCGCCCGAGGAACGGAAGGTCGAGCCGCCCGGCGGCGGTTTCGACCCCGCCCCTGCCGAACGGGTCGGACACCTCGCCGCAATGCGGGCAGACATAGCCCGCCATGTTCTCGACCAGTCCGATCACCGGCACCCCCGCCTGGTCGAACAGCTGCCCCGCGCGGGCGGCATCGATCAGGGCAAGGTCCTGCGGGGTGGAGACGAGCACTGCGCCCATCGGCTTGTAGCGCTGCAGCATGGTCAGCTGCACATCGCCCGTACCCGGCGGCAGGTCGACCAGCAGCGTATCGACATCGCCCCAATGCGCATCGATCAGCTGCGCCAGCGCATTGCCCGCCATCGGGCCGCGCCAGGCCAGCGCGCGCCCCGGTTCGACCAGATGGCCCATCGACAGCACGGGGATCCCCACCGGGCTGTCGACCGGCTCCAGCTTCTTGTCGCGGGCCACCGGCTTCGAACCCTGATTGCCCAGGATGACCGGCTGCGAAGGGCCGTAGATATCGGCATCGACCAGCCCGACCTTGCGCCCGCGCCGGGCCAGCGCAATCGCCAGATTGGCGGTCAGCGTCGATTTGCCGACGCCGCCCTTGCCGCTGCCCACCGCGATGATCCGCCGCTGCGTGCGTTCGGCGGTCATCACCACGCGGGTTTCGGAAACCTCTTCGCGCTGGCCGAGGATATCGGTGATCGCGCGCTCGATATCGTCGCGCTCCTGCTGGCCCAGGCCCGCGGCATCGACGATGGCGATGGCCCTGCCTTCCTTGATGGTCAGCGTCGAAACACGGGCGGCAAGGCTGTCGGGAAGCAGCGCTTTGGGATCGGTCGAACTCATGGGCGCGGCTGCTGTAGCATCGAAAAGCGCGCGGCAACCCCTGTTTTTCCGCCGAACCGCACCTATAAGGAACAGCATGAGAATTTTTGACGGGTTCGGACAGAGGATTTCCCTCGCGATGGCGGGCAAGAAAAGCCCTTGGGGCGGTGGATCGGATGATGGCGGCACGGGCGACACGCCCGGCGGTTCGCAGGGCGGCGGCGACAAGCCGAAGGGCCCGCGCAACCCGTGGCTGCCACCCGGCGGCACCAGCGACGATGGCCGGCGCGCGCCCAATATCGAAGACATCTTCAAGAGCCGCGGCCCCGAAGGCCCGCGTCGCTCGGGCAGCGGGGGCGGGCCCGGCGGCCCCAATTTCCGCTTTCCCCAGCGTCCCGGCGGCAAGAGCTGGTTCCCGCTCGCCGTGGTGGCGATCGTGGGCGTCGGCCTGCTGGCAACCAGCGTGCATCTGGTGGCACCGCAGGAAGAAGGCGTGGTCAAGACGCTGGGCAATTACACCCGCAAGATGGAACCGGGCCTCAATTTCTCCGCCCCCTTCCCGATCGAGACGGTCGATGTGGAAGACGTCGAAGGCGTGCGGTCGGTGCGGATCCCGGGCAACAACAACCAGGCCAAGCTGATCCTGACGGGCGACCAGAACCTAGTCGACCTCAGCTATATCGTGCGCTGGAACATCAAGGATCTGGCGAATTACAAATTCCGCGTGGTCGACCCGATAGAAACCGTGAACGAGGCTGCCGAGGCCGCCATGCGCGCCGCGGTCGCCGAAACCCAGCTCGACGAGACCTTCTCGGGCCAGGGGCGTGCGGCCATCGAGATGGACGTGCGCGAACGCATGCAGCGCACGCTCGACGGCTACCAGGCCGGGGTGCGGGTGCTCGGTGTCGAAATCGAGAAGGCCGATCCGCCCGCGCAGGTGGTGGATGCCTTCCGCGACGTGCAGGTCGCCGAACAGAACGCCGATGCGGCGCGCAACCAGGCGCAGGGCTATGCCCAGCAGGTCCTCGCGCAGGCCGAAGGTGAGGCCGAGGCCTTCGACAAGGTCTATGCCCAGTACCGCCTCGCCCCCGAGGTGACCCGCCAGCGACTGTATTACGAAACGATGGAGCGCGTGCTGAGCCAGACCGACAAGACGATTGTCGAGACCGACAATGTCACACCCTACCTACCGTTGCCGGAAATCCGCCGCCGGTCGCAGCAGCCCGTCACCACCGTGACCGCACCGGAGGGCCAGTAACATGAGCAATTTCCTGCAGGATCACCGCAACACGGTCATCGCGCTGGCAGTGCTGGTGATCGGTTTCATGATGAGCGCCTATGTGGTGCCCGAAGAAGACCAGGTCGTGATCATCCGCACGGGTGAACCGGTCGGTACGGTCAACACGCCCGGCGGCGAAACCGACGCCGGCCTGTATTTCCGCGTGCCCTTCATCGACAGCGTCAACCGCATCGAGAAGCGCCTGCTCGATCTTGAAATGACCGACGAGGAAGTGCTTTCGGCCGACCAGCAGCGCCTGCTCGTCAACGCCTATGCCCGCTTCCGGATCACCGATCCGGTGCGCATGGTCGAACGCGCGGGTTCGACCGATGGCGTGCGCAACGCGCTCGAGCCGATCCTCAACTCGGTGCTGCGCCAGGAACTCGGCCGCCGGACCTTCCAGGCCATGCTGACCGCCGAACGCGGCAGCGCGCTGGCCAATGTCCGCACCAATCTCGATCGTCAGGCGCGGCAGTACGGGGCCGAGGTGGTCGATGTGAAGATCATGCGCACCGACCTTCCCGAAGCGCCGCTGCAATCGGCTTTCCGCCGGATGGAATCGGACCGCGAACGCGAAGCCCGCACGATCCGCGCCGGCGGCAGCCGCGACGCGCGCATCATCCGCGCCGAAGCCGATGCCGAAAGCGCACGGATCTATGCCGAGGCCTTCGGCAAGGATGCCGAGTTCTACGATTTCTACCGCGCGATGCAGAGCTACGACGCGACCTTCTCGAACGACGACAACCCGTCGGAGAGCAGCATCATCCTGTCGCCGGACAATGAATATCTGCGGCAGTTCCGCGGGCGGCGTTGACGGTTCGTCGAACGGCGCCGGCACCGTTCAATCGGCATTCACCGGCGGGCCCGACATTCACCCGCCGGAACGCGTGGTTCCCGCTTGGTCAGCGTTCTGCCGACCGCGGGGCCCGCACAGTAGAGAAGAGGACGAAAAGGACGTGAAGCCAGTGCGATATGCATATTCCGTAACGAGTGCGCTGCTGGTAGGCGGCGCTGCCATTTCGCTCGCGACCGGCTATCCGGCGGGTGCCCAGGTCGCCCAGAACGACGACAGCCAGATGGCGCGCGTGGTGCCCCGTGCGGGCGCTCCCGAAAGCTTCGCCGATCTCACCGCGCAATTGCAGCCTGCGGTGGTCAACATCTCGACCCGCCAGCGGATCGAGGTATCGGGCAACAATGGCAATCCCTTCGCGGGCACGCCCTTCGAAGGCCTGTTCAACCGCCGCGGCGGGCAGCAGCGCGAACCGCAGTACCGCGAAGGCCAGTCGCTAGGTTCGGGCTTCGTCATTTCGGCCGATGGCTATGTCGTGACCAACAACCACGTGGTGAGCCCCAACGGGCGCGGCACGGTGGAAGAGATCACCGTCACCATGCCCGACGGCACCGAATACAATGCCGAACTGGTCGGCACCGATGCGCAGAGCGATCTCGCAGTGCTCAAGATCAGCCGGCGCGAGCCCTTCCCCTTCGTCGAGTTCGGCGATTCGACCCAGTCCCGCCCCGGCGACTGGGTCATCGCGATCGGCAATCCCTTCGGCCTTGGCGGCACGGTCACCTCGGGCATCGTCTCGGCGGTCTATCGCAACACCGGCCAGGGCGGTGCCTATGACCGCTACATCCAGACCGATACCGCGATCAACCGCGGCAATTCGGGCGGCCCGCTGTTCGACATGCAGGGCAATGTGATCGGCATCAACAACGCGATCTTCTCGCCTTCGGGCGGGAGCGTGGGGATCGGTTTCGCCATTCCCGCCGAAATCGCCGCGCCGATCGTGCAGAAGCTGCGCGACGGGGTGGAAATCGAGCGCGGCTATCTCGGCGTATCGATCCAGCCGGTCGACGACGATCTGGCCGATTCGCTCGGCATCCCGCAGAACCGGGGCGAATTCATCCAGGGCGTCCAGCCCGGCGAAGCCGCCGAGCAGGCGGGCATCCGCCCCGGCGATATCGTCACCAAGATCGACGGGCAGGAGGTCACGCCCGATCAGACCCTGTCCTTCCTCGTGGCCAACATCGCGCCGGGCACCACCATTCCGGTCGAACTGGTCCGCGACGGCGAAACCCGCCGCGTCACGCTGACGGTGGGTAAACGTCCGAGCGAGGAGGAACTGCGCCAGCAGCAGCAGTTCAACCCCGACATCGAGGACGAGGACCCGATGGAGCCGGGCGAGAATGCCGTGATCGAGGAACGGCTGGGGCTCCAGGTCCTGCCGCTGACCGCCCAGATCGCGCGCCAGCTGGGTGCCGGCGCGGATACGCAGGGCCTTGTCGTGGCACGCGTCGATCCCAATTCGGATGCGGCCCGCAAGCGCCTGCAGCGCGGCGACATCATCCTGACGGCCAATTATCGCCAGGTGCGCTCGCTCGACGATCTGGAAAGCATTATCCGGACGGCGGAAAGCGAAGACCGCGAAGCCGTGCTGCTGCGCGTCCAGCGCCGCGGCCAGCCGGCGGCCTATGTGGCGGTGCGGCTGCGCTAGCCACCCGGCCCGGACCAGACGACAGCAGGGCGGCTCTTCCGATGGGGAGAGCCGCCCTTTCTGTTGCCAGCCTAGCCTAGTTGATCTGCCGCTGTGCAGGCGGCGAGCGATTGCTTCTGCTTGCCCCGGTGGCTTCCTCAAGGAAATCGTCGCCGATCGCCTGCGGAGCGCCGTCGGCGCCGCGCGGCGGTTGCTGGGGCGGCCGCGGCCCGGGCCCGGGCTGAGAGGTGTTAGACGGGTTCGGCCGCTCGGGGCCGAGCGTGCGGTCGAAGTCCTGCGCGAAGGGGTCGTTGCGCGGCGTGTCCGCAGTGCCCGGTTCGATCAGGTTCCCCTGCTCGTCGATGAAATAGTAATCTTCCGGATCGCCGAACATGTATTCATCGTCGGGCTCCAGCTGCCATTCGGGCAATTGCAGATCGGTGTCGAATTCCTCGACCGGGCGATCCTTGACCGCGTAGCGCATGTAGGCGGCAAAGGCGCGCGCCGGGGCGGTGCCGCCCTGCAGGCCGCCGACGCGGGTGTTGTCGTCACGCCCCATCCATACGCCGGTGGTCACGCCCGAGGAAAAGCCGACGAAATAGCCGTCCTTGTTCGAGCTGGTGGTCCCGGTCTTGCCCGCAACCGGACGCCCGATCTGCGCCGCGCGCCCGGTCCCGGTCGCGACGGCGGTCTGCAGCAAATCGGTGATTCCCGCGGCCACGTAGTCGGGCACCAGCTGCGAGCTGCGCGGCTTTTCATGCTGGTAGAGCAATTCGCCATCGGCGGTCTCGACCTTGAGAATGCCATAGGGTTCGACCGATTCGCCCCGCGCCGACACCGCGGCAAAGGCCCGCGTCATGTCGATCAGCCGGACCTCGTTCGAGCCCAGCACCATGGCCGGATAGGTGTTGATTTCGGTGGTGATCCCGAAGCGCCGCGCCATCGAGGCGACCGAGGTGAAGCCGACCTCATTGCCCAGCTGCGCCGCAACCGTGTTGATCGAATAGGCGAAGGCTGTGCGCAGGTCGATTTCGCCGACATTGCGCCCGCTCGAATTGCGCGGGCTCCAGCCGTCGATGGTCACCGCCGTGTCGACCACGCGGTCGTCGGGCGTGTAGCCCGCTTCGAGCGCGGCGAGATAGACGAACAGTTTCCATGACGAACCCGGCTGTCGCAGCGCATCGGTGGCGCGGTTGTAATTGGTCTGGACGTAATCGGTGCCGCCCACCAGCGCGAGCACAGCGCCGTCGCGGTCCATGCTGACCAGCGCGCCCTGCGCTCCATCGGGCGTGTTCGCCTTGATCGAGGCCGTCGCCGCACGCTGCATTCCGACGTCGAGCGTGGTCCACACCTCGATCGGCTCGAAGGTTTCGGGCAGCAGCATGTCGAGCTGCGGCAGCGCCCAGTCGGTGAAATAGCGCACCGAGTTCTGCCCGGCGTCTTCCTTCAGCCGCACTGCGCTGGGATCGACGGTGACGTCGGGCGAAATGCGCCCCTGTTCCTTCATCAGCCGCAGCACCACGCTGGCGCGGCCGACAGCGGCATCGACATCGGCAGTAGGCGAATAGCGGCTGGGCGCCTTGACCAGCCCGGCGATGATCGCCGCCTCGGCGACCGAGAGCTCGGTTGCGGGATGGCTGAAGAACTTGCGGCTGGCCGAATCGATGCCATAGGCGCCGCCGCCGAAATAGACCTTGTTGAGATAGAGCTCGAGGATCTGCTCCTTCGAAAACTTCCACTCGAGCGCCATGGCGAGGATCGCCTCGCGCAGCTTGCGGTCGAGCGACCGGTTGTTGTTGAGGAAGACGTTGCGCGCCAGCTGCTGGCTGATGGTCGACGTACCGCCCACGCGCGCACGCGATCCGGTCAGCCCCTCGATGATCGCGCCGCCCGTGCGTACCGGATCGATGCCGAAATGCGAATAATAGCGGCGATCCTCGACCGAGATCATCGCATCCTTCATCACCTGCGGGATATCGTCCGCGGTCAGCCACTTGCCGAAGCTGGGGCCCAGCTCGACGATCTCGGTCCCGTCGCGCGCGCGCACGACGATGGTCTGTGCGGTCTGCGACGCCTTGAGCTGGTAATAGCTGGGCATCGAGCGGACCGAAAAGGCCACTGCCAGACTGACGAACAGCACCAACAACAAGGCCAGCGCGGCGCCCCAGATCGCCAGCCGGCGGCCCCATGTCCGCAGCCGGCCCGGCGGTGTGCCGCCCGCTGCGGAGCCGCGTTTCTGGCGTCGCGTCCGCTGGCGACCACTGCGTCGGTTATTCATTGCTTACGCTGGCACCCTTGTTGCTGTCCGCCCTGTAATTGCCGCAATCTCGCATGGCGAGAGCTAACCGCATGTGAACGGCAGGCGGCGGCGCTTAATCCTCGGGCTCGAAATCGAGCGCGGCGGAATTGATGCAATAGCGCATGCCCCCGCGATCGCGCGGACCGTCGGGGAAGACATGCCCCAGGTGCCCGCCGCAATTGGCGCAGGTGACTTCGGTCCGCACCATGCCATGCGAGGTATCGCGGTGCTCGTTCACCGCCTCGCCCTCGGCCGGGGCAGTAAAGGCGGGCCAGCCGCAGCCGCTGTTGTACTTGTCGTCGCTTTCGAACAGCTTCTGACCGCATCCGGCGCAGTAATATTCGCCTTCATCGTAATGCTTGTCGTACTTGCCGGTGAAGGCGCGTTCGGTGCCTGCCTGGCGCAGCACTTGGTATTGTTCGGGGCTCAGTTTCTCCCGCCATTCGGCATCGGTGATTTCTTGCTGGTCGGGCAATGCCTTGTCCTTTCGAGTGAGGTATCCCATATAGGGCCAACCGGAGCCGATGCACGCGGTTCCGCGAATGGTCGACGATTTGCTTGACGATTCGCAGGGGCGCCGCTAAGTGCGCCGCTTTCCGGCGGCCCGTGCCGCCTTTCCGTACGCAATACAGAGATTTTCCGCCGCGCATGCCGTGCGGCCTGACGAGGACAGACATGGCCAATACGCCGCAAGCCAAAAAGCGCATCCGTCGCAACGAAAAGCGCGCCGAAATCAACGGTGCCCGCATGAGCCGCATCCGCAACTTCCTCAAGAAGGTGGAAACCGCGATCGAAGGCGGCGACAAGGACAGCGCGCAGACCGCGCTCCGCAACGCCCAGCCGGAACTGGCGCGCGGTGTTGCCCGCGGCGTGCTTCACAAGAACACGGCGTCGCGCAAGATGAGCCGTCTGAGCAAGCGCGTTTCCGCGCTCTGATCTTCGGCCGCCGGCTTTCGCAGCCGGCTGCAAGCGAGTCATTCGAAGGGGCCGCCGGTGTACCGGCGGCCCTTTTGTCGTATTCCAGTTTCATTCCGATACCGGCCTGTAATGACGCCGTAACATAACCCTTGGGAATCCCGCGATTCGCGCTGCCATTTCGGGCTTATCGTAGTAGATTCATCGACTTGAACGGGCCCCTGCGGGGTCCACTTGAGTCAACAAGTATATTTCGTGTTTTTTACAGTTATCCCCCTTGCGACTCATCCGGAGAGCGACCTACACCAAGGCTCTCAGTCGGGGGCGGGACAGCTCCGGCTTTTAAATGATCGATGTGCGAGGGCGACCTCCGGATGAACCGATTCCGGAGCGGGACTGTGCTGTGCCCGGCCTTGCCGATGTAAGAACAACAAACAGGCGGCGGGTCAGCCGACCGGGGGTGATAAGTAGTATGCGAAAGACATCGGACATCGGCGCGCAGAAGGCACAGGACGATTTCATGGCAGACCAGGAAGCCGTAAACCTTGCCGCCGATTGGGCCGACATCAGCCAGGGCCTGCGCAAGGACCTGGGCCACCAGCTGCACAGCCAGTGGATCAAGCCGATCCAGGTGGGCGGGATCGAAAAGGAAACCGGCACGCTCGACCTCTTCCTGCCCACCGAATTCAGCGCCAACTGGGTCAAGGACCGCTTTGCCGACCGCCTCGGCCTGGCATGGAAGATCGCGCGCAGCGAAGTGCGCGACGTCCGCATCCAGGTCCATCCCGGGCGCCGCCAGGTAACGGATTTGCGGCTGCATTCTGACGGCCGCCGCCCGGCCAATGACGGGCTCGACACCTCGATGATGGCGATCGGCGCCGACACGCTGGGCGACACCGGTTTCACCAGCTCGGTCGGCCTCGACCCGAGCCTCACCTTTGCCGCCTTTATCACCGGCGAAGCCAATGTGCTGGCGTTCAATGCCGCGCAGCGCATGGGCGCGACCGAGAAGCCGCAGTTCAGCCCGCTCTACCTCAAGGCCGCCACCGGTCAGGGCAAGACGCACCTGCTGCACGCCACCGGCCACGCGTTCCTGCAGGCGCATCCGCGCAGCCGTATCTTCTACTGCAGCGCCGAGCGCTTCATGGTCGAATTCGTCCAGGCGCTGAAGGCCAACCAGATGCTCGAATTCAAGGCGCGCCTGCGCAGCTTCGACCTGTTGCTGGTGGACGACATCCAGTTCATCATCGGCAAGGCCAGCGCGCAGGAAGAACTGCTCTACACGATCGATGCGCTGCTCGCCGAAGGCAAGCGGCTGGTGTTCGCCGCCGACCGCGCCCCGCAGGCGCTGGACGGGGTCGAACCGCGGCTGCTGAGCCGGCTGTCGATGGGTCTGGTCGCCGACATCCAAGCCGCCGATATCGAGCTGCGCAAGAAGATCCTGACCTCCAAGCTGACGCGCTTCGCGCCGCTCGAGGTCCCTGCCGACGTGCTCGACTTCCTCGCGCGGACGATCACGCGTAACATCCGCGAACTGGTCGGCGGGCTCAACAAGCTGATCGCCTACGCCCAGCTCACCGGGCAGGAAGTCTCGCTCCAGCTGGCCGAAGAGCAGCTGACCGATATCCTGTCGGCCAATCGCCGGCGGATCACGATCGACGAGATCCAGCGCACCGTGTGCCAGTTCTACCGCATCGACCGCAGCGAGATGAGCAGCAAGCGCCGCGCGCGCGCCGTGGTCCGACCGCGGCAGGTGGCGATGTATCTGTCGAAGGTGCTCACCCCGCGCAGCTATCCGGAAATCGGACGCAAGTTCGGCGGACGCGACCATTCGACCGTGATCCACGCAGTGCGGCTGATCGAAGACCTGCGCCAGCGCGATGCCGATATGGACGGCGATGTGCGCAGCCTGCTGCGCCAGCTGGAAAGCTGACGCCCCCGCTGCCCTGCGGCGCCTTCCTCAACCGGAGCACAGCTGATCGACAGGTCTGTACACAGACCTGTCGACAGGCACGCCGCGACGCGTCAAAGAGCCTCCATGCCCGATCCCGCCCCCACTGCGCAGCCTGCAGGCATCGACCTGCCGCATTCCTTCGGCGCGGCGCTGCTGCGCGGGGCGCGCTGCCGCTGCCCGCGCTGCGGCGAGGCGCGGCTGTTCCGGCGCTGGCTCAAGCCTTATGACACCTGCCCCGCCTGCACGCTCGATATCTCGGGCCAGCGGGCGGACGATTTCCCCGCCTACATCTCGATCTTCGTGACCGGGCACTTGCTGGCGCCGGTGCTGATCGTGCTGGCAAGCGATTTTGCGCTGTCGAGCACGGCGATCCTCGCGATCATCCTGCCGCTGGCGGTCGCCTTCATGCTGCTCACGCTGCAACCCGCGAAGGGCGCAGTGATCGCGCTGCAATGGTGGCATGGCATGCACGGCTTTCGCGCCGAACGCCGCCCCCAGCCCGGCGACGACGCATGAGCTTGTCGCCCGAGCGCCTCGACCGCTTTGCCCGCCACATCGTGCTGCCCGAAATCGGCGGCGCGGGGCAGGTCGCGCTGGCCGGCAAGCACCTCGTGCTGGTGGGCCTCGGCGGGATCGGTTCGCCCGCGCTCCAATATCTCGCCGGGGCGGGAATCGGGAAACTCACGCTGGTCGACGACGACCGGGTGGAGGCGTCGAACCTGCAACGCCAGACATTGTTCAATGCGCGCGATGTCGGCCACGGCAAGGCGGTCATCGCCAAGCGCTGGGTGACCGGCTTCGATCCCGAACTCGACGTGACGATCAGCGACCGCCGGATCACGCGCGACAATGCCCATGAACTGGTGGTCGATGCCGACCTGATTCTCGACGGGACCGACAATTTCGCCACCCGGCTGGCTGTATCCGACGCCTGCGTCGCCGAACGCGTCCCGCTGCTGTCCGCGGCGGTCGGCCGCTTTCAGGGGCAGGTCGGCGCCTTTGCCGGGCACCTGCCGGGCGAGGCCTGTTATCGCTGCTTCGTCGGCGATGCGTTCGATGCGGAAGATTGCGACAGCTGCGCCGAGGACGGCATGCTGGGCGCCATGGCCGGCTGGGTCGCGACATTCGCCGCGCTGCAGGCAGTGCGCACCCTGCTCGACGGCGTCAGCGCATTCGGCGCAACCGATTGGGGGCGGGTCCATTTGCTCGACGGGCTCAAGCCCGGCATGCGCAATTTCACCATTGCGAAGGACCCGGCCTGCACCGGCTGCGGATCAGCCGCCTAGCACCTCGTCGACCCATTCCGGCACCACCTTGGTTGCCGGACCCTGGCGGGTTTCGTGGAACCAGCGCGAACCCTGGCTTGCTTCGAGGTTGAGCTCGAGCGTGCGGACGCGCCGCTGGCGCGCTTCCTCGACGAAACCGGCCGCGGGATAGACCGCGCCCGACGTGCCGATCGACACGAACAGGTCCGCCCGCCGCAGCGCCGAATATATCCGCCCCATTTCATAGGGCATCTCGCCGAACCAGACGACATCGGGGCGCAGGCTGCGCGCATCGCAGGCCGGGCAGGCCGGGCGATCGATCAGCGGCCCGGTCCACGGCGTGCGCACGTCGCAGGCTGTGCACCAGGCGTTGAGATGCGTCCCGTGCATGTGGAGCACGCGCCCCGCGCCAGCGCGTTCGTGCAGATCGTCGACATTCTGCGTAACGATCAGCAGCTCGCCGTCCCAGTTCGCGTCCAGCCGCGCCAGCGCCTCATGCGCGGCATTGGGCTGCTTGGTCTGGATCGCCTCGCGCCGCATGTCGTAGAAACGCAGGACCAGTTCGGGATCGCGCGCGAAGCCTTCGGGCGTGGCGACGTCTTCCACCCGGTGTTGTTCCCACAGCCCGCCGGCATCGCGGAAGGTATCGATGCCGCTTTCCGCGGAAATCCCCGCCCCGGTGAGTATCACGATGTTGCGCATGTCGGTCATTTGCCCTCAAGTAGCGATGCAGAAGGGCAAGTCAAAGACCGGCCATGAACCATAACCGAAAGGGAGCAGCAGTGGCACGGATCGGAATTATCGGCAGCGAGGGCGCAATGGGCCAGGCGCTGGCCGGCGTGATTGACGCCAGCGACCACGAATGGGCCGGCGGCATCGACCGCGGCGGCGATGCGGCATCGCTTGCCGACGCCAGCGATGTGCTGGTGGATTTCTCCTCGCCGCAGGCGCTCGACGCCAATCTGCATGCCGCGATCGGCGCCGGCATTCCGCTCGTCATCGGGACCACCGGGCTGGAGGAACGCCATCACGGCGCGATCGACGATGCCGCGCGTGCAGTGGCGGTGCTGCAGACGGGCAACACCTCGCTGGGGGTGACGCTGCTGGCGCATCTGGTCCGCGAGGCGGCCGAGCGGCTGGGCCCGGACTGGGATATCGAGATCCTTGAAATGCACCACCGCCGCAAGGTCGATGCCCCCAGCGGGACCGCGCTGCTGCTGGGCGAAGCCGCGGCGGCCGGGCGCGGGGTTGCGCTGGGCGATCACGCAGTGCGCGGGCGCGACGGGTGCACCGGCGCGCGGGAAGAGGGCGCGATCGGCTTCGCGGCGCTGCGCGGCGGCACGGTGGCGGGCGAGCACAGCGTCATCCTCGCCGGCAGCGAAGAGCGCATCACGCTGTCGCACAGCGCGGAAAACCGGTCGATCTTCGCGCGCGGCGCGGTGCGCGCGGCGGAATGGATGATCGGCCGGACCCCCGGCCGCTATACGATGGATCAGGTGCTGGGGATCTGACCCGGTGACGCTGCGCGCCAGGCTCCACCGGCAGCTCCACATCGGCTCTTGGCCGAACGGCAAGCTGACCGGGCTCAACGTGTTCGTCGTGTGGGTCATCCTTGCCGCGCTGCTGGTGGGGATCGTCGCGACCGAACCGGCGATCCGCCTGCCCTATCAGGACGAAATCCTGATCGCGGAATTCATCTTCGGGCTGGTCTTCCTGCTCGAATATGCGGGGCGGATCTTCGCCGCCCCCGAACGCGAAGGCCCCGGCACCCCCTGGCAGAAACGCTGGCGCTTCATCTTCTCCCCGATCGGGCTGATCGACCTCGTGGTGGTGGTGGTCAGCCTGGCGCCGTTCTTCGTGGCCAATGCCGCCGTGCTGCGCGTGATCCGCCTGCTGCGGATCGTGTCGATCATGAAGTTCAGCCGCTTTTCCGCCGCCATGCGCGAAATCGGCGCGGCGCTGCGCGAACGCAGCTACGATCTGCTCGTCTGCGCCACGCTGGCGCTGGTCCTCGTGCTGCTGGGCGCTGCCGGCCTCTACTGGGTCGAGGGCGCCCTGCAGCCCGAGCAGTTCGGCTCGATCCCGCGCGCGCTGTGGTGGGCGGTGATCACGCTGACCACGGTGGGATATGGCGACGCCTATCCGGTCACCGCACTGGGCCGGCTGATCGGTTCGGCTGTCGCCATCGGCGGCGTGCTGCTGGTCGCCCTGCCCACCGGAATCGTTGCCGCCGCTTTCAGCGACGCCATGCAACGCCGCCGCGAAGCGATGGCCCGCGCGCTTGAGGAAATGGAAGGCGCAGGCCTGGAATGAGCCGCCAACAGCTATGACCAAAGACCAGATATTCGAGTTTTTCCGCCGGCTGGCGGAGGACAATCCCTCACCCGAGACCGAGCTGGAATATGGCAATGCCTACCAGCTGGTGGTGGCCGTGGCGCTGTCGGCGCAGGCGACCGATGTCGGCGTCAACAAGGCCACGCGCGCGCTCTTCGCCGAAGTGGAGACGCCCCGGCAGATGCTCGAACTGGGCGAAGAGGGACTGAAGGAGCACATCAAGACCATCGGCCTGTTCAACTCCAAGGCCAAGAACGTGATCGCGCTGAGCCAATTGCTGGTCGACGAGTATGACGGCGAGGTGCCCGACACGCGCGAGGATCTCGTCCGCCTCCCCGGCGTGGGCCGCAAGACCGCCAATGTCGTGCTCAATTGCTGGTTCGGGCAGGAAACCTTCGCGGTGGACACGCATATCCTGCGCGTCGGCAACCGCACCGGCCTCGCCAAGGGCAAGACGCCCGAGCAGGTCGAGGCCAAGCTGGAAAAGCGCGTGCCGCAGCCCTTCCGGCTGGGCGCGCATCACTGGCTGATCCTGCATGGCCGCTATGTCTGCAAGGCACGCACGCCCGAATGCTGGCGCTGCCCAGTGGTCGATTTATGCAGCTATCGCAAGAAGGTGCTGGAGAAGCCCAGGGGACGGTAGGTCCAACAGCCTCCCCATCCGGCGCCGCCAGACGGGGCGGATTCTCTATTCAGACATCATCCGCCGAGATCATCTCGCGCGTGTCGATCTCGCCGGTCATCACCGCCACCGTAGTTGCCACGGCCGCGTCGCCGCTGACATTGGTGGTGGTGCGCATCATGTCCATGATCCGGTCCACGCCGGCGACGAAGGCGATCGTTTCCAGCGGCACGCCGACCGCCCCGAACACCAGCGCCATCATGATCAGGCCCGCGCCGGGGATGCCCGCCGCGCCGACCGCGCCCAGCGTGGCGAGGATCGAGATGAGGAAATAGTCGCCCATCGACAGGTCGACGCCGAAGATCTGCGCGCCGAACAGCGTCGCAAGTCCCAGGTACATCGCGGTGCCGTTCATGTTGATCGTCGCCCCCAGCGCGATCACGAAGCTCGCCACCGAGTTCGACACGCCTAGGTTCCGCTCGGCGCAACGCAGCGTCACCGGCAGCGTCGCGTTCGAACTGGCGGTCGAATAGCTCACCGCCATCGCATCGACGATGCCGCGGAAGAAATCGCGCACCGGCAGCCGGGCGAGGAACTTGATCATGCTGCCGTAGATCAGCACGATGATCAGCAGGCAGCCGAGATAGTTGAGGCCGACCAGCTTGGCGAGGCTGACCAAGGCATCGAGCCCCAGCGTGCCCGCCACCCAGGCCATCAGCGCGAAGACGCCGAAGGGGGTCAGCTCCATCACGATCATGGTAACCTTCTGCATTATCACCGCGCCGCTATCGAACACCTTCTGGACGGGAAGGCCTTCTTCCTTGGCCATCAGGATGCCGATGCCGATCAGCAGCGAAAAGACGATCAACGGCAACACGGCCACGTCCGCCATCACCTGGACCGGGCTTTCGGGCACGATCGAAAGCACCATGTCGACCGCAGTGGTCTCGTTGGGAACCGGGGTCTCGCCCATCTGGATCGCGCTGGTATCCACACCCGCACCCGGCTGGATCAGCGTGCCGAGGCCGAGGCCGAGCCAGACCGCGATCTGCCCGGTGACGACGAACAGCAGCAGCGCGCGTCCGCCGACCGCGCCCAGCTTGCGCAGGTCGCCGATCGCGGCGACGCCCGACACGAGGCTGAAGAAGATCAGCGGGACGACCAGCATCTTGATCGCCTTGATGAAGAAATCGCCGATCCACTTGATGCTTTCGGCATCGGGACCCCAGGCCCAGCCGGTGAGCACACCCAGAATGAGCGCGGTGACCACGCGCTGCCACAGTGGAATTTCGAACCACGTCTTCAGCAAATTCCCAACCCCTGTCTACCGTCGTTGCAAGCGGCATGGCCGCGCGCCAATCCATGACGCAGTTCTCGGCGAAAGCAAAGCAAAGTGAACGCCGGACCGCCGCTGCCCCGCGTCCTGGCCTAGGCCTGGCCGGCCAGCACGTCCCGCGCGATGCGCGCGTAAATCCGGCCGAGCGCGGCAAGGTCTTCCACCGCCACCGCCTCATTGGTCTTGTGCATGGTTGCATTGACCAGCCCGAATTCGATCACCGGGCAGACGCTGCGCAGGAACCGCGCATCCGACGTGCCGCCGGTGGTCGAGGGTTCGGGATCGACGCCGGTTTCCGCCTTCACGGCGGCGGCAATCGTATCGCTGAAGGCACCGGGGGGGGTCAGGAACGGCTCGCCGCTGATGATCGGCAGCGCGCTGCCGCCGTGCTTTTCCGCGATTTCGCCGACCTTCTCGGACAGCGTTGCGCCCGAATGAAGATCGTTGAAGCGGATCGAGATCCGCGCCTTGGCGACCGCGGGGATCACATTGTGTGCATCGTTGGGCACGTCGATCTCGGTCACTTCGAGATTGCTCGGCTGGAACCAGTCGGTGCCTTCGTCCAGCACCAGCGCATCGAGGTCGGCGAGCATCGCCACCAGCCTGGGGATCGGATTGTCCGCCAGATGCGGATAGGCGACGTGCCCCTGCGTGCCCTGCACTTCGAGCCAGATGTTGACCGAACCGCGCCGCCCGATCTTCATCATGTCGCCCAGCCGGTTGACCGAGGTGGGTTCGCCGACGAGGCAGAGGTCCGGCTGGTGGCCTTGCTCGCGCATGAAATTGATCAGCGCGCGCGTGCCGTGCAGCGCGGGGCCCTCCTCGTCGCCGGTGATGATGAAGCTGATCGTCCCCGCATCGGCAGGCACCTGCGCCGCCGCATCGACCATGCAGGCGATCGCTCCCTTCATGTCGACCGCGCCGCGGCCATAGAGCAGCTCGCCGCGCACCTCGGGTTCGAAGGCCTCGCTGGTCCAGCCGCCACCGGGCGGGACGACGTCGAGATGGCCGGCAAAGGCCAGGTGCCGCGAGCCTTCGGGCCCGCGGCGGATCGCGAAGAGGTTCTCCACCGGCGCCTCGGGCGTGCCCGCGGCGCCCTCCCCGCGCGTGAACCGCGTCACCTCGAAGCCGAGCGGCGCCAGCATCGCTTCCAGCGCATCGAACACCTCTCCCGTGGCGGGAGTGACACTGGGCGCGGCCATCAGCCGCTTGGCGAGATCGAGAACATCAGTCATGCTGTGTCCGCTAGCAGGAGTGCGCAGCGATGCCCAAGCTCGATCTCGATGCCATCCCCCAGACCAATGCGACGGGCTATCCCGCGCCGTTCGATGCGCCCGTGAGCGGCCGCCGCTACCGCCGCCTCGCCCCGGCCTGCGGGCTCGAGCATCTGCGCGCGAGCCACGTCGTGCTCGAGCCGGGCGCCTGGTCGAGCCAGCGGCACTGGCACACCGATCTCGACGAACTGCTGGTAATGCTCGCAGGCGAAGCGGTGCTGGTCGAGGACGATGGCGAAACCGCCGTGCGCCCCGGCGATATCCTCGCCTGGCCCGCGGGCGCGGCCAATGGCCACCACCTGCAAAACCGGGGCGAGGAGCCTTGCGTCTTCGTGGTCGCTTCTGCGGGCGATTTCGCCATCGACGGCGGCGAGTATCCCGATATCGACATGCGGTTCAGCCCCCAAGGCTATTTCCGCCGCGATGGCAGCCGCTACGAGACCGAGCGCATACCCTAGTCGCGGTCCTCTTCGGGCAGCGGCCCCGGCTCGAAAGCGCGGTCGAGATATTCGGCCATGCGCAACCCCGCCTGCAGCACGCGGCGCCGCGCGATCGGGGCCGAGCGTTCGATCAGTTCCTGCGACAGCGCGGTCTCGCGCGGCAGCTCGCCCTCGCACGGGTCGCAGCCGAAGGTTTCGGGATAGATGAAATCGCGCGAGATCTGCCAGCTTTCGCGGCCCCAGTCGGCGGCCTTGCCCCCAGCCAGTTCGGCGCGTTCGGCCGCGCTGTAGCGCCGCGCGATCGGCGGATTGCCGCTGATCGCGCGCTCGGCCAGCGGCCCGTCCCACACCCAGTGCAGGTTCAGCCCCGGGACGATGCCATAGGCGGCCTCGCGGTCGTTGCCGCCGCGGTCGTCGTGATCGCCCGAATGCAGCGGCATGTGGATATCGCCGATGAAGTGGACGAGGAAGGCGAGCGCTTCAACGCGGACATTGTCCGGCAGGCTCTCGTCCGCAAGGATGCGCTGGTTGCGTTCGACCTGCGCGCTGACGCAGCCGAGGCCCGAGCAGTTCTTGCGCGCGTCATATTCCTCGGTGACCGGCTCGGTCTGGTAGTGCCAGGCGAAAGTGTAGCCCCAGCGCCAGTACTGGCCGCGCAGGCAGTCGGGCCACACGCTCGCATCCTGCAGACTGTCCAGGTCGCAATCGGGCGTGCCCAGCAGGGGCGAGGCCTGCAGCAGCCGTGCGATGTCCGCGCGCGTCTGCGGGCGCACGTTTTCCAGCGCGATATCGGCGGTCACCGTATGCGCGTAAAAGCCCCAGGCCTGCGCCTGCGCGGGGAGCAGCAGCGCCGCCAGCGCGGCGCATGCGCTCAGGCAATGGTTTCGTATTGTTCGATGACCCATTCTTCGTTGTCCGATGCCTTGATCCAGGTTTGCAGCCACTCATGCTCCCACACCGCCTGCATATAGGCGGCGGCGAAGCCGGGTACGGCGATCTGATAGCTGATGAAGCGTGACACGACGGGGGCGAAATAGACATCCGCCGCGCCGAAAGTGCCGAACAGGAACGGGCCACCGCTGCCGAAGCGGCTGCGCGCCTCGGCCCACAGCCCGAGAATACGCAGGATGTCCTGCCGGCAGGCCTCGCTCGGGGTGAAGCCCTCGAACCGCTTGCGCACGTTCATCGGGCATTCGCCGCGCAGCGCATGGTAGGAGGAATGCATTTCCGCGACCATCGAGCGCGCCATGCCGCGCGCAACTGCATCCTTGGGCCAGAACCGATCGCGCCCGACCTTGTCGGCGAGATATTCGAGGATCGCGAGGCTGTCCCACACCACCGCCTCGTCGTCCCACAGGATCGGCACCTTGCCATGCGAGGGCTGCGTGCCGCCATCCTCGCTCTTGAGCGCATCCCATTGCTTGCCGAACATCGGCACGGTGATTTCCTCGAACGACAGGCCCGACTGCTTCGCCGCGAGCCAGCCGCGCAGGCTCCAGCTCGAGTAATTCTTGTTGCCGATGATCAGCTTCATGTGTGCACCCACCTTGCGTGGGGCGGCGGTAGAGACCCGGCCGGGCACTGTCGAGGCTGAACAGGCAAGGTCGCCCGGCTCCGGTTCGTCATTCCCGCCCAGGCGGGAATCCGGATAATCTTTCCGCCCCGCAGGACGCTTTGCAATCCGCATCCGATGTGCCAGCAAGACCCCTTATCTAGGCCCCTGCCTTCGCAGGGGCGACGGAGTAGACATGTCGCTCAGGCCCTTCCACCTCGCCTTCCCGGTTCACGACCTCGCCGCGGCCCGCGCCTTCTATGGCGAAACGATGGGTTGCCGCGAGGGACGATCGAGCGCCGAATGGGTCGATTTCGATTTCTACGGCCACCAGATCGTCGCGCATCTCGCCCCCGGCGAAGCGGGCGACCGCGCGAACAACCATGTCGACGGGCACGGCGTGCCGGTGCCGCATTTCGGCGTGGTGCTGGCGATGGCGGACTGGCAAGCGCTGGCCGACCGGCTCGAGGCCGCGGGCACCGAATTCGCAATACCGCCGACCATCCGCTTCAAGGGGCAGCCAGGCGAACAGGCCACGATGTTCTTCCGCGACCCCAGCGGCAACGCGCTGGAGATGAAGGCCTTGGCCGACGACGCGATGCTGTTTGCGACGTAAGAGATCCAAGCCGACGAATCCAACCGCGGTCATGCGCCCGATCGCAATTCCGGCTGTTTCCCCGGCTGAAGACTAGGCAAGGGGTTAAGAACGCTCGGAAACCTTGCGAACAAGGGCAGTACTTTCCCTCCCGCTAGACTCTGTCTCGCCCCTGTGTATCCTCTGAAAAACTAAAGACACAAGAAATGACAGGAGGTCCGCAGTGAAATGGCAGGCGTTACTTTTTCTTGGTCTGACAATATCTGGTGCGGGCATGGCTTCGGCCGATGAGCGTACAGTCAAGCCGGGTTACAAGGCTTCGGGCGAACCGATCACCAATCCGGCTCATCCGGGCTACGATCCGGACCTAATCGTTTGCCGTGATTGGAGAAAGACCGGCACACGGGCGAAGGTGAGGAACGTGTGCCTCACGAACAAGCGCTGGGCCCGTGTGATGCGTGACGGAAATTCCTTCGCGCGAAGCCTGGTCAGAAATGCCTCGGGTGAGAATACGGGCGGCTGGTAAATGCCCCGCTAGCCTGGCCCTGCCAGTCTTGCCGATCTTGCGGCTGGAGGTGCGAGAAAGTCCGCCGCGAAGCGGATGCCGCCTAGACCCCCGCGTCGCCCAGGACCGCCGCCCTTAGCTCGCCGATACCCATGCCCTTTTCCGCACTGGTAACGTGGATTTCGGGGAAGGCGGCGACGTGTTTGCGTGCTTCGGCTTCGGTGGCCTCGATCACCTTGGCGAGTTCGCTGGCCTTCATCTTGTCGGCCTTGGTCAGCACGACACGGTAACCCACCGCTGCCTCGTCGAGCATTTTCATCATCTCGCGGTCGACATCCTTGGGGCCGTGGCGCCCATCGACCAGCACCAGCGTGCGCGCCAGTACGGGCCGGCCGCGCAGATAGGTCTTCACGAGGCTCTTCCACTTCTCGACCACTTTCACTGGCGCCTTGGCAAAGCCGTAGCCGGGCATGTCGACGAGACGGAACAGCGTGGGTTCGCCCACTTCGAAGAAGTTGAGTTCCTGCGTGCGGCCAGGCGTGACCGAAGCGCGCGCGATCGCCTTGCGCCCGGTCAGCGCATTGAGCAGCGAGCTCTTGCCCACGTTCGAGCGTCCGCAGAAGGCGATCTCGGGTACGGTGGGTTCGGGTAGGAACTTGAGCTGCGGCGCCGAAAGGAGGAAATCCACCCGGCCCGAGAACAGCTTGCCCGCGCGCCGTTCGAGCGCGGCCCGCTCGGCAGCTTCTTCGGTGCTCATGATCCCGCCTTTGCAGCTTCGGCGGCTTTGCGCGCCTTTTCTTCCTCGATCGAGGCGCGCAGCTGCGGATGCTTCGAATAGAGGTACTTCTGCTGCGCCAGCGTGAGCACGTTGGAGGTTACCCAGTACAGCAGCAGGCCGGCGGCGAAGGGCGCCATTACGAACATCAGGATCCACGGCATGATGTCGAAGATCTTCTGCTGCATCGGGTCCATCTGGCTCGGGTTGAGGCGGAAGGTCAGCCACATGGTGAAGCCGAGCAGCACCGCGAGCACGCCGAGGCCGAAGATGATCATCAGGAACTGGGGCACGTCGATCCCGACATAGGCCAGCGCATTGGCAAGATTGGCCGGGTCGGGCGCGGACAGGTCGCCGATCCACAGGAAGTCGCGGTGCCGCATCTCGATCGCGAGATAGAGCACCTTGTAGAGCGCGAAGAACACCGGGATCTGCAGCAGCATCGGCAGGCAGCCCGCAACGGGGTTGACCTTCTCGCTCTTGTAGAGCGCCATGATCTCCTGCTGCTGCTTGGGCTTGTCGTCCTTGTACTTCTCCTGCAGCGCTTTCATCTTCGGCTGGATGGCCTTCATCTCCGCCATGCTGGCAAAGCCGCGCTGCGCGATCGGGAACATCAGGCCGCGCACGATAAAGGTCAGGCCGATGATCGCGATGCCGAAATTGCCCACCGCGTCGTAGATCGTGCGCAGCAGCCACAGCATCGGCTTCTCGAACCAGCGGAACCAGCCCCAGTCGATCGCCAGGCCGAACTTCTGGATGCCCGCATCCTCGTAGGAATCGAGCACCGCACTTTCCTTGGCCCCCGCATAGAGGCGCGAGGTGACCGTCAGCGCATTGCCCGCGGGCAGCGTGGTCGCCTCGTAGATCATGTCGGCGCGGTAGGTTTCGTCGCCCATCGCGCGGAAGGTGGTTTCAGGCGCGCTGTCGTCCTGCGGGACCAGCGCGGCGAGCCAGTAGATATCGGTGAAGCCGACCCAGCTGGTGCGGCCTTCGGGCGAAACGCGCTGGTCTTCGTCGAGATCGTCGTAATCGATGTCGTAATCGGCGCTGTCGCCGAACACGCCGATCGGACCCGAATGCGCGATCCACAGGTCTTCGCTGGCCGTACGGCTGGTGCGGTTGACGAGTCCGAAAGGCTGCACGACCACATCATTGCCCGCAGTGTTGGCCACCATCTGCTCGGCAGTGATCATGTACTGGTCATCGATCGTGTAGCGGATCGAGAAGGTCAGCCCTTCGCCATTCTCATGCGTCAGCGTGAGCGGGGTGTCGGCGCTCAGCACATCGCCATCGGCTTCCCACAGCGTCTGCTGCCCGGGTACCTTGAGGTTCGAGCCGACCCAGCCGAACTGCGCGAACTGCTGCGCCGGGGTGCCGCTGGGCGAGAAGATGCGGACCGGTTCGCTGTCCTTCTGCGTGGTCTCGTCATACTCCTTGAGGACGATGTCGTCGACGACGCCGCCGCGCAGATTGACCGAGCCGGCCACCCGCGGGGCGTCGATGCGCACGCGGTCGGGACTGGCCAGCGCGGTCTCAAGGTCGGCGACTTCCTGCGCGCGCATCGCCGGATCGACGAGCCCGCCGGTGCGCGAATGCTGCGTCGCCGCCTGGCTGGCCTGTTCGGTCGGGGTGTCCGCCCGGTCTTCCACCAGCGCCTGTTCGGGCTGCGGATAGAAATAGTCCATCGCCGACGTCCAGCCCAGCAACAGCAGGAAGGAGAGCGCAATGGCGAGGATCAGGTTACGCTGGTTGTCCAAGGTCGGTCCCGTCTTTGTCCGGTCGAATACAGAATGTGGGGAGGTGTCTTAGCCTGTCAAGACAGTGCTAGGGCACCGGATCGTGGCCGTGGCCGCCCCATGGGTTGCAGCGCAATATACGCTTGAATGCCATCCATCCACCCTTGATCGCGCCGTGTTTTCCCAGCGCCTCGATCGCATACTGGCTGCACGAGGGGTGATAGCGGCAGGTCGGCGGCAGGATCCGGCTCGGCCCGAGCTGCCACAGGCGGGCAATCCAGATGAGCGGGTGCTTCACGCGCGGCGGCTGCGATGCGCACGCGGGCTGCGCGCGCGATCGCCCTTGCCCTGCGCCGCGCGGTCGAGCGCAGCGGCCAGCTCGTCGCGCAATTTGGCGAAATCGCGTTCGACCCCGCCCGCACGGCCGATCAGGACATGGTCGTGATCGGGCAGGCCGCTATCGGGGAGTGCGTCCCACAGCAATTCGCGGAACCGCCGTTTCATGCGGTTGCGCACCACCGCATTGCCGATTTTCTTGGTCACCGTGATGCCATAGCGCTTGCCCCGCCCGTCATTGGGGTGGGCCAGCAGCACGAAGCCGGGGCGCGCCACCCGCAGCCCGCGATTCGCCGCCAGGAAGTCGCCGCGCTTGCGGATGACGGAAAGACTCGGGTCCATGGGAGTCAGATACGCGAACGGGCCCCCCGAGGGGAGCCCGCTGACTGTCCGTGACTATCGCTGCGCCGGAACGCAGCGCATCACATCACGCGCAGAGGTTCTTGCGGCCACGGGCGCGGCGCGAACGCAGCACCTTGCGGCCACCCGGGGTAGCCTTGCGCGCGAAGAAACCGTGGCGCCGGGCGCGTACGAGGTTCGAGGGCTGGAATGTCCGCTTCATCGGATCGTCCTTACTAGATAGGTTGGTTGCCGGTACGAACGGTTCGCTCCGGCACAAGGGTCGCCCCGCTTGATTCGATCTCGGGAGCGACCGCCTTACAGGGCCGCGCGCCTAGGCGATAGGCCCAGGGGCGTCAAGAAAAAGTGACGTTGGCGTAGGTCAGCGTCGGGGCGGGCTGTGCCTGCTGGTAGCGTGCAGGCGACTGGGCGCGCTGCGTCTTGCGGCCCGTCCAGCGGCGCATGTCGCTTGCATCGAGCCACAACGCGCGGGCGTGCGGCACCGAATTGGTGAAGGCGTAGAAAGAACGGGCCTGCTCGGCGCTCATACCCATTTCGCGATAATAGTCGAGATACTGGCGGTTTTCCTGCGCATGCATGGCGAAGTCGTCGGCTTCGCGGCCATAGGCGTCCATCCAGCTGTGCACGGCGAATTCCGCACCCTGCGCAATATCGCGTTCGACACCGGCAAGGAACAGCTCGACCGCGCCCGAACGCACCGACCCGACGGCGGGCACATGCGTGACGAGACCGGCGGCGCGAATCATCCGGCCGACCTGCAGGTTGGCGCGGTCGTCGCGCGTGCCCGGGCATTCGACCATGTCGAGCTGCTCGAGATCGGGAAAATCGCGCATCATGGCGCGGAAGTAGCCCGGCGTTGTGGCATCGGTTTCACCGACCAGCGCGACGCGGCGATCGTCGAGCACGCGGAACGGGCCGTATTGCGCGACGCCGCGGTTGTAATTGCGGAACCGGCGATCGACGAAGGCGGGGGCCTTCCACACAGGCAGCGCGGCGGGCGCATGGACCTGTGGACGCATGGCGGCGAGCTGCCTGGTCTCGGCCTGCGGCTTTGCTGCGGGGCGCGAAACGGCCTTCGGCGCGATCGCCTTGCCCTGATGGGTTTCCTGGACCACCGGGCTGGCGACATAGACCACCGGGAGGTTGACCAGGGTCAGCGACTGGGCGGCTGCGGGGGCAGCAAACAGCGAGCCGACGGCGGAAGCGATAAGGGCAGTGATTCGAAACATGGCAAGCTTATGCGGCTCGCCCGGTTTCGACCGGCTCAAGAGGTATGGCTAACTCGCTGTTAACCATAATAGTTCACTGGCGTTGTGGTTTCTGTTTACCCTCGACAAGCGGGGCGTTCGCGGCCATCATCTACGGGTAACTACGGGGGTGGGGATTCACGCTGGTCGCGCTGGTCAAAACCGTTGCCTATCTGGGGCTCGAAGCGCGCAGCGTGGAAGTTCAGTGCTCGGTCGCGCCGGGCCTGCCCAAGTTCAACATCGTCGGCCTGGCCGACAAGGCGGTCGGCGAAAGCAAGGAACGCGTGCGCGCGGCGCTGGCGGGCATGGGGCTGGCGCTGCCGCCCAAGCGGATAACGATCAACCTCTCCCCCGCCGACCTGCCGAAGGAGGGGTCGCATTACGACCTGCCGATCGCGCTGGCGCTGCTGGCGGCGATGGGCGTGACCGATGCCGAACAGCTGGGCGACTGGATCGCGGTGGGCGAACTCGCGCTCGATGCGCGGATCGTCGCCTCGCCCGGCGTGCTGCTGGCGGCAATCCATGCGAGCGAGGTCGAGGTCGGGCTGATCTGCCCCAGCACGCAGGGATCGGAAGCGCGCTGGGCGAGCGAGGTTCCCGTGTGTGCCGCGCCCGACCTGGCCAGCCTGCTGAACCATCTCAAGGGTACGCAGCTGCTGCCCCAGCCCGAACCGGGCGTGGTGGCGAGCGAGAGGAGCGGCGGCGATCTCAAGCAGGTGAAGGGGCAGGAAACCGCCAAGCGTGCGCTGGAAATCGCCGCGGCGGGCGCGCACAACCTGCTGATGGTTGGGCCGCCCGGCGCGGGCAAGAGCCTGCTGGCCAGCTGCCTGCCCGGCATCCTCCCGCCGCTGTCACCCGCCGAAGCGCTGGAAGTCAGCATGGTCCAGTCGGTCGCGGGCACGCTGGAAGACGGGCGCATCAGCCGCGCGCGCCCATTCCGCGCGCCGCATCATTCGGCCAGCATGGCCGCGCTCACCGGGGGCGGGTTGCGGGTGCGGCCGGGCGAAGTCAGCCTCGCCCATCTCGGCGTGCTGTTTCTCGACGAGCTGCCCGAATTCCACGGTATGGTGGAGCTATTGCACCAAGATATCCTACTGAATGATAACGGATTTTCCGTTACCAATCGAGTCCATGACAACCGACCCGCTTCCAGAACTCCCCGCCACTGATCGCCCGAATGTCCTATCAGGCCTGATGACGAAGCGAAGCGAGATAGCAGGCCTCGTCGAGGGTTTGCAGGACCGATTACGAGAAGCGCTGATCAACCTAGACCATATCGACCAGACGATCCTCTTGTTCGATCCCGAAGCGGACCTAGCAGAGGTGAAAGCGAAACCGCTGCCACCCCGCCATGTAGCTTTCAAGGGCCAGGTCACCCGGTCCATCCTTCAGATGTTGCGGGCCACAGGTGAAGCGCTGGACAGCAAGGCTATCACACTGCGTCTGATGGCGGAACGTGAACTCAACACTGCCGATGCCAAGCTGGTGAAGACGATCCAGAAACGAGTGGGCGCGGCCCTAAGGAACTTGCGTGACCGAGAACTGGTGGTTTCACGGCAAGGCCAAAAGGGCTTGTTATTGTGGTCCCTGAGGGCAACGAATGCCGGATGACCTATGCGGCTGCATCCAGCGTGCCCGCAGCGACTATGTTACGAAACTCGGCGAGGATCTCGGGATGTTTGCCTTTGAGATAGGCCGCGATGGCATCGTTCGCGATAAGGCGTTCGATGTAACGCGATGCCAGGACGAGATGGAGGACATCGTCACCGAAGGTTGCTTCGACTGCGCGAAAGTCCTTGTTGAGTGATTCCAGCTCTCGTTCCATCCGGGCCATCTGTTCGGGCGTCACGCCCTTTACTTTCTTCGGCCGTTCGGGCCTGGCGAGGTCCTCTTGTCTGGTCGCTGCGAGGATGGCTTTCGCATAGGTAGCGGTAAAATTATTCATCGAAGCCATCAGCTCTGCCGTGGCGAATTGCCGCTCCGGCTTCATCCTGCGCAGTGTGTCGAAGACCTGCGGATTGACTGGACGATCCTTCAGAATGTCGACCGCTTCGGGAGCGATTCCGTCAAGCATCTTGCTGCGTCGCTGCACAGCCTTAACATCGATCCCGAGCGCTGCGGCGATCATGCCGGCGGAAACGCCGCGATCGAGCGCCCGCTGGATCATGTAATGTTCTTGCACGGTTGCGAGCCGATTTACCCGCTTGTTGTATGTAAAAGCTTCGTCATCATCGGCGATAATGCAGGGCGCGGTCGCTTTTCCCTCTTCCTTGATGGCATGAAGCCGGAGGTGACCGTCCAGCAGCATGTGTCGACTTGAGGAGTCCGCCTTGGTCACCGCGAGTGGCTCGATTACGCCGATCTTCTTTATGGAAGTTGCTATCCTCGCATATTTCCTCGAGCGGGTTATGCGGGATGTCATAGGTCGGAGCGGCAGCAGTGCTTCGACCGGAAGATCGAAGACCTTCTGTTCGAACGAGATTCTTATCGCGCGGCTCATCTCATGCCTCTGCAAGACCGAGTCGCTCAGCGACGGGCTGTGGAAGCGTGGTCATTCCTTCGGCACGCAGGAGCGCGACGAAATGGTCCTCGGCCAGTAGACGGCCCATTGCCGACGTGATGAATGCGAGGCGGCCTTGTGCCAGGCCTGCCTTCTTGAGCAGCTGGCGCTGTCTATCGACTTCCTTTTGATAGGCGCGCACCAGTGCCGCGGAGGTGGGAGCGGCGGTTCGCGGTTTGCCGGTCCGAATGCTCTTAATGCCCTTTCCGATCAGGTTGCGGTCGTCGACGATACGGCGGATGGCGAGGATCTGGTCGCCCGGTAGGGTTCCGTTCTCATATGCTTCTGTCAGTGCCCGCTGCACGTCCTCGTCGTTGGCCTTGGAAATCTCGGCGGCAATGGTGTGCGGAATGATACCTCGCTCGACGGCATCAAGGAGGCGCTCTTCGCCTTTTTCGAGCAGGCCGGCGATCGAATGCACGTATTCCGAACTGAAACCGATTTTCTCACCGATGGCAGAATACGTATAGCCCTGCTCGCGCAGCCGCCCAACCTCCCGGATGAGTTCGAGCGGTGAAAGATTGCGCCGGGCGAGGTTCTCGACCAGGCTCATGACGAAGCATTCCTCCCGGGTCGCATCGACGACCAGTGCGGGGATCGTTGACTGACCGAGTTTCTGGAAAGCTTCTTTTCGCCCCTGCCCACAGACGAGCTCATATCCTTCGCCCGTTTCCGCTCTGCGGACCGTAATCGGACGTTTCAGCCCGACCTTCGCTATGCTGTCGACCAATTCTTCGAAGATGCGCTTGTTGCGCGCCCTCGGATTGAGGACTTCGATTGCGTCGATCGGAATGCTGAACATCTCGCTGCTCATGCGGCCCATCCGATCGGGTGGCGCCTGAGCATGTGATATAAAGGATCGAGATTGTCGGTGCGATAGGCATCAAGCGCGATGCCGTTCTCCTCGCCCATCCGCATCGTAGCCAACTGCCCGAGGTCGAGCCACGGCAGAAGGTAGTAGTCGCGGACAGTCCGGTTATCCGGGTTCATCCTGACGGCGAGAGTGATGTCGGGTCGGTGCTTGCTGTCGAGGCGCAACTTCCAGCGTAGCGAGCCGGCAGCTGTCTCCGTGCACCGGATCATGACGAGCGATATCGATACCTCACCGTTGGCCACGATGATATCGGTCTGCGGATCGACCTCGATGCTTATCGCCATTTCACGGATGCGCTCGACCGTATGTTCGAAAGCATCGCGCTGGAGAAGCCGGAGCAGGCGGTTAGTCTCGAGGTAGCGGTAATCGCGATCCGGCGTATAGCCGATCAGCTGGTATGCGCGCACGAGGCTGCCGAACCGATGCCGATAGGCGGCAGTTGAGGGCATCTCATCGCTTTCGTCGATCAACAGTCCCGATAGCGCACCTCTCGATGCCAAGAGGCCAGACAGCATGGCAAGCAGTTCGTCGTCGCTGAAGCGCCGTGCCCGCGCAGCGAGAATCGCCTGTGCCGCATTGAACAATTCGCGATCGACGATTGCGGTGAATGCACCGTCTCCTCGCACCCACATCTCCGGGTCGTTGAACACCCGCTTGCGCTTCAACTTGTTGGAGATACGGTTGTAGACGTTGTTACCGATGTATTTCTCGTTGGTCAGGATCTGCCGGACCGTTGACCTGGTCCATGGACGTTCAAGGTCGGTGGTGATGCCTTCGCGGTTGAGTATCTCGGCGATCTCGCGTTCAGAGCGGCGCTGCAGGACGAACAGGCGGTAAATCCTTTCGACGGTCCTGATTTCGTCTTCTGGTCCCGGCACAAGGATCACCCGGTCCGTCTGCAAGCTCTTGTGCTCGCCGCGCGCCAGAGGTGCTTTTGGTTCGTCCCGTTCGTTCACGAGGTGGCGACGCAGGCCGTAACCGGCGGGGCCGCCCTGACGATACCCGAGCCGGATCAGGCGGCACTGTCCCGTGAACACCTTGGCGGAGAGTTCGCGGCTGTATTCCCCGGCCATCGCCCGCTTGATGTTCTTCATGACGGTGGAGGGCAAGCTGCCGTCATTGTCGAACTGCTCGGCGCAGTAATGGATGTTGATGCCGCGCTCGCGGCAGATGAATTCATAGTAGGCGCTTTCGTCGGCATCCTGGAAGCGGCCCCACCGGCTGATGTCGTAGACGAGGATAGCCTCGTAGTCGGCACGGCCCTGCTGGACATCGTCGATTAGGCGCTTGAGCGAATCCCGGCCTGCGATGCTGAGGCCGCTGCGTCCTTCATCGGCATAGGTCCTGACGATTTCGAAATTTCGCCGTGCGGCATAGGCTTCGATGATCTCGGCCTGGTTCTCGGTCGAATAGCGCTGATGATCAGTGGACATGCGCACGTATTGCGCGGCTCTTGTCTTCGTCTTTTTTCCTTCCTCTTTCATCATGCTTGGCACCGGGTCTCACGAGTCGGGCTTCTCCCGATGAACCCGTTCGGCATAAGGGGAGTATGGTGGAATGTCTTTTTCGACGGATGACCGAAAGCTTCGCGTTGGAACCGGAAATAGGTTTCCTATCGATCCCGCAGCAGAAACGGGCGCTTTGCTGGCGGAAGTGGTGGCCGAGGCGCTGAAGGCGGACTTCGGCGCCATACCGTCCCACGTGAAGCATTTAGCGCGCCTGACAGGAACCAACGAGCGAACGGTCCACAACTGGCTGCTGGCCCGCAACGGGCCAAGCGGCACGGCGCTTGTCATGCTGATGCGTCATTCTGATGCTGTTACTGAGGCGGTTCTCGCCTTGGCTGGCCGAGACGAGCATTCAGCAGCGGTCAGGCTCGTGAAAGTAAAGAACATATTGCGTGCCAGAGCGCTTGAACTTGTTGAGTGCCTTGGCCCAGCATAGTGCTGCTACCGGTAGGCGGCTATTGTCGCGAGACGGAGCGGGAACAGTTAGCCGGCGTTTTTGGATTCGATCAGCTTCTGTAACGGCGCCTGAGCAGAGCGAGTAAATCCTCGGCCATTCGTGTGCGTTCCGAACGAAGTGCCATTCGCGTCCGGTCGGGCGGATTGAGCATCACCGGACCCGATGCCGATCTGTCCATCGCGATCTGCATGGAATTGGGACTGGCCGCCTGCTGACTCGAAGTGCGCCATCCGAACACGCCGCTCGTGGCGATATCGGCAGCGATCACGATGCGCGTCAATCGCTGCGTGCGGTCGAACTTCTCCAGCATCTTGTCCGCGAAGGTGAGCCCTTTCTCGATCGCCTGACCGACGTGCTCCTCGATGAGGGGCTTGAGATGTCCTGTCGCTTCTTCGATCGGCACGGATAGAAGCAACGCGCCGGCCTCATCGATGCGCAAAGCAGCTCCGTTCTCCTGTTCGATGACGAGTGCGCCGTGATCGAGATGCGGCTCGGTTCGACGTCGGTAGGAAAAATAACCGTCGGCGGAAGATAGGTCCGCGACGACGCCGTCCACCAGTGATTGGTCCTCGATCTCGCTGGGGCGTAGGATCGTCTGTGTCGGTCCACCGACGACCGCGAGATGCAGTAGCGGCCCGGTCATCCGCACGAAGCCGCGTTCCTCGACTGGAATCGTGCTTCGTGCCTTTTCCACCAGCGCGCCGACATCGACTGGCGTGGTGGCAGCCGACAATTGATACCTGGCGATCGCGCGCGTCACCTCGGTGCGCAGCTCCTCTGGCGTGCGAAAGGTCTGGCCGCGGTGCATTCCGGTATCGTAGTCTTCGACTTCTTCGACGAACTGTTGCTGTGCCTCTTCGCGGCTCACGTCGGACTGCACGAACGGAACGACTTTTCCCTCTGCTGCCGCTTCCCGGAACTCCTCGTGTGTCGGGGAGATACCCGATTGGGTTTCTGACCAGCCATATCGTTCGCCGAGGATCAGGACGACGAGGTCCGCTTCCCGCACGCCTTGAAGGCACGCCACGCGCGATGGAATAGTCGAGGCAGGGAAGTCCTCGGCACGCACGATGTCGTGGTCGAGGCTCTGGATGGCTGCGAAGGCCGCCTCCCGGTATTCCTCGAAGCCGGCCATGACGCTGCTGACGAAGATCCTCATTCTCCGGCCTCGGGTGCCGGTTCGGCCGCAAGGGTGGGCTCGGTGGTCTTGTCGTCCGCCATGGCGGTCCGATAGCCCACTTCAACCAGAAATTGATCCAGGCGTTCACCGAGATCGATCGACAATTCCTTCTGCCAGATCGCGTATTCTAGCGCGTTGAGAGCTGCCTTTTGCTTCAGCGGATCCCAGAGCGAGACGATGTGGCTGATGTTCGCGATGGTGAGGGGCTTCATTCCCCGTGCTTGCAGAGTTTCGGTGACCCCGTCCGCGAAATTCGTCGCCACGACGTAGCCGAGTGCCCCGCGCTCGCGCACCTTGTCGATGAACTTCCTTATGTCTGCAACATCACTTGCATCGAAGGTGAAGTGCTTGACCTCTGCCGAAATGGTCAGTTTCCGGCCATCCCATGCGTCGATGTCCCCGATGCCTTGCACCCTGGCACTTCCGGTGCGCACTCGTCGGGTCTCGACCTGCAGATGCGGGGCGTCTGCCCGAATGTATGCAAAGACCATGGCTTGGAATGCCGCCCCGGTTTTCTCCTTCCCTCGTCGGTCGTTCCACGGGAACTGCTCGAGTATGATATGGAAGATCGGGGGTTCGATCTCGACGCTCGAAGGATCGAACTTGTTCTCAGGCAGCCACGACAGCATGAACAGCTTTGCTCGTTCCGACAGCTCTTCGAGCTGATCGGGAGTATAGGTGACGAGCGCCTCTAGCCAATGCTGATAGTCATGCCACTGGCCCGTCGCGTGGGGAGCTGCACTCGGGAATGTGATCCGGTTCTTCTCATCTATGAAATAGCGCGCGACTTTCTCGTATGGCTGGCGGATCGTTTTGTATTTCTTCCCTTGGCCATCGGGTAGGACTGTCAGGGTATTCACCCGATCGGTCTTCTGCGGATGCCGCGCATAGAACTCCTTGATGTCCTTGTAACCGGCATCGGGGTGGTCCAATTCGAGGAAGAAGCTGCAAAAGGCAGGGAGGAGGCCGCCAGCGAAGACGCGCGCTCTACTGTCGCGCGTCACTTCCCTCTTCATTTCCTCGAGTATGTCGTCCGCCGTCATCGCATTCCTCCTTGGGGGAGCTTATGGGAGGAGCAGCGTGTTTCGACAACTCAGTCTCGAGGCTTGATTTCTAAGGCGGCCAGCCTTGGGATAGAACGGCAGGCCAATTCGTAGTATTGACGATCGGCTTCTACCCCTACGCTTTCATATCCTATCGCGTTGCATGCGGCGAGTGTTGAGCCGGATCCTGCGAACGGATCGAGGATCTTGCCCTTCCCGAGTGGGAGGCATCCGCGCGCTAATTGGCGAAGGAGTTCTTGCGGCTTGAGCGAGGGGTGCGGCGCAACTTTCTTCTCCGTCGCAGAAGTCGGCGCCGATCGTATCACGTCGCCGAAGGGTCGTTCCGCAGAGATGCGACGGAAGCCCCCCGTTCCCCAACGTCTCAGGTTGTCCTGGACGCGGCCATCGAGCGGCTTGCGCAACACGACCCATGGCTCGTGCTGGGAGCGGGGCATCACGCTAACGTCTGCGAATTCCTCGTGGGCGTTCTTGGGCCGGTCCCCACCCCTCATAGTCATCACAAGGCGGGTGATGGTCCCGCGCATCTCGAGACCTCCCTCCGCCATCGCGGATGCGACGATATGCGCCAGAAGAGGGTTGCTTGCCACAACGATATTTCCGCCCGGGACGACCACACGAGCGAGGAGAATTCCCAATTCCCGGAAGAAACGGTGCATGTTCTCCAAGTCTTGGGGTGTCAGCGTAGTGAAGCGCGGCAAGGGCGAACGTTTGCTCCCGTCGAACGAAGGAGGAATGCGCCAGACACCTCCCTTTCCATCGCGGAGTTTCTGCTTCTCGAGCTCGGTGTATTCGACCAACCCGTAAGGGGGGTCGGTTAGCACCGCTTCCACAGAATTCTCATCGGCTTGCCGCAGCCATGCCATGCAGTCCATATTGTGGATCGTGGCGTTGCCGATCTGGAGTTTCGGCCAGTGAATGGCGGCTTCGGATTGCTGGAGGCCGGCGAGCCGATATCGTCCACGCCCGATGCGTTCGAACAGCCCTGGAGTATTGAGGTTGAGGTAGGATCTGACGGATGACGATCCGACCGCCCGACCAATCCTTGACTGGACAGCGGCTTCCAGTTCGGCGATTGCCGCACCGTCCCGCGCCGTGGATAGATAGCGCACCAATGCGTCCCTGATGGCACCGCGGTCCACCGACGCAGATGAACTGCCATCAGCAACCATAGTGCAGTCTGTATCGGCACCAGCGGTCGATGTTCCTTGATCGTAGGTCATGCGAGCTCCTTAAAACATAATCTAGGGCGATTGACGTCTCAGACGTCAATTGATGAATTGGCTCATTGCGGATTTCTTCTGCGGCGGTTTCCAGCGGAACACCGTTTTCGGGTGTCACCTCGCTAGCCGCCAGTTGGGGAGGTGCGTCATGTGCGTATGGAATGAACGACCGCCGGTCCCATCACCATCTTGCATACCTGCGACGTCTCCGGCGATCTTACTTGCGCGCAATCGATGCATACGAGGAAAGAGAGATCTTCCTTCGCGGAAATGGTCATGTCGATACGAGTAAAATTCGGCCGTTGAGCGGTTAATCTGATTTTAGCTCTGTTTCGGCAGGGCTTTTGGAATGCGTAGGCTTATAGTTTCGGCCCATCGGTCCCAAGAACACCGCGCGTGGTGTGTCCGATGATGTCCATTCCGCCCTCTCTCCGACGCCGCGGTGTCACGCCGTCATTCGTCGGTCGACTCGTCTTCATGCTTATGATCGGCTTGGTGGCTCTGGCGATCGCCATATGGGTTGGTGCGACCGAACTGCGGAGCAATGGCTCCTCTGTGTATGTTTCGGATGAGGCATCGTCGTCGCGTGCATTGCCATACCAGCCGGCACAAAACCCCTCAAAGGCAAGCCGCGTCCTCTGGCGAGCCGAAGCGTTACGGCCAGATCAGCCACAACAGGCAGGTGAAGGTGAGCGAGAAGAAAAGGCCGCCAATGAAGATGTCCAGGCCGGCGAAGAGGCTGAACGGCCTGAATACCGGATGGTCGATCCCACCCAGTATTCCCATCAGGGTTATGATCCACATTGCGCCAACCCCCAGAGCCGCGAACACAGCGATCTCTGCGCCCAATGGGCCGCCGTCCGTCTGAGCGGCGACGGTGTCGATGTTGCGCGTTCCAGTCTTGCCTTTGAGAACGGGAATCTCCTGATTGGCGTCCTCTTGGGTGTTTTGACGATATTCGGGCTCGTCATCGCCGTCCGGGCTGCGGAGCTCTCCGCTTATGCCAATGAGGACACCGCCCTGGCGCAGCGCGCCTTCGTCAATCCGGTCGTGACCCATGACGGATGCGTGGCGCGCTTGGCCCTGCACAACTTCGGCCAGACCGTCGGCATCGTGCATCGCATTTCTTTGAAGGACAGTGGACCTCGCCGTTGCTGTCCTCGTGACGAGATCGAGGTGGCCACCCCCGTCGAAGCGGGACGATCCATCGAGCTGCCCTTGGACATGCGCAACTCCGGTCGCCTCCGGATCGAGTTGGAATATAGCGATCTCCTCGGAACCAGGTATCTCCAGCGCACGTGCCACGTCCGGCTTCCAGACGGCACTTACTACTGTCGCCAATATGAAGAAAAGAACCCAGGCCGGCTTGAGGGTGAACTTATCTCGAACTACCGCGAGCGAATACGCGTGACGAGATCCTAAGGCATTTTCCATCTTCCATCTCCTTTCGGTGGTCACCCACCGTCGGGATCCAGAAATGTGGCCCTAGTGGGCATCAGTCGTTGTCGTTGATACCGAGCGCTCTCAGCACGTCGTGATTGCGGTCGTTCTCGCGCCGCGGTCCTGATGTCTGCCAGTAACCGGCGAAGGTGCGCGAGGGCGGCAGGCCCATTGCGGCGCGGATAAGCTTCTCGACTTTCGCCCGGTCATCGAGGCGCCTGTTCTCTTCGCGCCAAGCACCATCGGCAGCATAGAAGTCGAGGTAGTCGCCAGCGATGTGGTGGTGGACACCAATCTCGGCCCTGCGCATGCGGGAGAAGGCACTTTCAGCGCCGTTAGTATGAACGCCTTCGTCGGTGCAGTATTCGTTCTTGTGGTTGACCCGCTCGAGGTGATGGCTGGCATAGAGTGGTTCCCAGCCCGATCCCTCATCGGCAAGTATCATGGCGCTACGGTCTACACTCTCAGTGATCCAAGATACGGCGTGCCTCTCACTCTTGAACGTGCGCGTCAAAAGTCGCCCCTGACCGCCTCGTTCGCGGAGCAGGACAACGCATTGCCGCTTACGGCCGTTTACTGGGATGCGCCGGCGATCGATCCGCTCGTCCTTCTTGTTGGCCTGCTTGAGATACCCGCCGAAATAGGCACCATCGATTTCGACTTCGCCCACCAACTGGACGTCCTCCTGGTCGAGGAACATGACTTCCCGCAGCTTGTCGGTCAGCACCCAGACAGTCTTGTAGTCGTGATCGTAATCGTGAGAGAGCCAGATTGAGGCTGCGCCCTTGGCATGGACCGCCATGGCGCGCACGATGAACATGAGCTCCAGATAGGTGATGCGCTTGTGGGCGAACATCGTCCCGCTCGTGATCGAGAAGAACTTGTGACAGTTGGAGTTTGCACACTTGAAGCGGTTCTGCGACTTAATGTTGTAGATTCGCTGGGAACCGCAATCAGGGCAGGTCGGGTTTCCATCCGCCCATCGCGCGCGAAGAAAAAACTCCCTGCAACCGTCCTCGCCCATCCTGAAGACTTCAGGGATGCTGAGCGTGCGGCTCGCAGGGTTCTTCAGCCAATGAAGCCCTTGCTTCTTGCGCTTGAATGGTTTGGTTGCATGATTGGCCATTGAAGTGTCATATACGACACCTAATCCGATTATTCAATCACAAAGTGGCATATGCGACACCTGAGTTGCCGAATCCGTGTCCAGATTCTACAATCAGTCCATGACACAGGCACATGAAGACGACTGGGAGCAGTTGGCCCGCAACTTGGTTCGGGGTCAGCTAATGACACGTGGGATGTCCTACGCCTCGCTACGGGATGCTCTGGAAGAGATCGGCGTCGAGGACACCGAAGGGGCGATCAAAAGCAAGATGAGCCGCGGCAGGTTCAGCGCGGTTTTTTTCCTGCAGTGTATGACGGCAATGGGTGTCGATTGGCTGCAGATCCCAGGGGCGCCCGATGGATCCGGTGCATTCGCGATTGGCAAGCATGGTGCTCAAGCCTTGGCGAAGAAATCACCGACCGAAAATTGAGAGGCGGGCATGCCCGCGAATATTTATAGGTGGGCTCGCCCACCTATAAATGCGCTCCCCATAGGTCGATCATATCCGATTCGGTAGGCACATTCCCGATAGGAATCAGGCTCTTACCTCAGATTTGGTGCAATAACTCCGCCATACCGGAATTCCAGCGCGCCGTGCTCGATTCGCTGCGCCAGCCGCTCGAGACGGGCAAGGTCGATGTCGCCCGCGCCAATGCGCATGTCAGCTTTCCGGCCAACGTCCAGCTGGTTGCGGCGATGAACCCGTGCCGCTGCGGCCATCTTGGCGATCCGGCGCTCGCCTGCAGCCGCGCGCCGCGCTGCGCTGCGGACTACCAGGGCAAGGTCTCCGGCCCGATGCTCGACCGGATCGATCTGCATGTCGAAGTCGATCCGGTCAGCGCCGCCGACCTCGCGCTCCCGCCGCCTGCCGAATCGAGCGCCGACGTCGCGGCGCGCGTGGCCGCCGCACGCGATCGCCAGACCGCGCGGGCGGAAGCCAGCGGTGCGCGGACCAATGCCGAACTCGATGGCGATGCGCTGGAAGAATTTGCCGGACCCGATGAGGCGGGACGCGCGCTGCTGATGCAGGCGGCCACCGCCATGCGGCTCTCGGCGCGCAGTTACACCAGGATGCTGCGGGTTGCCCGGACTATCGCCGATCTATCGGCCAGCGAACGGGTCGGGCGGATCCATGTCGCCGAAGCGCTCAGCTATCGCCGGCAGCCGCCGCGCGCCTGACCGCCCGCTCAGACGTCCTCGCCCAGATCGAGATTGAGCTTCACCGGCTCGTGCTCGAATTCGCCTTCGAATTTCTTGAGAAAATCCTCGATGGGGACCTGCTGGCCCTTGTCGACCAGCGGGTTCGCCTCGCCCATAGCGACGCCGCGCAATTCGTCGGGCGTGATCCGGACATGGATATAGGGCACCCAGACCTCGCCGAATTCGGCCTGCTGATACCATACGTCGATGATGTCGTAGGAAGCCCATTGGCCGCTGGGTTCGAGCAGCCGGATGCCTTCGCCGATGCGGGGCACGGCCATCGCCTTGATGCGGTGGACGCTTTGATGCGTTTCATTCTGGACTTCGATTTCGATCACAAGGCAGGTCCGGCTCTGCTAACGGGATTCGTGAATGCCCCGCCTTATCGCAGCGACGTATTGAGATCGTTTTAACGATGACGTCACGGGGTCAGGGCTTCGCCCGCCGGTCACTCGCGGCCGATCGCCCTTGAAGGCGCGGCTGCATCGGTCCATGTCGCCCACGTGGGGCAGGATAGCGCAACCGGACCGGACGAGTCCCCGTCGGGATACTGCATGTGACCCAAGTGCCCGCACCGACTTCCCCGCCCGCTGCACCGGGCGCGTTTGCCGCGCTGCGGCGGCGCTATGCGCCGCTCAGCCCCGACATGCGGCGAAGGCTGCCCGCGCTCGCGCTGACGCTGGCGATCGAAGTTCTGCTGGTGCTGATGCTGCTGTCGCTCGGTTCGGCAAAGCGCGAGATCGCGGAGATGCGCGACACGCTGGTCGCTTTCACTTCGCCCGAGGCGCAGGACGAACCCGACGAAGCGCCCTCGCCCGAGCCGGCCCGGCCCCAACCCCCGGCAGCATCGTCGGCGGCGGCCCCGCGCGAACGGCAGGCTGCGCCGTCACCGGCCGCGCCCCAGCCCGCCGCGCCGCCACCGATCCTGCGCAACGATTTCTCGCTCGAAAGCGTGCCGCGAACCAGCCAGTCCCCCGCAGCCGAGGCGCCGCAGGCCTACGGCCCCGCCTTCACTCCTGCACCCGGCGACACCCCGCAGATCGCGGGCAGCGGCCCCAATGGCGAACCGCTCTACGCCGCGCGCTGGTATCGCCGCCCCTATGACGACGAGCTGGCGGGCTATCTCTCGACCGCGCAGGGTCCCGGCTGGGGGCTTATCGATTGCCGCACCGCCCCCGATTTCCGCGTCGAGGACTGCGTCGTGGTGGGCAGAATCGCCACGCGGTTCGGGGCTGGGCAAGGCGGTCCAGGCGGCGGCGTGGCAATTCAAGGTGCGCCCGCCCCAGCGCGGCGGCCGGCCGATGGTGGGCGAATGGGTGCGCATCCGGATCGATTACCAGCTGCGTCCGCGCGCAGACCGTTTCGAAGGCTAGTCCGCAATAAGCGCCGGATCGCGGTAGGGCGTGTTCTTCACCAGATGGCGGTTGTAGTCGGGTGCGCCGTCATCCCACCACACCGGGCCGCGTTCACCCAGCGCCACCTTTGCGGCATGGACCTTGGCGCGGGCCGCGCGTTCGGCGGTCTCGTCGCCAGCGCGGCGCGCCTGACCGACCTCCCGCCGGGCCTCCATCAACTGGTCGACCAGCGTCTGGCGTTCGGTTTCTTTCAGCTGCGGATTGCTCGCGCGCCACAGCCTGCCGCGCACGATGATGTAGCGGTTATCACGCGTGCGCTGGACCGGTTCGCTCAGGCTGCGCTCTTGGCCTTGCGCAGGCTGTCGATGTCGACGACTTCGCCATAGGCCAGCGGGGTGCCCGCTGCCGCCTTGCTGCCATCGGCCCGGATGCCGAGCCGGTCCCGTTCGACCAAGTGGAGATCGGCCGGGCCGAGGATCCGTCCATCATGGCTGAGGATCGAGATCGGCCCGATCGGCAGGCGGTCGCGTTCGTCGACCAGCACCGGGTTCTCGACCACTTCGGCGCCGTATTTCTGCCCCCACTGGCGCAATGCGACCATGGCGGGCAGCAGATCGAGGCCCTTGTCGGTCAGCCGGTATTCGATCTTGCGCTTGTCTTCGGCGCAGGGGTCGCGCTTGAGAATGCCGTTTTCGACCAGCTTGGCCAGCCGATTGGAGAGGATGTTGCGCGCGATCCCGAGCTCGGTGAGGAATTCCTCGAAATGGTGCAGCCCGTTGAAGCTGGCGCGCAGGATCATGAACGACCACCGCTCGCCCATGACCTCGAGGGCCTGCGGCAGCCCGCATTCGGTCAGTTCACGCAGCGGTTCGCGGATATCACCCATAATTCAGTCCTCTTCTAGCAACCTATCTACCGGAAATTCGGCTTTTGCCAAATTTTTGGAAATGCCGGTTGCAGTCCGAAACCCATAACGCTAGAGGGGCTGGCAGGCAATGGGTTGCTAATTGAAACCTAATTGCAAGAAACTCAAACACTGTTGCAATAAAAGCAACTAACGAGGAATCCCCCCATGACGTCCTTCCTCCCCCGCTTCGCTTCGCTCGGCCTCGTGGCCACCGCCGCAGTGGCATCGCTGACGCTTGCCGGCGCCCCGGCAGAAGCGCGCACCAACGGCTTCTTCTACTCGGTCGAGCTGGCCGAACCCGTGGCAGAACGCACCACCACCGTCGCCGCCGGCGTCGCCTGGGCCTGCCAGGGCACGACCTGCGTCGCTCGCAAGGGCAGCTCGCGCCCGCTGCGCATGTGCCGCGAACTGCAGCGCGAACACGGCGAAATCACGGCCTTCGTCGCGGATGAAAAGGCACTCGACGCCGACAAGCTCGCGCAGTGCAACCGCTGATTTAAGTTCCCCCACCCCTCTCCATCGGGTGGCTGACTCAAGGCCCTGGCGACTCGTTCGCCGGGGCCTTTTTTATATCAGTCCGCGTTCGGCCAGGTCCGCTTCGAGCAGATCCGCCCGGCTGAAGTGGTGCACCTGCCAGCCATGGGCCGCAGCCGCATCCACATTGGCGCGGTTGTCGTCGATGAACAGCATGGCTTCGGGCGCGCGGCCGAACCGGCGCGCCGCGAGATCGAAGATTGCCGGATCGGGCTTTGCCAGCTTTTCCTCGCCCGAGACGACGATCGCGCGAAAGCGGTCGAAGATCGGTGCGGTGGGGCGGAAGCCGGCCCAGAACTCGGCGCCGAAATTGGTGATCGCATAAAGCGGCACCCCGCGCGCATCGAGCCGTTCGACCAGCGCATGGCTGCCCGGGACGGGCCCCGGAATGGTTTCGTTGAAACGCGCCGCATAAGCGCGGATCTCGGGTTCGAAATCAGGATAGAGCGCGATCCGTTCGGGCACCATTTCGCCGAGCGTGCGCCCACGGTCATGTTCGAAGTGCCATTCCTCGGTGACCACTTCGCCCAGCAGCATGTCGAGCCGCGCGGGATCGGTCACCAGCTTCCCGAACAGATGCCGCAGGTGCCACTGGTACAGCACCCTCCCGACATCGAAGACGACCGCTTCGGTCTGCATGGTCATACCCCCCAATGCGAACGGCCCGAACTCCGCTGGGGAGCCGGGCCGGTCTGCAATGCTGCCGCCCCTTGCGGGACGACGCGCCGATTAGCCCTGGCGGGCCTTGAAGCGGCGGTTGGTCTTGTTGATGACATAGGTGCGCCCACGACGGCGGATCACGCGGCAATCGCGATGGCGGCCCTTGAGCGACTTGAGGCTGTTGCGGATCTTCATAATGTCTCTCGTGAAATAAATGCGCGCCGGAGATGGTGCCCCGACGCGCCGAAATCAAGCGGCCGGTTAACCGGCAGGGGGGATTCGGTCAAGGAAAGAGTTGGGCCGGCAGCGAAAGATCGGGCCCCGTGCGTTCAGCGCCGGGCGATCATCGGCCCGAGCGGTTCGCCGCCGAACAGATGGACGTGCAGATGCGCGACCTCCTGCCCGCCATGCGCGCCGATATTGGCCATCATCCGGTACCCGGTCTCGACCAGCCCCTTGTCGCGCGCGACCTTGCCCACCGCGCGGACGAAACCGGCGATTTCCTCCGCCTCCGCCCTGGCGCTGAAATCGTCCCAGCTGACATAGCGCCCCTTGGGGATCACCAGCGTGTGCACCTCGGCCTGCGGATTGATATCCTCGAAGGCATAGGCCCATTCGTCTTCATAGACCCTGGTCGAGGGAATCTCGCCGCGCAGGATCTTGGCGAAGATATTGTCGTCGTCATAGGCAAGCGTGGGATCGATCGGCATCAGGCGCTCCGGCTGGCTTTTTCGGCAATGCCCGAAATGCCGTCGCGGCGGTCGAGTTCTTCGAGGACCCGGTCGAACCCGATACCGCGCGCGTCGAGCGCGACGAGCAGGTGGAACAGGATATCGGCGGCTTCGCCGGTCAGCTCTTCCGCACTGCCCGACAGCACCGCCACCGCGGCTTCGACGCCTTCCTCGCCCAGCTTGCGCGCGATCTGCGGCAGGCCCTTGGCGTGGAGGCTGGCGACATAGCTTTCGGCAGGGTCGGCGGCGCGGCGCTGCGCGATGGTCTGTTCGAGGCGGGAAAGCGTATCCATGCGCTGCGCTATGCACGGCGCCTGCGGCCAGCGTCAATCGCAGTTGCACCGCCGCGCGGCCCGCAGCCGCGGGCGCGGTGCGTGGTCAGCCGCGCGCAGGCAGCCCCGCGGCGCGCAGTGCGGCATGCGCTTCGGCAACCGTGTGCTCGCCGAAGTGGAAGATCGATGCGGCCAGCACCGCGCTGGCATGGCCGCGCGTCACGCCTTCGACGAGGTGATCGAGCGTGCCCACCCCGCCGCTGGCGATCACCGGCACCGTGACCGCATCGGCGATCACCCGCGTCAGGTCGACATCGTAGCCGGCCTTGGTCCCGTCCCCGTCCATCGAGGTGACCAGCAATTCGCCCGCTCCCAGTTCCGCGAGGCGCACCGCATGCTCGACCGCGTCGATCCCGGTCGGCTTGCGGCCGCCATGGGTGTAGATTTCCCAACCGCGTACCTCGCCGCTGGTCGAAGCGCGGGCATCGACGCTGGCGACGACGCACTGGCTGCCGAATTTCTCCGCGATCTCGCGCACCAGTTCGGGCCGCGTCACCGCCGCCGAATTGACCGCCACCTTGTCCGCCCCGGCGAGCAGCAGGGCACGGGCATCCTCGACGCTGCGCACCCCGCCGCCGACGGTCAACGGCATGAAGCACACTTCCGCGGTCCGCCGGACCATGTCGAGCAGCGTGCCGCGCCCTTCGTGGCTGGCCGAAATATCGAGGAAGCAGAGCTCGTCCGCGCCCGCCGCGTCATAGGCCTGCGCCTGCTCGACCGGGTCGCCCGCATCCTTCAGGTCGACGAAGTTCACGCCCTTGACCACACGCCCGTCGCGCACGTCGAGGCAGGGGATGACCCGGACGCGGACCGTCATGCCTGCTTCGCCACACGCAGCGCGGCCGCCAGGTCGAGCCGCCCGTCATACAGTGCCCGGCCCGTAATCACGCCTTCGATCCCGTCGCCGGCGAACCGCGCAAGCGTGTCGATATCGATCAGTCCCTTGACCCCGCCGCTGGCAATGACCGGGATGTCGACCTGCCGGGCGAGCCCCACGGTGGCATCGATATTGACGCCCTTGAGCATGCCGTCGCGGCCGATGTCGGTGAACAGCAGGCTGGCGACGCCCGCATCCTCGAACCGCCGCGCCATGTCGACGATCGAGACATCGGATACTTCGGCCCAACCGTCGGTGGCGACCATGCCGTCGCGCGCATCGACCGCGACCACGATCGCGCCGGCATATTCGCGCGCCATGTCCTTGACGAATTGCGGGTCCTTGAGCGCGGCGGTGCCGATCACGATCCGCGCGACCCCCGTCTCGATCCATCCGGCGACATCGGCGGGGGTGCGGATCCCGCCGCCCAGCTGGACCTTCCCTGGAAACGCCCGGACGATCGCCTCGGCGGCCTCGCGGTTCTGCGCGCTCCCGGCGAAGGAGCCGTCGAGGTCGACGACATGCAGGTGCTCGGCGCCGGCGTCGGCGAACAGCCGGGCCTGCGCGGCCGGATCGTCGCCATAAACGGTGGCGCGGTCCATATCGCCTTCGGCCAGGCGCACCACGTCGCCGCCCTTGAGGTCGATAGCGGGAAAGACGATCATACTTTCGGTTCCATTACATCGCGTGGCCGGGCCAGCGCGGTTACGGTTTCCATTCGAGGAAACGCGACAGCAGGTCGAGCCCGTAGGCCTGGCTCTTTTCGGGGTGGAATTGCACGCCGAGGAAATTGTCCCGGCCGACCGCCGCGACCAGTCCGCCGCCGTGATCGGTCATCGCCAGAACGTCTTCGTGATGGCGCAGCTTGAAATGGTAGGAGTGCAGGAAATAGGCCTCGCCGCCGACCAGCACTTCATGGTCGTGCGCATGCGGCAGCGGCGCGACGTCGTTCCAGCCCATGTGGGGGACCTTCACGCTGTCGTCGATCGGTTCGATCAGCCGCACCGTGCCGTCGATCCAGCCCAGCCCCGGCGTTTCGCCGTGTTCGAGCCCGCGCGTGGCCAGCAATTGCATGCCCACGCAGATACCGAGGAACGGCGCCCCGCCCACGAACACGCGTTCGCGCATCGCCTCGATCACGCCGGCTTCGGCGCGCAGCCCTTCGGCGCAGGCGCGGAACGACCCCACGCCCGGCAGCACGATCCGGTCGGCCGCGCGCAACACGTCGGGATCGGCGGTTACCGTGACATCGGCCCCGACCTTGCGCAGCGCGTTTTCGACCGAATGCAGATTACCGGCCCCGTAATCGACCAGGGCCACCACTTCACCCACCAAGCTGCCCCTTTGTGCTGGGGATCGCCCCGCCCTTGCGCGGATCCACTTCGACCGCCGCGCGCATCGCGCGGGCAAAGCCCTTGTAGATCGCTTCGCAGATATGGTGGTTGTTGCTGCCGTGGAGCAGCTCGACATGCAGCGTCAGCCCGCAGGTCTGCGCGACCGAATGGAACCAGTGCTCGATCAGCTCGGTGTCCCATTCGCCCAGCTTTTCCTGGCTGAAGCCGGCCTTCCACACCAGATAGGGCCGCCCCGAAATGTCCAGCGCGACCCGCGCCAGCGTCTCGTCCATCGGCGAATAGGCGCTGCCGTAACGCGCGATCCCGCCCTTGTCGCCGAGCGCGGCGGCCAGCGCCTGACCCAGCGCCAGCGCGCTGTCTTCGGTGGTGTGGTGCTGGTCGATATGCAGGTCGCCATCGACCTTCATCGTCACGTCGATCAGCGAATGCTTGGCGAATTGTTCGACCATGTGGTCGAGAAAGCCGATCCCGGTGCTGACATCATAGCTGCCGCTCCCGTCGAGGCCCACCTCGACGAGAATCCTGGTTTCCGCTGTGTTTCGTTCGATCCGGCCTGTACGCATGCCAGCCGCGCTAGAGCGGCGCGCGCTAAGGCGCAAGAAAATGCACCTACGCGCAGGGTAAAGACCCGCTTAAACCGCTTGACCCCTGCGCCGCGCAGCGCCACCTAGCGACCCATGAGCGACGATACGCCCGACAGCCTGATCCCTTACGATTCCATCGTGCAGGAAGCCTTGCGTGCCGTGGTGGGCCGGGTCCTGGGCGAAATCGAACAGGGCGGCAGCGAACTGCCCGGTGCCCATCATTTCTACATCACCTTCAAGACCCACGCTCCCGGGGTCTCGGTTCCGGCAAGCCTGCGCGAACGCTTTCCCGACGAAATGACGATCGTGCTGCAGAACAAGTTCTGGAACCTGAACGTGCGCGACGATGGTTTTGCCGTCGGGCTGTCGTTCAACCAGGTCCCCGCCGAACTCGACATCCCCTATGCCGCGATCACGCAATTCGTCGATCCGGCGGTCGATTTCGGGCTGCAGTTCCAGGCCACCGTTGCCGACATGGCACCGGCGGAACCCGAACATCCCGAAAACGACGGGATGGAACTGGCAGATGGCGAACCCGTTGATGCTACTGAAGACGGCTCGAATGTCGTCACGGTCGATTTCGGCCGCAAGAAGTAAGGGTTCCAACCGAACCGCAGCCGACCGGGGGCACCAATGGTCAAACATGTTTCAACCTACGGCGCGAAGGCAGTCGACAAGGCGCGCGCCAAGACGCCGGGCAAGACCGAAGGCATGCCCGGCCCGACACACAATCCCGCCACCAATCTGATGGTCGCCGATGTCGCGATCCGCGCGGGATCCTACATCGCCCGGCGGGCGGTGGAAAAGGGCCTGCTGCGCGGTCGCTATGGCAAGGAAACCGCGCGCGAGATCGTTCGGAACAAGACGCTGGGCCAGACACTGGTCAGCTTCGGCCTGGCCAAGCTGGCGACCCGCAACCTGCCCGGCGCGCTTATCGTCGGCGGCGGGGCACTGGCCAAGACGCTGTACGATCGCCGGCGCAGCCGCAGTGCGCAGCGCCGCGAAGGCGACCGCGAACTGATCGAGCAGGCGCATCGCGACGACTGACCTTGATTTGTCCGCCCCCGCTGTTTCATAGGCGTGCATGGCCGAATCCGAGACACCCACAAACAGGCTCGCCCGCCGCGGGCTGATGTTCATCCTGTCCTCGCCCAGCGGGGCGGGCAAGACGACCATATCGCGTATGCTGCTCGACGCCGATGACGAGATAAAGCTTTCGGTGAGCGTCACCACGCGGCCGCCCCGCGCGGGTGAAATCGACGGCGTGCACTATTATTTCGTCAGCGATGCCGAATTCGACCGGATGGTCGAGGAAGACGATTTCTACGAATGGGCCCCGGTCTTCGGCCACCGTTACGGCACCCCCAAGGGGCGCATCCGCAACGCGCTGAAGGAAGGACAGGACTTCCTGTTCGATATCGACTGGCAGGGCACGCAGCAGCTGTTCCAGAAGGACCAGCAGGACGTGGTGCGCGTGTTCATCCTGCCCCCCACCATCGCCGAGCTCGAACGGCGCCTGCGCGGGCGCGGCACCGACAGCGACGAGGTAATCGCTGCACGGATGGAGCGTGCGCGCGCCGAAATCAGCCACTGGGACGCCTATGACTATGTCGTCATCAATGAAGACGTCGACAGCTGCTTCGCCAAGGTGCGCGAAATCCTCGATGCGGAGCGGACCAAGCGCCAGCGGCAGACGGGGCTGATCCCCTTCGTGCGCGAACTCATGGCCTGAGGCAGCGGGACGGATGGCGATGTCCACCACCAAGCTGGATGACGGGGCGAAGACGCTGGCCTTCCTGGCCAGCCACCGCCTCGCCGCGACGCCGCAGAACTACACGCTCGCCTATATTGCGCTGAACGATCCCGGATCGCCGATCGGCCGCGCGGTCGCGCAGATCATCTCCGATGGCTACCGCATCAAGCAGGATGAAGCCGACGACATCCTCGAAGCGCACAGCACGACGACGTTTTTCGGGGCCTATGACAGCAAGAACGGCGAATTGAGCGCGCATTTGCGGCACCAGTCGCTCAAGCTCAGCGAACTGGCGTCCTCGGCGGCGGATGCGACCGGCACCTTCGCCCGCGAACTGAGCGAGGAAGCGCAGGCCGATCCCGCGGGCTCGGGCGACACGTCCTCGATCGTCGCGCGGATGATCGAACATTCGCTCCACGCGCAATCGCAGCTGACCGCGGCGATGGACGAGGTCAGGGCGCTGCGCGAAGAGCTGGAGGCGGCGCGCAACGATGCGCAGCGCGACGAGCTGACCGGCCTTGCCAATCGCCGCGCGATCGACGCGCATCTGGCCGAACTGGCGGAAAAAGGCGATGCGCGGGTCATCGCTCTGGTCGACATCGACAATTTCAAGTCGGTCAACGACCGCTACGGCCACGGCGTCGGCGACCGCGTGATCAAGCTGGTCGCTTCGACGCTCGAAGATGCCTGCGCGCCGCAATTCGTGGGCCGCTGGGGCGGCGAGGAATTTATCGTGGTGATGCCCTCGAGCGACCTGGCGGCGGTGGTGAAACGCCTCAATCAGGCGCGGGCCACGCTGGCCGATACCGAATTCAAACTGCGCGAGACCGACGAACCGATGGGGCTGATCTCCTTCTCGGGCGGGGTCGCGCTGGCAGTCGGCGCGGGCGATGCCAACGCCGCGGCGTTGCGGCAGGCGGACAAGGCGCTCTATCGCGCCAAGGCCGCGGGCCGCAACTGCATCCTCAGCGCCTGATCCGCCGCCCCCGGCACCGGGCCGGAGGCGGCAGCACCGGTCAGCTCGGTTCGGCGAAGTGGCTCGGCAGCAGCGCGTTGACGATCCCGCCATCGACGGTCAGCGTTTCGCCGATCGTGTAATCGCCCGCACGGCTGGCGAGATAGACCGCGGTCCCGCCCATATCGAACTTGTCCCCCACGCGCTTCGAGGGAATGCCCGCTGCGCTCGCATCCTCGTGATCGCGCGCCGCGCGGTTCATGTTCGACGGGAAAGCGCCAGGCGCCAGGCTGGTGACATAGACGTGATCCTTGACCAGCCGCGCCGCCATGCGCCGCGTCAAATGGATCAGCGCGGCCTTCGATGCCTGGTAGCTGTAGGTTTCCCACGGATTGACCCGCTGGCCGTCGATCGAGGTGATGTTGATCACCTTGCCCGGCTTGTCCGCGCTGGCCCCGGCCGTCAGCAGCTTGTGCAGCTTCTGCGTGAGGAAGAACGGCGTCTTGACGTTGAGGTCCATCACCTTGTCCCAGCCGGCTTCGGGGAATTCAAGATAGTCGACACCCCAGGCCGCGCCGGCATTGTTGACGAGAATGTCGAGCTGGCTTTCGCGGCCCGACAATTCCTCGACCAGCGCCTCGATCCCCTCGATGGTGGACAGGTCTCCCTGAATGCCGATCACCTTGTCGCCCAGTTCGGCGCAGGTTTCCTCGATTTCATTGATCTTGCGCGCGCTGATATAGACGCGGTCGATGCCCGCGGCGAGGAAGCCCTCGACGATCATCTTGCCGATGCCGCGGCTGCCGCCGGTGACAAGCGCGACGCGCCCCTTGAGGCTGAACAGGTCTTCTAGGTTCATCTAATTCTCTCCCACTTCAGTCATTGCGAGGAGCCGCAGGCGACGCGGCAATCGATCGTGCCGCTCCCTGGATTGCTTCGCTCCGCTCGCAATGACTGGGTTTGGTGCTGGTCCTGGTTCTAGTAGCCGCTGAGCTCCGCGACGCGCCCGGCGTGGTAATACTGGTCGCCGAGGAATTCCTGCAGCGCGCGGTCCCGCTTCATGTACAGGCCGATGTCGTATTCGTCGGTCATGCCGATACCGCCATGCATCTGGACGCCCTCGCGCACTGCGAGCCCGGCGACCTTGGCGACCTTGGCCTTGGCGACCGAGGCCATCAGATCGGCGCGCTCGCTGGCACCGTCGACCAGTTGCGCCGCCTTGACAGTGACTGCCCGGGCGATTTCGACTTCGGAATAGAGATGCGCGGCGCGGTGCTGCAGCGCCTGGAATTCGCCGATGACCTTGCCGAACTGCTTGCGCTGCTTGAGGTAATCGACGGTCATGTCCATCGCCCCCCGGCCACGCCGACACCCTCGGCAGCCGAGCCGACGCGGCCCGCCACCAGCATGGCATCGAGCACGGCGCGGCCGCCGTCGACTTCACCGATCACGGCATCGCCGTCGAGTTCGACATTGTCGAAAGTGATATGGCTGGCCATCGAACTGTCGACCAGGCGTACGCTGTCGTGGCTCATGCCGGCGGCGTCCTGCGGCACGGCGAAGAGCGTGACGCCGTCCGTGTCGCTATCACTGCCCGAGGTGCGCGCGGCAACGACGATCATCTCGCTGCTGGCACCGTAGAGAACGAAGTCCTTGCGGCCCGACAGCTTGAACCCGTTGCCCGACTTTTCCGCCCGGCAGCCGATCCGTTCGGGGCGGTGCTTGGCGCCTTCGTCGATCGCCACGCCATAGACTTTCTCGCCCGAAACCAGCCCGGGCAGCCAGCGGCCCTTCACGTCGTTGCTGCCATGCTTGAGCGCGGTGGCGGCCAGCACGGAGGAGGACATGAACGGCGACGGCGTCAGGTTGCGGCCGATCTGCTCGAGCACGATATTGGCTTCGACCTGGCCCATGCCGAGCCCGCCGTCGTCTTCATCCACGAGCATTCCAGCGAAGCCCATTTCGGCGAATTGCTGCCACAGCGCATGGCCGAAACCATCCTTGCAGTCGCGGTCGCGCCAATGGCGCAGCTGGTTCTTGATCGAGCCTTCCTCGGCCATGAACTGGCCAGCGGTATCGGCCAGCATCGCCTGGTCGTCATCATAGTAAAGAGGCATCGATCAGGCTCCCGGAAGCTCGAGGATTCGTTTGGAAATGACGTTCAGCATGACTTCGGACGTGCCGCCCTCGATGCTGTTGGCCTTGGTCCGCAGCCAGTTGCGCGCCGGCTTCCCGCCGTCGGTTTCCTCGCTGGTCCATTCGAGCGCGGTCGATCCGCCCGCTGCCATCATCAGTTCGTGGCGCCGCTTGTTGAGCTCAGTGCCGGCGTATTTCATCATGTTCGGCTGTGCGGGGTGCGCCTTGCCGACCTTGACCTCGTCGAGGAACTTCTCGCCCATCGCGCCATAGGCCAGCGCATCGACGTCGAACTGTGCCAGCTCGGCGCGCAGCACGGGATTGATTTCGCCGTTGGAGCGCGTCAGCGCCGCGCCGATCGTCCCGGTGTTGCCGCCATCGGCACCCGATATCATCTCGCGTTCGTGGCCGAGCAGGTATTTCGCCACGTCCCAGCCGCGGTTCACCTCGCCGACCTGGGCGGGCACATCTTCACCATAGCTCTTGGGCACCTTCACATCGTCGAAGAAGGTTTCGCAGAACGGGCTGTTGCCGCTGATCAGCAGGATCGGCTTGGTCGCCACGCCTTCGCTGGCCATGTCGTAGAGCATGAAGGTGATGCCCTGGTACTTGTTGTCCTTGTCGGTGCGAACGAGGCAGAAGATCCAGTCGGCCTTGTCGGCATAGGAAGTCCACACCTTCTGGCCGTTGACCACCCAGTGATCGCCCTTGTCCTCGCCATAGGTCTGCAATGAGACCAGGTCCGATCCCGAACCGGGTTCCGAATAGCCCTGGCACCAACGGATTTCGCCGCGGGCGATTTCATTGAGGAAGCGCTGTTTCTGGCCTTCGGTGCCGAAATGCAGCAGTGCCGGGCCGAGCATCCAGATGCCGAAGCTGGACAGCGGCGGACGCGCCTTGATTGCAGCCATTTCCTCGCGCAGCACCTTGGCCTGCGCCGGCGTCAGCCCCGCCCCGCCATATTCCTTGGGCCATGCGGGGACCGTGTAGCCCTTCTCGACGCAGGCATCGAACCAGGCCTTTTGCGCATCGTTCTTGAAGGTGGCGTTGCGGCCGCCCCAGTAGATGTCGTCCTCGTCCTTGACGGGCTGGCGCATTTCGGGCGGGCAATTGGCTTCGAGCCATGCGCGCGTTTCCGCGCGGAAGGCTTGCAGGTCGCTGTCGGACATTGGCCGAATCCTCTCTTTTTAAAGCAGCGGTATGTTGACGCTTACGTTAGGGTGATTCGGCCCGACTGCGCAAGGGCAGTCGAAACCTGCCCTATTGCCGTAACGTCAGCCGGAATTCGTTGACGCCTTGCCATGCTGCCCTAAGCTGGCAGGCAAGAAATTCGGGGAGAGAGTAGGGATGCGATTCTTGGACAAGACGGTCATCGTCACCGGTGCCGCATCGGGCATTGGCGCCGCTGCCACCGCCCTGTTCGCCGGCGAGGGGGCGACCGTCTTCGCCAGCGACATCGATGTTGCGGGCGGCGAGAAACTGGCCCGCGAAACGCCGGGCGACGTCCGTTTCGTCGAGTGCGACGTCTGCGATCCCGCGGCGATCAAGGCGCTGATGGACCATGCGGCGCAAGAAACCGGCGGCATCGATACGCTGTTCAACAACGCCGGGGCGGGCGGCGCCCGCGAGAGCATCGCCGAGATCGAACCCGAAGCCTGGGACCGGACGATGGACCTGCTGCTGCGGTCGGTCGCGATGGGGATCCGCTACGCCGTCCCGCATATGAAGGGGCGCAAGGGAGCCAGCATCGTCAACGTCTCCAGCGTCGCGGCAGTCGGTCCGGGCTATTCCCCGACCACCTATGCCGTCGCCAAGGCCGGCGTGCTGCACCTCACCAAATGCGCGGCGACCGACCTGGCGCAATTCGGCATCCGCGTGAATGCGGTGCAGCCGGGCTTCATCAACACCAACATCTTCACTGCGACGATGGACATTCCCGATGCCGCGAAGGAACAGGCCAAGGCGATGATCGCGCAGATGTCGTCGAACGCGCAGCCGGTGGCGCGCGGCGGCCAGTCCGACGATATCGCCCAGGCGGTCGCGTTCCTTGCCAGCGAGCAGGCCGGTTTCATGACCGGCGCCTCGATGGTGGTCGATGGCGGTATCACGCTGGGGCCGCGGCATAGCTGGGATCCGGAGGAAGCCGGTGCATTTGAAGCGCTGATGGCGCTCGAAGAACAGGTCAAGGCGGCACAGCAAAACGCCTGATGCCTTTCGTCACCGGCCCCCTTCCGCAGCGCCTCAAGCTGGTCCACGGCTTCGGTGCCGTCGCCTTCGGGGTCAAGGATAGCGGTTTCAGCTTCTTCCTGCTGCCGTTCTACAATCTGGTGCTGGGGGTCGATGCCAGCACCGTGGGCGCGGCGCTGGCCGCCGCGCTGGTGATCGACGCACTCGTCGATCCGCTGATCGGGCATCTGTCCGACCGCACCTATACGAAATGGGGCCGGCGGCTGCCGTGGCTGTATCTGGCACCGTGGCCGCTGGCACTGGTGTGGACCATGCTGTGGTCCCCGCCCTTCACGGGCACCCCCGGTTTCTGGGATATCGTCGCGCTGGCGGTGGGCGTGCGGCTGCTGCTGTCGGCCTGCGAAGTCCCCTCGGTCAGCCTCGTGCCCGAGATCACCGACGATTACGACGATCGCACCACGCTGTTCCGCTACCGCTTCCTGTCGGGCTGGCTCGGCGGATTGCTGATGATGGTGCTGACCTTCACCGTGTTCCTGCCCACCCCGCAATCGCAGCTGCAGCCCGAAGGCTATGCCAGCTACGGCCTGTTCGGCGCGGCGCTGATCGCGCTGTCGGTTATCGGTTCGGCCGCGGCGCAGCACCGCATCGTCGCGCAGCTGCCCGAACGGCGGCCCCCGCCTTTTTCGATCACCGGCGCTTTTGCGGAAATCTTCGATGCCTTCCGCGAGAAGGCCTTCGTCATTTTCGCGCTGGGCGGGCTGGCGGCCTATGTGCTGCAGGGCATGACGTTCTCGATCACGCAATATGTGAATCTCTACGTCTGGCAGTTCTCCGAACTCGCCTTCCAGCTCTATCCCGCGGTGCTGTTCCTGTCGGTCGTGCTGATGTTCGTGATTGTCGGGCCGCTCCACCGCCGGTGGGGCAAGCCCAAATCGGCAGCGCTGGGCGCATTGGTCGGACTGGCGTTCTATTGCAGCCCCTATGTGTTCTATCTCGCGGGGGCCTGGCCCACCGTGGGCACCACCGCCTCGACCGCGCTGCTCTATGGCTTTCTCGTCTGCGCCAACACCGCCAGCGTGGTGGCGATCATTTCGGCCACGTCGATGGTTGCCGAAATCGTCGAGGCCTTCGAGGAGCGCACCGGGCAGCGCGCCGAAGGTACGTTCTACGCGGGCAACTGGCTGGTGCAGAAATGCGCCACCGGCGGCGGCATCCTGCTCACCAGCCTGATCGTGCAATCGATCGATCTCGCGCCCGGCACGCCGCAGGCCGAGGTTGCGCCCGAAACGGTTCGCCAGCTCGTGTGGCTGTTCATGCTGGCGGCTACGGTGCTCGCCTCTATCGCTGCCTTCTGGCTGGCCCGCTTCCCGATCTCGCGCGAGCAGCACGAGGCGCGCGTCGCCGCCCGGCGCGGCCGCCCGGCCCCGCCCGCCCCCGCCACCCCGGACCCGCTCGACCAGGCAGTCCGCGCAGACCCCGATGCCCATACGATAACACCCTAGAGCTGCGGCGGGGGACTTGGCTTGGAGCGATCCTTATGCCAGTTTCACGGCGCAACCGAATTGAGAGAGAAGAGGACACACACGATGGATTTCCAACCGACAGAACGGCAAGCATACTGGCGCGACCGGGTGAAGAATTTCATCGACGATCATATCCGTCCCGCCGTGCCGACCTACAAGCAGCAGGACGCCGAAGGCGAACGCTGGAAGGTCATTCCCGTGGTCGAGGAACTCAAGGCGAAAGCCAAGAAGGAAGGGATCTGGAACCTCTTCATGCCGCCGCGCAATGACGGCCATCACCATGTCGAGGAAAGCTTCGAATTCGAAGGCCCCGGCCTGACCAATCTCGAATACGCTCTGTGCGCCGAGGAAATGGGCCGCATCGGCTTCGCCTCGGAGGTGTTCAACTGCTCCGCGCCCGACACCGGCAATATGGAAGTGTTTCATCGCTACGGGACGCGCGCGCAGAAGGACAAGTGGCTGACCCCGCTGATGAACGGCGAGATCCGTTCGGCCTTCCTGATGACCGAACCCTATACCGCCAGTTCGGACGCCACGAATATCGAATGCCGGATCGAACGCGACGGCGACGAATACGTCATCAACGGCCGCAAGTGGTGGTCGTCGGGCGTCGGCGATCCGCGTTGCAAGGTCGCGATCGTCATGGGCAAGACCGATTTCTCGGCTGGTCGCCATGCCGCGCAGTCGATGATCCTGATGCCGATGGACGCGCCGGGCGTGAACATCCTGCGCCACCTGCCCGTGTTCGGCTATGACGATGCGCCGCACGGCCACATGGAAGTCGAACTCAAGGACGTGCGCGTCCCCGTCGACAACATGCTGCTGGGCGAAGGTCGCGGCTTCGAGATCGCGCAGGGCCGCCTCGGGCCGGGCCGTATCCACCACTGCATGCGCACTATCGGCGTGGCCGAGGAAGCGCTGCACAAGATGTGCAAGCGGCTGCAGGAACGCGAAGCCTTCGGCAAGCCGATCTACAAGCACTCGGTCTGGGAAGAGCGCGTAGCGCAGGCGCGGATCGATATCGACATGACCCGCCTGCTGTGCCTCAAGGCCGCGGACATGATGGATACGGTCGGCAACAAGGCCGCCAAGCAGGAAATCGCCATGATCAAGGTGCAGGCACCCAACATGGCGCTGCGCATCATCGACAATGCGATCCAGGCGCATGGCGGCGGCGGCGTGAGCGACGATTACGGTCTCGCCAATGCCTATGCCCACCAGCGTACGCTGCGGTTGGCCGATGGCCCCGACGAAGTCCACGCCCGCTCGATTGCGCGGATGGAGTTTGCCAAGCACCTGCCCGAGGAAGGCCCCAGCGCCAACGCACTGCGCGACGGCAAGGCCCCGAGCCCGGGCAATGCCAATCTCAGCTCGGGCGACATGGGAGCGACGCGCTGATGGCCAAGGCGGCAATCCTCGAGCAGGTCGGCGGCCTCACCATCGGTGAGGTCGAGCTGGCCGATCCCGCCCCGCACGAAGTGCTGATCGATACCAAGGCCTGCGGCCTGTGTCATTCGGACCTGCATTTCATCGACGGCGCCTATCCGCACCCGCTGCCGGCCATTCCGGGCCACGAGGCAGCGGGCGTGGTGCGCGCGGTCGGCAGCGAGGTGAAAACGGTCAAGCCGGGCGACCACGTGGTCTCCTGCCTGTCCGCCTTCTGCGGCCATTGCGAGTTCTGCGTGACCGGGCGGATGGCCCTGTGCCTCGGCGGCGATACCCGCCGGGCGCAGACCGCCGCGCCGCGCATCACGCGCAATGGCGGCGAGCCCGTTGCGCAAATGCTCAACCTGTCGGCGTTTGCCGAGCAAATGCTGATCCACGAACATGCCTGCGTCGCGATCGACAAGGACATGCCGCTCGACCGCGCGGCCATTATCGGCTGCGCGGTGACCACCGGGGCGGGCGCGATCTTCAACGCCTGCTCGGTCGTGCCCGGCGAAACCGTCGCGGTCATCGGCTGCGGCGGCGTGGGGCTGGCGACGATCAATGCCGCCAAGATCGCCGGTGCGGGCAAGGTCATCGCGATCGATCCGCTGGCGGAAAAGCGCCAGCTGGCCGAAGTGCTGGGCGCAACGCATACGGTCGACGCCATGGCCGACGATGCGGTCGAACAGGTGATGAAGATCACCGGCGGCGGCGTACATCACGCGATCGAGGCGGTCGGCCGTCAGGCATCCGCCGACCTCGCGGTCAAGGTGCTGCGCCGCGGCGGCACCGCGACGATCCTCGGCATGATGCCGCTCGACTGCAAGGTCGGGCTGGGCGCGATGGATCTGCTGTCGGGCAAGAAGCTGCAGGGCGCGATCATGGGGATGAACCACTTCCCCGTCGACCTGCCGCGGCTGGTCGATTTCTACATGCGCGGCCTGCTCGATCTCGACACGATCATTGCCGAGCGCATCCCGCTGGAAAAAATCAACGAGGGCTTCGAGAAGATGAAACAGGGCACCTCGGCCCGCAGCGTGGTGGTGTTCGACTGATGGCGGAAGACCAACCCATCGATTTCGACAAGGAGATGGTCGGCACGGTCGCAGTGCCCGAGGCCGACCAGCTCGACCTTGCTGCACTCACGGCCTGGTTCGAAGCCAATGTCGACGGCTTTTCCGGGCCTATCAGCTACACCAAGTTCAAGGGTGGGCAGTCGAACCCGACCTATCGCATCGACACGCCGGACCGCAGCTACGTGCTGCGCCGCCAGCCTTTCGGCAAGCTGCTGCCCAGCGCACATGCGGTCGACCGCGAATACAAGGCGATGCACGCGCTCGGCCCGACCGGCTTCCCCGTGCCCAAGACCTATGGCCTGTGCGAGGATCCCGGGGTCATCGGTAGCAAGTTCTTCGTCATGGGTCTCGCCGACGGGCGGTCCTTGTGGAACGGCTCGCTGCCCAACAACACGCCCGAGGAACGCCGCGCGATCTACAATGCGATGATCGACACCTTTGCCGATCTGCACCTGAAGGATCCCGAGGCGATCGGACTGGGCGATTACGGCAAGCCGACCGATTACTGCGCGCGGCAGATCAGCCGCTGGTCGAAACAGTACAAGCTGTCCGAGACCGAGCACATGCCGCAGATGGAACGGCTGATCGAATGGCTGCCCCAGACGATCCCGCCGCAGCACGAATCCAGCGTGGTCCATGGCGATTACCGGCTCGACAACATGATCTTCCACAAGACCGAGAACCGCGTGATCGCGGTGCTCGACTGGGAGCTGTCGACGCTGGGCGATCCGATCGCCGACTTCAGCTATCTCATGCTCAACTGGCACAACCCGCACGATGGCCGCGCGGGCCTGCTCGGCCTCGATCTCGCAGAGCTGGGCATCCCGACGCAGGACGAGGCGGTCGAACGCTATGTCGCGCGTACCGGCTATCCGGTGCCGCCGATGGACTGGTACTTCGCCTACAACCTCTTCCGCCTGGCGGGCATCATGCAGGGCATCAAGAAGCGCGTTATCGATGGCACAGCTTCGAGCGCGCATGCCAAGTCGATGTCCGAACGCGTCGCCCCGCTGGTAGAGCGCGCCTATCACTTCGCCAAGGAAGCGGGGATGGACTAGCGCAGCGGGACTGCTAACGAGCGCTCCGTAATATCAAACGGAGACCAGCATGAGCGCCGACCTCGAAAGCCGCATCACCGCCGCGTGGGAAGACCGCGCCAATGTCACGCCGCAGAGCGCGGATGTGCGCGAGGCGGTCGAAGCGGCGCTGGGCATGCTCGACAGCGGTGAGCGCCGCGTGGCCGAGCCCGACGGCAAGGGTGGCTGGACGGTCAACCAGTGGCTCAAGAAGGCGGTGCTGCTGAGCTTCCGGCTCAATGACAACCGCGTGATGGAGGGCGGCAGCGCCGGCCATCCGGCGTTCGACAAGGTGCCGAGCAAGTTTGCCGGCTGGGACGATGCGGCTTTCCGTGCAGCAGGCTTTCGCGTGGTGCCCGGCGCGGTCGCCCGCGAAGGCGCTTATATCGCGCCCGGCTGCGTGCTGATGCCGAGTTTCGTCAACATCGGCGCCTATGTCGGCAAGGGCACGATGGTCGATACCTGGGCCAGCATCGGCAGCTGCGCGCAGATCGGTGAGAACTGCCATATCTCCGCCGGCGCAGGCATTGGCGGCGTGCTCGAACCGATGCAGGCCAACCCGACGATCATCGGCGACAATTGCTTCATCGGCGCGCGCAGCGAAATCGTCGAAGGCGTGATCGTCGGCGAAGGCAGCGTCGTGGCGATGGGGGTCTTCATCACCCAGTCGACCAAGATCGTCTACCGCGACACCGGAGAGGTCATCCGCGGCCACATCCCGCCCTATTCGGTCGTCGTACCCGGTACCATGCCCGGCAAGGACGGCGGCCCCGGCCTCGCCTGCGCCGTCATCGTCAAGACGGTGGACGCGCAGACCCGCGAAAAAACCGGAATCAACGAACTGCTGCGCGACTGAGCCGCCGGAACATTCGCCCCGACAAAGCGTAAATCTCCCAGATACACGCGGGATCGCGTAATTTTTCAGGGAGTAAAGCTCGATGCACAAGCAAGGCGAAGAAGGTCACGTCACCGACACCGAAGCAAGTGGCGGTTCGAAAGAGGGCGTGGTGCGCTGGGTACTGGCGGGCGGATTGCTGCTGGCAATCCTGTTGCTGTCGGTCACGTGGATCGTGCCTGCCCTGTCGACCGGCGATGTCGAGGAAGAGGGCACCGTCAGCGGCCAGATCTCGTCGATGGAAGGTGAAGGCGACGACACCGACAGCATCGTGACCGATCTTGGCGACGATCAGGTGGCTACCCCCGGCGACCAGGTCACCACCGAAGACGGGCTCGAAGTCGTCGAGAATTGATCGCACGCCAGGGAGAGTTCGCATGAGCAATCCGAACAGCTACCAGACCGACCAGTATGTCGAATGGAACTGGGGTAACGGCAAGGGCAAGGGTCAGGTGAAGGAGCGTTTCGAACGCGAGGTCACCCGTACCCTGCAAGGAACCGAAGTCACCAAAGACGGCGACGAGGACAACCCCGCCTATCTCATCAAACAGGACGACGGCGACGAAGTGCTGAAACGCGGTTCCGAACTGTCGGCGCAAGACTGATGCCTGCACAATCCAAAGCCCAACAACGTGCCGCCGGAGCGGCGCTTTCTGCCAAGCGGGGCGACACCAAAGTGTCCGAACTGCAGGGCGCGTCGAAACAGATGTACGATTCGATGAGCGAAGACGAGCTCGAGGATTACGCATCCACCGATCTCGACGGCCTGCCCGAGCATGTCGACGACGACGATTGACCGTGACCGGTTCGGCCATTTCCTGAACGCGCAAGGCTGCGGCGTATGGGAACGCGCGCTTGATGAACTGCGCCGCGGCACGAAGACGGGTCACTGGATGTGGTTCGTCTTCCCGCAGATTGCCGGTCTCGGCTCGAGCGAGATGGCACGCGCCTTCGCGCTGGCAGACGCCAAGGAAGCCGCTGCCTATTTTGCGCACCCTGTGCTCGGCCACCGGCTGCTGGAGGCAAGCCAGGCCATGCTCGGCCACGCAGCGGCCATGTCCGCCGCGGAGATCCTTGGCCCGGTTGATACGCTCAAATTCCGCAGCTCGATGACATTGTTCGAAGCCGCCGTATCGGGCGAGGACGCGCACGTCTTCGGTGCCGCGCTCGACCGGTTCTTCGATGGCAAGCGTGACGAGCTGACGCTCGCCAGGCTCTAGTTTTGCCAGCCTGTCAGTCGGCCGCGTCGCGCGGTTCTCCGGCGCGGTATTCGAGCGGCGCCATGTCCGTCACGCTGGCAGCATAGGCTTCGGCCTCGCGCATGACGCGCATCATGTTACGCGAAGCGATCTTCTCCAGATCTTCCTGCGAATAGCCGCGCTGCGCCAGTTCGGCGAACAGTGCGGGATAGCCGGTCACGTCCTCCATCCCGATCGGGCCGGTTGGCATGCCGTCGTAGTCGCCGCCGATCCCGATATGGTCGATCCCCGCCACGTCGCGAATATGGTCGATATGATCGGCCAGATCGGAAATCGTCGACACCGGCTCGCGGTTCTCGGCATCCCATTTCGCCAGCTGCGCCTCGACCGTGTCGGGCAGTCCGGGATAGAGCGCCTCGAGCCGCGCTTCTTCCGCTGCACGCGAGGCCGAATGCTGGCGCAGGTCCTCGGTGATGAACCACGGCAGCGCCACCGCCATCACGATCCCGCCGTTCTCGGGAAGGCGGGCCAGCACGCTGTCGGGCACATTGCGCAGGTGACCGGTGATCGCCCGGGCGCCCGAATGGCTGAAGATGACCGGCGCCTGCGCGACATCGAGCGCGTCCATCATCGCTTCCTCGCTGACGTGGCTGAGGTCGACCAGCATTCCGATGCGGTTCATTTCGCGCACCACATCCATGCCGAAGGCGTTGAGCCCGCCATGCTGCGGCGCATCGGTGGCGCTGTCGGCCCAGCTCAGCGTCTTGCCATGGGTCAACGTCATGTAGCGCGCGCCCATGGCGTACATCTGCCGCAGAACAGCGAGGCTCGAGCCGATCGAATGGCCGCCTTCCATACCCATGAGCGAGGCGATCCGCCCGGCGCCCATCGCCTGTTCGACATCGTCGGCGGTAAGTGCGAGCTGCAATGCGTCGGGATAGCTGGCGATCAGGCGCTTGGTGACGTCGATCTGTTCGATAGTGGCCTGCACTGCCTCGGCTTCGGGCAGGCTGGGGCTGACATAGACCGACCACCACTGCGCGCCCACCATGCCCTGCCGCAACCGGGCAAGGTCCGAATGCATGGCGCTGCGTTCGCTGGTCTGCGTATCGAGCGTGTCGCTGAAATCGAAGTCCCCGATGACATTGCCGAAGCGCGAGCGCAGCTGGATCGGCACGTCGTTGTGGCCGTCCCATACCGGCGCCGCCTCCAGTGCGGCAGCAGCGGTCCGTTCGGCCGCGTTCTGCGCGAGGACAGGTCCCGAAGTTACGAGAGCAACAGCGGCAGCGGCGAGCAGGAAATGGCGCATGAACGAAAAACCCCTTGATGTATTGCCGCCCGTCCTAGCAAAGAGCAGCCCCATGGGAAGGGGCCATTCACGACCATGACGACCGCCAGCAACGCGCCCAGGCCGGCGCGGTTCGATCGGCCGGCTATTCTGGAAATCCGCGAGGTGCGCGCATGATCCGCGGCGTGCTGCGCTGGGTGCTGGCGGCGTTTTACGCTGCGGCCGGGTATCTGCACCTCGTGCGCCCGGAGCCGTTCCTGTCGATCATGCCGTCTTGGGTGCCCTCGCCCGAAGCGGTGGTGCTGTGGACCGGGGTGGCCGAACTGCTGGGGGCAGCGGCGCTGGTGCAATGGGCGAGCCCGCGCCTGCGCCGTGCGGGGGCGATCGGCCTGGCCGCCTATGCGGTCTGCGTGTTCCCCGCCAATATCCACCATTTCGCGCTCGATATGGCGCGCGGCGATGGCGGGCTCGGCCTCGGCTATCACGTGCCGAGGATGTTCGCGCAGCCGCTGCTGGTGTGGCTGGCGCTGTGGGCCGGCGGCACAACGGACTGGCCGCTGCGCCGCCGGTGACCGCTTAGCTCATGTGCTTCGAGACGGCGCCCGTCATCTTGAACATGGAGATCTGTTCCTTGCCGATCACCGCGCCGAGCTTGTCGTCGGGGTTGATCATGCGGCGATCCTTGGAATCCTGCAGGTCGTTCGCCTTGATGTGATCCCACACCTTGGAGGTGACCTGCGCCCGCGTCATCGGGCCCTTGCCGACCACGTTCTCGAGTTGCGGCGACAGGTTCACCGGCTTCTGCAGTGCGTTGTTCTTGCCAGCCATGACTATTCCTTTCCTTGGCTATGCTTCATTCTACGTCGTCGAGGTCATCCACATCCAGTTCCTCGACCACATGGCCTTCGAACCGGGCTGTGAGGACCGCGGCGGCGGTCACGTGTCCGTCCAGATTGCGGACGAGATCGTCATGCGTCGCTCCCGGCATCAGCGTCAGCGGGAGATCGGTCGCGAACAGCTGGAACACATAGCGGTGCTCCTCGCCGACCGGCGGATCGGGCAGCAACCATTCCGAATTGCCCTGGGCGTTCTTGCCGGTCCGCGGCGGCGTCTCGCCTTCCATCAGCTTGCCCTTCTGGGCGGCAAGACCCCATACGGTCCAGTGGACATGACCGCGATCGGCATCTTCCACGACCAGTACCAGTTCCTGTGCGCCGGGGGGCGGTGCGGTCCATTCGAGCGGCGGGGCCACCGCGTCTTCCTCGACCGCGGTGAACGAAGGGTCGAGCTCGCCGTCATGCCTGAAGGCCGCACTGGTCAGCGCGAAGCCGCCGCGCCCGAGCACGCGCTCGTCGGCGACCTTCTCCAGCGTGAGCGTCTGCCCGACGGGTGACCCGCCGACCGCATTTTGAACCCAGGGCGCAGCGCCGCTAGCCATGAAAACTCCTCTGATTTGCGCCCGTGGGGCGTATTCGGCCTGTCTTTAAGGCATAGCTGCGGGCGCTGCACCATCCCGGTCGCCGAAGTTTGCACCGTTTTCGCCTGGATAGCCGGGCGCGGAACACGGGCGCTGCCGGCCCTTGCCCCGCTGCGGAATGCGCGCCATTGATACGCTTCCGGTCCCGGGGCGGGCCCGGATTTCTCGACGGAGCGCCGCGCATGGCCTGCACTCACCCAATCGCTGCGCCTATCCACCCCCTCACGCCGGATGGCATGGCCAGTGCGCCGAGGTGCCACCGCCACGTCGAGAACCGCGGAGCGGCGCGGCCATGACCGAACGCCGCTATGCCACTTTCGCCGAATTCTGGCCGTTCTACCTGCGTGAGCATTCGCGCCGCGGGACCCGTCTGCTGCATTACATCGGAACCACGCTGGTCGTGCTGCTGGGCGTCACCGCGCTGGCCACGCGCGAGCTGCTGCTCCTGCTTGCCCTCCCGCTGCCGGGCTATTTCTTCGCCTGGATCGCGCATTTCGGGCACGAGAAGAACCGCCCGGCCACCTTCGCCTATCCGCTGTGGAGCCTGCGCGCGGACTTTCGCATGTGGTGGCTGTGGCTGACCCGCCGGCTGCGGCCCGAACTCGAAGCTGCGGGCGTCGCGCCGCGCTAGGCAAAGGCGGCAGCCAGCGTCGCCAGTCCTAGCCCCAGCGAAAGCGGGGCGCGCAATCGCATCCACCAGCGCGGGGCCAGCGCACCGAGCCGGATGTCGACACCGAGACTGGCGAGTAGCGCTGCGCCAAGCATCACCAGCGACGGCTCCGGCCAGCGCCAGCCCAGCGCCCATGGCAGGAATGCCGCAAGCGCCACCAGGCTGGGCGTGACCGCCGCAATCCACAACCAGCCAAGCGTTCGGCGGCGCTGCGCCGCGGGCGCCGCGGCGGCAATCCCCCACCACATGCCGCCCAGAAACGAGAGGATCAGCGCGGCATAGGCGAAGGCGATCGCCAGCGCCGGTGAGCGCCAGTCCGCCGGCCCGGCATAGAGCACACCGACGCAGGCGAATTGCGGCAGCAGTCCGGCAAGGCCCAGCCAGCGCGGCAGCGAAGGCACGATGCCCATCCCTACGGCCTCTCGGGACCGGTGAACGGCTGGCTGTCGGTCCAGACGCAGCCCTGGCGCTGTTCGTTTCCGATCAGCAGTGTGGCAGTGAAGGGATAGGTGCGGTCGCTCATCCCGTCCGAACACGCGCCTGGCGTGACCGTGAGATCGAACGTCGCGGTGCCGAGGTCACCACTGATCGCCAGCCCGTTATTCCCGGCAAAGCGGGTCACGGGAAATTCGCGTCCATCAGGCTCTTCCGGCGTGGCATAGCTCGCGATGCCGCCGCCGGCCATGCCGCCCCAAAAGGGCTCGGTCCCGGTGAAATGCACCGTCTCTCCTTCGGCAATGCCGTCGAAGACGCCGGTTGCAAGCGCGCCCGGCGCACCGTTGTCGGCGCCGCCGCAGGCGGGCAGCAGGAGGAAGGCAAGACCGGCGAGGCAGGGGCGGAGCGTCATGCAATTGTCCTATGGGCCTGGATGAAAGCCACCGTTTCGTCCCGCGCGCGGCGGGCTTCGGGGATCGGCAGCAGCATCCACACGTGGAACATGTCTTCGTATTCGCGATAGATATGGTCGGGCATCCCCGGTTGTTCCAGCTTCTGCGCGAGGCGCCTGCCGTCGACCAGCAGGATGTCCGAAGTGCCCGAGAAGATCGCCATTGGCGGCAACCCCTCGAATTCGCCGAACAGCGGGCTGACCCGGGGATCGTCGATTGCCAGTTCGCCGCGGTACATGTCGCCGCAGGCCTCGAGCCCGGCAACCGCCAGCATCCGGTCGCGCTCTTCGATCGCGCGCTGCCCCTCGGCGGTCGCACTCGCGTCGAGCCATGGCGAATAGAGCACCAGGCTGCCGGGCAGGGGCTCGCCCGCCGCCTTGAGCAATTGCGCGAGCGCGAGCGCCATGCCGCCGCCCGCGCTGTCGCCCATGACCGTGATGTTCGCGGCGCCGTATTGCTCCGCCAGATCGCGGTACAGTGCCTCCATCTTGTCCAGCACTTCGGTGGCGGTGTGTTCGGGAGCGAGCGGATAGATCGGCACTGTCGCCGATGCTCCCAGCCGCTCGCACAGGTCCATCACCGCATCCCAGTGCACCGCGGCGATATCCATCACATAACCCCCGCCATGCAGGTAGAGCAGGTGCGGCGCGCCGGGCTGCGCGCCGCCGATGGGCGTGATCGTGACCACCGGATATCCGCGGGTGGCGAATTCGCTGATGGCAAAGCGCTTGTGCCATTTTGCGCGCGGCCGGACCGGCTTGGCCTGCCGCAGCTTGGCGATCCGTTCGGGCAGCTTCTCGCGCTGCGCGAAGAAGCGTTTTACGCCGAGCAGCGGCAAGGCCAGATTGACGAGACGCGCGCGAATGCTGGTCATAGTATTTTCCCCTCAATCCCGGGCCGCGACCGCGTGCAGGCCCGAGGTCCGCCGCAATGTGCGTTCATGCGCAGCTGCCGCACCGGCGACCCCCGCGGAGACGCTAGCGCGGCAGGCGATGGATACAAGCGCCGAGATGTTTGCGGCAAGAAACCGATCGGGGCGGGAGCGATCTGGCAGTCATGGCCCGGCAAGGGAATGTAGGAAAGTGAAACGAAAAAGGCGGTCCCGTGAGGGACCGCCTTTCGCACGTGTCGGGCGGATGCGCTTACTGCGGCATCAGCACGGTATCGATGACGTGGATCACACCGTTCGACGCGGCGACGTCGGTCGCGGTCACGGTGGCGGTGCCGCCCGCTGCGTCGGTCAGGACGACATTGCCGTCGACGACGGTCGCGGTGAGCGTGCCGCCATTGACGGTTTCGATGCTGTAGCCGTCCGCGCCGGCGCCTTCGATCGCCTGCAGCAGCGTGGCGGCATCAACATTGCCGGCAACCACGTGGTAGGTGAGGATGTTGCCCAGCGTTTCGGTGTCGTTGGTCGTCAGCTCGGTCAGCGTGGCTTCGGGGATCTTGGCGAAGGCATCGTTGGTTGGCGCGAAGACGGTGAACGGACCGTCGCCCGACAGCGTGGCGCCCAGATCGGCTGCGGTCACGGCGCTGACCAGCGTCGAGAAGGTTTCGTCGCCCTGGGCGACTTCGACCACCGTGCCCGTTTCGGCTTCGGCATTGGCCATCTGGTCGGCAGTGGCGGCGTCTTCATAAGCGACGTTTTCGGCCGGCTCTTCGGCGCAGGCGACGATGGCCAGCGATGCGGCGGAGGCGAGCGCGATGGTGAGCTTGTTCATAGGATCAGTTCCTTGTCGGTAGTCGTAAGCCTTGGGCAGCCGGCGGTTCCGACTGCTGCTTCAAGATACGAACGCCGCGCCCGACCGGATGTTTCGAAATCGGGCCAAAACATGGCAGGGCGACGCTGCGGTGCGACGAACCGAACGGTTCCGGATGGCGACCCGTTTCGATGCGCTTATAAACCGATCACACTATCCGCTTTTCATCGCTTCACTCGATCACCGGCCAGGCGTATCAGTGAGTGCATGAAACGCGATCTCTCCAAGACCTTCAGCTTCCTTGCGCTCCATCTGATCGTGGGGTTCACGGTCGCCTATCTGTTCACCGGCTCGTGGATGATCGCAGGCGGGATCGCGCTGGTCGAGCCGCTGGTGAACGCGGGTGTTCTTCTTCCACGAACGCGCGTGGGAAAGCCGCGATCGCCCCGCGCTGCTCGACGTGCTGGTGCACCGTCACGGCACCGAGGAACGCTCGCTCCCCGGCTGAACCGCGGCGGCGCGCGGTCATCACATCACCTTGTCGGGACGCGGATCATGGCTGTGCCGCGCTTCCTTGCCGAAATGCCGTTCGAGCCGCTGAGCCAGCGTGTTCGCCGCCTTGCGCGCGGCATCGTCGACCTTGGCAGCATGCTCGGTCACGCCGATCGCCCGGCCGCCGCGCGGGCGCGCCTCGATCGTGCAGGCCTTGTCGTCCGCCCCGCCCTTGGCACCGTTGTCGTCGCGCACGTGGATCTCGATCCGCGTCAGCCGCTCCTCGAACCGCGCCAGCTTTTCGCGCACGGCGGCCTCGATGCGTTCGGCGACGTTCTCGGTGCCCATCACGCTGCTGTCGGAGTTGAACTGGACCTGCATTGGCATGCTCCTCTTGGTGTGGTTCTCTCCTTCCGAGATGGGGTGCCGCGCGCGCTTGTCCAGCGAATTGCGCAGCCACCGGCAGGGCCCCGCCGCACGCGCGATACGGCCCGGCCTGCGCGGCGACATGGACCGGGTGGACCACGCTCCAGCGCAAAAACGACCGATCCGTAACCATGGCGCGCCGCAGCGTGACCCTGCGGCGCGGACCGTCACCCTGCCCGCCGCAAGTGTCACCCCCCTCCGCGCCGGTGTCACCCTGAGCGCCGGCAGCGTCACCCTGCCGGACCGCGCGCCTCACCCGCCGCGCCCCGGTCCGTCACGCCTGTCTTCGGGCGGATAGGGCGCACGCGAGAGCAGCGGATGCACCGGCCCACGCCCGCGCCGCGCGGCGGCCTTGCGCGCAGCCGCGACTTTGACCGCCTCGTCCCACAGGAAAGCGAATTGCGGCGCCCGCGCGCGCAGCCGGTAGGCCGCCTGTCGGCTCATCCCGACGCTGCGCGCCGCGCGGGCGACCATCCCGCAGCCCGCCAGCACCTTGATGAACTCGGCCGCCTTGTCGCCGGTCCAGCGGCTGTTGTCGGGGCGCGCGAAAGCGTTGCGGGGCGATTGCGGGGGTGGAGGCTGCTGCATGCGCCGCATTAGGCCACAGCCGCGCCGCTGTAGGAAAGCGGCGCGTGGGCGCGGGCAATTGCCAATCGGCCGCGCGAAAGGTAAACCGGTGTCATAGCCCGTTTGAGGCGCTGTTTGGGGACAGGATCATGCGTATCGCTCTTTGGTGTCAGACTTCCGCCGCGCTGGCCTTCGCCGCCAGCCTTGCCGCCTGTTCGCCCGCGCCCGCCGATGAGGCCGGCGAGGCCGCGGGCAGCGACAGCGCGATCCTCGCCGATGGGCCTGAAGCGGTGATTACCGAACTGGCCGCGGGCGATATCCCCGAGGGCGCCCGCGCCGCCGCGCTCGAGGCAGTGCCGGGCATGAACTTCGCCGGGGCCGAGCGCAAGGAGCGCGACGGCATGGTGTTCTACGATGTCGAGGGCACGCGCGCCGATGGCAGCGAGGTCGAACTCGACATGCTGGTCGAGGACGGCGTGTTCCGCGTGGTCGAGATCCAGCGCGATCTTGCCTGGGCCGATGTGCCCGCGCCCGCGCGCGCAGCGGCCGAGGCCGCGCCCGACATGTTCGCTCCCGTGCGCGTGATCGAAAGCGTGCAGGAGGACGGCGCGGTGATCTACGAGTTGTTCCGCGAAGGCCAGCCGGGCGAACCCGCCGCCGAGGTGAAGCTTGCGGATGGCAAGGCGGAGATGCTCACCGAGCGCTGGGCCTATTGATCCGTCCGCCGATCGCGGGGCTGGTTCACGCACGCTCTGATGGCTAGGCAGGCGCGATGCCCAGCCCCAGCCCCACAGCCGCCCCCGTCACGATCCTGGTCGACGCCGACGCCTGCCCGGTGAAGGAGGAGATCTACCGCGTCGCCGAACGCTTCGGCGCCGAGGTGCGCGTGGTCAGCAACAGCCCCTTCCGCGTGCCAGTGAGCGCGCGGGTCAAGCGCGTGGTCGTGTCCGACGGGTTCGATGCCGCCGACGACTGGATCGCGGAGCATGCGGACGCCCGCAGCGTGGTCATCACCGCCGACATCCTGCTCGCCGAACGCTGCCTGAAAGCGGGCGCGCGCGTGCTCAAGCACGATGGGCGCGCCTTCGACGCCGCCAGCATCGGCAGCGCCGTGGCCACCCGCGCGATCATGGAAGACCTGCGCGCCGGGATGGACGGCGTGGGTGGCGGCCCCCCGCCCTTCAGCAAGGCCGACCGTTCCAACTTCCTCCAGGCGCTCGACCGGGTGATGGTTGAGCTGCGCCGCTAGCGCGCCGCGGCCACCTAAGCGAATAAACGCGCTTTGTCCGGCGCGCAGGCGTAGGAGCATGGCCGGGGCATTCCGCCCCGATTGGAACCACGCATGTCCAAGGGACAGAAATCGAACCGCGAAGCCCGCAAGCCCAAGAAGGAAAAGGTCAAGACCAACGCCTCGCAGCCGTCGCAAAAGCCCGGCGCGATCAGGGGCCTGGAGAACATGAAGAACAGCTAGCGGATGCGAGCGGGCGGCGGGCGCAGCCTGTCCCCCGCCGGTCCGCCGCGGCGCCGCCGCAAAGCGGCGCGCGCTAGGCCTTCTTCGCCTTGTGCGCGGCAATCGCCTCGTCGATCGCGACAATCCGCTGCCGCTCGGGCGTGCCCTTGGCCAGCCCTTTGAGACGGCAGGTCGCCCACAGCTGGCGGCGTTCGGATTCGAGGTTCTTGAGATAGAGATCGGCCATACCCGCGCATATGGGCGTGTTGGGGACCGGTGGCTAGGGGGTGTGAGGCCCAGTGCACTGACCCCGGAATTGCGGATTGGCGGCAGGCGCTGGCCCGCGTGCCGGTGAAGCGCGCACGCGGCCAGGCGGCGTGTAGGACATGTGGAGGATTTGCCCCCTGCCAGTCCCATCACATGGACCGCATGGACCACGGTCCATTGCGAAAAAAGTCCCGGAGCGCGCGCGGGGGGCCGATGGAGGGGTTTCGCGAGGGGACGGAGCGCGCGCATGGCCCGCAGCAAGACAGGTTTGCGCGGAGTAGGAAAGGTCTCAGCCGAGGTGTTGGCGGAACCAGTCGGCCAGTTCGTCCTCGCTCAGCTCTCCCGCGGCGAGTGCCAGCACGACGTCGATAGCCATTCTCGGTGTAAACGAGAGCGCCTGCCCGTTCAGCATCAGGAACAGGCGCGCGAACACCCATGCAGTGCGCTTGTTGCCATCGGTAAAGGGATGGTTGCGCGCGATGCCATAGGCATAGGCAGCGGCGAGCGCGCACAGATCGTCTTCGCCGTAAGTCCACTGGTTGAGCGGCCTTGCCAGCGCGCTTTCGAGCATACCTTGGTCGCGCACCCCGGTCGGCCCGCCATGTTCGGCAAGCTGCCGGTCATGCACCGCGAGCGCAATGTCGAGGGAAAGCCATTCGGGTTCGGTGCGGCCGGTCATGCGATCGATCCCTCATCCCGGCGAAAGCCGGTCCCCAACGTCCCGCGCGACCGGGTGAGATCCCCGCTTGCGCGGGGATGACGAGCTCGGGTCACTTGGCCAGTTCGCGCAGGATATCGCGATCCTCGCGCATGATCGCCTCGGCCGCTTCCATCTTGGCGGCAAAATCCGGATCGACCGCCGACAACCGCACCCCGTCGGGTGCTTCGGACAGATAAAGCTTGTCCCCCGGCCCCACCCGCAGGCGTGCCAGCACGTCCTTGGGCAAGACGATCCCGGCGGAATTGCCGATCTTGGTGATCTTGAGCGGCTTGTTCATACGGGCGTTATAACATCGAGTGCGCGGTGCGGCAAGAACTTCGACGCCGCCAGTATCGGCAGCGCCCCCTTCACGCCTTTCGGTCACCGGCGCGATCATGAAAGACCTGCGCGCCGGGATGGACGGAGGCCCGCCGCCGTTCAGCAAGGCGGACCGCTCGAACTTCCTGCAGGCGCTCGACCGGGTGCTGGTGAGGATGGGGCGGGTTAGGCGCGCCTAACCGCGAGCTGTTAGTCTGATTCAGCCTCTGCCACGACCGTGTCGACCAGATCTATTAGATCGTTTCGAATGTCCGAAAGGAGCTTTAGCTGAGCGACCTGCAATGCCTCTCCGCTAGCGGTCTTAGGCGATGTCGTTCCAGAAAGTTCAGAGAAGGCTTTTCCAGCCCTTTTCTTCTTTTTCGCGACATCCTTCTCTTTGCCGTGGTCAACATCGTGCTGAAGTTCAGTCCTCAACGTATTCACAATCACAAAGCTGTTCGGTTTGTCGGCAATCTTATTGCCAGGCCGTTCCCAAAACAGAAAATACAGTGATTCGATCAACTTACCGTATTCATCTACGGTTGCGATAGGTTGCCCCATCGTGCTTTGAGCAGCCACTGTTTTATTTGTAGATTTGAATAAGTCCTTCCCATGTGTTGAACTGTAAATTTCATTTATGTCGTTGATAACTTCTCGCATATCTTGCGCCACGTCTTCGATTGCCTTCTCAACCGCTGCGTCAGCTAGCAGTACCGAAGGAAGGCTCGTAAGAATTTTGGGATTGTATTGAAAGAGCTTCCTAAGAAGGATTTCGTGCCGTGTCCTAGGCCCAGTTTTCACGTTGGCGTTTACCGTGCGTTGGAAGGCCAAATAATCTGGATCGGTTGCAGCCAACCCAAGATCGACTTGTTTGCTCCACTCGTGAGTAAACCTATCTAAAAACTGCTTAAACTCCTTGGTCTGAGTCGCTTGCATCCCTGACCGCTGCAATGCTGCCACAAGGGTGAGGACCGATTGCGTGACAGACCGAAGCCTCAGACCGGCGTAGTCTTTACCGAGTGACTTGCTCAAGAAGTCCATTGCCGACTTAAGCTGCTTCGCAGTTTGTGAGGTCTTCGAAAAAGATTTCTGCGAGAGGAAAAGTTCTTCGAGGTCTCCAATTCTTTGTCCAACATCCAACCCCTCCACCTCAATAGCCGCAAATTTGGCGGCTACATCAAAGTGTGAATAGCGTCGGTTCTTGAATGGGACCGTCTCAGCGAAGAAGGGATGATCGGAAAGCATTCGAACGTACTCGGTCAGATTGCCTGGAACCGCATTAAGGCGCTCTGGCCCATTAAGCGTCAGTCCAGCCTGAAGTCTCTTAAAAAATTCCCTGATTTCATCATCTGACGCATCTACGATTTCGTCGAATTCAACCCTGAAATCATCAAAGCCGTCCGACACATCATCCTCAAGTTCTTTGTAGGTTTTAGCGCCTCCGAAATTATGGGATGTCTCGCTCGAAAGCTCAAGTTTTCCGGACATAAATTCAAAGATGGTAGCCAAGCGTTGCTGACCATCAACAACATCGTAAGTGTTCGCACCAGTCTTCAGAAGGTATAGCTTCGGCAACTTCCAGCCATTGAGAATTGAATCGATCAGAAGTTGCTTCTGCGCAGTACTTCATACTTCTTCGCGCTGATAATCGGGAATTTCGAAGCGGTCGCGGCGCTTATAGAGCTTATCGATGGGGTGATCGCGAGCTTCCATTTCCATATAGATTGACCCGATTTAATACGGGCCTCATGCCAAAAAGCTTGAGGCGAAGTGTTGAGCGTTACTTCTGGGATATGGAGGCGAAGAAGCCGGAAGGCAACTTCACCCCTCCGGCAAATACAACTTCTCGCCCTTCTCGCGGTACACCTCGCTCATCTGCTCCATGCCCTTCTCCGCTTCTTCGGCCTCTTCAGCTGAAGTCTCGCGCTTGATGTTCTCGCTCGCGAGGTAGCTGTCCGAGTTCTGCTTGGCGGCGAATTCGCGCACTTCCTGCGTGATCTTCATGCTGCAGAACTTCGGCCCGCACATCGAGCAGAAATGCGCGGTCTTGGCGCCTTCGGCGGGGAGCGTCTGGTCGTGGTACTGCTCGGCGGTGTCGGGATCGAGGCTGAGGTTGAACTGGTCGCGCCAGCGGAAGTCGAAGCGCGCCTTGGAGAGCGCGTCGTCGCGGACCTTGGCGGCGGGGTGGCCCTTGGCGAGATCGGCGGCGTGCGCGGCGAGCTTGTAGGTCACCACGCCCACCTTCACATCGTCGCGGTCGGGCAGGCCGAGGTGTTCCTTGGGCGTGACGTAGCAGAGCATGGCGGTGCCGTACCAGCCGATCTGCGCGGCGCCGATGCCGCTGGTGATGTGGTCATAGCCGGGCGCGATATCGGTGACGAGCGGGCCCAATGTGTAGAAGGGCGCTTCGCCGCAGGCCTCGAGCTGCTTGTCCATGTTCTCCTTGATCTTGTGCATCGGCACGTGGCCGGGGCCCTCGATCATCACCTGCACGTCCTGTTCCCAGGCGCGCTTGGTCAGTTCGCCCAGCGTGTAGAGCTCGGCGAACTGGGCTTCGTCGTTCGCGTCGGCGATGCTGCCGGGGCGCAGGCCGTCGCCGAGGCTGTAGGCGATGTCATAGGCCTTCATGATCTCGGTGATCTCGTCGAAGCGTTCGTAGAGGAAGCTCTCCTTGTGATGCGCGAGGCACCATTTCGCCATGATCGAGCCGCCACGCGACACGATGCCGGTGACGCGCTTGGCGGTCATCGGGACATAGGGCAGGCGCACGCCCGCGTGGATGGTGAAATAGTCGACGCCCTGTTCGGCCTGTTCGATCAGCGTGTCGCGGAACACTTCCCAGGTGAGGTCTTCGGCAATGCCGCCGACCTTTTCGAGCGCCTGGTAGATCGGCACGGTGCCGATGGGGACGGGGCTGTTGCGGATGATCCATTCGCGCGTGTCGTGGATGTTGCGGCCGGTGGAGAGGTCCATCACCGTGTCGGCGCCCCAGCGGATCGACCAGACCATCTTGTCGACTTCCGCCGCGACGTCACTGGCGACGGCGGAATTGCCGATATTGGCGTTGATCTTGACGAGGAAGTTGCGCCCGATCGCCATGGGTTCGGTTTCGGGGTGGTTGATGTTGTTGGGGATGATCGCGCGGCCGCGGGCGATCTCGTCGCGGACGAATTCGGGCGTGACATATTCGGGGATCTCGGCGCCCCATGAATTGCCGTCGAGCTCGCGGCGCACCTGTTCGCGGCCCAAATTCTCGCGCTCGGCGACATATTCCATCTCGGGGGTGATGATGCCGCGGCGGGCATAGTGCATCTGGCTGACGTTCATACCGGGCTTGGCGCGCAGCACCTTTTTCGCGACATTGGGGAAGGCGGGGACGCCGCCCGACCGGTCGGGGCCGAGTTGGCCGTTATCCTCGGGCTTCACCTCGCGCGCGGTGTATTCCTCGACATCGCCGCGCGCCATGATCCATTCGCGGCGTTTCTGTTCGAGGCCGGCGCGGATGTCGATCGTGGCATCGGGGTCGGTATAGGGGCCGGAGGTGTCGTAGACGCGTACGCTGGGCTCGCCGCCCTCGAGGTCGATCTCGCGCATGGCGACGCGCACGCCGCTGCCGCTTTTCGCGCCGATCTGGACCTTGCGGCTGCCGCGGATCGGGCCGGTGGTCACCCCGATGTCGAATTTGCTGTTGATGTCGGCCATGCGAAGTCTCTCCTCGAAAGCGGAGCGCGGACTTCGGGCCCAGCCATAATGCAGCCCGGTCCACTCCCTCCGCCGATGCTAGTCGGTTCAGGTTCGACGGGTCGGCGGACTTCAACCGCCCTCTCAGCCTCATGGCTCCCCGGGGATGCACCGCGTCTACCCGTTCCGCGCGGCGGGGTCCAGCCCGGCGGCGGCAAATTGGGGCGCACCCGCACTTTGCCCGATGCGCCCGCAGCGCTATAGCGGGCGCATCATTCCGTTGAGAGGACACGATTACATGACCCTTCGCGCGCCGCTTACTGCCGCCGCCCTGCTGGCCACCGCCTCGCTTACCGCGCAGGCGCAGGCCCGGCCGATGACCCCTGAAGACGTCGCCAAGATCGAAAGCGTCGGCACCATCGCCGTATCGCCCGACGGTGCGCGCGTCGCCTATACGACCGCGCGGCTGCCCGACGTGACCGCGGGCGAGGAGAACGGCACCACCACGCAGCAGCTGTCGATGGCCTATGGCCCGGGCAATGCCCGCGAATTCCTGCCCGCCGACATGAATGTCTCGGGCATCCAGTTTTCGCCCGATGGCCGCATGGTCAGCTTCATGTGGGCCGACGGCGACGACAAGAAGGCGGTCTGGGGCATTCCCGTCGATGGCGGCGCGCAGCGCAAGCTGGCGCATGTCGAAGGCGCGGCCGTGCGCTCCTATGCCTGGTCGCCCGATGGCAGCCACATGCACCTGCTGGTCGCTGCCGAGGAAGACAAGGATCGCACGGCGCAAAGCAAGGCCGGTTTCAATTCGGTGGTCTACGAGGAAGAGCCGCAGTTCAACCGCCTGTTCCGCGCGCGGATCGGGATGGAGCCCGACGCCGAGCCGCAGGAAGTCTCGCTGCCCGGCTATGTCACCTCGTTCCAGATCGCGGATGACGCGCGCACCGGCGTGATCGAAACCGCGCCGACGACGCTGATCGACGATGAATACGTCAACAAGAAGGTCAATATCCTCGACATGGAAAGCGGCACCGTCCGCATGGTGATCGAGACTCCGGGCAAGATCGACGATGTCGAGATATCGCCCGATGCAAGCCGGCTGGCGCTGATCGCCGCGGTCGACATGAACGATCCGGCTGCGACCACGATCCACTTCGTCGACGTCGCCAGCGGCGTGGTCACCCCGCACAATGCCGGCGCGCCCGAAGCCGTGGTCGATGTCGAATACATGGACGACGGGCGCCTGGTCGCTGCGGTCCATGTCGGCGCGCAGAGCGTGCTGCGCATCCACAATTCCGACGGTTCGCTTGAGCGCGAGATCGATCCCGGCGCGCTGATCATCAGCAATGTCGAAACCGCCGGTTCGGTGATCGCGGTCGAGGCCAGCGCGCCGCAGCACCCGACCGAACTGTTCCGCCTCGATGGCGACAGCTTCACCCGCTGGACGCAGCACAATCCCTGGCTGTCGGAAATCGACTTCGGCGAGCAGCGCACCTTCCGCTATACCGCACGCGACGGGCAGGAAGTCGAAGGCGTGCTGATCGAACCGGTCGGCGGCGTACCGGCCGGCGGTGCCCCGCTGATCCTCAACGTCCATGGCGGGCCCGAGGCGCATGACAGCAATGGCTGGCAGACCGCCTATTCCAAGCCGGGCCATGTCGCCGCGGGCCAGGGCTATGCCGTGTTCCTGCCCAACTATCGCGGCTCGACCGGCTATGGCACCGCGTTTTCCAAGCAGCACACGGGCAATTACACCGATCCCGAGTTTACCGACCTGGTCGATGCCAAGCGCGCGCTGGTCGCCGAAGGGATTGCCGATGCCGACCGCACCGGCGTGACCGGCGGCTCCTATGGCGGCTATGCCACGGCATGGTCCTCCACCCGCTGGAGCGAGGAATTCGCCGCGGGCGTGATGTTCGTCGGCATTTCCAACCAGATCAGCAAATTCGGCACGGGCGACATCCCTTACGAGATGTACAATGTGCACAGCGGCAAGTGGCCGTGGGACGACTGGATGGCGATGCTCGAAGTCTCGCCGATCTTCCATGTCGACAAGGCCAGCACCCCGCTGCTGATCATGCATGGCGAGGAAGACACGCGCGTCGACCCGGGCCAGAGCCTCGAGCTGTACCGCGCGATGAAGATCCGCAAGCCCGACGTGCCCGTGCGGCTAGTGTTCTATCCCGGCGAAGGCCACGGCAACCAGAAGGCCGCCGCGCGCTACGATTACAATTTGCGCATGATGCGCTGGTTCGACACCTATCTGAAGACGGGTGACCGCGATGCGCCCCTGCCGGCCGAGCGCCCCGTGCTTCCGGCAGGCACCACCGGGGTTTCCAGCGACGACTGAGCGCCCCGAACGGGCATGAAAAAGGGGCCGCGCGGCATGCCACCGCGCGGCCCCTGCTTTTCTGCGCCGGGCTACTTGCCGCCGGCGGCGATCCAGTCGTCGATCTTGGCTTCGAGCACGGTGAGCGGGATATTGCCGCTGTCGAGCACCTGTTCGTGGAAATGGCGGATGTCGAAATCCTCGCCCAGCGCGGTTTCGGCGCGCGCGCGCAATTCCTTGATCTTCAATTCGCCGATCTTGTAGCCCAGCGCCTGTCCCGGCATCGCGATATAGCGCGCGACCTCGTTTTCCGAATAATCGCGCGGATTGCCGTTCTCAACCATGTATTCGACCGCCTGTTCGCGGGTCCAGCCGAGCGCATGGATGCCGGTATCGACCACCAGCCGCACCGCGCGCTTCAATTCGCCATCCTCGAGCGCCTGCAACCGATCGACCGGATCGTCATACAGGCCGAGTTCGTAGCCGAGGCTTTCGGCATAGAGCGCCCAGCCCTCGCCATAGGCAGTGAACCAGCCGTGCCGCAGCAGATCGGGCAGGCTTTCGTCCTCGACCGCGAACATCACCTGGAAGTGATGGCCGGGATTGCCTTCGTGCATGTAGAGCCGGATGGACGGGCTCAGTTCGCGCTCGGCCGCGTTCCAGCCGCTGAAATAGAAGGTGCCGGGGCGCGAGCCGTCGGCCTTGCCCGGCTGGTAGGACGCGGCGAGGAAGAACTGCTCACGATAGGGCTCGTAAGGCTCGATCCGCAGCTCGGTTTCGGGCTGGCGCAGGAACAGCGGGCCGATCGCGGCATCGACCTTCCGGCCGACTTCGTACCATGCTTCCTGCAACGATTCCTTGGTCTTGTAGACCGGCGGGCGGCGGTCGCCGCGCTCGGCGATCGCCTGCTGGCGCGCCTCGTTGATGCGCGCGACCTCGGACAGGCCCAGCCGGTGCACCTCTTCCGCGGTCAGCGGCAGCGTGGTCATTTCCGCGATGCGATAGACGTAATAGGCCTCGCCGCCCGGGGTTTCGGTGGCCCCGATGGTGGAGCGCGCCTGCGGCAGATAGCTGTCCGCCAGATAGGCGCGCAGCTTGCGCATGGCCGGGTAGAGCGTGCCTTCGACCGCCGATATCAACGCGGCGCGCGCCTGCCCCTTCTGCGCTTCGGTGAAGTTTTCGGGCAGCTGGCGCAGCGGTGCGTAATAGGGATTGCTGCCCTCCGGCGCGCCCAGCTGCGTGTCGAGCTGCTCGATCATCAGCTCCACCGTCAGCCGCGGCAGGGTGATGCCCTGCTCCAGCCCCATGTCGAAGCGCGCGATGACATCGTCGACCATCTGCGCATAGGCACCGTGCCGTGCGACATTGTCGTCATAGTCTTCAACCGCCGCGAACGGCATCACGCCATCGGGTGCCGACAGGCCCGGATAGGAGCCCTGGATACCCTGGAAGTGGTCGATCGGCAGCGCGAGGATGGTCTTGAGCACCTCGGGCTCGGTCGCGGCCAGCGTGCGTTCCTGCGAATAGCGGAAGGTATCGTAGGCGATCCGCTCGCTCGCGGTGAGCGCCGCGCGGTCGATCGTCGCGAGCGCGGCGATGTCGCACATCGCCGCCGCGCGTTCGGTCTCATAGGCCGCGGGCGAGAAGTCGCCGAGGCTGCCCGCATCGGAAAAGTCGCCGCGATAGAACGCCGCGCGCGGGTTGCGGTCGAGGAAGGCGGCGTCGCTTTCGGCCATCAGCGCGCGCAGACGCTGGCTGTCGCTCTGCGCGGCCGCGACCCGGTCGCAGGCCTGCGCTGCAGGGGCCGCCAGCGCGGCGCCGGCCATAGCCAGCGCCGAGGCGACCTGCAGGACCCTGTGTTTCATGGCCATGCCCTTACTGCCCCCCGCCCGCGACCCAGGCGTCGATCTTGGCTTCGAGCACCGGCAGCGGGATATCGCCCGTGTTGAGCACCTGTTCGTGGAAGGCGCGGACGTCGAAATCCTCGCCCAGCGCGGCCTCGGCGCGCGCGCGCAGCTGCTTGATCTTCAATTCGCCGGTCTTGTAGGCCAGCGCCTGCGCGGGCATCACGATATACCGCGCGCTCTCGCTTTCCGCGAAATCGCGCGCTGCGCCATTGGCGACCATATATTCGATCGCCTGCTCTCTGGACCAGCCCAGCGCATGCATGCCGGTGTCGACCACCAGCCGCACCGCGCGCAGCATTTCACCGCCCTCGAGCGCTTTCAGCCGTTCGACCGGATCGTCATAGAGACCGAGTTCGTAGCCGAGGCTCTCGGCATAAAGACCCCAGCCTTCGCTGAAGGCAGTGAACCCGCCGTAGCGCATGAATTCGGGCAGGTCCTCGTTCTCGATCGCGAACATCGACTGGAAGTGATGCCCCGGATTGCCTTCGTGCATGTAGAGCGAGATCGAGGTGCCCAGCTCGCGTTCGGCGACATTGTAGCCGCTGAAGTAGAAGGTGCCCGGACGCGACCCGTCGGCCTTGCCCGCCATGTAGCTGGCGGCGAGGCTGAATTTCTCGCGGTAGGGTTCGTACGGCTCGATCCGCAGTTCGGTTTCGGGCTGGCGCAGGAACACCTCGTCCATCAGCGGATCGACCTGCTCGGCCACTTCGTACCACGCGGCCTGCAGGTCGGCCTTGCTGGTGTAGGTGGCGCCGGTGCGGCCACCGGCTTCCGCTTCGGCGGCGTCGATCGCGGCGTTGATCCGCGCAACCTCGGCCAGTCCGGTGTCGTGGATCTGCTGCGCGGTCAACGGCAGTGTCGTGTTGTCCTCGATGCGGTAGGCGTAATAGGCCTCGCCGCCGGGATTGTCGGTCGCGGCGATGCTGGTGCGCGACTGTGCGAGATATTCGCTCGCCAGGTAATCGCGCAGCTTCTGCAGCGCTGGCATCAGCGTGCCGGTCAGCACTTCGCGGTGCTGCTGCGTCAGCCGCGCGCGCTCGGCTTCGTCGATGCTGTCGGGGAAATTGGCGACCGGCGCCCAATAGGGGCTCTGCTCGATCGGCGCGCCGGTTTGCAGGTCGAGCTGTTCGATCATCAATTCGACCGACATGCGCGGCAGCGTGATGCCCTGCGCCGCGCCGGTACGGAAGCGCGCGATCGCCTGGTCGATGATCTCCGCCATCGCGCGGTGGCGGCTGAAATTGTTCTCGTAATCCTGCACCGTATCATAGGGCATCAGCGCGCCAGGCGCGGAAAAGCGCGGGTAGAAGACATGCAGCCCGCGGAAATGGTCGATCGGCAGCGCGAGCACGGTGGGCAGCACGTCGGGCGCGGTCTGCGCCAGCGTGCGCTGCTGCGTGTATTCGAACACGTCGTAGGCGATGCGGTCGGTTTCCCCCAGCGCGGCGCGGTCGATCGTCGCCAGTTCGGCCAGATTGGCCTGCGCCGCCGCGCGGTCCGCGGCATAGCTGGCGGGTGAATAATCGCCCATCCTGTCGGCATCGGAGAAATCACCGCGGAAGAAGGCGGTCACCGGATTGCGGTCGAGCATGGCGGCTTCGCTGCGTTCGAACAGCGCGTGCAGCGCGGCAGCGGCTGCCGCATCGCTTGCTTCGGCCGCGGGTTCCTGCGCCAGCGCGGCGGGTGCGGAAAGCGTGGCGCAGGCAATGGCGATCGCCGATGCGACGCGCGTGAAAGTGGTGGTCATGACGTGGAATTCTCCCCAGGGATCGTGCGGCGACGCTAGCCGTGCGGCGACCCGCCGCAAAGCCCCATCGACCAAGCGTTCTCCCACCCCCGCGAATGGCAGGGCGGATACGCGAGGCAGCGCGGCGAAAGAGCCGCGCGAAAGCTCCTGACAACGTTGACATAATGCAGCGTTCGACCTACTCCGCACCGGGGAAGCCCGCCGCATGCGATGGTGGCCGGGCCGATTGGGGAGAACGACAAGTGGTAACGGCAACGACCCCCGCGGCAGACGCGGCGACGGAAATCTCGTCGAGCGATCCGGCACCGGCCGAAGGCGAAGGCCATGTCCACGCCCCCAGCCTGCCCCCCTTCGTCTTCGCGCTGTTCTTCATCTTCGGCGGGATCACCAGTCTCAACGACGTGCTGATCCCCAAGCTGAAGGAACTGTTCACGCTCAATTATACGCAAGCAATGCTGGTGCAGTTCTGCTTTTTCGCCGCCTATCTCGTCATCGGCATCCCGGGGGCGAAACTGGTCAAGCGGATCGGCTACATGCGCGGCGCGGTGGCCGGGCTGATGACGATGACCGCCGGCTGCCTGCTGTTCATCCCTGCCAGCACCACGGCGACCTATCCGCTGTTCCTGCTGGCCTTGTTCATTCTCGCCAGCGGGGTGGTGATCGTGCAGGTGGTGGCCAATCCGCTGATCAGCCTGCTGGGCCCGCAGGAGACCGCGCACAGCCGGCTGACTTTCGCGCAGGCGTTCAATTCCTTCGGCACCTTCGTCTTCCCGCTGGTCGGCGCGGGGCTGATCCTGGGCACGCTGGCGGATGTCTCGGCGGAGGATTTCGAAGGCGCCGCGCTGGCCGCCTATCGCACTGCGGAATCGGCGATGATCGTGAAGACCTATCTCGGCCTCGCGGCGGCGATCACCGTGGTCGCGGGCGCGGTCTGGCTGTTCCGCAACCGGTTGCAGGGCGAAAAGCACGAGGCCTCGAGCGGGCTCGTGGGTTTCGACCTGCTGGCCCGGCCCCGCTTCGGCTTCGGCGCGCTGTGCATTTTCCTCTATGTCGGCGCCGAGGTCGCGATCGGTTCGATCGTCATCAACTACCTCACGCTCGACGACGTGCTCGGCCGCCCCGAAAGCGTGATCGGCTGGATGGTCAGCCTCTACTGGGGCGGCGCGATGATCGGGCGCTTCATCGGTTCGGCGCTGCTGCGGCTGGTGAGCCCGGGCAAGATCCTCGCCGCAGTGGCGGTCGGCGCGATCGCGCTGATCGCGCTGTCGACCAACAGCAGCGGTACGCTGGCTGCATACAGCCTGCTGGCGATCGGGCTGATGAACTCGATCATGTTCCCGACGATCTTTTCGCTCGCCTGCGAACGGCTGGGCAGCCGCGCGGCGGATGGATCGGGGATCATCAATGTGGCGATCTTCGGCGGCGCGGTGATCCCGCTGGCCACTGGCGCGCTGGCCGATCTCAGCGGCAGCCTCGCGCTGTCGCTGGCGCTGCCCGCCGCCTGCTATGCGGTGATCGCGGTGTTCGGCATCTACGCGCGGCGCCCCGCGAGCGACTGAACCGTCCGCGCCCGGCCGATTGCCTTGCGCCCCGGCGCGGGGCAAGGCTGCTACCCGATGGACCGCGCCGCGCCCCGCCCGCACACGACGCCGCTGCTGCTGGCGGTCGGCCTTGCGCATGCAGGCGGCGTGGTCGCCTATCTGCCGCTGGTCACGCTGCTGCTGCCGATGCGGGTCGAGGCGCTGGCGCATCTCGCCAAGATCGACCTGCTCACCGCAGCGGTGCTGGTCGGCGGCGTGACGGCGAGCGTGAGCAATATCCTGTTCGGCTGGCTGAGCGATCTGTCGGTGGCCCGCGGCGGCGGGCGCCGCCCGTGGGTGGTGGCGGGCCTAATTGCGCTCGCGGCATCCTATCCCGCGCTGGTGCTGGCGCGCAATCCGGTCGAGCTGGTGGCCGCGGTGGCGCTGGCGCAGGCGGCGATCAACGCAGTGCTCGCGCCGCTGTTCGCGATCATCGCCGAGGAAGTCCCCGCCGCGCGCAAGGGGCTGGCCGGCGGCTTGCTGGCGCTGGGCAATCCGGTCGCCGCGGGGTTCTCGGTCCTGCTGCTGGCCGCGTCGGGCCTGCCGGAGAGCGCGCGCTTCGTGCTGGTGCCGCTGACCGCGGCCGCGCTGGCACTGCCGCTGCTGGCGATGCGCGCCCGCACCGGGGATCCCGCACCGCCCGCCGCGCAGCGCCGGGATAAGCGCGATATCGTGATCGCCTCGCTCGCGCGGCTGCTGGTCCAGCTCGCCTGCGCGACGCTGGGGCTGTACCTGCTGTATTATTTCCAGACCCTGCGGCCCGGCGGACGCGGCACTGCCGCCTGGGTCGGCAGCGTGCTGATGCTGTCCTATCTGATCCCGCTGCCCGCCGCGCTGCTGGCAGGGCGCTGGTCCGACCGGCTGGGCAGGCGCCGTCCGTTCCAGTGCGTCGCAGCGCTGGTGGGCGCGGCCGGACTTGCCGGGATGGCGGGGGCCGTGAACGCGTGGCAGGGCGCGGCGGCCTTCTGCCTGTTCTCGGCAGGGACCGCGGTGTTCCTCAGCCTCAACACGACCTTCGCGATGCAATTGCTGCCGCGACCCGACCGGCGCGGGCGCGACCTCGGCCTGGTCAACCTTGCCAACACTCTGCCCGCGATGATCGGCACGCTGCTCGTCTGGCAGCTCGCTACTCCCGGTGATTTCACCGCCGTGCTGGTCGCCTTCGCCGCGCTCACCGCTGCGGGCGGACTGGCGATCCTCGCCGTCCGCGAGAGCCCGGTTCCCGCAGGCTGAGCAGCCGGCCTACTCGGCCGGGCAATCGGCGATTGCATCGGCGTCGGACAGGCTGCCCAGCGCAACCCGCGCGATGCTCAGCCCCGCGTCGCCATCGGCCATCAGGCGGAACGGGGACGAAATCCGCGTCATGTCGGCACCCGCGGCGCGGAAACATTTGAGCGGAACGCCGAGGATCTGCCACTCGCCTTCGGCCAGTTCGCCGAATTCGGCGATCGGCACCGCCGCGCCGCACGGCTCCCCATCGCAGCGGACGGACATGGACAGCGGGCGCGCGATGGGCGCATCGCGCCGCACCGTGGCCAGCAGCAGCATGTCGCCATTGGTTTCGCGGCTCAGGTCGATCGGGTCGAAGGTCGACAGTTCGATCGCCGCGCCTTGCGCATGCGCAGCGATGGCAAAGCTGCGCGCGCCTTCCTGCACGCCGTGATCGGTGGCCGCGATGCGCACGCGGCCGCCGAGCGCCTCGGCGGGGACGGTGGTCACGCGCAGCGCATTGGTGCCATCGGCGCGCGACACGGTCAGCGACCATGACGAGGCGGGTACGCCGCGGTCGAAGAACACGCCGCCGTCGCTGCCATCATCGCTCACGCCGCTGTCTTCGGGCAGCGCGGTCCACGCGCGCGGACCGTGGGCATATCGCAGCCCGTAGCCGAAGGGAAACAGCGTCTCCCCCCCGTGCTGCGCAGTGGCGGGCCAGGCGGTCGGCAGCAGGCCCTGGAATTCATGCGCCGGCGCGCCATCCGCTGCGGCAAACAGCATGTCGGCCACGCCGCCGCCCTCGGACCCCGGCAGCCACGCGGCGACGAAGGCATCCGCCGCATTGAGCGCTTCGTTGACATAGAGCGGGCGGCCGGTGATCATCACTGCCACCACCGGGATCCCCTGCTGCTTCAGCCGCTGCATGGTGGCGATCGGCCGGCGCAGTTCGGGGCGCAATTGCAGCGAGGCGATATCGCCCTGGAATTCGGCATAGGGGGTTTCGCCGAACACGACGATCGCGGCATCGGGGCGCTCGGTGAAGCTGCCCTCGGGCGAGAGTTCGGCGCTGCCGCCGCTGGCGGTGGCCGCCTGCTCGATCCCTTCCCATAGCGATGTCGCGCCGGGGAACAGGCTGTTGTCGAGCCCGGTGCCCTGCCAGCTCAGCGTCCACCCGCCCGACTGGCGCGCGATGTCGTGCGCCGCATCGCCCGCGACGAGGATCCGCCCGCCCGGCTGCAGCGGCAACACGCCGGTGTTCTTGAGCAGCACCATCGATTTGCGCACCGCCTCGCGCGCGACCGCGCGGTGATCGGGCGCGCCGAGCAATTCGTATTCGCCCGACAGCGCGCGCTGCGAGGGCTTGCCCATGTCGAACAGGCCAAGCCGTTGCTTCAGCCGCAGCACGCGTGCCACCGCATCGTCGAGCCGTTCCATTGCGATCGTGCCGTCGCGCACCTGCGCCAGCGTGCTGTCATAGAGCATGCGCCAGCTGTCGGGCGCCATGAACATGTCGATCCCCGCATCGACCGCCCGCGGGCAGCTGGCGTTGCTGCACCCGGCGACCTGGCCATGCGCGTTCCAGTCGGTGATCACCAGACCACCGTAATTCATCCGGCCCTTGAGCACATCGGTCACCAGCCCGCGATGCGCCGACAGCTTGACGCCGTTCCAGCTCGAAAAGCTGGTCATGATCGTGGCGACGCCGCTCTCGATCGCGGGGATATAGGGCGCGCCGTGAACCAGCCGCAGCTCGAGCTCGGAGATCGCCGCATCGCCCTGGTCCTTGCCATCGGTGGTCGCACCGTCGGCGAGGTAATGCTTGGTGCTCGCCGCGACATGCGGCCCGGCGAGGATCGGCGTGGTCGAGGGCGGCCCCTGCAGACCGCGGATCATGCTGCCGACATAGGCGGCGACGAGCGCGGGATCGGAGGAATAGCCTTCATAGGCGCGGCCCCAGCGATAGTCCTGCGGCACGGCGACGGTGGGGGCGAAGGTCCATTCCTGCCCGGTCACCCGGATCTCGACTGCAGTGACCTTCCCGATCCGCTCGATCAGTTCGGGATCGCGCGCGGCGCCCAGTCCGACATTGTGCGGGAAGATCGTCGCCCCCACGATATTGCTGTGGCCGTGCACCGCATCGGTGCCCCACACGATCGGGATGGCCGGTTCGCCGGGACCGACATCCATCGAGGCCTCGTAAAAGGCATCGGCAAGCGCGAGCCAGTCCTGCGCCGGGGCCAGATCGTCGCCCCCGGGGCCCGAATTGCCGCCGTTGAGCACCGAGCCGAGCCGGTAGCGGCGCACGTCTTCGGGCGTCACGCTGGCGATGTCGGCCTGGATGATCTGCCCGACCTTCTGTTCGAGCGTCATCCGCGCGAGGATCGCCTGGACGCGCGCCTCGCCCGCTTCGGTCAGCACCGTGGGGAACGCCACTTCGGGCCAGCGTTCAGGATGGACCCTTGCCGCCGGGATGTCCTCCGCCACGGATGCGGCAGCGGGATCCGCCGCTTGCGCGGAGAGTGCAAGCGCGGCCGATCCGGCTGCCAGAAGTATCGTCTTCGAAAGCATAAACCCCATCCCATGCGGCGGCCGCCCGAGGCTGGTCCAAAAGGCGCTGACAAGGTTGACAGTGCGCCCTGCGAAAAACCCGCTCCGGCAGCTTGTTGTGGGCTTTGTTTGACAACGTTGACAAAAATATGCAACCAGTAAAGTCGCGGATGATCGCCAGCACCCCGAGTCGGGTCGCATGGCGGGTCAACGCACTGTTGAGAGGTCCGCACACAAGATGCGGCTTGGGAGGGATACTGAAATGGACAGCGGGATTTTGCGTAACCGGTCGACGTTGCTGGCCGCCGCATCGATATTGGCGCTGGGGTCGCATGCGGCGCCGGCTTTCGCGCAGGCGCAGGACGCTACCGACACCGGCCAGCAGGCCTCCGATCCGGGCGGGAACGTCATCGTCGTCACCGGCTTCCGGGCCTCGCTCGAAGACGCGCTCGAGGCCAAGCGCGAATCGAACCTGATCATTGAATCGGTCACCGCCGAGGACATCGGCAAGTTTCCCGACCAGAACGTGGCGGAATCGCTCCAGCGCCTGCCCGGCATCCAGATCGACCGCGAGAACGGCCAGGGTTCGAAGGTCCGCATTCGCGGGCTCGAACAGAACGTCACGCTGCTCAACGGCGAGCTCTTCGTCAGCGGGCTCGAAGTCTACAAGGTCGGCGAAGGCAATTACAATCGCAACGACAGCCTCGAAGGCGTGCCGTCCGAACTGATCGGCGGGATCGAAGTGTTCAAGTCGCCCAATGCCTCGCTGCTGTCGGGCGGCCTGGGCGGGATCGTCAATCTCAAGACGCGCAACCCGCTCGACCTGAAGCAGGGCCTGACGCTGGCGGGCAACGCGAAAATGAGCAAGGGCAGCGAAATCTCGGGCTGGGAACCCGCCGGCGCCGCCGTGCTGGGCTACAATTTCAACGACCGGCTGGGGGTCATCGCATCCTTCAGCTACGAAAAGACCAACAACCACGTCAACGTGCTGGGCGGCGACAACCGCGGCAACTGGGCGTTCGCCGAAGGGCGCCGCGACACCGCGACCGTGCCGACCAATTACTACGCGCCCGAATATCGCTATGTCACCGACCGCGACCAGTACCGGCGGCGCTGGGGCGCTTCGCTGGGCATCACCTACCGGCCGACCGACGCGCTCGAAGTCAGCGCCCAGTATTTCCATTCCGACCTTGAGATCGACACCCGCGAAGCTTCGGTCAAATTCCCCTTCGGACAGGGCGAATCGCAGGGCCTGGTCGGGGATTACTCGATCAACGAGAACGGCGTGCTGACCCAGGGCACGGTGCGGGCGCAGTCGGCCGAGGCGATCTCCTTCGTCGACGTGTCCAACATCAAGTCGGACAATCTGCAATTCGCGCTCGAATGGGACAACGATACCAATTTCCGCGCCTCGGTCATGGCTGCCTATGCGACTTCGAGCATGGAACGCGAAGTGGCCAACAACGACGTGCGCTACACTGCCTATGGCGTGCGTGGGCCGGGCACTTCGGGGCCGCAGCCCGGCTTCACCCCGAACGCCTCGGCGCCGCCGACCTTCGACTTCACCTACACCAATGGCGACTTTCCCAGCTTCGGCATCGGCGCAGGCAGCCCGCAGGACCTGTTCAACAATCCCGACTTCGGCTTCTTCAAGTCGCACTGGGCATTTGGTGACCGGTCGGACATCGACGGCCATTCGATCCGTGCGGATTTCGCCTATGACGTCGACGACAGCTATGCCGACACCATCACGTTGAGCGCGGGCTTCCGGTACGGCCAACGCACGGTGGACTTCACCTCGGGCCGCTATCTCGCCGATCTCAGCGGTAAGGGCGAACTCGATGCCACGCAGATCCCCGAGGCCGAACGCGTCGACGGCTTCTCCTACAACTGGACGCCCTACAGCTACTTCCAGGACGGGGCGATCGGATACAAGATCTGCGACCTGCCCGAAGTGAACAAGCCGGCGGCCTTCGCCGGATGCAGCCGGTTCGGCAATTCGCCCGCGCTGCTGACGCCCTACGAAACCTTCCTGAGCAATCCCGAGCGGGTGGAGGCGATCGCCAATTTCGCCGGTGGCGGCCGGGTCGAAGGCGATACGGTGCTGGTGGCCGACCGCTCGCAGATGACCAATGCGCTCGAATGGATCCAGGCGCTCTATCCCGACACGCCCTTCACCTTCTTCGAAGACCCGCTGCAGACCTACCGGGTCAAGGAAGAAGTCAAGTCGGGCTATGTCATGGCCGATATCGGGGGGCTGGACGATCCCTACCACGTCAATGTCGGCCTGCGCATCGTCAACACCGACCTGACGGTCGACCAGAACCAGCCCGCCAATGCCGATCCCAGCTATTGGGGCACCGACAGCTGGAACGGCGTGCTGCGCGATTTCACCACCACCACGGTGATGCGCAGCTACACCGACTTCCTGCCCAGCGCGAACGCGGTGTTCGACGTCGGCGACGACAGCAAGGTCCGCTTTGCCGCGGCGCGGGTCGTCGCCCGCCAGCCGCTGGTGTCGCTGGGACAGGGCTTCGCAACCGACTTCACCCGCGATCCCGCCGACGATCTGTTCAAGTTCACCAGCGGTTCGCGCGGCAATGCCGAGCTCGATCCGTTCCGCGCCTACCAGTTCGACCTGGGGGTCGAGCACTACTTCGGCAATCAGGGCCTGTTATCAGCCGGGCTGTTCTGGAAGGAAGTCGACAGCTTCGTCGTCAACGAGACGGTGGCGGTGTTCGTCAACGACCAGGCGGGCGGGCGGCTGGGTCCGGTGTCGCAGCCGGCCAACGGATCGGGCGGCCGCGTGAAGGGGTTCGAACTCGCCGCGCAATATGCCTTCGACTTCGGTCTCGGCTTTACCGCGAACTACACTTTCTCGGACACCGAGACCGATTTCAGCACCGATTTTGCCGACAACCTCCCGCTGCCGGGCGTGTCCAAGCACTCGGCCAACGGGCAGGTCTATTTCGAACGCTACGGGTTCGCCGCGCGCGCCTCCTACAGCTGGCGTTCGAAACAGTATCTGGGCAATTTCGGCTTTTCCGACGGCTCGGTCACGCGGACGCTGGGCATTTACCAGAAGTCCTACGGCCAGCTCGATGGACAGATCAGCTACCAACTGACTGACAATTTCGAAGTCTTCGCCGAAGCGATCAACATCACCAAGGCGGATACCAAGGTCTATCTGCAATTCCCCGAACTGCCCTTCCGCTTCGAATCGGGTTCGCGCCGGCTCTACGCCGGGGTGAAGTTCAACTTCTGATCAGCGGTCCTCTCCGGAAACTGGTGGCGGCCCCTGCCCGCAGGGGTCGCCATCGTTTTTTCCGCTTTCGATGGTAAGGTACCCGGCATGACGGCTTCGATGCCAACCGACCACGGCCACGCGCAGGCGATCGGCTCGATCTGCATCGTCGGCGGCGGGACCGCGGGCTGGTCGGCTGCGGCGCTGCTGTCGCAGGTGCTGCGCGGCAGTGGATGCCGCATCACGCTGGTCGAATCCTCCGCCATCCCGACGGTGGGCGTGGGCGAGGCCACGATCCCGCCGATCTTCGATTTCCTGCGCAATATCGGCGCCGACGAGGTCGAATTCATCCGCCGCTGCCAAGCCACCTTCAAGCTGGGCATCCAGTTTCGCGACTGGCTGCACCATGGCCATGCCTACTGGCACCCCTTCGGCAATCTCGGGGTAACGATCAACCAGCGCCCCTTCCATCACTATTACTGCATGAACCGCGCGGCTGGGCATGGCGAGACCCTTGCCGATCTGTGCCCCTCGGTCGCGCTGGCCGAGGACGGCAAGTTCGCCTTCCCCTCGCCCGACGGGCAGTGGCCCGGAGGCGCGGTCGCCTATGCGCTGCATTTCGACGCCGGGCTGGTCGCCGCCTTCCTGCGCGACCATGCCGTGGCCGCCGGGGTCGAGCGGCTCGACCGCCGCATCGTCGGCGCCACGCGCGGCGAAGGCGAGAGGATCGCGGCGGTGCAGTTCGACGATGGTGAGAGCCTCGAAGCCGATTTCTACATCGACTGTTCGGGTTTCCGCGGCCTGCTGATCGAGGAGACGCTGGGCGCGGGTTTCGAGGACTGGAAACACTGGCTGCCCTGCGACAGCGCGGTAGCCGCCCCCACTGCCGCGCAGGAGCAGCGCGCGCCCTTCACCGTCGCCACCGCCCGCTCGGCCGGGTGGCAGTGGCGCATCCCGCTGCAGCACCGCACCGGCAACGGGCTGGTCTATGCCAGCGACTTCATTTCCGATGCCGATGCGCAGGCACAGCTGCTCGCCGGGCTCGATGACGAAGCGCAGGCCGATCCGCGCGTGCTGCGCTTCACCGCCGGGCTGCGCAAGCGCGCCTGGGTCGGCAACTGCCTCGCGATCGGGCTGTCGGCCGGTTTCCTCGAACCGCTCGAATCGACCAGCATCCACCTGATCCACACCGGGCTGAACCGGCTGCTCGACCTGTTTCCCGATCGCCGCTTCGATCCCGCGCTGATCGCGGCCTACAATCGCGACGTGCACCGCGAATACGCGCATATCCGCGACTTCCTGCTGCTGCATTACGTGCCCAACCGGCGCGAGGGCGAACCCTTCTGGGACCATATGCGCGGCCTCGACCTGCCCGATACGCTGGCGGAAAAGATCGAGCTCTTCACGCGCACGGGACGGATCATGTCGCGCCAGCGCGAGCTGTTTTCGGACATCAGCTGGTTCTACGTCATGCACGGCATGGGGCTGACCCCCGCGGCGCTCGATCCGCTCGCCGAGGCCGCGCCCTTCGGCGAGGTGCGCAAGGTGATCGACCAGCTGCGCGGGGCAATGCAGGCGTTCCGCAGCGCTGCGCCTACGCACGACGCGATCATCGACCGCTTGCTCGACCCGGCTGAGACACGCCGCCCCCAATTCGGCACCGGCGGCGGCTGGACGACGCGCTAGGGGCCGATGGCCCCCTCAGGCGGGCGGGGGCGCCACGGTCAGCCGTTCGACCAGGCTGTGCGTATGGACCACGGTAGGGCCGGGATCCTCGCCGGCGAGCTGGCGCAGCAGCATGTCAGCCGCCGTGTGCGCCATCTCGACCACCGGCTGGCGCACCGTGGTCAGCCGCGGCCAGACCACGCGCGAAATTTCGGAATCGTCGAAGCCGACCACGCTCAGATCGCCCGGGACGTCGAAGCCCAGTTCGCGCGCGGCGGACATCGCCCCCACCGCCATGTCGTCGTTCTGCGCGATGATCGCGGTCGGGCGCAGCTTGCGCGACAGGATCCGCCGCGTCGCCTCGTAACCCGACTCGAAGCTGAAATCGCCGGTCTCGACCAGTTCGGGCAGGTACTCGACGCCCGCATCGGCGAAGGCCGCACGATAGGCGGTCAGCCGCTGTTCGCTCACCGGGTGGTCGGGATCGCCCTTGATGATGGCAATGCGCCGGTGTCCGAAACCGATCACGTGTTCGGCGATTTCACGGCCGGCGGCGATATCATCCATCGTCGTCGCCAGCCCCAGTTCCTCGCGCGATTGCGGCGTGATGCGGGCAAAGGGGATGCGCGCCTGCGCCAGCCCGTCGAGCACGTCCGGATGGTCCGCCGCGGGCGGTGCGAGGATCACCCCGTCGAGCGCGGCCGAGCGGATCGTGGCAACCACGTCGCGCGGGTGGTCGCTGACCGATTCCACCGGCAGCACGATCAGCCGGTAGCGTTCGCCATGCAGCCGCTCGAGCGCGCCGCGCTGCAATTCGACGACATAGCTCGGGCTCGGTTTTTCATAGACCAGCCCGATCAGATAGGATTGCTGGCGCACCAGCCCCTGCGCCATCACATTGGGCTGGTAGTTGAGTTCCTCCGCAGCGCGCAGCACCTTCTTGCGCAGCGCGGGGGTGATGTGCGGTTCGTTGTTGAACACGCGCGAGACGCTCTTGGGCGAAACCTGCGCCAGCTTGGCGACATCGACGATCGTCGAACGCTTCTTTTCCCGCGGCATCGCTCAGGCGTGGCGCGATTGTCCGTCGTTGTCAACGACGCGCGCGCGCACGCGTGAGCGGTTCGCAGGATCGATCTGTCAGAACAACCGACCGCCGGCATCCTGCCGCGATCAAGCCGATGGTGCCAGAAGAGGCATCACATTCGAACTTCTTTTCCGTTTAATTTCTGATGTTTAGATATTTCGGTCAAGCTGAAAAGCCCGCAAAAGGCCCGCAAAATCCCTCTAATGTATTGGTTCGATGCCTTTTTTAGGACTCGGAATTTCAATTTCAAACTTGACCGCGGAGTAGGTCGTTATCCGCTTTGCGCTCCAATCTCCGCTATTCTACGGGCTGCGCGCTCTGCCCGGAAGCAGTCATCCGTTCGGTTTACTTTAAATCATCGATATTCGTTCCAGCTTCTCTTCTTTTTGGCCGATAGTCTGGGAGGGGAGGATTTGATGTAATTCCCTCAACCTGAATATCTTCGATTTTTTCACTGAGAGGAGCAAGTTCGCGACTAAGCTCGCGAAGGTCCGTTTCACCTTCAACCAAAGAATCTTCGACCGCCGGAATGCCACTCCTTATCTGGGAAAGTTTGTTTTCAGCGTTCTGCACCCCCTCCCTGAATTGGCGAAGGCGTCGTTGCGCGATAGCAGAAGCGCTCCGCCCTGAGATCCGCCGATCTGCATCTCGAAGATTATTTCCCCATCCACCAACCCTTTGCCCTAAGTCTAACAATCTTCCTTTTGTTGAGGCCAATCGTTCGTCCCAACCTTCGGCGTCCGATGCGAGTGCGGCCGTCGTGACTCGAAGCCGGACAAGATCGGAGGTGATCACCCGTTGCTTTTCTGGCTCCAGTCCTTCGTTCAGAGCGCGAATGCTATTTGCCACGGTCTCTACAGTGGCGGTCGCATCCCTCCCCAATAGTCCGGTTTCGTCCGCGGCGGGAATGATCTTTTTCCTGACTTGTCGGTGTAAATGCCCTGACGACCCCGTCGGCCCTCGAGCACGAGCGCAGCCTCTCCAGTTATCAGATCCGTGCTGATTGTCGCTTCAAGGCCGTGGACTTTCGCCGCAGAAGGATCGAGAGTCAGAACAACGACCACGTTTTCCGGTTCATTTTCCGCCAGACGGACCGATGTTACCTGTCCCACAGGGACTCCCGATAGTGTTACAGTCGATCCCGACTGAAGGCCTTCCACGGAGCGATCAAACTTGATCTGATATGTTTCCTGATTTGGTCTGGGATCGATTAGCCACATCGCGAAAGCGATGGTCGTAAGCATCAGAATGCCAACGATCCACGCCACTAGGGAGAAGTTTGCGTTAGTTTCCATCTAGCACGCCGCCAGCGGTTTGTTCGTCCGGCAGAGGGCCGGTGCAATGAAAGTTCGCGTCCCGCATGCTCCATTCGGTTGTCCGCTATAGAACATGACCGAGGTTCGTCCCCTGGCGCAATCGCCACGAGCGGGGCATCCGGGCGCGTCGAATGTGTTTTGGTTTGAGATCGGCCTAGTCCCAACACGGGCGTGATGCCGCCCCGCCCGTGGCGACCGAATATTGCTATGACTTGCGCAAGCCGCGTCCGGTCACTCAAGCGCGAAGGCGTCATGTCTTCCAGGCCGCTGCTGGAGGATGTGATTTCAAGTCTCCTGGCGATGTCCGTCTGGTTCAGGGCAGGAGCTCTGATGAGCTGCGCCAACACACGCCACTGCGTACGATTGAGGCTCAGCGGCTGTGCTCGGTCATCGAATGCCTTGCGCGCGGCGCGGCTGATCTGGTCCATCATGAAGATCGCTCGATCATCGTGGGTGATGACATTGTCGAGTGCGAGAGTGCCCTCATCTTCTGGCATGAGACATTCCTATCGATCGGAGAAAAATAGTAAAGGACTTTCGCATTTTGTTTTGGCCGCTATATCGCTCGCGCAGCGGCTCAAACGATGGCGAGGAGCGAAATAATCATGGCGGACGAGACAGCAGGGGCTAGCGATGAAGGCGCACGTCCGACGGGGTTGTCCAGTCCGCGGGTCCGGCTGGGTCTGCTGATCGCCGGCATTCTGGTCCTGCTCGCCGGGAGCTACTGGTATTACAATCATCAGACGTACGGCAGATTCCAGCAGTCCACCGACAACGCTTATATTGCCGCCGACAGCGTCATCATCTCCCCCAAAATTGCGGGCTACGTCGAGCGCGTATTAGTGACGGAGAATCAAACGGTCGCGTCGGGCGATGCACTTGTCCAGCTGGACGTGCGAGATTATCGTGCCCAAACGAACCAGGTCGAAGCCCAGATCGCCGCGTCGCTCGCCGGAGCAGATACGGTACGCGCCCAGCAACAAGAGCAGGACGCGGCAATTGCCCAGGCCCGTGCACAGCTCGCAGCAGCATCTGCACAGGCTGGTCTCGCTGCTGAGCAGGTTGTCCGGTACCGCCCCCTTGCCGCTTCGGGAGCGGAGCCGCGCGAGAGGCTCGATCAGCTGGAGGCCCAGGCCAGAGAAGCGCAGGCTCAAGTCGCGGCAGCGCGCGCCGCGCTCACGGCGGCACAGCGCCGACAGAACACGCTTAGCGAGCAGATAGACCAGGCCAATTCGCAAGCCAACGCCGCTCGTGCGCAACTCGAGGCCGCCCGTCTGAACCTGTCATCGACCACGCTCCAGGCCAGTATTTCCGGGCGGGTGGGTGACCTCACGGTCCGACCTGGACAATTTGTCCAGCCTGGCCAACGCCTTATGAGCCTCGTACCGACCGACCGCCTCTACGTGACAGCAAATTTCAAGGAAACGCAGCTCGGACTTGTCCGCCCGGGGCAACCCGTCACCTTGGAAATCGACGCGCTGCCGGACCTCGAGCTATTAGGAAGAGTGGAAAGCATCGCCCCCGGGACCGGGGCAGAATTCTCGATCCTACCTCCGCAAAACGCGACGGGTAATTTCACCAAGATCGTTCAGCGCGTCCCGGTGCGCATATCCATTCAGGCTTCGCCCGAGATCCTGCGTCTGCTGGTGCCGGGCATGTCTGTTGTCGCGAGTGTCGATACGCGCGCCGCTAGAGACCAACTCGATTCTGATCCGCAACGCGGCCGGAGACTGACCGATGGCAGGCGCCGCTGCAGCGGTTTCGCCGCCGGTCGAAAAGGCCGATGCTACGGCCTGGATCGCCGTAGCCGCCGGTGCGCTGGGGGCGATGCTGGCAACGCTTGACATCTCGATCGTCAATTCGGCGCTGCCGACGATCCAGGGGGAAATCGGCGCGACCGGAACCGAAGGCACCTGGATCGCGACAGCCTTCCTTGTTGCCGAGATCATCATCATCCCTCTGAGCGCGTGGCTGGAAAGACTGCTCGGCCTTCGCACGCTGCTCATCGTCGCGGTTTCTGCCTTCACGGCCTTTTCGGTGTTGTGCGGCATTGCCACCGATCTGACGACGATGATCATCGGTCGCACCGGTCAAGGGTTCATGGGCGGCGCGCTTATTCCAACCGCTATGACCATCGTCGCAAAGCGACTGCCTCCATCGCAACAGCCGATCGGCATGGCGCTCTTCGGAATGACCGTGGTTCTTGGGCCGGTAATGGGCCCGTTGGTGGGGGGCTGGCTTACCGAGAACCTGAGCTGGCACTACGCCTTCTTCGTCAACGTGCCCGTCTGCGCGTTGCTCCTTGCTTTACTATTCATCGGGCTACCCCATGAAAAGCCCGACTGGGTTTACCTGCGCGAGGCTGATTGGGCGGGAATAGCTGGTATGATCCTTGGGTTGGGTGGGCTGACCATCGTTCTGGAAGAAGGCCACCGCGAGGAGTGGTTCGATTCCACGCTGATCGTCCAGCTCACACTGATGACGGTCGTGGGTTTTGCACTTCTGACCTACGGACAGCTTTACGCGCGCAAACCCGTGCTCAAATTGCGCCTGATGCTCAGCAGGCAGTTTGCCAGCGTCGTGGTGATGGCACTGGCGCTTGGCATGGTCATGTATGGCTCGACCTACGTGATCCCGCAATTTCTCGCGATAATTTCCGATTATAATGCCTTGCAGACCGGACTTGTGATCTTCTGGATGGGCGTTCCGGCTTTCCTGTTGATGCCCGTTCTCCCGTTCATGATCCGCAGGATTCACATCCGCATTGCGGTCGCGCGGGCATGTTCATCATGGCGCTAAGCTGTTTCGTCAGCATAAATCTGACAGCGGAATCGGGAGGTGGAGTGTTCACCGAAAGCCAGTTCCTGCGTGGCATCGGCATGATCCTCACGATGATGTTCCTCAACCAGGCGACGGTAGCTTCGGTTGCCAAGGAGGATGCCGGCGATGCTTCGGGCATCTTCAACGCGGCGCGAAACCTCGGGGGCTCGTTCGCGCTCGCGGGGCTTGCCTCGTTCCAGGATCAGCGCCAGTGGCATCATAGTCGACGCATGGAAGAAACCCTCAACGCTAACAGCCCCCGGCTACAGGAATACCTGGACGGCATGACGGCGTCGCTGGGCAGCCCACAGGCCGCGCTGGAGATGCTTTCCGGCATCATTCAGCGCGATGCGTTCGTGATGACCTACAACGATGTCTTTTTCGCCATGGGCGCGATTACCCTGGTCACGGTGCCGCTGGTACTGTTCCTCAAGCCTCTCCCGAAGAACTTATCCCTTTCGATGCACTGAGAACTCTATGCGCAAGACCCTAACCCTCCTCGCTCCCATGGCGCTCCTCGCGGGTTGCATGTCCGGTCCCGACTATGCCGGTCCCCCGCAACTTGCGACCGCCGCAGGCAATGCGTTCGTACGCGCCGGCCCCGAAATCGATCCGTTTGCGCCGATTGCCGGCGACTGGTGGACGCTGCTCGGCGATCCGGTTCTCAATGAACTGGAGGCGCGCGCGCTGGTCGGCAATCCGGGCGTGGCCGCGGCGCGCGCTCGCATCGAACAGGCAAGGGCTTCTGTCCGCCAGGAGCGCGCCAACCGGCTACCCGCCGTGGCTGCGCAGGCGACTGCGGTCCAGGCGAATATCCCAGGGCTAGATATCGGCAGTGGCCCGCCCCCGGGATCGCCCGGCGCTCCTGCAGACACCGAAGAGCAGGACAGCCTCAGCGTCTACAACGTCGGGCTCAATGCAAACTGGGAGATCGATTTCGCTGGGGGGCAGGCACGGCGTGTCGAGGCCATTAACGCTCAGGCTGCGGCCTCGGTGGCGAACGCCGAGGATGCGAAAGTCCAGCTCGCCGCCGAAATCGCGCGGGCGTATGTGAGCCTGCGAGAAGCGCAAGGGCGGCTCGAGCTTGTCCAGCGAGAGCGCGACTTGCAGCAGCAAATTCTCGAACTGACCTATCAGCGCTATACACAGGGCGCTCTCGCGCTGTTCCCGGTCGGTAACGCGAACGCCGAGCTCGAACTGCTCAAGTCGCAGATCGCGGAAGCTCAAGCGGACATCGATGTATTCAAAGACACGCTCGCGGTGCTGACGGGCGAAGCGCCCGGCGCACTCGACGGGCTCCTGGCGGCTCAGGCCGAAATTCCGCTTCCCCCGAACGGGTCGCGGTGGGCGATCCCGCAGCGCTAATAGCGCGGCGGCCGGATGTTCGAGCCGCCGAACGCATGCTGGCCGCGGCGAATGCGCGCATTGGCGTGGCAGAGGCTGCTCGCTTCCCCAAGATTTCCTTCATGGGGATTCTCGGTTTGGGCGGATCGGAGCCCGACGACATCCTGGACCCGGGCAACTTATCGGCAATCGCTTTGCCGCGGCTGCAGTGGAACCTGCTTGATTTCGGCCGCACGGCAGCATCGATCGATCAGGCCGAGAGTGCGCGCGACGAGGCCGAAGCGCGCTATCTTGAAGTGGTCCTGGGCGCACTACGCGACGCCGAACAATCGCTTGCTCGGTTCGGGCAACAAAGAGCCAACGTAGCCGCGCTGGCGCAGATCAGTCGGCAGGCCGACACGGCTGCGGAGCTTAACGAGCAACGCCGCGCCGCGGGGGTAATCTCGCAAGGCGAACTCAACACTTCGATCCGCAAGCGCGAACAGGCCAGAGCAAATCTCGATCGGGCGATCGCCGCCATGACAAATGGCTGGATCGCGATCCAGAAGTCGCTTGGGTTGGGATGGGTCGAATTGTCTCGCGACAATCGCACGTCGGTTGAGCCAGCTCCGGTCGATCGAAAATCAGTTATGAAACCTGAACAGAGTTAGGATAAGTTTTCTCAGAAGTCTGCCCCGCAGCCCCTTCCAACTTTTCCTAACGCGTCAGCACCTCGTGCACTACGACCCAATCTTGGATCATAGGGGTCAGCATGTTTCCGCCTTTCGCAGAGTGCGTTTGCCAGTATCACCATCGGATATCCCGATTGCACTATTCGGTGACTCTTCATTGTCGTTTCTATGTAAGGCCTTAAGCTTTCCGCGAGCATCTCGTAGCGACATCAACGAGCGATCGTACAGGCATTTCGAGTGCAGCTCGCATTTGGCCGGTTCGATGACCGCCTCGTCGGTAGGCTTACGAGGCGGTCATCGAGCATTACGCCGCTCTGGAAAAGCTATAAAGTCATGGGTCGAAATACGAACTAGCTGGCACTGTCCGTTCGGGTCGTTGGGAGGACCACCGATCTCCCCGCCAACACGATCTGGACCTGTTAGAAACTGAACCCCAAAGCAACACCATATCTACGAGGATCCAAAGTGTAGATATTGGTAAAATTCCCCGAGGATGCGTCGGTCAAGTACAATCCTGTCACCGAGCTGCTGTCGAAAATGTTCTGAACAAATCCGCGCACGAACCAACGCTCATCCGCACTGTTCAACTGCACGATCGCGTTGGCTTGCACGAATGGCTCGATCCGGTTGACCCTGCCGTTAAAGATATTGCCGTATTGCTCACCAGTCAGCGCTACGTCCACGCGAGGAACCAGAGTCATGCCATTGTCGAAAGTGGCGGTGTACTGCACACCCATCGAAACCTTCATTTCGGGGGCCTGCGGCAACTTGTTCCCTTTTATGTTGACCTCTACGCCAGGGCTTAATACCGCAAGGCCGCTGCCCGCCGGAACGGCTCCGGCCAAGACATCGCAAATGCTGAATGCGCCGCTTGACGCAAGATTGCCGTCATTAGGAAATTCTTCGGGACCACGAAGACCCAGAGCTGCGTTCACTCCGGCCACGAATGCGTCGGCCGCGCCGGGGGCTGGCCCGGTTACGGCACAATTAGCACCGTTGCTAATATCCTTGATGATGACGGCATCAGGATCGCCGCCACCCGGGTCGCGCGGATTGGAGAAGAACTGGTCGCCGGCAACTTCCGCGTTGAGATAACTGAACGTCAAGTTGACAAGCCAATCGGGATCGGGCCGGATAACGGACTCTAGTTCCACACCCCAGATATCGGCATCGATAGTATCATTAACTGAGGTACGGGCGACGATGCGGCTAAGCTGCAACCCGCTATACTTATAGTAGAATGCAGTAGCGTTTAATTGCAGTGCGCCATTCGCAAAGGTATTTTTCGATCCGATTTCAAATGCGTCGATGGTTTCTGATCCGAAGCTTTCAGCCACATCGAAAACGGGCGAAAGGGGCGGGTTGATACCCCCGGATTTATAGCCCCTGGCATAAGATGCGTAAATCGAATTGTCAGGCGTAACTTCGTAGTCGAGCACCGCACGCCCGGTTATTTCATCGAAACCTACTTCTCTAAATTGCGTTAGCTGCTCACCTGGCGTACCAGGATCGGCATCAAAAAGACCAGAGGGACCGGTTAAGGGAGTGATCGGGCTGTCGAACGGCTCCCCGTCATTCGCGTAAGGATTGAGGAAGCTAATCAAGGTCGTGCGCGCAGTCACGTCTTTCTTGTCGTCGTTATACCGCAAACCTCCGGTGAAGGTCAGACGCTCGGTCAGGTCGACGTAGATCTCCCCGAACACACCGAAGCTCTCAAGATTAGCCTCGAGAGAATTGTTGCGGTACATGGATGTTGCGAAGTAGGATGGCGGTGCACCGCCTGCCAAAGTACCAAACGATCCCAGAATGGCACTGGCGTAGTCAAGCGCGAATGAGTTTACATAGTAACTGTTGTCGGTAGTCTTGGACTTTGCATAGATCCCTCCGAGCAGGAAATTGAATGCTCCGTCGAAATCACTGGAAAGGAGGATTTCGCCGCTCCAGGATTCGCGTTGCTCTGAAGACCTGTCGAAGGATAGCGGCGTTTCGCCGCACAATACATTACCTTCGAACGCGCCCCTGTTCCCATCATCGTTATCGGAGGTGCACAATACGCCCCCTGGGCCATTGGGGATGAGAGCCTCCACAATCGGGGTAAAATACGCCGACGAACCTGGCACGAACGCCGGTGCAGGTGCGGGGAGGCCGGTAGGCAAACCGTTGGCCGCGAAGCCGGACAACACGTTCAAGGCCGTAGCAAAGCCGGTACGATCCTGAATGCCCAGAAAGTAGTCCTGCCGGGAATCGACTTCGGTGTCCTGATAAAGACCGGTTGCAGTCAGTGTCATAGCTCCGATGCGCTGCTCGAGACGGGCCTGTAGCTGCACTTCATCGGCAAAATAGAATGGAGTATACGCCGTGTTTACCGTGCGCACATCGTCGGGCTTATCGAATCCTGCAAATGCGTCGGGGCCGTACAGGCTTCCCAATCCCAGTACTGAGGGAATTCCCTGAATAGCGAAGAACTCTTGCGAACTGAGCGTTGCGCCGACTGTGGAATTGGCATTGGTGATGTCAAAGTCGCGGCGATTGTTCAGACAACCCAGCACGCCGAGCGGGTCACGCTGGCAGGCCTGCTTTTGATTACGTAAACGGGTGTCATCTTCCCTGAAATAATATGCCATGAAGTCGAGAGTGGTATCGGCACCGGGTTCAAAACGAAGAGAACCACGAACAGCGTACATGTCTCGGTCGTCGACATCCGAATTGTCGAAAAGGTTTGTGGTGTAACCGTCGCGATTCAGAAAGAATCCGGCTACCCGAACGCCGATAGAATCGCCGATCGGGACATTGACCATCCCTTCGGCCTTGATGCTGTTGTAATTCCCATACTCGAACTCTCCGGCCGCGCCGAAAGAACCGAGGTCAGGCTTGGCTGTCACAAGGTTGACAACACCCGAGGTAGCGTTGCGGCCGAAGAGGGTGCCCTGCGGCCCCCGTAGGACCTCAATTCGCTCAAGGTCAAAATATTCTGTTTCGAACAGCCGGGTACCAAAAAGAGGGGAACCATTGATATGGATAGCCGTCGCTGCGTCACACGTCACACCAACACAAAGATCGCCGATACCACGGATGGTGAAGGACGACCCGGTGAAGTTGCCCTTCGAAAATGAGACGTTCGGGAGCGTCAATTGAAGGTCAGCAGCGTTTTCGATCTGCTGGCTTTCGAGAGCCGTAGCATCGAAGGCACTGACCGCGATCGGCACCTCTTGCAGACTTTGAGATTGGCGTTGGGCCGTAACGATGATTACGGATCCTTGGGGTTCCGCCTCATCAGTTGTGGGATCCTGCGCTAAAGCCATCTGCGGCCAAGCCAAGATGGCCGAAGTGGCGAGCACCATCGCTCTCAGTGTCATATAGCATCCCTTCCCATCTCTTCAGTGCGACGATAATTGGCTCCGCCGCTTACTGCAAAATGGGGCGACCTCGAGGGTCGCCCCTTAGTCTGTGGAGAGGAGAGGGAGAGAATTAGCCCAATCCCCGTCCATGGGCATATACATCCGCGTGATATTAGTAAAGCGCCTTATCTTTTGACCCCATGGGCCACGATCCAGATCGCACGCGGAGTGAACGTTTGCTAAAGATCAGCAATGGTTGGCGCGCTAAGCGAGTTGCTCCCGATAAAGCTTTTGCCCCAGCTGGCATCGAGACCAACGAAGCGTTCGCCGTGCCGACGGCGACAATAGTTCGGATATAGTACAAGATGAATATGGACGCCCTTTGCCCCCATCTCGCTGGCCTCTGACCAGGAACCAGCCTCTTAGTATGGGGGATCTCAGAGGCTCCAAAAGGCCAGTACCGCCCGAAGCGCAGCGACGAACGCGAGCGGCTGATCCAGCATGAGATGATGGCGTGCATCGGGCACTGCAACAATTGGTATCTTTCCCCCTCCCAGTTCCCGGATATAGCGGGCGGAATCGCGATCAAAGAGCTGACTTTTCTCGCCGTACACAATCGCTTTGCGCCCGGGCGCATCGACCAGCCTCTGGCCTACTGTCAGCCATTCGTCGGGCTTGTTGCTGCGCCGGAACACTTCGGGAGAAAACTTCCATGTCCACTCCTCGCCATCGCGGCGGAGAGAGTGATAGGCCATGTAATCCATCAGGAACGGCTCACCAACTGCCTGCGGCGGCGACAGGATATACCTCTCGCGCGCCGCTTCGTAGGTCGGGTAGCGTCGCACCGGTTTGTCAGGATTACCCGACCCGGGGCTCGATCTGCCCATGGTCCAGTATTTCTCCAGCTTTTCGGGCCGCATCACCATGAGATCGCAGACAATAACGCCGGCGAAGGCATCCGGCGATTGGGAAACGGCGGTCAGCGCTGCACCCGAGCCGAAACTATGGGCGATGATCGTCGGTCTGCTTCCATCCGCAAACAAATCGAGCGCTTCGCTGATCTCGACAAATTCCTTTCCCCGCGCAGCTATATCGGCCACGCCGCGCATCTCGCTATCGCCCATACCGGCCAGATCGAACGCCACCACGTCGTAGTCTTCGGCAAGGTACGGTGCGATGAAGGCAAAGCAGCGGGCATGGGCGAGAAAACCGTGAGTCATGAGCAATTTGGGCCGGTCACGCCTGCCCCAGCGAAGATAATGCACCCGCGCGCCACCAACCTCTACGAAGCCTTCCTCACGGGGCACGCTCAGCGCCCAGGCGAACCATTCGGGTATATCCGCCCCGTCGCCGGCCCATACGGGATCAATATCTGTTGACCCGTCGTGGATTGGTTTCATTTCATTCATTTCGGCGCAGTCTCCATACCGGATAGTGTATTCCTGATAAAACCACGATAATCGTGCCGTGCGACATCGTGGCATAGATCGGCGTAACCAGATACGCTGGGGAAATTGATCAGTTGTCGGGGTTTGCCGGGAATATTGGCGCCCATGTACCACGATTCAGCCTTGGGGAAGAGCGTCATCGACCCTACTTGGGCGACCATATCGGTCCAGCTTCGCTCGGCCAGCGCATCGGCTTCGAAAAGGCCGATCCTGTTATCGCGCAGCCAGATCCGGAAATCGCAGATCCAGTCACCCTGGATTTCGGCGCTTGTCGGACCGTTGGAAAAGCCTGAAGGGCTGAGCGGGCCGTAGGCGAACAGCATGTTCGGAAATTGGGCGACGGCCATGCCCAGATAGGCTTTGATCTCACTCTTCCATGCTTCTGCCAGCGCCAGCCGACCGCGGCCGGTGATGTTCATGTCGATGAGCCCGCCACGACCGGCATCGAAGCCGGTCGCGAAGACAATGAGATCGCACGGGATCATGCCAGTGGCTGTTTCTATCCCGGCCTCGGTGACGCGAGTGATCGCGGTGTCGTTCAGATCGACCAGCGTAACATTGTCTTGTGCGAAGATCTCGTAATAATTCTGTTCGAGCGATGGTCGCTTGGTCCCGAAGGGATGTGGCGGCTCATCGGGAGCGAGCTTCTCGGCAATGGTCGGGTCGCAGATCCGCTCGCGCACCTTGTCACACCAGAACTCGTAGGCGTGGCGATTGGCGTCCTCGTTCGTCAGTATGTCAGCGAAATTATGATACCAGAAGCGCAACCCTCCTCGCTGCCACAAATCCTCGAAATGCGTAGTCCGCTCTTCCTCGGTCACAGCCAGGGCCGAGATGTCCAGCGATTGGCATTCGAAACCGCCACTTGTCGTAAGCCTTTTGTGGAAGACAGCGGGATATTCGGATTTTTCGCGAAGCTGACGATCAGCGTCCAGTTTTTCCTGCCGCATGGGAAGGGCGAGAATCGGGGTTCGCTGAAAAAGCGTCAGCTGCTCCGCGCAGCTTGCCGCCTCCTGCGCCACCTGTACGCCGCTGGCACCCGTGCCGATCAGGGCGATCCGGCGGCCGGAAAGGTCGATGCCTTCCTGCGGCCAGCGGGCGGTATGGCACCATTCGCCTTCGAAATCGCTAAGGCCCAGGATATCGGGAATGTAGGGTTTCGAGGCGAACCCCAGGGCCGGCAAGAGGAAACGCGCGCTTACTTTTCCGCCATCGTCGAGCTTCAATCGCCAGCAGGCGGTGTCTTCATCGAACGGCGCGCTTTCGACCCGTGTTTTCATTCGCATTGCCGGCCAGAGGTCGAGCGTATCGCAGACGTGGAGGAAATAGGCGCGCAGTTCTTCCCAGCCTGGAAATCGTTCGCTCCACGTCCAGCTTTTCCATACTTCCGCAATGGAAAATTCGTAAAGTGGAACCTGGGAATCGACCCGTGCTCCCGGATAGCGGTTCCAGTACCAGATTCCGCCCGGCTGCTCCGCTGCGTCTACCAGCAGAACATCGAACCCCGCCTGACGCAGCTTGTAAAGCAGGTATATTCCGCTGAACCCGGCCCCGACGATTACGACATCATAGTCAGGAGGGGGCGAATGGCTCACGAGGCCCCGGCACCCGCTTTCGCGATGTCTTTAGCCGTAGTATAATCCGCCTTGCCGTTTGACGCGCGCAAGGCGGTTTGCGTTGGGCAAATCGCCTTGGGCGTTTTGTAACCTGCCAGTTGCTGGCGCACGTGATCCTTGATCGCTTGCGCGTCGAAGTCCGCATCCTGGGTCAAATGCACCACAGCGGTCACCGCTTCGCCCCATTTTTCGTCAGGCACCCCGACGACAAGCGCGTCGGCAATGGCGGGATGGGTTTTGAGCACTTCCTCCACCTCCTCGGGGTAAACCTTTTCACCTGCGGTGTTGATGCAGACGCTGCCGCGGCCCAGCAAGGTCAGGCTTCCATCGGATTCCACCCGGCACCAGTCGCCCGGGATGGAGTAACGCACGCCATCGATCGTCCTGAAAGTCTTGGCCGACTTTTCCGGGTCCTTGTAGTATCCTGTGGGGATTGCGCCCTTGCGGGCAATAAAGCCGGGCACGCCGCTCCCCGCCTCGACCTTCCGGTCGTTCTCGTCGAATACGTCGCAAAATTCCCCGATCCCGAATTTCGCGGTGTTGGTGCCGCCCTGTGCGGTCGTCACCGACAAGCCGTAGCCCAGCCCTTCCGAAGCGCCAAAACTGTCCATGAGGATGACCTGGGGGATATGTTTGCACAGGCCCGCCTTTACCTGTTTACTCCACATGACGCCGGACGAGATGATCGAAATCAGGCTGCTCGTGTCCCAGCGCTTCGGGTGGGCGTCCAGCGCCTGCAGCATGGGTTTGGCAAAAGCGTCACCGACAATGGCGATGCTCTGCACCTTGTGCTGGTCCACCGCATCCCACAATTCTTCCGCGTCGAAGGATGGATCGGACAGCGTGACGATGGCCCCGCCCGACATGAGCGTGCCAATAGCAGTAATGAACCCGGTTCCATGCATCAGCGGGCACGCCGGCAAAGTGATGCGCGCAAGCTCGCCCTGCTTCACCAGGGCCACCATTTCCTCCATGGTCTGGGGAACCGGACCCAGCAGCTTTTGCGCGTCGAGCTGAGCCTTGCGCATATCATCGTGTCGCCACATCACGCCCTTGGGCATGCCGGTGGTACCGCCTGTATATATGAACAGCAGGTCATCGGGAGAACGCTCGATATCGAGAGGCGCGCCGTTACCTTCTACAAGTTTTTCGTAAGGAAGCGCGAAGGAAGCGATCTGCGAAGCATCGCCGATTTCTACAAATGTATGAACCTTGGTCAACCGTTCCTTCAGTTCAAGAATGCAGTCGCGGAACTCGGAACTGTAAACAATTACCTCGCTATCGGAATCGTCGAAGATGTAGAAAACCTCCTCGGGACGGTAACGATAATTGATGTTCACGTGCGTGAGGCGGCCCTTGAAGCACGCGGCCATCAATTCCCCGTATTCGGAACGGTTGCGCATGTAGAAGGCTATCTTCGCCCCGTCGCCTGCACCTTGCGCGCGCAGATTGCGCGCCAAATTGTTCGAACGCTTCGACATTTCGGGCCAGCTAATGATCCGGTCGCCGTGAATCAGCGCCGGAGCATCTTCCGGGACCGCAGGTTCGATTGCATCAAGGATGTCGCCAAGGTTCCAGTCGATCACGTATTAATTCCTCTCTCCTTGGTGGCCACGATTTTGTCGGTAGCGTGCGCCTAATTCATCGTCTCATGCGACCTGCGTCCACCCCTGCAAGGCCGCTGCTTCGGCCCGGACCGCTTCGGGACTTCCCAGAACCTGGCGGTCGAAACCGATTCGCTTGAACCAGAAATGCAGACCTAGGAGATCGGTAAAACCCATCCCCCCATGCACCTCGGTTGAGGTTCGGGCGACAAAACGGTGGACTTCGCCCGTATGTGATTTGGCATGGCATGCCACCAGCGAAGCCTCGTCGGGCGTCGCATCGAACGCATGGGCGGCATACCAGACCAGCGAACGGCATGGTTCATGGCGGGCAGCCATTTCCGCGCACATATGCTTGACCGCCTGGAAGCTGCCGATCACTCGTCCGAACTGTTCGCGCTGCCCGGCATAGTCGACCGCTTTTTCGATCATAGCCTGGCCCGCACCGAGGCTATCGGCGGCCAGGAGCACCCGGCCGGCGTCCCGCAGGCGCCTGACTGTGGCCCCACCATCGTCCGCGAGAGCCTCGCCCGCTACGCCAGAAAACCGCAGCTCCCCTACGCTCCGGGTGCGGTCGATCGTTTTGAGAGCAACCTTCTCCAGACCCGCAGCATCGCCAGCTACGAAGTGCATACGACCGGCGGTATCGGCTACCAGAAACGCGTCGGCTTCCAGGAAGTCGAGCGCGAACAAAGCCGTTCCGTCGAGCTTTGCGCCGTCGAAGTCCACGCCTGCCCGGTCCCGGATCTCCACCGTTTCCGCGATCGCGACGGCGATTTGCGCCTCGCCCTTCGCTATCCTCGGCAGCCAGTGCGCCTTCAACTCCTCGCTACCGCCCTGTGCCAGCGCAAGGGGTGCCAGTACATGGGCACCGATAAAAGGCACCGGCGCGACGGCATAGCCGAGCTGCTCGGCCACAGCGGCGGCATCGAGCATTGTCATCCCGAGCCCGTCATGTTGCTCGGGAACCATCATTCCCCAAATGCCGATTTCGCCCAGCGCCGAACGCACGTTGTCGCTGAAGGGAACCGAGCCCTCCGCGCATTCGCGCACATGATCGAGCGGACAAGTATCAGCAAGAGTGCGGCTGATCGCGTCGCAGAGCATCTCTTGGTCTTGCGAAAGTCCGAAATCCATCAGGCGGCTCCCTTATTCTGCCCGCTTGCAACGGCCGTCGCCTGTTCGACGGCGGGAGGCGTTGCGAACTTGGGTTCGCGCGGCATTTCCAGCCCGCGTTCGGCGATGATGTTCTTCTGGATCTGGGCGGTGCCTCCACCGATGATCAGACCAAGCTGGAACATGTAGTTCCACTGCCAGGCACCGTCTTCGCGCTCGCGCTCGCTTCCGTGATAGAGTATGCCCATCTCGCCCATTGCGTCGATCGCGAGCGCGGAAATCTGATGGGCGAGCTCACAGCTCTGCAGCTTCACGACAAGTTTCGCCATGCCGCCGGCATCCCCCCTAAGGCTGTTCGACAGGATGCGCATGCCGTTGAATTTCATCGCCGCGACTTCGGCTTGCAATGCAACCAGCCGGTCACGCAGAACGGCGTTGTCCATTGCGCAACCCTGGCCGATGCGTTCTTTTTGCATCAGCCTGACCAGCGCCTGGAGCCGGTTTTCCAGTGCATCGGGGTCGCCCAGCATGCCACGTTCATGGCCCAGTGTGGCATTGGCCACGTACCACCCCTGCCCGCGCTGCCCGACGATCTGATCCAGGGGAACCCGCACGTCGGTAAAGAACGTTTCATTGAACTCGGCATGACCGGTCATGGTCTTGAGTGGTCGGACCTCGATCCCTGGTGTGTCCATCGAGAAGATCAAGTAGGAGATGCCGCCGTGCTTGGGCGCGTCCGGTTCGGTCCGAACAAGGCAAAAGATCATGTCCGCCTGCTTGGCCGTGCTGGTCCAGATCTTCTGTCCGTTGATGACAAAGTCGCCATTTTCGACGCGGGCGCTGGTCTTGAGCGCGGCGAGGTCCGATCCCGCTCCAGGTTCCGAATATCCCTGACACCAGACTATCTCGCCATTTAGGGTCGGCTCGATCCATTGCCGTTTCTGGGCTTCGGTTCCGAGTTCCAGCAGCGTGGGAACGAGCATGGAAATGCCCTGGTTCGCAAGGCCTGCGGGGATGCCAGCGCGCGAAAATTCCTCGGCAATGATCCGCGATTTCAGGATGTCCGGCTCGGCTCCGTATCCGCCGTATTCCTTGGGAATCGTACGCGCCGTGTAACCATGCAGGATCAACAGCTTTTGCCATTCGACGGCTTCGGGGGAAGGGCGCGCGGCACGGCCTTGGCCATCGGGTGCGCGGTGACCGTGGGTTTGCAGGAACTGGCGCACTTCCTCGCGAAACGCGTCATACTGGGGTCCGTAGTCGAGATCCATCTTGGTCTATCCTTCTGCGCGCGCGATCGCGACGGGTCGGAATACTGGCAGGCGAAAATCTTCGGAGATCGGCTCGAAATCCAGCGTGACCGGCAGATCGAGCTCAAGCTCGTCGAGCGCGCAATCGACCAGCCGGGTTGCCATGCGCACTCCCTCCTCCAGTTCCACCACCGCAGCGATGAAGGGAATCTCGCCGGCGAAGGCGGGATGCAGTGCCTGATGGGTCACCGTCCAGGAAAACAGCGTGCCATTGCCGGTGCTACGCTCCCACGACCATTCAGGAGAACCGCATCGGGCGCACATATAGCGCGGCAAATGCCGAAAACTGCCGCATCCTTCGCACTGCTGGAAGTAAAGGTTGCCGTCCTGACACCGGTTCCAGAATTCCTGCTCCACCGGATCCTGCGGGCGCGGCTTTGGCTTGGCTGGTGCGGCCTGCGCCGAGGGGCGCATCTTGGGCGGCAGATCTTTCTCGTCGCTCACGCAAACCTCCTCAAAATCGCTATACTGCCGTCACCCAGATCGCCCCAGCCGGTCACCAGGCCGGTCTGGGCGCCTTCGACCTGCCGCTCCCCACAATCGTGGCGCAACTGACGCACCGCCTCGACGACATGGTTCAGTCCCCAAACATGGGCCTCGCTCAGCAGGCCGCCATGGGTGTTGACGGGATAGCGCCCGCCCAGCTCGATCTGGCCATTCGCGACGAACTCTGCCTGTCCACCTGGTTCGCAATAGCCCAGGGCCTCCAGCTGAAGGAGAACCACGTAGGTGAAGCAGTCGTAGATCTGCAGAAAATCCATGTCTTCGCGATCGACCCCCGCCATTTCGAACGCGCGCGGCGCGGCGTAGCTCAGGCCGATCTTGAAGGGGTCGGGACGCGAAGGGATATCGTCGGCGGGGTAAGGATGCCCTTCAGCCGCACCGGCGATGCTCACGGGAACATGCGGCATGTCCCTGGCGCGGTCTATTCGCGAAACCACGACTGCGCATGCCCCGTCAGTCTCCAGACAGCAATCGTAGAGGCGAAAGGGTTCGGATATCCAGCGCGCGGAATGGTAGGTTTCGGCATCCAGTTCCCGGCCATAAGTGAAGGCCTGCGGATTCATCTGCGCATGGCGACGGCACGCCAGTGCAACGGCCGCCATCGCTTCCGGGCCGATATCGTAAATTCGGGAGTGCCGGGTGGCGAGCCAGGCATACATCTGCACCGGCAGGAACACGCCATACGGAATGTAATAGCCTTGGATCGTATTCGTCAGGGTGTTCATGTTCATCGGCCGCGTCGGCGGTGCGCCAGGCTTGGGCCGCAAGGCGGAATAACCGTTCCACCCGAGCGTCACCAGCACATGGTCGCATAAGCCGCTGGCAATTGCCATCGCGGCGTTCTGGAGTGCCGTGGTAGGGCTCGCCCCGCCCATGTGGACCGTAGAGGCATAGCGCAGAACTTCGATACCGAGGTTAGCCGCCATCTCTTCCGAGGTGGTGTAGATCGGCGGAGGAACCATGCCGTCGATATCCGACGGCTTCAGCCCTGCATCTGCTATGGCTTTGCGCGATGCTTCCAGCATCATGTCGACCGCGGTTTTCTCGGTGCCTTTCACGAAAGCGGTTTCGCCCACTCCGGTGATGGCCGATTTGTCGCTTAAGCTCATGCCTGCCTGACCGCCTGGTAATCGCGTTCGAGCTGTTCGGAAAGAGCGCGCACCCTCTGATAGGTCTCCGGCGGACGCAGTCGCAACTCGCGGCGGACATCCTCCAACGGACGATCGAGATTTTCTTCCCAGTAGAAGGTGGTCAGATCGGCTGCAGCCCGGCCCCGGCGCCACGCTTCAAATGCAGCGCGCGCCACTGGCAACTGGGCAGCTTCCAGTTTCATCTTGGGAATGCCGACGCCCAAGATGAAAGCGATCCCGTGATTATAGAATTGCGCGTTTCCGAAGGACAGCACGCACAATTCGCCCAGTGCGTCCCTGCCGTATCCGGCGACGTCATGAAACAGGTCATGCGAATCGCGAAGGCGCCGACGATAGAGGGAAACATCGGGGTCGCCGAGGTCCTCCAGACCTCCGGCCTCGCTGGCTTCCGCCAGACCTTCTGCTGTCAGACCCTCCCCGTAAACAAAATCGAGGTAGGCTCGGCCAAGCGTGCCAGACGCACAGGTCGCAAGGCGTTTGCGATCGCACAAGGTTTCAAGTAGGTCGGCCCGGTCGGAAGCGATACGCCGCCCATCGCTCGACTTCATGAAGCGATTGAAATTCCGATAATAGGAATTGCCCGACAATGCCTTGACGATACGGAACACCTGCGCCGTATCCTCCTTGTCGGCAATCAACTGCCTCATTGCCCCAGCGCTCTGAGAGGCTCTACGGGGCGGCGCAATTCATGACCTTTGGCGTAAGCCATCTTCTTGCCTCCTGCGCTTCACTTGTAGATACCAGCGGACGCCAACGCCTTCTCGGCTCCATCGACCAGGTCGCGCATCACTTCGGCGACAGGCCGGATCGAATCGATCAGGCCGATGCCTTGCCCCGCGAAGCCGGGGATGACATCCTTGCGCTCTGCCTTGATCCCGGAGGCCATGACCGGGCCGGAGATCATCGACTGATAGGGCATCGGCAGAGGCTCCTTTCCGGCCTGCACCCAGGCGTCGGCCCATTTGTTACGGATCATGCGCGCCGGTTTGCCGGTAAGCGATCGACTAACGACCGTATCGGCATCGCCGCTTTCGGTGATCGCCTCTTTCTGGAAGCGCTCGATGCCCGCTTCCTCGGTCGCGAGAAATGCCGTGCCGACCCACGCGCCCTCTGCCCCCAGCATCATCGCAGCGGCAACACCCCGGCCATCCGAGATACCGCCGGCCCCAAGGACAGGAACACGATCGCCAACGGCGTCGACCACCTGGGGAATCAAGGAAATAGTCCCGATCGGCGAGTTGTGACCTCCGCCATCGTGCCCTTGCGCGACGATCATGTCGATGCCCGACCCGACGACCTGTTCGGCGTGCTTGACCTTGCCGATCACCGCCATGACCTTGGTGCCATTGGCATGGAGCCGATCCATCCACGGTTCAGGATTGCCAAGGCCGGCAGCATAAACCGGCACCTTTTCCTCGATCACCACTTCCATCTGCGCCTCAAAGAATTCCTTCGAGAACAACTGCGGGCCGCCCTTGCCCATTTCAGGCGCGCCCGCCGCCCGCATGGCGGCGGCAGCATCGACCTCCGGAAGCTCTTCACGATCCATGAAGTCGCGCGCGAACTGCTGATATTCACCCATCAGATCCATGGGATTTTGGGGTGCAGCACCGCTTTGAGGGGCAGAGCCGCGCCTGACCGACGCGGGGAGCAGCGTATCGACACCGAAAGGTTTGTCGGTCAATTCCCGGGTCTGGCGAATCCAGTCACGCAACTGATCGGGCGAACACGCCGCGGCACCCAGGACCCCGAGCCCGCCGGCATTCGAAACCGCAGCCGCCAGCGCCGGAACGCTCGCTCCGCCCATCCCGGCAAGCAGGATCGGGTACCGGATCCCCAGCATTTCGCATATTCGGCTCTTCAACGCCATTCTTCCTCTCCAGCCACTTGCCTAAACGCACACTCAAACTATTGAAAATTCTACAGCTGCCCCCACCGCACCCGCTGCGAGACCAGCTCGGGGCTGCGCTCCGAAAGATAGACGGCAGAGCCGGCCACCAACCGGCTCATTGCTTGACGGGCCGCGGCGCTGTCGCCAGTCCGCACTGCCTCGAGCACCCGCACCAGAAACTTCATCTGCACCGCCCGTTCCTGTGCCGAATATCCCAGCGAATGGGAAAACTCGCGGGTCAACAGATGCATCGCAGAGGTCAGCAAACCGAACAGCGGATTGCCGCTCGCCCAACCCAACAAGTCGTGAAATCTGCGATTAAGTTCCTCGAATTGATCAGAGGCTTCATGATGCCTCAATTCCGCCAGACACCCTGCCAACGCGCTGAGATCAGCGGTAGTTGCACGCTGGGCTGCATACCCTGCGACATCGGGAGCAATTGCTTCGCGCAATTCAAGCAAACCACGCAAATCGGCTTCCATGAAATGCAGAATCAATGACAAACTGCTTGCAAAATCGCCGGTCTGCGGACGGGCTACGACGGGACCTCCACCACGGCCGAGCTGGAGATGGATGACCCCTTGCAATTCCAGGAACCGCAAAGCCTCCCGCAAAGTTGCGCGCGCAACCTCGTAACGCGCGAGCATTTCATCCTCGCGCGGAAGCCTGTCACCCGGGTTATGGCGACCCGCCTCGATGTCCCGCACGATGCTTTGCGCAAGAGAAAGGGCACGCTTGGCCTTCTTCACCGCTGACATCCGCCACTCATCAGCACACCCGCACCTCTCGAATAAAAAGTATAAGGATATTAGCAAACCTTCGTTGGATCGGCACACTATCCGATGGGATTGGTGTCTGCAAGGGACTAAAAGAGTATACGATTTATTGACTGCACGAGATGTCTCCCTTAAGGATGACTGAAGGCCGATCAGGCCTGAGATGTAGAAGGAATAGTTCTTATGGACAGCCAGATCGCCGAGCCGGATGCCGCGGCGAGGATCGCGTCAATTCCGATCGAGGAAATCGACGTGGCCCGGCCAAGCCTGTTTCAGAACGATACCATCGGTCTATTTTTTGACAGGTTGCGCGCCGAAGAACCTGTCCACTACTGCCGCGAGAGCTATGTCGGCCCTTACTGGTCCATTACCAAGTTCGACGACATCATGGCGGTGGACACCAATCATAAGGTCTTCTCTTCGGAAGCGAAGCTAGGCGGAATTGCAATCCAGGACATGCATTCGGTGGAAGGCGCGCTCGAACTTGAAATGTTCATAGCGATGGACCCGCCCAAGCACGATCAGCAGCGCAAGGCGGTGACTCCGGCAGTGGCTCCGTCCAACCTGCAACTGCTCGAGCCGATCATCCGCAAGCGCGCGGGAGAGATTCTCGATGAACTCCCGATTGGCGAAGATTTCGACTGGGTGGATAAGGTTGCGATCGAGTTGACGACGATGACGCTGGCAACCTTGTTTGATTTCCCTTGGGAGGAGCGGCGCAAGCTGACGCGCTGGTCCGATGTAGCAACTGCGGCACCTGAAACCGGGATCGTCGAATCCTACGAGGCGCGGCGCGAAGAACTCATCGGTTGCGCGATGTATTTCAAGACTCTGTGGGACGAACGGATAAACGAGGAGCCGAAGAACGACCTCATCTCGATGATGGCTCATTCTCCCGCCACGCGCGACATGCCGTTCCTCGAGTTTCTCGGCAATCTTATGCTGCTGATCGTCGGTGGAAACGACACAACACGCAATTCCATCAGCGGCGGCGTGCTCGCCTTGAACCAAAGCCCGGACGAGTACGCGAAACTCGACGCGGATCCTTCGCTCATTAGCAAAATGGTTCCGGAAATCATCCGTTGGCAGACCCCCCTCACTCATATGCGCCGCACCGCGCTGGAAGATTGGGAGATCGGCGGCAAACAGATCAAGAAGGGCGACAAGGTGGTGATGTGGTACCTGTCAGGCAACCGCGACGAGAGTGCTATCGAGCGCGCGGACCAGTTCATCATCGACCGCAAAAATCCGCGCCATCACCTCTCATTCGGCTATGGCATTCACCGCTGCATGGGAAACCGGCTCGCGGAACTGCAGCTGCGGATCATCTGGGAAGAAATTCACAAGCGCTTTTCCCGGGTCGAGGTTACAGGTGAACCAGAGCGTCTTTTTTCAAACCTCGTCCGCGGAATCACCAGGCTGCCGGTGCGGCTCCGCGCCCGCTGACTCTCGAGATCGAAATGCGGAGTTCAAGATGATCAAAATTACGTTCGTGGCTAGCGATGGTGAGCGACGGGAGGTCGAAATAGAAGAAGGCGAGACAGCCAGGGAAGCGGCGCTATACAATGACGTGCCGGGTATCGATGGCGATTGCGGAGGGGTATGTGCTTGCGCGACCTGTCATGTGCATGTCGATCCCGAATGGATCGACAAGGTGGGTCGGCTTATGCATGATGGAATGGAGGCCGACCTCTTGCAGTTCGCCGAAGGCACCACTGAATACAGTCGCCTTGCCTGTCAGATTCCGATGAAGCCGATGCTGGATGGATTGGTTCTTCACCTACCCGAACAACAATACTGACGGAGGGATCCTCGTCCCCGTAGCCTACATTCTTATCTGTCTTTCCTTGATTCTTCGAGAAAACACCCATGGCCACACAAATCGAGCCCGCAACCCAGACCGACGAAGACGCCTTCCGCGCGGAAGTGCAGCAGTTTCTGGCGGACAATTTTCCCGCCGAACTCAAGGGCCAGTCGAACGCGCTGGCCGGCGTGGACGGCCCCACCAATGAAACGCCGGCGCAGACCAAGTGGCGCGAAGCCGTGGGCGCGCGCGGCTGGGGCACCCCCACCTGGCCGAAGGAATACGGCGGCGGCGGCCTCACCAAGGCGCAGGCCAAGATCATCGACCAGGAATTCGCCAAGGCGGGTGCCTACAACCCGATCGGCGGCATGGGCGTCATGATGTTCGGCCCGACGCTGCTCGAATACGGCAACGAGGCACAGAAGCAGGAGCATATTCCGCCGATCTGCCGCGGCGAAATCCGCTGGTGCCAGGGCTATTCGGAACCCAATGCCGGCTCTGACCTCGCGAACCTCCAGACCTTTGCCGAGGACAAGGGCGACCACTACCTTGTCAACGGCCAGAAGACCTGGACCAGCGGCGGCCAATGGGCCGACAAGTGCTTTGCAATTGTACGAACCGACAAGAGCGACAAGCACAAGGGCATCAGCTTCATGCTGATCGACATGGACACGCCCGGCGTCGAAGTCCGCCCGATCACCATGATCAGCGGGACCAGCCCGTTCTGCGAAACCTTTTTCACCGACGTGAAGGTCCCGAAGGAAAACCTCGTCGGCGAGGAAGGCCAGGGCTGGACCATCGGCAAGCGCCTTCTGCAGCACGAGCGCACCAATATCTCGGGCGGCGGCAGCCTCGCCCGACTCATGGGCCAGAGCCTTGGCGATATCGCCAAGAAGTACCAGCCGACGGGCGCCGACGGCGAACTCGCCGATGCGGTGCTGCGCGACAAGATCGCTGATTTCGAAATCCGCTGGAACAGCTTCCTGCTCACCGCGCGCCGCGCGATGGAAGAGAGCAAGGCAGCTGGCGGCGTCTCCGAAATCAGCTCTGTGCTCAAGAAGCTCGGCACCAAGCTGAGCCAGGAACGCAGCGAATTGCTGATCGAAATCCGCGGGTTGCAGGGCCTCGGCTGGGAAGGCGACGGCTTTTCGGACGGCGAGCTCGGGGCCGTGCGCGCGTGGCTCTTCGGCAAGGCGACCACCATCTATGGCGGCTCGACCGAAATCCAGAACAACATCATCGCCAAGCGCGTGCTCGGCATGCTCGACCACCAGTAAGAGAGGGGAGCAAGGACAATGGCCGTTCTCAACGAAGAACAGGAAATGCTGCGAGATATGGCGCGCGAATGGACCGTCAACGAAAGCCCGGTCACCGAATTCCGCAAGGTCCGCGCCAGCGGCGAGCCCGAAGCCTTCAACCGCGACGCCTATGCGACGATGGCGCAGATGGGCTGGGCCGGGGTCATCATCCCCGAAGAGCATGGCGGGTCGGACTTCGGCTTCCTGTCCGCGGGCCTCGTCGTCGAGGAACTCGGCAAGACGCTCACCGCCAGCCCGCTGGTGATGAACACCGTCGCCGCCTCGGCGATCGTTCTTGGCGGCAGCGACGAGCAGAAGGCCAGGTGGCTGCCCAGGCTGGCGAGCGGCGAGGCCATCGCCACCCTCGCCGTCGACGAAGGGCCGAGCCACGATCCTGCGAAGATCGAGACCAGTGTGTCCGACGGCAAGCTGAGCGGCACCAAGGCCTTCGTCCATGAAGCGCATGGTGCGGACCTGTTCGTCGTCGCGGCGAAGGACGGGCTTTACCTGGTCGAGAAAGGCGACGGCGTCGCGCTCACCACCCGCAAGCTGACCGACCAGCGCAGCCATGCCGACGTCACCTTCGACGGCGCGGCGGCGGAGAAGCTCGCCAATGGCGGCGACAACCTGCTCGATGACGTGCTCGACCGCGCGCGCGTGCTCACCGCAGCCGAAATGCTCGGCATGGCGCAGCAAGTGTTCGACGACACGCTCGACTATCTGAAGCAGCGCGTGCAGTTCAACCAGGTGCTGGCGAGCTTCCAGGCGCTGCAACACCGCATGGCGGACCTCTTCGCCGATCTCGCCCAGATGCGCAGCGCGGTCGAGGCGGGCCTGCAAGCCGTCGATGCCGGCTTCGGCGTGGCGCGCGCGGCGACCATCGCCAAGGCGGAAGCCAACCGCGTTATGCACACCATGGCAAACGAGGGCATCCAGCTGCACGGCGGGATCGGCATGACCGATGAGTACGACGTCGGCTTCTATCTCAAGCGCGCCCGCGTGCTGGAGCAGAGCTTCGGTTCGTCGAGCTGGTTAAAGGACCGATTTTCCAAGCTTTCTGGCTACTAGAAACCTGCATGTAGTGACCTGCATGGCATTTTTGCCACATGCTTGTCGACAATGTGAAATAATCCGTCAATTCATCTACCAAGTCTTGAAATGAAACGCGCTTATCGGCATCGTTTCTAACATCGACTAGTGCCTAGGATGGGGCACATTCTTAGAGGAGAGGCACATGAAAAGATTTCCATCACGCCACCATTGCGCCCTTGGTGCATTGGCAGCGGCACTTGCCTTCACACCGACAGCCGCCTTCGCCCAGGATGTTGGCGAACCCGATGCGGATCTGGTTGAAGGGGCCGATGTCGAAGACCAAAACGTAATCATTGTTACCGCGCAAGGGCGATCGCAGGTCTTGGCGGATGTTCCAGTCGCCGTGTCAGCTGTTTCCGGAGAAACCCTCCAGAATTCGGGCGCCAGCGACATACGTGAGCTGAACCAGGTTGCACCGTCCCTGCTGGTGTCTTCCACCGGCAACGAAGCTAACGGTTCCGCGCGTATTCGCGGTATCGGCACGGTCGGCGACAACCCTGGTCTGGAAAGTTCGGTCGCGGTTTTTGTCGATGGAGTCTATCGCTCTCGTTCGGGAAGCGCCCTGAGTGAGCTCGGCCCTATCGACAGGGTCGAAATCCTTCGCGGTCCCCAAGGTACTCTGGGCGGGCGGAACTCATCGGCAGGCCTGATCAATATCTACACCGCACCGCCCGAGTTCGATTTCAGCGCATACGGGGCCTTCACTTATGGCAACTATGATGCGATCCGCGTCGAAGGTGGCATAAACGCTCCGCTTGGCGACACCGTAGCTGCGCGTGTGGACGGCGTGTATTTTGAGCGCGACGGCTTCTACAACGATATTACCAACGGCGGGACGATCAACAATCGCGATCGTTATCTGGTCCGCGGTCAGCTCCTGTTCGAACCCAATGACGACCTGTCCATTCGCCTTGTCGGGGATTATTCCAAAAAGGACGAAGCGTGCTGTGCCGCGACGTTCGTCCAGCCCGAGTTTGCTCCGCTTGCACGGATCAGCGCTGGATTTGATCCCTTTACGAGGCCATCGGATGGGGCCGCCCTGACGAGTACCGCAAATCCGATCGTTCCCGTGTTGCTTGCGCTTGGGCAGGATCCGCGTGCCCTCACCCAGGATACATTCAACCGCGACCTGTACCCTACGCCGGGCAGAAGCTATGAAGGCGAAACCGAAGACTACGGTATTTCGGCTGAGATCAATTGGGATTTCGGGAACGTCACGTTGACGTTCTATCACGGGCTACCGTGAATATGCCAACAGCCAGGGATCTGACACCGATTACACTACTGTCGATATTCTCTACCGCGCTCCGACCGAGAATGCTCTTGCTCGAGACTTTGAAACATTCACTCAGGAACTGCGCCTTACCGGTGAGGCCTTCGATGGCAAACTCGATTGGTTGATCGGCGCGTATTACGCCAATGAAGAACTGCAGGTGCGTGACAATCTGCGGTTCGGCACCCAGTACGGCAATTTCGTAGCGTGCCGCATCGCTATCGCGATCAACCCGGCTTTGGTCAATCCGGGGGCTTCCAATTGCCTGGGTGCCAACGTGGCGGCATTGGACGGTACGCTGACCGGAAGCCCGGCATTCGGCGCTGCAACCCCGGCGATCCTCGCAGGTATCAACAACCTTGCAAGCATCAGCGATTTGGGAACGGTCAGCGAGGTCTACAATCAGACGAGTGAGAACTTCGCGTTCTTCACGCATAATATCTTTGCGATCACGGATACGCTCGATTTGACGCTGGGGCTTCGTTATACAAACGAAACCAAGGACTTCGACGCAACTTTCCGCAACGACAACACGGTTTGTCCGACAAACCGCAATCTGCTCGGAGGCTTTCTGGGTGTTCCGACTTTGGCACCTCTGGCCGGTGGTATCATCAGCCTTTCCTGCCAAGGCAATTCGACATCGGAGCTCGATGGAGTTTCTCTCGAAGACTCGCGCGAAGAAGAGGAGTTTACCGGCACGGCTATCCTGAGCTGGAAGCCAACTCCCGATCTGCTAGTCTACGGTTCGTATTCACGCGGCTACAAGGCGGGCGGTTTCAACCTCGACAGGTCTGCACTGTCAAATCCGCTTGCGTTCGATCCGGCCAATATCTCGGCAGCCGCGCTGCAGTTCGATGAAGAAACAGTCGATGCATATGAGATCGGCCTCAAATACTCGACACGCGAGTTCGGGGTTAGCATTGCAGGCTTCCGGCAAGAGTTCAGTAACTTCCAGTTGAACACGTTCAATGGGGCGTTCTACATTGTGCAGACGGTCAATAGTTGCGATAGCGATCTCGGCGGGGCCGACAGAGACGCAAGCGCGACAACCGGTGCATGCTCTTCCGATGAAGTTGCACCAGGTGTGATCGCTCAAGGTGTCGAGATCGAAACCTATCTACGGCCCGCTCGTGATTTGGATATTACCCTTGGCGTCACCTATTCTGATACGAGCTTTGAAGACAATCTTATCGGGGACGATACCGGGGCACCGCTCGACCCCGCACTACGCTTGCTGCCAGGCGACAACCTGTCGAATGCACCAGAGATCGTGGCAACATCGTCGCTTACGTGGACGCCGCCAATCGGCGACAGTGGGCTCGAAGGCCTGGTCTTCGTGAACGCTCGTATGGCTGGTGATTACAACACCGGCTCCGACCTGCTCTTCAGCAAGGAACAGGACAGCTTCGTCGTAGTGAACGGGCGTGTGGGTCTGACCAATATTGCGGATCGCTTCGCGATCGAGGGATGGGTCAATAATTTGTTTGACGTTGGGTATACGCAGGTGGCCTTCAACACGCCTTTCGTGGCTCCGCAACAAACGTTCTCCGCTTTTCTTGCGGAACCGCGGACTTACGGCATCACCGTGCGCGGCAAGTTTTAAACTTACTCGCTAATTGCAAGAGGGTTCGGCGCTTCGCTGTGTCGAGCCCTCTTTTTCGAACTTTTATTTGCTCACGACTAGGTGGCGTCCGAACAAAAGTTCCGTGTGCTCAATATCGTCGATGATGTGATAGGGAGAGGCCGGCAGCGGTGTTCGCTGCATGAATCCCTCTTCGCTGGGCTACCAGCCGCCGGCCCCACAAACAATCTTGCCTCGTCCTGCCATGCTGCCTTACGCTGCGCTCCAGGCCGCCCAGCAGGGCGACCCCAACCGCCGGAACTCTAACTTAACCGGTGGACCACCCTGATGGGGCAGGTCAGGTGGAAGACTACAACCGAGAGAGACCGCCCTCATCCCTTGGCTACGCGACACCGGCGGCGTTCGCCGCCGAACTAGATAAGCAATGGCCTGCTTCGCCACGCCCTACGGGCTCCGCTGCGCAGCCCATTGCTTCAACCGCGCTCATACGCATCAACGCAGCTCGGCTCTAATCCCGGCTGGGGGGAAGATCAGGGGGTCACGTCACTCATTGGAAGGCGGCTATCGCGACGCAATTCGCTCTGAAAGTCGTGGGACTATTTTGCAGGTCTTCGAGGAACAGACCTGCTAATTTTCGCCCTGCAGTTAGTTCCATTAGGATAACGCTGTTAGCATACGTAGGCACCGCGGCCGCTAGCCAAAAGGTTGCCAGTAGGACCGTATACACGTGTTTCAGCGACCGAGATATTTTTACCGATCTTGATTATTTTGCCCGATGCTACGAGTGGTCCCGAGGTTGCCGGGCGGTGGTAGTCGACCCTCAGATCGGCGGTCGCCTTGGCCCCTGTACCTTGCGACAATAAGGTGTAGAGCCCGGTTAAATCGATCAGAGAGGCGAGCACGCCGCCATGCGCTGAACCGATTGCCGGGTTTGACACGATCTCGTCGCGCCAAGGCATCTCCAGTTCAAGCTGCTCGTTCGAGCATGACCGTAAAGTGAGGCCAAGCCACCGGTGAAACGGGGCAATCTGCAGGATCTCTTCGAGGCGCTTAGGATCGATCCTTGTCAGATTATCGGTCATGTAACGGCTCCCTGCGGACTGTGATTACGCTTGAGAAAATCGAGTATCGCTGCCGAAAAGGCATCGTTGGCATCGCCAACCACCATATGTGTTGCCTCTGCGATGTCGGTGTATTCAGCGTGTGGAACAAGTTCGAGCAATTGCGCGACCGCGTCTTCGGAAACCAGATCGCTCGATCCGCCGCGAATAATATGCAATGGCAGCGAAAGCCTGCTGGCTGCATCGTTCAGCGCATCAAACTGGCGTTCCTGATGAGCCGGATCGCTTCGCTTGGCTAGTGTGATGTTGCGGATAAAGGCCGGATCCCAATGCCAGTAGTAGCGGCCGTCTTCCTTCTCTCGCAGATAGCGCCGTAAGCCCTTGCCGGCTCCGCGCTTGCGGCGATGTGGCATGTAGCGCGCGATGACCTCTGCCGCTTCGTCCGGTGAAGAGAAACCGGTCTCCACGTGCTCCTCCATAAAGCCGACTACGCGCATAACGCCCCCCGTCTCCATACGCGGCGCGATGTCGACGAGAGTGAGCGACGCGAAGCGGCCCGGCGCAAGGTGTCCTTCGGCGATCAGTCCGGCCAACCCGCCAAGGGAGGCCCCGACGAGCGCTGGCTTGCGGTCCATTTTTGAAGCGATCGCAACGAGATCTGAAGCGAAGTCGCGCGTTTCGTAAGCGCCCTCGGCAGACCATTCGCTGTCGCCATGACCGCGCATATCAATTGCGATCGGACGAAATCCCGCATTGGCGAGATCGGCTGTGACACGTTTCCATGCGTGACGGGTCTGGCCGCCCCCATGCGCGAGCAAGACCGGTAAAGCATCGGCATTTCCGGTCGCTTCGGCTGCTATGGAGATGCCACCATTTCCCCCGATATGGAAAGTTTGCGACTGCATACCGCAACCTCATATTGTAAATCGATTTACAGTAAACGGCTTTATTTCCTGATCCGCTATGGTAGGTTGCCCTAGATGGCTGCCATGACGGGCTATGACGCGGATACAAAGGGGGGCAAGTTCCCTCACCGATACCGATCGGCTGTTCTTTCTTATGGAGGAAGTGACCCGGCGTTTGCGCAGGACCGCCGATTCTTCGGTTGAACAATTCGGGCTCACGCGGACGCAATGGAGTATATTGGCTTATCTTTCGGAGCCCAGGCATGACCCAGACAGAGCTGGCTCGGGAACTGAAGCTAGAGCGCGCTAGCATCGGCCAGACTATTGATCGCCTGGAAGAACTTGAGCTGGTGGAAAGACGCAGGCGCGAAGAACGACAGGCGCGTTTGGCGGGTTCATTTACGCCCTGCCGCAATCGAGCTACTTCCCAAGATGCGAGTAGAAGCTGATGCAATGTATGCTCGCTTGCTCGGGGGGATCCGTTTTGGGGAACTGGAGCGCTTACGCGGATCGCTGGCTAGGATGCATGACAATCTGGGCAGCGAGCCATAATCACTCGAAATCGAGCCCATGCCCCGCGTTCACGCCCGCGTTTGCCCTTCAGGGGGTCTGATGCTCAGATGAGGGACGCCGAGCGCATGCGATCATAACATCCCGGCAGTCGTGGCAGGCGAGGTGGCCGGAGCCCCCGCACTCACCCAGCGCAGTTCGGTTCCTTATCAGCTTGAGCGACCATCGGATTCAGTTTCTGCTGTAGCGTGAAATCAGCGAGTGTTTGCATGGCGGCACTGCTAGCGAATATGGTTGACGCTGAGCTTGAACACGCCAGGCATGCGCGAGCCTTCCAAGATAGCGCTATGGATAAGCATATGCCGAAAGATGAGATACGTGATTACGCCCCCAACGAAAAGGATGACATCCTTTATTTGCTAGAAGAGGTGAACAGGACCGCTCGGCGGACCTTCGACGCTCTGATCGTGGGGCTCGACCTCAATCAAACACAATGGCGGATCATCGCGTCCTTGTTGCGAGAACCTACGCTAACACAGACCGAGATTTCTCGCCTGCTCGAGCTTGAATCGGCGACGATAGGACAGGCTGTCGCAGTTTTGGTTGAAAAAGGTTTGATCGAGCGAGAGCGGGCGGCGCACGATCGAAGGGTTTGGAACCTCCACCTCACCGAGCAAGTAAGAACCATCTGGCCGGAACTGCGCGAAGCGGCTGATCGACTCCACGAAATTCTCTGGAAGGGAATGTCTGCGCCTCAAATCGACCTCCTGCGTACGATGCTTCGAAAAGTTGCGGAGAATCAGAAGCAGGCTGACACTTGCGAAGAAAGCCGATGAAGCATGATCTGGAAAACAGTGTCGGTGAACTGACGCGGCTAGCAGAACTCGGTCAGATTTTCGCCCGGCACGGTCTGAAAAATCTCGGAAGCTTGCTTGGCTTTATGCCGGTTTCGGAGAATGAGCCAGATACCGAGGACTTGCGTCCTGCATCGGTGGTGGCGCTGTTGCGCGATGTCGGCCCTGTCGGAATAAAGCTTGGCCAGCTCCTGGCGACCAGAAGCGATCTGTTTACACAACCCTGGATTTCCGCGTTCGGCACTCTCCACGACCAGGTGGAACCGCTGCCGTTCGATAAGATCGAACCGGTGATTGTATCGGCTTGGGGCAGCGACTGGGAACGTGAATTCGCCGCTTTCGAGAGAAACCCGATCGCCTCAGCCTCTATCGCGCAGACTTATGTCGCAACCCTGCTGGACGGAAGCGAGACTATCGTGAAAATCCGCCGACCCGGCATGGCGTCCAGGATCGAGGCGGACATGAGGCTGTTGACACGGCTCGCGGGCCTCGCCGAGCGTCGGTCAAGCGACATTGCTCGCTATCGACCCGTGGAATTCCTTCAGACATTCGCCAAGAATTTAGCGCGGGAGATGGACCTGGCGGCAGAAGCACGTGCCTGTGAAAGGATTGGCGGTTATCTGGAGATGCTTGGGGTGAAGACGCCCGCGATCCACTGGGAACTCACAGGCTTGACGATCAATGTGCAGGAAGCCCTGGGCGGAAAGCCCGCGTCGCGGCACCCGGCAACTGATCCGGCAGGGAATGCCCAGTTCGCGAAGCGCTATGCCGATGCAGTGCTACGGATGATCCTTCTCAATGGAGAGTTTCATGGCGACCCGCATCCCGGCAACGTCTTCTGGATGGAAGGGAACCAGGTAGGCTTCATCGATTTCGGCTCGGTCGGCTTTCTCAGCGGCGCGCGGCGTCAGGAAATCGTCCGACTGATTTTCGCTATCGCGAACGGACAGATAGACAAGGTGGCCGATCTGCTGCTCGACTGGGCAGGCAATCCACTCGTGGATCGCGCGCAATTGGTGATGGACCTGGATGAGCTGATCGCGGAATTTAGCGGCACAGCTCTTGCCGGGATAGAATTCGCGGCAATTTTCGATCGGGTTTTCGGATTGTTGCGCGATTATCGCCTCGTATTGCCGCCCGACCTCGCTATTTTGCTGCGCACCCTGCTGACCGCAGAGGGCTTCGTTCGCTCTTTGGCGCCGGACTACAATATCGCCGAAGAAACGAAGCCGATCGTGATGCAATTGTTTGCCGAGCGATTTTCGATCGGAGCCGCGCGGGATCATTTGGCCAAGGTCCGCAGTGGCCTGCTTGATTTCTCGGCATCGCTGCCCGAGCTAATCGATAACGTTGCCTCGGTCGCTCGATCAGGTACGATTCAGGTATCCATCGACCCAGCCAGTCTGAACCATCTGACGCGGGAAGAGGACCGCAGCACCCCCGTCAAGGGTCCGGTGGTGGCAGCGTTGATCATCTCTGCCGCATTGCTGGCCGACCAATCGTTGTTACTGGCAGGAATTGTTCTGGCTTTCGCGGGAATAGCACTCATTCCTAGATGGAACTGATAAGACCACACACAATGAACGCTTAGACCACGGCCGCCCGGCACCGATATTGGCTACATCAAGGGAGAAGAGTGGAAATGACCGAACAGAAACCTGCCGAAGCGGTGCCTGCCGCCACCATGCTGCTGACCTGCCCCATCAGGGTGGTCCACCGGTTAAGTTAGAGTTCCGGCGGTTGGGGTCGCCCTGCTGGGCGGCCTGGAGCGCAGCGTAAGGCAGCATGGCAGGACGAGGCAAGATCGTTTGTGGGGCCGGCGGCTGGTAGCCCAGCGAAGAGTGTGGCCGGACGGTGTTGTAGTGGATACGCCAGCGCTCGATCAGGATGATTGCCTCCTTCAGAGTGTAGAAGATCTCCCCGTTGAGAAGCTCATCCCTGAGCTTGCCGTTGAAGGATTCGTTGTAGCCATTCTCCCATGGTGATCCGGGTTCGATGTAGAGGGTCTTCACACCAATCCGCCAGAGCCAGTCGCGCACGGCATGAGAAGTGAACTCAGCGCCATTATCGCTACGGATGTGATCAGGCGGACCATGGCGTTGGAACAGCTCGGTCAGCACGGCCAGGACATCATCGCTCTTGAGCTTGCGCTGGACATGGATCGCCAGGCACTGGCGGCTGACCGGTTGGGATGAGTTTGGACAGACAGGGACATGCGAGCTCCTCAGCATGCAAAGTGGCCCCCTCATCAGCGCTCCTCTCCTCTCCCGAAAGCAGGCATTCGCGGCTTTCCTACAGGCACATGTTCTTTTTATGTTCTCTTTCGATTCAGATCAATGGAGCACAAGTCGAGATGAACTGCCTCAATTGTCTGACCGCGCTAGCGGTCGCCTGTCTGGGGATGATCGCGACCTCCTCACAGCAAGTTCGCGCCCAGGATTTCACCTTGTTCGAGCACGCGATCGTTCCGCCGAAGACGGACCAGCAGCCGGCAAGGGAATATCTTCCTGCAATCTACCACGCCGAGCCAGCAAACGTATCCTACCGGGAAGGCTTGTATATGGCGGCGATAGCCGAGGCTGAACGCCGTTACGGGCTTCCGACCAACCTGCTCCGAGCTCTTATCTGGGCTGAGTCCCGCTTCAATCCGATGGCTGTTAGTCCAGCCGGTGCTGCCGGGCTGGCTCAGCTTATGCCGGCCACGGCGAGAGAACTGGGCGTCCGGAACCGTCATGACCCTCTTGCATCGATCGACGGTGGCGCCAGGTACCTTCGCGATATGTTGGACCGGTTCGACGCGGTCCACCTGGCCTTGGCAGCTTACAATGCTGGCCCAGGTGCCGTCTCCCGATCACGCGGCATTCCCAACAATGGTGAAACACCGCAATATGTCCGGTCTGTGTTGGGACGTTGGCAAGCAATTGGTACCTACAATTGACGAAACTACCTGATTTCCGGCTATTGTCTGAAATCATGTGCCGGAATGAAGACGGACAACGCCAGTGAATGAGACCCCCGGTGAGCCGTTCGACTTTCGCAAGGCGTTGAAGGCACAGAAGCGCCGGAAGCTGAGAAAGGAGATCGCGTTGGGTTTGGGAGCATTCGCGATCGTATTTGCTGGAGGGATGCTGGCACTCAACTGGCCAGTCCATGATGCCAGCCTTGCTAACGACGATCAGCAGCCTCAGGCTTTATTCCAGCAAGCGAACTCCCCACAATTCGACATCTGCGGATCCATTCGGCGCGCATGCGTCGTGGATGGAGATACTTTCTGGCTTGATGGCGTGAAGATCCGCATTGCCGACATCGACACTCCCGAGATCAGCGAGCCTCGTTGCGACTATGAATACCAGCTCGGCATGCGCGCGACGCACCGCCTTGTCGAATTGCTGAATGGCGGGCCCTTTGAACTGAGGACCATCGGTGGCAGAGACGAGGATCAGTACGGTCGCAAATTGCGGGTTGTAACGCGCGGCGGCCGCTCGCTTGGCGATCAGCTGGTCAGCGAAGGCCTGGCGCGAACCTGGACCGGGAGACGTGAACCATGGTGCTGAACCGCGATCAGGAATTGTGGGCGGTCGCGCTCTGGGTGGAAAAGAACCATGGCAAAGAGGGAACCGCGTATATCGCGCAGCAAATCGAGCGGCTATCCAACGAAGGGGACGAGGCTGGCATAGCAACGTGGAAGACTGTTTCTGAACGGTTCGATCAGCTTAGCTGCCAAAGCTCTACGAACTGAGGCTCGGCACGATGCGGAAGTGGCTTAAGGTCTGGGGCATCAGAATTGAGTTCGTCTTGCTCGCGTCAGTGTCCCTGATAGGGCTGGTCCTGAGCCTTCAATCCTGCACTGGCTGAGAAGAAATTCGTTCTTCCGATCAACCATTCGCAAACTTTCCCATGATGACCTTTCCTCCTGTCCGGAGCTCATCGAGGTAGTCGCTCCACCATTGAGCCATGCGCACGCGCTCTTCCCAATGTTTGCCGCGATGGTAGATGCCACGCACAACATTGCTGTCGCCATGTGCCAGGGCACGCTCGATCGCATCGGGATTCCAAAGGCCCGACTCGTTCAGGAATGTCGATGCTGTCGCCCGGAGTCCATGCGCGGTGACTTCTTCCTTCGAATATCCCATGCGACGAAATGCGGCATTGAGCGTGTTTTCACTCATGGGACGCTTGGAGCTGCGCGCAGACGGGAAGACATATCCTTCGCGGCCGAGCATCTCGGCCAGGTCTGTGAGATAACCTCTAACTTGCTTGGACAGCGGGACGGCATGCGCTCGGCGCGCTTTCATTTTACCGGCAGGGATCTTCCAGACCCCATCGACCAGGTCGATCTCATGCCATTCGGCGTGGCGGAGTTCGCCGGGACGTACGAACACATGCGGCGCGATCTGCAAAGCAAACTTGGTCACCATGTAGCCAGTGAAGTCGTCGATTGCGCGCAGCAGCCCGCCTAGCTCGGTGGGCTCGAGGATTGCTGCATAATGCGTGGCTCTCGGCGTTACGAGAGCGCCCTTCAGCATACTGGTCGGATCGGATTTGCAGCGGGTGGTAGCGACACCGTAACGAAACACGCGGCCTGCGAACGAGCGGCATTTCTTCGCAGTCTCGTGCTTACCAGTGGCTTCCAGTCGTTTCAGAGGAGCCAGGACTTCGAACGGCTCGATCTCGTGGATGGGTCGGTTACCGATGGCAGGCGCAAGCTTGTCGAGGAAATAATTGGCCTTGACGATCGTGCCATCGGCGCGGCCATTCTGGACCATCATCTGCTCGATATATTCACGCGCGACTGCCTCGAACGTCTGTGCAGAAAGGAACTCGGCGCGGATTTTCCGCTTCCGCTTCTCAAAGGCCGGGTCGCCCCCAGAAGCAACAGCTCGTCGTGCCTCGTAGGCTGCGTCTCGGGCTTGCTTGAGGCTGATGTCAGGATAGCTGCCGATGCAGAGCTTCTTTTGCGCACCACCGATCCGGTATCGGAATCGCCAAAGCTTGCTGCCGGTCGGCGTGACCTCGACATATAGGCCGCGCTCATCGGTTACCTTGTACGGTTTGTCCTTGGGCTTGAGAGCGCGGAGGCGAGTATCTGTCAGCGGCATGTGGGGGCCTTTTCATCTGGGCCTTTGCGAAACGGCCTCAAAAGGCCCACAAAAGTGTCTGGAACCCCCGAGAACAGGCGGGACGATCCGGAACGATCCAAGGGCCAAATCCCTAGGATTTCTGCGGGTTTTATAGATTATTTGGGAGAACGTGAGAAGAACAAATGGTGCCCAGAAGAGGACTCGAACCTCCACGCCCTTGCGAGCGCCGCCACCTGAAGACGGTGCGTCTACCAATTCCGCCATCTGGGCACACTATCGATGGCCGGTCTTCGAAGCACGGCCATGGGTAGGGGCGCGCCACTAGCGAAGCAGGGGCTTACCTGTCAACGCCTTTCGCACATGCTGGAACGCTTGCGGCGCGGCGGGGGTTGAGGCTAGGGGCGGAGCGACACTTCTCCCTTCGAGGAATCAGGCGAATATCATGGCGAAAAGCGGCGCGTTGAACGGCAAGCTGGTGGTGCTGATGGGTGGCAGCGGCTTCATCGGCAATTACGTGGCGCAGGCTCTGCTCGAACGCGGAGCACGCGTGCGGATCGCCGCCCGCCATCCGGAAAAGGCGTTCAAGCTCAAGCCGCTCGCCAATCTCGGCCAGATGCAGTTCGCGCGCTGCGATGCCAGCGACCGGCAATCGGTCGACCAGTGCATTGCCGGTGCGGATGCCGTGGTGAACCTGGTCGGCGCGTTCAGTGGCAATCTGCGCCGCCTGATGGGCGAAGCGCCTGGCTGGATGGCCGAAGCCGCCGCCCGCGCAGACGCGCAGGCCTTCGTCCATGTCAGCGCGATCGCCGCCGAACCCGAGGACGAGACCGAAATCGAATACGCCGCCGCCAAGAGGCTGGGCGAGGAACGCGTGCTCGCGGCCTTCCCCAAGGCGACGATCCTGCGCCCGAGCATCCTGTTCGGCGAGGACGACAATTTCATCAACATGTTCGCGGGGCTGATTTCCACCCTGCCCGTGCTGCCGGTGTTCGGCCCCGATGCGAAACTGCAGCTGGTCTATGTCGACGATGTCGCCGAGGCAGCGGTGCGCGCGCTCGAGGATCCGGGCAAGCATGGCGGCAAGATCTACGAACTCGGCGGCCCGGAAGAGCTGTCGATGATGGAGATCAACGAAGCGATCGCGGCAGCGCAGAAGCGCAAGCGCACCTTCCTGCCGATGCCCGACGGTCTGTCGGCCACCTTCGCGGCGCTACCGGGAACCCCGATGGGTAGCGACCAGTGGAAGCTGCTCAAGCAGGGCAATGTCGCCTCGGGCGCGTTCCCCGGGTTCGACAGGCTGGGTATCGAGCCCAAGCCGCTCGACCTGTTTCTCGACCGGTGGATGGTGCGGTATCGCAAGCACGGCCGCTTCCACGCCGAATCGGCGGTCTGAACCGCGGCTGCGCAGCGCGTCAGCCTTCGATCAGCGCGACCGGTTCGACCAGCAGTTCGCTGCCGTCATTGCCGATGATCCGCACGCGGGCGCCCGCTGCGGCATCCGCGCCGCGCGCGATCCATTCGCTGTCGCCGACCTTGACCCGCCCCGACCCGTTTTCGATCGCCTGCGTTACCAGCGCGGTCTGGCCAACCATCCGGCCGCCGCGATTGTTGAGCAGCGGGTCGCTGGACACGATCGGCCGTTCGCGCAGCCAGCGGCGCGCGGAGAAGACGAAAATCAGCGATAGCGAAACCCAGGCGATGATCTGCAGCGCGAGCGGGGGGACCGAGACGAAGGCCAGCACGGCCACCGCCAGCGCTGCCATCGCCATCCAGATCAGATAGACCCCCGGCACGACCAGTTCGAGCGAGGCAAGCGCCAGCCCGATGATCAGCCAGATCCAGTAGGTTTCGATACCGTCCACGGCCCCGCCTAGCTGTCGCGCGAACGCGGCACGCTGGGCCGCCGAACCGGGGCCCGGTCCTTCGGCTCGGGCACGGGTGTGCCCGTATCCACCGTGCCTTCGACACCGTCGAATGTGCCCTTGAGCAATTCGCCGATCCCGCCGAGCGAGCCGATCAATTGCGTCGCTTCGACCGGGAACAGGATCGTCTTGGCATTGGGGCTTTCGGCGAACTTGCCGACTGCCTTGGTGTATTCCTGCGCGATGAAGTAATTGATTGCCTGATTGCCCGAGGAGGCAATCGCATCGGACACCATCTGCGTGGCCTTGGCCTCAGCTTCGGCGGCGCGTTCGCGCGCCTCGGCATCGCGGAAGAGCGCCTCGCGCTGGCCCTCGGCCTGGAGGATGGCCGATTGCTTGCGCCCTTCGGCGCGCAGGATCGAACTGGTCTTGTCGCCTTCCGCCTCGAGGATCTCGGCGCGTTTCAGCCGTTCGGCCTTCATCTGCCGCGCCATCGCTTCGGAGATGTCGAGCGGCGGACGGATGTCCTTGATCTCGACGCGGGTGATCTTGATCCCCCAGGGCGAGGTCGCGTGATCGACCACGCTGAGCAGACGGGCGTTGATCTCGTCGCGCTTGGACAGCGTCTCGTCGAGATCCATCGAGCCCATGACCGTGCGCAGATTGGTGGTGGTGAGTGCGAGGATGGCGTTCTGAAGACCCGAGACCTCATAGGCCGCCTTGCCCGCATCGAGCACCTGGAAGAAGACCACCGCATCGACGCCGACCATGGCGTTGTCCTTGGTGATGATTTCCTGGCCCGGGATGTCGAGCACCTGTTCCATCATGTTGATCTTGTGCCCCACCCGGTCGATGAACGGGATGATCAGGTGCAGCCCGGGGTTCGCGGCGAGCGTGTACTTGCCCAGCCGTTCGATGGTGTAGACATAGCCCTGCTTGACCACGCGCACGCCCATGACGAGGAACAGCACGGCCAGCAGGACCAGCAAAATCAGGACGAGCGTACCGCCTAGCATGTAAAGCCTCCTCTAGCTGCAAGGCATGGTAGCGCCCGCGGGGGTGGCGGCAAGCGAAAGCGTGTTACAGCGCCTCTGCGTAAGTCGCCAGCAAGCGTCCCCAGGCGCGCTCTGCAGCGGGCTGGTCGTAAGCGGGCAGAATCGGGCACGCACCAGCCGTGATCGGCAGGATAGACCTCGATCTCGGCAGCGGCACCGGCAGCATCCGCCGCTTCGCGCAGCGCGGTCTTGGCTTCGGGTTCCTTGGCATCGTCGTTCTGCGCGATCGCGATCAGGTAATGCGCATCACCGCGCAGCATCCGGTGCGGACTGTCCGCATCGTCGCGCACCAGCCCGCCGCCGTGGAAACTGCCCGCCGCGCGCATGCGTTCGACCGCCGCAGTGCTCCACACGGTGAAGGGGCCGCCCATGCAATAGCCCTGTGTGCCGATGCCGCGGGCGGTGTCGACCCCGTCTTGCGTGTCGAGCCAGGCCGTCGCCGCGCGGGCATCCGCCTGGATCGCCGGGGCATCGAGCTTGGCGCGCCACGGGCGGACCGTCTGGAACCCGTCGGCGGCTGCGAAGGCAGCAAAGTCGGCGAACTGCTCGCCTGCGACATCGCGGTAATAGGGATTGGCGACGAACACGGCGTAGCCTTCGCCCGCCAGCCGCCGCGCCATCTGCCGCTTCGCTTCGCGCAGCCCGGCAATGTCGGGCCAGAGCAGCACCAGCGGGCTGGCCCTGTCCGCGGGATGCACGAAGAACCCGTCCATCGTCCCGCCGGGTGCGGCAAAGCTCACCATGCGCTCGGTCAACCCGCCCGCCGCCGGACGATCGACATCGGCGTTGACCGGCGCGCAGGCCGCCACGCCCGCCGCCATCGCACCGCCGCCGAAGGCCCGGCGCGAGACCTTGCCGCGCGCCCACCGCGCCAGATCCTGTTCAACGCACATCGCTCGTCTCTCCTCGCAAACCCGTCCGCGGCGACCCTTGCAGGGTGCAGCCTTATGGACAAGCCCGCGCATCGACGGCAGGATAGGTTGCATAGAGCGACGCAAATGTCGCCGGGGAGAGTAAAGATGCGAGGGATCGGTTGGGCGGCAGTGGCCGCGCTTGGCCTGGCAGGCGCACTGGCGGGCTGCAGCATGGCAGCGGGCGAAACACCCGAAGGCGGGATCGACACCGTCCGGCTGGTCAATGCGGGCGAGGACCCGGCCAACTGGATCACCCATGGCGGGACCTATTCCGAACAGCGCTTCTCGCCGCTGGCCCAGATCGACCGCGACAGCGTGGGTGACCTCGGGCTCGCCTGGTTCGCCGACATGGACACTGCGCGCGGGCAGGAAGCCACGCCGTTGGTGATGGACGGCAAGCTCTATGTCACCACCGCGTGGAGCAAGGTCTTCGCCTATGACGCCGCGACCGGCGAACCGCTGTGGAGCTACGATCCGCAAGTGCCCGGCGAAACCGGAGTGAAAGCGTGCTGCGACGTGGTCAATCGCGGGCTGGCGGCTTGGGGAGACAAGCTCTTCTTCGGCACGCTCGACGGGCGGCTGGTCGCGCTCGACCGCGATACCGGCGCGGTGGCGTGGGAGACAGTCACGGTCGACCAGGACAAGAGCTACACCATCACCGGCGCGCCGCGCGTGGTCGATGGCAAGGTGCTGATCGGCAATGGCGGCGCCGAGTTCGGCGTGCGCGGCTATATCGCCGCCTACAGCGCCGACGACGGGGAGGAGCTGTGGCGCTTCTACACTGTGCCTGGCGACGAGGGCGATGACGCGCCCGACTACCTCAAGGCAGCGGCAGAGACCTGGAGCGGCGATGCGCTCGGCAGCGAAAACGGCATCGGCGGCGGCGGCACGGTGTGGGATTCGATGGCCTACGATCCCGAGCTCGACCTGCTCTATTTCGGAGTCGGCAACGGATCCCCGTGGAACCGCGCCTATCGCAGCCCCGGCCCCGACGGACGCGGCGAAGGCGACAATCTCTATCTTTCGAGCATCGTCGCAATCCGCCCCGATACGGGCGAATATGTCTGGCACTACCAGACCACGCCGGGCGAGACCTGGGACTACACCGCCACACAGCACATCGTGCTGGCCGACATGGAAATCGACGGGCGCAGCCGGCAGGTGCTGATGCAGGCGCCCAAGAACGGCTATTTCTACGTGCTCGACCGCGCGACGGGTGAGTTCATTTCGGCCGAGCCCTATATTCCGCTCAACTGGTCGACCGGGATGAGCGAGGATGGCCGCCCGCAGATGAATCCCGAAACGCGGATCGACATCACCGGCCAGCCCGCGCTGGTGATGCCGGGTCCGCTGGGCGGGCACAACTGGCACCCGATGGCGTACCACCCGGGCGAGAACCTAGTGTACATCCCCGCATTCGAAGCCGCGATGCTCTATGCCCCCGAGGCAGACTGGAAGCCCGACCGCGCGCGCGGGTTCAACATCGGCTTCGATCTCGGCGCGGGCGATCTGCCGCCCGATCTGGGCATCCGCCGCGAAGTGCAGGGCACGATCAAGGGCAAGCTGGTCGCGTGGGACCCGGTGGCGCAGGAAGCGCGCTGGAGCGTTGAGCATCCCGGGCCGTGGAACGGCGGCTTGCTGGCGACCGGCGGCGGGCTGGTCTTCCAGGGCAATTCGGGCAGCGAGTTTGCCGCTTACAATTCGGCCACTGGCGAGCGGCTGTGGAGCTTCGCCGCGCAGACCGGCGTGGTCGCCCCGCCGATCACCTACGCGGTGAATGGCGAACAATATGTCGCCGTGCTGGCCGGCTGGGGCGGGGCCTTCGCGCTGTCCGCCGATGGCGCGCTGATCGACAACATGCACCCGGTGCGCAACATCAGCCGCTTGCTGGTGTTCAAGCTGGGCGGGACCGCTGCCCTGCCCGAAGAACCCGATTTCGCGCTCGCGCCGCTCGATCCGCCGCTTTCGAAAGCGAGCGCGGAGGTGATCGAACTGGGGCGGACGAAATACGCGCGCTATTGCGCGGTGTGCCATGCCCCGGGCGCGGTCGGATCGACCGAACTGCCCGACCTGCGCCGCTCGGGCGCGCTCGAAAACCGGACCGCATGGCTGCAGATCGTCCATGGCGGCGCGCTGAGCGAAAACGGCATGGCCAGCTTCGCCCCCTCGCTATCCGAGGACGAGGTCGAGGCGATCCGCCAATATGTCATCAAGCGCGCCAACGAGGACAAGGCGATGGAGGCGGAGCGCGCCAAGACGCGCATCACGCGGCGCTGATCAGCCCCTGAACACGACGGTCCGCTGGCCGTTGAGCAGGACGCGCTCCTCGAGATGCAGGCGGACCGCTTCGGCGAGCACGCGGCTTTCGATATCGCGGCCCTTGCGCACCAGCGCATCGGGCGTGTCCGCATGGCCGATGCTCTCGGCATCCTGATGGATGATCGGGCCTTCATCGAGGTCGGCGGTAACGTAATGCGCGCTGGCGCCGATCATCTTGACCCCGCGCTCATAGGCCTGGTGATAGGGCTTGGCGCCCTTGAAGCCGGGCAGGAAGCTGTGGTGGATGTTGATGCAGCGCCCGGCGAAATGCGCCGCCTGCTCGTCCGAGAGGATCTGCATGTAGCGCGCCAGCACCACCAGCTCGGCATCGGCATCGGCCGCGATGGCGCGGACCTGCGCTTCCTGTACCGCCTTCGTGTCGCGCGTGACCGGCAGGTGGTGGAAGGGGATATCGCCGAGGTCGGTGTGGCCGATCGCTTCGCGCGGGTGGTTGGACACGATCGCCATCGGCTCCATCGCGAGTTCACCGATGCGCCAGCGATAGAGGAGGTCGGCCAGGCAATGGTCGAACTTGCTGACCATGATCAGCACGCGCCGCGGCCGGTCGCGCAGCGCCAGCTTCCAGTCCATCGCGAATTCGCCGGCCAGCGCAGCGAATTCGCTGCGGATCGTATCGCGCGTGGTGCTGCCGGGATCGAATTCGACGCGCATGAAGAAGGCATCGCTCAGCCGGTCGTTGAACTGCTGCGCTTCGAGGATATTGCCCCCGCGCTCGAACAGGAACGAGGTGACGCGCGCGGTGATGCCGGGGCGGTCGGCGCAGGACAGGGTCAGGACTAGCGGATCGGCCATGGGCCTTCCATGTGCCGCAAGCGCCCCGCCGCGCAAGCGCAAACCCGCTTGGCCGCGCGCAACGCAGGCTTGGTCAGTCGATCTCGAAGACCACGGTCCTGATGCCCGACTGGTGCAGCGCGGTCTGCACGATACCGCGCTCGAGGTGGTTGAGCGGGGTTTCGCAGCCCACCACATGCGCAACCGGATCGCACAGCATGAGGGCCTTGTCTCCGTGCGCGATCTGGCGGATCGCGCGAACGATCGTGTCTTCGAAACGCGCCGGTTCGGCGACCACGGACTGATCGCTCGAAAAGCTGCGATAGGCACGCTGGTCGGCAAAGGTCTTGGTAGCGCGATTGATCACCTGGACCCGGTCGCGATAGATCGCGACGTCCAGGTCGAGCGGTCGGTGCTTCATGTCAGCGGCGGGTTAGCGCCTCTTCGCTTTGCGACATCAGCTTCTCGATGATGACCGCGACCGGCTCTTCTTCCTTCAGCATGCCGACCGATTGCCCCGCCATCAGGCTGCCGGTTTCGACATCGCCATCGATCACTGCGCGGCGCAGCGCGCCGGCCCAGTAATGCTCGATCTGCAATTGCGCCTCGTTCATCGCGATTTCCTCGCGGTCGAGCGTCCCCGCAACCTCGCGCTGCTTGGCAGTGAATTCCTCGCTGCCCTTGTTCTTCAGCGCGCGGACCGGGATCACCGGCAGGCGCGGATCGACCTGGACGCTGGCCACCGCGTCGCGGGCGCTGGCACGGAAGAAGGCCTTCTTGAAATTGGGATGCGCGATGCTTTCCTGCGCGCAGGCGAAACGCGTGCCCAGCTGGACGCCCGCCGCACCCATTTCGAGATAGCCCGCGATCGCCTGCCCGCGGCCGATCCCGCCGGCAACGAAGATAAGGTGGTCTTCGGCCAGCTCGGGCAGCATTTCCTGCGCCAGTACGCTGGTCGATACGGGGCCGATATGGCCGCCCGCTTCCATGCCCTCGATCACCAGCGCATCGGCGCCCGAGCGCAGCAGCTTCTTGGCCAGCGCCAGCGTGGGCGCGAAGCAGATGACCTTGGCGGGGTTCTTGCCGCCCTTGATCGCCTCGACACTGCCCTTGGGCGGGATGCCGCCCGCCAGCACGACATGGCCCACGGCGTGCTTCTCGCACACGGCGATAAGCTCGAACAGGTCGGGATGCATGGTGATCAGGTTCACGCCGAAGGGCTTGTCGGTCAGCGCGCGGGTTGCGGCGATCTCGCGGTCGAGCAGTTCGGGGGTCATCGCCCCGCAGGCGATCACGCCGAAGCCGCCGGCGTTCGAAATCGCCGACACCAGATTGCGTTCGGACACCCAGCTCATCGCGCCGCACAGGATCGCGGTTTCGCTGCCGAGGAAATCTGCGCCGCGCTGCATCAGGCGGGCGGTCTTGGGATAGGTCGTCATGATGCGGCGCTTACGGCGCGCGCGGGGCAACGGCAAGATGCTTAGAACCAGCCGGCGGCGCCCAGTTCGCTCACGCGGCTGCGCGCGACCGGCGCCGCGATCCCCCGCGGCAACAGCAGCCGCAGCTTGCGCCCTTCGCGCTCGACGCCTTCGACCGCATCGCGGGCCACCCACCAGCTGCGATGGACCTGCGCGCCCTCGATCCCGTCGAGTTCCGCGATCGCATCGCGCAGCCGCAGCAGCACGAGGTCCGAGCCGAGCATGGTATGCGCGCGAACGTAGTGGTCTTCCATCTCGAGCGCGATCAGGTCGGACCCCAGCTCGGCCGGCAGGCGCTGCAGGAATGCGGAATGCGGCTCGCCCTGCGGGGCATTTTGCACGTCGCTCGCGGCGACGGACCGGGCCATCGCGTCGTGCGCCGCCGCCTTCGGCCGGCCGCGTTCGAGCAGGTAGAAGACGACGGTGACCCTGGCCCCGATCGCCAGCACATTGAGATAAGCCAGCAGCGCCTGTTCGAGCGTGGGCGCGGGAACCGGCCCGGGAAGGAATTCGATCGTCCAGATCGCTGCCGTCAGCGGCACCGTGGCGAGCATGGTCAAGCCGCTCCACAGCCCGGCCCGGGGCAGCTCGAGCCGCGGGTGCAGCCAGGCGACCAGCGGGGCGAGCGGACGGTAGAAGGCATAGCCGAGCCAGGCGAGCCCGATCCAGCTCACCAGCCGCCATGCCAGCGGCGCGGCGGCCGTCCCGAAGGGGCCGATGATCGCCAGCACCAGCCCGACCGCGGTCATGACCGACAGATCGATCACCAGCTTGCGGGCGATGCGCGCTGCAGCGGGGCGGGCCTGTTCCATATCCTGCAGACTAGTGCCCGTTCGCGCTTCGTAAAGTGGTCAAACACCCGATTTCGCGTCCTTTCGCGAAGCGGTCGGCCCCTTTGCGCAAGCCCGCTTGCCCGCCAGCGGCGCGCTGCCACCAAGGGGACGAAACCACCCGCCTGGAGACCCAGACAATGTTCGCACTTCCGCTGTCCGCGCCGCCCGCCCCCCGCCGCCCGTCCGCATTCGATATCGGTCCGGCCAGCCGCGCGCTGGTGGCCACCATCGGGACCGTGATGACCTTGCTCTGCGTCATCGCGATCGGCCGCGCGCTTGCCGGCATCACTCCCGAATTGCCACATCTGCGCCATGCCGCCATCGCGGTGCATGTGGTTGCAGTTATCCCCGCGATCCCGCTGGGCGCCTATGTCCTGCTGACGCGCAAGGGCGATGCGCGGCACCGGCTGCTGGGCAAGATCTGGCTCGCGCTGATGCTGGTGACCGCCTTTTCGGCGATCTTCATCACTTCGGGCGGCGGCTACGGCCCGATCCATGTCTTCATCCCGCTGACGATTTTCTCGGCCTGGCGTTCGGTGGCGACCGCACGGCGTGGCAACATCCCGGCACACAAGCGGCAGCTCGTTTTCACCTATGTCACCGGACTGGTCTTTCCCGGGCTCGCGGCCTTCCTGCTGCCCGGGCGGCTGATGAACGTGATGCTGCTGGGCTGAGGCTGATCAGTCGCCGTAGGTGATGCGGACCTTGTGCGCCGCCTCGCGCGCGATGCGGCGCGCTTCGTCGGTATCGCCCGCGGTGGCCAGCGCCACGCCCATGCGGCGGTAGGGACGGCTAGTGGGCTTGGCGAAGATGCGGATATCGGCCCCCTCGCCCATCGCCTCGGCCAGCCCGTCATAAGCCAGCGCCGCGCTGTCGCGTTCGGCGAGGATCACCGCGCTGGCGGCGGGGCGTGCGCGCAGCACGGGCGGAACCGGCAGCCCCATCACTGCTCGGGCATGGAGGTCGAATTCGGTGAGGTTCTGGCTGACCAGCGTGACCATGCCGGTGTCGTGCGGGCGCGGGGAAAGCTCGGAAAAGATCACGTCCTCGCCCTTCACGAAGAACTCGACCCCGAACAGGCCGTAGCCGCCCAGATCGTCGACCACGGTGCGCGCCATGTCCTGCGCCCTGGCGATCGCCGCGTCGGTCATCGGCGTGGGCTGCCAGCTTTCCTGGTAATCGCCGCGTTCCTGCCGGTGGCCGATCGCCGGGCAGAAGCTGATGCCGTCCTTGTGGCGCACGGTCAGCAGCGTGATCTCGTAATCGAAATCGACGAATTGCTCGACAATCACGCGTTGGCGGTCGCCGCGCATGTTGGCGCAGGCATAGGCCCAAGCCGCTTCGAGCTCGGCCGCGTCGCGCACGGTCGACTGGCCCTTGCCCGAGGACGACATGACCGGCTTGATCACGCAGGGCAGCCCGGTGTGCTGCGCGGCCGCCTGCACTTCCTCGAAATTCTTGGCGTAGCGGTATCGGGAGGTGACAAGGCCCAGATCGTTGGCCGCAAGGTCGCGGATCGCGTCGCGGTTCATCGTCAGCTGCGCGGCGCGCGCCGAGGGCACGACGGTGAAGCCTTCCTCCTCCAGTTCGGCCAGTACCGAAGTGCGGATCGCCTCGATCTCGGGGACGATGTAATCGGGGCGGTGCTTCTCGGCCGCCTCGCGCAGCTTGTCGCCATCGAGCATGGAGAACACTTCGCGTGCATCGGCCAGCTGCATGGCGGGCGCATCGTCATAGGCGTCGCAGGCGACGACATAGGCGCCGAGCCGCTTGGCCGATATCGCGAACTCGCGCCCCAGTTCGCCCGAGCCGAGCAGGAGGATCCGGGCGGTGTGGCTCATGCCGCTTCGTCGGCAGCGTCCAGCCCATAGGCGGTGTGGAGCACGCGGACCGCGAGTTCGGTCTCGTCCTCGTCGATCAGCACGCTGACCTTGATCTCGCTGGTGGTGATCGCCTGGATGTTGATCGCGCGGTCGGCCAGCGCCTTGAACATCGTGCTGGCGACACCCGCATGGCTTTTCATGCCGACGCCGACGACGCTGATCTTGGCGACCTTGCTGTCGGTGATCAGGCGGTTGTAGCCGATGTCGTCGCGCTTGTCCTCGAGCAGCGCCTGCGCGCGGGCGAGGTCGGCCTGCGGCACGGTGAAGGTCACGTCGGTCTCGCCCTTGTCGCGGCCGACGTTCTGGATGATCATGTCGACATTGATGCTCGCCGCAGCGAGCGGTTCGAAGATGTGGGCCACCGCGCCGGGCTTGTCGGGCACGCGGGTGAGGATCACCTTGGCCTCGTTCTTGTCATGCGCGATGCCGGTCACGTGCTGGCGTTCCATATCGCCTTTCTCCACCAGTGCGTTCATTTCTTCCTCCGACACGATCATCGTGCCGGGGTATTCGTCTGCGGGAACCGCGTCGTCGCCGACGAAGCTGGAGAGGACCTGCACGCGCACGCCCTCCTTCATCGCCAGCCCGACCGAGCGTGTCTGGAGCACCTTGGCCCCGACGCTGGCGAGTTCGAGCATTTCCTCATAGGTCACCGCGGTCTGCTTGCGCGCCTTGGCGACGATCCGCGGGTCGGTGGTATAGACACCGTCGACATCGGTATAGATGTCGCAGCGATCCGCGCCGATGGCTGCAGCCACCGCCACGGCGGACGTATCCGACCCGCCGCGGCCCAGCGTGGTCAGCCGGCCCTCGCCCGAGAGGCCCTGGAAGCCGGGGATCACGGCGATCTCGCCGCGCTCCATGCTGGCGATCAGCGCGTCCGCATCGATGCTGTCGATCCGCGCCTTGGCATGCGCCTCGATCGTGTTGATCGGCATCTGCCAGCCGAGCCAGCTGCGCGCCTGGCAACCGAGCGACTGCAGCGTCAGCGCCAGCAGCCCGCTGGTCACCTGTTCGCCGCTGGCCACCACCACATCGTATTCCGCCGGGTCGTAGAGCGCATTGGCCTCGCGGCAGAAATTGACCAGCCGGTCGGTCTCGCCCGCCATGGCCGAAACCACCACCGCGACCTCGTGCCCGCGCGCCTGCTGCTTGCGCACGATATTGGCCACGCGCCGGATGCGTTCGGTCCCGGCCATCGAGGTGCCGCCAAATTTCATCACGATACGGGCCAAGCGTAGAGGTCTCCGTGCTGGAATGCGTCGAGCTAGGCTGCTAGCCAGAGGGCATGAGCGATGCAACCACACAGCCGCGTAGCAATACTTCGGCCGGCACAATTTCGGGCGCAACGATCCGCGCCGACGAAGCCGCGCATTTCGGCAAGCTCGCCAAGGACTGGTGGGACGCCAAGGGCTCCTCGGCCATGCTCCACCGGCTCAACCCCGTGCGGCTGCAATTCCTGCGCGAGGCGATCGACCTGCACTGGGCAGGCGACATCGAGGCGCGCCAACCGCTCGCGGGCAAGACCGCGCTGGATGTCGGCTGCGGTGCCGGGCTGCTGTGCGAACCGTTGGCGCGGCTGGGCGCGGATGTCACCGGCGTCGATGCCGCGCCCGAGAACGCCGCGGCTGCGGCAGTGCATGCCGAAGGCGCGGGGCTCGATATCCGCTATATCGCGGGCGAGGTCGGCGCGCTGGATATCGGCAGCTTCGACCTGGTCACCGCAATGGAAGTGATCGAGCATGTCGCCGACAAAGCCGCCTTCGTGGCAGCGCTGGCCGGCCGGCTGGCGCCCGGCGGGCTGATGGTGCTGTCGACCCCCAACCGCACGCCGCAATCGCGCCTGCTGATGATCGGTGCGGCGGAAGGCATCGGACTGATCCCCAAGGGCACGCACCACTGGGACGATTTCATCACGCCCGAAGAACTGGACGCGCTGCTCGACCAAGCGGGCCTCGACATGGGCGAACCGCGCGGGATCGGCTTTTCGCCCGCCAAGGGGCTGCATCTGTCCGGCGATCTGTCGCTGAACTACATCGTCACCGCCCGAGCGCGCTGAGCACCAGCGCGGGATCGTCGGTGAAGACACCATCGGCCCCTGCTGCCACGACCATTCCCACCAGCGCGGCGAGATCGCCCTGCGCGCCTTCGGCAGTGCCCCGGCGGAGCGCGAGCGGGAGGAAGGCGTTCTCCTTGCGCAGCGTCCACGGGTGGACCTGCAGCCCCGCGGCATGCGCATCGGCGATCAGCGCAGTCGGACTTCCATCCGCAGCGAGGACACGGCCCAGATAGGGGCCGATACCATCGGCATATCGGGCCACATCGGCGAGACCGCTGGGCGTCAGCAATTCGTCCCAGGTGATCGCGGGTTCGTCATAGGGACCGCCCTCGACCGCGATCAGCAGCACCAGCGGGCTTTCGACCAGCGCGTCCAGCCGCTGCAGCGGGCCGATTTCGAACGCCTGCACGAATACGCGGTCATCGGCGTCGTCGAGATCGGCTTTGCGCAGCGCAGTGGCGAGCAGGTCAACCGTGTCGATGCCTTCTTCCTGCAACAACCAGGTGGGGTGTTTGAGTTCGGGGTAGATGCCGATCGCGCGGCCGGTTTCGGCCTCTTTCGCGCGCACCAGCGTCACGATCTCTTCGAAGGTCGGGATCTGGTAGAGCCCGTCGAACCGTGCATTGGCCGGGCGCAATCCGGGCAGCCGCTCCTTCACGCGCAGGCTGCGCAATTCGGCGAGCGTGAAATCCTCGGCGAACCAGCCGGTCACCAGCCGCCCCTCGATCGTCTTCGACCGCTTGCGATCGGCAAATTCCTCGTGCGTGCCGACATCGGTCGTCTCGCCGATCTCGGTCTCGTGCCGCGCCACCAGCCGCATGTCCTTCGTCGCGACAAGGTCGGGCTCGATATAGTCCGCGCCCTGGTCGATCGCGCGCTCATAGGCCGCGAGCGTATGCTCGGGCCGCTCGCCGCTGGCACCGCGATGCGCGATGACGAGAAAGTCGCCTTCCGCCGCAGCGGCGGCGGGGACGGCACCGAGTGCCGCGAGGATCAGGAGAAATGCGCGGACCATTCGTCTTCCTTGAAACCGACCAGCAGGGCCCCGCCGTCTTCGACGATCGGGCGTTTGATCATGGACGGATTGTCTTGCAGCAATTTGACGGCCTTTGCCGCATCGACATCGGCCTTGTCGGCCTCGGGCAGCTTGCGCCAGGTGGTCCCGCGGCGGTTGAGCACGGTATCGACCCCCGCCGTCTCGATCCATGCGGCCAGCTTGGCCGGATCGGTGCCCTGCTTCTTGTAGTCGTGAAACGCGTAATCGACGCCCTGCGCATCGAGCCATTTGCGCGCCTTCTTGACCGTGTCGCAATTGGGAATGCCGTAAAGGATAGTCTCAGTCACTGATCTGTCCGCTTCTGGTTGGAACGCGCCTCGCTAACGGCTTGCGCAGCGCTTGAACAGGCCGCCGGGGCGCGAACCCCGGCGGCGCTGTCAGATCAGTCGCCGAAGCGCGCGGTCAGCTGGACGCCGAAGAAGCGCGGTTCCGCCGGAATGAAGGTCGGGATGCCGAAGGCGCCACCGGTGTTGCCCGCATCGAGCAGATAATCCTCGTTGAACGCATTGCGGATGAACCCGGCGATCTCGTAGCGGTCGTCGGCGAAGCTTACCCCCGCCCGCGCATTCACCAGCGTAACCGGGCCTTGCGAAGTCAGTTCGCTGTTGGGCACTTCGAAGTAGATCCGGCTGCGATGCGTGATGCTGGGGGTGGCGAACAGCCGTGCCCCGCCGCCCAGCGGATAGTCGACCGTGAAACCGGCTGCGGCCTGCCATTCGGGCTGGAGGCGGAAACGCGCACCCGAAAACTCGGGGGCGAAGCTGTTGTCCTCGTCGATCCCGCCGTCGATATAGCCGACATTGCCGAAGAAGCTGAGCCAGTCGGTGGCCTCGACCGCGATCTCGGCTTCCACGCCGAGGTTGGAAGCCGCCCCCGCGCTCCGCGTGACGAAGCTGCCGGTCGGGTTGCCGTTGGCGTCCAGTTCCTCGACCGAGACCTGGAAATTGTCATAGACCTGGTAATAGACGCCCAGCGAGCCCGAGACCCTGCCGGTGGCAAGCTTGAGCCCGGCCTCGTAGTTCCACACCGTCTCTTCCGGAATGTCCTGCCGGTTCGGCACGACGTTCCCGGCATCGTCGACACGCGCGCCCATCTGGACGACCGGCGAACGGCGGCCCTTCGACACGGTCGCGAACACATTGGCGTCGTTGCTGATCCGGTAGAGCGCATTGAACCGCGGCAGCAGCGCCGAGAAACTGTCCTCGGCCGAGAACAGGCGGCCGCCGGTGTCGATCTGGCCGGGGATCAGCGGCGCGCCGCTAAGCACCGCGTCCGGGACATTGCTGCGATAGGCCGACTTGCGGTTTTCCTCGAGCAGCCGCGCGCCGGCAGTCAGCTCGAGACTGTCGGTCGCCAGCCAGGTGACATCGGCAAACACCGAATAGGCTTCGTTCCGGCCCTGGTTCTCGAACACCGACGCATAGGGGATCGCGTTTGCGGCGCCGTTGGTGGCGAGCGCCGTCACTCCGGTCGCGGGCACGCTGCCATCGGGGGCGACACAGGGAATACCCGCAATCAGCGGTGCGCCGAACAGGCTGGTCAGGCACTGGAGGAAGGTGCCTTCCTCGGTTGCGAAGGGGACGTTCTGCAACCCGTCCTCGGTGAAGAAATTCCAGCCGAACGACGCGCGCAGCGCGGAACCCGCATAGCTGAACCGGCCTTCGTGGCTGAACTGGTGCCCCTGCGCGATTTCGGCGAACTCGAGGAACGGCGCAGCCGAACCATCGGCATCGAACACTTCGGCGCTGTCGAACTCGCGATAGCCATTGACCGTGGTGAAGGTCCAATTGTCGCCGAATTCGTAGGCGGCGGTCAGGTTGAGATCGTAGACTTCGCGATCGAGACCGAGCTGGTCGTCGCCAAGGCTGGCGGCCCCCGCCGGATAGCCGCCGAGATTGGCATCCTCGAAAGCATTGCCCGGCCCGCCCGGCGCACCGGCGAAAGCCGGGAGCGTGCCCGAGATGAAGGGCGTACCGCCATTGCGCTGCTGGTCGTAGGTGCCGATCAGGTCGATCGTCAGGTCCATGCTCGGCGTGTACCGCAGCGAGGCGCGCACGCCGAACTGGTCCTGCGCGTAGAGCTCTTCGTCCTGCCCGAGGTTGAGGTTTTCGACATAGCCATCGCGCTGGCGCCATTCGAAGGCGATACGCCCGGCCAGCACGTCCGAGCCGGCATTGAGATACCCGCCCAGCAGCGTCTGGTCGAAATTGCCGTAGCCGCCGGTGATCTCGCCCGAGAAGCCTGCGCGCGGACGCGCCGAGACGAGGCTGATCGCGCCGACCGCCGAGGCAGTGCCGAATAGCGTCGCCTGCGGCCCCTTGATGACCTCGACCCGCTCGAGATCGTAGATCGCCTGGTACGACCCGCGCGAACGCGAGATGTCGACGCCGTTGTAATAGAGCGTGACGCGCGGCCCCTGCTGCGAGGAACCCGAATCCGAGGTGATCCCGCGGATGACGATGCCGGGGTTGTTGGCGCTCTGCTCCTGGATGTTGAGCCCCGGAACATAGTTCGACAGCTCGTCCAGATCCGACACGCCGAGTTCTTCGATCCTGTCCCCGGTCACTGCCGAAATGGTGATCGGCACATCCTGCGCGCGCTGTTCGATCTTCTGCGAAGTGACGATGATCGTGGTGCTGCTGGCAGGCTGGTCCGCGGCCGGCACTTCCTGCGCCATCAGCGGAGCGGGAACGAGAGCGATGGAAGCAAGCAAGGCGCTGCGAAGAGCAGGAAATGTCATGGAAGGCCCCTGTCGTTGGATTGAATTGCAACGCGCCTAGCCCCGCCTTGTGACACACCGGCGGCGAAAGTCTTTCAATTATAAGAAGGATTTGGGACAGCTATCGGACAGCGGACGGCCGCGCCTGCGCCGCGCGAAATCCGCAGCCTAGGCCAGATGCGCGTCGGCGATCGCCACGGCCAGCGCATCGGCGGCATCGGCGCCGGCGATCTGCACGCCCGGCAGCAGGATTTTGACCATGGCCTGCACCTGCGTCTTGTCCGCCCCGCCGGTGCCGACCACGGCCTTCTTGACCAGCCGCGCGGCATGTTCGTTGACCGCCAGCCCGGCGGCCCCGCAGGCGGCCAGCACGCAGCCCCGCGCCTGCGCCAGCTTGAGCGTCGATTGCGGGTTCTTGTTGACGAAGACTTCTTCGGCTGCCGCGCGGTCGGGCCGGTGCGCGGCAATGACATCTGCCAGTGCCGCCTGCAGGCCGGCCAGCCGCGCCGCCATCGGGGCCCTGGCGTCGGTCGGCACCTGGCCGTTGGCGATATGCACGATGCGCGACCCCTCGGTGCGGATCACGCCCCAGCCGGTGCAACTGAGCGAGGGGTCAAGGCCAAGGATCAGCGCCATGCGGCGTGGCCCCCGCGCCGTGTCAGCCCGGCAGGCCGATGCGCCAGCCGAGCCGCCAGGCCAGGGCCAGCAGGAATGCGGCGCCAAGAACGCCGGCCAAGGCCCATTCGCGCCAGGTCAGCTGTCCAGCTTTTCCATCACCTCGTCGGAGATGTCGTAATTGCCCCACACGGTCTGCACGTCGTCATCGTCGTCCAGCGCGTCGATCAGCTTGAGCAGCGTGCTCGCATTCTTCTCGTCCATGTCGACGGTCAGGTTGGGCTTCCACGCCAGCTTGACCGTCTCGGCCTCGCCCAGCGCCTTCTCGAGATCGGCCGCGACCTGGTGCAGGTCTTCGGCGGCGGTCCAGATTTCGTGGCCATCCTCGCTCGAGGCGATATCTTCCGCGCCCGCTTCCATCGCCGCTTCGAGGACCTTTTCCTCGCCGCCGGCCTCGGCCGGGTAGAAGATGAAGCCCAGCCGGTCGAAGCCGTGCGCAACGCTACCCTCGGTGCCCAGATTGCCGCCGTTCTTCGAAAAGGCGGTGCGCACGGCGGTGGCGGTGCGGTTGCGATTGTCGGTCAGCGCCTCGACGATGATCGCGCTGCCGCCCGGGCCGTAGCCTTCGTAACGCACTTCCTCATAGCTTTCGCCGTCCTGCGCGCTGGCCTTGTCGATCGCGCGCTGGATGTTGTCCTTGGGCATCGACTGCGCCTTGGCGGCATTGACGGCCAGCCGCAGGCGCGGGTTCATGTCGGGATCGGGCATGCCCATTTTCGCCGCCACGGTGATTTCGCGGCTGAGCTTGGAAAACATCGCGCTGCGCTTCTTGTCCTGCGCGCCCTTGCGATGCATGATGTTCTTGAATTTGGAATGGCCGGCCATGGTTTCGCTTTGCGTAGCTGAAATGGTTGGAATCAGAGGGTCGCCTTAGCCTCATGCACGCCGCAACGACAAGTCTTGCGCCCGCGAATTCAATGCGCGGCGAATGGCGGCGGTGTGCCGCCTTCCTGAAGCGCCCGACGCTCCCCGAGCGGGCCCCGCTGCCGCAGGCGGCCGGCCTGCGCGCGGTCGTCTGGCTGGTTTTGCTGGACCTGCTGGTCATGGCCGCGCTGCTGGGCGTTGCAGGCGCGGTGATGGCCGCCGGGGTGAGCCTGCCGGAAACCGCGCTCGCCGGAATGGAAATCGGCACCGGGATCATCCTGGCCGTGGTGGTGATCGCCCCGCTGACCGAGGAAATCGCCTTCCGCGGCTGGCTGTCGGGCCGCCCGGGGCATATCTTCGGCCTGCTCGCGGGAGCCCTCGCTGCCATGGTGGCGGGGCTGGCAGCCATGGCCTTTTTCGGCGCGGCGTTGGCGACGGCCGGGCTTGTCGCGCTGGCGGCAGGCACGCTGGTGGCGCTGGCGATCGTCTACCGCTTGCGGCATCGCAATACGATCGGCTGGTTCAGGCGCCTGTTCCCAGCGCTGTTCTGGCTCAGCACGCTGGGCTTTTCGCTGGTGCACCTGACCAATTTCCCCGCCGACCAGCTGGCCACCGCATTGCCGCTGGTCCTGCCGCAATTCGTGACCGGCACGATCCTGGGCTATACGCGCGTGCACTACGGCCTGTGGGCGAGCGTGCTGCTGCACATGCTCCACAATGGCGCGATCATCGCGTTGGTGCTGACGGCCAGCAGCGCGGCCTGATCAGATTTTACCCTGCATGGCATCGGTCACGCGACCAATATTGACGTTGAAGGCATTCGCAATTTCTTGATTGTGCATCTTGGGGTGGGCCGCTGCAAAATCGCGAATTTCCTCAGCGAGTTCCGGCGTAAATTCGTCGCTCTTGATCGGAGCCTTTTTCTTCATCTGCTTCTGATGCAGCTCATTCGCGAGGTATGCCAACTCTTCGTTATTAGTCTCTTCCGCGATTTCAAAGAGACGCTTGCGCACCTGTGGAATATTCATGTTGTAACCCATTAGGTCCGACTCCATACTATAGAGCATGGTAGTCAACGATACTATTATTTCAACGCAAATAGTATCGTCTAGTCATCTCGCTTCTGTCAGATCCGCACTGCAGTGCCGCTGGCGCTGACCATCAGCATCGAGCCGGTGTCGCCGATGACCTCGTAGTCGAGATCCACCCCGACCACCGCATTGCCCCCGCGCGAGCCGCATTCGGCCTGCAGTTCCTCGATCGCCTGCTCGCGTGCATCGCGCAGGATCCGCTCGTAGCTGCCCGAGCGGCCACCGACGATATCGCGAATATTGGCGAACAGGTCACGGAACAGGTTCGCGCCCACGATCACCTCGCCGGTGACGATGCCGAGATATTCCTGGATCGGCTTGCCCTCGATCGTGGGCGTGGTGGTCACGGTGATCCCGCGCGCGTCTTTCCAGGGGCTGGGCATGTTCTGTCTCCTCGCTTGAGCTGTGTTAGACAGATATTACGCCAGCGTGTCAGGTCAACCGTTGACCACGATCCCGCCATTGGGATGCAGCACCTGTCCCGACATGTAGGAACTGTCATCGCAGGCGAGGAACAGGAAAGCGGGGGCCACTTCGTTGGGCTCGCCCGGACGGCCCATCGGCGTATCCTCGCCGAAATCGTCCATATTCTCGGGCGGCTGGCCGCCGCAGGGATTGAGCGGGGTCCAGATCGGCCCCGGTGCGACCGCATTGACCCGGATGCCGTCGGCCACGAGGTTTTCCGACAGCGAGCGGGTGAAGGCGGTGATCGCGCCCTTGGTGGCACTGTAGTCGAGCAGGATCGGCGCGCCCTTGTACATGGTCACGCTGGTGCAGTTCACGATCGCCGCACCGCGCTGCAGGTGCGGGCGTGCCGCCTGGACGAGGTAGAACATCGAGAAGATGTTGGTCTGGAAGGTGCGCTGCAATTGTTCGGCCGTGATATCGGTCACGTCCTCGTCGGGGTGCTGTTCGCCGGCATTGTTGACCAGCACATCCAGCCGGCCCCATTTGCCGATCACCGCATCGACCAATCCGCGGCAATGGTCGAGATTACCCAAATCGCCCGCCGACAGCAGCACTTCGGCGCCCTCGGCCTCGCATGCTTCGCGGGTGATCCGCGCATCGTCATGCTCTTCGAGATAGGCGATGGCGACCTTCGCACCCTCGCGCGCGAACAGCACGGCAGTGGCCCGGCCGATGCCGCTATCGCCGCCGGTGACAATCGCCACCTTGCCTGCGAGACGGCCCGAACCGGGGTAGCGCGGCTGCCATTGAGGCTGGCGATCCAGCGCGCTTTCGTGCCCCGGCATGCGGGGCTCCTCGCTGGTTTCCTCGACGAATGCGGTATCGACATGCTGCGGATCGGCCATGGGTGAAAACTCCTTTCACCCGACCAACACAGCAGCTTCCCGCCCCGTTCCGGCAGCCCGCCGCAGCCAGGCCTCAACCCATGCCGAGCGCGGCCTTGTAGGTATCGAGGATGGTTTCCTGTTCGCTGCGCTCGTCGGGCTTCATCTTCCGCAGGCGGATGATCTGACGCATGATCTTGGTATCGTACCCGACCGCCTTGGATTCGGCGTACACGTCGCGAATGTCGTCGGCGATGCCCTTCTTCTCTTCCTCGAGGCGCTCGATACGCTCGATCAGCAGGCGCAGGCGGTCGTCGGTGGCTTCGGCCATGTTCGGGGTGTGCTCCGGTAAGAAATGAGAATCGGTTGGCGGTGCGATAGCCATCAGGCGATGCAGGGTGAAGGCGGCGACTCGTTACTCCACGCGATTTTTCGCAATGCTCGCCTCCATGAGCGCCAGCTGTTCCTCGGTCGCGGGCGATTGGCGGGTGGCCTTCCATTCCTCCTGCGGCATGCCGTGGATCAGCGCGCGCGCGGCCGCCTTGTCGCCTTCGAAACCCGCGTCGCGGATCCAGTCGGCCAGGCAATTGCGGCAGAAGCCCGATAGCCCCATCAGGTCGATATTCTGCGCGTCGTGGCGGTGCTGCAAATGCCGCACGAGCCGGCGGAAGGCCGCTGCCGCTACGGCATCGGGCAGCGTATCGAGCGCATCGTGTGCATTCGTTGTCATGATCGTATCGTCCTTGCTTTGTCGCACACCGCTGCCATAGGCGATGTCCATGGCCAAATCCGCCCCCAAGCTCGATCCTCGTGGCCGCAAGGTCAAGATCCTCGCAACCGTCGGCCCCGCCAGCCGCTCTCCCGAAATGCTCGCACGGCTGTTCAAGGCCGGGGTCGACGCCTTCCGCGTCAACATGAGCCATGGCGAGCATGCCGATCACGCGCAGACGATCGAAACGATCCGCACGCTGGAAAAGCAGTTCATGCGCCCGATCGCGATCCTTGCGGACCTGCAGGGCCCCAAGCTGCGGGTGGGCAAGTTCAAGGACGGGCAGGCGGTCATCCGGCATTCGGGCCACTTCACGCTCGACCGCAATCCCGAACCCGGCGACGACACGCGCGTCGAGCTGCCGCATCCCGAACTGTTCGGCCTGCTCGCCAAGGGCCAGCGGCTGCTGATCAACGATGGCAAGATCCGCCTGCGGGTGATCCGCGCGGACGAAAACGAAATTCTCTGCTCGGCCGAAGTCGGCGGGGTCATTTCCGACCGCAAGGGCGTCAACGTGCCCGATGCCGAAGTGCCGATCCCCGCGCTGACCGACAAGGACCGCAAGGATCTCGCCTTTGCCATGGCGCAGGGGGTCGACTGGATCGGCCTGTCCTTCGTCCAGCGCCCCGAAGACCTTGCCGAAGCGCGTAAGCTGATGGGCGGCTACGGCGCGCTGTGCGCCAAGATCGAAAAGCCGATGGCAGTGCACCGGCTCGATGAAATCATCGACATGAGCGACGGCATCATGGTCGCCCGCGGCGACCTGGGCGTCGAGCTCGAGCCGCAGGAAGTCCCGCCGCTGCAGAAGAAGATCGTCAATGCGACGCGGCTCAAGGGCAAGCCCGTGATCGTGGCGACGCAGATGCTCGAAAGCATGATCGAAAGCCCCGCCCCGACGCGCGCCGAAGTCTCCGACGTGGCCAATGCGGTCTATGACGGGGCCGATTGCGTCATGCTCAGCGCCGAAACCGCGGCGGGCGACTGGCCCGAGGAAGCGGTCACGATCATGCACAAGATCGCACGGCAGGTCGAAACCGACGAAGCCTATCTCGACCGCGTGCGTTTCCTCGACACGCCGCCCGATGCGACCACCTCCGATGCGCTGGCGCATGCCTGCATGACGGTGGCCGATACGGTCCCGATCAGCGCGATAACCGTGTTCACCGGTTCGGGTTCGACCGCGCGGCGCGTGGCGCGCGAACGGCCCAGCGTGCCGATGCTGGTGCTGACGCCGAGCATGAAGACCGCGCGCCGGCTGGGCCTGCTGTGGGGCGCGCATGCCGTGGCGACCAAGGACATCGGCAGTTTCGAGGAAATGATTGCCAAGGGCAAGCGCATGGCGCTGCGCCACGGCTTCAGCGCTGCGGGCAGCAAGCTGATCGCCCTGGCCGGGGTGCCTTTCGGCACGCCGGGATCGACCAATCTGATGCATGTGGTCACCGTGAGCGGCGACGAGCTCGACAAGCACGGCGGCTGATGCCGCGGCAGGCGGGCGCGCATTGCCCCGCCTGACGCCGCTTGCTCAAGTGCTCAGCCGCTCAGCGCAACGAAAGCGATTGCCCCCAGCAGCACCACGCTGGCGATGATGATCGCGGCCAGCTCGGCCGTGGTCAGCCGGTCGACGTGTTCGGCACGGAAAGCGCGATAGTTCGCGCGCAGCTCGTCCTTGCTCGACAGGCTGGCGACCTCGAAGGCGGTCGCCTCCTTGGTAAACCAGCGTTTCAGCTCGGCGCGCTCGGTCTTGGCGATGGCGGGATAGCGGTGCAGCAGCGCTTCGATCCGGTCGAAGCGGTCGTGGACGGCAGAGCCGCCGTCGGTTGGAATAGTCATCTGTCTTGTCCTGTCTGAACGGGAATGCGCGCCCGGTGGGACGCGTGGCGGTTCAGATCAGGTGCGGGGGTCCGCGGGGGGCGGCGATGGACCGCGGCGGGGGGCGCAGCGGCGGGCCGCGAACGCGATGCGCCGCCCAGCGCTGGGGTATTACAGGCGCCGCCGCCAGCGCCAGGGGCGGCAGTGCAGCGGCATCGGCCAGCCGCTTGTCGGGACATGGCGCCGCGAGCGTGCAGACCTGCGCCGTCTCGCCCTCGCCCGGCGGCAGCGTGACATCCGCCGTGGCTGCGCTGAACACCGCGCCGCGCCCGCGATCGGGCGAGATCGGCTGATGCGGCAGCGCCTGCGCGCACAGCACTGCCAGCAGCAGCGCGGCGCATAGGCGCAGGGGCCATCGGCAGAGGGAAGCGAGCATGACCGCGAGGAACTGGGGAGCCGGAGCGCGCGCTACAAGGCCGCGGCGCGCTCTTTCATGATCCGCTTGCCGCGCGCATCGACCAGGCGGAAGGCCTTGAACACGGGGAAGTCGCGATCGACGCGCCCGTCGTGCCCGAGCATCCAGAGCTGCTGGTAGAACCAGTAGATTCCCGCGAAACCGCTGATCGCCTTGACCATCTGGAACCGCTTTAGGAAGCCGAGCCAGCCGGGCACCAGATCGAGGTCGTCCTCATATCGTGCCAGCTGCTCCGCGCCTTCGAGCAGCCGTGCGGGTGCATCGGTATCGACGCAGAGCGGGCGGCCCAGCCCGATCACATCGGCCGCGCCGCTGGTCAGCGCCTGCTCCATCGCCGCGCGGCTGCGAAAGCCCCCGGTGACCATCAGCGGGACCGAAACCTCAGCCTGCATGGCCTTGGCGAAATCGACGAAATAGGCCTCGCGCGCCGCGGTCGAGGGCGCGACGACCTGTTCGTCCTCGGCTTCCTGACCGGCCACGCCCAGCAGCTTGGGCTGTTCGTAGGTGCCGCCCGAAATCTCGATCAGATCGACCGGGGCCGCCTCGAGCCAGCGGACCACCTTCAGGCTGTCGCTGAAATCGAACCCGCCTTTCTGGAAGTCGGCGCTGTTGAGCTTGACCGAGACCGGGAATCCTGGCCCCACGGCCGCGCGCACCGCGGCGACGATGTCGAGCAGGAACCGCGCGCGGTTTTCCAGGCTGCCGCCATATTCATCGGTCCGCCGGTTCACGCGCGGCGAGAGGAATTGCGACACCAGATAGCCATGCGCGCCGTGCACCTGCACGCCGGTGAAGCCCGCATCCTTGCACGCGCGCGCAGCAATGGCCCAGCGCGCGACCAGATCGGCAATTTCCGCCGTTGTCAGCGGCGTCGGCTTGCCGAACTGCCCCCGGGGAGCGCCAGGGCGACGTCGGAAGAGGATTTGGGGTGCGGATTGACCACCTTCTGCGTCTGGCGGCCGCCATGGCTGATCTGCGCCCAGAAGTGATTGGCTTGCCGGGTCGCCGCCTGCGCCCAGCGGGCCAGCCGCGCCTGCATGTCGGCATCGGGTTCGCGGTCGATCACGACATTGCCGGGCCGTTCGAGATGGTCGGCATCGACGATGATGTTGCCCGACAGCAGCATGCCCGAACCACCATCGGCCCAGATCCCGTAAAGCCGCTCGAGTTCGGGCGTGGGGCGTCCGTCGGGGGTGGCGAGCCCTTCGGTCATCGCGGCCTTCGCCAGCCGGTTGGGCAGCACGGCGCCGCACGGCAGTTCCAGCTCGGATCCCAAAGTCACGGCCATGATCGCGTTTCCCCTACCCTTGCGCGGCTTGCTCCAGCCGCTCGCGTGCCCGCGTCTCTCCGATCAGCGGCAGCAATTCGCCCATGTCGGGCCCATGGTCCATTCCCGTCAAGGCCTGGCGCAGCGGCAGGAACAATTGCTTGCCCTTGCGTCCGGTCTCTTCCTTGAGCGCCGCGGTCAGCGCGCGCCAAGGATCATCGCCCCAGGCGAACAGCCGTACCGCCTCGGCCAGATAGGCGCGGTCTTCATCCGCGAACTCGCGCCGCTCGATCGGACCGGTCACCAGCCGCCACCATTCGGCAGCCTCGCCGACCAGCGCGAGATTGGGCCGGATCGCGTGCCAGCCGGCGGCGTCCATCCCCGCGGGCAGGCGGTCGGCGACCGCGGCGTGGTCCATCTGGTGGACCAGCGCGGCGTTGATCCGCTCCAGTTCGGTTTCGTCGAACTTCGCCGGGGCACGGCCGAAGGTCGCCAGGTCGAAGGTTTCGAGCAGCGCGCCCCGGTCGGCGATCGGCTCGACCGGAAGCGACGTGCCCAGCCGCGCGAGCAGCGCGACGATCGCCTGCGGCTCGAACCCGCGCTCGCGGAAGGCATCGCAGCCCAGCGAACCGAGCCGTTTCGACAATTTGCCTTCCTTGCCGACCAGCAGCGCCTCATGCGCGAACCGGGGCATTTGCGCCGCACCATCGCCCGCGGCGATAAGCGCGCCGAACATCTGGATCTGCACCGCGGTGTTGCTGACATGGTCTTCGCCGCGCAGCACGTCGGTCACCCCCATCGCGAGATCGTCGACCGCGCTGGGAAGCATGTAGAGCCAGCTGCCGTCGGCGCGGCGGATGACCGGATCGGACAGCTGGGCGGGATCGAACTTCTGCGGCCCGCGGATGCCGTCGTGCCAGCTGATGGCTTCGCCGTGGTCGAGCTTGAACCGCCAGTGCGGGGTGATGCCCTCGGCCTCCTTGGCCGCGCGCTCCGCGTCGCCCAGTTCCAGCGCGCCGCGATCGTAGATCGGCGGCAGACCCCGCCCGAGCCGGATCTTGCGCTTCAGCTCGAGTTCCTGCTGCGTCTCGTAACAGGGATAGACCCGCCCCGCCTCGCGCAGCGTGTCGAACGCCGCCTGGTAGCCGGCGAGCCGGTCCGACTGCCGCTCCTCGCCATCGCTCGCGAGCCCCAGCCAGCCGAGATCGCTGCGGATCGCGTCGACGAATTCCTCGCGGCTGCGGTCGGCGTCGGTATCATCGATCCGCAGCAGGAAGCGGCCGCCCGCCTGCTTGGCGAGCATCCAGTTGTGGAGCGCGGTGCGGATGTTGCCGACATGGAGGCGCCCGGTGGGCGAAGGGGCGAAGCGTGTGACGATGGTCATGCGCGCGCCGATAGCCGAGGCCGGCGCACTTGGCGAGCGTTCAGCCGGTCCCCGCGCTGCGCCGCTTGAGCGCGGCCTCGCGCGCCTTGCGGTAATCAAGGATGCCGCTGGCATCGGCCTTCATCGCGGCCTCGACCGCATCGGCGGTGGCGAAGTTCTCTCCCGGCACAGGTTCGCAGATCAGATAGCCCTGCGCTTCCTGGCACCCCAGTTCGCGCAGCAAATCGAGCTGGCCGCGCGTTTCGACGCCTTCGGCAGTCGCCGCCATCCCCAGCGCTTCGGCCAGCCGGGTGATGCTCGAAACGATCGCCTTATTGTCCGAACAGGTTTCGATTCCCTCGACGAAATCCTTGTCGATCTTGATCCGGTCGAAGGGAAAGCGGCGCAGGTAGCTGAGCGAGGAATAGCCCACGCCGAAATCATCGAGCGCGATCTTGGCGCCGAGTTCGCGCAGCTTTTCCAGATTGCCGACACAGACATTGCTCTTCTGCATCAGCACGTGTTCGGTAATTTCGAATTCGACGCGCGCGGGCCGGATGCCGTAGGCGTGGATCGCCCGCGCGACGACATCGACCAGATGCGGGCTGCGCACCTGCGTCGGCGAAAGGTTGATCGCGATGCGGAAATCGCCGCTCCAGCGCGAGGTTTCTTCCAGCGCCTTGCGGATCACCCATTCGCCGATCGGCACGATCATCCCGGTTTCCTCGGCCACGCCCAGGAAATCGTCGGGCCGGACCACGCCGCGCTGCGGATGGTACCAGCGCAGCAACGCTTCGTATCCCGACACCTGGCCCGAATCGAGATCGATCACCGGCTGGTAGTGGATGTTCAGCTGGTCGCGCGCGACCGCTTCGCGCAGATCGGTCTCGATCTCGCGTCGTTCGCGCGCGGCATGGTCCATCGCATGGTCGTAAAGCGCGATGGTGTCGCGCCCCTTCGCCTTGGCGGCGAAAAGCGCCAGGTCCGCGCGGCGCATCAGCTCTTCCGCCTCGCCGCAGCCATCGGAGCGCTTGGCAATGCCGATGCTGCCCGAGATCCGGTAACTGTGCCCGTCGATTTCGAACGGTTCGCGGATCACGGCGAGGAACCGGTGCGCGCGTTCGATCAGCATCCCTGCCCCGGCACGCGTTTCGAGCAGGACGGCGAACTCGTCCCCGCCCAGCCGCGCGACGAGGTCCTGCCCGCGCACTTCCTTTTCGAGCCGGGTGCCGACCTCGCGCAGCAGGCGATCGCCGACCAGGTGCCCCCGCGTGTCGTTGACCGCCTTGAAATTGTCGAGGTCGAGGTAGAACAGCACGACGTTCTGCGGCTGCTCGTCCTGCGACAGGGCCGACCGCAGCCGTTCGTTGAACAGGTAGCGATTGGCGAGGCCGGTGAGATTGTCGTAATGCGCCATGAAGGCGACGCGGTCTTCGGACAGCCGGTCACCGGTGACATCGCGCGCGACCCCGCTCATCCGCCCATCGCTGCGCGGCCGCGCGGAAAGCTTCCAGTAGCGCACGCCATCGTCGACCCTGACCTTGATCACGAAATCGCGGAACCGGCTGTGTTCGAGCAGATGCCGCTCAAGCCGGTCGCGGTCCTCGCCCGGGGCGAACATGTCTAGCAGCGCCATGCCTTCGAGCTCGTGGACCGCCTTGCCCGCCGCCTCGGCAAAGCGCCGCGACACGTCGCGCAGCTTGCCCGCGGGATCGACGGTCCACAGCCAGTCGGACGAATGCTCCTCGTAATCGTAGAGCAGCATGCGCACCGTGCCCGCTGCCTCGCGCCGGCTGATTTCGGCGCGGGCAGCTGCGATGATCTGGCCGTTCTGCGCCTGGACCGAACAGACCAGGGCGAGTACGAACACCGCAAGCAGCAACAACGCCGGCCAACCGCCGCTGCCCGCCTGGATCATGGTGGCGACCGCGATCGAAGCGGTTAGCAGCGCGATGTGGACGCGCGCGGCGGACGGGGCGGTGCGGTAAACCAGCAGGACACCGCTGAGCAGGGTGATGGCGATGACCGCGAGCACGGCGGCCGTTAGCCCCTCGGCGGCGGTTGCCAGATAGGGGATCATCGCCGCCCAGATCGCGGAACTGAGCCATTCCAGCGCCATCAGCCGGCGCCAGTGGTCGCGCAGGTCGGCCAGCGTCGCGTCTGCGCAGGTGAACCGGTAGTCGGCGATGATCTGGACCACGATCGCGCTCACCAATGCGCCCGCCCAGCCGAGCAGGCCGGCCAGCGGAACGCGGTCGCTGAACATGTAGATCAGCGCGACCATCGAGCCGAGCGACGGGAGCAGCGCCAGCCGGGCGCCGGCGCGGAAATCTTCCATCCGGCGGGTCAGCAGCAGGCGCGCGACGGCTTCGCTCGTGCCTTCCTTCCCGTCAGCTTCCGGCAGTTCGCTTGCGAACTCCGCCATGTTCGCGCTCCCCCCGCGCCTGTGGTGGCCGCGCGGGGCGGCAACACGATGGTTCACCGTGCATTTACAACAAGTTTGCGTCAAGCGCCAACTACTTGCCAGAAGCCAGCCAAGTATAATCCGTTCCGGCAAAGAAAAGGCCCCGCCGGATTGCTCCGACGGGGCCAATGTTGTGCGCTAAAGCTGGTGCGGCTTATTCGCCGTCCTTGGCTTCCTCGTTGAGGTATTCGCCGGCATCTGCATCGGTGCCGTGCGTTTCGCCTTCGACGGCTGCCAGCGGATCGTCGCCGATGGCCGCTTCCGCGCCCTGGGCCAGTTCCGCCTTGTGCTCTTCCTCGGCGGTGTTGGCCGCGATGATCGCATCCTGCGCCTTCTTCCATTGCGCCCGCAGCGCCGCGTCGCGGCTCGAGGCGGTGATCCGCATCCGGTTCATGCCCGCGCCGGTACCGGCGGGGATGAGACGGCCCACGATCACGTTCTCCTTGAGCCCGACCAGCGTGTCCTTCTTCCCTTCGACCGCGGCCTGCGTAAGCACGCGCGTGGTTTCCTGGAACGAAGCGGCCGAGATGAACGAACGCGTCTGCAGCGAAGCCTTGGTAATGCCCAGCAGGATCGGCGTGCCGGTGGCATGCTCCTTGTTCTTGCCGAGCTTGGCGTTGGTTTCCTTCAGCTCTTCCAGGTCGACCTGTTCGCCGGGCAGCAGCACGGTGTCGCCGCCATTGGTGATCTCGACCTTCTGCAGCATCTGGCGAACGATCACCTCGATGTGCTTGTCGTTGATCTTCACGCCCTGCAGTCGGTAGACTTCCTGGATCTCGTTGACGAGATATTCGGCCAGCGCCTCGACGCCCAGCACCTCGAGGATGTCGTGCGGGTTCGGCGAACCGGAAATCAGGGTATCCCCCTTCTTCACGAAGTCGCCTTCCTGCACGTCGATCACCTTGGTTTTGGGGATCAGGTATTCGACTGCATCACCTTCTTCCGGCACAATCGCGATCTTGCGCTTGGCCTTGTATTCGCGAACGAATTCGATCTTGCCCGAAATCTTGGCGATGACCGAATTGTCCTTCGGCAGACGCGCCTCGAACAGTTCGGCGACGCGCGGCAGACCGCCGGTGATGTCGCGGGTCTTGGCGGCTTCGCGGCTGGCACGGGCGAGAATGTCGCCCGCTTCGACCTGTTGGCCATCCTCGACCGACACGGCCGTACCCGGCGCCAGCATGTAGCGCGCGGCTTCGGTTTCGTCCCCTGCATCGTTGAACAGGGTCAGGCGCGGACGCAGGTCCTCGTTCTTCTTGCGGCCGGTGGTCTTGGTGTCGGTGACCACACGCTGCGCGATGCCCGTGGCATCGTCGACGCGCTCTTCCATGGTCGTGCCGTCGATGAGGTCCTGGAACTTCACCACACCCGACTGTTCGGTGATGATCGGCAGCGAGAAAGGATCCCATTCCGCCAGGCGATCGCCTTCCTTCACCTTGCCGCCATCCTTGTGCATCAGCACGGTACCATAGGGCACCTTATGGATTTCGCGTTCGCGGCCCTCGGCGTCGATCACAGCCAGTTCGCCATTGCGGGCGAGCGACAGGATCCGGCCCTTCTTGTCGGTGATGGTGGGCATGTCGCGATAGACGACCTTGCCGTCCGACACGGCTTCGAGATGCGAAGTCTCGTTGAGCTGTGCGGCACCGCCGATGTGGAAGGTACGCATGGTCAGCTGCGTACCGGGTTCACCGATCGACTGCGCGGCGATGACGCCGACAGCTTCACCGATGTTGACCGGCGTACCGCGGGCAAGGTCGCGTCCGTAACAGGTCGCACACACGCCCTGCTGCGCATCGCAGACCAGCGGCGAGCGGATCTTGGCGACCTGCACTTCGGCTTCCTCGATGACCTTGATCATCGGTTCGTCGAGCAGCGTGCCGGCCTTGGCGATCACTTCGCCGGTCGCGGCATTGACGATGTCTTCGGCCACGGTGCGGCCGAGGATGCGTTCACCGAGCGAGGCGATCACGCTGCCGCCCTGGACGATCGCCCGCATGTCGAGCGAGTTCTCGGTCTTGCAGTCCTGCACCACGATGGTGCAATCCTGCGACACGTCGACCAGACGGCGGGTCAGGTAACCCGAGTTCGCCGTCTTGAGCGCGGTGTCGGCCAGGCCCTTACGGGCGCCGTGGGTCGAGTTGAAGTATTCAAGGACGTTGAGGCCTTCCTTGAAGTTCGAGATGATCGGGTTCTCGATGATCTCGCCCGACGGCTTGGCCATCAGGCCGCGCATCCCGGCGAGCTGCTTCATCTGCGCCGGGCTACCACGAGCGCCCGAGTGGGCCATCATGTAGATCGAGTTGATCTCGGCCTGGACGCCGTCCTTGCCGATCGGGCGGGCCTTGATCTTTTCCATCATGGCATCGGCCACGCGGTCGCCGCACTGGCTCCACGCGTCGATCACCTTGTTGTACTTTTCCTGCTGGGTGATCAGGCCGTCCTGGTACTGCTGCTCGTAATCGGCAACCAGCGCCTTGGTCTTCTCGACCATCTCGACCTTCTCCTCGGGGATGATCATGTCATCCTTACCGAAGGAGATGCCGGCCTTGAACGCGTGGCGGAAGCCGAGCGACATGATCGCGTCGGCGAACAGCACCGTGTCCTTCTGGCCGGTGTGGCGATAGACCTCGTCGATAACGTCGGCGATGTCCTTCTTGGTCAGCAGGCGGTTGACGATGTCGAACGGAACCTTGTGGTTCTTGGGCAGACATTCGCCGATCAGCATCCGGCCGGCAGTGGTCTCGAACCGCTTCATCGCGATCTTGCCATCTTCGTCGGCCTGCGGAACGCGGGCGAGGATCTTGGTGTGCAGCGAAACCTGCTTGGTTTCGAGAGCCTGGTGAACCTCGGCCATGTCCGAGAACATCGGCAGCTTCTCGACCTTGTTGCCATCGCTGTCCTCGACGAATTCGGGCGTCTTTTCCTGCCGCTCCATCGAGAGGTAGTAGAGACCCAGAACCATATCCTGCGAGGGCACGATGATCGGCTTACCGTTGGCAGGCGAGAGGATGTTGTTGGTCGACATCATCAGCACGCGTGCTTCGAGCTGCGCCTCGAGGCTCAGCGGCACGTGAACGGCCATCTGGTCGCCGTCGAAGTCGGCGTTGAAGGCCGCGCAGACCAGCGGGTGCAGCTGGATCGCCTTGCCTTCGATCAGCACGGGTTCGAATGCCTGGATGCCGAGACGGTGAAGCGTCGGCGCGCGGTTCAGCAGGACCGGGTGTTCGCGGATGACTTCATCCAGGATGTCCCAGACTTCCTTGCGTTCCTTCTCGACCCACTTCTTCGCCTGCTTCAGGGTCATCGAGAGACCCTTGGCGTCGAGCCGGGCGTAGATGAACGGCTTGAACAGTTCGAGCGCCATCTTCTTGGGCAGGCCGCACTGGTGCAGCTTGAGTTCGGGGCCGGTCACGATGACCGAACGGCCCGAATAGTCGACGCGCTTGCCGAGCAGGTTCTGGCGGAAGCGGCCCTGCTTGCCCTTGAGCATGTCGGACAGCGATTTGAGCGGACGCTTGTTCGCGCCGGTGATCACCCGGCCGCGGCGGCCGTTGTCGAACAGCGCATCAACCGATTCCTGCAGCATGCGCTTTTCGTTGCGCACGATGATGTCGGGCGCGCGCAGTTCCATCAGGCGCTTGAGGCGGTTGTTGCGGTTGATGACGCGGCGATAGAGGTCGTTGAGATCCGACGTCGCGAAGCGGCCGCCGTCGAGCGGCACCAGCGGGCGCAGTTCGGGCGGGATGACCGGTACGACTTCGAGGATCATCCATTCGGGGCGGTTGCCCGATTCGATGAAGCTTTCGACGACCTTCAGACGCTTGATGATCTTGGCCGGCTTGAGCTTCGACTTGGTGGTCGCGAGGTCTTCGAGCAGGTCTTCCTTTTCCTGTTCGAGATCGAGATCCATCAGCATGGTCTTGACCGCTTCGGCGCCGATGTTGGCGGTGAAGGCGTCTTCGCCATACTCGTCCTGCGCCTCGAGCAGTTCATCTTCGGTGAGGAGCTGGAACTTCTCGAGCGGGGTCAGGCCGGGCTCGGTGACGATGTAGCTTTCGAAATACAGCACGCGCTCGAGCTGCTTGAGCTGCATGTCGAGCAGCAGGCCGATGCGCGACGGCAGCGACTTGAGGAACCAGATGTGCGCAACCGGTGCGGCCAGTTCGATATGGCCCATGCGTTCGCGGCGGACCTTGGTCACGGTCACTTCGACGCCGCACTTCTCGCAGACGACGCCCTTGTACTTCATACGCTTGTACTTGCCGCACAGGCATTCGTAGTCCTTCACGGGACCGAAGATGCGGGCACAGAACAGGCCGTCACGCTCGGGCTTGAACGTCCGGTAGTTGATCGTTTCCGGCTTCTTGATTTCGCCGAAGGACCACGAGCGAATGCGCTCGGGGCTGGCGATGCCGATCTGGATCTCGTCGAAAGTTTCGGGCTTCGCGAGCTGGTTGGTGAATTTGGTCAGTTCGTTCATGACTTATTCCCTTAGCGGGTGAATTCCTTGGGGCGGTGGTGGGGGGCGTTGCCGCTCCCCCTATTCCGCCGCGATCGCGAGACCGTCGTCGTCCTCGTCGTCGGCCAGCGACTTGAGTTCGACGTTGAGGCCCAGGCTGCGCATTTCCTTGACGAGCACGTTGAAGCTCTCGGGAATGCCGGCCTCGAAAGTGTCGTCGCCCTTGACGATCGCTTCGTAGACCTTGGTCCGTCCGATCACGTCGTCCGACTTCACGGTGAGGATTTCCTGCAGCGTGTAGGCAGCCCCGTAGGCCTGCAGCGCCCAGACTTCCATTTCCCCGAAGCGCTGGCCGCCGAACTGCGCCTTACCGCCCAGCGGCTGCTGGGTGACGAGGCTGTAGGGACCGATCGAACGGGCGTGGATCTTGTCGTCGACCAGGTGGTGCAGCTTGAGCATGTAGATGATGCCCACGGTGACCTTGCGGTCGAATGCCTCGCCCGTACGGCCGTCGAACAGGACCGACTGGCCCGACGAATGCAGACCGGCCTTCTCGAGTTCGATGGTGACATCGCCTTCGCGCGCCCCGTCGAACACCGGCGTACCCATCGGGACGCCGGCGGTGAGGTTGCCCGCCAGTTCGACGATTTCGGCGGTCGAACGTTCGTCGATCGCATCGTGATACTCTTCGCCGTAAACCTCCTTGAGACGGTCGACGACCGCTTCGGGCGGCTTGGCCTTGGCATAGTCCTTCGCCGCATCGGGGTTGGCGCGCTTCCACTCGTCGAGCTGCTCGCCGATCTGGTGGCCCAGGTTGCGGGCCGCCATGCCGAGATGCGTTTCGAAGATCTGCCCGACGTTCATGCGCGAAGGCACGCCCAGCGGGTTGAGCACGATATCGACCGGCGTACCGTCTTCGAGGAACGGCATGTCCTCGACCGGCAGAATGCGCGAAATCACACCCTTGTTGCCGTGACGGCCGGCCATCTTGTCGCCCGGCTGCAGCTTGCGCTTCACCGCGACGAACACCTTGACCATCTTGAGCACGCCCGGAGCGAGTTCGTCGCCGCGTTCGAGCTTTTCCTTACGGTCTTCGAACTTCTCTTCGATGAACTTGACCGCTTCGTCATACTGCGACTTGACCGCTTCGAGCTGCGCCTGGCGGCCGTCGTCGGCCACGGCGAACTTGAACCAGTCGTGGCGATCGATGCCCTCGAGCAGCTCTTCGCTGATCTCGGTGCCCTTCTTGACGCCCTTGGGCGCCGCCGATGCGGTCTGGCCGATCAGCATGTCGCGCAGGCGGTTGTAGGTCGCCCGGTTGAGAATGGCGCGTTCGTCGTTCGAATCCTTGCGGAGGCGTTCGATCTCCTCGTTCTGGATCGCACGGGTACGGTCGTCGATCTCGATACCGTGGCGGTTGAACACGCGCACTTCTACGACCGTGCCGGCCACACCCGGCGGCAGGCGAAGCGAGGTGTCGCGCACGTCGCTGGCCTTTTCGCCGAAGATCGCGCGCAGCAGCTTTTCTTCCGGCGTCATCGGGCTTTCGCCCTTGGGCGTGATCTTGCCCGCCAGGATGTCGCCCGGATGCACTTCGGCGCCGATGTAGACGATGCCCGCTTCGTCGAGGTTGCGCAGCGCTTCCTCGCCGACATTGGGAATGTCGCGGGTGATGTCTTCGGGCCCGAGCTTGGTGTCGCGCGCCATGACTTCGAATTCCTCGATATGGATCGAGGTGAAGACGTCGTCCTTCACGATGCGTTCGGAGATGAGGATACTATCCTCGTAGTTGTAGCCGTTCCAGGGCATGAAGGCGACGAGGCTGTTGCGGCCCAGCGCCAGCTCGCCGAGATCGGTCGAGGGACCGTCGGCGATGATGTCGCCCGGCGAAACCGTTTCGCCCACCTTCACCAGCGGGCGCTGGTTGATGCAGGTATCCTGGTTCGAACGCTGGAACTTCTGCAGCGTGTAGATGTCGACGCCCGACTGGCCGGGTTCGACATCGCCGATCGCACGAATGACGATACGCGTCGCGTCGACCTGGTCGACGATACCGCCGCGGGTCGCCGCAATGGCCGCGCCGCTGTCGCGGGCGACGGTTTCTTCCATGCCGGTACCGACCCAGGGCGCTTCCGCCTTGACCAGCGGCACGGCCTGGCGCTGCATGTTCGAGCCCATCAGCGCGCGGTTGGCGTCATCGTTTTCCAGGAACGGAATGAGCGATGCGGCAACCGAGACGAGCTGCTTGGGGCTGACGTCCATCAGCGTGATCGATTCTGCGCGGCGCCATCAGGTTGTCGCCGTCGTGACGGGCCGACACGAGATCTTCGAAGAACGAACCGTCCTCGGTTAGCTCGGCCGATGCCTGCGCCACCGTGTGCTTCTGCTCTTCCATGGCGGAGAGATAGACCACTTCGTCGGTAACCTTGCCGTCGACGACCTTGCGATACGGGGTCTCGATGAAGCCGTACTTGTTGACGCGGGCGAAGGTCGACAGCGAGTTGATCAGGCCGATGTTCGGGCCTTCGGGCGTTTCAATCGGGCAGATACGGCCATAGTGCGTCGGGTGAACGTCGCGCACTTCGAAGCCGGCACGCTCACGCGTCAGGCCGCCCGGGCCAAGCGCCGAGACGCGGCGCTTGTGGGTGACTTCCGACAGCGGGTTGGTCTGGTCCATGAACTGCGACAGCTGCGAGGAGCCGAAGAATTCGCGCACTGCGGCGACCGCGGGCTTCGCGTTGATCAGGTCGTTGGGCATGACGGTCGAGACATCGACCGAGCTCATGCGCTCCTTGACTGCACGCTCCATGCGCAGCAGGCCAACGCGGTACTGGTTTTCGAGCAGTTCGCCAACCGAACGCACGCGGCGGTTGCCGAGGTTGTCGATGTCGTCGACGTCGCCCTTGCCGTCCTTGAGGTCGACCAGTTCCTTGACCACGGCGAGGATGTCTTCCTTGCGCAGCGTGGTGACGGTGTCTTCGGCATCGAGCTCGAGACGCATGTTGAGCTTGACGCGGCCGACTGCCGAAAGGTCGTAGCGTTCGCTGTCGAAGAACAGGCCTTCGAACAGCGCTTCGGCGGTTTCCTTGGTCGGCGGTTCGCCCGGGCGCATGACCTTGTAGATCGCCTCGAGACCCTCGTCGCGGTTCTCGGCCTTGTCGACCTTGAGCGTGTTGCGGATCCACGGACCGGTGGTCACGTGATCGATGTCGAGCAGTTCCATCACGTCGACGCCGGCAGCGTCGAGGACTTCGAGATTCTCGGCCGAGACCTCGTCACCCGCTTCGATGTAGATGCGGCCCGTCTTCTCGTCGATCAGATCGCGGCTGGCGTAGCGGCCGAAGATTTCCTCGGTCGGCAGCAGCAGCGTTTCGAGCCCGTCCTTGGCCGCCTTGTTGGCCGCGCGCGGACTGATCTTCTGGCCGGCGGCGAAGACTTCTTCACCCGTCTTGGCATCGATCAGCGGGAAGGCAGGCTTCTGGCCGCGCCAGTTTTCGGCGACGAAGGGAATGTTCCAGCCTTCGCCCTTCTTGCCGGTCGCCCGCTTCCAGGTGACGGTGTCGTAGAAGTGCGAGAGGATGTCTTCGCTGTCGAGGCCGAGCGCATAGAGCAGCGCGGTGACCGGCAGCTTGCGCTTGCGGTCGATCCGCACGTTGACGACGTCCTTGGCGTCGAATTCGAAATCGAGCCAGCTGCCGCGATAAGGAATGATCCGCGCCGCGAAGAGGAGCTTGCCCGAGGAATGCGTCTTGCCGCGGTCATGGTCGAACAGGACGCCCGGCGAACGGTGCATCTGCGACACGATCACACGCTCGGTGCCATTGATCACGAAGGTGCCGTTGCCCGTCATCAGGGGCATGTCGCCCATGTAGACGTCCTGCTCCTTGATATCGAGCACCGAACGGGTTTCGGTTTCCTGGTCCACCTCGAACACGATCAGCCGCAGCGTCACCTTCATCGGCGCGGCATAGGTGATCCCGCGCTGGCGGCATTCGACGATGTCGTACTTGGGCGCTTCGAGTTCGTAATGGACGAAATCGAGTTCGGCAGTGCCGGCGAAGTCGCGAATCGGGAAAACCGAACGCAGCGTCTTTTCGAGGCCGGAGACGTAGTCGATCTCCTTGTTCGAACGCAGGAAGTGCTCGTAGCTCTCGCGCTGCACCTCGATCAGGTTCGGCATGTCCACGACTTCGTGGATGTCGCCGAAGATCTTGCGGATGCGCCGCTTCGCCGTACCCTGCGCATTTGCGCCGCGGGTCTTCTTGGGAGCCTTCGCCTTGGTAGCCATAAGGGGTAGATACCTCTTCTCGTGTGCATCGGCCGCTGCGCGGACAGAGCCGGAATTTCGTGTCTCATGCGCGTGAGATCCATCGCCGGGACGCGAAAAGGCCGCAGCGTGAGCGCACCCGTCCGGCGGCCTGCTGCAGCTTCTCTAGCGTCGCGATTATGGAAACGCCGCTTCCATCCTGTACCCGATTCCCGCGCATGAATCGGATTCGCTCGAAGCGTGCGGTTGCCGCATCATGTAGGATTTGCGCCGCGCCGTGTCAAACCGGCAGATCGGCATCCGCATAGCGATACCGCTGCGGCGCGGGATCGGCCACTTATTCGGGCGCGCGGGCGTTCCACATCATCCGTTCGATTTTCCAGTAACCCTGGTCGTCGGGGCGCGCATGGATGATGTAATGCCCCTCCTGCGCAACCCGCGTCCCGCGCGAAAAGAAGGCGATCCGGCTGTGGCCGGTAATCGCCGCGAGCGCGATCGACCCTTCGATGGCGAGAGTGTCGTGCTCGATGAACTCGACCGCGGCCGGCTGGCCCTCTTCGGCGAACCAGAATGCACGCAGGCGCTGCTTGCCGTCGATGGGCGAAGTGCCATAGCCTGGATAGACGACCACATTTTCGGCAAACAGCGTCATGAGCGCCTGCTCGCGTGCCGCCGCGTCGGGAACCAGCCACGCTTTCGCATAGGCCTTGTCGAGCGCGCGGAGCGCCGCACGGTCGCCCGAGGTCAGGCTCCCGGCCGGGCGCGGTTCGATGCCCTCAGGCTGCGCGCAATCCCCCGGCGAACAAGCGCCGAGCATCATGGCCATCAGCAATAACGCGAAGCGCGGCATCCCATACCTCCAGCGAGCCGGAAGTCCGGATGGCCGATCCGCCCGGCAGCCGCGACCGCTGTTCCACCAATGGCATGCGGCAAGCGGCGAACGGCTTGCCAGCGAGGATTTATCGATTTCCGATATTATCGATTGACGATAAGGAATCGGCAGGTCATATCGTTTTTCGATATTGGAGATCGCACCGTGTACGTTTTCATCCTCGCCGGGCTCAGGTTTTTCCGCTGGGTCAACTGGATCGTCGCCGCATTGCTGACGCTGTTTTTCGTGGTACTGCTGACCGATGCCGGGGGCCTCGGGACCTCGGTGCTGGCCGGTGTCGAAGGCGATCTCGCGGTGAGAGCGCAGGTTCGCGACTACCTGCTCGGTGTTACCGGACTGGTTCTGCCGATGGCGCTCGCGATAGATCGCATACTGACCCGCCTGGCAGGGCTGGTGCACGACGCGCGTGCAGGCACGGCGCTGAGCGAAGCCAACGCGGCCCGGTTGCGGACCATCGGCTGGTGCCTGCTGGCAATCAACCTGGCCGATCTCGTCTATGGCTCGCTGTCGGTACGGGCCAGCGCGGCCACCGGCGAATACTTCGGCTGGTCGCTCTCGCTGACCGGCTGGGTCGCGGTGCCGCTGCTGTTCGTACTCGCGCATGTATTCCGCGAAGGGGCGGCGATGCGCGACGATCTCGAAGGAACGGTCTGATGACGGTCCAGACCTCCTTCATCGCCGTCCGGCTGGACGAACTGCTGCGCGAGCGCGGCATGACATTGACCGAACTGTCCGACCGCATCGGACTCACCCTGGCCAATCTCTCGATCCTCAAGACCGGGAAGGCCAAGGCGATCCGCTTTTCCACGCTGGAGGCAATCTGCCGCGAGCTACGCTGCCAGCCGGGCGACCTGCTGATCTATTCCGAAACCGGGGGAATCGACCAATGACCACTTTCCTGCCTGTTTTCCGCGCCGTTCATACCCGCAGCCTCGCCTTCGCTGCCGCGCTGCCGTTCGCCGCGGCCATTCCGCTGGTGGCCGAGTTCGTCCAGCACGTGGTGGAGATGCGTGTCGGCATGTATGCCGGCGTCGAAGCCGCGCAACTGGCAGAGAACGACCCGGACCGGATCCTGGCCGGCTTCTTCAAGACGATCGCGCTGGGCCTGCCCGCCTATTTCCTCATCCGCTGGCTGCACAGCGAGGGCGATCGCGGTTTTGCCGTCCGGTTGGAAAAACCCGCCACCGCGCTGTTCGGCCTCGTCATCGGCTTGCAAGCATTGTTCGCGTGGCTCGGCCTCTATGTCTGGACCGGCGGACCGATCGCCATCGGCTTCTTCGTCTTCGGCCTGATCTTCATGCCGCTGATCGTGCGCTTCGTCGTCGCCGCACCGCTGGGCACGCTGATCACCCCGCTGCAGTCGATCCGGGTAATGGCGCGCGATGCGGTCTTCGCGATCCTCTTCCCGCTGGCCGCGATGCTCCCGCTGATGGCAGTGCATTACGCGCTCGGGATCGGGGCCATCTTCGTTGCGGGGGATGCGACCAAATGGGTGATGCTGGGGCTCGACAGCGTGGTGACCGCATGGCTCGCCCTGGTCATGATTTGCGCCCAATACGTGATCGCCACCCGCCGCGCGCCGCTGCCCGGTGCCCCGCAGCGGCAGCGGGCCGCAGCGGGAACAATCGCCGAATAGGTCCATTTTCGTCGCACACGCAGGAGAATAGACATGAACAAGACCGCACTTCTTGCCGCCCTTCCCCTGGCGCTGACGCTTGGCGCCTGCGGCGAACCGATCGACGGCAGCGACACGGCCGATCTCGGCAACGACACCACCACCGCGCCCGCTGCCGATGCACCCGATGACGGCCCGCTGGATTACGAGCCCGGCGAAGACGGCCTGCTGCAATCGGACATGGAGCCGATGGGCGACGACGACGCGGCCGACGAGACCGCGATGGACGACGACGCCGCAATGTGATGCCCGCGCGGAAGCGCCGGATAGGCTTGACCGCAGCAACCAAACCGCTAAAGGCCCGCCACGCAACGGCGGGTCTTTTCGATTCCGTCCTGCATCCGTCCGAGACAGTTGGTGAAGGCGAATTGGCGCTTTCTTAATCTCCAACCTAGGCGGGGAACAGAGATTTCCGGTGCTTCGGCGCCGTTTCGCGCCAACTGGCGCACTCCTTCCCCATCAACGGACTCGCCCGTCCCGGTTCGCCGGAACGGACAAACGTAGCCGGTCGCGGCGGGTTCTCCCGGCGCGGCCATAGTGAAGGAGTATGGCATGGATCGTTCGCAGAAAGCCGACGCGGTCGCCCAACTCAGCGAAGTCTTCGCCCAGTCCGGCGTGGTGGTTGTCACCCGCAATCTGGGGCTGACGGTGGATCAGTCCACCGAACTGCGTACGAAGATGCGTGAAGCCGGTGCGACCTACAAGGTTGCCAAGAACCGTCTCGCCAAGCTCGCCCTGAAGGACACCGACTACACGGGACTCGACGAGTTCCTGACCGGTCCGACCGCTCTCGGTTATTCCGAAGATCCGGTCGCCGCGGCCAAGGCCGTGGTGGAGTTCGCCAAGACCACCGACAAGATCGAAATTCTCGGTGGTTCGATGGGCGCGCAGAAGCTCGACGAAGCAGGGGTACGGGCACTCGCCTCGCTGCCCAGCCTCGACGAACTTCGTGGCACGATTGTGGGTCTCGTCAACGCACCGGCAACCAAGGTTGCCCAGGTCGTCAACGCACCCGCAGCCAAGCTCGCTCGTGTCTTCGGTGCCTATGGCGCCAAGGAAGCCGCGTAAGAGCTGGTTCGACGCACGAACATATATTCATCGGGGCAATACCTTCGGGAACCCCGGCCCTAATTTTGGAGTGAAACATCATGGCCGATATCGCCAAGCTTGTTGAAGAACTGTCGAAGCTGACCGTCCTGGAAGCCGCTGAGCTTGCCAAGGCACTTGAAGAAGAGTGGGGCGTAAGCGCCGCCGCTGCCGTTGCTGTTGCTGGCCCCGCCGGCGGTGGTGACGCCCCCGCAGCCGAAGAAAAGGACGAATTCGACGTCGTCCTGACCGGCGACGGTGGCAAGAAGATCCAGGTCATCAAGGAAGTCCGCGCCATCACCGGCCTGGGCCTCTCGGAAGCCAAGGCTCTCGTCGAAGGCGCGCCCAAGCCGCTCAAGGAAGGCGTCAACAAGGCAGAAGCCGAAGAAATCAAGGGCAAGATCGAAGCAGCCGGCGGCACCGTCGAGCTCAAGTAAGCGACTGCCCGTTTGGGCGCTTACGCTTCGATCTCGTTTCGCGAGATCACGGAAGGGCGGTGCCGCAAGGCGCCGCCCTTTTGCGTTGTTGGCCGGTGCCCGCAAGCGGCTCGGATCAGTCCAGCTGCGCGTGCTCCACGGTGTAATAGACCGAGTCCCCGTCGCGGCGGCGGTGCAGCACGATATGCCGCGGCGGCGCATTCGCCCCCAGCGCTTCGGCGATCGTGCTTTCCTTGGCCCGGACGAAATCCTCGGCGGACAGCGTCTGGAAACCGACCCCTTCCTCGTCCGCGAAAACGAGCGCCGCCGGCGCTTCGCCCCCCATCCGCGCGAGGAAGGTGGCGGCCGGTTCGCCGGTCATATAGCCGCTGAGTTCGAGGATCTGCGTCAGCGAATGCGACATCGCTACGTGGTTGTAGCCCTTCCCGTTGTGCAGCTTGCACAGTGGCATGAGATAGCAGGTCTGGGACGCGGGGACGCTTCCGTCCTGGTTCGGGGTCATGTGTCCGCCGACCTGGAAGCCGGGATGCGACCGGTCGGGAACCTGCGGATCGACATAGCAGTGATTGTCGCTGCCGACGCCGATTCCCTTGCCCTGGAGCAGGCTGGTCCAGCTGGAGTAGCCGGGCACCTTGGGATCGTCCGTGCTGCCGATCACGTTGTAAAGCGGCGCGGGATAGGTGACCACCACGGCGCTGGTCGAAAACAGGCGAATTTCGCCGAACCTGGTGACGAATTGCTGCAGGATGCCGACATGGTCGGCAAGGGCGGAAAATCCCATATGCGCGCTCCCCACTTGTGCGAGACGGCCTTCATATGAGCCTGCCATACACCCGCTGGCCAATCCTGTTGCGTACGGATCCGATCCGATAGCGTAGCGCCATCCGCCCGGCACGCCGCGCGATCCCCTTGGGCGATGCCGCTGAGTGTGGCCGGGCGGGCGCACCCGGGCTGCGTTCTGTGCAGCGCCGGGACTTAGTGTTTGAGCACCCGCACCCCTGCCCCTATCCGGTCCGGCTGCATGACGAACGCATACGCCATGGAGCCCCCGCCCCGTGGCGGCGATGGCTGGCGCGCCGAACTGCGTGCCACGTTGCAGCTGAGCTGGCCGCTGGCGGCAGCGAACCTGTTGCAGATGCTGACCTATGCGATCGATGTGATCTTCATTGCGCGGCTGGGCGACGACCAGCTCGCCGCGTCGGCGCTGGCGGTCGCGCTGTTCGGGCTGGTGCTGTGGGCGCTGTCGGGCCTGACCGGAGCGGTCGCACCGGTAGCTGCCGCAGAGCTGGGCGAACGGGCCCCGGCCCTGCGCCCGGTCCGCCGATCGGTGCGAATGGCACTGTGGCTGGCACTGTTTTCCGGCACTGCCGGGATCGGCGTGTGCCTGCTGCTCGGCCCGCTGATGCGCGTGACGGGCCAGCAGCCGCACATCATCGCCATGGCGATAGAATACAACACGCTGCTGGTGGTCAGCCTGGTCCCGATGCTGTTCTGCAACGTGCTGCGCAGTTTCGTCTCCACGCTCGACCGGCCGATCTTCGCCACCGCGATCACCGCGGGCGGCATCTTCGTCAATGCGCTGGCCAATTACGCTTTCATCTTCGGCAATCTCGGCGCGCCCGAGCTGGGGCTGAAGGGCGCTGCGGTGGCGACGATCTTCACCACGCTGACCACGCTGGCCGCCTATGTGGTCGCGATCCGGCTGGACAAGAAACTGCACCGCTACCACGTCTTCGGTCGCTGGTGGTCGCCCGACTGGGCGCGGCTCATGCATATCGTCCGCGTCGGCGCGCCGATCGCGCTGACGATCACTGCCGAGGCCGGTATCTTCGGGGCGGCGGCCTTCCTGATGGGCAATATCGGCGCCAGCCAGCTGGCTGCGCACACCGTGGCGTTGCAGATCGCCGCGCTCGCCTTCCAGGTGCCCTTCGGAGTCGGTCAGGCGGCGACCATAAGGGTCGGCTATTTCTATGGCGCGCGCGATCCCGAGGGGGTCAAGCGCGCGGGCTGGACCGCGATCGTCGTCGGCACCGGCTTCATGGTGCTCACCGCGCTGGCGATGGTGATCATTCCCAAGCCGCTGATCGCGATCTATGTCGATCCATGGGACCCCAAGAACGCGGTGCTGGTCGGCTTCGCGCTGCAGTACATAGTCATCGCGGCGGCGTTCCAGCTGGTCGACGGGATGCAGGCGGTGGCTGCGGGCGCCCTGCGCGGGCTGCAGGATACGCGCATTCCGATGTGGATCGCGGCCTTCGCGTATTGGGTCCCCGGGATCGGGACCTCGCTGGTGCTCGGGTTCCTGACCCCGCTCGAGGGAGTTGGCGTGTGGATCGGCCTTGCCACCGGCCTCACCGTTGCAGCGGTGCTGCTGGGCTGGCGCTGGCACCGGCGCGAGCGGCTGGGCCTGACCCGGCGCCCGCTCCCGGGCTGAATTACGCGCTGCGCTGGACGATCTCGCGCTGCGGGAAGGGGATCGAGATGCCCGTTTCGTCGAACCGCGCCTTGGCCGCTTCGGTGAGGTCCCACGATAGCCCGAGATAGTCGGGCGTCTTGCACCAGACACGCATGCCGATGCCGACCGAACTGTCGTCGAGCGAATTGACGAAGGTCACCGGGGCGGGATCGTCGAGCACGCGGTCGTCGGCCTCGGCGAGCGCCAGCAGTTCGCGCCGCGCCTGATCCATGCTGTCGCCGTAGCCGATGCCCACCACGAGTTCGAGCCGGCGGGTCGCATGCCGCGTGAAGTTGACGATTGCCTGGTTCCACAGCTCCGAATTGGGCACCATCACGAACAGGCCGTCGAACTGCTTGAGCTCGGTGGTAAAGAGGCCGATCTGCTGGACGGTTCCCGTCACTGCGCCGGCCGAGATCGCTTCGCCCACCTTGAACGGCTTCTGGACGAGGATCATCACCCCGGAAGCGACGTTGCTGAGCGTGCCCTGCAACGCGAGGCCGATCGCAAGCGCCATGCCGCCGAGCGCGGCGAGGATGCTGGTGGTTTCCACTCCGAACTGCGCGAGCACGGTGACCAGCACCACCGCCCACAGAGCGTATTTCACGATGCTCGAGAGGAAGTTGGCCACGGTCGGCTCGAACCGCGGTGAGCGCGTCATCGCGCGTTCCGCCCAACGCGAAAGTATCCCGGCAAGCAGCAGGCCGATGACCAGCACCGCGAAAGCCCCCGCGATATCCATCATGTGCAGCCGCAGCCAAAGCCAGATCTGTTCGGGAATGGTCAGTGCGGAAATGGCTTGGTCGGTCGTCATTCGTGGGCAGCCCTTTATCGCGGCATTTTCATATCGGTCGGGGTGGGCCCATCGGGAATTGGCCCACCCGCTTCGCCACCCCCAACGCAGCACTGGCGCAAGAGTTCATTTTTTGCTCGCCGACCCGTTGACTCTGCCAACCCGTGCACCCAAATGCCCCGTGCTGGCACTCTCACCGAGTGAGTGCCAACATCCCTTTTTCACTCTTAGAAGAGAGGTCATCATCATGGCATTTCGTCCGCTGCACGACCGCGTACTGGTCCGTCGCATCGAAGCCGAAGAAAAGACCGCCGGCGGGATCATCATTCCCGACAGCGCCAAGGAAAAGCCGAGCGAAGGCGAAATCGTCGCTGTCGGTTCGGGCGCCAAGGCGGAAGACGGCACGGTTACCCCGCTCGACGTGAAGGCAGGCGACCGCGTGCTGTTCGGCAAGTGGTCCGGCACCGAGGTCAAGCTCGATGGCGAAGACCTGCTGATCATGAAGGAAAGCGACATCATGGGGATCATCGGCTGATCGCCGGATCCTGACGCTTTCCCCCAGACACACGAATTCCAGGAGAAACACCAATGGCAGCCAAGGACGTAAAGTTCGGCCGCGACGCGCGCGAAGGCATCCTGCGCGGCGTCGACACCCTCGCCAATGCCGTCAAGGTCACGTTGGGCCCCAAGGGCCGCAACGTCGTGATCGACAAGAGCTTCGGCGCCCCGCGCATCACCAAGGACGGCGTCACCGTCGCCAAGGAAATCGAACTGACCGACAAGTTCGAGAACATGGGCGCGCAGATGATCAAGGAAGTCGCATCGAAGGCGAACGACGCCGCCGGTGACGGCACCACCACGGCAACCGTTCTTGCCCAGTCGATCGTGACCGAAGGCATGAAGTCGGTCGCTGCGGGCATGAACCCGATGGACCTCAAGCGCGGTATCGATCTCGCCGTGACCAAGGTCGTCGAAGACCTCAAGGGCCGTTCGAAGGACGTTTCGGGCAGCGAAGAAATCGCCCAGGTCGGCGTGATCTCGGCCAATGGCGACCGTGAAGTCGGCGAAAAGATCGCCGAAGCCATGGAAAAGGTCGGCAAGGAAGGCGTGATCACCGTCGACGAGTCGAAGGGTCTCGAATTCGAGCTCGAAACCGTCGAAGGCATGCAGTTCGACCGCGGCTACCTGTCGCCCTACTTCATCACCAATCCGGACAAGATGACGGTCGAACTCGAAAACCCGTACATCCTGATCCACGAAAAGAAGCTGTCGAACCTGCAGGCAATGCTGCCGGTGCTCGAAGCGGCTGTACAGAGCGGTCGCCCGCTGCTGATCATCGCCGAAGACATCGAAGGCGAAGCGCTGGCCACCCTCGTGGTCAACAAGCTGCGCGGCGGCCTCAAGGTTGCAGCGGTGAAGGCTCCGGGCTTCGGCGATCGCCGCAAGGCCATGCTGCAGGACATCGCGATCCTGACGCAGGGCGAAATGATCAGCGAAGATCTCGGCATCAAGCTCGAGAACGTCACGCTGGGCATGCTCGGCGAAGCCAAGCGCGTCACCATCGACAAGGACAACACGACCATCGTCGACGGTGCCGGTTCGGAAGGCGACATCAAGGCTCGCGTTGGTGAAATCCGCGCGCAGATCGACAACACGTCGAGCGACTACGACCGTGAAAAGCTGCAGGAACGTCTGGCGAAGCTCGCCGGCGGTGTTGCCGTGATCAAGGTCGGCGGTGCGACCGAAGTCGAGGTGAAGGAACGCAAGGACCGCGTCGACGATGCGCTGCACGCAACCCGCGCAGCCGTCGAAGAAGGCATCGTCCCGGGCGGCGGTACCGCGCTGCTCTACGCCACCAAGGCGCTGGACGGCCTCGAAGGCGTCAATGACGACCAGACCCGCGGCATCGACATCATCCGTCGTGCGCTGCAGGCTCCGGTCCGCCAGATCGCCTCGAACGCCGGCCATGACGGTGCGGTGGTTGCCGGCAAGCTGACCGATGCCAACGATACCTCGCTCGGCTTCAATGCGGCGACCGACACCTATGAAGACCTGGTCAAGGCCGGCGTCATCGACCCGACCAAGGTCGTGCGCACCGCGCTGCAGGACGCCGCTTCGGTGGCCGGCCTGCTGATCACGACCGAGGCTGCGATCGCCGAGAAGCCCGACGACAAGTCGGGCGCCCCGGCAATGCCCGACATGGGCGGCATGGGCGGTATGGGCGGCATGGGCTTCTAAGCCCCGCCCCCGACCGACAGGTCACATGAAGAGGCCCGGCAGGAGCGATCCTGCCGGGCCTTTTTGATTGGGGCTCCAAGCGCTGCCGGACGCTGCCGCTAGAGCTCGCCCGCTGGCGCGGTGTCCGGCGCGAACAATCCCTCGATATCCGCATCGGCCGACATCGGATCCACGCACACCTTGGCAATCAGCGGCAGGTGATCGGACCCGACATCATCGCCGATCTCGAGCTCTTCCACCTTCACCCCGTCCTTCACGAAGATCTGGTCGAGCGGCCAGCCGATCCAGGCATAGTCCGCCGGGAAGGTCGCGAAACTGCCCCGGCCCGCGCGCGGATCGCGGTAGCCGCCTTCGGCGACGAAACGCGACGTGGTGTTGGACCAGGGGACATCGTTGAAATCGCCGATGGCGAGCACGTTCGAAAGGCCGTCGGGCGTGCGCGCACCCGCCTGCGCGATATTGGCGTCGCGGCTTTCGGTCGACTGGCCGGGCAGCGGCGGCCGCGGGTGAAGGCCGATCATTTCGAACCGCGCGCCGTCGCCCATCCGCAGCGTGGCATAGAGCGTCGGCGTGTTCGAACTGGTGTTGGCCACCATTTCGGCGCGATCCACCGTCAGCCGGGTGGCGAAGGCCATGCCGTATTTGTTGTCGAGCGGGCGGTCGAGCCGGTAGCCATAGCGCGAAAGCTGCGGTTCGAGCGCGTCGAGCCACGACTGATCGGTTTCCATCAGCAGCAGGATGTCGGGATCGACCCGCTCGATCAGCCGGGCGGTATCGCGGTGCCGGTCGTTGCCCTGCAGGACATTGAACGACAGCAGCCGGGCACAGCTCATCCCGTCGACTTCGTCGGGTAGCGGAACCTGCGTCGCGGCAAGCGCCGTATAGGGCCACAGCCGCCACATGTTGATGCCGATGGCGATTGCGGCAAGGCCCACCACCACGACGGCGCGGCTGCGCGCCAGGATCACGCCGAGCGCCGCCAGCGCCGCGGCCAGATAGACCGAGGGTTCGCGGACCATGTCGAGCATGCGGACCGAACCGCGATTGGTGTCGAGCAAGGATATCAGCGCAGTGCCAACCAGCAGCACGAGAAGGCCGATCACGATTTTCGCGGCGCGTGTCCGGCCGCTGCCCCGGGTCCGTTCGCGGGCTGCCATCCTATCCGCCCTTCCGGCTGGCCGCCGCTGCGGCGATCGCCGCCTCGGGCCAGCTGACCTGCGTCTGCGTCTGCGGATTGAACACGCCGCCATCGTATTGCGCCGCTTCCGCCGCAGCGATTTCCTCCGCCGTCAGGAATTCGCTCGGCGATAGCGCGAAGACGTCGAGCCCGCGGCTGATCTCGGTGGCGTAGATGCGGCCGTTGTACCAATAGGCCGACCAGTATCCGCCCGTGATGAGCTGGTCCGCATCGACCGGGCCGCGGTCGAAATAGGCGATTTCGAAGGGGTTTTCCGCATCGGTGAAATCGATCACCGAAATGCCGCCCTGATACCATGCCTGGACGAAGATATCGCGGCCCGGCACGGGGATGATCGAACCGTTGTGCGCGACGCAGTTCTCCACGTCGCTCTGCGGAGCCGGCAGCTTGTAGAGACTGCGGAAGGCGAGCTTGCCATCCTCGATCGCATAGATCGCATTGGCGCCCCAGGTCACCGGGTCGCCCGCCTGGCAGCGCGGCCGCCCGCCGCCGCCCCATTCGTCGGTGAACAGCACCTTGGTGCCATCGTTGTTGAAGGTGGCCGAATGCCAGTAGGCAAAGCCCGTGTCGGTAACGTCGTCGAGCCGTTTCGGCGCCAGCGGATCGGCGATGTCGAGAATGATGCCATTGCCCGAACACGCGCCCGCGGCGAGGTTGAGCGAGGGGAAGACGGTGATGTCGTGGCACTGGTCGGTCACGCGTGTTTCCTGCGTGCCTTCGCCATGGTCGCCGCCGCGCCACAGGCCGGCGATCCGCCCGTCCTGCGCGAATATGCGCGGGCTGTCGACGATCCGCGCGGCGGCCGGATCGGCCAGCGGGATCTCGATCACATCGATGCTGAACAGCGCGGTGTTGTCGCCGCCGCGTTCGAAACAGCCGGGCAGTTCGCGATCGTCGCGCACGTAGCTGGTGCCCGAATTGTAGACCACCAGCCGCTGGTCGTCGGCGCTGACGATCGAATGGGTGTGACTGCCCCGGCAGGTCTGCACCTGGCCCACCTGCCGCGGGCGGGTGACGTCGGAAATGTCGAAGATGCGCAGGCCGCGGAACCGCTCGTCGCTGATATTGCTTTCGATCCCCTGCAGGCCGCAGTCCTTGCGCGCACGGCTGTCCTGCACGCTCATCAGCAGCAGATCACCCGCGATCGAGACATCGCCCTGCCCGCCGGGGCAGACGATCGAGCTGGCCAGCTGCGGGATCCCGTCATCGCCCAACCGGTACACGTTGAAGCCGTGGTAATTGCCCGCGACCAGAAGATCGCCGCTGAACGCCATGTCGGTGTTGGCAAAACTCAGCAGCGAGCCGCGCTCGCCAAAGCGCGGATTGCCGTCCTCGTCCTCTTCCTCGCGGATATCGGGGCGCGCGGTATCGACCAGATCACCCGCCTCGTCGGCTTCGGCGTCTTCCGCGATACGCGGCGCAAGCTGCGCGGGGTTCTCGGGATCGTAGAAGCCGGTCGGCTTGGGCAGCGCGGCGACCAGCCGCAGATTGCTGATCGCCTCCTCGGCATCGCGAAAGCCTGCCGCGAGATTGGCCCGCGGGTCGTCCGACAATTCGGCGAGGATCGCGTTCATCCGGTCGATCTCGGCTTGCTGTTCCTTGACCAGGTCGTTGGTGAATTCGAACATCACCGGATCGTAGGCAGTGCCGGGCTGGTCGTGCAGCGTTTCGACCATGTCGATCGCGCCGCCGTGATGGCGCACCATCAGCTGCAGGAACAGGCGGTCGAACGCAGTGCTTTCCAGCGTGCCGAGTTCGGCCATCTGCGCGGGCGTGGCCATGCCCATCATCAGGTGGTGCGCGGCATGATCCATTCCTGCGTGATTTTGCATCGCCGCGGGCTGCCCGCGTTCGGCCAGCCATTCGCGCATGAAGGCGATTTCATCGGCCTGGCTGGCGTCGATGCGCCCCGCGATCGCCACGATATCGGAATTGTTGCTGCGGCCCTCGACCAGCGCGGCCAGATCGACCGCCTGCTGGTGGTGGACAATCATGTCCTGCAAGAATTTGACATCGGCGGGTGAAAAACGCGTGTCGGACAGACGCGTGGCTTCGTCTTCGTCGATCACCCGCGGCGCGGCGCCGGGCGCACCGGGCAGAACGATCGGAGCCTGCTGCGCGAGCGCAGTGGTGGCGGTGGAAAGCAACAGGCCGGCAGCCAGTGTCCGAAGTGTCGGTGTCATCGTATGGGTCCCCTGAATATCTGCCGCTTACAAGGCCTTGCCCGCCCGCCCGGGTCAAGCGCCGATTGACCGGGCGGGCGCACGAGCATCGGCGGACCGTACCGATCAGGCTTCGTCGAAGGTGCCCCGCCGCGGCCCCATATAGCCGAACAGATAGGCCGCCACCTTGCGCATCTGGATCTCCTCTGCGCCCTCGGTGATGCGATAGCGGCGGTGGTGGCGATAGATGTGCTCGAACGGCTTGTGCCGCGAATAGCCGATGCCGCCATGGACCTGCATGGCGCGGTCCGCGGCTTCGCAGACCAGCCGGTTCGCCCAATAATTGCACATCGACACCTTGTCCGAGATGGTCTTCTCGATGTCCTCGTGCGGCATGTTGTCCATGTCCCACGCGGTCTTGTAGATCAGCAGGCGCAGCATCTCGCACTGGGTCGCGAGCTCGACCAGCGGGAACTGGATCGCCTGGTTCTTGGCCAGTTCCTCGCCGAAGGGTTTGCGGGTCCGGGCATAGCGGACGCTCTGCTCGATACAGTATTGCGCCGCGCCAAGGCTGGAGGCGGCCTGGCGGATGCGGTTCTGGTGGACGAAGCTTTGTGCCAGCGCCAGCCCGCCGCCCTCGCGCCCCAGGATCGCGGAATCGGGCACCCAGACGTCATTCACCGACAGCCGCGGATGGTCGGTCGGCATGTTGAAGGTCCACATCCATTCCTCGATCTCGAGGCCGGGCGTGGGATTTGGGACGAGGAAGCAGGTTATCCCGCTGGGCTTGCCGTTGTGGCCGCTGGTCCGCGCGAACATCGCGCAATGCGTGGCGACATGCATGCCGGTGATCCACATCTTCTCGCCATCGATCCGCCAGCCGTCGACCCCGTCGCGTGTCTCGCGCACCGCGCGCGTTTCCATCCAGGTCGCGTCCGATCCGTGATCGGGTTCGGTCAGTCCGAAGGCGACCCGGCGCGTGCCTTCGAACCCGCCATTGATGAATTCCTGCTTCTGCTCTTCAGTCCCGAAAGTCTCGAACATGGCGACGAAGGGAAAATTGCCGACGATCGAATGTTCGTTCTGCAGATCGTTGTGCAGGCCCAGCCCGCGCTGCGCAAACCGGTCGCGGATCACTGCCATCCACAGGTTCGAACCGTCCTTGCCGCCGTATTTCTTCGGGGCGGAGAAGCGCCAGTGGCCAGCCTCGTCGGCCGCCTTGCGGCATTCGCGCAGCAGCTCTTCCCAGTCATGGCTGGGCAGCCCGCCGCGTTCCCAGTCGGTGCGCGCGTCTTCGCGGCGGTGGTCGAAGAAACGGATGTTGTCATCGCGGGCGACCATCGGGTCGATCGTGTTTTCGATGAAGGCTTCGAGCTCTGCGTAATAGTGCTCGAGCTCCTGCGGTATCGCGAAATCCATCAATCCTCTCCCGTCCATTTTTTCCGTGCCAGCGCCAGCATCGGGTATTTCGGGACATCGGCCCCCAACTTGTCGAGCGCGGCGCGGCGGAGCATCGCCAGCAGTCCCGGCGTCGCCAGCGAGGCGCGCCCGTCGAGCACATCCTGCGCGAGCATGTCGTCTTCCACCTGCGTAGCCGCCGCATCATTGCGGGCGATCATCCCCAGCGCATTGCGCGCAACGGCGAGCTGGAAGCGGTCATGGCCTTCCATCCGGTCCTTCACGCTGCCGAGCCATTCGGCCACGGCAGTGGCGAGCTCGCCCGCGCTGGCTTCGCCGAGCGGTTCGGGAAGCGCATCGCGCGGCGGCATGGCGCGGGCCTGTTCGGCCTCCGGCGCATCCTCTTCGAGCAGCAGCAGCAGGTCGAGTTCCTGTTCGCTGGTCCGGCGCGAGATGACCACGCGTTCGAGCATGCGGTCATCGCCGCTGCGCCAGAAGCTCGCCATCCGCAGGCATCCAAGCGCCCACCATACCGTGCGATAGACCAGCCAGAAGCGGAACCGCCCGGCATCGACCCTGGCCCCGCTCTCAGCCTCATAGGCCGCAACATAGTCCTGCAGCGATCCCAGCCCCAATGCCGGGCGGTCGACCCGGGCAAAGCGCCACACCGCCATGCAGCCGAATGCCAGGTCCTCGTGCCGGTCGCCGAAATGCGCCAGTTCCCAGTCGAGCACGCCGGTCAGCTGCGAATCTTGCGCCAGCAAATTGCCCAGACGGTAATCGCCATGGTTGAGCACCGGCTCCACCCGGTCGGGCATATTCTCGCGCAGCCAGCGCAGGCCCAGCGCGATGATCGGCCGGTCGCCGCCCGCTTCCTCGAACTGTTCGGCCAGGCCTTCGATACCCTCGGCGTAGTCCAGTTCGGGCACGTCTCCCGGCAGACCGGCGCGCGGAAGCGCGTGGATTCTCGCCAGATCGCGTGCCACGTCGCGCAGCAAACGGGCCGGATCGTCCATTGCGAGGATCGCCCGCGGATCGGGCGTGCCGGGCAGTGCGCGCATCACGAAGCCGCTGCCGATCCCGTCGCCCGGCTGCAGGCCGACCAGCACCTCGGGCGCGGTCACGCCCGCGGCATGCGCCGCACCGATAATCGCCGCTTCGCTGTCATGACCAAAGGGGCGGCCTTCCATGAAAGCGAGGCTCGGCGCGCGGCGAAGGACGAAATCCTCTCCGCCGCTGCTGAACCGCCAACTTTCCATGGTTGCCCCACCGGTCAGCCGCCGCACCCCTTCGGGCGCCGCCATGCCGGCACGCGCCAGCGCCTTGGCCAATCCCTGCTCGAGCGCCCCCGCGCTTTCGATCTCTCCCATGGACACATCTGTGCAGACAAACGCCGCGTGGCTCAAGCCCGGACCTCCTGCGGCGTTCGAACGTTGTCCGTGCACCAATCACCAATAAGAGGAGACCATTCGATGCGCCTTCCCAGCAATGCCCATGTCGCGATCGTCGACGGCGAGAATTTCACGGTCATGCGCAATACCGGCCAACCGCTCGAACCCAAGCTCGGCTCGGCCGAGAAACCCGATCTGTCGGCAACCAATTACAGCGCCGGGGTGAAGCATCAGGACAATGCGGGACAGCAGCTGGGACGCACCGACCTGGAAGAGCTCGCGCATGGCGCAGCGGCAACCGAATGGCTCAATGCCAAGGCGATCGCTGGCGATATCAGCGACATCCTGGTCATTGCCGACCCCAAGACGCTGGGCGAGATGCGCCGCCACTACCATGGCGAGCTCAAGAAACGGCTGGTCGGGGAAATCGACAAGACCATGACCGGCGAACCCACCGACCGGATCGAACAGGCGATTGCCAACGCATGACCTTCATCGCCCCGCACGAATATGACACCGTGCGGGGCGAAACTGTCGTGATCGAAACACTTTTCGTCGCGCCGCGCTTGTATCGCTACCGGGGATATCCGTTAAGCTTCGCCTAACCAAGCAGGGTGTAAACGATCAGCATGCGAACAAACCTACTCGGAAGACTTCTGGCGATCGGGGCAATGGCCCTGGCCGCTCCCGCAGCTGCGCAAGGTACCGGGTTCGAAGCCCAGTTCGACACTGTCCTGGGCACCGATGTCCGCACCCCGCAAAGCTACGACGCCGTCTACGCGACTCCGCTCGAACAGCAGATCGCCCAGCTGGCCGATGGATCGGACGGACGCATCGGCGTCTATGCGATCGATCTGTCGACGGGGCGCGAAGTGGGCGTGCTGGCGGACCAGCGCTTCCCGATGGCGAGCACCAGCAAGGTCGCAATCGCCGCGACGTTCCTTGCGGGCGTCGATGCGAATCGGTGGAGCCTGACGAGCGAGTACCGCCTGCCGCGGCCCGGCGGGGCCTATCTGCCGGCCTACCGCCACCTCAGCCTGATGATCAGCAAGAGCTGCAACGACTGCACCGATGCGCTGCTCGCAGCGGTCGGCGGCCCGAGCGCTGTCAACAAGTGGATGAAGGATGCCGGGATCGAAGGCTTCAGCCTGTCGCGCGACATCGCTACGCTGATCCGCGAGGACGGCCGGATCGACCCCGCGTGGAGCGTCGATATCAAGGACAGCGCCACGCCGCGCGCGATGGGGCAGCTGCTTGCCGGGATCTATCAGGGCAAATGGCTGAGCGACTATTCACGCCGGGTCCTGCTCGACGCGATGGAGGAAACCACCACGGGCAAGCGGCGGATGCCCTCGGCCCTCCCGGTGAGCGCCAATCTGGCGCACAAGACCGGGACGCTGGCCCGCACCGCCAGCGATATCGGCATATTCCATACGCCCGATGGCCGCGCGATCGCGGCGGCCATCTACGTTACCGGGCAAAGCCCCTCGATGGCGGTGGAAAACGGCAGCCGCAGCCGCAAGCTCGAAGCGCGGGCCAATCGTGATGCGCGGATTTCCAGCATTACGCAGGCGCTCTACACCGGGTTCGGGCAAAGCATGAACGACGGCCGCAACTGGGCCACCGCCGATTACGGCGGCGAATAAGCTTCACGTAACGTCAGGCACGAAAAAGGGCGGCGCCGCGTGGCACCGCCCTTTCTGTTCGTGAACGATAACCGTCCGCGAAGCGTGCGCGATTAGTCGGCAGCAGCTTCGGCAGTGGTTTCGTTTTCAGCAGCAGCTTCGACTTCGGCAGCAGCTTCGTCGGCTTCGGCAGTGACGTCGGCGATGGCTTCGTCGGTTTCTGCTTCGATAGCTTCCATGTTGGTTTCAGCGTCCGCAACTGCTTCGTCTGCGGTTGCTTCAGCCGAATCTTCGGTTGCTTCCGAGCAAGCGGCGAGGGTCAGGGCAGCGGCCGAAGCAGCAGCGAAAAGAGCGATCTTGCGCATAGTTCTAAATCCTTGAACAGCGAATATGAATGCGTTCGGAAGGTTTACCCCCCCCGCGCGAACCCCCAATTGGGGCCTCACAGTGTCTAAATAGTGGCGGAAATAGGGCACGGCAAGCGAATAAAGCCGCAGGTGCCATTTTTCGGTCATATTTCCTCCGGTGGCACGCAGCGGTGCATAGCCATGGGCAGACAGGAAAAAGGCGCTCCCCATTGCGCCGAGCCTTCGCTAAGCCGCCAGACCATGGCTGAAACACCGCATCTCTATCTCGTCGACGGCTCGGCCTATATCTTCCGCGCCTACCATCGCCTCCCGCCGCTGACCGATCCCGAAGGGACGCCTGTCGGCGCGGTCTATGGCTACACGACCATGCTGTGGAAGCTGGCCGACGACCTGCACAAGGCCGACGGACCGACCCATCTGGCCGTCATCCTCGACAAATCGAGCCAGAGCTTCCGCAACGAGATCTACGATCAGTACAAGGCCAACCGCCCGCCCCCGCCCGAGGATCTGGTGCCGCAATTCCCGCTGATCCGCGATGCCACCCGCGCGTTCAGCCTGCCCTGCATCGAGGAACCCGATGTCGAGGCGGACGACATCATCGCCTCCTATGCACGCGAAGCCCAGCGCCAGGGGTGGCATGTCACGATCGTGTCTTCGGACAAGGACCTGATGCAGCTGGTCGGCGAACGCGACGGCGCGCGGATCGACATGCTCGACACGATGAAGAATGCCCGGATCTATATCGACGAGGTCGAGGAAAAATTCGGCGTCGGGCCCGACAAGGTCGGCGACGTGCTCGCGCTGATGGGCGATTCTGTCGACAATATTCCCGGCATTTTCGGTGTCGGCCCCAAGACCGCGAGCAAGCTGATTGCCGAACACGGCGGGCTTACCGCTGCGCTCGATGCGGCCGAGGGCATGAAGAAGAGCAAGCTCAAGGAGCGGCTGATCGAACACCGCGCCGATGCCGAACTCAGCCGCGTGCTGGTAACGCTGCGCGAGGATTGCAGCCTGCCCGTCACGCTCGAGGACATGAAGCTTGACGAGGTTCCGCCCGAACCGCTCGCCGCTTTCCTTGGCAAGCATGGCTTCACCAGCCTTCTCAAGCGGCTCGAGGCAGGCAATGGCAGCCCTTCGCGCGCGACCGATCTCAATCCGGCCAAGCCCGAAACCGCCGGCGCGCCGACCAGCAGTACGGGCAACCGCCAGCCGCTGCCCGAGTTTCCCGCAGTGGATCGCAGCGCCTATGAATGCGTGCAGACGCTTGACCGGCTCGAAGAGTGGATCGCGCGGGCGATGGCGGCGCGGCTGGTCGCGGTCGATACGGAGACCAGCTCGCTCGACTGCATGCTGTGCGATCTCGTCGGGGTGAGCCTGGCGCTCGGATCCAACGATGCCTGCTATGTCCCGCTGGGCCATGGCGGCAGCGACATGTTTGCCGAGCGTCCGGAGCAGGTGGACAAGGCCGCTGCGCTCGCCGCGCTCGCGCCGCTGCTCGCCAGCGATGCCGTGGTCAAGGTGTTCCACAACGGCAAATACGATCTCAACGTGCTCGCGCGCAACGGCTTTGCCGTCGCACCTGTCGAGGACACGATGATCATGAGCTTCGATCTCGACGCCGGGCGCCAGCTCGACGGGATCGGTGGCGGCCACGGGATGGACGAGCTGGCGAGCCGCCACCTCGGCCACACCTGCCTGACCTTCAAGGAGATCTGCGGCACGGGCAAGAAGGCGATTCCCTTCGGCGAGGTCCCGCTCGACAAGGCCACCGAATATGCCGCGGAAGACGCGGACGTCACCTGGCGGCTGTACAAGACGCTCAAGCCGCGGCTGGCGACCGAGGGCGGTACGCGCATCTACGAACGGGTCGACCGGCCACTGGTCCCGGTGGTGGCGCAGATGGAACGCCACGGCATCAAGGTCGACCGGACCCGGCTGGCCAAGCTGTCGGAGGAATTCGCTGGCGAGATCGCCCGGCTGGAGAAGGAAATCCACGCCATTGCGGGCACCGAATTCACCGTCGGCAGCCCCAAGCAGCTGGGCGAAATCCTGTTCGACACGCTCGGCTACAAGGGCGGCAAGAAGGGCAAGAGCGGCCAGTATTCCACCGACCAGAGCGTGCTCGAAAGGCTGTCAGACGAAGGCGCGGAGATCGCCGGAAAGGTGCTCGAATGGCGCCAGCTCGCCAAGCTCAAGAACACCTATACCGATGCGCTGCAGCAGGCGATCAATCCCGAAACCGGGCGCGTGCACACCAGCTACAGCCTGGTCGGGGCGCAGACCGGGCGGCTGTCGTCGACCGAACCCAATCTGCAGAACATCCCCATTCGCACCGAGATCGGCCGCCAGATCCGCGAGGCTTTCGTCGCCGATGAAGGCAATGTGCTGCTGGCTGCCGACTATTCGCAGATCGAACTGCGGCTGGCCGCGCATATGGCCGATGTCCCGACGCTGAAGGAAGCCTTCGCGCAGGGCGAGGACATCCACTCGCGCACGGCGATCGAGATGTTCGGCGAGGTCAATCGCGATACGCGCGGGCGCGCCAAGACGATCAATTTCGCGATCCTCTACGGCATCTCGCGCTGGGGGCTGGCGGGCCGGCTCGGCGTCGAGGCGGACGAGGCGCAGGCGATGATCGACACCTATTTCCAGCGCTTCCCCGGGATCCAGAAATACATCGTGCGTACGCTGGAGCAGGTGCGCGAGCGCGGTTATTCGGAAACGCTCTTCGCGCGCAAGACATGGTTCCCGCGGATCGCATCGAAGAACCAGGCGGAGCGCCAGGGAAGCGAGCGGGCGGCGATCAACGCGCCCATCCAGGGCACCAGCGCGGATATCATCAAGCGCGCCATGGTCCGCATGATGCCCGCGCTCGAGGCTGCCGGGCTGGGGCATGTCCGCATGCTGCTGCAGGTGCACGACGAACTGGTCTTCGAACTGCCCGAGGGGGACGTCGATGCCGCGTCGGCGGTGATCGAACGGGTCATGGCGGGCGCCGCCGAACCCGCGGTGAAACTGGACATTCCTCTGGGGGTCGATATCGGCACCGGGACCAGCTGGGGAGCAGCACACTGACCGAGATCGAGGAATTCGTCGCGCGCACGCGCGATCCGCGGTGGATGAATGTCGTCCTGCTCGGGGTGATTGCCGCCGCGATGTTCGCCACGCTGTTCCTGGTCTACCAGACCGTGGAAGCCGAGCGCGAACAGCGCGAGCAGGTGCGCCGGACGGTCGAGGTGCTCGAGGAACTGCGCCAGGTCAGCCGTTCCGCGATCAGCGGCGAAACCGGCCAGCGCGGCTATCTCATCACGCTCGACCGGCGGTATCTGGCGCCCTACCAGGCGGGACGCGAACAGATCGACCCGACGCTTGATCGCATCCGCGAACTGATCGGCGAGGACGCGACCGCGCGGCAGACCGAACTGATCGACAAGATCGATGCGCTGGCCCGCGCCAAGTTCGACGAAATGGCGACCGGGGTCGAATTGCTCGAGAACGGACGGCTGCTCGATGCACGGCGCGCAATTCTCACCGACGAGGGAGTCGAGACGATGGAACGGCTCGACCGCGCCATCGCCGAACTGGAGGATATCGAGAACGAAACGCTGGCCGCCTACAGCGCCGACGCCGCGCGTACCAATGCCCGCGTTCTCCCGCTGCTGGGCGCGCTGCTGGTGTTCCTCATCATCGCCATGTTCGCCGGCGCGCGGCTGGTCGGGCGCGCGGCACGCGCCGAAGCCGAAGCGGCGCAGGCCGCGGTAGTCAGCGAGGCGCGCGACCGCGCCGACCTGCTGGCGCGCGAACTCAACCACCGGGTGAAGAACCTTTTCGCGGTGGTGCTGGCGATCGTCCAGATGAGCGCCCGCGACAAGCCCGAGGCGAAGGAGGTGACCAACAGCATCGCGCAGCGGATCCGCGCGCTGCTCACCGCGCATGAAGTCAGCCAGGGCGAGCTCGAACGCCCGGTGGCCTCGCTGCGCGCGCTGGTCGAGACCTCGCTGGCGCCCTACCGGTCGAGCAACCACCCGGCCGAAATCGACGGGCCCGAAGTCATGCTGCCCGCCAAGCGCGTGACCCCCCTCGGCCTGGTGCTGCACGAGCTGACCACCAATGCGGTCAAATACGGCGCCTGGAAGGACGAAGGCACGGTCCACGTCAGCTGGAGCGAACAGGACGGGACGGTCACGCTGGAGTGGCGCGAAACCGGCGCGCAACTGGGCGATGCACCCGAGCACACCGGCTTCGGCAGCCTGCTGATGACCAGCGCCGCGCGCCAGTTCGGTGGCACGTTCGAGCGCAAGTTCACCCCCGACGGGCTGGTCGTCACGATCGAGCTTCCCGCCGGTGACTGATCTTGCCATCGGCGGCCCGCGCCCATACCGCCTGAGCCGATGCTAGAGCGCTACGATCCCCGCAATTGGCCGATCTCCTACGACGGCGTGATACACACGCTGATCGTGCTCGGCAGCGCGGTCGCGCTGGCCCTGCTGGCGCACTGGATCGTCTTCGCCCTGCTCCGGCGCGTGACGCGCAGTTCCGAAAGCGCGCTCGACGATGTGGTGGTCGAAGCGGTGCGCAAGCCGCTGCGCTGGGCGGCGATCGCCTTCGCCATCGCCGCGGCGGCCGAAAACGATGCGCTGGTCGGGCGCGGCTGGGACCTTCTGGCCCGCTTTCTGGTGCCCGCGGTGATCGGGTGGGTGGCCTATGCCATGGTCCGCGGCCTCGCGCGGGGCTACGAAGCACAGGTCGGCGCGGCGAGCGATCCGGTGGCGCAGCGCGGCCGCCTAACGCGGATCGCGATCCTGTCGCGGACGGTGAAGGTGGGGATCATCATCGTCACCGTTTCGCTGATCATGCTCAATATCCCCGGTGTCCGCGATGTCGGCACCACGATGCTGGCCTCGGCGGGTCTCGCCGCGCTGGCAGTGGGCGCCGCCGCACAGCCCGCGCTCAAATCGCTGATCGCGGGGCTGCAAATGGCGCTGACCCAGCCGCTGCGGATCGGCGATCTGGTCAAGGTCGACGACCAGGCCGGGCGGGTGGAGGAAATCCGCATGAGCTTCGTCACCGTCCGCACCTGGGACGAGCGCGTGCTGGTCGTGCCCACCAGCCGGTTCCTCGACGAAAGCTTCGAGAACTGGTCGCGCGTCGACGAGAAGCTGACCGGGCCGGTAATGCTGCATCTCGACCCAATCACCGATGTCGAACCGATCCGCAGAGAATTCGAACGCTATGTCTCGGCGCATGAGCTGTGGGACGGGCGCAATCTGCAATTGCTGATGACCGACGCCTATCCCGAGAGCATCGAACTGCGCCTGTCGATGAGCGCCGAGACGATCGGCGACTTGTGGGCCCTGCGCTGCGGCGTGCGCGAACACATGCTGGCCTGGATCAAGCAGAACCAGCCCGATGCGCTGATCCGCCACCGGCTCGAAGTGCCCGGCGGGCATCTCAAGGCCGCCGAGCCGAACACACCGTAAGCCGCGCTCACCGGCAGGTCGCTGCAGGCACCTGCGGCCGGCCAGTAGCGATCAGCCGGTGGTGTCCGGCCCGTGCTTTTCGTCGCGCGTGCTTTCGACCATGCCTTCGTAGAGGAACCCGATCGGTCGCACTTCGGCCGCGCGCTTCTTCAGCTCGCCGCGCATCTTCTTGTATTCGGTTTCCATCTTCGGGGTAACCGTCGCGCGGCTATCCTTCAGCGCTTCTGCGAAATCGAGCGCGGCGACTTCCTCTACATCGCCGCCGACGCGGCGCAGGGCGTTGAGGCCGGCGCGGCGGACGACATCTTCGAGGTCCGCGCCCGTGAACCGCACGGTCTTGGCGGCGACCGCCGCGAGATCGACATCGGCGGCCATCGGCATGTCCTTGGCATGGATCTTGAGGATCTGTTCGCGTCCCGGCTGGTCGGGCGTCCCGACATAAACCAGTTCGTCGAACCGGCCCGGGCGCAGCAGCGCGGGATCGACCAGCGTAGGGCGGTTGGTCGCGCCGATGACGACGACCGACTGCAATTCCTCGAGCCCGTCCATTTCGGCCAGGATGGTGTTGACCACGCGGCCGGTGACCTGCGGTTCGCCTTGCCCGCTGCCACGCGCGGGCACCAGGCTGTCGATTTCGTCGATGAAGACGACGCAGGGCGCGACTGCGCGGGCTCGCTTGAACATGCGTGCGATCTGCTGTTCGCTTTCGCCATACCATTTGGACAGCAGGTCCGAGCTTTTCATCGAGATGAAGTTCGCCTTGGCTTCCTTGGCGACGGCCTTGGCCAGCAGCGTCTTGCCGGTGCCCGGCGGACCATAGAGCAGGAAGCCCTTCGCGGGCCGGATCCCGAGACGATGGAACGCCTCGGGATTCTTCATCGGCAGCTCGATGCCTTCCTTGAGCTTTTCGATCGCGTCGCCCACGCCGCCGATATCGGACCAGCCGACCCGGGGCACCTGCACCATGACTTCGCGCATGGCGGAAGGCTGGATGCGCTTCAGCGCCGAGAGGAAGTCTTCGCGTCCGACATAGAGTTCGTCGAGCACTTCGGGCGGAATCGTCCGCTCGTCGAGATCGATCTTGGGCATGATCCGGCGCACCGCATCGATCGCGGCCTCGCGCGCGAGCGCGGCGATATCCGCACCGACGAAGCCGTAAGTGGCGCGCGCCAGCTCGGCGAGGTCGACCTTGTCGCCCAGGGGCATGCCGCGGGTGTGGATGCCGAGGATTTCGCGCCGCCCCTGTTCGTCGGGCACACCGATCACGATTTCGCGGTCGAAGCGGCCCGGCCGGCGCAGCGCCTCGTCGATCGCGTCGGGGCGATTGGTTGCGGCAATCACGACGAGGTTCGAACGCGCCTCGAGCCCGTCCATCAGAGTCAGCAGCTGCGCGACGAGGCGCTTCTCCGCCTCGCCGGGGACGCGGTCGCGCTTGGGCGCAATCGAATCGATCTCGTCGATGAAAACGATGGCAGGCGCGTCCTTGGTCGCCTGCTCGAACACTTCGCGCAGTGCCTTCTCGCTTTCGCCATAGCCCGATCCCATGATCTCGGGGCCATTGATGGTGAAGAAATTGGCATCGCTTTCATTGGCGACCGCCTGCGCCAGCCGCGTCTTGCCCGTTCCCGGAGGACCGTGCAGCAGCACGCCCTTGGGCGGATCAACGCCGAGACGGGTGAACAATTCGGGATAGCGCAGCGGCAATTCGACCATCTCGCGCAATTGCTGGATGGTGTCTTCCATCCCCCCGACATCGTCGTAATTGACCACCGCGCGGGCATCGCGGGGCGCTTCGAACTCGGCGCGCAGCTCGACTTCGGTGTTTTCGTCGATATGGACGATGCCCTTTGGGCTGGTGGACACCACGCTGAGCCGGATCTGGGTGAGCGCATAGGCCGGGGCATTGAACATCCGGCGCACTTCGGGGGGCATATCCTGGACGGGCTGCTGCCCGGTCGTGGCGACGAGATCGCCCGCGACGAGCGGCTTGCGGAAGAAATTGCGCTTGAGCGCTTGCGCCGGACCCTGCAGGCGCATCTCGCGCTGCGCGGGCGCGAATACGACACGCGTGGCCGGGCGCGATTCGGCAACCGAGACATTCACATGTTCGCCCGAGCCGGCTTCCGCATTGCCGCGCTGAAGCCCGTCGAGCCGGACGACGTCGATGGTCTGGTCTTCGTCATAGGCCGCCATCGCGACCGCCGCGGTCGTGCGCTTGCCGGTGATTTCCACCACATCGCCTTCGGTGATGCCCAGCGCCTGAAAGGCCGATCGCGGCATGCGGGCGATACCCTGCCCGCTTTCCTCCTGCCGTGCCGCTGCCACTTGCAGCCTTACCTTCGTCGTGTCTTCCGTCGTTGCAGCGTCAGCATCGGCCATGTGAGCTGGGCTCCCGTTCCTGTTGGTCGTACAGCCCAAGGTGGGGCCGGTTCGTACCGATGCAATGAGCGGGTGCGGACAGAAGGTCCCGCAGGCAAGAAAAAAGCCCGGCTGGCGAACCAACCGGGCTTGGAAGTCTTGGGAGAGGATGCCTGAAAGGCACGAGCAGATATGCGTGGCCGCCCACTTTTGTGCAAGTGCGAAAAGAACAAGTTTTGTTGCAAAATCCGCAAACAGTCGATGCAAGAAACTGCAACCTCTTGATTTTATGCCCGGCATCCTCGGCTGATGAGAGCCGCCGATATTGCGCTGCACAAAATTCGGCGGTTTTCTGGCGTAGTCGGCAGCGGCGAAATCGGGGCATGACCGGGTCTCCGCTGGAATGGCGGCGCTGCACGCTCTAATCGTGCGAGCCGGATGGATTGCCGACGCCCGCTATGGCAGAGAGCCGCGTCCGCACTATCAGCCGTCGCTCTGGAGATTGCCTCATGACCCGTTTCCTCCTGCTCGCCGCCGGGGCGCTTGCCTTGGGCGGCTGTTCCGCTGCCGGCCCCCGCCCTTCGGCGGCCAGCGCGCCGGTGAATGCTGGCGAAGACCGGCCCGCACCCGATACCATGCGCTGGCTTTACGGCTCGGGCGAAGCGGCCGCAGCCTCGATCCAGACCTGGCGACAAATCGCCGATCACGCCATCGCGGTCGCGCGCCGGCCCGGGATTCCGCAATCGGTTCCGCAGGGCCTGCCAGACGCGGCGGGCGGCATAGGCACGCCGTCATGCGAGACGGATGACGGCGGCATCAAGCCGCTTGCCGCCGTGTTCGATGTCGACGAGACCGTCCTGCTCAACACCGGCTACGAATACTGGCAGGCGCTGAGCGGCAAGCCGTTCGATCCCGCCGAATGGGCACAATGGTCGGAACAGGGCGCGGGGATCGCACATCCCGTTCCCGGCGCGGTCACTGGCCTGCGCCGCCTGCGCGACGCGGGCATCACGGTGATCTTCAACACCAATCGCAATACGCAGAATGCGGCAGGCACGGTGGCGGCGCTGGAAGCCGCCGGCGCGGGGCCGGCCGTGCATCTCGAAACGCTGTTCCTGCGCGGCGACGATGCCATGGGCGGGCGCAAGGACGGCCGCCGCGCGCGGATCGCGCAGAGCTATTGCGTCATTGCGATGGCGGGCGACAATCTCGGAGACTTCGCCGATGTCTTCAACGCGGACGAAAGCGCCATCGCAGCGCGCCGGGCAATGGTGGCGCGGGGCACCTATGCGCAGCTGTGGGGCAATGGCTGGTTCCTGATGCCCAACCCGGTCTATGGCGCATGGCAGGAAGGTACGCTGGACGAGGTGTTCCCCCCGACGCGCGCTGGCAGCCTGCGGCAAGCGACATCGCGCAATGAGGGCACCGCGCTAGACATCGCTTGCACCGCACCGGCTTGGGCATAGGGTGACCGCGGAAGAGGAGACACCCATGACCATGAACCGCGTTTGCGCCCTGACCGGCGCCGAATTCCCGCTGTTCGCCTTCAGCCACTGCCGCGATGTCGTCGCCGCGGTCAGCAAGGCGGGCGGCTTCGGCGTCCTCGGCGCCACCCGCTTTACCCCCGAACAGCTCGAGGAGGAGCTCGACTGGATCGATGCCCATGTCGATGGCGCGCCCTATGGCGTCGATGTGCTGGTGCCCGAGGTGATCGATCCGGCAGTCCGCACGCTCGCGGACAACCGGAGCCGCGCGCAGGCCATCGATCCGGCCTATCAGGGTTTCGTCAATTCGGTGCTGGGCGATTACGGCATCGCCCCCGAGCCCGAACTCAAGATCCTGCCTGAACGCATGGGCATCACGCCCGAAAACGGCCTCGCCTTGATGGAGGTCGCCTTTCGCCATCCGATCAGGCTGATCGCCAATGCGCTGGGTATCGCGCCTGCTGCCATGATTGCCGAAGGGGAGCGGCGCGGCGTCCCCGTGGCGGCGCTGGTCGGGGCGAAAGAACACGCCATCCGGCAGGCCGAGGCGGGCGTCGACATCATCGTCGCGCAGGGCACCGAGGCCGGCGGGCATTGCGGCGAAGTGTCGACCCTGGTGCTGATCCCCGAAGTCGTGCGGGAACTGGCGCGGCGCGGGCACGATATCCCGGTGCTTGCCGCGGGCGGGATAATGACCGGCGGACAGATGGCGGGAATGATGGCGGCGGGCGCGCAGGGCGCGTGGACCGGATCGGTCTGGCTGGCGACGCCCGAGGCCGAGACCAGCGAAGCGTTCCGCGACAAGATGGTCGCCGCGCGCAGCCGCGATACCGTCCGCTCGCGCAGCCGCACGGGCAAGCCTGCACGCCAGCTGAAAACGCCGTGGCATGCGGCCTGGGAAGATCCGCAGGGCCCGGGAACGCTGCCCATGCCGCTGATGGGCATGGTCTCCGAACCCGCCTTCGCGCGGATCGAACGCGAGGCCGCTGCGGGCAATGACAATGCGCGCGAACTGGTCAGCTACTTCGTCGGCCAGGGCGTCGGGCTGGTCGAACAGGTACGCTCGAGCCGCCAGGTGGTGCAGGACTTCCGCGAGGAATTCCTCGAGGCGGCAAGCGGCCTGGCAGCAGCTGCGGGCATCGAGTGACTTGACCCCCGCGCGCTGCCCGCCCAAGCCGCGCGGCATGTGGCTCGACGCTCCGCGCAATCCGAATGCCCCCCTCGCCGGGCTCAAGGTCCTCGAACTGGCGCGGGTGCTCGCCGGCCCCTGGGCGGGGCAGATCCTCGCCGATCTCGGGGCCGACGTCATCAAGGTCGAAAGCCCCGATGGCGACGGCACGCGGCTGTGGGGCCCGCCGTGGATCGAGCGCGAGAACGGCGACCGCGAGGCGGCATATTACCATGCCGCCAATCGCGGAAAGCGCAGCATCGTGGCCGATTTCAGGGACGCGGGCGATCTTGGGCGCGTCGCCGAACTGGCCGCTTCGGCGGATGTCGTGCTGGAGAATTTCAAGACCGGCACGCTGGACAAGTTCGGGCTCGACTACGCCGCGCTGTCCGCGGCCAACCAAGGGCTCGTCTATTGCTCGATCACCGGTTTCGGCCAGACCGGGCCGCGCGCGCATGAGGCGGGATACGATTTCGTCGTGCAGGCGATGAGCGGGTTCATGGCGCTGACCGGCGAACCGGCGGGCCAGCCGATGAAGATGGGCATCTCCATTTCCGACCTCACCTGCGGGCTGTATTCGGTGATCGGCATCCAGGCCGCGCTGGCCATGCGCGAACGCACCGGTCGCGGACAGCATGTCGACATGGCGCTGCTCGATTGTTCGGTCGGCCTGCTCGCCAGCCAGGCAACGCATTTCTTCACCACTGGCGAAAATCCGCCGCGGATGGGCAATGAGCATGCCCAGGTGAGCGCCTATGGCGTCTTCCCGGTTGCCGATGGCAAGGTGGTGCTGGCGCCTGCGAATGACGGGCTGTTCCGGCGGCTGCTCGCGCTGCTCGGGCGCGGCGACCTGCTGGGCGACGAACGCTTCGCCACCAATGAAAGCCGCCTCGCCAACCGCGCGGAGCTCGACGCCATGATCGCTGCGGAGACCGGCAAGTGGCAATTGGCGGAACTGCTTGGCGCATGCGGCGAGGCGGGCATCCCCGCCGGACCGATCAACCCGATCGACGCGGTGTTCGCCGATCCGCAAGTGCGCGAGCGGGGCATGCGGATCGAGCTGGACGGCATCGCCGGCGTACGCAGCCCGTTCACTTTCTCCGGCGCCCAACTTGCGCTCGACCACCCCAGCCCGCGCAAGGGCGAACACGGCTAGCGCGCCCGCCGCGTCCGGCCGGGAGCGCGGCTAGCCTGCCAGCGCGGCCTTCAGATCGTCGCCCAGATCGAGGCGTTCCCAGGGGAAGTGTTCGCCATCGGCCTGCCGCCCGAAGTGGCCATAGGCGGCGCTCTGGCGGTATATCGGCTTGTTGAGGCCGAGGTGCGTGCGGATCCCGCGCGGGGTCAGCCCGCCCAGCTTGTCGATGCTGCGGATCGCATCCTCGAGCGCTTCGTCGGTCACCCCGGCGGCGCTGGTGCCATGCGTATCGACATAGAGCGAGAGCGGCTTGGACACGCCGATGGCGTAGGACAGCTGGATGGTGCAGCGCCGCGCAAGCCCCGCCGCGACGATGTTCTTCGCCAGGTAGCGCGTGATATAGGCGGCCGAGCGATCGACCTTGGTCGGATCCTTACCGCTGAACGCACCGCCGCCATGCGGGGCCGCGCCGCCATAGGTGTCGACGATGATCTTGCGCCCGGTCAGCCCGGCATCGCCGTCGGGCCCGCCGATCTCGAACGCGCCGGTGGGGTTGATATGCCACTCGGTCTCGTCGGTGATCCATCCGCCGGGCAGGATGTCGCCGATCACACCTTTGACATAGGCCTTGAGCTCGGCCTCCCTGGCGCCTTCGTGGTAACCCTTGGCATGCTGGGTCGACACGACGACGGCAGTGCAGGCGACCGGCTTGCCGTTCTCGTAGCGCAGCGTGACCTGGCTCTTCGCATCGGGTTCGAGGAAAGGCGCAGCGCCGCTCTTGCGATCCGCCGCGAGCCGTTCGAGGATCTTGTGGCTGTAGTCGAGCGGCGCAGGCATGTAGTCGGGCGTTTCATCGCAGGCGAAGCCGAACATGATGCCCTGGTCACCGGCGCCTTCGTCCTTGTTGCCCGCCGCATCGACGCCCTGCGCGATTTCGGAAGACTGGCCGTGCAGGTGGTTTTCGAAGGTCAGCGTCTGCCAGTGGAACCCGTCCTGCTCATAGCCGATTTCGCGCACCGTGCGGCGCACCGCTTTCTCGATTTCTTCCTTCGCGCCGGGGGCCCAGCCCCCGTTTTCGGCCCAGTCGGGATTGTTGGCGTTGTACATCGGCGCGCAGCGGATCTCGCCCGAGAGGATCACCCGCTGGGTCGTCGTCATGGTTTCGCAGGCCACGCGGGCTTCGGGATCCTTGGCCAGCATCAAATCGACGATCGCATCCGAAATCTGGTCGGACACCTTGTCGGGATGGCCCTCGGAGACGCTCTCGGAGGTGAAGAGAAAACTGGTGCGCATGAACGAGCAAATCCCGATATAAAGAAATCTTTATGTGTTCTGTGCGGGGTAGCCTTCCGCGCGGCGCATGGCAACCAGCGATAGTGCCAGCAGTGCGATAGCCCAGACGAGCGTCAACCAGTGTCCCGCCTGCGCGAACCATGTGGGCGGCGCCGGTGGCGGCACCACTGTATCGATCCGCCCGGCCACATTGCGCCCGATATGGTCGCGCACGACCCCGCGTGCGTCGATCACGGCGCTGATCCCGGTGGTCGTCGAACGCAGTACCGGCAGCCCTTCCTCCGCCGCGCGCATCCGCGCCTGCGCCAGATGCTGCGGCGGGCCCCAGGCCCCGAACCAGCCATCGTTGGATGGGTTGAAGATGTAATCGGGCCGGTCCGTGCGGTCGACCACTTCGCCCGAGAAGACGATCTCGTAGCAGATCTGCATCCCCGCCTTGCCGAAGGGGCCGAGATCCTGGCTCAGCGGACCGGGACCGGGAATGAAATCGAGCGTCCCTGCGACGAGCCGCGAGAGGCCGAGCGGTTCGAGCCAGTCGCGCATCGGCAGGTATTCGCCATAGGGGACCAGATGCGCCTTAGCATAGCGTTCGCCCAGCCGTCCGGCCGGATCGATCGATGCGATCGAATTGTACGCGGCCACAGCGCGTTCACGGCCCTCGACCATGTCGATCTCGAGATCGACCATCCCGGTCAGCAGCAGGCTGTCGGCGCCGATCACGCGCCCGATCCTGGCGCGCGCGAAGGCCGGGTCGCCCCCGGCGGTCATCTGGGTGTAATAGCGCTGCGGATAACCATCGCGCAGATAGTCCGGAACACCGCTTTCGGGCCACAGGACGAGCCGGTTGGGACGCGCTTCCCGCGGCACGCTGAGCGCGGCGATGCGCTGGAACTGCTCTTCGAAGCGCGCGGCGTCATTGATCTCGTCCTGCCCCAGATTGGGCTGGACCAGCGTGAGCGGCACCGTTCCTTCGCGCGGCTCACCGGCCGGCAGATAAACCAGTATGGCAAGGGCAGCTGCAGCACCTGCCAAGGCAAGCCAGCGCCGGGTGCGCAGCAGGTCGGCAAGCAGCACCGCGGCGCAGGCCATCAGCCCCGACAGCGCGTAACTGCCGGTAAAGGGCAGCGCCGCCGCCAGTCCGGGGCGGTCCCACGGGCCCAGCACCATCATCGACAGCGGACCCCAGGCATAGCCGCTGAAGACCCAGCTGCGCAGCCATTCCGCGCCGATCCACATCGCGCCGAATACCAGCGCGAAGGTGAGCAGCCCGCGCCGGCGCGCAGCGCACCACGCGACACAAGTCGCGAGCGCGGGCCATATGGCGAGGTAGAGCGACAGCAGCGGCGCTGCGGCCCAGCCGAGAATGGCAGGCATTTCCGCCTGATAGGTAAAGGCGGTGGCGATCCAGTTGTTGGTGATGGTGAAATGGGCGAGGCCGAACAGCCAACCGGCAAGCAGCGCCGAGCGCCATCCGGTGGCGCGCCACGCCAGCCAGCCGAACGCGCCGACCGCCGCAAGCCCCACAGGCCAGAGGTGGAACGGCTGGAAGCCCAAGGCCGACAGGCCGCCCAGCACGAGGGCGGCGATTTGCGGGTGAGAACGGGCCAAGCCGGGGAGTTTCTCCATCGGCTTGCCCCTTAGTCAGTCAAAGCAGAGGTGCAAGCGCGATCAGCCGACCGCGCCCACTTCGCTCTCATCGTCCTGCTTGCGCTTGCGGCGACGCGGGGCCGGCTTGTCGTCGCCCGCGGATTCGCTTGCGCCGATCGAAGGCGGCAGCACCGCCGCGTCGATCTCGCCGCCGGCGGGATTGGCGTCGTCGGCCTTCTTCACCTTGCGCGGGGCACGGCGCTTCTTGGGCGCTTCGTCCTCGTCGTCGCGGCGCGTGAAGGGATTGTCCGACGATTCGAACTCGCTGTCGTCGTTCTGATCGTCGTTCTTCGGCCGGCGCGCGCGCGGCTTGCGATTGCCATCTTCGGCATCGTCGCGGCGACTGCGCGGCTGCCGGCGATTGCCGCGGCGATCGTCGCCATCGTCTTCGTCCCCGTCGTCATCCGACTGGTTCTGGCCGCGATCGTCCGGCCGCTTGCCCTTGGATTCTTCCTGGCGGGCCTTGTTGTCGGCGAGGACGCGGAAATAATGGTCGGCGAACTGGAGATAGTATTCGGCCTGCACCCGGTCGCCATTGTGCTGGGCGTCTTGGGCAAGCTTCTTGTACTTTTCGAGCAACTGCGGAGCATTGCCCCGGGCACGACTATCGATCCGATTGGCCGAATTGGCCCCGCCCTGATTGCGGTTACCGCGTCCACGACGACGGTTATTGCGATTATTGTTCAAGGGTAGCTGGTCCTTATTCAATGCGCGGCGCGCACCTTACAACCGGTGCGCATATGGCCGCGTGACCCCTTGCGCGACTGCGCTTGTCGCAGCTCGCGTGCTCCATTTTGTGCAAGGTATACGGGGCCGAAGCCTCGTACCGTAACTGCAATGTCGGAGCTGGAACCGGTGGGAAGCGTTACCCGCGCACCACTGGCCTGTGGCCAGAGGTAAAGGGTCGAATCGGCTTTGCCAAGCCCTAAGTGAGAATCAGCGCCCGGTCGCGTCCGGCGATATCGCGGCGCAGCGCCACCGTATAGCCCGATTCTGCTCGCCAGCGCACGCACCGCCTGCCCTTGTGCCGCCCCGATTTCGAGCACTGCGACACCGCCTGGCGCAAGCAGCTTGCCAAGCTGCGGGATGATCGCGCGATAGTCGTCAAGCCCCTCGGGTCCGGCGAACAGCGCGGAAGCCGGCTCGTAATCGCGCACATCCGGATCGAGCCGGGCGCCGGTTTCGACATAGGGCGGGTTGCACAGCACGAGGTCGAACCGGCCGAGCGCATCGGCCCAGCCGCTGTCCAGCCAGCTCGCTTCCCTGAACTGCGCGCGCTGCGCCAGGCCCAGCGCAGCGCTGTTCCGCTGCGCCACGGCCAGCGCCTGCGCCGAGGCATCGATGCCGATCCCCGTTGCCGACGGGCGCTCGTGCAGGAAGGCCAGCAGCAGCGCCCCCGATCCCGTTCCCATGTCAAGCACGCGCGCGTCGGCGGCCGCGTGTTCGAGCGCCGCCTCGACGATCGTTTCGCTGTCGCCGCGCGGGATCAGCGTGGCAGGCGATACTGCGAAAGGGAGCCCGTAAAACTCCTGCTCGCCCAGCAAGTGCGCCACCGGTTCGTGCGCGGCGCGCCGATTGACCAGCCGCGCGAATGCGGCGGCATGCGGGGCGGCATCGTCGCGCATCCGGGTCAGCAGCATCTGCGAACGCGACGTCTCCAGAACATGCGCCATCAGCAGTTCGGCGTCGAGCCGCGCGGTATCGCTGGTCGCGCCCAGCCGCTCGGCCGCAGCGCGGATCGCAGCGGCCACACTGGCCGGTCCGGGCTCAGTCACTCAGCGTGGCGAGCCGCTTGGCCTCGTCCTCGGCGATGAGCGCATCGACCAGTTCGCCAAGACCCGGTCCGGCGATGATTTCGGGCAGCTTGTGCAGCGTCAGCCCGATCCGGTGGTCGGTCACGCGGCCTTGCGGGAAATTGTAGGTGCGGATGCGTTCGGACCGGTCGCCCGAGCCGACCATTGCCTTGCGCGCCTCGGCCTCGGCGCCCTCGGTCGCCTCGCGCTGCTGTTCGAACAGCCGCGCGCGCAGCACCTGCATGGCCTTCTCGCGGTTCTTGTGCTGGCTGCGGCCGTCCTGGCAGGTAACCACCGTATTGGTCGGCAAGTGCGTGATGCGGATTGCGCTGTCGGTGGTGTTGACGTGCTGTCCGCCCGCCCCGCTGGCGCGGTAGGTATCGATCTTGAGGTCGCCCGCGTCGATCTGCACGTCGACCTCGTCGGGTTCGGGCAGCACGGCCACGGTCGCGGCGGAGGTATGGATCCGCCCGCCGCTTTCGGTTTCGGGCACGCGCTGCACGCGGTGGACGCCGCTTTCGAACTTGAGCTTGGCGAAGACCCCGTTGCCGGTGACATTGGCGACCACTTCCTTGAACCCGCCGACCTCGGACGCGCTCATGCTGACCGGCTCGACCTTCCAGCCCTGCTCGGCGGCGAAGCGTTCGTACATGCGGTAGAGATCGCCCGCGAACAGCGCCGCCTCGTCGCCGCCGGTGCCGGCGCGGATTTCGAGCATGGCGGGCTTGGCATCGGCGCTGTCCCGGGGAAGCATGGCGATGGCCAACTGGCGCTCGGCCGCGGGCAGGCGCTGGCGCAGCTCGGCCAGCTCCTCCTCGGCCATCGCCTTCATTTCCGGATCGGCGAGCATCTCCTCGAGGCTGGCGATCTCCTCGCGCGCCGCCCGTACTTCGGCGGCGACCTTCGCCACCGGCTCGAGCTCGGCATAGTCGCGGCTGGCCTGGACGAAGGCGTCCCCTTCCAGCTGGCCCGACGCCATCCGCGCCTCGAGCTCGGCGAAGCGGTGGGCGATCTGGTCGAGGCGTTCGGCGGGGATGCTCATGAGCGGCCGAGCAGCGCCTCGAGGCGCGCAGTGGCGGCCTCGTCGGCCTTGATCCGCCGTGCGGGCGCACCGTCGCGCAGGTCGAAGGCGACGATCGCCTCGGCCCCCGCCTTGACCGCCTTGTCGAACCGCTTGCGCGGGCTGCCGGATGCGAACAGTTCGACAGTGAGGCCGCCGCGGCGGAGCGTGCCGAGCGCAGCGATCGCGGCGTCCATCGCGCCGTCGTTTTCGACCACGACTATGGCGTCCGCATTGGGTTCGGCCCTGTCCCCCACCAGCATGGCCAGCCGCTCGATCCCCGCGGCCCAGCCGACCGCCGGGGTGGGCGCGCCGCCGAGGCTTTCCATCAGCCCGTCATAGCGCCCGCCGCCCAGGATCGTGCTCTGGCTGCCGAGCTTGCCCGCGGCCTCGCTGCCCTCGTCGGGAATGAATTCGAAGGCGGTGTGGCGATAATAGTCGAGCCCGCGGACGAGGCTTTCGGCGCGCTGCCACCTGACCCCTGCCGCATCCAGCCCGCTGGTGACCGCGTCGAAGAAGGCGCGCGCATCGTCCGACAGGAACTGGTCGATCTTGGGTGCATCGGCGACGAAGGCGCGGTCGCGGCGGTCCTTGCTGTCGAGAATGCGCAGCGGGTTCTTCTCCAGCCGCTCCTGCGAATCCTCCGACAATTCGTCCTTCACGCCAAGGAAATACTCGACCAGCGCGGCGCGCCAGGCTTCGCGGCTGTCGCCATCGCCCAGCGTGTTGAGATGCAGCGTCACGCCGGTGATGCCGAGTTCCTTGAGCAGCTGGTCGGCCATGGCGAGCAGTTCGACATCGGCCTGCGGTTCACCCGCGCCGATGATCTCCGCGTCGATCTGGTGGAACTGGCGATAGCGCCCTTTCTGCGGGCGCTCGTAACGAAACAGCGGGCCATGCGTCGCCAGCTTGACCGGCGCGTGCTGCTGCCATCCGTTCGACAGGAAGGCGCGCGCGATCCCCGCGGTGAATTCGGGGCGCAGCGTCAGGCTTTCGCCGCCGCGATCGTCGAAGGAGTACATTTCCTTGCTGACCACGTCGGTCGTCTCGCCGATCGCGCGGCTGAACACTTCGGTCTTTTCGAACACGGGCATTTCGACGCGGCGGAAGCGATAGAGTTTACGCACGCGCTCGAATGCCTCGACGACGAATGCGAATGCCTCGGCGTCGGCGCCGAAGATGTCTTGCGTGCCGCGAATTGCCTGGGGTGTCTTTGCCATGGCGCGCGCTTAGGCGAGGAAGGCGGTTGCCGCAATATGACGGGGACGCTATCGGCGCGCGCAAGCCTTTCCGGCGCGAGAAATCGCCCGCCAACCAAAGAAGACAGTCCATGCGCATCGAAAACATCCCGACCGGAGACAATCCGCCCGAGAGCCTCAATGTCATCATCGAGGTGCCGACCGGCGGCGAACCGGTGAAATACGAATTCGACAAGGCCAGCGGCGCGCTGTTCGTCGACCGCATCCTGCACACGCCGATGCGCTATCCCGCGAATTACGGCTTCGTCCCGCACACGCTCAGCCCCGACGGCGATCCGCTCGACGCGCTGGTCATCGCCCGCTCGCCCTTCATTCCCGGCTGCGTCGTGCGCGCCCGCCCGATCGGCGTGCTCAATCTCGAAGACGAGCATGGCGGCGACGAGAAGCTGATCTGCGTACCCGTCGACACGACCTTCCCCTATTATTCGGATATCGCCGAAACGAAGGACCTGCCGAGCATCATCTTCCAGCAGATCGAGCATTTCTTCACGCACTACAAGGATCTCGAAAGCGAGAAGTGGGTGCGGATCGGCAATTGGGGCGATGCCGCCGAGGCGCGCCAGATCGTGCTCGAAAGCATCGAGCGCTGCAACGCCGCGAAGTAACGCCTATTCGACCGGGCGGGAGTGATCGAGCAGGTCCTTGTTCTGCTCTTCTCCCGGCCGGTTGCGCTCTTCCTCGACCATAGCGGCGATCTCGTCCGCCGGGCGCACGTCCTCGTCGGCCGGGCTGGCCGCGACATCGCGAACCGCGCGCTTGGCCTGCGGCGGTTCGTCCGCGCTCGGGGTGACCGTAGCGGTGGCCGCTTCGGCCGCGAAGGGCACCGTGGCAGAGCGCGGATCGAAGCGCAGCCGGTAGATCGGCTCCGGCAGGCCGAAGCCCGCATCTTCCAAGGCGCCCTTCACTGCCGGGATCGCCTGGCTCTGCGCCTTCCACCAATCGGTATCGCGCTGGTCGACCCAGCCGAGGAAACGGATCACCACGTTCGAATCGCCAACCTCGATGATCCGCGCTTCGGGTGGCGGATCCGACAGCACGAATTCGAGCCCCGCAAGCGTGTCGCGGCCCAGCTGCCGCGCGGCGCGGGCATCGTCGTCGGCGTCCACGCCGAGGTCGAAATGGAAGCGGCGCTGCGGATTGCGCGTGAAATTGACGATCACTGCCTTGAACACCTGGCCATTGGGAATGCGCAGGTGGTTGCCATCGAGCGTCATCAGCACGGTGGCACGGCTGGTCAGGCGGATAACCCGGCCTTCATAGGTATCGATCTGCACCCAGTCGTTGGCGCGAAACGGCTGCCGCAGCGACAGCAGCAGCGAGGCGACGTAATTCTCGATCGTGTCGCGCATGGCGAAACCCAGCGCGATACCGATGACGCCCGCGCCGCCAAGCACCGCGCCCAGCAGCGCTGTCGCCCCGATCATGTCGAGCGCGATCACCAGGCCGACGATCGTGAAGCCAAACCGGATCGCGCTGGCGATCAGTTCGGCCAGGAAGCTGTTCGGCGCGATCCGGTGCCACAGCCGCCCGAGCCCGGCGATCAGATAGCCGAGAAAGGCGATCGCCAGCCATACGCCGAGGGCCATCCCGATCAGCGGGAGCATGCGGACCAGCGAATTCCAGCGGTCGGCGAGCGTCAGTATCCCCGCGCTGCCCGCCGAGAGCGACAGGTCCCGTTCGAGCCCGTTTTCGACCGTGACGACGCCGGCGACGCGATTGACGATGGCTTCGGCGCGCGCAATGTCGTCCGGCTTGGGCACCGTGCCCGACAGCGAAACCACGCCTTCATTGACCTCGACCTCGACCGCGCCGAAGGCGGGCAGCTCGGCAAAGATCCCTGCGATACGTTCGGCAATACGCCGGTCGTCGCCCTCTTCCTGCGTCGCCGCGATCGTCTGGACGGGGGTCGGCGTTTCGGTCGGTTCGGCGGGCACCTCGAGCTGGGCCGCCAGCGGCACCGCCCACAACAGGGCCGCCAGGGCAAGCAACCGGATCATTGACCGGCCACCGACATGCCGTCGATGCGCAGCGTCGGAACATCGATTCCGCGCAGGAATTCGAGATCATCGGCCGCCACCAGCGCGCGGAACATTTCGGGCAGCGTCCCGGCGATGGTGATTTCCGCCACCGGCCCCGCCAGTTCGCCATTGCGGATGCGCAGCCCGCTGGCGCCGCGGCTGTAATCGCCCGTGACGAGGCTGACCCCCTGGCCGAACAGGTCGGTGATATAGACGCCGTCCTCGATATCGGCGATTAGGTCGGCCGCGCTGGCCGTGCCCGGTTCCATATAGACATTGGCCGGGGCCACGCCGGGCGCCCCGCCACTGCCCCGGCTCGCATGGCCGGTCAGTGGCAGATCGAGCTGGGCGGCGCTGGCGACATTGGTCAGCCAGCGGGTAACCCGCCCGCCTTCGACCAGCGCGCGCGGAACGCTGGCGATGCCCTCGCCGTCGTAATTGCGCGATCGCAGACCGCGGGGGCGCAGCGGATCCTCGACGATCCGGATACCGTTATCGAACAGCCGTTCGTTCTCGCGGTCGATCAGGAAGCTTGCCTTGCGGGCGATAGCGGGCCCGGTCATGGCGCCGAGCAAATGACCGACGATCCCGCCGCCCACGCGCGGATCGAACACCACGGACATCCTGCCCGAAGGAAGCGATCCGGGAGCGACCTTGCGGACCGCGCGTTCGCCGGCCTCGCGTCCGATGCCCGCCGGATCGGGCAGATCGCTGCGGTGCCGCTGCGTGCGATAGGCATAGTCGGTCTGCTTGTCGCCGCCCTCCCCCGCGACCACGCTGGCCGACAATGAGTGCGATCCGCCCGCACGCGCCCGCGCGAATCCGGTGGAAGTGACCAGGGCGAACACCGATTGCGAGGCCGAGGCGCTGCCGCCGTTCGAATTGGTCACCCCCGCGATTGCGCGCGCGGCATCTTCGGTGGCAAGCGCGGCGCTGCGCAAGTCTTCGGGGCGCGGTTCGGCGCCATCGCTCAGCTCGAGTTCGACGCCGTCGCCTTGGAACAATGCGTCGGCCGGGGCGAGCCCGCCATAAGGATCCTCCGGGGCGAGACGCGCCATCTCGACAGCGCGCTGGGCCAGCATGCGCAGCCCCTCACCGGCAAAATCGCTCGTCGCGATCGATGCCGAACGGCGGCCGACGAACACCCGCAGGCCGATTTCTTCGCTTTCGGAGCGTTCGACCTCTTCCAGCGCCCCCAGCCTGACGCTGACGCTTTCCGAAGACGACGCGCTGGCAACGGCATCGGCGGCATCCGCGCCCGCTGCGCGAGCCAGTTCGACGAGGTCATGGCAGCGGGCAAGCGCTGCATCGGGGCCGATCATCGGGCCTGCCGGAGATGCGAAGTCATGCCTCGCGAATTAGGCCCGGGGCGGCTGGCTGGCAACCGCCGGCAGGGTCAGGAAAAAATCAGCGTGAAGAAAGCGGTAAGCGCGGCGGGCAGGCCGATGGCCATTGCCCACAGCAGTATCTGGTCGCGGCGAAAGGCCGGTTTCAACGCTCCGTCGGCTGCCTGGTCGTCGGACAGGTCCGACCAGCGCCGCTCGAACCAGCGGCAGGCAGGAATGATCCCGGCCACCAGGACGATGAGCGCAAGATAGGGGACGATAGAGGACACGCCCTGCTTCATCGCGCCGACGGTCATGAAAATCTGCATGCCGGTATAGACCAGCAGCGCCAGCGCGACATTGTCGCTCATGGCCTTGCGCCAGTCTCGCGCTCGCCCCCCGGTATGCCCGGTTGCGATGTCGGCGTTGCGGAGCGCCTTGTTCATTGCGCCTCTCCTGTTTCCTCTGACCCGAATCGCATTGTTTCAAAATTGTTGCCCGCTGGCAAGCAATCGTGCGCGAAAGGCTGTCTGCACGGCCCGGCAGCTGCGGGCGCCATCTGCCCAGCGCCCATGCAGGAACCTTGCCAGTTCGTCGATCAGGCCGCGTGGCGGGGGTTTTCACATGGCGGACGCGTGCTATGGCACGGGCCATGGCCGATATTGCAACAAGCCACGAAAACGATGCGGTGCACGACGCCGCCCCGCCGATCCCGCAGGGCGGGCTCGAAGTGGTGTCGATCGCCAAGAGCTACGACAAGCGGGCAGTGCTGACCGACATCTCGCTCAGCGTGGGCAAGGGCGAAGTGCTCGGCCTGCTGGGCCCCAATGGCGCGGGCAAGACGACTTGCTTCTATTCGATCATGGGTCTCGTGCGCCCCGATGCCGGGCGCATCCTGATGGATGGCGAGGATGTGACCAACCTGCCGATGTACCGCCGCGCGATCCTGGGGCTTGGCTATCTGCCGCAGGAAACCAGCATCTTTCGCGGGATGACGGTGGAGCAGAACATCAACAGCGTGCTCGAGATGGTCGAACCCGACGCGGAAACGCGCGCCGCGGAACTCGAACGCCTGCTCGACGAATTCGGCCTTACCCGGCTGCGCGCCAGCCCCGCGATGGCGCTTTCGGGTGGCGAGCGCCGGCGCTGCGAGATTGCCCGCGCCCTGGCGGCCAAGCCGTCGATCATGCTGCTCGACGAACCCTTTGCCGGGATCGACCCGCTTTCGATCAGCGATATCCGCGACCTCGTTAAGGACCTCAAGACGCGTGGGATCGGGGTATTGATCACCGATCACAACGTGCGCGAAACGCTCGAGATCGTCGACCGCGCCTGCATCATCTATGGCGGACAGGTGTTGTTCGCCGGCACGCCCGAAGCGCTGGTGGCCGATGAAAACGTGCGGCGGCTCTATCTGGGCGAAAGTTTCACTCTGTGATGCCCGAAGCCGCCCGGAGCTGATCCATGGCGCTGGCCCCGCGTCTCGATCTGCGGCAGACCCAGTCGCTGGTGATGACGCCGCAGCTGCAGCAGGCGATCAAGCTGTTAGCGCTGTCCAATCTCGAAATCGAGACTTTCGTCGCCGATGCGCTCGAATCCAACCCCTTACTGGAAATGGGCGAAGTAAGCCGCGAGACCGCCAGCGATACGAGCGCCGAACCGCAGGAACATGACAGCGCCCCCGACATGGGCGGCGACAATGCGCTGGATATTGCGGACCATGCGATCGACCCCGAGGCCGCTCCGGGCGACATGGGCGACTGGAGCCGCGGCGATATCGGTGGCGCGGGCAGCGCGGAATTGCCCGATCTGGAAAACCGTTCGTCCGCCGGACCAACGCTGGCGGAACATCTTGCCGACCAGATCGGCGCGGTGGCGCGCGATCCGCGGGAAGCCCTGATCGCGCTGCGCATCGCCGGCGAACTCGACGAAGCGGGCTATCTGCCCACCGACCTGCTGGTCATCGCAGATGAACTCGGCGCCCCGCTCGCGGCGGTCGAGCAGGCGCTGGCCACGGTCCAGTCGCTCGATCCCACCGGGGTCGGCGCGCGGTCACTGAGCGAATGCCTGGCGTTGCAGGCCAAGGAAGCGGACCGCTACGATCCCTGCATGGCCCGGCTGATCGACAATCTCGATCTGGTCGCTGCGGGCGAAATCGCCAGGCTCAAACGCATGTGCGAGGTCGATGACGAGGATTTCGCCGACATGCTGGCCGAACTGCGCGGCTACGATCCCAAGCCGGGTCTTGCCTATGGCGGCACCGCGCAGGCCGCAATCGTCCCCGACGTGCTGATCGCGCCCAGCGCCGATGGCTGGGACATCCGGCTCAACGAAGCCAGCCTCCCGCGGCTGGTCGTCAATCGCGACTATTTCCTCGAACTCAAGACCGGTGCCCGCGACAAGGCCGCGCACAGCTGGCTCAACGAACAACTGGGCGAGGCCGACTGGCTGATCCGCGCGCTCGACCAGCGGCAGAAGACCATCCTCAAGACCGCGGCCGAAATCGTGAAAAAGCAGGAAGGCTTCTTCCGGCACGGGGTCACCGCGATGCGCCCGCTGACCTTGCGCGAAGTGGCCGAACAGATCGAGATGCACGAAAGCACCGTCAGCCGCGTGACCAGCAACAAGTATCTCGCGTGCCCGCGCGGCACGTTCGAACTGAAGTATTTCTTCTCCAGCGGGGTGTCCGCGGCCGACGGTGAAGGCGCCTCTTCCGAAGCCATCAAGGCGCGCATCAAGGCACTGAGCGAGGCAGAAGACCCCAAGAAGGTGCTGTCCGACCAGAAGCTCGCTGACCTGCTAAACGAAGAGGGCTTCGATCTCGCGCGGCGCACCGTCGCCAAATATCGCGAGGCGATCGGCATCGGTTCCAGCGCGCAGCGACGGCGGCAGAAGAAGCTCGCGGCGCTGTGACGCAAGCATGCCACGCGCAAAAAAGTTAACGCCCTTTACCGCGCGTTAACCTTTCCCGTTCAGATGTTGTGTGGTTAATACAGGGCAATACCTCTTTACCGGAGGTTACCGCCGTACTTAGGGGCCATACAGGGGATTTCCCATGCGTGTACTGCTGATCGAAGACGAGCCGACTACCGCCAAGGCCATCGAGCTCATGCTCACGACCGAAGGCTTCAATGTCTACTCGACCGACCTCGGCGAGGAAGGGCTCGATCTTGGCAAGCTGTATGATTACGATATCATCCTGCTCGATCTGAACCTGCCCGACATGCATGGCTACGACGTGCTCAAGAAGCTGCGCGTCGCCAAGGTCCAGACCCCGGTCCTGATCCTTTCGGGCATCGCCGAAATGGACAGCAAGATCCGCAGCTTCGGTTTCGGCGCCGACGATTACGTCACCAAGCCGTTCCACCGCGAAGAACTGGTCGCCCGCATCCATGCCGTCGTGCGCCGCTCGAAGGGCCACAGCCAGTCGGTCATCCGCACCGGCAAGCTGGCGGTGAACCTCGACGCCAAGACGGTCGAAGTCGACGGCGCCCGCGTCCACCTGACGGGCAAGGAATACGCGATGCTCGAGCTGCTCAGCTTGCGCAAGGGCACCACGCTGACGAAAGAAATGTTCCTCAACCACCTTTACGGCGGCATGGACGAACCCGAACTCAAGATCATCGACGTCTTCATCTGCAAGCTGCGCAAGAAGCTCAGCCATGCCTGTGGCGGCGAGAATTACATCGAGACCGTATGGGGCCGCGGCTATGTGCTGCGCGATCCGAACGAAGAGGCCGAGGCGGCCTGATCACCGGCTTTCCCCGGACGGGATAGCGAGAAACGCCCGGAGCCTCGGCTACCGGGCGTTTTGCTATGCGGGATTGGCCAGCCGGGCGAGATCGAGCCCGCTCGGCTGCTGGAATATCCGCAGGCCGAATTCGGGCAGGATAGCCAACAGATGGTCGAAGATATCCGCCTGGATCGCTTCGTAGATCGGCCACTCGACCGTATCGGCGAAACAATAGATTTCGAGCGGGAGACCCTCCGGCCCCGGCGCCAATTGCCGCACCATCAGCGTGAAATTGGTGCTCGCAACACTGGGGTGGCTGCGCAGATAGGCAATCACATAGGCCCGCAGCGTGCCGATATTGGTGATCCGCCGCGCATTGACCGCATCGTCGTCGCCCGCCAGTTCATGGCGGTTCCACTCGGCGATCTCCTTCTCCTTGCGCGCGAGGTAGTCGTCGAGCAGGCGGAAGCGCTTGAGCCCGGCGACTTCTTCTTCGCCGAGGAACCGTACCGAGTTCTGATCGATCACCAGCGACCGCTTGATCCGCCGCCCGCCGCTGTCGGTCATCCCCCGCCAGTTGCGGAAACTGTCGGCGATCAGCCGGTGCGTCGGAATGGTGGTGATGGTCTTGTCGAAATTCTGGACCTTCACGGTGTGCAACGCGATATCCACCACATCGCCATCCGCATCCATGCTCGGCATCTCGATCCAGTCGCCCACCCGCAGCATGTCGTTGCTGGTCAGTTGCACGCTGGCCACGAGGCTGAGGATGGTGTCCTTGAACACCAGCAGCAGCACCGCGGCCATCGCGCCCAGACCCGAAAGCAATAGCAGCGGCGATTGTTCGATCAGCACAGCGATCATCAGGATGGCCGCGCCGCAGAAAACGGCGATCTTGACCACCTGGACATAGCCCTTGATCGGCCGGCTGCGCGCCTCTGGCCGGCGCGAGTACAGCTCGTTCGCGTAATTGAGCGCCCAGCCAATCGCCATGGCGATCGACAACACGATCAGCGCCCGCGCCACATTGACCGTCACCGTCACCACCGTTTCGGGCAAATGGGGCACCAGCAGGATCCCGCGCGAGACGATCAGCAGCGGGATCACCGTAGCGAGCCAGGCCGCGCCGCGGTCGGCCGTATCGGTCCGGTTGTCGAGATAGGGCGCCGCAAAGCGCAGCAGCACGCGTTTGAGCAACCAGTTCACTGCGAATGCCAGCGCGGCCAGCCCCAGCAGCGCGATCAGGGACTGGAGCCATAGCGCCAGCGCGGAATAGTCATCGAAGAGTGCCTGCATCGCCCGGGCAACTACCCCGCTGCCCCCGCCGGGTTCAAGCCCCGCGCGTCGAGGCAGATTTTCTATCTCGTCGCCGGGAAGCGGACGCAGTAGCTGCAGGCGGCATCAACATTGAAAGGCCCACCCCCATGATGGAGGTGTTCGGTTTCGATCTGGGGCCCATAATCCCCTTCATTCTCATCGGTTTCGCAGCACAGATGGTCGACGGCGCATTGGGCATGGCCTTCGGGGTCATCACCAACACGCTGATGGTCGGCCTGCTCGGTGTGCCGCCGGCGCTGGCTTCGCAGCGCGTGCACCTGGTCGAATGTTTCACCACCGCGACGTCGGGCATCAGCCATCTGCTGCACGGCAATATCGACAAAGGGCTGTTCTTCCGCCTGCTGGTCCCCGGCGTGATCGGGGGCCTGCTGGGCACCTATCTGATCACTTCGATCGATGGCGATACGATCAAGCCCTTCGTGCTGATCTATCTCGCCGGGATCGGCGTGTGGCTGCTGATCCGCGGCCTGCTATATCCCCCGCGCGTGCGGCAGGCCAGGCATGTCGCGCCGCTGGGACTGGTCGGCGGCTTCCTCGATGCGGCAGGCGGCGGCGGCTGGGGACCGGTGGTGACCTCCAACCTGCTGGTCCAGGGGGCCGAACCGCGCAAGGTCGTGGGCACGGTCAATTCGGTCGAGTTTTTTCTCACGCTGACCATTTCGGCCAGCTTCATCTATCATCTGGGCATCTCGCATATCGCCGGGGCGACGCTGGGCCTGATCATCGGCGGGATCGCGGCGGCACCCTTCGGCGCTATGGCAGCCAAGCATTTCAGCCCCAAGCTGATGCTGGTCCTTGTCGGCATCGCGCTGAGCGTGACCAGCGCCTACGGCATCTGGACGGCGTGGGGGTAGGCTTGTAGGCGGCCGCGCCATGAGCGCGTTTAAAGAAGGCGACCCCACCACCCTCAACCGGCTCTACGGCCGCAGCCAGGGCAAACCGCTGCGCGCGTCGCAGCAGGAACTGGTCGACAAATTGCTGCCCCAGATCGCGGTGCCCGCGGAAGGCCCGGTGACAGCCGAACGCCTGTTCGGCTTCGATCGCCCGCTGCATTTCGAAATCGGCTTTGGCGGCGGCGAGCACATGGCCGAGCGCGCCGACATGCTGCCCGACCACGGCTTCATCGGCGCCGAACCGTTCGTCAACGGCGTGGCGCAGGCGCTGACGCATGTGCGCGACCGGACGCTGGCCAATGTCCGAATTCAGCATGGCGATGCATTGGAAGTGCTCCGCCGCGTGCCCGATGGCGCGCTGACGATGGTCTATCTGCTCCACCCCGATCCCTGGCCCAAGAACAAGCACGCCAAGCGGCGGATGATGAACGATGGCCCGGTACGGATGATCGCCGACAAGCTGAAGCCCGGTGGCGAATTTCGCTTCGGTACCGATCACGCGGTCTATCTGCGCCATGCGCTGATGGTGATGCGGCGCTTCACCGATGAATTCGAATGGGTCGCCGAAGGCCCTGCGAGCTGGCAGAACCGCCCCTCCGGCTGGCCCGAGACGCGCTACGAGCACAAGGCCCGCACAGTCTACGACCACGAAGTGTGGTACTTTCGATTCAGACGACGCTAAAGTACGAAATCATTGTAAAACAATGTACTTAGCAGATTCACCTTACGCTAGAATTGCCTCCATTTCGCCCCTTTTTCCGCTTGCGTGATTGCCCGGTGATTGCCAGAAAAGGGACACGAGGTTTGGGATGGCAACAGGAAAAATCACGAAAAAATCGATAGATGCGCTGGAGCCGAGCAGCTCGAGCCAGCTCCTTTGGGATACGGACCTCAAAGGATTCGGTGCGAAAATCACTCCAGCCGGCTCGATATCCTATGTGCTGCAGTTCCGAATGGGCGGCCGTGAAGCTCGAACAAGACGCTATACTATCGGGGCGCACGGGTCGCCGTGGACACCGACGACAGCGAGAGTGGAGGCGGAACGCCTTCAGTTACTAATTGCGCAAGGTATCGACCCTGTAGACGATGATAAGCAGAGGCGCCGCGAAGCCGTCGATCTCGCATTCGACAACTATGCGTCGCATTTCGCTCGGTCCTGCAAGGGTGTTGGCTGGGCGAGGCTCGTTGAACGCGTCATCCGGCTTTACCTTGAACCGGTTATCGGAAAAAAGCCGCTTCCCCGAGTTTCGAGGCCGGATATCGTAGCCGTCCTGGACAATATGCCCGAGCATCAGGTTGCCAATCGCCGGAATGTCTTTGCGGTGATGCGGCGCCTATTCCGATGGGCTGTCAGTCGTGGCGATATCGAGCGCAGTCCTATGGAGGGAATGGAAGCACCACCGCCGGTAAGACCGCGGGATCGCTGGCTACAGGACGACGAGCTTCGACACATTTGGGAGGCAGCTCCCGAATGCTATCTTTGCTTCGGTCCAATTGTCCGCTTGCTCATTGCAACAGGGCAACGCCGCGAAGAGGTTTCAGGAATACATTGGCAAGAGGTTGATCGGAAAGACCGGTTTTGGACGCTACCAGGTTCACGAACAAAGAATAATGAACCAAACGCGATCCCGCTGAACGACCTTGCCGTTGCCGAACTCGATCGGCAGGCAGGTGGCGCAAACTGGCCGAAGAAAGGACGCGTGTTTGCCACGTCAAGCGGGGCAGGCTTTACCGGCTACGCCAAGGGCAAGAAGAAACTGGACGGTCTCATAGAGCAAAAACTTGGTGAGCCATTGCAACCCTGGCGGCTGCACGATCTTCGGCGCACGCTAGCGACCAACTTCCAGCGCCTCACCGAGCAGAATGGATGGACACTGACCTTCGTAGTTCCCAAGATTCGGCCGGTGCTGCGCATAACCTGCCAATTCAGCAAGTTCGGGCGGAAAATTTCGCGCGACCTCTGGCGGATATGCCAGCCAAAGGTTCTCGTACGGCTTGAGCCAGCCGAGGCTGTAGCCGATCACAACGCCGCGTCGGACGTCTTCGGTCAAGTTTGGTCCAGCACCGTGCACGGTCGAACCGAGGAAGCAGATCGCATCACCTGGCTTGCTTGCCGCAACAATCGGATCACCGAGCTGATCGAGGCTCTCGACAGGACGTTTATGTGTCCCGGGATAGATGCGGGTCGCGCCGTTGGATGAGTTGAAGTCGGTGAGCGGCCAAATGACATTGAGCAGATATTCGTGTTCACCCTTTGCACCTGCCCACATGTCGTGATCGCAATGCGGGAATTGTTCGATCTCGCCGGGGTGAATGGCTATTGCCTGGGCCACATTGAGCTGAATTCGGTCGCAAGCCTTTCCGAGCACTTCGCGGGCCAGCGAAAGGATGAGAGGCTGCAGAACAAGGTCACAGGCCCAGCGGGAGCGGCGCAACAAACTACCGAAACGCTTCGTGCGAAACCCGTAGAAATCGCCGTGACCCATAGGGGTTTCGGTAAAATCCCGTTCAAGATCTGCATCGAGCGCCGCGATGCTGCTCTGAGGAAGGAGGTCCGGAATGATGCAATAGCCATCCTTCTGCAGCCGTTCGAGCCAATCGATTGATTTGATATCGCTCATGACACCACCTCCGATGCCGCCTCGGCGACCCGATAGGCACCTTTTCGATAGATACCGCCGCGAGCGAGATCGTCCGGCGTGTCGCAATCTATATCGATCTGCAGTGCGACAAGGTCCTCACCGTCAATCCTGCAGCCGCCGCCAAGTGTGCGACATTGCCAGCCGAAGTTTTCGATTTGGCGGAACCAAACTCTATTGGCCACAGCGGTGTAGCCCGACAGTCCGGTCTTTAGGGCATGCTCGGCAAGCGCGGTCACAAGTTGGTCGCGTGCCGTGCGGCGCTCAAACCGCGAGAGCGTGGGTTCGATGCAGAAACGCGTGATCTCGCGAAAATCGGACCGAGAGGGTATCGGACCATCACACAGACAGGGGAATAGCTCCCCGAGAATGTGAGCGCCGTCAGTCCGCAAAAGGCGCGCTGAAGCGCGATGACGGCCTTCTCCGTCGGTCAGCACCAAATAGCTCGCATCGGGCGTATCGAACTGGTCGATCTCGTATGCATCATCCAAAACGGGAACATCTCATTTGAGAAGATCGACGAATACCCGCTTGCGCGCCTCGAACATTGCGCGAAGTGCTGGATCCGAAGGGCAAGCTTGGAGAGAAACTGGGGAGTGTTGCATGGCGGCTACCTGGCGATTTGAAGACAGGTCGCCTTTCACCAGATCGGGGCGATCGCAGACATACCAAGAACTGGGGATGCTGCGACTTTGGGGTGCTCATAATCGTGTCATCGGACGCAGTCGCAACGGCGAGCTCGCTCTGTTCTGTTCCTCTCTTCAAATCTTAAATCAGCCAATTTACGGGCCTTGGCGACGTGAAACCTCAATTGGGCACAACGACCTTATGCCCGTAAAGCGCGTCGATGATGGGGCACTCGGGAACGTCGCCGCCGTCGCACTGAGCCGAGACATCGGCAAGCGTTCGCTCGAGCTTCTTCAGGTCAATAATTTTCTGCCGAACGCTCGCTAGATGGCCGTCAGTCAACTCTAAAACCTCACCACAGCTGTAGTCGTGAGAATCGACGAGAGTGAGCAGACTCTTGAGCTCTCCGATCGAGAAGCCGAGATCACGGCCACGCAGGATGAAACCAAGCCGCGCTTGGTCATCGCGCGAATAGAGCCTGTGCCCGCTGGCCGTGCGCTCGGGCGGCTTCAGCAGACCGATCTTTTCATAATAGCGAATGGTCTCAAGGTTGCAGCCTGACCGATTGGCCAGTTCGCCTCGCTTGATCATTTTTGATGTCGTCATATGCCGCGTGCCAATTTGTGCTTGAACCTGTAGTAACTACAGAGATTATATTGAACTCCATGGCCGATCAAACGCAAAAGACCTCCCAGAGATTGTTGGCGAGCGGTGGCGCATTAAGTGCGGTTTTTGCAGCCTCCTGCTGCATTGCTCCGCTGCTCCTGTTGAGCCTCGGCGTCAGCGGCGCGTGGATCGGCAATCTGACCGCGCTCGAACCCTATAAGTGGATCTTTATTGCTGTAGCGGTCGCTTGTCTGGGCCTCGGATTTTGGCATGTCCATTTCCGAGAAGTCGAGACTTGTGAGGACAGTACATATTGCGCGCGTGCTGAAGCGGGCCCGATCCTAAAAAGCGCCCTGTGGCTGGCAACCGCCTTGGTTGCTGCCTCGGCCACGGTCGATTGGTGGGCGCCGCATTTTTATTAGGAGTTAGACGGATGAAAAAAACAATGATTGCCGTTGCTGCGGGATTGGCCATCGCCGGAGCAGGCATTGGGGCAGCGACGCTCATGCCGCAGTCCTCGAACGAGAAAACCGCTCAAAGTGCTGAAACGCTGCAAACGGCAAGCTTCGCGGTTGAAAATATGACCTGCGCGACCTGTCCGATCACGGTGCGGCGCGCAATGGAAGGCGTTGCAGGTGTGCATGATGTGACAATCGATTACGAAGCCAAGACTGCTACAGCGCATTTCGATCCTGCCAAAACCACCATGCGCGACATCGCCACTGCTTCGACCGAGGCAGGCTATCCTGCCCAAACACAATTTAGCGGGACCGACCTCTGATGCAATTACAATCCACGCTCACGTGCCCTCAGTGCGGACACCAGGAAATCGAAACCATGCCGACCGACGCATGCTGGTTTTTCTACGACTGCAAGGGCTGCGGAATGAAGCTGAAACCCAATGCAGGCGACTGCTGTGTCTTCTGTTCGTTCGGCACAGTGCCTTGCCCGCCAATTCAAGAAGCGCGTGCCAATGGCACAAGCGTTGAATGCTGCTGAGGTCAATGACATGAACGAACGCAGCTTCGATCTTATCGTACTCGGCGTCGGAATGGCGGCGGTGAATGCCGCGAACAAATGCGCCGCTGCGGGTTGGTCGGTCGCAGTGGTTGACGAACTTCCCTATGGCGGCACCTGCGCGCTGCGCGGCTGCGACCCCAAGAAGATGCTGCGGCGAGGCGCCGAAATCATCGATGGAGCTCGGCTGATGCAGGGCAAGGGTATTGAACCGAATGATATCGCGATCAACTGGGCTGATCTCATCGCCTTCGCTCAGAGCTTTACCGACAGAATGCCCGAGAAGATCGAGGGCGGTCTCGACAGTAACGGCGTCACCACGCTTCACGGGACGGCGCAATTTGCTGGCGAAGACACGATCGAAATCGAGGGCCAAGGGCGGTTTCAAGCCAACCATATCCTGATCGCTACTGGCGCCAAGCCCCGCCCGGTGGATGTTCCAGGTGCCGAACACCTCACCAACAGCACCGAATTCATGCGGATGGACGCCCTCCCGAAGCGTATATTGTTTATCGGCGGCGGGTTCGTCTCGTTCGAGTTCGGTCATATCGCTGCACGAGCTGGCAGCGAGGTGCAGATCATTGATCGCGGTGACAGGCCATTGAAGGCCTTTGACACAAACCTCGTCGAAAAGCTTGTAGCACGAGGTGAGGAAATTGGGGTGGGATTGCGTCGGCGCACATCGCTGAAATCGATCGCCACTGACGGCGTCGAATTCATCGTCACTGTCGAAAAGAATGGTGAAACCGAAGACTTGCACGCCGATCTGGTCGTGCACGGTGCGGGACGCGTGCCTGAAATCGATCGCCTGAACCTGAGCGCTGCCAATATCGAGGCGGGAGACAAGGGAATAGCAGTCAATGAATATTTGCAGAGCCTGTCCAACCCGAAAATCTACGCCGCAGGCGATGCGGCCAACACGCACGGGCCTCCGTTGACACCTGTCGCAGTATTCGAAGGCAAGGTCGCTGCCTCCAACATGCTCAAGGGCAATCAGACCAAGCCAGACTATCGCGGCGTGCCCAGCGCTGTGTTTACAATTCCGGAATTAACCCGCGTCGGAATGCTCGAAGAAGAAGCAGAGGAAGCCGGTCACAATATCCGCGTCGCGGAAAACGACACTGGCAATTGGTATTCCAATCTTCGCGTTGGCGAGACCTGTGCTGCCACCAGAATTATCATCGATAAAGACACCGACACTATCCTCGGCGCGCATCTGCTTGGACCCGAATACGGGGAGATTATCAATTTCTTCGGCCTTGCAATGAGGCTGTCACTGACAACTCGAGATCTGAAGAAATTGGTCGCGGCCTACCCCTCGGTTGGCTCGGATTTAGGGTCCATGCTGTAATCTGCTCGATACCAGCTGTTGATCGTCGGCTTCTGGTGAAGACGTTAGCTGCTTGCATGGTTTGGGGCGTAGAATATTCACTTTCCATCGAGCTTGATGGTCAGCAATTGACGGCCTCCGAGCGGTTCCGGCCTTAGAGCTTCTGTTTCGCCAATCATCCCGCATCGCGCCATCGGATGATATCGGAAAACCCGATCAGACCATCGAACAGCGCCGAAACGATCAAAGATTGCTTACAGTGAACCTGATAGCGTTCTCGCGCCATTTTGAGATGCTGGATTACTGTTTCGGTCGCAATCCCAAGGATCATGGCCGTCTCGGCTGAGGTCTTGCCTCGTGCGACCCACAGAAGACATTCGCGCTGCCGGTCGCTCAGGACAGGCACGGATTCGTCGGATTGAGCTGAGCCCAGTCCCAGTGCACAGCTCAGTGCGAGCGTACCGACCATTTCTGCGACCGCAAAGCGACTGTGTGGCAGGTCTCGGTCGGGGCAGACCGCAAATGTACACGTTCCGCGCGCAAGACCGGGCAAATGTCGCGGGACAGTGTAGCCATCACCGATTCCGCATTCGCGCCCCACCGCCAGCATCTGGCGATCACCGCGAGTTAGCGGGATCAGTTCGCCCAGTGAGCCCCACGCAAAGCCGACAAACGACTTGTCGCAGGCTCGCCGGACCGGATCCTGTCCGGCCAGATCGAACCCGACATACACCTTGGCCCATTCGTCGGGATAATCATGCAGGAGCAAACCGGGAGCCTCGCACGATCCTGAACGCAGCTCGAGGCTCAAGGCGAAGTGGTCGAAGCCAAGCCGCCGACAGACTTGCTTCAGCGCCTGGTCGAGTTCCTCGTCTGACTGGACATTGACCAGTTCGGATGCGAATTCCTCCGCGAAATAAGCCTGCATAGCCCTGCCCGTCCGATCGGCAGGGCGCTATCCAACACGCCGCCGTCCGATCGCCTGCTGGTGGCCAGTCCCGGCGCTTCCATTGCACCGGTTCCGGCTGCTGCAGTTGCGCCCCCGAAGGTCGGGTTCCTTGCGGCGTCGGTCGCGAGATGCAGATCGCGCCACAAGGAGAGGCATAACGACTTCAGCGAATTTGGGATGACTTTGCAAGGACGTAGGCCTGATATTCGTCTGGCCTGTGACTGGTAGGCCAGCCGGGCGAATACGATTTCGACGCCAGTTAATTCGCACAACGCTTGCCCCGTGAGGGATTGAGCAATTCACGATAACCCTCAGCCGCCATGCGATGCGCTTCGGCGACGAGGCGCTGTGTCTGCCGGCGATGCGATGATGTTTTCCAGTCGATCGCGCGGCCCGCTTTGAGGCCTGGATAGATCAGCGCCTTGGCGAGCTCTTGCAATGTCACCTGCTTGGGTGAGGCGTCTTCGAGCAGATCGAGAATGGCGAGCAGGATGCTCAGTCTGTAGCGTTTGTAAGCAGATGGCTTGAGGAGTCGATGGTGCGCCTTTGTCGCCGCGCCTTCTTTCGACCGGTGGAATTCACTGAGAGCTGCTACGCGGACACCAAGATCGGCATCGTCGGGGACGACATAGCCATCAATGCCGGGAGTTGGCTCGCGCGCCAACAGGACGCGATGACGATTTCGCGTATCGGAAACCACCATGTGCTGTCCGGCATCGTTCTCGTGCTGGGCAATCACCCTGCACTCAGCCAATGTGCCTCTGATTCCGGCAAGGTCCCGGGCGCCGCCAGCCACGATAACGACGCTTGCGTTCGCATCGCTTCTCCAGATCGCCGGGCTGTCTGTGGCCGAAACACTCGGATCGAACGGGAAATTCTAGGCCCCATGACCGAGCTATTCGCCGCGCGGCGGATGGTTTCTTGTCGCCGGTATCGCGCGAATGAAGTCTGGCATATTGATCCTTGTACGCCGGATTGCGTCGCAGGAATTCCTGCGCGAAGTCCGAAAAATCGAAGTCGCCTGTACCAGTATCGTCGGCAGATGATTGAGCCATAGAGCACCTCCTTTCGGCTCGGATGGCTAGCGCCGCGGGATAACAGCGGACATTCCAAGCATGTGGAGGGGCCCTCCCCAGTACTAGGCATGTGAGTGCCCTATATCGGCGCGACCGCAACGCCGGGCGGGTATCATGATGCCTCGAAAATGGAGACACTTGCCCCTTGCAAGCTGCTTTTGTCTTGGGCACATTCGACCCGCGCGGTTTGAAACTCTGGCGCCGACCGCGTGGATATTTCCGCCAGCCATCATGCACGCCGGTCCGCTCAAGGCCCGGCGGCCCAACCGGTCAAGGGACGTCGATACCTCCTGAACGGCGGCACAGTACTGGATCCCGCACTCGGCTTGCAATGACGAGCCGCCGATTGCGGTTGCCTCCCAGTCCATTGCATGAACCAGCTTTCTGCCGACACCCGGCGAGACGATCATCAACTATCGAGCTCCGCGCTGCGAACCCCGGCACCGCAAGCTCGGGTAAGCTCGCCCTGCCCGCTCGACGCCCTGTACCGCCGAGAGAGCGCATGCCTGCTTGCCTATTTTTCGCGCTGCGTCGGTCGTGAGCGAGCCCGCGATCTGGTTCAGGACGTTTTCGTGCGCGCTGCGACCAGCCCGCAACTGACAGATCTCCGGAACCCGGCAGGATTTCTATTCCGGATCGCTCGCAACCTGCTGGTCGATGAAGCCCGCAGACAGAAATGCCGCATCAGGACGGTGCCACTGGTCGAAAACACCGATGCGCCGTGCTGCGCCGAGCAGGAGGACAGAATTGAGGTGGAAGAGACGACCGGGCGCTTCGAGACCGCGTTGGCGCAGTTGCCCGAGAAAACGGCGGGCATCTTCAGGATGAACCGCTTCGAGAAAAAATCCTACCGTCAGATCCACCAAGAGTTGGGCATCGCGCTGCCGACAGTCGATTATCACATGATGAAAGCGCTCGCGCATCTTCGCACGGTTTTCGCTGATCGGGCCTGAATGCGCGCGACAGATTTACCGCACAAAGATCAGGCTTTGCAAATTTAATTTCATTTGAAACTAAGGTGCTCGTGAATGCCTGCGTCATTCCCTGTGGCGACATAATCGCAACAGATCAGGGAGATGACAATGCAATCGACAATCCGGACAATTACGGCGCTCTTGGCAGGAACCGCCCTGGCAGGCTTTTCTTCGCCGCTTCTCGCCCAATCCGCAGGGCCGCCCCAGAGTGAAGTCGATGAAGTGCAGGACGATCATTCGGATGTCGCCAGCGGGGACAACGCGATCGTCGTTACAGGAACGCGGATCCGGGGCGCGCGGATCATTGGCGATACAATTTCGCTCGACCGCGAGGCGATCGTCGAAGCGGGCCAGATCGATCTGGGCGAAGCGATCCGGACACTTCCGCAGAACTTTTCCGGCGGGCAAAATCCAGGTATTGGATCAGGCGCAGGGTTCGCCAACAGCAACGTAAATTCGGCCTCAAGCGCAAATCTGCGCGGTCTCGGACCAGATGCGACGCTGACACTCCTCAACGGCCACCGGCTACCCTATGATTCCGCTTTTGCAGGGGTCGACATTTCATCCATCCCGCTCGCGGCGGTCGACCGGATTGAAATCGTTCCGGACGGAGCCTCGGCCCTCTACGGTTCAGATGCGGTCGCGGGCGTGGTCAATGTAATCCTTCGCCGCGATTTTGAAGGCATCACGACATCCGCGCAGATCGGCGCAAGCACGGATGGCGGCAATTTCCGCCAGCAGGCCGATATAGTGGCGGGCACGCGCTGGAGCGGGGGCGGGTTCTTCGTCGCTTACGATTTTGCAAACAATTCGGCGATCGAGGCTGGCCAGCGCTCCTATGCCAGCTCGCTTGATCCGGAGACCACGCTCTTCCCCTCGCAGCAACGCCATGCCGTTACGCTTTCGGCACATCACGAACTCGCGCCCGGCCTCGAGGCCAGTATCGACGCGCTTTATTCAAGCCGAAGCTCAACGCTCGTGGCCGCATCATCGGCATTTCGATCGGAAGCCGATCCGGAGGTGGAATCCTATACGCTCGCCCCGTCACTGAAATTCGACGTCGCAGGAGACTGGCAGGCAACAGTGCTGGGAGTGTTCGGCCGCGACCGGACGCACTACCGGACCGCCTTCGCGCTGCAGGACGGGTCGTCGAGCGTGACCGAGGGGTGTTTTTGCAATGAGGTTTTCTCACTCGAAGCGGGTCTGGAGGGTCCGCTGTTCACGCTTCCCGGAGGCGAGGCGCGTCTGGCTGTCGGCGCGGGTCTGCGAAACAACACGCTCGATTTCAGCCGCAGCGAAGCGGGAAATTTACTGATCGCTTTCGACAAGACGCAGCGCGCGCGTTTCGCCTATGGCGAACTCTTCCTGCCGGTCGTTTCGCCGCGTAATGCAATCGATGGAGTCGCCGAGCTGACCCTTTCGGCGGCGGCGCGTCACGAAGATTATCCAGGCCTCGATCAACAGACGACGCCGCGCTTTGGTTTGAGCTACGCACCGGTCGAAGGGCTGGCGTTGCGCGGCAGCTGGGCGCGCTCGTTCAAGGCTCCGACCCTCTTTCAGCGTTTCATACCCTATCAGACCATTCTGCTGCCAGCGGCCGTATTCGGCGCCGGAGCGGGGTCCGACACGGTGTTTTTCACAAGCGGCGGCAATCCGGACGTGACATCAGAACGCGCGCGCAGCTGGACCGCCGGTGTGGAGCTGCAGCCGGTCGCCATTCCCGAACTGACGATTTCGGCCACTTGGTACGACATTCGCTATCAAGACCGGGTGGTGCGACCGATTGCGGGCTCGATTGCGGCTGCTTTCCGCGACCCGGGGTTTGCAAACCTGATCGATTTCTCTCCCGATCCGACAACTTTATCCGAGCTCATTGCTGGATCGCTATTCGGTCTCGAAAACTTCTCGGGCTCCCCCTACGATCCCGCCAATGTTGCCGCCTTTGTCGACAACCGGAACAGAAACGTTGCGGTTTGGGCCATCGAAGGCGTGGATGCGAGGATCGCCTGGAACCAGAACCTGGGCGACGAACAGTCACTTTCCTTCGATCTCTCGGGCAGCTTCCTCGATAGCCAGCAACAGGTCACGCCCGATCTGCCCGAGGTTCAGCTAGCCGGAATGGTTTTCAATCCACCACGCTACCGTGCGCGGGGCACGGCGCGCTATCAGTCTGGCGGGTTCGCGGCCAATATCGCCGCCAACTATATCGGCGCGCTGCGCGACCGCCGCTTCGAGGAAGAGCGCCGCCTTTCGCCCAGCGCCACGGTCGATCTCGGCCTGAGCTATAAAATTGTTCGCGGAGAGGGCCGCGAACCAGGCCTCGAAATCTCGCTCACGATCCAGAACCTGTTCGACGACGAACCCGAAACGCTCGGCCAGACCGGGCCGACGGACACACCCTATGATTCAACCAATTATTCGCCGAGCGGGCGGTTCGTCACCTTCGGCATCCGGAGGCACTGGTGACAATCATACTGCTTGTCGCCGCTCTTTCGCAGACGATCGTGCCGACGACATATATCGATCCTGGCGACCAGGACCCGTGTGCTTTGTTCGATGAAACGCCGAGCAGCGCGCAAGCGCAAAGATCGGCATTCACGCTCGACGACCAGGTCCGGATTGCGGACATTGGCAGGGCAGCTCCGACCGGCGCGCCTTCGGCGTTCGAAATCTCACCCGATGGCGAACGGATCGCTTTTGTTGTGAAGCGCGCAAACCCGCAAGCCAATGCGTATTGCCTGAGGCTCGTGGTGACCGCGATGGATGGAAGCGAGACTGAAACCGAAATCGACAGAGGCGGTGAGTTTATCCGGGATGACTTTCCGCTCCGCGATTTTCCGGCGATCATGGGTGGCTGGGACAGGCCCAATGCGCCCCGCTGGTCTCCGGATGGGACGCGCATCGGCTATCTCAAGCGCATCGATGGTTCGACGCAGGTATGGATTGCCGATCCAGCAGGCGGAAATCCAACGCATCGGGCAACGGCCATGCCCGACGATGTCGACCGCTTTGCCTGGACGGCTGACGGCAATGGCCTCATCGTGCAAACACGTCCGGGCATTCGCCAGCAGGCGGAAGCAATTGCGCAAGAGGCTCCGCGAGGCTTTCTGTTTGACGATCGCTTCTCTCCGCAATTTGCCGACCGGCCGATTCCGACTGGTGAGATTGTCCCGGAATATGCCTTCGTGGCCCTCGGCGATGGCAGCGTCCGTCCGGCGACAGCCAGCGAGGCCGAGCTTCTCGTTGCGCACCGGCCTGCCACGCTGCCTGCGCAAGCACGCGAATATGCCGCAGGGCCGGACGGATATGCAGCGTGGCTTGAGCCCAAACATCCCGACCGGCTGATAAGTCGGTCGCGCATCGCAGTGATGCGGCCCGGCGGCAGCCGGATCTCCTGCGATGCGGAGGCGTGCGAAGGTATCCGCCATCTGTGGTGGGCAGCCGAAGGCCGGACATTGCTTGCCCTTCAGGGAACGGGCTGGGCGAACAGCCAGATGGCGATCCTGCGCTGGGATATGGGGGAGGGCCAGCCCCATTCGCTGCTGACAACCGATGACGTTCTGATCGGGTGCGGCCCTTTTGCAAACGAACTGATCTGCGCGCGCGAAGGGGCTGCGAGGCCCCGGCGCATTGTCGCAATCGATATCCGAACGGGCGCCGAGCGGGTGGTCTACGATCCCAACCCAGACCTGGCGAACGCAGTTTTCGGAACCGTGCAGCGGCTCCGGTTTCGCAATGCATATGGTTCGGAAAGCTTCGCTGATCTTGTTCTGCCGCCCGATCACAGACCGGGGCAGCAACACCCATTGGTGGTCGTGCAATACACCAGCGACGGGTTCCTGCGCGGCGGGACCGGCGACGAAGTGCCGATCCACCCGCTGGCGAACCGCGGCTTTGCTGTGCTCAGTTTTGATCGCCCGACCTTCTCGGCTGCAGCGCTCACCGCAACGAGTGAGGAGGAGCTTGTCCGCGCCAACCGCGCCGACTGGATCGACCGCCGCAGAGTGCAGTCGTCGCTGGAGATCGCGCTCGAGCTCGCCATTGAGACAGGCGCGGTCGATGCCGGGAGGATGGGCATCAGCGGATTCAGCGACGGCGGATCAACAGTGCAGTGGGCACTTATCAACTCAGACTTGTTCCAAGTCGCCTCGATGGGATCATGCTGCGAAGATATGTATTCCTATCCGACGGCAGCCGGACCCCGGTTTACAGATTTCGTTCGCGCCATGGGCTACCGCCATTTCGAACCCGGTACCGAAGAATTCTGGAAACCCATGTCGCTCATCCTCAATGTCGACACGGTAGATGTGCCGATCCTCATCCAGACTGGCGACAGCGAATATGAAGGCGGCCTCGATGTGATAGAAACCTATTCTCATCGAGGGCGGGCAATCGAGCTTTACGTGCTGGAAAACGAAACGCATGTGAAATGGCAGCCCGCCCACCGGCAGGCGATCTACGAGCGATCGACCGAATGGTTCGAATTCTGGCTAATGGATCGTATCAACTGCGATCCGGCACGAGCGCAGCAATACCGGCGGTGGAGCGAGATGGAAGGCGCCCCCTCTCCCGAAGAGCTTCAATGTTTCGACGGGCGATCCTTATTGCCATGACCGGACCCAGGTTTCGGCCTCGGCCAGATCGAGAAGCCGATAAATGGTCGACCCATCGAGCGATGTGTCGAGTTCAAATGCGGCCTCAACTCTCGCGCGGTCGAGCAATCCATTCCGTGCGATCAGGCCATCGAGCAACAATTCGCGAATGGCGCTTCGATGGTGGTGGAACGCGAGGCGGATGAAGCTGTCTGGTCCTGATTTGGAGGTGCGTGCCAACAGGCTCTGCGGAAGGTCAGCGGCAAAAGCATCACGCGCGAGCGCACGGTTGCGACCGCCTTTGGCCCACAGCCATGTGGGGATGCTCAGGCACAATTCGAGCAAAGGCTGGCTCATCAGCGGTGAGAAGCGTTCAGGCCCGACGCCAAGCCCGTGAACATGGTGCTGGGCGCGCATGATCAGGGCAAGATGATCGCGTTTCCCCCCATGGCGCCCGACACCGATATCGAGCCAGGGAGTTACGGGGTCCAACGCCTCGTCCGATGCAAGATGATCGGCAAGCAGGCGCCGATCAAAAGACCATTCGCGGCGTGGGCGGCGTACCAAACGCTTTAGCGTCGCCTTGACCATAGTAGGCAAATCGCAGCCGGTAACCCGGCACATGTCCAGAAGGGTTGCGACCGCACCGCGCCCGGGTCCCTCAACACGTAATCGATCGACGACCGGCGCCGCTGAATGAAGAAAGCAGAACAGATTGTCGCCGGCATTGCCGTCGAAGACGATCTGCGCTCCGAGGTCACCTGCGGCATCGGCGAGCAGCGCATCGATGGTCGACAGAAACGATCTCCGGCTCGGACGCGGAAGACTGGCCGAGGCGCTGATTTGGGGATCGAAACGCACAGGATCATAAATCCGCTCAGCGTACTCTGCACCCAGGTGCTTAGCCAGAAGACGGGCATAGTCCCGCTCGTCGCCGCTTCTGTCTGCGGTCGCGAGCGTGACGCAGGAGAACGGCTTTTGCGCCCTCGCAAGCGCGGCGCAGACGAGGGAAGAGTCGACGCCGCCCGACACCGCCACTGTCGTGGGTCCAAGCTCGTCGGCCCATGCGCCCATGACACGGATCGCCACTTTGCGAAGGTGCGATCTCGCTTCATCATAGGAGAGCGATAGTCTGCCCGGCAGGAACTGCTGCGCCCGCCAGACTGGGAATTCTTCGGGATCGCAAGCAGCCGGATAGGTCAAGGCACCGGGCCGAAGCTCGTCGACACCGACGAGACAGGTTTGTCTCGCGCGCAATTCGGAACACATCAAAAAGCGAGCCAGAGAATCCCAAGACATACTCATCCTCTTGCCACAGACCTGCTCGAAGAGTTTCGGATCAGAGGTGAGCACCACATGGGTTGTTGTCACCAGGCGGTAGATCGGAACCAGTCCGGAAGGATCCGGCATCACGGCCAAATCGCTACGGTCCTGATCGGGAAGAATTGCGATATAGGCACCCCAGAAGTTCGCGGCGAGGTTGGCGGCGAGGCATTTCGCAGAGCGAGCACCCACCTCTGGCAACTGAGAAACGCGATGCGCGGTGTCCCGGGAGAAGAGCGTGCCGATCACACATCCGGCAGAGCCAAGGTCCGCGACATGCGTGTCTTGCGCTGTCCAGAGCCGCGGGAGATCGCCGCACAGATCCTGCAGGCTCGGCGTGATCTGCAGCCGAGCAGACGCCGCTGATTTCTGGCGCGGCAATGCGAGTGCAAAGCCCAGTATGGTCATACAACCAGTATTGGCGTGTAGCGCAGCACTTCCTCGGCAGTGTCGTTGAGCACGGCCTCGCCGTGCTGGACCCAGCAATGGGCGCCGAATGGATCGCTTCTGACGCCTATAACGATATGGGCGTGGATGCCGCGCCGGGCCAGCCGCAGAGCTAGCGCAATCGAGCGCGGCAAGCAGCGATCTGCTGCACTGCGCAGGAGCCGGGCGTGTTCAAAGGCGCGAAGCTCAATAGCCCGCTCGGTGTCACTTGTATCACTGGTCACCAGCGGACCTTTCAGGCGTTTCAGCTCCAGCAGGACTTCGCGGAAAGAACGCGCTGCAATTCGGCGCTCGATCCGGCGCTGGGTCCAGATTGCCGCTGAAACGCGGGCCAGCCGGAAGGGGCCCTCATGGATCTCGGGCGAAACAATACGCGGTCTGGTCCATTCGGGTGGGCGCGGGAAAGCGGTTGGTTGATACCAGTCTTGGCCCTTAACCTGGGCGCGAAAAGCCTCCTCGCGAGGCGCTGGCAGCTGAAAGTAGCGATCCTCGGCAATATCGAGAAAAACGAAGCTGCCGCTGCATTCGGCCCAGGCGATATCGCTGCTGCTGAACTCGGTCACGGCAGTAGGATTGCAGCGAAGGGGCGCGGTCCTGCTAGAACGCGCGCCCCCGCGAGGCTCAGTCTTCGGCGAGGCCGGTCGCATAGGACAGTCGGCCGCTGCTCACATCGATATCAAACAGGGCGTTGCCCTTGGTCTCCACCGAGGCCTTTCCGAGGTCAATGACCTCATTCTCATTATGTTCGAAATCCTTCATCACTTACTCCTCTTTCTGGATTCACGACTCATTGTGTCGCAACCCCAAGACTGAAGCTGAGCAAGGAAAACGGCCAACTTATAATGTCATTATAAATCAGCCCGCAAATTGCGGATGTGACCGGGCGATGAAAACGCCCGTTGGCAGGCGCATCGATACCTTTAGCGTGCAGCCTGGACATACGCATCGACACCCGGTCGCGAATAACAGTGGCTCGCGGGTCTTTGATAAATCGTCAAGGTTGGAAGAAAATAGTCAGCAATACTTACTTTTCGGGACTCAAAGCAGTCGGTCGTCTTCCGCCTGATGCAGTACTTTTTGCCCGGCGCCGCGCTTTGGCGAATTCGCCAATGTAGATAATGAAGGCGAGTGGGCATTCCGATTCACAATATGGCCAGCTAGTTGTCGGTAGTCTCGAAGAGATAACGATTCGCGTCATGCTCCGCCTTTCGCACCGATGTCGCGAATCGCCAGTGCCCTCGCAGGATCGGCGGTGGGACGGGTTGGTACGCGTCTGGCGAATATCTAGCCGTCCGAGACGACCTGTTCTCCAGCGTAAAAACGGTGGTCACCCGGTGGTCACCTGCCGTAAAAATCGCTAGTTAGCTTCAAGAACAGTTCTTTTAAACCGTTGAATTGACTACGAAAAATGGAGCGGGCGAGGCGATTCGAACGCCCGACCCCAACCTTGGCAAGGTTGTGCTCTACCCCTGAGCTACGCCCGCTCACTGGCGCTACCGGAACTGGGTGGTCCCGGTGGGGAGGCGGCCAACTAGCAGCGGCCTTTGAGTCTCGCAAGCCGAAAATTGCAGATTTTTTGCGACCCTTGCGAGCGTGCCGGCGCTCCTTCACATTGCCGCGCGAATGCCCACATGGGGCATACCGGAATTTTCAGATGAAAGGTGGACTTACGTGGCGAGCATGGGGCTGAGCATTGACGAACAGAAAGCGGTCGAGCGCTTCAAGACCGACGTCGTCGAACCGTCGATGTCGAAGCTCGTCATCCTCGATTTCCACGCCGAGTGGTGCGGCCCCTGCAAGGCGCTGGCACCGATGCTCGAAAAGGTCGCGGCCGAATATGCCGACAAGGGCGTGGTGCTGAAGAAGGTCGATGTCGACGCGGAAAAGTTCATCGCCGCGCAGTTCCAGGTGCAGTCGATCCCGACGGTCTATGCAATGTTCCAGGGCCAGCCGGTGGCCGATCTTACCAATGCGCGCAGCGAATCGCAGCTCAAGCAGACGCTCGACCAGATCCTCGCCCAGCTGCCGCTCGATGGCGGCGGCGACAATGGCGCGGCAGGCGGCCAACAGCAGCAGCAGCAGGACGTCTCGCAATTCGTCACCATGGCCGAACAGGTCCTGGCCGAGGGCGACGCCGAACGCGCGGCAGGTGTTTTCGGACAGGTGGTGCAGATGGCGCCCGACAATGCCGCGGCGCATGCCGGGCTGGTCCGCGCGCTCGTGCAGGCAGGCCATGTCGAACAGGCGCGGGCGGCGCTGAGCGCGGCCGAAGCCAATCCGGCGGTGGCTGCCGATCCGCAGATCGAACAGGCGAAAACCGCGCTCGAGCTGGCTGGCAACAAGGTCGATGACGGGCAACTCGCCGCGCTCAGGCAGCAGGCCGAAGGCGGCGATATGCAGGCGCGCTACGATTACGCCGAGGCGGCCTTCGCTGCGGGCGATCGCGATGCCGCAGCCGACGAACTGCTGGCGATGGTCGAAACCGACCGCGAATGGAACGAGGGCGCAGCGCGCGCCAAATTGCTGCAGATCTTCGAAGCTGTCGGTCTCGAGGATCCGTGGGTGGTAGCGACCCGGCGGCGCCTCTCGCGCCTGTTGTTCGGATAGGGCGGCCGTTGAGCCAGCGTCTTTCCATCTTCCCGCTTGCGGGGGCGATCCTCTTCCCGGGGTTGCAACTGCCCCTGCATGTGTTCGAGCCGCGCTACCGCGAGCTGATCGGCAGTGCCTTGGCCAAGGACCGGCTGATCGGGATCATCCAGCCCCAGAAGCCGAGCGATCGCGCACCGCTCTATACGGTCGGCTGCGTCGGCCGGATCGGCGATGTCGAGGCTTTGGAAGACGGACGCTACAACATCGTGCTCGACGGCAGAATCGCGGTTTCGCGTGCTCCGCGAACTCGAGGTGGCGACCGCCTTCAGGCAGGTCGAAGCCGAAATGATCGAGGATCCGTCCGGACAGACGCTGTCGACGGTCGAACGCGCCGGCTTCGAATTCGAAGCCCGGCGGTTCGCCGACATGCAGGGCTATTCGGTCGACTGGGATTCGGTCGATCAGCTCGATGACGAAACGCTGATCAACGGCGTTGCGCAGATCGCGCCCTTCGATTCTGGCTTCCAAGCAGGCGCTGCTCGAAGCGCCCGACCTGCGCAAGCGTTGCGACCTGATGATCCAGCTGATGCAGTTCTTTGCCTTGCGCGACGACGGCGACGAGATCGTCACGCTGCAATAACGCGCGGCGCGGGCCAGGCCGCCCTAGCCGAAGAAGCTGCCGCGCAGCCCATCGATGACATATTGCGCCGCCAGCGCGGCCAGCAGCACGCCGAGAACGCGCGTGATCGCGGCTTCGACCTTGTCGCCGAACAGCCGCATGATCGGCCCTGCGGCGATCAGCGCGGCCATGGTGATCAGGATGACCGCGACCAACGCTCCGAGCACGATGAGGTTCTGCTCGATCCCCTGCGCCTCGTTCATCAGCAGCATGATCGCTGCGATCGCCCCGGGCCCGGCCAGCATGGGAATGGCCATGGGAAAGACCGACACGTCTTCGACCTCGGGCGTCGCGGCCACCTTCTCGGCCCGTTCCTCGCGCCGCTGGGTGCGCTTTTCGAAGACCATCTCGAAGGCGATCCAGAACAGCATCAGGCCGCCCGCGATGCGGAAGCTGTCGAGTTCGATATGCAGCGCCCCGAGCAAGTCCTCGCCGAACAGCGCGAAGACCAGCAGGATGACCAGCGCGATCCCCGATGCGCGGATCGCCATGTTGCGGCGCTGGGCCGCCGAGGCACCCTTGGTCAATCCGGCATAGATCGGCGCGCAGCCCGGCGGGTCGATGACGACGAACAGGGTGATGAATGCGGACAGGAACAGGGCGGTCATGCTACTCCTCCACCGGCGCCGCGACGCTGCCCGCCATGGCATCGACCATGCGGCCATCGCGGTGCAGCATCAGTTTCCAGTGACGCGACAGATCGGGTGCGACCACGAAGGTCAGGAACAGGCTGCTATCGCCGCTGACCTGGTCGAAATAGGTGCCGCCATCGACCGGTCGCGACTGCGTGGCCTGTTCGCGCAGCTCCGCCGCCAGACCGCGTGCCGGGCATTCGGCGACATCGGTGCCGACGAATTCCGGCGCCGCGCGAGGGGTATCTTGCGCGATGCGCTGATGCAGCGTCCAGCGGTAGTCGCCATCCGGGCGGCGTTGCCATACCGTGGTGAACTCGCCCTGCGCGCCATCCGGATGCTGCCAGGCCCCGCGGGTGACCGCCAGCGACCCGTCGCAGCTCGACCAGATGTGATGCGGCTGCCATTGCAGCGCCGCTGCGGGATCGGCGCGGCCTTGCAGCCAGTCGCGTGCTGCCACCGGCTCGGGCACGAACAGCACCGCGTCGCCGGCGGAGAAATCACGGAAGGCGGACCATTGCCCGTCTTCCTGCGCCGCGCGGGCAAGTTCCAGTTCGGCGGCCACCACCTTGGAAGGATTGGCAGCCGGCGTCAGCAGCCGCGCATAGCGATCGCGTGAACCGGGCCCGGCGGTGCAGGCGGTAAGCGCCAGCGCCAGCAGGGCGATGGCGAGCCTCACAGCGCGCCTTCGGGCAGGTCGAGCGCTTCGTTGCGATAGGCGGCGACCAGCGTGTTGCGCAGCAGCACCGCGATAGTCATCGGCCCGACCCCGCCGGGCACCGGGGTAATCGCGGCGGCAACGCCCTGCGCGCCCGCATAGTCGACATCGCCGACCAGTCGGCCCTTGTCCGTGCCGGGTTCTGCCGGCAGGCGGTTGATCCCGACATCGATCACCGTCGCTTGCGGCTTGAGCCATTCCGCCTTGACCATTTCGGCGCGGCCCACTGCGGCCACGACGATGTCGGCGCGCCTGACCACTGCGGGCAGGTCCTTGGTGCGGCTATGCGCGATGGTCACCGTGGCATTGGCGTCGAGCAGCAGCTGCGCCATCGGCTTGCCGACGATGTTCGACCGGCCGATCACCACCGCCTCGAGCCCCGAGAGATCGCCCAGCCGGTCGGTCAGCAGCATCATGCAGCCGAGCGGCGTGCAGGGGACGAAACCGCTCTGGCCGACCGCCAGTCGCCCGGCGTTGGTGACGTGGAAGCCATCGACGTCCTTGTCGGGACTGATGGCGGCGATCACCGCCTGTTCGTCGAGGTGGCCGGGCAATGGCAGCTGGACGAGGATGCCGTCGACCGCCGGATCGGCGTTGAGGCGTTCGACCAGCGCGAGCAGTTCGGCTTCGCCGGCATCCGCCGGCAGGCGATGCTCGAAGCTCTCCATGTTCGCAGCCACGGTCGCCTTGTGCTTGCTGCGCACGTAGACCTGGCTGGCCGGGTCCTCGCCCACCAGCACCACCGCGAGCCCCGCCTTGCGCCCCGCCGCCTGTTCGAACTGTGCCGCCTGCCGGCCGACGCGCTCGCGCAGCTTGGCGGCGAACGCCTTCCCGTCGATGACCTGCGCGGCCATCAGCCGTAGATCACATTGCCGAGGACGATCAGGACGATGTTGAGCAGGATGATCAGCACCAGCGGCGAGAAATCGATCGCGCCCGTATTGGGCAGCAGGTTGCGGATCGGCCCCAGCACCGGTTCGAGCAGGCGGTTGATCGCCATATAGAAGCCCGCGAGGAAATCGTTCGACCGGTTGACCACGTTGAAGGCGAACAACAGGCCGATGATGAACTGGATGATGATGAGCATCACCAGCACGTTGGTGAGCATGGAGATGATCTGGTAGATCGTGCTGAGCGCCTGCATGTGGTGGTGCGTTCCCTTGAAGCTGTCCTGTTGCGCGTCCTACAAGCGCGCCGCGCCGCGCGCCACCCCCGACCGACCGATTACCGCCCCTTGGCGACCAGCGTACCCGCGCCGCGCGCGGTGAAGAACTCGAGCAGCATCGCATGCGGGACGCGCCCGTCGAGCACCACCGCCGCCTCGCAGCCCGATTCCACTGCCTGGACGCAGGTTTCGAGCTTGGGGATCATCCCGCCCGAGATCGTCCCGTCGTCGCGCAGCCGGCGGATGTCGGCGGGCGTGAGGTCGGTCAGCAGGCCGCCCTGCTTGTCGAGCACGCCCGCGACATCGGTCAGCAGCAGCAGCCGCGCCGCGCCCAGCGCCGCCGCCAGCGCGCCCGCCATGGTGTCGGCGTTGATGTTGTAGGTATGCCCGTCCTCGCCCACGCCGATCGGCGCGACCACGGGGATCATGCCCGCGCCGGTCGCGGTTTCGATGATCGTGGTGTCGACCTTCGAGGGTTCGCCGACGAAGCCCAGGTCGAGCACCTTCTCGATATTGCTGTCGGGGTCCTTGTGCGTGCGCTGCAGCTTGGTCGCGGTGACGAGCCCGCCATCCTTGCCCGAGATGCCGATCGCCTTGCCCCCGGCGCGGGCGATCGAGCCGACGATCGCCTTGTTGATCGCGCCCGACAGCACCATTTCGGCGACCTCGGCGGTCTGCTTGTCGGTCACGCGCAGGCCGTCGACGAAGGTGGTCTCGACGCCGAGCTTCTCCAGCATCGCGCCGATCTGCGGACCGCCGCCATGGACCACCACCGGGTTGATCCCCACTGCGCGCAGCAGCACCACGTCTTCGGCGAATTCGCGCGCCGCGCGCTCGTCGCCCATGGCATTGCCGCCGTACTTCACGACGAAGCTGCGCCCGGCATAGCGCTGGAAGTAGGGCAGCGCCTCGATCAGCGTTTCGGCCTTGGCGTGGATATCGGGTCTGGTGGTCATCGGCGGCGAAATAGCGATGCTGCGCGCCCGAGGCAAAGGTTTGTGCGTCCGCGCCCGCAGCACCGCCTGCATGAACGCCGGCTAAACCTGCGATAAACCGCCGATGAACCGGCTCGTTTCGCCAATCAGTGCGCACGGATGGGCGCATTTGCGGGGGCCGGCGGCGGGGCTGCGGCGTATCCCCAGTCCCGATAACGAGAATGGGATACGCATCATGACCAAGTTCACTGCCCTTACCGCCGCCCTTATCGCCGCCACCGGCGCCACCGCCGCCAGCGCGCAGGTCACCGGTCCCGTGACCGGCCCTGTGACTGGCCCCGTCACCGGCTCCGTCACTGGCACGGGCGATACGGCTGCCGAAGCGCGCGTCGATACCGGCCCCATAACCGATCCGGTGATCGATGACACCACCACCGCCGCCGACCGCACGCTGATGACCGCCGAGGAACGCGCACAGGCGGTCGAAGACCGGCTCGACGACCCTGTCGCGGTCGATGGCGACCTTGAGACCGATACCGATGCCGAACTGGACGCGCCGGGCGCGGATGCAGAGGTCGAAGCCGACACCGACACCGAGCTCGACACCGAGCTCGACACGCAGCCCGACCTGTAAACCACAGGCCGACCGGCCGCGCGGGGCATCCCTCCCTGCCCCGCGCGGCCGCCCCGGGGGCGGCAGGCGATCCTGCCGCCCCCTTGCGTTTCCGCACCGCGGCCCGGCACGCCCTGGCGTGTTGGACTCTTGTAGGATTCCCCCTCGGCCAGTCTGATGACATGGACCGCATGGACCACGGTCCAAACGCAAAAACCGCGCGTAGCCGTAGATGGTCCCGTTCGGGCTGGTTGGAGCGAAGGAGAGGGGCGACAGGCATGGCCCCGCGATAGCCGCTGCGCCCCCGCGTAGGAAAGCGCGCGCAGCAGGCGGCCATGCGGCTGCGCTTCCCTTTCGCCGCGTGCGGGCTAGGGTCGCGCAATGACCCGTACACAGATCCTGTCCGCCCTGATTGCCGCCGCCCCGCTCGCGGGATGCGCCATGCCCGCACCGCAAAGCGCATCGCCATCCGCCGCCACCCCGCAAGAGGCGTTCTGGCAGGCGCTGTCGAGCCATTGCGGCAAGGCCTATGCGGGCGGCCTCGCCAGCACGGACGCGCGCGATGCGGACTGGGCGGGCAAGCGCATGGTGGCGCATTGGGCCGCATGCGACGAAGCCCGCGTGGCGATCGCCTTCCATGTCGCAGACCCGGAGGCCCCCGCCGGTTGGAACCGCAGCCGGACCTGGATCGTGACGCGCAGCGGCGAAGGGGCCGCGACGCGCTTCACGCTCAAGCACGACCACCGCCATGACGATGGCGAGGCCGATGCCGTGACCTTCTATGGCGGCACCAGTACCGACGCGGGCAACGCGGGGGCGCAGGACTTCCCGGTCGACGGCGAAAGCGTGGCGCTGTTCACGCGCGAGGGGCTGGACGCCTCGCTGACCAATGTCTGGCGGGTGGAGGTCGATCCGGCAGCGCAGGCAGATGCGCGCTTCGTCTACCAGCTCACGCGGCGCAATGATCCGACGCGGCTGTTCCGCGTGGAATTCGACGCGAGCACGCCGATCGCCGCGCCGCCCGCCGCCTGGGGCTGGTAGCGCGCAGACCCCTTCGCCCCGCGCAGCGATGCCCCGCCCCGCTCCGGCGGGCGGGCGGGACCGCCGCCCGTTATTCGGCCGGGACTTCCGCGTCCTCTTCGGGGACATTGGTCATCGGCGTGTCGGGCGTGTCGACCTCGACCGCATCGGGCTGCTGCTCGGCCACGATCAGCTCGCCGCCGCCCTCGTCGGTGGCATCGACTTCATAGGCGGTGTCTTCGGACTCGGCGCAGGCGGCAAGCGCCAGCGCGGCGGCCAGCGGAAGGGCGAAATTTGCAAGACGGGTGGTCATCGGCAGGTCTCCTGTAAGCGGAAGGTTGCTCGGCCGCGATGCTTGCACTCCCGCCGCCGCGAAGCAAGGGCCCTGCGCGGCGGCGCATGCACGCGGCCTGCACGATTGCACCCGCGGGCCGCGGGGCTATCCTTGCGCGTCATGGGTCGGATGACGCGCTTCAAACCGAAACGGCGACGGCGCGCAGCCAGGCGCACGGTCCGGCCCGCGCGCTTCAAGCCGCGGCAGCCGACATGGCGCGAGGCATGGGTCTCGATGCGCCCGCTGCTGCTGCTGATCGCGCTGGCGACGCTGGCCTATGTCTTCGCGCTGCCCGGCGTCCTTCCCGCCCCCGGCTGGCTGTCGAGCAAGCCGCAGGTGATCGAGGGGCGCTTCACCCGCTGTGGGCGCGGCCGCGGTTATTACTGCGTGGTGGATGGCGACACGTTCAAGCTGGGCGAGCGCAGCGTGCGCGTGGTCGGGATCGACACGGCGGAGAAGGATGCCGGATGCCCGGCGGAGGCGGTGCAGGCAGAGGCCTCGACCCGCGCGCTGCAAGGCTGGCTCAACCGCGGCCCGTTCCGCATGACGCACCGGCTGGACGAACCCACCGACCGCTACGGCCGCAGTTTGCGCACCGTCTACCGCCTGCGCCCCGACGGCAGCGAGGACCGGCTGGCGGATTTCATGCGCCGCGAGGGTGGTGCGCGGGGTTATTGGGGTGGGGGTAGAGGGGAGTGGTGTTGAGCGTCAGATGACTTGAAAACACGGCGTGAGCCCCTCAGCTCACCGCAATCGATCTCACTGCGCGATGACAGCCTATGCGGTGAAATTCTGGAGAGCTGGAATTTTCCCGTCAGCTTTCTCAGCCGGAGAAGCGTTTAAGTGTCCTGGTTTACCGGAATAATTTTGATAACGGTATGCAGGTGAAGGCGTCTCATTTCCTATGACCAACACCACTCGCCTCTGCGAGTCAGTCATTTTTACTGGATTAGACATGGTCAGTCTCCCGCGGGTTCAAAGCTGCATCGTAATGATGCTTCCTTGCAATCCATTTAAAGCCTTCGTGCTTCGTCACGGTCGCTATATCGGTGGCGCCCCCTACAATATCAGCATTTGGTAGGAAAGCGAAATATCGCTTCGTGAGATCAACTAGGAATTCAGCAAGGTTGATTGCATCCTGAATGGGCATAGCTGGATGAACCAGAGGTGTAGCGAGCCGAGCCTGTAGCTGTTCGAGAATTCCAGGAACAGCATCTGGCGGCATGCCCAATTCGCTTAGCGCATCACCCAACGCCGGATCGAAGCCCAACAAGAGCCTATTTATGGCTTGGGGCTGTCCTCCAAAGGACACGTGACCGTCCTGATCTTGATTGGCGATCAGTTCGAGCGGCAGCCACTCCCCACTCTGTAAGGAAACCTTCCAGATTTCTGCATTATCACAGTTCGAGCCATACCCGCCGACCCAAAACTCGAAACCATGATTGCCAACCGGCGGGTCAATTGCTTCATATCTCCCTTGAAAAAACGCAAGCGCCTTCTCGGCAACCTCACCAATTGTGTAGTCGTCGGGATCGATAAGAAGCGGGTCGCCATTCGTGCACAGCTTGCGGCGCAGGTCTTTCGCAAGGTTGCTGATGGAGGCAGGACCCAAATGCCCCATCCCACAGGTCATCGCGACTATTGGCTTTCCCTTATAAAGGTTAAAAACCTTATTCCCGTGCGCCCAAACATTGAGCACCACTGGCTCGCCATCCTGTGACGCCCCATCAAAGACGATGCGCTATCCGCAGCGAATATTAAGCAATCATGTACTTTGACAGATACACAAACGGTCATCGTTTACCTCTTCGGCAAACGTGAATCAGAGTGTACGACCCCTGTCAACTATTCGGCGGCTTGCACTCCTTCCTCATCACCGAACAGTCCCGGGCCGTCGTCCTGCGCGGCGCCTTCCTCGTTCGCGGCCTTGGCCTTGTTGCGGCTGTCGAAGCTCGACCAGACGGTGTTCCAGTCGCCGGTGGTGGCGCCCTTGGAATATTCGGTGGCGCGCTGTTCGAAGAAGTTGGCGTGCTCCACGCCGTTGAGCAGCGGGGCGAGCCAGGGCAGCGGGTGATCGTCGATCATGTAGATCGGCTGGAGGCCCAGCTGGCCCAGCCGCCAGTCGGCGATATAGCGGATGTACTTCTTGATTTCCTTGGGCGTCATGCCCGCGACCGGGCCCATTTCGAAGGCGAGGTCGATGAAATTGTCTTCCAGCCGCACCGACTTCTGGCAGATGTCGATGATGTCTTCCTTGACCGCCTTGGTCAGGCAATCACGCTCGCGCACGAATTCGTGGAACATGCGGATGATGCCTTCGCAGTGCAGCGATTCGTCGCGCACCGACCAGCTGACGATCTGGCCCATGCCCTTCATCTTGTTGAAGCGCGGGAAGTTCATCAGCATGGCGAAGCTGGCGAACAGCTGCATGCCCTCGGTGAAGCCGCCGAACATCGCCAGCGTGCGCGCGATATCCTCGTCATTGTCGACGCCGAACTGCTGCATGTAATTGTGCTTGTCGGCCATTTCCTCATATTCGAGGAAGGCGGAATATTCGCTTTCGGGCATGCCGATCGTGTCGAGCAGGTGCGAATAGGCGGCGATGTGCACCGTCTCCATGTTGGAGAAGGCGGTCAGCATCATCTTGACCTCAGTCGGCTTGAACACGCGCGCGTATTTGTCGTGGTAGCAATCCTGCACCTCGACATCGGCCTGGGTGAAGAAGCGGAAGATCTGCGTGAGCAAATTGCGCTCGTGCTCGGACAGCTTCTGCGCCCAGTCGCGGCAGTCCTCGCCGAGCGGCACTTCCTCGGGCATCCAGTGGATCTGCTGCTGGCGTTTCCAGAAGTCGTAGGCCCAGGGGTACTCGAAGGGCTTGTAGGTCTTGCGGGCTTCGAGCAACGACATCTGGTGGTTCTCCGGTTTTCAGCGTGAACGTCCCATATAGTGAATCAGACCCGGGATTCGAAGGCAAGCGGGAATGATTCGGCGGGGATAAAACGGTTTCTGCGGGGTTTGTGCGGCCCGCCGCGTCGCGCTTGCGGCGAATGGCGGAACGCCGGGGCCTGGCCCGCCGTTGGTTGGGTGAAGGAGACACACCATGGGTGAATACGCCCCCGACGACCAACGCGACGTCCACAGCAATGCCACTGCCGAATGGCGCGAGGCCGAAGCGCCGCAGGACGGCTCGGCCAAGCCCGCGGCCAAGCCGCAAGCGGATGCCGAGCAGGGCGAAGCGCGGATGGGCTATGGCAATGCGCGCGATGCCGATGGCGCGATGGAACAGGACACGGCGCGCAGCGACAGCGCGGACGCGTCCGATACCGCCACCGCCGCGGATGGCGATGATGCGCGGCCCGACATGCGCGCGCGCGCCGATGCGGCCCGGCCGCTGGGCGGCGCCTGACCGCAGGCACATACATTCGGGGATTTGCGACATCGTTCGGTTTCCCCTTTTGCGGGCGATGTCCGCAAGCCCCAGGCGCCCCGCCTCTCCCCCAGAGGCGGGGCGCCATTGTTTGTGTGGGCCAGCATTTCCAAGCCTCGCGGCTCTGCCGTGCATGAGCTTCGACGAAGCGTGGACCGATCGCTCAGGCCGCCCGTTGGTATGGTGTAAGCAAACGAAAACAAAGGGAAATTTATGTTCGAGAAGATTCGCATCAAGGAACACATGGAAGTCGCCGATTGCAAGGGACAGCATGTCGGGACCGTCGATGAAGTCGAAGGCGACGCGATCAAGTTGACCAAGTCGGACAGCGCCGATTCGATGCACCACTTCCTCGCGCTTGGCGACGTCGAGAAGATCGACGACAACCGCATCTACCTCAAGGAAACCGCACGGATCCCCGAAGGCCTGGGCAACAAGGCAGTCGCCTGACCCGCCCGCCTCCGACGACTCTTGCAAGGGTCGCAGAAAACCCCGCCCCGGATGTCCGGCGGCGGGGTTTCTCTTGTCCTGTGTGCAGGTGAAGCCGCAGGGGGCGATCCCCGCGGCTTGCCGGCATCACGGGCCTACTGGCAGGCGAGGCATTCCTCGTAATCGGTCTGCTCGGCGCCCGCGGCCAGTTCGAACTTCGCGGCATCGGCGGTGTTGTCCGCCTCTACGCCGCCCGCGAAACCGGCGCGTTGCACGCTCTTCGAGCGGAGGTAGTAGAGCGACTTGATGCCCTTTTCCCACGCCTGGAAGTGCAGCATCATCAGGTCCCACTTGTCGACATCGGCCGGGATGAACAGGTTCAGCGACTGCGCCTGGTCGATAAAGGGGGCCCGGTCGCCGGCGAATTCGAGCAGCCAGCGCTGGTCGATTTCGAAGCTGGTCTTGAAGGTCGCCTTTTCTTCGGTCGTCAGGAAGTCGAGGTGCTGGACGCTGCCGCCCCGCTCGAGGATCGAATTCCAGACATTGGTCGAGTTCTTGCTCTTCTTGTCGAGAATCTTCTCGAGATAGGGGTTCTTGACGATGAACGAGCCCGACAGCGTCTTGTGCGTGTAGATATTGGCCGGGATCGGTTCGATGCAGGCGCTGGTCCCGCCGCAGATGATGCTGATCGACGCGGTCGGCGCGATCGCCATCTTGCAGCTGAAGCGTTCCATCGCGCCGGTTTCGGCAGCGTCGGGGCACGGCCCGCGTTCCTGCGCCAGCACCAGCGAGGCTTCTTCCGCCTTGGCGCTGATATGCTTGAACATCTTGAGGTTCCACACCTTGGCCATCGGGCTTTCGAAGCCGATGCTCTTGGCCTGGAGGAAGGAGTGGAAGCCCATCACGCCGAGGCCAACGCTGCGTTCGCGCATGGCCGAATATTTCGCGCGCGCCATCTGGTCGGGCGCCCGGTCGATATAGTCCTGCAGGACGTTGTCGAGGAAGCGCATGATGTCCTCGATGAACTGCTTGTCGCCGTTCCATTCGTCCCATTTCTCGAGATTGAGCGAGGACAGGCAGCACACTGCAGTGCGATCGTTGCCGAGATGGTCGATGCCGGTGGGCAGTGTGATTTCGGCGCACAGGTTCGAGGTCGAGACCTTGAGCCCCAGTTCGCGGTGATGCTTGGGCATCATGCGGTTCACCGTGTCGGAGAACACGATGTAGGGTTCGCCCGTGGCGAGCCGGGTTTCGACCAGCTTCTGGAACAGGCTGCGCGCGTCAATGGTCTTGCGCACCGATCCGTCACGCGGGGACACGAGGTCGAATTCCTCGCCCGCGCGCACCGCTTCCATGAAGGCATCGGTGACCAGCACGCCGTGGTGCAGGTTCAGCGCCTTGCGGTTGAAATCGCCGCTCGGCTTGCGGATCTCGAGGAACTCCTCGATCTCGGGGTGCGAAACGTCGATGTAGCAGGCCGCCGAACCGCGGCGCAGCGAACCTTGCGAAATGGCGAGCGTGAGCGAATCCATCACCCGCACGAAGGGGATGATGCCGCTGGTCTTGCCATTGAGGCCGACCGGTTCGCCGATCCCGCGGACATTGCCCCAATAGGTGCCGATGCCGCCGCCCTTCGAGGCGAGCCAGACGTTCTCGTTCCAGGTGTTGACGATGCCGTCGAGGCTGTCCGACACGCTGTTGAGATAGCAGGAAATCGGCAGGCCGCGCGTGGTGCCGCCGTTCGACAACACGGGCGTGGCGGGCATGAACCACAGGTTCGAGATATAATCGTAAAGCCGCTGCGCATGTTCGGCATCGTCGGCGAAGTAATCGGCCACACGCGCGAACAGGTCCTGATAGCCTTCGCCCGGGAGCAGATAACGATCGGTCAGCGTTTCCTTGCCGAATTCGGTCAGCAGCGCATCGCGGCTCTCGTCGGTCGTCACGTCGAACCGGCGATCGAGCACCTTCTTGCTGTCATGTTCGGCCGCTTCCGAAGTCGCGCTGGCGACCGCGCCGGCCAGCGCCTGGCCAGCGGCATCCTGCACCAGATCTTCGCTGCCCTTGTCCGTCCTGTCCATGGCGACCGCTTTCTCATCCGTGGTGGGTTCGGTGGCGGTGTCGTCCTGTGTTTCGATATCCAGTGTCATCGCCGTGTCGTCCCCGCTTTTGAAATCCATCGTCAGCCCCGCCATTGTGGTGCGCCACCGGCCTGCCGATGCAGCCCGGATGTTCCGCTTGTGTTCGAGTCGGCAAGACATGCGTCCCACCTAGCAAAATTGCGTCGGTCGAGGGCGGAAACTTATCCCGTATTTCCCCACAACCCCGGCCTGGGCGGCACCCACCCGATATGGGGAGCTTTGCCGCCGAAAGCTAGGTCTTGTGGGTTAACCCCGCAGACCAACCACTAGATACTGAATCAGTGAGTCCCTGCGCGCAAGGGGGCTCGCGGCGAATTGGCGCGCTGCGGGCCCGCCCGGACAGGGTGCGTTAGACAAGTGCAACGCTGCGACGCGTGGACCAAGCTGGACTTGCCGCGGACGCAAGGGGCAAAATGAATCCGGGAAAAAAATTTTGCGGGCAAAAATCATCGTTCCGGCTTGAGAATCATTCGAATCCGGACGCGCAATTTTGGAATCGGGCAGCTCCTCCCATGCCGCGGCCGAACGCGTCGTGGCAGGCACGCGAAGGACCTGCAGCGGCAGCCGAATCGGGCGCGCGGGGAGAGACCCCCACGCCCGAACCGGAGTTCCGGTCCGCTGGCGCTATTCCGCAGCCGAACGGGCGTGGGTGGCCACCGCATCGGCGATGTCGTCGACGAGTTCGACCGGGAGGTCGTGGCCCCATCCGGGAATCGTTCTGATCCGGGCACCGGGGATGGTGGCGGCCGTGTCGCGCCCGCCTTCGCACGGAACCAGCGGATCGTCTTCGCCATGCAGCACCAGCGTGGGCACTGCGATCTGCTTGAGCATTTCGCGCCGGTCGCCATCGGCGACGATCGCCGAGAGATGCCGCGTTGGCCCTTCGGGATAGAAGCTGCGCTGAACGCTGGCGCGGGTGCGCTCGCGCAAGTGGTCTTCGGCAGCGGGATAGCCCGGCGAACCGATCGTGCGCGCCAGCATCATCCCGTGGTCGACCAATGCGTCCTCGTCGCTGCTGGCGGGCCGCGTGATCAGCGCCTTCATCGCCTCGGGCTTGGCGGCGGGCAGCTTGGGATTGCCCGTGGTCGAGAAGATCGAGGTGAGCGAGAGGCATTTGTCCGCATGGCGCGCGGCGAAATGCTGCGCGATCATCCCGCCCATGCTGGCACCGACGATATGCGCCTTGTCGATCCCCAGCGCGTCGAGCAGCCCGGCACCATCATCCGCCATGTCGGCCAGCGTGTAGGGTACTTTGGGCTTCAGGCCGATCTTCGACAGCAACGTCATCTTGACGATGCCGGGCGCTTTGACCCCGTCGAATTTCTGGCTCAGCCCGACATCGCGATTGTCGTAGCGGATGACGCGAAATCCGCGTTCGACCAAGGCATCGACCAGTTCTTCGGGCCACAGTGTCAATTGCGCGCCGAAGCCCATGATCAAAAGCATCGGCGGATTGGCCGCATCGCCCCGCTCTTCGTAGTGAATTTCGATCCCGTTCGCCGTCGCTTTAGGCAATGCCGTCTCCCCGTCCGATGGTTGCAGGGCCGACCTCACCGCATTGACCCACGCTTGTCCAGCGCAATCGGGCGGCGCGGCTAGCCGCGCGAAGGCACCGGCAATGGCGTGTGCATACAATCGGAAACCGCCGGAAAGTGGCATTCCTCCCCGCAGGCCGGGAAAGCGCGCGAGGCCGCCGGTGCAGCAGACCGTGCAGGCCTCGCGCTCGATCGGGTGCCGCGCGGGCGGCGTGAGGATGGAGGGCCAGCGGGATGAGTGAGAGGACGATGGAGCGACGCGGAGAGGATCGCAGCCGCACGCTGGACGACCTGCGCATCACCATCGGCGGTCACGGGCTGCGCTGCGCCATGCGCAATCTGTCCCCCTCTGGCTGCATGGTCGAATGCCAGGATATCGTGGCCGAAGTGGGCACCCCGGTCGAAGTCGTGCTGCTGCCCGGCCAGGTCGCGGCGGGGGAAGTCGCCTGGCAGCTGGGCGAGAGCATCGGGATCTTCTTCCTCGAACCCGTCAGCCCGCGCGTCGTGCGCCACTATGCCATGGACGACTGGATGCTGCGCAGCGACTGGTCGATGGCGACCTGGCGATCGGCGTCCGACTGACGCGGCGCGGCGCCAGTCACCCGATCACCCAGCGGCTTTCCAAACGATGAGCGGATGCGCCGAGCGCGGCGCAGCGCGCGTGCTAGGGGATGAGCACGGTGTCGCGGGCCACCGGATCGGTCACGGGGTAATCGGTGATGAAATGCAGCCCGCGGCTTTCCTTCCGGCTGAGCGCGCTCTGCACGATCAGATTGGCGCATTCGAGCAGGTTGCGCAGTTCGATCAGGTCGGTGGTGACGCGGAAGTGGCCGTAATAATCCTCGACCTCCTCGCGCAGCAGGCGGATGCGGTGCGCCGCGCGCTCCAGCCGCTTGGTGGTCCGCACGATGCCGACGTAATTCCACATGAAGCGGCGGATCTCGGTCCAGTTCTGCTTGATCACCACCTCCTCGTCCGAATCGGTCACCCGGCTTTCGTCCCAGGCAAGGATTGCGGGCGGATCATCGAGCGTGTCCCAGCATTCGAGGATGTCCTTTGCCGCCGCCTCGCCGAAGACAAAGCATTCGAGAAGGCTGTTCGACGCGAGGCGGTTGGCGCCGTGCAGGCCGCTTTCGGTGCATTCGCCCGCCGCCCACAGGCCCGGCAGGTCGGTCTTCGCATCGAGCCCGATCTTGATGCCGCCGCAGGTGTAGTGCTGCGCCGGGACGACCGGGATCGGGCCCTTGGTCATGTCGATGCCCAGCCCGAGCAGTTTCTCGTGGATCGTCGGAAAGTGCTGGCGCACGAATTCGGGCGGCTGGTGGCTGATGTCGAGGTGGACGTAATCGAGCCCGAAGCGCTTGATCTGGTCGTCATTGGCGCGTGCGACGATGTCGCGCGGCGCCAGTTCCATCCGCTCGGGATCGTATTTTTCCATATACCGCTCGCCGGTATCGGGATTGACCAGCCGACCGCCCTCGCCGCGCACCGCCTCGGTGATGAGGAAATTCTTGACCTCGAGATTGTAGAGGCAGGTCGGGTGGAACTGCATCATTTCCATGTTCGACACCCGTGCCCCCGCCCGCCAGGCCATCGCGATCCCGTCGCCCGTGGCACCGCGCGGCGCGGTGGAAAAGAGATAGACGCGCCCTGCGCCGCCCGCTGCCATGACGGTGGCGCGCGCGACATGCGCGACGACCTTGCCGCTGCCTTCGTCCAGCGCATAGGCGCCCCAGACCCGGCCCGATCCCGAATAGGCGGCCTGGTTGCGGCCGGTGATCAGATCGACGCAGCTTTGCCCCGGCAACAGCGTGATATTGGGGTTTTCCTCCGCCGCCTTGAGCAGCGCGGCCTGCACCGCCCAGCCGGTCGCGTCATTCACATGGACGATCCGGCGATGCGAATGCCCGCCCTCACGGGTGAGGTGCAGGTCATCCTCTTCGCGGTTGAACGGGACCCCCAGTTCGCACAGGCGGTCGATCGAGGCGGGGGCGCGCTCGATCACGAATTCCACCGTTTCGCGGTCGTTGAGCCCCGCGCCGGCAACCATCGTGTCGCGAATGTGGTTGTCGAACGTATCGCCCGCATCGAGCACCGCGGCGATGCCGCCCTGCGCCCATGCGGTGGAGCCACTGTCGAGCCTGCCCTTGGCAAGGACCAGGACCTTCTTGGTTTCGGCCAGCGCGAGCGCGGCGGTGAGACCGGCGGCGCCCGAACCGATCACGAGGACGTCGTGCGGGGTGTCTGTCATGCGCGCGTCATGCCGATCCAATCACTACGCGGCAAGCAAGGAACGATTCGGCGCAGCAAGCTTATTGTCGGCCGATCTTCGGCCTAGTGGGCGCGGCAACAGGGGACATACATAACGGGACTGGAGGGTCGCGACATCATGACTATGGGACGTATCGGCTGTGCCCTGGGCCGGCACAGCATCGACCGCGAGAAGATCACGCGCGTCAGCGGGCAGCAGGTCGGGCGCTGCCGCAATTGCAAGGCACCGATGGAAGAAGTCGAACCGCATTCGTGGGCGGTACAGAAGGTCCGCGATGCGGGCCTGGGCCCACGCGCGTTCATGTAATCGGTGCGATCACCCCGCGCCGGTCAGCTGGACGAAGACATCTTCCAGGTCGGCTTCGCGGGTGGTGACATCCTCGATCGCATAGCCGTGCGACTGGACGAGCGCGAGCACCTGTCCCGCGCTCGTCCGGTCGCGATCATAGGTAATCTCCAGCCGCCGCGGTTCGATCACTTCGGCCTTGGTGAAGGCGGGCTCCATGATCGGGCCGCCCAGATCCTTGTCGACTGTGATCGAGACGATCTTTTCGCGCGCCATGTCGACCAGTTCGCGAGTCGGCTTGTCGGCGATCAGCTCGCCGTGATTGATGATCGCGATACGGTCGCACAGCTGCTCGGCTTCCTCGAGATAATGCGTGGTCAGCACCACGGTCACGCCCTCGCGGTTGAGTTCGGTCACCAGCTCCCACAGCTGGCGGCGCAGTTCGACATCGACCCCGGCGGTCGGCTCGTCGAGCACCAGGATCGGCGGTGAATGGACCATCGCCTTGGCAATCAGCAGGCGCCGTTTCATCCCGCCCGACAGCGTGCGCGCATAGGCATCGCGCTTGTCCCACAGATGGACCGCCTTGAGCAGTTCCTCGCTGCGCCGCTCGGCCTTGGGGATGCCGTAGAACCCGGCCTGGTTCTCCAGCACTTCGAACGGGGTGAAGAACGGATCGAAGACGATTTCCTGCGGCACGATGCCGATCGAACGCTTGGCATTGCGCGGATTGTCGTCGGTATCGAATCCCCAGATCTCGGCATTGCCGCCCGTCTTGCGCACCAGCCCCGCAAGGATGTTGATCAGCGTCGACTTGCCCGCGCCATTGGGGCCGAGCAGGCCGAAGATCCCGCCCTGCGGCACGTCGAAGCTCACCCCCTTGAGCGCCAGCTTTGGCGGTTCGCCTGGGCCGGGCGAGGCGTATTCCTTGACCAGATTGTCGATACGGATGGCTGGGGGTGTCTGCATGGTGGGTGACCTAGGGGTGCGGCCATGGCGCGACAAGCGGCGAATGCTTGCACCAAGGCAAAGCACATATTATCGGCCTGTCGCATGAGCCTGCCTCCACCCGAAGTCTCCAAGGTCACCACGCGGCGCGTGTGGTGCGATGGCGCGACCGATATCCGCACCGGCAAGAACTATCGTTCCGCCGCGCTGGGGCACCCCAAGATCTATCTCGAAATCGACGAGCACGGCTATGTCGACTGCGGCTATTGCGATCGCCGTTTCGTGCTCGAAGGCGGCCCGGCCGACGGGGTCGACCAGTCGCAGCTGATGGACATTTCCGAAGGCGCCGACCCGGGCCACCGGTAGCTGCCATTCCGGCCGCAGCCGGAATCCGCCGCGGCGGGCGCGGCGGCGCAGGCGATCGCGGCTTTCGCTGGGACGGCGCAGCCCCTACATAGCAGGGCATGACGCCAGCAAACGATCCGCACGCCCTGCTCTACACCCAGCTCGATCCCGAGGAAGCCAAGGCGCTGACCACGCGGCTGCTCGCGCCCTGCGACGATGGCGAGCTCTATCTGCAATTCATGGCGAGCGAGAGTTTCGCCTTCGATGACGGGCGCTTGAAAACCGCCGATTACAGCCGCGATTCGGGGTTCGGCCTGCGCGGCGTATCGGGCGAGACCACCGGCTTTGCGCATGCCAATGAAATCAGCGCCAGGGCAATCGCGCGCGCGGGCGAAACGCTGCGCCTGCTCGATCCCGCCACGGCCGCCAAAGCCGCCCCGCCCGAGCGCACCAACCGGCATCTCTACACCGATGCCAGCCCGCTCGATCTCGTGCCCTTTGCCGAGAAGGTCGCGCTGCTGGAGAAGATCGACGCCGTGGCCCGCGCCAAGGACCCGCGCGTGGCGCAGGTCAGCGCCAGCCTGTCGGGCAGTTGGAGCGCGATCGACATCATCCGTGCCGATGGCTTCACCGCGCGCGACATCCGCCCGCTGGTGCGGCTGAACGTCAGCATCGTAGCCCAAGCCAACGGCCGCCGCGAAACCGGCAGCTTCGGCTTCGGCGGCCGCTATCTCTACGACGATCTGTTCGACGAGGGACGCTGGATGCGCGCGGTCGACGAAGCGGTCCGTCAGGCCATGGTGAACCTCGAAAGTGTCGAGGCCCCGGCGGGCGAGACGAGCGTCCTGCTCGGCCCCGGCTGGCCCGGCATCTTGCTGCACGAAGCGGTCGGGCACGGGCTCGAGGGCGATTTCAACCGCAAGGGCACCAGCGCCTTTGCGGGCCGCATCGGCGAACGCGTGGCGGCCCCCGGCGTCACCGTGATCGACGATGGCAGCATGGCCGATCGCCGCGGGTCGCTGAGCATCGACGACGAAGGCACGCCGACCCGCGAAACCGTGCTGATCGAGGACGGCATTCTCAAGGGCTACATGCAGGACCGTCTCAATGCGCGGCTGATGGGGGTCGAGGCGACCGGCAACGGTCGCCGCCAGTCCTACCAGCACGCGCCGATGCCGCGCATGACCAACACCTTCATGCGGGGCGGCAGCGACGATCCGGCGGACCTGCTAAGCCGGATGAACGACGGCATCTATGCCACCAGCTTCGGCGGGGGGCAGGTCGATATCGTCAGCGGCAAGTTCGTGTTTGCCTGCACCGAGGCCTACAAGGTCGAGAAGGGCAAGGTCGTGGCACCGATCAAGGGCGCGACGCTGATCGGCGACGGCCCGACCGTGCTGACCAAGGTGCGCGGCATCGGCAACGACATGGCGCTCGACGAGGGCGTGGGCATGTGCGGCAAGGGTGGGCAGAGCGTGCCCGCGGGAGTCGGCCAGCCGACCCTACTGGTCGACGGGATCACGGTGGGCGGAACCGCATGACTCAGCGCAGGTTCAGCCTGCGCGATACACTGTCCCCTTTCCTGAGGAGACCTGTCATGCTCAAGCCACTGATTTTCGCCGCTGTCGCTGCCGGCCTGATGGCCGTTCCCGCCCAGGCGGACGAAGCCGAACCCACTCGCGGCGAAGCGAAGCTCGCCAAGCTGCTCGACGGCCGCATTGCCGGCGAACCGCAGAACTGCATCAGCACCACCGGCAGCCGCAGCCTCAAGCAGATCGACGGCACCGCGCTGACCTATCGCTCGGGCGATACGGTCTGGGTCAACTACACGCGCAACCCGCAAAGCATCGACGACAGCGACATCATGGTGATCAAGCGGTTCAGCGGATCGCGGCTGTGCCGCAGCGACCAGGTCCATCTGGTCGACCGAACAGTGGGCTTTCTGTCCGATGTGCTGATGCTGGACGATTTCGTGCCCTATACAATGCCCGACACAGAAGGCTGAGCCGCAACCGGCCCCGCTGCGCGCCGGCCGCTGAATTGGGGGCTGGCCATGGCAATGCGGGCAACGCATAGTTGGGCAGAGGAGAGGACACAGCCATGCCCAGCCACCAGGAACCGGTCAATTCGCCCTTCGGATATCGCTCGACTGCCGGGGAAGTCATCGACGGGATAGACCTGTCGGGCCGCTGCGTCGTCGTAACCGGCGGCTATTCGGGGATCGGCACCGAAACCGTCCGCGCGATTGCCGCGGCCGGTGCGCAGGTCATCGTCGGCGCGCGGCGGACCGGCCAGGCGCATGACGTGCTCGACGCGCTGGACAGCGATATCGCGATCCTTCCGCTCGACTTGGCCGATCCGGCTTCGATCGATGCCTTCGCCGAAGCGGTCGCGGGCCGCACCGACACGATCGACATCCTGATCAACAATGCCGCAATCATGGCCAGCCCGCTTGGTCGCGACGCGCGCGGCTATGAAATGCAGTTCGCCACCAATCACCTGGGCCATTTCCAGCTGACCGCACGGCTGTGGCCGCTGCTGCTGACCGGCGGCGGGGCCCGCGTCGTGGCGTTGTCCTCGATCGGGCACCGGCTCCACGGGCTCGATCTCGACGATCCCAATTTCGAGCGCCGCGACTACGACAAGTGGCTTGCTTACGGACAGGCCAAGTCGGCCAATGCCCTGTTCGCGCTGCAACTCGACAAGCTCGGCGAAAGCCGGGGCGTGCGCGCCTTCGCGGTGCACCCGGGCGGTATCGCTACGCCGCTCCAGCGGCACCTGACGATGGAAGAACAGCGCGCGATGGGCTGGTACGACGAGGACGGCAACGTCCACGAGGCCTTCAAATCGACCGAGGAAGGCGCCGCGACCACCGTGTGGTGCGCGGTTTCGCCGCTGCTCGAAGGCAAGGGCGGCGTCTATTGCGAGGATTGCGAGGTGGCGGTTGCCGCCGATCCCGAGAAACCGCGCGCGGGCGGCTATTACCCGCATATCCGCGACGAGAACCTCGCCGGGAAGCTGTGGACCAAGTCCGAAGAGATGACCGGCGTCAGCTTCCCCGCGTAGCGCGGTAGAAGAGGCACAGGTCGGCCACCGGGCACCGCTCGCATTTGGGCGCGCGGGCCGTGCAGATGCGCTTGCCCAACTGGATCAGCCAGAAGTGCCCGTCGCGCAGCGCCCATCCCGGCGAGCGTTCCTCGAGCTGCGCCGCTGTCTTGTCCGCCGCCCGTGCCTGAGCGAGGCCGATGCGGTTGCACACGCGGTGGACATGGGTGTCGACTGCGATCACGTCCCGCCCGAAGGTAAAGCTCAGCACGATGTCCGCACATTTGCGCCCGATCCCCGGCAGCGCCATCAGCCCCTCGCGCGTGTCGGGCACCGCACCGCCATGCTCGGCCAGCAGCGCAGTGCAGAAGGCGCGGATATTGCGGGTCTTCATATTGTAGAGCCCGCAGGGCTTGATCGCGCGGGCGATCGTTTCATCGTCCAGCGCGAGCATCGCTTGCGGGGTCCTGGCAAGCGCGAAGAGCGCGCGCGTGGCGGCGGCGGTGTTGCGATCGCGCGACTGGGCCGACAGCATGCAGGAGACACACGACCGGAACGCGTCGGGCTGCCCCTTGGGGCCTTTCGCGCCGGGGGTGCGCCCCGGCATGGCACGGCTGAGACGGCGATAGACTTGCGCCACCTCGTCCGGGGCCAGCACTTCCTTCACCGCATCTCGCGCCGGGTGACCGCGCGCGCGGCAAACACGCCGATGACGGCGAAGGCCGGCAGGATGATCCCCGGCGCGGGCAGGCCGAACCCGAACAGCGTGCCCGCCGCGCGGGTCAGCGCGGTCAGTCCGAGCATGGTCGCCACCCCGACGACCAGCATCCCGAACGCATTGGCGAGCAGGCCGTTGGCATGCCCGCCCAGTGCGGCCGCGTCGTTCATCGCCGCCAGCAGGAACAACGCCACCAGCGGAAGCAGTGCGCCATTGAACGCCTGCGCCGCGAGGATCGCGGGGGCCGGGCGGATGTCGGCTAGCCCCAAACCGAGCCCCACGAGCAAGATGCCCGCCCATACCGCGCGGAAGCGCCAGCCGTCCGCCTGCCACTGCTGATCACCGCGTGCGCCGAACAGGCCGCGCGCGGTCAGCGCCGCGGCCAGCGGCGCCGTCACCGCAGAGGATACGCCCGCGGCAAGCAAGCCGATGCCCACGCCGGTCCGCGCCCACGGGCCCAGCCGGTCGGCCAGCACGTCGCCCAGCGCCGGGAAAGAGAATTCGCCAACGAGCGCCGTGCCCACGACCAGCACGGCAGCGGTGATGAGTACCCCGATCGCCACTGCGACTGCCAGGCCGAAGCGCATGTCGCCCAGCCCCTGGCCGCGCGCGAGCGCCGCGCCCAGGAACAGGTTGTAGGGGACGACAGTCGTCCCGACGAGCGCGAGCACTGCCAGCAGCGCAGCGGGGTCGTCGGCGAAACCCGGTTCCGGCACCAGGCCGCCGACCAAGGGTCCGATGGCCGGGGCCAGCGACACTGCGACGAGCAGGAAACCCGCCCCCATCAGAGCTACGAATGCGGCCATCAGGCGCGCCACGAATTGCGGCGAACCCGCCAGCAGCAGCGCGCCTGCAGCGAGCGCGAGGCCCAGCGTCACCGCGCCGCGCGGCGCGTCGAGCGCCAGCATCGCCCCCGCTGCCCCGCCGAGGATATTCCCGGCTTCATAGGCCGCGCAGCCGAGCAGGATCGCGCCGCCGACCAGCGTCACCGTCGCCAGCCGCGCGAAACCGGTCGGGTAGCGGCGCTGCAACACCGTCGCCAGATCGTCGCCTGTGGTCACCGCGAGCCGTCCGGCGAATTCCTGCAGCGTGAAGGTAGCAATGCCTGAGAACAGGATGGCCCACAGCAGCGCCGGACCAAGCGAGGCGCCCGTACTGGCCGCGACGGTCACCGTGCCGGGACCGATGAACGCAGCCGCGATCGCGGACCACAGGAGGATCGAGCCGAGACGTTTCATGCGCAGCGCTTGTGGCGCAAGCGGGCGCGCGCTGCAATCAGGCGCGGTGCCGCCCTGTTTCGCACAGCGCCTGCGCCGGGCATTCGGGGCAGGCGGGCGCCGCCGGGCGGCACCAGGTCTGGCCGAGCTTCTTCATCAGCAGGTGATGCTCATCATATTCCGCCCCCGACCAATCGGCCGGCATCGCCGGCATGATCGCGGCGAAAGCCCGCGCCGTGCTCGCCTTGGGCGGCACCAGCCCCATGCGCTGGAGAATGCGCGTGTGGTGTCCGTCGAGCACGATCGCGCGGCGGTCGAGCGTGCTGGCATTCATCACCCCGGCGGCGATCTTGCGGCCCACGCCGGGCAGCTGTTCGAGCCAGTCCATCGCCGCTTCGGTGCCCATGTCGGCCAAATGCGCCAGATCGACGCCGCCGCGAAGGTCGATGAGCGCGGCCAGGCTCGCCTGCAATCGCTCCGCAGCGACATTGGGATAGGTCTGCGTCGCCAGCTCGGCCTGCACATCGGCCAGCGGCGCGGTGGCCACCGCCTCCCAGCAGCCCCAGCGGCGAAGCAAGCGATCGGTTGCGGCGTTCGAGATTTCGGACTTGGTCCGCGCCCCGATCACGCCCTGCACCAGCACCCATTCGGGCAGGCGCCATTCGGCCGCCGCGCGCTCGATATGGCCGAACCGCTGGACCAGCAGCGCCTGCAGGCGGCGGATGGTTGCCGTGCGCGGATCGGGGCCGAGCGGCAGTTCCATCGCTCAGCGGCTCACCGTTTCAGCGTCATGGCGATGCCGGACAGGATCAACGCGCCGGCCACGAGCAATTCGAGCGTGACCAGTTCGCCGAGCAGCGCCGCCCCGCCCATGGCGGCGACCAGCGGTGTCGCCAGTTGGACGGTCGCCAGCGTTGCGAGCCCGAGCGAGGGCGACACGCGGTTCCACACGACATAGCCGAGACCCGAGGTGAGCGCGCCCGAGAGGACGGCCAGCAGCGCCCCGGTGGCGCTGGGCATGCTGCCGGCAAAGGCAAGCAACGGTAACGCCAGCACTGCGCCGATGGCGAAGCTGCGCGCGGTATGGACACCCGCACCCACGGCAACCGCGCGGCCGATCATCGTATAGGCGCCCCAGGCCATGCCCGAGATTGCCATGAATACGGTCGGCAGCACCCGGCCACTTTCGACCTGCGGGACCAGCAGCACGGCGAGCCCCCCGAGCGACAGCAGCAGCCCAGCCCAGCCCAGCAGCCGCATCGGTTCGCCGCGCAGCATGCCCGCCAGTACGACGGTCGCCTGCACCACGGTGAACAGGATCAGCGCGCCGGTGGCGGTCGGCAGATCGACATAGGCGAAGGAGAACATCGCCACGTAAACGAACAGGCTGATTCCGCCCGACAGGCTCCAGCGGCCGGTGCCGCGCAGCAATAGCGGCGCCAGCACGATCGCGCCGGCGCCCAGCCGCACGAGTGAGAAGGTTGCGGCGTCGATCCCGCCGGCGGCGAGCGCATAGCGTGCAATTACCGAATTGCCCGCAAAGGCGAGGATCGCGATGCCGGCCAGCAGCACGATCGCGCCGGGCCCGAAACGTCGCGGCTGCGCAGGCCGGGGCCCGGCCTGCAGGGAGGCTATTCCCACTCGATCGTACCGGGGGGCTTCGACGTGTAGTCGTAGACCACGCGGTTGATGCCCTGCACTTCGTTGATGATACGCGTGGCCACCCGGCTGAGGAAGGCGCTGTCGAAGGGATAGACATCGGCCGTCATGCCATCGGTGCTGGTCACCGCGCGCAGGCCGCAGACGCTGTCATAGGTGCGGCTATCGCCCATCACGCCAACGGTCTTGACCGGCAGCAGCACCGCGAAGGCCTGCCAGATCGCATCGTAGAGCCCGGCGTTGCGGATTTCCTCGAGATAGATCGCATCGGCCTTGCGCAGGATGTCGCAGCGCTCCTTGGTGACTTCGCCGGGAATGCGGATCGCAAGGCCCGGGCCGGGGAAGGGATGCCGCCCGACGAAAATCTCGGGCAGGCCCAATTCGCGGCCCAGTTCGCGCACCTCGTCCTTGAACAGTTCGCGCAAGGGTTCGACCAGCTTCATGTTCATGCGTTCGGGCAGGCCGCCGACATTGTGGTGGCTCTTGATCGTGACCGAGGGCCCGCCGGTGAAACTGACGCTTTCGATGACATCGGGATAAAGCGTGCCCTGCGCGAGGAAATCGGCCCCGCCGATCTTCTTCGCTTCCGCCTCGAACAGGTCGATGAACGCGCCGCCGATGAACTTGCGCTTCTTTTCCGGATCGGTCTGGCCCGCCAGACCGCCGAGGAACCGCTCCTCCGCATTCACATGCACAAGCGGGATATTGTAATGGTCGCGGAACAGCGTCACGACCTGTTCGGCCTCGTTCATCCGCATCAGCCCGTGATCGACGAAGACGCAGGTCAGCTGGTCGCCGATGGCTTCGTGGATGAGGACCGCGGCCACTGCCGAATCGACCCCGCCCGACAGGCCGCAGATCACCTTGCCGTCGCCGACCTGTTCGCGGATTTCCGCGATCTTGGTTTTGCGGAACTCGGCCATGGTCCAGTCGCCGGCGAGCCCGCAGACATGGCGCACGAAATTGGCCAGCAGCTTGCCGCCATCGGGCGTATGCGCCACTTCGGGGTGGAACTGGGTGCCGTAATACTTGCGCTTTTCATCGGCGATCACGGCGAAGGGCGCGCCATCGCTGGTGGCGACGATCCGGAAGCCGGGCGCGAACTGGGTGACCTTGTCGCCATGGCTCATCCACACCTGGTGGCGTTCGCCGTTCTGCCACATGCCATCGAACAATGCGCATTGTTCGGTCACGGTCAGATAGGCGCGGCCGAATTCACCGCCCTCGCCGGTCTCGTGCCCGGGACGGACCTCGCCGCCAAGCTGCTGGGTCATGACCTGCTGGCCATAGCAGATGCCGAGGATCGGCAGGCCGCTGTCGAACAGCACCTGCGGGGCGCGGGGGCTGCCTTCGTCGCATACGCTGGCGGGCGAGCCCGACAGGATGATGCCCTTGGGCTTGAGCCGCTCGAACGCCTCTTCCGCCTGGGTGAAGGGCGCGATTTCGGAATAGACCCCTGCCTCGCGCACGCGGCGCGCGATGAGCTGGGTGACCTGGCTGCCGAAATCGACGATCAGGATGGAATCGGGGAGGTGTTCTGCCTGCATGGCGTTCCCGTTAAGGCCAGCGTGCGCCGCCTGTCCAGCATTCGCCTGCGGAGCATCGCAGACGGCCACCGGCCGATGCACAGGTGCATCGCTTTCAACACTATCCTGCGTATTTTGCACTTGCGAAGAGAAATGGTGCGGCGCACAACGACACACGAGAACAAACCACAGGATGTTTGAAGAGCGACAATACCTTCAACAGGAGACGCTCGTGAAAAGTATCAACCTTCTCGCCGCCGGCCTCGCTGCTACCGCCCTGCTGGGTGCCCCCGCACAGGCGCTGTCGAAGCGCACCGAAGTCAGCATCGCGGTCGATTTCAATGACCTCGACCTGCGCGACCCCTCGCAGCTCGCCGAACTGCGCGACCGCGTCGATGCCGCAGCGCAAGCCGCCTGCACGCACCCCGAAGCGCTGTCCGTGAACGCTTTCTCCTACGATCGTCGCTGCAAGGCCTCGCTGGTTGCTTCGGCACAGCAGATGATCCGCCAGAAGACCACCGCCACGCTCGCCAGCGCACGCTGAGCCAGCCGCTGGATGAAGACCCGGTGTCGCCCGCCCGGCGGCACCGGGTTTCTCATGCCCGGAAGGCAGCGCGCATCGCACTCAGGGGCCGAGCTCGTATATTTTTGCAATGAGACAGTTGGCGAATTGCGTTGCGCAATTCGCAACATGTTTCAACGTTTTCTCACTTTCGTTCGCAGCCGCGCACGATTATTACCAGCCTCACAGCCGGACGGTGACCCCTGACACTCCCGTCCCGGACGAGTTACAGTTGCAGCGGTCCCCCAAGCAACCGCTGCTTCTGGCCTTCCTCGCCACCCGCGGCCGGCCTTCCAGGCCCCCCGCACCGGCGAGGCGATATGGCAGCGAGTAGAGACGCGGCCGCCGACATTCCTCTCCCTCCCCCAAGAAGTCGGTGCCGCGTCTCGAAACGCTGCGCCCCGCCGCAGCAAAGGGACCGGGCGCCGCTTAGCCGGGCGCACCGCGCCGTGCGGCTTCCTCGCGCAGATCGGTCTTGAGCAGTTTGCCGATATGGCTGCGGGGCATTTCGTCGATCGCATGCAGCTGCGCCAGCCGCTGGGTCTTGCCCAGCCGCGCATTGACCGCTTCGCGAATCGCCTCGCAGCCGCGCGCCTGCGGCGTCAGCGTGACGAAGCCGACCGGCGTTTCGCCCCAGCGTTCGCTCGGCATGCCGATCACCGCGGCTTCCACCACGTCGGGTTCCTTCGCCAGTTCGTCCTCGAGATCGACGGGGAAAATATTGAACCCGCCCGAAATGATCATGTCCTTCGCGCGGCCGACCAGTTCGACGAAACCGTCGGCATCGACGCGGCCGATATCGCCCATCCGCTGCCAGGTCTCGCCGGTTTCCGGGTCGGTCCAATAGCCTTCGCGCGTCTTGTCGGGCTGGTTCTTGTAGCCGGCCATCATGGTCTGGCTGCGCCCGATCAGATTGCCCGCTTCGCCCGCCGCCACCGGCCTGTCGTCATCGTCGAGCACGCGGAGCTCGCTGCCCGGCGCCGGGCGTCCGACCGTATGCAGCTTGTCGGGAAACTTGTGCGCTTCGAGCAGGCAGACCACACCGCCTTCGGTCATCGAATAGATCTCGATCAGCGCGCCGGGCATCCGCGCCAGAACCTCGCGCTTGAGGTCCGCCGGGAACGGCGCCGAGGTGCAGTATTTCAACTGCAGCGCGGACAGGTCGAATTCGTCGAAGCGCGGTTCCTGCATCAGCCGGCGGTATTGCACCGGCACCAGCATGGTGACGGTGGTGCGGTCGTCCTGCGCCCATTCGAGCCAGCGCAGCACGTCGAACTTGCGCATGACGCGCACCGTCCCGCCTGCCAGCAGCGCGGGCAGGAAGGCCACCATCGTGGTGTTCGAATAGAGCGGCGTCGAGGCCAGCGTCCGTGCGGGCAGGCCGTTCTCGCGCCAGCTGGCCGCGGTCGCCGCGAACTGGCGCCAGCGCATCTGGTGCGAATGGACGATGCCCTTGGGCGTACCCGTCGTGCCCGAGGAATAGATGATGTTGAACGGATCGCCGGGCTGCGGATCGCAAGCGGGAGCCTGCGTACCGGCGGGGGCCATCCACGCGTCGAGTTCTTCGTCGAGCACGATGCGGCGCATCCCGGGGAAACTGTCTTCGCCCAGTTCGGCCAGCTTGGCCCGGTCGATGAAGATATGCGCCGCGCCCGAATCGCGCGCCATCCCGGCAAGCTGCGCGGCGCTTGCGCTGGTGGTCAGCGGCGCGGCCACGCCGCCGGCGCGCACCGCCGCCAGGAACACCACCGCATAGGGAATCGAGGAATAGCCGAGGATCGCGACCGATTGCCCGCGTTCCAGCCCGTCGGCCACCAGCCGTGCTGCCAGCCGTTCGACCCGGTCCCCCAGTGCGGCCCAGCTCAGCTCGCCGGTATCGTCGCGCAAGGCGATCTGGTCGCCCAGCGCCGCTGCATTGCTGCCGATGATTTGCGCAAAGCTGCCGAAAGGCGCGGCCAGCGCGCCATCTTGTGTCTCTCCCATGCGCGGCACCCTATCGCCGCGCGCGCGGCTGTCTAGCCGCCCGTGAGGCTGCCGAGCGAAAAGGCGAGGATGACGCCCAGCGCCGTGGCGATGCCCGCCCAGTGCCGATCCTCGCGGAAGGCCTGCGGGAAGACCTCGGTCGCGAGGCTGGCGACCACCGCGCCGGCGGCGAAGCAGCGAATGACCGCAAGGGCATCCTCGCCCACGCCTGCAAGCGCCAGATTGCCGACAATCGCGGCCAGCGACAGCAGGATCGCGGTTCCCAACCACAGCAGCATGACCTTGCCCCGGCCATGCCTGCCCGACACCATCGCGCGCGCACCGCTGGCGGCTTCGGGCAGGTTGGACAGCAGGATGGAGCCCGCCAGCGCGGCAACTTCGGCCCCGCCCACGCCGATCAGCGCGACACCGAGCGCGAGGTTCTCGGGGATCCCGTCGAGCGTGATCGCCGCCAGCAGGCCCCCGCCATCGTCGGGGCCCCATCTCTCGTCGATCAGATAGTCGGCGAAGGCGAATACGACGGCCCCGGCGACAACCCCGAGCATGGCATGGAACACGCTTGCCGTCTCGATCGAGGGTTCGATCAGTTCGGTGGTGACCGACAACAGCAGCGCACCGCCGGCCAGCGCGACCATAAAGCCTTCGAGCCGTTCGGGCAGCTTGCCGTAGATGCCCCAGGCGGCGCCGGCGACCAGCGCGCCCGACACCACCAGCACCACGGCCAGCAGCATCAGCATTCGATCACATTGACCGCCAGCCCGCCCTGGCTGGTTTCCTTGTACTTGCTCGACATGTCGAGCCCGGTCTGGCGCATCGTCTCGATCACCTGGTCGAGGCTGACGCGCGCATCGGTTTCGGGCCGGTGCAGCGCCAGCCGCGCGGCGTTGACCGCCTTGACCGCACCGATGGCATTGCGCTCGATGCACGGGACCTGGACCAGCCCGCCGACGGGATCGCAGGTCAGTCCGAGATTGTGCTCCATGCCGATTTCCGCCGCACTGGCGACCTGCGCCGGCGATGCGCCCCACAGCGCGGCGAGCCCGCCCGCCGCCATCGAGCACGCCACGCCGACTTCGCCCTGGCAGCCCATTTCGGCGCCCGAAATGCTGGCGCGCTGCTTGTAGAGCAGGCCGATCGCGCCCGCGGTCAGCAGGAAGGTCCGGCGGCTTTCGCCGCAGGCATCGTCTTCCGCGGTGACGCAGTAGAAGCGGATCACCGCGGGGATGATCCCCGCGGCGCCATTGGTCGGCGCGGTGACGACGCGCCCGCCCGCGGCGTTTTCCTCGTTCACTGCCATGGCGTAGCAATTGAGCCAGTCGAACAATTGCTCGCGCTCGTTCGATTGCGGATTGGCCGACAGCTTGTCCCACAGATCGGGTGCCCGCCGCGCCACCTTGAGACCGCCGGGAAGGATGCCCCGCTGGTGCAGGCCGCGATCGACGCACTGGTCCATCGCGGCAGCGATCCGGTCGAGCCCTTCGAGAGTCCGCTCGCGCGGGCGGAAGGCATCCTCATTGGCGAGGATCAGCTCGGCGATCGAAAGATCAGTCCGCGCGCATTCGGCCAGCAGCTCTTCGGCCGAGCCGAAATCGTGCGGCACCCGTGTGCCCGTGTTGATCCGGTCGTCCTTCGGCTTGCGGCGGAGCTGCGCTTCGGAAGCGACGAAGCCGCCACCGGTCGAATAATAGGTCCGCCGCGACAGTGGCGCGCCGTCGGCATCGAACGCCTCCAGCTGCATGCCGTTAGGATGCAAGTCCGGAATGACATGCCCCGCGAGATCGATATCCGTAGCGGGATCGAACGCGATGTCCTGCCTGCCGCCCAGCATCAACCGGCCGTGCGTGCGCACGCGTTCCAGCGCGGCAGCGGCCTCGTCGGGGCAGGTCGTGTCGGGCGCGAAGCCGATCAGCCCCAGAATGCTGGCATCGACGGTGCCGTGCCCCACTCCGGTAAGCGCCAGCGATCCCTGCAGTTCGACCGCAATCCGGGCAGTGCGCTCCAGCTTGCCGGCCTTGGCCAGCGCCCGCACGAAAGTGCGCGCGATGCGCATCGGCCCGACCGTGTGCGAGGAGGACGGGCCGATCCCGATCCGGAAGATGTCGAGCACCGAAAGCATGGCCGCGAGATGCGCTTTCCCCGCCGGTAAATCAACCGGTTGCAGACGAAACCGGGTGCGCGGCAAACTGTGGGTAAAATCGCTGCCGAAACTTTGGCAATCCGCCCGCTACCGCCTATATGATCACTATGGATGAAACCCCTGAAATGACGGGCGCCGAAGCGCCGAAAAAACCCGGCTACGGCGCAGATTCGATCAAGGTGCTCAAGGGCCTCGACGCGGTCCGCAAGCGGCCCGGCATGTATATCGGCGATACCGACGATGGATCGGGCCTGCACCACATGGTGTTCGAGGTGTCGGACAACGCCATCGACGAGGCGCTGGCGGGGCATTGCGACCTCGTCCTGATCGAACTCAATGCCGATGGCTCGGTCTCGGTCGAAGACAATGGCCGCGGCATCCCGGTCGACATGCACAAGGGCGAAGGCGTGTCCGCGGCCGAGGTTATCATGACCCAGCTTCACGCGGGCGGTAAGTTCGAGAACACCAGCGACGACAATGCCTACAAGGTGTCGGGCGGCCTGCACGGTGTCGGCGTATCGGTGGTCAACGCGCTGTCCGAATGGCTCGAACTGACGATCTGGCGCGACGGCAAGGAACACTGGATGCGCTTCGAGCATGGCGATGCGGTCGCAAGCCTGCGTGTCGTCGGCGATGCGCCGAAGGTCGAACAGAACCCCGACGAGAACGGGTTCAAGAAGGGCACGCGTGTCACCTTCAAGGCGTCGGAAGACACTTTCAAGAACGTGATCGAGTTCGATTTCGACAAGCTCGAGCACCGTTATCGCGAACTGGCCTTCCTCAATTCGGGCGTGCGGATCCTGCTGCGCGACAAGCGCCACGAGGAAATGCTCGAGCACGACCTCTATTACGAGGGCGGGATCGCGGCCTTCGTTAAATATCTCGACCGCAACAAGCAGCCGCTGGTCGCCGAACCGATCGCGGTGAGCGCGGAAAAGGACGGCATCGGCATCGACGTCTCGCTCGAGTGGAACGACAGCTATTACGAGAACGTCCTCACCTTCACCAACAACATCCCGCAGCGCGACGGCGGCACGCACCTCGCCGCGTTCCGCACCGCGCTGACGCGCACGCTGAACAATTACGCCAGCGCCAGCGGGATGCTGAAGAAGGAGAAGGTCTCGCTGTCGGGCGAAGACATGCGCGAAGGCCTGACCGCGATCGTTTCGGTCAAGCTGCCCGACCCCAAGTTCTCCTCGCAGACCAAGGACAAGCTGGTCAGTTCCGAAGTGCGTTCGCCGCTGGAAAGCCTGATGGGCGAGAAGATGAGCGAATGGCTGGAGGAAAACCCCGCCGAAGCCAAAGCGATCATCCAGAAGGTCATCGACGCCGCCGCCGCCCGCGAAGCCGCGCGCCGCGCGCGTGAAATGAGCCGCAAGGGCGCGATGAGCATCGCCTCGCTGCCGGGCAAGCTGGCCGACTGCCAGGACCGCAACCCCGCGAATTGCGAACTCTTCCTGGTCGAGGGCGATTCGGCAGGGGGCAGCGCCAAGCAGGGCCGCGACCGCAAGACACAGGCGATCCTGCCGCTCAAGGGCAAGATCCTCAACGTCGAGCGTGCGCGCTTCGACCGGATCATTTCCTCGAAGGAAGTGGGCACGCTGATCCAGGCGATGGGCACCGGGCTGCGCGACGAATTCGATCTCGAGAAGCTGCGCTATCACAAGATCGTGATCATGACCGACGCCGATGTCGACGGCGCGCATATCCGCACCCTGCTGCTCACCTTCTTCCACCGGCAGATGCCCGAGATCGTCAAGGCCGGGCACCTCTTCATCGCACAGCCGCCGCTGTACAAGGTCTCGCGCGGGAAGAGCGAAGTCTATCTCAAGGACCAGCCGGCCTTCGATCGCTACCTGATCGCGCAGGGCCTCGATGCGCGCGTGCTCGAAACGCAAGGCGGCGGCGCGGTGCGCGGCGGCGGCGAGCTTGAAGCGCTGGTCGCGCATGGCTTGCGCATCCGCAACCTGCTGGCTTTCGTCCCGCGCAAGTACAACACCGACCTGATCGAGGCGATGGCGCTGGCCGGCGCGCTCGATCCGTCGGGCGATCGCGGCGCCGCGCTCGACCGTGCAGCCGCGCATCTGCAGATGGGCGATCCCGAAGCGCGCTGGCGCGCCGAAACCGGGGACGACGGCAAGGTCCGCCTGTTCCGCGTGTGGCGCGGCGTGACCGATGTCCACGAAATCGATCCGGCCTTCCTCGACAGCGCCGAAGCCCGCAAGCTCAACCGCGTCGCGCAGGAATTCGCCGATGTCTACACCGCCCCCATGCGGCTCGTCCGCAGCGGTGCGGCGGAGCCGGAAGAGGCGGACAGCGACAGCGACAGCGACAGCGAAGAGGCCGCACCGATCTTTGACAATGACGCGATTACCCTGCCGACGCAGCTGCTCGACGCAGTGTTGGCCGCGGGGCGCAAGGGTCAGAAGATCCAGCGCTACAAGGGTCTTGGCGAAATGAACGCCGAGCAATTGTGGGAGACCACGCTCGATCCGGACAATCGCGCGCTGTTGCAGGTCAAGGTCGAGGATGCCGACGTGACCGACGAGATCTTCACCCGCCTGATGGGCGACGTGGTCGAACCGCGCCGTGAATTCATCCAGGACAATGCCCTGAACGTCGCCAATCTGGACGTCTGATCCAGATGGGCGGGGGGCGTCCGACCGGATCGCTCGAGCAGGGGGGTTCCTGCTCTTCCTCGCGCTCGTGTCGGCCGCGCTGATCGCGATCGTGCTGCCCTTTGCCCGTTCACTGCTGTGGGCGGCGCTGGCAGCGATCATGTTCCAGCCGCTCTACCGCTGGTTCCTTGCAAAGCGGCCCGACAAGGATAGCCAGGCTGCGCTGGCGAGCCTGGTGGTGATCCTGTTCGCCGTCGTCCTGCCCGCGCTGTGGATCGGCAGCGCGGTGGTCGACGAAGCGGCGGGGCTGTTCGTCGCCTTGCGCGATGGCGATATCGATGTGGCGCTCTATTTCGAAGAGGTGTTCGACGCGCTCCCGGCCAATATGCAGGCCTCGCTGGCGCGCGCCGGACTGGGCGACCTAGGCGCTGTCCAGGCACGCGCGACCGCCTTTGTCCAGGCCAGCCTCGGCATCATCGCGGCGCAGGCCCTCGCAATCGGGGGCAGCGTTTTCGGTTTCGCGATCGGTTTCGCGATCGCGCTCTATGTTGGCTTCTTCCTGCTGCGAGACGGGCGGGCGATCGGCGAGACGATCCTCGCCGCGCTGCCGATGGAACGCGGCGTCGCCGACCGGCTCGCAGAACGCTTTCTCGTCATCGTGCGCGCGACGATCAAGGGATCGGTCGTCGTCGGGCTTGTCCAGGGCGCCCTCGGCGCGCTGACATTCTGGATCGTGGGGATCCCATCGGTCCTGCTGCTCGGCGTGGTTATGGCAATCGCCTCGCTGCTTCCCGCGCTCGGCCCGGCGATCGTATGGGTGCCCGCCGCGATCTACCTGCTGGCGACCGGCGCGATCTGGCAGGGCGTGGTGGTTATCGTCTCGGGGGTCGCGCTGATCGGCATGATCGACAACATCCTGCGCCCGATCCTCGTCGGACGCGACACCGGCATTCCCGACTGGTTGATCCTTGTCACCACGCTGGGCGGTATCGCGCTGATCGGCCTGTCGGGGATCGTGGTCGGGCCGCTGGTCTGCGGGCTGTTCCTCGCCGCCTGGGGGATCTTCGCCGAACAGCGCGCAGCCCGCGGCTAGCGCCGGCGCAGCAGGTCAGGCCGCGCGAATATCCTGCGTGCCGCGCGCGCCGCCATCGCGGCTGTCGAGCCCGTCGAAAATCGCGCCGACGATCAGGCCCAGTTTCTCCTCGCTCAGCCGGTCGTCGACCACCGCGATGAGATAGGGCTGCAGATAGCAGCTCACCATCTGGTTGATGATCGACATGGCAGTGTCGACCTCGAGCCCTTTGAGATAGCCTTCGGCCTGCGCTTCGGCGATCAGTTCGCACAGATAGTGGTCGGCCAGGTCGATATAGCTGCGGGCATAGTCGAAATAGCGTTCGCCCATCTCGACATAGAGGTTGAACGTCGCCGGGTCGTCGCGGAAATTGCGGTGCAGCAGCCGATAGCGGCGGGCGAAGAATTCATACATCTTGCGCGGCGGCGGCAGGTCGGACGCCATCACCTCGTCCATCACTGCCAGCTTGGGGGCGAACCATTCGGCGGTCACCGCTTCGAGCAGGTCGCTTTCCTCGGGGAACACCGCGTCGATCCGCGCCCGCGCCACGCTCAGCTCGGCCGCCAGCCGCGTGCGCGAAACCTCTTCGCCCTTGCGTTCCATCAGCGCCATCGCTTCGCGCGCGAAGCGGCGACGCAATTCGTCGATTTCGTTCTCGCTCATGCCGGCGCGTTCCCTACTCCGCTCATCCCGCAAATTAGGCATGGACGTGCCGGGGTTAAACCCCCCATGCGGCTAGCCGGCGGATTTCTTCGGCGGGAGCGGGAAGAAGGCCGACGTCCGCGCCTTGTAGGCCGCATAGCCCGGCCGCGATTTCTTCATCCCGCCTTCGAGCAGCGGGGCGCCCGACCAGCGGGTAAGCGTGAAGGTCAGGAACAGCGGCCCGATAACGGTCGCTGCGGCCACCCACCAGCCCGCCGAAGCGGCCGCGATCCAGATACCCCACCAGACGCAGGCATCGCCGAAATAATTGGGGTGGCGGGTGTAGCGCCACAGCCCGCGGTCCATCACCTTGCCTGCATTGGCCGGATCCGCCTTGAACCGCGCAAGCTGCCAATCGCCGACCCATTCGAAGAGGATGCCCACCAGCCACAGCGCGGCGCCGACCAGTGCCAGCCCGCTGAGCGGCGTGAGCGAGCCGGCTTCGAGAATGCCGTATTGCGCGGGGCTGGAGACGATGAACAGCAGCACCGACTGGCCGAGGAAGACCTTGGTCAGCGCCGCCACCGCGAACCGGCCCTGTTCGCGGTCCTTCGCCAGCATGCGCCGATAGCGCTTGTCCTCTCCCTCGCGGCGCCAGCGGATCAGCAGGTGGAGCGCGAGCCGGGCGCCCCAGATCACCGCCATCGCCATCAGCAGCGTGGCCAGTGCGCCGGGTTCGTAGAGCCGCAGCCAGCTGACCAGCGCCAACAGGGCCATCCCGCCGCCCCAGAAGGCATCGACGAAACTGACATCGCCGATCTGCACCGCGACCACCCACAGGATCAGGGCCAGACCAAGCAGGATCACGAAATTCGCGAGCAGCGATTCAACTATCACGCGTCTTCTCCTTCAGCGTAAGGGCGTGGTTTTCCAGCGCGGCGAACCGGTCGCAATCGGGGCGCTTCTCGCGGTAGAAGGCCGCCAGCCGGGCGAGGTCTGCCGCATAGTCGCCGGTCGGCACGATCGCTTCGCCGATGCCGCCGCGCATGGTGGCATTGTCGACCCAAGCGGGCACGATCGGCACGCCCGCTGCCATGGCGATATGGTAGAAACCGGTTTTCCATTCGCCCCTGAAGGTCCGCGATCCCTCGGGCGCGATGACCAGCGCCAGATCGTCTGACCGCGCGAATGCCGCTGCCACCTGTTCGACGTAATTGCCGCTTTTCGAGCGTTCGACCGGGACCCCGCCCATATCGAGCATGAACCGGGTCATCGGCCATTTGAACAGGCTCGACTTGCCGATGAAATTGGGCCGTATGCCCAGCTCGTGCGTCGCGCCGAGGAAGAAGATGAAATCCCAGTTCGACGTGTGCGGCGCGCCGAGAATGATGAATTTGTCGCAGTCCGGGCGACGGCCTTCGAGCGTCCAGCCCTTCCAGCGATACAGGGCGAGCAGAATGCGCCGCACCAGACGGCTCAGCAGCGAGGGCCGGCGGTTCGGATCGGTCGGCATGGTCTCTCCCCGCTTCCGCCTAGCACAAGCCCGGCGGATTGCGAGACTACATCCGGAACACGCCGAATTGCGGTCGTTCGGGGATCGGCGCCTCGAGCGTGGCGCCAAGGGCCAGCCCCAGTACGTCGCGCGTCTGCACGGGGTCGATCACCCCGTCGTCCCACAACCGCGCGGTGGCGTAATAGGGGTTGCCCTCGTCCTCGTATTTCTGGCGGATCGGCGCCTTGAAGGCTTCGGCCTCCTCATCGCTCCAGCTGTCGGCATCGCGGTGGACCGTCGCCAGTACCGAGGCGGCCTGTTCGCCCCCCATCACGCTGATCCGCGCGTTGGGCCAGGTGAACAGGAAACGCGGGCTGTAGGCGCGGCCGCACATGCCGTAATTGCCCGCCCCGAAGCTGCCGCCGATAACCACGGTGATCTTGGGCACGCTGGCGGTGGCGACTGCGGTGACCAGCTTGGCGCCATGCTTGGCAATGCCTTCGGCCTCGTACTTGCCGCCCACCATGAAGCCGCTGATGTTCTGCAGGAACAGCAAGGGGATCCGGCGCTGGCACGCCAGTTCGATGAAATGCGCACCCTTCTGCGCGCTTTCGGAAAACAGCACGCCATTGTTGGCGAGGATCGCGACCGGCATGCCCCAGATATGGGCAAAGCCGCACACCAGCGTGCTGCCGTAATGCTGCTTGAATTCGTGGAACTCGCTGCCGTCGACCAGCCGGGCGATGACCTCGTGCACGTCGTAGGGCGCGCGGACATCGTCGGGGATCAGCGCATAGAGGTCCTCGGCATCGAATTGCGGGGCGCGGGCATCGCGCCGTTCCACGCTTTGCGCGGCGGCCGGGTTCTCGCCCAGATGGCTGACGATGTCGCGCACGATGGTCAGCGCATGCTCGTCGTTCTCGGCCAGATGGTCGACCACGCCCGACTTGCGCGCATGCAGATCGCCGCCGCCCAGGTCTTCCGCGCTGATCTCCTCGCCCGTCGCGGCCTTTACCAGCGGCGGACCGGCAAGGAAGATCGTGCCCTGTTCGCGCACGATCACCGTTTCGTCGGACATGGCCGGGACGTAGGCCCCGCCCGCGGTGCAGCTTCCCATCACGCAGGCGATCTGCGGGATGCCAAGCGCGGACATGTTCGCCTGGTTGAAGAAGATGCGCCCGAAATGGTCGCGGTCGGGGAAGACCTCCGCCTGGTGCGGCAGGTTCGCCCCGCCGCTGTCGACGAGGTAGATGCACGGCAGGCGGTTTTCCTGCGCGATTTCCTGCGCGCGCAAGTGCTTCTTGACCGTCATCGGGTAATAGGTGCCGCCCTTCACCGTGGCATCGTTGCACACGATCATCACCTGCCGGCCCGCAACGCGGCCGATCCCGCAGATCAGCCCCGCGCCGTTGATTTCGTCCTTGCCGTACATCCCGTTGGCCGCAAGCTGGCAGATCTCGAGGAAGGGCGAGCCGGGATCGAGCAGCCGCTCGACCCGTTCGCGCGGGAGCAACTTGCCCCGCCCGACATGCCGCTCGCGGCTGCCTTCCGACCCGCCGAGCGCGGCTGCGGCGACGGCGGAGCGCAATTCGGCGGCGAGCGACCTGTTGTGCGCGAACCGCGCCTTGGCGTCGGGCGCTTCGCGGTCGAGCGTCGAGGTAAGGACGGGTGCGGTCATGAGAGGTAGCCTCTGTCTCCTAGCGCCTTGATACAGGCGGCATTTGAGACCCTGTTGGACGGTATTGGAAGATGTTCGCTGGTGAAGGCAGAGCACGGGATAGCAGGGGTCTGAACGACAACACCACACCATTCACATTCTTCGACGAAGACTTCGTCAGCGCTTTCGAGGGTAAGTGACTCGGGTTCAAGATCGCTACGACCGGGAAGGAACCAGATCGCTCTAACTAGATAACCGAGCGAAAGGAGGAGCACTCCTAGCCCGATCCCGAGGTTGGCAGTTCCGATACTCAACCAAAATCCGACTGGCGTGTCAGCTTGCGCAACGAAGAAGGAAGCCAAAACGCCAACCGCGACTAACCCCCAGCCAATAGCGGTGGCTGTCGAGCCATCTGGTCTTTCAGTCATAGCGTTGGCCCCCCTATTGTTTTCACCCCGCCGCCCCGATCAGTTCGCGGCCGATCAGCATGCGGCAGAATCTCGTTGGTGCCGGCGCCGATGTCGAGCAGCTTGGCATCGCGCATGTAGCGTTCGACCGGCCAGTCGAGCGTATAGCCCGCCCCGCCCAGCGCCTGGACGCTTTCGGCGGCCACGCGGAAGGCGCTCTCGCTCGAATAGAGGATCACGCCGGCGGCATCGAAGCGCGTCGTCTGGTCGGCATCGCAGGCCTTGGCGACCGCATAGGTATAGGCCCGGGCGGTTTGCAGCGCGACATACATGTCGGCCACCTTGGCCTGCATCAGCTGGAAGCTGCCGATCGGTTTGCCGAACTGCTTGCGCTCGCGCAGGTAGGGAATGACCGTGTCGAGACAGGCCTGCATGATGCCCAGCTGGATGCCCGACAGGACCACGCGTTCGTAATCCAGCCCGCTCATCAGCACGCCGACGCCGCCGTTCAGCGGCCCCATCACGCGGTCTTCGGGCACGAAGCAATCGTCGAACACCAGTTCGGCGGTGGGCGACCCGCGCATGCCGACCTTCTCGATCTTCTGGCCGATGGAGAACCCCGCATCATCCTTCTCGATCAGAAAGGCGGTGATCCCGCGGCTGCCCGCGCTGCCATCGGTCTTGGCATAGACCACCAGCGTATCGGCATGGGGCGCATTGGTGATCCAGAACTTGGTACCGTTGAGGCGGTAGCCGCCATCGACCGCTTCGGCCTTGAGCTTCATCGACACCACGTCCGATCCGGCGGAGGCTTCGGACATGGCCAGGCTGCCGACATGCTCGCCCGAGATCAGCGGGGGGAGATACTTGGCCTTCTGCTCGGCATTGCCCCAGCGGCGGATCTGGTTGATGCACAGGTTCGAATGCGCGCCGTAGCTGAGGCCGAGCGAGGCCGAGGCCCGGCTGACTTCCTCGACCGCGATGACGTGTTCGAGATAGCCGAGACCCAGCCCGCCATCGGCTTCATCCACAGTCAGGCCGTGCAGGCCGAGCTCGCCCATCTGGCGCCACAGTTCCTCGCGCGGGAAATAGTCCTCGCGGTCGATCTTCTCGGCCTGGGGGGCGATCTGTTCGTCGGCGAAGCGGGCCACGGTGTCGCGGATCATTTCCGCGCTTTCGCCAAGCTGGAAATCGAAATCGGGGGTCGCGCGCATGCTCTCTCCTTGGGGCTGGCGAAGATTCTCTTTAGTTGCGCGGGCCGATAGCCGAGCGCGCCAGATGGGGCAAACGCAATAGGTCTGCCTGATGTGATCCAGCGCGGAATTGCTTTACCTGAGAGACGCTTGCTTCTAGTCGGCAAGCTTCGGCCATGTTTCGCAAACCGAGCATACTTTGGCCCGAGGGCACACCGCCTTCGGATGCCTATTGCGACGAGGACAAGCGCCTCGCGGTGCTGGCTGCGCACGGTACGCAGGGAATGGTCGACGATCCCGAATTGCAGGAGCTGGTCGACCTCGTAGCCAAGCTGTGCGACGTGCCGATGGCGATGGTGACCGTGGTCGAGGAAGGCCGCCAGCTGTTCCTTACGCGTACCGGGATCGACGCGCGCGAAACCCCGCGCCCCACCAGCTTCTGCGCGCATGCCATGCTCGGCGCCGAGCCGTTGGTCGTGCCCGACGCGCGCGAGGATGCGCGTTTCACCGACAACCCGCTGGTCACCGACGAACCGCATATCCGATTCTACGCCGGCCACCCGCTGATTTCGGTCGAGGGGGCACCGCTTGGCGCGCTCTGCGTGATTGATACCAAACCGCGACCCGAAGGGCTAAGCGACATCCAGCGCGAGTCGCTTTCGGTGCTTGCCAAATCGGCGATGCGGCGCATTTCGCAGCGCCGGCTGGGCGAGACCGCGCAGGAAGCGGTGCACATGCGCGAGAGCTATCTCCAGCGCATGATCGACAGCGTGCCGGGGATCGCCTGGTCGGCCGATGGCGCGGGCAATTTCGACTATGTCAGCGCGCAGTGGAGCGAGCTGACCGCCACCGCCCAGCCGCGCCGGCTGGCCGACTGGCAGAATGCGGTGCACCCGGAAGACTGGGCGCAGGCCTCGGGCGCGTTCCAGGCCTCGCTCGAGAGCGGCAAGCCGTTCGAATACGAATGGCGGCTCAAGCTGTCCGACGGCAATTACCGCTGGATGCTGGCGCGCGCGGTGCAGACCCCCACCACCGAAGGGCAGAACCGCTGGTTCGGGACGGTCATCGACGTCGACCGGCAGCACCGCCTGTCCGAAGCACGCGACCTGCTGGCGAACGAACTGTCGCACCGGATCAAGAACATCTTCGCGGTGGTGTCGGGGCTGATTGCAATCCGCGCCCGGGGCAAGCCCGAGATCGCCGAATTCGCTGCCGAGCTTAACGATACGATCCGCTCACTGAGCGCTGCGCACAATTACGTCCGCCCCGGACACGGGCAGCGCGCAAGCACGCTATCGGGTCTGCTGGCCGACCTGCTCGCCCCCTATGGCACGCCGGACCAGGAGCGTTTCAGCGTGACCGGGCCGGGCATCAGGATCGGCGCGCGCGCGGCCACGCCGCTGGCGCTGATCTTCCACGAACTGGCCACCAACTCGGCCAAATACGGCGCATTGTCGGCCCCCGACGGGTTCGTCACGGTGACGGTCGAGGCCGATTGCGAGGGCGACGACACGGTCTGCGTCACTTGGGACGAGAACACTCGCGGCGGCGCCGTTCCCACGCCGGGATCGCCCGAAGGCTTCGGTTCGCGGTTGCTGCGCATGGCCGTCGAAGGCCAGCTGAGCGGCACGTTCGAGCGCACCTATTCGGATGACGGGCTCGACATCCGGATCGTTTTCCCGCGCACATCGATCCAGACCTGACCCGGGCTGCGCCTTGCGTGTGGGGCGCGGCTGTGCTTTGCCAGACCTCATGCTGAGCGATGCGAAATTCCTGCCGCGGCGACTGGCGCTGGCCGGCCTTGTCCTGTCCGCGCTCGCCGCCTGCAGCCCGACCGAACAGCAAAGCGAAACGCTCACCGCGACGCAGCAGGCCATCGCCACTCCCACCGGCGAACCCGCGCCCGAGGTGTTCGCCGCGACCGCCTGGCGGGTGCTGGCGGCCGATGGCGCGCGCTACACCACCTATCTCGACCAGGACGGCACCTACCGCGACCTGCGCAACGGCGATCCGTGGCAGACCGGCAGCTGGCGGTATTCCGAGGAAGAAGGCAGCGGCAAGCGGCTGTGCCTGCGGCCCGATGACGAAAACGGTGTCGAACGCTGCTGGGAACCGGACCGGATGCGCAATGGCGTGATGCGCGCCGAAAACGATGCGGGCACGGTGATCGAACTGGAAAGCGTCACCTACGCCCTGCCGGTCGAGACCGCCGACGAAGCCACGTGAGCGGGGACCCGCCAGCGCTGGTCGAATTCAGCAACGTGCGCAAGAGCTATGGCCCGACGCTGGCAGTAGCCGGCGTGTCGCTGGCGGTCGGCGATGGCGAATTCGTCGCGCTGGTCGGCGCCTCGGGCTCGGGCAAGTCGACGCTGCTCAAGACCGTCAACCGCCTGATCGATCCGACCGCCGGCGCAGTGCGGTTCGCGGGCGACAATGTCGAAGGCCTGCCCTTGGCGGCGCTGCGCCGCCAGATCGGTTACGTGTTTCAGTCGGTCGGGCTGTTCCCGCACATGACGGTGGGCGAAAACATCGCCATCGGCCCGCGGCTGGTCGGCGAACGGCTGGCGGGCGAACGGATTGCCCGCCTGCTCGAACTGGTCGATCTCGAACCCGAAATGGCGGACCGGCTACCCGACGAATTGTCGGGCGGGCAGCGCCAGCGGGTCGGTGTGGCGCGCGCACTGGCCAATGAACCGCGCTTGCTGCTAATGGACGAACCCTTCGGCGCACTCGATCCGATCACGCGCGACGCGCTCGGCGACCGGGTCCGCGCCCTGCATGGCGAATTCGGCCTGACCACGGTGATGGTCACTCACGACATGGCCGAAGCTCTGCTGCTGGCTGACCGCGTGCTGGTGATGGATGCCGGGAAAGTGGTCGCGGACGAAACCCCGCACGCGCTGCTGTCGGGGGCCGGCGGCGCCATCGCGCAGGGTCTGGTCGCGGTTCCCCGCGCGCAGGCCGACCGGCTGGCGGAGCTGGCCCGGTGAGCGCGATCTGGACCACGCTGCTCGGCCTCGGCGACAAGCTGGCCGCGCATGTGCTGCTGTCCGCTGCGGCGATCGCGCTGGGGATTGCAGTGGCCTTGCCGCTGGCGGTCTGGGCCAGCCGTTCCGAACCGGTCGCGCGCGCCACGCTGGGCTTTGCCAGCCTGGTGCAGACGATCCCCGCGCTGGCGCTGCTCGCGCTGTTCTTCCCCATATTGCTGTCGCTGCGCGCGGTGTTCGGCGAGGGTCTGCCCACGCTGGGTTTCCTGCCCGCACTGCTGGCGCTGGCGCTGTACGCGCTGCTGCCGATCCTGCGCAATGCGGTGACCGCGCAGGTCAATCTCGACCCCGGCGTGATAGAGGCCGCGCACGGCGTCGGGATGACCTTCTGGCAGCGGCTGCGGCTGGTCGAGGCCCCGCTGACCGCGCCTTACATCATGGCCGGCATCCGCACTGCGGCGGTGTGGACCATCGGTGCCGCCACGCTGGCCACCACCATCGGCCAGCCAAGCCTGGGCGATCCGATCTTCGCCGGACTGCAGACGCAGAACTGGGTGCTGGTGCTGGCGGGGTGTATTGCCAGCGCCGGGCTGGCGCTGGTCGCCGATGCGCTGCTGGGCCTGATCGAGAAAGGGCTCGCCACGCGCCGCCGGATGCTGACGTTCGGCGGACTGGCGGCGGTCCTGCTGGGCATTCTCGGCGCGCTTACCGTCCAGTTCGGCGACCGGGGGGGCGACCGCATCGTCATCGGGGCGAAGGGCTTTTCCGAGCAATACATCCTCGCCCGCCTGATCGGGCAACGGCTCCAGGCGGAGGGCTTCTCGGTCGAATACCGTGACGGCCTGGGTTCGGCGGTCGCGCACCAGGCGGTATCGACCGGGGCGATCGACGTGCTGGTCGATTACACCGGCACCATCTGGACCAACCAGATGGAACGCAGCGACAATCCCGACCGCGAAACCATGCTTGCCGAAATTGCCGCGTGGGAAACACGCACCAGCGGCACGCATGTGCTGGGCCGGCTGGGTTTCGAAAACGCCTACGGCCTCGCCATGCCGCGCGCAGCGGCCGAGGCCGGCGGCTTTAGCAGCATCGGCGATCTCGCGGGACGCGCGCAGGGCATGACCATCGGCGGCGATCCCGAATTCTTCGAACGGCCCGAATGGATTGCGGTGCGCGAGGCCTATGGCCTGCGCTTCGCCGCGCGGCGCAATTTCTCGCCCACCTTCATGTACAATGCGCTGACCTCGGGCGAGGCCGACGTGATCGGTGCCTACACCTCCGACGGGCGGATCGCGGCGGATGACCTCGTGATCCTCGACGATCCGGAAGGCGCCTTCCCCAATTACGATGCGATCATCCTGCTCGCCCCCGCAACCGGGGCCGACGACGCACTTGTCGCCGCGCTGGAACCACTGGTCGGTGCGATCGGCGTGGATGCAATGCGCGAAGCCAATTATTCGGTCGACCGGACCGAAGACAAGCTGTCGTTCGAACGGGCCGCGCAGCGCCTGGCCGAACGGATCGGCCTGTAGACTAGCGCGCGCGCTGCCAGACCTGCGTCTGGCAGAAGGGGCCGATGCACCCCTTGACCTCGAGCCGGTCGGGACCGCGGCGGCGCACTATCGAACGATAGGTCTTGCCGTTGTTCGGATCGTAGATCTCGCCGCGCCACGAATCCTCGTCTTCGGTGAACCCGGTGAGGATCGCCATGCCGAGCAGCTTGCGGCTGCGCTTGGCAGCATCGCGATTGTTGACGTCGCGCTGGTCGGCGCCCTGCGGCGGGGTGACGAGGAATTTGGCGATCCGCCCGCAGATACTGCGTCCGCAATCGCTGATCTGCACGATGGCGTCCTTTTCCGCGGTCACCCAGCGGCCTTCGATCGGTTCGGCGGCGGCCAGCGGCGTGACGGCCAGCACAAGCGCGGCAACAGCAAGCAGGTGTTTCATGACGGGGGCGTCCTCCGCTGGCCTTCGGGGAATCCCGCGCCGCGCGGCCAGTCGCGCGCGGACAGCGCCATGCATTTGAACAGGTCGCCCATGGCATCCTCTTGCACGAGGCGGTCATGCGCTTGCTGCACTTCGCGCGCGCGGCCGGGCGCCGCAGCGACCAGTGCCTGCGCGCGCAGGCCGATGCCCATCGCGGTCAGCCAAGCACCCTGCGTGGTCAGCGAGCTCGCCACGCCTTCGCGCCGCGCGATCGTGTCGAGCGTCGCGAAATCGACATGCGCGGTGAGGTCCATTTCGCCCGGTGCGGCGAAGACATCGACCTTTTCATGCGCACGGACGGCCTGCAGCGTCGCCCCGGTGCGCGGGGCGAGATGGCCGTAATCGATCAGCAGCGCCGCGCCGCCCTGGACGTCGATCCGCCGCGCCAGCGCCTCCACCAGCGCCGCGGCGGCGGGGGAGGTTTCGATGACCGTGCCGACCGGCGCACTGCGCTGCGCGTCGGGCACCGCCGCGTCGAGCGGGCTCGGCCCCGAAACGAAAGCCAGATCGCCGTCCTCGATCCCGACCATCCGTTCGCGCCAGCCGGTTTCGGTCCGAACCAATTGCCGCACCGGCAGTGCATCGAGAAACTCGTTGGCAAGCAGCAGGATGGGGCGATCGGTCGGCAGGCTGTCGAGCGAATCGTGGAACTGCGCCCCGGCCAGCGCCGCTCCCTGGACCGCGCGCAGGGCTTCGGATCCCTCGACCAGATGCACCTGCGGGCGCAGTCCCTGGCTGGCCATCGCGCGCAGCGCATCCTTCGCCAGCGTCCCCCGGCCCGGCCCGAGCTCGACATAGAGCGCGTCTTCCGGGCGCCCCGCCCGGGTCCAGATATCCGCCAGCCACAGACCCGCCATTTCGCCGAACATCTGGCTGATCTCGGGCGCGGTGGTGAAATCGCCGGCCGCGCCCAGCGGATCGCGCGTGGTGTAATAGCGGGCGTTGCTTTCGCCCATGTAGCGCGTGACGGGCATCGGCCCGTGCTGGGCGATCAACCGGCGGAAGCTGTCCGCCAGCGGGGTCGAAACGGCTTCGCTCATGCGGGGCGGGTCTTGCCCGCCCCCGCGCTGCCCGTGGCCGGGCGCAGCAGCGCATAGACCAGGACCACGACACCGATCAGGATCATCGGCAGGCTGAGCCACTGTCCGCGCGAAAGGCCGGTTTCGACCACCACATAGGCGAGGTGCGTGTCGGGTTCGCGGAAGAATTCCATCAAAAACCGCCCCAGCCCCATGCCGATGGTGAAGACCGCCACCAGCAGGCCGGGCCGGTGCCGGGCACGGGTCTGCCAGAACAATGCCAGCAGCAGCAGCCCCAGCAGCAGCCCTTCGAAGCCTGCCTGGTACAGCTGGCTGGGGTGGCGCGGGAGCTGGTCGGGATCGGTCGGGAAGACCATCGCCAGCGGGAAGTCGCTGGCAACCGCGCGCCCGTAGAGTTCGCCGTTGACGAAATTCGCCAGCCGCCCGAGCATATAGGCCAGCGGCACGTTGACCGCGATATAGTCGCAGATGCGCAGCCAGTTGAGCCCGCCGCGCCAGGCGACCCAGCTGATCGCGATCAGCACGCCGATGACCCCGCCGTGGAAGCTCATCCCGCCTTCCCACAGCTTGAACACGTCCGCGCTGGCGAACAGTTCGGGCTTGTAGAACGCCGCATAGCCGATCCGCCCGCCAAGGATGACGCCGAGCGTGCAATAGAAAAACAGGTCGTCGGCATGGCGCTGCGCCATCGGCGCGCCGGGGGCCTTGATCATCTTCGACAGGTGCCAATAGGCGAACAGGATGCCGAGCAGGTAGGCGAGCGAGTAGAACCGCAGCTGGAACCCGCCGACCTCGAACAGATAGGGCCGCAGCCCCAGATTTTCCCAGTAGATCGGCTCTGCCGCGCCCGATGCAGCCAGTAGTGACAGCAAGTGGTTATCCCCTTAGAGGTGAGTCGAAGGCCGCAACCGGCGACCCATCGGGGCGGCTTTTGGCATAGCAGGGGTTTTGGGGAAAGCCTGCGTCGAGCCGCAATTACTGCGCGAGCCTCGATCACGGGGCCGCGCGCCGATTTGGAGAGGACACTACACCACCCATGCCGACACAACTCGACAAGGATATCAGCCGGATCACCCAGGCGGTTACCGCACCGGGACAGATGTTCGAACTGACCGAAACGACGCGCCGCGGCGTCACCATGCCGGCGTTCAAGAACGCGCCGCCCAGCCTGGCGCATTTCTTCGCGCATTTCTGCAACGAGAAGAAGGACGAGCTGTTCATCGTCGATGGCGACATGCGGCTGACCTTCGGCGAAGTCTGGCATGCCGCCAGCCATGTGGCGCATAGCCTGGCAAGCCAGCACGGGATCGAAAAGGGCGACCGCGTGGGTATCGCCGCGCGCAATTCGGCCAATTGGATCATCGCCTATATGGGCGTGATCATGGCGGGCGGCTGCGCGACCCTGCTCAACGGCTGGTGGACCGGCGAGGAAATGGCTTACGGAATCGGCCTGTGCGACTGCAAGCTGGTGCTGGCCGATGCGCAGCGCGCCGAGCGGCTCGAAGGCGTCGAACACGGTGCGAAGGTCGTCGTGTTCGAGCACGGCGTCCCGTCGGAAGGCCTCGCTCCCGTATGGGCGGCGGGCGACACCGCCATGAGCATGCTGGGGCAGATCGGCCCCGACGATCTCGCCACCATTCTCTACACCTCGGGTTCGACCGGGCACCCCAAGGGGGCCTATTCGGATCATCTCGGCGTCGTTTCGGGCACGATGAACTACGTCTGCCAGACCGCGATGATGCTGCAGCTGCTGACCGAGCGCGGCGAAGCCCCGACCGTCCAGCCCAGCGCGCTGGTGGCGGTGCCGCTGTTCCACGTCACGGGCGAGGTCCCGCTGTTCCTGCAGAGCTTCGCCATGGGCCGCAAGCTGGTGCTGATGCCCAAGTGGGATGCGACCAATGCGCTCGAACTGCTCGACCGGGAACAGATCACCTATTTCGTCGGCGTGCCGCTGATGAGCTACGAGATCGCGGTTCACCCGGAACGCGAGAAATACGATCTGTCGCAGTGCAAGACCTTTGCCGGCGGCGGTGCCGCGCGCCCGATCGAACACGTCAAGAAGATCAAGGATGCCTTCAAGGACGGCTTCCCCGCGCTGGGGTATGGCCTGACCGAGACCAACGGCGTCGGCGCGGGCAATCTCAACGAGAACTATCTCGCCAAGCCCAACAGCACCGGCATGCCTTCGCTGCCGCTGGTCGACATGGCGATTCTCGACGACGATGGAAAGCCGCTGCCGCAGGGCCAGATCGGCGAGGTCTCGATCCGCTCGGTGTGCAACTTCCTCGGCTATTGGAAGAACGAGGATGCCACCAAGGCGGCCTATTCCGACGATGCCTATTTCCGCACTGGTGACCTCGGATACCTCGATGAAGACAATTATCTCTTCATCGTCGACCGCAAGAAGGACATCATCATCCGCGGCGGCGAGAACATCAGCTGCATCGAGGTGGAGGAAGCGATCTACGCGCATCCGAAGGTTGCCGAATGCTCGGTCTTCGGCCTGCCCGACGAACGCTTCGGCGAAATCCCGGCCGCAGTCTATTACCCGCATCCGGGACAGACGCTGTCGGTCGAGGAATTGCAGGACTTCCTGCGCGAGCACATTGCCCCCTTCAAGATCCCCTCGGTGATGTGGCAGAGCGAGGAACAACTGCCCCGCCTCGGCACGCAGAAGGTCGACAAGCGGACGGTCAAGGCCACCTACGCCAAGGAGCATCTTCCGGCTTGAGCACGACCCAGGTTCCCCGCCAGCGCGCGATCATCGACAGGCGCAGGCTTGCCTCCGAAATCGGCTCGCTGGTGGAGGAGCATGGCGAGCAGGCGCGTGGGCCGGTCGTGCAGCTGCTCAAGACCGCGCTCGACAAGGGGCGCGCCGAACTCGAGAGCCGGCTGGAGGCCAAGCCTTCGGCCGGCCACGAGAATGCGGGCGGTTTCGCCTTCCTCATCGACCAGCTGATCCGGGTGATCCACGATCACGCGACCACCCATCTCTACCCCAGCGCCAACCGTTCGCAGGCCGAACGGCTCACGGTGATCGCGGTGGGCGGCTATGGCCGCGCGGAAATGTCACCGCATTCGGATGTCGATGTCGCCTTCCTCGTCGGCGGGAAGAAAACCGCCTGGTGCGAACAGGTGGTCGAGGCGATGCTCTACCTGTTGTGGGACCTCGGGCTGAAGGTCGGCCATTCGACCCGCACGCTGGACGAGGCGATGCGGCTGTCGAAGAACGATCTGACCATCCGCACCGCGCTGCTCGAAGGACGTTACGTCTGGGGCGACCAGGAGCTGTTCGAGGAAGGTTCGCGGCGGTTCACCGCCGAGGTCGTGCAGGGCAATCAGCGCAATTTCGTCACCGAGAAACTGGCCGAACGCAACGCTCGTCACAAGCGCATGGGCGACAGCCGCTACGTCGTCGAACCCAATGTGAAGGACGGCAAGGGCGGGCTGCGCGACCTCCACACGCTCTACTGGATCGGCAAGTTCATCCACCGGGTACGCACCGCCTCCGAACTGGTCGATGTCGGCCTGTTCACCCCGGCCGAGTATCGCAGCTTCCGGCGCGCGGAAAACTTCCTGCTGGCGGTGCGCAGCCACATGCATGTGATCACCGGCCGCGCCGAGGACCGGCTGACCTTCGATCTGCAGCGGCGCATTGCCGAACGCATGAATTTCGCCGAGCGGCCGGGCAAGAGTTCGGTCGAACGGTTCATGCAGTTCTATTTCCTGCAGGCGAAACGCGTCGGTTCGCTGACCGGCGTGTTCCTCGCGCATATCGACGACCAGTTCGAAGCCAAGACCGCGCGGCGCGGCTTCTTCGCCGGCTGGAAGCAGAAAGCCCGCCAGCTCAAGGGCTATCGCGTGTTCGGGGGCAAGATCGCCGCGCCTTCGGACGACTGGTTCAAGAAGGACCCGGTCCGGCTGATCGAGATCTTCCAGCTGGCCGAGGCCGAAGAGCTGGAGATCCATCCCGAAACCATGCGGCAGGCCGACCGCGACAGCGGAGCGATCGACAATGCGGTGCGCGAGGATCCGCGCGCCAACGCGCTGTTCCTCGACCTGCTGTGCGGCCGCAACGATCCCGAAATGGTGCTGCGCTGGATGAACGAGACGGGCGTGTTCGGCAAGTTCGTGCCCGATTTCGGCAAGGTCAATGCGCAGATGCAGTTCGACATGTACCACCACTATACGGTGGACGAGCACACCATCCGCGCGATCGGCCTGCTCAACCAGATCGAGAAGGGCGAACTGGCCGACGACCATCCGCGCGCCACGCGGCTGATCCACAAGGTCGGTTCGCGCCGCACGGCCTATGTCGCGGCGCTGCTGCACGATATCGCCAAGGGCCGCGGGGGGGATCATTCGGTGCTCGGCGCCGAAGTCGCCGAGGACCTGTGCCCGAGGTTCGGCCTCAGCCCCAGCGAGACCGAAATGGTCGCCTGGCTGGTGCGCAACCACCTGCTGATGAGCCACACCGCACAGAAGCGCGATCTGACCGACCCCAAGACGATCGAGGATTTCGTCGCGCTGGTGCAAAGTCAGGAACGGCTGCGCCATCTGGCCATCCTGACCGCGGTCGATATCCGCGCGGTCGGGCCCGGTACGTGGAACAGCTGGAAGGGGCAGTTGCTGGGCGAGCTGTACGATGTCTCAAGCGAACGGCTGCGGCTTGGCCACATGCGCCACGGGCGCGAACAGAAAATGGCCTACAAGCAGCAGGAAGTCGCCAAATTGCTGGGCGAGGACGCCGCGCTGGTCGATGAACTCGCCAAGACCATGGGCGATGCCTACTGGATCGCCGAGCCGACCGATATCATCGCGCTCAACCTGGTGCATTATGCCGCCGCCCGCGCGGCCGAACACGAGCTGTCGATCCACTGCGAATATTACGAAGCACGCGGGGCGACGCTGGTGACCGTGATCGCCGCCGACCATCCGGGCCTGTTCTACCGCATTGCAGGCGGCATCCACCTGGCGGGCGGGAACATCATCGACGCGCGCATCCACACCACCCGCAAGGGCTGGGCGCTGGACAATTTTCTCGTCCAGGACCCGCATGGCGAACCCTTCGCCGAGGCCGGCCAGCTCGACCGGCTGAAGAAAAGCATCGCCGATGCGCTGGCCAACAAGGTCGACCTCGCCCCGCGGCTGGCGCAGCGCCCGCTGCCGCACAGCCGGGCCCGCGCCTTCGACGTCGCCCCGCGCGTGTTGTTCGACAACAAGGCGTCGAACAAGTTCACCGTCATCGAAGTCAATGCGCGCGACCGGTCAGCGCTGCTCAACCGGCTAGCCCGCGCGCTGTTCGAAAGCCGGCTGGTGGTCCATTCCGCGCATGTCACCAATTACGGCGAACGCGCGGCGGATACCTTCTACGTGACCGATCTCACGGGCGGGAAACTGCAGCCGGGCGACCGGATGAACCGGATCGAAGCGCGGCTGATGGAAGCGGCCAGCGATGCCACGCAGGACCGGCTAGAGAACGCCTAGCCCTGCACCCCTCCGTCTTGCCGTTCGAGGACGGTCGAGCAGCTACCGCGCAGCAGGACGGGCGCCGAACAGGGCCGTGCCCACGCGCACATGCGTCGCACCCAGCTTGATCGCGGTTTCGTAATCCCCGCTCATTCCCATGCTGCGCCCTTCCAGCCCGTGATCGCGCGCCAGCTTGTCGAGGAAAGCGAAGAACGGAGCTGGCTCGATGTCCTGCGGGGGCAGGCACATCAGGCCCGCCAGCGGAATGTCCGCCTGCCGCGCCTGTTCGATCAGCGCGGGCAATTCCGCCACCGGGCAGCCCCCCTTCTGATCCTCTTCACCGACATCGACCTGGATGAAGCACGGCACGCGCCGGCCTGATTTGTCCATCGCCTTGCCCAGCGCCTTCACCAGGCTGGGGCGATCGAGCGAGTGGATCGCGTCGAACAGGGCGACCGCGTCCTCCGCCTTGTTCGATTGCAACTGCCCGATCAGGTGCAATTGCACCGCCGGATAGGCTTCGCGCAGCGCGGGCCATTTGCCCTGCGCCTCCTGCACGCGGTTCTCGCCGAAGTGGCGCTGTCCTTCGCGCAGCAGCGGTTCGATCGCCTCTGCGGGATGCATCTTGCTGACCGCGATCAGCGTCACTTCTTCCGGTTCGCGGCGGGCGATCCGGCAGGCGGCGGCAATATTGGCCTGCACGTGTTGAAGCGGGGTCTCTGCCTTTTCCATCTCAGCGCGCTATAGCGACAATATGCGCGATAAACAGTCCTTGCCGCTGATCTGGTTGCTGAGCGATGCCCGCAACGATGCGCAGCTGGAACAGGCGCTCGCCGACCTGCCGCGGGGATCGGGTTTCGTCTTTCGCCACTACCACCTGCCCCCCGATGTGCGGCGCGCGCGATTCGATACGCTCGCTGCGTGCGCGCGGCGGCGCGGGCATGCAGTGGTCCTTGCGGGGCCGCAGGACTGGGGCGCCGATGGCCGCTATGGTGCGCCCGAGCGGCTGGGGCCGGGCCTGCGCCTCGCGACTGCGCATGACCGCGCCGAGATCGAAGCCGCGCTGGCCGCGCGCGCCGACGGTATCTTCCTGTCGCCGGTGTTTCCCACCGCGTCGCATCCCGGGGCAAGCACACTGGGCAGCGCCGGGTTTCACGCGCTCGCACGCCTGTCGAGCGTACCGGTGATCGCGTTGGGGGGCATGACCGCGGCGCGCGCGCGCGACCTTGGCTGGCCGCGCTGGGGGGCGATCGACGGACTCGCTTCGACGAAGGCCGCTTGACGGGCGACTCCCCGAAGATTCATACTGCGCACTTTCTACGGATCAGGGGAACACCGATGGCCTCGCGCGCAGGCGCAGCACCAGACTGGCGCGCGGCATTTCGCCGCAGCTTCCGCCGCGCCACGCACATGGCGGGCGCAGGACTGCTGTTCGTGCTGCTGGTCTTCCTGACGCTGGCGCTGGCCAGCTACACCCAGACCGATCCCAGCCCATCGACTGCCGCGAGCGATGCCAACATCGGCAATTGGATGGGCGCCAGCGGGGCCTGGGCCAGCGAACGCGCGCTCAATTTCCTCGGCCTGCCCGCCGTCCTGCTGCTGCCATTGCTCTATATCGCGGCGCGCCGGCTGTGGAGCGGCGTCGAGCGCGACGACGAGGACGAGACGCCCGGTCGCTGGTGGCGACCCCTGGCCATGCTGCTGGCCGCAATCGCCTTGCTCGGCACGGTGCTGGCGCTGGTGTTCGAACCGGGTAGCGGCAGCCTGCCCGCAGGACCCGGCGGTCTGTTCGGGCAATTGGGCGGCCTCGGGATCGAAGCGGTTGCCGAACGCTTCGGCGGCAGCTTTGCCGGCTGGATCGTGCTGGCGCTGGCGCTGGCCGCGCTGGGCGGCGGTATCGCGCTGGTCACCCGGGTGTTCGCGCTCGACTGGGCGCAGTTCCTGACACTGCCCGAATTCGTCAAGCGCAAGGCGCAGCTCCCCGAATTCGACCTGCCGCTGGCGCCCAAGAAACAGAAGCGCGCCGCCCCCGCCGCAAACGCGCCCGAAGACGCCGATCTGCCGGTTCGCGAACCGCGCCGCGCGCCCGAAATCGCCGACCCGGCGCCCACCCCCGCCCAGCCCAAGCCGGCCACGGCGAAGCAGCGCGACATGTTCGCCAATTACCAGTTGCCGAGCCAGGACCTGCTCGACGACGCGCCCGACAACACCGCGCCCAAGCTCGACAAGATGGCGCTCGAACGCAATGCGCGGCTGCTTGAGAACGTGCTCGACGACTTCAACGTGAAGGGCGAGATCACTGCGGTCCGCGCAGGTCCGGTGGTAACCATGTACGAGCTCGAGCCGGCGCCGGGCATCAAGGCCAGCCGCGTGGTCGGCCTGGCCGAGGATATCGCGCGCAACATGAGCGCGATCAGCGCGCGCGTTTCGCCCATCCCGGGCCGCACGGTAATCGGCATCGAACTGCCCAATGCCGACCGCCAGATGGTCAGTTACAAGCAGCTGTCCAATTCGGCCGCCTTCGTCGACCACAAGGGCAGCCTGCCGATGATCCTGGGCAAGGACATCGCCGGCGAACCGATCGTCGCCGATCTTGCCGCCATGCCGCACCTGCTGGTCGCGGGCACCACCGGTTCGGGCAAGTCGGTCGGCCTCAATGCGATCCTGCTGTCGCTGCTCTATCGCTTCACGCCCGACGAATGCCGCCTGATTCTGATCGACCCCAAGGTGCTGGAACTCAAGAGCTACGACGATATCCCGCATCTCCTTAGCCCGGTCGTCACCGAACCGCACAAGAGCGTGCGCGCGCTTAAATGGGCGGTCGAGGAAATGGAGAAACGCTATCGGATGATGTCGTCGGTCAACTCGCGCAATATCGCCGGCTTCAACGAAAAGATCCGCAAGGCGGCCGAAAAGGGCAAGCCGCTCGGCCGCCGCGTGCAGACCGGCTTCGACCCCGAAACGGGCGAGGAACTCTACGAGGAAGAGCAGCTCGATTACCAGCCGCTGCCGCTGATCGTGCTGATCGTCGACGAGCTGGCCGACCTCATGGTCACGGTGGGCAAGGAAATCGAGGTGCTGATCCAGCGGCTGTCGCAGAAAAGCCGCGCCGCCGGCATCCATCTGATCATGGCGACGCAGCGCCCCTCGGTCGACGTCATCACCGGCGTCATCAAGGCCAACCTGCCCACCCGGATCAGCTTCAAGGTCACCAGCCGCATCGACAGCCGCACGATCCTGGGCGAACAGGGCGCCGAGCAGCTGCTGGGCAAGGGTGACATGCTCTACAAGCCCAATACCGGCGCGATGATCCGCGTCCACGGTCCCTTCGTCTCCGACGAGGAGGTCGAGCGGGTGGCCGATCACTGGCGCGGACAGGGCAAGCCCGACTATGTCGATGCGGTCACCGAGGAGCCCGAGGACGGCGGCTTCAATTTCGAGGACGAGTTCACCGCCAGCGACAATCCCGACGAGCGCAAGTATCGCCAGGCCTGCCAGATCGTGATCGAGAACCAGAAGGCATCGGGTTCGTGGCTGCAGCGCCAGATGGGCGTGGGCTACAACACCGCGGCCAAGTGGATCGAGCGGATGGAAAGCGAAGGCCTGGTCGGCCCCGCCAACCATGTCGGGCGGCGCGAGATCTTCCGCGATCAGGACGGCAACCCGCTGTAGCCATGCCCCGCACCGGCCCCACCGGGCAAATTAGGCGCGACGCGAGCAGATCAACGGGTTAGATCGTCCGGCGATGAGTATTGCGAGCGAAACGACCGGACAGGTCGCCCGGGAAGAGAAGGCCGACAAGGCAGATGGCACTGCCCGCCGGCCGATCAGCCGCTGGACGATCCTGCGCGCATTGGCCGAAATCCGTATCTGGTGGCGCGACGGCGTGGTCGCCGATCTCGATCATGTCGCCACGGTCGAACGGGTTCGCGGCGAATCGCTGCTGACCAGCCGCTATATCTTCATGACTGCGATGAGCGCAGGCATCGCCATCCTCGGCCTGCTGCTGTCCTCGCCGGCCGTGGTGATCGGCGCCATGCTGCTATCGCCGCTGATGAACCCGATCATCGGTACCGGCTTCTCGCTCGCCACCGGTGATGCGGGCTGGTTGCGCCGCTGCGGCAAGGCGCTGATCGCCGGGTCGATCTTCGCCATATTATTCTGCGCGCTGATCGTGTTCCTTTCGCCGCTGCAAACCGTGACCGAAGAAATCGCCGCGCGCACCCGGCCCAACCTGTTCGACCTGCTGGTCGCGCTGTTTTCCGCGCTGGCGGGTTCCTATGCGGTGATTCGCGGGCGCGAAGGCACGATCGTGGGCGTTGCCATCGCCACCGCCTTGATGCCGCCGCTGGCGGTGGTGGGCTTTGGCCTCGCGACGTTCAACTGGACGGTCTTCGGCGGCGCGCTGGGGCTCTACGTCACCAACCTCGTGACCATCGGGCTGACCGCGGCCGTGATGGCGCGGCTGTACGGCTTCCAGTCGGACCTGACGCACCGCCAGAGCCGGGTGCAGTCGATCGGCATCATGGCAATCTTCATCGCGCTGGCGGTGCCGCTCGCCTTCTCGTTGCGCACCATTGCCTGGGAAGCCAATGGCCAGCGGATCGTCAATCAGGAAGTGGCGGAAGCCTTTACCGACCGCGCACGGGTGGAACAGCCGATCGTCAACTGGGCCGCCAAACCGGTGACGGTCTCGGCCAGCGTCTTCACCCCCGAGTTCAACCCGTCGGCCGACACCGATGTGGCCGAGCGCTTGGCCGAACGGCTGGGCCGGCCGGTGGTCGTCACGATCGACCAGTTCCAGGTCGGCACCGATCCGCGCGCGGCCGAACAGGCGGCGCTGGCGCAGGCGCGCGCACGCGAGGCCGCCGAAGCAAGCGAGCGCCAGATTGCCGCGCTGGGCCGCAGCCTCGCGCTGATTGCAGGGGTCGAGCGCAAGGATGTGCTGCTCGACCGGGAGAACCGCCGCGCGCGGGCCGACGCGCGGCCGCTCGAGGGGCTCACGCTCGCCGGCTACCGCGAGCTCGAACAGCGGCTTGAAAACTCCACCCCGGGCTGGGCGGTCGAACTGCGCCCGCCGCTGTCGGCATTGCCCGAGATCAGCGTTGCCGAAGACGGTCTCGACAGCGCGAATGCGAGCCGGGTCGCCCTGATCGCATGGGCGGCGCAGCGTTCGGGCGTCAGGGTATCGCTGTCGGGGAGCGAAGCCGCGTTGCAGGCGGTCACCGGCGCGCTTGGCGATGACACCCGCCTGTTCGACACGCGAACCGAAGGCGAAGGCAATACGGTCGTGGCCGACTGGAGTGTGGCGACCGAATAGCGGCGCGGGAGCGGGCCGACACGAGCGGCACGGGCCACGGGCGCAGGGCGAAGCGGGCGGGCCGGGCTTGCCGCATCTTGGTTGCAGTTGTAACGGACGCGCGCAACCAAGGAGTCCCCCCATGCGCATCGGCAGCCCCAAGGAAATCAAGAACCACGAATACCGCGTCGGCCTGACGCCCGAGAGCGCGAAAGAGCTCGTCATGCAGGGCCACGAGGTGTGGATCGAGACGGAAGCGGGCTGCGGCATCGACGCGACCGACGAGCAGTATATCGCTGCGGGCGCGAAGATCGTCGACGGACCGGACCCGATCTTCGCCGAATGCGAAATGGTGGTGAAGGTCAAGGAACCGCAGGCTGTCGAACGCAAGAAATTGCGCGAGGGCCAGATTCTCTACACCTACCTGCACCTTGCGCCCGATCCGGACCAGACGAAGGAACTGCTCGACAGCGGCGTCACCGCGATCGCCTATGAAACGGTGACCGGGCCGCGTGGCCAGCTGCCGCTGCTCAAGCCGATGAGCCAGGTCGCCGGCCGGATGAGCGTGCAGGCCGGCGCCAGTGCACTGGAGAAGGCGCATGGCGGACGCGGCGTGCTGCTTGGCGGTGTCCCGGGCGTGATGCCCGGCAAGGTCGTGGTGATCGGCGGCGGCGTGGTTGGCTTCAATGCCGCGCAGATGGCGGTCGGCCTCGGTGCCGACGTGACCATTCTCGACCGCGATCCCGAAGTGCTCGAAAAGGTCGGCACGCATTTCGAGGCGCGCGCCAGCACGCGCTTTTCCAACGCGGCCAATCTCTACGACGCAGTGACCAATGCCGATCTGGTGATCGGGGCAGTGCTGATCCCCGGGGCCGCGGCTCCCAAGCTGGTAACGCGCGACACGCTGCGCGATATGCAGAAGGGCGCGGTGCTGGTCGACGTCGCGATCGACCAGGGCGGCTGCTTCGAAACCAGCAAGCCCACCACCCATGCCGATCCGACCTATGTCATCGACGATGTCGTCCATTACTGCGTGGCCAACATGCCCGGCGCAGTGGCGCGCACGAGCACCTATGCGCTCAACAACGTGACGCTGCCGCATGCGCTGCGCATCGCGCGGATGGGCTGGAAGGATGCGCTCGCCGCCGATCCGCATCTCGCCGAAGGGCTGAACGTCCACCGCGGCGAAGTGACCTATGAAGCGGTCGCCACCGAACTCGGCTACGACTATCGCCCGACGGCGGAACTGCTGCGCTAGGTCAGACGAACGGCGCGATCACTTCGGGGCGCACCCGCGCGGGGCGCCCCGAAGTGCGATCGAGCATGGCCCAGGTGGTCGCCGCGCTGACGATCACCCGGCCCGCCGCATCGCGAAAATCGACGCGGCGCAGCGACTTGGCGCCGCGTGCCCCGCCCTCGATCCAGGTCGTGCCTTCGACGCTCTGCCCCAGGTCGATATTGCCGCGGTAGTCGATCTCGTGGCGGACCACGAGCCAGACAAATTGCTCGCGGTCCTCGGGCCGCGCGGCGGCGTCCCAATGCGCGGTCGCCATGTCCTGTATCCACTGCACCCACACCGCATTGTTGACGTGCCCCATCTCGTCGATGTGGCGCGCCTCCGCAGTGAAGCTGCGGGTGAAGCTGGGTATCACTCGGCCTCGCCCATCTGCCACAGGATGAAGGCGACCTCTTCGGCGGTTTCGTAGATCGACTGGAAACGGCCCGACTTGCCGCCATGACCCGCACCCATATTGGTCTTGAGCAGCAGCTCGCTGTCGCCGGTCTTCACCTCGCGCAGCTTGGCGACCCATTTGGCGGGTTCCCAATAGGTCACGCGCGGGTCGTTGAGGCCGGCGGTCACCAGCATCGGCGGGTAATCCTGCGCCGTCACCTGGTCATAGGGGCTGTAGCTGAGGATGTAGGCGAAGGCCTGCTTGCTCAGGATCGGGTTGCCCCATTCCGGCCATTCGCCCGGCGTCAGCGGCAGTTCTCCGTCGAGCATGGTCGACAGCACATCGACGAAGGGCACATGCGCCACCACCGCGCCCCACAGCTCGGGATCGGTGTTGACCACCGCGCCCATCAGCTCGCCGCCCGCCGAACCGCCCGAAATGCTGATCCGGCCTTTCTCGGTATAGCCCTTGGCGACCAGCCCCTTCGCCACGTCAACGAAATCGTTGAAGGTGTTGGTGCGTTCGTTGAGCTTGCCCTGCAGGTACCACTTGCGGCCCAGGTCGTCGCCGCCGCGAATATGCGCGATGGCATAGGCATAGCCGCGATCGACCAGGCTCAGCCGCGAGGTCGAGAAGCCCGGCGGTACCGCATAGCCATAGGCGCCGTAGGCATAGAGGTGCAGCGGCCCGGTCTTCGGCCGGTCCTTGCGCATGATGATGCTGACCGGAACCATCGTGCCGTCGCGCGCGGCGATCTCGACACGCTCAGTGGTGTAGAGCGCGGGGTCGTAACCGCTGGGGATTTCCTGCTGCTTGAGCAGTTCGAGCTCGCCCGTGGCGACGTGGTAGTCATAGACCGAATCCGGCGTGACCATGCTCTCGTAGGCCAGCCGCAGGGTGTCCTGGTCGTATTCGGGATTGTTGCTCAGCCCTGCGCTGAAGCTCGCTTCGGCAAAGGCGATCGGCTTGACCAGATTGGCATCCTTGTAGGAGCGCAGCTGGATCTGGTCGAGCCCGCGCAGTCGCCCTTCGGTGACATAGAAGTCCTTGAACAGTTCGAAACCGGTCAGGTAAAACTCGTCCGATCCGGAGATCAGCGTGGTCCAGTCGCCCGGCGTCTCGAGCTTGGCGGTCGCCAGCCGGAAATTGACGTGGTCGTCATTGGTATGGACCCACACCATCCCGTCGCGCACATCGACATCGTATTCGACGCCCTTCTGCCGCGGCTTGACCAGCACCTGCTCCGCCGTGGGATCGCTGGCGGGCACCAAGCGGACTTCGCTGGTCTCGTTATCGCCGGTCGAGATGATCAGCCAGTCTTCCTGCGCCGACAGGCCGGTGCCGACGCGAAAACCCTCGTCCATGGTTTCGCGGTAGAGTTCGACGTCTTCGCTGACCGGCGTGCCGAGGACATGCATGGTCGCATCGTGGACGCGCCAATTGTCGTCCGCAGTGCCATAGACCAGCGCCGTGTCGTTCTTCACCCAGACGAGGTCCGACAGCGTGCCGGGGATCTCGTCGGGCAGCAGTTCGCCCGTTTCCAGGTCCTTGATCCGCGCGGTAAAGCGTTCGGAGCCGTTGGTATCGGCCGAATAGGCGAGATAGCGGCCGTTCTGCGACACCGAAAACGCGCCCAGGCGGAAATATTCGACCCCTTCGGCCAGCGCGTTCTCGTCGAGGATCAGGACGTCGTCGCCCCCGGCAACCGGCTTGCGGTAATATTTGCGGTATTCCGCGCCTTCCTCGAACTCCGACCAGTAGAGATAATCCCCGCGGCGCTGCGGCACGGTGGAATCGTCTTCCTTGATGCGCGCCTTCATCTCCGCGAACAATTCGTCGACCAGCGGCTGCTGCGGCTTCATCCGCGCTTCGAACCACGCGTTTTCGGCCTTCAGATGGTCGAGCACGTCCTCGTCGTCGATCGTCGGATAGGACTGGTCGCGCAGCCAGTGATAGGGGTCGGAAATCGTGATCCCGTGATGCGAATAGCTGTGGTCGCGTTTTTCGGCAGTCGGCGGCGAAGTCGGCTGTGGCACTGTGGTCCCTTCGGAGTTCTGGGCGTGGAGCGGCGCGCTGAGCGCCAGCGATGCGGCAGATAGGAACGCGGCGTATCGCATGAAAGGCATAGGTGGTCCTCCCCGGGCGGCGCAAAACTGGAAAGGAGCGCCGCGGATGACTATGACGGGGGAGTGATTATGCGGCTGCGCCACGCGCCGCAAGCACCGAGTCGCTCCCCAGCGCGACCGGCGCGAAGGAAAGGATTTCTCGATGCTGATGCAGACCCATGAAGCCCGTCTCGACGGATTGCGCAAGGAACTGGCCCGCCGCGGCCTCGACGGCTTCGTCATTCCCATCTCGGACGAGCACATGAGCGAATATGTCGGCTCCTATGCCCAGCGTCTCAACTGGCTGACCGGTTTCGGCGGCAGCGCCGGAAGTGCCGCCGTGCTGCAGGACCGCGCAGCGATGTTCACCGACGGGCGCTATACCGTTCAGGTGCGCGAGCAGGTCAACGGGGCGCTGTACGATTACGAGGATGTGCCTGCCACATCGCCCGCCAAATGGATCGCCGCGCACGCGCCCGAGGGGGCGAAGATCGGCTATGACGCATGGCTGCACGGGATCGGCTGGGCCGAGGAGGCCGAAGCCGTATTCGCCCGCAAGGGCATCGAACTGGTCCCGGTGGACGGCAATCCGATCGATGCGATCTGGGACGACCGTCCGCAGGCCTCGCTGGCTGCAGCGGTGCCGCATGGCGACGCGCATGCCGGACGCTCGAGCGCCGACAAGCGTTCCGAAGTGGCCGACTGGCTCAAGCAGGAAGGGTATGATGCGACCGTCGTCAGCGCGCTCGATTCGGTCGCGTGGCTGCTGAACATGCGCGGCAGGGATGTCGACAACACTCCGGTCGCGCTGTCCTATGTCCTGGCGCATGCCGATGGCACTGCCGAACTGTTCATCGCGCCCGACAAGGTCACGCCCGAACTCACCCAGCATCTGGGCAATGCGGTGACGGTGCGCGACCGCGCGGAATTCGTACCCGCGCTCGAGGCGCTGGACGGCAAGCGGGTCGCGGTCGATCCGAACCATGCGGTGGCGGGCATCTTCCACGCGCTGGAACAGGGCGGCGCCAGCGTGGTGCGCACCGACGATCCGACCGTGCTGCCCAAGGCGATCAAGAACCCGGCCGAACAGCATGGCCACCGCGATGCCCAGTCGCGCGATGGTGCCGCCGTGGCGCGGTTCCTGCGCTGGCTCGGCATCGAAGCGCCCAAGGGCGGCGTCGACGAGCTCGCCGCGGCGGCCAAGCTGCGCGAATTCCGCGAAGCGGGCGGCCTGCTCAAGGATGCGAGCTTCGACACGATCAGCGCCGCAGCGGGCCATGCCGCGCTGCCGCATTACAAGGTCGATGAAGACAGCAATATCCCGATCCCGCCGTCGTCGATCTACCTCGTCGATTCGGGCGGCCAGTATCTCGACGGCACCACCGACATCACCCGTACCGTGTGGATCGGCCCGGGCGAGCCCAGCGCCGAGATGGTCGAGCGCAACACGCGCGTGCTCAAGGGCCATATCCAGCTCGACATGCAGAAATTCCCCGATCGCACCACTGGCGGTGCGCTCGACGCGCTGGCGCGGATGCATCTGTGGAACGGCGGGGTCGATTACGGCCACGGCACCGGGCATGGCGTCGGCAGCTTCCTTTCGGTCCACGAGGGCCCGCAGCGGATCAGCAAGCCGGGCGGCGCCTTCCCCGGCACCGAAACCCCGCTGCGCGAGGGGATGATCCTGTCGAACGAGCCCGGTTACTACAAGCCCGGCGAATACGGCATCCGGATCGAGAACCTCGTGCTGGTGGTCGATGCGGGCCTTGCGGACAGCGAGGGCAAGTATCTCGGCTTCGAAACGCTGACGATGGTTCCGCTCGACCGGACGCTGGTCGACCGCGCGCTGCTCAGCGAGGCCGAGATCGGCTGGTGGAACGACTATCACACCGCGGTCTACGCCACGCTTGCCCCGCAGCTCGAGGGCGATGATCTCGCCTGGCTCGAGGAGCAATGCGCGCCCTTGTAGGCCAGATCATGTTCCCCTAATGTTCCGCCGGTCGCGAGTCGTTTTCGACAAGGAGAGTGCAGATGATCGGATATGTGACAGTGGGGACCAACGATCTCGAGCGGGCGGCTCGGTTCTACGATCCCATCGCGGCCGAACTGGGCGTGGGGCGGATGATGGATTTCGACAGCTTCATTGCCTGGGGGGCGATGGATGGCGCGCCGGGCATCGCGGCAACCAAGCCGTTCGACGGGAACGAGGCCAGTGTGGGCAACGGCACGATGGTGGCGCTTCAGGCGAAGGACCGCGACCAGGTCCGCCGGCTGTATGACATTGCGCTCGCCAATGGCGGCAGCGACGAGGGCGAACCGGGACCGCGCGGCGAGCCCGATGCCAATGGCATGGTGTTTTATGCGGCCTATTTCCGCGACCCGGATGGCAACAAGCTCAACGCCTTCCTGATGGACAAGGCGGCCTGACGGGGCGATCGCGCCGACGCGCTTGCTGCGCGATGAACGCGGCCGGCGGCGTGATACCTTCCGTTACAATTCAGGCCAGGTTCGGGATATTGCTGCGACATTGTCGGCCTAGAACAGGGACACGAGCTGCGGCGGGCATGACCTCCCTCCCCTCAGACCCCGGTCCGTCACAGCTCTTCAGTCCTTTGGAGATATCCTATGAACAAGACCATCCTTGCCCTTTCCGCCGCCGCACTGGCGCTGACCGGTACCACCGCGATCGCGCAGCACCGCGGGGCGCATAATCCCGATACCGATGGCAACGGCAGTGTCACGCTGACCGAAATGCAGGCCGCGAGCGCCGAACGTTTCGCCCGCATGGATGCCAATGGCGACGGCGTGATCAACGCTGCCGACCGCCAGGCGCGCGGTGCCCAGATGTTCGCCCGCGCCGATGCCAATGGTGACGGCGAGCTCACCGCAGCCGAAATGCAGGCCGCCCGCGAGGCGCGCAAGGCCGATCGTCCCGAGCGCGGCGAACGCAGCGAACGGCGGGCCAAGCGCGGCGGTGACCGGACCGAACGGATGGCCCAGCGTTTCGCGCAGGCCGATACCGACAATTCGGGCGGCCTCTCGCAAGCCGAACTCGCCGCAATGCACGAAGCGCGCGGCGAACGCGGCAAGCGGGGCAACCGCGGCGGGAAGCGCGGCGGCATGTTCCTGAGCGCCGATGCCAATGGCGACCAGGCGATCAGCCGCGCCGAATTCGATGCCGCGGTGCAGGCACGTTTCGCCAAGCTCGACAGCGATGGCAATGGCGCGATCTCGGCCGAGGAGCGCGAAGCCCACAAGGCGGAACGCCGGGCCGAACGGCAGGCCAAGCGCGGCGAGCGCCGCGGCCAGTAACGCTTGATCGCATGGACCGCTGGACGGTAGGCGCGCAAGTGCAAGACCTATGACCGAACCCGCGCCCACCTCCATCCTGCTCGTCGATGACGAGCCCAGCCTGCGCGAACCCCTGGCGGAGTATCTCTCCCGCCAGGGGTTCGTCGTGCGCGACGCGGACAGCGCCGCGCAGGCGCGCACGCTGATCGCGCAGGAATTGCCCGATCTCGCCCTGCTCGACATCATGATGCCGGGCGAGGACGGCTTGTCGCTGTGCCGCCACCTCGTCGAAAGCCGCGGCCTGCCCACGATCCTGCTGACCGCCAAGGGCGAAGCGATGGACCGGATCATCGGATTGGAAATCGGCGCCGACGATTATGTCACCAAGCCGTTCGAACCGCGCGAGCTGGTGGCGCGCATTCGTTCGGTGCTGCGCCGCGCCGAACGGCCGGCCGCTGCGGCGGCGGACGAGGAGCTGCTCTACCATTTCGAGGGCTGGCAGCTCGATCCGCTCAAGCACCGGCTGACCGATCCGACCGGCGCGCTCGTACCGCTGTCGACTGCCGAGTTCCGCATGCTCCGGGCGTTTTGCGATCATCCGCGCCAGGTGCTCGACCGCGACCGCCTGCTCGATATGGTGCAGGGGCGCGAAGCCCAATTGTTCGACCGCGCGGTCGACAACCAGATCAGCCGGCTGAGACGCAAGATCGAAACCGACAGCCGCAATCCCCATTTCATCCAGACCGTGCGCGGCGGCGGCTATCGCTTCGGCGCCGAAGTGACGCGCGTCGCGCGCGGCGAGACGGCATGACGCGATTGCTGCCGCGCAGCCTGCTGGGCCAGGTCATGCTGGCACTGGCCGCGGCGCTGCTGATCGCACAGGCGATTTCGGCAGTCATGCTGTACCGGGCCGCATCCGAACGGCGCGAGTTCGCACTGGCCAGTGCCGCCAGTTTCCAATTGCTGGCCGGCCAGCGGCGCGATCTGCGCGGCGAGCGGCGTGCCTCCGGCCCGCCCCGTCCAGTCACTCGCCGCATCCCCGGTGCCGAGCGCGGCCTGCGCCTTCCCCGCCGAATCCGCTTTACCGAGACGGCTGCCGTTCCGCTGCTTCCCGGCGAGAGCCGCAACCCCGCGCGCGAAGCCACCATAACCCAGCAGCTCGAACGGCAGGGGCTGGCCGTGGCCGAAGTGGTCGCGACCGAGCGCGCCGTATCGGCCGATCCGCTGATCGCGCAGTCCGCGGCCGATTCCCCCGAATGGCGCGAGCGGCTGCCCGCAAACCGCGAGACATTGCTGGTCGTGGGACTGAGGCAGGCGGGCAGCGACGACTGGCAGGTCGCGCGCCTTGCCGTGCCACCGCCCGATCGCGGACCCGTGCGCTCGCTGGTGCTGCAGACGGTGATCCTGTTCCTCGTGCTGGTCGGCCTGCTCTATTTCGTCCTGCGGCGGATCACCCGCCCGCTGGCCACGCTGGCCGAGCGCACGCGGCGTTTCGGCAGCGGCGCGGTCCCCGGCGAGCCGCTCAGCCCGAGCGGTCCCGACGATGTCCGCCGGTTGATCCACGCGCATAATGCGATGGAGGCGCGGATCGGTTCGATGCTCGACGAGAAGGACGTCATGCTCGGGGCGATCGGCCACGACCTCAAGACCCCTCTGGCGGCGCTGCGCGTGCGCATAGAAAGCGTCGAGGACGAAGCCGCACGGGCAAAGATGGCGGCCACGATCGAGGATATCACCCGCACGCTCGACGAGATCCTTTCGCTCGCGCGGATCGGGCGCAGCGACGCCCCGCCCGAGATGACCGAACTGGGCGCGCTGGCCGCTTCGGTGATCGAGGAATTCGAGGACATGGGCCAGCCGGTCACGCTTGCCAGCGGGAGCCGCATCGCCGCGGCGGTCCATCTCACCTGGCTCAAGCGCGGGCTGCGCAACCTGGTCACCAATGCGCTGCGCTATGCCGGCACGGCGCAAGTCAGCGTGCTGCGCGAGAACGGCATGGCGGTGCTGCGGGTGGAAGATGATGGCCCCGGCATTCCCGAAGAGCGCATCCACGACATGCTCGAACCGTTCACGCGCGGCGAGGCCAGCCGCAATCGCGAAACGGGCGGGTCGGGGCTGGGGCTGACGCTCGCGCGTGCGGTGGCCGAACAGCATGGCGGCACGCTGTCGCTCGCCAATCGCGCGCAGGGCGGCCTGCGCGCCGAGATCCGCCTGCCGCTCTAGCGCATCAGGCCGCCGACCAGATTGCGGACGAAACGGCCCGCGATGCTGCCGCCGAATTCAGTGGCGATCGTCCCCGCCGCAGAGGTTGCCGCAGTGCGCACCGGATTGGCACGGCTGGTCCGGCCCATCACCTTGGCCGCGATGATCGAGGCCGCGCTACTGGCGGCGGCCCCTGCCGCGGCCTTGCCTGCACGCTCCCATAGCGAAGTGGTCTTGCGGCTGCGCTTGCGCACTTCCTTCTCGCCCTTCTCGGCGACTTCCTCGGCAGTGGCGGCGGCGTCGGCGGCCTTGGCAGCAAGCACTTCCTCGGCGCTTTCACGATCGACCGCGACGTCGTATTTGCCATCGACCGCGCTCACCGAATTGACGATCGCGCGTTCCTTCTCGGTCACCGGGCCAAGCCGCGATTGCGGAGGCTTGATCAGCGTCCGCTGGACCACGGTGGGCGCGCCGTCCCCGTCGAGCGTCGAGACCAGCGCCTCGCCCACCTTGAGCTCGGTGATCGCCTGCTCGACATCGAGTTCGGGATTGATGCGGAAGGTCTCCGCTGCCGCCTTGATCGCCCGCTGGTCGCGCGGGGTGAAGGCGCGCAGCGCATGCTGGACGCGGTTGCCCAGCTGGCCGGCGATCTTCTCGGGAATGTCCACCGGGTTCTGCGTGACAAAATAGACCCCGACGCCTTTCGAGCGGATCAGGCGGACGACCTGTTCGACCTTGTCTTCGAGGGCTTCGGGCGCATCATCGAAGAGAAGGTGCGCTTCATCGAAGAAGAACACCAGCTTCGGCTTGTCCGGGTCGCCCACTTCGGGGAGGCTCTCGAACAGTTCGGCGAGCAGCCACAGCAGGAAGGTGGCATAGAGCTTGGGCGCGCGCATCAGCTTGCTCGCGGCGAGCACGTTGATGACGCCGCGACCCTGCGCATCGCATGCGAGGAAATCGTCGATTTCCAGCGCAGGCTCGCCGAAGAACCTGTCGGCGCCCTGGCTCTCGAAGCTGAGCAGCTGGCGCTGGATCGCGCCGACGCTCTGTTTGGCCACATTGCCGTATTTGCCCGACAGGTCTTTCGCATTGTCGTAGGCATAGGCCAGCATCGATTGCAGATCGCCCAGGTCGAGCAGCAGCAGCCCGTTGTCGTCGGCATAGCGGAAGACGATGTTGAGCACGCCTTCCTGCGTCTCGTTCAGGTCGAGCAGCCGTGCGAGCAGCATCGGGCCCATTTCCGAGATGGTGGTGCGGATCGGGAAGCCCTGTTCGCCATACAGGTCCCAGAACACCGCGGCGTTGTCGGCATAGGCGTAATCGTCCATGCCCAGTTCCTGTGCACGCGCCTCGAGCTTGTCGGCATGCTTGAATTGCGGCGATCCCGCCAGCGAGACCCCGGCGAGGTCACCCTTCACATCGGCGACGAACACCGGCACCCCATGCGCCGAAAAGCTTTCGGCAAGGCCCTGCAAAGTAACCGTTTTCCCGGTCCCGGTGGCGCCCGCGATCAACCCGTGCCGATTGGCCTGGTCGAGCCGCAGGTGCTGGCGCTGGCCATTCGCCCCCAGTCCCAGAAAAATCTCGCTCATGCACTCAATTCCCATTCCGCAGGCCCGCCGATGCCGGCCATCTGACGCAGCCTTGTGGGTGCGGTCAAGCAATCCCTCGACAGGCGCTGCGCTTGCGGTAAAGGCTGGCACCGATGGCGGAACGGCAGCCCTTTGTCCTGCTCGACGATGCGCGTGAAACGGGCGCAGCCGATGCCTTGCTGTTCGAAAACCCGCGCCGGGTCTTCGTTGCCCACCGTCCCGAACAAGTCGCCCGGGTGCTTGCCGATGCCGATGACGCGCGCCGCGAAGGCGGCGAGCTGGCGGGCTATATCGCCTATGAGGCCGGGCTCGCGCTCGAAGACCGGCTGGCCGACCGCGCGGCGGTGCGCAGCGGCGGTGCGGGTCCGCTGGTGTGGCTGGGCCTGTTCGGCGAACCGGTCCGGATCCCCGCTGACGAAATGCCGCACTGGCTGGCGGCGCGCGCACCGGGTGGCGGCAGCGTCGGCCCGCTGGAACCGCAGCTTTCGCCCGGCGGCTATACGCAGGCCTTCGCGCAGTTGCAGGAGGCGATTCGCGCGGGCGATATCTACCAGGCCAACCTGACTTTCCCGCTGGCGGGCGGCTTCTCGGGCGATCCGCTGGGCCTCTATGCCGCGCTCAGGCCTGCGGCGCAGGCCGGTTACGGCGGCGTGGTTTTCGACGGCGCGCACTGGCTGCTCAGCCTCAGCCCCGAACTGTTCGTGTCGCTTAAGGACGGCGAGGCCAAGGCCAAGCCGATGAAGGGCACGCGCCCCCGCGGCGGAGATAGCGCCGCGGACGACGCGCTGGCGGGCGAGCTGGCCGCATCGGTCAAGGACAAGGCCGAAAACCTGATGATCGTCGACCTGATGCGCAACGACCTGTCGCGCGTCGCGGAAGCGGGCAGCGTGCGCGTCGACAATCCGTTCGCGGTCGAAAGCTACCCGACAGTGCACCAGATGGTCAGCGTGGTGCGCGCGCGGCTCAAGCCGGAATGCGGCGCAGCCGACCTCGTGCGTGCGCTGTTCCCCTGCGGATCGATTACCGGCGCCCCCAAGATCCGCGCGATGGAATTGATCGACGCCGCCGAACGCGACCCGCGCGGGCCCTATTGCGGCGCGATCGGGCGGATCGGCGCGGGGGGCGATGCCGCCTTCAACGTCGCGATCCGGACGCTGCGGCTGACCGAGATAGAAAACGCCCGCGGCAAGGCCGTGCTGGGTGTCGGCGGGGCGATCGTCGCCGACAGCGAGCCGCGCACCGAATGGCGCGAAGCGCTGCTCAAGGGCGCTTTCGCGCGCACGTCCTCGCCCGCGCATCAGGCCGCGCAATTCGACCTGATCGAAACCATGCGCTTCGTCCCCGAAACCGGGATCGCCATGCTCGAGACCCATCTCGAACGGCTGAAGGCGAGCGCTGGAGAACTGGGCTTCTCCTTCGACCGGCACGATGCCCGCAACCAGCTGCACGCGCTGTGTTTCGTGCTGGAGAAGCCAAGCCGCGTGCGCCTGCTTGCTGCACGTTCGGGTGCGATCGCGCTCGAGGCGCAGGACATGCCCGCGCCCTGGGGCGAGCCGGCCCGCTGCATTATCCTGCCGCTGCCCGTCGATCCGGGCGACTGGCGGCTGCGCCATAAGTCGAGCGACCGCGGGTTCTACGACGAGGCGCGCCGCGTGGCGCAGCCGCATGACGCCGACGAGGCGCTGTTCGTGCGCGAGGACGGCCTGCTCACCGAAGGCAGCGTCACCAACATCTTCGTCCCCGGCCCCGACGGAGTGCTGCTGACCCCGCCCGCCCGGCTGGGCCTGCTGCCCGGTGTCTTCCGCCGGACGCTGATCGAGGAAGGCCGCGCGCGAGAGGCGGAATTGCAGAATCGAGGACCTCGCGGGCGGCTTCATGCTCGGCAATGCGCTGCGGCTGATGATGGATGCGCGGCTGGTCGGGGAATGACGCCCGCACGCCTGCCGCTTGTCGCGCGGCGGGTTTTTCTTCAAGGACGGCGCATCCCTCCCCCTACGGCCCTTCGACACGCTCGGGGCGAACGGAAAGCTCTATGTCCCATATCCCCATCCTGTTCGAAGACGGCGAAGCGCTCGTCATCAACAAGCCTTCCGGGCTGCCGATCGAACGCCCCCGCCGCGGCGGGGCCTCGCTCGAGGACCATTTCGAGGAATTGAAGCTGGGTTTCCAGCGCGCGCCCATGCCCGTGCACCGGATCGATACCGATACCAGCGGCTGCCTGCTGCTGGCGCGCAACGCCAAGGCGCTCAAGCGCTTTGCCAAGGCGTTCGAGGAACGCCTGGTCGAGAAGCGCTATCTCGGGGTGCTGTCGGGCGTGCCCGCCGATAGCGAAGGCACGATCGAACTGTCGCTGTCCAAGATCAGCAGCGCGGAAAAGGGCTGGCGGATGATCGCCGCGAAAAAGGGCAAGCCCTCGATCACCCATTGGCGGGTGCTGGCCGAGCACGGTGGACACACGCTGGTGGAATTCCGCCCCGAAACCGGGCGGACGCACCAGATCCGCGTGCATTGCCAGGCGGGGCTGAACCTGCCGCTGCTGGGCGACCCGGTCTATGGCAATGGCAAGGGCGCGCCGCGCACCATGCTGCATGCCGCGGCGCTGACCGTGCCGCGCACGGGCAAGCCGCCGATCGATGCCGCCGCCCCGCTGCCGCGCGATTTCGCCGCGCTCGGCTTTGCCGATGGGTAAGATTGCCGACCGGGCACTCGAAATCGCCGAAGAGAAGTTCATCGCTTCCTCCGGCCCCGGTGGGCAAAACGTCAACAAGGTCGCAACCTCGGTCCAACTGCGGGTGGACGTCTTCCAGATCGGCCTGCCGCCCGAGGCTTTCGAACGGCTGAAGGACATCGCGGGAAGCAAGCTGACCAAGAATGGCGAGATCGTCTTTACCGCCAACGAATACCGCACGCAGGAGCAGAACCGCGAGGCCGCGCGCGAACGGCTGGTGGCGCTGCTCCACGAAGCGCTGAACCCGCCGCGCAAGCGCAAGAAGAGCCGGGTCAACCGTGTGGGCAAGGTCAAGCGGCTGAAGGCGAAGAAGGTCCGCGGCGATGTCAAAGCCAAGCGCGGCAAGGTGGACTGGTAGGATAGCGCTGGCCCGCCAGCCCGCGCTGCGCCGCCGGAGGGTCGACCGGCAGCGCAATTTGCCGCCGCCGGATGCTTGACTTTCGCGCGTGAATCGCCCAATGGCCGCGCCGGAACGGCGGTGCTGTGCGCGCCGCCCTTGTTTTTTCGGGCCCGACCGGCCCCTTTCAGATCTTTAGGAACACGCCATGGCGAAGCCCGCAACCGTCAAGATCAAGCTCGTCTCGACTGCCGATACGGGCTTCTATTACGTGACCAAGAAGAACCCGCGCAACCACACGGAAAAGTTCACCTTCCGCAAGTACGATCCGGTTGCCCGCAAGCACGTCGAATTCAAGGAAGCGAAGATCAAGTAAGGCGCGCCTTGCTGAACCGCGGGAACGCAGTTGGTTCAGTGATGGTTCAACGCTCCGTGTCTATCAGCAGGAGCATGAGCACCTTGTCTTCGAAATCGAACAAAACGATCCGCGCCGCGCTGGCTCTTTCGCTGGCTGCGGCGCTTCCCGTATCGGCCGTGCTTACGCCTGCGCCCGCAGTGGCGGCTGAAGGCGATCTCGATCGCGCGGTGACCGCGCTGCGCGGGATTTCCACCATGAAGGCCGATTTCGTCCAGACCGACCGCAGCGGCCAGACGGTCCGCGGCGTGATGACGCTCAAGCGTCCCGGCAAGATCCGCTTCGAATACGAAAAGGGCGTCCCCATGCTCGTCGTGTCGAACGGCAAGTCGATGTACATGGTCGATTACGAGGTCAATCAGGTGCAGCGCTGGCCGATCAGCAATTCGCCGCTGGGGGCGTTGCTCGACCCCAGCCGCGACGTGAAACGGTATGGCAAGCTGGTCCCGACCAGCCATCCCGATGTGGTCAGCGTCGAGGTGCGCGACACCAAGCGGCCCGAATTCGGCGTGATCACGCTGATTTTCGCACGGGACCGCGCCGCGCCCGGCGGGCTGCGGCTGACGCATTGGGTCTCGCTCGATTCGCAGAACCACCGGACCACGGTGCAGCTCGCTAACCAGCGCTATGGCGTCGCGGTGGCGGACAGTGCGTTCACCTTCCGCGATCCGCGCCGTTCATCCCGTCGCCCGGGATAAACGGCCTCGCGGCGAACGGTGCGCGGTGTGCGATATCCCGCAACGGCGCGTTCATAGAACAGCAATCGGCCCCGGCCTAATTTAACCATCACGAGACGACACGAAGCGGGTTTCCCCCTGTTGACCCCTTCGATCAGGTTCATCTCGTACCAAGCGTGACGAACGCTCACAGGAAACCCCCGCACCAATGCCCCCGGTGCGGGGGTTTTTTGTGTCTGGGCGCCGTGCTGGTGGCGGCCCGGACGCAAGGTCCGCGCCGCGCCGCCGATCAGTCCGCCGGCCAGCCGTATGCCTTGCGGATCACGTCGTAGATCAGGTTCTGCTCCATCACGCCGCGCACGCTGCCCGCGCCCGGGCCATTGGCGTAGAGCGCGACATCCTCGCCCGCATGCGTTTCCGACCCCAGGGGGACCAGCGCCTGCTGATGCGCCATCACCCCGGTTTCGGGGGTCGGTCGGCCGGCGCCCGCATCGTGCTTCACAGCCCCCGGACCATTGGCATAGCCAAGCGTGGTGTAGGGCTGGCCATCGGCGGCCAGCATCGGATCGGCGTCGTCCCCGCCCCCGCCGGCGGGCGGGACGACGAGGCCGAGGATATCGTTGCCGCGCCGCGGATAGCCCGCGATGGTGAACACATGGCTGTGATCGGCCGTGACCATGATCAGCGTTTCGGCCGGGTCGGTGTTGTCGATCGCCCACTGGATTGCGCGCGCGAACTCGACCGCTTCCTCCAGCGCGTAGCCCGCCTGCCCCGCGTGGTGGCCGTGATCGATCCGCCCGCTTTCGACCATCAAATAGAAGCCGTCCGGGTCGCCTGCCAGCCGGGTAACGGCCGCGGCAGTCATGTCGGTCAGCGTGGGTTCGCTGCTCTCGGCGTCGCGATCGACCATGTAGGTCATGTGGCTGGGCGAAAAGAGCCCGAGCAGCGGCGCATCGGCGGGAGCTGCGGCCAGATCGGCGGCGGTGGTGACGAAATGGCCCCCGGTGGCGGCCTGCCAGTCGCCGGGCAGGTCGGCGCCGTCATCGAGCCGCAGTCCGCCGTTCTGCTTGCCATAAAATGCCACGCTGCCGCCGCCCAGCGCGACATCGAACGGCGCGGCGACCAATTGCTGCGCGATGTCGCTGCAGCCCCGTCCGCGCTGGTCTTCGGGAATGGCGGTATCGCCTTCCCAGTCGCGCGACACGCTGCGCGCATAGACCGAGGCGGGGGTCGCATGCGTGAGCCGCGCGGTGCTGACGATGCCCAGCGCCAGTCCGCGCTGCTTCACCTCTTCGCCCAGCAGGCCCAGTTCGTGCCCGCTGCCCGAAGCGCAGTCGCCCGTGGTCACGCCCGGCCCGTAGCCGAGCACGCCGATCCGGGTTTTCACGCCCGTATGCATGGCGCTGGCCGTGCCCGCGCTGTCGGCGACCTGCGCGTCGGTGTTGTAGGTCTTGACCAGCGCGACATTGTCGAAGGTCTCGAACGGCAGGACGTATTCCTCGCCGCTTTGCCCCTGTTTCTGACCCGCATAGATGCGCGCGGCGGTGACGGTGGAAATGCCCATGCCGTCGCCGATGAACAGGATGACGTTCTTCGCCTTGCCCGCGGCCTGCGTTTCGCTGGCAGCCGGGGCGGCGGCGCGCGCCTTGTCGGGATAGTTGTAATTGTTGGTGGTGGTGCAGCCACCCAGCAACAGCGCGGCGGATGCCGCCAGCGCGGCGAGGGAAGGGGTCCGGATCATGTAGCTCTCCTGGCAATCGCCCCCCGCGCTATCGGCTCGATGCGAAAAGGGAAAGGTGGAGTTTTCCCGGCGCGCGTCCTAAGTCGCTGGCCATGGTTTCTATCGCTACCTGGAACATCAATTCCGTCCGCCTGCGCATGCCCATCGTCGAGCGCTTCATCGAAGAGCAGGCGCCCGATGTGCTGTGCCTGCAGGAGATCAAGTGCCAGGAGCACCAGTTCCCCTACGAGGCGTTCCGCGCGCTGGGATACGAGCATTTCGCCGTGCATGGGCAGAAGGGCTATCACGGCGTCGCGACGGTGGCGAAAACGCCGCTCAGGGAATTCAGCCGCCACGACTGGCAGGACAATGGCGAGGCGCGCCATGTCGGGGTCGAGCTGACCGAGCATGACGGGATGATCGTCGAGAATGTCTATGTCCCGGCGGGCGGCGACGAGCCCGACCGCGAGAAAAACGCCAAGTTCGGCCAGAAACTCGATTTCCTTGAGCGGATGACCCGCTGGGCCGATGCGGTCGACCGCCCGACGCTGATCGTCGGCGATTTCAACATCGCCCCGCTCGAAAGCGACGTGTGGAACCACAAGCAATTGCTCAAGGTGGTCAGCCACACGCCGATCGAGGTCGAGAGCCTGCAGCGCTTCATGGACGCGCACGGCTGGAGCGATATCGGGCGCGAACACGTCAAGGCGCCCGAACGCTATTACAGCTGGTGGAGCTACCGGTCGAAGGACTGGAAGGTGAACGACCGCGGCCGCCGGCTCGACCACATGTGGGCCAGCCCCGAACTCGCGCAGCAGGCCACCGGCCATTCGATCCACGAATATGCGCGCGACTGGGAGAAACCGTCGGACCATGTGCCGCTGGTGACGGAGTTCACGCTCTGAGCACGGCCTCCCCTTCACGGCGTGCGGCGCAGGCGGTGGACGCGCTGCGCCACGGCTGGCCGCTCGCCATCGAAGGGGCCCCGCTGCTGCAACCGGTCGAAACCGCTTTCGGCGAGCTGGCGGGATCGGCCATGCTGATCTCCGCCACGCGCGCGGCGACGCTCAAGCTGGCCAACCAGATCGAAGCCGCCGCGCCGCGCCAGCCGGTGCTGATGCGCGGCGCCGACCCGTTCGACCTGCCGGCCGCGCTGGCGGTCGCCGATCCGGCGCTCGACATGGCCAACCCGCTCAAGGGGCCGTTCAAGGCCATGGCGCTCGAATGGGAGGAGCAGGCGCGCGCCGCGCTCGACCTCGCCCGCCTCGCCGGCGTGCTGCCCGCCTTTCTGGTCGATCCCGAGAATGCCGGCGAAGCGGTTGCGCTGAATGCTGCCGATGTGGGCGCCTTTACCGATGCCGCGCGGCTGCAGATCGCCTCGCGCGCGCGGCTGCCCGTGGCCGCCGCCGACGATGCGCGGATCGTCGCCTTCCGCAGCCCCGACGACACGCGCGAGCATGTCGCGCTGATCATCGGCGAGCAATCGGCCGACCGCATTCCGCTGGTCCGGCTCCACTCCGAATGCCTCACGGGCGATATCCTCGGCAGCCTCAAATGCGACTGCGGCCCGCAGCTCGCCGCCGCGCTGCAGGCGATGGCGCAGGAAGCGGACAAGGGCGGCTGGGGCATATTGCTATACATGCGGCAGGAAGGCCGCGGGATCGGCATCATCAACAAGCTGCGCGCCTACCGCCTGCAGGATCAGGGCTTCGACACGGTCGACGCGAACACAAGGCTGGGCCTGCCCGACGAAGCGCGCGATTTTCCCACAGCAGCGCGGATGCTGAAGCTGCTCAATGTCGGGGAGATCCGGCTGATGACGAACAATCCGGCCAAGGTCGCGGCGCTCGCCGCGGTGGGCGTATCGATTGCCGAACGCGTGCCGCATGCGCTGCCCGACAACCCGCACAACGCCCATTACCTTGCGACCAAGCGCGACCGGTCGGGACATTTGCTGTGACCGCGATCGCGATCCGGCCCGAACGCGGCGGCGATGCACCGGCGATCTTCGCGCTGACCGAGGCAGCGTTTCGGGACATGCCCCATGCCGACGGCGACGAGCAGCAGCTGGTGGGCCAGCTGCGCGCAGAAGGCGATCTGGCGCTGTCGCTGGTGGCCGAGGATGCGACGCGGATCGTCGGCCATGCCGCGTTTTCGCCGGTCACCATCTCCGATGGCAGCAAGGGGTGGTTCGGGCTCGGCCCGGTCAGCGTCTCGCCCGAATTGCAGCGGCAGGGCATCGGTTCGGCGTTGATCAAGCGCGGCATTGCCGATCTGCGGGAAAGCGGTGGGCGCGGGATCGTGCTGGTCGGCGACCCGGCCTATTACGCGCGCTTCGGTTTCGAATGCGATCCCGCGCTGCGCTACGACGGGGCGGAGCCCCGCTATTTCCAGCGATTGGTGCTTGAAGGCGACGCACCGCGCGGCGCGGTGACCTTCGCCCCGGCGTTCAGCGGCGCTCGAAGCGCCTGACGTTGCTGCCGAGCCTGTTGTTCTCGATCACCAGCGCGTCATTGGTCCAGTCGGCAATAAAGAACGGACTGCGCGACAGCCCCGGGACCATCCGCGCATCGTTGTCGGCAATGACCAGCCCGTCGGACGTGTAACGCGCCCCTTCGGCGCCGATGGCGATCATCGTCGACCAGTTTTCCTTGTCGCGCCCCTGGACGAACCAGTTTCCGCGGATCGCACCGGTCCCGCCATTGGGCAGGTCGATCAGGTAATTGGTTCCGTGGCCGTTGGCATCGTCGAAACTGTTGCCCTCGATCACGTTGCGCGCCGCGCGCGACTTGAGGTAATGGCCGCCGGAGCCCTGTTCGAACCGGCTGCGTGTCACCGTGACACGGCCGTAATCGCCGGCATAGATCGAATGGGCGCAGCCGCCCGAATTTTCGCAGGTTCCCAGCCGGGTGAAGGTCGATTTGTCGACCACCAGCTCGCTGTCGACGCCATTGGTGGTCAGAATGCCCTGCTGGCTGTCACGGAACCAGCTTTGCGAAACGCGCAGCGGCCCCTCTTCAAGACGGATACCCGCGCCATTGCCATCGGCAACCGCGATATCGGCAAACACCAGGCCTTCGACGCTGGCCCCGCGTCCGCGCAGCACCAGCGATGCCTTGCCTTCGCACGCCTTGCCGCCCAGCAGCGCCTTGCCCGGCTGTTCGGCACGGAAATGGACCACGCCGTCACGTTGCACGGCGCATTCGTTCCAATTGCCTGCGGCAATCACCACCGTGCCTTCGCTATCGCCGATCGCATCGACTGCAGCCTGCAGCGACACGTAGCCGCGGCCGGTTTCGGCCACGGTGAAACTGGCGCGGCCCTCCCCCTGCGCCAGCAGCGCGGCCAGCGGGATCACGCCCACCGCCGCCGCGGCGATCGCGGCGAGTAGCCAGCGCGGCAGGCGCGAGGCAGGAGGGACGAAAGGCGAAGCCATGCGGAGCGTCTAGCCCATAATGGTTAATGGGCGAATAACTCCGTCCATCGCGCTGTTCCTGTCAATCGCGTTCGCCGTGGCGCCAGCGCCAGCCGCCGCGTGTCTTGCGCTTTGCGACGAGTAGGAAAAGCACTGTCGCGGCGATCCAGACGGCTGCGGCGATGCCGGTGCCGAGGATGGGATCCCATTCGAGGAGGGGGGTGGGGGCGAGCATCACCGCGATGTAACCGGCCAGCAACGCCCAGCCCTGCCAAGCGATCGGCAGCCCTGCACCATAGCCGTAGCGCTTGGGTGCGAACCATGCCCCGTCATCACGCTCGCTCATTCGCTTGCTCCCCTATCGCGCGTCACGAAATCCGCCACGCCCGCGACCAATGCGCGCGATACCGGGAGCGAGGGGTCGCCATAGCTTGCGCGGTTCGCTGCGGGCGCGCCGTCCGGAATGTCCTTGAGCACATGGTTCATCGCCGGAATTTCGAGATACTTGGCCTGTGGGGCCGCCGCACGAAGCATTTGGGCATCGGTTGCGGTGACTTGCAGATCGGTCCCGCCATGGACGATCAGCATGGGCAGGTCGGTCTGCTTTGCCAGCGCTGCGGGATCCTGCGCCATCAAATCGATGAGATAGCCCTGCACTGCGGGCGCGAAGAGGCTCTGGAGTGCAGGATGCAGCGGCGTGGCATCGACGCGTTCGCCGGTTTCCAGAGTCGCGATGGCCGCCTCGGCTTCGTCCAACAAGGGCGCATTGGCGGGATTGGCGCGCAATTGCTCGCGCAGCACGGTGGCCAGCGGGCGGCCCGGCACAGCGACGAGGATGATCCCGCACAGATCGGGCACCTCCTGCGCCGCGGCGAGCGCAACGATCCCGCCCTCGCTATGCCCCAGCAGCCAGAGGCACTCGGCCCCGGTCGCAGTGCGCGCCGCGCCAACCCAGCTTGCAGTGTCGGTGACATAATCGGCAATCGTGACCGCATTGGCGTCCGCTACCGCCGCCTTGCTGGCGAACATACCGCGCTTGTCGATCCGCAATGTGCCGATGCCGCGCTCGGCCAGCGCGTCGGCGAGCAGGCGATAAGGTGCCGCAGTCACTCCCAGCGGACTGTTTCCATCGCGGTCAGTCGGGCCCGAACCCGGGATGATCAGGACCAGCGGCTGCCCTTCGGCGGGCGCAACCAGCGTTCCTGCAAGATCGCCTTGCGGCCCGGGGGCAACCAGCGTTTCCTGGGCCACCACGGACGCGGTGCCCACCGATGCCAGCAGGGCCCCGGCGCTCAGCCAGTGAATCACTGTCATCTCACTCCTCCTCCTTCTTTGGTCGGCCGCGCTTGGGCGGCTTCGAAACCGGCACCTCGATCCCGCGCTTTGCCAGCGCTTCGCGCAGCAGCATTTCGATCTGCGCATTGGCGCTGCGCAATTCGCTTGCCGCGAGCCGCTCGATCGCGGCATGGACCGCCGGGTCGAGGCGCAGGGCGAAGGCCTTCTTCGTCATCGGATCCTGGGGCCGCGCATGGCTACTGGTAGAGCGAGCCCGCATTGATGACGGGATGCACGTCCTTCTCGCCGCACAGCACGACCATCAGATTGCTGACCATGGCCGCGCGGCGTTCGTCGTCCAGTTCGACGATGTCGTCCTGCGCCAGCTTGGTCAGCGCATCCTCCACCATGCCGACCGCGCCGAGCACGATCTTGGCCCGTGCCGCGATGATCGCATCGGCCTGCTGCCGCTTGAGCATGGCGCTGGCGATCTCGCTGGCATAGGCGAGGTGAGTGAGGCCCGCCTCGTCGACGAGGATCCCGGCAGCTTTCAGCCGGTCGTTGAGTTCCTCGAGCAGTTCGCGGTTGATGACGTCGGCGCTGCCGCGCAGCGTCACTTCCTCGTTCTCGAAATCGTCATAGGGATGGCGCGACCCGACAGTGCGCAGCCCCGCCTCGATCTGGATGTTCACGAATTCCTTGTAATCGTCGACGTCGAAACTGGCCTGCGCAGTATCCGCCACCCGCCACACGACGTTGCAGGCAATTTCGATCGGATTGCCGCGCAGATCGTTGATCTTCACCCGCTCCGAATGGATGTTGTGCGCGCGGACCGAGAGCTTGGTCCGGACCATCCACGGCCACACCCAGCGCAGGCCCTCGCGCCGCTCGGTGCCGCGATAGGCGCCGAACAGCGTGATCACCGCGGCCTGGTTGGGCTGGATCATGAAAAAACCCGCCGCCAGGAAGGCGAGCACCAGTATCGGCAGGATCAGCAGGCCGACGAAGGTCAGCTTGGCGGCCCTGTCGGCGTCATGCAGCGGCATGTTGCCCGCGATGTTCCATGCCGCCAGCACCAGCAGCAGCGCGATCAGCGCCAGCACCGGATAACCGCTGAAGCTGGAGCCAGGATGCTCGCTGCTGGTTTTCATTCCCCTTAGTTCGACAGCCATGACGAATCATCCCTCCAATAATTATGATATCACTTTTATATCACAGGGTGACGGGGTTCAATGGTCTCCGATCACACGGAGGAAGCGCTCGCCATAGGCTTCGAGCTTTTTCGCTCCGATACCGGGGAGCCGGCCCAGTTCGCCGAGCGTGCCGGGGCGCGCGCCGGCCATCTCGCGCAGCGTCGAATCGTGGAAGACGACATAGGGCGGCACCTGCGCTTCCTCGGCCAGTTCCTTGCGCAGCGCGCGCAGCGCCTCGAACAATGGATCGCCCACCGGGTTGGGGGTCGCATCGCCGCGGCGGCGCCGCTGGCGCTTGGGCGGCACAACGATCTCGACCGCGCGCCCGCCGGTCAGGATCGCGCGCGCCGAGCCGCCCAGCGCGAGCCCGCCATGCTCGGTCGCGACCAGGTCGCCGCGCGCCTGCAACGCCCGCGCGACCGGCTGCAGCAGGCGCGCGTCCTCGCCCTCGACGATCCCGAAGACACTCAACCGGTCGTGCCCGCGCTGGCGCACGCGCTCGTCCTCGCTCCCGGTCAGGACCTTCTGCAGGTGGCCCATGCCGAAGCTTTGCCCCGTGCGGTAAACCGCCGAGAGCAGCTTGCGCGCCAGCTCGGTGACATCGGTCACGCTCGGCTGTTCGAGGCAATTGTCGCAATTACCGCAGGTCTCGGGCGGGTTCTCCCCGAAATGGCGCAGCAGCACCGCGCGGCGGCAGGCGGCGGTCTCGACCAGCCCGGCAAGCGCGTCGAGCCGCGCACGCTCCGCACCGCGCCGCGTCTCGTCGATTTCGGCCAGCCGCTGCCGCGCGGTGGCGAAATCACCCGCGCCCCAGAACATCACCGCTTGGGCCGGATCGCCGTCGCGCCCCGCCCGGCCGGTTTCCTGGTAATAGCCCTCGATCGACTTGGGCACGCCGACATGCGCGACGAAGCGCACGTCGGGCTTGTCGATCCCCATGCCGAAGGCGACCGTGGCGACGATGACCATGTCCTCGCTGGTCACGAATGCCGCCTGGTTGGCAGCGCGCGTCCCCGCATCGAGCCCCGCGTGATAGGGCAGCACCGCGCGCCCGGTGGCAGCGGCCAGCTTGTCCGCCAGATCCTCCACCTTGCGCCGCGTCGGGGCGTAGACGATCCCCGGACCGGGTGCGGCGGCCATCAGATCGGTCAGCTGGCGCACCGGGTTGTCGCGGTGGCGAATGGCATAGCGGATATTGGGCCGGTCGAAGCCTGCGAGCACCAGCCCGTCGTCGGGGATGCCCAGCTGCGCCATCACGTCGCTGCGGGTCTGCTTGTCGGCGGTGGCGGTCAGAGCCAGCCGCGGGACCTGCGGGAAGGCATCGAGCATGCTGCGCAGCATGCGGTAGTCGGGGCGGAAGTCGTGCCCCCATTCGGACACGCAATGCGCCTCGTCGATCGCGAAGAGACATAGCGGTGCGGCACCCAGCAGGTCGCGGAAACCCGGCTGGCTGGCGCGTTCGGGCGCGACATAGAGCAGGTCCAGTTCGCCCGCGCGGAAGGCATCCTGCGTTTCGCGCCAGTCGGCATCGGCGCTAGTCAGCGTGGCCGCCCGGATGCCGTTGGCGCGCGCGCTGCGCAGCTGGTCGTGCATCAGCGCGATCAGCGGGCTGATGACCACGCAGGTCCCCGGCAACATGACTGCGGGCAGCTGGTAGGTCAGCGACTTGCCCGCCCCCGTCGGCATGACCGCCAGCGTCGACTGCCCGTCCAGCACGCGCGCAACGACCTCTTCCTGCCGCCCGCGGAAACCGTCGAAGCCGAAGACATCCTTGAGGGAATGATATGCGCTGGCGATCCCGGTCATGTGCGCCTGATGGCAGATGGTTTGGCGCGCGCAACCGGCGCACCGCGATTTTCCCCTTGCCCAGCGCCCGTCGCTTGCGCTTTACCCGCCGCGCAAGTTCGAAACCGGAGAGAGAACCGCCATGAAATTCCGTATCGCCCTGACTGCTGCCGCCTCGCTCGCGCTCGCCGCCTGTGGCAGCAGCGAAGATGCCTCGACCGAAGCCGAGGCCGACACCGTCGAAATGACCGCCGACGAAGCGCTGACCGATGTCGAGGAAATGCCCGTCGAGGATCCCGCCGCCAACACCGCCCCGGTCGAGATGGACACCGCCTCGCCGAGCGAGGAAGCGGAGATCCAGGAAGCCGGCGACAGCGCCGCCGACACCGCTGCCGCAGCCATGGATGCGATGGCCGAAGACGCGAACTGACCGGCCTGCACACGCGCCGCGTTCTTCCGGACGCAGCCACGCCGTAACGTCCTTTGCGCGGCCCGTGTGTACGCCTAGCCTTCGCGTCCATGACCCGACTCGTCGCCCCTACCGCCGCGCTGCTTGCGCTGTCCGCCACGCTCGCCTGCAGCGATAGCAGCGAGGGCGATCAGCCGCCCGGAGCCGTGACCCAGAGCGAGGCTGCCGCGCTCGACGATGCGGCCGCCATGATCGACGAGCGGCGCCGGCCCGAAGGCCTCGTGCCCGACGACGGGGCGATGCCGCCCGCCGCGGCCCCGCGCGAAACGGGCGGACCGGAACCAATGGAGCTTCCCCAATGAGTGTCACCACTGCCCCCGGCATGGATGCCGAAACCTTCGACCAGTTCCTCGACCAGCTCGAACGCTATGTCCGCGAACGGCTGATCCCGGCCGAGACCGAAGTCATCGCCAACGACCGCATCCCCGACGATATCGTCGCGGAAATGAAGGAGATGGGGCTTTTCGGCCTGACCGTGCCCGAGGATTTCGGCGGCGCCGGCCTCAACACCACCCAATATGCCAAGGTCGTGCAGACGATGGCCTATGCCGCGCCCGCCTATCGCTCGATCTTCTCGATCAATGTCGGCATGTTCAATTCGGCGATCAAGAATGGCGGGACCGACGCGCAGAAGGCCGAATGGTGGCCCAGGATCGCCGAGGGCGCGATCGCCTGCTTCGGCCTGACCGAACCCGGTTCGGGCAGCGACAGCGCCGCCATGGCGACCACCGCGCGGCCCGATCCCGAAGGCAACGGCTGGATCCTCAACGGGACCAAGCGCTACATCACCAATGCCCCGCATGCCGATGTCGGGCTGATCATGGCCCGCACCGAGAAGGACGCGCAGCCCAAGAACGCGCATGTCAGCGCTTTCATCGTGCCGATGGACACGCCCGGCGTATCGACCAGCAGCCCCGACAAGAAGATGGGCCAGGCGGGCAGCCATATCTCCGACATCATGCTCGACGACGTGCATGTCCCCGGCGACGCGTTGCTGGGCGAGCAGACCGGGCAAGGCTTCCGCTTCGCCATGATGAGCCTCGACAATGGCCGTATCTCGGTCGGTGCAGCGAGCACCGGCTATGCGCGCCGCGCGCTCGATTCGGCGCTCAAATACGCCAATGAGCGGCAGGCGTTCGGCGAACCGATTGCCAATTTCCAGCTGATCCAGCAGATGCTCAGCGAAAGCTGGACCGAAATCTACGCTGCCGAAGCGATGATGGCCGATGTCACCGCGCGGGTCGATCGCGGCGAGAACACCGTCAAGCACGCCGCGGCATTCAAGGTGTTCGCCTCCGAAATGTGCGGCCGCGTGGTCGACCGGGTGGTGCAGATCTACGGCGGCGCGGGCTATCTGGCCGAATACGATGCCGAACGTTTCTTCCGCGATGCGCGCATCTACCGCATCTATGAAGGCACGACGCAGATCCTCCAGCTGCAGATCGCCAAGCACATGCTGCGCGATTACGCGGCGGGGATCTGAGCGTGTACCAGCTTCTCGACGGACTGAGCATCATCGAGGCATCGAGCTTCGTCGCCTCGCCCACCGCCGGCCTCTATTGCGCGCAACTGGGCGCCGAAGTGATCCGCGTCGATCACAAGGAAGGCGGGCTCGATTACGACCGCTACATGCTGACCGAGCAGGGCCGCAGCCTGAGCTGGGAAAATCTCAACCGGGCGAAGAAATCGGTCGCGCTCGACCTGCGCAGCGGCGAGGGGCGCGAACTGCTGGTCGCGCTGTCGGCCAATACGGGCAATCTCATCACCAACCTGCCGGAAAAGAGCTTCCTTGGGCATGGTGCCATCGCCGCGCAGCAGCCCGAAGGCGCGCCCGAACTGGTCAGCGTACGCATCATGGGCTGGCACGATGGGCGCCAGGCGATGGATTTCACTGTTAATGCGGCAAGCGGCTATCCGCTGATGTGCGGTCCCGAGGACTGGGACATGGCCACCGCGCCGCCGGTCAACCAGGTGCTGCCCGCGTGGGATTTCATCACCGGTGCCTATTGCGCCTTCGCGCTGCTCGCCGCGCTGCGCCAGCGCGATGCCACAGGCCAGGGCAGCGAATTGCGCGTGCCGCTGGGCGATGTCGCGATCGGGACCATGGCCAATAGCGGTGCGATGGCCGAAATGCTCTATCGCGGCGGCGACCGCGAACGGCTGGGCAATGCGATATGGGGCGCGTTCGGGCGCGACTTCCGCAGCCGCGACGGGGTGCGCTTCATGGTCGCGGCACTGACGGCCAAGCAATGGGACGGCCTCGTCGCCGCCTTCGGGATCGCGGACGCGATTGCCGCGCTCGAGGCCGAGCTGGGCGTGCGCTTCGCCGATGGCGACCGGCCACGTTTCGAACACCGCCACCGCCTGTTCGCGCTGTTCCAAGAGCGCGCGGACAGGATGGACTGGGACGAATTGTCCGCCAGTCTCGCCGCGCATGGCACCACTTTCGAACGCTACCGCACGATGCACGAAGCGGCGAACGACGCCGCGCTGGTGGCCGACAACCCGCTGTTCGGTGCCTCGCCCGCCAATCCCAGCGGCTTCGAATATCCGGCCACGCGCAGCTTTGCGAACATCCCTTCGCGCGAAGCCGCTGGGCCCGCACCCGCGCCCTATCTGGGCCAGCACACCGAGGAAGTGCTCGCCGAACGGCTCGGCCTGTCCTCGGGCGCGATCGGCAAGCTCGTCGATCGCGATATCGCCCGCCTCTCCGATAAGGATTAAGCCATGACGACACTCCGCCGCGTAGCCATCTGCAAGCCCCTGCGTACACCGGTCGGCAAGTTCCTCGGCAGCCTCGCTCCGCTCGAGGCGGGCGCGCTCGGCGCGGTGATCATCAAGGCGCTGGTCGAACGCAGCGGGATCGACCCGCTGCGGGTGGACGACGTGGTGTTCAGCCAGGGCTATGGCAGCGGCGAGGCCCCGGCGATCGGGCGCTGGAGCTGGCTGGCGGCGGGCTATCCGATCGAGGTGCCCGGCTTCCAGCTCGACCGGCGCTGTGGCTCGGGCCTGCAGGCGGTCGCGACCGCGGCGATGATGGTGCAGACCGGCGTCGCCGACTGCGTGCTCGCGGGCGGGGTCGAGAGCATGTCCAATGTCGAGCATTACACCACCAAGGCGCGCCACGGCGCACGGCTGGGCGACATGGTGCTGTGGGACCGGCTGACGCGCGGCCGGCTGATGAGCCAGCCGATCGAACGCTTCGGCGTGATCACCGGCATGATCGAAACCGCGGAGAATCTCGCCAAGGATTACGACATCAGCCGCGAGGCCGCCGATGCATTCGCGGTGCGCAGCCACCAGAACGCCGCCCGCGCCTGGGCCGAAGGCCGGTTCGACGACCATTTGGTCCCGGTGGAAATCCCGCAGCGGCGCGGCGATCCGGTGGTCTTCGCGCGTGACGAGGGTTTCCGCGAGGATGCCAGCATGGACACGCTGGGCAAGCTGCGCCCGATCGACGGCAAGCGCGATGCGGATGCGATCGTGACGGCGGGCAATGCCAGCCAGCAGAACGACGCCGCCGCCGCCTGCCTGGTGGTGGCAGAAGACAAGGTGGAGGAACTGGGCCTCGAACCGATCCTGTGGTTCCATTCGTGGAGCGCGGCCGGCTGCGATCCCAGCCGGATGGGGATCGGCCCCGTTCCCGCGGTCGAACGGCTGTTCGCCAAGACCAACATGGGCTGGGACGATATCGGGCTGATCGAACTCAACGAGGCCTTCGCCCCGCAGGCGCTCGCCGTGCTGAAGGGCTGGGGTTTCGCCGAGGACGACAGCCGCCGCGAGCTGGTCAACGTCAACGGGTCGGGCATTTCGCTGGGCCACCCGATCGGCGCGACGGGGATCCGCATCCTCGCCGACATGGCGCATGAAATGCAGCGCCGCGAGGTGCGCTACGGACTCGAGACCATGTGCATCGGCGGGGGCCAGGGAATGGCCGCCGTCTTCGAACGCGCCGCCTGATGTCCGATTGGGCCGACTGGATCGGGCGCGAGCAGCGCGCGGCAGACCGGCTCGATCCGGCGCTCGCCGCGCGGTGGTACGCGACCTTCGATCACGGCGCGCCGGCCTCGACCGCCATGCCGCAGGGGATCCATTTCTGCCTCTGCACGCCCGAAGCACCGACTGCGCGGCTGGGCCCCGACGGGCATCCGCTGCGCGAGGACGACCCGGCGAGCTTCCTTCCCCCGATCCCGCTGCCGCGGCGGATGTGGGCGTCGAGCGATATCGAATTCCGCGCCCCCATGACGATCGGTGCGACGATCGAGCGGACCAGCCGCGTCGTCTCGATCACGCCCAAGTCGGGCAGCCGCGGCGAAATGGTTTTCGTCGAGATCGACCACGAGACCAGCGCCGACGGCAAACTCGCCGTGCGCGAGCGGCAGAGCGCGGTCTATCTCGAGGCGCTGGCACCCGATGCCCCCCTGTCGCCGCCGGCACCATCCCCCGAAGTGTTCGACCCGCAGGCATGGGACCTCCATCGCCAGCTTGTGCCCGATACGCGGCTGCTGTTCCGCTATTCGGCGCTGACCTTCAACACCCACCGCATCCATTACGATGCGCCCTATGCGCTGGAGCAGGAGCGCTATCGCGGCCTGGTGGTCCACGGCCCGCTGACCGCCAGCCTGCTGCTGCAACTGGCCGCCGAACGCTTTGGCGAGAACCGGCTGGCGCAGTTCGGTTTCCGCGGGGTCAGCCCCGCGATTGCCGGCGAAGCGCTGAATCTGGTCCTGCGCGGGGCCGGCGACGACATCGAGCTCGCCGCTTTCGCGGGGGACGGGCGGCAGGTGACCAAGGCCTCTGCGCGCCTCGCCTAGGCGCTCGGGAAGCTCTCGATCGGTTCGATCACCGTATAGCGTTCGACTTTGGGCTCGCGGCCCAGCGGCGGAAAGTCGATCTGCGGCGCTGCGACACGCGTATCCGGCAGGCGGTCGAGCAGGTCGCGCAGCAGCGTCAGCCGGCCGCGCTTCTGATCGTTGAAATCGACCAGTGTCCACGGCGCCCATTCGGTATGCGTCGCCGCCAGCATCGCCTCACGCGCTTCGGTATAGGCATCGTATTTCCCCCGCGCCGCCAGGTCGACGGGGGACAGCTTCCAGCGTTTGAGCGGATCGTCCAGCCGTTCGCGCAGCCGTTCCTCCTGCTGCGCCTGATCGGTGCCGAGCCAGTATTTGAACAGCAAGATGCCGTCATCGACCAGCATCTTCTCGAAGGTCGGGGCCTGCTCGAGAAACCGTGCGACCTGCGGCGCATCGGCATAGCCCATGACCTTCTCGACGCCCGCGCGATTGTACCAGCTGCGATCGAACAGCACGATTTCGCCCGCGCTCGGCAGGTGCCGGACATAACGCTGGAAATACCACTGGCTCTGTTCGGCCTCGGTCGGCTTGGCGAGCGCGGCGATATGGCACTGGCGCGGGTTGAGCTTTTCGGACACCGCACGAATCGCGCCGCCCTTGCCCGCAGTATCGCGCCCCTCGAACAGGACGACGATGCGCTGCCCCGTCGCTTGCGCCCAGCGCGCCATGGCGGCCAGTTCCTCGCGCATCGGTGCGAGCGCGGCCTTGTAGTCCCTCGATTTCATCACGCCCTCGGCATTTGTGTGCGGCCGTCAATGATAGTATCATCCGCGACGATATGGCTACACTTGCACAGACCGAACAGGATTTTACCCGTTTGCCGGACCTTCCGGCAGAGGTATTCACCGCCCCGCTCAAGAAACCGGACCGCGTGGGCGACGACTGGCTCGAGCCCGAACAGACCCAGTATTCGAGCGACGACGACGGGATCTGGAACGACCTGTTCGAACGGCAGATGAAAGTGCTGCCGGGGCGCGCGGCCAGCGCGTTCATGGCCGGGCTGGACAAGCTCGACCTCAGCCGCGGCGGGGTGCCCGAATTCGGCCGCCTGTCCGAAGAGCTCGATACGCTCACCGGGTGGAGCGTGGTTCCCGTGCCGATGCTGATCCCCGATCACGTGTTCTTCTGGCACCTGGCCAACCGGCGCTTCCCCGCGGGCAATTTCATTCGCACGCGCGACACCTTCGATTACATCCAGGAACCCGACGTGTTCCACGACGTGTTCGGCCACGTCCCGATGCTGACCGATCCGGTCTATGCCGATTACATGCAGGAATATGGCCGCGCGGGCTGGAAGGCGATGCGCTACAACCGGCTCAAGGCGCTTGGTTCGCTCTACTGGTACACCGTTGAATTCGGGCTGCTGCAGGAAGCCGACGGGATCAAGGCCTATGGGGCGGGGATCCTCTCGGGCCCGACCGAGGTGGTCTATGCCACCGAGGCCAAGAGCCCCAACCGCATCATGCTCAATGTCGACCGCGTCATGCGCACCGACTACGTGATCAGCGATCTGCAGCCGACCTATTTCGTGATCGAGAGCTTCGAGGACCTCTACCGCCAGACGGTCGAGCGCGATTTCGACCAGCTCTACAAAAGCCTCGGGCCCGGGTTCACCTATGCCAACACTGCGGTGATCGATGTCGACCATGTGGTGAACCACGGCTCGCTCGAATACACGCTGCGCGGCGGGCGCGGGTCGGGCGCGGCCCCGGTCTGACCTCCGCAAGGTCCGGCGAAAAGCAGCGCCGAACGAAAAACGGCCCCGGATCGCTCCGGGGCCGCATGATCGCATAACGATCGACGATGCTTACATTTCGTCGATTTCGTCAGCCTGCTCTTCCATGGATTCTTCCATGGCGTCGGTCTGGTCGTCCATGACGTCAGCCTGGTCTTCGGTGATTTCACCGGCTTCTTCCATGGCGTCAACCTGGTTGTCGCGAGCGTCTTCCATCTCTTCGATGTTTTCTTCGGCTTCGTTTTCTGCTGCGCTGTCGCAAGCGGCGAGGCCGAGGCTCATGGCGGCGGCGGTAGCGACGAGCGTTGCTTTATTGAACTTCATGTAAATTCCCCTTTTGTCGTTCCAGCCGCGTTTTCGAAATGCGGCAAGAATGTGATGAACGGACTATTGTTCCTTCAGTTCCCGGCAGTCAAGCAAGAACGCCGGGGGTGGAGGTTTGCCGTATCGGATACGAAATGACCCGGGGAACGCCCGGGCCGTCAACCATATGCGAGACGCCAATCCATTCCGTCCGCGTTTGTACCCGATGATCGGGCGATGTGAAGCGGGATTCAGTTATAGGCCCGCTGGCGGATGAGGTTGAACACCCCGATCGCGACGACCGATCCGAGCACTGCCCACAGCAGCGCGACGCCGCTGACCGTGCCGAAAACCGCCCCGTTGCCGGCGATCAGCCCGGTCACGAGCGAGCCGAGCACGCCGACGAGCGCATTGGCGAGGATGCTGCGGCCATCTTCGATCCTGAGAATAATCGTTGCCAGCCAGCCCAGGAGGGCTCCTACGACAACCAGAATCAACAAACCCATCGGTGCGTACCTTTGTCTTTCATTCACCGGAGACAAGCACGCAAATGATCAAAGGTTCCTTACGGCAGACCCCGGATCGCTCGCCCCGTGGCATCCATGCCACACTTCGTCAGGCGAAAGTCAGCCAGGCCAGGGCGGCGGAGCCGGCGATGATCCGGTACCACGCGAAGGGCGTGAAGCCGCTGCGGCTGACATAGGCGACGAAGGCGCGGATCACGAACAGCGCGACGATGAAGCTGACCGCGAAGCCGAGCGCGATATGGTCCCAGCCCACCCGCGTCGCGCCGGCCATCATCTCGTCATATTTGGTGGCGACTTCGAGCGTGGTCGCGCCGACCATCGTCGGCACCGCCAGGAAGAAGGAGAATTCAGCCGCCGTCTTGCGATTGATGCCCATCGCCAGCGCCCCCATGATCGTCGCGCCCGAACGGCTGACGCCCGGCACCATGGCGAGACATTGGGCGAACCCGACGCCGAGCACCTTGGCGAGCGGCAGTTCGGCCACGCCGCGCCCTTCGTCGCGGGGGTTGGCCGCGCGTTCGATCACGATGATCGCCACCCCGCCGGCAATCAGCGCCCAAGGCACGATCCCCGGGTTGCCGAGCATGGCCTCGAAGCTTTCGTAGAGCGCGAAGCCGATCACTGCACTGGGCAGGAAGCCGAGCAGGATGTTGCGTGCGAACATCAGACCTTCGCGTTCGCGCTTGAGCACGCCGATCCCGGCCGACCAGAAGGTGCCCCAGTATTGGTAGACCACCGCCAGGATCGCGCCCAGCTGGATCACCACGTTGAACATCGCCCATTCGTTGGGATCCGCGCCCGACAGTTCGGTCGCGAGAATGAGGTGACCGGTCGATGAAACCGGGATGAATTCGGTGAGCCCCTCGACGATGCCGAGGAAGATCGCGGTGATGTAATCGTTCATTGCGGGACGCCCCAAGAGCAGTGGACTGCGCGAGTCAAGCGGTCAGGCGCTTTCCAGACCGAACTGGAGCGAAGCGAGCCGGGCGTAGAGCCCGCCATTGGCCGACAGCGTGTCGTGCGTACCCTGTTCGACGATCCGGCCATCCTCCATCACGACGATGCGGTCGGAAGCGCGGACGGTCGACAGGCGGTGGGCGATGACCAGCGTCGTACGCTCGCGCATCAGGTGTTCGAGCGCATCCTGCACCAACCGCTCGCTCTCGGCATCGAGTGCGCTGGTGGCCTCGTCGAGCAGCAGGATCGGCGCATCGCGCAGCAGCGCGCGGGCAATGGCGATGCGCTGGCGCTGGCCGCCCGACAGCTGCGTGCCGCTTTCCCCAAGATAGGTGTCGAGCCCCTGCGGAAGCTTGTCGAGGAATTCGGCAGCATTGGCCGCCTGTGCAGCGGCCCGGATCTCGTCCTCGCTCGCATCCCAATTGCCATAGCGCAGATTGTCGCGCGCATTGGCGCTGAACAGGACGCCTTCCTGCGGGACATAGGCGATGCGCCGCCGGATTTCGGCGGGATCGGCGCTGGTCAGCGGAATGCCGTCGAGCCGGATCGAGCCTGCCTGCGGATCGTAGAAGCGTTCTGCCAGCTGGAAGATGGTCGACTTGCCCGCCCCCGACGGCCCCACGATGGCGACGGTTTCGCCCGGTTCGACCTCGAGGCTGAAATCGGTGATCGCTGGCGCATCGAGCCGGGTCGGATAGCGGAAGGTGACGTTGCGGAACGACAGCCCACCGCGCGGCGGCGCGGGCAGAGCCTGCGGCCGTGCGGGTGCGGTGATCGAGGGTCTTTCCTCGAGCAGTTCGGACAGCCTGCTCGCCGCGCCCGCGCCGCGCAGCAGGTCGCCGTAGACTTCGGTCAGCGCACCGATCGCGCCTGCGACGAGGCCTGCGGTGAGCACGAATGCGGCGATCGTCCCGCCCGAGATTGCGCCTTCGCTGACCGCCTGCGCGCCGCGCCAGACCAGCAGGGTGATGCCGCCGAAAACCAGCAGGATCACGATCGCGGTCATCGCCGCGCGGATGATGACCCGGCGCCGCGCGACCGAGAAGGTGCGTTCGACCGCCTCGCGGAAGCGCGCATGTTCGCGTTCTTCCTGGTTGAAACCCTGGACGATCTTCATCGCCGACAGCACTTCGGTGACCATCGCCCCGATATCGGCGACGCGGTCCTGGCTGGTGCGCGAGACCTTGCGCAGGCGCCGCCCGAACAGCGTGATCGGGATAACGATGGCGGGGATCAGCAGGAACAGCCCCATGGTCAGGCCGGGGACCAGCCAGAACAGATAGGCCGTGCCCCCGATCGCCATCAGCGCATTGCGCAGCGCGACCGAGACAGTGGTGCCGACCACCTGTTCGATCAGCGCGGTGTCGCTGGTCATGCGGCTGGAGATTTCCTTGGGACTGTTCTCTTCATAGAAGCCCGGCGCCAGGCGCAGCAGGTTTTCCTGCACCCGCAGGCGGATGTCGGCGACCACGCGCTCGCCCAGCCAGCTGACGAAATAGAACCGCATCGCAGTGCCCGCGGCAAGCACGGCGACGATCATCAACAAATAGCGGAACCAGCGGCCCATGTCCTCGGGCGTCGCTCCTTCGGCAAAGCCGCGGTCGATCACCATCTTGAAGCCCGCGGGGATCGCCAGCGTCGCCGCCGCAGTGATGAACAGCGCGAGGATGGCGAGCGCGACATGGCCGGGATAGCGTGTGCCCGCCTGCCATACCATGCGCAGTGAACCCAGCGAACGCTGGCGCGGGGCATCCGCAGCGGCGCGCTTGCGTGCGAACCGGCCGCGGCCGTCGGTTTCCGTCTGGTCCTTGGCTGACATGCGCACGCAGTTACGTCGCCGCGCGGCTAAAATCCACTGTGCTGCACATGCTCAGGCACATTTAAACCGATTGTGCATTGCACAATTATCGATCGACCGGCAGGATTGCCATATTCCACCCGCACGACACAGCCATACAATGCCGGGTACGCAGGGGACATCTATTGCTCTACCACGCCTATGAACTGCAGCGCAGCTGGCTCAACTCGGCCAGCGCCTTCGCCTCGATCGGGGTGGAAATGCTGAACAACCCGGCCAATCCGTTCAATTACGTCGGCCCGATGGGCTATATGAACATCGGCCCGGTGGCGGCGAGCGCGCTGGAAGTCTTCGCGCATGCGACGGCATCCTACGGCAAGCCGGCGTGGAACCTCGAGGCGATCGATGTCGATGGTAAGCCCGTGGCGATCGTCGAATCGACTGTGGTCAACCGGCCCTTCGGCGATCTGAAGGCGTTCCACCGCGAAGACCTGCCCGAAGACGCCCCGCGCCTGCTGGTCGTCGCGCCGATGAGCGGGCATTACGCCACGCTGCTGCGCGGCACGGTCGAACGGATGCTGCAAGGCTACCGCGTCTATGTCACCGACTGGGCCGATGCGAAGACCGTCCCGCTGCACGAAGGGACCTTCGATCTCGATGATTACATCGATTACGTGATCGGCTATCTCGAACACATCGGCCCCGATGCACAGGGCGGCGGTGCGCATGTGATGGCGGTGTGCCAGCCTTCGGTGCCCGTCTTTGCCGCCACTGCAATCATGAACCGCGATGGCCATCCGTGCACGCCGCGCACGCTGACCATGATGGGCGGGCCGATCGACACGCGCTGTTCGCCGACCAGCGTCAACGATCTGGCGATGGACCGCCCGATCGAGTGGTTCCGCCACAATGTCATCGCCACCGTGCCGATGCAGTATCGCGGTGCGGGCCGGCGGGTCTATCCCGGCTTCATGCAGCTGGCCGGGTTCATGAGCATGAACCTCGGCAATCACATGATCAGCCATTACGAGATGTTCAAACACCTCACCGTCGGCGACGACGAAAGCGCGCAGGCGACCAAGGATTTCTACGACGAATACCGCAGCGTGTGCGACATGACCGCCGAGTTCTACCTGCAGACGGTGCAGGAGGTGTTCCAGGACCATGCGCTGCCCAACGGCACTTTCCTGCATCGCGGCAAGCGCATCGACCTGGGCGACATCACGCAGACCGCGCTGCTGGCGATCGAGGGCGAACGCGACGATATCTCGGGCCTGGGGCAGACGCGGGCCGCGCTCGAACTGACGCCGCAGCTCGATGCCGGCAAGAAGCGGTATTACATGGCCGAAGGCGCGGGCCATTACGGCATTTTCAACGGCAGCCGCTGGCGCGACAAGATCGCCCCCGTGGTCGAGGAGTTCATCGCCGAACACGGCTAGGCGTCGGCGGCCTCCCACGCGGTCAGCCGCGGTGAAGCCGTTCCAGCGAGCAGGCCAAGAAGAAGGGCGGCGCGGGGTTTTGCCCCGGCCGCCCTTCTCGGTTTCAGGCTAGGTTGACCCTAGAAGATTTCGAACAGGCCGGCTGCGCCCATGCCGCCGCCGACGCACATGGTGACGACGCCGTATTTCGCGCCCATGCGCTTGCCTTCGAGCAGCACGTGGCCGGTGCAGCGTGCGCCGGTCATGCCATAGGGGTGGCCGATCGAGATCGAGCCGCCGTTGACGTTGAGCTTGGCGTTATCGATGCCGAGCTTGTCGCGGCAGTAGAGCACCTGCACCGCGAAGGCTTCGTTCAGTTCCCAGATGCCGATGTCGTCGACGCTGAGGTCGAAGCGCTTGAGCAGCTTGGGAATCGCGAAGACAGGGCCGATGCCCATTTCGTCGGGTTCGGTCCCGGCGACCGCCATGCCGACATAGCGGCCGAGCGGCTCGAGGCCCTTCTGTTCGGCGACCTTGGCTTCCATGAGCACGCTGGCCGACGAACCGTCCGACAGCTGCGAAGCATTGCCCGCAGTGATCGTGGTGCCTTCGCCCATCACCGGCTTGAGGCTGTTGAGGCCTTCGAGCGTGGTCTGCGGGCGATTGCCCTCGTCCTTGTCGATGGTGATTTCGACGTCCGAAATCTCGCCCGTTTCCTTGTCCTGCACCTTGTGCGTGGTGCTGACCGAGACGATTTCGTCGTCGAACTTGCCGGCTTCCTGCGCGGCGGCGGTACGCTGCTGGCTCTGCAGCGCGTATTCGTCCTGCGCTTCGCGGCTGATGCCGTAACGCTGCGCGACCGTTTCGGCGGTCTGCAGCATCGGCATGTAGATCGCGCCGTGCATGTTAACCAGCTCGGGATCGGGCATCACGCGCATTTCCTTGGTCTGCACGAGGCTGATCGATTCCTGCCCACCGGCGGCCACCACGTCCATGCGGTCGGTGATGATCTGCTTGGCGGCGGTGGCGATGCTCATCAGGCCGCTCGAACACTGGCGGTCGATGGTCATGCCGCTGGTGCCGATCGGGCAACCGGCGCGCAGCGCGACCTGGCGGGCGAGGTTGCCGGCCTGCGCACCCTGCTGGAGCGCGCTGCCCCACAGCACGTCGTCGACCTCGCCGGCGTCGATGCCGGCACGCTCGATCGCGGGCTTGAGCGAATAGGCGCCGAGCGTCGGGCCCTTGGTGTCGTTGAACCCGCCCTTGTAGGCACGGCCGATGGCGGTGCGGGCGGTGGAGACGATGACTGCGTCACGCATGGGTATTTCCTTGGTTGTGGTTGTGTCTGGATCCTCGCCGGGGAGGAGGGGGAAATCAGACGAAAATCTGGGTGATCCACTCGGTGATCAGCGCGGGCTTTTCCTCGCCCTCGATCTCCATGGTGATCTCGCAGGTCTGCTGCCACTGGCCGGGACGCTTCTCGGTCATTTCGACCAGCTTCCAGTGGCCGCGGATGCGCTTGCCGCTGCGGACGGGCGAGATGAAGCGGGTTTTGTTGCCGCCGTAGTTCACGCCCATCTTCACGCCGTCGAGCTTGGGCATGTCCGATTTGGCGCTTAGATAGGGGATCATCGACAGCGTGAGGAAGCCATGCGCGATGGTGCCGCCGAACGGCGTCATCTTGGCCTTTTCCTCGTCGATATGGATAAACTGGTGATCGCCGGTGGCATCGGCGAACTGGTTGATACGCTCCTGGCTCATGTCGACCCATTCGCTCGTGCCGATGTTCTCGCCGACCTTGTCTGCCAGTTCCTGCGGGCTCATACGCCTCTCCTCTGTTCGAAAATCATGGTTTGGCGCGACTCCGGTCGCGCGTGCGGCGCGAGTCATGGCGCATGTGCGGGATGCGCGCAACACCGCCGAACGTGCCGCTACGGCATGGGGAAGCGCCATGTCCGGTGATGGAGGAGGCGGCACGTATTGAGCCGATTCGTACAGGCGGTATGGTCCGGCAGGCGGCGCACCGGTGCCCGCGATGCTGGAGAAACCATGCTGGCCCGTATCCTCGGCACTGCGCTCAAGCCTGCGCTCGGCGTCCCGCTGGTCGCTGCCATCGTCGCCGCCGCAGAGCTCATCGTCGCCGACCGCAAGTACGGCGTGTTCACCGGCGGGTTCGGCCAGTCGAGCGCGGTCGACACCGGCGGGGAACTGGCCCTGTTCCTGATCGGCTTCACGCTGGCACATACCGCAGTCGCCCTGCTCGCCTGGAAGCTGGCAGCCCGGCTGGCCCGATCTTCCGGGGCGCAGTCCGCCGTACTGCATTTCGCGTTCCTCTATGGCGGAACCAGCCTGCTGGTGCTCAGCCTGCGTTACCAGCTCCATTCCTATTTCAGCGATGCGGTCAGCTTCGCGCTGCTAAAGCAGCTGGGCGGTGGCAGCGCGGCCGATGCGCTGCTGTTCGCCAAGAACGAGATCATGCTCGGTGTGGGCGCGCTGCTGCTCTTCCTCGCGGCATGGTGGCTGGCAGCACACCTGCTGCGCAAATGGCTCGGCAGACAGCCGGCGCTGGCGTCCCCCTGGCCGCGCTGGAAGACAGTCGCCCTCGTGTGGCTGGCCTTCGCCGGCGCGGTAATCGTGTTGCCGCGTCTCGGCGGCGATGCGCCGCGCGGGCTGGAGCGGATCGTCGCCTGGCAGGGGCTGGCCGACGGGCTGGCACTGGCGAGCGATTTCGACGGCGATGGTTACGGCCTTGCCGGGCGGACCATCGACCCGGCCCCGTTCGATGCCGGGCGCCATCCGCTCGCGCTCGACATTCCCGGCAATGGGATCGACGAGGATGGCTACGGCGGCGATCTTGCGCTGGTCCCGGTTGCCGAGCCCCTGCCCGCCACGCCAATCGGCGGCGCGAAGCCGCATCTCGTCATCGTCGTTTTCGAAAGCACCCGCGCGGATGTGCTGGGCAAGCGCATCGACGGGAAACCCGTCGCCCCCAATCTCGCGCGCGTGGCGGCGCAGGGCGGCGCCCTCGCGCCCGCCTACAGCCATGTCGGTTTCACCACCGCCTCGCTCAAATCGCTCTTCGCGGGCAGCTTGGTCGTGCCGCCCGGATCGCCGAGCCTGTTCCGCGAGCTCGATGCTAGCGGTTACGAGATCGGCGTGTTCTCGGGACAACCGGAGGATTTCGGCGGTATTTCGGCAGCTGTCGGAATGCGCGAGGTTGCCGACCGCTTCGTCGATGCCGAAGTGCTCAAGGACCAGCGCGCCTTCAGTTTCGCCGCGCAGGGCTCGCTGCTGGTCGACGAGAACATCGTGCTCGATCGCTTCGACGCCGGGCTCGGCGATGCCGCAGCGTGGGAGACGCCGCAATTCGTCTACCTCAATTTCCAGACGCCGCATTTCCCCTATCACCACGACGCCGTCCCGCACCGCTTCGCCACCCCCGCTGGAACGCGGCCAGATCGCCGAAGACAATCGCGAGGCGCTGGAGCGGACCTACTGGAACGCGGTCGCGCATACCGACGCCGCGCTGGGCCGGCTGATTGCGAAGCTGGAGACGATGGGCGTGTGGCAGGGCACCGTGCTGATCGTCACCGGCGATCACGGCGAGGCGCTGTTCGAGGACGGCTTCCTGGGTCACGGCCATGTCATCAACGACCGGCAGAATGCGACTTTCCTCGCCAGCAACCGTCCGCTGGGCGCAGCAAGCGCGCCGCTGGCGCTAAGCGACTACCGCGCGATAATCCTGCGGCTTCTGGGCGCGGATGTTCCCGCCGCCGCGCCGCCCGCGCCCTTCCTCCACATCGGGCCGCTGGACGAACCGACCGCGATCGGTCTCGCGCATGAAGAGCTCGGCGTGATTTCGCTGCGGCTCGACAGCGGCGAAGCCTGCGTCACGCGCGCACGGCAGTGTGCAGATTACGCCTCGCTCGCCGGGGCGGAACGGGCCGCGTTCGATGCGCTGGTGGCGCGTTGGGGCTCCGAGCGTTGGGCCGCGCGCCTGCGCGAGGAGCGCGGCTCGGCGGCCGCTTCCTCGCAGCGCTTGAGATAGGTCCACAGACCGCATTGCAGGGCGATGATCAGCAGGATCACCGGCTGGTAGGCGATCCCCTGGAACAGCGACCCGACCAGCGCGATGACCTGCGTCATCTGTAGCGCGCTTGCCAATGGCGATTGCCAGCTTGCCCCCTCGCGCCCGCGCCACCGCCGCCGCAGCTTTTCCATCTGCCACAGCCCGCTGGCATGGAGCCAGACCCACAGGAACAGGCCGATCCATCCCTGTTCACCCAGCACCTCGAAGATCGACGAGTGAAAGGCGCGGGCTTCGTCGACCACGTCCTTGTATTCGACGGTGGTCGTGCTGCCATTCTCGCTGACCTGCGGCAGGCGGTATTCGAACTTGTTGCCGCGGTAGGAATCGAATCCGCCGCCAAGCGGGTTCTCAAGCGCGTATTCATAGGTCCATTGCCAGACCGCAAGGCGGGTCGATGCCGACTGGTCCTGTTCGTGCCCGGTGATCAGCCCCATGCGTTCGTAATAGCTGGTCGGCAGGAAGGGCGCGGCCATCAGCACGAGGGCAATGCCGCCGACGATGAAGGTCATCCGCCGCTTCACGTCGCGCAGCAGCAGCAGCGCGAGAACGCCGATACAGACGAGCCCGGTGCGTGCTTCGGTTCCGACGGGGATCAGCAGGCAGGCAAAGATGAACGCGCCGCCGAACAGCTTGACCCGCCAGTCGGGCGGGAAGATCCGCCCGTGGTTCATGAACCACCAGATGATCGGGATCAGGCCGATCGCGACCGTCGCGAGCGTCGAACTTTCGTAGATGTTCGAATTGTCGTTCACGAAGAAATACAGGCTGCCATAGCCCCCGCCGCCAAGCGCGGTCTTGAGACCGGAGGAAATGATAATGGCCCCCGCGGTGAGCGTGACGACCAGCAGCGCGAGCTCCAGCCGCAATCGCGTGACCAGCGTGAAGGGCAGGAAGATGGCGAACACCATCGCGCGCCAGACCCATTCCCACTTGTAGGCCGCATCCTCGGGGAAGTCGGCCCATTGCAGCGTGAGGAAGCACCATCCCAGGAAGGCGATGAGAATGCCCTGCCGCAGGGTGAAGCGGATCTGCGATTTCGCATCGACCAGTGCCCATCCTGCGAAGGCGAGCATGAAGGCGATGAAGGAAATCGGCAGCATCGGCGTCAGCGTCCAGCCGATCTTCTGCGGGGCCAGGATGTCGATATAGAGATAGGCGAGCACCCAGACGAAGGGGCGCCTGAGGCCGAGCGCGAACAGCGTCATCACGAAAAGGAACAGCGCCGCGTCAAGCATTGCGCGCCTTTCCGCCTGCGCGCCGCGCACGGCGGGCCTCGCGCCGGCTCGGTTTCGCCTCCTCCGGCTCCGCGCCCGGCGGATCCTCGCGGTCGAGGTCGTCGCGCATGAACACGCGCAGGATCGCGATGAGGATCAGCGCATGCGTCAGTGCGAGGGCGAAATAGTCGATCACGAGTGCTTGGTCTCCGCAGCGGCTCCTAATGCATCGCAGTTGACGCGCCGTTAAGCGTAATGTGACACATCAGCCCGCGATGACCCGCGTGCTTCACATCCTCGACCATTCGCTGCCGCTGCAATCGGGCTATACGTTCCGCACGCGTGCGATCCTCACCAGCCTGCAGAAAGCGGGGGTGGAGGTGCGCGCGATTACCGGCGCGCGGCATTCGGCCGAAGGTCCGCCCCGGGAAACGATCGACGGACTGACTTTCGAACGCCTGCCGGCTGCGCCAGCGCCGGGGGGCCGCCTGGCCTGCGCGAATGGCGCGAGATCGAGACCTTGCGCAAGCAGATCGAACGCGTCGCCCACGACTGGCAGCCGGATATCCTGCATGCCCATTCGCCCGCGCTGTGCGGAATGGCCGGCCTGCGCGCGGCGCGGCGGCTGGGCCTGCCACTAGTCTATGAAATCCGCGCTTTCTGGGAGGATGCCGCGGTCGGCAATGGCATGGGCCGCGAAGGATCGCTCAAGTACCGCCTCACGCGTGCGCTCGAAAACCGCGTGGTCGCGGGGGCCGACGCCGTGTTCACGATCTGCGAAGGGCTGCGTGCCGACTTGGTCGGGCGCGGTCATGATGCAGGCAAGATCGCCCTGTCGCCCAACGGTGTCGACCTGTCGTTGTTCGGCGAACCCGTCCCGCGCGACGATGCGCTGGCGCGCGAGATCGGTATCGGCGAAGGCCCGGTGATCGGCTTTATCGGCAGCTTCTACGATTACGAGGGGCTCGATGACCTGATCGCCGCGCTGCCCGCGCTGCGCGAGCGGCACCCCGGTGCCCAGCTGCTTCTGGTGGGCGGCGGACCGATGGATGCGGCGCTGCGCGCGCAGGCCGCGGCCTCGACTGCGACCGGCGCGATCGTCTTCACCGGACGCGTGCCGCATAGCGAGGTCGAACGCTATTATTCGCTGATCGACGTGCTCGCCTATCCGCGCAAACGCTCTCGGCTGACCGATCTGGTGACCCCGCTCAAACCGCTCGAGGCGATGGCGCAGCAGCGTATCGTCGCGGCCAGCGATGTCGGGGGACACCGCGAACTGATCGAAGCTGGAACCACCGGTCTGCTGTTCCCGCCCGGCGATCCGCCCGCGATCGCGGGCGCGCTGGCCGCGTTCATCGATGCCCGCGACAAGTGGCCCGACATGCGCCGCGCGGGGCGGGAGCATGTTGCCCGCCACCACGACTGGGCGCGGAATATCGAAGGTTATCAGCATATTTACCAAAAGCTGCTAGCAACCGATTCTTCCGCAGCCGCATAAGCGCCTGCCTAGTCTATAACGGGATCCCATGAGCGCAGCGAATCACCCTGCCCCGATCAGCAGCCATCCGCTTTTCAAATGGGCGGTAGGCGCGTGGTTCGCGCTGTTGCTGGGTCTCGGCCTCTTCGTCATGCCGGCTGCCGTGCATTTGTCACTGGGCGAACGGCTGGCGCTCGACACGGTGCTGACCGAACCAGCCTTGTTGCGGATCGCGCTCTCCGTTCTCGCTGCTGCACTCGGCCTGCTGATCGGCCTGGCGATCGCGATGCGCGTCACCGCGCTCAACGACGCCACCTACGGGGATGAGGAAACCGCCGACGACGGCCCCGTCGAGCCCAAGCCCGATCCCAAGTTCTGGCTGGGCGATGCGGACGAGACCGCCGAACACGTCACGGCTGCGCCGCCGCCCGAACCAATCGCCGCACCTGCGCCGCGGCGGCTGTTCAATCCGCGCGAGGATCTGGCCGAGGAGGGCATCGCCCCCTTCCGCGATCCGACTGCCATCCCCCCGCTTGCCGCCGATCCCATCGAAACGGCGCCGGGAGATGCCGAATTCGAGGATGTCGAACCGGCTGCGCAAGACCCTTTCTCCACCGAGCTATGGGCCGATCCGCTATCCGACGACAGCGACGATGATGCCTGGATCGTGACGGAACACGATCCGCTGGATCATCCGGACGAACCGATCGAGCTCCCCCCTCGGCACCCGAACCTTCGATCACCGTGGCCGTCGATCCGGTAGACGAAGACCATCACGCTTTCGGCAGCGAAATGGCGGGCGAAGGTCGTTTCGAAACCGCCGAGGGCGCGGGTGAACCGTCCGTGGCCCCGCTGATGGTCCGGCCCTCGTTAGGGGAACTTTCGCTCGAGGAACTGACCCAGCGGTTGGGTGACGCGTTGGCAGCCTGTAAGGCCGAGGATGCGGACGCAGCGCAGCCATCCGATTCGGTGGTTGCGTTCCTCCAGCGCGAAACCGCGCGCGAGTCTGCGCAGCATCACGCAGACCGTGGCGAACCGGAGCAAGAGGATCCGCAGGCCGAACTACGCCGCGCGCTCGACAAGCTTACCCGGATCGGGAAGCCCGACTAATCCCTACGGGCTGACCCGGGGCCTTCCGTTACGGAATCGCGCAATACAGCGTAATTCTTGCGGCGGCTGAAATTTTGCTACGCGTCTCGCAGTTGCAAAATTTCGATGCTGTCGGCATGAAGCTCCTTCGCGCAATTTTGCAGGTGTCGCCAGCGGCACTGCCAGACCATGCTCCCGGCCGCCCCGCCATCGCTGCGAGGCCGGTCGGCGGGCCCGAAGAAGGACGCTTCGCCCATGGGACGCACGCCGCCCCAAGCCGCCACGGGTCTTTACGATCCGCGTAACGAACACGACGCCTGCGGCGTCGGCATGGTCGCGCATATCAAGGGCGCGAAGAGCCATGACATCGTTACCCAGGCGCTCGAAATCCTCGCCAATCTCGACCACCGCGGGGCGGTGGGCGCCGATCCGCTGCTGGGTGACGGCGCTGGGATCCTGCTGCAGGTGCCCGACCCGCTGTTCCGCAAATGGGCGGACGAGCACGGCCATTACCTGCCGCAGGCAGGCGATTATGCGGTGGCGATGTGCTTCCTCCCCGCGCAGGACGAGGCGCGCGATTTCGTGGAGAAACAGCTGGAGCGGTTCGCCGAGAAGGAAGGCCAGCGCGTGGTCGGCTGGCGCGACGTCCCCACCACGCTCGACGGTCTCGGCAAGGCCGTGATCAATTCGATGCCCGTCATCCGCCAGTGCATCATCGCGCGCGGCGAAAACTGCCCCGACGGCGACGCGTTCGAACGCAAGCTGGTGGTGATTCGCAAGCAGACGCTCAATCCGCTGGCTGCGCTCGAGGGCAAATACGACCTTCCGGGCCTGACCACTGCCTACATCCCGAGCTTCTCGAGCCGCACCGTGGTCTACAAGGGGCTGCTGCTGGCGAACCAGGTGGGCAGCTTCTACGACGACCTGCGCGATCCCGATTGCGTATCGGCGCTCGGCCTCGTCCACCAGCGTTTCAGCACCAACACCTTCCCCAGCTGGCGGCTGGCGCACCCCTATCGCTTCATGGCGCACAATGGGGAAATCAACACGGTTCGCGGCAATGTGAACTGGATGGAAGCGCGCCGCCGGACGATGGAAAGCGAGCTGCTCGGCTCGGATCTCGACAAGATGTGGCCGCTGATCCCGCATGGCCAGTCGGACACCGCCTGCCTCGACAACGCGCTCGAACTGCTCGTGACGGGCGGTTACAGCCTCGCGCATGCGATGATGATGCTGATGCCCGAAGCCTGGGCGAAGAACGCGCTGATGGACCCGGCGCGCCGCGCATTCTACGAATATCACGCGGCGCTGATGGAACCGTGGGACGGTCCCGCCGCGGTCTGCTTTACCGACGGGCGCCAGATCGGCGCCTGTCTCGACCGCAACGGCCTGCGCCCGGCGCGCTGGTGCACCACCAAGGACGATCTCGTCGTGCTGGCGTCGGAAAGCGGCGTGCTGCCGTTCGACGATGCCGATATCACGCGCAAATGGCGGCTTCAGCCGGGCCGCATGCTGCTGATCGACCTCGAACAGGGCCGCATCGTCGAAGACGAGGAGCTCAAGACCGAGCTCGCCAATGCGCAGCCCTATGAGCAATGGCTCAAAGCGGCGCAGTACAAGCTCAAGGACCTCGACCATATCGAGCCCGATCTGAGCGAGATCCCGACCACGGCCACCAGCCTGCTCGAACGCCAGCAGGCGTTCGGCTACACGCAGGAAGACGTGTCCCGCTTCCTCGAGCCGATGGCCCGCGGCAGCGAAGACCCGATCGGATCGATGGGCACCGATACCCCCATCGCGGTGCTGTCCGACCGCAGCCGGCTGCTGTACGATTACTTCAAGCAGAACTTCGCCCAGGTCACCAATCCGCCGATCGATCCGATCCGCGAAGAACTGGTGATGAGCCTGCTGTCGATGATCGGTCCGCGGCCCAATCTGCTGGGCCGCGATGCCGGTACGCATAAGCGGCTCGAAGTCAGCCAGCCGATCCTCACCAATGAAGGCCTGGCCAAGATCCGTTCGGTCGAAGTCGCGCTCGACGGGGCATTCCGCACCGCCACCATCGACATCACCTGGGACGCCAGCACCGGGGCCGAAGGGCTCGCCATGGCGCTCAAGGAAATGTGCTGGGCGGCGACCGAAGCGGTGCTGGGCGATGCCAACATCCTCATCCTGTCCGACCGCGGCCAGGGCCCGGACCGCATTCCCATGCCCGCGCTGCTGGCGACCGCCGCCGTGCATCACCAGCTGGTGCGCCAGGGGCTGCGGATGCAAACCGGCCTCGTCATCGAAACCGGCGAAGCGCGCGAGGTGCATCATTTCTCCGCGCTGGCGGGCTACGGCGCCGAGGGGATCAACCCCTATGTCGCGTTCGAGACGCTCGAGGATCTGCGCGCCAAGCGCTTCCCCGACCGCGATCCCGCGGACGTGCGCCAGAACTACGTCAAGGCAGTCGGCAAAGGCATTCTCAAGGTCATGTCCAAGATGGGCATCTCGACCTACCAGTCCTATTGCGGCGCCCAGATCTTCGACGCCGTCGGGCTCAATTCCGAGTTCATCGATACCTATTTCACCGGCACCGCGACCACCATCGAAGGCATCGGCCTCGCCGAGGTAGCCGAGGAAGCGGTGCAGCGCCACGCACAGGCCTATGGCGACAATCCGCTGTACAAGGGCATGCTCGATGTCGGCGGGATCTACCAGTACCGCCTGCGCGGCGAAGCGCATGCCTGGACCCCGCAATCGGTCGCGCAATTGCAGCATGCCGTGCGCGGCAACGACGCGAAGAATTACGAGGAATTCGCGCGTTCGATCAACGAACAGAGCGAACGCCTGCTGACCATTCGCGGGCTGATGGAACTGACCCCGGCCGAACAGCCGCTGTCGCTCGACGAGGTCGAACCCGCCGCCGAGATCGTCAAGCGGTTCAGCACCGGCGCGATGAGTTTCGGCTCGATCAGCCACGAAGCGCATTCGACGCTGGCGATCGCGATGAACCGCCTCGGTGGCCGTTCGAATACCGGCGAAGGCGGCGAGGAGCCCGAACGGTTCCTGCCGCTCGACAATGGCGATTCGATGCGCAGCCGGATCAAGCAGGTCGCCAGTGGCCGCTTCGGCGTGACCACCGAATATCTCGTCAATTCGGACGATATCCAGATCAAGATGGCCCAGGGCGCAAAGCCCGGCGAAGGCGGCCAGCTGCCCGGCCACAAGGTCGACAAGCGGATTGGCGCGGTGCGCCATGCGACGCCCGGCGTCGGGCTGATCTCGCCTCCGCCGCATCACGACATCTATTCGATCGAGGATCTGGCGCAGCTGATCCACGACCTGAAGAACGTCCAGCCCGAAGCGCGCATTTCGGTCAAGCTGGTGTCCGAAGTGGGCGTCGGCACGGTTGCCGCGGGCGTGTCGAAGTCCAAGGCCGACCACGTCACCATTTCGGGCTATGATGGCGGCACGGGCGCCAGCCCGCTGACCAGCCTGACACATGCCGGAAGCCCGTGGGAAATCGGCCTCGCCGAGACGCAGCAGACGCTGCTGCTCAACGATCTGCGCAGCCGTATCGCGGTGCAGGTCGACGGCGGGCTGCGGACCGGGCGCGATGTCGCGATCGGCGCGCTGCTCGGCGCGGACGAGTTCGGCTTCGCCACCGCTCCGCTGATCGCGGCGGGCTGCATCATGATGCGCAAGTGCCATCTCAACACCTGCCCGGTCGGGGTCGCCACGCAGGACCCCGAACTGCGCAAGCGCTTCACCGGCACGCCCGAGCACGTCATCAACTACTTCTTCTTCGTCGCCGAGGAATTGCGAACGATCATGGCCGAGATGGGCTTCCGCACGGTCGAAGAAATGATCGGCCGCGTCGACCGTCTCGACATGCGCCGGGTGGAACGACACTGGAAGGCGCACGGCGTCGATCTCAAGCGCGTGCTCCACGCGGTTCCGCTCGAGGAGGGGCGCGAGCTGTTCCAGACCGAAACGCAGGACCACGGCCTTGCGGCAGCGCTCGATGTCGAACTGATCGAAGCCTGCAAGCCCGCGATCGAAAGCGGGCAGGCAGTGCAGCTCGCCCGCCCGATACGCAATGTGAACCGCACGGTCGGCGCGATGCTGTCGGGTCGGATCGCCGAGGCGCACGGCCATGCCGGGCTTCCCGCGGACACGATCCGGATCGACTTCACCGGCGTGGCCGGCCAGAGCTTCGGGGCCTGGCTCGCGCATGGCGTCACCATCGGCCTGACGGGCGATGCCAACGACTATGTCGGCAAGGGCCTGTCGGGCGGACGGATCATCGTCCGTCAGCCCGAAGAGGCGCCGCGCGCACCGGGTGACAATATCATCGTCGGCAACACCGTGCTCTACGGCGCGATCGCGGGCGAAGCCTATTTCGAAGGTGTCGCGGGCGAACGCTTCGCAGTGCGCAATTCGGGCGCGGTCGCAGTGGTCGAGGGCACGGGCGACCATGGCTGCGAATACATGACGGGCGGCGTCGTCTGCGTGCTGGGCGCCACGGGGCGCAATTTCGCTGCCGGGATGAGCGGCGGGATCGCCTATGTCTACGACCCCAAGCGACGGTTCGAGGATCTGTGCAACCCGGCGCAGGTCGAGGTGCTCGATGTCCGGTCGGGCGATGGCGAAGGCGCCGACAAGAGCTGGGGTGCCCCGCAGCAGCGGCCCGTCACGGTCGAGAACGCCGGGATGGGCGATCCGCTCTACCATGATGCCGAACGGCTCAAGATCCTGGTCGAGCGCCACCACCTGCATACCGGCTCGGCCAAGGCCAAGAAGCTGCTCGACAATTGGAGCGCCGAACTGGGCAATTTCCGCAAGGTCATGCCGCGCGACTACCAGCGCGCGCTCAAGGCCCTCGAGGACGAACGCGAACAGGCCGCGATGGAAGCGGCGGAGTAAGGGTCATGGGCAAGGAAACCGGCTTTCTCGAATACGAGCGCGAGGATCGCACCTATCGCGATCCCGAAGAACGGCTGACGCATTACAAGGAATTCGTGGTCCCGCTGAGCGAGGAGCAGCTGCGCCGGCAGGCGGCGCGCTGCATGAACTGCGGCATTCCCTATTGCCACAACGGCTGTCCGGTGAACAACATCATCCCGGACTGGAACCACCTCGTCTATGAAGACGACTGGAAGAACGCGCTCGACGTCCTCCATTCGACCAACAATTTCCCCGAGTTTACCGGCCGGGTCTGCCCCGCCCCGTGCGAAGCGGCCTGCACGCTCAATATCGTCGATTCGCCGGTAACGATCAAAAGCATCGAATGCGCGATCATCGACCGCGGCTTCGAAGAAGGCTGGGTCAAGCCGCAGCTGCCCGAACAGCGCACCGGCAAGTCGGTAGCGGTGATCGGCAGCGGGCCTGCTGGCCTGGCCTGCGCACAGCAGCTGGCCCGCGCGGGCCATGCAGTCACCGTGTTCGAGAAGAGCGACCGGATCGGCGGATTGCTGCGCTACGGCATTCCCGACTTCAAGATGGAAAAGCACCTGATCAACCGACGCGCGGTGCAGATGGAGGCCGAAGGCGTCCAGTTCCGCACTTCGAGCGAAGTCGGGGTCGAAGTGAGCTTCCAGGCGCTGAAGGAGAATTTCGACGCGGTGGTCCTCGCGGGCGGTTCGGAAGAAGCCCGTATGCTCGACATCCCGGGTTCCGAACTCGACGGCGTGCGGCTGGCAATGGAATTCCTGACCCAGCAGAACAAGCGCAACGCGGGCGACGACGAAGTCCGCGCCGCACCGCGTGGCAGCCTGACCGCAACCGGCAAGCATGTCATCGTGATTGGCGGCGGTGACACGGGCAGCGACTGCGTGGGCACCAGCAACCGGCAGGGCGCAGCCAGCGTCACCCAGCTCGAGATCATGCCCAAGCCGCCCGAAAAGGAAGACAAGGCGCTGACCTGGCCCGACTGGCCGCTCAAGCTGCGCACCTCGTCGAGCCACGAGGAAGGCGTCGACCGCGACTGGGCGGTGCTGACCAAGCGCGTGATCGAGGAAAACGGCGTCGTTTCAGGGCTCGAATGCGTGCGGGTCGAATGGAAAGACGGCCGCATGCAGGAAGTGGCCGACAGCACGTTCACGCTCAAGGCCGACCTGATCCTGCTCGCCATGGGCTTTACCGGCCCCAAGCGGCGTGGCCTGCTCGACCGGGCGGGAGTCGATCTGGACGGGCGCGGCAATGTCGCGGCGGACACCGACTGGTATCTCACCAGCGAAGCCAATGTGTTCTCCTGCGGCGACATGCGGCGCGGGCAGAGCCTGGTGGTATGGGCGATCCGCGAAGGCCGGCAATGCGCCCGCGCCGTCGACCTCGCCCTGATGGGCGCAACCGAACTGCCGCGCTAGGCTTGAATTCGCCGGTTCAGGGCCGCGAGGAATTCCGCGCTGTCATCGATTCTGAGCGCGATCCGCACGACCTCGCGCGGCGCGCCGATGAGCGGCTTGATCGCTATTGGCCGATCCAGTTCCAGCATGATGTTGGGCCACGCCAGCAAGCCGTGATTGAGCGTGTCCCTGGCAGTGACTTGTTCGGATGCAACGCTGGGCACCACGCGCGCAATCTCGCCATAGGGCACCTGGGCATCGACCAGAATACCGCTCCGCACGCGCAGCCCTTCGTCGGTCAGCAGGACGGGATGGATGCGGAATGCCTGCGCCAGCCCCATTGCCCACAGAGCGCCGGCAGCGCCTAGAGCGGACCATATCCAAGCGGCAATCGCGCTCCATTGCAGCAGCAGAACGTGCATCACGGCAAGCTCGATCAGCTGCAAACCTAGAAAGACATAGATCATCGGCAACATGTACCGATGATAGTCGAACGCCTGCGCTCCGACCGGAATGTCCTGCCCGCGCCGCCAGCCCAGCAGGGCGAGGTGCATGATCCGCAGTTCCAGGCTCAAGAAGCGCACCAGCTTGGGCGGCAACGCCAGTTCTGCGGCCGCTTCGGGCGAGGCGCCCGCCGACCGGGCACGAATTACCACGGCAGCGGTCCACAGCGCGTACAGCCCCACCGTCAGCGCAATCGCAGCCAGCACGGGGGGCCACGATACTATCACCATGCGGACGGGTTCTGCCGCGCCGATTACGATGATCACGCCCGCAAGTGCTGCTGCCCCGAGCACCACGCGAACAGCCGGACGTTGGTCCGGCGCCTTCGCGATGGTTGCCAGAACCAGGCTATCCGCCACCACCCAGGCAAACAGCAATGCGGCCAGCGTGGCATTGGCTGCGGCCCAGTCGGTGTAGGTCATGCCACGCGCGGCCAGGATCGCCAGAGCGGGGAGGATGACCGGTGCAAGGCCGGTCAGACGGGCGGTTCGCTGCCGTTCCATACGGCCGGAATACACTGTCGAGCCGCGCAACGGAACCGCTTTGCCCGCAACGCATATGCTGGCGCATGCATCATCCCTGCGTGCGGCCGCGCGCCTGGACGGCGGTGCGGCGGGCTTCGAGCTCGCCGGGGCGCACGGCGCTGTTGGCGGCCGAGGACTGCCGGTGTTCGATCGCCAGCCCCTCGCCGAAACTGGCGGCATAGCCTTCGTCGATCAGCCGCTTGTATCCGGCAAGGAAGGCGGGGTCGACGCTTCCCATGTCGGCAGCCAGGCGGCGCGCCTCCGCGAGCAGAGACTCCGGCGCGACCACGCGGTTGACGAGCCCCCAGCGTTCGGCCGTGGCGGCATCGAGGAAATTGCCGGTAAAGCTGAGCTCCTTGGCGCGACTGATGCCGATCATCCGGCTGAGTTTCTGCGACAGCCCCCAGCCCGGCACCACGCCGACCCGCGCATGCGTATCGGCGAAGCGCGCGTTGCTGCTGGCAATCAGCACGTCGCAGGCGAGCGCGACTTCGAACCCACCGGTGATCGCCACGCCATTGATCGCGCCGATCACCGGCTTGCGGCAGTTTTCGATCGCCTTGACCGGGTTTTCGTCCGCCCCCTCGGCATTGGCTGCGCCCAACGCGCCTTCCTGCGATCCCAGTTCCTTGAGATCGAGCCCGGCAGTAAACGCCCGCGTCCCCGCGCCGGTGAGGATCACTGCCCGCACACCGTCATCGGCATCCAGCGCGGTCATCACCTTGTAGAGACGATGGCGCAGCACTTTCGACAGGGCATTCATCGCTTCGGGGCGGTTGAGCGTGACGGTGGCGATGCCGCCGGCGATCTCGGTCAGGATGAGGTCGGTCATCCTGCCAGCCTAGCGAACAAGTTGCATCTTGCAATCTTTCGCCCGCTGCCCTTCACTGCGCGCCGAGCGAGAGGAGACGCAAATATGGCTTTCAAACCCTTCGACCTGACCGGCAAGACGGCAGTGGTCACCGGCGGCAATGGCGGTATCGGCCTGGGCATGGCCGAAGGGCTTGCGGCAGCGGGCGCCGACGTCGCGATCTGGGGGCGCAATGCGGACAAGAACGCCGCCGCGCTCGAACGGCTCAAAGCGCATGGTACGCGCGTGGAGGCGCTGGAGGTCGATGTTGCCGATGAACAGGCGTTGGTCGATGCGATGGCCGAAAGCCTGTCACGCCTAGGCCGGATCGACAGCTGCATCGCCAATGCCGGCGTGGGCGGCGGCGCGCCGCTGACCGAACAGACGACCGAGCAGTGGCGCAAGGTCACCGCGGTCAATCTCGATGCGGTGTTCTGGACGTTTCGCGAAGCGGCCAGGCACATGGTCGCGCGCGCCGAGCAAGGCGACAAGGGCGGATCGCTGCTGGTCACATCGAGCGTGTCGGCGATCCATGGCGCGCCGCAGAACCAGGCCTATGCCGCGACCAAGGCAGGCGTACTGGCGATGGTCCGCGGTACCGCAGTCGAACTGGCGCGCCACGGCATCCGCGCCAATGCGATCCTGCCCGGCTGGATCGCCACCGAAATGACCGAGCGGTTGCAGAACTGGGATGCGTTCAACGACAAGGCGATTGGCCGCGTGCCGATGCGGCGCTGGGGCGAGGGCGAGGATTTCGCCGGCATGGCCGTGTATTTCGCCAGCGATGCGAGCAAGTTCCACACCGGCGATTCGGTGGTGATCGACGGCGGCTATTCGATCTTCTGAGCTAGAGGCCGCGCAGCCGGGGGGAAAGGTTCGCGTGCCGGCGGATCGCGCGGACCTGCCCGGCTGCATCGCGTTCGAAAGTCACCGCCTCGCGTTCGGCCCCCTTGTCGGTCACCACGCGGAAGCGGTCACCGCCCAGCGGTTTCAGGCGCCACAGCCCGCGGGCAGGCTCGACCGCATCGGGATCGAGCCAGGTCAGCCCGCCGGCCCAGGGAATCAGCATGAAATCCGAATCCCACGGCTGGCCGCTATACATGCCGGTATAATCTGCCAGATCGACCCCCGCGGCGGGGTCGAACGGCGCCGCTTCGCCCCGGGCCTTGACCAGCGCGGCAATCCCGCGGGCGATGCCGCCGGGATCATCCATCGCATTCATCGCCACGGCCACGCCCATGCTTTCCGACGGTGCCAGCATCAGCGCGCTGCGATAACCCGGGCACGCGCCGCCATGGCCAACGACCGTGGTGCCGCCTTCCTGCCGGACGGAGAAGCCGAGACCCCAGCTCGTTTCCCAATCGGGCGAGATATAATGGACGCGCTGCATCTCGCGCAGGGTCGAGGGGCGCAGCACCTCTTCCTCGCCGCTGCTCGCCAATCGGAAGGTCCAGCTGGCGAATTTGGCGAGATCGGCCACGCTGGCGGTGAAGCCCGCCGCAGGCGTGATCCCCGCCGGATCGAACAGGCCGACCTCGGGCCGCGTGCCGTCGGCTTCGAGCGCGCCCCAGCCGACGGCCATCTGCTGGCCATAGAGCTGCGCAGGAATGCCGGCACGCGTATCGTCCAGTCCCAGCGGGCCGAGGATATTGGCGTCGACATACTCGGCATAGGGCGTGCCGCTGACCGCCTCGACGGTTTCGCCCACCAGCGTGAGCCCGAGGTTCGAATATTGCCAGGTGGTCGATGCGGGATAGAGCGGCGTCTGCTCCCGAATCGCCACGCGGACCTGCGCTTGGGAAGGGAAGGCGAAGTCGGGCCCGGTCCAATAGGGGAAGTCGGCTTCGCGCGGCAGGCCGGCCGAATGCGTCAGCAGGCCGCGCAGCGTGATCGGCACGCTGTCCCGCGGGTCGTCGGCCAGCCGGGCCCAGGGAAGATAGCGTTCGATCGGCGCGTCGAGAGCGACCGTGCCGCGTTCCCACTGCTGCATCAGCGCAACGGCGGTGAACAGCTTGGAAATCGAACAAATCGAATAGATCGTATCGGGCGTCGCCGGGATCCGGCCCGCGCGGTCGGTGGTGCCGAAGCCCTTCGCCCAGACGGTTGCATCGCCCCGCACCATCGCGGCCGAGATTGCGGGAATCCTGCGATACCGCCGCTGCCCGTCGATCCACAGTTCGGCAGCGCGCATCGCCTCACCCAGGGCGGCGGCCTTCGCCGGATCGAGCGCCTCGGCGCCGACCGGCGGTGCATCCTGCGCATCTGCGGCGCCCGGAACCGCCATGCCCCAAGCCGCGAGTGCCGCGCCTGCCCGGAAAACCGCCTTCATCGCTCGTACTCCCAGAGTGGAGCGCGACTGTCCTATACGCGCCGGCCCATGGCAAGCGGCTCCGCCTTGGGGCAGCTAGACCTGCCAGTCGACCGGGGCGCGGCCACGCTCTGTCAGGAATGCGTTCGCGCGGCTGAAGGGGCGCGAACCGAAGAACCCGCGATAGGCCGAGAGCGGGCTGGGATGCGGGCTTTCGATCACGCAGTGCTGCCCGGCACGCAGTCCTTCGATGCGTTTCGCCTTGGCCTGCGCATGGCTGCCCCAGAGGATGAACACGCTGGGCTCCGCGCGCGCCGCCACTGCAGCGACGCAGGCGTCGGTGACCGTTTCCCAGCCGCGCCCGGCATGGCTGGCGGCCTTGCCGCCTTCGACCGTCAGCGTACTGTTGAGCAGCAGCACGCCGCGGCGCGCCCAGGCGCTCAGATCGCCATGCGCGGGGCGCGCGATGCCCAGGTCGGCTTCCAGCTCCTTATAGATGTTCGCCAGGCTCGGCGGGACCTTCACCCCTTCGGGGACTGCAAAGCACAGGCCCATCGCCTGCCCCGGCCCATGATAAGGATCCTGCCCGAGGATCACGACCTTCACCGCGTCGAGCGGAGTCAGCTCGAGCGCCGCCAGCCGGCAACCGCGCGGCGGGTAGACCGGTTTGCCCGCGCGCTCTTCCTCGACCAGGAATCCGCCCAATTGCCGCGCCTGCGGGGTCGCCAGCACCGGGCCCAGAGCGGCCTGCCAGCTTTCGGGGATTTCGTCGGTCGCCATGAGGACAGGACTAGGCCGCCCGGGCGCGCCTCGCCAGCACCCCCTTCCCAGCAATCCCCGATGCGCCTAAGGCCTCGGCCATGGCAGTGCATTTCCACGAAGAAGACCTCCCCGCAGGCGTCCTCGCCGATGGCCCCGTGGCCGTCGATACCGAAACCATGGGTCTTGTCACGATCCGCGACCGGCTGTGCGTCGTCCAGATCAGCGACGGCAAGGGCGACGAGCACCTTGTCCGCTTTGCGCCCGACAGCGATTACGACGCGCCCAATCTCAAGGCGGTGCTGGCCGATCCCGCACGGCTCAAGCTGTTCCATTTCGCGCGCTTCGACCTCGCCGCGATCGAATATTACCTCGGGGTGGAAGCGACGCCCTGCTATTGCACCAAAATCGCCAGCAAGCTGGTCCGTACCTATACCGACCGCCACGGGCTCAAGATGCTGGTCGAGGAACTGCTCGGCGAAAGCATTTCCAAGGCACAGCAGTCGAGCGACTGGGGCGGCCCCGACCTCAACGACGCGCAGCGCGACTATGCCGCGAGCGACGTACGCTACCTGCACCGCATGAAGGAAGAGCTGGACCGCCGGCTGGCGCGCGAAGGCCGCACCGAAATGGCGCAGGCCTGTTTCGATTTCCTGCCCACCCGCGCGCGGCTCGATGTCGCCGGCTGGGCGGATCACGATATTTTCAGCCACATGTAAGGATCACGCGGGTAGGCGGGACACATGGCATTGCGGCAGCGCAGGATCGAAACCCAGGAGGCGAAGGAGCGCCGCGGCGAACGCCGCCTCTGGGCCGAGCCCGGCGGCTCGCACGACCGGCTGGTCGCCGTGCTGGCCCGCGTGTTGCCGATGGGCGTCGGCGTGCTCGCCGCGCTGATGGTGATCACCCCGCTCAGCCCGCGCGGCGAGATCAGCTTCCTGCTCGACCGGAACAAGGTCGCGGTGATCGAGGACCGGCTGCGCGTCGATAACGCGCTCTACCGCGGCGCCGACAACCAGGGCCGGCCCTTTTCGCTGACTGCCGGCGAAGCGGTCCAGCGCTCGAGCGCGGAGGGCATCGTCAGGATGAACGATCTCGTCGCGCGGTTGCTGCTCGAGGAAGGTCCCGCGCGCCTGAGCGCGCAGGCCGGGCTCTACGATATCGACGAAGACACCGTGGCGGTGACCGGACCGATGCGGATGATCGCGGCGGATGGCTACCGCATGATGGCGCGCGATGTCTCGGTCGATCTCGACACCAAGCAACTCGTCGGTGCGGGGGGCGTCGAAGGCGCGATTCCCGCCGGGACGTTCAGCGCCGATCGCTTGACCGCCGATCTGTCGGCGCGCACCGTTACCCTGACGGGCAATGCGCGGCTGCGCATGGAGCCCGGCAAGCTGAGGATGCCCTGATGAAGCCCCTGCTCTCCACCATCGCCCGCTGGGGCATCGGATCGTTTGCCGTCACCGCCGCAGGTTTCGCCGGCATCCAGCTGTCGGCGCAGGCGATCGCCTCGCACAATTCGAACGCGCCGGTTTCCTATGCCGCCGACCGGATCGAATTGCAGGACCGGGAAAACCGCGTCGTCCTGTCGGGCAATGTTCAGATCACGCAGGCCGGGCTCGGCTTGTCCGCAGCGCGCACGATCGTCAGCTACTCGGACGCCGGCAGCCTCAGCATCCAGCGGATCATGGCGACCGGCGGGGTAACCGTATCGCGCGGCAACGAGCGCGCGCGCGGCGATACCGCGGTCTACGACTTCAACCGCCGGATCATCACCATGGCCGGCAATGTTCGGCTCAACCGCGGGGGCGATACGCTCAACGGGGGACGGCTGGTGATTGATCTGGCCTCCGGCGTGTCGAGCGTCGACGGCCGCGCCAGCGGCTCGTCCTCGGTTACGGGCGAAGGCCAGTCGGGCGGCCGCGTAACCGGCAGCTTCTCGGTCCCCGAGAACTGAGCCGGCTGCGGCGCGCCTAGCGCGCCCGTGCCCCGGCAACGCGGGCGATATCGGCGAGACCCTGCGCCAGCAGCAATTCGGCAGCCTGGCTGTTGGTCAGCAAGTCACGGTGCAGCGTCACCAGCCTCTGGGTCAGCCGGCCCAGCTTGTCGCCGTGCCGCCACAGCGCCAGCTGCTGACCGATGTCGCGCTTTTCCTTGAAGAATATCCCCAGCCGCGCTTCCTCGCCGCGGTCGAGATCGCCGAAGGACCGCGGGCCCAGCGCGGCGGCGATGCGCGCGAGCTGCGCCGCCCGGCGTTCGAATGCCAGGAGCACGCCGACAGGGTTGAGCCCGAGCTGCTTCATCCGCGCCAGTTCGGTGCCTACCTTGGCCGCCTGTCCGCCCATCACCGCATTGACCAGCGGGGTGAAGCCATCGTCCTCGCTCGCCGCGCCGATCGCATCGAGGTCTTCCGCGGTCGCGCTCTGCGGGCTTTGCGCACTGGCATCGAGATAGAGCGCGAGTTTCTCCACCTCGCTCTTCGCCAGTCGCACGTCGAGATTGGCCGCACGTGCAATCCGTTCGGCCAGGTCGCCGCCCAGTCGCACCCCCGCCCCGTCGGCAAGGCCGCGCACGCTGCGGGTTACCGATTGCAGGTCGGGTGGATAGAACATCGCCACCAGCGCATCCTTGCGCTTTTCGAGGAGCTTGGCGGAGCGCGACTTGTCGGTGGCCGAGGTGGCGACCACGATGACCGGGCAGGCCTCGCCGCCGCCCGCTTCGCTGGTTTCAACCAGCACCTTGAGCGCTTCATGCGCCTCGTCGCCGTTGGCCCGCACCCAGATATGCCGCTGGTCGCCGAACAGCGAATTGGTCCGAGCCTCGTCGCCCAGCCGCGCGGGATCGCCGCGCAGTTCGGCACCCGACATTTCGACGCGTTCGCCCGGTTCGGGCAGCCAGGTCACGAGGTCGTTGGCGGCCGCACTGGCGCCGGCTTCGTCCTGTCCGCAGAAAAAGAAAATGCCGCAGCCCTGGGCGGCGCTGCGTCCCTTGGCCGCGAAATCGCGGTTGCTGAGCTTCACTGTGCCGCGTCGCCCTGCCGCCGCAAGGCCAGCGCGATCCGCGTCACCATCCGCTGCGCAAGATCCTGCGACAGGTTCTGCAGCGCGGTCTGTTCAGCGGCGATAACCGCATATTCGCTCGACACCACGTCGATCCCGGCATCCGAGCCATCGGTCGCATCGAGCAGGATTTCGCCCGTGGCGAGGTCGACCAGCTGATAGCGCGCCCGCAGCGTCCGCCGCTCGCGGCTGATCGTATCGTCGCGCAGCACCGCAAGCCCTTCGAGCTGGTCGTCGAGCCGGACATCGATCCGGTATTGCGGGCTGACCGTGCCTGCTGCGCCGAAGCGTTCCTCGAGCGCGCTGCGCACCAGCCAGCCGGCCCGCCCTTCGATCGGCGCGACCTCGATCGCGGCCATGGATTGCGCGACCGCGCCGCTGCCGCCGCCCGCATACATGGGCGACAGGCCGCAGGCCGACAGCGTGCAGAGGGCGAGGCAGACGAGGACGATGCGCATCAAGTGACGATATTCACCAATCTGTCGGGCACCACAATGACCTTGCGGATTTCCGCCCCGTCGAGCGAACGCTGCACCTTTTCCGAGGCCAGCGCCATCGCCTCGAGATCTTCCTTCGAAGCGCCCTTGGGCGCGGTCAGCGTGTCGCGCAGCTTGCCCTTGTGCTGGACCGCGATGGTCACCTCGTCCTCGACCAGCAGCGCGGGATCGACTGCGGGCCAGGCGGCATCGGCCACCAGGCCGTCGGTGCCCAGCGAAGCCCAGGCTTCCTCGGCCAGATGCGGCATCATCGGTGCGACCAGTTGCACCAGCGTGCGGATCGCGGCCGACCGGCTGGCCGAAGGCTGCGCCTTTTCGACCGCTCCGGTCAGTTCGTAGATCCGCGCCACCGCCTTGTTGAAACCCAGCGATTCGATGTCCTCGGCCACCGCAGCGACCGTCTGGTGCATCTTGCGCAGCAGCGGCTTGTCCTCGCCTTCGGCCCCTGCGTCATGGGCCGCGAACAAGCGCCACAGGCGATGCACGAAACGGCTGCAGCCCTCGATCCCGGCTTCGGACCACGGCAGGTCGCGTTCGGGGGGGCTGTCGGACAGCATGAACCAGCGCACCGCGTCGGCGCCATAGGTGTCGACGATGGTGTCGGGGTCGACCACGTTCTTCTTCGACTTGGACATCTTGATGACGCGGCCGATCTCGACCGCGCCGCCATCTGCCTTGAGCAGCGCGCGTTCGGCTTCGCGGCTGATCTCGTCCGGCGCGAAGTAGAGCGTCTTGCTCCCGTCCTTGCGGCTGTAGGTCTCATGCGTGACCATGCCTTGCGTGAACAGCGAGGCGAAGGGTTCGGTCACGTCGATCTGGCCCATATGCGCCAGTGCGCGGGTCCAGAACCGGGCGTAGAGCAGGTGCAGGATCGCGTGTTCGATCCCGCCGATATACTGTTCGACCGGCAGCCACTTGGCGATCTCGTCCCTGTCGAACGGCTTGTCCGCGGGCTGGCTGGCGAAGCGCAGGAAATACCACGAACTGTCGACGAAAGTGTCGAGCGTGTCGGTCTCGCGTTCCGCCTTCCCGCCGCATTTGGGGCAATCGACATGTTTCCAAGTGGGATGGCGCAACAGCGGATTGCCCGGAGTCCGGAAATCGACATCCTCGGGCAGCGTGATCGGCAGGCTGTCCTTGGGCGCGGGGACCACGCCGCATTTCTCGCAATGGATGAAGGGGATCGGCGTGCCCCAGTACCGCTGGCGCGACACACCCCAGTCGCGCAGCCGCCACACGGTCTTGCCGCTGCCGCGTCCCTGTTCCTCGATGCGCGCGATGATTGCGCGCTTGGCGTCCTCGACTTCCATCCCGTCGAGAAAGTCCGAATTGACGAGCACGCCCTCCCCCGCCTCGGCCTCGCCGTTGAAGGGCTTGTTCGCCTGATCGGCGCTCGGAGCGACGACCCGGGGGATCGGCAGGCCGTATTTGGTCGCGAATTCGAAATCGCGCTGGTCGTGGCCCGGTACCGCCATGATCGCGCCGGTGCCGTAATCCATCAGCACGAAGTTCGCGATATAGACGGGCAGGTCTGCGCCGGTGAACGGGTGCTTGGCGGTGATCCCGGTATCGAAACCCAGCTTCTCGGAGGTTTCGAGTTCGGCCGCCGTGGTGCCGCCCCTCTTGCATTCGGCAATGAAGGCGCGGGCCTCGTCGCTGTCGACCGCTTGCGCGACCGGATGGTCGGCGGCAACTGCGACGAAGCTCGCGCCGAAGATCGTGTCGGGCCGCGTGGTATAGACCGGCAGCGTGTCGCCATTCGACAGATCGAAAGCGAATTCGAGCCCCTTGGACTTGCCGATCCAGTTTTCCTGCATCAGCCGGACCTTGTCTGGCCAATTCTCGAGGTTGCCGAGCCCTTCGAGCAATTCCTCGGCGAAATCGGTGATCTTGAGGAACCACTGGTTCAGCTTGCGCTTCTCGACCTCGGCGCCGCTGCGCCAGCCCTTGCCGTCGATCACCTGTTCATTGGCGAGCACGGTCATGTCGACCGGGTCCCAATTGACCTCGCTCTCCTTGCGATAGACGAGGCCCGCCTCGTAGAGATCGATGAACAGCGCCTGCTCGTGCCCGTAGTAATCGGGTTCGCAGGTCGCCAACTCGCGCGACCAGTCAAGCGCGAAGCCGAGGCGCTTCAGCTGCGCCTTCATGTGTTCGATATTGTCGCGGGTCCAGCCGCCCGGGTGGACGCCCTTTTCCATCGCCGCATTTTCGGCGGGCATGCCGAAGGCGTCCCAGCCCATCGGGTGCAGCACCTCGTGCCCCACCGCCTTCTTGTAGCGCGCCAGCACGTCGCCCATCGTGTAATTGCGCACATGGCCGATATGGATGCGTCCCGAAGGATAGGGGAACATCTCGAGCACGTAGCTCTTGGGCTTGGGGGAAGCGCTATCCGCGCGGAAGGTCTGCGCCTGTTCCCACGCGCTTTGCCAGCGCGCATCAGCGCGGGCGGGATCGAAACGGGTTTCGCTGCTCATGCGAGCGGCGTTTACGGATTTTGCGGGCTATGGGAAGGCGCTTTTCCGGTTGCGCCCCCGCGATCAGCTGACCGCTTCGCGGCGCAGTTCGCGGGCCTTGGTCAGGATGATGTCTTCCAGCCGCTGGACGGTCGCCGCCTGGACCGGTGCGTCGACCCAGTTGCCCGACTGGTTGACCTGGCGGCTTGCCGCCACGCGCAGCGCGTCGGCGCGCAGGTCCGAATCGAGGATCGTCACCGTCACCTTGACCCGTTCGCCCGGATTGCTGGGATTGGCGTACCAGTCGCTGACGATCACGCCGCCATTGCTGTCTGCCTGCAGCAGCGGGGCGAAGCTGAGCGCATCGAGCGCCGCGCGCCAGAGGTAGGAATTGACGCCGATCGTGGTGACCTGCGCCGCCGCCATGTCCGCCTGAGGCCGTTCACGCCCGCCGCCGCATGCCGCGAGGCCGACCGTGGCGGCAATCGCAACGGCAAAGGTTGCAGGGCGGCGAATGGTTGCAAAGGCGCTCATGTCGATCCTTGGTATCACTGACGTTCCCAGCTCTATAAAGACTGCGCGCGCACGGGCAAGCGTTCGTCCCGCGCGGCACAGTGCCCGTCTGGCCTCCATGTCACTGAATGCCGCCTGAATCCGCACGGCGGCGTGCCGCGATCATCCCATGCCCGGCGAACAGGCCGCCGCTCCGCTGCGGCCGTGCATCGCGGGGCGTTCCGGAGCGCGGAGGTCATCGCCAATGCTGCTTGCGGCATTCGATAAGTTACCGGGAAGAGCCGGAAAATTCCGCTGGCAGGCACTTTGCCACCACGCTTGTGGGCAAACCGCAACACCTTTTGCGAAACTGTCGCAGATGCTGTGGAAAAGCTGGCCATGGCACCGCCCGCTGGTACCATGGCCGAAGAACAGACAGGACTCGGCTGCGCTTGTGCAGAAATACAGGAACCGTTCAGCGGACCTGTGACTTGAAGTTCCTGAAGATGAAGGGTGCGGGTTCGCAATGGCACGTTCGGGTACAGATCAGGGCAAGACGCGGTTCGTTCCGGCAGCGCTTATTGCTGCCGGTCTGGCGCTGACCATTCCCGCCGCCGGTCTTGCCGTGGTGCAGGCCGACGGGGCCGAAGCCCTGCCCGAGACCGTATCCTACCTCCCCTTCACGCCCGCCAATTCGGATCCGCGGCTGGCCGCACGCGTCGCTGCCCTGATCGGCGAAGACGGGCTGCGCTTTACCCCTGCGAACAAGTCGGGGCTGGCGAAAGACCGCACCGTCACCGTCGCAGTACGGGTGGACGATGCCACCGCGCGGGCCATGTCGGTGCGCACGGCAATCGATTCGGTGGGCACCGCCGGCAGCGCCGAACGCGTGCTCGCGATCAGCCCGACCAGCTACAATCTGGGCATCTCGCGCGGCTACCAGAGTTTCGCGCAGACCGCCAAGCCGGCCACCGTTTCGGTCGGCCTGCGTGACATGGGCATGCCCGATCTCGCCAATTTCGCGCCCGACAAGGGTGACAAGCCGGCAAAACCCGGGCGGTTCGATTCGCGGCTCGCGCTCGAGAAGCAGGACAATGCCGGCCGTGCACCGCGCACGCTCGAAGGCATGGGCAACCAGAGCGTCGATCTCAGCACGTCCTACCGCGTGGTCGGTAATCTCAACGTGACCGCCGGCGTGCGCCTGTCCAAGGACAGCAACCGCCTCGCGCCGCTGACCGACGGGGTCGAAGACGACCAGGCCGTCTACGTCGGCACCCGCGTCAGCTTCTAGGCTCCGCGCCATCCGGTAAATACGTCTGCACGCGCCCCCGCGCGCGGACAAAGCGCTTGGCGCGATCGGCTCCGCTCGCCTAGTCTGTGCGAACGCTACGGCAAGTTGGGGGGAATTCTATGTCACGGGTGGCTATCGTAACCGGCGGCACGCGCGGGATCGGCCGCGCGATCTGCGAACGGCTGCGCGATGAGCGCGGTTTCACCGTCATTGCCAATTACGCGGGCAACACCGACGCGGCGGCGCGGTTCACCGAGGAGACGGACCTGCCCACCGCGCGCTTCGATGTCGGCGATCCCGACGCGGTCCATGAGGCCTGCGCCCGGATCGAACGGGAACACGGGCCGATCGACGTGGTCGTCAACAATGCCGGCATCACCCGCGACGGCACGCTGCTGAAAATGAGCTATGACGATTGGGACGCGGTCATGCGCACCAATCTGGGCGGCTGCTTCAACACCGCCAAGGCCACTTTCGCGGGAATGAAGGAACGCGGCTGGGGCCGGATCGTCAACATCGGGTCGATCAACGGCCAGGCGGGGCAATACGGCCAGGTCAATTACGCCGCCGCCAAAAGCGGGATCCACGGCTTCACCAAGGCGCTGGCGCAGGAAGGCGCGCGCTTCGGGATCACGGTCAACGCCATTGCGCCGGGCTATATCGACACCGAAATGGTCGCCGCGGTGCCCGAGCCGGTGCTGGAGAAGATCGTCGCCAAGATCCCCGTCGGCCGGCTCGGCCGCGCCAGCGAGATCGCCCGCGGGGTAAGCTTCCTGTGCTCCGAACACGCCGAATTCGTCACCGGTTCGACGATGAGCATCAATGGCGGACAGCACATGTATTGATGGCCAAGGGCACGGGGGCGCGCTGACGCCCCCGTGCCCGCTCGGTTCAGTCGATCAGGATCCCGACGACCTTCCATTGGCCGTCTTCCTTCACCAGCGTCACCGTCTCCACCGCGTCGGATTTGTTGGCGAAGCGCGTATGGAAGGTGACTTCCTGATAGCCGTGCGGCGGTGCGTTGAGGTAGCGGATCGTCGCCAGATTGCGCGCCACCACGGCCCCCAGCGGAACCCGGGCCTGCGCCGACGCCGCGGCCCATCCCGCAACGCTGTTGGCCGAGCGGAAACTCTCGCCCGCCGCATCGAAGCTCGCCTGCCAGTTTCCGGCATCGCCAAGCGCGAGCCAGTTGCGCGCAGCAGCCTCGACCGCCGCGTCGCGCGCGGCGGTTTCGGCATCGGGAGAGCCTGCGCCATCGGAGGCGAGGGGTGTGAGGAGCAGCAGCGCTGCAGCGGTCAGTACGGACATGAAGATTCCTCCGATTAGCCAGGCACCCTTGCGCCTGCTCCCCGGTTGATCATCCGAACCGGCATACGGGTCTTCCCCCAAATCCTTGTCTGCAAGATTTTCGTGGTGCTCGCCTTCGCGGTCGAGCACCAGCCGGGCCGCCTCGCGGCTGCTGGTCACCGCCAGCTTGCGCCGCGCCGCGCGCAGCCGCTCGTTGATCGTATGCACCGAGAGCGACAGCGCGCTCGCAGCCGACTTGGCATCGTGCCCCCGCGCCATCAGGCGCAGCGTTTCCTTCTCCTTTTCGGTAAGCGCATCATAGCCGTCAGCCATGCCCGAAACCTAGGCGCGGCACGGTTCACCGCACACCCCAAAAAAATCGTATCGGCGCGGGACCGAGCGTTGTAGGGCGCGCGGCCTATGGAAATGCCCCCTTACCACCCCCCCAAGAAATACTCGGTCCGCATCGACGGCCACCGTACCTCGATCAGCCTCGAACCCCTGTTCTGGGAAAAGCTCACCACTGCAGCGCGGATGCGCAACCAGTCGATCAACGCGCTGGTGGCGCAGATCGACGCCGAACGCATCCGTGCGGATACGCCGCCCGGGCTGGCCGGCGCGATCCGGATCTGGCTGGTCACGCACGAAAAAGGCGGCTGGATCACTCCAGCCGCCCCGGTGTCGGAACTGGCCGACAGCTGAACCCTTCCGGGTCAGTATTTCGCGGTCGCGTCGCTCGCCGGATAGGTTTCGTCGAGCGCTTCGTCGGTTGCGCTCATCGTGTCGCCCTTCGTGCCGGTCGCTGCCGCGCCCGCATCGCGGAACTGGCCCTCCGGCTGGCCGTCGGCAAAGGCGACGCCATTCTTGTCGACACGGTTCTTCTCGTAATAGCGATAGCCGGCATAACCGAGACCGCCGAGTGCCAAAAGCTTGAGTAACATGAGAAAACTCCTTTCTTGCTGCCCCAACGTACGGGTCGCCGGAAAGGTCCTTCAATCACGCCTCAATCGTCGCCGACGCGCTCCACATCCGCGCCCACCAGTTGCAGCTTCTCTTCCAGCCGCTCGTAACCGCGGTCGAGGTGGTAGAGACGGCGCACGGTGGTCTCGCCTGCCGCGGCAAGCCCCGCAATCACCAGGCTCATCGAAGCGCGCAGATCGGTCGCCATCACTTCCGCGCCGGTGAGGTCCACCGGACCGCGCACGATCGCGGTGCGCCCCTCGGTCTCGATATCCGCGCCCATCCGCGCCAGTTCGGGCACATGCATGAAGCGGTTCTCGAAGATCGTTTCCTTGAGCACGCTGGTGCCCTCGGCGCGGGTCAGCAGGCTCATCAGCTGCGCTTGCATGTCGGTCGCCAGCCCCGGGAAAGGCGCGGTGGTGAGATTATGCGCCTTGAGCGGCCCGTTCGCGGCCACGTTGATGCCGTGCTTGTCGCTCTCGATCTCGACTCCGATATTGCGCAGCGCATGCAGCGTGGAGCCCATGTCGCCCGCATCGGCGCCCTCGAGCCGCACTTCGCCGCCGGTGATCGCTGCCGCGCAGGCATAGGAGCCCGCCTCGATCCGGTCGGGCATCACCCGGTAAGTCGCGCCGTGCAGCTTGCTGACCCCGTGGATCGTCAGTTCGGAGGTGCCGACCCCTTCGATTTCCGCGCCCATCGCGGTGAGCAGGTTGCACAGGTCGACGATCTCAGGCTCGCGCGCGGCATTGACCAGCCGGCTGGTGCCCTTGCACAGCACCGCCGCCATCAGCGCATTCTCGGTCGCGCCGACCGACACGACGGGGAAGTCGAATTCGCCGCCGGGCAGTCCGCCGTCGGGCGCGCTGGCTTTCACATAGCCCTGCGCCAGTTCGATATGCGCGCCGAAGGATTCGAGCACCTTGAGATGCAGGTCGATCGGGCGGTTGCCGATCGCGCAGCCGCCGGGCAGCGACACGGTCGCCTCGCCGGTGCGCGCCAGCAACGGACCGAGCACGAGGATCGAGGCGCGCATCTTGCGCACCAGATCGTAGGGCGCGACCGAACTGGTGATGCGCATCGCCTCGAGCGTGACATTGCGACCGAACTCCTCGGGCCGCTTCCCGGGGATCGTATGGCTGACGCCGAACTGCGTCATCAGGTGCTGGAAGCCGTCGATATCCGCCAGCCGCGGCAGGTTGCGCAGCGTCAGCGCCTCTTCGGTCAGCAACGCGCAGGGTATCAGCGTGAGCGCGGCGTTCTTGGCGCCCGAAATGGGGATGGTCCCCGACAGGCGGTTGCCGCCGCGAATGATCAATTTGTCCATGGAACCGTGCTTTACCCTCGCGCGTCATGCTGGCAAGCGTCACGATAGCGTCGCAGCGCCGCACCAGCGGATGTATCGTCGACCGATCCCGTGCGCCCCCTCGCGCGAAAACGACCGCGCAAACAGGCAGGAGGAAGAGAGATGTCAGCCCGTAAACCGATCAAGAAGGCGGTGTTTCCCGTCGCCGGTCTCGGAACCCGTTTTCTCCCCGCGACCAAGGCCATTCCCAAGGAATTGCTGCCGATCGTCGACCGTCCGCTGATCCAGTATGCGGTGGACGAGGCGCGCGAGGCGGGGATCGAGCAGATCATCTTCGTCACCGGCCGCGGCAAGACTGCGATCGTCGAGCATTTCGACGTCGCCTTCGAACTCGAAACCACCATGGCGGAGCGCGGCAAGGACCTCTCGGTGCTCGAACCCACCCGCGCCACGCCGGGCGATATCATCACCGTGCGCCAGCAGGTCCCGCTGGGGCTGGGCCATGCGATCTGGTGCGCGCGCGCGATCGTCGGCGACGATCCCTTTGCCATCCTCCTGCCCGACGAGCTGATGGTGGCGGCCAAGGGCGGCGGCACCGGCTGCATGAAGCAGATGGTCGAAGCCTATGAAGAGGTCGGCGGCAATCTGATCTCGGTGCTCGAAGTGCCGCATGACGAAGTGTCGAGCTATGGCGTCATCGCGCCCGGCGCCCAGCTGTCCGAGACGCTGACCGAGGTAACCGGGCTGGTCGAAAAACCCCCGGTGGACGAGGCGCCGTCGAACAAGATCATCTCGGGCCGCTATATCCTCCAGCCTGAAGTGATGGGCGTGCTCAAGGACCAGGGCAAGGGCGCGGGCGGGGAGATCCAGCTGACCGACGCCATGGCGAAAATGATCGGCAACCAGCCCTTCCACGCCGCCACCTTCGCCGGCCGCCGCTTCGACTGCGGCAGCAAGACCGGCTTCGTCGAGGCGACGCTGGCCCTGGCGCTCGAACGCGAGGACATGGGCGCCGAAGTCCGCGCGATGGCGGAGCGGTTGCTGGCGGAGTAGGCTTCCGGTCCGCCGCATAGGCAGCCGTCACCCCGGACCTGATCCGGGGGGCGGGTTTGGGCTCGCTCCGTTTGACCGTAGGGCGGCGGCTATCGGCGCGATTGCCGTGGGCCGTGGACGCCGGGCCCCAACTGCGTGGCTGGGCGATTTTCCTACACGGCTAGTACTTGGTAGCCTTCGCCCGGTGCCGCGTTCTTTCCGCTCCCTTTCACACCCGCACCAAAGGGCGTTCCGTCGCCAGAGACGGCTTGCGGTCACAGAACTGGGTGGTCGGAAGGTCCCAGTCAGACGCGGCACCATCCCCGTGCACCCACGCTTCGCGGCGGCAGTCAGCCGAAGGTCACGCTTTCTCACAGCGCGATTGCCGGTCCAGCGCGGCGCAGGTCGCCGTGAGGCCGGTCAGGCCGCAGTGAAGCGCAGCGGCAGCGTCTTGAGCCCGCCGACGAAAGTCGATTTGGACCGCGCGGGATCGCCCTCCAGTTCGACGGTCTCGATCCGGTCGAGCAGCACTTCGAACAGGATGCGCATTTCGAGCCGGGCGAGATGCAGGCCGAGGCACTGGTGCGCGCCCGCGCCGAAGGCGAGGTGGCGGTTGGGGCTGCGCGCGGCATCGAAGCGGCGCGGGTCGTCGAAATGCGCCGGATCGTGATTGGCGGCGACATAGTTCATCATCAGCCAGTCGCCCTTGGCGATGGCCTGCCCGCCGACCTCGGTGTCCTGGGCCGCAGTGCGCATGAAGTGCTGCACCGGCGTGGTCCAGCGGATCGCTTCCTCGACGATGCCGGGCAGCAGGCTGCGATCGGCGCGCACCCGCGCCCATTGGTCGGCATCCTGCGCCAGTGCGAGCATCGCGCCCGCGGTGCTGGCGCTGGTGGTGTCGTGCCCCGCGGCAGCGAGGATGATGTAATAGCCCATCATGTCGCGGTCGTTGAGCGGCTCGCCGTCGACCACCGCATTGGCGATGGTGCTGGCGACATCGGTGGTGGGATTAGCCCGGCGCTCGGCGGTGAGCTTGGCAAAATAGGCCTCGAAGTCCTTGACCGCGCCCGCCACCAACTGGGTGATCGCCTCGGGCGGGAGGTCCTTCATCCCCGACTGGTTGAGGTCCTCGTCGCTACCGCCGAACATCTGCTGCGTGAGCGTCAGCATGCGCGGCTCGTCTTCCTCGGGCACGCCGAGGATCTGCATCACCACATGTAGCGGATAGGGCGCCGAAACAGTCTTCACGAAATCCGCCTCGCCGCCGCCCGCCAGCAGCCGGTCGACCGCCGCATGCGCGATGCCGCGGATCTCGTCCTCCACGCCGCGCAGGTTCTTGGGCATGAACCATTCCTGCGTCAGCTTGCGATACTTCATGTGAACCGGCGCATCGAAGGTGACGAGGCTGGCGACCATGTGTTCACTGCCGCCGGTGAGCGCCTTGGCGAACTCGATCCCCTCGGTCAGGCTGAAGACGACGCTGTGCGGGTTGTTGAGGAAGGTCGCATTGTCCTTCGACATGCGCATCACATCGTCATAGCGCGTGACCAGCCAGAACGGCGGGTGGACCGCATCGTCGGCCGGCTCGACCCAGGCGACGGGGGTATCCTCGCGCAGGCGGTCGAACGTGTCGAGCAGGCCGTCCCATTCGGCATAGCTTTGCGGGTCGATCACCGCGCGGGCGGTGGCGGGATCGAGCCGGGGCCGGTCCTGCGCCGCCATCACGCCTGCTCCGTCTGCTGCTCGGCCGCCTTCTGGAATTCGTCGCGCAATTCGCGCTTGTACAGCTTGCCATTGGCCTCGCGCGGGAGCTGCGCGCGGAAGTCGAACAGCTTGGGCATCTTGATCTTGGACAGGCTGGGAGCGAGGAAATCGCGCAATTCGGCCTCGAGCGCATCGCCCGCGTCGGCCATGTCGATCGGCTGCACCACCGCGACCACCTTCTCGCCGAAATCGGGGCAGGGCGCACCGATCACCGCCGCGTCCATCACCTTGTCATGCGTGACCAGCAGGTTCTCGATCTCCTGCGGGTAGATGTTGACCCCGCCCGAGATGATCATGTGGCTCTTTCGGTCGGTGAGGTAGAGGAAGCCGTCCTCGTCGACATGGCCGATATCGCCCAGCGTCATCCAGCCCTTGGGATGCATCGCTTCGCGCGTTTTCTCGGGATCGTTGTGATAGGTCGGGATGAGATCGTTCTCGAAATAGAGCAATCCGTCCTGGCCCGCGGGGACCTCTTCCCCCTCGGCATCGCAGACATGCAGCGTGCCGTGGATCGCCTTGCCGACGCTGCCGGGATGGGTCAGCCAGTCCTCGGCCTTGATCAGCGTCATGCCGACACCTTCGGAGCCGGCGTAATATTCGTTGATGATCGGCCCCCACCATTCGATCATCTCGCGCTTGATCGGCACCGGGCACGGCGCGGCGGCGTGCAGCGCACGCTGGTGGCTGGACAGATCGTAGCGCGTGCGTACCTCGGGATCGAGTTTGAGCATGCGCACGAAATGCGTCGGCACCCACTGGCTGTCGGTGATCTTGTGTTTCTCGATCGTCTCGAGCGCGTGTTCGGGATCGAACTTCTCCATCACCACGACCGTGCCGCCAAGCCGCTGGGCGGTGGTGCACCAGCCGATCGGCGCAGCATGATAGAGCGGCGCGGGCGAGAGATAGACCATGCTGCCATCGGCGGGCATGCCGGCGCCCATCACCGCGAGGCCCATCAGCGGATTGGTCGCGAGGATGTCGTCATCCTCGGGCGGCGCGGGCTTGACCCCCTTGGGCCGTCCGGTAGTGCCCGAGGAATAGAGCATGTACTGGCCCGGCGCCTGGTCGGGGATGGGCTCCGCAGGCTGCGCAGAGAGCGCGGCTTCGTAATCTTCCTCGCCCGCGCCATCGACGATCAGCAGCGGCAGGTCGGCGCATTCGTCGCGGATGCCCTCGATCGCCTCGGCATAGCGCGTGCTGGTGAGCAGGAACTTGGCTCCCGCATCCTTGAGGATGTAGCAGATCTCGGGCGCGGTCAGCCGGGTCGAGATCGGCACCATCATCGTGCCCGCACGCTGCGACCCCCACACCACCTGCAGGTAATGGACGTTGTTTTCCATCAGCACTGCGAAATGGTCGCCGCGCTTGAGCCCGCGTGCCCGCAGCAGTTGCGCAAAGCGGTTCGCATAGGCGTCCATTTCCGCGAAAGTCACGGTCTGGCCGCTACCCGCCATGATCATCGCGGGATGGTCGGGGCGCGTCTGCGCATGGGTGATGGGGTGCATTGCTGGCTCTCTCCTCTCTGTCGGTCCGCTGTTCGTGCGCGGACTCGTCCAGTTTCGAGAAGAAACCTACCTATGCGTTTCACATGGGCAAGGAAAAAGGCGCCGGGATCGCTCCCGCCGCCTTTTTATCCTGCCCGGAAGGCCGGCTCGATCAGTTGTCGTCGCCGTCGCCCTGCCCGCCGGTGCCGGTGGCGAGCGCGAAAGCCCGCTGTGCTTCCGATTTCGACCATATAGGGAACCGGGTTCACTGCCTTGCCGGCGATGCGGACTTCGTAGTGGAGGTGCGGGCCGGTCGAGCGGCCGGTCGAACCGACATAGCCGATGACGTCACCCTTCTTCACGCGGGTGCCGGCCTTCACCGTAATGCCCGACATATGTGCAAACCGCGTCTGCAGATCGGCGCCATGTTCGATCGAGACGAACTTGCCGTAGCTCGAGAACCATTCCGCCTTGCTGACATAGCCATCGGCGGTGGCGTAGATCGGCGTGCCGGTCGGGGCCGACAGATCGACACCCTTGTGGCTGCGGCGACCGCCGAGCACGGGGTGCGTCCGCATGCCGTAATCGCTGGTCAGCCGCGTATCGTCGAGCGGCATCCGCGAAGGCACCGAGACCCGCGCCGCTGCCGGCGTCGAGCGGTCGAGTTCGTCCCATTTGGCGAACAGCTGCTGGAACTGGGCGTCGTCACCCGGCTGGGCCGACTGGGCCACCTTGCTCATGTCGATGGCACCGACCGCCGCAGCGGCGTTGGTTTCCTGCGCTTGCGCCGGAGCGGCGGCAAGACCGAAACCGGCCATAATTGCGAAAGCAAGCGTTGCGCGCTTGGTGATCATGCTAACCCGTCCATCCGACGCTTTGCGCGCCTTTTGCTCTTGGCGAAGACAGCGTCCCATGCCGCTTTCGCCATTTTTACGTCACTGCCGGAACCCCCGGCGTCTCGTGAGTTTGGGTTATCGGGTAAAAAATCGATCAGGCAAGTGCTGCGGAACGGACGCGCGGCAGGCCGCAAGCGAAACGCGTTGAGTCGTTGAAACCCCGCTCCAACCCCCGAAAATCGACTTCGACACGCGATTTTGCAGCGATTCCCGATATTTTCAACCGAATCCGGCAGTAATCCGCGAAATCGGTTGCAGCCGAACCGGGCAATACCTGCAGCAGGGTCAACGATTCGCTGGCTGCAGACCGCAGGAGCGCCCGGTGCTTGCCCGCCGCCTGCGCGGTCAGGCGGTGCGCGCGGCTTCGAGGACTTCGTCGACGTGGCCCTTGACCCGTACCTTGGGCCAGATGCGCAGGATGCGCCCGTCTTCACCGAGCAGGTAGGTCGAGCGAATCATGCCCATATAGGTGCGGCCGTAATTGGTCTTCTCGCCCCACACCCCTAGCGTATCGGACAGGCCGCCTTCCTCCTTGTCGGTCGCGAGCGCGACGGTCAGATCGTGCTTGGCGATGAAATTCTGGTGCTTCTTCGGCGAATCCTTGCTGACACCGAGCAGGCGCGTTCCCACCTTCTCGAATTCCTGCTTGAGCGCGGAAAATTCCTTCGCCTCGGTGGTGCAACCGGGCGTGTTGTCCTTCGGGTAGAAGAAGATCACCGCCTTGCTGCCCGCGAGGTCCGCCTTGGTTACCGTGCCGCCATCGGGGGTTTCCATGCTGAAGTCGGGAAAGGCATCGCCTTCGGTAAAAGTATCGGTCATCCATCCATCTCCAAAGTTTCGCCGAACACGTCCAGCCAGGCCGCCGCGACGCTCTCGCGCGCGCCGCCTAGGCTGCGCAGCAGGTCGGCATAATTATCGCAGCCGCTCTGCCGCGCGAGCAGGGCCGCCGCGGCGGGATCGGGCCGATCGAGGTCGGGCGCCAGCAGCCGTGTACCGACCAGCAACCGCGTCATCAATGCATGCGCATCGGCAATCCCGGCGGGCAGCAGGCCGGCTTCGGCCAGCTCGGCGATGGCCTGCGCAAGACCCGGCACCAGACCTTCGTGATCGCGCAGCTGGAGAAAGTGGACGAGGAATTCGAGATCGACCAGCCCGCCGCGCAGCAGCTTCGCATCCAGCGGACCCTTGGCAGGCTTGTGCCCCGCCATCTCGGCGCGCATCTTCAGGACATCGCCGCGCAGCCGGTCGGCATCGCGCCGTTTGCACAAGATGTCGCGGACCACCGCGTCGACCTCGTCGCGGGCGCCGGTGCTGCCGACCAGCACGCGTGCACGCGTCAACGCCATGTGCTCCCACGTCCAGGCGTCCTCGCGCTGGTAGCGCGCGAAGCTCTCCACGCTCACTGCCAACGGCCCCTGGTTGCCCTGCGGGCGCAGCCGCGTATCGACTTCGTACAGTGCCCCTTGCGCGGTCGGCACGCTGAGCGCAGCCGTGACACGCTGCGCCAGGCGATTGAAATAGAGTGTCGCGCCAAGCGGGCGCTCGCCATCGGATTCGCCGTCATGCGTGCCGGTGAACAGATAGACGATGTCGAGATCGGATGCATGCGTAAGCACGCCGCCGCCCAGCCGGCCCAGACCGAGCACGACCAGTTCGCTGCCCGCGATCCGTCCGTGCTTGGCGGCGAATTCCTCTTCGGCCGCACGCACCGCCACCTGCAAAGCGGCTTCGGCGGTGCGCGCCAGCCCGGCGGCGATCGCCAGCGGGTCGTGCGCCGCCTCGACCAGTTGCACTGCCAGCGCGAACCGCTCTTCCCCGGTCACCACGCGCAAGCGGTCGAGCTGCATTTCGTAGTCGTCACCGCGTTCGCGGCGGCCCATCTTGGCCGCAAGTTCATCGACCCCGCCGGGAAGATCCAGCGCGGTGCGATCGATCAGCGCATCGAGCAGGTCGGGGCGCCGCGCGAGTTCGTCGGCCAGCGGCGGAGCGAGCGTCAGGCAATCCGCCAGCAGGGCGAACAGCCCCGGCCGCGCTTCGAGCAGGCGGAACAGGTTTACCGCGCTGGGGAGACGCGCGATCAGGCTTTCCCAGCGGAGCACTGCGGCATCCGGGTCGGGCGAGGCCGCAATCGATGCCAGCAGGTCGGGCCGGATCGCGTCGAACGCGCTCAGCGCAGCCGAACTGCGCAGCGCCTGATATTTGCCGCTGGTCCACCCGGCCACGCGCTCCACCAGTTCCGGAGCGATATCGGGGGCATGGCTGTCCTCGCCCAGCACATGCGGCGCGCTTCTGGGAACCGATATACGGTCCTCGTCCAGCAGCGCATCGAAGCGCTCCGCAACCGGGCGGGCAAGCGTTTCCACCGCCTCGACCAGCTGCGCGCCGGTATCGAGACCGTGCAGCCGCGCGACCTCGTCCAGCGCCTGGCTGCTTGGGAGGCTGTGGGTCTGCTGGTCCCCGACCATCTGCAGCCGGTGTTCGATCGTGCGCAGCCCGTCATAGCTGTCACCCAGCCGGCGCGCGTCGCTTTCTCCGATACGGCCGGTCGCCGCCAGCGCATCGAGCGCTTCGCGTGTCCCGCGGCCGCGCAGCGAGGGATCGCGCCCGCCATGGATGAGCTGGTGGGTCTGCGCGAAGAATTCGACTTCGCGAATGCCCCCGCGGCCCAGCTTGAGATGGTAGCCCGGACCCGGTTCGGCAGGCCCGCGCTGCTCCTCGCGAATCCGGTGGGTCAGCCGGCGCACTTCGTCGATCGCGCCGAAATCCAAGTTGCGTCGCCATACGAATGGCCGGATATGATCGAGAAACGCTTCGCCCGCAGCGATATCGCCCGCGCAGGAACGCGCCCGGATGAACGCCGCGCGCTCCCAGGCCAGCGCCGAGCTTTCGTAGTGCGTGATCGCCGCATCGAGCGGCAGCGCCAGCGGGCTCACTTCGGAAGCGGGTCGCAGCCGCAGATCGACGCGAAAAACATACCCCTCGCTGGTGACTTCGGACAGCAAGCGCACGGTTTCGCGGGCATAGCGCTGCGCCGCTTCACCCGGCTCGTCGCGCTCGCGGCGTGGCAGCGTCGCCGGATCGTAGAGCAGGATGGGGTCGATGTCGGATGAGTAGTTGAGCTCGCCTGCCCCGTGCTTGCCCAGCGCAAGGCCTATCATCCCCGCCGGCTCCGCATCGGGAACGCGCTTGCGGATCGCCGCCTCGATCGCTGCATGGAGCGCGCGATCGGCGAAAGTCGAAAGCTCGCGCATCACCTTGTAGAGATCGAATGCCCCGGCAAGGTCGCCCACGGCCAGCACCAAAGCGAGGCCGAGCCGTTCCTGCCGCAACGCGCTCGCGACATCGGTTGCGCGGACCTGCTTGGCGGCGCGCAGCGCAGCCTCGCCATCGCCGCTTGCCATCAGTTCCGCCAGCTCGGGGCGGCGTTCCAATGCGCGGGCAAGGAAAGGCGCGTGATCGCGGGCGCGGTTGAGCGCAGAAGTCCAGTCGGCAGCCATCGCCTGTCCCTCTGCCGCAAGGCGGCGCGGATGCGCAAGCTTGCCCTTGCCGCGCCATGCTGACAAGACGCGCGCATGTTCGAATTGAGAGGACGCCCTTCGATGAAACGCTTCGTTCTTGCTGCCTGTTCGGCGCTGCTGCTGACCGCCTGCGATGGCGCGCTGGAAACCGGCGCAGGCGCCGATGCCATGCTCGACTTGCCCGAAGTCGCCGACGGCACGCTTTCCGAAGCAACGATGAAGCGCGTCACCGAGCGCCTGTCGTCGGACGAATTCGAAGGCCGCGCGCCAGGCACCCAGGGCGAAGAAAAGACCGTTGCCTATCTGGTCGAGGAATTCGAGAAAGCAGGCCTCGAACCGGGTAATAACGGCAGCTGGGTGCAGGAAGTGCCGCTGGTCGAAATCACCGGCAAGGATTACGCCCCGCTGACGATCGCAGGCGCCGATAGTGGCCCGATCGAACTCGAATACGCATCCGACTGGGTCGGCGTGAGCTATCGCGAGGATGTCGAGACCGCGCTGGAAGATAGCGAACTGGTCTTCGTCGGCTATGGCATCAACGCACCCGAAAAGGGGTGGAACGACTATGCCGGGCTGGACATGGCAGGCAAGACCGCGGTCATCCTCGTCAACGATCCCGATTTCGGCGCCGAGACGCTGGAAGGCCCGTTCAACGGCAAGGCCATGACCTATTACGGCCGCTGGACCTACAAATACGAAGAAGCCGGGCGCCAGGGCGCAGCCGGGGCGCTCATCATCCACGACACCGAACCCGCCAGCTATGGCTGGAACGTGGTCGAAAGCAGCTGGTCCGGCCCGCAGGCCTATGCCTCGCGCGGGGACAACCCGCCGCCGATGACGCAGCTCAATGGCTGGGTGCAGAAGAGCGTGGCTGAACGCCTGTTTGCCGCGGCGGGCAAGGATTTCGGCGAACTGGCCGCCGCCGCGCGCGAAGAGGGCTTCGCCCCGGTCGCGCTCGGACTGACCGCCTCGACCAGCTTCCGCAACGACATCCGCACCTTTGCCTCGAAGAACGTCATCGGCATGTTGCCGGGCAGCGAACGGCCTGACGAATATGTGATGCACACCGCGCACTGGGACCATCTCGGCCGGTGCACGCCGGCACCCGATGGCGACGACATCTGCAATGGCGCGGTCGACAACGCCACCGGCACCGCCGCGCTCGTCGCATTGGCCGAAGCGCATGCCCAGGCCGGCCCGGCCAAGCGCAGCCTCGTCTTCCTTGCGGTGACCGCCGAGGAATCGGGCCTGCTCGGCGCGGACTACTACGCTGCGAATCCGGTGTTCCCGCTCAACCAGACGGTCGGCGGCGTCAACATGGATGCCTTCCTTATGGCGGGCGCGGCGAAGGACGTGACCGTAGTCGGACCGGGCAAGTCGCAGCTCGACCTGTTCCTCGACAAGGCGCTGATGAACGACAACCGCGTCACCACGCCCAACCCCAATCCCGAAGCGGGCTATTACTATCGTTCGGACCATTTCGCCTTCGCCAAGCGCGGCGTGCCTATGCTCTATCTCGATGGCGGCGAGGACCTGATCGACGGCGGAACCGAGGCGGGCGCCGCCGTAGCCGCTGATTACCGCGACGACCGCTATCACGGGCCCAAGGACGAATACGATCCGAACTGGGACTGGTCGGGCGTGATGAGCGATCTCGCGCTGTTCTACCGCATCGGGCGCATGCTGGCCGATTCGACGAGCTGGCCCAACTGGAACGAGGGCGACGAGTTCAAGGGCACCCGCGACGAAGATTGCGCCGCCGAGGGCGCTGGCTGCGCCGCCTGAGCCTGCTGAGCGAGAGAACCGATCCATGACGCCGCGCATGCCGCCCGAATGGGCACCGCAGGACTGGCTGTGGATCGGGTTTCCGCATGACGCGAATGAATGGCCCGCAGTGCTCCCGCGCGCGCAGGAGCAGATCGCGGCCTTCGCCAATGCCGTGGCCGAGAGCGGACAGGAAGTTCGCCTGCTGGTCCGCGACGCCGCCAACGAGGCACGCGCGCGGCAGCTGGTAACCGGCGCCGTCACGCTCGAACGGCGCAGCTACGGCGATGTCTGGCTGCGCGACACGGGCCCGCTGGTGCTGAGCGACGGATCAGGCAACCGCGCCGCGCGGCGGTTCGGTTTCAACGGCTGGGGCGGCAAATATCTGATGGACGGCGACCAGACGGTCGGCGCCGAACTGGCCGAAGAAGCCGGGCTGCCGCTCGCAGTAGCGGACTGGGTCCTCGAAGGCGGGGCGATCGACGGCGATGGCACCGGGCTGGTGGTCACGACCGAACAATGCCTGCTCAACCCCAACCGCAATCCGCACTTGTCGCGCGAAGAAATCGAGGCCCGGTTGCGGCGCGATCTCGGTTTCGCGCGCGTGCTGTGGCTCGGCGATGGGCTGATCAACGACCACACCGACGGTCATGTCGACAATCTCGCGCGCTTCGTGGCGCCCAACACGCTGTGCCTGCCGCGCGCGACCGGGTCCGACGATCCCAATGCGGCGATCTATGCCGATGCCAAGGGGCGCGCCGAGGCCGCCGGCGTGACCGTCGCAGAGATTCCCTCGCCGGGGCGCGTGACCAGCGGCGACCATGTCGAACCCGCGAGCTACGCCAATTTCGCGATCACCAGCCATCTCGTGGTCGTGCCGACCTTCGGCAGCCCGCATGACGAGGATGGCGTGGCAGCCGTGGCCGAACTGTTCCCCGACCGCGCAACGATCGGCCTGCCGGGCGATGCCGTGCTTGCGGGCGGCGGCGGGTTCCATTGCGCCAGCCAGCAGATGCCCGCGGCCGGGTGGCGGCCTTAACCTTTCATTAGCTATTGCAACCGAGAATGGCGGTCATGGTCAAGCCCACCGCTCTCTCCCGCATGCAGACCCCCGCCCCGTCGGTGGTCGATCTCGCGCGCGCGCTGATCGTCGGTGGCTGCGGCCTTGCGCTGGTCCTCGCCGGACCGGTGCTGCCGTTCTGATCGCCTAGAGCAGCCGCAGCAGCGCCGCGAGCGCGGCCCCGCCCAAAATCACGCCGACGACCCCGCGCCACAGCGCGTCCCCGATCTGCCCCGCAGCGCGATCCCCCAGCCAATTGCCCAGCAATACGGCGGGGAACAGCAACGCCGCCAGCAGCGGCAAGCGCCAGGCGAGGATTCCCAGTGCGGCGCCCGAAACCAGGCCCGCGCCTGCCGCAATGGTGAAGATCAGCATCATCGAGGCCTTGGCCGTCTCGCGCGGGATGGCCCGCCCGACATAATAGGGCACGACCGGCGGGCCGGGCATTCCGGCATAGCCCGTCATCAGCCCGCTGAGCACCCCCACCCCTCCGGTGGCCAGATGCCCCGGTTCGGTGCCCGCCCGGCGTGGCAGGAGAATGGCGAAGAAGGCGGACCACGCAATCATCGCGATCAGGAAGCGCGCGAGGTCATCGCTCGTCGCGGCCAGCGCCAACAGGCCGAGCGGGGTAACCAGCACTACGAGGATGGATATCCGCCACGCCGATCGCTCCGCCCCGCGCACCAGCCGCCGAACCTCGCTCAGCCCAATGAAGAGCGAGAGGAAATTGGCCAGCAGCACCGCCTCCACCGGCGGCAATGCCAGCGCGAGGATCGGCACCAGCAGGATCGCCATGCCGAAACCGGTCAGGCCGCGCACGAAGGCCGAGCCGAAGGCCGCGGCAAGCGCCGCCGCCAATTGCCACGGCGCATAGGCCGCCAGCAGATCCATCGCTTGCAGTCCTTCTAGTGCAGGTCGGGCGGCGTGGCTTCGCTACGCAGCATGGCGATCGCGTCGTCCAGGCTCATCACGCGCTGGTCCTTCTCGCCCAGCGTGCGCACGGCGACCGTGCCTTCCTCGGCTTCGCGATTGCCCACCACCAGCAGGTGCGGGACCTTGGCGAGGCTGTGCTCGCGCACCTTGTAGTTGATCTTCTCGTTGCGCAGGTCGCTCTCGACGCGGATGCCCGCGGCCTCGAGCTTGGCTACCGCTTCCTTCGCATAGTCGTCGGCGTCGGACACGATCGTCGCGACCACCGCCTGCACCGGGGCGAGCCAGACGGGCAGGCGCCCGGCGAAATGTTCGATCAGGATACCGATGAAGCGTTCGTAGCTACCAAAGATCGCACGGTGCAGCATGACCGGGCGATGCTTGTCGCCATCCTCGCCGATATAGGTCGCATCGAGCCGATCGGGCAACACGCGGTCACCCTGGATCGTGCCCACCTGCCAGGTCCGGCCGATTGCATCGGTGAGGTGCCATTCGAGCTTGGGCGCGTAGAAGGCGCCTTCGCCTTCCAGTTCTTCCCAGCCGAACTCCTCGCTCATCATGCCGGCTTCCTCGACCGCATCGCGCAGTTCCTGCTCGGCCTTGTCCCAGTCCGCATCCGAACCCAGACGCTTCTCGGGCCGCAGCGCCAGCTTGATCGCGAAGCTGAAGCCGAAGTCCTTGTAGACCTCGGCGGCGAGGTTGCAGAAGGCGCGCACTTCCTCGACGACCTGTTCCTCGGTGCAGAAGATATGCGCATCGTCCTGCGTGAACTGGCGCACGCGCATGAGGCCATGAAGCGCCCCATGCGGTTCGTTGCGGTGGCAGCAGCCCATCTCGCCCAACCGGATCGGCAGGTCGCGATAGGAGGTGATGCCCTGCTTGAAGACCAGAACATGCGCGGGGCAGTTCATCGGCTTGATCGCCATCCAGTCGGCGTCCTTGGCGACGCTGGGATGCGCACCCGCACCGCTGTCGTCGACCTCGGGCACCATGTCGGGCACGGCGAACATGTTCTCGGCATATTTGCCCCAGTGACCCGATTGCTCCCACTGGCGCACGTCCATCAGCTGCGGCGTCTTGATTTCTCGGTAGCCGGCGCCGTCCATCTTGCGGCGCATATAGGCTTCGAGCTCGCGCCAGATACGGTAGCCCTTGGGGTGCCAGAAGACGCTGCCATGCGCCTCTTCCTGCAGGTGGAACAGGTCCATCTCGCGCCCCAGCTTGCGATGGTCGCGCTTGGCCGCTTCTTCCAGCCGCGTCAGATGCGCGTTGAGCTGCTTCTTGTTCAGCCAGCCGGTGCCGTAGATCCGCGTCAGCTGCGCATTCTTCTGGTCGCCGCGCCAATAGGCACCCGCCACCCGCATCAGCTTGAACGCCTGCGGGTCGAGCTTGCCCGTGCTCGGCAGGTGCGGCCCGCGGCACATGTCGAGCCAGTCCTCGCCCGACCAGTAGACCGTCAGTTCCTCGTCCTCAGGCAGTTCGCGCGCCCATTCGGCCTTGAAGGTCTCGCCTTCGGCTTCCCACTTCTCGATCAGCTGCTGGCGGCTCCAGACCTCTCGGCGCAGCGGCTTGTCGGCCTTGATGATCCGCCGCATCTCTTCCTCGATCGCGGGCAGGTCGTCCATGCTGAACGGGTCGCGGCTCTCCGGCGCTTTTACATCGTAATAGAAGCCGTCGTCGGTCGCGGGGCCGAAGGTGATCTGCGTGCCCGGCCAGAGCGCCTGCACCGCTTCGGCGAGCACATGCGCGAAATCGTGCCGCGCCAGTTCGAGCGCATCCTCTTCGTCGCGCGCGGTTACCAGCGCCAGCTCGGCATCGCCCTCGAAGGGGCGGTTGATGTCGCGCAATTCGCCATCGACGCGCGCCGCGATCGCCGCCTTGGCGAGGCCCGGCCCGATCGCTGCGGCGACGTCGGCCGGCGTCGAGCCCTGTTCCATTTCGCGCACCGATCCATCGGGCAGGCTGATCTTGAGCAGTTCCGTCATGTCATTCGTCGTCCGTCTGGTTGCGGCGCCCATGGCACAAGGGCGCGCGCGCTTGAAGCGGCGTTTGCGCAAAATCCGGTTTCGGGAGGAAACGCCATGCCGCCCGAAACCGGGCGGCGGCGGCGCGGATCAAGCCGCGACCGACCGCCCCCGGTCACCCGGGGTGGTGGTAGTGGTCGTGATGATGCGCGCGTCGGGCATGGCCGGCACATTAGGTGCGGGCCGCGGGTTTCTCAACCCATATCGAGCGCGCGGCTTCCCGCCTGCGTCGAAACGCGGCGGGTATCGTTCACCCCGGCGCCCTTCTCGCGCACGCTGGAAACGAAGCGGAACTCGCTCGATGCGCTGGCCGGGGTCAGCTCGACCGCCATGTATCCGCGGCGCGATCCGTCCATCCATTTGAGCTGGCGATTGTGCGCAACCGTCTCGCGTTCGAGGACATCGACCGGGAGGTAGGAGGCGTAGCTTTCGAGTCCCGGGGAGGTCACCCCCTGCACACCGAATTCGACCCCGACCTTCTCCCCCGCATGATCGAGATCGAAAGCCCAGGCATTATGCGTATCACCCGCCAGACTGATGAGGTTCGCATTGGCGTCGAGCGCGGCCCTGAACACCCGTTCGCGCGCAGCGGGGTATCCGTCCCACGCATCCATGTTCAGCGGCAATTCGGCGCGGCCGGCCATCGCCCCGGCCAGGATGCGCTGGCGGATATAGGCGGGCAGGTCTGCCGGCAGCCCTTCGGTCAAACGCGGTGCCGTGACCAGATTGCCCATCAGCACCTGCTGCACCAGCACCTGCCACGGCTTGCCTGCAGAAGCCGAGCGCTTGAGGCCATCGGCCAGCCAGGCCTGCTGCTTCATTCCGAGCAATTCGCGGCTGCCATCGCGGTAGTCGCCCTCGCGGAAGGCGACGAGCGCAGCCATCGCGGCTTCGGGACTGGCCTTGCCCGACAGGATCTGGCCGTAGGAAAACTGTTCGGCGCGGGCGGTCAGCCGCGTTTCGAGCCGGTAGAGCGTCGCGAGGTCGCCCACTTCATAGGCGGCCCAGGGCTCGTCCGACACGGGCATCCATTCGCGGTAGGCCTTCACGGCGGCGGCCTTGCGCACCGACCATTCGCCCTCGGTCTCACTCTGGTGGTTCTGCGCGCCGCCTTCCCACGAATCATTGGTGCTTTCGTGGTCGTCCCAGCCGGCGATCATCGGGAACAGCTGGTGCAATCGGCGCAGGTCCGGATCGCGGCGATAGGTCGCATAGCGCATGCGGTAATCCGCCAGGCTGACGATTTCGCGCGCGGGAAACAGCACGCGGCCCGATTGCGCCTCTTCGTTCGAGGGATAGGTGCCGGGACCGTATTCATAGAAATAGTCGCCAAGGTGCAGCGCGCAGTCGAAATCGCCATCGGCGGCGGCATGCGCATAGGCATTGAACCAGCCGAACCCGAGGTTCGAACAGGAGAACACCGCCATGCGGAACTTGTCGGTCTTGCCGACCGGCAGCGTCTTCGTGCGGCCGACGTCCGAGTGCGAACCGTCGGGTGCAGTGAAGCGGTAATAGTACCAGCGGCCCGGCTCGAGCCCCTCCGCCCACGCCTTGCAGCACCAGTCGTTCTCCGCGCGCGCAGTCACAGAGCCTCCGGCCGCGACGCGCGAAAAGTCGAGCGTTTCGCTGACCTCGAATTCCAGCGCGGTGTCCTGCGCGCCCACGAAACGGGTCCACAGCAGGACTCGCTCGGCCGCCGGTTCGCCGCTGGCGACGCCGTGGCTGAACCCTTGCCCGCCCGACTGCGCGGCGAGGGGAGCTCCTGCCACCCCCAGCCCGAGGATGCCGGTCTTGAGCAGCGTGCGGCGGTTAAGTGCGGATAGCGGGGCAGCGGCAGGCGGTTCGGTCGCGAACATTCGAATTCTCCTCTTCCGGCCCCCTGCCTGCGCCCGATGACGGTGTGGTGACAAGCCATTTTGCGAAGCGACAAGCACGCGCGACGGACTGGAAAGCAAGCTTGACAATAGGCAGCGCTCGTGACAAATACGCTTTACATCACGGAAAGGACCATTGCCATGTCACTCAAGACCCCCCTCTTGTTCGCCAGTGCGATCATCGCGATTGCCGTGCTGGCGATCTTCGACGTTATCCCTGAGCAATTCGCGCGGTTCAGCGTGATCCTCCTGCCCGCGCTGGCAGCCATCCATATCGCGCGCCGCGGCTCGTGCGGGTGCAGCACGAAGATGCGCGCATGAGCGGTTCCGGCAGGCCCTGGCTGCTCACGTCGCCGGGACGCTGGGTCGCGCTCTATTTCCTCAGTGTCGTCATCATAGCGGCGCTGAAACTGACCGGGGCGATCGAATCGCCGGTCGGATTCATTCTGCTGGCAGCGGCGACCTGCCTGCTCTTGCCACTGGCACGGCGCCGGCCCGACGGCTGCACCAGCCGCGCCATGGCCGATTACAACCGGCGGATCGTGTTCAGCAGCCTGGGCTACGTTCTCGGGCTCGGCATCGCCGTAACACTATGGGATCGTTATGAACTGTCGGACGCGCTCGTTTTCGCAATCGCGCTGCTCCCGACACTCCCGACCTTCGGCATCATCTGGGCGATGGGGCGCTACCTCGCCGAAGAGCAGGACGAATATCTGCGCCATCGCACGATCATGGCGGCGTTGGTCGCGCTCGGCATCGTGCTCGCGCTGGGTATCTTCTGGGGCTTCCTCGAGATGTTCGAGCTGGTGCCGCATGTCTGGGCGTGGTGGGTGCTCCCCGTCTGGGCGATCGGCCTGGGTCTCGCGCAATTGTGGCAGAAGGTGCGCGGCGCTTGAAGAACCGCCTCAAGGTGCTGCGCGCCGAACGCGACTGGAGCCAGCAGGACCTCGCCACCCGGCTCGAAGTGTCGCGCCAGAGCGTCAACGCCATCGAGACCGGCCGCTACGATCCGTCGTTGCCGCTCGCCTTCCGCATCGCCGATGTATTCGGTCTGACCATCGAGGAGATCTTCCTGCGCACCGAGTAGTCCCGCACCATGATTGACAGGATCATTCCGATCCTCGACCCGTGGCGGCTGGTTATTCAAGGGACACGAACTTGCTCGATGGGTCGCACCATGCCGACAGCGCGGACAGCGCTTTCACATTCGAAGGCAACTGGCAGGATTTCGCGCGGATCGCGCTGCCCAACCTCCTGCTGACGATCGTCACGCTGGGCATCTACCGGTTCTGGGCCACCGCGCGCGAGCGGCGCTATCTGTGGTCGCGCACGAGGTTCGTCGACGAGCATCTCGAATGGGCGGGCACCGGGATGGAGCTGTTTGCCGGTTTCGTCATCGTGCTGGTGCTGTTCGGCGTGCCCTATTTCGGAGTGAGCTTCGTTTCGCAGGCGCTGATCGCCCGCGGCTACGAGGCGCTGGGATCGGCGCTCGGCGTGGCGGCGCTGCTTTCGATCTTCTATCTCGGCGGAGTCGCGCGGTTCCGCGCCCTGCGTTATCGCCTGTCGCGAACGCGCTGGCGGGGCATCCGCGGGGGCAGCGACAGCAAGGGCTTCGCGTTCGGCCTGTCCTACATGTGGAAGACCGCGGTCGGCTGGCTGCCGCTCGGACTGCTGCTACCCTGGTCGATGACCAGCCTGTGGAACGAACGCTGGAGCAAGATGAGCTTCGGCCCCTTCGCCTTCCGCAGCGATGGCGAGGCGGGCGGGGTGTTCGCCCGTTTCCTGCTGTTTTACCTCGCTCCCTTCGTGCTGTTCGTCGGCGGAGTGATCATGGCCGGCATGGGCATGCTCGCCGGCTATGGCATCGGCGGCGAGAACGGAGTGGCACTGGGCGGCCTCGTCGGGCTGATCGGCCTGGTGCTGTTCTTTTATCTCGGCCTCGGCCTGATCGCTGTGGCATTCTATGCCAAGTTCTACCGTGAAATGGTCGGCGCGACACGCTGGCGCGACCTGCGTTTCAGTTTCGAGGCCTCGACGCTCGACTGGGTCAAGCTGCTGCTGGGCGATGCGCTGCTGGTGGTCTTCACCCTCGGCATCGGGCTGGTCTTCCTGTCGTACCGCCACTGGAAGTTCTTCATGACCCATCTCGAAGCGAGCGGCGAGATCCTGCTGGACGAATTGACCCAGTCGCGGACCCGGACCGCCGGGCATGGCGAAGGCCTGCTCGATGCGTTCGACATGGGCGCGATCTGAGCCGATGGATACCAGCTTCCAGCTTGCCGCCGAATGGTACGACGGACGCAGCGCCCTGCGCCACGCGGGCGAGTTGCACTGGGACGGGCACGCCGGGCTGGTGCTGCATGCCCCGACGGCGCGCGCCGAATTCGCGGTCGACGACCTGCAATTCGCCGATACGCGGCCCGGGCAAATGATCTATCGCCGCAAGAGCCAACCCGATTTCCGGCTGATCCTGCCCGCGGACATGCCGCCCGGCCTGGCGGCCCGGCTGCCGCGGCCAAGCACTTACGGCCGCTGGATCGACCGGCTCGGGCTGGGCCGGGCAGCGGCGATCTTCGCCGTGACAAGCGCGGCGGCGGTGGCTCTGTTCCTGACTGCACCCGCCTGGCTCGGCCCGCGTATCCCGGCCGGCTGGGAACGCCAGATCGGCGACGCGCTGGTCGGCGATTTCGGCGGGCGGATCTGCCATACGCCCGCAGGCGACGCCGCGCTCGCCAAGCTGCTGGCCAAGGTCGACCCGGCCGACAACGCGCAAGACAAGGTGCGCGCTGGCATCGCCAACATGGACATGGTCAATGCCGTTGCCCTGCCCGGCGGCCAGGTCCTGCTGTTCGATGGGCTGGTCCAGCAGGCCGAGAGCCCCGAGGAGCTGGCGGGCGTGCTGGGGCACGAGGTCGGCCATGTCCGCGAACGCCACGTGATGACCGCGCTGCTGCGCCAGTTCGGCATGTCGATCCTGCTGGCGGGGGCCGATTCGGGCGTCACCAACGGGGTCTTCGGCCTGGCCGCCATGGGCTATTCGCGCGACGCCGAACGCGAGGCCGACGAATATGCCCGGGCAAGGATGGCCGAAAGCGCGATCTCGCCGCTGGGCGCGGCCGATTTCTTCGCCCGCATGGCCGACGAACGCAGCGACAGCGAGGATGGCTCCGCCGTGCTTGGCTGGCTCGCCAGCCATCCCTCGGCCGGCGAACGCGCGCAGGCCTATCGCACCGCTGCCCGCACGGCCCCGGCCTATCCCCCGGTCCTGTCCGATGCCGAGTTCGCTGCGCTGAAATCGATGTGCGCCGACGATCCCGATGTCGCGGAATTCGACTTTTTCTGACCCTTGCAATCGCGCCCTGCGACGTGAACAGCATGCGCGCATGAGCGACATCCAGTTCCACGCCATGCCCGACGGGCGGCGCATCGCCTATCGCTTCACCCCCGGCAGCGGCCCCGCACTGGTGTTCCTGCCCGGCTACATGTCCGACATGGCCGGCAGCAAGGCGACCGCGCTGTTCGACTGGGCGCAGCAGGGCGGGCGCGCCTGCCTGCTGCTCGACTATTCGGGCTGCGGCGAGAGCGATGGCGATTTCGCCGATGGCACCTTGTCGCGCTGGCGCGAGGAAGTGCTGGCGCTGGTCGAGGCTCACATCACCGGCCGCGCGCTGGTCATCGGGTCGTCGATGGGCGGCTGGCTGATGCTGGCGGTCGGCGCAGCGCTCGGGCCGCGCCTTGCCGGCATGGTCGGTATCGCTGCCGCGCCCGACTTTACCGACTGGGGCCGCAGCGCAGATGAAAAGGCGCGATTGCGAGCGGGCGAGACGCTGTACGACGACAATCCCTACGGGCCCGAACCCACCCCGATGCATGCCGGTTTCTTCGCCGACGGCCAGGCCCAGTTGCTGCTGGGCGGCGAAATCCCCATCGATGCGCCGGTGCGGCTGATCCATGGCCAGCGCGATCCGGACGTGCCCTGGGACATCAGCCTGCAGCTTGCCGAACGGCTGCGTTCGGACGATGTACAGGTGGCGCTGGTAAAGGATGGCGACCACCGCCTGTCGCGCGAACAGGACATCGCCCTGCTGCTGCGCACGGTGGCTACGCTTTCGAAAGGTCCTGCATGATTGCCTCCGCCCTCGCCCTGCTGCTGATGCAGGTCGGCCCCGACCCCACCCAGGGCAGTTTTCCCGGCATCCCCGAGGAATTGCGCGACCGGCCCCAGCGCGAGAGCGTGGCTGCGCCGCCGGCCACCTTCCCGTCATCCGGTGGCAAGCTGGCCGAATGCGTTACCCTGGCGACGGAGGACGCTTCCGCAGCCAGCGATATGGCGCAGACCTGGCGCGAAACCGCCGCCAACCAGCTCGAGCTGGCCCAATCGGCGCATTGCCTTGGCTTGGCCCTGGTCCGGCTGGACGATTTCGACGGCGCCCAACGCGCCTTCGACCTGGCTACCGACGAAGTGCCCGACGGCGCCCCGGCCTACCGGGCGCGGCTGGCCGCAATGTCGGGCAACGCCGCGATGGCGCAGGGCAAGCCCGCGATTGCCGAGATCGCCTTCGCGCGTGCCAGCCGCTTCGCTGCCGCGTCCGCCGATGCGCCCCTTACCGCCAGCATCGCAGTCGACCGCGCGCGCGCACTGGTGGCGCTGGACCGCCGCGAGGAAGCCGCTGCGGAACTGGCGCAGGCGCGGGCGAGCGATCCCGCCAATGGCCGCGCATGGCTGCTCTCGGCCACGCTCTCGCGCCGGCTGGACCGGCTGGGCGAGGCGCGTGAACAGATCGCGCAGGCTGCATTGCTGGCACCGCAGGATCCCGCCGTGGGCCTCGAAGCGGGCGTGATCGCCGCGCTTTCGGGGCGCGAGGACGATGCGCGCAGGAGTTTCGAATCGGTGCTGCAGGTCGCCCCGCAAAGTCCCGAAGCGACTCGCGCCCGCAGCTATCTGGAGCAACTCGCCACATGACCGATTTTTCCGTTCTCGATCTCGTCCCCGTCCGCGAAGGCGGCTCGGTCGGCGATGCCCTTGCCGCCGCGACCGCGCTCGCCCGCACGGCCCAAGACGCGGGCTGCAAGCGGTTCTGGGTTGCCGAACACCATGCAATGAAGGGCATTGCCGGGGGAGCGACTTCGGTCGTGCTTGCGCATATCGGCAATGCGACCTCCACGATCCGCATCGGATCGGGCGGGATCATGCTGCCCAACCACTCGCCGTTCCAGATCGCCGAGCAATTCGGCACGCTGGATGCGCTGTTCCCCGGCCGGATCGACCTGGGGCTGGGCCGCGCGCCGGGGGCCGGCCCCGAACTGCAGCGCGCGCTGCGCAAGGACCTTCACCGGGCGGCGGAAATGTTCCCGCAGGACGTGGCCGAACTGATCGCGCTGATGGCAGGCGAAACCGCCGTTCAGCCCACTCCCGGCGTCGGTGCGAAACCGCAGTTCTGGATGCTCGGGTCGAGCCTCTTCGGGGCGCAGCTCGCCGCCAAGCTCGGGCTGCCCTACGCCTTCGCCAGCCATTTCGCGCCCGATCACCTCGATACCGCGCTCGAGCTCTACCGCCGCGATTTCCAGCCCTCGGAAGCCTGCGAAAAACCGCATGTCATGGTCGCGATGAACCTGTTCGTCGCCGACACCGAAGACGAGGCTGAATATCTCGCCACCTCGCAATTGCAGGCCTTCGTCGCCTTGCGCACGGGCACGCCGGGCAAGCTGCCCCCGCCCGTGCGCGGCTATCGCGCCAGCCTGCCCCCGCAGGCACAGGCCATGCTCGCGCATATCGGCCAGGCCAGCGCGACAGGTACGCCGCAGCAGGCTGCCGAGGCCGTGCGCGCATTCGTTGCGCGGACAGGCGCCGACGAAGTCCTCTTCGGGGGGAGCATGTACGATCCCGAAGCGCGCTGCCGCTCGCTGCGACTGGCGATGGAGGCGCTTGCGGCTTGAGCGTGCCGTAGCGTCGGCGGGGCGCTGCCGCGCCACCCACGGGCGTGCGAATTCTGTCGCACGGCACCTTGCGGGGCGCCTGCAACAGGGATAGGCGCGGCGCTCAGGTCGTGGCGGACACGGCCCAATTATTTCGCGGCGCTGAAACGATCATGCGCCGACAGGAGAGAGGCCCCGTATGGGTTCGAACACTGCCGCGCTGCCCAAGAAGCTCCAGAACGCAATTACCGAACGCATGCGGCTGTCGCTGCTGTCCGGCGACACGCCCTTCGAGAAGGCACGTCTCGAAGATGCCGCCGCTTTCGTCGGAGAGCTGGCTTCCCAGCGCACGCGCGGCCGGTCGGCCATGGCGATCGAAAGCGTCAGCGACGACCGGCGGCTGACGCGGATCGCGATCATCAACGAGGACATGCCCTTCCTCGTCGATTCGGTCGCGGCGACCATCGCCGCGCTGGGCCTGTCGATCGACCGGCTGGTCCACCCGGTGATCCCCGTCGAGCGCGACGGCAAGGGACGCCTGCAGGCGATACCCGACCGCGACAAGGACGATGCCGATCGCGAATCGATGATCTACATCGAGACCGCGCGGGTCGATGCGAAGACCCGGCGGCAATTGCAGGAAACGCTCAAGCTGACGCTGGGCGACGTGCGCGCGGCGGTGTCCGACTGGCCGCAACTGCGCGACGCGATGGCGGCCGATGCCGAACGGATCGCCGGCGACAGCGAAGAGGGCGCCGAACTGCTCGAATGGCTCAATTCGGGCATGCTGACGCAGCTGGGCCATGTCACCCGCTACCGCGACGGGCGCCAGGAAGACGAGCTCGGCATTTGCCGCAAGAGCGCGGCGCAGCTGCTCGCCGAGGCATCCTACGACCGCGCCTTCGCCTGGTTCGCCGCGGGCAACGATCCCCGCCGCCCGCTGATCATCAAGGCCAACCACCTCAGCAATGTCCACCGCCGCGTCCCGCTCGACCTGTTCATCGTGCCGGTCGAGGACAATGGCGAAACCGTCGCGCTGTCGCTGCATGCGGGCGTCTGGACCAGCGCCGCACTGGCGGCCCCGCCGCGCAATGTGCCGCGCCTGCGGCGCCAGCTCGACATGCTGCGGGGCCGCCACGGCTTCGACGACGGCGGCCATGCGGGCAAGGCGCTCGTCCATGCGCTGACCACGCTGCCGCACGACCTGCTGATCGGCTTCTCGGAAAGCGACGTCGAACGCGTCGCGATCACCATGATGAGCCTGGTCGACCGCCCGCGTCCGCGCCTTGCGCTGGTCGAGGCGCCGCTGGCGCGCCACCTGTTCGCCTTCGTCTGGCTGCCGCGCGACATGGTCGCCACGCAGGTCCGGCTGGAAATCCAGGCGCTGCTCGAGGAAGCCGCCTCGGCGCGGCTGCTCGACTGGAGCCTCGAGGTCGAGGGCGGCAATCTCGCCACGCTGCGGTTCGTCTTCGACATTCGCGACGGCGACCAGGCACCCGACGAGGCGGCGCTCGAGGAGCAGATGCAGACGCTGCTGCGCGGGTGGAGCGAAGCGGTCGAGGCGGAGCTTTCCGCGCTCGAGGACAGCTCGCGCGCGGCAGCGCTGGCGATGCGTTTCGCCGAGCATTTCCCGACCGGTTTCCGCGGTCGGTTCGGCCCACGCGAGGCCGCGCTCGACATCGCCCGCCTCCACGATCTGGGCGCCAGCCTCGAGAGCGAGGAAGTCGTGCGCGGCGCGCGGATGTATTATTGCGAGCGCGATACCGAGGGCTGCCTGCGGCTCAAGCTGTACCAGTCCGAAGGCAGCCTGCCCCTGTCCGAAGGCGTGCCCGCGCTGGAGGATTTCGGGTTCTACGTGCGTTCGGAAATGCCCACCGTGCTGGACGATGGCCGGCTGGGCACGGTCCACGACTTCCTGCTCGACCTCAAGCCGGGGGCCGACCCCAAGGGGCTGATCGACCGCGCCGATGCGATCGAGGAAGCCATTGCCGCGGTGCTCAACGGCGAAGCCGAGAACGATCCCTTCAACCGGCTGGTCCCCGAAGCGGGTCTCTCGTCGCGCGAGGCCAATTGGCTGCGCGCCTTCTATCGCTATCTGCGCCAGGCCGGGATGGGTTTCACCATCTACACCGTGGTCGACGCGCTGGCCGCCGCGCCCGACGTGACCCGCGCGCTGATCGCGCTGTTCACCGCGCGGCACGATCCCGAGTTCGGCAACGGCCGCGACGCCGCGATCGAAGAGGCGCGCGGCGCGATCAAGCGCGGCCTCGCCAAGGTCAAGGCGATCAACGACGACCGCCTGCTGCGGCTGTACAACGCGCTGATCGATTCGATCCTGCGCACCAATGCCTTTGCCGATGCCGCCGCCGAGGCGCTGGCCTTCAAGATTGATTCGGCCAGGGTTCCCAACCTGCCCAAGCCGATCCCCTACCGCGAGATCTTCGTCTATTCACGGCGGGTCGAGGGGATCCACCTGCGCAGCGGCCCCGTCGCGCGCGGCGGCCTGCGCTGGTCCGACCGGCGCGACGATTTCCGCACCGAGATCCTCGGGCTGATGAAAGCGCAGCGGGTCAAGAACGCGGTTATCGTGCCAACCGGCGCGAAGGGCGGGTTCTATCCCAAGCAGCTGCCCAATCCGGCGCTCGACCGCGAGGCCTGGGCGGCCGAGGGGCGCGCCAGCTACGAGACCTTCATCCGCACGCTGCTGTCGGTCACCGACAACATCGTCGACGACCAGGTCGTGCACCCCGACGATGTCGTCATCACCGATGGCGAAGACCCCTATTTCGTGGTTGCCGCGGACAAGGGCACCGCGACCTTCTCCGATGTCGCCAATGCGATCGCCAAGTCGCACGATTTCTGGCTCGACGATGCCTTCGCCAGCGGCGGTTCGAAGGGCTACGACCACAAGGCCATGGGCATCACTGCCAAGGGCGCCTGGGTCAGCGTCCAGCGGCACTTCCTCGAAATGGGGGTGGACGTGCAGGAGGACCCGGTCGAGGTGGTCGGCTGCGGCGACATGTCGGGCGACGTCTTCGGCAACGGCATGCTGCTGTCAAACGCGATCAAGCTGGTGGCGGCCTTCGATCATCGCCACATCTTCATCGATCCCGATCCCGATCCGGCGGCCAGCTGGAAAGAACGCAAGCGCCTGTTCGACCTGCCGCGCTCGAGCTGGGAGGATTACGACAGCGCGCTGATCTCGCGCGGCGGCGGCGTGTTCCCGCGCGATGCGAAAAGCATCAAGCTATCGAAGGCGGCGCAGGCGAAATTCGGCATCGACCAGGCCCAGATCGAGCCCGAGGCGCTTATTTCGGCGATCCTCACCGCGGCAGTCGACCTGATCTGGTTCGGCGGCATCGGCACCTACATCAAGGCCGCGCACGAGAACAACGTCCAGGTCGGGGACCCGGCCAACGACGCGCTGCGGGTCGATGGCCGCGACGTGCGCGCCAAGGTGATCGGCGAAGGCGCCAATCTCGGCATCACCCAGGCCGGCCGGATCGAATTCGCGCAGCGCGGCGGCCGTTCGAATACCGACTTCATCGACAATTCGGCGGGCGTCGACTGTTCGGACAATGAAGTGAACATCAAGATCGCGCTCGCCGCGGCCAAGCGCGCGGGCAAGCTGAGCGAACCCAAGCGCGTCGACCTGCTCGAATCGATGACCGAGGAAGTCGGGCAGATCGTGCTCGAGGACAACCGCCTGCAGGCTCTTGCGCTCTCGATCGCCGAATATGGCGGCGCGCGCGCCATGGCCTCGCAGCGGCACATCATCGACACGCTCGAGGCGGGCGGCAATCTCGACCGCAAGACCGAAGGACTGGCCGACGACCAGACCTTGCAGCGCCGCGCGGCGGACGGCGGCGGCCTGACCCGCCCCGAGCTCGCAGTGCTGCTGTCGTCGTGCAAGCTGGTCCTGCAGGACGCGATCGAGCAGGGCGAGCTGGCGGACGATCTGTTGCTCGAGGACACGCTGTTCGAAGCCTTTCCCGAACCGATGCGCAAGAAGTTCAAGGCGCAGATCAACGGGCACCAGCTGCGCCGCGAGATCATCGCGACCAAGCTGGCCAACCGCATCGTCAACCGCATGGGGATGGTCCATCCCTTCGAACTGGCCGAAGAAGAGGGCGTCGAACTGCATGAAGTCGCCGCCGCTTTCGTGGCTGCGGAAGAGCTGTTCGACTTGCCCGCGCTGTGGGCCGCGATCGATGCCACTGCCATGCCCGAAAGCGCCCGGCTGATGCTGTTCGACCGCATCGCCGCAGCCGCTGGCAATCTCATGTCCGACGTGCTGCGCACTTCATCGGGCAGCGTCGACCCGACCGGACTGGTCGAAGAGATCGGCAAGGCGGTCAACAAGCTGGCGGGTGCCACCGGCGAATTGCTCAGCGCCGAATCGCGCCAGCAATCGGATCGGCTGCGCGATCAGCTGGTGTCGGCGGGCGCGCCCGAAGCGCTCGCTGCGCGGGTGGCGCATCTCTACGACCTCGACGGGGCTGTCGGGCTGGCCAAGCTGTCGAGCGAAACCGGCATAGCGCCGATCGGCCTGACCGAGGCCTTCACCGATGTCGGCCGCCGTCTGGGCCTCGACTGGGCGCAATCGACCGCAGCGTTGATGAGCCCGTCGGACGTGTGGGAACGCCTGCTCGTTTCGGGGCTGGCGCGCGATTTCCAGCAGATGCGGCTCGAACTGCTGCGGCGGCTGGCGCGTCGCAAGGATGCGAAGAAGGATCTGGCTGCCGTCGTCGCCAAATGGGCCGAGGAACAGTCCACCGCGGTGACCAATTTCCGCAGCATGATCACGCGGGCGCAGGGCCAGTCCCCCGTGGCCCCGGCCATGCTGGCACAGGTCGCCAGCATGGCGCGCAACCTGCTCGGACGTTAGCACTGCGCTTGACCGGCTGGCGTTTTCGCGTCAGCCAGCAAGGCGATGGAACATTACGACGTCGTTATCGTGGGGTCGGGGCACGGGGGTGCCCAGGCCGCTATCGCACTCCGCCAGAACGGGCACGAGGGCTCGATCCTGATGGTCAGCCGCGATCGCAACCCGCCGTATGAGCGGCCCCCGCTGTCGAAGGAATATCTGGCGGGCGAAAAGCCGTTCGAACGCATCCAGATCCGCCCCGAACAGTTCTGGGCCGACAAGGACATCACGCTGCGCCTGGGGCGCAACGTCAATGAAGTCGATCCGGTCGCGCGCGAACTCGGCCTGTCGGACGATACGCGGGTTACCTATCGCAAGCTGATCTGGGCCGCCGGCGGCGATGCCCGGCGACTGTCCTGCCCGGGCAGCGACAATGCGGGCATTCACTACATCCGCACGCGGCGCGACGTCGATACGCTGAAGGGCGAGCTGGCGGCCGGCGCCCGGCGCGCGGTCATTATCGGCGCGGGCTATATCGGGCTCGAAGCGGCGGCCGTGCTGCGCAAGCTCGGCCTAGACGTTACCGTGGTCGAAATGCTCGACCGCGTCCTCGCACGTGTCGCGGGTCCGCAGCTGTCGGAATTCTACGCTGCCTATCACCGCGAGCAGGGTGTCGACCTGCGCCTGTCGACCGGCGTCGAGACGATCAGCGGCGACGATGGCCGCGTGACCGGCGTGGTGACCGACAGCGGCGAGACGATCGCCTGCGACGTAATCATTGCCGGGATCGGCATCGTGCCGTCAGTCGGGCCGCTGATCGCGGCGGGCGCGGCGGGATCGAACGGGGTCGACGTCGACAGCATCTGCCGCACCACGCTCGATGACATCTACGCCATCGGCGACTGTGCGAGCCATGCGAATGCCTATGCCGACAACAAGGTCATCCGCCTCGAATCGGTGCAGAACGCCAACGACATGGCGACCATCGCGGCCAAGGCGATCATGGGCGACAAGCAGGATTACGACGCCGTCCCGTGGTTCTGGTCGAACCAGTACGACCTCCGGCTGCAGACGGTCGGCATGTCGATCGGCTATGACGCCACCGTGCTGCGCGGCGATCCGGCGGACAAGAAGTTCAGCGTGGTCTATCTGCGCGAAGGCGTGGTGATCGCGCTCGACTGCGTCAACAACACCAGGGATTACGCGCAGGGGCGCAAGCTGGTGATGGCGCGCGCCGAGGTGGATCCCGACCTGCTGGCCGACACTACGGTGCCGCTCAAGGACATGCTGTGATCGCGGCGGGGGACGGTCGCGCGATGCTCGAAGGGCTTCGCGTGATCGACATGACCTCGGTGGTCTTCGGGCCCTATTGCACGCAGATCCTTGCCGATTTCGGGGCCGAGGTGATCAAGGTCGAGGCCCCCGGCGGCGACGTGTTCCGCTATGGTGCGCCCTCCGCGCATAGCAAGGCGATGGGGCCGGGATACATCGCGCTCAATCGCGGCAAGCAGTCGCTGGTGCTCGATCTCAAGCAGGAGGCCGACCGCGCGATCCTGCGCGATTTGCTCGCCGATGCCGACATCTTCATCCACAATGTCCGCGCCGAAGCGATCGAGCGGCTCGGGTTCGATTACGACAGCGTGCGCGCGCTCGCTCCCGACATCATCTATGCGCATTGCGTCGGCTTCGGCTCGGGCGGGCCCTATGCCGGGCTGCAGGCCTATGACGACGTGATCCAGGCCGCCAGCGGCACCACCACACTGCTGCCGCGCGCGGACGGCAACGAGCGCCCACGCTACCTGCCATCGCTGATCGCCGACAAGGTCGCCGGGCTGCACGCCGCTTATGCGGTGATGGCCGCCGTGGTACACCGCCTGCGGACCGGGCAAGGCCAGCATGTCGAAGTGCCGATGTTCGAGGCCTTCAGCAGCTTCATGCTCAAGGAGCACCTCGGCGGGAACACTTTCGATCCGCCCGTCGGCCCGCCCTGCTATGGCCGCCAGGTCGACCCGGATCGCCAGCCGTTCCCGACCCGCGACGGATATGTCAGCATCGTGCCTTACCGGCTCGACCATTTCACCAGGGTGATCGCGCTGATGGGCGACGAGGCCTTCGCGCAAGAGGCGCGCTTCGCCACCCCCGAGGGGCTGATCGCGGGGCAGGCCGAACTCTATGCCCGCATCGCCGAACTCGCCGCCGGTTTCGCGACCGACGAACTGGTCGCGCTGATGCACGCCCATGCGATCCCCGCAATGCCGGTGCGCGACATGGCCGACATGGCACAGGAGCCCCATCTTGAAGCGTCGGGCTTTTTCATGCGCCGCGAACACCCCACCGAGGGCACGCTGGTCGAAATGCGCGAACCCTCGCGCTTTTCCGCTTGGGACGCCCCCGATCCAGCGCCCGCCCCGCTGCTGGGCGAGCATGACCGGGATTACCGCAAGGGCTAGCCGAGCCGCCGGGCGGCCCAATCAGCCGCTTCGGAAACCGCGGGATCGGGATCGCCGCGCAGCCCCTCGACAAGCGGAGCGAGAGCTGCCGAACCGCTATTCCCTGCCGCATAAAGGCAGTTGCGCACGAAGCGGTCGCGCCCAACCCGCTTGATCGGCGAGCCCGAGAAGAACTGCCTGAAGCCCGCATCGTCAAAGGTCAGGAAGCTCGCCAGGTCGGGCGCCATCAGCTCCTCGCGCGGCGCCAGCTTGAGGTGTCGGTGCGCCGTATCGGCGAACTTGTTCCACGGGCAGACCGCGAGGCAATCGTCGCAGCCATAGATGCGGTTGCCCAGCGCCTCGCGAAACTCCTCGGGGATCGGCCCCTTGTGCTCGATCGTGAGGTAGGAAATGCAGCGCCGCGCATCGAGCTGGTAGGGCGCGGGGAAGGCGTCGGTCGGGCAGGCATCCTGGCACGCGCGGCAATTTCCGCAGCGATCGGGATGCGAGAGGTCGGGCGCGAATTCGAGCGTCGAATAGATTGCGCCGAGGAACAGCCAGCTGCCATGCGACCGGCTGACCAGATTGGTGTGCTTGCCCTGCCAACCGATCCCTGCCGCCTCCCCCAGCGGCTTTTCCATCACCGGGGCGGTGTCGACGAAGACCTTGAGTTCGCTTGTCGGTTCGCGCGCGATCAGCCAGCGCGCCAGCGCCTTGAGCGCCTTTTTCACGACGTCGTGGTAATCGCGCCCTTGCGCATAGACCGAAACCCGCGCTTTTTCCGCCGCGTCGGCAAGCGCCAGCGGATCGATATCGGGGGCGTAGCTCATGCCCAGCGCGATCACGCTGTTGGCTTCGGGCCATAATCCTTGCGGCGAGGCGCGCTGCTGTTTGCGCGCTTCCATCCATTCCATCGAGCCATGACGCCCTTCGCCGAGGAATTGCTCCAGCCGCGCGGCGCGCTGCGGATCGGGCGCTGCCGACGCAAAGCCGCAGGCGACGAAGCCGAGCCGCTCCGCCTCCTCGCGCAATTCCGCCTGCAACTCGCCATTAACCACGCTTGCGTGTGCTCCCATTCACGGCCAGCATCTAATCATGCCCGCATGCTTATCGAGACAGGCTCCATGACGCGACCTTCGGGCGGGGACAACCGCAAGCTTGCCATCGAGGCCCACGGGCTGGTCAAGCGGTTCGACGACACGCTGGCGGTCGACGGTGTCGACATCGCGGTTCCCGAAGGCGCGATCTACGGCATTCTCGGGCCCAATGGCGCGGGCAAGACGACCACGCTGCGCATGCTGCTGGGTATCATCGATCCCGACGCAGGCGTGCGCCGCGTGTTCGGCAACGACCGACCGCACGAGGTTGCCAAGCTGATCGGCTACCTGCCCGAGGAACGCGGGCTCTATCCAGCGATGAAATGCGACGAGGCGATCGCCTTCCTCGGGGCGCTGCGCGGGCTGCCGCTGGAAGAAGGCAAGGCGCGCGGGCGCGTGCTGCTCGAGCAGCACGGCCTGGGCCATGCGGTGGATCGCCAGATCCGCCAGCTGTCGAAGGGCATGGCGCAGACCGTCCAGCTGCTCGGCACCCTGGTCCATCGCCCGAAGCTGGTGGTCTTCGACGAACCCTTCAGCGGGCTCGACGCGATCAACCAGGGCAAGCTGGAAGTGATGATCCGCGAACTGGCCCACAGCGGCACCACGGTGATCTTCTCGACGCATGTCATCCACCATGCCGAACGCCTGTGCGACGAGGTGGCGATCATTGCCGGGGGCAAGGTGCCCTATGCGGGATCGGTCGACGCCGCCCGCGACCGGATCCCCGCGCAGGTCCGGCTCGAGACGCGCTCCGCATCCGGGCCCTGGCGCAGCGCGCTGCCCGGCGATGCACGGCACGATGCGAAGGGCGAGGCCAGCCATTTCTGGTACTTCCCGGTCCCCGAAACCGGGATCGAGGAATTGCTCAAGCCGCTGATCGAAGGGCAAGCGGGCATTCTCTCGCTGTCGATCGAGCGCGCCGGGCTTCATGATGCCTTCGTCGAAATCGCCGGCGAGGCCGCCGCGCGCGCGCTCGAAGAGGACAACGCTCGGGGAGGCAAGCCATGAAAGATACGACCCGCCTGTCGCGCTTCGAGGCCGCCCGCGTGATTGCGCAGCGCGATTTCCGCGCCATCCTGTTCAGCCGCGCATTCCTGTTCTTCCTGCTCGGGCCGCTGTTCCCGATCATAATCGGCGTGCTGGCCGGGGGGATCGGCGGACAGGTGCAGCGCGATGCGAACACCCGGCTTGTGGCGGTTGCGATGAGCGAGGCGGATACGCAGGCGCTGATCGCGGCGCGCGAGCGGCTCGCCCCGCAAATCGGAAGGGCGCTGCCCGAACTGGCAATGGCCGATGCGGGCACTGCCCCCGAAGTCATCCTGCGCGAACCCGGCAAGAATTACGTCGCGGTGGTCGGCGGCACGCTCGCCGCGCCCGAACTCACCGCCCCGCAGCCGGCGATCGACTATTGGAGCGGGCCGGTGGCCATGCTTGCCGCCGAAGCCGGGACGCGGCAGGTGGCCGCATATCCCGCCGTGGCGCCCCGCCCGGTAGCCACCAGCATCGCCGCGCAGCGCGGCGACCGGATCCGCACCGCGCAGGCGGGGCAGTTGCTGCTGTTCCTGCTGATGATGCTGCTCGCGGGGATGGTGCTGTCCAACCTGGTCGAGGAGAAGGCCAACAAGGTGATCGAGGTGCTCGCAGCAGCGGTCCCGATGGATGCGGTCTTCCTCGGCAAGCTGGTGGCGATGCTGGGCGTCAGCCTGGTCGGGATCGCGGTCTGGGCCGCGGTCGGTTCGGCGATCGCCCTGCTGGCAGGCAATGCGCTGCCGCAATTGCCCGCCCCCGCGCTCGGCTGGCCGCTCTTCCTGGCGCTCGGGCTGGTCTATTTCGCCATGGGGTATCTGCTGCTCGGTTCGCTGTTCCTTACCATCGGGGGCCTCGCGACCACCGTGCGCGAGGTGCAGACGCTGTCGATGCCGGTCACCATGGCGCAGCTGCTGGTGTTCTTCCTCGCCGCATCCTCGATCACCCGCCCCGGTTCGCCGATGGAACTGTTCGCCGCTGCCTTTCCGCTGTCTTCGCCCTTCGCGATGCTCGCCCGCGCGGCGCAATCGGACGCGCTGTGGCCGCATGCCCTCGCGCTCGGCTGGCAGGCGCTGTGCGTGCTTCTTTTCGTCCGCTTCGGCGCACAGATATTCCGTCGCCGCGTCATGAAGTCGGGCAAGGGCGGCCATGCGGTGAAAGGGCATGTCGGGAGCGTCAGGGCGCGCTGAGACCCCGCCCCGCCCGCGATTGGGTAGCGAATTGCAACGCACTATTGACACGTGTGTCAGTTAAGGCAGGATGGCCGCAATGACGAGAGCGGCCGATGGAGTCGCTCCTGCGAGGAGAGAGACATGGCCACCGCTGCAATCGAACGTCCGCAATGCCGTACCGAACCGTCCGCCTATGAGGCACTGAAGAAGCATTTTGCCGAGCACCCCGAAGAACGTCTGAACCATCCCCACAAATGGGATGTGAGCCGCAGCGATATCTACGCCGAGAACACCTGGCATCCGATCTTCCGCGAGATGCGCGAAGCCGGTCCGCTGCACTACATCCCCGAGAGCCCCTATGGTCCCTATTGGGCGGTCGTCGGGCACAAGGCGATCCAGCATATCGAGGCGCTGCCCGATACGTTCTCCTCCAGCTGGGAGCATGGCGGGATCACGATCCTCAACCGGTTGAGCGAGGAAGAACTGGCCGAAGCCGGGATCGAGGAACGGCGCGAGCTGCCGATGTTCATTGCCATGGACCGCCCCCAGCACACCGGCCAGCGGCGCACCGTGGCCCCCAAGTTCACCCCCAGCGGCATGGCCGAAATGGAAGGCGAGATCCGCCGCCGGACCGGGGAGCTGCTCGACACGCTGCCGCGCGGCGAGGTGTTCGACTGGGTCGACAAGGTGTCGATCGAACTGACCACCGGCATGCTTGCCATCCTGTTCGGCTTCCCCTGGGAAGACCGCCGGCTGCTGACCTTCTGGTCGGACTGGTCGGGCGACACCGAACTGGCCACCGTGCGCGACCTCGACGAGATGCGCTGGGGCTTCCTCCACGAGATGGCGGCCTATTTCCAGTCGCTGTGGGTCGAGCGGACGCACGACAAGGAGCCGGGTGACGATCTCATCTCGATGATGATCCATTCCGAGGCCATGAACCAGATGAGCCCGCAGGAATTCATGGGCAATCTGATCCTGCTGATCGTGGGCGGCAACGACACCACGCGCAATTCGATGAGCGGGATCATCTACCAGCTCGACAAGAACCCCGACCAGCGCAAGCTGTTCGAACAGCAGCCCGAGCTCATTCCCAACGCCGTGCAGGAAATCCTGCGCATGCAGACCCCGCTCGCACATATGCGCCGGACCTGCACCGAGGACACCGAAGTCTTCGGCCAGACGATCAAGAAGGGCGACAAGGTCGTGCTGTGGTACCTGTCGGCCAATCGCGACGAGGAAGTGTTCGAGAACCCCGACAAGCTCGACATCCAGCGCGACAACGCCCGCCGCCATATCGCCTTCGGCTATGGCATCCACCGCTGCGTCGGGGCGCGGCTCGCCGAATTGCAGCTGCGCATCCTGCTCGAGGAACTGCACAAGCGGCGCATGCGGGTGCATGTCGCGGGCGATATCGAGCGCGTCCGTGCCAATTTCGTGCACGGCTTCCGCAAGCTCGAAGTCGAGATTACCGACTTCTGAGGCACCGCTGCGCCGGCGCAGTGCCCGCGCAAGCATAGGTTCAGGCGTGGAGGACTATTCCTCCACGCCATGACCCGGAGCGATTTGACCCGCCTTCCCATTGCCCGCCGCCGCCTGTTCGGCTGGATCGGCGCCTCCGCCAGTTTCGCGGCGCTGACCGCTTGCGGTTCGCGGCCCGCGGAAGCCAGGAGTTTCGCCGTCGAGCTGACCGAAGCGCAATGGCGCAAGCGGCTGACCGCGGAGGAATACCGCGTGCTGCGCGGCGCGGGGACCGAGCGGGCCTATTCATCGCCGCTCAACGAGGAGGATCGCGCGGGCACCTTCGTCTGCGCAGGCTGTGGCAACGCGGTCTACAGTTCCAAGACGAAATACGATTCGCGCACCGGCTGGCCCAGTTTCTGGCAACCGATCGACAAGGGCGCGGTGGGCACCAGCACCGATTACAAGATCGGTTATCCGCGCACCGAAGTGCATTGCGCGGATTGTGGCGGGCATCTGGGCCATATCTTCAACGATGGGCCGCGGCCGACCGGCAAGCGCCACTGCATCAACGGTGTCGCGCTCGATTTCAAACCCGCGTAAACCAGCGACGGGTTGAACGGTCTCAGGGAATGCGCGGCCAGGCCTCGTCTTCCTCGACCAGCGCCGGGCACTGGACCCGTGCGGCGGCGAGTGCGAATTCGCGCAAGGTGAAAGTGTCCTCGAACACGAGGCCGTAATTGGCATCCCTGCGCCAGCGCACCGTACAGCGAATATCGGGCAGGCCTTCGCAGGAAATCGTCAGCCGCTGGCCGACCGCGAAGATGCTTTCGCATTCGATCCGCGCGCCCTGCTGCGACATGTTGAGCGTGATCGCTTCGGCACGGCCCGAGAGCGAGGCCACGGTGAGCGGCATCATCAGATTGAGCCGCAAGCCACGCTTGGGGAACTTCCAGTTTTCGCGGATCAGCCGTTCGGCTTCGATCGGGGCTTCGAACCGGTAGCTCGCCTCGAAGCCTTCGCTGCGGACCAGTTCGAGCTCGTAGCTTTCGCCGTTCTGCAATTCGAGCGCGATCGCTTCGTCGGTGGGCAGCTTGTGGAAGGTGCGCAGCGAGACACCCGTGGCCGACACGTCGCGGATCACACAGACGAATTCGCCCTGGCCGCAGACCAGCTTCGCCGCGCGGATGAGCGAGGTGTAGCGCGGAGCGCCGCGCTGTTCCTCGCCGTTTGTCGAACCATTGTCCTGCATGCCGGTCCCGGTGGTGAATTGCATAGCCTAGTTATGTCCAACGCGTACGCGGCTTCATGGCAGCCGCGATGGCGCCGCGAATCAGTATTGCTTCCCCGCGAAGCCTAACTGCGAAAGTGTTAATGCCGGGATAAGGGTAGCACCCGATAGGGCCGGCAAGCGAACGGGTGGCTGGTACGGGTGGCGGGACTCGAACCCGCACGAGCAAAGCTCAGGGGATTTTAAGTCCCCGGCGTCTACCATTCCGCCACACCCGCCGATGGGGGCCGCTCTAATCGCTGCCGGTCGGGCGGGCAATCGCGGATCGTGCGCCGGCCAGCCAATCGCTCACTCGTCGTTGAGGCGCCGGCGCATGTCCTTGCCCGGCTTGAAATAGGGGACCCGCTTGGCGGGTACGTCGACGGTTTCGCCCGTCCGCGGATTGCGGCCCTTGCGCGCTTCGCGTTCGCGGGTGGAAAATGCCCCGAAGCCGCGCAATTCGACCCGACCGCCTTCGGCCAGTCGCTGCGCGATTTCCTCGAAAAAGATATCGACGACCTGCTCGACCTCTTCAGCCCGCAATTCGGGATTGTCCTGGGCCAGAGCGGCAAGAAGTTCGGATCGGATCATATGGATCTCCGGGTGCGTTCGATCGCAAATATCGTTTCCACGATGCGTCCCCGCCGAAATCACGCTCTCCCGCCCGATTCCAACCGTCAGACTGTGGCAGAACTGCTTGGCTGCCGCAAGGATGCAAAACGCCCCCCGGCGCAAGCGCGGCGGGCGCTGTCAGGCGTCGGCCAGCAATTCGCGCGCCGAGACGCCGAGACGGTCCATCCGGGCCCGGATCTCGGGCCATTCGACCTGCAGGAACTGTTCGCGTTCGGATTGGCGGAGCCGGTTCGCGGCGCCCTCGACCACATACATGCCGACGCCGCGCTGAACTTCGACCAGGCCGTCGTTCTGGAATTGCTGATAGGCCTTGGCGACGGTGAGCGGATTGGCGCCCTGCTCTGCCGCCAGCGCGCGCACCGAGGGCAGCATCTCGCCCTCGGCATAGCGGCCGTCGATGATTGCCGCCGCGATCATGTCGCGCAGCTTCATATAGACCGGCTTCGACTGGTTGCTCATCACTTGTCCCCGCAACAGACTGCATCAGTGCCATAATACAGCGCGGCGCACAAGGTTCCCGCCCTAGCGGGGAATACCTAGGGCGCCCGCAGGCAGACGGTCACTGCTGTAACTAATGCTTCACATGGGCGCGCAAGACGTTACGGTGCGCGCTTCTTCGGGGAGGAAGCACCGCGCGAGGCGGCTTCCTGAAATCAATCTAAGAGGTTTGCCACGCATGGCCACAACACAACCGGTTGACGGGGATTCGGCGGGGACCTTCCTCGGCCACCCCAAGGGACTGTTCGTCCTGTTCTTTGCCGAGATGTGGGAGCGTTTTTCCTATTACGGGATGCGCGCCCTGCTGATCTTCTACCTGACCAAGCACTGGCTGTTTTCGGATAGCGATGCGGGCATCATCTACGGTGCCTATACCGCACTGGTGTATATCACCCCGGTGGTTGGCGGTTATCTGGCCGACAAGTATCTGGGGCAGAGGAAGGCGGTGCTGTTCGGCGCGGTCCTGCTGACGCTGGGCCATTTCTTCATGGCCTTCGAAGGCGATCCCGCCGCGGGGACGGAGAACAATCCGATCGTCTACGTCTTCTGGCTGGCACTGGCGCTGATCATCGTCGGCTCGGGCTTCCTCAAAGCGAATATCTCCGTGATCGTCGGCCAGCTCTATCCGCGCACCGATACGCGCCGCGATGCAGCTTACACCATCTTCTACATGGGGATTAACCTCGGCGCCGCGATCGGTTCGCTGCTGTGCGGCTATATCGGCGAAACCTATGGCTGGGCTTATGGCTTCGGCCTCGCCGGGATCGGCATGCTCGCGGGTCTCGTCGTCTTCGTCTGGGGCAAGCCGCTGCTGCTCGGCCGCGGCGAACCACCCAAACAGCTCGCCAAGAAGACCGAATGGTCGATGTACGGTGTGGGCATCGCGCTGGTCGGCATCTGCTGGCTCGCGATCCAGTACCAGGACATGGTCGGCTATGTGCTAGGCCTTTTCGGCGGCTCGCTGGTGCTTTACGTGCTGTTCATTGCGGTGGTGAAGCTGCCCAGCGAAGAACGCGACCGCATCTTCGCGGCGATGTTCCTGATCCTGACCTCAATCGTCTTCTGGGCGCTGTTCGAACAAGCCGGTTCAAGCCTCAACCTGTTCACTGATCGCCATGTCGATCGTGGCGGCGTGCCGGCATCTACCTTCCAGTCGATCAATGCGATCTACATCATCCTGCTCGCCCCGGTTTTCGCGGTTACCTGGCAAACGCTTGGTCGCAAGGGCCTCGAACCCAGCGCACCGCTCAAGTTCGGCCTGGGTATCGTACAGGTGGGTCTCGGCTTCCTCGTGCTCGTATGGGGTGCGCAGTCGGTCGGCATGGACGCAGCGGTGCCCGTGCTGTTCATTTTCCTGATCTACCTGCTGCACACCACAGGTGAGCTGTGCCTGTCGCCGGTCGGCCTGTCGGCAATGAACCGCCTCGCGCCGTCACATATGGCTTCGTTGATCATGGGCACCTGGTTCTTCGCTTCGGCCACCGGCAACTTCGCCGCCGGCCTGATCGCCTCGGCTACCGGTGCCGAAGGTGTCGGCGAGGAAGCGGGCAAGCAGGTCGTGCTCGATGTCTATTCGACCGTCGGCTGGTATGCGATCGCGATCGGTGTCGGCGTGATGGTGATCAGCCCGCTGATCAAGAAGCTGATGCACCTCGATACGCTGCAGGACGACGACGTCGGCGACGACCTGCTCGGCCAGAGCGAGGGTCCGGGTGAGCCGCAGGGTGCCGGGATCCATCCGGAAACCCGCCCCAACAGCTGACGGGCAACCGGCGCCAATCTGCGAACCGCTTGATAGCGCCGACAAAATGCAATTGACCGCACGGGCCGGGGCAGCGATGCTCCGGCCCGACTGCATTGGGGGTTCCATGACACGTATTGCCTTGCTCGCCTGCGCGGCCGCATTCGCGGTTGCCGGATGTTCCACCACCGGGGGCGACGGCGTGGCCTCGGCCTCCGCAAAGGACTGGAGCGCCCCCGTCGGCGAGGACGGCAGGGTGCCCTTCGCATCGACTTATGCACCCTATCCCGGCCGCCCGACCGCGTTGACCGGCGCAACCATCTATGACGGGCGCGGCGGCATGATCGAGAACGGCACCGTGCTGTTCCGCGATGGCAAGGTGGTGGCGGTGGGCGATGCCTCGCTGGCCACCGATGGCTACGACCGGATCGATGGCACCGGCAAGTTCGTCACTCCCGGCGTGATCGACATCCATTCCCACCTGGGCGACTATCCCACTCCCAGCGTGCAGGCGCATTCGGACGGCAATGAAGCGACCAGCCCGATGACGCCCGAAGTCTGGGCCGAACATTCGGTCTGGCCGCAGGACCCGGGTTTCACCCGCGCGCTGGCCAATGGCGGCGTCACCAGCCTGCAGATCCTGCCCGGTTCGGCGAACCTGACCGGCGGACGGTCGGTCACGCTGAAGAACGTTTCCGCGCGCACCGTGCAGGGCATGAAGTTCCCCGGCGCGCCCTATGGCATGAAGATGGCGTGCGGCGAGAACCCCAAGCGCGTCTACGGCGGCAAGGGCCGCATGCCCTCGACCCGGATGGGCAATTTCGCGGTCAACCGGCAGATGTGGCTCGATGCGCAGGCCTATGACGGCAAGAAACGCGATCTCGGCAAGGAAACGCTCAAGGGCGTGCTCGACGGCGAAATCCTCGTCCACAACCATTGCTACCGCGCCGACGAGATGGCGCTAGTGATGGATATGGCCAAGGAGATGGGCTACAAGGTCACCGCCTTCCACCACGCGGTCGAAGCCTACAAGATCGGCGACCTGCTGCGCGAAAACGACGTCTGCAGTGCGATCTGGGCGGACTGGTACGGCTTCAAGATGGAAGCCTATGACGGCATCCTCGAGAATGCCGCCTTCCTCCAGCGCGAGGGCGCCTGCGTCGTGATCCATTCCGATGACGAGAACGGCATCCAGCGGCTCAACCAGGAAGCCGCAAAGGCCCAGGCGGCGGGGCGCCGTGTCGGTCTGGACATTCCCGACGCCGAGGTGGTCGGCTGGTTCACCTACAACGCCGCGAAGGCCATGGGCATCGCCGAGATGACCGGCAGCCTCGAGGCCGGCAAGATGGCCGATGTCGTGCTGTGGAACGGCGACCCGCTGTCGGTCTATTCACGGCCCGAAAAGGTCTGGGTCGATGGCGCGCTGATGTTCGACGCGATGGACCGCAAGCGGCGACCGGTGAGCGATTTCGAGCTTGGCCAGCCCGGCGAAGGAGACGTGAAATGATGCGCCTTGCCACTCTCCTCGCGACCGCTGCCTGCGCCCTTGCGACGCCCGCCGCTGCGCAGACCTTCGCGGTGACCAATGCCACGGTCGCAACCGGCGACGGCGGCGAACCGATCGAGGACGGTTACGTCGTCGTCGAAAACGGCGCGATCGCACAAGTCGGCCGCGGTACGCCCAGCGGCAACTATTCCGTGATCGACGCGGGAGGCGCTTGGGTGACCCCCGGCATCTTCGCAACGGTGACCAATCTCGGATTGTGGGATGTCGGCGCGGTCAGCGAATCCAACGACAGCCGGGCCGGCAATTCGCCTTTCAGCGCGGCACTCGACGTCGCCCCGGTGGTCAATCCGGCATCGCAGCACATCCTCGTCCACCGCGCCGCGGGGATCACGCGCGCAGCGACCGTAACGATGCCTTCGGCTTCGATCTTCGGCGGCCAGGGGGCGCTGATCGATCTCGGCGCCGATCCGCAGGCGATCAGCCGTCCGCGCGCTTTCCAGGTGGTCACGCTGGGCGAGCGTGGTGGGCAGATTGCCGGCGGAAGCCGCGCTGCGACGCACGCGCTGCTGCGCAATGCCCTGCGCGAAGCGGGCAGCTACGGTGACGGCGCACGCATCCCGGCGGGCGGCGCCCGCGCCGACCTGCGCACCGGCGACGACTTGCCGATTGATCCTCGACTGGCGGGACGCGAAACCGAGCGCGCCGGCGATGCCCTGCTGACCCGGTTCGATGCTGCCGCGCTGGTGCCCGTGGTGCGCGGCGAACAGCCGCTCTATGTCTATGTCGAACGCGCGTCGGACATTCGCGCCGCGCTGGCGCTGACGCAGGAATTCCCGCGTCTCGAACTGGTCCTGGTGGGCGCCAGCGAAGGCTGGCTGGTCGCGGACGAGATCGCAGCCGCGGGCGTTCCGGTGATCGCCGACGGGCTGGACGACCTGCCCGCGAATTTCGAGGAACTAGCTGCCACACAGAGCAATATCGGCCGGATGGTGAAGGCGGGGGTCAAAGTGGCGATCAACGCCGCCGCGATGGAAAACCCGCGCAACCTCAACCAGTATGCCGGCAATCTGGTGGCGCTGACCCGCATCCCGGGGGCCGATGGGCTGAGTTGGGGTGAGGCTTTCGCGGCAATCACGTCCGTGCCGGCCAGCATCAGCGGAATGGGCGGCAAGGCGGGCGTGCTGGCGCCGGGTGCGACCGGCGATCTGGTGATCTGGGACGGCGACCCGCTCGAAGTCGGCGCCATGCCGGTAAAGGTCTATATCGACGGGATCGAGCAGCCGCTCGACAGCCACCAGAGCCGCCTGCGCGATCGCTATCGCGATCTCGACACCAGCGATCTGCCCAAGGGCTACGACTGGTAGGGCGATGAAGGACATGCGCACCACCCTGCTGGCGCTTGGCGCAGCGGCGGCGGCCATCGGCTTCCACGCGCTGGCCGCACAGGATACGCCCGACCGGTCGCAGGATATTGCCTGGATGAACGCGCAGCAGGCCTATCTCACGGGATTGTCCGCCGAAGACGGCTGGCGCGTGATGCCCGGCGGCCTGCGCTGGCGCTATGTCGATTATGCCGGAAGCACGCAAAGCCCGCGCGTCGAAGACACGGTGACCGTGCATTACGCCGGCACTTTCATCGATGGCGAGACCTTCGATTCCAGTTTCGAGCGCGGCGAACCGGCAACCTTCCCGCTGAACCGTCTGGTCAAGGCGTGGCAAATGGCGATCCCGGAAATGGGCGTGGGCGACACAATCGAAATTGCCGCCCCTGCCGACCTCGCTTATGGGCCCCGCGGCAAGGGGCCGATCCCCGGTGGAGCCACGCTGCTGTTCACCGTCCAATTGCTCGGCATCGAACCCGCCGCCTGACTTGCTATCGACGATGCCGCTTGCTTCGCGGCACAGGCCTGCCACCCATGTTGATGCTGTAAACATGGAGGGGGTAATGGATCACGCCCTGGTTTCGCTGCTTGCCGCTTCGCTCGCTTTCGTCGGAATGCATTTCGCGCTGTCGCATCCGCTGCGCGCGCCAATGGCCCGCAAGCTGGGCGAGAACGGCTTTCGCGCGCTCTATTCGCTGGTCGCGCTGGCTACGTTCGTCTGGGCCGCCCGCGCGTTTCGAGCCGTCGGGCCCGGCGGCACTCCGCTGTGGAATGGTTCGGGCGACGCCATATGGGCCCTTGCCACCGCCATCATGCTCATCGCCTCGATCCTGCTGGCAGGCTCTTTCCAGCGCAACCCCGCCCTGCCCGATCCGCGGGCGGCAGCGCATGCGGCGCTGGCCCCGCACGGGGTCTTCCATGTCACGCGGCACCCGATGATGTGGTCTTTCGCGCTCTGGGCCGCCGCGCACATCCTGGTGAGCCCGACTCCGCGCCAGATCATCCTTGCCGGCGCCATCGGTCTGCTCGCACTGCTTGGCGCGCATCTGCAGGACCGCAAGAAGGAAAGCCAGCTGGGTGATGCATGGGCAGGCTGGGAAGCACGGACGAGTTACTGGCCGCGCTTCGCCGGGCTTGCGCGCGCAGGTACTGTGGCCTGGACCGGCGGAATCGTAATCTGGCTTGCCGCCACCTACGGCCATATCCACGCCAATGGCATCGCCGCTGGCCTGTGGCGCTGGTTCTAACCACCCTCTGACGGTTCAAGGCAGCGGCGCTCGTCCTGGCAGGCCCGCATATCCTCACGCGATTTGCGGTCGATCGCGACGAACCGGTCCCATTCGCGGCCGTTCATTCGGCTGATTTCGGCAGCGACATAATCATGCCGGTCCGCCGCGTCGTCGGAGACCCCCGAGCGCAGGGCGAACTCCGTATGGTCCAGATTGATCTGGTACGAAGCCTTTGCGCCATAGACCGGCGCCACGAAGGAGCGGCGAAACGCGGCCAGGTCATCGCCGCATTGCCGCGCAGCCACGCGGGAGATTTCGGGCCGTGATCGTCCCTGCAGGGTGGCAACGCACTGCGGATAGGGTTGCTGCTCTGCGCAGGTGAAGTCGGGCGGCTCGCCCAGATGGTCGCGCGCCCAGTCGGCCAGCGCCTGGGGTACGGCAACCCCGCAGCGTGCCACTGGCGGGCGGGGATCATCCGGAACCGGTGTGCGCGTCGGAACCGGCGTTGGCGTCGCGGTGGGTGCAGGCGGCGGCCCTGGGGGCGCGTCGGTGCGACTGGGGTGCGGGCCGGGCGAGACGAATGGCGAGGGTTCCGGCGTAGGCGTGGGCCGCGGAGGAAGGCCGCGTTCGCTGGCGAACACGAATGTAGCAACGCCGACCACGCCGCCGACCAGCGGAAAGACGACCGAGCGCTTGAGCCACTTGCCCGTTTCCTCGTCACGCGGCTGCCAAATCCCCGCAAGCGCGGCGAAACCGAGCAGTACGACCCCGACAAACAGGCCGACGCACGTCCAGACGACGACCGCGAGAACCCCTGCCGGCATGCCATTTCCCCCTTCGCTCCGGCGCGAAGTCTCACCGATTTTCGGGCGGCTGGCAAGCGCGGCCCCGACCGGGCCCGGTCAGGTGCCCTTGAAGACGGGCGCGCGTTTCTCGAGCAGGGCGTCCACCCCTTCCATGTGATCATCGGTCAGATGCATCATCGCCTGCGTGTTGGCGGCCAGTTCGAGCGCCGAATCGTAGCTCATCGAACGCCCCTGCCGCATCAGGTTCTTCGCATGGCGCAGCGCGTACGGGGGCATGGCGGCGATCTTGGCGGCGAGCGCCTGCGCTTCGGACATCAGCGCTTCGCCCTCGACCACCCGGCTGACCAGCCCCCAGTCGCGCGCGGTGGCCGCATCGATCACATCGCCGGTGTAGAACAGCTCCGCCGCGCGCGCCTCGCCGATGATCCGCGGCAGGATCCAGGTTCCGCCATCGCCCGGGATGATGCCCAGCTTGAGGAAGGTCACGCCGAACTTGGCACGGTCGCTGGCGATCCGCATATCGGCGAGGCAGGCGAGATCGCAGCCGAGCCCGATTGCCGGCCCGTTGACCGCTGCGATCAGCGGCACGCGCAGCGAATACAGCGCGCGCAGGACCTTGTGGATATTATTGCGATAACCATCGGAAATCTCGGGCGCGGTCCCGCCGAAAGTGCCCGTGCGCTGTTTCATCGCCTTGATGTCGCCGCCCGCACTGAACGCGCGTCCGGCCCCGGTCAGGATCACGCAGCGCACATCCATATCGGCATTGATCGCATCGCAGGCGGCGGCGAAAGCATCCCCGTCGCCCTTCGCGCCGAGCGGGTTCATGGTGTCCGGACGATTGAGCGTCAGCGTCGTGACGTGATCGGACGTTTCTACAGTCAGCAGGGTCATGCAGCCTCTCTTTCGCCCGCGGTCTTGCCAGTCCGCGGCGCGATGCGAAAGAGCTAGCTTGGGCGGGTGGCAGTCCGGTGGAACCGCGGCAGGAAAACGCGCACACCCGCGCCCGGTCAGGCGCGCGCTTCTTCGACCCCGGCGCTGTTGTGCCGCAGCGCGTTCAGCACCGTATCGACGATATGCGGCGCATTGAGCCCGGCTTCGTCATATTGCTTGGCGGGATCGTCATGGTCCTGGAATACGTCGGGCAGCCGCATCGTGCGCACCTTCAGCCCGGAATCGGTCAGCCCCTCATCGCTGGCGAAGGTCAGGACATGCGCGCCGAGGCCGCCCACGGCGCCTTCCTCGACCGTCACCACCACATCGTGGCTGCGCATCAGTTTCTCGATCAGCGCGGTGTCGAGCGGCTTGGCGAACCGCATATCCGCAACCGTGGTCGACAGCCCCTTGGCTTCGAGCAGGTCGGCTGCCTTCTTGGCTTCTTCCAGCCTTGCGCCAAGTGAGAGGATCGCGACTTTCGAGCCTTCGCGCACGATCCGGCCCTTGCCGATTTCCAGCTTCTCGAGTTCTTCGGGAATTGCCACGCCCGTGCCCGCACCGCGCGGATAGCGGAACGCGATCGGGCCTTCGTCATATTCCGCCGCAGTGTAGGTCATATGCGCCAGCTCGGCCTCGTCGGCGGCGGCCATGACCACGAAATTGGGGAGCGTCGCGAGATAAGTGACGTCGAAGCTGCCGGCATGCGTGCAGCCATCCGCACCGACCAGACCGGCGCGGTCGATCGCGAAGCGCACGGGCAGGTTCTGGATCGCCACGTCGTGGACCACCTGGTCGTAGGCCCGCTGCAGGAAGGTCGAATAGATCGCCGCGAAAGGCCGCATGCCCTGCGCTGCCAGCCCTGCGGCAAAGGTCACACCGTGCTGTTCGGCGATGCCCACGTCGAACGACTTGTCCGGATGCGCCTTGGCGAACTTGTCGACGCCGGTGCCGCTGGGCATCGCGGCGGTGATCGCACAGATACGCGGGTCGGTGTTTGCAAGCTTGGCGAGCGTTTCGCCGAAGACGTTCTGGTAGGCGGGCGGTCCGCCCTTCGACTTCTTCTGTTCGCCGGTGACCACGTCGAACTTGGCGACACCGTGATACTTGTCCGCGCTGTTTTCGGCCGGGGCATAGCCCTTGCCCTTCTGCGTCACGACATGGATCAGCACCGGGCCCTGTTCGCTGTCGCGGATGTTCTCGAGCACGGGAATGAGGTGCTCGAGATTGTGCCCGTCGATCGGCCCGACGTAATAGAACCCCAGTTCTTCGAACAGAGTACCGCCGGTCGCCATGCCGCGCGCGTATTCTTCTGCCTTCTCGAGCCCGCCCCACACGCGCCGGCCGAGCTTCTTGGCGATCTTCGAGGCCATGGTGCGCAGCCCGAGATACTCGCTCGAGGACACCATGCGCGCGAGATATGCCGACAGCCCGCCGACCGGCGGCGCGATTGACATGTCGTTGTCGTTCAGAATGACGACCAGCCGGTTGCCTGCTTGTTCGGCGTTGTTCATCGCCTCATAGGCCATCCCCGCGCTCATCGCGCCGTCGCCGATCACGGCGATGCCACGGCCGGGCTGGCCCTGCATCTTGTTCGCCATGGCGAAACCGAGCGCAGCCGAGATCGATGTCGAGCTGTGCGCCGCGCCGAAGGGATCGTATTCGCTTTCGGCGCGCTTGGTGAAGCCGCTGAGGCCTCCGCCCTGCCGCAGCGTGCGGATGCGATCGCGCCGCCCGGTCAGGATCTTGTGCGGGTAGCACTGGTGGCCGACATCCCAGACGAGCTTGTCCTCGGGCGTGTTGAAAACGTAGTGGATCGCCGTGGTCAGTTCGACCACGCCCAGCCCCGATCCCAGATGGCCCCCCGTCTGCCCGACGGCGTCGATCATTTCGGCGCGCAATTCATCGGACAATTGGCGAAGCTGGTCCTTCCCCAGCTGGCGCAGATCTTCGGGGGTATTGACCGTATCCAACAACGGCGTCTTGGGGCGGGTAGTCATAAACGAAGGCCCTACACCGGTAGAACGAAACTGTCGATGAACGCTTTAGCGGCAGGATCGCACGATCCGCCGCTGGCGCTCAGCTGGCGCAATCGTCGCACAGGCCGCGCAATTCCACCACCGGCCGGACATCGGTAAAGCCGGCATCGCGGCCCGCTTCGCGCAGCGCGCCCGAGACGCGTTCGTCGTCGATATGCGTGGCCTTGCCGCAATCGTCGCAAATCAGGAAAATGCAGTCGTGCCGGCAACCGGGATGCGTGTTGACCAGATAGGCATTCGCGCTCTCGATCCGATTGGCCAGATTGCTGCGGACGAACAGGTCGAGGATGCGGTAGACGCTGTTGGGAGCCACCCGCTTGCCGCGGCTTTGCGACAGATTGTCGGCAATGTCGTAGGCGCTGGCGGGTTTGTCGTGCCGCGCCAGTTCTTCGAAGACCGACTGCCGCATGCCAGTCCATTGCTCACCGCTGTCGGTGAGGGTGTCGCGCGCGGCCGCGATGAGTTCCGCGCCCTGATGTTCCTGATGTGCGTGCCTGGCCATGCGCCCGAAGTAAGCGCGCGCAGGGCCTATCGCAAGCTAGTCGGGCTGGAAACGCGCCGAATAGGCCCCCGGGTAAAGCGCCTTGAGAGCCTTCACCTTGGGAGCGTCCCACCGCACGATGTACCGGTGACGCGGGTTCTTGAGCATGAAGTCCTGGTGATAGGTTTCGGCAGGATAGAACGCCTGCGCGCGTTCGATCCGCGTGACGATCGGCTTGTCCCACAGATCGACAGATCGCAGCTGCGCCAGATAGGCCTTGGCGACCGCGTTCTGTTCGGCCGACAGCGGCACGATCGCGCTGCGATAATGCGCCCCGACGTCGGGGCCCTGCCGGTCGAGCTGGGTCGGATCGGTGACGACCGAAAAGAAGATGCGCAGCAGCTGGTCATAGCGGATGACCTTGGGGTCGTAGGTTACCCTGACCGCCTCGGCGTGGTCGGTGATCCCGCTCGATACGAGCTTGTAGTGCGCCTGCCGCTCGGTCCCGCCATGGTATCCGGAAACCGCGCTGGTTACGCCGCGGACATGGCTGAAAACCCCTTCGACGCCCCAGAAACAGCCGCCGGCGAAGATCGCGGTCTTGAGGCCGGATCCCTCCTTGGCCGCACGCTTCGCCGCCGGTGCCTCGACCGCGTTTTCAGCGGCGAGCAGCGGTTGCTGACACGCCGACGCGCCAAGCGCGAGCGCTGCTGCAGCGATGGCGTGACGCCAGCGCATCACAGGATCGAGGCGACCAGTTGCGGAACCGCAGACAGGAAATCGCTGCCATTCGAGAGCAGGACTGCCACGGCACCAAGGCCGAAGCCGATGCCGAAATTGCGATAGAGGTCGGATGTGAACAGGGCCATGAGGGGGGTGCTTTCGTTATGCTGACCCAGATGGCTACACCCACCGGACTTGCAACCGCCTTAATGGCCCCGTCGTCGGGCGTTCAGCTTCGTTCGTCGATCGTCTGCGCTCAGTGGCGGAAGTGGCGCATGCCCGTGAAGACCATGGCAAGCCCCTGTTCGTCGGCGGCCGCGATGACCTCTTCGTCGCGGATCGAACCCCCGGGCTGGATGATCGCGCTCGCACCTGCCTCGGCTGCGGCGAGCAAGCCGTCGGCGAAGGGGAAGAACGCATCCGATGCGACCGCGCTGCCAACCGTGCGGCTCTGGTCCCAACCGTATTTCTCCGCTGCCTCGGCTGCCTTCATCGCGGCGATGCGCGAGGAATCGCGGCGGTTCATCTGTCCCGCGCCGATACCCGCAGTCGCGCCGTCCTTCGCATAGACGATGGCGTTCGACTTGACGTGACGCGCCACGGTCCAGGCAAACAGGCAGTCCTTGAGCTCCTGTTCGGTCGGGGCCCGCTGGGTGACGACCTTGAGATCCGCTTCGCTGATCGTGCCGTTGTCACGCGTCTGCACCAGCAGGCCGCCGGTGATCGGCTTGACCGCCAGCCCTTCGCGCCGCGGGTCGGGCAGGTCGCCGGTCACCAGCAGGCGCAGGTTCTTCTTTCTGGCGAATGCCGCGCGCGCGGCTTCGCTGACCGCCGGGGCGATGACGACCTCGGTAAAGATTTCGCAGATGGCTGCGGCGGTTTCACCGTCGAGTTCGGTGTTCACCGCGACGATGCCGCCGAAAGCCGACACGCTATCGCAGGCAAGCGCGTGGTTCCACGCCTCGAGCAAGGTCGCAGCTTGAGCCACGCCGCAGGGATTGGCGTGCTTGACGATCACCACTGCGGGATCGCCGCCGGCAAATTCGGCGCACAGTTCCAGCGCAGCATCGGCATCGTTGTAATTGTTGTAGCTCAGTTCCTTGCCCTGCAGCTGCTCGGCCTGCGCGATGCCCCGGGCATGCGGCCCCACGGGCGTGTAGAGCGCCGCCTGCTGATGCGGGTTTTCGCCATAGCGCAGCTCGACGGGCGCCTTGCCGTTGATGGCCAGAAACTGCGGAAAACGCTGCTGTTGGTCGGCGAAGGCGAACCACTGGCTAATCATCGAATCATAGGCAGCGGTGGCGGCGAAGGCCTTGGCTGCGCACTGGCGGCGGAAATCGAGCGAGGTCGCGCCCGATGCCTCGAGCTCGCCCAGCAGCGCGGGATAGTCGGCGGGATCGGTGACGATGGTGACGAACTGGTGGTTCTTCGCCGCGCTGCGGACCATGCTCGGCCCGCCGATATCGATATTCTCGATGATCTCGTCACGCCCTGCGCCCTTCGCCACGGTCGCCTCGAACGGATAGAGGTTGACCACCACCAAGTCGATCGCGCCGATGGCGTGCGCTTCCATCGCCGCAGCGTGTTCGGGATTGTCGCGCACGGCGAGCAGGCCGCCATGGACCATCGGGTGGAGCGTCTTCACGCGCCCGTCCATCATCTCGGGAAAACCCGTCAGATCGGACACGTCGCGCACGTCGAGCCCCGCTTCGCGCAGCGCCCTGGCGGTGCCGCCGGTCGAAACCAGTTCGACGCCCCTCGCGGCCAGCGCTTCGCCCAACTCCACCAAGCCGCTCTTGTCGGACACCGAGAGCAGTGCCCGCTTGATCGCCACGTCAGCCACGTAAAATCACCCCATGCGTTTGAGCAGCCAGGGGAACCGTCCCCCGCTGCGCGATGTCAGCCCTTCGACGACCAGCTGTTTGGTGGCGCGCGGGCGGCCCTGCCCGTCGACCCACAGACTGTCCTCGATCGCGATATGCGCCTCGCCGCTATCGCCTCCGAGACGGAATTGCCAGTAGCTTCCATCGGGCAGCGCGAGCCCCGCGCCGCGCCGGTCGTCGGCCAGTCCGGCTTCGATCCCCGGACCGAGGTGGAAACGGATTGCAAAGGATATCTTGCCGCGCTTGCCCTGCCGGCCCGAAGGTTCGAGCACGTCCTCGCCGGACAGCCCGCTGCCGTCCGCGCCAAGCAGGAGGGTGCGGCGGTGGATGAGGCCATAGCGTGCCGCGTAGCCATTGTGCGACGCTTCCAGCCGCGCCGTGTCGCGGCCCTTCTGCTTCACCGTGGTGCGAGCAATATCGACTTCCTCGACACCCTTGCCGATCTGCCCCTTGATCAGGACGGCAGTGGAATTGGCATCGTCGAGCACCAGCGTCGAATGGGCCGCGGTGCCGCGCAGGCCCTGCTCGATCCGCACGGGCACCTGCCCGCCAGCCAGTTCCCCACCGCCGCAATTCACCACCACGCGCTGCTCTGCGTAGGACAGCTCGAATGCCAGCGTCGAGGCGCAGCCATAGCGCGAATGGCGCGAACGCGGCGGGGGCGCGGCATCGAGCACCAGCGTGGCCTTGCCGGCATCGACGCGCTGGTATCCCCAGTGCTTGGAATCCTTCCCCGGCCGCGCGCGGATGCCGCTTGCTGCGACGAGCGCATCGACCCGTGCCGCCGAAGTGGCACCGGCGCCCTGCCAGCTGCCCAGCCCCCGGTCGCCCATCCGCAGCGCGAGCAGGGGCGGCACGAGCAGGCCGAGCATGGTTTCGAGCGCCGGCGGAGGATCGCGATCGACTGCCGCATAACAGGCGCGCAGGTCGATCAGCAGCGCGATCGCATCCATCTGCGCGAGCGGGCTGCGCGACAGGACGCCGCCATCTTCGGCCACCAGTTCGCCCAGCGCGCGCAGCAGGCCGGCTTCGCCGAACACGCGCCGCGGGCGACCGTCGGGCAGCAGCAGGCCGGCCGCCACGATGGCGCACCAGCCCGCGACGCGGCCCAATCGGTCTTCGGTATTGGCGACCTGTCGGTCGAGATAGCGGGCAGTGGCTTCCATCGCTGCCAGCGTGCGGGCACGCAGCCCCGCATCGCCGCCGAGCAGGAGCGGCGCATTGACCAGCCAGCCCAGCAGCCGCAGCCCGGCGTGTTCGACAGTCCACGCGGGACCGCGGGCCGGCACCGGATTGGCCTTCAGCCACCGCGCCAGCAGCTTTTCACCGATCCCGGCGCATTCCTCGCGCGGGGCACAGGCCCCGAGATCGCGCAGCCAGGTGAACCCCTGGACCGCGCGCTGGACCGGCGGGGTCAAGGGTGCGTTGCTGGCGAAGTCCACCTTGTCGACGGGAACCTTGAGCCCGTGAACGACGAACTGGCCCGCCCGCAGCGCCATGCCCGCCCCGCGCTCTCCGCGCAACGGGCTGGACACCGTGGCCAGCAGGCGCGGAGCGGCAGGCTTGCGCAAAGGGGCGGCGAGCACCGAACCGGGCACACCCATGCGGTAGGCCAGCCGCAGAACCGCATCCACCGGCCCGGTGCGCGGCGCTTCGAATTCGGCCAGCACCAGCGCGCGCGCCGGTTCGAGCGGGACCGCTTCGGGCAATTCCTCCGGTTCGGTCTCGACCAGCGGTTCGTGCACTTCGCCGAGCGGCAATGCGGGTGCGGCGCTTTCATCGGGCGCGGCGCCTCCCTTCAGGAGAGTGCGCGCCCCGGCGTTCACGCCTGGCCCTTCAGCGCGGCGATATTGGCGGCATAGCGCTCCGGCCCGCCCTTGAAGGTCGCCGAACCGGCCACCAGCACATCGGCGCCGGCATCGACGCACAGCCGCGCGGTCTCGGCGTTGACCCCGCCATCGACTTCGAGATGGATGGGCTTGCCCAGTTTGTCGATCCGCTCACGGATCGCCTCGACCTTGCGCAATTGCGAATGAATGAAGCTCTGCCCGCCGAAGCCGGGATTGACGCTCATCACCAGCACCAGATCGACATCCTCGAGGATGTAGTCCAGCGCCTCGACCGGCGTGCCGGGATTGAGCACGACCCCTGCCTTCTTGCCCAGATTGCCGATCGCCTGCAGCGTGCGGTGGATATGCGGTCCGCCCTCGGGATGGACTGTGATGATATCCGCGCCGGCTTCGGCGAAGGCTTCGAGATAGGGATCGATCGGCGCGATCATCAGGTGCACGTCGAACGGCTTGTCGGTATGCGGGCGCAGCGCCTTCACCACAGCGGGGCCGATGGTAATATTGGGGACGTAATGGCCGTCCATTACGTCGACATGGATCCAGTCCGCCCCGGCAGCGTCGATGGCGCGCACTTCCTCGCCCAGCGCAGCGAAGTCGGCAGACAGGATCGACGGGGAAATCAGCGGGGTGGTCATGGCGGGCGTGGGGCCTCGGGTCGCGGGATAGCCTGGGCCTGCCCTACGCGCGCGAAACGAGGGTTAACAAGCGACCCGTCCCGCCTTTTCCACATTGACCACGCGCTGGATGAGCGCCGAGGCAGGGAATTCAGGCCTAATTCAGCGCGATTTGATAAACCGCACGTCATATCGGAGAACAAACAGCCGATCGGGCGCATGCGCGCCGAACCCTTTCCAGTTGAAGACGGACCCTGATCCTATGAACCGCAATCTCGTCGCCACCGTCGGCATTGCCACGCTTGCCATCGCCGGGCTCGCAGCCCCGGCCCCGGCCGAAGCGCAATATCGCCAGAAAATCACCAACGATGCCGCCAAATGCGCAGCAGGCGCAGGCCCCGCGGTCCGCGTCACCGTGACCGACATCAAGGAAAGCAAGGGCACGATCCGTATCCAGAACTATCGCGGGACGAAGGAAGACTGGCTCGAGAAGGGCAAGTGGATCTACCGCATGGAAGCGCCCGCCAAGGCGGGATCGATGACCTTCTGCATGCCCGTGCCCAAACCGGGGACCTATGCCATCGCGGTGCGCCACGATGTGAACGGCAATGGCGATACCGATATCTTCGCCGACGGCGGGGCGATGTCGAACAATCCCAGCATCAACATCTGGAACCTCGGCAAGCCGAGCTACACCAAGACCCGGTTCGATGTCGGAACGGGTGTCGAAACTATGTCGATCCGCATGCGCTACCGCTGAGCGCGGCGCTTGCGCCACAGTTCGAACAGCGCACCGGGCGCTGCGAGCAACGGATGCCGCGCGCGAAACGGCGTGACTTCGAGCGTTATGCCGGTGTGGCGCTGGAGCTTCCACGCGGCGTAATCGGCAGCGCCATCGAAGGTCGTGGTGGCCTTGGCCAGCCGCAGCAGGTTGAGCGGCTTGCCCAGCCGTGCGCGGCGGCGCCACCACTGCAGTACGCGCGCGCGTTCCGCCGCCGGCAGGTCGGGCTCGTACAGGCCATCATGGCATGCAAACGTGATCCCGCCCGCCTCCCAGGCAAGCGGCAGCAGGCCATCAAAATGCGCCGCGTTCACCTCGAGGATGGCGTTCTCGCGCCCCGGCTTCTCCACCCGGAATTCGGCCTGGTAGGTCGCACGGAACAGCGCCCGCCAGAAATCTTCCGCAGTGCCGCGTGATGGACCGACCGCCGCCGCCAGCTGCGCTGCGGTTATGGCTGCTGCACCGAGCGCTGCCAGCACCTGGCTACGCGCCTCGTCATGGGCGGACCACACCAGCGCCGACGGCTGCACGAACCGCGCCCAGATCGTCGTATCGCGCGATCCGCCGTTCGCGGCCTGCGCGAACTGCTGGAGCGACAGCGTGGCGATCTTGGCCCTGAGCCGCACCCCTGCATGATCCCATTCACGGTAGCTGACGCGCGGCCAGATCGCCTCGCGCTGGTCGCCGGGCAGGAGCACATAGAAATCGAGCACGCCGTCAAGCGATCCGGTACGCAGGTTCGACCCGTAGAACAGGACCGCCTGCGCACCCGCCTCCTCGCCGAGCCGGCGGGCGTAGGCCGCGACCGCAGCGTCGACCGGCCGCTCGAGGGCAGCTGCGATGCGATTGGCGAGGGTCTCGCTCACGTGCTGACGAAGGTGAGTTCCGGGCCCTGTTCGACGCGGTAGCGCCCGGGCGGAAAGGCTTCCCCGTCGAGGATGACGGGTTCGGCGACATCGACAGCCAGCCCTTCGGCATCGAGCTGGTGCAATCCTGCGCGGGACAGCCATTTCGGCCGCCACCCCATCAGCACCGCGGGCAATATCGCCAGCACCGAGCGGCGCGGACGATCGAGTACGGCCAGCTTGAAGCCGGGCCGTTCGGGCCCGTAAAGCTGGATGCCCATCGGCATGCGCTTGAGCGTCGAGACCAGCAACACGTGGCGCCGCGCGGGATCGCCCGAGGCGGAGCGCGGCACCGGCTCGCCCGAGGGCAGGAAATTTAGTTGCATTGGCGTCCCTCTCCGCCACTTGTTGCGGTCGGTCCCGAACAGGGCCTGCAGAATTCCCCATGCGCTGGTCGCCCCCACGGCAAGGCTGTTGAAGAAGCCCAGCGAATGCGCGTCCTGGCCGGCCTCGATACCCAGCGTGAACGCGCCCGCGCCGAAGATGAACCCGAGCATGGTCGGATCGTCATGGCCTTCGCGGCTCACGGCCAACGGGCGGCGGACCAGCCGCCGCCCGGAACCATAGGCCTCGATCGCCCCTTCGAGCGACCAGTCGGCCGGGGCGCCGAGGTCGACGTTGAGCGCATTGGTCTTGCCCTTGGGCAGCACGGCAATCGCCGGCCAGCGGTCGGCAAACACCGCCTGTCCCATGGTCAGCACGTCGCGCACCGTGCCATCGCCGCCGTTGATGATCAGGAAATCGATCCCGTCCCGTGCGAACCCCGCCAGCGCATGCGCGATCTCCTCGCGCGTGCGCGGCTGCGCGACCATGACGGTGTCGGCGCCGGCGCAGGCCAGGTCCTGCCCCTGGTTGCGGTGGCTGCGCGGATTGTAGATGATGCCGATGCGCGGCTCGCGCGTCTGCGGCGCACGGTAGACCGACCGGCGCTGGGGCGCTGCCGGGGGAGTGCTGCGCATGGGCAGGCTGTCGAAATTGTAGATTTGCCGGTCCATCAACCTTGTGCCTTAATCCGCCCCGCGGGCGCATACCTAGGGCATTTTCGTCATATTGTAATGGCGGGGCACAGGTTTCTTGGCTTGAGGATATCTGTCAGTAGCGGTTCCGCAGCCCACCATCGGCGGCGCGTGTCTACCCTCACCATGTCAGATGCTTGGGGGTGCTCGGATACCATAGTCATGTTCCCATGAGCTTCGAAACCGGCGGGCTCCAGGCGAGTGCCGAGATCATGGATCGGTTGCAATAGACTGAGTATGATGCAGCGCAGCTGCGAGTTGAGATGCACCGAAGCTTTGTGTGCAGGAAGCCTGCAAGAGCCGCCGATTGCCGTTCCTTCCGACATCGCAATGTCGCAACGGCCATTCGTTTCGTGATACTTCCCAAGCTGACGCGTGGTGCACCCGACAGGATTCGAACCTGTGGCCTCTGCCTTCGGAGGGCAGCGCCTAATTTCGAAAATGGCGGAAAACTGCGGTTTCTTCTTTTCTGATACGCGGAACAATACAAGAATACAACGTGAATATCGGCTAATTTCACCGGAGTTTCACCGGAGGACTGGAGCATCGAAAAGCTCCGGTCCGAGATTCTCCAAAGCCTTCTTACGCGTCCTCCAGTCGGGCATTTTTTCAGTAAGGTGAGCGATGAAGGCCGGTCCATGATCGCCATATCCAACGTGCGCGAGCTCGTGAGCGACGACGTAATCGATCAGCGGTGGCGAGACCTGCACGAGTGATCGATTGAGAATCAACGTATGGGTCACCTCTGCTGCGGTGTGCCCGTGCGCCGCCCAGTGCATCTTGTTCTGCACCGTCTGAAAGAAGGTCTGGCTGGTCTCCGCCTTCGGGTCGTAATCCACGCTGAGCGCGTAGATATCGAGCACCTTGCGGTAGAACACCTTCTCGGACGAACGGATGTCGCGAATGCGAGCGAGCAGCTCCGGGGGCGTCGATCCGCGCGCACGCTCGCCGAGCTGCCGACGAGGTGCAGGTCCTTTGGTTGACCTACCTTGCGGCCGGCTGCCGCGAGAACGACCGGACCTCGCTGGGCTCAGCCTACCAAGCCTGGCGGGCGATCGAGAACGCTCGCCCGCTCGTGTTCTGACGAACCGTGATTGTGCCGACATACAAGGAAAGGAAAAGGCAGATGGCGAAGCAAAGCTACATCGCGCTCGATTGCGAATTTCACTGGGATCAGGAACTGCACAAGGCCCATCTTGCAATGGATCGCAAATCGAAACGCAGAGCGGTTGCGGTCAAGAAGGTCATGGCAGCAGCTGCGTTCCAATTTTCGATCGACGAAGAAGGCCGGGTTTGCACTGGCGAAGTAGCCAGCTGGAACGAATACGATTGGGGTGATGAAGAGGCGGTAGTCACCCAGCTTTTCGACTTTCTGCGCGCGCGCGAGGACAAGCCAATCGTCACGTTCGGAGGGTTGGCGACGGATATCCCAGTGCTGCTTCTCGCGGGCTTGGCGCATGGTATTCGTCTACCGCCTCAGATGATCGATCAGCCAGGCAGGCGTGGGCCACGGCCACACCTCGATTTGGGGTTGATGTTGAAGGGTGGCGGTAGAACCTGGAGCCACCTGTCGCAGGTGCTGCTCCGGATGGGTGTGCCGTTCGACCTAGTAGCGGCAAAGCCGGGCGTGCAGCGACCCGTCAGCGCGGGCGCATGGCAGAACCTGCGGGATCACGTCGAGCTCGACTGTCTGCTGCTGTCTATTGCCAAGCTGGGCTGGTTGGTCGCGCAAGGCAAAGCGTGCCTGAGGCTTGAGCCCGCCATCATCGCATTGATCGAAGGGTTCCTCCGTCGGCGCCCAGACCATTCGTTAAGCAACGAGTTGCGGACCTATTCTAATCGGTTGCAACAGGAGCTTGCCAGAGGGTTCGACCTCGCAGCCTGAACCACGCCTCAGAATGCGCCGGACCGACGGAAACCAAGCACCGTCGGTCCGGCTCTTCAAGTATCATCCCACATTTAAGACTTCAGCCCTTGTGCTATTCGGGCTCGGAGGTCAGATCCCACCCGCTTAAATCCAAGTAGTCTCGCGGTAGCACGAATAAGATCATCAGCTTCAGCGCCCGCATTGTCCGTCAGCGCGATTTTCAAGGCTGCACGGATTTCAAGCAGCGAGATCGACTCTGCTTTGAGAGTGGCGCCGGCTTCATCCGTCCGGTCTCGCACAGTCGTCTCATCACGCTGCGCCTGCGTAAAATAGAAGCCATCATCGTAGAGTATCGAACCGCTGCTTTTGAGAGTCTTTAGCGCATCGAGCGCTACAGACTGGATGCGCCTGCCTGCACGTTCGCGACCGTAACAAGACGATATTCTACGAGCTGTCTCTTCTGCAGAAATCGGCCCCTCGAATTCTACAACCTTCAATGCCAATTCGCGCAATTCATAAGGATGAGCCTCATGCGGTTCACAGTTCGATGCAATGGGGAAGTATGCCCGCTCATACCTAGGCATTTGTCGTTCTTCCACTTCGGGAAGTGGCGCGACAGGTTCTTCATGAGTCGGGGTCGGCGCAGCTTCGGGCTTCTCGATAGTCTTCGGAGGTGAACCGTTCTCTTGGTCTCGCTTGGCGCTTTCCAATGCTTTGCGGAGGCGCTTGATTTCACGTTCGCGATTATAAAACCAATCGGTGCTCCATATCCTATGGAAGCGCCATCCCAGATGCTCCAGCACGCTTTGACGGAGGCGATCGCGCTCGCGTGCCCACAGCGCCGAATGGTATGTGGCTCCGTCGCACTCAACCGCCAGCAAATAACTCCCCGGTCTGTCAGGGTGGCGGATGCCCAAGTCAATCTTGAAGCCTGCTGATCCTACCTGTGGATCTGCAAGGAAACCGAAGGACCGTATGGTGTCCGCGACATCCTCCTCAAAGGGGGTGTCGGCTTCCTCGCCAGTTGGCATATGCTCGACAAGCTGGCGGTGCTTCGCAAATTCGAGGAAACGTTTGAGAACGCGCGGCCCTTCACGTGAAGCGCGACTTACATCAAGTTCGCCCGGGTCGAAGGAAGCTAAGATTTCACACCTGAGCCTAGCCCGCGTGAAAAGCACATTGAGACGACGTTCGCCGCCTTCGGAGTTGACCGGCCCGAAGCTCGCGCCAATCATTCTCCCGCCAGGCTCGGTCGGGCCATAACCGACACTGATGAAAATCACGTCGCGCTCGTCGCCCTGAACGTTCTCGATATTCTTGACGAAAACATCCTCAGCACCGCCTTCCCTCAGAAAATCGTCAAGAATGGCGTCCTTGCGACGAGCAAGCTCAAGGAGTTCGGTGATAGTGTTCTTTTGCGTTGCAGAGAACGTAACTATTCCCAATGACTGGTCCGGCATCGTTCGCGCGTGATTTGCAACGGCCTCCACCAGGGCTTCGCCCTCCAGCCGATTATCGCGACGACCACCCTTGTCATATGCGCCTGGGACTTGGGTGAAAACGAGGCCGTAAGCTGGGTCTTTCTCCAATGGCGAAGGTGGGAGGATCAAGCGGTCCGCATAAAATTCGCGGTTTGACACGCGAATGAGCGAAGGATCCCGCGATCGATAGTGCCATTCGAGCAGGCGGGCACCGAGGCCCCGCGCCTCGCACAGGGTCAGGATGCTTTCCAGCTCCGCCAGCTGGGCGGCGCCACCAAGCAAATCCTCGTCTTCGAGCTGTTCATCGTCGTCTTCATCTTGGCTGGCACTGGTGAGTCGGTCGAAGAAGGAGGTCGGTGGGAGCTGTTTTTGATCGCCAACAACGACGATCTGGCCAGCGCGGGCGATCGCACCAAGCGCATCCTCGGGGCGCACCTGACTGGCTTCGTCGATCAGCAACAGATCGAAAGAAAGCATCCCTGGTGTCAGATATTGCGCCACCGAGATGGGGCTCATCAACAGCACCGGTTTAATGCGCTGGATGGCATTTGGCGCTTCCGAAAACAGGCGACGAAGCGCTTTGTGGCCACGTTTCTTCCCCATCTCGCCGCGCAGCACCTTCATTTCTCCCAACGCACCGCGCGGGAGCTGGCCGAGATGGTTGGCGACAATATGCGTTACGTTGTCCCGCAGATGCTGCTTTTCGAGTTTGGTAAAGTCTGCAACGAGGGCGTTGCGATCGACGCTGCTGAGCTCCCGCAACGCCGGTTCGGCGCTTAGTGCACGTTCCCAAATCGCTTCCGCCCTTGCAAATTTGAGTTCAACGACCGCTGCATCGGCAGCGCATTCACCGGACTCCATGCGATCGGCGAGAGTGCCCGCACCAGCGGCGTCTACCTTTGCGCGAGCGTCGATAAGAGCAGCCCACTCTGGATACCGTTCTATTGCCGCTGACATCTGCGCGAGAGCGCCGGCAATTTCGGCTAGTTGCGCATCATCCCATCCTTCTTCGAAGCGGTCATCAGCTATCCCGAGTCGATCGCGAACAAGCGCGACTGATGTCCGTGCCGGGCCCGCCAACTGTCTGATCTTATCGGCCCAGTTTTCGGGCTGCCCAGCTAAAGCAGTGGAGACGAGGAATTCGGGTTCGGCATCAAGATCGGCATTGGCTGACAACACTCGCGCGGCCCATGCCTCGACAGCCTCGATGCCCTCCCAATCGGTCCGCTCGCCGCGCCAATTTTCGCCAAGCGTAGTTCGACAAAATTCCTCCTCTTGGCCCCATTCGTTGCGCAGGCGGGAGACTTGCAACAGGCTATCCACCAGCTCCACACGCTCATCGGCGGATTTCGGCAACTGATCAGTTAGCAAACCCGCAAGTTCACGCGATGCATTGCGGTAGGCACTACCCCAGCGAGCGAAGAATGATGTTGTCCCTGCGATAAGCGGGGCACGAAGGTGCGCCACATCAACCGTGAAGGCGTGATCGATAAAGTAAGCACTGGCCGCATCGCGTTCTTCGCGCCACCGGCGACCAGATGCGAGGGCTTGAGACAGGCGGTCCATATCGCGGCATTGCAGAAGCTCTTTGGCAAGATTGCCTTCGCCCTCGTTCAAACCGGAAAGCGCACGCAGTAGTTCTTCGACCGGCGCGACCAGGTCGAACCAGCCGCCTTCCGCCAAGCCGAGTGAATCCAAAGCGACATTCAGGACTTTATCAAGGGCCGTTACCGCTTCCCGTGCCTCATCCAGCATCGGTCGCAATCTTGCCTGATCGACCGGCTGCAGCTGCGTCACGGTTACTGACCGAAACGGATGCTTGGCGGGATCACCAGCCTCTTTCAACGCGGCGCCATAAAGCTTGAGTGCATCCACCGCCTTGTTTTCGGCAGCTCGATCCATTTCAGCTAAGTCATCTGCAGCGAAGGTCGGCGGAGGCGCTTTCAAGCCCATGAAGCGCGCTTGGCGACTCAGCATCCCGAACGCCGTTTCGTCTGTATCGCCGATAGGCGAATGGAGAGCCTGGGTAATGGCGTTGAGCTTGTCTCGGCTATGCTGCAGCGCTTCAGGCCGTTCTGGAATTGCAGGCACGGCGGCACCAGCGTTAAGGGTGCGCTTCAGCTCCTCAAGAACCTGGCGCTTGTTCGCGCTACGGGAATGCAGCTCAAGGCAGATATCTGCCAAACCCACTTTCACCAATCGGTCGTGCACGACCTCCAGTGCGGCCATCTTCTCGGCCACGAACAAGACGGTTTTGCCCTCCTGCGCGGCAGCCGCGATGATGTTGGCAATGGTCTGACTTTTCCCCGTGCCCGGCGGCCCCTGCACGACAAGGTTGCGACCAGACCGGGCCTCTTCGATTACCCGGGCCTGGCTCGCATCGGCATCGACTACGTGGAAGATTTTGTCCGGCGGCAAGACATCATCAAGCTTGTCCACTTCACCAAAAATTGCGTCATCGTCGCCCTCGAACCCTTCATAAAGAAGGCCTTTGACGAGCTCGTGGGTTTCCAGCGCGCTATCGGGCCATACATCGATATCAAGGTCGCGATACATCAGCAGTTTCGAGAACGAGAAGAAGCCCAGTTGAATGGCATCACGGTCGATTTCCCAGCGATCGCGCTCTTCGACAATTTCCTCGACCTCGTCGAAGTATTGCGACGGCTGCCAGTCCTCGCCGACTTCAAGTTCGGGAAGAACCAACCCGAAATCGTCCTGCCATCGCTGCTGAAGCGGAAGGTTCGTAATGAGATCCTCACCGCGCATGCGGATGTCATATGTTGACGTGCGCTGGTTGCGGACAAGTTCCACTGGGAGCAGGACAAGGGGCGCTTCTCGTTGAACGTCGGATTTCTCGTCTTCAAACCAAGAGACGAAGCCGAGCGCCAGGTAGAGGATATTTACCCCTTGCTCCTCCTCGGCGGTGCGCGCATCCCGCGCGATCTTAAGTAGCTTCTTGGCAAGTGCATCCGGCCCTAGCGGGCTTTCCAGCAAGTTGTCGGTGTAGCGGTTATCGTCGAAGGTCTCCGCGTTAGCAGTATCCTCTGCGAGCAGGATCTCACCTTGCTCGTGCTTGTCCTTGCCAAGGGCGCGAAAGCGCATCGTTTTGCCATTCGCAAGGATCGCATAGACGTCATCTGAGCGTTCGTTGATGATGTTGACGACCGCGCCGCGGGTGTTGGCTCTGTTGACGTGCACCAGCCTGTTGCGCGTTCCAGTTTCCACGAGGCGACGTCGCGTTTCGTCAAAAAGCTTACGCACCTGCGGACTGGCTTCGATATTCAATCTGATTCTCCCCGGCCTGTGTCGCCAACCTATTGACTTATCGCACCGTGAAGCAAGCGGGGTCACTCATAACGATGAGCGAAATCTACGCGGCTGATGCAGGCACGAGTAATTCGAAGTCCAAGAAACTCTCTGGCGGGACAACACCGAAATATGTCCGCTTCCGGGTCGTTCAGGGCGATCCTCGAAGTCAGACATTGGGGTGGAAATCGGTCAATCGATGCCCGCGATTGGAACGACAGCTTCTGGGCCGCTTCGAGACAGTCTGGTTTTGGGAGCTTTCCTAACAAAACGGACAATCCGTTCGCAATTCAAATCAGGGCGCGTGCCACATCCACATCGCATTCAAAGGCAAGCCCGCAAGTTAGCGACATAACTTACGTTCCCTGCCATTTCGAAGACGATGCCTGTCGCAACGAGGTACAAGCGATCGCGGCCTTACCGAATTTATCGGAATGGTTGCGCCTATCCGGGTTCCGCCTGTGCGTTACGGGCAGCAGCAATCGCCGCTGCAAGCTCCTTCGCTGGACCCACTCCCCAGTAGTGGAGGAAGTAGAACATCGGTTCGCCCCCGATCATGTGATTATGAAGCGCAACTATGTGAATTCCCTTCTGGCGCAGGGCGCGAAGGACGGGCTGAACTTCGTCCTCGGTCATGATGAAGTCGCCATCGACGGCAGCAAGATCGTCAGTCCCCGAGAATGCCGCCCACGTCGTCAGCCCCATGGATCCTCCGATATCGATGCCGTGCATGCGGCCCTGACGGGCGAAGGTGTATTTCACAACGCCGTCGCCAATGCTGGGCTCGGCGCCTAGGGTATCGCTCAGAGGCGCGGCATTTATCGTTCCGTCAGCATCCGGTGTCATGCCGCCGAAGCTGCGCCGCGGTGTCGGGGAGGCGGCGCGCACTTCCTTGATGGCATCCCAGACCGCCTTCACGCCCGCTGCCATCCTGGCTGTTTCTCCGTGCCCGCCGATGTGCATGAAATACACGGGTGGATCGTCGAAAATGAAATGATTGTGTAGCGCGGTGACCGAAAGACCGTTCGCCAGGGCAGCATCCATTGCAGCAGTGATTTCGTCCTCGAACACGACCGTATCACCCATGACCATGACCCCGCCATCGACGGGTTTGAAGGCAGCCCATGAACCGAGACCCGCAGGCGGATCGAGGCGCATGCCGTCGACCATCACCTCGACGTCGTCGCGCGTCCAGCCAATGCGCGCCACCCCGTCCTCGGTCATGGTAACGGTTGCATGCGAAGCTTCGAAGACGAGCGCCTCGAGGTTACCCGAATTGTCCTGTGCATGCAGATGCGACGGCATCGCCGCTACCGATAAAGCCAGACTGCCAACAAGCATTGTTTTGTGGAAAGGTTTCATTTTCCGGTCTCCTTCGATGTGTTTTCAGGCGCTCTGGGCTGTTCCAGGAAAGTCAGGTGCCTGGCGTTGTTCCAGAAAAGTAGAGCGCCCCTATGAGGGCGCTTGCAAAAAGGACAGGCAACATCCCGATCTTGAAGCGCAGCATCGCAACCAACGCTGCGGCGGCAATGACAACCGACGCGAGGTCGATCGTCGCCAAATCCGGCACGAGCAGTCGCGCGCCGTAACCTTGAACCTCATTGAGCTGTGAGAAGGCAACGTGCAGCGCGAACCAGATAGCGAGGTTGAGGATCACGCCCACGACCGCCGCCGTGACGCCCGAAAGCGCCGCCGTCAGGAGCTTCACACCGCGTAATTTCTCGATGAACGGTGCGCCAAGGAAAATCCAGAGGAAGCAGGGCACGAATGTGACCCAAGTCACGATCACCGAGGCCGCAATACCCGAAGCTACCGGGCCCAACAAATCTCCTTCGCGGTATCCCCCCATGAATCCTACGAACTGGACAACCTGAATCAGTGGCCCCGGCGTGGTTTCCGCCATACCCAATCCATCGAGCATCTCCCCCGGGGCCAGCCAACCATGCGTTTGCACTGCTTCCTGCGCCATATAGGCCAGAACCGCATATGCGCCGCCGAATGTGACGACCGCCAGCTTCGAGAAAAAGATCGCCAATTGCGTGAACACGTGATCGGGGCCGACGAGAAGGATCAGCGCGATTATGGGCGCCGCCCACATGCTGCCCCAGATCATTGCCGTGCGAACGGCTCCGCGCCACGTCGGCCGAACCGTCGCCATTCCCCCAGCATGAAGCACGGCTTCCGTCTTGCCCTCCCCGTCCTCGGATGTCTCGCGGGTGCGGATGACGAGGAAGCGCGCAGGATCGAAATGGCCGCCGAGAAATCCGATCAGCGCGGCAGCGACGATGATCAGCGGAAAGGGGATATCGAAAACGAATATGGCCGCAAACGCAGACGCGGCGATCAGATACATTGGCCACGTCTTCAGCGCCTTCCTTCCGATGCGAACCAGGGCTTCGATGACCACTGCAAGGACTGCGGCCTTTATGCCGAAGAAAATCGCCTGGACGAAACTGGCTTCCTGGAAGCTGGCATAGAGCACGCTGAGTGCTAGAATGCTGAGAAAGCCGGGAAGAATGAACAAACATCCCGCGACAAGGCCGCCGCGCACGCCGTGGAGCAGCCAACCGATATAGGTTGCAAGCTGCATAGCCTCCGGACCTGGCAGGAGCATGCAGTAATTGAGTGCATGCAAAAATCGGTTCTCGCCAATCCAGCGCTTCTCATCGACCAGAATGCGATGCATCACGGCAATCTGGCCAGCCGGTCCGCCGAAGCTCAGGGCAGCGACCCGCGCCCAGACACGCACAGCCTCTGAGAAGGGTATCGGACCTTGATCTACGGAGACTTGTTTACCGGGAGAATTCATCAACGCGTCCTTCGCACACAGCCCATCGGGCCGGACTTGGGCGCATTGCCTTACCGGGCGCCGGAATAAATGCCCGAAGCCAAACTGTTAGATCATCGATTTGGTGCTGTCAAAAGCCTTACGCGAACAGTCTACCTTGCACTTGGAGAATGTCGGCTTTCGATATCGGCATCTGTATCTTCGATTTCCGAATCGAGGGCACGAAGCCGCCCCCAAGCTACTACCTAATCCAATGGCAGGTATCAGGGTCGCGACGAGAACGATGAAATGTCCAATATGGGGGCGCGAAGCGGACATCTAACCGGCCTGCATACGAGTTAAAGGCTAACCGATCGATCGTTTATCGTCGCTGCCCATTTCCTCACACTTAACAGTCAATTTTTCAGCATCCTCAAAACGAAGCAGCCGGGCGAGCGCGTGCGAGGTCAACGCCAGTCGATCATCTATCGAGCCCTCGACCCGTCTAGCGAGCTTACGGGATGCGTGCATGCCGCGCTCAAACCTAGATAAAGTGCTGGCATCCACCCCGGCTGCTCGCGCAGCAGTTTCCAGCGATACGCCCCGTTCCTTACGGAGCAATCTCAATCCGACACCGGGATGTTCCGTGCCCGTCGTCAGTCTGTTGAGGTCATCGTCCTTCCATCCAGGTGCTAAATCCGAAATCTGAACTCCTAGCGCCGTCGCCAAGCGGCGAAGCGCAGGTTCGCTGGGGCGTTGTCTTCCCTGCTCATGCCTAGCCAGCGTCTTGCACGCGATCCCTGCTTCGGACGCTAGTTCTTGGCGGGTCAGACGCTTCGATTGGCGAATTGCCTTCAAACGCTTGGCGACCTCGGTGTCGAGGTCGTTGCGTGAAAATCGAGGAGGTCCTTCGGCTGGCATGGGTCGAGTTTGCAAAAACAGATTCCGTCCAATCCTACAAGTTCAATCAGCCGATTTGGCGACTGAATTTGCAGGAGCGAAGCGTGGAGCAGTCTTTGGGTGAGATCGCCCGGAAACGCGATGCCCGCGAACGGCGCGCGCATTTTTCCGCACTTGGACTGGCCATCCTCAACCGACGGAAATATAGCATCTCTAAGGGGATGGATGATGGCGAACCGTTCGAAGTTGCTGAAACTCGCTATTAAAAATGTAGGTTGCATTGGTACGGAGGGTGTAGAGGTTGCGCTAGATGATGTTGTTTGCCTCGTCGGTAAAAATAACGCCGGCAAATCGACCATTCTTCGAGCTTACGAGCTCGCGCAAAGTCCAAACAAGTTTGATGTTGGCCGTGATCGTTGCCGTTGGGCACCTGATGGTGAACCGTCGGTAGTGGAGCTTGACGTTCACATCCCGGAGGGCATTGCTAATGTTGCCGAAGAATGGAAGGTGGTTGAGGGTGATCTCCGTATTCTGAAGAGCCGGTGGGAGTGGCAAGCGGACGGATCGGGCGCGCGCAAGACATGGAGCCCTACGGAGAGCGGCTGGTCAGCAGATGCTAAGGCCGGTGGTGCCGACAATGTCTTCAAGTCACGGCTTCCTCGACCGCTACGAATTGGCTCCCTGGAGGATGCGGATAAGACCGAAGAGCTGCTGTTGACTCTAGCCCTCTCCCCCTTCGTGGCGGAGATGAAGGTGCATCAAGGTGATCCTGAGTCCGATCTCTCGAAGTCGGTCGTCACGTTGATGGGAGTCGTCGATGAGTTGAGTAAGACACACGAGGAGCGCTTCGACGGCATCGCGGCGAAGGTGCACGACGGGTTCAAGGGAGTGTTCCCAAGCCTTGGTGTCCGGCTGGACGTGGCAATGGCGGCGCCATCTATAAGCCTCGAGAAGCTAATGAAGGAGGGCTCCGGCATCCGTGTGCAGGATGGTGAGGTTGAGACCTCCCTTGCCCAGCAAGGCACAGGGGCGCGGAGAGCACTCTTTTGGTCAATGCTTCAGGTGCATAATCAACTCACCCGACAACTCGAAGTGCGGTCGGGGCTTGAGAAGGAGGCCAAGGGCAAAAAGGGCGAAGTCCTCGAAGCCGCTTTAGCCAAAATCGCCGCATTCGATGCGGGTGAGAAGCTGCCCGAGGCGGAGGACGATCCTGCGTTCCCTGGCTATCTCTTGCTTATCGACGAGCCAGAGAATGCGCTCCATCCGATGGCTGCCCGAGCGGCTCAACGACATCTCTACCAGCTCGCCACTGACCCGGACTGGCAGGTAATGATGACCACTCACTCGCCGTACTTCGTCAACCCGCTCGAAAATCACACCACCATTGTCCGACTCGAGCGCAAGGGTGGAGACCAATCCCCGCTTGAGCGTAAGACATACCGCACGGAAGAGGTGACGTTCGACGAAGGAATGAAGAAGAACCTCCAAGCATTGCAGCAAATGAACGTGGGCTTTTCTGAGGTGTTCTTTGGGTCCTACCCCATCCTCGTTGAGGGCGACACAGAGCACGCTGCATTCATTGCTGCGGTGGTCGAAACCAACCACGAACTCGCGGACCGAGCGGCCGTAATTCGGGCTCGCGGCAAGGGTATCCTTCCGGGACTCATTCGGATGCTCCGACACTTCCAAATCCCGTTCGGCATCGTTCATGATATAGATTGGCCTTACACGTCCAAGGGGGGCGCCAGCGCTATGTGGACGATCAATCAGAGCATCTATGACGAAATCGAGCAGTGCCGGTCAGACGGTGTAACCGTCCGCCATCGTTGCAGCGTGCCGGACTTCGAGCGAGCTCTCGGGGGGAGGAGCTAGGCAAAGATAAGCCGCTCGAGGCCTATCTCCGCATCAAGGCGGACCCCGATCTGGCAGGGCGGGCTCTGGCGATGATGCTTGACCTCTGCGACAGTGACGAACACCTCCCCTTTGGGCATGGCCCGGGGGACGGTGCTTACATCGACCAAGTTCACGCGCAACTTGGTGAGTGGTGCAACGCCAATGGATACAATGACGATATTCGTTTCAAGGGTGCCGCTTAAACCGCTGAGGGCTCGTGTCGTTCGCTCGATTGGCCACCGGGGACGGTACAGCCCGTTGTGCGCCCCTTTCGCTCTCGACATTGGAGGCAAGGCCGTGCCACCATAGCGGACGGCTGCCCGGAGCCGGGGCTTAGGTTTTTCCGCCCAAGGCAGCGAATATTGGGCAAAAAGATCTTTTCAAAGATCTAATTTTTTCCTAGTGTGTTCGGCATGAACATTGCCCAGACCCAACCGCTCCGCCCCGAACTTGAACCCGCGCCCCTGCCCCGAGTGGTTGGCGGCTTCTCTACCGTGCTGGCCGATCCCCCTTGGCGCTTCTCCAACCGCACAGGGAAGGTAGCGCCGGAGCATCGGCGGCTCGATCGCTATTCGACCATGTCGCTTGAGTCGATCAAGGACCTTCCGGTCAGCGATGTAGCGGCGAAGAACGCGCACCTCTATCTCTGGGTGCCGAATGCTCTGCTGCCGGACGGGCTCGATGTTATGTCAGCGTGGGGCTTTCGGTATGTCTCGAATATTATCTGGGCTAAGCGCCGGAAGGACGGCGGCCCGGATGGTCGTGGGGTGGGCTTCTACTTCCGCAATGTGACTGAAATCCTCCTCTTCGGGGTCAAGGGCTCGATGCGGACGCTCGCGCCCGGTCGCTCGCAGGTCAACATGATCGAGACGAGGAAGAGAGAGCATTCGCGCAAACCGGACGAGCAGTACGACTTGATCGAGAGCTGTTCGCCCGGGCCGTACCTCGAGCTCTTCGCCCGGCACCCCCGGCCGCAGTGGACGCTGTGGGGGGACAGAATCAGCAGAGGGCCAAGTACCGCGCGGGAAGGTCCACAAGGGGTATGCGGGTGGCGAAATCCTCCCTGAGCTTCGCGCCAATGAGCACCTCCAACCGGATGTTGCCTTGGCGCTTGGTGCCGAGCTCAAGAGCCGTTACGAGGCAGGAAACAGCGTTCGCCAGATCGCAGACGAGACCGGGTACTCGATCCAGCGGGTGCGTTCATTGCTTGCCAGTGCGGAAACGTCGATGCGCCCAAGGGGCAGACGGGGGAGCTAAGTCAGACGTAGGGCTGCCCGTTCCACGTGCTCTCGTTCGCCGCGACTATCAGGACGGGGCATGACCCCATCACGCCCCGGCGCATGCGCATCTCGGCCTTGTCCAACGCCGTCACGGTGGATGTGGTTAGGTCGATAGGCAGCCTAGCGACCCGCTCCTCCTGGGGCAGGGTAGCCTGATAGTCGCCCCAAAGTCGACGGGCGAGAGCTAGCAGGGAGAGTCGGTCCTTCGTGATGATGACGCCTGCGGAAATGATGCCAGCATCGAACCACGAGCGGTAGGAGGCGAGGTCGCGGTCGAGGTTGCCGTCCTTCGCGTTCCACTCCACGTCCAGCACGATACGGTTCTTAAAGTTGTCCACGAGGTAGCCCTCTTGCCGGATGACGGGGAGTTCGCCCACGGAATTGCCGTCCTTGTCGAACAACAGGCCGCGTGTCTCTAGGTCGAGCCGGGTCTCAGACCAGCCGCGCTTTCCGAATTCATCATCAATCTGCTCGGCAATGTCGCCCCGATTGCCACCGGCCTTCAACCAATACTTCGGGTCCAATCGGTAGGTCGAGAGCACCTCGACAATGTCCCTCCACTCGTCCGGGCAGACCGCCTTCATCACTGCGGCAGCGGAATTGCTCTCCATGTAGGCCCAGTGATCGCGGGAGGCGGCCGGAAGAATGGCCGGATCATCATAGGTGAAGGTCTCGTACATGCCCCACCAATGCTGCAATAATCGTCCAGTATCAATGCCGTATCCCCGGACGCTTCCTCCCTTCTCTTCCACACCGCGCCATCTCCCTGTATCAAGGCACCTCGGAAAACAGGGTATTCTGAATGACTAAGCGATGGCTGGGGCTCAGTGCCTCGAAGGAAGGTGTAACCTACGTCGATGTTGAGGTCCCCGACGACGAGGGGCCGATTGTCGTTTTGACCGACGACACTTGGAAGGTGCAGAAGGGCGACCGGAGCGAGGCCTACAGCTTCCTCCATCAGCAATGTGCCGACTACATCCGCGAAAATGGCATCGAAGACGTGGTGGTGAAAGCTAGCGCCGTGATGGGCAAGGGCGCAGCGAAGCTAGGGATGCTTCATAGCGCCGAGGTTCGCGGCATAGTCATCGCAGCGGCGGCTTCAGTCTGTCCGGTGAGGCAACTCACCAAAGGGGTAATCAGTCGCACCTATGGGGAGCGCAACGTGGACGACTATGTGGCGGATGACTCGTTCTGGGACGCCCACACGACCGGCGGGAAGCTGAGGAAAGGAAGCCGCGAGGTTGCGATGCTCCTCGTCGCTGCAAGGAATGACTGATGACCGACTACATTTCCGGCCTCACAATCGGCGTGAAAATTGGAAATGGCCATTTTGGTGAGGTGTTCCATGGTGTCGATCCGGCGCATGGAAACGTTGCGGTGAAGGTCCTGCGACGCGAAGCCCACCACGACGATGCGCGGTGGCAACTCTACAAAGGTGGCTCGCTGAACGAGGCCCAACACCTATCCAAGGCCACCCACAGGAACGTAGTCCAAGTCCATCACGTAGTGGAGGGCGACGGCGGCGACAGCGTCGTGATTTGCATGGAATACTGCGCTGGCGGCTCCCTTGAGAAGAAATACGAGGCCGGGCCCATGACTCTCCGGGCCGTAAAGAAGGCGGCGACCGAGGTGCTACAGGGCCTCGGGGTTCTGCATTCAAGGGGAATGCTGCACCGGGACATCAAGCCCGCCAACATCCTCCTCAACGGTCAGGGCGTGGCAAAGCTCGCAGACTTCGGCTTGGTGACGGATGACTTGCTCCTGGGCTATGGATCTCAGGCGGGCTACTGGGACCACATCGCCCACGAATGTTGGCACAACGGCCCAACCAGCGCGAAGAGCGATATATGGGCTCTCGGCATGACGCTTTACCGCCTCCTCCACGGCGAGGTCTGGTACGAGGAGGCCCCCAGACCGCAGACGATGATCGAGGACGGGGGCTTCGTGGATACCCTCAAGTGGCTTCCGCACATCCCGAAGCCTTGGCGCACGTTCATCCGCCGCACGATGAACGATGACCCGGCAAAGCGCTTCCAAAACACAACCCAAGTGCTGGCAGGCATAGCCGCACTTCCAGTCGAGCCGCAGTGGGAGGTTGAAGTGGCGCCCCAGCTAATCAAGTGGCACCGGACCAAGGGACAGCGGCGAATAAAGGTTGAGTGGGAACGGATTTCGTCACGTAAGCATCAATGGCGCGCGTGGAGCGAACCAATCGCTAGCGGGCGTTCCATGTCGTTGGACGGCTCCGGCGGAGTGGTTGGTCAAGGGAAGGCAATTGCAGGATTGAAGGCCTTCTTCGGCGCTTAGCTTGAGCGCAATCGCCTTGGGAGCAAATACGCACCTTTGATGTCGGAGGGGCTCAGGCGTTTCAGGCCAAAAACACCGACAGCTTTCGCGTGACGCTCCTTGGCGCACCGTTTGCAGTAAGCAGCGTTCGCATTGACGCCCGGCGCTGGACGCCAATAATTGCCGCAACAACGGCACTTGGGGAGACTTACCCCTATATTTGGTGACTTGCGCTTCATCGTTTGACCTCCCCTTCATACTGGGGACAAGCTGTGAACAAACCGTGAATCATCTGCGGGTTCCTGTCAAGAGTCACAGTATGTGGGGGCTCACGTCGAGCTTCCGGCGCGAACCGCATAGGCGGTTAAAAGCAACCTTCGCTCTCGAAGGCTTCCGACGCCGGCGCGCCAATTAGGTAGGAACGAAATGGGGTTGATAAGGAAATGGCGCACCCGACAGGATTCGAACCTGTGACCTTCGCCTTCGGAGGGCGACACTCTATCCAGCTGAGCTACGGGTGCTTTACGCTTACGCGATGCTTACGCGGAAAGAATTGCGATGTGAACCCAATCCTCGCATTCATCTAAGCTCTTAAATTTTTAACCAATTCCTTCGAACTATACAGCACAATCCCGCTTGACACCTGCCTTCGGAGGGCAGCGCTCTATCCAGCTGAGCTACGGGTGCTGGTCGCCGTGGCGAGGGGAGCGCTTAGCAAAGCGTATTCATGCTCGCCAGTGCTAAAACGGCCTTTGCCCAGCCTGGTGCCGCCGCGCGTTAGGCTTTTTGCAAGATTGCCCGCGTACCTCCGCCAGCATGAATGCGCTCTCCAACGAGTTCGACCTGTCCGAAGCCACCATGCTGTCGCCCGATACCGGGACCGCGGGCGAGCCCGACCCCGCGCTGGTGACCGAGCAGTGGGAAGCAGTTCATGAAGCAGCGGCCGCGGTCGGCGTTCTCGCCCAGCTCGGCCGCGAAACGATCGCACCCGAAGTCGCCGACCTGCCGCAACGCGCGGCGCGCAAGGGCGGTTGGCACTATGCCATGGCAGCGCGCGGCATTGACGACATTGCCGCCTTCATGCAACCGGGCCTGCGCGCATTGCTGGCGCTGACCGCCAAGGGCCAGGACACCACCGCCGCGGCGCTGACGCTGTGGCGCGAATTCCACGCGGCGCGCTGCGCCATCGGCGAGCTGATCGAAACCGCCTGAAGCGAATTCTCCCCGGTACGCCCGGCGTGTCCGTGCGCAGCGTGAAGTGTTTCTGCCCCAACCCTTGACCACGTTCCTCCTATGTTCCAGTTCGGCGGCATGAGCGAATCAACCCTGGCAGCCACCACGGCAAGCGACGTCGCCCGCGGCGTAGCGCGGCTGTTTGCGCGCAACGATATCTGGTGCCTCACCGAAATGCCGCTGCGCAATGGGCGGCGCGCGGACATGATGGGGATCGACGCCAAGGGGCAGGTGATCATCGTCGAGATCAAGGTCCAGCGGGGCGACCTGCTGGGCGATGGCAAATGGCCCGATTATCTCGATTTCTGCGACCGGTTCTTCTGGGCCCTGCCCCCGGGGATGGATCGCAGCCCGCTCGAAGGCGACGCATATCGCCCCGATTGCTGCGGCATCGTCGTGGCCGATGGCTATGACGGGGAAATTGTCCGTCCCGCCCCGCTCAATCCGCTGGCCGCCGCGCGCCGCAAGCTCGAGGTCGAACGGCTCGCACGAACGGCATTGCGCCGGGCGCGCGTGGCGCTCGATCCGCAATGCGCGCCCTGGGGTACGCCCGAGTAGAACTTCGCCTGTTCCCCCCGGCGCCGCGGGGGGCTAGGGTCGGCCCATGCCCTGGGCTGCCATTCTCCTGTCTGCTGCCGCCATGACCGCGATCGTGGCGCTGCGCTATCTTGCCGCCAGCGGGGCCTTCGCCTTCGTCACCGCGCGGGTGCGCCCGGGGTACCACGCACGGCTGGGCCCGCAGATCCGCCGCGAAATCGGCTGGTCGCTGGCGTCCGCGGCGATCTACGGCATTCCGGCAGGCATCGTCGCCTGGGGATGGCAGACCCACGGCTGGACCCGGATTTATACGCAGTGGGATGCCTATCCGCTGTGGTATCTGCCCGTCGCCGTGCTGTTGTACCTGCTGGCGCATGACACGTGGTTCTACTGGACTCACCGCCTGATGCACCGCCCCAAATGGTTCCGGAAAATGCATGCGGTCCACCATGCCAGCCGTCCGCCCACCGCCTGGGCGGCAATGAGTTTCCACCCGTGGGAAGCGATAACCGGTGCCGTGGCCATCCCCGCGCTGGTGTTCCTGATCCCGATCCATGTCGCCATGGTGGGCACGGTGCTGCTGATCATGACGGTCATGGGAGTGACCAATCACATGGGGTGGGAGATGTTTCCGCGCCGACTGGTTCATTCCAAGTTAGGCGAGTGGGTGATAACTGCCAGCCACCATCAGCGTCACCATGAAGAGTACAGATGCAATTACGGCCTCTATTTTCGCTTCTGGGATCGCGCCTGCGGGACCGATCGCGGGCTCAGCCCCAACGCCTGAAGAGGGCGGCGGCACTTGCCCTGATCCCGGCCGGCGCCGCGTTGGCTGGCGCGGTGCCTGCCCCCCGGCGGGCCCGGCTGCCAGTGCGCAAGCGCCGGGGGCGACGATCACGATCACGGTGACCGACCTGCGCAGCGCCAAGGGCATCGTGCGCGCCTGCATGACTGCGGACGAACACAGCTTCCCGCGCTGCCGCGGCGTGGCGGGCGCATTCGGCGCGACGGCGCAGGCGCGCGAGGGCAGCGTCTCGTTCACCTTCCGGCACGTCCGACCGGGGCATTATGCGATCGCGCTGCTTCACGACGAGAACAACAACGGCAAGGCCGACCGCGCGCTGGGGATGATGCCCCGCGAAGGGTTCGGCTTTTCGCGCGATGCCAAGGTGCGCATGGGTCCGCCGAGCTTCTCTGATGCCGCGCTCGACCTCGGCGGGAAGGATCGCGAGCTGACCATCCGGATGCGTTACATGCTCTAGACCGCCCGCATTTGCCTGCGGCATTCGGGACCCATGGTTAATTTCCTTTACCCGATGTTTACCGCGCCAGTCGCATAGCGGCCCCCTACGAGCAGAACTCTTCGGGGACAGACGCAGTGATAGACAGGCTAGGCGGCTTTTTCGGCTCGCGCGATGTGGACGAGGACTTCGACGACGATATCGAGGACTTCGACCCCGTCCCCGAACCGCCACCCTCGCCAGTTGGCCAGGATGAGCGCCGCATGCAGGTGCGGGCCTATAATCACTGGGCAAGCCTGCTCGGCGAATTCGACCTGCCGCTGGTCGCCGACCTCGATCCCGACGCGCTGCCCGATTTCGGCCCCTATTCGGTCCTGCTCGACCTGACCGGCGACATCGACGACCCGCAACTGCGCTTCGTTGGACGCGAGCTGGCCAGCGAAGCCGGGCTGACCGGCGCATGCCCCGCGCTGCTTTCGGCAGTCCCCGGACGCTCGGTGCTGAGCCGGATTACCGACCATTACCTGCAGATCCTTGCCAACCAGGCGCCGATCGGGTTCGAGGCGGAATTCGTCGGGGCAAGCGGTGCCGCCCTGCTGTACCGCGGGATCCTGCTACCCTATTCGAGCGACCGCCAGACGGTCGATTTCATCTATGGCGTGATCAACTGGAAGGAAATTGCCGACCAGCAGACCGCCGACGAGCTGTTGCTCGCGATCGACCAGTCGCTGGCCATGCCCGAGGAAGCCGACAGCGGCAGCGAACGCACGCTCGAAACCGCCGAAACTCTGACCCGTGCAACGCGCGAGGCAGCGGAGGCCGAAGTGCTCGAGCTGGGCGTCACGCACGTGCTGGAGCATCGTGAAAACCTGCCCAGCCCCGCCTTCGGCTCGATGATGCCCGGCGCCGATATCGACCTCGACGACGAAATCGGCCTCGACGACGAATTCGCAGCCGATCTCCCGACCGCGAGCCTGCCCGCGGCGACTGGCGGCGGTGGCCGGGTCGACGCCCTGGGCAACCGCGTCGGCGGGAACGCCCCCAGCGACGATGAGGGACTGGACGACAGCGGCGAGTTCGACAGCGCGATCAAGACCGCTGCCGATTACGGCCTGCCCGACTGGGAAGACGAAGAGGACGAGGGCGATGTCGACTCGGTGGTCGACCCCCTGGCCGATGAAGATACGGCAAGCAGCCTGGTCGCGCTGGTGAATCGCGGCGATCGCACGAAGAAGGCGATCGACCTTTCGCTCGATGGCGGCGCGGCGATCCCGCAGGCCTTCGAACCCGCCGAACCGGCACCGCCGCCGGTGCCGCAGGCGTTCGAACCCGCGCCCGGCATGCCCTTCGACGCCGAGGAAACTGCCGAGCCGATGGGGGCCGAGTTCTCGATCCTCGCGGAAAAGCCCGGAGCGCCGGAGCGCGACATTTTCATTCCCGAACTCGAGGCGCCGGCCCCGCAGCCAGCCGACAGCGCCGCGGACGAACCGCCTGCCGGGCTTTACGACAGCCTCGCCGCCGCGCGCGAAATGGCGCAGGCCGCGCAGAACACCGAGGACCGCAGCCGCAAGACGCTCTACGAAGCGGTCGGACGTGCGTATGACTTCAGCCTTGCCGCGCAGGACAATCGCGCCGACTTCGAGGCGCTGCTCAGCGACAACGGCCTGGTCCAGCAGGACCGCGCGCCGATGACCCCGGTGGTGAAGCTCGTCTTCGGGGCGGATTACGACAAGACCCGTCTGACCGAATACGCCGCCGTGCTGACCCATGCCCATCGCCGGCAGGTCGAACCGGGCGGACTGGCCAGTTTCCTGCGCCAAGCCGACGGCGGGCTGAAGGGCGTGGTGCAGGAGGAGCGCCGCCTGCGCCGGGAAGAGCAGGGCAAGCCGGTCGAGGACAGCCGGGTCGTTCGCCCTGCGCTGGCGCAGAAGCTGCGCGACGCGGACGCGCTCGAAATGGCCGACCTCGAGGAACACGATGGCGCCGAATTTGCGCTGGTCATGGTGCGGCGCACGCCCGAAGGGGCGCTGGAAATCATCGGCGAAGTGCCCGACGACGTGCCGCTGGTCGAACGCGCCGCGCGCAAGCTGCTGGGCTAGCAGGGCAAAGCGGGGAAAAGGCTTGTCGGGTCCGCGCTGCTCCGGCTAGCGCCCGGCGCATGCCATTCCTTCCGACCGCCCCCGTCCGCATCCAGCCCTATCTCGGCTATCGCAACCGCGAGCGCCTGCACATTACCGCACGCGCCCTGCGCTCACGCGTCGGCAAGTTCGAGAAACGCAGCCGCTGGCGTGCTGCGAAGACGATGATTGGCCAGTTCGCCAGTCACGAGGTCGCCGACATGCCCGTCGAACTCGAGATCGCGCGGCCGGGCGCGCCGCCGCAGCGGCACCGGGGCCTGACCGACGCGGAGGGGTTCGTCCGGTTCGATATCGAGTTCGATTCCGCATGGGATTACGACGAGCACCCCGCCTGGGAAACAGTGGTCTTCCACTGGCACACCGGCGACGAAGACCAGTGCATCGATGCGCATGTCCTCGCCCCGGGCGACGATACCGGCCTGGCGGTCATATCGGACATCGACGATACGATAATCGAAACCGGCATTACCGGCGATTTCCGCAAGGTGATGCGCAATTGGCGGCGCGTGCTGATGCAGATGCCCGAAGAGCGCATCATCGTGCCCGGCGCCGATGTCTTCTACAATGCGCTGGGCGGCGGTGAGGTGCTGGCCGAAGGCGCGGGCCATGTCGGCGATCGGCAACCGGCCACGCACCGGCCGTTCTTCTATGTGTCGTCCAGCCCGTGGAACCTGTTCAGCTATCTGGTGACCTACATCCGCGGTGCCGGCCTGCCGCTGGGCCCCATCGCGCTGCGCGATTGGGGGCTCGATCGCGCGACGTTCGGTTCGTCGAGCCATGGCGCGCACAAACGCACCGCGATCGAGGGCATTCTCGGCACCTTCCCCGATCTGAAGTTTGCGCTTATCGGCGACGACAGCCAGGGCGACCTGACGGCCTTTGCCGATATTGCGCTGGCGAACCCCGGGCAGGTGCGGGCAATTTTCATCCGCAAGGTCGGCGAGACGATGAGCCCCGAGGAACTGAACGCCAAGGCCCAATTGCGCGCTGCAGGCGTGCCGCTGTGGCTGGGCAACAGTTACGACACCGGTCACCAGTTCCTCGCTTCGATCGGCCTGCTGGCCGATGACGAGGCAACGGCCATCGTCGATTCGGTCGAGGCCAGCGACCCGGCGCGGAAATGAGCCGGGGCATGAAAATCCTCATCGCACTGCTCGCCGTCGCCCTGCTGGCCGGAGCGGGGCTGCTGGTGGCAATTCGCACCAACGGGCCCGCAGTGCTCAACGCGCTCGACCGGGTCACGAGCGGCAGCCGCGATGTCGCACTGGTCGCCCGGACCACCTATGGCGAACATCCCGCACAGAAGCTGCGCATCTATGCGCCCGCGGATGCGGCCGGCCCGCTGCCGGTATTCGTATTCGTCCATGGCGGCAGCTGGAGCTGGGGCGATCCCGACGATTACGATTTCGTTGCCCGTGCGATTGCGCCGGCAGGCTTCGTGACGGTGCTGGCAGGGTACCGGCTGGGCGGGGACGGGCGCTATCCCGCCATGCTCGAAGACACGGCGGCGGCGATTGCCGAAGCGGCGAGGCTGGCGCCGCAATATGGCGGCGATCCCGCGCGCATCGTGATCGCCGGGCATTCGGCGGGGGCGTACAACGTCGTCCAGGTGGCGCTGGAAGAACGCTGGCTGGCAGCCAGCGGGGTGCGCCCGGCCGGAGTGATCGGCCTGTCGGGACCATATGATTTCTACCCGTTCGACAGGCCGTCGGGCGAAGCCGCATTCGGATCGGTCGGTGCCGGGCCCGAGAGCCAGCCGATCAACCATGCGCGCGCCAATGCGCCGCCGATGCTGCTGGTCCATGGCGAACAGGACACGCTGGTCAAACCGCGCAACACCCGCGTGCTGGCGGCCGCGCTCGACCAGCTGGGCGCACCGGTCGAAACGCTGCTCTACGATTCGTTCGATCACAACGCCCCGCTGATCTCGCTTGCCAGCCCGTGGCGCGGTTCGCGCGATGTGGATGACGCGGTAATCGCCTTCGCGCAGCGGCACACCGAGGTTTCAGTTCCGGTTCAGGCTCAAACCCCCTAAAGCAGTCGCGATGCGTCTGATCGCCCGCCTGCTCGCCTTCCTTGCAGCTGCAACGCTTGCGGCCCAGCCGCTCGCCGCCCAGTCGATCCTGCGCGACGCCGAGACCGAGGCCTTTCTCGACGAGATTTCCGCCCCGCTGATCGAGGCCGCGGGCCTCGAGCCGGACAATGTCGACATCGTGCTGATCAACGATCCGTCGATCAACGCTTTCGTCGCGGGCGGACAGGCGGTCTACCTCCATTCGGGGCTGATCGACGCCGCCGACAGCGCCGAGGAAGTGCAGGGCGTGATCGCCCATGAACTGGGCCACATCACCGGCGGCCATATCCTGCGCTACGGCGAAGGCATGGCCGCGGCTTCGCGCATATCGCTGCTGTCGATGATCGCCGGGATCGGCGCCGCACTGGCCGGTGCGGGAGACGCGGCCATGGGAATCATGATGGCTGGCCAGCAAGCGGCAATGGGCAATTTCCTGTCCTTCAGCCGCACGCAGGAATCTTCTGCCGATTTCGCCGGCGCGCAATATCTGTCGGACGCGGGGATTTCGGGTCGCGGCTCGCTCGAATTCTTCGGCAAGCTGCTCAACCAGGAATATCGCTATGGATACAGCCAGAGCGACGAAGCCGGCTTCTATCGCACGCATCCGCTGTCGGGCGACCGTATTTCCGCGCTGCGCGAAGTGTACGAAGGCGATCCCGCATGGGAGCGTCCGCCCGATCCACGCAACCAGGCGAATTTCGAGCGGGTGAAGGCCAAGCTGACCGGTTATATCTCGAAGCCTTCGGTGACGCTGCGCAAGTATCCGGAGACCGACCAGTCGATCCCGGCGCTCTATGCGCGCGCCTATGCCTACCATTCGAACGCGCGCGTAGATCTGGCGCTCGATACCGCCGACCAATTGCTCGCCAAGGACCCCGCGGATCCCTATTTCCTCGAACTCAAGGGGCAGGTCCTGCTCGAATCCGGGCGCCCGCATGAAGCGCTCGATCCGCTGCGCCGCGCCACCGCGATGACCAATGCGGAACCGCTGATCGCCAGCCTCTTCGGGCATGCCCTCATCGCCACCGAGGACGACGGCAATTTCGAGGAGGCGGAACGCGTCCTGCGCGCCGCGGTGGGCCGCGATCGCCGCAATCCCTTCGCCTGGTACCAGCTCGGCGTGGTCTATGCCGCGCGCGGGGATACCGCGCGGGCCCGGCTGGCCTCGGCCGAACAGCAGGTGATGAACCGCCAGTACGGGCTAGCCCTGCGCAGCGCGCAGGCGGCCGAATACGGGCTCGAGCACGGCACCCCCGACTGGATCCGTGCACAGGATATCGGCATGCAGGCGCGCGCGCTGCTCGAACGCCAGTGCGAAATGGAACGCGGCCGCGATTGCGCGCCCGGCTGAAGCGAACAAGGGGCACCATGAAGAACCATCTGCTGACTGCGCTGATCGCGCTGGGATGCGGCTTTGCGGGTGCGGCCCTGTGGTCGCTATCGGGGCTGGGCCATGACCAAACCCGCGAGTATCTGATCGCCAATCCGCAGATCCTGCCCGAAATGAGCGAAGCCTATCAGCGCCAGGAAAGCCAGGACCGGCTCGCTGGCATTGCGGACGAGGTACGCGAGCCATTCCCCGGGGCGGTGCTTGGCAATCCGGACGGCGGCACGGTGTTGGTCAAATTCACCGATTACGGCTGCACCTATTGCCGCCAGTCGATTGCCGTGATCGACGAACTGATCGCAGGCGACCCCGATCTGAAGGTGGTGATCCGCGAATGGCCGATCTTCGATGGCAGCGAACAGGCCGCGCGCATGGCGCTGGCCGCAGCAAAGCAGGGCAAGTATCCCGCCTTCTACCACGCCCTGTTCGAACAGGGCCCCCCAAGCGACACCACGATCGCCCGGGCTGCGCAGATCGCCGGCCTCGATATCGAGCAGGCCCGCGCCTTCGCTGCGTCGGATGATGCCACCGGCGAACTGGCGCGCAACATGGCGCTGGCGCGCACGCTGCAGTTCACCGGCACGCCGAGCTGGGTGGCCGGTGGTGAAACGATCCAGGGGCTGGTCCCGCCCGAGCGCTTGGCCGAAGCGCTGGCCGCCGATAGCTGACCGCTTCGCAGCGGCTATTCTTGTTCGAGCGCCTTGGCATAGGCCGAGGCAAGCGGACGGGCCATCACCCGGCGCACCATCGGTTCGAAGAATTCGAGCGGTTCGCTGTCGTAATCGGGATCGAAGGCCGCCTGGTCGTATTTCTCGCAGAACAACCGGCACGCTTCGTAGTGCGGGTGACCGGTGAACTTGTCGCGCGCGTTCTGGTCCATGCCGAGGAAGTGGAAGTAGTAATACCCCTGGAAGGCGCCGTGGTTCTGGCAGATCCAGTGCACTTCCTCGCTGACGAAGGGCTTGATGATCGACGCGGCCACCTCGGGGTGGTTGTAGCTGCCCAGCGTGTCGCCGATATCGTGCAGCAGCGCCATCACCACATATTGCTCGTCCCGCCCGTCGCGGTGGGCGCGCGTGGCGGTCTGCAGCGAATGTTCCAGCCGGTCGACCGGGAAGCCGCCGAAATCGCCGTCGAGGAGCCTGAGATGGTCGAGCACGCGGTCGGGCAGCCCCTTCGCGAAGGCACGGTATTCGCCGCCGATGATCGCCCAGTCGTCGGCTGTGCCCTGTTTCATTTCGCGGAACTTGGCGCGTCCCGGTCCCGCTTCGTCGATAGTTTCCTGCACGCCCATCGCGTCTCTCCCTCGCTTCGGCTGTCACCGACGGTGTAGCGGCTGGCGCAATTCGCTGCAATTGCGCTAGGGAGGGTGGCTCATGGCCGTTTTGCCCATTCGTCCTACGCCGTTCTTCGCCAACAAGAACCAGGCGTTCTGGAACCTCCAGCTGGCCGGCTGGGGCGGGGCGACGATGCTGCGCGGGATGTCGGCGCTGGCCAATGGCCAGTCGCCCGACCGGCTGGTGATCATCCTGATCGCCACGATCACGGGCTTCTCGCTCAGCCTGATCCTGGCGGTGGCGTACGGCCGGCTGATCCGCCAGCGGCCGCTGGTTACCTGGGGCGCCACCGTGCTGGTGCTGGCCGCCGCAACCGCGGTCTACGCCTTCATCGACAGCTGGGTGCTCGATGTCGCCGGCGCTTCGGCAGGCAGCGCGAGCTTCGCCAATCTGTTCGTCGGGATCTACTTCATCGACCTGACGCTGCTCGGCGCATGGTCGGCGCTCTATTACGCGATCAATTTCTTCCTCCAGGTCGAGGAGCAGGCCGACCGGCTCGAACGGCTCGAAGCGCAGGCGACCAGCGCGCAGCTGGCCATGCTGCGGTATCAGCTCAATCCGCACTTCCTGTTCAACACGCTCAATTCGATCAGCACGCTGGTCCTGCTCAAGCAGAGCGAGACCGCCAACGCCATGCTGACCCGGCTCTCAAGCTTCCTGCGCCACACGCTGGTGACGCAGCCGGGCGGTAAGGTGACCGTGGCGCAGGAAATGGAGACGCTGCAACTTTATCTCGGCATCGAACAGATGCGGTTCGAGGAACGACTGCGGTCCAGCTTCCGGATCGAACCCGAAGCGGCCAAGGCGGAACTTCCCGCCATGCTGCTGCAACCGCTGGTCGAGAACGCGATCAAATACGGCGTCAGCCCGCAGGAGGAAGGCGCCGAGATCGACATCGTGGCGCAGGTCGTCGGACCGCGGCTGCGCGTGACCGTATCGGATACCGGCCCGGGCATGACCATGAACAGCGTCGAGGATGGCCTGCCCGCGGTGCGCCACACCCATGCCCGCCGCGATTCGACCGGGGTCGGCCTGGCCAATATCCGCGACCGGCTGGCCCAGGCTTACGGCGAGGAACACCGCTTCGAGATCCGCTCGCCCGAAAGCGGCGGGTTCTCGGTCCTGATCGAACTGCCTTACGAAACCAAGGAATCCCCCGCGTTAAGCGAGGCGCAAGCCGCACCCGCGCAGGCGCTGTCGCAGAAACCCTCGGCACCCCCGGTCGTTGTACCCTCACCCCTACCCCCGAAAGCACCCCAGACGACATGACCATCCGCACCATTCTCGTCGACGACGAAAAGCTCGCCATCCAGGGTCTCCAATTGCGCCTCGAACCCTTCGAGGACGTCGAGATCATTGACACCTGCCAGAATGGCCGCGAGGCGATCCGCGCGATCAAGACGCAGAAACCGGACCTGGTTTTCCTCGACATCCAGATGCCCGGCTTCGACGGTTTTTCGGTTGTGCAGGGCGTGATGGAAATCGACCCGCCGCTGTTCGTCTTCGTCACGGCGTTCCAAGAACATGCAATCCGTGCCTTCGAGGCGAATGCGGTCAATTACCTGATGAAACCGGTCGACGAGGACAAGCTAGCCGATACGATCGAACGCGTGCGCCAGCGGCTGGCGGAAAAGAAATCCACCGAGGAAGCCGAAAAGCTCAAGAGCGTGCTTTCCGAGGTCGCCCCCGAAGCTGCGGAGAATCTCGCCGGGGAAGATCCCGAAGCGGCCAGCCGGTTCGAAAAGCTCATCAACGTCAAGGACCGGGGGCAGATCTTCCGGGTCGAAGTCGGCACGATCGAGCATATCGAGGCCGCTGGCGATTACATGTGCATCTATACCGGCGACAATTCGCTGATCCTGCGCGAAACGATGAAGGATCTCGAACGCCGCCTCGACCCGCGCAAGTTCCAGCGCGTTCACCGCAGCACGATCGTCAATCTCGACCAGGTGCGGCAGGTCAAGCCGCACACCAATGGCGAATGCTTCCTCGTGCTCGAATCGGGCGCGGAGGTGAAGGTCAGCCGCAGCTACCGCGACGTCGTCGCGCGGTTCGTGCACTGACTTGCTTTTCGGCCCCGCAACTGCGGGGCCGTCCTCGACGCTGTCCCTCCGCTTCGCTACGGGCGTCTGCGGGCGGGCGGTCGCCCTTGCCGGGCCGCACCCGGCCCCGTTCTGGAGCGATCACTGTGACATTCAATCTCGACGGTTTCGACCTCGACGCCTTTGTCCGCAATACGCTGGCGGAAGACCTCGGCGTGGGGCTTTCGGGCGGCGGCCGCGACGTGACCAGCGAAAGCGTCATCCCTGCCGATGCCCGCTTCGCCGGGGTGATGGACACGCGCGATGCGATAGAGGTGGCGGGGCTGGGCGTAGCCGAAGCCTTCTTTCGCGCACTCGATCCGGACATGAAGATAGAGCTCGTGGTCGCCGATGGCGAAAGCGTGCCCGCGGGCACCGACCTGATGCGCCTGGAAGGCAATGCCCGCGCCATGCTGACCGCCGAACGCAGCGCGCTCAACACGGTGCAGCATCTTTCGGGCATCGCCACGATGGTGGCCCAATATGTGCGCGCGATGGACAATCCCGACTGCACCCTGCTCGATACGCGCAAGACCATCCCGGGCCTGCGCCACCTGGAGAAATACGCGGTGCGCATGGGCGGCGGCGCGAATCACCGGATGGGGTTGTGGGATGCGGCGATGATCAAGGACAACCACGTGCTGGTCGCCGGATCGGTCGGGGAAGCGGTTCGCCGCGCGGTTGCCGCCGGGGTTTCCGATATCATCTGCGAGGTCGACAGGATCGACCAGATCGAACCGGCGCTTGCTGCAGGGGCTACGCGGCTGCTGCTCGACAATATGGAGCCCCCGGTGCTGCGCGAAGCGGTGGCGCTGGTCGGCGGGCGCGTCCCGACCGAAGCGAGTGGCGGGATCAATCTCGAGACGATCCGCGCCAAGGCGGCGACGGGGGTGGATTATGTCTCGGTCGGCCGCCTTACCCAGAGCGCGCCGGCAGCCGATATCGGTCTGGACTTTACGCCCTTGTGATTCGGCGCCATTCCTGCCCTTTCGCCGTAAAGGGATAATCCATGCGCCCGACCTCCATCGTCCTGTTCGAACGCCTTTTCCTGCTCAGCCTGGCGATCGCGCTGGTCAACGGGTTCCTCCAGTATGACGCGCTCGTCGCACAGGTCGGAAACGATCCCGCACTGGCGCAGCTGGGCTGGGGTAGCGGCGCGATCCTGGCCGTCATGGCGATCAGCCTGCTGATCCCCTTGCTGCTGTGGTATTTCATCGCCCGCCGGGCCAGCAACATCGCCAAGTGGATCCTGGTGGTGATGACGCTGCTTGGACTGCTGTTCGTCAATCTCGATCCCGGCCAGCTCGGCAGCCTGGCCGGCATCGCCTCGCTGGCCGTGACCATCCTGCAGCTGGTCGCCATCGTGCTGCTGTTCCGCGCTGATGCGCGCGCGTGGCTGAGCGATGATGCCGATGATGCCGAGGCGCCCTAGCCTAACCGTCCTGGCGCCCCTGGCCTGCCTGCTGGTGCCCGCCGTACCGCTGGCAGCGCAGCACTATCAATGCAGCGTCCCGCGCAGCGTCAACGTGCCCCGGGTAACGCCCGATGCGCCGCCGCGTCCCATGCCCGTCACCGGCTATACGCTGGCGCTCAGCTGGAGCCCCGAATTCTGCAAGCCGCGTCGGGGGCAGCCGCGCCATGCGCGCCAATGCAGCGGGCAGGCCGGACTGTTCGGTCTGGTCGTGCATGGCCTGTGGCCCGAAAGCGGCCGCAGCTGGCCGCAGTGGTGCCCATCGCGCCGCCAGCTCCAGTCGCGGGATCTGGCGGCGAACACGTGCCTCTCGCCATCGGCGGCGCTGCTGGCCCGCCAATGGGCCAAGCATGGCAGCTGCATGGCGCGAAAACCGGCAACGTACTTCCGGGTAACGCGGATATTGTGGGACGGCCTGCGCCTGCCCGATTACGACCGGGTGAGCCGCGAGGACGGGCTTACTGCCGGCACGATCCGCACCCGCTTCGTCGATGCCAACAGGGGCTGGCCACGCGAGGCAGTGGGCGTGAAGCTGAATGCGCGCGGCTGGCTGGAGGAATTGCGGCTATGTTACGACAAGCGGTTCATGCCCGCACGCTGCGATCGGACGCGCTTCGGCGCGAGTGATGCCGCCCCGGCCAAGATCTGGCGCGGCCTCTAGCCGGCTCTTTGCCGCGAAGCTGGCGGCGTTCACCGTCGCTGCCTGAAAAACCCCTGCAGCATGTCCGCGGCGCGCTGCTCGCCGATTCCCGCATAGACTTCGGGACGATGGAGGCACTGCGGCTGGTCGAAAACGCGCGCGCCATGTTCGACTGCCCCGCCCTTCGGATCGCTGGCCGCGTAATACAGCCGGCCGATCCGCGCGTGCACGATCGCGCCCGCGCACATCGCGCAGGGCTCCAGCGTGACCCACAGGTCGCAATCGGTCAGCCGCTCGGTGCCGAGCGAATCGGCAGCGCGGCGAATCGCGAGGATTTCGGCATGGGCAGTGGGGTCGTGAAGATCGCGCGGCGCATTGTGCGCTTCGCCGACGATTGCGCCGTTCCGGGTGACGACTGCGCCGACGGGCACCTCGCCCGCAGCGGCGGCGGCGCGCCCCAGTTCAAGCGCGCGGTCCATGAAGCGCCGATCGATCACGGCGCTTGCCGTCCGGTTCGATGCCGAGGACCGCGCGCCGATGCTTATTCGTCGCCGGTTACGGGTTCGCCAGTGGCATCGTCCGGGCCATCGACATCGACGTCGAGCGTCGGGACTTCGACGGTTTCGGTACCGGTGTCGACATTCACTTCGGGGCCTTCCACGTCGAATTCGGGCATGTTGCCGCCATCGACATCGACTTCGGGCATTTCGCCTTCTTCCGTCTGGTCGACATCGCATGCCGCCAGCGACAGCGAGGCAAAGGCAACCGCGCCAGCAAGGACAAATTTACGCATAGAAGTGCTCCTAAGGATTGGAAGTGTATGGTAGGTGCCTGTGCGAACCGGCGCAACAACGCATCTACCTTGACGATTCGGCCCCTCGCCGCTATCCGCGCCGCTTTCCGGGACAAACCGAGCCCCGAACCCGATTTTCGGGGCACCAACACTCGAACGAGAGACGTATCATGTCGCGCATTTGCGAACTCACCGGCAAGGGCCGCCAGGTCGGTCACAATGTGAGCCACGCCAACAACAAGACCAAGCGGGTGTTCCTGCCGAATCTGCAGAACGTCACGCTGATGAGCGAGAAGCTCGATCGCAGCTTCAAGTTCCGCGTGTCGACGCAGGGCCTGCGTTCGGTCGAACACAATGGCGGGCTCGACAACTGGCTGCTCAAGACCAGCGACGAGAAGCTGTCGACCAACGCGCTCAAGGTGAAGCGTGAACTGAAGAAGGCGAACGCCGCTTCCGCATAAGCCGTGCGGGCGCTGCGGCGCCCCGGCACCTGCGGCGGTTCGAAAGGCGCGCGAGGGCTACTCGCGCGCCTTTTCGCGTGTCTGCCACCGCAGCTTGAGCAGCAGCGTCCGCTGGAAGGACATGAAGTTGTCGTCCGAGATCAGCCAGACATGCTGCCCATCGGCATCCTCGGTAAGGGTCAGGCCCTCGTAATTGTCGCGCGGGATGGTTTTTCCCAGTTCGGCCAGCAGGCGGGCCGTCACGATCCCGTCATCGTCGGGCGCGTCGACATCGAGTTCGGCGATCGCGGTTTCGAACCCCAGCGGGATGCCCCAGTCCAGACGCCGCAGCAGAACCAGCGCGCGGCCCTTTCCGACCGGAGCGGCATCGACCGGACGATATCCGGCAGGAATATCGACGACCACGCTTTGCGGATTGTCGTCCTGCACCGGGTCGCCTGAAAACAGCACCGCCATATGCCGCGATCCACGCCAGCGGCGCGAACGCTCCTCGATCGCGAGAAAGCGTCCATCGGCGAGACGAACGAGCGATTCGACACCCGAATTGCTGGCCCAATCCGCCATCAGCGCTGGCCGCACTTCCTTGTCGGGCCGGAAAGCGGCGTCGAGCCGGACGATCGCTTCGCGATATTCATAGCCGGCCCAGACCGTTCCGGTTTCCGGATCGACCGCCAGCGATTCGAGGTCCCGCCCCATCTTGTAGGATGTCTCGCTCGGCTCAAACGCGCTGAACAGGCCCGTCCGGCGCCCGCGATCGGGTCGGTGGAACTCGAGCTTGCGCCCCGTATCGCTGCCGGCAAGGAAGCGGCCATCGGGCAAGGCGACGAGCGCCGAGATTCCCCCGAAGCGCAGGCGATCGCCCGCCAGCTCCCATGCGCCAAGCAAAGTGAAGGGCCCAGCCGTGCGTTGCTGTGCCGCGATGGGTGTCAGAGTGACGTCCGGCTGCAATGCGCGGGGCGGCGGGGGCGAGCGCAGCCAGGTCCCGGGGGCGAGCGCGACCGTCAGCGCGGCGGCAAGGAGAAAGCGCTTTGGACGCATGCGAGCGGGTCTCTCCAGAGCGCGCGGACGCGCGTCAAGCGCTCAACGCATCGGCCCGGTGAAGAGCAGGGGATCAAGACGTGAATTGCGCCATTTCAGGCTCCAGTGCAGATGCGGCCCGGTCGCGCGGCCCGATGCGCCGATATCGCCGATATGCTGGCCCTGCCGGACCTGCTCGCCCTCGCTCACGTAAAGACGCGAGGAATGCAGGAACGCGCTGTTCAGGCCCTGGCCGTGGTCGATGATCAGCAGCTTGCCCTCAAGGCTGAAATCCTCGGCCGCAAGCACCACCACGCCGTCGGCAGGGGCGACATAGGGCGTCCCGCTGCCACCGGTCGCGATATCGATGCCCGAGTGGTAGCTGCCCGGTTCGCCGCGGTAGATACGCTGCGCCCCGAAGCGGCCCGAAATGCGTCCTTTGACCGGCCAGATGAAATCCTGTCGCCAACCCGTCGCCCCGGTCTCTCTGAGCCGCGCATCCCAGATCGCGTCGAGTTCGGGCTGGCGGCGCCGCATGAACGATGCCGAGCTTCCACCGGCGCGGCGTGCGACGTTCACGCGTTCGATGTCCCAGGCCCGCGGTGCAATCGCGAGCGGGCTGGTGACGGTCCGGCCATCGGCCAGCGTCGCCCGCAGGGTCGCGGCCGGGTTCGCATCGCGGTCGAAGGCGGCAAAGAACCGCCCGTCTTCGTCCAGCGACAACGGTTCTTCGCCGAGCGCGGCTTCCACCGTTCCGGCGGGTACACGCCCCCGGATCCAGCCGCCCTGCTCCAGCTCGCCATCGAAGGTGAATAGGGGCGCGGGGGCAGCGGCCGTGCTGGGGCTGGGTGTGGGAGTGGGCACCGGCGCAGGCGTGGCCCGTACGGGCTGTACGACTTCGGCCGAGGCCGCGGATTCCGGCTCGGCAGTCGGAACGCAGGCGGCGGCTACGAGGAGGAGCGGCGCGACCCGGATCGGATTCACGGTGCGAGCCGCTCGGTCGCGAGCTGCGCGCTGGCATAGGCTTCCTGGTGCTCGACCGACCAGTAACGCAGCTCGTCGAGCGGGATCGGCACCCCGCTCATCGCACAAAAGACATGGTTGCCCGCGCGCAGGACGCGAAAGCCCGAGGGGCCGTACTGCAGCTTGGCCTCGCCATTAGCCGGGCCCGAATTCTTGTTCATCAACATGGCGGCGTCCCTAGCATTTGCGCGTCACCCGAACAAATCATCCTGCTTGGGCGGGGTTCCGGATTTGCGCGGCTTGCGACGCGGCGCGGGAGGCGGAGGCTCCATGCCGGTCGCCACCGCGAGTTCGCCATCGCGGAACTTGAGCGTAAGCACCGCCTCCTGCGCCGCCGCCGCCCGGTCGGTGATCGTCCGCCCGTCGGGTCCGGTGACGCGCACATAGCCGCGCGCCAGCGGTCGGTCGGGATGAAGCTGTCCGGCCAGCCGTGCAAGCGCCGCCAACCGCTCGCGCCGCTCGGCCAGAGGGCGTTCGACCAGCGCGGGTGCAAGCTTCAGCCCGGCGAGCGCGCGCTGCGCCTCGCGCAGATTGCGCTGGAGCACGACCGGGGCCAGCCGCAGGTTGGAGAGCTTTTCGCGCCCCTGCGCCGCGCGGTCGCGCAAGCCTCGACGCAGGCGTTCGGCCAGATCGTCGAGCCGCTGCGCATGCGGCTCCAACAGCGCCTCGCGCTGGGGGAGCCGGTCGGCGCGCGCCTGCAGCCGTTCGCGCCCCAGCTGTACCGGGCGCAGGATCGCGCGTTTCTTGCGCGCTTCGAAATCGGCCAGCACCGCGGCGAGCTCGGCGCGCACCGGCACCGCCATTTCCGCCGCGGCGGTCGGCGTTGGCGCGCGGCGATCGGCGGCGTAGTCGGCCAGCGTGGTATCGGTTTCATGGCCGACCGCGCAGATCGTGGGGATCGGGCACTCGGCAATCGCGCGCACCACCGCTTCTTCGTTGAAGCTCCACAGATCCTCGATCGACCCGCCACCCCGCGCGACGATGACCAGATCGGGCCGGTCGGGGTGTTCGCGGGGCATCTGCGCGAACCCGCGGACCGCGCCCGCGACCTGCTCGGCCGCGCCCTTCCCCTGCACCAAGACCGGCCACACGATCACGCGGCTGGGGAAGCGGTCGGCAAGCCGGTGGAGAATATCGCGGATCACCGCCCCGGTGGGCGAGGTGACCACGCCGATCGTTCGCGGGAGGAACGGCAGCGGCTGTTTGCGCTCGGCCGCGAACAGGCCTTCCGCCGCCAGCCGCGCGCGGGTCTTCTCGAGCAGCGCGAGCAGCGCACCCTCGCCCGCCAGCTCCATCCGCTCGATCACGATCTGGTACTTGGAACGGCCGGGATAGGTCGTCACCTTCCCGCTGGCGACCACTTCGAGCCCGTCTTCGGGATCGAACGGCAGGCGCTGGGTATTGCCGCGCCACATGACCCCGTCGATCACCGCCTGTTCGTCCTTGAGCGCACAATACATGTGGCCCGATGCCGCCCGCTTCACCCCCGACAACTCCCCGCGCAGGCGCACGAAACCGAAGCGGTCTTCCACCGTCCGCTTCAACGCCTGCGAAATTTCGCTCACGCTGAGCGGCTCGGCGTTGTCGCCCGTGCGGCGCTTCGCTACCAAGCTCGCATCTTCGGAATCTGACGGGAAATCGGCGGCCATGAATATCCTTCTACTCGGGTCGGGCGGGCGCGAACATGCATTGGCGTGGAAACTGGCGCAATCGCCGCTGTGCGACAAGCTGTGGGCGGCGCCGGGCAACCCTGGTATCGCACAACATGCCGAATGCACCGCGCTGGATTCCGGCAACCACGATGCCGTGGTCTCCTTCTGCACGGACAATGCGATCGCCCTGGTCGTGATTGGCCCCGAAGCTCCGCTGGTCGACGGGCTCGCCGATACGCTGCGCGCGGCGGGGATCGACACCTTCGGTCCCTCGCGCGAAGCCGCGCAGCTCGAAGGCAGCAAGGGCTTCACCAAGGAGCTGTGCCAGCGCGCGAACATTCCCACCGCACGCTACGAGCGCTGCGTCTCGCTCGAACAGGCGTGGGGCGCGCTCAAGCGCTTCGATCCGCCTTTCGTGCTCAAGGCTGACGGGCTCGCCGCGGGCAAGGGCGTGGTCATCGCCGAAACCTACGAAGAAGCCCAGCACGCGCTCGACGAGATGTTCGACGGCAAGTTCGGCAGCGCGGGCAGCGAAGTGGTGATCGAGCAGTTCCTGATGGGCGAGGAGGCCAGCTTCTTCGCGCTGACCGATGGCACGGCGATCGTGCCCATCGGCACCGCGCAGGATCACAAGCGCGTGGGCGCGGGCGATACCGGACCGAACACCGGCGGCATGGGCGCCTATTCCCCCGCTCCGGTACTGAGCGAGGATTTGCAGGCGCAGGTCATGCGCGAGATCGTCGAGCCGACGGTGCGCACCATGACCGCCGAGGGTACGCCCTATTCGGGCGTGCTCTATGCCGGGCTGATGCTGACCAAAGACGGCCCGCAACTGATCGAATACAATGCGCGCTTCGGCGATCCCGAATGCCAGGTGCTGATGATGCGGCTGGAAAGCGATCTGGTCGAACTGATGCAGGCCTGCGCGCAAGGACGGCTGGGCGACATCGCCGAGCCGGCGCTATCCGGCGATTTCGCGCTGACCGTGGTGATGGCGGCCGAGGGCTACCCCGGCACGCCCAGGAAGGGCGGTAGGATCGATCTGGGCGAGGCCGAGGCCGGCGGCGCCAAGGTCTTCCACGCCGGCACTAAACTCGCAGGCGAGACGCTGACCAGCAGCGGCGGCCGCGTGCTCAACGTCACCGCGCGCGGAGCAAGCGCGACCGAAGCGCAGGCAAAAGCCTATGAGGCGGTCGACGCGATCACCTTCCCCGACGGCTTCTGCCGCCGCGACATCGGCCAGCGCGAAGTGCGGCGGGAGCAGGCCTAACGCGAAACGAAGCCGGGCCCCGGATCGGGTCCGGGTTGATTTCATCGGTAGCCGGAGGAAGGTAGCCTAGCCCAGCTTGTCCGCCACCAGCTCCTTGAGGTCGGCTTCGCTGCGTGCGCCGTAGTGCGAGATGATCTCGGCGGCGCAGATCGCGCCCATGCGCAGGCAGATTTCGAGGGTTTCGCCGCGCGCATGGCCGGTGAGGAAGCCCGCTGCGAAGAGATCGCCCGCGCCGGTGGTGTCGACGACCTTGTCGATCGGTTCGGCGGCAATTTCGGCGCGCGCGCCATTGGCAATGCCCACGGCGCCCCTGGCGCTGCGCGTAGCGACCAGCACGGGGACCTTGTCCTGCAGCATGGCCAGGCCCGCGTCGAAATCCGCTTCGCCGGTCAGCGTCGCCAGTTCGCTTTCATTGACGAAGAGGATGTCGATCTGCCCTTCCTCGATCAGCGCGCGGAAATCGTCGCCATGACGATCAATGACGAAGCTCTCGCTGGCAGTGAAGGCGACCTTGCGGCCCGCGTTGCGCGCTACCTCGATCGCGCGGCGCATTGCGCGGCGCGGTTCTTCCGGGTCCCACAGATACCCTTCGAGATAAAGGATGCCTGCGCTGGCGATCAGCTCGTCGTCGAGCGCGGCGGGGGGAGGAACTGGCTTGCCCCGAGGAAGGTGTTCATCGTCCGCTCGCCATCGGGCGTGACGAAGATGAGGCAGCGCGCGGTCGAGGGCTGGCCTTCGCGGGCGGGCGTGTCGAAATCGATTCCCACCGCGCGGATGTCGTGGCTGAAGACGTCGCCCAGCTGGTCCTGCGCCACCTGCCCGACGAATGCGCATTGCGCGCCCAGCGCCGACATGCCGGCAAGCGTGTTGGCGGCAGAGCCCCCGGAAATTTCCTTCGCCGGCCCCATCGCCTCGTACAGTCGCCGGGCGCCGTCCTCGTCGACCAGCGTCATCCCGCCCTTGTTGAGATCGAGTTCGGCGATCAGGTCTTCTTCGCAAGGGGCCATCACATCGACGATGGCATTGCCGATGGCGATTACGTCGTAACGGGGTTCGGTCATGGGTACTCCGGGGAGGGGATAATCGGTGTGTCGGGCGCGGTTAGCGGCTCGTCGGGGTTTGGCCAAGGGCAGCGTTGACTTGGGCAGGGCGCGCGCGCATCGCAGTGGCCCTATGGTGTCGCTTTCCCGCGCTCTTGTTCTGGCGATCGTCCAGCTCGGCGATCCCGCTATCCTGAAAGTGCTGGCAAAGACCGCAGTGGTCACGCTGCTGGTTTTCGCAGCGGGGGGCACGGCGCTCTATGTCGCGCTCCACAGCGCGATCGGTACCGCCTTCGGGATCGAGGCCGCCGGTCTTGGTGCACTGGCCGCGGCGGCGGCGACCGTGCTGGCTGCATGGTTCCTGTTCCGGGTAGTCGCGCTGTTCGTGCTGCAGTTCTTTGCCGAGGACGTGGTCCGCGCGGTCGAGCAGCGCCATTTCCCGCAAGCTGCGGCGAACGCCCGGCGAATCGGGTTCGGCGAGGAGCTGGGCCATGCCTTGCGTTCGCTGGGCCGCACGCTCGTTGCCAATACGCTGGCATTGCCGGTTGCCGGCCTGCTGCTGTTTACCGGCGTGGGCGCAGCAGCGGTGTTCCTGGTGGTCAACGCCTTGCTGGTCGGGCGCGAACTGCATGACGCCGTATGGCTGCCCCACCGCGCGCATGCGGCCGAAGCCGCGCCGATTGGCGGCGCGACCCGATTTCTGCTCGGCGCCGTGGTGGTGGCGCTGCTTGCAATACCTTTCCTCAACCTCCTCGCCCCGATACTGGGCGCGGCGAGTGCGACGCATCTCGTCCACCGCGCCCGAGAGAAAGGTCCGCATGCGTAAGTCCGTCCTGTTCCTGCTGCCGCTGCTGGGCGCCTGCGCCACCGGACCCGTACCCGGCTCCACTGCACCCTCGCGGCCGGCGTCCGCGCCGCCGCCGCAGCAAGTGCGGGTGGCTCCGTCGACCCCCGACTTCCGCGCGCCGCGGGTCATGAATGTGCCTGGCCTCGAAGGCGTGATCGGCCGCAACCAGACCGCGCTGGCGAATATTTTCGGGCCGCCGCGAATCGACGTAACCGAAGGTGACGCGAAGAAGCTGCAATTCGTGGGCGAGGCCTGCGTACTCGACATCTATCTCTATCCGCTCAGCCCGGGTGCGGAACCCAGTGCAACCTATGTCGATGCACGCCGCGCGAGCGACGGGCTCGATGTCGATCGCGCGGCCTGCGTGCGCGCGCTGCGCCGCTGAAGCCCGCATCCGCTAACCCGGACTTAAGCAAACCGCGCTAGGCTCCGCGAACCGGTGTTAGGCGGGAGTTTGGTACAGATGAGCGTGCATTTCGGCGAACTGGCGATGAAATTCGGTGCGGACGGCGTGATTTCGCCGGGCGAGGTGCTTGCGCTACGGCGCGAAGCCTGGCCCGATGGGCATATCTCGCAGGCCGAGGCCGAAGCGATCGTTGCGCTCAACCACCAGCTTACGTCGCGCTGCCGGGAATGGGTGGAATTCTATGTCGAGGCGCTGGGCGAATATGTCGTCAATCAGCGTGCGCCGAAGGGCTATGTCGATGCCGAGAACGCGGCATGGCTGATGGCGCAGCTGGACGCCGATGGCACGCTTGGCTCGATGGCCGAGATCGAATTGCTGGTGCGCGTGTTCGAATGCGCACAGAACGTGCCGGTATCGCTGAAGGACTATGCGGTCGCTCAGATGGAACACGCCGTTCTCGAGGGGACGGGGCCGACGCGCAATGGCGGCATGCTCGAAGCCGGCAATGTCAACGCGGCCGAGGCATTGCTGCTGCGGCGGGCGATATTCGCCCCCGCAAGCGAACGGCCCGCGGCCGTGGGACGCAAGGAAGCCGAAATGCTCTTCCGGCTCAAGGATGCAACGCTGGGCGCGGACAACGCCCCCGAATGGAAACATCTGTTCGTGCAGGGCATTGCCAATTACCTGCAGGCCTACAGCGATCCGAATGCGCAGCTGAGCCGCGAACGCGCGGCCGAACTGGATGCCTTCATGGGCGATACGCAGGCGCGGGTCGGCGGTTTTCTCGGCCGCATGGCCAAGGCCTCGCCCAATGCATTCGGCAAGGTCTTCGGCCGCAAGGCGCCTGCTCCGGATCGCTCGGAGGCCGTCGGCCGCGCATACGCCGTTACCGATGACGAGCGGGAATGGCTCGAAGCGCGGATCGAGGTCGATGGTCAGATCGACGAATACGAGCAGGCGCTGCTCGATTTCCTCGCCGAAGACTGAGCTTCACTTGCGGAGCGCGTGAAAACCGTTCTTGGCGAGCGCGCGCCAGCGTTTTTGCCGGTGCGCGTAGAACAGGCGCGCGAATCTCGCGACCAGCGGCGTCAGCCTGCCCGCATCGATATGCACGCGATCGGTGTAGCGCGTGCAGCCGTCACCGGGGGCGATTTCGATCCAGTGATCCCAGCGGCGAACGAACGGTGAATGGCCATTGTCGCGCAGCACTTCCGCAGTCGGCGGAGATGCGGGAAATTCGATCCCGATGACCTGCCAGCCGATGGGAAAGATCCCGAAGACGAACATCCACGCGCGGTATTCGCCCGGGGGCCAGCGGCGGGGAAAGCGCCCGCCGCACGGCACGAAGCGAATCAGCGGCGCAGCCACATGCCGGAGCAGGGCGCTCGTCTGCGCGTGAGCCCAGACCGCTTCGGGTAGCGCGTCGAGCCAGGTCGTCAGCTCGACGGTGCGGGTCACACCATGAAGCTTTCGCCGCAACCGCAGGCGCCCTTGGCATTAGGATTTTCGAACACGAAGCCAGCGGTGAAATCGTCTTCCACCCAGTCCATCGTGCTGCCAATCAGGTAGAGCACGCTGGCGCTGTCGATATAGAAGGTCCCGCCGGGGGTTTCGATCTTCTCGTCGAACTTGGCTTCCTCGGTGACGTAGTCGACCGAATAGGCAAGCCCGGAACAGCCGCGCCGAGGCGTCGACAATTTGACACCGATGGCTTCGTCGGGCGCTTTCGCCATCAACTGCGCGACGCGCTGTTCCGCGCGCTCGGTCAGGATGACGGCTGCCTTCGGCGCAGCGCGTGTCTTCGTATCGCCCATCACAGCATCCCCAGTTCGAGCCGTGCCTCGTCGGTCATCTTGTCCGGGCCCCAGGGCGGGTCCCACACCAGATTGACTTCCGCATCGCGCACGCCGGGCACGCTGGCCGCACGCAGTTCGACTTCGGCAGGCATGGTTTCGGCGACCGGGCAATGCGGCGTCGTCAGCGTCATGGTGACGGTGACATCGCTCTCGTCATCGACCTCGACCCCGTAAATCAGCCCGAGATCGTAGATATTCACCGGGATCTCCGGGTCGAAGATTTCCTTCAGCGCGGCAACGACCGCTTCATAAAGGTCGCCGCCCGGGGCGCCCGCGGGCAAGCCCTCGGGCTTTTTCTGCAGGAACCCTTCGAGATAGTCGCGCTTGCGCTCCATCGTGGCGCGCGCGCTTTCCTCGGTATCGACCGCATCCTCCACCCGGGCGCGCGGCGGCTTTGCCGTTGCCACGTCTGCGGGCGATGGTGCCGCGATCCAATCCTGGTCCTTGTTCGTTCCTTCGCTCATCCGAAGATCCTCTGGGTGCGTTCGATACCGCGCAGCAGCGCAGCGATGTCGTTTTCGTCGGAATACAGCCCGAAGCTTGCCCGGGCGGTGGCGGGAACCCCGAGATGGTCCATCAGCGGCTGCGCGCAGTGATGGCCAGCCCGGATCGCCACATTCTCTTCATCCAATATGGTGCCGAGATCGTGCGGATGAACCCCCTCGATCGCAAAGCTGACGATGCCGGCGCTTTCTTCCGGACCGAACAGCGTGACCGAATTGAGCGCACGCAATTCGTCGCGCAGCTGCCTTGCAAGGCCCGCCTCATGCGCGAACAGCCGGTCGGGTCCCAGCGCGGCGACATAGTCGATCGCGGCATGCAGCGCGATCGCCTCGGTGATGATCGGGGTTCCGGCCTCGAACCGCTGCGGGGGCGGCGCATAAGTCGTCTCTTCGAAAGTGACCCGGTCGATCATCGCGCCGCCGCCCTGCCACGGGGGCATGGCACCGAGAATTTCCTCACGCGCCCACAGCACGCCGATCCCGGTGGGGCCATAAAGCTTGTGACCTGACAGCGCGTAGAAATCGCAGCCGAGCGCCGCCATGTCGAGCGCCATGCGCGGCGCGGCCTGACAGCCGTCCAGCAGCAGCTTCGCACCGACCGAATGCGCGATATCCGCCGCGGCGCGTGCATCGAGCACGCTCCCGAGAACGTTCGAGACATGCGCCAGCGCGACCAGCTTGGTCCGCGGAGTCATCATGGCTTCGAGCGCACCCAGATCGATCCGGCCGTCTTCGGTCAGCGGGCAGACATCGATCTGCGCGCCGGTCCGTTCGGCGACCATCTGCCACGGGACGATGTTCGAGTGATGCTCCAGCATCGACAGGACGATGCGATCGCCCTCGCCGATCTGCGCCATGCCCCAGCTCGCCGCGACCAGATTGATCGCTTCGGTCGCACCGCGGACGAAGATCACCTCGTCCTCGCCCTTCGCGCCAATGAATTCGGCAACGCGGCGGCGCGCGACTTCGTAGCCAAGCGTCATTTGCGCGCTACGTCCGTACACGCCGCGATGGACGGTGGCGTAATCCACGCCGAGCGCGCGGGTCATCGCATCGATGACCGCCTGCGGTTTCTGCGCGGTGGCGGCTGTGTCCAGGTAATGCCACGGTGCGCCATCGCCGGTTACCATGCCGGGGAAATCGGCACGGACATCGGCAGCAGGCGAAAGGGTGGCAGCGACGCTCACAGCGCTTTGTCCACCTTGTCGAGCGCGATCTGCATCAGGGTTTCGCGCGTTTCGTCATCGTCGAGAGCAACCAGAGCATCGCCGAGAAACGCCTGCACCATCAAGCGGCGGGCGAGTTCGGGCGAGACGCCGCGCGCGGCCATGTAGAACCGTGCGGTCTCGTCGAGTTGGCCAACACTGGCGCCATGCGCGCATTTGACGTCGTCGGCGAAAATCTCGAGCTGCGGGACGGCGTTTACGCTCGCGCCTTTTTCTAGCAGCAAACCCTTGAAATCCTGCGCCGCGTCGGTCTTCTGCGCATGGCGCACGACATCGATATTGCCGAGGAAATTGCCCGTCCCGTGGCCCCAATGGACCGCGCGAACGGTCTGGTTGCTGGTGGCTTCGGGTTCGGCGTGGATCGTCCGCGTGACGAATTCGCGCACCGTATCGCGGCCGCCGACGGTGATTCCGCCGAATTCGAAATGCGCGCCCTTGTGCAGCGTGACTTCGACTTCCAGCCGCGCATATTCGGCGGCGGCAAGGACGGCGAAGAGTTCGCATGTCGCGCCTTCGCCGATGGTCACGCGCCAGCGGTGCAGCCGGGTGGGCTGCGGATCGTCGGCATCGCGGATCACCAGAGTATCGCGGAAGGTTTCGCCCGCCGAGATATCGATCGTACGCCAGTCGTCGAGCGCTTCGCCCTGCAGCCGTTCGACTGCAGAATAGCGCCAGCCCTCGTCGCGCCGGGTGGGAAGTTCAGCGGCTTCAGGCATCGGCCATCACCGCGTCATAGCCTTCGTTCTCGAGTTCGATCGCCAGTTCGGGACCGCCGGTGCGCACGATGCGGCCCTGCGACAGGATCGACACCTTGTCGGGCTTCACCACTTCGAGCAGGCGCTGGTAGTGGGTGATCAGCAGGACGCCCTTCGCCGGGTCGCGCATGATCGCATTGATACCATCGCCCACGACGCGCAGCGCATCGATGTCGAGACCGCTGTCGGTTTCGTCGAGCACGGCGAACTTGGGATCGAGAATGCCCATCTGCACCATTTCGGCGCGCTTCTTCTCGCCGCCCGAGAAGCCGACATTCACATGCCGCTTGAGCATGTCGGGATCGAGCTTGAGCAGGGCCGCCTTGTCCTTCGCCAGCTTGAGGAACTCGCCGCCGTTCAGCGCTTCCTCGCCCCGCGCCTTGCGTTGGGAATTCAGCGCTTCACGGAGGAATTGCAGATTCGAGACCCCCGGGATTTCGACCGGGTACTGGAACCCGAGGAACAGGCCCGCAGCCGCGCGTTCATGCGGTTCGAGGTCGAGCAAATCGACCCCGTTGAAGCTGACCGAACCCTGCGTCACCTCGTAACCGGGACGTCCGCCCAGCACATAGGCCAGCGTCGACTTGCCGGCACCATTGGGGCCCATGATGGCATGGACCTCGCCCGCGGGAATTTCGAGCGTCAGCCCGTTGAGGATCGTCTTGCCGTCGATTTCGGCGTGGAGATTGTCGATTTTCAGCATGTCAGTTCCTGTCGTCGCGACGCGGTCCGCGGCTGGGGCGCCGGGGCGTCGATCCGTATTTCGATTGGTGTTCGCGGCGCGCGGTCTGCTTGTCGCGGTAGCGCGCGTTCATGGCGGCGAAGATCGGCTGCATTGCTGCTTCCACGTCTTCGAGAATGGTTTCGGCGGGGATCCGCAGCACTTCGATGCCCACTGCGCCGAGGCTCTTGTCGCGCCGCCGCGCAAGCGCGTCGTTCTGCTCCGCCTCGTCGATCGCGACCGCCAGGCCGAGCGGGTGCGAGACGAAATCGAGAATCGCCGAGCCCACCACCGTGTGGCGCGTGAACTTGAACTTGCCGAAATCCTCTTTCGCAAAGCGCGCGGCGAGTGCCTTGTGTGCTTCGGTCGAATGCCGCCGCAGGTCGCGCGCACGGTCGTGTAGCGCGTCGAGCCGCTTCTCCGAGATCTCCCAGCCGCGACCCTTTTTCTTGATCGTGGGCGCGGCATCGGCGGTCTCGGAGGGATCGCGAAGCTGAAGGGTTTTGCGTTCGGTCATCCCACGCTCCCCTCGAGCGAGATCGCAAGCAGCTTCTGCGCTTCGACGGCGAATTCCATTGGCAGCTCCTTGAGCACGTCCTTGGCGAAGCCGTTGACGATCAGAGCCATGGCCTCCTCGTCGTCGAGACCGCGCTGCTGCGCGTAGAACATCTGGTCGTCGCTGATCTTGCTGGTGGTCGCCTCGTGCTCGATCTGCGCGCTGGGGTTCTTCACCTCGATATAGGGCACGGTGTGCGCACCCGACTGGTCGCCGATCAGCAGCGAATCGCATTCGGTGCGATTGCGCACCCCATCAGCGTTGGCGGCCACGCGGACCATGCCGCGATAGGTGTTGTTCGACTTGCCGGCCGAGATCCCCTTCGAGATGATTGTCGAACGGCTCCCCTTGCCATTGTGGATCATCTTGGTGCCGGTATCGGCCTGCTGGTAATTGTTGGTAACCGCGACCGAGTAGAATTCGCCCACGCTGTCTTCGCCGTTGAGCACGCAGCTGGGATATTTCCACGTCACGGCGCTGCCGGTTTCGACCTGCGTCCAGCTGATCTTGCTGCGCGCGCCCTGGCACAGGCCGCGCTTGGTGACGAAATTGTAGATCCCGCCCACGCCTTCGGCATTGCCGGGATACCAGTTCTGGACGGTGGAGTACTTGATTTCGGCGTCTTCCATCGCAACCAGCTCGACCACCGCGGCATGGAGCTGGTTCTCGTCACGCATCGGCGCGGTGCAGCCTTCGAGATAGCTGACATAGCTGCCCTTTTCGGCGATGATCAGCGTGCGTTCGAACTGGCCGGTGTTCTCTGCATTGATGCGGAAATAGGTGCTCAGCTCCATCGGGCAGCGCACGCCTTCGGGCACGTAGACGAAGGTCCCGTCGGAGAAGACCGCGCTGTTCAGGGTGGCGAAGTAGTTGTCGTGCTGCGGGACGACCTTGCCGAGCCATTTCTTGACCAGCTCGGGATATTCGCGAATCGCCTCGCTGATCGACAGGAAAATGACGCCCGCCCGCTTCAGCTCCTCGCGGAAGCTGGTGGCCACGCTGACGCTGTCGAACACGGCATCGACGGCCACCTTCTTTGCGCCCTTTACGCCCGCCAGCACTTCCTGCTCGCCCAGCGGAATGCCGAGCTTGTCGTAGACGCGCTTGATCTCCGGATCGAGTTCGTCGAGCGATTCGAGCTCAACCTTCTTCTTCGGGGCCGCGTAATAATAGGCGTCCTGATAGTCGATCGCCGGATAGCCGAGCTTGGCCCAGTCGGGCTCCACCATTTCCTGCCACAGGCGGAAGGCCTTGAGGCGCCAGTCGAGCATCCACTCGGGCTCGCCCTTCTTGGCGCTGATGAACCGGACCGTGTCTTCGGTCAGGCCCTTTTCGGCGAATTCGGTCTCGATGTCCGAAGACCAGCCGTGTTCGTACTCGGCGGCCTTTTCGGCAGCTTCACGCGCTTCGCGGTCCTGGATGTCGATTTCTTCGCTCATGCAATCTCTCTTTCGCGCGCCAGCTGGGTCAGCGGTATCGCTGCCAGCGCACCACGCAGTGCTTCATTGACGACCGGCCAGTGCGGCTTGACCAGGCATTCGTGTTCGACTGAACAGTCCGCGCCTTCGATGCAGGCGGTCAGTGCGATCGGCCCTTCGACCGCTTCGACGATATCGGCCACGGTAATCGCCGCGGCCGGCCGGGCGAGCTGCAAGCCGCCGCCTGCGCCCCGGCTCGACCGGAGCAACCCTGCCGCCGACAGCTTGCTGACCAGCTTCTGTACTGTCGGGACCGGCAATCCGGTCTCCGCGGCGAGTTCGCCCGCACTGGTCTTCGCGCCGCCGCAGTGACGCGAAGCGGCGCACATGGCGACCACGGCATAATCGGCTAGGTTGGAAAGGCGCATATCAAATTGGACCAAATCGTTCCGATTGGCCAATTAGGGGCGCATCCCCTGCTTTTCAACGGGAAACAGCGTGTTGCGAGTCGTTAGCAATCAGAGCTCGTCGAGCGGCTCCCGGCCCAGCTGCTCGGCTTCCCCGGCGCCGAACAGGCTCACCGAACTGTAGCCGTCGGGGCCCAGCATGTCGTTGATCGTGGAGCCCGAATTGGGCTGCAACCGCTTGGGTGTGCGCCCGGTGAAGAAGCGGATTTCCTTGATCAGATGTGCCTGGTCGTAAAACGCTTCGCGGATTTCCGCTTCGATCTCGTCGGGCAATTGCGGCATCGACAGCAGGGTCGCCGCACGCACGGCGCGGTAGCGGCGCACCAGCCGGACCGGCGATTGCCCGAAGAACTGCGCGACGAGGCGTTGCGCCTGTCGCTTCGAGTAGGGCAGCTGGTCGTACAATACGTCGAGCTCGGGCTTGAACGAACTCGACAGCCATTCGAGCGTGCGATCGATCACGGTCAGATGCTGGTCGGGCAGGCTCGACAGCCCTTGGCGGACGATGTCGCACATCGCGTCGAGCAATTCGCCATCATCGATCTCACCCGCTCGCCAGCGCGGCGCCAGTGTCGTATGGCGTTCGGCCAGCGGGTCTTGCAGCACCGTTTCCGGCTGCAGGAAGGCGTCGTGGTAGTCATGAACCGAAAGCCCGGATAGCGCGGCCCAGCCCCGGAAGTTGAGCGATACGCCGAACACCACCCCGGGCCCGCTGACGCTGAAGTTGCGCGCCTGGCACAGCGGCGCGACAAAGAACGCGTCGCTGGTATCGGACACCACATCGTCGAACTGCATTCGCCCGACACCGCGCCCGAACACCACCATCTGGCCCGAATAGGCCGGCAACACGTCGTCGAGCTGCCCATCGCTGGTGCGCCAGATATAGAGCGAGTTGAGATAGGGCGCCAGATCGGGTGGCGCCGCTACGAACTCGAACGAATGTGACGCCTCGCCGCTTGGTACAACCGCCAAACCCCTGCCCCCAAATCTCTTCCTCAACCAATTGTATAAATACGCCAATCCCGTTTGCTCCGCAATCGCTTAGTAAACGGGCTGTTTGGGATGGGCAGAAAAAAAGGGGGCAGCCTCGCAAGGTGCCCCCCTTTGAAGTCGAGAACTCGTTGCAGGAATGCTCCGAGCCCTTCGGGTCGCAAAACCCTCTTACGCCGGTCTTGCGGTAATTCATTGTATGCAAGCGACAACGCGGGCCCTGGCGGGTTGTTCAGCGGCGTTTTTTTGACGCTGCATGGCGTGCCCCAGCCGCGCGGGCGCTCGACAGCCTTCGCGGAACGCGGCAATGCGCGGTGCATGCTGTTCGACCTTGCCCGCCCTGTCCTGTTCGCGCTCGATCCCGAGCGCGCGCATCGCCTGACTGTGAAAGCTCTCGCCGTTTCGCCCCGCACCGCGCCGCCCCAGGCCGGCCCGCTGGCGATCGATGTCGCGGGGCTCGCCTTCCCCAACCCGGTCGGCATGGCGGCGGGATTCGACAAGGACGCCGAAGTCCCCGACCAATTGCTCGGCCTGGGCTTCGGTTTCACCGAAGTCGGTTCGATCACTCCGCTGCCGCAGGCGGGCAATCCCAAGCCGCGGCTGTTCCGGCTGGTCGAGGACCGTGCAGTGATCAATCGGATGGGGTTCAACAACGGCGGGGCCGAGGCCGCGCTCGCCCGGCTCGAACGCCGCGCCGGTCGGCCAGGCATTGTCGGAATCAATGTCGGGGCGAACAAGGACAGCGCGGACCGCGCGGCCGACTACGCGACGATGACCCGCATCATGGCGCCGCTGGCCTCGTATCTCGCGGTCAATATTTCCAGCCCCAACACCCCGGGCTTGCGCGCTTTGCAGGACGAGGGGGCGCTGATCGGGTTGCTCGATGCAGTGTTCGAGGCCCGCGGAGACCGGGGCCCGCCCGTATTCCTCAAGGTCGCGCCCGATCTCGAACCTGCGGATGTCGACGCGATTGCACGTATCGCGATCGACCGGGGGCTTGGCGCCCTCATCGTGTCCAATACCACCATCTCGCGTCCGGCGCTGGCCTCGGCGCATGGGGGAGAGACCGGCGGGCTTTCGGGCGCTCCGCTCCGCGATCTCGCACAGCAGCGCCTGCGCGACTTCCGCAAGGCAACCGGCGGCGAGCTTCCGCTGGTGGGCGTGGGCGGCATCGCCACCGCAGCGGACGCCTGGGCCCGCATCCGCGCGGGCGCCAGCCTGGTGCAGCTCTATAGCGCGATGGTTTATGGGGGCCCCGGCCTGCCCCGGCAGATCGTCCGGGGCCTCGAGCGGTTGATGCGCCGCGACGGTTTCGCTTCGATTGCCGAAGCGGTCGGAAGCGAATAGCGTCGCATCCATGAACAGACTGTTTTCCATTCCGCTTCTGGCCGCTGCCCTGGCTGGCTGCTCGATCAATCCATCGCCGGAATCCGCACCTCCTTTATCGCCGACCGCTTTTGCAGGCGCAGTCAGCGCGGCGGACCCGCGAGCGCAGGCCGCGGGCGAAGCGATGCTGGCACGGGGAGGCAGCGCCACCGACGCCGCCATCGCCGTCATGCTGGCGCTGACGGTGGTCGAACCGCAGAGCTCGGGCATCGGCGGCGGCGGATTCATGGTCCGCGGCATGCCGGACGGCACAGTCGCAACCTTCGATGGCCGCGAAACCGCTCCTGCCGGCGCCACGCCGGAATGGTTTCTCGACGAAAACGGCGAAGTCCCGCCGCGCAGCGAATCGGTCCGCAGCGGGCTGTCGGTCGGGGTGCCGGGGAACATCGCGCTCGCCGCCAAGGCGCACGCCGCGCATGGCAAGCTCGCCTGGGCTGACCTTTTCGAGCCGGCCATCCGCCTTGCGCGCAGCGGGTTCGAGATCAATCCGCGGCTCAATGGCATGCTCGAGAGTGCCCGGAACCGATCGGCACATTCCGCGGCCGCGCGATCGCTGTACTTCGACGATCAGGGCGATCCCCGGCCAGTCGGCACGCTGGTCGTGAACGAGCCGCTCGCGCAGACGCTCGAGATGATAGCGGGCGGTGGGCGGGAAGCCTTCTATTCGGGCGAACTGGCGGAACGGATCGCCGAGACGGTCAGCGCGGATACGCCGCGCACGGGCGCGATGACCTATGCCGACATTACGGGTTACGAAGCCAAGACCCGCGATGCTGTCTGCGCACCCTATCGGGCCTATCGCGTCTGCACCATGGGCCCGCCGACTTCGGGCGGTGTTGCGGTTTTGCAGATGCTTGGCCAGCTTGAGCGGTTTCCTATCGCCGAAATGGGAGTGCGCAATCCGCTGACCTGGCATCTGTTCGTCGAATCGCAGCGGCTGGCCTACGCCGACCGCGAGTTGTACCTGGCCGATAGCGATTACGTGCCTGTCCCCGTCGCCGGACTTGTCGATCGGGATTATCTCGCATCGCGCAGCGGATTGATCGCCCCCGACCGCAGACTGACCGAAGTCACTGCCGGAACCCCTCCCGGCGCGGACACTGCGCTGGCCGATGGCGACGAACCCGAAGAACACGGCACCTCGCATTTCGCCGTCGTCGACGCTGACCAGATCATGATCAGCTACACCTCGACGATCGAGGGGGCGTTCGGTTCGGGCCTGATGACGGGCGGGTTTTTCCTCAACAACGAGCTGACCGATTTCAGCCGGTCGCCCACGGTCGATGGGCAGCCGGTCGCCAACCGGGTCGAAGCGGGTAAGCGTCCGCGCAGTTCGATGGCCCCTACGGTCGTCTACGATCCTGAAGGCAAGCCCTTCCTCGCGGTCGGTGCTGCAGGGGGAAGTACCATCCCGGTGCAGACCGCGCGCAGCATCATCGGGGCAATCGATTTCGGCCTTTCGGCCGAAGAGATTCTCGCCCTGCCCTTCGTCATGTCGTTCGGCGACCGGCTGCTGCTTGAACGGGGCACCTGGCTCGAAGAGCAGGCCGATGCCTTCCGTAGCATCGGGCACGAACAGGTTCTGGTGCGCGAAGCCCCCGTGAAAGGCGGCGCCGTGCTGCGGACTGCGACTGGGTGGGAAAGCGCCCGCGACCCGCGGCTCGAAGGGCAGATCGAAATCCCCTAGCACGGCTCGCTTGCCGTGGACCGGCGGGCGTCCTAAGCCGTGCCCCGAACTGCGTCATGAAGAACACAGCCGTTGAGGAGCCTGCCGTGCTGTCGGAAATAGATTCCGCGAACAATCTCGTCGAACTTTTCCTCAAACGTGCGGATGAAAAGGGCGACCAGCCGTTCCTCGGCGCAAAGCGCGAGGGCGGGTGGCAGACCATCAGCTGGCGCGAAACGGCCGAAAAGGTTTGCCTGCTCGCCGAAAATCTGCGCGGCCTCGGGCTGAAGGATGGCGACCGCGTATGCCTGGTGTCGGAAAACCGGCCCGAATGGTGCATTGCCGACCTGGCGATCATGGCCGCGGGCTGCGTTACCGTGCCGGCCTACATCACCAATACCGAGCGCGACCACGTGCATATCCTCGACAATTCGGGGGCGCGCGCGGTGATCGTTTCGACCGAGAAACTGCTGCGCCCGCTGCATGGCGCGCTGCAGGCGTCGGGGGTGGCCGAACATGTTATCGGGATCGACGATCTCCATCGTCAGCAATCGGGCAGTTTCGGCTATTACAACTGGGCGACCATGCTCGAAGGCGATCCGGCGGCTGCGCGTGCAGCGGTCGAGAACCGCATCGCGGCGATCGGACGCGGCGATACAGCCTGCATCATCTACACCAGCGGCACCGGCGGCGCCCCGCGCGGCGTGCGCCAGCACCACGGCGCGATCCTGTGCAACGTGGCCGGTGCCGGCGAAATCCTGATCGATGATTTCGGTATCGACCGGGACGAACGGTTCCTGTCCTTCCTCCCGCTCAGCCATGCCTATGAACACAGCGGCGGGCAGTTCCTGCCGATCGGTGTGGGCGCGCAGATCTATTACGCCGAAGGGCTCGAGAAGCTCGCCAGCAATATCGAGGAAACCCGCCCCACGATCATGGTTGTCGTCCCGCGCCTGTTCGAGGTCTTGCGGACCCGGATCATGAAACAGATCCAGAAGCAGGGCGGCGTCGCCGAAAAGCTGATGAACACCGCGCTCGAAGTTGCCGAGCGCCGCGTGGCGGACGATCCCAAGTTCGGGGACGGGCTCAAGGACATGGCGGTCGGCCGCTTGCTGAGGCCCAAGATCCGCCAGCGCTTCGGCGGAAGGATCAAGGCCATGGTGTCGGGCGGCGCTCCGCTCAACCCCGAAGTCGGCGTCTTCTTCGAAGCAATGGGGCTGACCGTGCTGCAGGGGTACGGGCAGACCGAAGCCGGCCCCGTCATCAGTTGCAACCGCCCCGCGGCGGGCATTGCGATGGACACGGTTGGGCCGGCCATGCGCGGTGTGGAAACGCGCATCGCCGACGATGGTGAAATCCTCGTCCGCGGCGAGCTGGTGATGCACGGCTATTGGCAGAACGACGCCGAGACCGAGCGCACCATCAAGGATGGCTGGCTGCATACCGGCGACATCGGTCATATCGACGACAGGGGTCGGATCGTGATTACCGATCGCAAGAAGGACATGATCGTCAACGACAAGGGCGACAATATCGCCCCGCAGAAGGTCGAAGGCATGCTGACGCTGCAGCCCGAGATCGGGCAGGCGATGGTGGTCGGCGACAAGAAGCCCTATGTCGTCGGGCTCATCGTTCCCGATGCTGAATGGACGCTCGAATGGTGCCGTGCGCAGGGCAAGCAGTTCGACTGCAAGCAGCTGCAGGAACTGCCCGAATACCGCAATGCGGTGCGCGCTGCGGTCGACCGGGTGAACAAGGACCTGTCAGTCGTCGAGAAGGTGCGGCAGTTCTCCTTCGCCGATGAACCGTTCACGATCGAGAACGAGGAGATGACTCCCTCGATGAAAATCCGCCGGCATAAGATCAGGGACCGCTACGGCGAACGGCTGGAAAAACATTACCGCAGCTAGGCGGCGGCTTCCTCGATATATTCGGGATAGAAACTGGGCGCGCGGTCGCTCCATCGCGGCGCAGTAGCGGCCGCCTCGCTGAGCGATTGGAGCAGCATCTTGCGCCGTTCGGGCCGGATTTGCGGCAATGCCGCTGCTGCACAGAACGCGCTGGGTAGCCAAGGCCGCGAAGCCGCGGACACCAGCCGCTCGTAAAGAAAGCGGAAGGCGGAAAAACACTCGATCCGCTCCTGCGCGAGATCGAACGCGGCGACCCGGGTGAGCTTGCCCAGGAACCCTTCGATGCTGTCGAACCCCGAATCGACGGGCAGCGACTGACGCAGCGCGGCGAGCTCGCGATAGGCGACATACTGGCGGCGTATCGCAACGTTTTCGCCTGGGTCGCGGCCCCACACGCGAAAGGCGTCGCAGCGGCCGAGGCCGATATCGAGGCTGCGGCGGATGTAGCGTTGTTCGGCAGCGGTGAAGCCGGCGAACTCGCGCAGTTCAGCGATCGTCGGCGATGCAGTTTGCGTAGTGGCCATCACGGCACTCCCCTGTTGCCCGGCGAGTGTGTCCAAAGATGGTTAAGAAGCCGTAAGCGCGCAGTCCGTACGTCAGATAAGGCCCGCCAGCGGGCTCGAGGGATCCGCATATTTGCGGGTCGCCATGCGCCCGGCAAGATAGGCATCGCGGCCGGCGGCAACTGCCAGTTTCATTGCCCGCGCCATGCGGATCGGATCCTTGGCCTCGGCAATGGCGGTGTTCATCAGCACCCCGTCGCAGCCCAGTTCCATCGCCACGGCCGCGTCCGATGCCGTGCCCACGCCGGCATCGACCAGCACCGGAACGTTGGCGCCTTCCTTGATCAGGCGGATCGTCACCCGGTTCTGGATGCCCAGCCCCGACCCGATCGGAGCGCCCAGCGGCATCACTGCCACCGCACCTGCATCCTCGAGCTGCTTGGCCGCGATCGGGTCGTCGGCGCAATAGACCATCGGCAGGAAGCCCTCCTTGGCGAGCGTTTCGGTCGCCACCAGCGTTTCGCGCATGTCGGGATACAGGGTGCGCGCTTCGCCGAGCACTTCCAGCTTGACCAGATCCCAGCCGCCCGCTTCGCGCGCCAACCGCAAGGTGCGGACCGCTTCCTCGCCGGTGAAGCAGCCGGCGGTGTTGGGCAGATAAGTCACTTTCTTCGGATCGATGTAATCGGTCAGCATCGGGGCCTTGGGATCGCTGACATTGACCCGGCGGACCGCCACGGTGACGATTTCGGCCCCCGATGCCTCGAGCGCCGCGGCGTTCTGTTCGAAATCCGAATATTTGCCCGTTCCGACGATCAGCCGGCTCGAGAAACGCCGCCCGGCGACGCTCCAGCTGTCGTCGTCCTGTCCGCCGCCGACGAAATGGACGATTTCCAGCGTGTCACCATCGGCGATCCCGATGGCGGCAAGTTCGCTGCGCGGTGCGATCGTGCCATTGCGCTCGACTGCGACCTTGGCGGGATCAAGGTCGAGTTCGCGAACCAGTTCGGCGATGGTGGAAGCGGCGGTACGGCGGGTATCGCCATTGACGGTCAGGGAAATCATGCGCCCCGACTTAGTCGCCGCAGCGCTCCTTGCAAGCGGGGGAATGGACATGGCGCAAGTTGAGCACATGGCCGAGCGATACCAGCGCCACGCCGATAATCGTCAGCACGGCTTCCTTGTAGCCATGCGGTACGGCCAGCGCGCCGCCCATGAAGGTCAGCCCGGTCATGGCAATGACGAACGGCATCGCCATGCGGTGCCGCAACGCGCCCCAGCCGATCGCCACCGCGGCAATCACGGTCGCGAGCAGCAGGCCGACGCGGTGGAATTCGGGCGCGAGCAGGAATTCGCCGCCAAGCCCGAGGCCCGATACCAGCAGGATCGAGAGCACACAGTGGATCGCGCAGGCACCCGACAGGAAGATACCCGCACGGTCGAGCCTGCGACGAATCGGCAAGGTGGCACGCTGGAACATGTTGTGGCAGCTATGTGATGTTGTATCTTATTACAAGCGAAACCGCGCAAGCACGGCGGTTGCGTACTTGCAACGAGCTGTGTGGCGCTTGCCCGTTTTGCACTTGCGCCCCGGAGTGTCGCAAATCACAGACGGCATATGTCGCACTCGAGCAAACCCACGCGTCCTGCCGCGCTTGCCAACTGGCTGATGATCGTCGCTTTCCTCGTCGTCCTGATGGTGGCGGTGGGGGGGATAACCCGTCTGACCGAGAGCGGGCTGTCGATCACGCAATGGAAACCGATAACGGGCGCCATCCCGCCGCTCTCCGAGGCGGTCTGGCAGGCCGAGTTCGCGCTCTATCAGACCACCGGCGAATATCAGACGGTCACCGGGCCGGCCGGGATGGACCTTGCGGCATTCAAGTTCATCTTCTTCTGGGAATGGTTCCATCGGCTGCTCGGCCGGCTGATCGGTCTGGCATTCGCGGTCCCGCTCGCGTGGTTCTGGATCCGCGGCGCCATTCCGCAGGGTTACAAGGGCCGGCTGGTCGCGCTGCTGGCCCTCGGCGGGCTGCAGGGCGTTTTCGGCTGGTTCATGGTTCGCAGCGGCCTGGCGGGGACGATGACCGATGTAAGCCACTTCTGGCTTTCGATCCACTTGCTCACCGCACTGTTCACCTTGGGCGGACTGATCTGGACGGCGTTGGACCTGCGGCAGCTGGCGACCGGCGCTTCGCGGCCCGCACGCTGGACCGGTACCGCCAGCTGGGTGGGCGCGATCCTGTTCGTCCAGCTGCTGCTGGGGGCCTGGGTTGCCGGACTCAACGCCGGTCTGGCATCCGATACCTGGCCGCTGATGCAAGGACAGCTCGTCCCGGAATACGACCGGTCGCGCGGCCTTGCCTGGGCCGTGACGCACGACCCGTTCCTGCTTCACTTCCTCCATCGGTGGTGGGCCTGGATTGCAGTCATTGCGCTGGTGGTGATGGCGCGGCGCGTCAAACCGCTCGTGCGGCAGGCTTCGGTTGCAATCCATACCGCCTTCGGCATCCAGATCTTGCTCGGCGTTGCCACCGTATGGACTGGCGTGGCGCTATGGGTTGCCGTGGCGCACCAGGTCGTAGGTGCGCTGCTGGTCGCCAGCTTTGCCTGGGGCGCGCATATTCTGGGTCGGCGCACTGCATAGTCGCAGCGCGAACGCACAGCGCTTGCGCTCGTGAGATCCATTCGCAATAACAAGGAAATCACGCGTCGCTGCGGGGGCTACGGCGCGTGACCCCGGGCATGCCCGGGTGCTATGCGAAGGGGGCGGGATGACCACAGGCAACAGACGCGCATTTCTTGGGCAGCTCGGCATGGCCGCTGCCACCGCCGCTTCGGGCCTGCCGATATCGGCCATCGCACAAACCGGCGGTATCATCGTCCCGTCGGGGCCTTTCCGGTTGCAGCGCGAGCTCGAACGCGGACTGAAAGGCGGGCAGGCAGTGCGCGTGATCCGCGAATGGGATGGCCGCTTCCTAGAGGACCGCAACGGCTTAAAGGCGATCGGCGAACAGGTTTCGTGCGTCGTCTCGGCCCCTGCCGTTCTCGAACCGATTGCCGAGATCGAACGCAATCGGCAGGATGCGGGACCCTTCCCAGCGCAGATCGACCGGCAGGGCCGGATCGTCAAAGCCGGGCGGGCTGGCGGCGGTGCAGACGCCGCTGCCGCGGTTGCAGCCGCGATATCGATCCTCGAGCAGACGGGTCGATCATCGGGCGAGCTTGAGGATGCCAAGAGGTACCTCAACCGCCTTGCGCGATCGGCCGATACGGTCTTTGACGATCCGCCGCCCGACCTGTTCTTTCCCAGACCGGGACGGGCCACGGACCGGCGCGCTCTCGCGCTGCCCGACGCGCTCACGGGTGAAGTGCGCGTGACGCTGGAAGCGACCGCGCGCGACGACGGCCTGCTAGACCGGTTCGAACGGCGCATCGTCACCCGGATCGGCGATGATGTGCGGCCGTCGCACGAAATCTGGACGCTGCGGCTCCTCTCAATAGCGGGTGGTGCTATTTTACCTCCCGCGAGACACGCGGAAACGCTTGACTGAAAGGCGATCAGGCGCCATTTGCCGCGCGCTTCGCGAGTTCGCTCGTTCGGATTCGCCGATTGACGCCGTCGCCTTTCTCAAGACGCGGCACGAACACTAAGAACGGAAATCAGCCATGAAGGCTCTTACGAAGATCACCCGGTCGATCAAACCGGCCGAGGTCGAAAAGAAGTGGCACATCATCGACGCCGAAGGTCTCGTCGTCGGCCGTGTCGCGGCGATCATCGCCAACCATCTGCGCGGTAAGCACAAGCCGAGCTACACCCCGCATGTCGATTGCGGCGACCACGTCGTCGTGATCAATGCCGACAAGGTGAAGTTCACCGGCAAGAAGCTCACCGACAAGATCTATTACAAGCACACCGGTCACCCGGGCGGCATCAAGGAAACCACTCCGGCGAAGGTGCTGGAAGGCAAGTTTCCCGAGCGCGTGCTCGAAAAGGCTGTCGAGCGCATGATTCCGCGCGGCCCGCTCGGCCGTGCGCAGATGCGCGCGCTGCACGTATTCGCCGGCACCGAGCACCCCTATGACGGCCAGAAGCCCGAAAAGCTCGACGTTGCCTCGATGAACCGCAAGAACAAGGTTGTCGCATAATGGCCGACGAAACCAAGAACGAAACCGTCTCGGATCTCGCCGATCTGAAGGACATCGCCGGCAACGCTCCCGAAGGTGACGCGGCGCAAATCGCCGAAACCGCCCAGGTTCCGCTGCGCGAGCAGGAACTGGACAAGGAAGGCCGTGCCTACGCGACCGGTCGCCGTAAGGACGCCACCGCCCGCGTCTGGCTCAAGCCGGGCAGCGGCAAGGTCATCATCAACGGCAAGGACCAGGAAGTGTATTTCGCACGTCCGACGCTGCGGCTGATCATCGACCAGCCCTTCACCATCACCGACCGCCAGGGTCAGTACGACGTCATTGCCACCGTGCGCGGCGGCGGTCTGTCGGGCCAGGCCGGCGCGGTGAAGCACGGCATTTCGCAGGCGCTCACCAAATACGAGCCCGCGCTGCGCAGCACCGTCAAGGCGGCAGGCTTCCTGACCCGCGACAGCCGCGTGGTCGAGCGTAAGAAGTACGGCCGCGCCAAGGCCCGCCGTAGCTTCCAGTTCTCGAAGCGCTAAGCTTACCCGATCTTATCGATCACCGAGTGGGGCGGTTCCGGAAGGAGCCGCCTCTTTCGTATGTGCGACGCTAGCGCTGCAGCGTCATGATTCCCCAGGCCAGCCCGGTTCCCGCGAGGAACAATGGCCACGACCACCAGAAGTCGAACTGGTAGATTTCCGCGCGAAAGATGGCGAGCTGGCCGCCCTTCGACCCTTGCGAGCCGATCAGCAGCGCGACCACGAAAGTTAGTATCGCGCCAAGCGGCAATGCCTTTACCAGTTCCATCGCTTTCCCCTGTCCTGCAGCAAGTAGACGCGGTGCCTATGCAACAGGGGTTGCCGGTCCGGTTCCGGATTGGCTTAGCAGGGCTGGTTAACGCGCTTGGCTCAGTGGACGGGGGGATCGACCCTCGGGACCTGGCGCACCGGGGCCACGGGTTCGCCCTCGCTGCGCGGCGGGAGGGCATTTTCGGGGACATCGTCGATCTGCATGTCGCGCGTATCGACCTGCTGGAGATTGCGCACGCAGACGGTCAGCTTGCGGCCGTCCCATTCGATTTCGTTGAAGCTGGGCGGCGTGGAGCGAGTGCGCTGCGACAGCGTTCCCGCACCGATCATCCGCACCGGCCCTTCGCTCGTATCCTCCATGATGTCGAACGCATCATGGACATGGCCTGAAAGAACAGCGGTTACATTGCGCTTGGCCAATTCGCGCAGCGCAAGGTCGCCGTGCTTGGTCAGCGCTGTCCCCAAGGTCCCGACTTCGCGCAATGGATGGTGGACCGCGACCAGCGCCTGGATCCCTTTCGGCAGCGCGTCGAGGGCGGCCAGGCAACGATCGAGCGCGCGCTGGCTCACCCAGCCTTTCGACCAGTTGAGCCGAGGCTGCATGCGCACCGCAGTGTTCAGCGGGACGATCGCCAGCGCGCCGAGATCGAGTTCCCGTTCGACCTTCTCCTTCATCCCGCGAAACCGCTCGTAAGGGGAGAAGAAGCGTTCGATCAGGTTGAAATAGGGCATGTCGTGATTGCCCACCTCGACAGTCACCGGCGCGTCGAGCGAATTGATCCACTGCGTCGCGGCAGCAAACTCGCGGTGACGCGCGCGCATCGTCAGATCGCCGGTAATTGCCACGGCATCGGGCTGTTTCTCGGCAATCTCCTGCTTCACCCAATCGAGCGCCCGGGTGTTTTCGAGGCCGAAATGGATGTCGGAGAGGTGGAATATCCGCCGCGTGTCAGTAGCCATGGGCGGTCGCTAGCAGATCGACGGGGCACTCAGCCACCGAGAATTCGGCCCGCGGACCGAGGCTGGCCGGTTCGCCATCGATCAGCAATTGCAGCGGTTCGTCCGCGCAGTTTTCGATGGTCAGCCAGTCGAGCAGGCCCAGCCGCTCGTGCGGACCTTCGCGGAACCGCCGGCGCAGGACGGCAAAGCTTTGCTGCAGGAATTCGGCGGCATTCTCGAGCAAGAAACCGTCTACCTGCAACCCGCGGTGACTGGGGGTGAGTTCGATAAGCGGATATCCGTTCTGGTCGCCGATTGCCGGATCGGCCATCCGTACCCGGGATCCGCCGGTGGTTTCGGCTAGCGCTTCGCCGGCGCCCTGCGCCAGGCCGGCGACATCGAAATCGCGCATGGCTTCACGTACCCCGGCCCAGGCCGTACCGGGCCCGACCAGCAGGCCCGCATGCGCCCGCCCGGCCGCACAGGCAGCCATCGCGGGACGGACCGGACGGAAGGCCCCGCGGGCGATCCGCTCCAGAATGGCAGCGCAGGGCGTGTCTTCGCCATGCAGGCGGCCGCTCAACAGGTTCATCGTCCCGCCGGGAAGGACCAGCACGGCCCCGGCCCAACCGGACACTGCGTCGATCACCGCATTCAGCGTGCCGTCACCGGTAAACACGATGAGCTGCGAAACCCCGGCGGCTTCCAGATCGCTGCGCGTGGGAAGCTCCTGCGTGGGAAATTCGATGGTCCGCGCCACACCCAGCCCCTGCGTGGCCAGCAAGGCTTCCAGCTCGCGGAGCGCGGCTTCGCTGTTGCTGCCGCTGCGCTCGTTCACGACCAGGCAGGATGCGGAAGGGCTCATGCCGACCAAGCGCCGGAGACGGCCTGCGGTTCCCGCGGTCAGATGCGGTGGTTGAGCAGCAACCAGGCGGTAACGCCATTGAGAACGCTGTAGAATGCATAGATCCACGCAGCGGCGGGCCAGTCGTGCGCGGCCAGCAGCATTGCCAGCAGCAGGATCAGGAACTCGAGCGCGAGCGAAATCCGACAGCCACCGGCGCGGAAAGCCGCGGGCAGGCTGTCCAGAACGGGGTGATTCGACTCGAGCATCGCCTTGTGCATGGCGAAATTGGCCATTCCCAGCACGAAGAGGATCCCGAGCAGCATGCGACGAGCGTCTTACCCCTGTCGTATGCCGATTGCCAAATGCCATTGGTCGGGCCGACTGCGCACCCGGTCCAATCACACCGCCGCCCGTCGAGGGGCGCGTGCGATTACTGGTGTAGCCGTGCAATACAGTTCGTGCACCGAGCCTCTCCCCCTCTATTGATCGGGGCTCGCTGCATACCTGGAGATGGAACCATGAAAACGCTTTTCGCAACGCTCGCCGCCGCCGGTCTGGCGCTGTCCGCAACCGCCGCTCAGGCCGAGTCCGTGCGTGTCACCTATAGCGACCTCAACCTCGCGAGCCCCGAGGGCCAGAAGCAGCTCTCGCAGCGCATCGACCGCGCTGCCCGCAATGTCTGCGGCCACACCCGCGGTGGCACGCGTAATCTTCAGCTCGACCGGGCGACCCGGGCCTGTTTCGAAAAGGCGAAGGCAGACGCGGGGGCGCAATTCGCTTCCCTCGTAAGCGACCACGCCTTGGGCGGCTGATACCCCAAGTTCGCCCACCTTTGAGCCCCGGCCGGATGCAGGTCCCCGGCCGGGGTTCTTTTCGCGCCAGCTGTATGTCGGCAGCCAGATGCGGCGCGATGAACCTACCGGCCCGCCATGGCCTTCACCTTGGGCAGGTAGGTCCGCCCGATACGCAAGGCTTCTCCCTCGTCCAGTTCGACCGACCACACGCCGAGCCCATCGTGGCGCAGGCCGGTGATGCGGTCCTTTCGCAGGATCGTCGAGCGGTGGATCCGGATGAACTTCACCGGGTCCAGCCGTTCCTCGAGGCCGGCAATCGTCTGCAGGAGCAAATAGGTGCGCGCCGCATCGCCTTCGCCGACATGAAGGCGGACGTAATCGCGTTCGGCATCGATCTCGCCCCACTTCCGAAGTCGCAATGCGGATCAGCTCGCTGCGATGCGGAATCCACAATTCTTCGAGCCATTCGCTGTCGCTGCGTCCGGCATCGCCGCGCCGCGCCAGTGCGCGGGCCACGGCGCGTTCCAGCCGTTCGGGCTTGACCGGCTTGAGCACGTAATCGACCGCTTCGAGATCGAAAGCCTCGACCGCATAATTGTCATGCGCGGTGACGAATACGATCGCTGGCCGGTGCGCTTCCCTGGTCAGCGCCTTGGCCACCGAGATTCCGTCCACCTCGGGCATGGTCATGTCGAGCAGCACCAGATCGGGCTCGAGCGCCCCGATCAGGCGCAGCGCCTGCGCCCCGTCGCTGGCGGTGCCGACCACTTGCAACGCGTCGATCTTGGCGCAGATAACCTGCATCCGTTCGACCGCCAGCGGTTCGTCATCGACGATAAGCGTGCGCAGTTTGTCGTCGGATTCGTCAGCCATGTTTCACCATCGGTATCCTCAGCTCGGTTTCGTATCCGGTCAGCGATGGTCCGGACACGATCGTGGCGGCATTCCCGAACCGGGCCTCGATCCGGTCCCGCACATTGGCAAGGCCGATACCGAAGCCGTGATGGCCGGCGGTGCCGGGTCCGTCGTCGCTGACAGTGAGCACCAGGCGACCGTATTCCTCGCGCGCCGCAATCGTGATCGTTACTGGCCGGCTCGAGGCCGAGACGCCGTATTTGACCGAATTTTCCACCAGCGGCTGCAGGATCATTCCCGGGACCTTGAACCGGGCGAGGTCGGCAGGAAGGTCGACCTTCACCTTCAGCCGTTCCGGGAAGCGCACCGTCTCGATTTCGAGATAATGTTCCTGCAGGTCGATCTCATCCTCGAGGCTCACGTCGCCGGTCGAATCGTCGGCCAGGCTATGGCGGTAGAAGCGCGAGATCGTCTGGATCATCTGTTCGGCCCGGTCGGTCTTGCCGGTCATCACGAGGGCCGACAGCGAATTGAGCGTATTGAACAGGAAATGCGGATTCACCTGATAGCGTAGCGAGCGCAGTTCGGCGGCCTTGGCCGCGGTCCGGAAGCGTTCGCCGCGGCGCTCCGCCGCCCGGGCCTGCGCGCCGGCGAGCAGGGCGAGAAACAGCGCCGCCCAGGCAAGCAGCAGGAAGTAGCGCCCGATCGCCAGATCGAAGGTCATCTTCCACTGGTCGAGCGATGTCGGTGCAGGGGCAATCAGGACGCTTTGCGGAACCGCTTCCTCGGCCTGGTCGACGTCCTCGCCGATCTGCGCGCGGGGCAGGTCGATCAGCAGATTGCCCGCATCGTCACGGCGCAGCGCAATCCCGCGCTCCTTGCCCATCTGCTGTTCGACCTTCGCCTCGATCGAATCGAAGATCCAGCGATTTGCCTGCGCGATCATCATCGCCCCCGGCATCGCGGCGATCAGCGCGACGGCGATCTTGATCCCGAGGGCGCGGTTCTCGACCACCCGCAGGACGAGCCACAGGAGACCGGTCACCGCCACCCCGATCGCACAGACGAGTGCACGGCGCCAGAGCAGCTCATCCTGGAAGTCCAGCCCGACCACCACGCTGCGCAGCGTGATGAGCAGGAAATAGCACAGCCACACCCCGACCATGGAGGCAAAGACCACCCTGCCGGAAAGGCGTTCGTCTTCGGGATTCACCTGGCGTTCATCGATTGGCACCGTTGCGGTGTGCCCCTTTGCGTCCTTGGATGCCAGCGCGGCGGTCGAACGGACTGCGCCGTTGGTCGACCAGCTGAGCTATTCGGCGGGCTCGAACTCGCCCGCCGCAATTCGCTGGCGCCACTCGGTGGGGGCGAGCGTGTGGACATTGTTACCCGCCGCATCGACCGCCACGGTAACGGGCATGTCCTGCACTTCGAATTCGTAGATCGCTTCCATCCCCAGATCCTCGAAAGCCACCACTTCGGCGCCCTTGATCGCGCGGCTGACCAAATAGGCCGCGCCGCCGGTAGCCATGAGGTAGGCGACCTTGAACCGGCTGATCACATTGACCGCATCATGGCCGCGTTCCGCCTTCCCGATCATGGCGAGCAGCCCGAGGTCGAGCATCATTTCGGTGAACTTGTCCATCCGGGTCGCCGTGGTTGGACCGGCCGGCCCCACGACTTCGCCCATCACCGGGTCGACCGGGCCGACGTAATAGATCGCGCGGCCCTTGAACTCGACCGGCAGCTCTTCGCCCGCCTCGAGCATGTCGTTGATCCGCTTGTGTGCCGCATCGCGCCCGGTCAGCATCTTGCCCGACAGCAGCAGGCGGTCGCCGTGGTTCCAGCTGGCGACCTCTTCGGCGGTCAGCGCGTTGAGATCGACTCTCTTGGCCGCGCTGTCGGGCTGCCAGGTAACTTGCGGATAATCGTCGAGGCTGGGCGGTTCGAGATAGGCCGGACCCGAACCGTCGAGCGTGAAATGCGCGTGGCGCGTGGCAGCGCAGTTGGGAATCATCGCCACGGGCTTGCCGGCGGCATGGCAGGGCGCATCGAGTATTTTCACGTCGAGTACCGTCGCCAGTCCGCCAAGGCCCTGCGCACCGACGCCCATGGCATTGACCGCATCGAAGATATCGATGCGCAATTGCTCGATATCGTTCTGCGCGCCGCGCTGCTTGAGCTGGCCCATGTCGATCGGATCCATCAGGCTCTGCTTCGCCAGCTTCACGCAATGCTCCGCCGTGCCACCGATCCCGATGCCCAGCATCCCCGGAGGGCACCAGCCCGCGCCCATCGAGGGAATCTGTTCGATCACCCAGTCGACGATATTGTCGCTCGGGTTCATCATCTTGAACTTGGACTTGTTCTCGCTGCCGCCGCCCTTGGCCGCGACATCGATCTCGACCCGGTTCCCCGGGACCATTTCGACCGACAGGACGCAGGGCGTGTTGTCGCGCGTGTTGCGGCGGGTGAAGGCGGGATCGGCAAGGATCGAGGCGCGCAGCTTGTTGTCGGGATGGTTGTAGGCGCGGCGCACGCCCTCATCGACGACTTCCTGCAACGATTGCGTGCTGTCGAGACGGCAGTTCTGTCCCCATTTGACGAACACGTTGACGATTCCGGTGTCCTGGCACAGCGGGCGATGGCCTTCGGCGCACATGCGGCTGTTGGTCAGGATCTGCGCGATAGCATCCTTCGCCGCCGGACCCTTCTCGGCCTCGTAGGCTTCGCCGAGCGCGCGGATGTAATCCATCGGATGGTAGTAAGAAATGTACTGGAGCGCGTCCGCCACGCTCTCGATTACGTCGTTTTCCGTGATGACGGTCATGTCGCTCATCGCCGCAAATTCCCATGTTGCAGATTTGCGCTCCCCGATAGGCGCGTTAGCCGCCATCGGTCAAAGCGCTTGGCCACACCCGGCCATACGCCTAAGGCAACCGGAGCTTGCATAAGCGTGTTATTGATGTAATACAGCTCGCGGAACAACCATGACCCTGACCACGACCCGTCCCGACTATGCTGCCGCCCGCAAGGCGATGATCGACAGCCAGCTGCGCACCAGCGGTGTGAACGATACCTTCGTTCTCGAACGCATGGGAACGCTCCCGCGCGAGGACTTCGTCCCCGAAGGCTCGAAGGCAACCGCCTACATGGACCGCGCCATCCGGCTGGCCGACGGCGGTTTCCTGCCCGCGCCGCTGTTCCATGGCGCGATGCTGGCCGAGGCGCAGCCCACGCCCGCAGACAAGGTGCTCGTCATCGATGCGGGCAGCGGCTATCTCGCGGCGCTGGTCGAACCCCTGGTCGGCAGGCTCGATACGATCGCCCCGGACAAGGCTGCCAATGGCAGCAAGCGCGGCGATTACTCGCTGGTTCTGGTCGACGGGGCAATCGAACACGTCCCGCCGGCGCTCGCCAAGCTGGTCGCCGAAAACGGCCGGATCGTTACCGGCATGGTCGATCGGGGCGTTACCCGCCTTGCCACCGGCCGCAAATCGGGCAAGGCGCTGGCGCTGCTTCCGCTTGCCGAAATGGGTATCCCGCGGCTCGGCGCATTCGACCGGCCGCAAAGCTGGAGCTTCTGAATGCGTCGTGGAGGGGTAGCATATTTCCTGGTCTCGGGAGCCAGCGCGGTCGCGCTGGCGCAGGCCGCTCCGGCGCACGCCGATACGCTGCAGGAAGCGCTCACCGAAGCCTATCTCAACAACCCGTCGCTGCTGGCCGCACGCGCCAACCAGCGCGCGACCGATGAAAACGTCCAGATCCAGGAAGCGCCCGGTATCCCCGGCGTAAGCGCGTCCGGAAACTACATCGAATTCATCAAGAACTCGCCCAACAGCTTTACCGCACCCGATCGCCGGTTGCAGGTCGGGCCGGAACTGACCGTGCCGGTCTATTCGGGCGGTGCGATCAGGAATGCGGTGAAGGCTGCCGAAGAACGCGTGGCCGCAGGGCAAGCAGAGCTGCGCGCCACTGAAAGCGCGATCTTCAGCCGTGTTGTCGCAGCCTACATGGATGTCCTGCGCACGCAGGCGCTGGTGGCGCTGTCGCGCAACCAGGTCGAATTCCTCACGGTCAATCTGCAGGCCACCAGCGACCGGTTCGAGATCGGCGATCTGACGCGGACCGACGTCGCACAATCGCAGTCGCGACTGGCGCTGGCCCGTGGCGACTACAGGAACGCGCAGGCCAACCTCATCAACGCGCGCGAAACCTATATCGAGCTGGTCGGCGAAGCGCCCGACGACCTCCAGCCGCCGCCGCCGCTGCCCAACCTGCCCAGCGATGTGGCTACGGCGGTCGATATCGCCCTGTCGAACAACCCCGACCTGATCGCCGCGAAAGAACGCGCCGATGCCGCCGGCTTCGACAGCGAGGTTGCAGGGGCGGGCCGGTTGCCGCGCGTCTCGCTCTTCGCCGGGGCGAACTACACCGACTATTTCAATACGCTGGCCAGCGGCGCCACCAACGTCGTCCAGGAAGAAACCACGGCCAATGCTGGGGTCAATTTCAGCATTCCGATCTTCCAGGGCGGCTTGCCCGCGGCGCGTCAGCGCCAGGCGCAGGCCCGCGAAACCGCGGCGCTGGAACAGGTGATCGCCGCAGAACGCAACACCATCGCACAGGTTCGTGCAGCCTGGTCGAGCTGGCAAGCTTCGCTCGCAGTGATCGAAAGCAGCCAAGTGGCGGTCGAAGCCGCAGCGCTCAGCCTCGAGGGTGTCCGCGCCGAGAACTCGATCGGCAGCCGCCAGATCCTCGACGTGCTCAATGCCGAACAGGAACTGCTCAGCGCACAGGCGCAATTGGTGACCGCACGGCGCAACGCCTATGTCGCGGGCTTCAGCCTCCTGGCCGCCATGGGCCGGGCCGAAGCGCGCGATCTCGGTTTCCTCGATGAAGGCGTGCTCTACGATCCGCTGCAGAATTACGAGCGGGTCAAGGGCAGGGTATGGGATTGGGGCCGCGATCCGGAACCCGAATCCAGCGCCAGCCGGACGGTCGATATCGCCGCTCCCGACGCGTCGGTTCCGTCAGAGGATGAAACCGGAACCGAATCCGGCTATTGAACGCTGTATCGAATCGGGACCGCACCGATTCTGCCGACAGGGGCTTGGAACACGATGCAGCAACAGGACGAACCTTCGGTCGAAGAAATCCTCGACTCAATCAAGAAGGTGATTGCACGCGATAATCGCGAAGGGGCGATCCTCGATCGGCGCCGGCGTACCGCCAGCACCTTGCGCGAAGCCCATGCCGAACCCGCCGGCCCCGAAGAGGCGGAAGAGGTGCTCGAACTGGCAGAAGAAGTCGCGCTCGACGATGATTCGGAAAGCGATGATTGCGCGGCCGAAGCCGATGCGCTGACGCGGGGCGACACGCGCGAGGCGATGCGTCAGAATTTCGCTGCGCTTGCCATGCTTTCGCAGCCGGGCAGGGAACCGCAGATCGTGCGATCGGGTGAAACCTCGCTCGAGGGCCTGACCCGCGAGATGCTGCGCCCGATGCTGGCGCAATGGCTCGACGACAACCTCCCCGCAATGGTCGAGGAACTGGTCAAGGCCGAGATCGCGCGCATTGCCGGCAAGCGCAGCTAGGCTTCCCGCGCAACCTTTGACCGCGACACCGAAATCCCTACGCAAGGCCGAAAAAGCGCTGGCCAAGATCGGCGGCGCGCGTGCGCAGCGGCACATCTTCCTGTGTTCGATCTCGGAAAAGCAGAAATGCTGCAGCCGTGACGAAGGCAAGGAAGCCTGGAGTTATCTCAAGAAGCGCATGAAGCAGCTGGGGCTGGCCGGGCGCGAAGGCACCGTGCAGCGGACCAAGGCCGACTGCCTGCAGGTCTGCGAAGCGGGGCCGATCGCGGTCGTCTGGCCCGATAACGTCTGGTACCATTCGTGCCGGCCCGAGGTGCTCGAGCAGATCATCCAGCAGCATCTGATCGGCGGTGAGCCGGTGGCGCAATACCGGCTCGAGCCGGCGGCGGACTAATCGTCCTTGCGCAGCGGGTCTTCGACCGATTCGTCGTGCCCGGTTCCCGAAGACAGGAACACCAGCCCCATCAGCGCGCTCGTCAGCAGCATGGTGAAACCGATGCCCAGCGCTACCGCGATGTAGAAATGTACCGACACTTCCTCTTCGCCGAACTTGAAGAGCAGCGCCATCGCAATTGCCACGATCCCGACCGTCAGCAACAGCATGAAGCGCATGATCCGGCGATAACGGGCCCAAGCGAAGGCGGCGTTTTGCGGGTCGTCGAGCGGGCTCTTTTTGGTCATCGCAAATGCAAATGGCGGGTTTGGGCGGCGGTTTCAATCGCTGCGCCGGACCCGATTCGCTTTTGGCGGCGAAAATGGCACTTTGCTGAGCAACAACAGAAGGAGTGCGGGGATGGAAATTGGCAAGCTGATCGAGGATCGGGCCGGATCGCAGATCGTCTCGGCTTCGGGCGATATGCCGGTTCGCGAGGCTATCGCGCTGCTGGCAGCGAAGCGGATCGGGGCGATCCCGGTGATGGAGGGCGATACCGTCATCGGCATCTTTTCCGAACGGGACGTCGTCTACCGCCTCGCCGATGAAGGCGAGCTGTGCCTGACGCGCCCCTTGGCCGAAGTGATGACCGCGCCGCCCATCAGCGTAAAGCCGACGAATACGGTGCTCGACGCGCTGGCGCTGATGACCAAGCGCCGGATCCGCCACCTGCCGGTGATCGACGGCGATGCGATGTGCGGCTTCATTTCCATCGGCGACCTGGTCAAAGCGCGGCTCGACGAGATCGAACACGAGGCCGAAGCGCTGCGTACCTATATCCAGACGGCTTGAGAGGACAGGCCGGCCACCCTACATAGGCTACATGACCACTGCCCCCACGCTCACCGATGCCGCGGCCCAGCGCATAGCTGCAATCGCCGAAAAGCAGGCCAAGCCGGCCATTTTGCGGCTGTCGGTCGAAGGCGGGGGCTGTTCGGGGTTCCAGTACAGATTCGGCCTCGCCGACGGGGTCGATAGCGATGATTCGGTCAGCGACAATGCAGGCGTGAAGCTGGTGGTCGACCCGGTCAGCCTCGATCTGATCGCGGGCAGCACGGTGGATTTCGTCGAATCGCTCGGCGGGGCGGCTTTCCGGGTGGAGAATCCCCAGGCCGCCGCCGGCTGCGGCTGCGGATCGAGCTTCGGTATTTGAATTAGACCCGCGCCTACGTTTGGGGCATCAGGCCGCCATGCGAATAGCGAGCTTCAATATCAACGGGATCAAGGCGCGACTGCCGCGTCTTCTGGAATGGCTGGAAGAAACCCGGCCCACCGTCGCCTGCCTGCAGGAAATCAAGACGATGGACGAAGGCTTTCCCGCCGACGCCTTCGAGAAGATCGGCTACAGCGCGATCTGGCACGGCCAGAAGAGCTTCAACGGCGTCGCTATCCTCGCCGATGGGGTGGCGCCGGTCGAAAAACAGCGCGGGCTGGGTATCGATGGGCCCAAGGAAGGCGAGGGGGAGCAGGCGCGCTACCTCGAGGCCGAGGTCAATGGCGTGCGCATCTGCAATCTCTACCTGCCCAACGGCAACCCCCATCCCGGGCCCAAGTTCGATTACAAGCTGGCGTGGATGGAACGGCTGCGCGCGCGCATGGCCGAACTATGGGCGCAGGAAATCCCTACCGTGGTGCTGGGCGACTTCAATGTCATTCCGGAAGACAAGGATGTCTGGTCGGTCCGCGCGATGGCAAACGATGCGCTGATGCAACCCGAATCGCGCGATGCCTACCGCCGGATGCTGGGCGATGGTTGGACCGATGCCATCGATACGCTCAACCCGCGCGGCGGCGTGTGGACCTATTGGGATTACCAGGCCGGCGCGTGGCAGCGCGATCACGGCTTCCGCATCGACCACCTGCTGCTGTCGCCCGAGCTGGCCGACCGCATGCAGGCCGCAGGAGTCGACAAGGAATATCGCGGCCGCGAGAAAGCCAGCGACCATACCCCGGTTTGGGTCGAACTCGCGGAGTGACCGCCCCAACGAAAAGGGGCCGCCGCAGCAAGTGCGACGGCCCCCTTTCCGGAACAGGCTGACCTCAGCGGTAGAAGACGTGCGTGTCGATCGTGGCGAGGGCGACCTTGCGGCGGCTCCAGCTCGGCCGGACGTAATTCGCATGGAAGTACAGCGCGTCGCTGGCTTCGCTGTCCCACAGACCGCGGTGCGCGATGCGAGCCACTGCCTGCGCGCGTTTCCAGGCGAGCGTGCCCGTACGGATGCGCGGCATGTGGCCGTTCTTAACGAAGGAGAACTGCGAGCGCTGGAACACGACGCCGCAATAGCTCGAGGGAAAACGCCGGTCTTCGGCGCGGTTGATGATGACCTGCGCGACGGCCAGCTGGCCGGCAAGCGGTTCGCCGCGCGATTCGAAATAGACCGCGCCGGCAAGGCATTGCATCTCTTCGGAAAGGCTGCCCGCGGCAGGCATGGTCGCCACGAGTTCACGCAGACTCGAAGCCTGGGTCTCGGTGGCAGGAATCTCGGTGTCGGCTTCCGGCGTCTCGGGAAGCTCCTGCACCACTTCCTTCTCGACGAACACGGGAACCACCTCTTCGGTGAGCTGCGCGTCGGGAGCGGTGTTCTGGGCTGCTTGCGCCGCAACCTGGGCGTTGGCGCCGGAACCTTCCGCTCCGGCAAAAACTGTAAAGGCAATCGCCGCGATAACCGCGGTGAACCCGGTAGTCTTTCGAACCATTTTTTTCAGACAACTAAGCGGTTGGCGGTCTGTCGCAGGCTGGGATCCATGGGCACCGTGGCGCCCGTAAAGCCGGATCCATCACGTGGCCTGCCGACCACCCCCCGTCTGCGTGCTAGCGTGTCGACCCCATTGCCGTCCAAACGCCGCCTACGCATCGAAGCTGGCGGTCAAATAGTCGCAATTGCAATCAAGTCAAGTTAACCCGGACCCGGTGCGACGAAGCGTTCTGCATTCTCGATATCCAGTTCGATCACCCAGCAATCGGGGTCCGAACGCCGTCTCTTCCCCACGTATTCATCAATTTCTCGTGGATTTTCATCGTCTTGCTCGCGTGTGCAGCTGAACTTCCGCGACCCGTCCAACTGCGGCATACGTTCCCACAAGCGCGTATTCCGGCCATTCTGCGTGGTTAACACGAGGATCGTTCCGGCGTCTCGCTCGCCCTTCTGCAGGACCATGGCGAAGCCCCCTGCGCTTTCGACGGCGCGAATCAGTCCGGACACCTCGGCATGGGCGGGTAGGCGTGCGTCCATCGGGCTCAGCCCTGCGCAACGTAGCCGGGCAGGCTCGACAGCGGGATATGCGAACGCATGAAAGTACCGGTGCCGCGGCCGATCTCGTCCCCCTCCTCATCGACCAGCCGCGATTCGGCGACGAAAACCCGCTTCCGCCCGCTGACCCAGCGCCCCTCGGCGACGACCTGCCCGACTCGCACCGGTTTGGTGAAATGCAGGTTGAACGACGTGGTGAGCAGGAAACGGTCGCTGACGAAGGTGTTCGCCGCGTAGAAACCGGCATCGTCGAGCATCTTGAAGTAGATCGTGCCATGCGCGGCGCCGGCAGCGTGATACACTTCCTCGGTCACGTCGAAGGTGATCCGCGACGTGCCTTCCCCCGTTATCTCCAGCCGCGAGGCAAATTGCGCATTGATCGGCGCGGACGCATAAAGGCTTTCGAGCGCGCGGAAATGGCGTTCCGCCCCGCTGGTTGCGGCACCGGTCATTGCTGTGTTCGCCCTCCCTAGCGGGGTTCGACCCAGCCGATCGAACCATCGTGGCGGCGATAGACCATATTGTGTTCGCCGCTACCGCCATTCTTGAACAACAGGCCGTTTGCGTTCTGCAGGTCGAGCAGCATGACCGCATCGGCCACGCTGCATTCGGGGATCATCGCTTTGGTTTCGGCAATCACCGGCGGGCTGTCCGCGCTGACTTCCTCGTCATTGTCTGCTTCGGGCGAGGCGAGGATCGTATAGGCCGCTTCGGCCTCGCGCACTGCATGCGCCGTCTGCGCGTGGCGGTCCTTGATCCGGCGCTTGTAGCGGCGCAGCTGTTTTTCGATCTTGGCGGCAGCGGCATCGAACGCCTGATGCACGTCATGCGCTTCCGCGTGGCCCTTGAGGATCAGCCCCTGCATCACATGCGTCACGATATCGGCAGTGAAGGCGCCGCCCGGCCCCTTGCCGAAGGTCACATGCGAAGAAATCGCGCGGCTGAAATACTTGTCGACTATGGAGTTCAAACGATCGTCGACATGCTCCTGCAGAGCTGCGCCGGTATCGATCTGGTGGCCGGAAACACGAATATCCATCTTGCCATTTTCTCCTTTGCCGTCCCGTGCGATCCCAACGCTCCGACCATGCGGCCGGTTTCCCTTGCAGCCGATTTAACCCCAGAGCGGGTTTTCAATCCCGGCCATGAATTCGCGGTGCCGGGCCAGTTCGGCCGCGCTCGGTTGATGCGGCCGCGGTTCGCGGCGCGGACCGGTCGGCGCCATGCGCACGGCCGGGCGGTCAGGAGTGGTGGTAATCTCGACCACCGTGGCCTCCGCCGCCAGTTCGAAGCCGATCTGGCGCCCGCCCTTGAGTTCGACATAGACCTGCGCAAGCAATTCGGCATCGAGCAGGGCACCGTGTTTGACGCGGTGGCTGCGATCGATACCGTAGCGTGAGCACAGCGCATCGAGCGACAGCTTCGCCCCCGGGTGCCGTTTGCGCGCCAGCGCCACCGTATCGACCATTCGCGTAGTGCAAACCGGTTCGAGCTGGCACAGGCCGAGTTCCGAATTTAGGAAGCCGAAGTCGAAGCCCGCATTGTGCGCCACGAGGGGGAGTCGCCGATAAAGGCGAGGAGGTCTGCAGCCTGATCGCGAAACAGCGGCTTGTCCGCGAGAAATGCCGTGGACAGGCCATGCACGGCCTCGGCACCCGCGGGCATATCCCGCTCAGGATTGAAATAGGCGTGAAAGCTGTTCCCGGTGGGCACGAGATTGACCATCTCGATGCAGCCGATCTCGACCATGCGATCCCCGGTCTTCGGGTCTAGCCCAGTGGTTTCGGTATCGAACACGATCTCGCGCATTGGCTCTTCTATCGGCTCCGCTAGGCAAGATTACAAGAGGATTACGATGCTGCCCCATCCGGGTGCTTGCCACGCAATTCGGCGATCAGGCCGCGAACCGCATCCTCGGTCTGCGCCAGCGTGCTGCCGGTGTCGATGACATGATCGGCGCGCGCGCGCTTTTCGCTGTCGGGCGTCTGCAATTCGAGGATGTGGGCGAATTTCTCTTCGGTCATCCCGGGCCGGGCGAGCACGCGCTGACGCTGGGCCTGCGGCGGAGCCGACACCACCACCACGCTGTCGACCATTCCGGCACCGCCTTTTTCGAACAACAGCGGGATGTCGAACACGACCAGAGGCGCGCCCGCATGTTCGATCAGGAAGGCCTCGCGCCGCGCCGCGACCGCCGGGTGGACCAGCGCCTCGAGCCGGGCCAGCTCCGCCGGATTGCCGAACACCAGCGCGCCGAGTTTTTCGCGCGATACGCCGTCCGCATCGGTGCTGCCTGGGAAGGCCTGTTCGATCGCCGGTACCAGTTCCCCTCCGGGACCCTGCAGGGCGCGGACTTCGGCGTCGGCATCGAAAACCGGTACGCCGGCCGCTTCGAACATCGCCGCGACCGTCGATTTGCCCATGCCGATCGACCCGGTGAGCCCCATGATAAGCGGACGAGTCATGCGCCAAGCCTTTCGCGCAGCGCGGCATCGTCGCCGCGCGGCGGCGCGACGCTGAAGAAATGGGTGAAGGCCGCAGCAGCCTGCCCGATCAGCATGGCGAGGCCATCGATGGTGGCAAATCCCGCCGCGCGCGCCCCGGACAGGAATGGCGTATCGACCGGATCGGTCACGATGTCATAGGCGATCGAACCCGGCGGCGCATGACTCCAGTCGAATGCCAGCGGAGGCTGTCCGCGCATTCCGAGCGGCGAGGCATTGATCACCAGATCGCAGCATCCTTCGCGGTCGTCGAAAGCGAAATCGCTTGGCCCGGCGAAGTGGTCGAGCGGCGCGACATGGTGGTCGCCCGCGGGATCGATCTCGTCGAGCAATGCGCGGGCCTTGTCGGGGTTGCGGCCCGCCAGCACCAGAGTGAAGCCTTCCTTCGCCAGCCCGGCCACGATCGCACGTGCCGCGCCGCCCGTGCCCAATATCCGCGCCATGCGGAAATAGTGCCGGTGGCCCAATCGTTCGGTGAGGGGTTCGAGAAACCCTGCGACATCGGTGTTGCGGCCTACCAGCTTGCCATCGGCCGCCCTGACGACGGTGTTCACAGCCCCGACGCGCTTGGCCAGCGGTTCCAGCCGGTCGAGCAGCGGCATGATCGCCTGCTTGTGCGGCATCGTCACATTGCAGCCCCGCCATTCGGGATCGGCCTTGCGCTCCTTCAAATAGGCAGCCAGCCCGTCACCGGTTACATGCGCCGCCCGGTAATCCGCATCGAGCCCGAGCCGCTCGATCCAGAAACCGTGGATCACGGGGGATTTGGACTGGCGGATCGGATCGCCGATGACTTCGGCATAGGCGGTCATGCGGGCAGCGCCCCCTCTTCGCGCAAGGCGTCCAGAACCTGAAGCAGCGGCATGCCGAGCACGGTGAACTGGTCGCCAGCGATGCTGTCAAACAATTGTACCCCGGGCCCTTCGATCCGGAAAACGCCGACGCAATAGGACACCGCGGGCCATTCGGCATCGAGATAAGCCTCGATGAACGCGGCGCTGAGTTCGCGAACCCTGAGGCGTGCGAAATCCGAGCCGATCCACAGGATTTGCGACCCGCTTGCCAGCGCAGCGGCGCTGTGCAGCGTCATGACCTTGCCGGAGAATGCCCGCAGATGGTCGGCCGCATCGGCGCGGCTGGCGGGCTTGTCGAAACGCCGGCCATCGACCTCGACCAGCGAATCGGAGCCAAGCACCAGATCGTCAGGGAGGGCTGACGAAACGGCGGCGGCCTTTGCCGCGGCCAGCGCCTGCGCGATTTCGGCCGGTTCGGCGCCGTCCATCTCGTTCTCGAGCGCGCGTTCGTCGATATCGGCGCCCCTGGCCGTGAACGCGATCCCGGCGGCTTCGAGCATCGCCTTGCGCGAGGCGCTGTTCGAAGCGAGGACGATCCCGCTGCCATCGAGTGTCATATCGGCTTGATTCCCTGCTGGCTGCCACGCGCCTCGCGCTCGTTGTACAGGCGGATGACCGCGGCCGCGGTTTCCTCGATCGAACGGCGCGTCACGTCGATCACCGCCCAGCCATTGTCGGCGAACATGCGGCGGGCGAACTTGACCTCGTCCTTGACCCGTTCGTTGTCGACATAGTCGGTTTCGCGCTCCTCGTTGAGCGTCAGCAGACGGTTGCGCCGGATCTGCACCAGCCGTTCGGGCGCGGTGGTGAGGCCGACGATCATCGGATGCTTCAATTCGAACAGCTTGGGCGGGGGCGAGCTCTCGACCACCAGCGGGATATTGGCGACCTTGTAACCGCGGTTGGCGAGGTAGATGCTGGTCGGCGTCTTCGAACTGCGCGAAACCCCTGCAAGCAGGATATCCGCCTGTTCCCATTCCTCCCAGCCGATCCCGTCGTCATGGGCGATGGTGAACTGGATCGCTTCCACGCGGTTGAAATAGGCCTGGTCCATGGCGTGCTGGCGACCCGGGCGGCCGTGCGCTTCCTGACCCAGCGCCTTTTCCAGCGCCTCGGTCACCCGGTCGAGAATCGGCACGGCGGGCAGGCCGAGCTGCGTACAGGCTTCTTCCAGCCGCTGGCGCGTTTCCGGATTGACCAGCGTGAACAGCACCAGGCCGGGATTGCCCTTGAGTTCGGGAAGGATCCGCTCAAGATGCTGCCGGCTGCGAACCATCGGCCAGAAATGGCGAACGACGTCGGCATCCTCGAACTGGGCAAGCGCTGCCTTGGCCAGCATTTCCAGCGTTTCACCGGTGGAATCGGACAGCAGATGCAGGTGGATGCGGTTGGAAATGGCTCGATCCCGGTGCCTGTGGAGAACAAGGGCATAAACCACGGGAGAAAGCTGGCGACAAGTTCGGGGAGGAAAACGCTCCCCGATACGAGTCCTCCACGGGCCGATTCCCGCACAGCAAATCCGAGTTTTGCGCAGCCCCGGGGATAGCAGGGATAAGTTTGACTCGACTCAGACGGCTGGGCGAGTCGCTCACGCGCCTCGACCCTTTGCAGCGCGGGAGAAATCGGGCAGGGGCCGGTTATCCCTGAAATCCACAGGGCCAACAGACACCATCAACCTCTATATATACTATTATTTTATTGGATTGGACTCAGCGATGCCCGGTCTCCTGCTCGATACGCTGAACGGCAAGCCCGCCGATCGGACCCCCCTGTGGCTCATGCGCCAAGCAGGGCGCTATCTTCCCGAATATCGCGCGCTGCGGGCCGAAAAGGGCGGGTTTCTCGCGATGGCTTACGACAGCGAAGCGGCGTGCGAGATTACCCTGCAGCCGATCGACCGGTTCGGCTTCGACGGGGCAATCCTGTTTTCCGATATCCTGATCGTACCGCATGCGCTTGGTCAGCATCTCGAATTCATGGCCGGCGAAGGGCCCAAGCTTTCTCCGCCGCTGGTCGATGCGGTTCTCGCCGACCTGACGTCTGATCCCACGCGCTACGATCCGATCTACGAGACCGTGCGTCTGTGCCGCAAGCGGCTGCCCGACGGTGTGACCATGTTGGGCTTTGCCGGCAGCCCGTGGACGGTGGCGACCTACATGGTCGCGGGCGAGGGGAGCCGCGACCAGCATGCCGCGCGGGCGATGGCCTATGCCGATCCGGGCAAGCTGGATGCCATCCTTGACCGGATCGTGTCCGAGACGATCACCTATCTCTCCGGCCAGATCGCCGCCGGGGCCGAAGCGGTGCAGCTGTTCGACAGCTGGGCGGGCAGCCTGGCGCCCGACGAATTCGAACGCCTAGTGATCGCCCCCAACGCTGCGATCACCACTGCGCTGCGCGAACGCCATCCGGAAACGCCGATCATCGGTTTTCCCAAAGGTGCGGGAGAGAAATTGCCCGCCTATGCGCGCGAAACCGGGGTTGATGCTGTCGGGGTCGACGAAACGCTCGATCCGGAATGGGCTGCGCGCGAATTGCCCGCCGGCATGCCGGTCCAGGGCAATCTCGATCCGCTGCTGCTGCTTGCGGGAAGCGACCGGCTCGAACAGCGGGTTCGCACGATTCTCGAAGCGTTTGCGGGCCGGCCGCATGTCTTCAATCTCGGCCACGGGATCGACCGCCGCACGCCGATTGCCCATGTCGAGCGATTGATATCCACCGTTCGTGCGTTCGAGGGGTGACGCGGCGGTGAGTGGTCCCTACATGAAGTTTGAATGCAGGATCTGCTTGCCATGACCTATCTCTGGCTCAAGGCCGGACACATCATTTTCATGGTGTTCTGGCTCGCTGGCCTTTTCATGCTGCCGCGGCAGATGATCTACCTTCACCCCGCCAGCCCCGGGTCCGATGAATCCGCCCTGTGGGCGAAGCGGATAGGGCTGCTGCGCAAGGTCATCCTCACTCCCAGCCTGATCGTGGTGTGGGTTCTGGGACTGCTGCTGGCAATGACCATCGGTGCCTGGGACCAGGGCTGGTTCCATGCCAAGCTGCTCTTCGTCCTGCTGCTGACGGCGTTTCACGGGATCATGGTTGCCCGATCGAAGAAAATGATCGCCGGCGATCGTCCGATGAGCGAGAAACAGCTCCGGATGTGGGGCGAATTTCCCGGCATCATGCTGGCGACCATCGTGATCCTGGTCATTGTCAAACCCTTCTGACGAGCGGCGCGTCGCTTTGTGAATTGACGGCCCGACAGCGGGCCCGTATTCCGTGCCCATCCACCGGCGATAGGCCTCGCATATCGACGAGGCCGGGTCCGCTTTCTCCAAGCCCATACCGACCCGCCGGCCATCCAAACCCGAATACCGAGTAAAACTGATATGCATCTCAAGGATCTCAAAGAGAAAACCCCGGCCGATCTGGTTGCGATGGCCGAAGAACTGGGCGTCGAAGGTGCCTCGACCATGCGCCGGCAGGACCTGATGTTCTGCATCCTGCGCGAACTGGCCGAGGACGAGGAATACGAAGAAAAGATCATGGGGATCGGCACCATCGAGGTGCTGCAGGACGGCTTCGGCTTCCTGCGCAGCCCCGAAGCCAATTATCTCGCCGGTCCCGACGATATCTACGTTTCGCCCAACCAGGTCCGCAAATGGGGCCTGCGTACCGGCGATACGGTCGAAGGCGAAATCCGTGCGCCGCGCGAAGGCGAGCGCTATTTTGCGCTGACCGAGATCTACAAGGTCAATTTCGACGATCCCGACGCGGTCCGCCATCGGACCAATTTCGACAATCTCACGCCGCTGTACCCGGAAGAGAAGCTGTCGCTCGACACGCTCGACCCCACGGTCAAGGACAAGTCGGCGCGCGTCATCGATATCATCTCGCCGCAGGGCAAGGGCCAGCGCGCGCTGATCGTCGCCCCGCCGCGCACGGGTAAGACCGTGCTGCTGCAGAACATCGCCAAGGCGATCACCGACAACCACCCCGAGGTGTTCCTGCTGGTCCTCCTGGTCGACGAGCGCCCCGAGGAAGTCACCGACATGCAGCGCAGCGTGAAGGGCGAGGTCATCTCCTCGACCTTCGATGAACCTGCCAACCGCCACGTGCAGGTCGCTGAAATGGTTATCGAAAAGGCCAAGCGCCTGGTCGAGCACAAGCACGATGTCGTGATTCTGCTGGACTCGATCACCCGCCTGGGGCGTGCCTACAACACCGTGGTGCCCAGCTCGGGCAAGGTGCTGACCGGCGGTGTCGACGCCAACGCACTGCAGCGGCCCAAGCGATTCTTCGGTGCCGCCCGCAATATTGAGGAGGGCGGTTCGCTGTCGATCATCGCCACCGCGCTGATCGATACCGGCAGCCGGATGGACGAAGTGATCTTCGAAGAGTTCAAAGGCACCGGCAACAGCGAAATTGTGCTCGATCGCAAGGTCGCCGACAAGCGCATCTTCCCCGCGCTCGACGTGGGCAAGAGCGGCACGCGCAAGGAAGAGCTGCTGGTCGAAAAGGACAAGCTGTCGAAAATGTGGGTCCTGCGCCGCATTCTCATGCAGATGGGGACGATCGACGCCATGGAATTCCTGCTCGACAAGATGAAGGATTCGAAGACCAACGAAGACTTTTTCGCGACCATGAACCAGTAGGGGTTCGTACGCGATGCCCGTCCAGAGAGCCGCCATTACTGGGGCTCCCGGGGCGGGCAAGTCGACGCTGCTGGCAGAGCTGTCGCGCCGCGGCGTGGCGACGGTCTCGGAAGTCGCGCGGACGATCCTGAAATCCGCCGGCGGCATGGCGCTTCGCGAAGAGGATCCGCTCGCCTTCGCCGATGCAATGCTCTCAGCGCAACTGGCGGCATGGGACGATACGCAGATCGAGGGTTCGGTCGTATTCGACCGTGGCTTTCCCGATATTGCCGGTTTCCTGCGGGTCGAAGGACTACCCGTCTCCGACCAAATTACGCGGGCATGCGATGAATATCGTTTCGAGGGGCCGATCTTTCGCGCACCGCCATGGCGCGCGATCTACACGCCCGACGACGAGCGGATCCAGGATTGGGAAGAAGCCATTGCCAGCGACCGGGCCGTGTGTGCGGCCTGGCGCGACCATGGCTATGCGCTGATCGACCTGCCCATGGTTTCCGCCGAGGAGCGCGCGTCGTTCGTTCTCGCGCGCCTATGATGCTTTCATCGCCTCTAGCATGGCCGCCATCTGCTCCCAGACCTTGTTGACCGCCTTCAGCGGCCGCACCATGACCTTGAAATCGACGATCTTGCCGTGTTCATCGAAACGGATCAGGTCGATGCCGTTGACGTGGACACCGTCCATTTCGGTGGTGAACTCGAGCATCGCATTGTCCCCGTCGACGAGCTCGCGGACGTATTCGAAACTGTCGTTGCCGAGCGTTTGTCCCGCAGCAGCGAGATAGGCGACCACGAGATCTCGGCCCTGTTGCGGGGTGTGGACGACGGGCGAATGGAACACGGCATCTTCATGGATGATCGCGGCGAGCGCCTTGGGCGAATTGCCGCCCTCGATCACATCGTGCCATGCCTCGAGTCCGCGTTGCGCCGTCATATCGCCTCCCTGAATGTCTCCGCCCGAGCGGCGGCCCAGGCGTGGGCATAAGGAGTCGATTCGGGCGAGTCGAGCAGCGCGCCGGGTTGGAGAAAGCCGTGCAGGCGATCGAGGCTATCCGACTGTGCGCCATTGAGCCGTTCGGAGATGTCGCCGGGTTCGATCTGCCAAGGATTGTCGAGCCCCATCGCGACCACCATCTCGCGGAATGAATGCAGCGTATGGCGCTGAAAACGCGCGACTCTCTCGGCCTTTTCCATGGGCACCAAGCCACGCTGGCGGGTCGCATCCTGCGTGGCCACTCCCGTCGGGCAAGTATCGGCATGACACTTCATCGATTGCACGCAGCCCAGCGCGAACATGAAAGCGCGGCCCGCGTTGCACCAGTCTGCACCGAGGCCGAGATTCATCGCCATTCCTGCGCCTGAATGGACCATGCCCGCTGCGGCCAGTTTCACTTCGCTCTTGAGACCGGTCCCAACGAGCGCATTGCGAACAAGGATCAGTCCTTCGCGCAGCGGCATGCCCACGCGGTTGGAGAATTCCACCGGTGCCGCGCCGGTACCGCCTTCCGCTCCGTCGACCACGATATAGTCGACCGTGATACCGGTTTCGCGCATCGCTTTCATGATGGCGAAGACTTCATGGGGCTTGCCAACGCACAGCTTGATGCCGACCGGCTTTCCGCCCGACAGGTCGCGCAGCTGCGCAGCCCATTCGAGCATGCCGGTGGGCGTGGAGAAAGTCGAATGGGCCGGAGGCGAGATGCAATCGGTGCCGACAGGGACACCGCGTGCCTCCGCAATTTCCTCGGTGACCTTGCTGCCCGGCAGGACGCCGCCATGGCCGGGCTTGGCGCCCTGGCTGAGCTTGATCTCGACCATTTTGACCTGCGGATCCTGCGCGGTTTGTGCAAACTGATCGGGATCGAAGGAGCCGTCATCGGTCCGGCAGCCGAAATAGCCGCTGCCGATTTCCCACACGAGGTCACCGCCGTGCGAACGGTGATAGCGCGAGATGCCCCCTTCGCCGGTATCGTGGTAGAAATTGCCCGCGGCGGCCCCCTTGTTGAGCGCCATGATCGCATTGGCCGACAGCGATCCGAAGCTCATCGCGGAGATATTGAGGAGCGAGGCAGAGTAGGGCTGCGTACATTGCTTGCCGCCGACATCGACCCGCCATTCCGACGGGGCCTGCGCATTGGGCACGACCGAATGGGCGAGCCATTCGTACTCGTCCGAATAGACGTCAAGTTCGGTGCCGAAGGGATGCGAATCTAGCTGGCCTTTCGCCCGTGCGTAGACGAGGGCGCGCTGCTGGTGGTTGAACGGGCGTCCCTCGAGATCGCCTTCGACGATATAGGCCCGCGCATAGGGGCGCAGGTCTTCCATGATCCAGCGGATATGCGCGAGCAGTGGGTAATTGCGCCACAGCGTGTGCTGGCGCTGGAGGAAATCGTACAGCGCCAGCAACAGCAGAGGAACGGTGACTACCAGGCCCCAGCGCAAGGGTTCGACCAGCAGGAAGACCGCGCAGAGTAAAGCGACGACCGCGGTCGGCCCGAACCGCATCAGCAGTTCGGATGACTCGCGCAGATTGGCCCGGTTGCGCATCAGGCGAGGTGCTGGGTGAAGAACTCGCTTGTGCGCTTGTCGGCCAGCTGGGCCGCTTCTTCGGACCGCCGCTTACCGAACTCGGTGGCAAAGCCGTGATCGAGCCCCTGGTAGTCATACAGCGTGACCTTGGGGTGATCGTCCAGTCCTTCGTGCATGGCCTTCTGCGTATCCTTGTCGACGAAGCCGTCCTCGGTCGGCACATGCAGCATCAGCGGATGGGCGATGGCATGCTTTTCATTCAGCAGGCCGTCGATGCCGACTCCGTAATATCCGACGCTCGCATCCACGTCGGTACGCGCGGCAGTCATGTAGGCGAGGCGCCCGCCAAGGCAGTATCCAACGCAACCAACTTTCGCGATCTTCTCCGCTTCGCGCACCTGTTTGATGGTTGCTTCGATGTCGCGGATGCCCTGATCCTGATCGAACTTGCCCATCAGATCGAGCGCGCGCTGAAATTCCGGTTCGACATCGGGATCGAGCTCGATCTTCGGCTCGAGCCGCCAGAACAGGTCGGGAGCAATGGCGAGATAGCCGTCTTCGGCGAGACGATCGCACTTACGGCGGATCCCCGCGTTCACGCCGAAAATTTCCTGGATCACGACGATCGCGGCCTTGGGGGAGCCGGCCGGCCGCGCAACATATGCGGTGAACTCTTCGTCGCCGGACAGGGCGGTGATAGTGACTGTTTCGCTCATGGTGGTTTGGCTCCCTCGCTTCGTTTGGTGTCTTACGCTTGCATGACGCGTGATGCGGACCCAGATAGGCTCCTGCAAGCCATAACGGAGAAATCGCGATGAAGGTCCATATCGAAATCGACTGTTCGCCCGAAGAGGCGCGGACCTTCATGGGCCTGCCCGATGTTGGCAAGGCGAACGATGTCTATGTCGACATGATGTCCAAGGCGATGAAGGGTGTGAACAACACCGAACAACTTCAAGAATATGCCAAGCAATTGGCTCCCATGGGCCAGGCGGGGTTCAAGCTGTTCCAGAGCTTCATGGAAGGGGCCAATGCGGCGCGCAGTTCCTCCGCAAAGAAGCCGTCGGACGACAGCTGAGCCATTCTTTGCATGGATGACACGATCTTCGCGCTGTCGAGCGGGGCTCCGCCGGCGGCCATCGGTATTATCCGTATAAGCGGCTCGCAATCGGGCGCGGCATTGGCCGCACTGGCAGGAAAGCTCCCTCCGGCGCGGTCCCCGCGGGTGCGGACGCTGCGTGATCGGACCGGGACCGTCCTGGATACGACACTGGTTCTCTGGTTTCCCGGACCGCAGACCGCGACCGGCGAGGATCTTGCCGAAATTCACTGTCACGGGGGCAGGGCGGTAATCGCCGCGATCTCCCGCTCACTTGCTGACATGGATGGATTGCGCGCCGCCGAACCCGGGGAATTCACCCGCCGCGCCTTTGCGAACGGTCGGATGGACCTCGCCGAGGCCGAGGGTCTTGCGGATTTGCTTGCAGCTGAAACCGAATTGCAGCGGCAGGGCGCCCTTCTTTCCGCTGGCGGCAGCCTGTCAGAGCGCATCGAGGAATGGCGCAGCCGGATCCTCGGGTTGGCTGCTGCCGTCGAAGCTGTCATCGATTTCGCAGACGAGGATGATGTCGCAGGCCTTCCGCCCGGTTTGACCGATGAAACTGAAGATCTCGTCGCGGAAATCCGCCGGGTCGCCGGGCGGCCCGAGGCGGAGCGTTTGCGGGATGGTGTCCGAGTGATACTCGCAGGCCCGCCCAATGCAGGGAAATCTTCGCTTTTCAACGCGCTGCTGGCCGATGATGCGGCGATCGTGACACCCGAAGCCGGAACGACCCGCGATGTGCTGGAGCGCTCCGTTGGCATTGCGGGAGTGCCATTCGTGCTGGTCGATACTGCAGGCATGCGCAAGGAAGGCGCGGGCGTGATCGAGGAGATGGGCATCCAACGCGCACGCCGGGCCGTCGAATCGGGTCAGATCGTTCTATGGCTGGGCGATCCGGTGGAGGCGCCCGATGGCTCGATCATCGTCGCATCGAAAAGCGACCTTGGATCGGCCGACGAAGGGCCGGGCGATGTGAAAGTTTCATCTGTAACGGGGCAGGGCATGGACCTCCTGGTCGACATGATCGTCGAGCGGGGGAGGGCCGCGCTGCCTCCGGTGGACCGGATTGCCCTCAACCGCAGACAAAAGGAATGCGCGCTCGCGGCCGCTGACGATCTAGCGCAGCTCGACATATCGGGCGATCTCCTGATTGGGGCGGAACGGCTGCGCAGCGCCCGGCGCGCGCTTGATCGGTTGGTCGGGCGCGATTCGACCGAGGAAATGCTCGACGCGTTGTTTGGACGTTTCTGTATCGGCAAATAGTGTTTCACGTGAAACACGGCTTTTTGACGCGTGAGGCGGCGCCGGTTAAAGGGCCCGTCTGATGCACGAATTCAATGTCCTTGTTGTCGGCGGCGGCCACGCCGGAGTAGAGGCGGCCTGCGCAGCTGCCCGGATGGGTGCGCGAACGGGGCTGGTGAGCCTCGATCCCCACAAGATCGGCGCGATGAGCTGCAATCCCGCGATCGGTGGATTGGGCAAGGGGCATCTCGTTCGGGAAGTCGATGCGCTCGATGGTGTGATCGCGCGAGCGGCCGATGCGGCAGCAATCCACTACCGGATGCTCAATAGATCGAAGGGCAGCGCGGTCTGGGGGCCACGTGTGCAGGCGGACCGCTCTTTGTTCCGCACCCAAGTCCAGGCCATCGTCGCCGAAGAGACATTGCTGACCGTGATCGCTGGAGAGGCGGCGGCCCTGCTGCTTTCGGGCGGCGCCGTTTCGGGTCTCACGCTCGCGGATGGTACAAAGCTTACCGCGCCCGCCGTCGTCCTTTGCACTGGGACTTTTCTTGGTGGTGTTCTCTACCGGGGGGAGGAACGGTTCGAGGGGGGCAGGATAGGTGAGGGCGCAGCGCACAAGCTCGCCGAGCAGCTGCGTTGCGCCGATCTGCCGATGGGCCGGCTCAAGACCGGCACCCCGCCGCGGCTCGATGGGCGCACCATCGATTGGGCAAGCCTCGAAGAGCAAGCGTCGGATAGTGACAACTGGACGATGAGCGCCTTGTCCGGCGCGCGTGTGAACCCTCAGGTGTTTTGTGCCATCACTCGCACGAACGAGCGGGCACACGATATCATCCGCGCAAATCTCGACCGGTCACCCCTGTTTTCGGGCGCGATCGGAGCCGCAGGGCCGCGTTATTGCCCGTCGATTGAAGACAAGATCCATCGCTTTGCCGATCGCGACGGGCATCAGGTGTTCCTCGAGCCAGAGGGGCTCGATACCCACCTTGTCTATCCCAACGGCATCTCCACCTCGCTTCCCGTTGACGTGCAACTCGGCATGTTGCGCGAAATGGACGGACTGGCCCGCGTTGAGATGGCGGTGCCCGGATATGCCGTCGAATACGATCATATCGACCCCCGGGCGCTCCGGTCTACACTCGAACTGCATGCCATTCCCGGTCTCTACTGTGCCGGCCAGATCAATGGCACCACGGGATATGAAGAGGCGGCAGCACAGGGTCTGGTGGCCGGGATGGGCGCCGCGTCCGCGGTTCTCGGCAAACGACCGGCAGCGCTCGATCGGGCAAATTCCTATATCGCCGTAATGGTCGACGACCTCACGCTCCAGGGGATTACCGAACCCTACAGGATGCTGACTTCTCGCGCGGAGTACCGGTTGCGGCTGCGGGCAAGCAATGCCGATACGCGGCTCACGCCCCTTGGCATCGAATGCGGCATCGTTGGACAGCGGCGCGCAGATTGGTACCTGCAACGCGAACAGCGGCGCGCGGAGTATGAAGAAAGGTTCGCCACCAAGATACACTCTCGCGATCTTGTCGAAGCGGGGTTTCACGTGAAACAGGACGCGGGACCGCGTTCGGCGTCGGAATGGCTGGCTGGAGGCCATATGAACCTAGGCGAGTCAGCGCGCTGGATTGCGGTGGACCCGGTCGATCCGCTTGCAGTAGAAATGGCGGAGGACGCTTTCTACGCCCCTTATCTGGCGCGCCAACAGGCCGAACTCAGCGATTTGCGCAAGAGCGAGACTCAGGTCCTTGCGTCCGATTTTCCCTTCGCCAGCGTGCCAGGGCTTTCGAATGAGATGGTCGAACGATTGTCGCTCGCCAAACCCGAGACGCTCGCCGCGGCCGGTCGGATACGCGGCATAACGCCTGCGGCGCTTGCCGCTTTGCTCGTCCATGCGCGCAAGCTGGACCGTGCAGCGTGACCGCGATTGCCGATGAAAGCGAGGCGAGAGCCTATGTCGCTTCCCTGTGTGACGGCATCACCATGGACCGACTGGCGAAGTTGAGCGATCTGCTGATCGCCGAAAATGGGTCGCAGAACCTGGTGGCCAAGGCCACTATTCCAATTGTCTGGCAAAGGCATATTGCCGACTCGGCACAGCTCCTCGAACTTGTGCCGGCCACGCAGGCACCATGGCTCGACCTCGGGAGTGGGGCGGGCTTCCCGGGCCTAGTTATTGCCGCAATGCGGCCCAATCTCGAAGTAATATTAGTGGAATCGCGCAAGCGGCGGGTGGATTGGCTCGAACGTGCCAGAGAGGGGTTGGCTCTCGGAAACTGCCGCGTCGCAGGCTGCAGGCTCGAGGACGTCGAACGGTTCGATGCCGGGACGATCTCTGCCCGTGCCTTTGCGCCACTCGACCGCTTGTTGGGCTTGGCCGCGCGCTTCTCCACAAAGACAACCGATTGGGTGTTGCCCAAAGGGCGTTCGGCAGCGCAAGAAGTGCAGGGACTGCCGAAGAATCGCCGCAAGATGTTTCACGTGGAACAGTCTCAGACCGATCCCGACGCAGGCGTCGTCGTAGGACGCGGCCAGTGGAGCGCTAAACCATGATCACCATTGCAATTGCCAATCAGAAGGGCGGGGTGGGGAAGACCACCACTGCGATCAACATTGCTACAGCGATGGCAGCGACCGAATGGAAAACGCTGCTGATCGATCTCGATCCGCAGGGCAATGCATCGACCGGTCTGGGCGTTGCGGGCGCCGACCGCGAATACACGAGCTACGATCTGCTGCTCGACCAGGGTACTTTGTCGGAATGCGCGCAGCCTACCGACATTCCGGGGCTCGACATCGTACCAGCAACACAGGATCTATCCGGAGCCGAGGTTGAACTGGTTTCGGTCGATGATCGCACCGCGCGGTTGAGAAAGGCGCTGGATACGCAGGGATACGATGTGTGTTTCATCGACTGCCCACCCTCGCTGGGATTGCTGACGCTCAACGCGCTCTGTGCGGCCGATTCACTCCTTGTCCCTCTGCAATGCGAATTCTTCGCGCTCGAGGGGCTCAGCCAGCTCCTCCAGACGGTCGAGCGGGTCCAGCAGGGCTTCAATTCCGACCTCGGCATCATCGGGGTCGTTCTGACCATGTTCGACCGCCGCAACCGGCTGACCGATCAGGTTGCCGACGATGTGCGCGATTGCCTTGGCAAGCTGGTTTTCGAGAACGTGATTCCGCGCAACGTCCGGCTCAGCGAAGCGCCCAGTCACGGAATGCCGGCGCTGGTCTATGACCACAATTGCTCAGGCAGTCGCGCGTATATTGGGCTAGCGCGCGAATTGATCGGGCGTCTCCCGCAGAAAAGGAAAGCGGCATGAGCAAATCTTCCGCAAGCACCGGCCCTCGCCAGATCGATCGCAAGAAGAAGCTCGGCAAGGGGCTTGGCGCGCTGCTGGGCGAAACCCGCCGCGAAGAGCCGCTGGTGCGCTCGGACAGCGGCCAGAACCAGAGTGATGGGCAGGCGCAGTCGTCCGCAACGACGGCGGAACCGGCGGCGAACGGCCTTACCTCGATTCCCGTTGCGAATATCGAGCCGCTGCCCGGTCAGCCGCGTACGCATTTCGACGAGGAAAGCCTCGATTCGCTGGCTTCCTCGATCGCCACGCGTGGTGTGATTCAACCGATCATCGTCTCGCCGCTGGGCAAGGGGCGCTATCGGCTGGTTGCGGGTGAGCGCCGGTGGCGCGCCGCGCAGCGCGCCCGGCTGCACGAAATTCCTGCGCTGGTGCGCGATCTCGACCAGCGCGAGGTGATGGCGCTGGCGCTGATCGAGAACCTCCAACGCGAAGACCTCAATCCGGTGGAGGAAGCGCGCGCGTACCAGAAGCTTTCCGAAGACGATGGGATGACGCAGGCCGAAATCGCCAAGCTGGTCGACAAGTCGCGCAGCCATGTGGCCAATTTCCAGCGTCTGCTCGCCTTGCCCGACACGGTTCTGGCGCTGGTGGCCGATGGTGCGCTGTCGATGGGCCACGCACGGGCGCTTATCGGGCGCGAGGAAGCCAGCGAACTGGCGCAAAAGGCCGTGTCCGAAGGACTGTCTGTGCGTCAGATGGAAGCGTTGACCCGCAAGCCGCGCACGCGCCAACCATCATCCTCGGCCGGCACCACGCATGGCGCCGCTGGCGATGATGCCGATATCGCAGCGGTGCAGGGTCATCTGGAGGAGTTCCTCGGCATGCCCGTCAAGATCACCACCGATACGACGCCCAACAGCGGCGCAGTCACCATCCGCTTCCGCACGCTGGATCAATTAGACCTTATTTGTCAGCGCCTTACCGGCGGTGATATCTAGGCAGCCCATTCGCCGAACGCTTTCGCGCGAACTGACTACGGGCTGCGAAGCCGTGATCAGTTGGCGGGCGTCCCGTCACGGTAGACGCTCATCTGCGGCACTTCGACGGTAACCGGCACCAGCATGTACTGGCCCGGCTGATTGTACTGCGTTGCGCCGGCATCGGCCGTGGCCCGCTGCATGTAATCGTCGAGATAGGCCTGACACTGGCTGCGGCTGTCGCTGCGGCGACGCGAGCCGTCCTCGATCGCATCGCCGGCGGCCATGCCGGCCAGCGCGCCTGCGCCTGCGCCGATCAACGTGCCGGCGGTGCGATTGCCGCTTCCCGCGATGCGGTTGCCGAGCAAACCGCCCGCTGCCCCGCCAAGCAGGGCGCCGATGATTTCGCCCCGTTCGCTGTCGTTTTCATAGGTGTCGAGCCGCGCCCGGCATTCCTCGATCCAGGCGTTGCGATCGAAATCGACGACCTGCGATCCGGCAGGCAGATAAACCGAGGTAGCGTTTGGCGCCGGCTGGTAGCCCCCGGCATATTGCGGCTGGGCGCCGCCCGCGGACCCATCGCGGTAGATGACGCGCGAAGCGCCGCCCGCAGCCTGCGTCACCATGCCTTGCTGTGCCGGATAGACATAGACCACCTGCGGTGGTTGCTGGATGTAAACATAGGTCGGCTGGGCTTGCTGCACTGCAGGCACGGCGCTGCGATTCTCAATCGAACGCACGGCCGGTGCGGGTTGCGGCTCGGTTTGCTCAAACACGTAGTATTCGGGCTGCGAGGGATCGATCGGCTGGATCGTCGGGGACCGGACGAATACGGGCGTCTCGGCGCGTGCGGGAATGCTGCGCGCTGCGCCAACGGGCTGGTCCGCAGCTGCGGCCTCGATCGTTTCGGTGACGACGTCGTCGTCCAGTTCGGGCAGCGCCTGCGCATACTCATACTCCCCGGTCTCGTAGGAGATCGTGTTCTGCGCCGAAACATGCGCCGGTTGCAGCGCGATCGTCAGCGCGATCAGGGGAAGGGTAGTGCGGACAGTCATGATGCGTGTTCCTTTGAGCGACTCGATCACGATCGATGCCGAAACCATTCCTGCACGTTAGCATTGCCCCGCATGCACGCCAAAGTGCGCTGCCGGGGTGTTCCGCTATGGGGCAGCCGGTTCAGATGCGATCGGCGAGCATCGCTGCGAGCGCTTCGATTCCGGCAGCGTCGTGCTGGTCGAAGCGGCCCTTCTCGGGGCTGTCGAGATCGATCACTGCAATAGCCTTCCCATCCCGCAGGACGGGCACCACCAGTTCCGAATTGGTCACCGAATCGCAGGCGATGTGACCGGGGAAGGCGTGAACGTCTTCCACCAGCTGAGTCATCGCTTCGCTCGCGGCAGTCCCGCAGACGCCCTTGCCCAGCGGGATGCGGATGCAGGCCGGGCGGCCCATGAAGGGGCCGAGCACGAGTTCGCCATCGACCATGCGGTAGAATCCGGCCCAGTTCAGCTGGGGGAGGAAGTCCCATAGCAGCGCCGCGACATTGGCCATGTTGGCCACCGAATCGCGCTCGCCGGCAGTAAGCGCCTCCGCCGCGTCGAGCAGCTGGCGATAGGCTTCGGGCTTGGGCGTTCCCGCGTCGGGTCGGAAATCAAACATGGTGGGCGATGTAGCGCGGCGCGCCCCGGCTTCAAGCCCCATTGCCCGCGGCACGCGGCTCGCTTATCCCAGCGCCATGGGTATCCTCAAGAAACTGGGCATCGCGCTCCTCGTCATTGTGCTGGTCGCTGTGGTCGCCGGCTATTTCCTCACCCGCGGCGACACCGCCGATGTCGCCTTCGACGAGACGGTGGGCACCGACCCGACGCTCGACGAACCCGAAGAAGAAAGCATTCCCACGGTCGCGATTGCCGAGCCGGTCGGCTGGGGTGACGATGAACTGCCGACCGCTGCCGAGGGACTGGCAGTCACCCGGTTTGCCGACGGGCTTGATCATCCGCGCACGCTGCAGGCCCTGCCGAATGGCGATATCCTGGTCTCGCTGACCCGCGCGCCCAAGATCGATAGCGGCGAAAGCAACTTCTTCCGCGATCTCGTTGCCGGTTTCCTGTTCCGCAAGGCCGGGGCCGGGGGGAAAGCGCCAACCAGGTCGTGCTCCTGCGCGATAGCGATGGCGACGGTGTTGCGGAACGCCGGTTCGTCCTGCGGGAGGGTCTCGATCTCGCCGTCCGGCCTCGCCTGGGGGGATGGCACGCTGTACATCGCCAATCACGACGAGGTGCTCGCCTTCGATTACGAACTTGGCGCAACGCGACTTGCCGGTGAAGGGCGCAAGATCGCCGATCTTGCCGAGGGCACGGGACACTGGATGCGCAATCTCGCGCTCCATCCCGATGGCGACCGGCTCTATGCTGCAGTGGGTTCGAAATCGAATATCGCCGAAGACGGTCTCGAAATCGAGGAAGGCCGTGCGCTGATCTGGGAGATCAATCTCGAAAGCGGGCGCCAGCGCGTCTTTGGGGTTGGCCTGCGCAACGCCAACGGGCTCGATTTCAGCCCGTGGTCGGGCGAATTATGGACCACGGTCAACGAACGCGACATGCTCGGCTCCGACCTCGTGCCTGATTACCTCACCAATGTCCCGGTGGGCGTTCATTATGGCTGGCCGTGGATCTATTTCGGCGACAATTTCGACCGCCGCGTCAAATATCCCATTCCGCAGGCGCTCAGCTACGTCCGCACGCCCGAATACGCTCTTGGTCCGCATGTCGCGGCGCTCGGTTTCGTGTTCAGCGAAGGCGGCGCGAAAATGGGTCCCGATTTCGCCAGCGGCGCCTTTGTCGCACGGCACGGCTCGTGGAACCGCAAGCCGCCTTCGGGCTACGACGTGGTCTATGTCGCCTTCGACGAACGCGGCAATCCCATCGGCAAGCCGCAACCGGTCCTGACCGGCTTCCTGCAGGACGATGGTACCACGCGGGGCCGGCCGACGTGGGTCGAATGGGCTGCCGACGGATCGCTGCTGGTTTCGGATGACACCGCCGGGATCATCTGGCGGGTTTACGCCCCGGAAGCCGAGGCGCAGGACGCGATCAAACGGGTCACCGGCGACCGGCTACCCGCGCAGCGTGAGCTACGCGGGCAGGAAGCGAGTTTCGGCGAAGACGATTTTGCGCGGCGCGTGACCGCCGAATAGATCAGCCGACGAACTGTTCGGCGGTCAGCGCGTAGAGCGGTTCGGCCCCCGCCGTCGCTGCGGCCCGGAGCCCGCTGGCCTCGGGCACGATACGGTCGAGGAAGAAACGCACCGTCGCTGTCTTGGTCGTAGCCTGTGCGCTGTCGCTGTCGCCAATCGCCCGGCGCTGGCGCAGCAATTGCCACCCCGCCACGGCGACAGCGAACATGGTGCAGAACGGCACCGATCCGGCAAGGCGATCGTCAAGGCTCGCCTCGTCACGCATCCATCCCGCGACGACTTCGCAATCCGCTGCCAGCGCGGCAAGCGCGGGTTCGTCGCCGGCATCACGCGCGATATCCGCGATCAGTGCCGACAGCGCCTGGCCGCCGTCCATCCCCAGCTTGCGGGTGACGAGGTCGGCAGCCTGGATGCCGTTGGTTCCTTCATAGATCGGGGCGATGCGCGAATCGCGCCAATGCTGCGCCGCGCCGGTTTCCTCGACGAAGCCCATGCCGCCATGCACCTGCACCCCAAGGCTGGCGACTTCGATGCCGATATCGGTGCCCCATGCCTTGATCAGCGGGGTGAGCACTTCGCCGCGCGCCTTGGCATCGTCATTGCCCAGCGTCCCGCGGTCGACCTGGCCTGCGGTGTAATAGAGCAGTGCGCGAGCGCCCTCGGTCAGCGCCTTCATTCGCAGCAGCATGCGGCGCACGTCGGGATGTTCGAGAATGGCGACGGGGGCCTTGTCGGGCGAACCGGCCCGCGCGGACTGGATCCGCTCGCGTGCGTACATCTGGGCCTGTTGGGTGGCACGCTCGCCGATCTGCACGCCCTGATTGCCGACATTGATGCGCGCGTTGTTCATCATCGTGAACATCGCCATGAGCCCGCGGTTCTCCGCGCCGACCAGTTCGCCGATGCATTCGCCTTCGTCGCCATAGGACATCACGCAGGTGGGCGAGGCGTTGATGCCGAGCTTGTGTTCGATGCTGACACAGCGAACATCGTTGCGCTTGCCGAGCGAACCGTCGGCTTCGACATGGTATTTGGGCACGATGAATAGCGAGATGCCCCGGCTTCCTTCCGGCGCATCGGGCACGCGGGCGAGGACCAGGTGAATGATGTTTTTCGCCAGCTCGTGCTCACCCCAGGTGATGTAGATCTTCTGGCCCTTGATGCGGTACTTGCCCGCATGTTCGCCGTCCTTGATCGGGTGGGCGGTGGTGCGCAGCGCGCCGACATCGGAGCCTGCCTGCGGTTCGGTGAGGTTCATCGTCCCCGACCATTCGCCGCTGACCAGCTTGGGCAGGTACTTTTCCTGCAGCTCTTTCGACCCGTGGTGTTCGAGCGATTCCATCGCGCCGACGCTGAGCATGGGCAGCAGGTTGAACGCCATGTTGGCCGTGCCGAGATTCTCGAGCACGTTGCAAGACAGCGTGAAGGGCAGGCCCTGGCCGCCAAATTCGACGGGGCCGGCGATCGCATTCCAGCCCTGCTCGACGTAATGTTCGTAAGCTTCGGCAAAGCCATCCGGCAAGTGGACCGTGCCATTTTCGAGCCTGGCGCCTTCGAGGTCGCCCACCCGGTTGAGCGGGGCCCATTCGCCGGCAGCGAATTCGCCAATGCCGCTTACGATCGCTTCGACCATATCGGGCTCGGCGGCAGCAAATCGTTCGGATTGCGCCAGCTCTTCGATCCCGGCGTTTACGCGGATGGCGAGCAGCTGGTCCTGGGTGGCGGGGGTATAGGTCACTTCGGTTCCTCTTGGCTTTGGCTGGCGTGCAGATATAGCGCGCACGCATGAGGGGCAAATACGTTACGGAAACGCTTCGGGTCGAGGAAAGTGGCATTGCACGTGCCGCAGAAACTCTGCGTGCCGGAGGCCTGGTCGCTGTCCCCACCGAAACGGTCTATGGCCTTGCTGCCCGGGCGGACAGCGAAGCCGCCGTGGCCGACATCTATGCGGCCAAGGGGCGACCGAGCTTCAATCCGCTGATCGTGCATGTCGCCAGCCTCGACGCGGCGCGCGAATTCGCCGACTTCTCGCCGCAGGCCGAAGCATTGGCGCAGGCATACTGGCCCGGCCCGCTCACTCTCGTTCTCCCGCGCAAGTCCGAAGCGGGCCTCGCTGCCGCAGTGACTGCCGGGCTCGACACGATCGCGCTGCGCATGCCGGCCCATCCGGTCATGCGCCGAGTGCTGGAGGAGACCGGCCTGCCGCTCGCCGCGCCTTCGGCCAATCGCAGCGGCTATATCAGCCCGACTTCGGCCGCGCATGTGCTGGCATCGCTCGATGGCCGGATCCAAGCGGTGCTCGATGGCGGCGAATGCGAGCGCGGCCTCGAATCGACGATCGCAGCCGTGCGCGGCGACGGAACGATCGAAATCCTGCGCCCCGGGCCCGTCGAACTGGATGCGGGCAAGGGCGCGGGCGGGGGTATCGAGGCACCCGGCCAGCTCGCCAGCCATTACGCGCCGGGCAAGCCGGTCCGCCTGATGGCGACGCAAGTTGCGCCAGACGACTTCGTGATCGGGTTCGGCGACATCGCCGGGGACTGTTCGCTGTCCGAGAGCGGCGACCTGGCCGAAGCGGCTGCGCGGCTCTACGCGTGTCTTCACCTGGGTGCGCGATCGCCCAAACCACGTATCGCGGTGGCGCCGATCCCCGCAGAAGGCATCGGCATCGCGATCAACGACCGTTTGCAGCGCGCGGCGACGCCGCCCGATCAGTCGTCCTCGGGCTCGTAGGGGATCGAGGGGATGATCTGCTGCATTTCGGCATAGGTGTCGCGGGCGTCATCGCACGCCCGGCGATCGCCATCCTCGCAATCGTCGAGCTGCTTCTCATAGTCGCGTTCGAGCTTGGCGAGACGTTCCTCGCGCCGCCGGATTTCGCGGCCGCGCTTTTCATCAGCCTCGGACTGACTGGTGGTGGCAAGATCCACACCCTTGCTGACGACCTTGACCGGCGCCGTCGCGACGTCGACCACTGCCTTGGCGAGGCAGCCCCCCAGCATGAGCGTGGCGGGCAAGAGCAGGATGAGAGCTTGGCGGCGCATGCGAATTCCTTTCGCTGCGCCGCCTAGCCGATAATCGCCTGGCCGTCGATCAACTCAGGCCTGCGGATCGGCTTCCGCCTCGGGCTCGTCGTTCGGCGCCGCCGTGCTGGTTGCGCGGCAGTTGAGCTTGCCCGAACCCATAGAGGAGACGGTGCAATCGGCGCGTCCGTTCACCGTGACCGTGCCTGAACCCATGATCGAGGCTTCGACCTTGCCGTCGGAAGCGAATTCGGCATCGCCCGATCCGGCAACGGTGATGTCGGCGCCGCCCGCCTGCAGGCCGGCCATATCGGCCTTGCCCGAACCGGCGATCGTCAGGTCGAGCTGGTCGACCCTGCCCGAGGCCTCGAAATTGCCCGATCCGGCAATGGTGAGGTCGAGCGATTTGGCATCGAGATCGGCAATCCGGGCCTTGCCCGAACCGGCGATCGTGACCGCGCTGTCCGCCGCCGATTGCATCGATGCCACCTCGACGTCGCCCGATCCGGCGAGCACCAGCGTGCTGATATCGGGCGTGGTTACGCGAATGGTCGCGATACCCGTACCGCCCCAGTCGCTGCTTTCGCGGCTGATACCGAGCGCATCGTCGTCGAGCGAAAAGCGCAGCTCGGCGATTGCATCCTCATCGCCCGATACGTCGATGTCGAGCGTGTCGCCCTTGGTGACGATAACCTTGTCGGGGCCGGCAAACACCAGTTCGCTGGGCGGCGCGCCGGTCATGTCGAGTTCGGCCAGCGGGACACCATCGGAATCGCCGATCTGGATGTCCACCCCATCGCATGCCGATACCAGCATCGCTCCTGCAAGCGTTGCCAATGGGGCGAAGCCTTTGAGCAGTCGATGTATCATTGCGATGGATCCTCCTAAACCGGTTGCTGCGTGTTGCTGATATAATACAGCATGGCCAAAGCTTCAAGTCATGTGGGGGGAACGGGCAAAGCAGATCACCGCGTGCAGGTAAGACGGCCCGATCCCATGCGGTTCTGCGTGCAATCGCGCGTGCCGGTGACTGCGGCATTGCCGCTACCGACGATACTGGCGGAAACGCGTCCGCTGGCTTGCAGCCGGGTATCGCCGGACCCGGCGATCGCCAGCTCCGCGTCGGTCACCTGCATCGCTTCGCCGGAAAGATCACCGCTGCCGGCGATCTGTACCTGCATGGATGCCGCGCGGCCGGCCAGCCGCATGTCGCCCGAGCCTGCGATCTTTGCTACCAACCTGCCCACGTGGACCCGTTCGATCGCGAGTTCGCCCGACCCGCTGACTGCGGCCCGGCCCGTCTCGCCATCGAGATCGGATACGGTTAGCCGACCCGAGCCGGCGAGGTGCGCGCGCCTTATGGCGGGGGCGGACACTTCGATCCGCGCCGTCCCGGCCGCCGGCGTTCGTCGACAAATGTAATCGCTTGGCAGAGATGCTTTGCCAATTGCGATGCCGAACGAAAAAGGGGCGCTGGTGAGCGCCCCTTTTCCGAATGATTGCGAATGCGCTTACGCGTCTTCGGTGTTCTCGTAATATTGCGGCGCATGTTCGCGCAGCACGTCGAGGATCTTCTCGAGCGCGGTCGGCTCGTCGGTCTTTTCCATCGCGGCGAGTTCGCGCGCGAGGCGGCTCGAGGCGGCTTCGAAGATCTGGCGTTCCGAATAGCTCTGCTCGGGCTGGTCATCCGGGCGGAAAAGGTCGCGCGTGACCTCGGCGATCAGGACGATTTCGCCCGAATTGATCTTCGCCTCGTATTCCTGCGCACGGCGGCTCCACATGGTCCGCTTGACCTTGGGCTTGCCCTTGAGCGTCTCCATCGCTTCCTTGAGCGTCTTGTCGCTCGACAGCTTGCGCATGCCGATCGATTCTGACCTTGTTGACCGGAACGCGCAGCGTCATGCGTTCCTTCTCGAAGCGCAGAACATAAAGATCGAGCTGCATGCCAGCGATTTCCTCGCTCTGCAGTTCGATGACACGGCCAACGCCGTGCTTGGGGTAAACAACGTAATCGCCAACGTCGAAGGCATCAGCCTTGCTTGCCATGCAATCTTTCCTTTCGTCCGAGCAGCCTACGGCCAGCAACGGCATGACCGAAGCCTCTGGCCGCAGCCCTTGGCGGGATGCGGTCGGGCGCCGGTGGTGACGTTGCTGGTGACCTGCCCTTTCAATTCTCACACCTGGCCGGGAGCAAACCGGCGCAGTTGTTGCATTATATAGCACAGCTTGTGGTAAATTGCGAGTCCGGCGGAAATCGCCCGGCGCGTGTCAGCTGCGCCGGTTGCGAAGTGCGGTCAGCTCGCCGCCCAGCAGCAACAGGAAGCCGGTGGCCCAGAACCACGTGATCAGCGCAACCACCGCGCCAAGCGCGCCATAGGTCGCGTTGTAGCTGCCGAAATTCGCGGCATAGAAGCCGAAGGCGGCGGTTGCCGCGAGCCAGGTCACCGCAAAGAAGCACGCGCCCGGCCAGATCGCAGCCCAGGCGGGGGCGGGGGCATGGGGAGCGAAGCGATAGAGCAGACCAGCGGCAAGCGCTGCGGCGCCAAGCAGGAGAAGAAAGCTGGCGATACTGCCGAACATGCCGGCGATATTGGCGAGCGCCGCGCTGGCTGCCGCGGTCAGCACCAAGCCGGCAATCCCAGCCGCAGTGATAGCAAGAGCCATCAGATTGCCCCCGAGGAATCCGCGCGGGCCGTCGACGCCGAAGGCGATGTTCAGCCCGGTCATCAGCGAGCGGGCGCCATTGCGGGCTCCGAACAGCGCAATCGCCAGCGCGACCAGCAAACCGGCGCCCTGGGCACCGCTCGACCCCTGCGCCACGCTTTCCAGCTGGTCGGTGATGAGCTCGGCCGCGGAAGGTGGCAGCTGCGCGGAAATCAGTGTGATATGCGAAGCCACCGTCGCGGCATCGGCGAACAGGCCGTAGGCCAGCACCAGCGACCCCAGCGCGGGAACGAGCGCAAGCAGCGCGTAATGCGCAATGCCCGCGGCCACGATCCCGATATTGTCTGCGCTGCCGGCCTGCCAGGCCGCTTTCAGGTCAGCCAGCACGCGGCGCGGCAATCAGTCGCCTTCGCCGGGTTCGGGCGAGAAGAACTTCTCGAACTTGCCCTCTTCGCCCTTGTGCTCGTCGGCATCTGCGGGCGGTTCCTTCGACTGGGTGATGTTCGGCCATTCGGCGCTGAACTTGGTGTTCAGCTCGAGCCACTTTTCGAGATTGTCCTCGGTGTCGGGCAGGATCGCTTCCGCCGGGCACTCGGGCTCGCATACGCCGCAGTCGATGCATTCGCTCGGATTGATGACGAGCATGTTCTCGCCTTCATAGAAACAATCGACCGGACAGACCTCGACGCAGTCGGTGTACTTGCACTTGATGCAGTCATCGGTGACGACATAGGTCATGAGTAGCGTAATCCCTCGAAAATCATTCCAGACCGCGCTGCTAGGGGGAATTATCCGCCCGGGTCAAGCTCCCGATAACACGCCCGGGCCTCGCGCGGCGCACCGCGCCGTTCGGGAAGCGCGATGATCTCGACCAGCCTGACCGAATTGCCGAGCGGCAATGTCAGCACGTCCCCTTCGAGGATATCGCGCGAGGCGCGGGTGACGCGTTCGCCATTGCGGCGGATGTGCCCTTCGTCGACCAGCCGGTGTGCAGCGCTGCGCGTGCGTACGAAGCGCAGGTAGCACAGCAGCCGGTCGATTCTCATTCAGCGGTCGCCATCAGCGGACCAGATCTGCCAACGCGGCAAAGGCATTGCCCTCGCTGGGCCGGGCGGGTTTCGTGCGTTCCTGCTTGCGGCGCGAAGGGCGCCATTCCCAGCGATCGGGGCGGGGCGGTCCGAACTGCCCTTCGGCCTGCGGCTGGGCCCGCTGCACGCGGAAGCCCGCATTGCCAAGCAGCCGCGCGATATTGCCTTCCTCGAGCCCGATCGAAACCGGCAGCGCGTAATCGAGCACGAACTTGCGCCGGCGATCCTTGGCCTGCGCCTTCGCACGCGTTTCGTGGGCGGCGCGCAGGATCTTCTCTGCCAGATCGATCCGGATCGCCTGCGTCCCCGCATGGCGGTAGCCGGACGGCAGTTTCTTGATCTCGCCCAGTACTGGCAGCATCGCTTCCTGCAGTGGCCGGCGATCGCGGCCCAGCGCATGCAGCAATTGCCGCGGTGCCGGCTTGAGCAGGGCGGGGGCAAAGATGTCGAGCGCGCCGAAGGTCACGCCGATCTTGCGCAGGAAGGGCCGCATCTCCTTGGGCAGATGCTCCAGCCCGGCCTGTTCGCGGGTGACGTAGCCATGCCCCGCGATCAGGTTGAGCAGCAGCGCCCGCGCCTGCGACCCCGCATCGGGGTTGCTTGCCGCGTGATGCATTTTCTCGAGCGCTTCGAGCGGGGCCAGCTTGCCGGCCAGCCAGCTCTCCAGCGCGGCCACCAGCTTCGCCTGCGCCGCTTCGGGCAGCGCGGTAATTTCGCGTGCGGGCTTGATCAACGGGTACACCGTGCCCTCGCGCTGCTCCAGCTGCGCCAGGACCTGTCCCCTCCAGCGGATCGCGCCGCGCGCCAGCTCCAGCTCGGCCATGTCCGATGCGGCCAGCGCTTCGGCGCGTTCGCCCAGCAGCTTGGGCAAGCCCTTTTCGGCAGCGGCAAGCAACATCCGGCGATCCTCGTGGCGTGCGGCCGGATCGACGCTGAACCGCAGTCCCTCGACCTGGCCGAGCGCCTCGCCCTCGATGGTCACGGCGCCATCCTCGCCAATTTCGATCGGCAAAATGCCGGCATCCTGGCCCAATGATTTCATCAGGATTGCGGTCCTCCGGTTTACGAATCGTTCGGTCAGCCGCGCATGCAACGCGTCGGACAATTTGGCTTCGACAGCGCGCGCACGCGCGGCCATCTCGTCTCGCGCCAGCACCCAGTCGGGTCGCTGGCAGATATAGGCCCAGCTGCGAATCGCAGCGATACGGCCCTGCAGCGTATCGATGTCTCCGGACATATTGTCGAGTTCGCTGATCCGCGCCGCGACGTAATCCGCGCCGATATAGCCGCGACCGAGATCCTGCCATAGCCGCGCGACGAACCGCGCATGCACATCGGGACCCCGCTGGCGGAAATCGGGCAGCGAGCAGGCCTCCCAGAACCGGCGCACCATGCCCGGTCCGCGAACCGCGGCGGCCGCCGGTTCGTCGGCGAGCCGCTTGAGCGTGGCCAGGTCGATCGCCTCGGGCGCAAGCCGCAGCACCGGGTCGTCGGGCGGCGTCTCGAGATCGGCGATCAGCGCAGCCAGCGAATCGAAGCGCGGTTCGGGATCGCGCCAGAAAAGATGAGTCAGCGGGGCGAAGCGATGCTCCTCGATCGCATAGACCTCTTCCTCGGTAAACTCGGGCGCCGCGCCGTGCTTCGACATGCCCGACAGCGTGCCGAAAGTGCCGTCGCGCTGGTGCCGGCCCGCACGTCCGGCGATCTGCGCCATCTCGGCAGGCAGCAGACGGCGCATGCGGACGCCGTCGAACTTGGTCAGCCCGGCAAAGGCGACGTGATTGACATCGAGATTGAGCCCCATGCCGATCGCGTCGGTCGCGACGATGTAGTCGACCTCGCCGCTCTGGAAGAGCGCGACCTGCTTGTTGCGGGTTTCGGGACTGAGTGCTCCCATCACCACTGCCGCCCCGCCGCGAAACCGCCGCAGCATCTCGGCGACGGCGTAGACCTGGTCGGTGCTGAAGGCCACGATCGCGCTACGCGGCGGCAGGCGCGAGAGCTTGCGCGGCCCGATATGCGTCAAGGTGGAAAACCGCGGCCGGTCCGATATCTCCGCTTCGGGGATCAGCTGGCGGACCAGCGGTTCAAGCGTGGCCGCGCCGAGCAGCATCGTTTCCTCACGGCCGCGGGTGTTCAGCAGCCGGTCGGTAAAGATATGGCCGCGCTCGCGATCGGCACCGATCTGCGCTTCGTCAAGCGCCACGAATGCCGCCCCGGCTCCGTCGCGCGGCATGGCTTCGGCGGTGCAGCACATATAGCGCGCATTCTTGGGTTCGATCCGTTCTTCACCCGTGATCAGCGCGACGGCATCATCGCCCTTGATCGCCCGGACCCGGTCGTAGACCTCGCGCGCCAGCAGCCGCAGCGGAAAGCCCATGCAGCCGCTCGAATGCGCGACCATGCGCTCGATCGCGAGATGCGTCTTGCCGGTGTTCGTGGGCCCGAGGACCGCCTTGATCGCGCTGCGCTGCACGCGCCCTAGGTGGCAGTCCGCGCCGCAGCGCGCAACCACCCGGCCGGTGCTGTGCTCGGCTCGTCGCAAGCTCGACTCGCATGGCCGCAAGTTAAGGCTGCCTTTACTTTGTTTTGCCAAGCAAAGCGGGCAGACGCGCACCAATCAGGCCGTGCGCGCGCGGTAGCGCCGGATCTCCGGACGGAAGGGACACAGCACGTGTACAGGTCCCCAGCGGACACCGATGATGGACAGGCTTTGCCGGCACCCTCCGCGCAGGGCCCCCACGCGGCCGCGCTGGCGCATGACCAGATTCTGGCCGACGAACCGCGCGCCGCCACTTCGTGGACGACGGTGCGCGATCGCCTGTCCGTACGACTGGCCGGGCTGGACCTTGCGCCCGATCTCGGCAGCGATATCGGCAGCCGGCGCTGGGTGCGCGGGGTAGGGACGTTCGTTGGGCTGACCGCCGTCGCACTCGCCTTCTGGCCCAGCTTTGCCCCGCTCGAGGCGGCGCCATCGGCCCATGTCGACGATGCCGTGCGCGACGAATACCGCAGCCAGATGATCCTGCCGCTCGCGCTTGGCGCTGACAGCGGGCGGCGCATGGGCGCGACTACGCTGGCTGCTCCGCTCGCGGCGGCGCCCGAACGCCCCACGCTCGAACTGGTGACCACGCTCGCACGCGGCGACAGCCTCGAACGCATGCTACGGCGTGCCGGGGTGGGCCGCGACGACACTGCAAGAGTCGCCCAATTGGTGGGCGGCGCGGTCCCGCTTGAGGAAATCCAGCCGGGGACTACCTTTGGAATCACGCTGGGCCGCCGTACGGCACCGGGCGCGCCGCGCCCGCTCGAGGCGCTCGATTTCCGCGCCCGGTTCGACCTCGCGCTCGAAATTGGCCGCTTCACCGAGGGCGCCGATCTGGCGCTGACCAAGAAAGCCATTCGCGTCGACGAGACCCCGCTGCGGATCCGCGGCACGGTGGGCGACAGCCTCTATCGTTCGGCGCGCGCGGCCGGCGCCCCCGCCAGCGCGGTGCAATCCTATCTCAAGACGCTGGGCCAATATGTGAATCTCGACCGCGATATCCGCGCGGGCGACACGTTCGATTTCATCGTCGCACACCGGCGCGCCGCCACCGGCGATCGGCAGGCGGGCCAACTGCTCTATGCCGGGCTCGAGCGCGACGACACGCCGCGCGTCCAGCTGATGCGCTGGGGCGAGGACGGCGAATTCTACGAAGCCTCGGGCGTGGGCGAACAGCGCGGCGGGCTGATGGCACCGGTACCGGGGCGGACGACCTCGGCCTTCGGTATGCGCCGCCACCCGATCCTCGGCTATCGCCGGATGCATGCGGGGCTCGACTTCAAGGCACGGCACGGCACGCCGATCGTCGCGGTCACCGATGGCCGCGTCACCGGCGCGGGCCGCATGGGCGGCTGCGGCAATGCCGTGCGCCTGCGTCACGATAGCGGGATCGACACGCGCTATTGCCACATGAGCCGCATCGCAGTGAATCGCGGCCAGGCCGTGCGCCGCGGGCAGGTGATCGGCTATGTCGGTTCGACCGGCCTGTCGACCGGGCCGCACCTCCATTACGAAATGTACCGCGGCGGCCGCGCGATCGACCCGGCATCGGTGCAATATGTCACGCGCGCACAGCTGGCCGGCGCCGATCTGCGGCGCTTCAGGGAAGCGCTGGCGCGGATCAAGACGGTCGAACCCGGCGCCGCGCTTGCCGCGCTCGAACAGACTGCGGCCGAAGTCGCTGCGCAGGAACCGATCCGCGAGATCGACAAGCTCGGCCCGCCCAAGAAGGGCTGAGATTGCACCGCGCGTCCGCATGCGGCATTGCCGCGCGATGACCCAAGCAAGCTACCCCGCCACCCGCCTGCGCCGCACACGCGCCAACGGCTGGAGCCGCGCCATGCACCGCGAAACCGTGCTGACGCCCGCCGATCTGATCTGGCCGCTGTTCGTCACCGATGGTTCCGGGGTCGAGGAACCCGTTACCAGCCTGCCGGGCGTGTCGCGCTGGTCGGTCGACCACATCGCCAAACGCGCGAAGGAGGCGGTCGATCTGGGCATCCCCTGCATCGCGCTGTTTCCCAACACGCAGCCCGATCGCCGCAGCGACGACGGGGCCGAGGCGCTCAATCCCGACAATCTGATGTGCCGCGCGATCAAGGCGGTCCGCGATGCCTGCGGCAGCGATATCGGCATCCTCACCGATGTCGCGCTCGATCCCTATACCAGCCACGGCCAGGACGGGCTGCTCGACGAGGCCGGCTATGTCGTCAATGACGATACGGTGGCAGTGCTGGTCGACCAGGCGGTCAACCAGGCCGATGCGGGGGCCGATATCATCGCCCCGTCGGACATGATGGACGGCCGCGTGAAGGCGATCCGCATGGCGCTGGAAATGAACCGCCATCCCAATGTCCAGATCATGGCCTATGCGGCCAAATACGCCTCCGCCTTCTATGGTCCGTTCCGCGACGCGGTGGGTTCGGGCGGCCTGCTCAAGGGCGACAAGAAAAGCTACCAGATGGACCCTGCCAATGGCGACGAAGCGCTGCGCGAGATCGCTTTCGACATCGCCGAGGGCGCCGACAGCGTGATGGTCAAGCCGGGCCTCGCCTATCTCGACATCATCTGGCGCGCCAAGCAGGAATTCGGCGTGCCCGTCTTCGCCTATCAGGTCAGCGGCGAATATGCGCTGATCGAGGTCGGCGCGGCCGCCGGGGTGGGCGACCGCGATGCGCTCCTGATGGAAAAGCTGCTCGCGTTCAAGCGCGCCGGGTGCAGCGGGGTGCTGACTTATCACGCGCCGCGCGCCGCCCAATTGCTCAATGGCTGAGTTTCGCCACGAGACCGACCGGTTGATCCTGCGCGATTGGCGTGAGGAAGACTGGCCGTTCTTCTGGGAGGGGACCAATACGCCCGGCGTAATGCGCTGGCTGGGCGGGGTTTGCGATGCCGCGAAGCGCGATGCGGCGCAGCAGCGTCTGCTTTCCTACGAACGCGAACATGGCCACACCTTCTGGTGCGTCGAGCGCCGCAGCGATGGCGCGATCCTCGGTTTCTGCGGTCTCAAGCGTGCGAATCAGGCGGGCGGCCCGCTCGGCATGATGGAAGTGGGCTGGCGGCTGCGCGAAGACGCCTGGGGCAGGGGCTATGCGAAAGAGGCTGCTACCGCCTCGCTCGATCTTGCCTTCGACCGGTTCGATGCGGAAGAGGTGATCGCCATGACGGTTCAGCGCAACACGGCCAGCTGGGGGTTGATGCAGCGGCTGGGAATGCGCCGCCGCGACGATCTCGATTTCGACAATGCGGAGTTCGACAAGGAGGACCCGGTGATCATCGTCTATTCGGTCGATCGCGCGTCCTGGACAGCCCATCGTGGCTGATATCATCGCCGAAACCGACCGGCTGATCCTGCGCACGATGGAGGAAAGCGACGCCGCCCGACAGGACCGCCTGCTCAACACGCCGGCGGTCATGGCGCGGCTCGGCGGGGTCAAGGAACTGCACGAAATCGAGGCGAAACACGCCAAGGCGATGGCGATGTACGCGCGCGAGGGCTTCAGCTTCCTGTTCATGATCGAAAAGGCGAGCGGCGAGATGGTCGGGCATTGCGGGATCAAGCGCGTCGACAACCCACTGGCGCCCAATGTCGGCGATCACGAGATCGGCTGGCTGGTGCGCGAGGATCGCTGGCGGCGCGGCTATGCCGAAGAGGCGATGCGCGCGGTGCTCGACTGGGCCTTCACACGCATCGCGGCGCCGCACGTCGTCGCGCTGACCAGCCACGCCAATGCCGGAAGCTGGAAACTGATGCAAAAGCTCGGCATGGTCCGCCGCGAAGATCTCGATTTCGCGGACCCGGCCTTCCCGGCCGAGGACAATCCGACGATCCAGTATTCGCTCACGCAAGAGCAATGGGAGAGCGCGAAGTGACTGCAAGCCGCCCCGGCGTAACCATCATCCCGATCCACGGCCACACGCCGCGTATCCACGACAGCGCCTTCATTGCGCCCGGTTGCACGATCATCGGCAATGTCGAGATCGGGGCCGACAGCTCGGTATGGTACAATTGCGTGCTGCGCGCCGACGTCAGCCGGATCGTCATCGGCGAGCGCTCGAACATCCAGGACGGCAGCGTGGTCCACTGCGATCCCGAGCGTCCCGGCGATCCCGATGGCGCACCCTGCATCATCGGCGATGACGTCCTCGTCGGCCACATGGCGATGGTCCACGGCTGCCGAGTCGAGGACCGCGGTTTCGTGGGGCTCGGCGCGATCGCAATGAACAAGGCGGTAATCGGCTCCGACGCCATGCTGGCAGCGGGCGCCATGCTGACCGAAGGCAAGGTCATGGGCGCGCGCGAACTATGGGGCGGCCGTCCCGCGCGCAAGATGCGCGATCTCGACGATGCCGCGATCGCGGGCATGCGGATGGGCGTGGCGCATTATGCCGAGAATGCCCGGCATCACGCCGCCGCGGTCGATGCCGCGACCCAGCGCTGACCTGCCCGACCGCGCCGCTCTGGCAACGCGGATCAGCGCGGGCGAGATTTCGCTGCGCGTCACGCCCGACGCGCGCAGCGAATCGATCAGGCTCGAAAGTGATTACGTCGCCGTGAAGGTCCGGGCCCGGCCCGAAAACGGGGCGGCGAATGCAGCGACGGAGAAACTGGTGGCGCGGGCGCTTGGGGTCGCGACGTCACGCTGTCGGATTGTGCGCGCCGCAACTTCGCGCGCAAAGGTTCTGTCGGTCAGTCCCTGATCAGCGCGCGCAAGGCTTCGATCCGGTCCGCTTCGTGCGGCGGCTTGTCCCAGCGGATCCGGTGAATGCGCGGAAAGCGCATGGCGAGGCCCGATTTGTGGCGCTTGCTGGCATGGACGCTGTCGAATGCAACCTCGAACACCAGCTTGCGCTCGGTCTCGCGCACCGGGCCGAAGCGGTTGACCGTGTTCTGCCGCACATGGCGGTCGATCTTCTTCAGTTCCTCGTCGGTGAACCCCGAGTAGGCCTTGCCCACCGGCAGCAGGTCGGCCCCCTGGTCCGGATCCCCGTCCCAGCATCCGAAGGTGTAGTCGGAAAAGAAGCTCGAACGCTTGCCGCTGCCGCGCTGGGCATACATCAGCACGCAATCGACCAGCAGCGGATCGCGTTTCCACTTGTACCAATAGCCCACCCGTCGCCCGGCGATATAGGGGCTGTCCTTGCGTTTGAGCATCAGCCCTTCGATTGCGTCGTCGCGGCTGCCTTCGCGGATTTGCGCGAGATGGTCGAAATCGCGTGCTTCCACCACCCGGCTGATATCGAAATGGCTGTCGGGCAGCCGCCCCATCAGCTTTTCGAGCGTGGTGCGGCGATCGGTCCAGGGCCGTTCGCGCTGGTCCTCGCCATCGAGCAGCAGCACGTCGTACAGCCTGACGAAGGCGGGGAATTCGCGCAGCATCTTCTTGCTGACAGTCTTGCGCCCGAGCCGCTGCTGCAGCGCGTTGAAGCTGGCGGCGCCACCTTCCTCGCCGCCCTGCGTCGATCCGCGCACCAGCAATTCGCCGTCGAGCACTGCGGGGAACGGCAGCACGTCGAGCAATTCGGGAAAAGTCGAGGAAATGTCGTCGCCCGAGCGGGAGTAGATGCGCGTTTCCCCGCCCGCGTGGACGATCTGGACGCGGATGCCGTCCCATTTCCATTCGGCCGCGTAATCGCCCAGGTCGACCACGGTTTCTTCCAGCGGATGCGCCAGCATGAACGGGCGGAAGGTCGGCAGATTGTCGATGTCGGGCGGCGGCTGGCCCTTTGCTGCCCAGTCGAACAGCGCGGTATAGGGCGGCTCCAGGCCGTGCCAGTATTCCTCCACCTCGTCGACCGACACGGCGAAGGCCTGCGCGAAGGCGGTCTTGGCGAGGCGGCTGGATACGCCGATCCGCATGCCGCCGGTGGCCAGCTTGAGCAGCGCATAGCGGCCTGCGGCGTCGAGCCGGTCGAGCAGGCGCGGCAGTTCGGCCACCACGCTCTTGCGGTTCATCGCCGACAGCAGGTCCACGCTCTCGCTGACCGAAGGCGGATCGGGCTCGCGATCGGGCGAGGGCCACAGCAGGCTGGCGGTTTCGGCGGTATCGCCCACGAAATCGCGGCTGAGCGTCCACAACACCGGATCGACCCGGTCCTTGAGCAGATTGCGGATGGTCGAGCTCTTGACCGCGGGAAAGTCGAGCCCGTCGGCCAGCGCGGCGAGCGCCCAGCCGCGATCGGGATCGGGCGTCGCGCGCAGATATTCGGCGATCAGCCGCAGCTTCTCGTTGCGGCTGCGCGTATAGACCAGCGCGTCGATCAGGGCGGCGAACTCTTCCATGCTATGTCCGGGGGCGGGCGATGGAGGCGGGAAGCAAATCAGTCATCCTCGTCCTCATAGCCGACCAGCGCGAGCGCCCGGGCACGGCGCTGGTGCAGCTGGCACCAGCGCAGCAGCGCATCTTCGCGGCCATGCGTGATCCAGTTTTCCTGCGCGTCGACTTCCTCGATCGTGCGCGTCAGTTCGCCCCAGTCGGCGTGGTCGGAAATGACCAGCGGCAGTTCGACATTGCGTTGCCGTGCGCGCTGGCGCACGCGCATCCACCCGCTCGCCATGGCGGTGATCGGTTCGGGGAGCCGGCGGCTCCAGCGGTCGTTGAGCGCCGAGGGCGGGCAGACCACGACATGCCCACGCATGTCCTCCTTGCTGTGATCGGCCACCAGCCGCAATTCACCCAGATCGACCCCGTGTTCCTCGTACAGGCGGCACATCTTCTCCATCGCCCCGTGCAGATAGATCGGCTGGCGATGCCCCGCGGCGCGAAGTTCGGCGATCACGCGCTGCGCCTTGCCCAGCGCATAGGCGCCCACCAGCACGCAGCGGTCGGGATGCGCGGCCAGCCGGTCGAGCAGCTTGGCCATCTCCTCGGCGATCGGCGGGTGGCAGAACACCGGCAGGCCGAAGGTCGCTTCGGTGATGAAGATATCGCACGGGGTAACTTCGAATGCGGGGCAGGTGGGGTCGGCGCGGCGCTTGTAATCGCCGGTCACGATTACCCGCTCGCCCGCGTGTTCGAGCAGGATCTGCGCGCTGCCGAGCACGTGGCCGGCGGGGATATAGGTCGCATCGACGCCGCCCGGCAGGCGGATCGTTTCGCCGTACTCGACCGGCACCGCTTGATGCGGGATCTCGCCGGCGTCGTCCTCGGCCCCGGTGCGATAGCGCAATTCCATGATCGCCAGCGTCTCGGGCGTGGCGACCGTCTGGCCATGCCCGCCGCGCGCATGGTCGGCATGGCCATGCGTCACCAGCGCCTTGTCCACGGCGCGGCTGGGATCGACCCAGCAATCGGCGGGGACGACATGGATGCCCCACGGCTCGGGCTTGATCCAGGAGAAGGGGGTAGCACTCATCTCCGACTCAAACGAAAAGGGCGCCGACCGTTCCCGGTGGCGCCCTTTCATGTGATGCGAAATGCCGCGTCAGCTGTTGCCGCCGTTTTCCTCGCTGGCATCGGCTTCGGGCTTCTTGTTGCCCGCCGGTTTCTTTTTCGCGGCCGGTTTGCGCTTGGTACGGGGCGGGGCGGGGGTGAGTTCGAAGGCCGGTTTGCCGTCCTTCATCGTCACCGAAACCTCACCGCCGTCGGCCAGCTTGCCGAACAACAGTTCCTCGGCCAGCGGTTGCTTGATCCGATCCTGGATCAAGCGGCCCATCGGGCGCGCGCCGAACAGGCGGTCGTAGCCCTTGTCGGCCAGCCATGCGCGGGCTTCCTTGTCGAACTGGATGTCGACATTCTGTTCGGCCAGCTGCAGTTCGAGCTGGAGGATGAACTTGTCGACCACGCGCGCGACGGTGTCCTTGCCGAGATAACCGAACGGCACGATCGCATCGAGCCGGTTGCGGAATTCGGGCGTGAACATCCGCTTGACCGCTTCCTCGCTCGCATCTTCCTTGGACACGTCACCGAAACCGATGCCCTGGCTTGCCATGTCGGCCGCGCCGGCATTGGTAGTCATGATCAGCACGACATTGCGGAAATCGACCGTCTTGCCGTGATGGTCGGTCAACCGGCCGTTATCCATCACCTGCAGCAGGATGTTGAACAGGTCGGGATGCGCCTTCTCGATCTCGTCAAGCAGCAGCACGCTGTGCGGATTCTGGTCGACCGCATCGGTCAGCAGGCCGCCCTGGTCGTAACCGACATAGCCCGGGGGTGCGCCGATCAGCCGGCTGACGCTGTGGCGTTCCATGTATTCGGACATGTCGAAGCGCTTGAGTTCGATCCCCATGATGCTGGCGAGCTGACGCGCGACTTCGGTCTTGCCGACCCCGGTCGGGCCACTGAACAGGAAACTGCCGATCGGCTTGTCCGGATCGCGCAGGCCCGCGCGGCTGAGCTTCATCGCAGTCGCCAGCTTCTTAACGGCCGCATCCTGCCCGAAGACCACGTGCTTGAGATCGCGTTCGAGGTTCTCGAGCGCTTTCTTGTCGTCCTTGCTTACCGATTTGGGCGGAATCCGCGCCATCGTCGCAATCACCGCCTCGATCTCGCGCGCAGTGATCTTCTTCTTGCGGCGGCTGGGTGGGACCAGCATCTGCATCGCCCCGACTTCGTCGATCACGTCGATCGCCTTGTCGGGCAGCTTGCGGTCGTTGATGTAGCGGGCCGACAGCTCGACCGCGGTCTTCAGCGCATCGGCGGTATAGGTAACCTTGTGATGGTCCTGGAAGGCGGTCTTCAACCCCTTGAGGATCTTTACAGTGTCCTCGATGGTGGGTTCGTTCACATCGATTTTCTGGAACCGCCGCAACAGCGCGCGATCCTTCTCGAAGTGGTTGCGGAATTCCTTGTAAGTGGTCGAACCGATGCAGCGGATGGCGCCGCTCGACAGCGCGGGCTTAAGGAGGTTGGACGCATCCATCGCTCCGCCACTGGTCGCCCCGGCACCGATCACCGTGTGGATTTCGTCGATGAACAGGATCGCTTCGGGCATGCCTTCGAGTTCGGTGACCACCTGCTTGAGCCGTTCCTCGAAATCGCCGCGATAGCGCGTGCCGGCCAGCAGCGCGCCCATGTCGAGCGAATAGATCACTGCTTCCTGCAGCACTTCGGGAACGTCGCCCTCGACGATCTTGCGCGCCAGCCCTTCGGCAATGGCGGTCTTTCCCACGCCGGGATCACCCACGTAGAGCGGGTTGTTCTTGCTGCGGCGGCACAGGATCTGGACCGTGCGATCGACTTCCGGCCCGCGGCCGATCAGCGGATCGATGCGTCCGTCCTCGGCCTTCTTGTTCAGATTGACCGTGAACTGGTCCAGCGCGGTTTCCTTCTTGCCCTTGTCGCCCGCCTTGTCGTCACCCTGCGCCTCGCCGCTTTCGGCGCCTTCGGGCGATCGGCTTTCGACCGGCTTGCCGCCCTTGCCGATACCGTGGCTGATGAAGCTGACGGCGTCGAGGCGGCTCATGTCCTGTTGCTGCAGGAAATAGACCGCGTAACTGTCACGCTCGGAAAACAGCGCAACCAGCACGTTCGCGCCGGTCACCGTGTCCTTGCCCGATGACTGGACATGGAGGATGGCGCGCTGGATCACGCGCTGGAACCCTGCAGTCGGCTGCGGATCGGCGCTCTCGTCCGACTGCAGCGACTGGTATTCCTGTTCGAGATATTGCTTCACCACCGCGGTAAGCTCGGCCAGGTCGACGCCGCAGGCCGCCATGACCTGCGCCGCATCCTCGTCATCGATCAACGACAGCAGCAGGTGCTCGAGCGTGGCATATTCGTGCCGGCGCTCGCCCGCGTCGGTGAGCGCGGCGTGAAGGGTCTTCTCGAGATTGGCGGCGAAGCTGGGCATTCAGATATCTTTCTCGTGGGACTTGCGCGAAGCGGACATTAGACAGCCTATGCGGCGAAAGTTAGCCAAAGCTGTATGCGGGCGTGATATGGGTACGGAACCCGGCTTTTTCAGCCCCGGCACCGGCAACTATTCCTTCGCCCCGAACAACGCTTCGGCCGCGTCGCGATGCGCGGCTGCGGCCTGCCGGTGTTTCTCGACCCGGGCGATCTCCGCTTCGAGCAGGGCGATGCGGGCGGCGAGCTCGCTTTGCGAATAGGGGGCCAGGTCCTCGCCGGCCAACTGGCTGGCGGCGTCGCCTCGCGGGCGTGGACTCGCGTCATCTTCCATTGACAGCAATGTCGCAATTCTGGGTGGTTGCTGTCAACGGTAACGCGAGGTATTGCGCGGCGGGCGTGCCGGGGGAAAGCGCGCAGCAACCGATCTAGAGGGGGTCCGCGAGTGGCAGCCAATTTGCCCGAGACGATGACGGCGATGGGATTCGACGAGGCCGGGGGGCCCGAAGTGCTCCGTCCGGAAACGCTGCCCGTGCCGGTGCCCGGCGCCAACCAGATCCTGGTCCGGGTCGCCTATGCCGGGGTCAACCGCCCCGACGTTATCCAGCGGCAGGGCTTCTATCCGCCGCCGCCGGGCGCCTCGCCGATTCCCGGGCTCGAAGTGTCGGGTACGGTGGTGGCAACCGGCCCCGGTGTCGGACCCGAGGTGCAGGGTCGCCGCGTCTGCGCGCTGGTGTCCGGCGGCGGCTATGCCGAATATTGCCTGGCGCATGTCGCACACAGCCTGCGCCTGCCCGACGAGATGGCGTTCGATACGGCGGCGGCCATTCCCGAAACGCTGTTCACCGTGTGGCACAATGTGTTCGAGCGCGGCTGGGCCAGCGACGGCGAAACGCTGCTGGTGCATGGCGGGACCAGCGGCATCGGGACCATGGCGATCCAGCTCGCCAAGGCCTTCGAGATGAAGGTGATCTCGACCGCGGGCAGCGACGATAAGTGCGCGGCCATCCGCGAACTCGGCGCCGATCTGGCGATCAATTACAAGACCCAGGACTTCGTCGAGGAGGTCAAGCGCTTCACCGATGGCGAAGGCGTCGATGTCGTGCTCGACATGGTCTCGGGCGATTATGTTGCACGCAACATGGAATGCCTCGCCGAAGATGGCCGTCACGTCACGATTGCCGTGCTTGGCGGGCTGAAGGCGGAAATCAACATGGCCACCGTGATGCGCAAGCGGCTGTCGCTGACCGGATCGACGCTGCGGCCGCGGTCGGACGAATTCAAGGCGCTGATCGCCGACGAGATCTATCATCACGCCTGGCCGCTGTTCGAAGAACGGGCGGTCGCCCCGGTGATGGACCAGACCTTCCCGCTTGCCGAAGCCGGCGCGGCGCATGCGCGGATGGAAGAAGGCGCGCATATCGGCAAGATCGTGCTCGAGGTGTTCGGCAACTGAGGTGGGTTGCTACCTGACCGACCGGGCGGAGACCTTTTGGCGCTTGCCGTAAGGCCCCCGACGACTCGGGATTGTCGCACTGTCGCCTATCGGTAACTCCACTGTGAATCGCCCGTAACAAACATGTGCCAGGGCTAGGGCCGTAACCCATCAGGGGGTCCGGCCCATGAACGATCTGCCCAATCATTTCGACGCCGCGCACAAGGTTGCGAATTTCCCTTCGATCAAGCCCCGCGTACCCGAACGCAGGCTCGAAGAGCGACGCACCTATCGCACGATCTGGATCAGCGACGTGCATCTCGGCACCAAGGGCTGCAATCACGAACTGCTGATCGACTTCCTCGACCACACCGACAGCGACACTATGTATCTGGTCGGCGACATCATCGACGGCTGGCGGCTGAAGAAGAAGGTCTACTGGCCGCCCGAACACAGCGATATTCTCTGGCGCATCCTCAAGCGTGCCAAGCGCGGCACGCGGATCATCTATATCCCGGGCAATCACGACGAGATGGTCCGCCCGTTCAGCGGCATGAATTTCGGCGGAGTGGAAATCATGCGCGCCGCGTTCCACGACACCGCTGACGGGCGCCGGCTGATGGTCCTGCATGGCGACGAATTCGACACCATCATGCTGGCGCACCGCTGGCTCGCCTTCGTCGGCGACGCGCTCTATCACGTGATGATGAAGCTCAACAATTGGGTGGCCGCCGCGCGCAAGCGGTTGGGCCTGCCCTATTGGTCGATCTCGAAAGCGGCGAAGAACAAGGTCAAGAACGCGGTCGAGTTCATCTCGAAATACGAGGAAGTGGTCGCCCGCGCGGCGGCGGAGCGCGGCGTCGACGGCGTGGTCTGCGGTCATATCCACACCGCCGAGTTCCGCAGTTTCGAATATGGCGGCAAGCGCGTCGAATATTGGAACGACGGCGATTGGGTCGAAGGGTGCAATGCGCTGGTCGAACATGCCGACGGCCGCATGGAAATCCTCCACTGGCCTGACGAAGTCGCGCGGCGCAACCGCTGCGAAAGTGACGTCACGCCGTCAGTGCCGGAGGCCGCGTGACCGCGCAACTCGCTGCCGCCGGCACTCGTGCGGCCTGCCCGGCTGTCGCGCCGCAGCGCATCGCGATCGTCACCGATGCCTGGCTGCCGCAGATGAACGGCGTGGTGCGCACGCTCACCACGACCTGCGACCATTTGCGCGCGCAGGGGCACGAGGTGCTGGTGATCTCGCCCGACCAGTTCAGCAGCGTGGCCTGCCCGACCTATCCCGAAATCCGGCTGGCGCTGGCATTGCCGGGCGTGGTCGGCGAAAGACTGCGCACCTTTGCCCCCGAAGCGATCCATATCGCCACCGAGGGGCCACTGGGCATGGCCGCACGCGGCTATTGCACGCGCCGGGGCATCCGCTTCACCACCGCCTATCACACGCAATTTCCGGATTACCTCGCCAGTCGGACGCACCTGCCCGCGCAGTGGTTCTGGCGGTATATCGAGTGGTTCCATCGCCCCGCGCGGCGCGTGCTGGTCGCGACCGAGAGCATCAGCGCGGAATTGCGCGCGCACGGCCTGCCGCAGCTGCATCGCTGGAGCCGTGGCGTCGATCTGGCCTGTTTCACGCCTGATGCGCCGCCGCCACCCGAATTCGCCGACCTGCCGCGCCCGATCCAGCTCTATGTCGGCCGGGTGTCGGTAGAAAAGAACATCGGCGCCTTCCTCGCCAATGGCTATCCCGGCAGCAAGGTCGTGGTGGGGGACGGCCCGGCGCTCGAAACGCTCAGGGCGGATCATCCCGAGGTGCACTTCCTCGGTCGCCGCACGGGACGCGGCCTTGCCGGATGCTACGCCGGGGCGGATGTCTTCGTCTTTCCCAGCAGGACCGACACCTTCGGCCTGGTGATGATCGAAGCACTGGCCTGCGGCACGCCCGTCGCCGCCTTTCCCGTCCCCGGCCCACGCGATATCGTCACCGAACAGGTCGGTGCGCTGAGCGAAAACCTCGACCGCGCGATCGCTGCAGCGCTGTTCTGCGACCGCAAGAGCTGCGCCGATTATGGCGCGGGCTTCAGCTGGAGTGCGGCGACGGGCCAGTTCCTCGCCGGGCTGGCTGCACTCGAGCCGGAGGCATTGCCGAGCGCCTGAGGCTTTCGCTTGTACAATCGGGCACTCTCGCCTAGATGGGCAGGATAACGGCCGTCCCGCGAGGGGCGGCCCTTCTATTTTCGCAAGACGAGAAAAGGCATTTCCATGGCCGACCAACCCAAACCGCTGATGCCGCATGCGACCGCTACATGGCTGGTCGACAACACCGGTCTGTCGTTCGAACAGATCGCGGAATTCTGCGGCCTCCATATCCTCGAAGTGCAGGCGATGGCGGACGATCTGGCGGGCAGCAAGTATACGGGGCGCGACCCGGTGCATGCTGGCGAACTGACGCAGGAAGAGATCGAAAAGGGTCAGGCCGACGCGGAGTATCGCCTCAAGATGCAGCGCGCGCCGGTGGCGGTCAGCCGGACCAAGGGCCCGCGCTACACTCCCGTATCGAAGCGGCAGGACAAGCCCGACGGCATCGCCTGGATCCTGCGCAACCACCCGGAAATTTCCGATGCGCAGATCGGCAAGCTGATCGGCACCACGCGCAACACGATCGGCGCGATCCGCGAACGCAGCCACTGGAACATCCAGAACATCCAGCCCAAGGACCCGGTTACGCTGGGCCTGTGCTCGCAGCGCGAACTCGACGCCGTGGTGGCCAAGGCGGCCAAGAACCTGCCGGTCGACGATGAAGAAGCAGCGCCGGTGGTGGCCAGCGGCAGCAGCGATCGCGAGAAGCTGATCGAGGAACTGCACGCTGAACGCGAAGCCAACGTCAAGGCCGCTGCCGAAGCCGCGCAGGAAGCCGAAGCCGCGGCGTGGCTCGAAGCCAAGCGGACGAGCGAAGACGGCGGAGAGCCGGGCGATACCGGCCCTGCCTAACGCATCGGGGAAAAGCATTCGAAGGCGGGGAAAGCGTTGGCTTTTCCCGCCTTTTTACTTGCGTTTGAGACGCAATACTCCATGCTATTGACATGGATGTAAGCAAGCTACCGAACCATCATCCGGTGCCCTGGAACACCACGTTCGAACCGCTGGCGCTGCCCGCCATGTTCGCGCGGACGGTGCAGGCCCGCCCCGATGCGCCTTTGCTGTATTTTCTCGGCCGCACCTTCACCTATGGCGAACTGTTCCGCGATGCGGAGGCCTTCGCTCATGCGCTCAAGCGCCGCGGGATCGCCCCGGGCGACCGGGTCGGGCTCTTCCTGCCCAATGTCCCGAGCTATGTCGTCGCCTATTACGGGGCGATGATGGCGGGCGCGGTGGTGGTGAATTTCTCGCCGCTCTATTCGGTCGAGGAACTCGAGCAGCAGGTGGCCGATTCGGGCACCCGCCTGCTGGTTACCGTCGATGTCCCCGAGCTCTACGCCACTGCGCAGAAGGTGCTGCAGGGTTCGGCGCTCAAGACGCTGGTCGTCAGCTCGCTGGCGCAGATGCTGCCGTTTGCCAAAGGGCTCGCCATGCGCGTGTTCGCGCGCAGCAAGATCGCGCGCGTCGACTATGGCGAATCGGTCCTCCGCTGGGACGAATTCCTCGAGGGCGGGCGAAAGCACGGGGGCAAGCTGCCCGAGATCGACCCGCAGGCGCTGGCCTTGCTGCAATATACCGGTGGGACGACGGGGACGCCGAAGGGCGCGATGCTCACGCATGCCAATCTGTCGATCAACGCGCAGCAGGTTGCCGGGCTCAATCCCTATGGCGACCCTTCGCACGAGGTCTTCATGGGCGCGTTGCCGTTCTTCCATGTCTTTGCCAACACGGCGTTGCTCAACCACGCGGTGGTGACGGGGGCGGCGATAGCCATGGTCCCGCGGTTCGATGCCAAACAGGTCCTCCAGACGATCGAAAAGCACGGGGCGACCGGATTTCCGGGCGTGCCGACGATGTTTCAGGCGCTGCTCGACCATCCCGACCTGGACAAGACCGACGTGTCGAGCCTGCGAGTATGCATCTCGGGCGGCGCACCGCTCCCTGCGCCCCTGCGCGAGAAGTTCGAAGCCAGGACCGGCGTACGGCTGGTTGAAGGCTACGGGCTTACCGAAAGTTCGGGTGTGATATCGACCAATCCCTACGAAGGCACACGCAAGCCGGGGACCATCGGTCAGGTTGTCATGCAGACCGAAGTGCTGCTGCTCGACAAGGAAGATCCCAGCGTCCTCGCGGCGGAAGGCGAGCCGGGCGAGCTCGCACTCCATGGTCCGCAGATCATGCAGGGCTATTGGAACCGGCCCGATGCAGCGAAGGACGTGTTCGTCGAGCATCAGGGCAAGACCTGGCTGCGCACCGGCGACGTCGCCACGCTCGACAGCGACGGCTTTCTCGAAATCGTCGATCGGATCAAGGACATGATCGCGGTGGGCGGGTTCAAGGTCTTCCCCAGCCAGGTCGAAGACGTCCTGCTCGACCATCCGGGGGTGAAGGAAGCGCTCGTGATCGGACGGCCCGATTCCTATCGCGGCGAAGCGCCGGTGGCCTATGTCACGCTCAACGCCGACGCTCGGGCGACCGGCGAGGAACTGCGCGACTGGCTCAATGCCCGCGTGGGCAAGCACGAACGTGCCGACGAAGTGGTGATCCGTGCCGATCTGCCCAAGACCATGATCGGCAAACTTGATCGCAAGGCGCTGCGCGCCGAAGTGCTCGGCTGACCATACGACAAGGCCGCCTGCGTTCGCACGCAAGCGGCCTCGTGATGTAGCAAGGGCTAGAGGTCAGCCGGCGACGGTCAGCTCGGGCTTTGCCGAGCTTGACGAAGGCGCGGTAGCCGCGCCGCTCTTGGCGTTGCGATGCGCGAAACGTCCCTCGACCTGCGCGCCCTGTTCGATCGTGAGCGCATCGTAGAAGACGTCGCCGGTAATCTTGGCGGTCTTGAGGATCACGAGTTCACGCGCGGTGATCGATCCCTCGACGGTGCCGGCAAGCCGGGCGGTTTCCGCCTTGATCGCGCCCTTGACCGTGCTGGTTTCGCCCTGGACGAGCGCGGAGCAGGCGATATCGCCTTCGACCGCGCCATCGACATGCAAATCTGCCGAAGCGGTGATGTCGCCGGTGATCGCGAGGTCCGATCCGAGGACCGAGAAGGTGGAATTGCTCTTGCTGGCCATGCGCTCGCGTCCCTGATTACTTGGCACGGGCGGGGTTGGGGCTCCGCCGGATTTCTTCGAGAACATCAGGAGCGGTCTCCAGGAAAGTGCGCGGATTGACCGCGCGATTGTTGATACGCACCTCGAAGTGGAGATGCGGGCCGGTCGAACGGCCGGTATTGCCGATGGCCCCGATCGTCTCGCCCGCGGCGACGCGCTGGCCGACTTTCGCGTTGAAGCGCGACATATGCGCATAGCGCGTCATCAGGCCGTTGCCGTGCGTGATCTCGACCGTCTTGCCATAGCCGCCCTTCCAGCCGACGAAGCTGACGCGGCCGTCCGAGGCGGCGCTGATCGGCGTACCGATCGCCCCGCGGAAGTCGAGGCCCTTGTGCATCGCCCCGCCGCCGTTGAACGGATCGCGGCGGAAACCGAAGCCACTGGAAATCATGTCCTTATGCGCCGGCGTCACCTGCGGCACGCCCGCGAGGCCACGCTCGAGCGCATCCATGCGTGCGATCGACAGGCCGAGCCGCACGAAGCGCGGGTCGATCGAACCATCGGCTTCGGTGGCGAGGTTTTCGAACGGACCACCCATCGCGCCGCGTTCGGCGGTGCGGATCATGCTCGCAGAATCGAGCCCGAGCTTCTCGAGCGCCGCGGCAGCGCGCTGGGCACGCCAGTCGGCATAATGTGTGAGACCTTCGACCAGTGCGAGCTGGCGTGCTTCGATGCGGGCGAGTTCGGCGGCTTCGGGAAAGGCTGCACTGACCTTCTCGACCGTCTCGGCAGCCTCTGACGCGCTGTCGCTGACGCTGCTGAATGCCTTGAGGTCTTCGGGCAGCGCCTCGCCCATCGCTTCGAGGAATTCCATGCGGCGGTTGAGGTCGTCCTTCACCGCGGCAATGTCCGCGCCATAGGCATCGACGCGTTCTTCGGCCGTCGCGACGCGGGCTTCGCGGTCGCGGAGCGAAAGCCGCTCGGTTTCCGCGCGATACTGCGTCCAGCCGGCAATCGCGACCGACGCGGCACATACCACCAGCGCAGCCAGCGCCAGCGCCGCTGCCGTCATCTGGACCTTGGACGATATGGTAATGAAGCGCACTTGGCCTTCGGATCGCATGAAGAATTCGCGATCCGGAAACCAGCTGCGCACGCGATTCGCCAAGCCAATGATGGCGTTGCTGTTGCTCAAAACGACCCGTCCCTTATGGTCTTTTCACGTCCCACAGCCGGGCTACCAAACGATGGTTATGAAATCGAATCGCGGTTCCCACAAAATCTACGAGTCGAAGCATCGATGGGACGAGTCGTTTTTATACAATCTTTCAGGGGATCAATTTTGCTTGCCGAAACGAAGTCCAATATTCCCAAGGGCTTAGAATCTTCAAGGGTCGAAGCGGGCAAGCCATTGTATAAGAACGACAAATTCCAGGGCAGAGCCCTTTGACGGGCCCGCGGCGTCGAATCGGGTTGCTCGGCGGCAGTTTCAATCCCGCCCACGGCGGACATCGCCGCATATCGCTCTACCTCTTGCGCGCGCTTGCGCTCGACGAAGTGTGGTGGCTGGTCTCGCCGGGCAATCCGCTCAAGCCCAGGACCGGGATGGCGCCGCTCGCAGCCCGCGTGCGATCGGCAATGGCGCAGGCCCGGCGCGCGCCGATCCGGGTAACCGCGATCGAGCGCGAACTGGGCACCCGCTACACCGTCGATACGCTCGGCGCGCTGACGCGGCGCTATCGCAAAAACGATTTCGTCTGGTTGATGGGATCGGACAATTTGGCGCAATTCCATCGCTGGAAGGACTGGCGCGGAATTGCGCGAACGATGCCGATTGCGGTTATCGCGCGGCCCGGCTATGATGCCTCTGCAATCGCGAGCCCCGCGATGGCCTGGCTGAGGCGCTTTTCCGTGCCGCTGTCCAGCTTTGTTGGAAGGGGCGAATGGAGCGCACCGACACTGGTGACCTTGCGTTTCGATCCCGATGAAAGGTCGGCCACGGCAATTCGCCGCGCCGATCCCGATTGGGCCTTACGCTTCACCGGACCGCCTCCAAGGGACCAACTGACGCATCGCTTGATACTGTCGGGGGAGGAAACCACCGCGCCATGATGCGCGTTGGTCCTTCCATGGCCCAAGCCTCTCAATTCAGGAGCATCGCATCCGCCTATGACACAGGCGCAATCCATCCCGGCATCCGCCGGTTCCAATCCGGCACAGGTGATCGACTTGTCTGACGCAAACCTCGACCCGCTGCTCAAGCTCGTGCTGACGCAGCTCGATGACGACCAGGCGCAGGACATCGTGACCATCGATCTGAAGGGCAAGAGCTCGATCGCCGACCATATGGTCATCGCCTCGGGCCGCTCGACCCGCCAGGTCGCTGCCATCGCGCAAAAGCTGGCCGAGAAAATCAAGCAGGCCGGTTTCGGTCCGGTGAAGCTCGAAGGGCTTCCCGCGGCCGATTGGGTGCTGCTCGACGCGGGAGATATCGTTGTCCACCTGTTCCGGCCCGAAGTGCGCAGTTTCTACAATCTCGAGCGGATGTGGGCCTTCGGCGATGCGCCGCCGGTGGCCGGGAACGCCTGACGCCAGACCGATCTTGAGCAGGGCCGGCCGACGCCCGGTTGGCCCGATCGGACCATCGCCTGCCGGAGGGGTGCGCCATTCTCTTGCATATCATCGCCCGCGGCAAGATCGCGCGCTCGCCCGAAGCGGAGCTCGTGGCGCGCTATGAAAAGCGGCTCACCTGGCCACTGCGCCTGACCGAACTGCCCGAGACGGGCGGGCGCATTCCGGAGCCGCAAACCCCGTGCAAGACCGTGCTGCTCGACGAACGCGGGCAGGATCTGCCGTCCGAAAAGCTCGCGGCCATCCTCGAGCGTTGGCGCGACGTCGGGATGCGCGAATGCCGCTTCGTGATCGGCGCTGCCGATGGCCATGCCGATGACGATCGCCGCGCGGCCGATCTGCTGCTCGCCTTCGGCCAGGCGACGTGGCCGCATCTGCTGGCGCGCGCGATGCTGGCCGAACAGCTCTACCGCGCCACGACGATAATCGCGGGTCACCCCTATCATCGCAGCGGCTGATCGGGCAGATTGTCGCGATGCGCCGCCCCGCCGTCATCGCCGGATTGCTTGCCGCGGCCTGGCTGGGGCTGCCCGCCACCGCGCAGGCGCCTGCCCGGATCGACACCGTCGAAGACGCGCAAGCCGCGCTCGATGCCGCGCGGCAGCAGCAGCGCAACGCCCGCGCCCGCGGCGAACGGCTCGAACAGCGCGCCTCGCGGTCGCGCGAAACCGCGCAGAAGGCGCGCAGCGCCGCTGCCGCCCTGGCGGCGCGCGTCCAGCAGGCCGAAGCCGGTATCGCCGCCGCCGAAGCGCGCCTGCAACTCGCCAATAGCAAACGCCGCAAGCTGGACCGCGAACTGGCTGCCCGCCGTGCGCCCCTGGCGCATCTGGCCGGCGCGCTGCAATCGATGACGCGCAGGCCGCTATCCCTTTCGGCGCTCCAGCCCGGGTCGCTGCGCGACCTGGTCTATACGCGCGCCGTGCTCGACAGCACGATCCCGGTCGTGCGCGAGCGGACCGCGGCGCTGCGCAGCCAACTCGACCGGGCCCGCGCGCTCGAGGCGGAGGCGCGCGCGGCGGTAAGCGATCGCCGCGACAGCGAAGCCACATTGCTGCAGCGGCGCAAGCAATTGGTGGCGTTGGCGGCGCAGGAACGGCTCAAGGCACAGCAGGCTGCCGGCGGCGCCGATCGCGAAGCGCAGCGCGCGCTGGTCCTCGCCGAACAGGCGATCGATCTCGACCAGCTGGTTGCCCGCCTCGAATCCGCCGGATCGCTACGCAAACGGCTTGCGTTGCTGCCCGGACCGGTGGCGCGGCCGGCAAATCCCGCTGCGGCGACCATCTCCGCGACGCCGCGCCCCCAGCCCAGCGCCACCCAGCCGCCGCAGCAATACCAGCTGCCCGTGGCGGGCAGGATCAGCGCGGGCTTCGGCGAAGCGGGGGCCAGCGGCCAGCGCCAAGCGGGGATCGCACTCGACGCGCGCGGCAGCGGACAGGTGGTCGCGCCGGGTGCGGGGCGCGTGATCTTCGCCGGGCCCTATCGCGGCTTCGGCCGTATTGCGATCGTCGAACATGCCAATGGCTGGACTAGCTTGGTGACCGGGTTGGCGTCGCTCGACGTGGCAGTCGGCCAGGCGGTCGACGCGGGGTCCCCGCTCGGCCTTGCCCCGCAGCAGGGCGGCGAAGTGGCGCTGGAACTGCGGCAGGATGGCGAACCGGTGAACCCACTCGATTACCTGCGCTAGGCGCTGGTCGAAACCGGCTCGCGCGTACTGCGTAATGCTGCTCATCTGGCATTAAGCGCGCACAGGCGATAGATTGGCCTGCGCAAAGGAGTCCTCTCGCCCATGAAATTCGCCGCTCTCGCCCGTTCGGCCGCACTCGTGACCGCCGTCGCGCTGATTCCCGCGACCACTGCCAGCATGGCGCAGGTCGATGGCCGCGCGGGGGCCGAATTCTCGAAGGTCCTCGGGGTCTACCAGCGGATCAAGGCGAGCTATGTCGACCCGGTCGACGATGAAACGCTGATGCGCGGCATGATCGATGGCATGCTGGCCGCGCTCGATCCGCATTCGGGCTATCTCGACGGCAGCGATTTGCAGCGGCTCGAAACGATGATCGACGGCAATTATTCGGGCCTGGGCCTCTCGGTCGTGGCGGAAGACGGCGCGGTGAAGGTGATCTCGCCGTTCCGCGGCAGCCCGGCCGATATCGCGGGGATCAAGGCCGGCGATTTCATCACCCATCTCGATGGGCGGCTGATCGTGGGGCAGGAGCTCGACGAATCGGTCGCGCAGATGCGCGGCCGCGAGGGTACCTCGATCCAGCTCACGATCTTCCGCCCGGGCCGCGACGAACCCTTCGATCTTTCTGTGAAGCGCGGCGTGATCGAACTCGAACCGGTCACCTGGGAACTGCATGAGGGCAATATCGGCCAAATCATGGTCAATGAATTTTCCCGCGATGTCGGCAGCGATGTCTTTACAGCGTGGGAAGAAATGAAAGCAGAAGCCACCGGCCGGATCGACGGGCTGGTGCTCGATCTGCGCTCCAACCCCGGCGGCTCGCTCGACGAAGCGGTCGCGCTGTCCGATCTCTTCCTCACCGAAGGCCGCATCGTCTCGCAGCGTGGCCGCGCCCGCGGCGAGAATATCGCCTATGACGCCGAAACCGTATTCCGCGGCGACATCGCCGGCGGCCTGCCGATGGTCGTGCTGATCGATGCTGGCTCGGCGTCGGCTTCGGAAATCGTCGCTGGTGCCCTGCAGGACCATCGCCGCGCCGTGGTGATGGGCGAGCGCAGCTTCGGCAAGGGCAGCGTGCAGTCGCTGCTGCCGCTCGGCCGCGATGCGGCACTCAAGCTGACGACGGCGCGCTATTTCACGCCTTCGGGCCATTCGGTCCAGGAAGGCGGGATCGACCCCGACATTACCGTCCCGCAGCTGTCCGATCCCGATCTGGCCAAGCGCGCGCGCTTCCAGATGCGCGAATCGGATCTGCGCGGCCATCTCATCAACGAGATCGGCATCGAGGACGACGCGGTGGAGAAAGATGCGCGCGACGATCCGCGGTTCCAGCAGACCGCCGAGGAACTGGAAGAGCAGGGGATCGAAGATTTCCAGCTGCATTACGCGCTGCAGACGCTGCGCCGCACGAGCCCGATGAACATTGCCGCGCGCGCGAAATAGGCTAGGCCGCGCAGCATGTTCCTGACGCAGCACGCCCGTCTCGCCCGCCTGCTCGCGCTTGCCGTACCGGCAGCGCTCCTGGGCGGGGCGTATCTCTCAGAATACGGTTTCGGCCTGTACCCCTGCGAGATGTGCTGGTGGCAGCGCTGGCCGCATTTCGCTGCGGTCGGACTGGCGCTGCTAGCCTACACCGTGACGCCGCGGCGACTGTGGATCTGGCTTGCGGCGCTCGCGATCGCGCTGTCGGGCGCCATCGGCCTGTTCCACGCAGGTGTCGAATACGGTTGGTGGCCGGGGATCACCTCCTGCGCGGTCATCGCCGGAGGCGGCAGCGGTAATGCGCTTGAGGACATCATGAACACGCCGCTGGTGCGGTGTGACGAGCCCGCCTGGACGCTCGCGGGGATTAGCCTGGCGGGCTACAATTTCCTCGTGTCGAGCGCGGCAGCACTGGCAATTTCCGTCCTGATGGTGAAGGATCGCAACGCATGACCAAGGTGCCCGACCATATAGCTCGCATGATCCGCGTCGACCAGGCGGGCGAATTCGGCGCCACGCGGATCTACGCCGGCCAGCTGGCGGTGATGGGTGATCGCGGCCCCGATTCGGCTGAAATCGCCGGCATGGCAGAGCAGGAAGCGGGCCACCGCGCGCAGTTCGATGCATTGATGGCGCGCCGCGGGGTCCGCCCGACCGCGCTGCAACCTTTCTGGGACAAGGCAGGGTTCGCACTGGGCGCGGTTACGGCGCTGATCGGCCCCGAAGCGGCGATGGCCTGCACCGCGGCGGTCGAAACCGAAATCGACGATCACTATTCGCGCCAGCTCGACCGGTTGCAGGAGACCGGTGAGGACCCCGAACTCGCGGCGATGATCGAGGAATTTCGCGAGGACGAACGCGAGCATCGTGATGCGGCGCTTGCCGCCGGTGCGGAACGTGCGCCAGCCTACCCGCTGCTGTCGGGCCTCATCCGGCTCGGCTGCCGCGCTGCGATCCGTGTTTCCGAACGTGTCTGACGGGAACCGGGACCCCCGCTTTCGCGCTTCATGACCAGTTCACTGCCCGAAGCGTCTTGTCGCTTCGCCTGCAAACGCCCGAGAGGATACCCATGTCGAAATCGCTGATAGCCATTGCCGGTCTTGCGCTTGCCCTGCCGGCCGCCGCCCATGCGCAGGACGCGGTGGACACGGGCGACGACAGTTACAACATGGTGATCGTCTACGGCGATGACGAATGCCCGCAGTCGACCGCCGACCAGATCGTCGTCTGCGCGCGCAAGGCTGAAAACGACCGCTACCGGATCCCCGAAACCCTGCGCTTCTCGCAAAGCCCGGCGAACACTTCCTGGGCAGAGCGCGTGGAGCGATTCGAAATGGCAGGCGACTTCGGGATCATGTCCTGTTCGCCCACGGGTGCCGGCGGCTTTACCGGCTGCACGCAGGAAATGATCAATGCGGCCTATGCCGACAAGGCGAATGACGCGGGCGTTCGCTTTGGCGAGATCATCGCTGCAGAACGCGCCAAGCGCCTCGCCACGATCGATGAAGACGCAGCCGCCGAACAGGAACGCGTCGAAATGATCGAGCGCGAATATATGGAACGGCTTGAGCGCGAACGCGCTGCCGAAACCGCCGGGGAAGACGCGCTTCCGCAGCCGGAAGCGGGCGCCGATCCGGAGTAGTCTATCCGCGGTTAACCATTTGTGGCTAGGGCAGTGCAATGGCCGCGCCGCGCAAGATCCTCACTGTGTTCGGGACGCGTCCCGAAGCTATAAAGCTGTTCCCGCTGGTTCACCGGCTGGCGCGGGACGACCGGTTCATTGGCCGCGTGTGCATTTCAGCGCAGCACCGAGAGATGCTCGACCAGGTGCTTGATATCGCCGGCATCGTTCCCGATCACGATCTCGACTTGATGACCCCCGGACAAACGCTCGATGCTCTCACCGCGCGGGCGCTGGTGGAAATCGGCAAGGTGCTCGATCTCGAACAGCCCGACTGGGTCGTCGTCCAGGGCGATACCACCACCGTGATGGCGGGGGCGATTGCCGCCTATTATCGCAAGATACCCGTGTGCCATGTAGAAGCGGGCCTGCGCAGCGGCGACATCCACCATCCCTGGCCTGAGGAAGTGAACCGCCGCGTTGTCGGCAGTTTTGCCGCGCTGCACTGCGCGCCGACCACGACCGCCCGGGATGCATTGCTGCGTGAAAACGTGGATCCGGCGACCGTCCACGTGACGGGCAACACGGTTATCGATGCCCTGCAATGGGTCACCGCACGCGTGGGCGACAGCCCCGCGCTGGCGGATGGTCTGCGCGCGCTGGAAGAACGTTTCGCAGGGCGGCGGATCATTGGGGTCACCAGCCACCGGCGTGAAAATTTCGGCGATGGCATGCAAGCTATCGCCAAAGCGGTTAAGTCGATCGCCTCTCGGCAGGACGTTGCGGTTATTTTCCCCGTCCATCTCAACCCTCAGGTGCGCGCGGTGATGAAGGCCGAACTGGCCGGGCTAAACAATGTCGCGCTGCTCGAGCCGCTTGATTACCCGCAGTTCGCGCGGCTGCTCGATATCAGCCACCTAATGCTCACCGACAGCGGCGGCGTACAGGAAGAGGCGCCCGCGCTGGGCAAGCCGGTGCTGGTGATGCGCGAAACCACCGAACGGCCCGAAGGTATCGCCGCCGGAACCGCCCGGCTGGTCGGAACCGATGCCGACAGGATAGTGCGCGAAACCAATCGTCTGCTCGACGACCCGGCTGCCTATGCGGCGATGGCGCAGGCGCACAACCCGTTCGGCGACGGGCATGCCGCCGAACGGATCGCCGATCTGCTCGCAGCCAGCTGACCGGCGTTACTGTTAAATTTACCGACACGCGCTACCACAACCCGCCAAAGGTTCAGGGAAACAGTTTCATGCGTGGTGATACAAAGCCGGATGTGTGCGTCATCGGTCTCGGCTATATCGGCTTGCCCACGGCGGCGATCATTGCACGCGCCGGGTGTCCGGTGCACGGCGTCGATGTGACGCAGACCGTGGTCGACACTATCAATCGCGGCGAGATCCATATCGAGGAGGTCGATCTCGACGGGCTGGTCCAGGCGGTCGTGCAGCGCGGCCTGCTCAAGGCCTCGACCGAAGTTGCGCCCGCGGATGTCTTCGTCATCGCGGTACCCACGCCGTTCGCCAAGGATGGCAACCACACCCCCGATACTTCCTATGTCATGGCCGCGGCAGAGCAGGTCGCTGCTGTCCTAAGAAAAGGCGATACGGTCATCCTGGAATCGACTTCGCCGGTCGGCACCACGGAGGCCATGCGCGATGCCATCGCCGCGCGGCGTCCCGATCTTGCATTGCCCGGGCTGACCGAGGGGCTGCCCGACGTAAGCATCGCCTATTGCCCCGAACGCGTGCTGCCCGGCCGGATCCTCGAAGAACTGACGCATAACGACCGTTCGATCGGCGGAATCACTCCGCGGTGCGCGCGCAAGGCGCTGGCGTTCTACAAACGCTTCGTGAAGGGCGAATGCGTCACCACCGATGCGCGCAGCGCCGAAATGACCAAGCTGGTCGAAAACGCCTTTCGCGACGTCAACATCGCCTTCGCGAACGAGCTTTCGATGATCGCCGACCGTCAGGGGCTCGACGTGTGGGAGGTCATCCGCCTGGCCAATCGGCATCCGCGTGTGAATATCCTCACCCCCGGGCCGGGCGTAGGCGGGCACTGCATCGCAGTCGATCCCTGGTTCATCGTCCATGGCGCGCCCGACGAGGCCAAGATCATCCGCCAGGCCCGCGATACCAACGACGCCAAGATGCACCACGTCCTGGCCCGCGCGCGGGCACTGGCCGCGGCCCATCCGGACGCGAAGATTGCCTGCCTTGGGCTCGCCTTCAAGGCCAATATCGACGACTTTCGCGAATCGCCCGCGCGCTTCGTCGCCGCATCGCTTGCCCGCGAATTCGGCGCGCGCGTGCAGGTGGTCGAACCCTATGCCGGCGCCCTGCCAGCCGAATTCGAAGGCACTGGCGCCGAACTGGTTGATATCGACACCGCGCTAGAGGAATCGGAGGTGCTGATCCCGCTGGTAGACCACGATGTCTTCAAGGTAATTCCGCCCGAAGAGCGGCTGGGCAAGGCGGTTTACGACACGCGCGGGATATGGCCCGACGTGGCCTGAGCCGCAGGGCAGTTCGCTAATCGAGCGCGATATCGGGCGCGTCTTCCTGTTTCATGCCCACGACGTGGTAGCCGCCGTCTACATGGTGCGTTTCACCCGTCACGCCCGATGACAGGTCGGACAGCAGATAGAGGCCCGAGCCGCCGACATCGTCGATGGTAATATTACGCCGCAGCGGCGAATTGAGCTCGTTCCATTTGAGGATATAGCGGAAGTCGCCGATCCCGCTCGCAGCGAGCGTTTTCACCGGGCCGGCGCTGATCGCATTGACGCGGATGTTTTCCGGGCCGAGATCGTTGGCGAGATATTTCACGCTGGATTCCAGCGCCGCCTTGGCCACGCCCATCACGTTGTAATGCGGAATGACCTTCTCCGCGCCGTAATAGGTCAGCGTCAGGATCGAACCGCCCTCGGGCATCATGGCGCGTGCGCGCTTGGCCACCGCGACCAGCGAATAGGCGGAGATGTTCATCGTCATCAGGAAGTTGTCGAGGCTGGTGTCGACATATTTCCCGCGCAGTTCGCTCTTGTCCGAAAAGCCGATCGCGTGAACGACGAAGTCGATCGTCTCCCAGCGCGACTTGAGCGTATCGAAGGCGGTGTCGAGCGTATCCATGTCCGATACGTCGCATTCGATCAGGAAATCGCTGCCCACCTGTTCCGCCAGCGGGCCGACGCGCTTCTTGAGCGCTTCGCCCTGGTAGGAAAAGGCCAGTTCCGCCCCATGCTCCGCCAGTTGCCTGGCGATGCCCCATGCCAGCGACTTGTCGTTGGCGAGCCCCATGATCAGCCCGCGCTTACCTGCCATCAACCCGCTCATGCGGCATGCTCCTCTTCTTCCATTTCGCGCGCCAGGGCGGCGCGGCGGCCTTCGTCGGTTTCTTCCGTCTGGCTGAGTTCCTCTTCGGGCGTCTCGGCCAGCGCCGCATTCAGTTCCGCGCCGATAACCACCCCGAGCCCGACAAGCCAGAAAAAGAACAGGACGATCATCACGCCCGCAAGCCCGCCATAGGTCAGGTCGTAGGCGAAGAAATTGCGCAGCACTGCTGGCATGATCGTGGTCACCGCGATCCACCAGATCGTGGTGAGGAGCACCCCCGGCCACTTGGGATACCGCTTGCGCCGGTATTTGGACGGGGTCAGCGAATAGAAGATCAGGTAGAGCGAGCCAAACAGGCCGAGCGACGGCACGATCCGCGACAGGCGCAGCGCCACCACGCGGTCGACCAGCTGGGGGAAATAGGCCTCGATCACCTCCTGCGCCGCGCCGATCAGGAATTGCGCTATCAGGCTGAGCAGCAGGAGAAAGACCGCGGCGAGGATAACGCCCGCGGACAGCAGCCGGTATTTCCAGAAGGCATGCGTCGCCTGCGTGCCATAGGCGCGCCGCAGAATGTCACGGATCGTTTCGATCAGGCTGCCCACGGTCCACAGCGCCACCGCCGCCCCGGCCCAGAGCAGCCAGCCGCTGCGCGCTTCGATCACGTCGCGCGCGACGGGTTCGATGACGCTGCCGACCATTGGCGGCAGCGCATAGAGGACGGCGTTGATGGTGGCCGCGCGTTCGGCTTCCTCGCCGAAGGCGGAAAACACCGCCGCGCCGAGGATGAAGAAAGGGAAGATCGCCAGCATCGACAGATAGGCCAGATTGCCCGCGTGGATGAACCCGTCGTTATAGGTGCCGATCAGCGCACGCTTGGCGACTTTCCAGGCGCGTGTTCCCGGGCCGACCTGCTGTTCGATCCGGCCGCGCAGATCGCGGGCTTCCTCGCGCCGCTTCTCGGGCGAAAGCGACTGGATTTCGCGTCGCCAGTTGTCCGGCATTTCCTTTTGCGACAAGGGCTACACCCCGAGCTTGCTCCGCGGATCGCTCTCGTCCTTCCATCCATCGAGGCGCTTGGCAAGTTCGTCGAGCGTATCGGGCAGCTGGATTTCGAGCGTTACCAGCTGGTCGCCGCGGGTGCCGGTCTTGCGGGTGAACCCCTTGCCCTTGAGGCGCAGCACGGTGCCGCCGCTGGTCCCGGGCTTGAGCGTCATCATGACCGGGCCATCGACCGTCGGGACGCGGACCTTGCCGCCGTTAACCGCCTCGTCGAGCGTGATCGGCAGGTCGAAGCGCACATCGTCATCATGGCGCTTGAAGAAACTGTGCGGGTCGATCGCGATCGTGACCAGCCCGTCGCCCGGTCCGCCGGGCCCCTGTTCGCCCTTGCCCTTCAGGCGCATCTGCGTCCCGTCCTCGACCCCGTTGGGGAGTTTCAGATCGATCGTCTTGCCGTCCGCCAGCGTGATCCGCTGCGGCTTGAGCGTCGCGGCATCGATGAAGGGGACCCGCAGCCGGTATGCGACATCGGCGCCCTTTTGCGGCGCGCGTCGCTGCTGCGCCCCGCCGAAGGGGCTGCCGCCGGGTCCACCGCGCGGGCCGCGGCCGCCGAACAATCCTTCGAAGATATCGCCCAGGTCGACGTCCTCGGTGCCGAAACCCTGCATGTCTTCGGGCCGGTAGCCGCGTTGGCCGCCGCCGGGCCTGAACCCGCCGCCGCCCATGCCGGCGAAGGGATTGGCCGGATTGCCATCGGCATCGATTTCGCCGCGGTCGAACTGCGCTCGCTTGTCCTTGTCGGACAGCAGGTCATAGGCATTGGTGACCTTGCTGAAGCGTTCGGACGCTTGCGGATTGTCCTTGTTGCGGTCTGGGTGCAACTCCTTCGCCAGCGTGCGATAAGCGCTCTTGATGTCTTTCTCGGACGCATTGCGGCTGACGCCGAGCGTGGCATAGGGATCTGAAGAGTTCGTGGCCATTTGGCGTATCAGCTAGGCACTACAGCGGCACCGCGCAAGCACGCGCGGTTTCCTACGGCTGGGATCGGGGATAGGGGATCAATCATGGATACCGCAATTCTCCTGTCTGTACCGCTCTCGAAGCGCCAACGGCCCGCGCAGAATTTTGCTCCAGAACCGTGTTCCATGTGTTCCAAGTCTCCCACCCCCTAGGAAAGCCCGCATGCAGTCCGACGAAAGCGCCATCCCGCAAAGCGATCCCTTCATGCTCTTCGAAGTGTGGTACGCCGAAGCGAAGGAAAGCGAACCCAACGATCCCAATGCGATGGCGCTCGCAACCGCGTCGGAAGACGGGCTGCCCTCGGTCCGCATGGTGCTGCTGAAGGGCCACGGCCCGGACGGTTTCGTGTTCTATACCAATGCCGAAAGCCGCAAGGGCGAACAGATCCACGCCAATATGCGTGCGGCGCTGCTGTTTCACTGGAAGAGCCTGCGCCGCCAGATTCGCATCGAAGGCCCGCTGGAGGAAGTGAGCAGCGCGGAAGCCGACGCCTATTTCCATTCGCGGCCGCGCGTCTCCCAGATCGGCTCGGCAGCCAGCGACCAGTCGCGCGCGCTGCCCGACCGGCAGGTCTATCTCGACCGGGTAACGGCGCTCGAGGAACGCTATCCCGAAGGTGACATTCCGCGCCCGCCGCACTGGACGGGTTTCCGGCTCAGCCCGCGGCGGATCGAGTTCTGGCAGGATCGCCAGTACCGGCTGCATGATCGCCGGCTGTTCGTCCGCGATGCTGCGGAAGAGGCGTGGTCCGACACGCTTCTGTACCCATGACGACCGATCGCGCCCTGCTCGCGCGGTCCGCTGCCGTCGCGTCGATCTCGGTCGCGCTGATACTGGTCGCGCTCAAGACCTGGGCTAGCTGGCGGACCGGGTCCACTGCCATGCTCGGCAGCCTGGCCGATTCGGCGCTCGATCTCGTGGCCAGCCTTGCCACGCTGACCGGCGTCTGGATCGCGTCGATGCCTGCCGACGAGGATCACCGCTTCGGCCATGGCAAGGCCGAGGCGCTCGCGGCGATCTTCCAGGTGATGCTGATCGCGCTTTCGGCATTCGGCATTGCGGTGCGCGCGATCATGCAGCTGGCGGCGGGCGGGCCCACCGCTGCGGCGCAGGAAGGCATCGCGGTGTCGCTGATCGCCATCGCGCTCACTTTCGCGCTGCTTTCCTGGCAGCGATTCGTAATGAACCGGACGCGGAGCCTCGCGATCCAGACCGATCACCTGCATTACAAGTCCGACCTGCTGCTCAATCTTGCCGTGATCGCCGCGCTGGTGCTCGACCAATATGCGGGTTTCGGGATCGCCGATCCGCTGTTCGGCCTGGCCATTGCCGGCTGGCTGGCATGGGGCGCATGGCGCGGGGCGAGCGATGCGGTCGACGATCTGATGGACCGCGAATGGCCCGACGAAAAGCGCCAGGCCTTCGTCGAAGCTGCGGCGCGCCATCCCGAACTGTCCAATCTCCACGACCTGCGGACGCGCACCAGCGGGAACCGCGACTTCGTCCAGTTCCATGTCGACCTGCCCCCGGCGCTGACCATTGCGGCCGCGCATGCGATCATCGACCGGGTCGAGGCCGACCTGCTCGAACAGTTTCCCGGAACCGAATTGCTGATCCACATCGACCCCGAAGGCCATGTCGACGAGCCCGACAACCCGCTGGTCGAAGACAATGAATTCGCCAAGCTGGAGAAAGACGCATGAGCCGCACGATACCCTATTGGCATGTCGACGCATTCGCCGACCGGCCGTTCACGGGCAACCAGGCTGCGGTGATGCCGCTCGAGCGCTGGCCCGACGATGCCGAATTGCTGGCGATAGCCGAAGAGAACAATTTCGCCGAGACCGCTTTCCTCGTCCGCGACGAGAGTGGCGCGGACGAGTGGGAGCTGCGCTGGTTCACCCCGGCCGAGGAAATCCGCCTGTGCGGCCACGCCACGCTGGCGAGCGGACATGTGCTGCTAATCCGCGATGGAGGCGACAGGGTCACCTTTCGTACGCGCAGGGCCGGGCTTCTCGAAGTCGCGCGCACCGGCACGGGATACGAACTGGCGCTGCCGCTTATCCGCAGTGCGCCGGGATCATGGCCCGAAGCGGCGGCGTTGCTCGGCTCCGAACCGGCCGAAGTGTGGCTGAACGAGGATGGCTACGGCATCTATCTGTTCGACCGCGAAGCGCAGGTGCGCGCACTCGATCCCGACCTGCGCGGCCTGGGCGCGCTGGGCAGCGACCAGTTCATCTGCACTGCGCGCGGTTCGGACAGCGATGTCGTCAGCCGCGTGTTCGTACCGGGAAGCGGGGTGGACGAAGACAGTTTCACCGGCTCCGCCCATGCCGCGCTGACCTATTTCTGGACCGAACGGCTGGGACGCGACAGCTTCACCGCGTTCCAGGCGTCGCAGCGCGGCGGCCATGCCACTTGCCGCCGCGATGGCGAGCAGGCGATCTTGTCCGGCGACTGTGTGACCGTGGTCGAGGGCCGGTTCCTCCTGCCCTAGCTGGCGGGGTACAATTCGATGAGATCCGCCAGCTGCTGCAGCATGGCGCGGCGCTCGGGCGCGTCGGAATGGCCGAGCCTGACGATGGTGAGCTTCTGCGCGGGCGAAACAAAGACATACTGGCCCATGTGCCCGATCATCGAAAAGGCGGATTCGGGCGCGCGGGCAGGTATCAGCGGGTGCTGGTCTTCACCCGTCGGCCGGTTGAGCCATGTCTGCAGCCCGTAATGCGGGCTCTTGGGGCTGGGGGTGACCATTTCCTCGACCCAGGCGCGCGGCACCAGCTGCTCGCCGCGATAGGAGCCCTTGTTGCGCAGCAGCTCGCCCAGCTTGGCCCAGTCGCGGGCGGTGGCATGGATCAGGCTGCCGCCGATCAGCGTGCCGGCGCGATCGAATTCGGGCACCACGCTGGTCATGCCCAGCGGTTCGAACAGCCGAGCGGCGAGATAGTCGGTCACCGCCTGCCGGCGGATATCTGGATCGCTGCTGCCGGTCAGCGCCCGGGCCGCGATATCGGCGAGGATGACAGTGGTGTTGGAGGAGTATTCGAACCGTTCGCCCGGTTCCGCCTCGAGCGGCTGCGCGGTGGCGTAATCGGCCATGTCGTCGCGCCCGTCGAGGAACAGCATGCGCACTTCGCTGCTGTCATAGGGTGGGTCGCCGGCCTCGGTATGTTCGAGCCCGGCGCGCATCTGCAGCAGGTGGCGCAGGGTGATTTCGGCGCGCGGATCGCCGGTGCGCTGCCACCGGGGCACGGGCGCGGGCGCATCGAGCCGGAGCTGCCCGTCGGCAACCAGCATGCCGATCATGATCGCGGTGACCGTCTTGGCCATGGACCAGCTGACGAAACGCGTGTCGGCATCATATCCTGGCGCATAGCGCTCAACCGCCAGGGTGCCTCCGTGATAAACCACCAGCGCGCGGGTTTCGCCAAGGCCCTCGCGCGTGAACAGATCGTCCGCTGCCCGCGCCAGCGGCCGGGTGGGCGCGCCGGGCTGCTTGCTTACCGCAGCGAGCGCTTCTTCGCTGAGCGGGGGTTCCTGCGCCGGTCCGGACGACCCGCAGGACGCAAGGCTTGAGGTGGCGAGCGCAAGCGCGATAAGGGGGGTGGGCCGCATGAACATATGTGCGTCACTCGCATGAAGGAATCCCGCTTGGCAACGGCCAAAACCCGCACTCGCAAAACCCGCTTCTGGTTCTGGTCGATCCTGCTTGTCGCCGTGCTGCTCGGTGCGGCGTGGCTCGCGTGGGGCGAAGGGCTGCGCAAGACCGGCGGGGCAGGGGTTGCCTATGCCGCGCGGGTCGGCTGCTCGTGTCGTTTCGTCGCGGATCGCAGCCTGGACGATTGCGCCAAGGACAGGCTGGCAGGGATGGAGCTGGTTTCGCTCAGCGATGACGCGGCGGCCAGGAGCGTCACGGCATCGATCCCGCTGGTCGCATCGGAAACCGCCGCCTACCGGGAAGGCTATGGCTGCGTCCTGCAGGAGTGGCGCGACTAGGCGGCGACGCGGGTCGTCGAATCGATCCATCCGCCGCCAACGACCCTCTCGCCCGCGTAGAGGACGGCCGCCTGGCCGGGCGCGACGCCGAATTCCGGATCGGCAAAACGGATCGCAACTTCGGCCCCATTGCCCAGCGAGCCTTCGAGCGTGACCGGCACCGGTTTGGCGAGGCTGCGCACCTTGGCGGTCAGCGGGACATCGGGCAGCGGACCGATGCGGTTGGTCTCGATGATCTGCGCGGCGGTCACGGCCAGCATGCGCTTGGGCCCGACCCTGACCTGTGCGGACGCGGCGTCGATGCCGACGACATACAGCGGTTCGGGCTGGCCCCCGATGTCGAGTCCGCGGCGCTGGCCTACCGTATAGTGGATGACGCCCTTGTGTTCGCCCAGCTGCTCTCCGGTCGCGGCATGGACGATCGCCCCCGGCTGTGCGCCTTCGGGCCGCATCTTGCGCACGATCTTGGCATAGTCGCCATCGGGTACGAAGCAGATATCCTGGCTGTCGGGCTTGGCAGCGTTGCGCAATCCCGACCCTTCGGCAAGCTCGCGCACTTCCGCTTTCGGCATGCCGCCGAGCGGGAAGCGCAGGAAGGCCAGCTGGTCGTCGGTGGTGGCATAGAGAAAATAGGACTGGTCGCGCGCAGGATCGGCAGCGCGGTGCAATTCGGGGCCGGCTGTCCCCATGACGCGCTTCACGTAATGCCCGGTGGCAAGGCAGTCCGCCCCCAGTTCACGCGCCATGTCGAGCAGATCGGTGAACTTGGGCCCCATGTTGCAGCGGATGCAGGGCACGGGCGTCCGTCCGGCGAGGTAGTCGTCGGCGAATGTCTCAACCACTTCTTCGCGAAAAGCGCCCTCGTGGTCATGGACGTAATGCGCGATGCCCAGCCGTTCGGCGACCTCGCGTGCATCGCGGATGTCATCGCCAGCGCAGCAGGCGCCCTTGCGCCCCGTGGCGGCGCCGTAATCGTACAGTTGCAGGGTGATGCCGATGACTTCGGCACCCGTCCTTGCGGCAAGCGCGGCGACCACCGAACTGTCGACGCCGCCCGACATGGCGACGACGATGCGGCATTCGGCTGCCGGTCGCGGCAGGTCGAACAGAGCGGCGGCCTGGTCCGGCGAAAGGATATCGGTTGCGGGCATGGCAAAGCCATACACGGATTGGCGCGAGGCCGCCAGATACCAAGGGCTGGCGAGCGCTGCTGCGACCTTCACGATCCGTTTACCATGGGTGGCCTATGTACGGAGACCATGTTTGAGGGCCGCTCCAAAGAAAAAACGCTACCGGATCAGCGCGGAAGCGCGGATCTGCGCCAGTTTCGCTGGACCGATCTGGTCGCGAAACTCGCCGCGACTCGCGATTTGCGCGATGAATTCGAACGGGTGGAGGCTGGCTTCAATGCCTTTGGGCAAGCCCGCCGCGAGGGCAATGAAGAAGGTAAACTGACCGTTAACCAAGCTGCTTTAAGCGATGGAAAAGCCGCCCCCCTAGGTCTTGGTCATCCCGCGAACGACGCGGACCAAGGCGACAGAGAGTAGAGAATGATCGAAAACCAGGACATCCGCCCTGCACAGGTTATCGGGCCGCTTGGCGAGCCGTTAACCGTGGACGACTTGCCTTCGCCCGATACGAAGCGCTGGGTGGTGCGGCGCAAGGCGGAAGTGGTCGCGGCGGTGAATGGCGGGTTGCTGACGATCGACGAGGTGCTCGAACGCTATTCGCTCAGCCTCGAGGAATTCGCTTCGTGGCAGCGCGCTGTCGATCGGTCGGGCATGCAGGGGCTGCGCGTCACCCGGATTCAGCATTACCGCGACCTTTACGAACGCCAGCTCAAATACTGATCGCCATCCGTCACGGGAACGATTTGACTCCTCCATCGCTGCGCGTTCATCCTCGAGCCGAATTCGGGGAACCGGTCAGCCCATGCTTTCGTTGAAGGCACATCGGGTTGACGGGAAGAACAGGAGGAATTCGAATGGCTTGGATTATCGCTATTATCGTCGGTGGGATTATCGGTTGGCTGGCTAGCCTGGTTATGAACCGCGACGCCTCGATGGGCATCTTTTGGAATATCGTTGTCGGCATCGTCGGCTCTTTCATCGGCCGCTTCATCGGTTCGCTAATCGGGGTCGGCTCGACGCTGACCGAATTCAGCATTCCGGGTCTGCTGATGTCGCTGGTCGGTGCCATCGTATTGCTCGGCATCGCCAATCTCATCCAGCGTGGCCGCGTCCGTTAAACTGGGTCACTTACTGAAGTTTCAGGGCGGGGCGTCGCAGGACGTCCCGCCCTTCGTATATGCGGCAGTGCTGCTTGTGGCGCGCGGGCGACATTCGTCCGGCTATACCGGCCCCCGGTCGAAGCGTCGATTGCCCTGCGCTGGGCCCGGGTCTATCGCCTCCATGCGAAATTCTTGCGCTGAGTGATATAGCAATGTAATACACTGCTCGTTCGCAGCGCTTCTGGGGCAGGGTACGACATGAATTACGAGTCAGGTGTAATGGCCGAGAAGGGCGATCCGATCACGGTTGACTTCGATCCCGACGAAGACGACCGTCTCGAGAAACGGCGTACGGATCGCCGCAGGATCATCATCATCGCCGGCCTTATCGTCCTCGGTCTCGCGATTGCGGCCTATTTCGCCATGCGTGGTGGCACGACGACCCCCGCCGGGGAAGAAAACGCGCAGGCGCCAACGGTTACCGTGGTGCGTCCGGGGCGGACCACGGTCGAAGGTGAAATCACCGCAACCGGCTCGCTCGCCGCGCGGCGTGAAATGCCGGTCGGCGTCGTGGGCGAGGGCGGCCGTGTCGTCTCGGTGCCGGTCGATGCTGGCGACTGGGTAAGTCAGGGCCAGGTGCTTGCCCGGATCGACCGCTCGGTCCAGTCGCAGCAGGTCCAGAGCTTTTCCGCACAGGTCCAGGTCGCGCAGTCCGATGCCGATCTAGCGCAGGCCAATCTCGATCGCGCGTTGCAGCTTGTCGAACGCGGCTTCGTTTCGCAAGCCGATGTCGACCGGTTGACCGCGACCCGCGATGCCGCCGTCGCCCGCGTCCGCGTGGCACAGGCGCAGCTGGCCGAATTGCGCGCGCGCAATGCCCGCCTCGACATCCTCGCCCCCGCGGCGGGTTATGTGCTCGAACGCAATGTCGAACCCGGCCAGACGGTCAGCGCCGGTTCGCCGCCACTGTTCCGGATCGCCCGCGGGGGCGAAATGGAACTGCTCGCGCGGCTCAACGAAGATGCGCTGGCGTCGATCTCGCCGGGGACGCGTGCGCAGGTGCGCCCGGTCGGCACCGACAAGCTGTTCACCGGGCAGGTTTGGCAGGTTTCGCCGATCATCAGCGAGCAGGATCGCCAGGGCACTGCACGCATTGCGCTGAGCTACGCTCCGGGCCTGCGGCCGGGTGGTTTCGCCACTGCAACGATTGCCAGCGGCACGGTCGTCGCGCCGATCCTTCCCGAAAGCGCGGTGCTGTCCGACGAGGACGGCGCTTACGTCCTGATCATCAATGGCGAGGACAAGGCCGAACGCCGCGCGGTGACCACCGGCACGGTCACGTCGAAAGGTATCGTGATCGCCGAAGGGCTGAACGGTTCGGAACGTGTCGTGCTGCGCGCAGGGGGCTTCCTGACCGAAGGTGAAACGGTCCGGACGCAGCTCGCCGAGCTCGACGGCTAAGCAGGGGTAACTCGATGAATTTCCGCAACATCTCTGCCTGGTCGATTCGCAACCCGGTCATTCCGCTGGTGGCGTTCACGGCGCTGCTGCTGGCGGGCCTGATCAGCTTCGCCCGGATGGATGTTGTCAACAATCCAGACATCGAGTTTCCCGCCGTCAACGTCTCGATTTCGCAGCCCGGCGCCGCGCCGACCGAAATCGAGAACCAGATCACCCAGCGCGTCGAATCCGCCGTGCGCTCGATCAACGGCGTGAATTCGCTCAATTCGACCGCGCGCGAGGGCAATTCGAACACCTTCATCGAGTTCGAGATCGGCACCGATCCCAACGATGCGGTCGCCGAAGTCAAGAATGCAGTCGACACGGTCCGTGGATCCCTGCCCGACGGAATTCTCGAACCGCGCGTCACCAAGGAGGAAATCTCCGGCGGCTTCCTCGCGATCTATGCGGTCGAAGCCGACGACATGACGATCGAAGGGCTTAGCTGGTTCATCGACGATTCGGTCGCCAAGCAATTGCTCAGCATCGAAGGCATGGCCGAGGTCAATCGCTTCGGCGGGGTCGACCGCGAGATCGAAGTTATCCTCGACCTGCCGCGGATGCAGGCGCTGGGAGTAACAGCAAGCCAAATCAACGGCGTGCTGCGCCAGAGCAATGTCGATGCAGCGGGCGGTATGGCCGAAGTCGGCGGCACGCGCCAATCGGTGCGGGTGCTGGGCAACAGCGAGGATGCCTACGCGCTCAGCCAGCGGCAGATCCAGCTGGGCGGTGGCCGCACGGTCAAGCTGGCCGATGTCGCCACGGTGCGCGATGGCTATTCGGAACGCACATCGATCAGCAAGGTCCGCGACAAGGAAGTCGTCAATTTCGCGATGAGCCGCGCCAAGGGCGCATCGGACGTGACCGTCTATGAAGAAGCGCTCGAGAAGATCGCGCAGATCGAAGCGGAGAATCCGGGGGTCAAGTTCATCCCGCTGTTCAACACGGTCAAATACACCAAGGACCAGTACGAAAGCGCGATGGCGGCAATGATCGAGGGCGCCATCCTTGCCGTCGTGGTCGTGTTCTTCTTCCTGCGCGACTGGCGCGCGACAGCGATATCGGCTGTCGCGATCCCGCTGTCCGCGATCCCGACCTTCTGGTTCATGGATCTGCTCGGCTTCAACCTCAACCAGCTGTCCTTGCTGGCGCTGGCGCTGGTCGCAGGCGTGCTGGTCGACGATGCGATCGTCGAGATCGAGAACATCGTGAGGCACATGCGGATGGGCAAGACTGCCTACCAGGCCTCTATCGACGCGGCTGACGAGATCGGCCTGCCAGTGGTCGCCACCAGTTTCTGTATCGTCGCCGTGTTCTTCCCCGTGGGGGCCATGCCCGGGATCTCGGGACAGTTCTTCAAGAACTTCGGCTTCACCGTCGTGGTCGCGGTGCTGATGTCGCTTGCCGTCGCCCGGATGATCACGCCGATGCTGGCCGCCTACTTCCTCAAGGCACACGGCCAGGCCGCGCATGGCGAGGGCCGCATGATGGACCGGTACATGGGCATCCTGCGCTGGTCTCTCGATCGCGGCAAGATGCTGGCGGTCCGGCAGGGTATAGAAGGGCCGCGCAGCCGCGGGCTTTACATCGTCGCATTGCTACTGGTCGTGCTCGGCGCCTTGGCAATCTCGGCCATTGCGACTTTTCAGGCGTCTTCCCTCATCCAGGGACTGGGGCTGCCCGATCTCATCACTGGGGGCGATCCTGATCCGCAGGGCCTGGTCAAGTTCCTTGCCACGCTCGTCGGCCTGGTCCAGCTTGCCTTGGCGCTGGCGATCGGCCTGCTCGCCGCCTTGGCATTCTTCCGCATAACCGGGTTCGTCGTCCGCATGTTCGGCGACCATATGGCGCAGGCCTGGCAGTATCTCTATGCGCGCTTTCTCGATCACCGGGTCTGGATGCTCGGGGTCGGCTATTTCGCGCTGTTGCTTACCATTCTCCTGTTCAGCATCGTCCCCGGCCAGTTCCAGCCCAACATCGACGATGAAAACAGCCGGGTTGAAATCGAGATGGTTCCGGGCACCACGCTCGAAACCACCGAGCGCGTGACCGATCAGGTCGCCGACCTCCTCTATGCGCAGCAAGAGGTCGAACTCGCTCTGGAACGCGTTCGTGAAGGGCAGGCAACGCTCTACGTCACGCTCAAGCCCGACCGCGAGCGCACCTCGATCGAATTCGAACGCGCCCTGGCACCGGAATTCGCCAAGATCGCGGACGCAAGGGTGCGCTTCGCCTCGCAGTCGGGCGGGTTCGGTTCGGGCCGCGACGTGACAGTGATGCTGGCCGGTTCGAATCCCGAGCTGCTCAACGACACCGCCGCCACGCTGGTCGAACAGATGAAAGGGATCGACACGCTGGTGGCCCCGCGAATCAGTGCGGACATCAACCGTCCCGAACTGATCATCGAACCGCGCGAGGACCTCGCCGCGGAACTCGGGGTGACGACTCTTGCGATCAGCCAGACGATCCGGATCGCCACCATGGGCGAGATCGAACAGAATGCCGCGAAGTTCTCGCTCTCCGATCGGCAGATCCCGATCCGCGTGAAGCTGCCCGAGCGCTCGCGCGAGGACCTCGAAACGATCCGCAACCTGCCGGTCCAGACCGCCAGCGGCGGATCGGTTCCGCTCTCGCGGGTAGCCGATGTTTCTTTCGGATCAGGCCCGACAACGATCCAGCGCTACAACCAGAACCGCCGGGTGCTGGTGGGGGCTGATCTGGCGCAGGGTGTCGTCAAGGGCGAGGCGCAGGCCGAGATCGACGCGCTGCCGATCCTGCAGGATCTCCCGCAGGGGGTCATCCGCGATGTCGTGGGCGAGGATGAATGGCAACAGGAACTGATCAGCAGTCTTCTGATCGCCATCGTGTCGGGCGTCCTGCTGGTGTTCGCAGTGCTGGTCCTGCTGTACAAGCGACTGATGAGCCCGCTGGTCAACATGACCAGCCTGGCGCTCGCTCCGCTGGGCGGCATCCTGCTGGTCTGGCTGTTCGGCCAACCCCAGTCGATGCCGGTGTATATCGGTATCCTGCTGCTGCTGGGGATCGTGTCGAAGAACTCGATCCTGCTGATCGACTTCGCGATCGAGGAGATGGACAAGGGCACCCGCCAGTTGCCCGCGATCATCGACGCCGGCCACAAGCGCGCCCAGCCGATCGTGATGACGACCGTTGCCATGACCGCAGGCATGGTTCCGACCGCGCTTTCGGGTGTCCTGGGGTCCGGTGACGGCGCCTGGCGCGCGCCGATGGGCACGGTGGTAATCGGGGGGCTGATCCTGTCGACCCTGCTCACGCTGCTGATCGTCCCCGCCGGCTTCAGCCTTGCAGACAGCTTCGAGAAGCGCGTCGGACCGTGGCTGCGCAACCGCCTGCTCACCTACAAGGAGGGCGACGATACGCGCGGCATCATCGGCGATAGCACCGCCGGGCCGGGGGCCGAACCCGCGGAGTGAGCGACCCACTGCCAACGGGCCGGGCGGCTGCCGGCGTTCCGATCCCGGCGGATCGCGCACGGATGATGCGGCGCACGGCGACGGGGCTGATCGTCCTCATGGCGGCACTGTTCCTGTGGTCGGGTCGGTATCTGGGCGAGCACCCGGGATGGGGTTATCTCCACGCCTTCGCGGAAGCCGCGATGGTCGGCGGGCTGGCGGACTGGTTCGCGGTGACCGCGCTGTTCCGCCGCCCGCTCGGCCTGCCAATCCCGCATACGGCGATCATTCCCGAGAACAAGGACCGCATCGCCGATACGATGGCGGGGTTCCTGCGCGACAATTTCCTGACGCCGGCGGTCGTGGGCCGCCGGATGGGGTCGATGAACCTTGCCGGTGCGATCGGCAGTTACCTCGCCGATCCCAGGGCGACCAGGGATTCGCGGATCCAGGCGGGGGCCGGCGAGCTGGCGGTGGAGGTGCTCGAATCGCTCGATCCCGACCGGCTGGGCACGCAGGTGCGCAGCGGGATCAAGACCCAGCTTGGCAAACTCGAGGTCGCCCCGCTGCTCGGGGGCATGCTGGAAGCGATGATCGCCGACGGGCGCCACAAGCCGCTCATCGACAAGATCATTCGCTGGGCGGGTCTGGTGCTCGAAGACAACGAGGCAATGGTACGCGAGATGGTGCACCGGCGCGCGAATGCGGTTCTGCGCTTCACCGGGCTTGACGAGCGACTGGCGAATTCGGTCATCGACGGGCTCTACAAGCTGCTCGCCGAAGTGCTGGTCGATCCCGAGCACCCGCTGCGCAACAAGATCGAGGAAGGCCTGGAGGATCTCGCGCGCGGTCTGCGGGACGACCCCGTGATGCAGGAGCGGGTCGAGCGGCTGAAGAACGAGCTACTCGACAATCCTGCGATCGGTGACTGGTGGCAGGGAGTGTGGGAACGGCTGCGTGCCGGGCTGATCAAGAGCATCCGCAATTCCAGCGGCGGAACCGGTCCCAGCTATATCGGCGAAACGCTGGCGGAGCTCGGCGCCGCGCTGCGTGACGACCAGCGCTTGCAGCGACAGGTCAATCGCTTCACACGCCGGACCGCAGTGGGGGTCGCGACCCGCTACGGCGACCAGATCGTCCAGCTCGTGTCCGAAACCGTGCGCCGCTGGGATGCGGGGACGATCACCGACCGAGTGGAAAGCGCTGTGGGCCGCGATCTCCAGTTCATCCGCATCAACGGCACGCTGGTCGGCGGGCTGGTGGGGCTGACGATCCACGCGCTGGATGTCTACGTAATCTGATTTGCACCGCTTTCGCGATAGAGCGAGTTCGTTTGGTACCGCGAACGATCCGCTGGGCTGCGCGACCTGAATTGTCCTTGCGGCAATCCGGCGATGCCGTTTGCCTACCAGAATGCGATGCCGGCCGAACGGCGGATGCGGGCAAAGGAAAACCCTCCCGTCGAACATCGACGGGAGGGTTGATTGTTCGGTCGAACTTTGCGCTCAGAGCTTTTCAGTCAGCTCCGGCACTGCCTTGAACAGGTCGGCGACCAGGCCGACATCGGCAACCTGGAAGATCGGCGCATCCTCGTCCTTGTTGATCGCGATGATGGTCTTGGAATCCTTCATCCCGGCAAGGTGCTGGATCGCACCCGAGATACCGATCGCGATATAGACCTCGGGAGCGACGATCTTGCCCGTCTGGCCGACCTGGTAGTCATTGGGGACATAACCCGCGTCGACCGCCGCCCGGCTTGCGCCAATACCGGCGCCGAGCTTGTCGGCGAGCGGGGTAATGACCTGTTCGAAGGTTTCCGAATCCTTGAGTGCGCGGCCGCCTGAGACGATAACCTTGGCACTGGTCAGTTCGGGACGATCGCTTTCGGCGATTTCTTCGCTGACGAAGCTCGAGAGACCTGCATCAGTCGGGCCCGAAACCTCTTCGATCTCGGCCGAACCGCCATCGGCATCGGCCTTGTCGAAGGCGGTGCCGCGGACGGTAATGACCAGCTTGGGATCGGAGGATTCGACCGTCGCGATGGCGTTGCCGGCATAAATCGGGCGAGTGAAGGTCTTGTCGCCTTCGACCGAAAGGATGTCCGAAATCTGCATGACGTCGAGCAGCGCGGCGACGCGCGGCGCGATGTTCTTGCCGGTGGTGGTGGCGGGCGCCACGAATGCGTCGTGATGTTCCATCAGCTCGGCCACCAGCGGGGCAACGTTTTCGGCCAGCGCGTTGGCATAGGCTTCATTGTCGGCGATGTGGACCTTGCCGACGCCGGCGATCTTCGCCGCCTGGTCGGCCACTGCGCGGCAGCCCGAACCAGCGACCAGCAGGTGGACTTCGCCCAGCTTTCCGGCGGCGGTAACCGCCGCCAGCGTGGCATCGGCGAGGCTGGCGTTGTCGTGTTCGACCCAAACGAGGGTTTTCATGTCTGTATTCCTTCTCGTCTGTCTGACTTAGGCGATACCGAGCGCTTTGATCTTGGCGACCAGCGCATCGACATCCTCGACCTTCTCGCCTGCCTGGCGAACCGGCGGTTCGGAGACATTCGTGGTCGTCAGGCGGAGTGCGGTATCGACACCGTAATCGGCGGGCGACTTGGTCTCGAGCGGCTTCTTCTTCGCCTTCATGATATTGGGCAGCGATGCGTAGCGCGGCTCGTTCAGACGCAGATCGGTGGTGACGATTGCCGGCAGGTTGAGCTTCACCGTCTGCAGACCGCCGTCGACTTCACGCTTCACGGTGACGCTGTCGCCATCGACTTCGACGGTGTTAGCGAAGGTACCCTGCGGACGGCCCATAAGCGCGGCGAGCATCTGGCCGGTCTGGTTCGAATCGTCATCGATCGCTTGCTTGCCCAACATCACCAGGCCGGGCTCTTCCTCAGCGGCGATCGCCTTGAGGATCTTCGCGACTGCTAGCGGTTCGACCGCATCGTCTGTTTCGACCAGGATCGCGCGGTCGGCACCCATCGCGAGCGCCGTGCGCAGCGTTTCCTGCGCCTTTGCCGGGCCGATGCTGACGGCGATGATTTCCTCGGCCTTGCCCGCTTCCTTGAGGCGGATGGCTTCTTCGACGGCAATTTCGTCGAAGGGATTCATGCTCATCTTGACGTTGGCGAGGTCCACGCCCGAACCGTCCGCCTTGACGCGCGGTTTGACGTTGTAATCGATCACCCGTTTCACGGGGACGAGGATTTTCATGCGATACCTTCCTCTCGATAGAAACTGTAGGCACCGCCTAGCTTGCGTTTACGTAAACGTCAAGCAAGCCGGAGTGCCACCATGCGGCGCTTGGCACGATCCCTCGCGTGACCGGCACGGCGGGTCAAGCGTTGCCGGCCTGCAGCTTTACTATGGCTGGCGAGGCGAATAGTTTCGCCTCCTGTCGATGGGAGGAAAGCCATGCGCGTCTGGACGATTGCCGCGGCCGTGGGAGCGCTGATGGCGCCACCGGCGCAGGCGAACGAAACCCGCGTCGCTCCGGAGGGTCACATACCTCCGCCGGCGCAGGTGGAAGCGCTCGATTGGCTGGTCGGCCAATGGCACGGCAGCGGGATCGGCGAAGCGGCGGCATACGAGAGCTGGCTCCCCTCAAGCGGCGGAACCATGGTGGGAAGCTTCCTGCAGGAAACGCCGGCCGGCGGCATCATGTTCACCGAGCACATGTATATTGCCGAAGACGCCGGATCGCTCGTCGTCCGGCTCAAGCATTTCAATCCCGACCTCACTGGCTGGGAGGAGAAGGACGAGATGGTGTCCTTCCCGCTGCTGGCGATCGAGGAATGTGCCGCCTATTTCAGCGCATTGACCTATCGCTGCGATGGCGCGGACGGGCTGCTGGTGGCGGTCCGGGTAAAAGGCGCCGGCGAAGCGGCCGAGGAACTGGTGTTCCGCTTTACCCGCATTCGCTGAAAGCACGCCTGCGAAACCCGCTGTTCGCATGGCCCGACCTGTATTCGGGACCGGGGGATCGGGCCGCCCCGCTCGCACAGGCATGATGCCCGCACGAGCGGATGCGGCAATTCGTTAGGCGCCGATCAGGCTGCCTGCTTCACTTCGGCGACGATCTTCTTCGCTGCGTCGCCCAGATCGTCGGCGCTGACGATCGCGAGACCCGAGTTGTCGAGGATGGCCTTGCCTTCTTCGACATTGGTGCCTTCGAGGCGGACCACCAGCGGGACCGAGAGATTCACGTCCTTCGCGGCCTGGACGATGCCATTGGCGATGACGTCGCACTTCATGATCCCGCCGAAGATGTTGACGAGGATGCCTTCGACCGCGGGGTCCTTGAGAATGATCTTGAACGCCGCCGTCACCTTCTCGGTGGTCGCGCCGCCGCCCACGTCGAGGAAGTTGGCAGGGAAGGCGCCATTGAGCTTGATGATGTCCATCGTCGCCATGGCGAGGCCCGCGCCATTGACCATGCAGCCGATGCTGCCGTCGAGCTTGATATAGGCCAGGTCGTATTCGCTGGCTTCGACTTCGGCCGGGTCTTCCTCGGTCTCGTCGCGCAGCGCCTCGACATCCTTGTGGCGGAACAGCGCATTGCCGTCGAAGCTCATCTTGGTATCGAGCACGAGCAGGTTGCCGTCCTCGGTTTCGACCAAAGGATTGATCTCGAGCATCTCGCAGTCGAGATCCATGAAGGCAGTGTAGAGCTGCTTGGCAAGTTTCTGCGCCTGCTTGTTGAGGTCTCCCGTCAGCTTCAGCGCGAAGGCCACTGCGCGGCCGTGGTGCGGCATGAAGCCCTGCGCCGGGTCGATGGTAATGGTGGTGATCTTTTCAGGAGTCGAATGCGCGACTTCCTCGATGTCCATCCCGCCTTCGGTCGAAACGATCATGGCGACCCGGCCGGTGGCGCGGTCGACCAGCATCGACAGATAGTATTCCTGCGCGATGTCGACACCGTCGGTCACATAGAGCCGGTTGACTTGCTTGCCGGCATCGCCGGTCTGGACAGTGACCAGCGTGTTGCCGAGCATGTCCTTGGCGTTGGCTTCGACTTCCTCGATGCTCTTCGACAGACGTACGCCACCCTTGGCATCGGGGCCGAGTTCCTTGAACGTGCCCTTGCCGCGGCCCCCGGCGTGGATCTGCGCTTTCACGACGTAGAGCGGACCGGGCAGCTTCTTGGCGCCTTCCACCGCTTCTTCGACAGTAAGGGCGGCATGGCCGGCGGGGATGCCGATGCCGTATTTCGCAAGCAGTTCCTTGGCCTGGTATTCGTGGATGTTCATGGGAATCCTTCGTCCTTCGCGTGACGCGCGTGGGGGAATAAGAGTCGCACCGGCCATAAGCATGTCTGGGCCCGCTTGAAAAGGCCCGCTTTCGGGTGCAGGGCGCGGACCGATAGCCATGATCGACAGCCAGCGCCTCGAATCCATCGTCTCCGAAGCCGGACGGATCGCATACGATCTGTGGCCGGGGGCGGGCAATGCGCTGGATGCATGGGAAAAGAAACCGGGTGATCCGGTGTGCGAGGCCGACCTCGCAGTCGATGCCTTCCTCAAGCGCGAGCTTGGCGCGCTGCTGCCTTCCGCGGGGTGGCTGTCCGAAGAAACCGCCGATGACCCGGCGCGTCTCGGCCACGACCTGATCTGGCTGGTGGACCCGGTCGACGGGACCCGCGATTTCATCCGTGGGCGCAGCGGCTGGGCGGTTTCGGTCGCGCTTATTAGCGCTGGCCGGCCACTGATCGGCACGCTGTGTGCCCCTGCGCGAGGCGAGACATGGCAAGCGGTTGCAGGGCAGGGCGCGTTCCGCAACGGTACGCGGCTGACTGCTTCCACCCGCCGCGAATTTGCCGGATCGCGTGTGCCTGCGCATGTCTTGCCCAAGACCGACACCGATCTGGTCACGGTCGACCAGCCCAATTCGATCGCCTTGCGAATCGCGATGGTGGCGGCGGACGAAGCGGATCTGGTTGCGACGGTGCGTTGGGGTTTCGAATGGGATATCGCCGCGGCCGGAATGATCGCGCGCGAGGCCGGTGCCGCAGTGAGCGACGCCTATGGCCGCAAGCTCGACTACAACAAGCGCGACCCGCGGGACTTCGGCGTATTGGTCAGCGCGCCCGATATTCATGCCAATGCCGTGGAGCGGCTGGCACGGCGAATGGACAACCCGCCCGAATAACGGCTGGAAGAGCTGCCCGAACGAAATCGGGGCCAGCGCAATGCCGGCCCCGATCGATGATCTGAATGTCGGACTTGTCCGTTACATTCCCTGCGACTGGGCCGCCTGGATGTCCTGCTGGTCGAACGGAATGATCTTGATTTCGACGCGGCGATTGAGCGGTTCGTTGACATTGTCGCCGGTGGAAACCTTGGGGCGGGTCTCGCCGAAGCCCATCCAGCGGATGCGCGATGAATCGACGCCGCGCGACGTCAGGTAATTCGCCACTGCCTGCGCGCGCTGTTCGGACAGGCGCTGGTTCGAATCGGCCGAACCGACGGTATCGGTATGCCCGTATACGTCGACGAGGCTGTTGGGATATTGCGTCAGGCTCGAGGCCACGCGGTCGAGCAGGTCACGGAAGCCCGGAGTGATGGTGTAGCTGCCGGTGGCGAAGGTCACGCCGTCGGGCAGGTTGACCAGGATCGCTTCGCCGCCATCGGTTTCGCTGACGTCGACGCCCGAACCGGCCGTCTGCTCTTCGAGTTCCTTGATCTGCTGATCCATGTTGTAGCCAACCACGCCGCCGGCCACGCCGCCAGCTGCCGCGCCGATGATGCGTCCGGTCTTGCCGCCGATCACGCCGCCGAGCAGGCCGCCGGCAAGTGCGCCGCCGGCCGTGCCGAGCACGGTCCGCGAAACCTTGCGTTCGCCGGTGTTGGGGTCGGTTACGCAGGCCGATACGGTCATCATCGATACGGCAGCGAGGCTGGCGGTAAGAATGCGCGATTTTTTCATGTAGTTTTCCTCCTCTGAGGTGGCAGACGGCCCCAATACGGGCTTGGTGCCAGGCGAAATATCCCGGACGCGCCCACCCACGTCACAACCAAGCCAACCGCCCAGCGGCGCGCCTGTTCCGCGCCCGGCGCAGATAAGTCGCACGAAACGCTGGCAGCTTGGACCAATTGTGCTAGCCACGCGCGGGTGACACCTTTTCCCTGGACCGACCTGCTGATCATTGCAGGACTGATCGTGCTCAACGGCGTGTTCGCCATGAGCGAACTGGCCATCGTGTCGGCGCGCACCGCCCCGCTGCGTACGGCAGCGCAGCAAGGCAATCGCGGCGCGCAGATCGCGCTTTCGCTGGGCGCGGAACCGGGCAAGTTCCTCTCGACCGTGCAAATCGGCATTACGCTGATCGGAATCGTGGCGGGCGCCTATTCTGGAGCCAGCCTCGGCGGACCGGTGGGCGAGCGCCTGGCCGTGCTCGGCGTTCCTGCGGACTGGGCGGACCAGGCGGGCTTCGCCACGGTAATCGCACTGACCACTTACCTCAGCCTTGTGGTTGGCGAGCTCGTGCCCAAGCAGGTGGCTCTCCGCGCTGCGGTGCCAATCGCGATCTACATGGCGCGGCCGATGGCGGTGCTGGCCAAGGTCGCCGCCCCGCTGGTGTGGTTGCTTGACGCCTCGTCCGGTCTGCTGATCCGGCTGCTCGGCGTGCGGCCGGCAGGCCAGAGCGCGGTTACCGCCGAAGAGCTGCACATGCTGTTTGCCGAAGCCACGCGCAGCGGCGTCATCGAACACGAACAGCACCAGATGCTGCAAGGCGTCGTCCGGCTGGCCCAGCGGCCCGTGCGCGAGCTGATGACCCCGCGCACGGAAGTCGACTGGATCGATATTGCGGCGGACGAAGCTGCGGTTCGCGCGGTGCTCGACGCCAGCCCCCATTCGCTGTTGCCCGTGGCCGAAGGCTCGCCCGACAGGGTGCTGGGCGTGGTCAAGGTGCGCGATATCCTGTCGCGCCTCATCGCCAACGAGCCGGTCGATATTGCCGCGCTGATGAGCAAGACCGAGGTGGTCCCCGACCAGTTGGACGCGGTCGACGCACTGCGCGTGCTGCAACAGGCCGAAATCGCCATGGCGATGGTGCATGACGAATACGGTCATCTCGATGGTATCGTTACGCCGGTAGACCTGCTCACTGCGCTGGTCGGCGATTTCGCGAGTGATCAGGACCCGGGCGATTCGCCGGGGGTTACCGAGCGCGCCGATGGCAGCCTGCTGGTATCGGGCTCGCTATCCGCCGACGTGCTCGCCGATCGGCTGGGCATCGAATATGGCGAAGACCGCGAATTCGGCACCGCGGCGGGGTACGCACTGCATGTGCTCAAGCGCCTGCCCAACGAAGGCGACCATTTCACCGATCAGGGCTGGCGTTTCGAAGTCGTCGATATGGATGGCCGCCGGATCGACAAGCTGCTGGTAAGCAACGAGGCGGACGGGGCAGCGTAGCCTGCCTGACGCGGCGTGGAAATCTGCCGGCACTGGTGCCGGCAGCTTCTTCCAAATAGCTAGGCTCTCAACCGGGGATTACGGCGACGGCATTGGCGCCATCGCCCTCGGGCGCAGCGACGATGTCGCGCGTCACGCTGCCCTTGGCGACGGTGGCGGTCGCCGGATCGCCGACGGCGCTGCGGATCCCGGGGTCTGCGGCTCCCGCGCGTTCGAGCACGCTGGTTTCGACACTGCTGCGCGCCTGCGGACCGCCGAACAGGGCTTCGAGCGTCTGCGCGGCGGCACTGCCTTCGGCCGGACGCGGAGCGCCAGGTTTGGGCGGGATCAGGTTGAAATCGGGCGGCACCACCAGCGGGGCCTGCCGCTGGACGGCGAATTCATCGGGCCGGTCGCGGTTGAGCAGGCCACTGCTGCCGCAGGCTGCGGTCATGGCGCCAAGCCCGGCGATCAGGGCGAAACGGGTGAATTGGTTCATCACTTGCTCTCCGCGGCGTCGGCCGCCTTGCTGTTCATGAGGTCGTCGACCTCTTGCTCGTCCTTGTCGCGCATGAAAAAGGCGCGTGCAAGGACGATGACCACGCCGATGGTGATAGCCGCATCGGCGACGTTGAAAATCAGGAACGGACGGAAATCGCCGAAATGCAGATCGGCGAAATCGACGACATAGCCCAGTTCGTAGCGGTCCTTGATGTTGCCCAGCGCCCCGCCGAGAATCAGCGACAGCGCGAGGATGTCGCCCAGCAGCTTTTCGCGCAGCATCCACACGGTCACCACCAGCGCGATGACGGCGGTCACCAGCACCAGGCCCCAGCGCATTTCCGGGCTGGTTGCTTCGAACATGCCCAGCGACACCCCGAAATTGCGCGTGAAACGCAGATCGAAGATCGGCAGCAGCTCCATCGCGTCACCCACCCGGTCGATGCCGAGCGTCTTGGTGACGTAGTTCTTGCTCCACTGGTCGGCCGCGAAAATCACCAGGGCGATCACGCAGCCGATCAGGCGATTGCGCAGGAGGGGGGTCATGCCGCACCGTCCAGCGTGGCGACCACGTCTTCGCAGCGATCGCACAGGTCGCCATCCTCGGCGACACTGGGCAGCAGGCGCCAGCAGCGCCCGCACTTGCTTTCGTCTGTCCGCGTAACCGTCACCGTGTCGCTATCGCCGCGCGCGACTGACGCGGTGATGAACAATTCGGCCAGGTCGGCGTCGCTGAAACCTTCGGGTACGGCGCTGGCGGGCACGACGACGTCGGCTTCGAGGCCCGAGCGGATCACCTTGTCGCGGCGCAGCGGCTCGATCGCTTCCATGACGTCCTCGCGCAATTCGCGCAGTTGCGCCCAGCGCGCGCCATCGGCGGTCACACCCGGCACCTGCGGCCATTCGAGCAGGTGGACGCTGCCGCCATCGGGATAGCGCGTCGACCACACTTCCTCTGCCGTGAACACCAGCACCGGCGCGGCATAGCGGACCAGCGCGTGAAACAGCAGGTCGAGCACAGTGCGGTAGGCATTGCGCTTCACGCTGCCCGGCCCGTCGCAATAGAGCACGTCCTTGCGGATATCGAAGTAGAAGGCCGACAAATCCTCGTTGCAGAAATCGACCAGCAGCCGCGTATAGGCGTTGAAGTCGTAATTCTCTGCCGCGTGGCGCAGCTTGCCATCGAGATCGGCCAGCAGCGCGAGGATATAGACCTCGAGTTCGGGCACCTCGCCGACATCGCCCATATCGCCGACGAAACCGTCGAGCGCGCCGAGCAGGTAGCGGAAGGTATTGCGCAGTTTGCGGTACTGGTCGCCCGCGCCCTTGAGGATTTCGTCGCCGATGCGGTGGTCCTCGGTCGAATCGACGCTGAGCGCCCACAGCCGGATGATGTCCGCGCCGTACTGCTCCATGACCTTGAGCGGGTCGATCGTGTTGCCGAGGCTCTTGGACATCTTGCGCCCGTCGCTGGCCATGGTGAAGCCGTGTGTCAGCACCTGGTCATAGGGCGCGCGGCCGCGCGTGGCGCAGCTTTCGAGCAGCGAGGACTGGAACCAGCCGCGGTGCTGGTCGCTGCCCTCGAGATAGAGGTCGGCGGGCCATTTCAGCGCCGGCCAGCGCCCGCTTTCGAGCGTGAAGGCATGCGTGCAGCCCGATCGAACCAGACATCGAGGATGTCGGCGACCATTTCGTAATCGTCGGGATTGTGCGCATCGCCGAGGAATTCGGCCTTGCGGCTCTCGTCCCAGGCATCGACGCCTTGCTCGCGTACTGCGGCGATGACGCGCGCGTTGACTTCGGGGTCCTGCAGATATTCGCCCGTGCCGTTCTTCACGAACAGCGTGATCGGCACGCCCCAGGCGCGCTGGCGCGACAGCACCCAGTCGGGGCGGCCTTCGACCATCGAGCCGATCCGGCGACGGCCCTTTTCAGGGATGAAGCGGACGCGCTCGATCTCGGACATGGCGCGGCTGCGCAGCGTGCCGCCGCCATCGAGCTCCTTGTCCATCGGCACGAACCACTGCGGCGTGCAGCGATAGATGACCTTGGCTTTCGAACGCCACGAATGCGGGTAGGAGTGCTGGTAATCGTCGCTCGCGGACAGCAGGGCGCCTACTTCGCGCAGGTCCGAACAGATCGGGCCTTCGGGCGAATTGAACGGCTTGTTGATTACGCTGCGGCGGCGTTCCTTGCCGTTCTCGTCCAGATCGCCCGCGCCGAGCCATTCCCAGTCATCGCGATAGCGCCCGTCGGCCATGACCGCGAAGATCGGCTCGAGTCCATTGGCGCGGCACAGCAGGAAGTCGTCCTCGCCATGGTCAGGCGACATGTGGACGAGACCGGTGCCGCTGTCGGTGGTGACGAAATCGCCCGGCAGGAAGGGGCGCGGCTTGGCGTAGAACCCACCGAGATGGTGCATCGGGTGGCGAGCCTTGGTCCCGGCGAGGTCGGAGCCCTTGTAAATCTTACCGGCTTTCTCGACCATTTTTTGCGGGCGGTCATCCTGAATGACGCCGCCATCCTTTTCAAAACCAGCACGAAGATAGAATTCTTGGTAAAGGGCCCTCGCTACAAGATAGCTTTGGCCTTCCATCGTAAATAGAAGGTACTCAATCTCCGGCCCATAGGCCAAAGCCTGGTTCACCGGGATCGTCCACGGCGTGGTCGTCCAGATCACCGCATGTGCGCCAACCAGTTCCTCGATTGGGCTTTCCGTGATCTCGAACGCCACGTCGATCTGGGTGGAGGTGATGTCCTCATATTCGACCTCGGCCTCGGCCAGCGCGGTTTCCTCGACCGGGCTCCACATCACCGGTTTCGAGCCGCGATAGAGATTGCCTGCCTCGGCGAATTTCATCAGTTCGGCGACGATCGTCGCCTCGCTGTCGAACTGCATTGTCAGGTACGGATTGTCCCAGTCGCCCATGATGCCGAGGCGCTTGAGCTGCTCGCGCTGCACATCGACCCATTTCTGGGCATAGGCGCGGCATTCGGCGCGGAATTCGGCTGGCGGGACCGCTTTCTTGTCGAGCTTCTTCTTGCGGTACTGTTCCTCGACCTTCCATTCGATCGGCAGGCCGTGGCAATCCCAGCCGGGCACGTAGGGCGCGTCCTTGCCCATCAGGTTCTGCGTTCGGCAGACCATGTCCTTGAGCGTGTGGTTAAGCGCGTGCCCGATGTGCATATCGCCATTGGCGTAGGGCGGGCCATCGTGCAGCACGAAGGTCTCGCGCCCGGCGCGCGCTTCGCGCAGCTGCTGGTACAGCCTCTCTTCCTCCCAGCGCGCGGCGATCTTCGGCTCCTTCGCAGGAAGGCCGGCCTTCATGGGGAAATCGGTCTTGGGCAGGAAGACCGTGTCTCTGTAATCGCGCTTTTCGGACATAGAGGCGAGCCGTTAGGCCAAACCCGCTCCGCAATAAAGACTTTCGTCGCCCCTGCGCAGGGGAGACGGGCTACACCAGCAGCCGCCGCGCCTCGTCGCAGTCCTTCTCCATCTGCGCGACCAGCGCATCGAGGCTGTCGAACTTGGCCTCGCCGCGCAGGAAATGGTGGAAGGCCACCTCGATCTCCTGCCCGTAGAGATCGCCGGAGAAATCGAAGAAATAGGGCTCGAGCAATTCCTTGGGCGGATCGAATTGCGGGCGCACGCCGATATTGGCCGCACCCTTCAACTCCTGCCCGGTGGCGAGCACGCGGCCGGTGACGGCATAGATACCGTATTTGGGGCGCAGATAGTGCTCAACGGGCAGATTTGCGGTGGGATAGCCGATCTCGCGCCCGCGTTTGTCGCCATGCTGGACCACGCCGCGGATCGCGAAGGGGCGCGTCAGCAACCGTGCGGCTTCCTGCGGGTCGCCATTGCGCAGGGCGTCGCGCACGCGGCTGGACGATACCGGTGCGCCTTGGTCCATCACCGGCGGCACAGCCCGCGCGGCCATGCCGATATCCTTGCCCAGGCTGACGAGTTTGGCGAAATTGCCGCCCCGCGCCTTTCCGAAGGTGAAGTCCTCGCCGGTGACCACTCCGGCAGCGCTCAAATGGTCGCCGAGCAGCTGCTGCACGAAATCTTCCGCCGTGGTGCCCGCCAACGCGCCATCGAAATGGAACACCAGCATCGCGGTGGCCCCCGCGGCCAAGTAGAGTTCCTGCCGCTGTTCGAGCGTGGTCAGGCGGAAAGGCGCGGCATCGGGCTTGAAGTGACGCACCGGATGCGGATCGAACGTCGCAATGATCGACGGCCGGCCTTCTGCGCGCGCCCAGCGAATCGCCTCGCCCGCCACCGCCTGGTGGCCCAGGTGGAAGCCATCGAAATTGCCCAGCGCGATGATCGCGCCGCGCAGGCTTTCGGGCAGCGTCTCGCGGTGGTCGAGAAACCTCATGCCGCGCGCTCCAGGGTCACGAAGCTGTAGGCCGGGGTGTCCCCATCGGCGGCGAAATCCTCCCGCCCGCATATGGTCCATTCGGGACCCGGCGGCTTCATGAAGGTATCGCCGTCGAACTCGGCATGGATTTCGGTCAGCTCGATCCGGTCGGCATGCGCCATGAACACGTCGTAGATCGCGGCGCCGCCGATTACGGCCACGTCGCCTTCACCGGCGAGCGCGAGCGCTTCCTCGACCGAGCGGGCAATCTCGGCACCGCTCGTATCCCAACGTTCGCGCCGGGTCAGCACGATATGGCGGCGGCCGGGCAACAAGCCGGGCAGGCTTTCGAATGTCTTGCGGCCCATGATCATCGGCTTGCCCATCGTCAGCGCCTTGAACCGCTTCAAGTCCGCAGGCAGGTGCCAGGGCAGGGCGCCATCCTTGCCGATGCACCCATTGGCGGCGCGCGCATAGATCAGGAACAGGCTCATCGCACGAGACGGGTGACGTGACCCATCTTGCGTCCTGCTCGAACCTCGGCCTTGCCATAGTCGTGCAGATGGGTGTCGGCCGTGTCGAGCTGCGCGTATGCGTCCCGAATGTCGGCGCCGATGATATTGGTCATGGTAACGCTTTTCGCGACCGTGTCCGTGTCGCCGAGAGGCAGGCCGACGACCGCGCGGATGTGGTTTTCGAACTGGCTCGTGGCCGCGCCCTCGATGCTCCAGTGCCCCGAATTGTGCACGCGCGGCGCCATTTCGTTGAACACCGGGCCCGCAGCAGTGGCAAAGAATTCGAGTGTGAGGACGCCAACGTAATCGAGCGCGTCGGCAACCTGCCGCGCCAGATCCCGCGCCGGTGCGACCTGATCCGCGATCGGCTGTCCGGCGGGCAGCGCGGAAGTCGCCAGAATGCCGTCGTCATGCGTGTTGCGGGTCGAATCCCAGAACCGGATCGCCCCGTCCTGGCCGCGCACGAGGATGACCGAGAACTCGGCCTCGAATTCGACGAACGCTTCGTAGATCAATGGCAGGTCGGGCAGGTTCAGACCCTCGATATTGCGCGCCGAAGTGATCCGCCACTGACCCTTGCCGTCGTAACCATCACGGCGGGTCTTGAGAATGCCGGGCACGCCCAGTCGCTCCACCGCCCGGTCGAGATCTGCGCGCCCGTCGACGCAGGCATGGGCAGCAGCCGTACCGCCAAGTCCCTCGACGAAGCGTTTCTCGCTCAGCCGGTCCTGCGCGGTTTCCAGCGCACGCGGATGGGGGAAGATGCGGCCCTCGGGCATGGCCTGCGCGGTGGCTACGGGGACGTTCTCGAATTCCCACGTCACCACATCGCATTGTGCGGCGAAGGCGGCGAGCGCCGCCGTATCGTCCCATTTGTTGGCGAAGACATCGCCGCATACCTGTTCTGCCACGGTGTCGCCCTCGGGTGCATAGGCGATGCAGCGATAGCCGAGCTGTGCAGCGCTCATGGCCATCATCCGGCCTAGCTGGCCGCCGCCAAGAATGCCGATCGTGCCGCCGCGCTTCAGCATCAGTCGACGGGGCGCGCGGTCACCGCCGCGCTGCGCGCTGCGCGCCAGTCCTGCAGCCGCTGCGACAGGTTGGGGTCGTGGTTGGCGAGGATCGCCGCAGCAAGCAGGCCTGCATTGGTGGCCCCGGCCTTGCCGATAGCCAGCGTTCCCACGGGGACCCCGGCCGGCATCTGCACGATCGAGAGCAGGCTGTCCTCGCCCGACAGCGCCCGCGATTGGACCGGTACACCGAGCACGGGGACATGCGTCAGCGCGGCGATCATGCCGGGCAGATGCGCCGCCCCGCCGGCGCCGGCGATGATGACTTCGAAACCGTCTGCTGCCGCACGCTTGGCGAATTCATACATCCGGTCGGGCGTGCGATGCGCGGAGACGATGCGGACATCGGTGGCGACGCCAAGTTCGCCGAGCACTTCGTCGGCGCAGGTCATGGTTTCCCAATCGGACTGGCTGCCCATGACGATCGCAACCTTGGCGTTCCCCGGGGCAGTCATCTCAGCTGTCCTTCAGGTAATAGCGTTCGCCGGTCACCTGCGTGCCGTCGAATTCATAGATGATCGGCTGGCCGGTGGGTATCTCGAGCCCGGTGATCTCGTCATCCGAAATGTTCGACAGGTGCTTGACCAGCGCGCGCAGCGAATTGCCATGTGCGGAAATGATCACCGTCTCGCCCTGGCCCAGCCGGGGCAGGATCGCTTCTTCCCAATAGGGCAGCACGCGTTCGATCGTGAGCTTGAGGCTTTCGGTACGCGGCACGTCGATCCCGGCGTATCGCGGATCGTCGGACAGGTCGAACTCGCTGCCTTGTTCGAGCTCGGGCGGCGGAATGTCGAAACTGCGGCGCCAGATATGCACCTGTTCGTCGCCGTGCTTGTCGCGGGTCTCCTGCTTGTTGAGCCCGGTCAGCCCGCCATAGTGGCGTTCGTTGAGATGCCAGTCGCGCGTTACCGGGATCCACAGCCGGTCGCATGCTTCCAGCGCAAGGTTGAGCGTCTTGATCGCGCGTTTCTGAACGCTGGTGAAGGCAAGCGTCGGCAAAACGCCCTTCGCCAGCATCAATTCGCCCGCTTCGCGCGCTTCGGTCTCGCCCTTTTCGGTCAGGTCGACATCCCACCAGCCGGTAAAGCGGTTGGCGAGGTTCCACTCGCTTTGCCCGTGACGGACGAGGATCAGCTTGGACACTGGGAGCTCCCGTAATTCCCCTAGGAGCAAGGCGCGTTAGCTGCCCGCATCGCCCTTGGAAAGGGGGTGGTCGTCCGATTCGCGGATTTCGCGCGCCTGGCCCTTGCGGCGGCGCAGGTTCTCGCGAAGTTTCGCGGCGAGGCGCTCTTCGCGGCTCAACTTGTCGTCTGGGCTGTCCATGACGCAAGCTTTCGCCAATTTTGCCGCTCCGCTCAAGCGAAGGTTGACTTATGCTGCGCGTCTGCCATTAGCGCGCGCCTCCACCCCGACGGCATTTCCGGGGCGAGATGTGCTGCTGTAGCTCAGTGGTAGAGCGCACCCTTGGTAAGGGTGAGGCCGGGAGTTCAATCCTCCCCAGCAGCACCATTTCCCATATCTTCGTCCCCGGTCCCGGGGGCCGCCCCCGCGTCAGGAGGCCGTTTGCGCGTCATGCCGTGCGTTCGGCCTTGTCCGCGGCATTCGTCCCCTTGATCATGCTGCGCATCGCCTCCCACTGCTCGTCGCCCATGTCCTTGAGCGCGCCGTAGAAGGTTCCGCCGGTCGCCTGGTACCCGGCGCCGTCGATGACGATGGTCTGACCGTTGAGCCATTCGGCACCCGGTCCCATCAGGAACACCGCCAGATTGGCCAGTTCGTGCATTTCGCCGTGGCGGCCCATCGGATTGGTGTCTTCATGCGCATTGCCACCGCGACCGCCGGGTGACAGCCGCGCGCTCATCCCGTCGGTGGGAAACAGCCCCGGGGCGATCGCGTTGAAGCGCAATCCGTGGCGTCCCCATTCGACCGCCAGGCTCTGGGTCATCGCGTTGAGACCGGCCTTGCTCATCGCGCTGGGCACCACGAAGGGTCCGCCGTTCCAAATCCAGGTGGTGAGGATCGACAGGAAGCTTGCACGCCGTCCTTCGGCGATCAGCCGTTTGCCGATGTCGAGCGTGACATAGAAACTGCCCCGAAAGACGATATCGCTGATGGCGTTGAAACCGCCGACCGACAGGTCCTCGGTGCGGCTGATGAAGTTGCCCGCCGCATTGTTGACCACGCCGGTCAGGGGACCGTGGCTCCAGATCGTATCGACCATGGAATGGATCGCGCCCGGGTCGCGGATGTCACAGGCATGGCCGTGAACCGTTCCGCCGTGCCGCTGCATGAGTTCACTCGCCGTGTCGTCGAGCTTGCCCTGTCGCCGTCCGCAAATATGCACCGCGGCGCCGAGCTTGAGGAAGGCTTCGGCCATTTCGCGGCCCAGCCCGGTGCCACCCCCGGTTATCAGGATGCGCTCGCCTTCCATAAGGTCGTCGCGGAACATCAGTTTGGAAATATCCATGCCTCTCCCTTTCCCTTTTGTACGGCATAGCGCACCCGGACCGCGAAACCAGATTGAATAGCCCCACTGTATTGCCTAACTAGAACGCCATGGATGCCGCCGACGACCTCACCCCGCTCGACCCCGCCTACAAGACGCTGCTGCGCGTTCAGTTGGCGATCGCCGCGCTGGTCTTGCTGGCGGCAGCCACGATCGCGGAAGTGGCCATCCCGGGATGGACCGGGGTGGTCTGGCTCCCCGCTCTGGCGGTGGCGGCCTATGCGCTGATCCGCGTACCGCTGCGGCGCTATCATGCGCGCGGCTATTCTCTCGCCGGAGAACGGTTGCGCGTGGTCCGCGGCGTGATCTTCCGCTCCGATACCGTGGTGCCCTTCGGCCGCGTCCAGCATATCGATGTCGGCCAGGGACCGCTGGAGCGCGTCTTCCATCTCGCCACGCTCACGGTGCACACGGCGGGCACGCACAACGCTTCGGTTGCGCTGCCCGGGCTCAGCCATGGCGACGCGGTGGCCATGCGCGAGGAAATCCGCGCTGCGATCAGGCGCGACACGCGGTGAACGAAGAGGCCGGGAACGACGCGCTCAGAACCGATCCCCGCACCTTCGCGGTGCGCGCGATCGCGATGCTTGGTCAGCTGGTCCTGCCGATAATCGTCGGCGCTTTCGCCATCCTCGATAAAGGCGATCTGGGCGACTTGCTGCTGTATTTCGTGCCGCTGGTGCTGGTGGCGGGCGGAGGCAACCTCCTGTTCGCCTATCTGCGCTGGACCCGGCTGACCTATACTGTCGGGAACACCGATATCCGGGTGGAAAGCGGCGTTCTGTCGCGCGCGGCACGGTCCGTTCCTTACGAACGGATCCAGGACGTCAGCCTCGAGCAGAAACCGCTGCCCCGGCTGTTCGAACTGGTCGAGGTGCGTTTCGAAACCGGCGCGGGCGGTGGTGACGACCTGTCGCTCGCCTATCTGCGCGAAAGCGAGGGCGAACGCCTGCGCGAACTGGTGCGTTCGCGCCGCGAAGGGCCGGCCGCTTTTGCTGCGCCCATCGGCGAGGAAGAACTTGCCGAGGCCAACACTGCGCATCTGCTGTACGCCATGTCGCCCAGGCGGGTCGTCACTTTCGGTCTGTTCGAATTCTCGCTGGTGGTCGTCGCGGTCGCGGCAGGCGTGGCGCAGCAGTTCGATTTCCTGCTTCCCTTCGAAATCTGGGATTGGCGCGGCTGGCGCGACATTTCGGATTGGCGGGCCTGGGGCGACCAGCTTTCCGGCCCTGGCGCATGGCTCGCGGGTTTGGGGATCCACGCACAGGTCTTGGGCGCCCTGATCGCGGCCCTGGCGTTGCTTCTGATCGGCGTGGCGAGCGGAGTGGTGCGGACGGTCTTGCGCGAATGGGGGTTCCGGCTGGAACGAACCGACAAGGGTCTGCGGCGGCGGCGCGGGCTGTTGACGCGAACCGATCTGGTCATGCCGACCCACCGGATCCAGGCGCTGCGGGTGCGGACCGGAATGGTGCGGCGCCTGTTCGGCTTCCATGCGCTCAAGGCTGTCAGCCTTGCGAGCGATAGTGGATCCGCGAATCACGACGCCGTCCCCTTCGGACGGATGGATGAAATTGCGCGCGTCGTAAGCGAAACGGGGTTCGCGCTGCCTGACGAAAGCTCCGACTGGCATCGCGGGGCACCGGCCCACCGAATCGATGCCTTCCTGTTGGGGCTGGCGGCGATGCTTGTCCTGTCCGGGATAGCCCTAGCCTTGGGGCACTGGAAGCTGGCGATCGTGCCAACCATTCTCGGTGGCGGCGCGATTGCGTTCGACCAGTTCCTTACCTGGCACTGGACTCGCCATGCGCTCGATCGTGATCGGCTCTATACCCGGCGCGGATGGCTGGCGCCCGGCATGACCATCGCCGCGCGGCATAAACTGCAATCGGTCGAGCTGGTGCAGCATCCGCTGGCCCGGCTACGCGGTTATGCCGACGTCCGCTTTGGGCTGGCCGGCGGGAATTTGCGCCTGCGCGGGCTGTCGGTGGCCGAAGCCGAGCGGGTGCGTGCGGCAGTGCTCGACAGCATGGCTGCGAACGACTTTTCACAGATCGGTGAGGCGACGCCGACCGGCTGCTAGGCGCGCAGCGGCTCCCATTCGGGATGCTGATCGAATTGCGCGGCGACGTAAGAGCAGCTGGGAATGATCTTGAAGCCTTCGCGCCGGGCATCGCGCACCAGCGCATCCACCAGCCGCCCGGCGATACCCTGTCCGCGAAGTTCCGGCGGTACGATCGTATGCTGGGCATCGCGGGCATCGCCGCGCTGCGTCCAGGTGAGCTTCCCGGCCGCATCGCCCGAGCCGATGCTTACCAGATATTCGCCATGAGTGGTGTGATCGTGGCGTTCGATTACAATTTCGTCGTTGTCCATGTCCGAAAGTTTCCCTTCTGGGCAAGCAACGTTCCCCTGTCTAAGGGGTTCCGATGCTGTTTCTCTCCGACAATGCAGCCGCAGTGCACCCTGCGGTCTGGGACGCGCTCAAGGCCGCCGACGAGCCCGATTCGCCCTATGACGGCGATAGGTTGAGCGCGGCGCTGGACGACCGGTTTTCGCAGCTGTTCGGCCGCCCATGCACGGTACTCTGGGCAGGCACCGGGACCGCAGCGAACTGCCTCGCGCTCGCCACCATGGTCCCGCCCCACGGAGCGGTGGTCTGCCATGAAGAAGCGCATATCGAAATGGATGAAGGTGGTGCGCCGGGTTTTTTCCTCCACGGGGCCAAGCTGATTCTGGCAGAAGGCACTGGCGCCAAACTGTCGCCGGAGGCCATTCGCGCAGCGGTCAATCCGATCCGCGACGATGTCCACCAGGTTCAGCCGCATGCGATCTCGATCACGCAGCCGAGCGAATATGGCTGCGTTTACCGCCCGAATGAAATCGCCGCGATCGCCGAACTTGCGCGCGAACGCGGGCTTGGCCTGCACATGGACGGCGCACGGTTCAGCAATGCGGTCGCGTTCCTCGATTGCGCGCCCGGGGACGCGGTCGGAGCGGCCGACGCGCTCAGTTTCGGTTTTATCAAGAACGGCGGGATGAGCGCCGAGGCGATCGTATTCTTCGATCAGGAGCTCGCCGATGTCGCGCGCTATCGCCGCAAGCGGGCAGGGCACCTCCAGTCGAAGGGACGCTTTCTCGCCGCGCAACTCCACGCCATGCTCGAGCGGGACGTCTGGCTGGACAATGCCCGGCACGCCAATGCCGCCGCGCAGGAGATCGCACGCGCGTGCGAAACGCGGCTGATGCATCCGGTCGAAGCCAATGAAGTGTTCGTTCGCTGTACAGCTGACGAGCGTGATGTGCTTCGTGCACAAGGCTTCGGCTTTTACGACTGGGGTGCAGATGCGGCGCGCTTCGTCACGGCCTGGAACACGCGCGACGCCGACGCCGCCGCGCTCGCTCGGGCCATCGCCAGCCTATGAGCGAGCTTGCCGAGGCCGAGAGCCTGTTTACCCCGCGCAATTTCATCGCCTTCGTGATTGTCAGCCTGATCTGGGGCGGCACCTGGCTGGTCATTCGAGACCAGATCGCCAGCGTTCCGGCGAGCTGGTCGATCTCATACCGCTTCGTAATCGCCGCGCTGGGCATGTTCGCACTTGCCGCCCTGCGCCGCGAACCGCTGCTGCTGGTCGCGGGGGGCTGCGCTGGGCGGCCTTGCTCGGCCTCTTCCAGTTCACGCTCAACTTCGCGTTCGTCTACAATGCCGAAGCCTATATCACCTCGGGCCTGGTCGCAGTGATGTTCGCCTTGCTGGTGGTGCCCAATGCCGTCCTGGGCCGGATCTTCCTGCACCAACCCATCACCGGTGCATTCGTGCTCGGGTCGCTGATTGCGGCGATCGGTGTCGCGCTGCTGTTCGCGCATGAATGGCGTTCTTCGCCGGCAACACTGCAACAGGTGCTGCTCGGGGCTGGCCTGACGGTTGGCGGTATCCTTTCGGCCAGCGCAGCCAATATCACGCAGGCAATGGAGGGCGCGAAAAAGCAGCCTTTCCTTGCGCTCCTTGCATGGGCGATGACGATCGGCGTGCTTATCAACACCGTCTTTGCGCTGGCGACGGCAGGCCCGCCCCAATTCGATCCCCGACCATCCTACACGATGGGTATCCTGTTTCTCGGCCTCGCCGGATCGGTCGTCACCTTCCCGCTTTATTACGGCCTCGTCCGCAAGGTCGGGGCGGGGAAGGCGGCTTACAGCTCGGTGATTGTCCCGGTTGTGGCCATGATCCTCTCGACGCTGTTCGAAGGGTTCGTCTGGGGACCGCTGCCGGCTGCCGGGGCAGTCGTCACGCTGGTCGGTATGGTCGTGGCCATGCGAGGCCGGGCAACCGCACCACCGCGGCGGGCTACGCCCGAGCCATGATCGTCGCGAGCCCTTCGCGATAGGTCGGGAAGGCGGGTTCCCAGCCAAGCACGCGTTTCGCCTTGCCATTGGCGACGCGTCGGTTCTCGGCGTAGAAACCGCGCGCCATCGGCGACAGCCCTGCATCCTCGATGCTTTGCAGTGGCGGCGGCGCCTGGCCCAGCAGACGACAGGCTTCTTCAATTACGGTGTTCTGGCTCGTGGGCAGATCGTCCGCCAGATTATAGGCGCCCGCTGGTGCATCGCGGCCAACCGCAGTGATCACGCCCGCCACGATATCCGCCACGTGAACGCGGCTGAAAACCTGCCCCGGAAGATCTATGCGGTGCGCCTTGCCCTGTTCGATCCGGTCGAATGCGCTACGACCCGGGCCGTAGATGCCGGGAAGACGGAACACACGCGCGCCGGCATCCAGCCAGCGCGAATCGCATTCCGCCCGTGTGCTGCGCCGTCCGCCGCCGGTGGGGGAAGCCTCGTCGACCCAGGCCCCCTGCGCATCACCATAGACCCCCGTCGACGACAGATAGCCCAGCCACCGGTCGCCGATCAGGTCGCCATAGCGGTCGAGCACCGGATCGCTTCCTTCGCTGGGCGGAACGCTGCTCAGGACATGGGTGGCAGCATCCACAGCCTGCGCGACGGCGGTGCGGTCGTCGAACGCCAGATTGCCCGCGCTGCCGGTAGCATCGACATGCCAGCCCCTGCCGCGCAGCGCATCGGCGATCCGTGTCGCTGTATAGCCGAGGCCGAAGATCAGCAGGCGAGTCATGCCACGCCGTAACCAAACGCTTGCCTGGTGGACCGCGTGCAAAAGGCACTCGGAGCAGCACGGAGCGGGGCGGAAATGTCGCCGCTGATATTGGCCGCAGAAAAGAGGTCGAACGCGAGGGTCATGCGAGGTCGCTGGCTGGGGCAGGCCAGCGGCACTGTCAATCGCTGCAATCGGCGCAGCGCCTTGTGAACGCAATGTCTCGACGGACGTTGCAAGGAGTGACAGACCAAGAAGCTACGCATTCGACAGGAATTCCATGGATATCGCGCGCACTCCCGCAACCCCCGACGGCAATCCCGAAATGGCCGACGCCGCCATCCAGCCAAAGGCCCCACCCGAAATCCGCCGCGAGGATTACAAGCCCTTTCCCTGGCTGGTTCCGACCATCCGCCTGACGTTCGATCTCGCATTGGATAAAACGCGAGTTACCGCAAGACTGGAGATCGAACGCAATCCGGCGGCTGAAGCGGAGCGGACCATCCGCCTGAACGGCGACGGGCTCCAGCTCGAGTCCCTATCGTGCGACGGCAACGAAAGTACCGATTACCGGATGGATGGCGATGATCTGCTGGTGACGCTTCCGGGCGAACGCCATTCGCTCGAGATCGTCACCGTCATCGATCCGTCGGCCAATTCGCAACTGATGGGGCTGTACGCTTCGGGCGGAATGCTGTGCACGCAATGCGAAGCGGAGGGGTTCCGACGGATCACCTTCTTCCCCGACCGGCCCGATGTGCTGAGCACCTATACCGTCCGGATGAGCGGGCCCAAGGCCCTGTTTCCTGTCCTGCTCTGCAACGGCAATCGGACGGATCAGGGCGAGGAAGGCGATACGCACTGGGCCAAATGGCACGATCCGTGGCCCAAGCCGTCCTATCTCTTCGCACTCGTCGCTGGCGATCTTGTCGCCCGCAGCGACAGCTTCACGACCATAAACGGCCGCAAGGTGGAGCTCAACGTCTATGTCCGCGACGGCGATCTCGGCCGGACCGAGCACGCGATGGAAAGCCTCAAGCGCTCGATGCGCTGGGATGAGGAAGTCTTCGGGCGCGAATACGATCTCGACCTGTTCAACATCGTCGCCGTATCCGATTTCAACATGGGGGCGATGGAGAACAAGGGCCTCAACATCTTCAACACCAAATACGTCCTTGCCGACCCCGAGACCGCCACCGATGGCGATTACGACGGGATCGAAGGCGTAATCGGCCACGAGTATTTCCACAACTGGTCGGGCAATAGGGTAACCTGCCGCGACTGGTTCCAGCTGAGCCTGAAGGAAGGCTTCACGGTACTGCGCGACCAGCTGTTCAGCGCGCAAATGGGCAGCGCGCCGGTCAAGCGGATCGAGGATGTGCGCGTGTTGCGCGGTGTGCAGTTTCCCGAGGATTCGGGGCCGCTGGCACATCCGATCCGTCCGGATTCGTATCGCGAAATCAGCAATTTCTACACTGCCACTGTTTATAACAAGGGCGCCGAGGTCATTCGCATGATGCGGACGATGGCAGGCGAGGAAGCCTTCCGCCGCGGCACCGATCTCTACTTCGAGCGCCACGATGGCGAAGCGGCGACCTGCGAGGACTTCGTTCGCGCGATGGAGGACGGCGCCGATCTGGATCTTGCGCAGTTCCGGCTATGGTACTCGCAGGCTGGGACCCCCAAGGTTGCCGCGCGGCTGACACATGAAGGCCAGACCGCCACGCTCACGCTGACGCAAACCGTACCTGCGACGCCAGGCCAGCCCGACAAGCAGCCGATGCCTATCCCGCTCAGCCTGGCGTTGTTCGACCGTGAGAGCGGCAATCACGCGGGTGATGAACTGGTAGTGCTCGATAGCGAGACCGCACAATTTTCCTTCGACGGCTTTGCGACCAGACCCGTGCTCTCGATCAATCGCGGCTTTTCGGCGCCGGTCTCCATCGACCGTGATGTTCCGCGCGACGAACTCGTCTTCCTCGCCGCGCGCGACGACGATCCCTTCGCGCGGTACGAAGCGATGCAGGAACTGATGACAGGCTATCTTGTCGGCAGCGTCTCGGGCGAGCTCGACGATGCCGAGCGCGACGCTGCGCGCGGCGATATCGCGCAGGCGATGCGCGCAGTGATCGAGGATAGCGCGCTCGACGATCTAATGCGCGGCGAACTGATGGTCATGCCGAGCCAGGCGTACATAGCGGAACAGATGCTGATCGCCGATCCGGGCAGTATCCATGCCGCTCGCGAAGCGCTCAAGGCGGACGTAGCCACACGGCTCGCCGATCCTCTCCATGCGCTTTACGAAAGAGCCGTCCAAGTGCCCTTTGCGCTCGATGCCGAGGCGAAGGGCGCGCGCAAGGTCAAGACGCTGGCGCTATCCTATGCCGCTGCCGGCGATCCGGCCACCGCATCCGGTCTTGCGGCGCAGCAATACGACCGCGCGGACAATATGACCGATCGGCAGGGCGCGCTGATGGTGCTGGCCGGGCTCGACAGTGCGGAACGCACCGGCCGGCTGCTCGACTTCTACAATCGATACCAGGGCAACGCTCTGGTGATCGACAAGTGGTTCGCGCTACAGGCCAGTTCGCTTCATCCCCACGCGATCGAGCATGTGAAGTCCTTGCGCGAACATGAGGATTTCGCGCTGCGCAATCCGAATCGCGTGCGGTCGCTCTACATGGCCTTCGCCAGCAACCCCGGCGCGTTCCATTCTGCCGATGGCGAGGGCTATCGCATGCTCGCCGATCTGATCCTCGAACTCGATCCGATCAATGCGCAAACCGCTGCCCGGTTCGTTCCCGCACTGGGGCGCTGGCGCCGGATCGAGGAAGGCCGCGCGGAGTTGATGCGCGAAGCGCTCCAGCGGATTGCCGAAGCGCCGAAGTTGTCGCGCGATACATATGAACAGGTTACCCGTTCGCTGGGCTAGTACGATGAGCGATTATCTTACGGCTTCCTCGCAGGGCGATATCCCTCATGGGTTCTCCAGCTCCGCGGGCCTTGGCGCGGACCAGGTTCTTCCCGGCGCCGCGCTTGTCCGCGTCAGGCAGGTCCATTCCGCGACGGTCGTGACCGCTTGCGATGCCTGGGAAGAGCCTCCCGAAGCCGATGCAATCGTCACGAACCGGCCTGCCCTTGCGCTGGGTATCGTTACCGCGGACTGCGCGCCGGTGCTGCTCGCCGATCCGGAGGCGCGCGTCATCGGCGCGGCGCATGCCGGGTGGCGGGGTGCGTTGGCTGGCGTGCTTGGCAACACGGTAGCTGCGATGGAGACCCTCGGCGCAAGCCGCGGGGCTATCTGGGCGGCCATCGGGCCGACAATTGCGCAGGCCAGCTACGAGGTCGACGCCGCGTTTCGGGACCATTTCACGCACGCCGATGCCCGCTTCTTCACGCCCGGCCGCGCTGGACATTGGCAGTTCGACCTGCCGGCCTATGCGGCCCAGCGCTTGCGCGAGGCAGGCGTCACCCGGATCGCCGACGTGCGACAGGATACCTACACGCAGCCAGAGCGGTTTCATTCCTATCGCCGCGCAGGGCACCGGGGCGAGGAAACGGCCGGCCGCCAGCTCAGCATCATCGCGCTTGGCCGATAGAGCCAATCGCCGGTGCCGGGCCGGAACGGGCCTCGGTTGCACGCGACTGCATAAAGCTTGCCAAAATGGCGGTTGGCAACCCGCCGCAGAGCGGCTAGAGGCGCGTCCAAACCGGGCACATATGGGGCTTTTGCGGACGCGTTATCTATGTCGTGTGCGCCGGCTTTCTACCTCACCCGGTCGATAAATTCGCACAGCGCGTCTCCGGGTCCAGGCCCGGGGCGCAGGTACAAGGCAGGCAAGGCAAAGCGCTGATGGCAGACACGGCTGCAACCGCAACTCCCGAAACGGCAGGCGACACCGCCGATGGCATTCGCCGCCGCGATTTCCTCGACATCGCTGCGGTAAGCGCGGCAGGTATCGGCGGCCTCGCGGTCGTCTATCCGCTGGTTACTCAGATGGCGCCGTCGAAGGACGTGCTCGCCGCCAGCTCGACCGAGGTCGACGTTTCGGCGATCGAGCCGGGGCAGGCGATCAAGGCCGTCTTCCGCAAGCAGCCGCTGTTCATCCGCCGGCTTACCCCGGCTGAAGTCGCCGCCGCCAATGCGACGCCGGCAGGCTCGCTTCGCGATCCGGCATCGCTCGCCGATCGGACGAAGGAAGGGCATGAGGACATGCTCGTCACCATGGGTGTATGCACCCACCTCGGCTGTGTCCCGCTCGGGGCGGCCGAAGGCGAAGTGAAGGGCGAATTCGGCGGGTATTTCTGCCCCTGCCACGGTTCGCACTACGACACCGCGGGCCGTATCCGTAAGGGTCCGGCACCGACCAACCTCGAAGTGCCGGAGTACGAGTTCACCTCGGACACCGTCATCCAGGTCGGCTGAGCTTAGAGAGAAGAGACGATACGATGAGCTTTCCCTGGGCCAAGGAATACGCCCCCACCAATGGGGTCACCAAATTCCTCGACGAGAAGTTGCCGCTGCCGCGCCTCGTTTATAACGCTGTCGGCGCAGGTTATCCGGTGCCGCGCAACCTGAGCTATTTCTGGAATTTCGGCGTCCTCGCCGGCTTCTTCCTGGTGGTGCAGATCGTCACCGGTGTGGTTCTGGCGATGCATTATGCCGCCAATGCGCAGGTCGCCTTCGCGACGACCGAGCATATCATGCGTGACGTCAACTGGGGCTGGATGATGCGCTATGCGCACGCCAATGGCGCCAGCTTCTTCTTCATCGTGATCTACCTCCACATCTTCCGCGGCCTGTTCTACAGCTCGTACAAGGCCCCGCGGGAAATGATCTGGCTGCTCGGTGTGGTCATCTTCCTGCTCATGATGGCGACCGCGTTCATGGGTTACGTCCTGCCCTGGGGCCAGATGAGCTTCTGGGGTGCCAAGGTGATTACCGGCCTGTTCGGCGCGATCCCGCTGGTCGGCGAGCCGATCCAGATCTGGCTGCTTGGCGGGTTCGCGCCCGACAATGCCGCGCTCAACCGCTTCTTCTCGCTGCACTTCCTGCTGCCCTTCGTGATTGCGGGTGTCGTCATCCTGCACATCTGGGCGCTGCATATCCCGGGTTCGTCCAACCCGACCGGGGTCGAAGTGAAGAGCGAAAGCGATACGCTGCCGTTCCACCCGTACTACACCGCGAAGGACGGCTTCGGCCTCGGCATTGCGCTGCTGCTGTTCTTCACCATGGTGTTCTTCCTGCCCAATGCGCTGGGCCACCCGGACAATTACATCGAAGCCAACCCGCTTTCGACGCCGGCGCACATCGTGCCCGAATGGTACTTCTGGCCGTTCTACGCGATCCTGCGGGCCTTCACCGTCGACTTCCTGTTCTTCCCCGCGAAGCTGCTCGGCGTGATTGCAATGTTCGGCTCGATCCTGGTGTGGTTCATCCTGCCCTGGCTCGACAAGTCGCCCGTGCGCAGCGGCCACTACCGCCCACTGTTCCGCAAGTTCTTCTGGTTTGGCCTGATCCCCGCGATGGTCGTGCTGTTCATCTGCGGCGGTGCCCCGGCGGAAGAGCCCTATGTGATGCTCAGCCAGATCGCGACGGCGTATTACTTCCTGCACTTCCTCGTGATCCTGCCGATCGTCGGCCAGATCGAGAAGTCCGAACCGCTGCCCTATTCGATCACCGAAGCCGTCCTCGGCTCGGACAAGAAGGCGGTGCTCGGCGAAAACACCACGCCGGCCGTCTAAGCGAGTTACGAGACCAGACATGACCAAGCTTCTCAGCATCCGCCTCGTCGCCATTCTCGTCGGCCTCGGCTTCGCACTGATTGCGCTCTATTCCTTCGTCTTGGGTGCCTATGCCTGGGTGACCGAAGAGCCTGCCGGGCACCTTCCCTACGAGGAACCGCGTGATATCGCCTTCTCGTTCGACGGGCCGTTCGGCAAGTGGGACATCCAGCAGCTGCAGCGCGGCTTCAAGGTTTACGACGAGGTTTGTGCGGCATGCCACAGCCTCAAGTTCGTCGCCTTCCGCGACCTCGAACAGCTTGGCTATGACGAGGGCCAGGTAAAGGCGTTCGCCGCTTCGAAACAGGTGCCGGGTATCGATCCGAACACTGGCGAAGCGACCACGCGCCCCGGCCTTCCGACCGATTATTTCCCCGATCCCTATCCCAACAATGTTGCGGCTGCGGCGGCGAACAACAACGCCATTCCGCCCGACCTATCGCTGATGACCAAGGCGCGCGGCGACGGCGTGAACTACGTGGCTTCGCTGCTTTCGGGCTATTCCGAGCCGACGGCGGAACTGCTCGCGGAGCATCCCGAAGCCGCTCCGGGACCGGGTCTCTATCACAACCCCTATTTCCCGAACCTCAACCTCGCGATGGCTCCGCCGCTGACCACCACGGGCCAGGTCACCTATGACGACGGGACCGAGGCGACGGTGGAACAGATGTCGTCCGATGTCGCGGCCTTCCTCGCCTGGACCGCAGAACCGACCATGGTCCAGCGCAAGCAGACCGGCTGGCCGGTGTTGATCTTCCTGCTCTTCGCTACGGTTCTGGCCTATTTGTCGAAACAGCAGATCTGGGCAGCGGCAAAGCCCAAGAAAGACTGAACCCATTCGGTCTGACGATTTTCGCGCCCCTTGCATCCTGGTGATGCGAGGGGCGTTTCGATTCCGGGGAGGTAGGCCATGACGCCTGACGAAATCAAAGCACTTGTCCGCACGATTCCGGACTTCCCCAAGACGGGTATCCAGTTTCGCGACATCACCACGCTTCTCGGTCATGGCCGCGGTTTTGCTGCAACGGTCGAGTGGCTGACGCAGGCGGTTGCGGGCGCTGAAGCGATTGCAGGCATGGAAGCGCGCGGCTTTATCTTCGGTGCAGCGGTGGCTGCCCGGCTCGAGTTGCCCTTCCTGCCGATCCGCAAGCCGGGTAAATTGCCCTGCGAAGTGATCGGCGTCGAATACGAACTGGAATACGGGCTCGACCGCTTGGAAATGGATCCCGCCGCGGTCGGCGCAGGCCAGCATGTGGCGATCGTCGACGACCTGCTCGCGACCGGGGGCACCGCGGTCGCCGCTACCGAACTGCTCCGCAAGGCCGGTGCGCGTGTCGATCGCGCTGCATTCGTGATCGACCTGCCCGATCTGGGTGGCAATGCGCGCTTGGCCAGCCAGTCGCTTGATGTCCGCGCCTTGATGGCCTTCGATGGCGACTAAGCGTTTCGCGCAGGACTGGATATATTCTGTCCATCGGGCATTAAGGGTACTCGCGCGTTGCGGCGCACCGGTCGGCGGACAGCCGCGCAGCCAGAGAGACCCATGGAACAATCACTAGTCATCGCGATGGTCGGCATGCTGGGCATAGGTGCCCAATGGCTAGCCTGGCGGACGGGTTGGCCAGCCATCGTCCTGATGCTTGCGGCGGGCTTCCTGGCGGGTCCGGTGCTCGGTTTGTTCGATCCCGAACATGCATTCGGCGACCTGCTCGATCCGATGATCGCTATCGGGGTCGCGCTCATCCTGTTCGAAGGCGGGCTCAGCCTCGATTTTCGTGAGTTGCGCCATGCAGGCGAAGGGGTCTGGCGGCTGGTCTTGCTGGGTGGGCCGATCGCCTGGGTGCTCGGTGCATTCGCTGCGCACTCAATCGGCGGTCTCGAATGGCCGGTGGCGATCCTCTTCGCCGGCATCCTGGTAGTCACCGGGCCGACGGTGGTGATGCCGCTGCTGCGCCAATCGTCGGTCAAGGCACGGCCCGCAGCGATCCTCAAATGGGAAGCCATCGTCAACGACCCCATCGGCGCGCTCTTCGCAGTGGTGTCCTACGAATATTTTCGCGCGGTTACCGAATCGCCTGGTGCCAGCCTGTTCGAAGTCGTTCCGCCGCTGATCATCGCCGCCATCATCGCAGGTCTGATCGGGTATGTTGCGGCCGCGGCGATCGCTTGGGCGTTTCCGCGCGGGGCCATTCCCGAATATCTCAAGGTGCCCGTGCTGCTTACCTCGGTCATCGTGGTGTTTGTGCTGTCCAACCAGATCGAGCACGAAGCCGGGCTGGTCGCGGTGACCGTGATGGGCATCGCGCTGGCGAACATGAACGTTTCGTCCCTGCGCAGCATTCATCCGTTCAAGCAGAACATCGCGGTAATCCTTATCGCCGGCATATTCGTCCTGCTTTCGGCCAGCCTCGAATTCGAGGAACTGGCTTATCTCAACTGGAACTTCGGCCTGTTCCTGCTGGCCTTGCTGTTCCTTGTTCGACCCGCAACCATCCTGCTGAGCCTGCTCGGCAGTTCGGTCCCGTGGAACGAACGGCTGTTCCTTTCCTGGATCGCACCGCGCGGTATCGTGCTGGTGGCCATCTCCGGCCTGTTCGCGCTCCGGCTCGAGGATATCGGCTATGACGGTACGGCACTGATTGGGCTCAGCTTCGCGGTGGTGGTCGCCACCATCGTGGCGCACGGTTTCACGATCGATCTCGTCGCGCGCCTGCTCAATCTCAAGGGCAGCAACCGCCCGGGCGTGCTCATCGTCGGGAGCACGCCGTGGACGATCTCGCTTGCGCTTATGATGCAGGAACTCAAGGCGCCCGTGATGGTCGTCGATTCGAGCTGGCAGCGGCTCGCGCTCGCCCGCCAGAAGGGGCTGCCTTTCTACCATGGGGAAATCCTTAATGAGGCGACCGAGCACAATCTCGACCTGACCCCCTATTCAGTGCTGGTGGCGGCAACCGAAAACGAGGCGTACAACGCGCTCGTCTGCAATGAATTCGCCTATGAGATCGGACGCGATACGGTTTTCCAGCTCGGTGATGCGATCGACGACGAGGACCGCCACGCGCTGCCGAGCGGCATCCGCGGCCGCGCCTTGTTCGAGAGCGGCTTCGGCGTCGAAGACGTAAACGAACGGCTGGCGCGGGGCTGGGTGTTCCGCAAGACCAAGCTCTCGGAAGAATTCACCTTTGCCGCGGCGCAGGATCGCTTGCCCGATGCCGCCGCCATGCTGCTGCTGGTGCGCGACAACGGCACGCTGCGCTTCTTCACGCATGCCGCGCGACCCGAGCCGCGGGCAGGCGACGTGATCGTCAGTTTCGCGCCGCCGCAGGAACGCAGCGCTCAGGATGCGGCTGCCAAACGCGATCGCAAACGCAACAAGACCGCCGAACAGGGGGCATGAGATGAAGCACCGTTCCACTCTGACACTGGCGGCCGCCATGGCGGCTACGATGCTTGCAGGCTGCAAGGATGATCAGCCGCAGCCGCCCTCCGATGCCGACGCGCCGCCCGAAAAGCGCTCGATCTTCCGGCCCGAGTTCCAGGTCGAGCCAATCGAGAGTTTCGAGCCCAGCGGGTCGCTCGAAACCACTGTGGAGTTCCCCGACGGCACCGAGCTGACCGAAGAAGGCCGCGCAGCGCTCGCCACAGTGCTTGCGTCGCCGCAGAACGAGGAAGGCGGGCTGATCTATCTGCGCGGCCACACCGACAGCGGTGGCAGCGACGAGGCGAATATGCGGGCATCGCTCGCCCGGGCCGAGGCGGTGCGCGACTGGCTGGTCGAAAACGGCGTCGCCGAAGACCGGATCCGCACAATCGCCTTCGGCGAGCAGAACCCCATCGCCCCGAATGCCCTCCCGGACGGTACGCCCGACGAAGACGGCCGTGCCGCCAACCGGCGCGTCGAAATCGAGGTCCTCACGCGCGAACCGCCGACGATCGAGGATGAGCCGACACTGGCGGAAACGCTGGCATCCTCGGCAGAAGAAGAACGCGGTGAAAGCAGCGATACGTCACAATAGCGTGTTGACGCCGAAGCCGCTTCGATGGCATTGGCGCCGCACCCGAGCGGGTATAGCATAGTGGTAATGCTCCAGCCTTCCAAGCTGGCTAGAGGGGTTCGATTCCCCTTACCCGCTCCATTTTTCCTTCGTTTCTATCGCTTGTCCCGGACAGCTTCCGGGAGCGCGGTCACGTCAGCCGCATATTGTCGATCAGCCGGGTCCCGCCGATCCGTGCGGCCACGAACAGCCGGCTGTCTGCCATAGCGCTATCGGCGGGGCCAAGATCGTCGCCGCGGCGTATTTCGGCATAGTCGATACTGGCAAAGCCCGCGCTGGTCAGTTCCCCCCGCAGGTCATCGAGCACAGTGTTGGTCGGTTCGCCCTGTATAAGGCGGGCGATCGCCTGCTTCATGCTGCGTGGCAGTGCCGCAGCGGCAGAGCGCTGGTCGGGCGTGAGATAGGCATTGCGGCTCGACATAGCGAGGCCATCGGCCTCGCGGACGATAACAACACCGTGAATCGCATCGACATGCGGCCGCGTAAGATCGAGGTCGCGCGCCATCCTGCGAATTACTGCCAACTGCTGCCAGTCCTTTTCGCCAAAGAATGCCATGTCCGGGCGAACCTGGTTGAACAGTTTGCAGACGACCGTGGCCACGCCGTCGAAATGCCCAGGGCGATCGCCGCCGCACAGGCCCTCGCTGACGCCCGCGACCGAGATGTTGGTGGCATAGCCCGCCGGATAGACGATGTCGGGAGCAGGCGCCCATAGCAGCGCCACGCCTTCCGTTTCGAGCAATGCGGCGTCCCGTGCGAGCTGCCGCGGGTATGCATCGAGATCTTCGTTTGCGCCAAACTGGCGCGGATTGACGAAGATGGAGACCGCCACATGATCCGCCTTGGCCCGGGCGGCCCTGACCAGGGTCAGATGCCCCTCGTGCAGCGCGCCCATGGTGGGGACCAGCGCAATCGAGCCGCTACCGCCCAGTCTATCGGTGGCAGCCCGCAGGTCATCGAGCGTGTGGACGGTAAGCAGCATTCGTCTCCCGAAAGAAAGGCAATGGATTCGAAAGGGGCGGAGCGACCTGTGCCGTTCCGCCCCTCGCGTGGCAAGATCGCCGATGTCAGCGTGCGATGGGTGCCGCGGCCGCCGCATCCGTCGGCAGGCCGCCCAACTGGGTCACCAGATCGGTATAGGCATTGAGGTAGGCCAGCACGATGATCTGTCCGATCGCCGTGTTCTCATACCCGCCGAAGCCCCCTGCAGCGCCGCCCCCGCCGCCGAACAAGCCGCCCCCGGCCGCCCAGCCGAGGTCCTTCTTGCGAAAATAGCCTTCGACCAGCGCTTCCTCGACCGTGGTTCGGGCATTCACCAGCGACAGGACGACATTGGCTTCGCCTTTCTTGACGCGAATTCCGCCTACCAGCGCGCCGGCGGTGCGGCCGAACAGGCCGCCGACCACTCCACCGAGCACTCCGCCGCCGCCGCCCGAATTGCTGTTCGCGCTGACAATGTCGGGTTGGAGGAAGTAATCGGCTGTGCGGACCTGGCCCAGGCCGACATTCTGCCCGTCCTGCAATTCGCCCTGTTCCTCCAGCGCGCGTTCCATGGCGCGGCTGCGCATTGCCCGGCCGCGGCTGACCATGGTAAAACAGCCAGAGCGTTGGACAAACACCCGGATGATCTGTTCGGGGCTGCCGAGATTGAGCTCGCGCCACCATTTGTCGTCGGGTTCGACCACGGCAATCGTCCCAAGGTTTTGCGAGCAGCGCGGAATTTCCATGCTCGCCCGCTCCTGCGCCTTGCGGCCTGAGGAACGCCCCTGCGCAACTACGGGTTCGGCAGCCATGCCGGTCACGCAGAAGAGGGCGAGTGCGGTGTAGATCAGTTTCTTCATATCCTGGGGTTCCTCTAGAATGAGCGTTCGCGGCTGCCGGCTTTGGCCGGTTCTCGCCGGTCTACTGCGACCCAGGCGGCCGCGATTCTAGCAAAGCGGACAATGACCGCTAGTAAGCATCCGTCATTGTGGGAATCGGACACGGCAGGCGGGCGCCACATTGCCGCAGCGCGATGGGTTGGATAGGGACAGGCGCAGTATGAAATTCCCGGCCCCTATTCGATGACCGCCCGTCCCCACCGTATCGTTTTTGCGAATGAAAAGGGCGGCACCGGGAAATCGACCACCGCGGTGCATGTCGCAGTCGCGCTCGCTTTCGGCGGTGCGCGGGTGGCCGCGTTCGATCTCGATCACCGCCAGCGGACCATGTGCCGTTATTTCGAGAACCGTGCGGAGACGATGAAGCGCCGCGGGATCGAACTGCCGACCGCGCAGTGCCATGTGGTCGAGGACCTGGACGAAGCGGGCATGGAAGCGCTGATTGCGGCGGAGTCCATCGGCGCCGACTTCGTGATCATCGACACGCCTGGCCGTGATGATCCGCTGGCCCGGCATGCGGCGACCATGTCCGACACGCTGGTCACACCGATGAACGACAGCTTCGTCGACTTCGATCTGATCGGACAGGTCGAAAGCGAGAATTTCAAGGTGCGCAAGCTTTCGTTCTATGCGGAACTCATATGGGAAGCCCGGCTCAAACGCAGCCGTACGTCGATCGAACAGAACCGCGCGCAGATGGACTGGGTGGTCGTACGCAACCGCACCGGTTACACCGAGGCGCGCAATATGGCGCGGATCGAACAGGCGCTCACCGAAATGTCCAAACGAGTCGGCTTCCGCGTCGCCAAGGGCCTGTCCGAGCGCGTGGTCTACCGCGAGCTCTTCCCCTCGGGCCTGACGCTCCTCGACAAGGGCCATCTGGGTGATCTGGGGACCAGCCACCTGGTGGCGCGGCAGGAATTGCGCGGGCTTATCGCCACGTTGCGCCTGCCGGGATCAGAAGCCCGGGAGAAGGCAGCGGCCGCACGATGATCCGCTATATTGCCCTGGCCCTGGTAATTTGCGTGGCATGCCGCTGGCTGCTTGGGAAATGGCCGTGGGAGTATCTCTCGACCCGCAGTTCGAGCGAGCGCGCGCTCGACAATGCGCGCCGCCTGCTCGATGTCCCGCGCAACGCTTCGGCCGAAGAAATACGTTTGGCACATCGGCGCATTGCTACAATCATCCACCCGGACAAAGGCGGTAGCGCCGCGGCGCTGCAAGAGGTGAATGCAGCCCGCGACCTGCTGCTTGCCCGGCTTGAACACACGCGAACGGAGCGTTCAGAATGACTCACAGTTTCCATCCTACCGTTTTGCGCGAATACGACATCCGCGGGATCATCGGCGAAACGCTTGGCGCGGATGACGCGCGCGCGATCGGACGCAGTTTCGGCTCGATGTTGGCAGAGGCTGGCGGCAGGAAAGTGGCGGTGGGCTACGATGGCCGGGTCAGTTCGCCCATGCTTGAACACGCCCTCGTCGAAGGGTTGAACGCGTCAGGGATGGATGTCGTCCGCATCGGCATGGGCCCCACGCCGATGCTGTATTACGCCGAAGCGTCAGCCGAGGACGTGGATGGCGGCATCGAGATAACCGGCAGCCACAACCCCGCCAATTACAACGGCTTCAAGATGGTGTTTCAGGGGCGGCCGTTTTTCGGGGCGGACATCCAGGAGCTGGGCCGCAGGAGCAGTGCGGCCGAATGGGTCGACGGCTCGGGATCGGTCGAGGACCGCGATGTCATCGATGCCTATATCGATCGGATGCTGGAAGCGCTTGACGGGATCGATCCCGCCTCGCTTGCCGGCCTCAAGGTCGGTTGGGATGCGGGGAACGGCGCGGCCGGTCCGGCGCTCGAAAAGCTCGCCGCGCGTCTTCCGGGCGAACATCACCTGCTGTTTACCGATGTCGATGGCGAATTTCCCAATCATCACCCCGATCCCACCGTCGAGGAGAACCTCGCCGATTTGCGCAATCTGGTTGCCGAGAAGTCGCTCGATTTCGGGGTGGCTTTCGACGGGGACGGCGACCGTATCGGTGCGATCGACGGCGAAGGCCGGGTCATCTGGGGCGACCAGTTGCTGATGGTGTTCGCCGAAGACCTGCTCGCGCGGCGCAAGGGCGCCACGATCATCGCCGATGTGAAGGCCAGCCGTGCGCTGTTCGACCATGTCGCAGCGCATGGCGGCGAACCCCTGATGTGGAAGACCGGGCATTCGCTAATCAAGTCCAAAATGAAGGAAACGGGCTCGCCGCTTGCCGGCGAAATGAGCGGCCACGTGTTCTTCGCGGATGAATATTACGGTTATGACGACGCGCTCTATGCCGGCGTTCGGCTGATCGCTGCCGCTGCGCGGTTGGGGAAATCGGTGACCGAACTGCGCTCGGCCATGCCGCCGATGATCAACACGCCCGAAATGCGCTTCCAGGTCGATGAAAGCCGCAAGTTCGCTGCTATCGGAGAGATCGCCGGACGCGTTGCTGCCAGCGATGCACTGGCCGACACGACCGATGGTGTGCGGGTTACCACCGATGACGGCTGGTGGCTGCTGCGCGCTTCGAATACGCAGGACGTGCTCGTTGCGCGAGCGGAGAGCGAGAGCGAGGAGGGGCTTGCCCGGCTCGTTGCGCAGATCGACGAACAACTGGCGGAATCGGGCCTCGAGCGCGGTCCGCAAGCCGGTCACTGAGTCCGGGCCAACAGGGGGCAAGTTATGAAGGGAATGGCAGGCAAATTCATCGCGGCGGCTGCGCTGGTCTGCGCTGCGCCGGTAGTCGCGCAGCAGGAAACGGCCACCCACGAAAGCGCGATGTCGCCGGAGGCCCTCGACGGGTTTGCGGGAATGATGGCCGGTCTGTTCCAGACCGAACCCTTGACCGACGAGCAGACCGCCCGGTTGCCCGCTGCACAAGCGGTGGTCGGCCAGATGATGCCCGATGGCTTCTATGGCGAAATGATGGGCGGCATGATGGACAAGATGCTTCGTCCGATGCTGTCGATGTTCTCGCAGCCCGAATTTGTGCTTGGGGCGCGTCTGGCTGTCGAAGCCGAGGCCATCGAGGCGCTCGGTGAAGACGAACGGGCGGAACTGACCGCAATGCTCGATCCTGCCTATGAGGCGCGCGGCGATGCGATGGTCGAGGTCCTCACCTTACGCATGGGCGGGATGTTCTCGGCCATGGAGGCCCCGATGCGCGAAGGGCTGTCGAAAGCCTATGCTGTCCGTTTCGACGAGGGGCAACTGGCCGACATCGCGGCCTTCTTCGCCACCCCGACGGGGAGCGAATATGCGCGGGAATCCATGGCGCTGTTCGCCGATCCGCAGGTGATGCAGGCGAGCATGCAGGCGCTGCCCGCGATGATGAACGGCTTCGGCGATATCGAAAGCGCGATGCGCGAGGCGATGGCGGCGCTCCCGGCCGAGCGCGGATACGGTGATCTGACGGGGGCACAGCGCCAGCGCATGGCGGAACTGCTCGATGTCGACCCGGCTAAGCTAGCCGACCTCGTCAATCCGCCCAAGCCGCTGGATGAGACGGCAGAGCAATAGGCCGCAGGGGCCGGGGGGCGTCCCAAGGTCGCTCCCCGGAACCAGTATGGTGTCTCCGGCGCTTCTAGGCTGATGCAGCCCGACGTTCCGCCCGAGATCGCCGATTGGTTTGCCGGGCGCGATTGGCGCATCCGGCGGCACCAGCTCGATATGCTGGTTGCCAGCGATCGGGGGCGGCACGCCTTGCTGGTGGCTGATACCGGTGCGGGCAAAACCCTTGCAGGCTTCCTGCCAACGCTGGCCGATTTTACCCAGGCGCGTCTCAAAGGGTCGGAGCCTCCACCGGGCCTGCACACCCTGTATATCTCACCGCTCAAGGCTCTTGCGCATGATGTCCAGCGCAATCTCCTGGCTCCGATCGAAGAGATGGGCCTGCCGCTGAGGGTCGAAACGCGCAGCGGCGACACGCCTTCCGATCGTAAGAAGCGGCAACGCAGCCGCCCTCCGCACGTCCTCCTGACCACGCCGGAGAGCCTGTCGCTGCTGCTCTCCTATCCTGACAGTTTCGAACTGTTTCGCGGGCTGAAGCGCGTGGTGATTGATGAAGTGCACGCCTTTGCCACGGACAAGCGAGGCGATCTCCTCGCGCTTGCGCTGACGCGGCTGCAGGCGCTCGCACCTGACCTGCAACGGGTCGCGCTATCGGCGACGCTCGCCAACCCGGAAGGGTTCCGCGAATGGCTGGCCCCGTGGGGCGATATCGATTCGGTCGAATTGGTTGCAGGCGAAACGGGGTCGCCCGCGGAAGTCGAGATCCTCCTGCCCAATGAGGAACGGGTTCCGTGGGGCGGACACGCGGCGACCTGGGCGGTGCCGCAGCTCTACGAACAGATCCGCGCCAACCGCACGACGCTGATCTTCACCAACACGCGGTTCCTCGCCGAGTATATTTTTCAGAACCTGTGGGATGTGAACGACGACAACCTGCCTATCGGCGTTCATCACGGCTCACTGAGCAAGGAGGCGCGCCGCAAGGTGGAAGGCGCGATGGCGAGGGGCGAGTTACGCGCGTTGGTGGCGACCGCCAGTCTCGACCTGGGAGTCGACTGGGGTGATATCGACCTGGTGGTCCAGATGGGGGCCCCCAAGGGCTCTTCGCGGCTACTGCAGCGTATTGGGCGCGCCAATCACCGTCTCGATCAACCGAGCCGGGCCTTGCTGGTACCGGGCAACCGGTTCGAATTCCTCGAAGCCACCGCTGCGAAGGAGGCTGTCGACGAAGGCAAGCGGGACGGCGAAACCTTCCGTCCGGGCGGGCTCGATGTGCTCGCCCAGCACGTAATGGCCTGCGCCTGTGCCGCGCCGTTCGACGAAGCGGGCCTGCTGGCCGAAATCCGGGCCAGCCTGTCCTATGCCTGGGTCGACGAAGCGGTGTGGCAGCGGGTGCTCTCATTCGTTGAAACGGGTGGCTATGCGCTCAAGGCCTATGACAAGTTCAAGCGGATCCAGCGCGACGGGGACGGCATCTGGCGGCTGGCGCATCCGCAGCAGGCACAGCGACACCGCATGAACGCGGGCATCATCATCGATTCCGAAATGCTCGAAGTGCGCATCAGCTCGGGTCGCGGGCGCGGGGGACGTAGCCTTGGCAAGGTCGAGGAACGGTTTGCCGCCTCGCTCAGTCCCGGTGACACCTTCGCCTTTGCGGGGATGAGCCTCGAGGTGGTCAAACTGCAGGATATGGAGGTGCTCGTCCGGGCGGCGAAAGCCAGTGCGATGATACCCAGTTACGGGGGCGCGCGCTTGCCGCTGACGACGCATCTGGCAGACCGGGTGCGCGCCATGCTGGTCGACCGGGCGGGGTGGGCCCGCTTCCCTGATGATGTACGCGAATGGCTCGAGGTGCAGGATTGGCGCTCGCAGATGCCTGGTCCCGGGCAGTTGCTGGTTGAAAGCTTCCCGCATGCGAAGCGGCATTACAGCGTCTACTATACCTTCGAAGGCTGGAACGCGAACCAAAGCCTGGGGATGCTCATCACGCGGCGAATGGAAGATCGCGGGCTGATGCCCGGCGGCTTCGTCGCCAACGACTATTCGCTGGCTGTATGGGGGCTCAAACCGGTCAGTCAGCCGGGGCCGCTGCTGTCACCCGATATACTGCAGGACGAATTCGTCGAATGGGTGCAGAATTCGCATCTCCTGCGCCGCGCGTTTCGCGAGGTTGCGGTTATCGGGGGCCTGGTCGAACGCCAGCATCCGGGCAAGCGAAAGACCGGCAAGCAGGTGACCTTCTCGACCGACCTCATCTACGACGTGCTGCGCAAGTACGAACCCGATCATGTGCTGATCGAAGCCGCCTGGGCCGATGCGCGGACGCGGATGACCGATGTCGGGCGGCTTGGCGATTTGCTCGATCGCTCGGCCGAGCAATTGGTCCACGTCGAACTCGACCGCGTGAGTCCGCTCGCCGTGCCGGTCATGGTGATGATCGGGCGTGAGGCGACGCCGCAAGGGACGGTCGATGACGAATTGTTGCTTGAAGCGGAAAGCCTGGCCGGATCGGCCATGCGCGTCGACGACCCACTTGCGGGGGACTGACGCGCAAAGAAAAAGGGGCGGATCGCTCCGCCCCTTTCCCGGTTTTTCGAGGTCTCGAAATCTCAGCTCTTGCCGAAGGTCCGATACTGTTCGTTGCCGACGAAGCCGAACTTGGTGACTCCGCTAGCCTTGATCAGCTGCAGCACCTTGGCCGCAAGATCGTAGCTGGCCTGGGCTTCCGGTTCGAACTGGAGTTCGGGTTCCGGATTGATGTTCTTCGATTCTTCCAGCAGCGTACGCAGCTGGCCCATATCGATCGCATTACCGTTCCACAGGATCTCGTTCTGCGCTGAAAGCACCAGCTTGTTCTTTTCCGGCTCGACGGTGATGTCTTGCGGAACGTTATTGGGTGCGGGCAGGTCGATATCGACCGAGTGCGTCGCGACCGGGATGGTGATGATGAACATGATGAGGAGAACGAGCAGGACGTCGATCAACGGCGTCATGTTCATTTCCATCATCGGCGCGCCATCATCCTTGCCGCCTGACATTGCCATAGTGGGTTACTCCCTAATCTGCTTTGTCGAACCGCGCGATCACGCGTTGGGATCAACCGGGTTCGAAATGAAGCCGACGGTGGGATAACCCGCCGCCTGGACGTTGTAGATCGCGCCGGCCACGCAGGACCACGGAGCGTTCACGTCACCGCGAATGTGTACCTGCGGGATCTTCTCCGGATCGTCCATGATGGCGTCGGGACCACCGGCACGCTGTACGATGGCATCGAGGCGTTCGAATGCCTGGTCATAGAGCTCTTCCGAGGTGACCGGGGTAACATTGCCGAAATAGACGCGGCATTGGCCGTTCCGCGAAGCGCCGGCGAAGCCGGGTTCGCCCGCGCTGACACCGTTCTCGTCGGTCGTGCTGACGGTCAGGAGAAGGTTTTCCACCTTGTCCTTCGATTCAGTCGATTCAAAAACCGGGATTTCCAGCTTTTCGATGGTCTGGATCGCGACCGGAACCGCGATGAGGAAGATGATCAGAAGCACCAGCATCACGTCCACGAGCGGAGTGGTGTTGATGTCCGACATCGGCGTGTCGGCGCCACCTCCTGTCGAAATCGCCATGGTTCAGTTCCTAACGTTCGAAATTCTTGGGTTCGATGCGGTGGGCGGGGGCGGCAGGAGGCCGCCCCCGGTCCGATCGATTACTTCTTGACCGTGGTGGTCGTCGCAGCGGGCTTGGCAGCCGGAGCGGTGCGGGCGGCCTTGCCGGCAGCCTGCGTCGACGTCGCGGTCATGTAGGTCGGCTTGACGCTGCCGGCCGAGTTGATGTTCGCAAGCAGATCGGTCGAGAACGCGTGGAGCAGTTCGGCGATGCGCTTGTTGCGGCTCTGGAGCCAGTTGTAGGCGAACACGGCGGGAACCGCGACGAGCAGGCCGATGGCGGTCATGATCAGCGCTTCACCGACGGGGCCGGCGACCTTGTCGATCGATGCCGAACCGGCGATGCCGATGTTGATCAGGGCGCGGTAGATACCGATAACCGTACCGAGCAGGCCGACGAAGGGAGCGGTTGCACCGACCGTCGCGAGGAACGACAGGCCGCCCGCGAGCTTCGAGTTGATCGTGTCTTCCGAGCGCTGGAGCGAACCGTGCATCCAGTCGTGGGCTTCGAGCTTGTCGGTCATCTTGGCGTGCTGGTCTTCGGCCAGGATGGCGTCGTCGACGAGCTGGCGCCATGCGCTGTTCTTGTCGAGCTTGGTCGCGCCGTCGCGCAGCGAACCGGTCTTCCAGAACTGCGTGCGGACGGCCTTGTACTGCGCCAGCACCTTGCGCTGTTCGAACAGCTTGGTGAACAGGATGTAGAACGAACCGACCGACATGATCACCATCACGCCGAGAATGAACCAGGCAACGAAACCGCCCTGTTCCATGGCTTCAAGAAAACCGAAGGAGTTCTCCGGTGCCGCATCAGCGGCAGCTGCAAGAAGTTCGAAGGTCATAACGAATGGTCCTTTTGAGAGTGTCTTTTGCGCCGGGTACCCTGACCCTGGGCAGAAACGAGGTTAGTTAAGCCGATAAACGATCGTCGTGGACACGGTGTCCTGGATCGGGTTGCCCGCAGCATTCAGCGCCGGTTCGTAACGCGCATAGCGGGTCATGCCGTCGCAAGCAGCCTGGTCGAGATCGCTCGACCCGCTGGAATTGCTCACGCGGCAGGATGCTACGCGCCCGTCGGTTCCGACCGTGATGGTCACACCAACGTTACCCTCGATGCCTTCACGTTCGGCACGGCGGGGATAGTTGCTCTGGATGCGACGTGCCCAGCCGGCCTGACCCTTGGGCGATGCGCCACGTGCCTGCGAAGGCGGCGGCGGCGGTGCCGGGGGCGCAGGCGGCGGAATGACGAGCTGCGGCGGAGCCGGCGGCGGGATCGTCGTCTGCGTACGGATCGGAGGCGGTGCCGGCGCGATGTTGATCGGCGGCGGCGGTGCAACCGGCGGCGGAGGCGTGTCGGGCACGTTCTCCGGCGGCGGCGGCGGCTCTTCCTCGGGCGGCGGGGGCTCCTCGATATCGATCGTCGTTACGCGCTCGACCACCTGCTGGACCGCATTATATGCGAGACCGGTGATGAGAGCGTAACCGAGAGCGACATGGATGAGGGCAACAATGATGATCGCGACGATGCGATTGCCGCTCATCTGTTGGTCAGCATAAGCCATTCGGTTGCTTCACTCCATCGGTCACCCCGGAAATCCCGGGGCAATTGAAAACCCCTTTGCGACCCGCCGGATTGGCGCGACTTGGGGAATCGTTAACGCGTTCGCGCCGCTCGAGACCCTGAAGACTCTCGCGACGAAGGCAGACCGAAATTCTCACTAAGAACCCGGACGCCTCTCCCCAAGCAATAAAGTGTCATCCACTCGGGTCCGGTCCGACCCTTTAGCTACGATGCGAAGCGTCCGCAAACCCTTTATCGGTTAACCGCCAATTCAGTAGCTTGGCTGGAGGAACCGACCTTAACGCCGGTGGGTTCAGTGATTCGAAACCGTACCGCAAAATCGAAAGCTGCTCTTATGTCGATCTTACGCACCACCGGCCCGTTCCTGCTTCTCGGTGCAGCGCTCGCGGCAGCGCCCGTGACGGCCATGGCGCAGGACGGTGCGCGCACGGCGGAACTGACCTATGCCGACATGGTCGATCTGGCTGACGAGGCGCCGCTGGTGGTGCGCGCGCAGATCCGCCGGCAGGCAACCGTCGAACCGGAACGTTCGCCAGGTCTGCAGCCCGGCTTCGTCCGGCTGTATATCGAGGCCCGCACCTCGGCGCTGATTGCGGGCTATGCGCCGCTGGGCGAAGCGCTGCGCTATCTGGTCGATGTGCCGCTCGATGCGAAGGGCAAGCCGCCCAAGCTGAAGAAACAGGAAGTCATCCTGTTCGCAAGGCCCGTCGCCGGCAGCCCGGCGCAGCTCCAGCTGGTCGATCCGCGCGCGCAGTTCGCCTATAGCGAGGCGTTCGAGGCGCGCCTGCGTCCGGTGCTGGCAGAATTGCTGGCGCAGGATGCACCGCCGCGAGTCACCGGGATTCGCGATGCGCTCGCGGTCGAGGGTACGCTGGTCGGCGAATCGGAAACGCAGCTGTTCCTCGATACCGAAAACGACGGCCCGGTATCGGTAACGGTCGTGCGCCGGCCGGGGCAGGCGCCGCGCTGGGGGGTTTCGTGGACCGAGATCGTCGACCAGGCGGCGCGTGCGCCGCAGCCGGGGACGCTCGAATGGTATCGTCTGGCCTGTTCGCTGCCTGAGACGCTGCCCGAAACCGCGATTCTCTCGCGTGACGCCAACGCCCGCGCACTGGCGGCAGACGATTATGCCTTGGTGCGCGAGGACCTCGGGACCTGCACGCGAACGCGCGGGTAAAGGCGGGACTTCACCGCGGCCAAGACAAATTGTTTCCAACCCGCCGTATCGCTGCGCTAGGCGGCGGATATGGCAGAATCCCTTCGCATCGCCCTCGCCGGTCTCGGCACCGTCGGTACCGGCGTCATCGAACTACTCGCAGCCAACCGTTCGACCATCGAACGCCGTGCGGGACGCCCGCTCGAAATCGTAGCGGTGAACGCCCGCGACCGGGCGCGTGACCGCGGCGTCGACCTTTCGCCCTATGCCTGGGTCGACGATATGCAGGCGATGGCGCAGCGCGGTGATGTGGATGTCGTGCTCGAACTGGTCGGCGGATCCGATGGTCCTGCGCTCACGCTGGCGCGGGCAGCGCTCGATGCCGGCAAGGCTTTCGTAACCGCCAACAAGGCGATGATCGCGCACCACGGCCTGGCACTAGCCGAACAGGCGGCGCTGCGCGGCGTCCCGCTCAAGTTCGAAGCTGCGGTCGCGGGTGGCATCCCGGTAGTGAAGGGGCTGCGCGAAGGTGCGGCAGCAAACCGCATCGAACGAATCTACGGGATCCTCAATGGGACCTGCAATTACATCCTTTCCGAAATGGAGCATACCGGCGCGGATTTCGGCGAGATGCTCAAGGCGGCGCAGGAGAGGGGCTATGCCGAAGCCGACCCCACCTTCGACATCGAAGGCGTCGATGCGGCGCACAAGCTCGCGATACTGGCCGCGATCGGGTTCGGCGCGCGGGTCGACTTCGCCAACGTCGAAGCGACCGGTATCGGCGAAGTGCGCGCGGCCGATATCACGCAGGCGGGTGCCCTGGGCTATGTCATCCGGCTGGTCGGGATCGCTTCGCTCGACGAAAGCGCCGACGAGACGCGATTGCTCCAGCGCGTGCGGCCCTGCCTTGTCGCGCGCGGCCACCCGCTGGCCGCGGTGACCGGGCCGACCAATGCAGTTGTCGCCGAAGGCAATTTTTCAGGCCAGCTGCTGTTCCAGGGAGCCGGGGCCGGTGCGGGGCCGACCGCGAGCGCAGTGGTCGCCGATCTCATCGACATCGCCCGCGGCGACAGCGGCGCGCCGTTCTCGGTTCCGGTCGAAGAGCTCGAGCAGTTCGCTCCGGCGGATCCCGGCAACCGCATGGGGCGCGACTACATCCGCTTCACTGTGAACGACCGCCCCGGCGTACTGGCGGAAATCACTGCCGCGATGCGCGATGCCGAAGTCTCGATCGAGAGCCTGATCCAGCGCGGGCGCGATCATGCAGGCGGGGAAGTGCTGGTGGCCATGGTCACGCACGAAGGACCCGAACGCTGTGTGACCAAGGCGCTCGATTTGCTCAATGGCTCGCCTAGCCTGACGGCTGCGCCGCTGGTGATGCCGATCCTGGCCGACTGATTTCGTCCTCTTCGCCGGCCCTGTCGGGCGGGGGAGGCAGGCCGAGCTGGGCTTCGCGCGGGGACACTTCCGGCGCAGCGTTTTCGCCGCGCGGTGCAAGACCGCGGGAGACGCGGTCCGCATCCGAACCGGCCGGCGCTTCGGGCAGTGCCTCGATATCGATGATGAGCGCGGGCGGCGGCGGCTGGCCGAAGCCGATGCAGGCGCCCTTTTCAGGGTTCTTCTTGCATGATTCGCCAAAGTCGGGCGCTCGGGGATCGCCCCTGTTCATGGTCTCCGCCGCGTAACGCTGTAGCGCACGCTCTTCGTCATAGCCGAATTCGCGCTGGTCGCGCCGTGTACGGCAAACGATGATTTCACCCGAGATCGAGGCGGCTTCCTGCTCGTCGCTGCAGTCTTCGAGCGGCGCGTCATAATCCTGCTGCGGGATCAATATGTCGATCCGTTCGGGCGGGGCTGCGGCATCCTGTGCCGATCCGGGAAACGGCAGGCCCGCCGCCGCCATTGCCACGCAGGCCGCCCACCAGCGTCTCGACAATGTCAGGCTCCCTGTCTATCCGCCGCACGACCGCAAACCGTGTGGCCAACGTCATGCGCCACACACACGTGAGGGACTGAACCGACTATGAACTCGCCCGCCGAAAATCCGCTCGACCGCGTCCTTGTCCTCGAAATGGTTCGTGTGACCGAAGCTGCGGCAGTGGCCGCATCCAAGCTGATCGGGCGCGGCGACGAGAAGGCTGCCGATGCGGCTGCCGTCGAAGCCATGCGCAAGGCGTTCGATACGCTTGCTATCGATGGCACCGTGGTGATCGGCGAAGGCGAGCGGGACGAGGCGCCCATGCTGTTCATCGGCGAAAAGGTCGGCGGCGCGCCGGGTGAAGGCCCCAAGATCGATATCGCGCTGGACCCGCTCGAGGGAACGACCATCACCGCGAAAGCGGGGCCCAATGCCCTGGCAGTCCTCGCGGCGGCGGCAGAGGGCTGCCTGCTCAACGCTCCCGATGTCTATATGGACAAGCTGGCGGTGGGCCCGGGCTATCCCGATGGCATCATCGACCTGGCCAAGAGCCCGACCGAAAACGTGCAGGCGGTGGCGAAGGCCAAAGGCGTGGCGCCTTCCGACATCATCGTCTGCGTGCTCGACCGCCCGCGTCATGCCGAACTGATCGCCGAACTGCGCGGCCTGGGCTGCGGGGTTGTGCTGATCGGCGATGGCGACGTCGCCGGCGTGATCGCGGTGACCGACGAGGACACGACGATCGATATGTACATGGGTCAGGGCGGTGCGCCCGAGGGCGTCCTGGCGGCGGCGGCGCTGCGCTGCGTCGGGGGCCAGTTCAACGGCCGGCTGGTGTTCCGCAACGATGACGAACGCGGCCGCGCGGCGAAATGGGGCATCGACGATCTCGACCGCATCTATACCCGCGACGATCTGGTGAAGGGCGATTGCATCTTCGCCGCGACCGGAGTCACGCCGGGTTCGCTGCTCGACGGGGTAAAGTATCTGCGCGGCGGACGCATGACGACCGAAAGCGTGGTCATGCGCTCGAGCAGCGGCACGGTGCGCTGGATCAAGGGCGAACACCGCGAGGGCTAGGCGTGGTCGGGGCGGGGAAACGCGCCCGTCGGTTGTTGCATATCCGTGACGCTCGGCTAGGCGGGGCGCACATCCAGTTTGCCCGGGGATTCTCCGCATGAAAATCATGGCCGCCAACTCGAACCTGCCGCTTGCACGGGCCATTGCAGGTTATCTCGAAATGCCGCTGGTGGATGCGCAGGTGCGCCGCTTTGCCGACGAGGAGATCTTCGTCGAGATCCACGAGAACGTGCGCGGCGAAGACGTGTTCGTCGTCCAGTCGACCAGCTATCCGGCCAACGACAATCTGATGGAACTGCTGATCTGCATCGACGCGCTCAAGCGCGCTTCGGCGCGGCGCATCACAGCAGTCGTGCCCTATTTCGGCTATGCCCGCCAGGACCGCAAACCCGGCCCGCGGACTCCGATTTCGGCCAAGCTGGTAGCCAATCTGATTACCGAGGCAGGGGCCGAGCGCGTGCTCGCGGTCGATCTCCACGCGGGACAGATCCAGGGCTTCTTCGACATCCCGACCGACAATCTGTTCGCCGCCCCGGTGATGGCGGCAGATATCCAGGCGCGCTACGGCGACGAGGACCTGATGGTCGTCAGCCCCGATGTCGGCGGCGTCGTGCGTGCGCGTGCACTGGCCAAGCGGCTCGACAATGCACCGCTGGCGATCGTCGACAAGCGGCGCGATCGCCCCGGCGAAAGCGAAGTGATGAATATCATCGGTGACGTGTCGGGCCGGCACTGCATCCTGATCGACGACATCGTCGATTCGGGCGGGACCCTGTGCAACGCGGCGCAGGCGCTGCTCGATCAGGGTGCGGCTTCGGTCGCGGCCTATATCACGCATGGCGTCCTTTCGGGCGGGGCCGTGGCACGGGTCGACAAGTCGGCGCTCAAGGAACTGGTCATCACCGATTCGATCCGGCCAACCGATGCCGCCAAGGATTCCGAACGGATCCGCATTCTGACGATCGCACCGCTGGTCGGTGAAGCGGTCCGCCGCATTGCCGACGAAAGCTCGGTCAGCTCGCTGTTCGATTGAGCATGGCGACGGCTGCCGATCTCGCGCTTGCCAATCGCCTGGCTGAAGCGGCGGGTGAAGCGATTCGTCCGCTGTTCCGCGGCGAATGGTCGCAGGAACAGAAGGCGGATCGCAGCTTCGTGACCGAGGCCGACCGCGCCGCCGAGGCGGCGATGCGCGCGATCCTCGAGAGCGAGCGTGCGGATGACGGCATCATCGGCGAGGAATACGGCACGCGCAACGAGGGTGCGGGGCGGCAATGGGTGCTCGACCCGATCGACGGCACCACCAGCTTCATCGCCGGTCGCCCCATTTTCGGTACGCTGATCGCGCTGATGCAGGATGGCTGGCCGGTGCTCGGCGTGATCGACCAGCCCATCGCGCGTGAACGGTGGGTCGGACGAATCGGCGAGGGCACCACCTTCAACGGCAGTCCGGTGCGCGCGGTTGCGTGCAAGGAGCTGGCTGACGCGGTTCTCGGCACGACCACGCCGCACCAGTTCTCCGGCGACGACGTCGACGCCTTCATGGGTGTCGCCAAGGCGGTGGCCGAGCGCAAGATCATCTATGGCGGTGATTGCTACAATTACGGGCTCGTCGCCTCCGGCCATGTCGACATCGTCGTCGAGGCCGGCCTCAAGCTTTATGATTTTGCAGCACTGGTGCCCGTGGTCGAAGGCGCGGGCGGGGTCATGAGCGACTGGCAGGGCAATCCGCTCGATGCCGAAAGCGATGGCCGGGTCATCGCGCTGGGCGATGCCGCACGGCTCGAAGACGTGCTCGAGGCAATGGGCGGGCCAGCCCACGACCATGGGCACTGATCGGCGCCAGGCCCGTTAGCCCGGCATGCAAACCATCTTGATAACCGGCGCCGCCAACGGGATCGGGCGCGCAACCGCAATGCATTTTCATGGCCTCGGCTGGCAGGTGATCGGTCTCGACACGGATACCGAAGCGCTGGCCGAATTGTGCGGCGCGCTACCGCGGGAAAGCGCGCTCTTCCTGAGCTGCGATGTCGGCCGCGAGAGCGAGGTAAGGAACGCGTTCGAGGGGATCGGCGAATGGCTGGGGGAGTGCCCGCTCGATTGCCTCGTCAACAACGCCGGTATCGCCGATCCCGTAGCTGGCACGCTGGAGGAGCTCGAGCTGGCTGAATGGCAGACGTGGATCGATGCCAGCCTGACCGGCGCCTTTCTGGTTACGCGCGCTTCGCTGGCGTTCCTGCGGCGCAGCGGTGGCGCGAGTATCGCGAATATCTCATCCACCCGTGCGGTGATGAGCGAGCCTGATACCTTTGCCTATACGGCGTCAAAGGGCGGGCTCGATGCACTCACCCATTCGCTCGCGGTCTCGCTTGGGCCCAGGATCCGCGCGAATGCGATACGTCCGGGCTGGATCGAAACCGGGCCGTGGCAGAAAGAGGGCAAACGGAGCCATCCCGAGCATCGACCCAAGGACCGCGAGCAGCATCCGGTCGGGCGCATCGGGCGGCCGGAGGATATTGCCGAGGCAGTCGCCTATCTGCACGCAGCGGGGTTCGTGACCGGGCAGCACCTCAATATCGACGGTGGCATGACGGCGAAGATGATCTACGAGCACTGACATGACAGTGGAGGGATCGCTTGCCGGGCGCATCGCGCTCGTTACCGGCGCGTCGCGCGGGCTCGGTTTCGAGATCGCCCGGCGCATGGCAGAACAGGGCGCGCGCGTCTGGCTTAACGGGCGTGGGGCCAGCGCAGTCGAAGCCGCCGCCGAACGGATCGGCCCCAACGCCCGGGCCTTGCCCTTCGATATCGGGGATGACCAGGCGAGCGCGGCGGCATTCGCGCGCCTTGCCGAAGATGGCCTCGATATCCTCGTCAACAATGTCGGGCAACGCGACCGGCGGCCGCTGGGGCAATTGCGACGGGCCGATATGGCGGCGATGCTCTCGACCAACCTCGTCGCGCCCTTCGATCTTGCGCGCCGCGCGGCGCCGCTGATGCAGGCGCGCGAATACGGGCGGATCATCAACATCACCTCGATCGCGGCCGATATCGCCCGGGGCGATGTGCTCTACACTGCCAGCAAGGGCGGGCTCGCCGCGCTGACCCGTGCGCTGGCGGCTGAACTGGGCGCCACCGGGATCACGGTCAACGCCGTCGCCCCGGGCTATTTCGCTACCGAAGCGAATGGCGAAATGAGCGCCGATCCGGAAATCGCACGGCACCTTGCCCGCCGGACCTCGCTGGGCCGTTGGGGCGAACCGAGCGAGATCGCCGGGGCAGTCGCTTTCCTTGCCGCGCCCGAGGCGAGCTATATCACCGGCCATACGCTGGCGGTCGATGGCGGTTATCTGACCCACTTCTGACTTGCTTTACCGCGCAGAATCGCTATCAGCGCGCCCTTCACCGACACGTGATTCATCTGCCGGTCTGGCCGTAAGGGCTGCCAGGGCTGGTTGGACGTGTCTCTGTCAAGGAGATGAAAATGCCCAAGCTTAAGACCAAAAGCGGTGTGAAGAAGCGCTTCAAGATCACTGCGACCGGCAAGGTCAAGCATGGTGTCGCCGGCAAGCGCCACCGCCTGATCAGCCACAATGCGAAGTATATTCGCCAGAACCGCGGCACCACTGTCCTGTCGGAAGCCGACAGCAGAACGGTGAAAAAGTGGGCCCCCTACGGCCTCGACTGAGCGCGAATTAAGGAGAATACGAAATGCCTCGCATCAAACGCGGCGTCACCACGCGCCAGAAGCACAAGCGTCTACTGGATCAGGCGAAGGGCTATCGCGGCCGTCGCAAGAACACGATCCGCGTCGCCCGTCAGGCCGTCGAAAAGGCCGGCCAGTACGCCTATCGCGACCGCAAGGTTAAGAAGCGCAGCTTCCGCGCGCTGTGGATCCAGCGCATCAATGCCGCGGTCCGCGCAGAAGGTCTTACCTACTCGCAGTTCATGCACGGGACCAAGCTCGCCGGCATCGAACTCGACCGCAAGGTCATGGCCGACCTGGCGATGAACGAATCGGCCGCCTTCAAGGCGATCATCGATCAGGCCAAGAAGGCGCTGCCCGCCTAAGTTGCGGTCCGTACCCGGAATTGCGAAGGGCGCTCCGTATGGGGCGCCCTTTTGCGTTGGGCCGCTTGCCGCCGTCCGCCAAGGCGTTATGAGCTTTTGGCAGGGGAAACGGGGGGCGCGTGGCCGAGGGTGATGTGATCGATGTGCGCTTCTTCGCACCGCCGGCCGATCTGGCGCATTGCTTCACGACATTCTACCGGCTGGAAGTGAATGTTCCGCCAGGCGAAAAGCTCGAGGACTGGCTGCAGCCCGAATGGGGCAACCTTCGCTTCTTCACCGATGATCCTCCGACTGCGCAAGCGCTCAAGGGCCCGCGCGTCGATGGCGCCCGTTTCCAGGCGACCGGTCCCAGTTCCTGCATGACCCACTTCACGCTCGGCCGTACCCGCATGTGGGGCATCGGCCTGCGTCCGCTCGGCTGGGCACGGTTCGTCGCCGACGATGCCAGCGCACATGCCAACACGGTGGTCGATGGCGAAGCGGCACCGCCGTTCGCGCGCTTTGCCCCGCTATGCGATGTCCTGTGCACGCGGGCCCGGTCCGATGAAGAGCAGTTCGATGCGCTGTCCAGCTTCTTTCGCCAGCTTGCCGAACCTCCGCGCGACCAGCCGCGGATCCAGCGGGTGCACGAGGTCATGGTCGACCCGCGGCTGCTGCAGGTCGAGGAGTTCGCCCGGCGCAGCGGCTTGTCCAAGCGAACGCTGGAGCGCGTGTGCGCCCGCCATTTCGGGTTCGCACCGCGTCTGCTGCTGCGCCGGCAACGGTTGATGCGCAGTCTTGCGGCATTCATGCTCGAACCCCGCGCCAGCTGGTCCGCAGTGATCGACCGCCATTACCACGACCAGTCGCATTTCGTGCACGAGTTCCACGCTTTCATGGGCTGCACACCGAGCGACTACGCCGCGCAGCCGCATCCCGTCCTGAGTGCGTTCATGGCCGAGCGCAAGCGGATATGGGGATCACCCGTACAGACGCTCGATCCGCCGACATAGCGGTCGATCAACGGATGCTTTTTTGCTAGCCGGGATGCCAAGGGCGTTTTCACGATGATTTTGACGCATCAGGGCCGGTCATATTCTTGCGCGGAGAACCCGCGATGAGCACGGGGGAAGCGCCGGCGGGTGTCGCGCTGCGGTTCTTCCTGCCGCCCCGCCGATTGCGTCCCTTCATCACCACCCTCTACCACATGGAAATCTCAGGTGCCGAGGACGAGCCGGTGGTCGACTGGCTCCATCCCGAATGGGCCAATCTGCGCATCATTCCCGAACGCACAGTCGCAGCCGGGATGCGCGGCCAGCCGCTCGAGCGCATGCCGCGGGCGGTAATGGCCGGGCCGACCAGTTTCGCCACGCATTTCAGCGCATACACCGGCCGGTCGTGGGGTATCGGCCTGATGCCGCGGGGGTGGGCGCGGCTGACCGATACGCCCGCCAGCGCCTACGCCGATCGGTACAGCGACGTCGAGAAAGACCCCGCGTTCGATCATCTGCGGAGCCTGTGCGCCTGTGTCCCCGCAGCAAACGGAAATCTCCTTGCCGAACGCGACGCCCTGGTGCGCGGACTGGACCGTCTGCTGGCGCAGCCCGTCGCGCGCGAAGAGGACATCCTGCGTCTGGAGGAGGCGCTGACCGACCCACGGTTCCACACCGTGGCCGAACTGGCTGAAGCGCTGGGGATGAGCCCGCGGACGATGGAACGGTTCTGCAGCCGGGTGTTCGGGTTCTCGCCCCAATTGCTGCTGCGCCGCCAGCGCTTCGTGCGCAGCCTGGCCAAGTTCATGCTCGATCCCTCGCTTAAATGGATCGACACGCTCGACGGACATTATCACGATCAGGCGCACTTCGTCCGCGACTTCAAGCGCTTCATGTTGATGTCGCCGAGCGAATACGCCGGCCGGCCCCACCCGGTGCTGGCTGCAGCAGCGCATGCGCGTCTGGCCGTAGCGGGTCAGGCGATGCAGGTCCTGCACGAACCCAGCGCCGATTGAGCACAGCGGATCCTGCGGGCCGATCACCAAACTGGGCTTTAGCATTGGGGCACTTGGCGCTAGGGCCAGCGGGTAGTCCCATCCGACAGTTCCAAGCCAGGCAGAATGACCGACCTCGACCAACTCAAGACCGATGCGCTGACGCGGATCGAAGATGCTCCCGATGCAGCGGCGCTCGAAGCGCTGCGGATCGAATTCCTCGGCAAGCAGGGATCGATCTCGGGCTTGATGAAAACGCTCGGCAAGATGTCGCCCGAAGACCGGCAGGTGCAGGGTCCGCTGCTCAACAGTCTGCGCACCGCGGCCGCCGATGCGATTGCCGCGCGCAAGGCCGTGCTCGAGGATGCGGAGCTCGAAGCGCGCCTTGCCACGGAAGGCCTCGACCTGACGCTGCCGGCGCCAGCCATGCCGAGCGGCTCGGTCCATCCGGTCAGCCAGGTGATGGACGAACTGGCGGAAATCTTCGCCGACCTCGGCTTCTCGGTTGCCACCGGTCCGGAGATCGAGGACGACTGGCACAATTTTACCGCGCTCAACATGGCCGAAACGCATCCTGCGCGGGCGATGCACGACACCTTCTATTTCCCCGACCACGATAGCGACGGGCACCGCATGCTGCTGCGCACGCATACTTCGCCGGTGCAGATCCGCTCGATGGTCGAGGTTGCTTCAAAGGATGCAGGGGGCGCGCCGATCCGGATCATCGCCCCGGGCCGCGTCTATCGCAGCGACAGCGATGCGACGCACACGCCGATGTTCCACCAGGTCGAAGGTCTGGTGATCGATCGCGATATTCACCTGGGCCATCTCAAGTGGACGCTGGAGACCTTTCTCAAGGCCTTCTTCGAACGCGACGACATCGTGCTGCGCCTGCGCCCGTCCTATTTCCCCTTCACCGAGCCGTCGGTCGAGGTCGATGTTGGCTGGCAGGATGTGAAGGGTCGCCGCGTGCTCGGCGGGGACGGCGATGCACCGGGCCATGGCTGGATGGAACTGCTGGGCAGCGGCATGGTCAACCGCCGCGTGCTCGAGTTCGCCGGGCTCGATGCCGACGAATGGCAGGGCTTCGCTTTCGGCGTGGGCGTCGACCGCCTCGCCATGCTCAAATACGGGATGGACGATTTGCGGGCCTTCTTCGATGGCGACGGACGCTGGCTCGATCATTACGGCTTCAGCCCGTTCGACCAGCCGACCCTTTCCGCAGGCGTAGGAGCGAAGGCATGAAGTTCTCGCTCGAATGGCTCGAACACTTCCTCGACACCGATGCTTCGGTGCCGGAAATCGCAGCTGCGCTCAACCGAATCGGCCACGAGGTCGAAGGCATCGAGGACCCGGCGGAAAGGCTCGCAGGGTTCCGCGTCGCCAAGGTGCTGACCGCCGCCAAGCATCCCGATGCCGACAAACTGCAGGTGCTGAGCGTCGACACGGGCGAGGGCGATCCGCTGCAGGTCGTCTGCGGCGCGCCCAATGCGCGTGCGGGCATGAAGGGGGTGCTGGGCCTGCCCGGCGCGGTGGTTCCGGCCAATGGCATGGAACTGCGCAAGAGCGCGATCCGCGGGGTCGAATCGAACGGCATGATGTGTTCGGTGCGCGAGCTCGAACTGGGCGATGAACACGACGGAATTATCGAACTGCCCGAGGACGCGCCGGTCGGCACCAGCTTTGCCGAATACAGCGATGCCTCGCCGGTGTTCGACGTCGCGATCACGCCCGACCGGCCCGATTGCATGGGCGTGATGGGCATTGCGCGCGATCTGGCTGCCGCGGGGCTGGGGACGTTCAAACCGGTCGACGCGCCTGCCATCACGGGTGACGGCGCGTGCTCGGTTGAAGTGAAGATCGAGGACACGGAAGGCGTCCCGGCCTATTTCGCCCGGGTGATCCGCGGCGTCCGCAACGGGCCGTCGCCCGAGTGGATGCAGCGCCGGCTCAAGGCGGCCGGCCAGCGGCCGATCAGCGCGCTGGTCGATTGCACCAATTACCTGATGTTCGCGACCGGGCGCCCGGCGCATGTCTACGACCTCGCCAAGCTGAGCGGGGCGATGGTCGCCCGCCGCGCTGCCGCTGGTGAGAGCGTCGAGGCGTTGAACGAGAAGACCTACACGCTCGACGAGACGATGACCGTGATTGCCGATGATAGCGGCGTCCATGATATCGGCGGGATCATGGGCGGGGCGCATTCGGGCGCGGCCGATGACACTTGCGATGTCCTGCTCGAGATCGCCTATTTCGATCCCGAACGCATCGGTGTGACCGGGCGCAAGCTGGGTCTTGCTTCCGATGCACGTACGCGCTTCGAGCGTGGCGTCGACCCGGCGTTTCTCGACGACGGTCTGGCGCTGCTGACCGATCTGATCGTCCAGACCTGCGGTGGCCACCCGACAGAGGTGGTGCGCGTGGGCGAGCCGCCTGCCGAAGCGAAGATCGTGGCATTCGATCCCGCGCTGACTGCGCGTCTGGGCGGTGTCGAAATCGGCGAAGTTGAACAGCGCCGCATTCTCGAAGCGCTCGACTTCACCGTCGGGGCCGACTGGCAGGTCACCTGTCCGCTACGCCGCCATGATATCGAGGGCGCGGCCGACCTGGTCGAGGAAGTGGTCCGCATTTACGGTCTCGATCACGTTGCCAGCACCGCGCTACCCCGCGCCGAAGGCGTGGCCACGCCGACCGCATCGCCGCAGCAGCAGCTCGAACGCAAATTGCGCCGCGCTGCAGCGGCACGCGGACTCAACGAAGCGGTGACCTGGTCCTTCCTCCCCACCGCCGAGGCCGAGCATTTCGCCGACGGGGCACGGCTGTGGGTGCTCGACAACCCGATCAGCGAAGACATGAAGGCGATGCGGCCTTCATTGATCCCCGGCCTGCTGTCGGCCGCTAAGCGCAATGCCGATCGCGGGAGCGACGGGTCGCGTCTGTTCGAGCTTGGACGCCGCTATTTCCGCGGCAAGGGCGGGGCGAGCGACGAGAAACCGACGCTGGGTGTCGTCCTTGCAGGCGACAAGACGCCGCGCGGCTGGGCGCAGGGCAAGGCCAAGCAATTCGATGCCTTCGACGCCAAGGCCGAAGCCGAAGCGTTGCTCGCTGTTGCCGGTGCACCGGTCGGCAATCTCATGGTGATGGGCGAAGCGGGGAGCCAGTTCCACCCCGGCCAGTCGGCCACTTTGCGCCTCGGCCCGAAGAACGTGCTCGCCCGGTTTGGCGCGCTGCATCCCAAGACGCTGAAGACCTTCGATATCGAGGGTCCGGTCATGGCAGTCGAAGTGTTCCTCGATGCCATACCCGCCAAGCGGGGCGGCGGCAGTTTCGCGCGCGCACCCTATGCGCCCCCGGTGCTCCAGCCGGTCACCCGCGACTTTGCTTTCCTCGTTCCTGCCGATCTCGCCGCCGGCGATCTGGTGCGGGCAGTGAGGGGGGCGGACAAGGCCGCCGTGGTCGATGCCCGCGTGTTCGACGTCTTTGCGGGCCAGGGCGTGCCCGAAGGCAAGAAATCGGTCGCGGTCGAGATCGTGCTACAGCCGGGCGACAAGAGTTTCACCGATGGCGAGATCAAGGCGATTGCCGACAAGGTCGTCGCCGCGGCCGGCAAACAGGGCGCGGAGCTACGCGGATGACCAGGACAGCTTTCGTGACCGGCGCCACAGCGGGCATTGGCGAGGCCACTGTCCGCACACTGGTGGCAAGCGGCTGGCGCTGTATTGCGACCGGTCGCCGCAAGGAGCGGCTTGATGCGCTGGTGGAAGAGTTGGGCGCGGACAAGGTCCACGCTGCGGCTTTCGACGTGCGCGATATCGAGGGGATGGAAGCCGCACTCGCAGCCTTGCCCGAACCCTTCGCCGGAATCGACCTGCTGGTGAACAATGCCGGCCTCGCCCGCGGGCTAGCACCCGCGCAGGAAGCCAGCCTCGACGACTGGCAGACCATGATCGACACCAATGTCACGGCAATGGTGGTGCTTACCCGCAAGCTCCTGCCAACGCTGATCGAGCGCAAGGGCGCGATCATTGCGATCGGTTCGGTGGCGGGCAATTATGTCTATCCGGGCGGCAACGTCTATGCAGGCTCCAAGGCCTTCGCGAACCATTTCACGCTCGCGCTGCGCGCCGACCTGCATGGTACCGGCGTACGCGTGACCAGCATCGAACCGGGGATGGTCGAGACCGAATTCACGCTGGTACGCACCGGCAGCCAGGATGCCAGTGATGATCTCTACCGCGGGGCGAACCCGATGACCGGGCAGGATATCGCCGACATGATCAAATGGGTCGCCGAACTGCCTCCGCATCTCAACATCAACCGGCTCGAACCGATGCCGGTGAACCAGGATTTCGCCGGCTTTCGGGTGGCGAGAGAGCACCACTGACCGTCACCCCCGCGACGGCGGGGGTCCAGCCGACCTTTCCGCCCGTTGATATGTTATCTGGATTTCCGCCTGCGCGGGAATGACGAGGAAAGTTGAAATGTCGAACCGCCGTACCTTCGCGATCATTTCGCACCCCGACGCGGGCAAGACCACGCTGACCGAAAAGCTGCTGCTGACCGGCGGCGCGATCCATCTGGCGGGCGAGGTCAAGGCGCGCGGACAGGCGCGGCGCGCGCGGTCTGACTGGATGAAGATCGAGCAGCAGCGAGGCATCTCGGTGACCAGCTCGGTCATGACCTTCGAACGCGAAGGCATCACCTTCAACCTGCTCGACACGCCGGGGCACGAAGACTTCTCCGAAGACACCTACCGCACGCTGACCGCTGTCGACAGCGCGATCATGGTGATCGATGCCGCCAAGGGTATCGAGCCGCAAACGCGCAAGCTGTTCGAGGTCTGCCGCCTGCGCAGCGTGCCGATCATCACCTTCGTCAACAAGGTCGACCGCGAGGGCCGCCCCGTATTCGAGCTGCTGGACGAGATCGCGGACATGCTCGCGCTCGATGTCAGCCCGCAGGCCTATCCGGTCGGCATGGGCGGCGAGTTCGAAGGCGTGCTCGATTTCGCCAGCGGCTGCGTCGCGCGGCCGGAGGGACCGAGCAAGGAATTCCTCGGCACGCGCGACTGCGATGCGCAAATCCCCGAGCGCTTCGCGGAAAACATCGAACTGGCTCAGATCGGCTATCCCGAATTCGATCTGGAGGCCTATCGCAGCGGCGACCTCACCCCGGTCTATTTCGGCTCGGCCCTGAAGAATTTCGGCGTCACCGAGCTGATCGAGGCGATTGCGAAATACGCCCCGCCGCCGCGTCCGCAGCCTGCGGGAGATGAGCATATCCCGCCGACCCGCGACGAGGTCACCGGTTTCATCTTCAAGGTCCAGGCGAACATGGACCCCAACCACCGCGACCGGATCGCCTTCATGCGGCAGGTCTCGGGGACCTTCAAACGCGGCATGAAGCTGACGCCGAGCGGGCTGGGCAAACCGGTGGCGATCCATTCGCCCATCCTGTTCTTCGCGCAGGACCGCGAGGTGGCCGATACGGCCGAACCGGGCGATATCATCGGCATTCCCAACCACGGCACGCTGCGGGTGGGCGATACGCTGTCCGAAAAGAACGTGATCCGCTTTACCGGCCTGCCCAATTTCGCACCCGAAATCCTTCGCCGTGTAGCGCTGGTCGATCCGACCAAGACCAAGCAATTGCGCAAAGCGCTCGATGACCTTTCGGAAGAGGGCGTGATCCAGGTGTTCTATCCCGAGCTTGGTGGGCAGTGGATCATCGGCGTCGTTGGTCAGCTCCAGCTCGAAGTGCTGATCAGTCGCTTGTCTGCCGAATATAAGGTCGAAGCCAAACTCGAAGCGTCGCCCTTTACCACTGCGCGCTGGGTCAGGGGGGATGCGAAGGCGTTGGCGGAATTCGAGAAATTCAACCTGTCGACGCTGGCCAAGGATCGCGACGGCGATCTGGTGTTCATGGCCAAGAGCCCGTGGGACGTGAACTACCAGCAGGAAAAGAACCCCGACCTCACCTTCTCGGCGACGAAGGAGCGGTAGGCTTGCGGGCACGGCGGCGACGCGGCATGGAAATCGCATGACGCTACATGCCGGACCGACCTCGCAGACCTTCATCTCGCAGCGCCTGCGCCTGCACTATCTCGACTGGGGCAATCGCGGAAAGCCCCCGCTGGTCCTCGTGCACGGCGGGCGCGACCATGCGCGCAGCTGGGACTGGGTGGCCGAGCAATTGCGCGAGGACTGGCATGTGGTCGCGCTCGATCACCGTGGCCACGGTGACAGCGACTGGGTCAGCGATGGCAATTATTCGGCGAACGACATGGTCTACGACCTTGCCCAGCTGATCCACCAGCTGGGTGTCGGACCGGTCACCATCGTCAGCCACTCGATGGGCGGCAATGTCTCGCTGCGCTATGCCGGAACCTTTCCCGACATGGTCAAGAAGATCGTGGCGATCGAAGGGTTGGGCCCCAGCCCCAAACGGCAGGCCGAAATGCGCGCCGATCCTTATCCCGAGCGCCTCAACGAATGGATCGGCAAGAAACGCGCCGCTTCGGGACGCAGTCCGCGCAAATACGACAGCATAGAAGCGGCATTCGCGCGCATGATCGAGGAGAACAGCTATCTCACCGAGGAGCAGGCGCGCCACCTGACCGTGCATGGGGTCAACCGCAACGAAGACGGCACCTACAGCTGGAAATTCGACCCGCATCTCAACGTCTGGGCGGTAGAGGACATCGCCGATGAATTCCTCTACCAGACCTGGGCGGCGATCAGCGCGCCGACACTGCTGCTCTATGGCGCCGACAGTTGGGCGTCCAACCCCGAAGGCGACGGCCGGCTCGACCACTTTGCCAATGCCGAAGTGATCGAGTTCGAGAACGCGGGTCACTGGCTGCACCACGATCAGTTCGACCGTTTCATGGCGACGCTGCGCGATTTCCTCTGACGTGAACTCCGCGTGCAGCTGACTTTCGCCAGCTACAACATCCACAAGGGTGTCGGGCTCGATCGCAAGCGCGATCCCGAGCGCATCCTGTCGGTGCTGCACGAGATCGATGCCGATATCGTCGCGCTGCAGGAAGCCGACCGGCGGATCGGCGAGCGCGCCAGCGTGCTCCCGCGCGCGGAGATCGACGACACCCACTGGCGCGTGATCGAGGTGGCCAAGCGTCCGCGGAGCATCGGCTGGCACGGCAATGCGCTGCTTGTGCGACGCGACCTTGAGATCCTCTCGGGCGAAGCGCTCGACCTGCCGACGCTCGAACCGCGCGGTGCCGCATGCGGTGAAATCGTCGTCGAAGGCCGGCCCCTGCGGGTGATCGGCACGCATCTCGACCTGTCCGGACTGCGCCGCCGCGACCAGATCCGCTCGCTGCTGGCTTTCGTGGGCGCTTGCAACCGCGATCTGCCGACCGTGATCATGGGCGATTTCAACCAGTGGGGGCGCACCACCGGGGCCATGCGCGAGTTCTCTTCCGACTGGCAGATCGTAACGCCCGGGCGCAGCTATCCCAGTCGGCAGCCGGTTGCCACGCTCGACCGGATCGTGGCCAGCAAGCATTGGCGGCTGGTCGAAACCGAGGTCCATCATACCGGCCTCGCCGCCGTGGCATCGGATCATCTGCCGGTCATTGCCAAGCTGGAATTGCTTAAATAACAGGCAGGCGCCCAATCATTGGGCAATCAACTGCGCTCATCCGCTCCTCCTGCGTTCGATTTGTACCGAAATCGCGTTTGGCACGCACATTGCTGACTGTGATCCCGCCGGTGCTTGGCCGGTGGATCACACAGGGGGTGAAGGCGTGAAATTCATCATCGCAGTCATCAAGCCATTCAAGCTCGACGAAGTGCGCGAAGCGCTCGGCGGCATTGGAGTGGCGGGAATGACCGTTACCGAAGTCAAGGGTTTCGGCCGCCAGAAGGGCCAGACCGAAATCTACCGCGGCGCCGAATATTCGACCAACATGCTGCCCAAGGTGAAGCTCGAAATTGCGGCAAGCGACGATCTCGCCGCGCAGGTCGTCGAGACGATCCAGCAGACCGCCAGCACCGAAGCCATCGGCGATGGCAAGATCTTCGTCTTCGACCTGGCCAGCGCCACGCGCATCCGCACCGGCGAAACCGGCGACACCGCGCTTTGAGGGGGCATCCGCACATGACCAGAAAACATCTCTACACTGCACCCCTGGCGCTCGCCGGGTTGCTCGTTTCCGCCCCTGCCTTTGCGCAGGAAGCGGTCCTTCCCGAAGCCGCGGAAGCGGTCTCGGGCGGCACCGCCTATATCCTCAACACCCTGCTGTTCCTGATCGGCGGTTTCCTCGTCATGTGGATGGCCGCTGGCTTTGCCATGCTCGAAGCCGGGCTGGTGCGTTCGAAGAACGTCTCGGTCCAGTGTCTCAAGAACATCGGGCTCTACTCGATTGCGGGCCTGATGTTCTGGGTGATCGGCTACTCGATCGCCTATCCGGGTTTCGAAGGCGGGTTCATCGGCGTCGCCGATTTCCCCTATGCCATGCAGGGCGTGGGTGAAGCCGATACCGGCACCGGCTATTCGGTCGCCTCCGACTGGTTCTTCCAGATGGTATTCTGCGCGACCACCGCATCGATCGTTTCGGGCACCGTGGCCGAACGCATCAAGATCGTGCCCTTCTTCATCTTCGTCACGCTGCTGACCGGCTTCATCTATCCGGTCATCGTCAGCTGGGAATGGGGCGCCGGCTGGCTCGACGCCATGGGCTTCTCCGACTTCGCGGGTTCGACGCTGGTGCACTCGACCGGTGGCTGGGCTGCGCTGATGGGTGCGCTGATCATCGGCCCCCGTCTGGGTCGCTACACTGCCAAGGGCATGACCGTGTTCCCCGGGTCGAGCATCCCGCTCGCGACGCTGGGTACGTTCATCCTGTGGCTCGGCTGGTTCGGCTTCAATGGCGCCTCGCAGCTTGCGATGGGCACCGTGTCCGACGTGTCCGACGTGTCGAAGATCTTCGTCAACACCAACATGGCGGCAGCTGCCGGCGTGGTCGTGGCGATCATCCTGACCCAGCTGCGCTATGGCAAGGCCGACACCACCATGGCGCTCAATGGCGCACTGGCCGGTCTCGTCGCCATCACCGCCGAACCGCTGACCCCCAATGTGGGTATGGCGATCGTGATCGGCGGCATCGGCGGCGCACTGCCCGTGATCTTCGTGCCGCTGCTCGACAAGCTCAAGATCGACGACGTCGTCGGTGCGATCCCGGTTCACCTCGTGGCTGGCATCTGGGGTACGCTCGCCGTGCCGCTGACCAACACCGAAGTGCCGTTCATCGCGCAGCTTACCGGCGTGGTGGCAACCGGTGCCTTCGTCTGCATCACCTCGGCCATCGTCTGGTTCGCCCTCAAGGCCACCATCGGCGTACGTCCGAGCGAAGAAGAAGAATTGGCCGGTCTCGACGTCGGTGAAACCGGCATCGAAGCCTACCCGGAATTCTCCCGGGCCAATTGATTACCAGTTCGGCGGGGCGCCTTCTCTCTCTCCTCTCTCTCCCGGCGCCCCGCCTACCCATGTTCCTCCTGCGAACACCGACTTAATTGGGCCGGAGATCAACTCTCCGGCCCCTTTTTTTGGTCGGGTCGCACAGCGGGGCCGCGGTGATCGCTTGTGACGCTCGCACATATGAAAACGGGCCGGAGGAAACCTCCGGCCCGTTCGTCTTTCCGGCCATGTCAGCGGGGTCAGGCTGCGAGGGCGTCCTTGACGAAATCGGCGCAGCGTTCGCCGATCATGATGCTCGGTGCATTGGTGTTGCCCGAAACCAGCCGCGGCATCACGCTCGCATCCGCGACATACAGGCCCTCGATCCCCCCCGCCTTGAGCGTGTGATCGACCACCGCATCGCTATCGCCGCCCATCCGGCAGGTGCCGACCGGGTGATAGACCGTATCGGCGCGGTTGCGGATCATGGCGTCGAGCGCGGCATCGTCTTCCAGATCGATCGGATAGCGATCCTGCGGGTCGTATTTCGCCAGGCTGGGCGAGGATACGATGCGGTGCGACAGTCGCACGCCTGCGCGCAGCGTTGCCATGTCGCGCTCATCATCGAGGAAATTGGGATCGATCCGGGGCGCCATTCGCGCGTCGGCGCCGTTCAGCCGCACCGTCCCCCGGCTTTCGGGCCGCAGGACGCAGGCATGCAGCGAGAAGCCGTGACCTTTCACCTTCGTGCGTCCGTGATCCTCGAGCATGGCGGGAACGAAGTGCCACTGGATGTCGGGCGCCGGGGCATCGGGCATGACCTTCCAGAACCCGCCCGCTTCGGCATAGGGCGTGGTCATGATGCCGGTGCGCTTGCGGCGGTGCTCGATGATGGCCTTTGCCATGCGGACCGTACCCGCCAGGCTGTCGCCGATCAGATCCTTGCTCTCGGTCTGCCAGCTCGACACATAGTCGATATGGTCCTGCAGGTCCGCGCCGACCGCCGGCTTGTCGAGCACGACGTCGATACCGTGCTCCTTGATATGGGCGCCCGGTCCGATGCCCGACAGCATTAGTAGCTGCGGCGTGTTGAAGGCGCCGGCGGACAGCACCACCGCGCCCCGGGCAGTGACCGTACGTTCCTTGTCGCCGACCGAATAGGTCACGCCGGTAACGCGGCCGTCCTTGATCACCAGCCGCTGGACGCTGACCCCGATGCGGACGTCGAGATTTTTCGAACCGCGCTTCGGTTCGACATAGGCGCGCGCGGCCGACCAGCGTTCGCCGTTCTTCTGGGTAACCTGATAAAGCCCGAAACCGGCCTGTTCCTCGCCGTTGAAATCGGTGTTGCGTGGGAGCTGCAACTGCGCTGCCGCCTCGACAAAAGCGACGCTGCCCGGATTGGGCCATTTCTGGTCCGAAACCCACAGCGGCCCCGAAGCCCCGTGATAGGCGTCGCCGCCGCGCACGTTATGCTCTGCCCGCTTGAAATAGGGCAGCACGTCCTCGTAGCTCCAGCCGGTGCAGCCGAGCTCGGCCCAATTGTCGTAATCCCAGCGATTGCCGCGGATATAGATCATCGCGTTGATCGCCGAAGACCCGCCCAGTCCGCGCCCGCGCGGCTGGTAACCAACGCGGCCGTTGAGCCCTTTCTGGGGCACCGTTTCGTAGCGGTAGTTCGACCCTTCGCGCAGAAACGGCATCAGGCCTGGCGTCTTGACCAGAATGGTGTCGTTGCGCGGTCCGGCCTCCAGCAGGCATACGCTTTTCCCGGCCTCGGCCAGTCGACCGGAAACCGCGCTGCCCGCGCTGCCGCCACCGATCACGATGACATCGAATTCGTCCATGGTATCTCCTCTCGATTCGAGAGGTTAGGCAGCCTCGGCGTCGCCCGCAATCAGGTTTTCAGATGAAACGGACTTTTCCGTCGACCCGGTCCGTTCGAGCCAGTCGCTGCGGATCTGGTCGGATGTCTGGCGACTGCCATCGTGCGTCCAGCCCGGTTCGCGCAGCAGGTAGGACAGCTTGTGCTTCCACGGCGCGCGCCACATGTCCTGCGCAATCCCGATCCATTCGTGAAAGACCGCCCATAGCAGGTTGAAACTGCCCAGTTGCTTGACGATGCCGTAGCGGATTTTTTCGCCCCGCACTTCGGGTTCGAAGGTGCCGAACAGCTTGTCCCAGACAATGAAGACCCCGGCATAGTTGCGGTCGAGATAGCGCGGGTTGGTTGCATGGTGCACGCGGTGATGGCTGGGCGTGTTCATTACCGCTTCGAACCAGCGCGGCATCCGGTCGATTGCCTCGGTATGGATCCAGAACTGGTAGATCAGGTTGAACCCGCCGCAGATCGCGATCATCGCCGGGTGGAAACCCAGCAGCACCAGCGGGAGGGCGAAGACGAAACCCAGTGTGAGAAAGCCGGTCCAGGTCTGACGCAGTGCGGTGGACAGGTTGTAATGCTGGCTCGAATGGTGGTTCACATGGCTGGCCCAGAACCAGCGAACGCGGTGACCGAACCGGTGGACCCAGTAATATTTCAGGTCGTCGAGCACGAAGCACAGCGCGAAGGCCCACCAGGTCCACGGCACGTCGAACAGGCGGAATTCCCACAACCCCATGTACAGCGCGACGAACACGCCGCCGAACAGCAAAGCGGAAACGGTGCTGCCCAGTCCAAAGGCGAGGCTGGTGAGCGTATCCCGCGGTTCGTAGGCATCGCGCCGTGCGCGGCGGGCCCACAGCATCTCGATCAGGACCAGCGCAACGAAGCCGGGCACGGCATATTCTGTCGGCGAGAAATCGGGCATGGTGGCTATTCCTGTATCGCTTCTACCGCGCGAACCCAAGCGCGCGGGTCGTCGAGCACAAGGCGCGCAGCGCCGAAGCGCTTTTCCGCGGTGTCGATTACCAGCGCTTCCCCGTCGCTGCTGGCCCGTGCCTGCGGGGTCAGTATCCGGCCCGCGAAATGGCCGCCATGCGGGCGCAACAGCAGGACCCTGCCGCCGGCATCGCGCAATATCGCGCCGCGTCCGTCGCGATCGAGCCCGATGGCCACGGGCGCAAAACCGCTGACCGCTTCATCGGCGGCTGTCCGCGCATCCTCTTCGTTGGCCAACTCCGGCGGCGGACCGAGCTTGAGCCAATAGGCCAGGCCCGCCAGTGCGAGAATGGCGATCAGCGATCCGGCGAACTGGAGCGTGGCGGCTGAAAAATCCATGTCGTAGGCGATTGGCATGCGGCGCGCTTTCCGGCAAGCAGGACCCAACAGGGAGACGCCAATGAAATCGCTCGCCATTCTTGCTGCCGGGGCAGCACTGGTTGCTTCACCGCTCGCCGCCCAGCAAGCCGATCCGATCGCGCAGGTCGAAGCGCAGCAGGAGCGCACCCAACGGGTGGCCCAGCAGATCTGGGACTTCGCCGAGCTCGGATATCTCGAGACCCGCTCGAGCGGCCTGCTGATCGACGAGCTGGAAGGTGCCGGCTTTTCGATACGCCCCGGCGTGGCGGGCATCCCCACTGCGTTCGTGGCCGAATGGGGAGACAGCGGGCCGGTCATCGGCCTGCTGGCGGAATTCGACGCGCTGCCGGGGATCACCCAGTCCGCGCAGCCGACGCGGGATCCGGTGGCCGACAAGCATGCCGGCCATGCCTGCGGGCACAATCTGTTCGGTGCCGGTTCGCTGAGCGCGGCCATCGCGATCCGCAATTGGCTCGAAGCCACGGGCACACCGGGCCGGGTCCGCCTATATGGCACACCGGCAGAAGAGGGCGGATCGGGCAAGGTCTACATGGCGCGCGCTGGCCTGTTCGACGATGCCGATTTCGTGATCGACTGGCACCCGGCAGACCGCAATTCGGCGGCCTCGCGCAAAAGCCTCGCCAACCGCTCGGGCAAGTTCCGTTTCCGCGGTGTTTCAGCCCATGCGGCGGGTGCGCCCGAACGCGGGCGCTCGGCGCTCGACGGGGTCGAGGCGATGAACATGATGGTCAACATGATGCGCGAACACACCAGCATGGATACGCGCATCCATTACGTGATCACCAGCGGCGGGGCAGCGCCCAATGTCGTGCCCGACTTCGCCGAAGTCTTCTATTACGTCCGCCATTCGGATGCGGACGAGGTGCGGGCACTGTGGCCCCGGCTCGAGGCTGCGGCGCAGGGTGCGGCGATGGGAACGGGGACCGATGTCGATTGGGAGATCATCCACGGCAACAATCCCACGCTGCCGCTCGAATCGCTGCAGACCATGATGGATGCCAAGCTGCGCCAGCTCGAGCCGATTGCCTATACTGCTGAAGAGCTGGCCTGGGCCGGGACGATCCGCGACAGCCTGGGCGAGGATGCCCCGGCCCTGGCGCAAGCGCAGGAGGTCGAGGACTATGCCGTGCTGACCGGATATGGCTCGACCGACGTCGGCGATGTAAGCCGCGCGGTGCCGACCGTGAGCGTGCGCACGGCGACCTGGGTTCCCGGAACGGCGGCGCACAGCTGGCAGGCGGTCGCCGCCAGCGGCCACAGCTACGGGGCGAAGGGAACGCAGCAGGCTGCCAAGGCCATGATCCTCGCTGCCGTCGAACTGTACACCAACCCGCAGCTACGCGAGCAGGCCAAGGCCGAATTCATCGCCGAGCGGGGCGAGGATTACGTCTACGAATCGCTGCTTGGCGACCGCGAGCCGCCGCTCGATTATCGGCAGTGATCACTCAGCCGCACGGGCGGCGAACATATCCATCGCGGGGCGCACGGGGCTGACATCGTAGCCGACCGCCGCAGCGGCCTCGGCAATCGCGTCGGGGTCGCCGCCGCTGCGCGCCTTGGCGAGCGACCACAACAGGGTCGAACGCGTGCCCGAACGGCAGAAGCCGAGGACCGGGCCCTGCGCCGAGGCAAGCGCATCCTGCAGCCGTTCCACCTGCGGTTCGCTGAAGCCTGCGCTGCCGATCGGGATCGCCAGATAGTCCATCCCCGCAGCACGCGTCGCTGCTTCGATGGCGGCGCCTTCGGGCTGATCTGCCGCTTCCCCGTCGGGACGGTTGTTCACCACCAGCGCCATGCCCATCGCTGCCGCTTTGGAAATGTCCTGCGGGCTGACCTGCGGGCTAGCATAGAAAGTGTCCGAAAGTTTGCGGAATTCGCCCATTATACGTTCCCTCCAGCAGCCGCCTGTCGCGACACACGGCGATTGCGTTGCATGATGTTGAGCAGTTCGACACCGATCGAAAAGCCCATCGCGGCATAGATATAGCCCTTGGGCACGTGGAATCCGAAACCGTCGGCGATCAGCACCAGGCCGATCATCACGAGGAAGGCAAGCGCAAGCATCACCAGTGTCGGGTTCTTTTCGATGAACCTGGCCAGCGGATCGGCTGCCACCATCATGATCCCCACCGTGATCACGACTGCCATGACCATGATCGGGATTTCGTCGGTCATGCCCACCGCAGTCAGGATCGAATCGACCGAGAAGACGATGTCGATCGCTACGATCTGCGCGATTACCGCACCGAAGGTCGCCTTAGCGGCATCGGCGACCCCGGGGGTCTTGTCGAGCAGGTCACCCGAATCATCCTCCGGCTCCATCGAATGGTGGATTTCCTTGGTCGCCTTCCACAGCAGGAAGAGTCCCCCGGCCAGGAGGATCAGGTCGCGTCCCGAGAACGCGGTTTCGAAGCTGGGCTTGCCGTATTCGTTCGGGGCCCCGACGAGGCCGAGGTCGAACAGCGGGGCCTGCAATGTCACCAGCCAGCCGATCAGCATGAGCAGGCCGATCCGCATGATCAGGGCAAGCGCCAGCCCGATGCGCCGGGCCCGCTGTTGCTGGTGTTCGGGCAGCTTGTTCGACAGGATCGCGATGAAGATCAGATTGTCGACGCCGAGCACGACTTCGAGCGCGATTAGCGTGAGCAGCGCCAGCCAGGCGGCGGGATCGCTGAATAGGGCGAGTAAATCCATGCCTGCCCTGTGCCGAACCAAGTGGCTGCGTTCAAGCGATCATTCGCACGCAAAGCCTATGCGAAAATGTCACATTTCTGCGCTTTGCTGGTACTTGCAGCTAAATCATTCGCGCGTGGACATCTTTCGCGCTATAAAGGTTGCGTGAGGGTGGGTTTCGTGCCTGTCCGCGTCGGTGTGAACAGCAGTTCTTCGCTCTGGCGGGTTTGGATACTGGACTGCACGACAAGGTATTGTTCGAGTTATGGGTTACGACAGAGGGCGCCGCCGCGGTAAGGACAAGCGCGACGGTTTCGGCGAAGACGGTTACGACAATTTCGGCGGGCCCCCGTCCGATTTTGCTCCCCACGAGGCATTCCAGGGCGATCGTTTCGGCGGCGGTGACCGCGGTGGTGATCGTGGCGGCGGATTTGGCGGCGGCAATCGCGGTGGCGGTTTCGGCGGCGCCAATCGTGGCGGCGGCGGTGATCGCGGCGGCGGTGGCGGTGGCGGAGGCGGCGGCTTCAACCGCATGCCCGCTCAGGTCGTCGGCACCGGCAAGGGCACGGTGAAATTCTTCAACAGCCAGAAGGGTTTCGGTTTCATCCAGCAGGAAGGCGGCGGTGAGGACGTGTTCGTCCACATCAGCGCGGTCGAACGCGCGGGCCTCGAAGGCCTCGCCGAAGGGCAGGAACTGGAATTCAACCTCGTCGATCGTGGCGGCAAGGTGTCGGCGCAGGACCTCCAGGTCGTCGGCGATGTGATTGCCGTCGAATCGCGCGGTGACGCAGGCGGCGCACCCCGCCGCGAGCTGACGGGTGAGAAGGCGACCGGCACGGTCAAGTTCTTCAACTCGATGAAGGGCTTCGGCTTCCTGACTCGCGACGACGGACAGCCCGACGCTTTCGTTCACATCAGCGCGGTCGAGCGTTCGGGCCTCGCCGGGATCAACGAAGGCGAACGGTACGAATTCGATCTCGAAGTCGACCGACGCGGCAAGCATTCGGCGGTCAACCTCGTCCCTGCCCAGGGCTGAGGCCATGCCTCCCGCGATCCGGTTTGACCGGAACCGCGAGACGCAATAGATCGCTGGCAAACACGCAGATGGCGGTTCCTTCAGGGGCCGCCATTTGTCTTTCACCCCGAGAATGCACTGCCCAACCGGTGCCGCTGGAGGACCCATGTCGATTTCACCGCTGATGCCCGTCTACCCGCGCTGCGGCGTGCGCCCCGTAAAGGGCGAGCACTGTCATCTGATCGACGAGGATGGCACGCGCTATCTCGATTTCGCCAGCGGGATTGCCGTCAACCTGCTCGGCCACAGCCATTCGGGGCTTATCGGGGCGATCCAGCGCCAGGCCGAGACCTTAATGCATGTCTCCAACCTCTATGGCAGCCCGCAGGGTGAAGAACTGGCGCAGATGCTGGTCGACAAGACCTTCGCCGATACGGTGTTCTTCACCAATTCGGGTGCCGAGGCGGTCGAGGCGGCGATCAAGACGGCGCGGGCGTACCACCAGCATGACGACGGTGATGCGCAGCGTACCGAACTGATCACCTTCACCAACGCATTCCACGGGCGGACGATGGCGACGATCAGCGCCTCGAACCAGGAGAAGATGCACAAAGGCTTCATGCCGTTGCTTCCCGGGTTCCAATATGCGGAATTCGACAATCTCGACCACGCCAAATCGCTGATGAGCGACAAGACTGCCGGCTTCCTCGTCGAGCCGATCCAGGGCGAGGGCGGCATCCGTCCCGGTTCGGACGAGTTCATCCATGGCCTGCGCAAGCTGGCCGATGACAACGATCTGATGCTGGTGTTCGACGAAGTACAATGCGGTGTCGCAAGGACCGGCAAGCTCTACGCTTACGAGCATTACGGGATCGAGCCCGATATCATGGCGACCGCCAAGGGTATCGGCGGCGGCTTCCCGCTGGGTGCGTGCCTTGCCACCGAGAAGGCCGCTCGCGGAATGGGCTTCGGCACACACGGCTCGACCTATGGCGGCAACCCGCTCGCCATGGCAGCCGGGAAGGCGGTCATGGAAGCCGTAGCGAACGACACGTTCCTGAACGAGGTGGCCGGGAAGGGCGAGCGGCTGCGCAGCCGTCTCGAGCAGTTCATCGGCAATTACCCCGAAATGTTCGAGCTCGTCCGCGGCAAGGGCCTGATGCTCGGCCTCAAGATGAAAGTCGAAAGCCGGCCGTTCTTCGTCCACCTGCGCGACAACCACCAGCTGCTGACCGTGGCCGCGGGCGACAACACGCTGCGTATCCTGCCGCCGCTGGTGGCGGGCGACGCCGAATTCGACGAGTTCTTCGACAAGCTTTCGGCGGGCGCCGCAAGCTATGACGTAGCCGGCTAAGCGGAGCGACACGATGCGGCATTTCCTCGATCTTTCCGATGCAGGCGGGGACGCGATCGCCGCCATGATCAACGACGCGCAGGACCGCAAGGCGGCGCGGCAGGCCTGGCCGAAAGGCCGCGCCGATGCCGATGCGCCGCTGGCGGGCCATGTGCTGGGCATGATCTTCGAAAAGAATTCCACGCGCACCCGGGTCAGCTTCGATATCGCGATGCGGCAGCTGGGCGGTTCGGCGCTGATTCTCGATTCGGGCACCAGCCAGCTGGGTCGCGGGGAAAGCGTGGCCGATACCGCACGCGTGCTCAGCCGGATGGTCGACGCGATCATGCTGCGCACCGACGATCACGATAAGGCGCTGGAAATGGCGCGGCATGCGACCGTACCGGTCATCAACGGGCTCACCGACCGTTCGCATCCCTGCCAGATCGTTGCCGACCTGCTGACGGTGGTCGAACATGGCAAGGCGCTGCCGGGTCTCGAACTTGCCTGGCTCGGCGATGGCAACAATGTGCTGCATTCGATCCTCGAGGCTGCCGCGCTGATGAAGTTCAATGTCCGGGTCGGTACTCCGAAAGGCTATGAACCCGAGGCCGAATTCATCGACATGGCGCGTGCGGCCGGGTGCACAGTCACGCTGACCAACGATGCGCGGGAAGCCGTTGCCGACGCCGATATCGTCGTCACCGATACCTGGGTCTCGATGGGTCAGGAGCATGTCCATAACAAGCTGGCCGCGATGGCACCCTTCCAGGTTTCGGATGCGCTGATGGCATCGGCCAAGCGCGAAGCGAAATTCCTGCACTGTCTGCCCGCGCATGTCGGCGACGAAGTGACCAAGGAAGTCTTCGAAGGTGACCAGTCGGTTGTCTTCGACGAGGCGGAAAATCGCATCCACGCCCAGAAGTCGGTGCTGTTGTGGTGTTTCGACAAAATCTGATGGCGTTTCGCCCGCTCTAACATTTTGCCGAACGCGCACCATATGGCGGCGATGGACGCTATTCCCGCTACGACCGACGAAACATATTCGGATCGCCTGCTCGCCTTCACCATTCCCGCACGGCATGCGCGGGGACGGCTCGTGCGGCTCGATGAGACGCTCGATGTCATTCTTGCCGCGCATGATTATCCGCCGCCGATCACGCACCTGCTGGCCGAAACGCTGGTTCTTGCCGTGCTGATAGGCGGCCTGGTCAAGGATGACGGCTCGCAGGTCACCATGCAGGCACAGACGGAGGCCGGTGCAGTCAACCTGCTGGTTTGCGACTACAAGGGCGGAGAATTGCGCGGCCATGTCGATTTCGACCCGGCCAAGCTGGCTGAACTCGGCGCCAACCCTTCGCTGTTCGCGCTGTTCGGCAAGGGCTATCTGGCGATCACCTTCGATCTCGCCGGTGGACAGGGGCGGTATCAGGGAATCGTCCCGCTCGAGGGCGACACGCTGGCCGAAGCGTGCGAGCGCTACTTCTATCAGTCGGAACAGGTCCCCACGCTGCTCCGCTGCGCGGTCCGGTCCGATGACGACGGCGTGCGCGCTGCGGGCCTGCTGGTCCAGCATCTGCCCGAAGGCGAGGAAGGCCGCGAGCGCCTCCATGCCAAGCTCGATCATCCCGAATGGGAACATGTCGCGATCCTCGCCGGTTCGCTGCGCCATGACGAACTGCTCGACGACGAGCTTTCGCTTGAGGCGATCGCCTGGCGGCTGTTCCACGAGGAAACCGAAGTGCGCGTCCAGCCAGGGGCTGCCATTGCGCGCGGCTGCCGCTGCTCGGTCGAACACTACCGCTCGGTTCTCGAACGGTTTCCCGAAGACCAGCGGGTCGAAATGCGCGACCCTGACGGGATCGTCCGGGTCGATTGCGCATTCTGCTCGAAACAGTTCGAGATAACTGTCTGACGAGACGTGTCGTTGTTTTACAACGGTTCAGAGTGATTGTGATGTAATGCAGGCGAATCACGGGCGCGTCTGGTTTCACGGACGAAAGGTCAATTCCGATATGGCTCGCAAACGGGCATTCATTCTCGCGGCGCTTGGTGCGCCGTTCGCACTTTTGGCGGTTCCGGGCGTTGCGCAGGCATCGCTCGACATGCTCGATACGCTCGACCGGGGCGAATGGGAGCTGCGCTTCCGCGACGGTGGCAATGTGCGCAAGATCTGCCTGCGCACGGGGCGTGAATTCCTCCAGCTTCGCCATCCGGGGACGAACTGCAACCGGTTCGTCGTCGAGAACAGCGCCAGCGACGTCACGGTGCAATACACTTGCCGCGGCAATGGATATGGACGGACCCATATCCGCAAGGAATCGACCGGACTCGTCCAGATCGATGGCCAGGGGATCGCCGGGGGCAAGCCCTTCCAGTTCACCGCCGAAGCGCGCCAGATGGGCCGCTGCAACTGATCGCCCGGCTTGCAGCGCGCTGCATTCGCGCATAGCGGGCGGGCATGACCCAGTCCGACACTCCCGGCCCCGCCGTCATCCTGCTTTCGGGCGGGCTCGATTCCATGGTAACTGCTGCAATCGCGCGCGAACGGGGGCATTCGCTTCATGCGCTGACGATCGATTATGGCCAGCGGCATATCCGCGAGCTGCAATCGGCGCGGGCAATCGCCGAGAAACTGGAAGTCGAGCGGCATGTCGAGCTGCCCCTCGATCTGCGCCAGTTCGGCGGTTCGGCGCTGACCGACGAGATCGATGTTCCCAAAGACGGTGTCGGCGACACGATCCCCGTTACCTATGTGCCTGCCCGCAATCTGGTGTTCCTGGCGCTGACGACGGCTTTCGCTGAAACTGCGGCGTCGCGCGATATCTTTATCGGGGTGAACGCACTCGATTACTCGGGTTATCCCGATTGTCGTCCAGAGTTCATCGCGAGCTTCGCGGAAACCGCGCGGCTAGGCACCAAGCAGGGTGTCGAGGGTCGGCCGTTCGCGATCCATGCTCCGCTGCAGCACATGTCCAAGGCCGATATCGCGCGCGAATGCGACCGGCTGGGGCTCGACCCGGCGTGGAGCTGGTCGTGCTACGATCCGACGGCGGAGGGTCAGGCCTGCGGAACATGCGATTCATGCCGCCTGCGCCGAAAAGGCTTTGCCGACGCGGGGCTTGTCGATACCACCCCCTACTCAGAGGATATAACGCAATAGCGGAGTGGGGATGTGACCGAAGCGAAGGGCGCCGCAGTGCCACAGGAACCGGCGGTAGGCAGCGGAACGGACAAGGTCCCGGCCTATAGCTGGTACGCCCTCAGCGTCCTGGTCCTGATCTATGTCCTGAACTTCATCGACCGGCAGATCCTCTCGATCCTCGCCAACGATATCAAGGCTGATCTGGGCGTCGAGGACGATTACCTCGGCTTTCTTTACGGCACCGCCTTTGCTGTCTTCTACGCGCTGTTCGGCATCCCGCTGGGCAAGCTGGCCGACAGCTGGAAACGCGTTCGCCTGATGGCCCTCGGCCTCGCGCTGTGGTCGACGATGACTGCACTATCGGGCTTCGCCAAGAACGCGACCGTCCTTACCGCGGCAAGGATCGGGGTCGGGGTTGGCGAAGCGACCGCCAGCCCGTCCGCCTATTCGCTCATTTCCGACTGGTTTCCCGCGCGCCTGCGGGCGACGGCCCTGGCGATCTATTCATCCGGCCTGTACATCGGCGGCGGCATCTCGCTGCTCATCGGCGGCTTGATCGTCGAAAACTGGAACGCCGCCTATCCCGGTGGCGGTCCGCTGGGCCTGGTCGGCTGGCAGGCGGCCTTCCTCGCTGTGGGCATACCCGGGCTGCTGCTGGCGCTGTGGGTGCTGACCCTGCGCGAACCGGTTCGCGGCGCGATCGACGGTTTGCCGACGCCGGAAGATCCCGCACCGTTCCGCGGTTTCCTGCAGGAGCTTTTCCAAGTCATTCCACCCTTTACCGTCTTCGGTGCGGCCGCTCGCGGCAAGAAGGCGCTGATGGGCAATCTTCTCGGCGCAGCCTTTTTCGCCGCGCTTGCATGGGTGCTCTGGCTTCTCACCGGTGTGGTCGAGCAATGGGTATTCCTCGGCGTGGGGTATTATGCCGTGTTTAGCTGGACCATGGGGCTGCGCGCACGCGATCTGCCCACGTTCAAGCTGACCTGGGGCTCGCCCGCCTTCCTGTGTGTCATTCTGGGGTACGGCACGGTCGCCTTCACCGCCTATGCCGCTTCCTACTGGGGCGCGCCCTATGCCGAACGCGCGCTGGGCGTGGACAAGACCGATCTCGGCTGGTTCCTGGGCGCCCCTGCCGCGGTGGCCGGCTTCCTGGGCGTCATCCTCGGCGGGCGCATGGCTGACTTCCTGCTCGAGCGGCGACCCGACGGGCGCGTGTGGGTCATCCTGTTCGGCTTGATTATGCCCGTTCCTGCAATGTGGCTTGCCTATACCACCGATGATGTCGTGCTTTTCTACATCGGCGCATTCCTCGCCCAGATGCTCAGCGCGGCCGCGCTCGGCGCAGCAGCCGCCTCGAGCCAGGCGCTGGTGCTTCCGCGCATGCGCGGCATGGCCACGGCAACGTTCTTCCTGTCGACCACGCTGATCGGTCTGGGCCTCGGCCCGTTCATGGCGGGCTATGTCTCGGCAACCAATGGCGACGACCTGTCGCTCGGCGTGCTCTCGACACTGGTGGCGGCTCCATTCGGTCTGGTGCTGCTTATCGCAGCGTTGAAGCTGGTTCCTGAAGCTGCCGCCAGCGTCGTCGAGCGTGCCCGTGCCGCGGGTGAGACTATCTAGACGCTGGAGAGCACGCCGCAGGCGATCCGCGAACCGGCATCGCCGGCCGGATCGGTGCGATAATCGTCCGCCCCTGCGTGAACCACGACCGCTGTGCCGTCTTCGTCGAAGATTTCGTCGAGCACGACCCGGGCGTCACCGGTTAGCTCGACCTGTGCCGAACCGGTCCGGTTCTCCCCGATCATCAGATTGGGCATATCACCGAGGTGCTTGCCCCCGGGGGACAGTGCGCCGTGGGTTTGCCCGCCGGGATTGAGATGACCGCCGGCGCTGGTGAAGTCGGGGGCAGTGCACTTGCCCGTGGTATGCAGGTGAAAGCCATGTTCGCCTTGCGACATGCCGGTAGCCGCGACCGCCAGGGTCACCGTTTGCCCATTGCTGAGCAATTGCACCGTGCCAGCGGGCAGGCCGTTGGCGAAGCGCAGCGTCGTCTGCCCGACGCGGTTGTCGGCCAGATCGTCTACGGTGGCGCATCCTGCCAGTGCGAGTGCACCCGCGGCGGGTATCAGGCGAAGGTAGTTCATGGCGATCCTTTCGGTTGCAGACAGTCCGTCATCCCATAACGAAAAAGGGGCCGGATTGCTCCGGCCCCTCTTCATTTTGGCGTATCGCCGTTCGCTTACATGCCCGAACCCGGACCGTAAGTGATTTCGACACGGCGGTTCTGCAGTTCGCGGACACCGTCAGCGGTGGGTACGCGCGGCTGCGATTCGCCGAAGGCTTCGCTGGTGATCCGGCCGTCCGGAATACCACGCGAGCTGAGATAGCCGCGGACCGATGCGTTGCGGCGTTCGGCGAGGCCCATGTTGTAGGCTACCGAACCCGAACGGTCGGTGTGACCGGCGAGCATGACTGCAGCCGTACCGCAGTTGGCATAGGCCGACACGGCGTTGTCGAGGATCGTCGCTGCTTCCGGAGTGATGTCCGACTTGTCCCAGTTGAAGAAGACAATGTACGGACCCGTCTCGCAGACCGGCGCCGGCGGCGGCGGGGGCGGAGGCGGCGGGGGCGGCGGCGGCGGCGGCGGGGGAGGCGGCGGCGGTGCTGCCGGCTCACCGAAGTTGAACTCGAGCGTACCCATCAGCGAGTGGCTGGTGAAGTCGTCTTCGAGAGTGTTGCCGCCGAGGTCGACCAGTTCGACTTCCGTTGCGCGGAAGAAACGATAACGCAGGCCGACATCGATGCTGTCGGTCAGCGGAGCGCGGATACCGGCCAGAGCCTGGTATGCGAGGCCGCTGTCCGAATCGTCAACCGACGATGACAGGTTCGAGTACGGGGTCACTTCGTAGCTGGTACGTGCGACACCGATACCGCCGCCGACGTAGCCCTGAAGGCCATCGTCAGCGCCAAAGTCGAGCAGGCCGTTGAGCATGAACGACAGGGCGCTGGCGTCACCGCCAACGGTGTAAATGCCAGCCGGAGCGACGACGCCGCCGCCGGTGGGCAGGCCAGTCGGACCAGCTTCGACCGAGTCGAGATCTGCCTGACGATAGCTGACTTCGGCTTCGAGGCGGAAGCCACCGAAGTCATAGCCAACGTAGCCGCCGCCGTCGAAACCATAGTCATGGTTTACTTCGTGCGTTGCTGCACCGTCATTGACGTCGAATTCACTGTCTTCGACCAGCATCGAACCGAATTCGGCACCGATATACCAGCTGTCGTCCTTTGCCAGGGCAGGCGATGCAAGGGCCGTAGAGGCCATCGCCATTCCTATGACGAATTTCCGCATTATAGTTTCCCCTTTTTGCGATTTGGAGCCACCGAGTGGACCGTATCTAACTTTCAACCCATAAGGTGGCAAGAAAACAATCGGCGGGACCTGTGGCAAGAATGCCGCTTTTCCTGCGCGATGAGAATAGGTTCCGCAACCAGGATCCCTTCCCGTGACAGCCGAACGATACCAGCCGCTTGCGGTTCCCGTCATTCGTTGCGAATAATCGACAGTGTTGCAATTGCATCGATAATCGCTCCGATCGCCGTTCGTGCTTCGACGTCGATCGTCGAACCCCCGGTGGGGGGCTGCGGGCGAGTAACGCGCCGCCAGCCGGACCGAAAAACGATCCACTGACCTTCTGCCCGGTCGAACATCTGCATGCCGTCGACGGGGGCGCAGAAGCTCCACTGGACGCCGTCCCAGAATGCCAGCGCGTCGGCCTGCCCCTCCCACGCACCTGAGGGGTCGGGCCCGACCAGCCAGCATTCGCCCGCGGCAGGAAGGGCGGGAGGCGTGCTGGCGACCGTCTCGAAGGCGGGATGGAGCAAGGCGTCGACCCGCGCGAGAGCTTCGTTGACGAAGAACTCTTTCTGCGCCTGTCCGGCGGGCATGGCTGTGCTGCGGACCGCGCAGGCTTTCGGGTTCGGCGGCGAACAAGCGAGGATCCCGCTGTCGCCCTCGACCATTACCGCGCGCGCCTCGCCCAGCGATGCAGCGACCAGCGCGATCCGTGCGCCGCGGTTCGTTTCGGCGATATCGCGAACCCATTCGGCACCCGCACGCGTCTTGCCGAAGCCGCGACCGGCCATCATCAGCCAGATCCGCCAGTCGCACTCGGGCGGCAATTGCCCGTCATGCGCCGTGTTGCGGAAGTCATAGGGCCATTCATTGCGTTCGGCCTGGTCGAGCCCGGCTACGAAGGCGTCGCGTGCTGCGCTGCGGGCCCGCGCGAACAAGCCCGGGCGGGTGGGTTCACCGTTCATCGGCGGCAGGCTCGCGGCGGTTGGCGATCTGGCGGCGGAAAATCTCCACCTTGCGTTCGATCGAGGCGCGCACCTCGGCCGCGCTGACATTGGCGCGCGTGGCGCGCTCGCCGGCGATCGTGTCCTTGTGCGCGGCAAGCAGCCGCAACGCGGAGGCCACATCCATCCGGTGCTTCGGGGCCGGGTCGCGCAGATAGCCGAGCACTTCCATCTCCAGATTGGCGTAGCCTTCGAACAGCGCGGCGCGCCATGCGTCAGCGAAATCGCTGTCGCAGCGGCGCAGGCGATAGGCCTCGCGCGGCGGAACATGCGCCCGCTTGGCCGAAGCCGACACATTCGATGTCTTGGACAGCGCTTCGAGAAAGGTGCGCTGCCACTGGCGCGGGGCGGTCTTGTCCGCGCGGTTGCGCAGCTTGGCCGGCCGGCGGGCGCGGTAATCGGCCAGCGTCTGGTCCCAGCGCTGGCGGAATGCCGCGCTGCGCTTGCGCCGGGCATAGGGTGTGCTGTCGCTGACCCCGGCCGCCTGCGCCGCGCGGCTGGCCATGCCATATGCGCGCAAGCCCGCGATGAACGCGTCTTCCCAGGCGTGCCGGTCCGCAGGCGGCGAACGTTTCATGCGATCCTCCCGATGATGCGCAGCGTGAAACGACGAAGGGCGGCCCTCGTGAGAAGGCCGCCCGCTACGGCCCGTGGGCCGGTGAATCACACTATCGCGATGTTCGCTTTATGTACCCAAAAAGCGTGACGATGTCAATTAAAAAGAACCAAATAGGTTCTATGGTCGTGCTTGCCTACAATCGGCGGCTCGCCTAATCCCGGCGCACCACGGGATGCGAGGGAATTTCCCAGATCATGATCATGAAACCGCTGCGCGGGCTGTACGACTGGACGATGGACAAGGCTTCGCACCCGCATGCGGTGGGCTGGCTGGCGTTCTTCTGCTTCGTCGAATCCAGCTTCTTCCCGATCCCGCCGCATCCGCTGCTCGGGCTGATGTGCCTGGCCGAACCGAAGAAGGCGGTGAAGTTCGCGCTGGTCGCCACGCTGGCATCGGTCGCGGGCGCGCTGCTCGGCTATGCGATCGGCTGGGGGCTCTACGACACGGTCGGCGTCTGGCTGATCGGCGCGCTGGGCCTGACCGAAGCGTTCCCGGTAGCGGCCTGCCATTTGCGGGAATATGATTTCGAAGCGATCCTGATTGCCGGCGCCACGCCGGTGCCCTTCAAGCTGCTGACGATCACTGCCGGCTTCGTCGGCATGAACCTCGTCACTTTCGTGCTGTCCAGCCTGTTCGCCCGCGCGCTGATCTTCATGACCGTGGGCATCCTGTTCCGCGTCTTCGGTGCGCCGATCAAGCGGGTGATCGACAAATATCTCGGCACGGTGACCACGGTCTTCGTGGTGCTGGTGGTCGGCGGCGTGCTGGTGCTGACCCAGCTCGGCGGCGGCGAGGATGATGCGGGCGGGCCGTGCGCCAACCCCGCGCCGCTCGAAGACCGCGCGCCGCGGGGCTGATTGCCGCAGCGGCCAAGCGCGGGCAGCGCCTGGCCGCCCGCGCCGCTATCGCTGCCGCTCAGTTCGCGAAGCTGGTTTCCAGCGTGATCTCGGCGTCGAGCAGTTTCGAGATCGGGCAATTGGCCTTGGCGTCAGCGGCCAGTTCCTCGAACTTCGCCTGGTCCAGCCCGGGCACCTTGCCGCGCGTCGACAGCGCCGAGCGGGTGACGACGAAGCCGTCATCCACTTTTTCCAGCGTCACCTCGGCGTCGGTTTCGACCGATCCGTCGCTGTGGCCGGCCTCGGCCAGCTTGAACGACAGCGCCATGGTGAAGCAGCTGGCATGCGCCGCCGCGATCAGCTCTTCGGGATTGGTGCCCGCGGCATCCTCGAACCGGGTCTGGAAGCCATAGGGCTGGTCCTTCAGCGCGCCCGATTGCGTGCTGACATGGCCCTTGCCGTCCTTGCCCAGCCCGTCATAGCGGGCGCTGCCTGAATTGGTCGTCTTCATGGTGGAATCTCCTTTTCCACCATGGGACGCCCCATCCCGGCACTTCGTTCCGGATCAGATGATCCCGACCTGCTTGCCCGCGGCCTCGAAGATCGACAGGATCTGCGCCACTTCGCTCTCGCTGTGCTCGGCGCAGAGCGAACAGCGCAGCAGTGTCATGTTGGCCGGGGTTGCGGGCGGGCGGGCGAGATTGACGTAGAGGCCGCCCTTGATCAGCGCCTCCCACATTGCCGCGCCCTGTTCCAGATCGGGCATGATCACCGCGATGATCGCGCTCTGCGGTTCGTCGGTGCCGAGCGCGAAGCCGAGGTCCTTCAGCCCCTTGTGCAGCGTCTTCGAATTTTCCCACAGATGCGCGCGCTTGTTCGACCCGTGCATCAGCTTGCGGATGCTGGTCGCCGCGGTCGCCACCACGCTCGGTGGCAGGCTGGCAGTGAACACATAGGGGCGGCAGACCAGCCGCATGATCTCGAACTTGGGGTGGTTGGAGACGCAGAACCCGCCCACCGTCCCGACGCTCTTGGAAAAGGTGCCGATGATGAAATCGACATCGTCCATCACGCCGGCCTGTTCGACCACGCCGCGGCCGTTCTCGCCGATGAAGCCCATCGAATGCGCTTCGTCGACCAGCACCATCGCGCCGTGCCGCTTCGCGATCGCGACCATTTCCTTGAGCGGGGCGACATCGCCCAGCATCGAATAGACGCCTTCGAGGATGACCAGCTTGCCCGCGCCTTCGGGAATGCGCTTGAGCCGCTTTTCCATCGCCTCAATGTCGTTGTGCTTGAACGGCACGACCTCGGCATTGCCCATCGCGCAGCCGTCCCAGATGCTGGCGTGGCTGTCGATGTCGAGGATGATGTAGTCACCCTTGCCAGCGATGGTCGAGATGATCCCGAGATTGGCCTGGTAGCCGGTCGAGAAGACCATGGCGTGATCCATGCCGTAGAATTCGCGCAGCGCGTCTTCGCACTCCTTGTGGCCCTGGTAGGTCCCGTTGAGCACGCGGCTGCCGGTGGTCCCGCTACCGAAATCGGTCAGCGCCTGCTTGCCCGCCTCGATCACGTCGGGATCGAAGGTCATGCCCATGTAATTGTAGGTGCCGAGCAGGATCGTCTCGCGGCCGTTGCAGATCGCGCGGGTCGGCGAGAGGACCTTTTCCATCACCAGGCTGAAGGGATCTTCCTGCCCGCTCGCGAGCAGGCCCTCGCGCAGCGCGATGATGTCGTCGAACTTCGAGAACAGGTCGGTGCCGTCGCCGCTGCGCTCGATCGGCTGGTCGGATTGCGAGATGCCGCGGCTCATCAGGCGGCCTGCAGCTTGGTGACCGCATCGACGAGCTGGCCGTAGGTCTCGATCTCGGCCTGCTGGTTCATCGAGATGATGATGTCGAATTCGTCCTCGATCTCGGCAACGAAGTCCATCACCGTCAGACTGTCGAATTCCAGATCGTTGGCGAAGGTGGTGCCCTCGGTGATCTCGACGCCCTTCTTGTTGAAAGGCTCGGCCAGTTCGCGGATTTTGGCGTCGACGGCGGTGCGGTCCATATGGGGTCCAGTTCTCTATCGCGTTGCGGCCCGCACGGGTGCGGGCGGGGGTGGCAGCCGGCAAAGCGGTTATGACGGCCGCTTGTCAAGCATGGCTAGTCGGGCAGCAGCGCTTTCACCGCCGCCATGAAAGGCCCGATCGACACCGGCTTGGCGAGATAGTCCGCCGCGCCCGCATCGCGGATCCGCTCCTCGTCGCCCTTGCCGGCATAGGCGGTCACCGCCAGCACCGGCACGCCGGCCAGCGCGGCATCGGCCTTGAGCTGCCCGATCAGGTCGATCCCGCTGACATGCGGCAGTTGGATGTCCATGATCACCAGATCGGGAACGAAGCGCTGCGCGGTCGCCACCACGTTGCGGCCATCGGCCACGGGCACGACTTCATGTCCGTTCGCCTTCAGGACGTCACAGAACAGCTTACGATTGAGGTCGTTGTCCTCGACAACGAGGATTCTCTTTGCCACTTGGCGCGGACTCCATGCGAATGCGCATGGGCCTTATGCAAAAGCGGGAGCGCTGACAATTATTCGCGAACCGACGAATGGCGAAATGCGGCCGCCCGAGGTGCTGGCGCTCGAAGCGCTCGGCTGGGCGCTGGCCGACGACAAGCGGGCCGAGCGCCTGCTGTCGCTGACCGGCCTCACGCCCGAGCGATTGCGGAACGGGCTGACCGATCGCGGCGTTCAGGCTGCAGTGCTCGAATTTCTAGCCAATCACGAACCCGATCTCGTCCTGGCCGCCGACGCGCTGGACACCACCCCCAAACGCTGGTCGCTGCGGCCAGGGAGCTGTCCAGATGACCCGCCCACTGATCATATCCGACTGCGACGAAGTGCTGCTCTACATGGTCGCGCCCTTCCGCGACTGGCTGGCCGAAACGCAGGGCGTCGAATTCCGCATGGAAGGCAACGATTTCGCCCAGGCGCTGCGCTGGCAGGACAGCGGCGAGATCCTCGCGCCCGAGGAAATCTGGCGCAAGCTGGGCGGCTTCTTCGATACCGAAATGCATCGCCAGACGCCGATCCCCGGCGCGATCGAAGGGATCGCCGCGCTGCGCGAACACGCCGATGTCGTGATCCTCACCAATCTCGTCGACAAGCGCCAGGAAATGCGCCGGGCGCAGCTGATCGACCACGGGCTCGACGCTCGCGTGTTCACCAACCAGGGCCCCAAGGGTCCTGCGCTGCAGGCGATCCTCGACGAATACCGGCCGAGCAAGGCAGTTTTCATCGACGATCTGGCGCAGCATCACCGCTCGGCCCGCGAAACGCTTGGCCCGGCGGGTGCGAACATCACCACGCTCCATCTGTGCGGCGAACCGCTGCTCGCCCCGCATATCGATTGCGCGCATACCGCCGGCCACGCCGACGCCCGCATCGATAGCTGGGACGAAGCGCTGCCGTGGCTGATGGGCGAAATCGAGAAGGAACCCGCATGAGCATCCACGACCGTCTCCGCGCGAGAGGCATCGCGCTTCCGCATGCCGCTGCCCCCGTCGCCAGCTACCAGCCGGTGGTGGTCGATGGCCATACTGCCTTCGTTTCGGGCCAGCTGCCCTTCGTCGATGGCGAACTGGTCACCGGCAAGCTGGGCGAGGGCGTCACGCTCGAGCAGGGCCAGCAAGCCGCGCGGGCCTGCGGATTGATGATCTTGGCGCAGCTCGAAGCCGCCGGGCTGATCGAGCGGGTGGCGCATTTCGTCAAGCTCGGCGGCTTCGTCGCCTGCACGCCCGACTTCTACGACCAGCCCAAGGTCATCAACGGCGCGTCCGACCTGATGTACGAAGTGTTCGGTGATCCGGGCAAACATGCGCGCAGCGCGGTGGGCGTGCCTGCGCTCCCGCTGAATGCCGCGGTAGAGGTCGATGCGATCGTTGCTCTCAAGGCTTGATCGTCATCTGGCGCCTTCACCCGATCCGGCACGGGTCGGGTGGCTGCGCGACTGGAGCTACGCCCACCGCGGGCTCCACAGCGACGGCGTGCCGGAGAACTCGCTCGCCGCCTTTGCCGGAGCGATGGAGCGGGGAATGGGTATCGAATGCGATATCCAGCGCAGCCAGGACCATGCGGCAATCCTGATGCACGACTGGGAACTCGACCGGCTGACCGGGGTCAGCGGTCCGACGGCGGGATATTCGGCCGAAGAGCTGGCGCAGCTCGCCTTCCTCGATACCGAACACAAGCTGGCCCGGCTCGACGATCTGCTCGCGCTGGTCGATGGTCAGGTGCCGCTGCTGATCGAGATCAAGTCGCGCCGGCGCTACGATGTGGCGCAAAGCTGCGAAGCCGTGCGCGATGCGCTCGCGGGCTATTCGGGGCCGCATGCGGTGATGAGCTTCGACCCACGGGTTTCGCGCTGGTTCCGCCGGCATGCGCCGCAGACGGTGCAGGGCCTCGTCATGCGCGAGGACGAGAAGGGGCAGACGCAAAAGGGCTGGCAGCGGCGGCTCGTGGTGCGGGCGGCGCGGCCTGAATTCATCGCCTACCATGTCGCGGCTCTGCCCAGTCCGATGGTCGCCGCGTTGCGCGATGCCGGCCTGCCGGTGCTGACCTGGACGGTCGATACACCCGCGTTATGCGAAATCGCGGCGTTGCATGCCGATGCGCCGATCGCCGAGGGCGAGGGGGTGGCATGAGCGAGGCTGGCACGCCTGGCGACCTGGCCGCCCGCGTCAGTGGTTCGGTCGGCGCTTTCGAGCGCGCCGAATGGAACGCCCTGGCGGGAGCGGACAACCCCTTCGTTAGCCATGAATTCCTGACTGCGCTGGAAGATTCGGGTAGCGTCGGTCCCGGCACCGGCTGGCAGCCCGCACCGCTGGTTATCAGTACGCAGGACGGCCCGCTGCTGGCCGCCATGCCCGCCTATCTGAAGGGGCACAGCCAAGGCGAATACGTCTTCGATCATAGCTGGGCCGATGCCTATGAAAGGGCAGGGGGCAGCTATTATCCAAAGCTACAGATCGCCGCCCCGTTCACGCCTGCTACCGGCCCGCGGCTGCTCCTCTCGGATGAGGCGCTCGCTGCGCCGCTGCTGGCTGCTGCCGGACAATTGTGCCTCCAGAACGGTTTTTCTTCGGCGCATGCGACCTTCATCGAACCATCGCAGCATCCGCTGTTCGAAGAGGCCGGATGGATGCTGCGCAGCGATATCCAGTTCCATTGGCACAACCGCGGGTTCGCCCGGTTCGACGATTTCCTCGCCACGCTCGCCTCACGCAAGCGCAAGGACCTGCGCAAGGAGCGCGCCGCCGCGCAGGCAGAGGTCGACATCATCCACCTGCGCGGCGGCGATATCCGGCCCGAACACTGGGATGCGTTCTGGGCGTTCTACCAGGACACCGGCGCGCGAAAATGGGGAACGCCCTATCTGACCCGCGCGGCCTTCGATCTGCTGGGCGAACGGATGGGGGAGAAGATCCTGCTGGTGCTGGCACTGCAGGACGGCGAGCCGGTGGCGGGTGCGCTCAATTTCATCGGCGGTGATGCGCTGTACGGCCGTTACTGGGGCTGCACGCGCGACATCCGCTTCCTGCATTTCGAATTGTGCTATTATCAGGCGATCGAGGCAGCGATCGAACTGGGACTGGCGCGGGTCGAAGCCGGCGCGCAGGGTGGGCACAAGCTGGCCCGCGGGTATGAACCGGTGGAAACGGTTTCCGCGCACTGGTTCGCCGATGCCGGTTTCCGCAGCGCGGTAGAGGATTTTCTCGAACGCGAGCGCGCGGGTGTTGCAGCCGATCGCAACTATCTGGCGACGCGGACCCCGTTCAGGAAAGATTAGCGCTCAGGCGGCTTTGCGGCTACTGTCGGCCAGCCATTCGCGCGCGCGGCGCTGGGCTTCGGCAATCTCGCGCGCGGTCATTTCCTCGGCGATATCGGCACGGCACCAGCTGGCTTCCTCATGCCCCTTCGATGCCGCGATGTTGAACCACTTGTGCGCTTCGATCAGATCGCATTCCACGCCGCTGCTGCCGGCCGAGAATGCCACCCCTAGGCTGTAGAGCGCACCGATCGCGCCGCCTTCGTACTCGGTCAGATATTCGGCGATCAGCGCCGCACCGTCTTCACTCTGGATGATCTCGCCACCGCCGCCTTCGATACTGGTCAGCTGCATGGTCATTCCCCCAACAAGACCGGCTCAGGTGCCGGACGCGATAGAATTGGCCAAATTATGGTCAAGAAATGGTTAATTCGCGATTCTTTCCCGGGCGGCGCGGGTGCTGGCGGCGTGTTTTCGGTCCTGTGGGACGCATTTCGGTGATGTACGGGATTGGCGCTTGTGTGCCCGCAGGCGCTTGCCTATAGGCACGCGCCGAGCGGGTCATTCGGAGCGCCGGAAAAATCCGGGCCGACAGGGCGGCATGTTCCGATGTCTAAATCGACCAGGTAAGAGGGTCCTCAATGGCCTCTGTGGCAAATGAGAACGGGAAGCTGGCCAAGGCACGCGCTGCGGTGGGTGACGACTACGTTCCCGACGATACCGAAGAATACATGAACGAGCGGCAGCAGCAGTATTTTCGCGTATTGTTGCTGGAGTGGAAGAAATCGATCCACGATGCGGCCGGGCAGACGTTGCAGTCGCTTCAGGACGGTCCGATCCGCGAACCCGACCTCAACGACCGTGCCTCGTCCGAGACCGACTGGGGCATCGAACTGCGCACGCGCGACCGCCAGCGCAAGCTCATCTCCAAGATCGATTCCGCGCTCCGGCGCATCGACGAAGGCGAATATGGCTGGTGCGAAGTCACCGGTGATCCGATCGGGCTCAAGCGGCTGATCGCGCGTCCGGTGGCGACCATGACGGTCGAAGCGCAGGAAGCGCACGAACGGCGCGAGAAGATCTCGCGCGACGATTGAGCGCACGCTAACCGATTCTTTAGGTCTCCAGCCTAGCGTGCAGACCGTTCCGGGACTATCGTGGATGTTCCGGGAAATGCATCTAGGGATACGACGCAAGCAATGTCCTCGGTCGATACGCGCAATGTTGGTCGCGACAGCCTGTTTCTGTTCGCGCAGCTGACCCTCGACGGTCAGGCCGAACCGGTGCGCGTCAAGGTGCGCAATCTGTCGGCTGGCGGGATGATGGCCGAAGCCGGCGGCATGGCGATTTCCCGCGGCGACCGGGTCGGCATCGAATTGCGCAATGTCGGCACGATCAAGGGCAATGTCGCCTGGGCGCAGGACGACCGGTTCGGAGTCGCCTTCGAAACCGAGATCGACCCCAAGATCGTGCGTGCCCCGGTGGGCACCAAGACCGATACGCCCGCCTATCTGCGGTCGACCTCCGCCGCATCTCCGCTTTCCGAAGACGAGCGCCGCCTGCGCAAACTGTAATTGTCTGGCTGACGCCGCAGGCGCAGCCTGCTAACCGGCGATGATGCGCGTTTGGCTTTTCGCACTCCTGTTCGCAGCGCTCGGCGCTTGTAGCGCCGGCGGCGACGACGGGGTGGTGGATGTCGCCTTCATTGCCGATCCTGCCGAACTCGAAGCGCAGGGCGTGCGGCTGGGCTATGCGGGCCAGCATGTGCGCGGCGCGCTGTCGACCGGGCTGGTGCGGCTCGACCCGCGGGGCGAAGTCGTGCCGGGCGTGGCCGAACGCTGGATCGTCACCGATGGCGGCGCAAGTTACATCTTCCGGATCAACGAATTCGACCTCGCGGGCGGCGATCGGCTGACGGCGCAGGCGGTGCGCGATGCGCTCCAGCGACGTGTGCGACAATTGCAGGGCACCACGCTCGGGCTCGATCTCGCCAAGATCCGCGATATCCGCGCAATGACCGGGCGGGTGATCGAAATCCGGCTGACCAGTCCGATGCCCGATTTCCTGCAATTGCTTGCCCAGCCTGAACTGGGCATCGAATTCGGCGATCAACCCGTCGGCCTCATGCGCGGTGACATGCAGGACGGCTCGCGCCTGCTGGCGCCGTTGCCGCCCGAATTGCGCGGCCTGCCCGAGCAGCCCGGATGGGAAGACACCATCCGCGTGCTGCGGGTCCATGCGACCGATGCCGAGGACGCGACCGAGGGCTTCGCGCAGGCCCGCTTCGACCTGGTGCTCGGCGGAAGGCTGGCTTCGCTGCCGCTCGCCAACAGCGGGCCGTTGTCGCGCGGCAATGTGCGGCTCGATGCGGCAATCGGGCTGTTCGGTCTCGAGATCCGGCGCCCCGAGGGGTTCCTGGGAAGCGCGGCCAACCGCGAAGCGCTGGCCATGGCGATCGACCGCGAAGCGCTGATGCAGCCGTTCAATATCGGCGGCTGGTCGGCATCGACGCGGATCGTCCCGGTCGCGCTGTCGACGATTGCGCAGCCACCCGCCGAACGCTGGGAAGCGATGACGCTGGAACAGCGTCGGACCGAGGCCCGCCAGCGCGTTGCCCGGTGGCGCGCTGACAGCGGCGAAGGGCCTCAGCTGCGCATCCATCTGCCGCGCGGGCCGGGCTCCGACCTGCTGTTTGACGGGCTGAGCGAGAACTTGGCCGCCATCGGCGTGTCGACCCAGCGCGCGGCGGAACCCGACGCCGCCGATATCGTGCTGCGCGACCGCGTGGCGCGCTACGCCTCGCCGCGCTGGTTCCTCAACCAGTTCAACTGCGCGGTAAGCCGGGGCGCCTGCAGCGAGGATGCCGATTATCTCGTATCGCTGGCGCTGGACGCGCGCGACGGGGTCGAGGCGGCGTCCTATCTCTACGAGGCCGAAGCCGCCTTGCTGGCCACCAATCGCTACATCCCGCTCGGCGCGCCGATCCGCTGGTCGCTGGTACGCGCCGATATCGAGGCGTTCGCCGAAAACCCGTGGAACATCCATCCCTTGTTCCCGCTCTCGCGGGCCCCCATCTAACCCGCCATGGACAATCGCGACCGCCCGCGTCCCCTGGGGATGGAACTGCCGACCGGCACCGATCCGGTGTCGATCCGCAAGCGTATCGAGGCGATGGAGCACCTGCTCGAACGCAGCCTTGTCGTACCGGGGACCAAATATCCGATCGGGCTCGATACGATCATCGGCTTTGTCCCCGTCATCGGCGATATCGTGACGGCAGCGCTCGCGGGCTACATCGTGTGGGAAGCCAAGAACCTCGGCCTACCGCGGTGGAAGCTGTGGCGCATGATCGGCAATATCGGCATCGACAGCGCGGTCGGCGCCGTGCCGATCATCGGTGATGCATTCGACGTGGTCTACCGCTCGAACACCAAGAACCTGCGCATCGTCAAACGCCACCTCGACAAGCATCATCCGCACACGCAGGTGATCGAGGGGTAGTTTCATCGGTGACCGATGCACGCTAGGGCAGCGGGCATGGCATCCGATGTTACCTATTCCAGCTACCTCGATCTCGAGCGCATTCTCGCGGCGCAGCATCCCGCGTCCGAAGCGCATGACGAGATGCTGTTCATCATCGTCCACCAGGCGAGCGAGCTGTGGCTCAAGCTGTGCCTGCACGAGCTGACCAAGGCGCGCGCATGCATCCGGGCTGACGACCTGCGGCCCTCCTTCAAGATGCTCGCGCGCGTGGCGCGTGCGCAGGGACAGCTGATCCAGAGCTGGGATGTGCTCAGCACGATGACCCCGCATGACTATTCGACCATCCGGCCACACCTGGGCGGATCGAGCGGGTTCCAGAGCGCGCAGTACCGGATGATGGAATTCCTCCTTGGCGGACGCAATCCGGACATGGTCAACATGCACGAGGCGACGCCCGACGTGGCCGAAGGTCTGAAAGCGGAACTCACCCGCAAATCGATCTATGCCGAAGCGATTGCGTTGCTGGCGCGGCGCGGCTTCGCCATTCCCGACAGCGTGCTCAAGCGCGACCGGGCCAGGGCGTGGGAGCATGCGCCCGCGGTCGAGGCGGCATGGGCCGAGATCTACCGCGATCCGCAAGCCTATTGGGACCTCTACGAACTGGCCGAAAAGCTGGTGGATCTGGAGTATCATTTCCAGCGCTGGCGCTTCGGCCATCTCAAGACGGTGGAACGGATCATCGGCTTCAAGAAAGGCACAGGCGGCACCCCCGGCGTGCCCTATCTGGCGGGCGTGCTGAAAGCCGCCTTCTTTCCCGAACTCCTGAGCGTGCGGACCGCATTATGAGCAGCTGGAAAAGCCCCCGGCGTATATGGGACATCTCGCAGACGCTGCGCCCCGGATTGCCCGTCTGGCCGGGCGACACCGCTTTCGCATTTGATCGCACATGGAAGATGGAGGATGGATCGCCCGTCAACGTCGGGCGGATGACCATGAGCACGCATTCGGGCACGCATGGCGATGCACCGCTGCATTATTCTGCTTCCGCTCCCGATATCGCCAGCGTTGCGCTCGATCCCTACGTCGGGGAATGCCTGGTGGTGGATGCGACGCGGGTCACCGGTGGCAGGGTTTCGGTCGGCGATCTGCCGCATATCGAAAGCGCCGACCGCGTGTTGTTCCGGACGTTCGAAACCTTCCCCCACGAGCAATGGGACGCCAGCTTCACCGCGATCGATGCCGAAGCGATCGAATGGCTCGCATTGCAGGGCGTCAAGCTGGTCGGGACTGATGCGCCCAGTGTCGATCCGCAGGACAGCAAGACGATGGATGCCCACCGGGCGGTGCTGGAGCATGACATGCGCATTCTCGAAGGGCTGGTGCTCGATGGGGTTCCTGAAGGGCGTTACGAACTGATCGCGCTGCCACTCAAGATAGCGGGCGGCGATGCCGGACTGACCCGCGCCATTCTGCGCGAGTCGCCCGATGCATGAACCGATGAATTCGCGCGCGCGTATCCTCGACGCTGGCGACCCGCTGGCGGGCTTCCGCGATCGGTTCATCGTGCCCGAAGGCGTCATCTACCTCGATGGCAATTCGCTGGGCTGCCTGCCGAAAGCTACGCCCGCTCGCATGGAACAGGTCGTGCGCGAGGAGTGGGGCGAGGGCCTTATCCGCAGCTGGAACACCGCCGACTGGATCGATTGGCCGCTCCGGATCGGCGGCAAGATCGCGCCGCTGATCGGGGCATCACCGCATGAGGTCATTGCCTGCGATTCCACCAGTGTGAACCTGTTCAAGCTGATTGCCGCGGCGCTTGAAATGCGCCCGGGCCGCAAGACCGTTCTGAGCGAGCCGGGCAATTTCCCGACCGATCTCTACATGATCGAGGGGCTGGAAAAGCAGGGCCTTGCCAAGCGGCGACTGGCCCCGCGCGAACAGCTCGCCTGCGCGCTGGACGAGGACGTCGCGCTGCTGCTGCTGACCCACGCGCATTACAAGACTGGCGAAGTGTTCGACATGGCCGCCATGACCCGGGCGGCGCATGAAGCGGGAGCACTGGTGCTGTGGGACCTGTCGCATTCGGGCGGCGCGCTGCCGGTCGATCTTGGCGGGTGCGGAGCCGATTTCGCGGTTGGTTGCGGTTACAAATACTTCAATGGCGGGCCGGGCGCACCGGCCTATGCCTTTGTCGCCGAACGTCACTTGCAAACTGCGCGGCAGCCGCTCACCGGCTGGTTCGGGCACGCCGCCCCCTTCGCCTTCAGCGACGATTACGAACCCGCGCCGGGGATCGACAGGCTCCAGTGCGGAACGCCGCCGATCCTCGGCCTTGCGGCGCTCGAAGTGGGCGTCGATCTGATCGGGGAAATCGGGGTCGAGAGACTCCACGTCAAATCGCAGGCGCTCTCCGAATTCTTCCGCCAGTGCCTTGCCGAACGCGGTGTCACGCTCGATCTCGTCAGTCCTGCCGATCCTGCACAGCGTGGCAGCCAGCTGTCGTTCCGCCATGCAGAGGCTTACGCGATCTGCCAGGCGCTGATCGCGCGCGGCGTCATCGGCGATTTTCGCGACCCCGATATCCTGCGTTTCGGGTTTGCGCCCGCCTATCTGCGCTTCGAGGACATGGCCGAAGCCGCGCGGCACCTTGCCGAAGTGCTCGAAAGCGGCGAATGGCAGCGCGACGAGTTCCGCGAGCGAGCTGCGGTGACCTGATCCGCATGCTCTGGGAGCCTGGCGAGATCGGCCAAGCTGACCGCTTCTTCACGCCTCCAGTTCGATATCCCAGTAGAGCCAGTCGCGCCATGTTTCGTGGAGATAGTTGGGCGGGAACATCTTGCCGTGCTGCTGCAGCTGCCAATGGGTTGGGCGGATCGGTTCGCTGGCAAGCTGCATGCCCGCCTGCCTCGGTGTGCGGCCACCCTTCTTCATGTTGCACGGTGCGCAGGCGGTGGCGATGTTCTCCCAGGTGGTCTTGCCGCCCAGCCGGCGCGGGATGACGTGGTCGAAGGTCAGATTGTTCATCGCCCCGCAAAACTGGCAACTGAAGCGGTCGCGCAGGAACAGGTTGAAACGCGTGAACGCGGGAAACTCGCTGGGCTTCACATACTGCTTGAGCGCGATGACGCTGGGGATCTTCATGTCGAGCGAGGGCGAATGGACCTCGCGCTCGTAGGTGGCGATCACATCCACCCGGTCGAGAAAGATCGCCTTGATCGCGGTCTGCCACGGCCACAGGCTGAGCGGGTAATAGGATAGCGGCGTGAAGTCGGCATTGAGGACGAGCGAAGGGCACGACTGCAGATTGCGCGTCGGATCATCTTCGCTACTGCGGAACCTCGCGGCCCGTTCAAGCAGTTCGGCCCTGAACACTCGTGCGTTCCTCCCCGATGACTTAGAAAATGCACTTGCAAGGAAAAGCGTCAAGCCTGTTACAGACAGGCTATCCACAAACTTGTCCGCAACCCGCGCCGTTTCGAGCTGACCTCGCCAGGACCGCATGACCGTAACCCGCTTCGCCCCCAGTCCGAATGGCCCGTTGCATCTGGGCCACGCCTACTCGGCAGTGGTCGCGCATGATCTTGCGAAACGGGCCGGCGGGCGTTTCCTGCTGCGGATCGAAGACATCGACGGTCCGCGCTCGCGCCCCGAATTGGCGGAAGCGTTTCGCCGCGATCTCGCGTGGCTCGGGCTCGAATGGGAAGAAGTGCCCGCGCAATCGACCCGGCTCGCGACCTATGCCGCTGCCGCGCAGGAGCTGCTTGCGCGCGGATATCTTTATCGCTGCACCTGCACCCGCGCCGAGATCGAGTCGCTGAGGCCGCGGATTGGCTCGCAAGGCGCGGTCTATCCCGGAACCTGCAAGACCCGCCCGCCCGAGCCGGACAAGCCAGCCGCGCTGCGGCTTGATATAGCCCGCGCTCTTGCCGATGTCGGACCACTCGAATGGGAGGATGCGGTGGCCGGTGTTCAGCGGGCCGACCCGCTTAAGGCAGGCGACGTGGTGATCGTACGCAAAGACGCGCCGGCCAGCTATCATCTGGCCGCCACGCTGGACGATGCCGCCGACGGCGTGACGCTGGTGACGCGCGGAGCGGACCTGTTTGCGGCGACGCCGATCCACCGCCTGCTGCAGGCGCTGCTGGGTCTGCCCGTACCGCGCTGGCACCATCACCGGCTGCTGGTGGATGCGAGCGGGCAGAAACTCGCCAAGCGGCGCGGCTCGCCCTCGCTGGCCGATCGGCGGGAGGCGGGTGAGGATGGTCTGTTGCTTGCAGAGCAACTGCGCTTGCACCGTTTTCCGGGTGGCATTTCGCTCGCGAGTGCCTAAGTCTGTGTGGCTATGAACACATTCCTCATCATTCTCCTCGTCATCCTCATGGTTCTTGTGGTGGCCTCGCTCATCCGCGGGATCGTCGCCTTCATGAAGAGCACCAAGATCGACCTGGAGAGCGGTGAGCAGACCGACGCGACCGACATGCAACTGACGCAGAACAAGATGATGTTCGCGCGGATCAAGTACCAGGCGCTGGCCGTGGTGGTGGTGGCCGTCCTGCTCGCCATCGCGAACTGATCCGGCGCAGCGCTGCGTGGTCAAGCTCAACAAGATCTACACGCGTACCGGCGACGACGGGACCACGGGTCTTGTCGATGGTTCGCGCCTGCCCAAGCACGATACCCGGATGGAAGCGATCGGGGCTGTGGACGAAGCCAATTCGGCGCTCGGCCTCGCCGCAGTTACCTTGGCGGACACTCCGTTCGCGGCCCCGTTGTACCGGATTCAGAACGATCTCTTCGACCTCGGCGCCGATATTGCGACGCCGGCGGGTGACAATGACGATTTCGCCCCTTCGGAAATGGTGCTGCGGATAGTTGCAGGTCAGACCGTGTGGCTCGAACAGGCGATCGACGAGGCCAATACGCGGCTCGAACCACTGACGAGTTTCGTGCTCCCCGGCGGGAGCGAAGGGGCCGCACGGCTGCATGTCGCCCGCGCTGCAGCCCGGCGCGCCGAACGCGCGATGACGGCGATGGCGGCGCAGCATCTGACCAACCGCCACGCGCTGGCCTATATCAACCGCCTGTCGGACTATCTGTTCGTACTCGCGCGCGTTGCCAATGACGATGGCCGCGCCGACGTGAAGTGGGTGCCTGGCGCCAACCGCTGAGGCGCTAGCCAGCGCCCTGCGGCTTCGCTAGTGCAGCGCCGTTGCTGCAGACGCGAAGGAAATTTCGATGAACAATACGGTTGCCATCATCGGTGCGGGCCAGATGGGTTCGGGAATAGCGCAGACCGTGGCCGCCAACGGCATCGATGTGCTGCTGGCCGATGTCAGCCTAGAGGTCGCCGAGCAGGCACACGCCGGGATCGACAAGGCGCTGGGCAAGCTGGTCGGCAAGGGCAAGATCGAGATCGCCGATGCCGAGGCGACGCTGAAGCGCATCACGCCGGTCGCCGATTACGCGCCGATGCAGGACGCGAGCCTGATCATCGAGGCGGCGACCGAGAAGGAAGCGATCAAGCAGGCGATCTTCGAGAAGGCTGGCCAGTACCTCGCCGCCGATGCCATCATGGCCTCGAACACCAGCTCGATCCCGATCACGCGCATGGCAAATTATGCGCCTGATCCCGCGCGCTTTATCGGGCTGCACTTCTTCAATCCGGTGCCGGTGATGAAGCTGATCGAGGTCATCCCCGGCCTTGCGACCGCGCAGGCGACCACCGACCGCACCACCGCCTTTGCCGAGAGCCTGGGCAAGGAAGTGGTCCTGTCGCAGGACGAGCCCGGCTTCGTCGTCAATCGTATCCTGCTGCCGATGATCAACGAGGCGGTGTTCGTGCTGGGCCAGTCGACCGCCGCGATCGAAGATATCGACAAGGGTTGCCGCCTCGGCCTCAACCACCCGATGGGCCCGTTGCAACTGGCCGACTTCGTCGGGCTGGATACCTGTCTCGACATCATCATGGTGCTCTACAAGACCACCCGCGATGCTAAGTACCGCCCCGCGCCGCTGCTGGTGAAATATGTCGAAGCCGGCTGGCTTGGCCGCAAGACGGGCCGCGGGTTCTACGACTACTCGGGCGAGGAGCCGGTTCCGACGAGATAGTTTGTGGGTGCGGTCAGGACATCCGTCCTGCCCTCTCGGCACCAGCCCACGCCCCCGCCCGGCCACCCACGGCACGGTATTTTATGGGTGGCCGGGCGGGGGTGTGGGCTGGTGCAGCAGCAAGATAGCGGCGGATGCCGCTAGCGCACGCAAAGAGAATCCGTGACGGGACACGGGCTGGCTGCTCCCCACCATCGGACCTCCATAGGAACCGCGCGGCCCCGCCCACCGTTGGTCAGGTAAAGGAGACTACGCATGACCGACAAGAAGGTAAGCAGCCAGGAACAGCGCCAGGCCGGCCTCGCGCCCGAAACCCACAATGACGAGCAGGACGATCACCGCATGCAGGCACAGGAAGTGGCCGAGCAAGCCCGCGGGGTCACCACCAAAACATCGTCGCCGACCGAGAGCACGAAGGGCGACAACAAGAGCGGCCTGATGGGTGATTCAACGCAGGACACGATCGACCACATGCGCGACATGGAAAGCTCGGGCCGGATCGACATGTCGGCCTATCGCGGCGAGGACAACCACGACGACAATGAGGACAAATACGGCAAATCGGCCAAGGTCGACCCCGATTTGCCATCCGACGGCAGCTGATTCCGGCGGCCTCGCTATCCGGAGATGGCACCGTCGTTCAGCACCCAGAGCCCCGCGGTAAGCACGAGCGATCCGGCGGCGATGGCATAGGCAAGCGCACGAAAGTTCGGGGTCGAGATGGCCTCGAACTTGTGCGTCTGCAACTTGTCGAGCGTGTGGCAAGCACGGCGTTCGGCAGTAATCGCCAGCCACCCCCCGGCCAGAATGAACATCGTGGCGATCGCCTTGGCCAGCCACGGCGGATCGAACGCCCCGAAAACCGCCTTGAAGCCCAGCCCGATACCGATCGCAGCGAATGAAGTGCGCATCCAGCCGGCGAAAGTCCGTTCCATCGCCATGATGTTGCGATCCTCGGCAAGGTCGGTGCGGACCTCGGCCCACTCGGTCGACTTGTCGGGATCTTCGGGGGGATCATCCTGAGCCATGAGATATCAATCGCGGATCGCGGGGGCGGTTCCTATCCTAATTCACGATCTCGACCGGCTCGGCGTCTCGCGCGGGCGGGCCGGGGAGCGGGCTGGGCCGCGCGCCTACCAAGGGCTCGGCGTCTTCTATCAGATAGCTGTCATCGAACGGTTCGGGGACGAAGGGTTCGGGTGTTGCAGGCCCCGTCGGTGCATCTTCGGCATACCATGCGGACAGGGCCGCATCGTCTTGCGAGGACCGCTGCTCCCGCCGCGCGGGCACATCCGTATCGATCAAGGGCTCGGGCGCACGATCCGCAAATTCGCCCTGCCCGGGCGGCGCGTCGCTAAGACGCGCTATCACGCCGGGATCGTTCTCCCCGCCGACGAGGATCACTACGCCGATCAGAAACAGGACGACGAGCGCCAGTTTCTTGAGCAATCCGGGGGCAGTCCGTCATCCATCGCCCCGGTATAGGGCAGGGCGGTTAAGCGTCCGTTTCCCGGGCCGTCGTCTGCAAGGCGTAGAGCGTATCGAGCGCTTCGCGCGGCGAGAGGGCATCGACGTCGATCTGCTCGATCGCTTCGCGCAGCGGGTCGGGCCGAGCTTCTTCTGCCTGCGCGGTGACTGCGAAAAGCGGCAGGTCGCCAAGGCCGGCGCCGAGCCCGCCGGTCTGTTCGCGGCCCTTCTCGAGCTTGTCGAGCACTGCCTTGGCCCGCTTGATGACCGGTGCGGGCACACCGGCCAGCTTGGCGACCGACAGGCCGTAGCTGCGATCGGCAGCGCCGGTCGCCAATTCGTGCAGCAGGACGAGATCGCCCTTCCATTCGCGCGCCCGCACATGATGCAGGCTCAACGCGTCGCAGGTCTCGGCCAGTCGGCTGAGCTCGTGATAATGCGTGGCGAAGAGGCAGCGGCATTGCAGCTGTTCATGCACCGCTTCGACCACCGCCCAGGCCAGCGCCATGCCGTCATAGGTGCTCGTGCCGCGCCCGACCTCGTCGAGGATCACGAAACTGCGTTCGGTCGCCTGGCTGAGGATGGCCGCGGTTTCGACCATCTCGACCATGAACGTGGACCGTCCGCGCGCCAGATTGTCGCTTGCCCCGACGCGGCTGAACAATCGGTCGGCCAAACCGACCCGGGCCGAATTTGCAGGGACATAGCTGCCTGCCTGGGCCAGCATCAGGATCAGCGCGTTCTGGCGCAGGAAGGTTGACTTGCCGCCCATGTTGGGGCCGCCGATCAGCCACAGGCGGTTTGCCTGCGCCAGGGTGCAATCATTGGCAACGAAACGTTCGCCGCTCCTCGCCAGCGCGGCTTCGACCACCGGGTGCCGGCCGCCGACGATTTCGAGGCAGGGCTGGTCGCGCATCTCGGGGCGCGCCCAGTCTCCTTCTACCGCGCGTTCGGCAAGCGCGGCCGCCACGTCGATCCGCGCAAGTGCGGCGGCGGTGGCGGCGATCGCTTCGCGGGCTTCGATCACTTCACCGACCAGTGTTTCGAAATGCGCTTCTTCGGCGGCCACCGCATGCGCGCCCGCTTCGGCGATCCGTGTCGCTTCCTCGTGCAGGCCGATCGAATTGAACCGCACGGCGCCGGCCATCGTCTGGCGGTGCGTGAAACCGCTGTCCGCTGCCATCAGCTTGTCGCCATGCTTGGCAGGCACTTCGATGAAATAACCGAGCACCTTGTTGTGCTTGATCTTGAGCGACGGCGTACCGGTCTCATCGCGGTACCTGGCTTCGAGCGCGGCGATAGCCTTGCGGGCGTTGCCGCTGGTTTCGCGCAGGCTGTCGAGCGCATGATCGTAATCCGCAGCGATAAAACCGCCCTGGCTGCGTTCGGTCGGCGGCGAGGGGACCAGCGCGCGCGCCAGATGGTCGACCAGCGCAGCATGGCCCCCCAATGCCTCGCACATGTCCGCCAGCAGTGCGGGAAGGTCCGGGCTGGCGCTGAGCATGTCGCGCACCCGTCGTGCTTCGGCAAGGCCGTCGCGGATCTGGCCCAGATCGCGCGGGCTGCCGCGCCCGGCGACCAGCCGTCCGAGTGCGCGGCCGATATCGGGGGCCTGGCGCAGGACGCCGCGTACGTCCGCGCGGAATAGCGGGTCGCTGTGGAAATGCTGGACGCTGGCAAGACGGGCTTCGATGGCGGCGCGATCGGCAAGCGGGGCGGACAGATCTTCGGCCAGCTGCCGCGCGCCTGCTCCCGTGGCGCAGCGATCGATACAGGCGATCAGGCTGCCGGCCCGCCCCCCATTCTGCGCTTCGAGAATCTCGAGACTGGCGCGAGTCGCTGCATCCATCGCGAGATGGGCTCCGCTGCCGCGTGCGACCGGGGGCAGGAGGAAGGGCAGCGTGCCGCGTCCTGCATGCTCGAGATAGGCGATCAGCCCGGCCGCTGCAGCAAGCATGGGGCGCGAGAAGTCGCCCAGTCCATCGAGCGTGGCGATCTGGTGGATCGTCTTGAGGCGGGATTCGCCGTCTTCGCTGCGGAAATCACTGCGCGGCCGGGCGATGATGTCGGCTGGGGCATCCGGCCAGTCATCGGGGGCGAGCAACTCGCTTGCGCCCAGTCGCGCTAGCGCTGCATCAAGCGCGGCGATCGGGCATTCCTCCAGCTCCATGCGTCCGGTCGAGATATCGCATGCCGCCAGCCCGACGCTGTCGCGCAGCGGAGCCACCGCCACCAGCAGATTCGCGCGGCGCGGTTCGAGCAGCGCTTCCTCGGTCAGCGTCCCCGCAGTGACGAACCGCACGATATCGCGCGCGACGAGGCTTTTGGAGACGGGGGTGCCCTCGCGCCGTGCGCGTTCCTTGGCCTCGTCGGGCGTTTCTGTCTGTTCGGCGATCGCGACCCGGCAGCCGCCCTTGATTAGCCGTGCGAGATAGCCCTCGGCGGCATGCACGGGCACCCCGCACATCGGCACGGGTTCGCCGTCATGTTCGCCGCGCGTGGTCAGCGCGATGTCGAGCACGCCGGCGGCGACCCGGGCGTCCTCGAAGAACAGTTCGAAGAAATCGCCCATGCGGTAGAACAGCAGCGCGTCGCCTGCCTCGCGCTTGAGCGCGAGATATTGCTGCATCATCGGAGTGGGCTTGCCAGACATGAAGCGGGCCTAGCGGGGCCGCCGCCGATCTCGGGAGTCGCCCGGGGCACCCTTTCCCCTATGACTTCGCCGCGTGAGCGGTTAGGGGCGAGCCGCAGCGACACGAGGATACACATGGCCGACGAGAAATCCGCATTCACCACGCGTGAGGCGCTGTTCTACCACGAGACGATCCGCCCCGGTAAGATCGAGATTATCGCCTCGAAACCGATGGGCAGCCAGCGCGACCTCAGCCTGGCCTATTCGCCCGGCGTCGCTGCTCCGGTGGAAGCGATTGCGGCCAATCCTGCGGATGCGGCGCGCTATACCGCGCGGTCCAATCTCGTGGCTGTCATTTCCAACGGCACCGCCATCCTCGGTCTCGGCAATCTCGGCGCGCTGGCGTCGAAGCCGGTGATGGAAGGCAAGGCGGTGCTTTTCAAGCGCTTCGCCGACGTCGATTCGATCGATCTCGAACTCGATACCGAAGACCCGGACAAGTTCATCGAGGCGGTGGCCCTGATGGAGCCCACCTTCGGCGGCATCAATCTGGAAGACATCGCCGCGCCCGAATGCTTCATCATCGAGCAGGCACTGCGCGAGCGGATGAACATTCCCGTGATGCATGACGACCAGCACGGCACCGCGATCATCGCGGCGGCCGGCCTGATCAATGCATGCCATCTCACCGGGCGCGACCTCCAGGATGTGAAGATGGTGGTCAACGGCGCGGGGGCGAGCGCGCTCGCCTGCACCGCGCTGATCAAGGCCATGGGTGTGCGGCACGAAAACGTGATCGTGTGCGACCGGTCGGGCCCGATCACCCCGGGACGCGACAATGTGGACCAGTGGAAGAGCGCGCATGGTGTCGAGACCGCAGCCACCAGCCTCGAAGAAGCGCTCAACGGCGCGGATATCTTCCTCGGGCTCTCGGCGGCGGGTGCGCTCAAGCCCGAATGGGTTGAGCACATGGCGGACAAACCGATCATCTTCGCCATGGCCAACCCGGTGCCTGAGATCATGCCCGAGGAAGCCAAGGCGGTGCGCCCCGATGCGATCATCGCCACCGGGCGCAGCGACTACCCCAACCAGGTCAACAACGTGCTCGGGTTTCCGTTCATTTTCCGCGGTGCGCTCGACGTGCAGGCAACCGCGATCAACGAGGAAATGAAGATTGCCGCAGCGCGGGCCATTGCCGAACTCGCGCGTGAACGCGTGCCCGAGGAAGTGGCGGCCGCCTACGGCGTGACGCACCAGTTCGGCGAGAATTACATCATTCCCGCCCCGTTCGACCCGCGGCTGATGGAAGTCGTTTCCAGCGCGGTGGCCAAGGCGGCGATGGACAGCGGCGTGGCGCAGGCGCCGATCGCCGATTTCGACGAGTATCGCCACAAGCTCAAGGCGCGGCTCAACCCGACGACCGCGGCGCTGACCAATATCTACGACCTCGCCCGCGCCAATCCCAAGCCGATGGTCTTTGCCGAGGCGGAGGAAGACGTCGCGCTGCGCGCCGCCATCCAGTACCGCGAATTCGGTTACGGCGAGCCGATCCTGGTCGGTCGGACCGAAAAGGTCCTCGAGAAGCTGCGCGAACTGGCAGTCGACGATCCCGATGACTGGATCATCGAGAATTCGAACGTGTCGGACAAGGTCCCGGCGATGGTCGACTATCTGTACAAGCGCTTGCAGCGGCGCGGGTATACCGAGCGCGACGTCGCCCGCATGGTCAACCAGGAACGCAACGTCTTCGCAGCGCTGCTGGTCGCGCTGGGGCATGGCGAGGGCATGATCACCGGCCTGACCCGTACCTTCAGCCAGACTGCGCGCGAGGTGGGCCGCGTGCTCGATGCGAAACCGGGTGCGACGCCTTTCGGAATCCACATGATGGTGGGCAAGAACCACACCAGTTTCCTCGCCGACACCACGATGAACGAGCGTCCCTCGGCGGGCGAACTCGCATACATCGCGCGCGAGACCGCGGCGGTCGCGCGGCGCATGGGGCACGAACCGCGTGTTGCCTTCCTGTCCTATTCGACCTTCGGCAATCCGTCGGGCCAGTGGCTGGGCAATATCCGCGATGCGGTGGCGCTGCTCGATGCCGACGATTCGGTGAATTTCGAATATGAAGGCGAAATGGCCCCCGACGCGGCGCTCAATCCCAAGGTCATGGCGCTCTATCCCTTCAGCCGCCTGTCGGGTCCGGCCAATGTGCTGATCATGCCGGGCCTGCAGTCGGCCAACCTGTCGGCCAAGCTGCTGCGCGAACTGGGCGGCGAAACGACTATCGGGCCACTGATGATCGGCTCGGAAAAGCCGGTCCAGATCGCGCCGATGACCGCCATTGCGCCCGATGTGCTGACGCTGGCGGTGCTCGCCAGCGCCGGGGTGGTCGGATAGGCTAGAACGCCAGTTCGTCGCCCTTGTAGTCGACGAAGCGGAAGCTGGCGCCGCTCGCGCCCTCGAGGACGTCTGCGAGGCCGTTGACGCTCTCGTCGATGGTCAGCTTGGCCTGCGGCCCGCCCATGTCGGTCTGGACCCAGCCCGGGTGCAGCGCCAGCACGGCGATGCCGCGTGCGGCGGCGTGTTGTTCGGCCACGCCCTTGGCGAGCATGTTCAGCGCAACCTTGCTGGTGCGGTACAGGTCGTACCCGCCCGAGCTGTCGGAGATCGATCCCATCAGCGACGACATGACCGCCAGTGTCCCGCCGTCCCTGAGCGCGGGCAGCAGCGTCCGCGCCGCGCGCGCGGGGCCGAAGGCATTCGTCACCATCACGTCCGCCACCTCGTCGGCAGTCGCCTGCATCGCATCCTGGTGGAGCGCGCCGGTAACGCCTGCGTTGATCACCAGCGCATCGAACTGCCCATCCTCGAAGCCGAGATCGGCGTAGCTGTCAGGACGGGTGACGTCGCAGCTCACGATGCGCAGCGCCTCGCTTTCCAGCGCGTGCAACGCGTCGCTGCGCGAACGCTCGCTCGCGACAACCTGCCATCCGCGCGCAAGGAACTCCTTCACAAAGCCAAGCCCGATACCGCGCGATGCCCCGAGAATGAAAATCGTCCTGTCTGCCATCGCCATATCCTCCATCGGCTCTCTCTTCTTCGGGTCCCGGCTAGCCTGCCATTGGTGGGATTGGCAAAGCCGCTGGTCGAATAAGTGCCCGCACCATCGCTGGCAGGCCCCGGGCCGCCGATTGGTTCAGCGGGGCGCAAGCGCGGCTTCGCCAACCGCCGCCGACGTGCATTCAAGCGCACGCGAAAGGATAACAAGATGAAAAAGACAATCGCAACGGTCGCAATCGCCGCGGGCATGCTTGCCACCCCCGCAATGGCACAGGCGCAGAACGTGGCCCCGGGCGGCTTCTACGTCGGTGCGCTGGCCGGCTACGAGGGACTCAATGTCGATTCGGGCGACGGCAGCGTGAGCGCCGATGCCGATTCGGCAGTCTATGGCATTACCGCCGGCTACGACCTCTCGCTCGGCAGCGCTTTCATCGGCGTCGAAGGCGAACTGTCGACCAGCGGCGGCTCGACAGAGTTCCCCGACAGCTTCGGCGGGGCCCGTGACGGTCTCGATGCCGACGGCCAGTATTACATCGGGGCCCGCGCCGGCTTCGCGGTGACGCCGGGCATCGCCGCCTATGGCAAGGTCGGCTATACCGCGCTCGACACCAAGTCCTTTACCAGCGCCGGTTCGCTCGACGATCTTGACAACAATGCCAACGGGCTGCGCTTCGGCGGGGGCTTGCAGGTCCAGCTGCCCGGTCCACTCGAAGGCCGGCTCGAATACCGCCGGTCGCAATATGACGACATCGGCGGCGATGTCGGCGACGCGACGACCGACCAGGTCGTGGCCGGGCTCGGCCTGCGTTTCTGACGCAGAGCTTCTGACCCGCGAGGCCGTCCGGGTGACCTGGCGGCCTCGTGCTATTTCCGGCGGAAGCGAAAGTACCAGATTTTAGTGCAGGAAAACAGCAACATGTTGAATTGAAACTTTATAAACGGGATTCTTGGGCTCCGTTCTTGCGGCTAGCAATCACCGGGCAATCACCGTTTGGATTTCGATTTTTCTCAGCCTGCGCTCTCTCATCTTTGAAGTGATTGGCGCCCCTGTCTCAAATGCCGCGATGCACCTTAGCGAGAGCAGGCGGCAGGCTCAAATTTCAGATTGTCGGCGATCCAGCGCTTCTGTTCTCCACTCCGCCTGTCTCAGTGTCCTTCGTCCGAGAGCCTTTCTCGGCTGGGCTAATCAGCTGTAGTCGCCGCATCAGCGTAGCGTCCTTGGTGAAGCCTGACGTGACCCCCTGATTTTCCTCCAAGTTCGATTAGAGTCCGGCCCTGATAGAAGGACGGACGAGATGAAGAGAACGAGGTTTAGCGAAGAGAAGATCATTGGCGTGTTGAAGGAGGCCGAGGCGGGGATGAAGACCGCTGATCTTGCTCGTCGGCACGGCGTGTCGGAAGCGACGATCTACAACTGGAAGGCCAAGTATGGCGGGCTGGAGGTGTCCGAGGCCCGACGGCTGAGGGAGCTTGAGGGCGAGAACGCCAAGCTCAAGCGGCTGCTGGCCGATACGATGCTGGACAACGTTGCGTTGAAGGATCGTCTGGCAAAAAAGTTCTGACGCCCGCCGCTATGCGGGAAGCTGTGGCTCATCTCCAGGCCTGCCACGGGATGAGCGAACGGCGGGCGTGCCGTGTCATCGATGCCCATCGCACGAGTGTGCATTATCGTTCCAAGCGGGACGATAATGCCGAGCTCAGAGACAAGCTACGCGAGCTGGCCAACCAGCGTCGCCGGTTCGGCTATCGCCGTCTGCATATCCTGCTGCGCCGGGAGGGCGTGATGATCAACCGGAAGAAGACTCAGCGATTATATCAGGAGGAAGGGCTTGCTGTCAGGCGACGACGCAGCCGCAAGCGTGCTGTCGGGACCAGAGCTCCGGCCCCGGTGCTGGCCCTGTCGAACGAGCGCTGGAGCCTGGACTTTGTGCATGATCAGATGGCTTCAGGAAGACGGTTGCGAGTGCTCAATGTCGTCGATGATGTGACCAGAGAGTGCCTGGCAGCAGTGCCTGACACATCGATCTCCGGGCGCCGTGTCGTGCGTGAGCTAGCCGATCTGATCGCCGAGCGCGGCAAGCCCGGCATGATCGTCAGCGATAACGGCACTGAGCTGACCAGCAATGCGGTGCTGGCATGGTGCGGGGAGATGGGCGTGGAATGGCATTACATCGCGCCGGGCAAGCCGATGCAGAACGGCTTCTGCGAGAGCTTTAACGGCCGGATGCGCGACGAGCTGCTCAACGGGACACTGTTCCTCAGCATGGCTCATGCCCGGGTCGAGATCGCTGCCTGGGTGGATGACTACAACCGGGAGAGACCACACTCGTCCCTTGGCTACGAAACACCGGCGGCGTTCGCCGCCGAACTGCAGAAGCAATGGCCTGCTTCGCTACGCCCTACAGGCTCCGATACGCAGCCCATTGCTTCAACCGCGCTCATGCGCAACAACGCGGCTCGGCTCTAATCGCATCTGGAGGAACGTTGGGGGTCACGTCAGTTTGTCTGACGCTGCGGCCTTAGGTACGGGCCTCGATTGATTATTGGCTCTAATGCGAGTCCCATGCGCGCTGATTGCCCAAGTAACTGTTAGATATGATGAAAAGAGGGAGGCGCGGGTCCGCATTCCACACCGTCAGTTCTTCGCCTTCGTTCTCGGTGTCCGAAGTAGGTGTCACAATTTCGGACAGAATCGAGGCGAGGTGTCTCTACAAAGTACCGTTCACAAATGTCTTTTGCGGTAGAATTCTCCATGCACGAACCGGGCCGACGTCGGACTGATAGTTTTTGGTCAACAGGCTCTATGGATTGGCCACAACACTGGGGTTGAACCTACCACTTATGGCCTGAATTGCGCTCGCACCGAAGGCAACACAACGTTGGTCACTCCCTATTCCATCAGCACTACTGTAGAGTGAAGTGATACCCTGGCCATCGATGCAACATCGTTTAAGCGCACCCCTGCCTACAGGTTCCCTCGCTAAGCGGGAGCTTGGGCCTGTAGGCAAAAGGGAAACGCTAAAGCATCAGAAACTACCGCCTATAGCAACGCCATAACGCCGTGGCTCAAGGGTGTAGATATTAGTGAAGTTGCCCGAAGAGGCATCGGTGACGTAAAGTCCAGTGACAGAGCTACTGTCGAAGATATTCTGGACAAAGCCCCGAATAAACCATCTCTCGTCCGCGCTGTTCAGCTGCACGATCGCATTCGCCTGAACGAACGGCTTGATTCGGTTGACCCGGCCGTTGAAGATATTGCCATATTGTTCCCCTGTCAGGGCGAGATCGAACCGGGGAACGAGGGTCATGCCATTGTCGAATTCGGCGGTATACTGGACACCCATGGCTGCCTTCATCTCAGGCGCCTGCGGCAATTTATTGCCATTGATGTTCACTTCTACACCGGGGCTCAAAACATTGATCCCGCTATTCATAGGAACCGCGCCTGCAAGGACATCACATATACTGAAAGCGCCGCTGGAAGGAAGATTTCCGTCAGCCGGAAATTCTTCAGGCCCGCGCAGACCAAGAGCTGCATTGACTCCAGCGACGAACGCATCCGCGATGCCTCTTCCTGGCCCCGTCACCGCGCAATTGGAACCGTTGCTGATATCTTTGATGATGACGGCGTCTGGATCGCCGCCACCGGGATCGCGCGGGTTTGAGAAGAACTGGTCTCCATCAACCTCAGCGTTAAGGTAGCTCAACGTCAGGTTGATGAGCCAGTCCGGGTCCGGACGAATGACGGATTCCACCTCCACACCCCAGATAGTGGCGTCGATGGAGTCGTTCACCGACGTCCGCGCAACGATCCGGCTGAGCTGCAATCCGCTATATTTGTAATAAAATGCGGTTGCGTTCAATTGTAATTTGCCGTTTGCAAATACGTTCTTCGATCCGATTTCGAACGCGTCGATCGTTTCCGACCCGAAGCTTTCAGGTACCTGGAAGATTGGAATAAGCGGAGGGTTGATTCCCCCTGACTTGTACCCTCTCGAGTAGGAAGCATAGACCGTATTATCTGGAGTAACCTCATAGTCTAAGACAGCGCGGCCGGTTATTTCGTCGAAACCCACTTCCCGGAACTGGACCAGTTGATTTCCAGCCACTCCCAAATCTGCATCAAAAGTTCCCACGAATGGCGAATCGAATGCGTCGCCATCGTTGGAATACGGATTGAGGAAGCTCGCAAGTGTGTTCCGCGCTGTGACATCTTTCTTGTCATCATTGTAGCGCAGCCCGCCGGTGAAGGTGAGCCTATCCGTGATGTCGAAATAGACCTCTCCGAAAATTCCGAAGCTTTCCAGGTTCGATTCAAGGGAGTTGTTTCGAAACATGGATGTTGCGAGGTACGAGGGCGGTAAGCCCCCCGAAAGCGATCCAAAAGAGCCAAGGATCGAGCTTGCGTAGTCGAGCGCGAACGAGTTCACATAATAGCTGTTATCCGTAGTTGTCGATTTCGCGTAAATACCCCCGAGCAGGAAGTTGAACGCCCCCCGAAATCACTCGCGAGAAGAAGTTCAGCGTTCCATGATTCGCGTGTTTCAGAGGACCTGTCAAATGACAGGGGTGTATCGCCGCACACCGAATTACCTTCGAAAGACCCCCTGTTTCCGTCATCGTTGTCGGACGTACAAAGTGTACCCTGCGGTCCATTGGGAATAAGGGCTTCGACGATTGGCGAAAAATAGCCAGAAGAGCCGGGGATGAAGGGAGGGGCGGGCGGCGCAAGGCCCGTCGGCAAACCGTTCGCTCCGAAGAACGAAAGAGTGTTGAGCGCCGTGGCAAAACCGGCTCGATCCTGGATGCCGAGGAAGTAATCTTGGCGGGAGTCCACTTCGGTATCCTGATACAGACCAGTTGCTGTCAGCGTCATTGCACCGATGCGCTGCTCGATACGCGCCTGAGCCTGTATTTCTTCAGCAAAATAGAATGGTGTGAAAGCCGTATTCACCGTCCTGACGTCATCAGGCTTGTCGAAGCCGGCAAAAGCGTCCGGCCCGTACAGGCTGCCAAGTCCAAGAGCGGCTGGAATGCCTTGGATTGCGAGAAATTCGGATGACGCAAGCACCGCGCCAATCGTCGAGTTGGCGTTGGTGATGTCGAAATCACGCCGGTTATTCAGACAGCCGAGGATGCCAAGAGGATCGCGCTGGCAAGCCTGCTTTTGATTTCGTAGCCGGGAATCTTCTTCGCGAAAATAATACCCCATGAGATCGATCGTGGTATCGGACGTAGGCTCAAAACGCAGTGAACCGCGCACCGCGTACAAATCGCGATCATCAACATCGGAATCGTTAAAGAGGTTGGTCGTGTAGCCATCCCTTTTGATATAGATGCCCGATACTCTGGCACCTATCGTATCGCCAATGGGAGCGTTGACCATTCCCCTGGCTTCAATGCTATTGAAATTCCCGTATTCAAATTCCGCAGAAGCACCGAAACCGGTGAGGTCCGGCTTCGCGGTAACAATGTTAACAACGCCGGAGGTTGCGTTTCTTCCGAATAGCGTACCTTGGGGCCCGCGCAGAACCTCGACGCGCTCCAGATCGAAAAATTCGGTTTCGAATAACCTCGTTCCGAACAATGGCGACCCATTGGCGTGAATGGCCGTCGCCGAATCGCAAGTTACGCCAACGCAAAGGTCGCCGATACCGCGAATTGTAAAGGTTGATGCGGTGAAGTTGCCCTTGGCGAAAGAGACATTGGGCAATGTCAGCTGAAGATCTGCAGCGTTTTCGATCTGCTGGCTTTCGAGCGCCTCGGCGTCAAAAGCGCTGACGGCGATCGGCACTTCCTGCAAGCTTTGTGCTTGGCGCTGCGCTGTTACGATGATGACGTTGCTGTTGCCGGTAGGGTCTTCGGTTTCCGCTTCCTGAGCGCTCGAAACCTGCGGCAGAGCCATCAAAGCTGCACCCGACAGCCAAAATGCTTTCTTCGTCATTCCCATATCTCCATCCCCCAATTGTTTTTCTTATGTTTTTTTTTACGAGCTCATACTGCCCGTCATAAGTTGTCGCTCAAAATTGGGGCAGCTCATGGAGCTGCCCCTAGTTTAAGGAGAGGGTAAGCATGAGAAAATAAGAGTCTTACCCCTATGACATGTGCTACTCTTTGACGCTCCTATCGTAAAGGGCTTTATTAAAATCCCTTGCGCCGGATGGGCCTGAAGGATCATCGGAATTATACTTCTTAGAAGCCTGCTCTGACTGTCAAACCGTAGGTTCTCGGCTCAGCAAGGAACGCACCATAGATTTGCTGAGGGGCTTGGAAAGGGGCATTGAACGCGACTTGCGTGTAACCAATATCGAAAAGGTTCTGCCCCCACAGTTCGATGGCCCAGCGCTGATCGGGTCCTCTGAGGCCAATCCTGGCATTCACAAGGGTGAAGCTTTCTTGTCGCTTTGCAGGCAGAAGGTCCGATCCGGTGTTGTATTTGCTCGTGGTGCGCTGGTTGATGTAGAATAAGCCGCTAAGTCCACTATTGCCGATCGGCGGGGTCCAGCTAAGTGAGCTCGTAATCGACAGCTTTGGCGCATTGGAAAGGTTCTGGCCGGGAAGAAGCTGCAAGGCCGGATCAAGCGGTAATCCGCTATCGTCACCGATTAGGTTATCTTCATAGCGGGTGTCGGCATAGGTAAGTCCGAGATTCAAGCTCAGGTCACCGCCCGGATTGAGGGTTGATTCGATCTCAATACCTTCACTGATCACGCCAGGTTGAACGTCCTCGACAGCGCAAGATCCCGTTGTGGCATCATCGTCTAGATCGGCGCCCCCCAAATCGTTTGCACAACTGTTGACATTCTGAACGACGTAGACGGCACCATTGAACGTGTTGAGCTGGAAGTTCGTAAACTCTTGTCGAAACGCAGCGAGGCTGACCGAAAACGGATAGGAGGAGTACTTAAGGCCGATCTCAAAGGCGTCGACCTCTTCCTGTTCGAACTGAAGATTGGCACTTGTACCCGCAGTGATCGGGCTAAACAACGGATTGTTCAGCGCCGAGCGATCAAGATTAAAACCACCCGCTTTGTAGCCCCTGGAATAGCTACCATAAATAAGCAGATCATCCGTCGCCTTATACGACAACACGGCGGTGCCGGTGAATGCATCTTCGGAGCGCTCATCGTCGAGATTAAGCCCGTTCACTTCGCTTGAGCTGTTACCCTGACATGCCAGCACGATCAGTGGCGCTGCGAGCGATCCCGCGTCCGTCCCCAGAAGCGGAGAAAGCGCAGCACGCTGATCCGGACAGATCGTATTGGTGTTGTTGAGGTCGGCGGCAAGCGTCTTGGTTTCGTTAGTATACCTTAAACCAAGGGTCAGATCGAGACGGTCGGTAATGTGAAAGATATTGTGCGTGAAAAAGGCGAAATTTTCGCTGTTCTGGAAGAATGCACTGTCCTCGTCGCCGACGTTTCCAAGACCCTGCAGGCGCAGGATACCGTCAATCAGCAGAGGTGTCGCAGGTCCGAAAGCACTGGTCGCTTGAAGGCCGCCAAAAACGGCCGGAGCAAGGCACCCCGGATCGCCAGGACTCAGGGCGGTGGGCGCAAGAGACAAGGCCACTCGGCAGGTCACGAACTCACCATATTGCGTGCCGAACTTAAGATTGTCGCGCACGGTCAGATCCTCATTGGCGTAGTAGCCACCGACGAGCCAGTCCAGCTGGTCGTCGAAAGCTGAGCCTTGTAAGCGGAGTTCTTGACTGAAAGTTTCGAAATACCGCCCAAGCGCGTCTTTGCCAGGAGCCCTGTAAAGGATGTCGACTTGACCATAATCGGTATCGGCCGCTTGGTTGTTTCCATATTTACGGAAAGCTGTGATCGAAGTTAGTGAAGCGCCGCCCAGATCCCAATCTGCCTGAAGCGAAACGCCCCAATCTTCGGTCTCGCCTTCATACGACCGGCCCGGGGTGATGTAGAGATCGCGTTGAATTCCGGGCTGGAATGCCGCTGGATCCTGACCAAGCCCGATCAGGATTGGAATCACAGGGTTGCTGAGTTCTGTCAGGCCGGGACCTCGCGGGTTTCTGTCGAACTGGTCTCCGGTCAGCGATTGCCGCGCGAACGCCGCATCATCGCGGGTAAGGTATTCGGATGCACAGCAAGCCTCCTCTTTCTTGGAATAATCGCCGATAAGACGAAACCGTAGTGTGTCGCTGGGCTCGAACAGCATTTGGCCGCGAACAAGCCAGCGATCACGATTGTTTATAGTGACACCGTTGACGACATCATCGTAAAAACCGTCACGTTCGAAATAGACCCCGTCAACCCGCGCGGCGATTGTATCGCTTATTCCGCCAGAAATTCCTCCTTCAACTCGGATTGCATCGTAGTTGCCGTAGCTGGCCGCCACGTAGCCCTCGGGCCTGAACGTAGGAGACTGTGTCACCACGTTAATGAGGCCTGCCGACGCATTGCGACCAAAAAGCGTCCCCTGGGGGCCGCGAAGCACCTCCACACGTTCGATCGGCTGTATTTCATTAAGGCCGGCACCACTGCGCGAGCGATACACGCCGTCGACGAAGACCGCGACGGAACTTTCGAGGCCTGGATTGTCCCCCACAGTGCCGATCCCGCGCACGCGCGCGGACCCATTCGCTTCGTTACCTGTGGAGGAAACGAGTAGGGATGGTGCGATTTGGTTGAGTTCGCGAATGTCGTTTGCACCGCTTTTCTTTAGCGTTTCCGCATTGATGGCAGAGATGGCCACCGGCACATCCGCCAACTGCTGTTGGCGCCCCTGCGCCGTAACAATGATAACATTTTCGTCCGCGCCGCCTTCAACCGGCCCGCCAGTTTCGCCAGGATCCGATAAATCGGCCGCATCAATTGCGTCGGGGTCTAAAGTCTGTGCATGGGCCAAACCCGGAGCCGCCAACAGGCTGAACCCGCATACACCGCTCAAAAGTATATGTTTCATACGATCATCTCCCTTCGCCAAGTCTTTGATTGTTTTGCAATTTTTAGAAAAATTGTGCCGCATAGTGAATTACTAAATCGATTTATCATGTCTGACCAATCAGTTTTAGTAAAGGACTGATCTAACATTGCTGTTCGTATTCCGGTGAACTTTTCCAACAAGCAAGCACGCTTCTCAGAGTTGCCACGAACGCCAAGGGCTGATCGAGCATCAGGTGGTGACTGGCTTCGGGAATCGTTATTATCGGAATGTCGTTGCCACCTATATCGCGGATGTAATCGGCTGAATCCTGCGAAAAAAGCATGCTGTTGCCCCCGTGCACGATGGCCTTTCGGCCCGGTGCCTGCACCAGGCGCTTGCCCATAGTCAGCCATTCCTCGGGCTTATTGCTCCGCCGAAAGACCTCCGGCGAAAATTTCCATGTCCAACTGCCCTCCTCTCGACACAGCGAATGATACGCAATGTAGTCCAGTAAGAACGGCTCTGCGACCGGCTGGGGCGGAGATAGGACATAGCGTTCCCGTGCTGCTTCGTAGGTGGGATAATGCCTGTTGGGTTTATCCGGATTTCCTGAGCCAGGGCTCGATCGCTCTTTATTCCAATATCCATCGAGCATTTCGGGACGCATGATCATGAGATCGCATACAACCACTCCCGCGAAGGCATCGGGCGACTGGGTAACGGCTGTCAGCGCGGCACCGGAACCGAAACTGTGGGCAATGATCGTTGGCTTGTGCCCATCAGCGAACAAGCCCAGCGCCTCGGCGATCTCGACGAATTCCTTACCGCGGGCCGCAGCGCCCGCTGAACCGCGCATCTCGCTGTCACCCATGCCCGCCAGATCGAAGGCGACGATGTCATAGTCCTGGGCAAAGAATGGGGCGATAAAGGCGAAGCATCGGGCATGAGCGAGGAAACCATGCGTCATCAGCAATTTCGGCTTATCGCGGTTACCCCATCGAAAATAGTGGACCTTCGCACCGGTTATCTCGACATAACCTTCTTCGCGCGGCACTCTGAGCGCGGTTATGAACCACTCGGGCAGGTGCGAACCATCACCGGCCCATATGGGATCGATGTCGGCTGGAAGGTCGTTAACTGACGTCATGTCATTCATTGCGCGAAAGGTTCCTTGCTGGTGAGATTTGTGGTGGCAAAGCCGCGATAGGCATTGCGCGCGGCCTCCTCGCAAAGGGCGGCATAACCGGCCACGCTGGGGAAATTGATGAGTTGCCGTTTTTTGCCGGGAATATTTGCGCCCATGTACCACGAATCCGCTTCCGGAAAGAGCGTCATCGCGCCAACCTGAGCGACCATTTCGGTCCAACCAGCTTCTGCGTCCGGGTTCGCCTCGAAGCGCTCGATATCGTTATCTCTCAGCCAGATCAGGAAGTCGCAAATCCAGTCGCCCTGAATTTCGGCAGCGGTCGGCCCGTTGGAGAACCCCGAAGGGCTCAACGGGCCGTAAGCGAACAGCATATTGGGAAATCCGGCTACGGCCATGCCCAGATAGGCGCAGAGCCCGTCTTCCCAAGCAGCCGACAGTGAGAGGTCGTCTTTCCCGGTGATGTTCATGTCAATAAGGCCGCCGCGCCCCGCATCGAATCCCGTCGCGAATACGATCAGATCGCAGTAAAACGCCCCGTCCTGAATTTCGATACGGTCGGCGCTGATCCGGACAATCGGCGTGTCCTTCAGATCGACCAGCGCGACATTATCTTGCGCGAAAATCTCGTAATAATTCTGTTCCAGCGATGGCCGCTTGGTGCCGAAGGGGTGGGGCGGTTCGGCAGGAGCAAGTTTTTCCGCAAGCGCCGGATCGACGATCCGCTCCCGGACCTTCTCGCGCCAGAAATCATAAGCGTAGCGGTTTGCTTTGCGATCGGTGAGCATATCCGCAAAATTGTGATACCAGAATTTCAGGCCGCCGCGCTGCCAGAGATACTCAAAATGTGCGGTGCGCTCCTCATCGCTAACCTCAAGTGCCGATTCATCCAGCGACTGGCATTCAAAACCCCCGCTGGTCTGCGTGCGTTGCTCGAAAATGGCTGGGTAACTCTGCTTTTCGCAGACCTGCCCTTCCTCGGTCATTGTTTCCTGCCGCATCGGCAGGGCGAGAATCGGTGTTCTTTGAAATAGTGTGAGCCGATCTGCCGATTTTGCCGCCTCCTGCGCCACCTGGACACCGCTGGCACCGGTGCCGATCAGGCCGATCTTCCGGCCAGCCAGATCGATCCCGACCTGCGGCCAGCGCGCAGTATGGCACCAGTCACCCGAGAATGTATCGAGGCCCGGAATATCGGGCACATAAGGTTTCGATGCGAAACCTAGAGCGGGGAGAAGAAACCGCGCTGTGACCGTATCTCCGCTGTCCAACTGCAGAAGCCAGAGCGAGGCCTCTTGGGCGAAGCGCGCGCTTTCGACCCTAGTGCCCAAACGCATGTGCGGCCATAGATCAAGGGTATCGCAGACATGACGAAAATAGGCGCGCAGTTCTTCCCATCCGGGAAAACGCTCGCTCCAAGACCATGTCTGCCATAGCTCGGGAAGCGAGAATTCGTAGAGGGGTACCTGCGAATCCACCCGCGCACCCGGATAACGATTCCAGTACCATATGCCGCCGGGCTGGGCGGCAGCATCGATCAGCAAGACATTGAACCCGGCATCGCGCAATTTGTGAAGAAGGTAGATGCCGCTGAACCCGGCACCCACGATCACCGCATCATAATCGGGGGTGGTCTTGCCGCTCACACTGCCGCCCGGTTGCCTTCTGCGATCTTCTTCGCGACAGCGTAATCCGCCTTGCCGTTGGAAGCGCGCAAGGCCGTGGTTGTGGGGTGGATAGCCTTGGGCGTCTTGTACCCTGCGAGTTGCTGACGGACATGGTCCTTCACGCTCTGCTCATCGAATTCGCCACGCTCGCTCAAATGGACCACGGCGGTCACCGCCTGTCCCCATTTCTCGTCCGGCACGCCGACCACCAGCGCATCAGCAATCGCAGGGTGCGTTTTCAGCGCCTCTTCGACCTCTTCGGGATAAACTTTTTCACCAGCAGTGTTGATGCAGACGCTGCCCCGGCCAAGCAGGGTCAGGCTGCCATCGGATTCGACCCGGCACCAATCGCCGGGTATCGAATACCGAACCCCGTCAATGGTCTTGAAGGTTTTGGCGGATTTCTCGGGATCTTTGTAGTAGCCGATCGGGATCGCGCCCTTGCGAGCGATGAAGCCGGGCACGCCGCTACCCGCGTCGACCTTCTGGTCGTTCTCGTCGAACACATCGCAAAACTCGCCGATACCGAATTTTGCGGTGTTGGTGCCGCCTTCTGAAGTGGTAACAGCAAGGCCATAGCCCAGCCCTTCGGACGCGCCGAAACTGTCCATCAGGACCACTTGCGGGATATGCTTGCACAGGCCCGCCTTGACCTCCTTGCTCCACATCACGCCCGATGAAATGATCGATATGAGACTGCTGGTATCCCAGCGGTCAGGATAGTCGTCGAGCGCCCGCAGCATCGGCTTGGCGAAGGCGTCGCCGACGATGGCGATGCTTTCTACCTTATGCTTTTCGACCGTGTCCCACAATTCTTCGGCATCGAATGACGGGTCGTTCAGCGTGACAATTGCACCGCCCGACATCAGCGTACCGATCGCCGTGATGAAGCCGGTCCCATGCATCAGCGGGCAAGAGGGAAGGGTGCGGCGTGATGTCTCCCCACCTTTGATGAGCTCGATGTTTTCTTCGTGCGACTGCGGCACCGGGCCAAGCAGCTTTTGCGCATCGAGCTGAGCTTTGCGCATATCGTCATGCTGCCACATCACCCCTTTGGGCATGCCTGTGGTTCCGCCAGTGTAGATAAACAGCAGATCGTTTGGCGAACGCTTTATGCCCAGCGGCGAACCATCGCCTTGCGTGGTAAGGCTTTCATACGGCACGGCAAAAGGCGCGATGTCGGCCGGATTACCAATCTCGACGAAGGTGTGAACGTTTGTCAGTCTGTCCTTGAGCTCAAGGATGTTGCCGCGAAATTCGGAGCTGTAGACGATCACTTCGCTGTCGGAATCGTCGAAGATGTAGAACACCTCTTCGGGCACGTAGCGGTAATTGATGTTCACATGGGTGAGCCGCCCCTTGAAGCAGGCCGCGATCAGCTCGCCATATTCAGGCCGGTTACGCATGTAGAACGCAACTTTCGCCCCGCTGCCGGCACCGCGTTCGCGTAAATTACGAGCGAGATTATTAGAACGCCGGGACATTTCCGGCCAGGTGACGATCCGGTCGCCATGGATCAGCGCGGGCGCATCCTTCGGCATGACCGGTTCAATCGCATCAAGGATGTCCCCAAGGTTCCAGTCGATCACGGTGTTATCTCCTCTCGTGAAGGGCCGCGCTTGTCTCGCGCGCGTCCCCGCAATTGCTTACATCATGCCGCCCTGGTCCATCCCTGCTGCACCGCCGCTTCGGCTCTCACCACTTCGGGTCCGCCCAAAATCTGGCGGTCGAAACCGATCCGCTTGAACCAGTAATGGAGGCCCAGGAGATCGGTAAAGCCCATCCCGCCATGCACTTCGGTGGACGTGCGAGCGACGAAACGATGCACTTCGCCCGTATGAGACTTTGCATGGCACGCAGCGAGCATAGCTTCACCCGGTGCAGCATCAAACGCATGGGCAGCATACCAGACCAGCGAACGGCATGGTTCATGACGGGCGGCCATCTCCGCACACATATGCTTGACCGCCTGAAAGCTTCCGATGATCCGCCCGAATTGTTCGCGTTGCCCCGCATAATCCACCGCCTTTTCGATCATGGCCTGACCTGCGCCAATGCTGTCCGCGGCGAGGACCACGCGCCCAGCATCGCGCAGCCGAGAAGCAGTCGCCCCGCCATCATCGGCCAGCGGTTCTGTCTCAACTTGTTCAAAGCGCAGTTCACCTACGCTGCGGGTCCGGTCGATGGTCGTGAGCGGGATTTTCTCAAGCCCGGCGGCATCGGCGCGCACGATGTGCAGTCGGCCGCCTGTATCAGCCACCAGAAACGCATCCGCCCCGGCAAAGTCGAGCGCGAACAAAGCCGTTCCATTCAGCTTTTCGCCGTCGCAGGTCACGCCTGCGCCGCTGCGTGCTTCGACAGTTTCGGCTAGTGCCACCGCAATCCGCGCCTTGCCGCTGGCGATTTTGGGCAGCCATTCGGCCTGCTGTGCATCACTGCCTGCCTGCGCCAACGCGATGGGGGCAAGTACATGGTTGGCAAGGAACGGCACGGGAGCAACCGCATAGGCGAGCTGTTCGGCCACGACCGCTGCATCAAGTAAAGTCATGCCATGGCCGCCATACCCTTGGGGAACCATCATTCCCGTCAGACCCAGTTCGCTAAGCGCCGACTGGACCTTTTCACTGTAAGACGCCTCGCCTTCTGCGCATTCACGCACATGATCAAGCGGGCAGGTATCGGCGAGGCATCGCGCGATTGCCTCGCGCAGCATTTGCTGGTCCTGAGATAGTCCGAAATCCATCAGGCCGCTCCCTGTTGTTGGCGAGCCGCGACGGCTGCGCCTTGCTGTGCTGGCGCAGGTTTGGCCAGCTTGGGTTCGCGCGGCATATCCAATCCGCGTTCAGCGATGATGTTCTTCTGGATCTGTGCAGTGCCCCCGCCGATAATCAGGCCCAGTTGGAACATGTAGTTCCACTGCCATGCGCCGCCGTCACGCTCGCGCTCGCTGCCATGATAAAGGACGCCGATTTCGCCCATTGCATCAATCGCCAGAGCCGAAATCTGATGCGCCAGTTCGCAGCTTTGTAGCTTGACGATCAGCTTGGCCATGCCGCCAGGATCGCCTTTTAGATTGTCCGACAGGATGCGCATTCCGTTGTATTTCATCGCCGCAACTTCGGCCTGAAGCGCGGCGAGTCGGTCGCGCAGCGCGGCATTGTCGATGGCCCGGCCTTGACCAATGCGTTCTTCTTGCATCAGCTTGACCAGCGCCTGAAAGCGGTTTTCCAGAGCATCGGGATCGCCGAGCATACCGCGTTCATGTCCCAGTGTCGCATTGGCGACGAACCAGCCCTGACCGCGCTGGCCGACAATTTGATCCATCGGCACGCGGACATCGGTGAAGAACGTCTCGTTGAATTCGGCGTGTCCAGTCATGGTCTTGAGCGGGCGCACTTCGATCCCCGGCGTATCCATCGAGAAGATCAGGTATGAAATGCCCCCATGCTTGGGCGCGTCAGCCTCGGTTCTGACCAGACAGAAGATCATGTCCGCCTGTTTGGCCGTGCTGGTCCAGATTTTCTGCCCGTTGATGACAAACTCGCCGTTTTCGACATGTGCGCTGGTTTTCAAGGCAGCGAGGTCCGATCCTGCCCCCGGTTCCGAATATCCCTGACACCACACGATTTCGCCCTTCAAGGTCGGCTCGACCCACTGGCGTTTTTGTTTCTCGGTCCCCAGTTCCAGCAGCGTCGGGACCAGCATGGAGATGCCCTGATTGGCAAGTCCGCCAGGAACGCCTGCGCGTGCGAACTCCTCAGCAATGATCCGTGATTTGAGAATGTCGGGTTCGGCCCCATAGCCGCCATATTCCTTAGGAATCGTTCGCGCGGTATAGCCGTATTCGATCAGCAGTTTCTGCCATTCGACCGCTTCGGCAGAGGGGCGGGCGGCGCGGCCTTGTCCGGCGGGCGCATGATCGCCGTGCTGGTCCAGGAATTGCCGCACTTCCTCGCGGAAAGTGTCGTATTCAGGTCCATAAGCAAGATCCATTGCGGGCCTATCCTTCGTCGGGCAAGTTCGTATCGGGGCGAAAAACCGGCAGGCGAAAATCCGCAGCAATCGGTTCGAAATCGAGCATTACCGGGAGGTCCAGCTCCAACTTGTCGTGGTCGCAGTCGATCAGCCGGGTCGCCATACGCACGCCTTCTTCCAGTTCGACCACCGCCGCGATAAACGGAATGTCGGCGGCGAGGGCAGGGTGCAGGGCCTGATGCGTGACCGTCCAGGAAAACAACGTGCCTTTCCCGCTGCTTTGTTCCCATGAATAATCGGGCGATCCGCATTTGGCGCACATATAGCGCGGCAAATGGCGGAAGGTGCCGCATTCGCCGCAGCGCTGGAAATACAAATGGCCGTCCTGGCACCGGTTCCAGAATTCCTGTTCCACCGGATCCTGCGGGCGCGGCTTCGGTTTGGGCGGCACCTGCTGCGCAGAGGCACGCATTTTGGGCGGAAGATCGTTCTCGTCGCTCATGCGAACCTCCTCAGGATAGCGATGCTGCCATCACCCAGATCGCCCCAGCCGGTGACAAGTCCGGCCTGTGCGTTTTCGACTTGCCGCTCGCCGCAATCATGGCGCAGCTGGCGCACGGCCTCGACGATGTGGTTCAATCCCCAAACATGCGCCTCGCTTAGCAGTCCGCCATGGGTGTTAACCGGGTAACGCCCGCCCAGTTCGATCTGGCCGCCGGTGACAAATTCCGTCTGACCGCCCGGTTCGCAATATCCCAGCGCCTCCAGTTGCAGAAGGACGACGTAGGTGAAGCAGTCGTAGATTTGGAGGAAGTCCATGTCCTCCCGCCGAACGCCCGCCATCTCGAAAGCGCGCGGGGCTGCATAACTTAGGCCGATCTTGAACGGATCGGGCCGGGAAGGGATGTCGTCTGCCGGATAAGGATGCCCCTCGGCTGCGCCGGCGATGCTGACAGGAACATGAGGCATGTCTTTCGCCCGGTCCATCCGCGAGACCACAACCGCGCAGGCACCGTCCGTTTCAAGACAGCAATCATAAAGCCGAAACGGTTCGGAAATCCACCGCGCCGAACGATAGGTTTCACTGTCCAGCTCGCGGCCATAGGTGAACGCTTTCGGGTTCAACTGCGCATGACGGCGGCAGGCCAAGGCAACGGCTTCCATTGCATCCTCGCCTACTCCGTAAAGCTGCGAATGCCTGGTCGCGAGCCAAGCATACATCTGGACCGGCAGGAACACACCATAGGGAATATAATAGCCCTGGATCGTGTTGGTCAGCGTGTTCATGTTCATCGGCCGGGTGGGCGGGGCACCAGGTTTTGGCCTGAGGGCCGAATACCCATTCCAGCCCAGCGTCACGAGCACATGATCACACAGGCCGCTGGCGATCGCCATGGCTGCATTCTGCAACGCCGCGGTCAGGCTGGCGCCGCCCATATGCACCGTGGAGGCATAGCGCAGCACATCGATGCCCAGATTGGCCGCCATCTCCTCCGATGTCGTATAAATCGGGGGCGGGACCATGCCATCAATGTCGGACGGCTTCAGGCCCGCATCCGCGATGGCCCGGCGCGATGCTTCCAGCATCATGTCGACTGCGGTATTCTCGGCCCCTTTTACAAAAGCGGTTTCGCCAACACCCGTAATGGCGGACTTGTCGCTGAAGCTGAGGGACGCAGAACCGCTCATGCCTGCACCTCGCTTTGCCGTCGCGCTCGGCACTCGCCTTGCAACAGACCGGGTTTCGGCCGGTCAAATACCGGCGAGCCGTTCATGGTGTGGCGGCCTGACGCGCGCCTTTGCGGCAGAACCAGTGCATCGTTCATTTTGATACCTCCGCTGCTGTTCACGAATAGGCTTTGGCGGATGAAAACGCCTTCTCGGCACCGTCGACAAGGTCCTTCATAACTTCGGCGGCTGGGCGGATCGAGTCGATCAGACCGATCCCCTGACCTGCAAAGCCGGGTATGACGTCCTTGCGCTCTGCCTGGATGCCCGAGGCCATTACCGGCCCGGAAATCATCGACTGATATGGCATGGGGAGGGGCTCCTTGCCCGCTTCCACCCAGGCATCGGCCCACCGGTTGCGAATCATGCGCGCTGGCTTGCCTGTAAGCGATCGGCTGACAACCGTATCGGCATCACCGCTTTCGGTGATCGCTTCTTTCTGGAAGCGTTCGATGCCCGCTTCTTCCGTCGCGAGGAACGCAGTGCCGATCCATGCACCTTCCGCGCCCAGCATCATTGCAGCGGCCACGCCGCGACCATCCGAAATACCGCCGGCCCCAATAACGGGTACGCGGTCACCCACTGCATCGACGACCTGGGGAATGAGGGAGATGGTGCCGATCGGGGAATTGTGCCCACCGCCATCGTGACCCTGCGCAACGATCATGTCGATGCCAGAATCCACCACCTGCTGGGCGTGCTTGACTTTGCCGATCACCGCCATGACCTTCGTGCCATTGGCGTGGAGGCGGTCCATCCATGGTTTCGGATTGCCCAGGCCAGCGGCATAGACGGGCACCTTTTCCTCGATAACCACTTCCATCTGCGCTTCGAAGAACTCTTTGGAGAACAGCTGCGGCGCGCCCTTTCCCATTTCAGGTGCGCCCGCCGCCCGCATGGCCGCCGCAGCATCGACCCGGGGTAGGCCCTCCCGATCCATGAATTCGCGAGTGAACTGCTGATACTCGCCTAGCAGGTCCATGGGATTTTCAGGCGTGCCACCGCTTTGCGGGGCAGAGCCGCGCCTGACCGAAGCGGGCAGCAGCGTATCGACGCCGAAGGGCTTGTCGGTAAGCTCGCGGGTCTGGCGGATCCAGTCGCGCAATTGTTCGGGCGAACATGCCGCTGCGCCTAACACGCCGAGTCCCCCAGCATTCGATACCGCTGCGGCTAGCGCCGGAACGCTTGCACCGCCCATACCGGCCAGAAGGATCGGGTATTCAATACCCAGCATTGCACAGATTCGGCTTTGTAGTGCCATTCTCTCATCCTCTTCGCATCGGTCCATTTTGAACCTTCAAACTGTTATAACTGCTAGATTTCCCCCCATTTGACCCGCTGTGACACCAATTCGGGGCTGCGCTGCGCAAGATATGATGCTGAGCCAGAAACCAGGCGGCACATCGCCCGGCGCGCAGCCGCTTGATCGCCCGTGCGCACAGATTCGAGAACGCGGCGCAGAAATCTCAACTGGACCGCTCGCTCTTGTGCTGAATACCCCAGCGCGTCCGAAAATTCGCGCGTCAGCAAATGCATCGCCGATGTCAGCAAGCCAAACAGCGGATTGCCGCTTGCCCAGCCAAGCAGGTCATGGAAACGGCGATTCAGTTCCTCGAAATTATCGCTGGCTTCATTACGCTCTAGTTCCTTGAGACAATCGCCGAGCGCGCTGAGATCACCCGTGGTTGCGCGCAGCGCAGCATAGGCTGCGACATCGGGCGCGATCGCCTCGCGTAATTCCAGAAGTCCGCGCAGGTCCGCTTCCATGAAATGCAGGATTAGCGAAAGGCTGTTGGCAAAGTCGCCGGTCTGCGGGCGCGCAACGACCGGGCCGCCGCCGCGCCCCAGTTGCAGGTGGATTACACCCTGAAGTTCCAGAAAGCGCAGGGCTTCGCGCAAGGTTGCGCGGGCAACCTCGTAACGGGCCAGCATTTCGTCCTCGCGCGGCAGCCGGTCACCAGCGGAGTGGGCCCCTGCCTCGATGTCGCGGACGATGTTCTGGGCAAGCGACAGAGCGCGCTTGGCTTTCTTCGCTGTATCGACCTGCGGATGCATCTTTTCTATCTGACTCCTCGATAAGTCTTATAAGATTTAAATCAGTTTGGTGTCTACTGGCAATTTTCCCACCCTCCTATAACGGGGGCAATTGGATAAAAGAGTATAAGCTTTATTGACGAATCTGGTCGATTTCGTATGTTGTCGGCTTAGAGATCATCGCTTGCAGAGAAGGATAGGATATGGGCGCCCAAGTCATTGAGGCCGACATTGCCGAGAAGGTTGCTGCGATACCTATCGATGAAATCGACGTCGCCCGGCCAAGCTTGTTTCAGAACGACACCATAGGATTGTTTTTCGATCGGCTCCGCAAGGAGGATCCGGTTCATTATTGCCGTGAAAGCTATGTCGGGCCCTATTGGTCGATCACCAAGTTCGACGACATCATGGCAGTCGATACCAACCATAAGGTATTCTCTTCCGAAGCGAAGCTTGGGGGTATCGCAATCCAGGATATGCATTCGGTTGAAGGCGGGCTCGAACTGGAAATGTTCATTGCAATGGACCCGCCCAAGCATGATCAACAACGCAAGGCGGTGACTCCATCGGTTGCCCCTTCAAACCTTCAATTGCTGGAGCCGATCATCCGCGAGCGGGCAGGCGAGATACTCGACCAGTTGCCGGTCGGTGAGGAATTCGACTGGGTCGACAAGGTTTCCGTCGAATTGACCACCATGACTTTGGCAACTCTGTTCGATTTCCCGTGGGAAGAACGGCGCAAGCTCACCCGCTGGTCCGACATCACGACCGCGGCGCCAGAGACGGGCATCGTGGAATCATACGAGGCACGGCGCGAGGAGTTGATCGAATGCGCGATGTACTTCAAGGGGCTCTGGGAACAGCGTGTGAATGAAGAACCGAAGAACGACCTGATTTCCATGATGGCACATTCGCCAGCTACAAAGGATATGCCCTTCCTGGAATTCCTGGGTAATCTTCTGCTGCTCATCGTCGGCGGCAACGACACCACCCGCAATTCGATCAGCGGCGGTGTTCTGGCGCTTAATCAGAACCCTGATGAATACCGCAAATTGAACGACGATCCTTCTCTGATCACCAGCATGGTGCCCGAAATTATCCGGTGGCAGACCCCGCTAACCCATATGCGCCGTACCGCGCTCGAAGATTACGAAATTGGCGGTAAGCAGATCAAAAAGGGCGACAAGGTCGTGATGTGGTATCTTTCGGGCAATCGCGATGGCAGCGTCATCGACCGGGCGGACGAATTCATCATCGACCGGAAGAATCCGCGCCATCACCTTTCTTTCGGCTATGGCATCCATCGCTGCATGGGCAACCGGCTGGCAGAGCTGCAGCTGCGCATCATCTGGGAAGAAATTCACAAGCGTTTTTCAAAAGTCGAAGTGACCGGAGAGCCCGAGCGCCTGTTTTCCAATCTGGTACGGGGTATCACCAAACTTCCGGTGCGTTTGCACGCCCGTTGATTGTAGAAATCGAAATTTTACGGAGCTGGAAATGATAAAGGTAACGTTCGTCGCGAGCGACGGTGAACGACGCGAAGTCGAGATTGAGGAAGGCGAAACCGCGCGCGAGGCGGCCCTGTTCAACGATGTGCCCGGTATCGACGGCGATTGCGGCGGGGTGTGCGCATGCGCGACATGTCACGTCTTTGTCGATCCTGAATGGATCGACAAGGTGGGCCGAATAATGGACGACGGTATGGAAGCTGATCTGCTGCAATTCGCCGAAGGCACCACCGAATATAGCCGTCTTGCGTGCCAGATCCCGATGAAACCCATGCTGGACGGGCTCGTCCTCCACGTCCCTGAAGAACAATATTAGAATCCCGCGAAAGAGAGCTCGCCTCAGCCAGAAACGATGCGGACCAAGAACAGACGATGCCTAGCGGGCTGGTCAACATGGAACCGTTAGCTATTCCGATAAGAAAAACATTCCTTTCCTATGGGTAATGTAACCGCGTCAGCCAACCACCTCGCTGGCTGTACCGTAACCGGCATTTTCCGGAATGGTCAGGAAATTCTTTCCGTCTCGCTGAACGATCTGCGGCAGGACTGGGTCTATCGTACGCGCCTCGGCGCGGGTGATGCAGTCCTGTGCGCTGTTTGCCTGCGCCAGCAGTTCCAGGTTCAGCCTGGTGGGGAAAATGATCGTCCGTTCCCCGGCCTCGCCCAACGCTAGGGCGCCAGCAGGAGATAGCCATTCAGCATCCACGGTTTCGTAGCCATCACAGGCCGCAATCTGCCGCTCTGGCGCGCGCGCAACGTAGAACCAGGTATCGAAGCGCTTGTTCATGAAAGTTGGGGTGATCCAGCGGGCGAAATCGCTGAGCCCGTGCAGCCTCAGCCGCACATCTGCCTCGCGGACCACGTCCAGGAAAGACCGTTCTCCGTGCTCGACCGCCTTGCGGCTCGCCAGATCACACGATCCTTCGAAAGCGGTGCCATCGTTGGTATCGGCAAGCAGAATGCCCGCTTCTTCATAAGCTTCCCGGATTGCTGCAATTCTAAGGGCCCGCTGCGTCGGGTCGAGCACATCCCAGCCAGTGCAGTGGTCCGCCCAATGCTCCGCATCATCGCCTGCGGCGGGTTTGCCGCCTGGAAAGACCAATGCGCCGGAAGCGAAATCGATCTGATGGTGGCGTTTTACCATCAGGACCTGGAATTCTGGTTTATCGCGCAGCAGCAACATGGTGGCCGCGGGAACGGGATCGACGGGTTTTTGACTGGTCACACTTCTTTCTCCGATTGGTTCATCAATCTACATGCGTCGGCATCCTGAGGTGCGCTTAGGCAAATAGGTTCAGTTCCATTTGCGAACCAGCGCGACCAGTGCGAACGACAGGGTAATTGCGGCCAGCACAATTGACTGGTCTGCCAGAAGCGCGGCGGAAACGATGAGCGCGGCAACCACCGGCCCTTTGACCGACTGGTTTTGCTGTTGTGGACGGTCCAACTGCTCGAAGCTGGAGGGATCCACCTTCACCGGGATCGCGCCGGTCTTGGCAATTGCGGTCACAGTGTCGATCAGGTCAGGCAGGGACGCCGACAGGCCGAACAATCGCCGACGCAGTTTGGTCAGCTGGTCGCGGGTGGCTCCCAATGAGAATCGCTCCGACAGCAGTTGGATAACTATGGGTTTCGTCTCTTCAGCGATGTTATAGTCCGGCGCGAACGCACGGACAAAGCCCTCGGCGGTTAACAATGTGCGTAACAGGATGGCAAGATCGGGTGGCAGTACGAGGCGGTATTCGCGCAAAAGGCCGAAGACCCGGTCGAAAATTACCGAGAACTCAATACCGGACAGCACTGTCCCGCGGAATTCTTCGATGAGCTGACCTAGGTCGATAGCGAATTGTCCACGATCCACCGCCGGATTGTCTGCCCAATGGAGCAGCAGATCGGCGACATCCTCTGTTTGCTCATCGGCGATCCCGAAGATCAGCCGAATGATTTCCTGACGCCGCGCGCCACTAAGAAAACCGATTGCGCCGAAATCGATGAAGCCAACCTTGTCTGCGGCGATCCGAAACACATTGCCGGGATGGGGATCGCCATGAAATTCGCCGTTGAGGATCATCATCCGCAGCACTGCATCTGCATAACGTCTGGCGAATACGGCGTTATGCTCCGAGTCCGTTGCCCGGTCGATTTGCGAGGCGGGAATGCCGGGCAAGCGTTCCTGCACATTCACCCGCAAACCGGTAAGGTGCCAGTGAATTACCGGGGTCTTCGCTCCCAAAGTTTCGAGATAGCCGCCAATCCGTTCGCAAGCGCGCGCTTCTGCTGCAAGATCCATCTCGCGGGTAAGGTTCTTGCCGAAGGTTTGGAGGAACTCCACCGGACGATAACGGGCGATGTCGCTGGACCGGCGCTCAGTTGCCCCTGCCAGCCGCACCAGCAGACGCATGTCGGCTTCCAGCCGTGCCGCCGTGCCGGGCCGACGAACCTTCACGATCACGTCGCTGCCGTCTGGCAAGGTCGCCGCATAGGTCTGGGCAATGGAAGCAGAGGCCATCGGTTCGCGTTCAAAGGCCGTGAACTCTTCTTCCCAATTCTCTCCCCAACTGGCGACGAGCACCGGCTCGATTGAGGTGAAAGGCAGCGGTTCGACCCGGTCCTGAAGACTGGCCAGAGCGTCAATCCATTCGTCGGAGAACAAATCACCGCGGGTCGCTAGAAGTTGACCGAGTTTTACTCCGACAGGGCCTATATCGCGAAGCAGGGCCACCGTTGATTTCGGCCGCAATTGTTCGGGGGTAATGTCGGCGTCAGGGTGAGGCGTTATTCCAAGGATATTACCCAGACTTTTCGCGCCGTGACGAGCGAAAATACCACCCAGTTCCGCCAAGCGAGAAATGTCCCCGATAGGTTGTTCTGTGCCTCCGGACATCTGTCTCAGTCCGCTGCGACGGGGAGTTGCGCCAGGTTATTTGAAATCCGGCCGAGTAAAGTTTTCATCTCAGACTTCTCTTCGGATGTAAAACCTGCCCACAAGATGCCGTGTAGCCGGTCGGCAGATTGTCTGAGCTGAGGCAGAATCGCATCAATCTCGGATGTTAAACTGATCCTCCATGCTCGTTTGTCCGACGGCGCTCTCTCTCTCTCGGCCAGCCCGCGTTGACAGAGAGCCATCACGGCCTGGCCGATCGTAGCCGATTCAAGTTCCAGTCGTTTACCTATGGCTGCTTGGGTCAGCTCGGGTTCTTGCAACAGCAAGCCGATGATCCTCCACTGCGTCCGATTCAGGCCAAGGCCGACTACGGAAAGGTCGTAGGACCGTCTGGCGCTCCGGCTGATCTCGTCCATTAGATACAATAGCCGGTCATCGTCATTGATGGGCGACCGACGGTCATCTGGTTTGCTTGCTAAAAGTTTAGAACTGGCCATAGCATTTCGTAAGCCGAACCAGAGCCAAACGCCAATTAAATTTCATAAAGTAATTTACTATCTGTCAGGCGGTCGCTAACTCGCCCCACCCATGCATTGAGCGAGGTTGAACGAGCGCGCGAATGACGGATATTACCGAAACCGTTGAGGATGATAAGGTTCCGGTCGCGGACCCGGGTTCACGCAGCAAGCTGCGCTTGTTTATTCTGGTGGCAGCGATTGGGGCCGTCCTTGCTGGTGGCTGGTGGTATTATCGCTATGTCACCTACGGACAATACATGCAGTCCACCGACAACGCCTATGTCGCAGCGGACAGTGTGGTCGTTTCTTCAAAGGTCGGAGGATATGTCGATGCGGTGCTGGTTTCGGAAAACCGGCAGGTCGCGCGCGGCGAAGCATTGGTTCAGCTCGACCTGCGCGATTACCAGGCCCAGGCTGCGCAGGCGCGCGCGCAGATCGCGGCCACGCTGGCCGGTGCCGAAACGATCCTATCGCAGGTGAGCGAACAGGATGCCGCAATTCGCCAGGCGCAGGCGCAGCTAGCCGCTGCGCGTGCTGCTCTGGATCTCGCCAACGAACAGGTGAACCGTTATCGCCCTCTGGCTGCGAGCGGGGCGGAACCGCGCGAAAAGCTCGACCAATATCTGACACAGGCAGCGCAGGCCCGGGCCGAGCTATCTGCCGGGCAGGCTGCTGTAGCGGCCGCCAAGGGACGCCGCGCCACATTGTTTCAACAGATCGAGCAAACCCGAGCGCAGGCCGATGCAGCCCGCGCGCAGCTCGATGTGGCGGACCTTAACGTTTCTTCGACCCAGTTAAAGGCAAGCAGAGCAGGGCGCATCGGTGACCTGTCGGTAAGGGTCGGACAATTCGTCCAGCCCGGCCAGAGGCTAATGACGCTAGTGCCGGTCCGGCAAATCTACGTTACTGCGAATTTCAAGGAAACACAGGTCGGTCTCGTGCGGCCTGGCCAGTCAGTCAGTCTCGAAATCGATGCGTTGGATAATGTCAGGATTTCCGGAACGGTGGAGAGCATTTCTCCTGGAACCGGCGCTGAATTTTCCATACTACCGCCTGAAAACGCGACCGGGAACTTCACCAAGATCGTTCAGCGCATCCCGGTTCGCATTTCTATAGACGCGGCGCCCGAAGTGCGCCGGCTACTGGTGCCAGGGATGTCTGTCGTCGCGACTATCGATACTCGTAGTGCCGCCGGCGAACTTGACGAGATTTCGAGCGCGACCGAATGACCGCGGCCATGTCTGCTCAACCTGGCAATGCCGGTATGACACTCAAGCCGCAAAATGCTGATATTACCGCTTGGGTCGCGGTAGCTGCGGGCGCGCTTGGGGCGATGCTGGCGACCCTCGATATCTCGATAGTCAATTCCGCGCTTCCCGTCATACAGGGTGAAATCGGCGCGACTGGTACTGAGGGTACATGGATCGCCACTTCGTTTCTTGTCGCGGAAATCGTCGTGATCCCACTCAGCGCCTGGTTGGAGCGTTTGCTTGGCTTGCGTACGCTGCTAATCATCGCGGTGACCGCGTTTACCGGTTTTTCGGTACTATGTGGCATAGCGACCGACCTCACGACCATGATTATCGGGCGTACAGGCCAGGGGTTCATGGGCGGTGTGTTGATCCCGACGGCGATGACAATCGTCGCGAAGCGCCTGCCCCCCCATCAACAGCCCATTGGTATGGCGCTATTCGGCATGACCGTCGTCCTCGGCCCGGTCATGGGGCCACTGATAGGCGGCTGGCTTACGGAAAATCTCAGCTGGCACTATGCATTCTTTGTGAACGTCCCAGTCTGCGCAGGCCTGCTTTTGCTTTTGTTTATCGGCTTGCCTCACGAAAAGCCAAACTGGGACTACCTAACCCAAGCGGACTGGGCCGGTATTGCGGGTTTAATTCTGGGCCTGGGCGGCCTCACGGTCGTATTGGAGGAAGGCCACCGCGAGGAATGGTTTGATTCCTCTTTCATCAGATGGCTCAGCCTGATTACTGCAGCCGGGTTCGCGTCGCTGATCTACGGTCAATTGTATGCTGCCAAACCGGTTCTAAAGCTTCGGTTGCTTCTAAGCCGTCAATTCGGAAGCGTTGCCATCATGGCACTGGCGTTGGGGATGGTCATGTACGGTTCGACCTACGTCATCCCGCAATTCCTGGCGATCATATCGGATTACAACGCCTTTCAGACTGGGCTGGTCATTTTCTGGATGGGCGTCCCGGCGTTCCTGTTGATGCCGGTTTTGCCGTTTATGATTCGCCGCGTCGATATCCGCATTGCAGTCGGCGCGGGCATGCTACTGATGGCCGTAAGCTGTTTCGTAAGTACAAGCCTTACAGCCGAATCTGGTGGGGCAGTCTTTACCGAAAGCCAGCTTATCCGCGGAGTGGGCATGATCTTGGCAATGATGTTTCTCAATCAGGCGACCGTTGCTTCGGTAGCGAAGGACGATGCTGGCGATGCGTCGGGAATTTTCAATGCTGCACGCAATCTGGGCGGGTCATTTGCATTAGCGGGCCTGGCTTCGTTTCAGGACCAGCGCACCTGGCATCACAGCCGCCGGATGGAAGAAACCCTGAATGCAAACAGCATCTCGCTGCAGAGCTATCTTGAGTCCTTGGCGCAGAACTTCGGCAGCATGGGTGAAGCAATGGCCGTTCTTGGCCGGACCATCCAACGTGAAGCTTTCATCATGACTTACAACGATGTGTTTTTCGTAATGGGTATGCTGACGCTGATCACGGTGCCGTTGGTCGTGTTCTTGAAGCCGCTACCCAAGAACGTTTCCCTCTCGATGCACTGATACTGATGTGACCCCCAAACCAACTCTTATTCTGCTCGCAACCGCTACTCTGGCAGGATGCACGGCTGGCCCGGACTATTCCGGGCCGCCCGAAATACTGACCGCCAGCGGAGTAAAGGGCTTCATTCGCGCGGACGACAATGTGTCCGATATTGCCCCGGAACTCGCCAATTGGTGGGTTCTGCTCGATGACCCGGCACTGGATCGACTGATCGAGGACGCGCTCGCCGATAGTCCTTCCCTCGAAGCCGCGTACGCGCGGATCGCGCAGTCCCGCGCATCGCTTGCTCAGGAAGATGCGGGCCGACTGCCCACTCTAGGCACGCAGGCGACTGTCGTGCAGGGCCGCTTGCCGGGCCTGGACATCCAGGACGGTCCGCAACTTCCTCCTGGGACGCCGGGCGCAACGGTGGAAGAAGATGACGACAATGTCAGCCTCTACAATCTCGGCCTGAACGCCAATTGGGAAATCGATTTCGGCGGAGGGACCGGACGGCGCATCGAGGCCGCAAATGCCCAGCTGGCGGTAGCCGTGGCGAATGCCGAAGATGCGCGCCTCCAACTCACTGCAGAAGTCGCAAATGCCTATGTAAATCTGCGCGAAGCCCAGCAGCGAGCTGCACAATACCAGCTTCAGATCGAATTGCAGAGGCAAGTCCTCGCTCTGACCTATCAACGCTATCAACTTGGCGCGTTGCCGCTGTTCCCGGTCGGGAACGCCAATGCTGAACTAGAATTGTTGAACGCGCAGCTCGCGGAGGCTCAAGCAGATGAGGCGGTCTTGCTCGATGCGCTCGCGGTCTTGACGGGGCGTGTTCCTGGTGCGCCTTCGCTCGAAATTGCGCCAGCTGGCGAGATCCCTCTGCCGCCCGAAAGGGTGGCGGTTGGCGATCCGGCAAGCCTCATTGCGCGGCGGCCCGATATTCGTGCTGCTGAACGCAACCTCGCTGGTGCCACAGCGCGGATCGGCATAGCCGAGGCTGCAAAATTTCCGAAACTCTCGTTCATGGGCATTCTTGGACTAGGCGGGTCCTCTCCGGAGGATATCTTCGACGTGGGCGAATTTTCCGCAATTGCAATCCCGCGTTTGCAATGGAATTTCCTCGATTTCGGTAGGATCGAGGCTTCGATCGACCAAGCAGAGGGAGGGCGCCGCGAGGCCGATGCGAATTACCGGCAGACGGTGCTGGCAGCTTTGCAGGATGCCGAACGCGCGCTATCCCGATTCGCGCAGCAACGCGCGGCGTTGGCGGCTTTGGCGCAGATCAATCGGCAGGCTATAACGGCCGCCGATCTCGACCAGCAGCGGTTTGACGCCGGGACCATATCGCGAGTGGATCTTAACCGGACGTTGCGCGCGGAACACGAGGCCGGGGCGGATCTGGCCAGAGCGAGAGCCGGCCTTACTCTGGCCTGGATTGCGTTACAGAAATCGCTTGGTTTAGGTTGGCAGGCCCCGTCCTAGATGGCGACCTTAACGATCACCACATATATATGCGCCACGCCCGCTCGCGAGCAATTTCTCGTCCGGCGCGTAAACGTTGGTTTCTGCCACTGAGATCTGTCGGCCGACTTTGACTATAGAACCGGTTGCGATCAGCGGGCCTGAGGTTGCCGGGCGATGGTAATCCACCCGCAGGTCGGCGGTCGCCTTCACCTTCGTCCCCCGGGCAATGAGTGCGTAGAAACCTGTCAGATCGATCAATGATGCAAGTACGCCGCCATGGGCAGATCCTAGCGCTGGATTGGAAACGATTTCCTCGCGCCAGGGCATCTCGAGTTCCAGCCGCTCCGGGGTCAGCGATCTGACCTTCAAATCGAGCCACGCATGGAATGGAGCGATACGGAGGATTTCCTCTACGCGTGCCCTGTCGATGCCCGCTGGCGTGTCTCTCATTTGGTAATTCCCTCCATGGAGTGATGTCGGTTCAGAAATTCCAGAATGACATGGGCGAAGGCATCATTTGAATCGCCTACAACCATGTGGGTTGCACCGGCGATGTCGGTATATTCGGCATGCGGTGCGAGTTCGCGGAGATGCTCCACCGCGTCTTCCGAAACGAGGTCGCTTGAACCGCCGCGTATCAAATGCAGTGGTAAGTCCAGGTTCCGGGCTGCTTGTGTCAGCGTCTCGAATTGCCGCTGATGCCGTTCTTCGCCGTGCTTGCCGACCGCTCTGTCGCCAAGGATAAAGGCCGGGTCCCAATGCCAGTAGTATCGCCCGTCGTCCTTGCGCCGCAGATAGGTGCGCAGCCCTTCGCCACTCGATCGCCTTGGGCGATGGGGCATATAGTTCGCGATGGCTTCCGATGCCTCTTCAGGTGATGCGAAGCCGGTTTCTATATGCTTTTTCATAAAGCCGACTATGCGGTTGACGCCGCGTATCTCCATCTGCGGCGCTATGTCGACCAGCGTTAGCGATGCGAAGCTTCCGGGTGCCAAGTCCCCTTCAGCGAGCATACCAGCCATTCCGCCCAGAGAAGCCCCGACCAACGCAGGCTTGCGCCCCATCTTTGAAGCAATGGCGACCAGATCGGACGCGAAATCGCGTGCTTCATAAGCCCCATCGGGTGCCCAGTCGCTATCGCCATGACCTCGCATATCGATAGCGATTGCGCGAAAACCCGCTTCCGCAAGGTCTCCAATCACATTCTTCCACGCACGGCGTGTCTGTCCACCACCATGAGCGAGCAGGACGGGCATCGCGCCTACATCGCCGCTTGCTTCGGCGCTAAGGCTTAAACAGCCGGCCCCCTCAATGCTGATTGTTTCATAAGACATCCCCCTCTCCCTGCTCATCACGCATCCAATAGTAAAGTACTTTAATGCTTCCACCAGCAGCAGCGCGAGTGATTTTGGTTTCGGAACGGCCGTAACTATGCACCGAACTTCGCTTCGAACGACGATCGGCCACAAAGCGACTGTGCTTTTGTCGGCAAGATATCATTCGCGTTGGTTTTTATATCAGATACCTTTTCTCTACCTCGCCCTTCATCAAGAGATGGCAAGAGCCAGTGCTTGGATAGTAAGGTAGATAACATCGCCGCTGGCTCTGTGACTGCGCAGCGATGAGAAGAAAGCCCGATGGTGGGCCGCCAGTGCGAGGATCGCGGTGTTTTTGGGCACAAGCGACACCAAGCTCGGCTCGGTTCTTGGCCTATCGGAAATGTCGACCTGACAATTCCGGTCGGAGAAAGCCGCATTTTACCCCGGCAACTGTATCGTCCGAAGCGGTACGAATCTTGTTGTGGCTTTTTCGGCCCTTGATAATCACGAGCGTTGATAGTCCGTTCAGCACCTACCGTTGTTGTCTAACCCACTTACCCGCACTCCCTAGTCCTGGTACTTCGCACCTGCCGATCGATTGGCCGCTGCGACCGAGGGTGGGAGCGTACCGAATGCCATGCTTTGGAACTGTCTTCGCCATCTTTCCGACCGAACTGAAGATGCGAGTTAGAACTCCATACCTCGATTTCTCATTCTGAGGTCTGACCAAAACATTCAGCATATCAGTCATTTATCGCTCCTAACCCGGATTGCGTCGGCCGATTTGCGGGCTTTCTGATTAGACTACAGAAATTACTCTAGTTGAAACAAGATGTTACACCGTTGGTGCGATGCCTCTTCTGGATACCAACGATTTAAAGCATTGAAATATAATTAGAAAGAGGGCCTCTATGCGAGTCCCTCGAAAAGGCCCGCAAGGCGTGTACGATTCATTTCTTGGATAGTTGGCATGTGACAGCTCCGCATCTAATCAATACCGGTAACAATAATCTGCATCCTGCGGCAATCATCAAGATTGCCGAATTCTGACGTATGAACGAACTCTAAGCTGTGCACGGTCTTGAGCCTACCAGAAGAGACGATTACGCAGTTGCGGCTGAAGAAGGCGGAGCTTGATTCATTGAGCGACGGCTTCGAGGCAGTGACGTGACCCCCAACGTTCCTCCAGCTGCGATTAGAGCCGAGCCGCCGCCGCTCACAGGCAAGGGTAGTGCGTTTATCAGCGCAGCCGCCGCTAGAGAAAAAGCGTTGGTGAAACGCCGCATCGTATGCCTCCAGTCTATACGGCAAGCCTGGGGTCAAATCGCTACTCCAGCAAGTGGATGCCGCTGGGTCGCGAACAGGCATCGAAGGTTTACGTCTGTCGTGCTCAGAAGCCCGAGCCTGCCTTCGATTTGGCCGGGCACGATGCGAACAATGTAACTTTGGTACTTTGTTTCAGTTATTTTCGCTCGCTAGCCGGAAGCAGGTTGCGAAGCGGCCCTGGTCAGCAGGGCTTAACCCCGCCTTCTTGAATAGCGGCTGCCAGCGCGCTGCAACCATCACGCGCAACTCTTCGGTCGTTGCCGAAGCCTCATCGGGGCCGAGATCGAACACTGCTGCCCCGGCCAGCGCATTATCGAGCGTGGCATTGCGGCCTTCAGGGCCAACTCCCAGTACGAGGCGTCGCTCCAGTCCTACCTGCGGCTTGGGCACGACATCGTAGAGCGGAGACAGGCGCCAGCCAGTTCCGTCGAACAGAAAGCCGTGATTGCGCAGGTGATCGTCATCATTGGTGACAAGTATGTTGAATACCATTCGGCGGAACAGCTCATGGAGGTCTTCGCGCACTTGCGTCCCTTGCTGGCGTATCGCGCCTGCGAGATCGGCGTAGCTGTAGCGGCTCACTTCGCTTTCATGGGCACCCAGCATGGTCAGTCCCGAGGCGAACGGTCGCCGCTCCAGCCAATTGCCATGCGGCACGCGGTCAAACCGTTCGATGAGATAGATGTCACGGTCCAGCACGCACCGGAAATCGAGCGCAGGAACGTTGAGGCCGCATTCGCTGGCCAGCTGCATAGTCGCCAGCTCTACGCGGCATTCAGGAAAGCTGTCGCCGTGCTTCTGGAATTTGGCGATCCAGGGCTGATAGCCGATTTGTGTTGCCGCCTTTGGACGGGCGCCGCCGAGCGACGAACCGGCAGCAAGCAGCGCGCGCAAGTTGTCATCCAGCTCATCGACGTGTTGCGCTCGTTCGGCTGCCTCGGCGAGTTTGGCGAGGGTGAACTCCTCGCCCGGAGCAGGACCATCGCCCCATGGAGTGATGCGCTCTGGTCGCTCCGGAGTTGGCCCGAATGCGAGCGCGCCGACGCGGTGTTCTCCCGAAGCAAGGATGAGGTCGATCTCGCTCGGCAGACGGTCGCCCATAGCCTTGTACATAAGATATTGGCCCCAGCCATCGGGAGCGGCGTCGCGGATGCCGCCGAAGACAGCAAACCCTTCCTCCGTGCGGAAGGTCCGGCTGGTCCCGGCATCGTGCAGCGGGAGGGCCACCGGATCGACGGGGATTCGGTCAGGGCGCTCAAGATACCGGCGTCCATAAGCGAACGTTGCAAATTGGTTGCGCGGTTCGTCGGTCATCGTCAGCAGTCCCGCCGGGACAGGACCTTCGGGAAGATGGACGAATACGTAGGAGCGGACGATTGTCATGACCGATCAGAAATCCAGCTCGTCATCGCTGGCTGCATGCGTTCGCTCGGGCAAGCGCGAGAGGTCCTCGCTTATGCCCGCTCGATCACTCTCTGGCGCAACCAAGCTGGCAAGGCGCTGGGTCATTCCCAGCACATGCAATGCGCTCACAAGGACTGCGAGACCAACTGTCGGATCACCAGCTTCGAGCCGCTGAAGTGTCTGAACCGACACCAGCATTCGTTCCGCCATCAACCGCTGCGGCATTTTGCGGCGACGCCGGGCAAGCGCGATGTCCTTGCCGAGCTGAGTTATAGCTCGCTGGCTTTGTGGCGGCAGTCCGCTAGCTGCTCTGGAAGCGCGTGGCATAGGCAGTACATGACATATCATGTTAATTTATGCAATAGCGCATGATATGTCATGCATTCTATGACCAGACACGACAAGCTATTGCGGTCGCCGCTTCCTGTCAGGGTACTGCGGACGCCAGTAAGAGCAGAGGTAGGCTGTGGGGAGCGAGCCAAAAGGACCGCATAACCCATGCCCACTCATGAAACGACAAGACCCACCTCACTGGAAGGGACCGCACGCCGTATCTGCGAAAGTCGAGGCGGCAGATGGTCGGGCACGAAGGGCATGGCCTGTTGTCCTGCACATGATGACAGCACGCCATCGTTGGGCGTGACGCTCGGTCGCAAAGCCATCCTTTTTCACTGCTTTGCCGGTTGCGATCAGCAGGCAGTGCTTGCTGCGCTGGCACGCGAGGGCTTCAACGCTTCCATCCTATTCTCGGACTCTTCGTCAGTAGTCCGTTCCGAGCCGAATGAAAAACGCAATCCTTCAGCGGCGGCGTTGAGGATCTGGCGCGAAGCGGAGCCTTTGCGTCCCAGCCCGGCCAAGGCCTATCTCGAGAGCCGCGGCATCCTCGCCGCCTCTTCTGCTCTTCGGTTTCATCCGCGAACACCGCTCGGCCCCAAAGGGCGCACCCGCTACCTACCCGCAATGATTGCTACGGTCAGTCTCGACGAGGGACCGATCGCTATCCACCGGACCTTCCTCTCGCGGGACAGCTGCGCGAAGGCTGGTTTCGACAAACCCAAACGGGCTCTTGGCTCGCTAGGTGAAGCTGCCGTTCGGCTCTTCGCCCCGGTGGATGGTAAACTCGGACTCGCCGAAGGGATCGAGAGCGCAATGTCGGCCTATGCCTTGACCGGCATCCCCGTCTGGGCAGCACTGGGCAATGAGCGCTTCGGTCTGGTCAGCATTCCCGAAAGCGTGAGCGAGCTTCATCTCTTCGTCGATTACGATAGCGGTGGTGATCTCGCAGTCGAACGGGGCCTATCCGCTAATGCGTGTGATGGCCGGACGTTCCATATCCGGAAGCCGTCTGCGCGAGGCACCGACTGGAACGACGAACTCCAGGCATGGCTGCGGCGTAAGGCAATGCGGTAAGAGGAGAGAGGGCTTTTCGATTTCCTGATCCGGCAGAGGGCGCGTGTCCCGATGCCTCAATCAGGAGGACTTTTCGCCATGTTTCAGTCAGACCTTTTTCCCGCCCACCGACAATCTCAGGCCGTTCCGTTGGCCTGCGCTATCGGCGTCAAAATTACCGAGCGCCTCGCTTCTGGACGTCATCTCACTCGAGCCGATATTTCCGCTTTGTTCGCTGACGAGACCGGAGTTCAGGACTGGGGCAGCGCCTGGACCATCGACGACTACAACAATGCGATCGAGATAGGCTCCCTGCTCTGGCTGCGTGGATCTTCGCGGATCGATCTGACGACCGGCTTCCACGAAGCGGAAGCGCGCTTCGACTGGCTCGAGGCGGCTCTACCGCCTCGTCATGTGCGCAGCGAAGCCCAAGTCGAACTTCAGCAATTTTCGACCCCGCCGATGCTGGCCTGGCTGCTTGCGAAAGCCGCAGCGCTTTCCTCGCGCGACACCATGCTCGAGCCCTCTGCAGGCAATGGTGCTTTCGCGACCTGGGCCTACGGCCAAGCCGCATCGCTTACTCTGAACGAGATCGATGCTGGCAGACGCGACAGCCTGGCACACATCTTTCCGAATGCCGCGATCAACTCCTACGATGGCGAACTTATCGCCTCGCGCCTTAATATCGGCCGATATACATCGCCTGCCGGTGCGAACTCTGCCGAGCCCCGTGGAGCATCGGACAGCGATCCGACCTTCGGCACCGTTTGCGACGAAACCAGCCTCTGGGGCTGATGCGGCCGTACTCAGCTATGCCGCACTGGCGGAAGCTGCACCTGTGCCTGAGCAAGTAGGTATCTATCTCCCCTATCGGCCAAGCCGCATCGCGTTTGCTGATGCTCCGATACATCCCACTCAACTGGTGGAATCGGTCGCAATGGGGTCGGTTGCGGCACCTGTTCCGGAGGTCCGGCCGCTGCTGCCCGCGAACTGGAAAGCAGACAAGCTCCTCTCTGCGGCACAGTGCGAGACGCTCATCTACGCCTGCCAGGCCTTTGACCGCGATCTACCCGGACAGTTTCGACCGAGTCAGGAAGGGGCGATGCTTGAGCTGTCCGAGGACGGGCAAGCCTACCGGCAGGGCTTCTTCCTCGGCGATGGTACTGGAGCGGGCAAGGGGCGGCAGATTGCGGCGGTCATGATGGACCGTTGGCTCGCGGGTGAACGTCGGCATATCTGGATCACCAAGAACGAGGCGCTGCTGCAAGATGCACGCCGCGACTGGGAAGCACTTGGCGGACTGCCGCTCGATATCCAGCCCCTCTCGCGCTGGAAGCTCGCGCGACCCGTAACGCTGTCCGAAGGCATTCTGTTTGTCACCTATCCGACACTGCGCTCGGGGCGCGCCGAAGACACGCGCCTCGACCAGATCCTTGCCTGGACGGGCGAAGAGTTCGGAGGCGTAATCGCGTTCGACGAATCCCATGCGATGGCCAACGCCCTCGGGTCTTCGTCGACCCGCGGCAAGGTCAAGGGCTCGGAGCAAGGCATGGCGGGCCTCCGGCTGCAGAACCATCTGCCGCGCGCCCGCGTGCTTTATGCTTCCGCCACCGGCGCGTCGGAGATCGCTAATCTTGGTTACACCGCCAGGCTCGGCCTCTGGGGACCCGAAACTGCGTTCCCGACGCACGAAGCTTTCATGAGCGATATCCGCGCGGGCGGGGTCGCGGCGATGGAACTCGTTGCTCGCGACCTCAAGGCACAAGGTCTTTACCTCGCCCGCGCGCTGTCTTTTGCCGGGGTCGAATACGAGATCCTAGAACACTGCCTGACCGAAGCGCAGATCAGTATCTACGACGCCTATGCCGAAGCCTGGGCGATCATTCACCGCAATCTCGATGACGCGCTCGAAGCCACACGAGTCGTCGACGAGGACAGCGGCGATACGCTCAATCGCAATGCCAAGGCTGCCGCGCTGTCAAAATTTGAAGGCACAAAGCAGCGCTTCTTTTCGCAGCTGCTTCTGTCGATGAAACTGCCGAGTCTTATCCCGGCTATGGAAGAAGCGCTCGGTAGAGATCATTCGGTGGTCGTGCAGCTGGTTTCGACAGCTGAGGCCATGCTCGACCGCCGGCTCGCCGATCTCAGCGACGAGGAACGCGAGGCGCTCGATATCGACCTTAGTCCGCGCGAATACGTCATCGACTATCTCGCCAAGAGCTTCCCGGTGCGCCTGATGCAGGTCTTTACCGACGAGGACGGCAATCTGCGCTCCGAAGCGATGAGCGATGACGACGGTAATCCGGTTCTTTGCTCGCGTGCCATTGCCGCGCGCGATGCGCTGATCGAACAGCTTTGCGCGCTTCCTCCAATCGCCACAGCGCTCGACGCGATCATCGAGCATTTTGGGACCGGGGCGGTCGCCGAAGTAACCGGGCGCAGCCGCAGGCTCGTTATCGGCAGGGATGGGCAGCAGCGGCTCGAACGGCGAAGCGGCAGTGCCAATGTCGCCGAAGCGCAGAGCTTCATGGAGGGCACGAAGCGCATCCTCATCTTTTCTGATGCTGGCGGGACCGGGCGTTCCTATCATGCCGATCTCGACTGCCAGAACCAGCAGCGCCGCGTCCACTTCCTGCTCGAACCGGGCTGGCGGGCGGACAATGCAATCCAGGGGCTCGGTCGTACCAACCGCACCAACCAGGCCTCGGCCCCGCTGTTCCGACCGGTGACCACCGATGTGAAGGGCGAACGGCGGTTTATCTCGACCATCGCTCGCAGGCTCGACAGCCTTGGTGCCCTGACGCGAGGACAGCGCCAGACCGGCGGTCAGAACCTCTTCGATCCGGCCGATAATCTCGAAAGCGATTATGCTAGGGATGCACTCAGCCGTTGGTTCCACTTGTTGTATGATGGCAAACTGGAGGCGACGAGCTTCGGCGATTTCGTCGAGCGAACCGGCCTTCGGCTCGAGAATCCCGATGGCGGGCTGACCGACAACCTTCCGACTATCCAGCGCTGGCTCAACCGCATCCTTGCTCTGCCGATTGCGCTCTAAAATTCTATCTTCGATGAATATCTGGGGTTGGTCGAAGCGCGAATCGAGGCAGCGCGCGAAGCTGGAACTCTCGATCTGGGCCTTGAGACGGTTCGCGTCGATAGCTTCGAAGTTCTCAGCGACGAGCTTTTGCGAGCCGATCCTGTTACCGGCGCAGAAACCCGCCTGGCCTCGCTTGGGGTGAAACGCCACCTACGCCCGCTCCGACTGAAGCGTCTCGTGCGGATGCACGAGATCGGGTCGCTTCATGCCATCCCGTTACGCAATGCGCGATCGGGCAAGGTTGCTCTCTCGGTCCCGGCCCGGCGGCTCATTGCCGATGATGGCGCGGTGATCGAACGCCGTCGGCTGCTCCGGCCGCTCAAATCGGCTAACTGGACGATCGAGGCACTCGGTGAAAGTTTGTGGGAGGAGATCGGCGTGACCGAGTTCACCAAGGCCTGGTGCACCGAGGAAGTTAAGGCAGCCGCTTCGCCAGTGACCGAGCGCCTCCACCTCGCAACCGGGCTGCTTTTGCCGGTCTGGAAGCGCTTGCCGGGAGATCATGTTTGCGTCACCAGGCTCGTTGCTGAAGACGGGTCAGCGGTCATCGGGCGCGAAGTGCTCGATGTCGATCTCGCCAAGATTGCCGAAACGTTCGGACTGGCAGGGGTGGCCGGTCCCTTACCAGACGAACTGGGGAAGCTGGTTTTGGCGAGCGGCACGCCGCAGCCTCTTGCCAGTCATGACGCGGTAATCGTCAAACGCTCGCTGGTCGGAGGCGAGCAACGGCTCGAACTTACGGGATACGCGCCTGATCGGCTCGACTGGTACAAAACCATGGGCTGTTTCACCGAGATCATTCGTTACCGCACGCGACTGTTCGTGCCGGTCTCCAAAGCATCGATCATTCTACCCGCCCTGGCCGTCTGAACAGCGATCAGCCGCATGGCGATGGGTTAGAGGGGAGGGTGCCTTTGGGCTAGTCGGGCCATGCATGCCGCATGGCTCCTTCCCATCAGGAGACTACCCATGATCCAATCAATTTCCTTGAAAAAGCTTGTCCCGAGCCCGCGCAATGTGCGTAAAACCAGCGATCCCGCTGCCGACGAACAATTGAAAGCCGATATCGCAGCACGAGGTCTCTTGCAGAACCTTGTCGTGCGCAAGGCGAAGCGCGGCAAATTCGAGGTCGAGGCCGGAGGTCGCCGCCTCGCGGCGCTTCAGGCGCTTGCAGAAGACGGCACTCTGGCCAAAACCCATGAAGTGACTTGCTTGGTCATCGAAGGCGAGGAAAGCGAGGTCCGCGAAGCAAGCCTTGCTGAAAATTTCCAGCGTCTCGCCATGAACCCGGCCGATGAAGCGCAGGCATTCTCGGCCATTATCGAGGCTGGTGGCTGCGTTGAGGACGTCGCGCGTCGGTTTGGCCTGACTATCCGCTTCGTTGAAGGCCGCTTGCGTCTGGCCGCACTTGCCCCCTGCGTGTTCGAAGCGCTTGCGGATGGCACAATCACCCTAGACATGGCCAAGGCCTATGGCGCGATCTCTGATGTCGATCGTCAGGCGCATGCCAGTCAAAGTCGCCCGAACCGGTTCCGGCATCGCGCCGTCGCGCGACATTCGCGCTTTATCGTAGAACATCTCGGCTGCAGCTTCGCCGCGCAGGCACACAGTCCGCCGGAGCAACAGGCGGGTTTCGAACATATTGCCACCGGTTCGCGAGCAGACCGTGTTTACGAAGTCATAGGGCCGCCTCAGGAAATGGAGTGTGCTGTCGAAGGGCCCTCGCGGTATGAGTTCTTCGCTCTGTTTTATGGAACGTTTCATAGACCAATACCGTCCTCTCGATTTGGCATATCGGTGCCGAGCCAGGCACGGCAAAACCAACCGGCGCGCTTTTGATTATGCTCCCGCCGATAAGTCTCGCATTGCCCCTTATGCTGCGATCAATCCTGCGGCTGCGGTGTGACGCGCAGATAAGGTTTTACCGTCTCCCAGCCTTTGGGGAATTTCTCACGCGCTTCTTCATCGCTGAGCGAAGGCACGATGATGACGTCCTCGCCCTGCTGCCAGTTCACAGGTGTGGCCACGCTGTGGTCCGCCGTCAGTTGCAGCGAATCGATAATCCGCAAGATCTCTTCGAAATTTCGTCCCGTGCTCGCGGGATAAGTGAGCGTAAGTTTCACTTTCTTATCGGGACCGATGATGAACACCGAGCGGACGGTGAATGAATCATCAGCCTGCGGATGGATCATTCCATAGAGATCAGCGATTTCACGATCCGGGTCCGCGACCAGCGGAAAGTTGAGAGCATGACCCTGGGTTTCGGCAATGTCGCCCGCCCAAGCTCGATGATCTTCGAGCGGATCGACGCTGAGACCGATCACTTTGACGCCGCGTTTGTCGAATTCAGGCTTGAGGCGGGCCACCTCACCAAGTTCCGTCGTGCAAACAGGAGTGAAATCCGCAGGGTGCGAGAACAGCACCGCCCAGTCGTCACCCATCCATTCATGGAATTTGAGCGTGCCATCGGTTGTGTCGGCTTCGAAATCGGGTGCGGTGTCGCCAAGTTGAAGTGTCATTGAAAATCTCCTGTGGTGAGCGCTAAAGCAACGCAGCTACACGTACAGATGGGTGCTACAGTTGCTGTAGGTGCAACCGAGATCGCGACCAAGCGGCGTTCAGACGTGATAGACGGCATCGCCAGCGTGCTGGTGTGGCGACCTTCCGCGCTATGCGGAAGCGTTCGTCTTTTCTCATTGCGTCCGGTCTTAATCAGCTCGTATTCGCGCTGGTTTCAGGCTGGTCTTCGCCCACCAGGACCAAAAGCCCCAGTCCCGCTACGATCGCGACGTCGGCCAGATTGAATGATGGCCAATGAAAATTGTCCCAGTACAAATCGATAAAGTCCCTGACGGCGCCAAACATCAGCCTGTCTGCAACGTTGCCGAGCGCTCCGCCAATCGCCAAGCTCAAGCCGAGCGCATGGATGGGGGATCGGGTTCTCATCAGCCAAATCCCGAGCATGCCCGACAGCAGAACGCCGATCGCGATAAGGATCGCCGGTGCTGCTTCACCAGCCAATCCGAATGCCACGCCGCTATTGGTGATGGCGACTAAATTGAAGCCCGGGAACACTGCGATCGCGTTGCCCGGACCAACGAAAGAATGTGCCCAGGTTTTCGACAATTGGTCGAGGCCGAAGCTGACCAGAATCAAAACGGGCGCAAGCCGTTTCGCCGCGCTCAAGGTCATCGGACGCTGGAGGGTGCATTCACGACCACCATCTTTTCTTCGCTCATATCGGCCATCGTATAACCTATACCGCCTGTTCCGAGACCCGACTGACGACGTCCTGCGAACGGCATCCAGTCGACGCGAAATGCGGTATGATCGTTGACCATTACGGCTGACGCGGCCAGCGTTTCGACGCAGTAATCGGCCCAGGACATTCGGTCGGTAAACACAGCCGCCTGAAAGGCGTAGGGAAGCGCGTTCGCTTGGCCGATCGCAGCATCGACGTCGTCGTATCCGTAAATGCAGACCACAGGGCCGAACACTTCCTTGCGCGATACATCGGCGTCGTCGGGCGGATCGACAAGGACCGTGGGCTGGTAAAGGGTGGAACCCGTGCGTTTACCCCCTGCGGCGAGCCTGCCGCCGCCCTGAACGGCTGCATCGACCCAGGACTCGACGCGGTCGACTTCGGCAGGACGAATGAGCGGACCGCATTGAGTTTCCGCATTGGTCGGATCGCCCACCGTCAGTGCTTCTGCTCCCGCAGCGAGCTCGGCAGCGAAGTCCGGCAATTCGGCGCGCGGAACGAACACGCGCTGCACCGAGACGCAGACCTGACCAGAATGATAAAAGCCGCCTTTCAGGAGCGGAGGAATTACCTTGGCATGCGCAACGCTGTCATCGACGATGATCGGGGCCGCGCCCCCATGTTCCAGCGCCAGACGAGTGCCAGGGGCCAGTTTGGAGCGGAGCATCCAGCCAACTCTGGCCGAACCGATGAAGGAGAAGAATGCCGTTCGCGGATCGGTGACCATTTTTTCGGCGACCTCGTCCGAGCACGGCACGAAACGGCACCAATTTTCATTGAGTCCGGCTTCATAAAGGATTTGGACGAAGCTCTTGCAGGAAAGGGGCGTGTCCTTGGCCGGTTTCACCAGTACAGGGCATCCGCTTGCAACCGCCGGTCCCACCTGATGGGCGATCAGGTTCAGAGGATGATTGAAAGCGGAGATCGCCACGACCGGCCCGATCGGCTCACGGAAAGTATAGGCTTTGCGTCCTGCCCCCGCCTGCGTCAGGTCCATCGGGATTTCGCGCCCGCCGCTGGCGAATAATTCGTGTATGCACAATTCGACGCTCTGAATGGCGCGACTGGTTTCCACGCGCGCGTCGATGATGGGTTTGCCGCCCTCGCGCGCAATCTGCATTGCCAGCGTCTCCGCGCGCTCGCGCATCAGCACGCTGGCGCGCTGCAGGATGGCGATGCGTTCATGGGCGGGGAGCCGCGCTTGCCGGTCTTCGTGCAGCGCGCGCGCCTCGTCGAGCCAACGATCGATTTGTGGCCAGTCGACCAGCTCCACGCTGCCAATGCATTCCTGGTCGTAGGGATTGAGGACCTGCCACGTCATTGAGGACACTCCATCGCCTTGAGTTCATCGATCAGAACCTTGCGGTTCTCGGAGTAATCCACCGGCAAGTCGACAAGGTGAACGCCGCCGCTTTCAAACCCTTCATTCAAGGTCGGTACCAGTGCTTCGCTGCTTTCGATCCGGTGGCCCGTCGCACCATAACTCTTCGCATAGGTAACGAAGTCGGGGTTGGCGAAGCTCAGACCGTAATCGGGAAAGCCAAGTTCTTCCTGCTTCCACCGGATCATACCGTAAGCGGAATCATTGAGGATGAGTACGACGAGGTTGAGGCCGAGCCTGACCGCGGTTTCCACCTCCTGCGAATTCATCATGAACCCGCCATCGCCGCATACGGCGAGCACGCGGCGCTCGGGCGAGAGCATCGCTGCCATCATCGCCGAGGGGAGACCCGCTCCCATCGTCGCCAACGCGTTGTCGAGCAGAATGGTGTTGGGCTCATGCGCGATATAGTTGCGGGCGAACCAGATCTTGTAGATGCCGTTGTCGAGTGCGACGATGTCGTCCCGGCCCATGACCGCCCGTACATCTGCAACGATGCGCTGGGGCACCATCGGAAAGCGGCCATCGTCGCTGCCTTGGCGGATGTGCGCCGCGATGTCCTCATGGACATTGGCGTAGGCTGCCGGGTCACTAGGATGTTTGCCGCGCAGCCGGTTTCCCAGTCGCTCGACAGATCCGGCAATATCGCCAATGACTTCCAGCTGCGGGAAATAGACCTGGTCGACCTCTGCGGCCTTGTAATTCACATGGATAACGGTGCGTCCGTCAGGCTCCATGAAAAAGGGCGGTTTCTCGACCACGTCATGGCCGATATTGACGATCAGATCGGCACGATCGATGGCGCAATGAACATAGTCATCCGATGATAGAGCCGCCGTTCCAAGATACAGGGGGCTTGCCTCATCAAGCACTCCCTTGCCCATTTGCGTATTGAAAAACGGAAATTGAGTGTCGTCGACGAACTTTCGGAGCGCCTTACAAGCGCTACGCCGGTTGGCCCCGGCACCGACCAGAAGCAGCGGCCGATCGGCGGCCAGAATACGCTCGGCAGCTTCGTCTAGCGCGGCATCTCCCGCCACCGCATATTGGCGAGGGTGGGGCGCCACGACCGGTTCGGAGGTTTCCTCCTCGGCAATATCTTCAGGCAGCTCCAGCAGAACTGCTCCGGGCCGCTCTTCCTGGGCCCTCCTGAAACCTTCTCGCACGAGCGAGGGAATGCGCTCTCCATTTACGATCTGCTTCGCCATTTTGCACAAGGGGGTGAAAAGCGAGACGACATCGACGATCTGGAACTGCGCCTGCTTCGAGACCTTGATGGGTTTTTGGCCAGTTATCATGACCAGTGGGAAAGCACCCAGAGCGGCATAAGCTGCGGGCGTCGTGAGGTTTGTCGCCCCTGGCCCCAGCGTGGCAAGGCATACGCCGGCTTTACCGGTAAGACGTCCATAGGTTGCCGCCATGAACCCTGCCCCTTGCTCGTGCCGGGTAACGATCAGACGGATCGACGAGGTCCGCAGTGACTCCAGAAGATCGAGGTTTTCTTCGCCCGGAACCGCGAAGATATACTCGACGCCTTCGGCTTCCAACGCGGCGACAAGAAGATCGGATGCTTTCATGGTATGGTTCTCGCATTGGTGAGGGCTTGGAGGCTGTTGGTGGCAGATCTTCTGCTCGGCTACTGATTCAAGCTGTGACGGTGAATTGCCCCATCATGCCGGCGTCTTCGTGCTCGAGGATGTGGCAGTGATACATGTAAGGCAAATCCGGGTCGGTGTAGTCCTCGAACCGCAAAAGGAGCCGCACGGTCTCGCCCGGATAGACGACAACCGTGTCCTTTAGTCCCTGTTCCGCCGCATCAGGTGCCCGGCCGTTCCGGTCGAGGATACGGAACTGCACATCGTGAATGTGGAACGGATGCGCCATCATCGAGGCATTCTCGACTTGCCAGATTTCGGTGGTATCGACCCGCACTGTCTCGTCGATACGCTGCATGTCCATCGATTTGCCGTTGATTGTAAAACCGCCTCCGCGCATCATGCGCATTCCCATGCCCATATCGAGAACGAAATGGCGCGTCCGGACCGCGTCGCCTGGATCGATCTGAGGCAAGGTAGCGAGCTGGCGCGGCAATGCGATCGACCGCCTGCGGCTTGCGGCCGGCCGGATGTCCAGCACGGTAAAGCGACGCCTTTCATCCATCATGCCGCCCATCATCCCATCGCGACGCTCCCGTTCGCCCATCATACCGCCACGGCCGCCTCGGTCGCCCATCATCCAATTGTCCGTCGGCCGGTCGGAATCGCGCATGGGCCCGGGCCCTCTCATTCCCCGGCCCCTATTTCCCATGCCCATGATTTCGAGCCCGTCCGCAAGCAGCGAAACCGGCCTTCCATCGCTGACATCGACGATTACCTGCGCGCGTTCGCCGGGAGCGAGAACAACATTGTCGGTTGGCAGCGGCGCGGCGAGCAAACCGCCGTCGGTTCCGATCTGATGGAAGCTGCGGCCATCGTCGAACCCGAAACGGTAAAAGCGTGCGTTCGAGCCATTGACTAGTCGCAGCCTCAAACGATCGGACTTTGCCTCGAAGACGGGCTCGACGACGCCGTTGACCAGCATCGTGTCACCCATCATTCCCATCATGATATTATGCATGCGTGTGGAATAAACGAGGCTTCCATCGCGCGCGAAAGCGCGATCCTGTACGACCAGCGGTATATCATCGATGCCATAGTCGTTTGGAAGGTCGAGCGCCTCGCTCGCGCTGTCGCGGACGTAGATCATTCCGGCCAGACCCTGATAGACCTGTGGCCCCGAGCGGCGGTGCGCATGCGAATGATACCAGAACATCGCTGCGCGCTGTCGGACATCGAAACGCGCGGTCCAGCTCCCTCCTGGCTCGATCGGCTGATGCGGTCCGCCATCGGCTCGCGCCGGAAGATGAAAACCGTGCCAGTGGACGGTCGCCGTTTCGGACAGATCGCTCGTGACATTCATCCGCACCGTATCGCCGGCGTGCATCTCAAGTGTGGGGCCTAGATAGGGTTGGTTGATGCCGATGGTCGGCGTTTCGATCCCTTCAAAAAAATGTGAGACGCCGTGGCGCAGATTGAGATCGAAAACCCTCTCGCCGCCTTCTCGTTCCCCTGAATAAAGAGGAGGAACGAGAAGTTGCGAGCGCGCGGTTACCGAAGCAAGCGCCGCATTCCGGTCTGTCAACAGGTCGCGCCGGGCATACGCGGCTATTCCCAGTGCACCTGCGCCAAGCACTGCACCGCCAAGAATAGAACGTCTGTCGATCATAATGCTTCCCTTGCCCGGAGCGTCGTCAACCGGTTTCGGCCTGCGGTGTTCCGGATTGCATGCCTTTCATTCTGTTGCGCCAATAACCCAGCGCGATGAGCGCGAGCGTGAGAATTTGCGCCGCCACTGGCTCAAGTGCCGGTGCGATGCCCAGAATCGGTATGCGGGGCAGATTCGGAAGCGGAGTGATGCCCAACAATCCGGCTTCCTGGAGCCCCGAAATACCCTTCCCGGCCAAGACGACGGCAAGAATGCCGATCAGAACCGAACTATACGCGAAGAATGTTCCAATTGGCAGTCGGCGACTGTAGCGCAGCATCGCCCACGCAATCAGCGCTAGCAAGACGATTGCGGCGGCAGCGCCAGCAAGAATCGCGTCGGTATGGCCCTGACTCCAGAGCGCTGCGAAGAACAGGATCGTCTCGAAGACCTCCCGGTAAACCACGAGGAAGGCCAGCCCGAACAGAAACCATGCGGACCTGCGCGAGAGAGCGTGCTGCATGGTTTTCCGGATATAGCGTTGCCATTCGCCGGCCTGCGACTTGCCGTGCATCCATATGCCGACCGACAGCAGGACGAGAGCGGCAAAAAGCGATCCGAACCCCTCCACCAGCTCGCGGCCCGCACCACTCACTCCGATCAGGTAGGTCGCTGCCACCCACGTCAGGGCTCCGGCCCCAAGAGCGGAGAGCCATCCGCCATGGACGAAGGGCAGAACTTCCGTTCTCTCGGCCTTGCGCAGGAACGCGATCATCGCGATCACGATCAGCAATGCCTCTAGCCCTTCGCGCAACAGGATCGCAAAGGCTCCCAAAAATGCCGACGCTTCGCTGGCATTGGCCGGGGCGAGCACCGTCTCGGCCCGGTAGAAAAGAACGTCGAGCGCATTCACCTTCTCGGCGACGGCGGCCACCGGATCACCGCGGCTGATTGCCGCTCGAAGCTCGGCCATGCCGATTTCGACAGATGCGAGGAGATCGGCATCGCGCGTGCTTAAAACGGCCTCCAGCGGTTCGAAGCCATCGAGATAGGCCGAGAGTGCAAGTTCGCGCGCCTCGGTTTTATTACCCGCTTCGTAAGCGGCAAGACTTTGCTGCAATCGTTCGCGCGCCAGAGCGAGTGAGCCGGTCGTATCGCTCGCCACGGCTTCAGGATGAGCCCTCAAATAGGCCATGACGGCATCGGCCCGCTCGGTTCCGATCGCCTCGCCGAGGGCTGCCGGTGTGAGACCGGATAGAGCAGCGAGATCGGGAATGCGTGCCCGGATCGCCGGTTCGTCATTCCAGATACGTCTTCCCCGCTCTACCTCCGGAAATGCAATCGACCCAGAATAATAAGCAAGGCTCCAACGATCTTCCGCCGGGAGATCGGAAAAGCCCGGCATGGCGGTTCCCTCGAGACCTTGTCCAATGACCTGATAGAGCGCGAAAGCGCTCCGCTCGCGGGCTCGGGCGACGTCGTCAAAAGCGATTGGTGGGGGATCGAGTCCCTCTGCGGCGGGGCCGGCGCCGTCTCCGCTTACCCCATGACAGCTTGCGCAGCTCTGGGCGTACAGCGCGGCGCCTCGCGCAAGGTCGGGTACCGCGTCCGGGGCCAGCGGAACGGGAAAGGCCGCGATCAGCTCGCTTGCCAACCTGCGCGCGTCTCGTGCGACGACAGCAGGCTCCACTTTCGCCGAGATTGCCTCGGCAAGCGCCTCTGCATCCGCAACCAGCTGTGCACGTTGCGCATTTGCGGGTAGGGCCGCCATGCGTTCGACTACAGAAGCAGAAAATTCCTGCATTTCGGCATATTCCAGCTCGTTGGTGACTTTACCGTCTTCGACCGCTTCTATGTAATCCACCGCGATGTAGTCGAGAAGGCGCCAACTCGTTTGGACTTCGTCGTGCGTGTCTGCGGAAGCGGGCATTGCGACTGCCATCGCCAGAATAGCGATTAGCTGGCCGACAAAGGCGCGTAGCGTCATTTGGAGACGACCCTTTCGAGAGCTGAAGCATGTTGCGCGCGAAGTTCCTCGGTTGCGCGCCGGACGATGAGGTAAGCCGAATGCAGAAATATCAGCGCGATGATCGCCGCGACCAAAAGATCCGGCCAGGCTTGCCCGGTCCAGGCGACCAGCGCTGCAGCGATGATCACTCCGACATTGGCGATCGCGTCATTGCGGCTGAACAGCCAGATCGCGGACACGTGTGCGTCGCCTTCGCGAAACCGCATCAGCACAAGCGCCGCCGCAATGTTCACCACCAGTGCTGCAGCCGCGATACCGCCCATCAAACCGGCTTCCGGCGCGACCGCGTTCAGTGAGCGCCAGACTGCCAGACCGATTACTCCAAGGCCCAGTGCGCCCAGAAACAGGCCCTGTGTCAGCGCGACCCGGGCGCGCGTGCGGGCACTCCACGCAAGAGCGAGGATGCCGATGAGCGTGATCGATCCATCGCCGATGAAGTCGAGGGCGTCGGCCTTGAGCGCTTGGCTGTCCGCCAGAAACCCGCCGAAGACCTCGAAAACGCCAAAGCCCAGATTGAGCAATACGACGATCCAAAGGGCGCGGCGATAGGCCGGGTCTGCACCTGCTCTTTGCGTATCGCCTGTGCAACCGCAATCCGATGTTTCGTTTTCCAACATAAGCCAGTAGGTAACACCTCTAGCAACTGTAGGAGCAAGCCAAAATTGCGAATGGTTCGCGGTTTCGGAGCTGGAGGAGTGAGTTCATGCTTATCGGAGGTCTTTCGAAGGCGACGGGCACCAAGGTCAATACGATAAGGTTTTATGAGGATATCGGACTGATGCCCGAAGCCGCGCGTACGGCAGCGGGGCAGCGAACCTACAAAGAGCAGGACGTCGAGCGCCTTTCCTTTATTCGGCATGCTCGAAAATTGGGGTTTTCGATCGATGAAACACGCTCGCTTTTAAGCGTGAAGGCGAGACCGGATCAGAGCTGTGACGAGGCGGGTGACATCGCTTTGCGGCACCTTCGAGCCGTGGACGAGCGCATCAGTCGGCTACAAGCGCTTCGTTCCGAACTGAGAAGTGTGGTCGCGGCCTGCACGGGCGGCGAGGTTTCCGAATGCAAAATCATCGAAACGCTTTCTCGAAACCCAGCCGCCTCTTCCGCGGGTCGCTGACGCGAAAGCTATAATGGGACTATGGACACCGAACCCAGACAGCAAAAAAAGTGCTTGCACCTCCAGTCGCTGGAAGCGTTATCATCGTGATAATCCAGATTCTGATGTCGTGATCTAGGATTGGATGGCTGATTATGACGGAACTTGGGTAATTTGAATATTAATCAGCTTTCGCCTTATAAGAACGCTGCATTCATTCCATGGAATTTGGTCGAAAAAGAAACTACTCGAACAATATTCATTGTCCGGACGCTTCGTGACAATATCACATTACAGCAACCGAGAAGATTTTTGTTTCAACTTTCGTTTCACCTTGTTAGGGGCCACAGGATGTTCGATCTGAACGCCTTGATTCCCGTCAGGATTGTCGCCGCCCTTTTGGCGGTCGCAGCGCTGATGGCGTCTCCGGCGGTCGAAGCAGCGCAATGTGCGGACGAGCTGTCAGAAATAGCCTATTCGGTCCAGATGTTCGACATTGATGCGGACGAGAGCCCGCAAAACGAAAGCCCGGAGCAGCAGGAATGCGCCCACGGGCATTGCCATCACGTCGCCGCAGCACTGAAATCGAAGCTTTTAAACGACATGCCCGACCGGCTTAACATCACGGTTGGGTCGCATATGGCCGAAGAATTATTCGGCGATGCGAGCAATTTACCCAAACGCCCTCCTCGCGCCTGACGACCGTCACTGCGCTGCTTGACGCAGCGCATTTCGATTTGTCAGCAGAGAGAGTTTTGAAAAATGCCAGCCATCAAATGGCGAGGGGCCCTGATAGCAGGGCTAACCCTCGCCGCAATTGTCACGCCTGTGGCAGCGCAGGAGCGGGAGCTTCTGACGCTCGACGAGGCGTTGGGCCGGACAGGCGTGGTTGCCGAACCCGCTAACACCGAGTTAAACCCGCGCATCGTCGGCCCTCGAGCGGAAGCCGAGGCGGCGCAGGCTCTTGTCGGACAGGCGCGGTTGCGGCCCAACCCTGAAATATCGCTCGAGGTCGAGAACATCGCCGGGAGTGGGGCCTTCTCCGGGCTAAGCGCCACCGAATATACGCTTGCTGTCGGACAGCGGCTCGAACTTGGAGGTAAACGCGGCACACGCGTCGAGGCTGCCCGGGCGCAGGCACAGCTGGCGGATCTGCGGGCTGACCTTGCGGGGGCCGAACTCGGATTTCTTGTCCGTGAACGCTACGTAGCAGCGGCTGCAGCAGCCTCGCGCGTCGAACTGGCCCTCGATGTGGTTGAGCGAAACGAAGAGCTCGCCCGCATTGCCGGTCTCCTCGTAGAAGTCGGGCGCGAGCCCCCGCTCCGTGCTCTTCGGGCCGAAGCGGCCTTGGCGGAAGCGCAAGCCGAACTTCAGGCCGCCGAAGCGACAAGTCTTGCAGCCCGAACGGCCCTCGCCTCGCTATGGGGCGATCAGGGGGCGCCGCCGCTTGTTCCGAGCAGGTTCCCCGGGATCGAACCGCCCGGTGCTGTAATGGCGACAGCAAGCGGTCTGCAATTGCGAGTGGCGCGTGCGGAAAGCACCGCCGCCGCCGCCGAGATCGATCGTGAGCGCAGCCTGCGCATTCCCGATCCCGTCGTTTCCGCCGGTGTTCGACGCTTCGAGGAAAGCAATGACAGTGCCTTTCTTCTCGGTGTCTCGATCCCGCTTCCCTTCTTGAATCGTAATCAGGGCAATATCGCTGCAGCCGAAGCAAGGCTGCGCGCCGCCAATGCTCGCGAGGCTGTAGCGTTGGCCGATTTCGAGCAAGCCGTGACGCGCGCACGATCGCAATATCTTGCTGCCGAAGCGCGCGTCGAGACGCTTTCCACGACATCACTCCCCCAGGCCGAGGAGGCTCTTCGGCTCGTCCGCATCGGTTATCGCAATGGCCGTTTTCCGTTGATCGAAGTGTTGAGCGCAGCCGAAGCGCGCGATGCCATTCGCGAGGCGTTGATTGCTGCGCAAGAAGACCGGGGACAAGCTGCCGCCGAACTGATCAGGCTGGCCGCACAATGAGGAATACCAAAATGAACCGCAAAAGACTGGCGATCATCGCCGGAATTGTCATACTTGTTTCGGCCTTGATGCTGATGTTCTGGCCTGACAGCCAGGTCGACACCCACGCGGACGAAGAGGTCGCAGAGACAGAACTGCCCGAGGGGCTCGTGCTAATCGAGCAAGAGCAGATCCGCACCGCCGAGATCGAGGTCGCAGCGGTGCAAACGGGTGCCGCTGTCGAACTCGTATTTCCTGCAACGGTTGCGGCAAGTCCGACCGCCAGCGCACGCATCGATGCACGGGCTTCCGGTGTCGTGCGCAGCGTTGGCAAGACGCTTGGCGATTATGTCCGGCAGGGCGAGACCGTCGCTCGGATCGAAAGCGCCGATGCGGCTGCACTCGCTTCCCAGCTTAGTGCCGCCCGCGCCCGCGTAACCGAGCTTTCGGCGGCCTATGAACGGGAGCGCCGGCTATTCGAAGCCAACGTGACCGCACGCCAGGATCTCGAAGCGGCGCGCGCCAATCTTGACGTTGCCCGTTCCGAACTGAACCGGTCGCAGGCGGCCGTCGCCGCGGCAGGCGTGAGCGGCGATGGACGCTCGCTCGCTGTCACCAGTCCGCTTTCGGGCCGTGTGACCGCCGCTCCAATCGTGCTCGGCTCGTTCGTCGACGCCGGGGAGGAGCTTTACAGCGTGGTCAATCCCAGCGGCTTGCAGATCGAGGTTGCGCTGCCTTCCGAAGATGCTTCACGCATCCAGCCTGGCGACGAGGCTGCGTTGATCCTCGGCGATGGAAGGGAGATCGGCGCTCGCGTCCGGTCGGTAACGCCTTCGCTCGATGCCGAGAGCCGTAGCGCGACAGCGGTTCTTACCTTGACGCGCGCCGTTCCCGGTCTGCAGCCCGGATCGTTCCTTCAGGCGCGTATTCGCCCCTCGGGCGAATTGGACCAGAGCCGTATCGCGGTACCCGAAGATGCTGTGCAGGTGCTCGAAGGACGCGATGTTGTCTTCGTGCGGACACGACGCGGATTTCAGGCTCGGGAGGTCGAGATCGGCAGCCGGTCTGCCGGAATGGTGACGATCCTCTCCGGGCTCGAGCCCGGTCAGCGGATCGCGACTGCCAATGCCTTCCTGTTGAAGTCCGAGCTCGAAAAGGAGGGCGCAGAACATGGCCATTGATCGAACCACGGCATCTTCTCCCATGTCTTCGGACGAAGGTAGCCACCGTCACGGCCCGATCGGAGTCATCCTCGATGTCGCCGTTCGTTTCCGCTGGGCGATCATCGTCCTGACCGTGTTCGCAGCGATCTACGGAGCGTTCAATCTGGTGCGCCTGCCGATCGACGCGGTTCCCGACATCACCAACACGCAGGTCCAGATCAACACCAGCGCTGCTGCGCTCTCACCTTCGCAGGTCGAGACGCAGGTGACCTTTCCGATCGAGACCGGCCTCGCCGGAATCGAAGGTCTGGAGATGACACGATCGATTTCGCGCAACGGCTTCAGCCAGGTCACCGCGATCTTCGAGGAAGGCACCGATCTATACTTCGCCCGCCAGCAGGTAAACGAGCGGCTCGCACCGATTGGAGCCTCGCTGCCAGAGGGGGCGGAGCCCACCATGGGTCCGATTTCCACCGGCCTTGGCGAAGTGCTGATGTATACGATCGAATATGAGCACCCTGGTGGCAAGGGTGCGACCACTGGTGGCCGCACAGGCTGGCAGTCCGACGGCAGCTTCATCACCGAACGTGGTGACCGCCTCGAAAGCGAAGTGGCGAAGGCGGCCTATCTGCGCACTGTGCAGGATTGGGTCGTCGCACCGCTGATGCGCTCTATCGACGGCGTGGCCGGCGTGGATTCGATCGGTGGGTTCGAAAAGCAGTTTCTGGTTCAGCCCGATCCCGCGCGCTTGACCGGCTATGGCCTGTCGTTCGATTCTGTTGATCGATGCGCTCGAGGCCGCCAACCTCGCGGCCGGTGCCAACTTCGTCGATCGTGCCGATGAAGCGCTGCTCGTCCGCGTCGATGCGAGGCTGGGCAGCATTGCCGACATAGAAGAAGCCGTCATTGCGACCCGCGAGGACGTGCCCATCCGCATCGGCGATGTGGCCGATGTGGAGATCGGCGGCGACCTGCGAACCGGTGCTGCTTCACTGAACGGTGAAGAGGCGGTGGTGGGAACCGTGCTGATGCGCGCTGGCGAGAATAGCCGCACCGTCGCAGCCGGTGCTGCCGAACGGCTCGACGAGGTCCGTGCATCGCTTCCGGACGGAGTTGTCGCTGAGATTGTCTACAATCGTTCCTCACTAGTCGATGCGACGATCTCCACCGTCGAAAAGAACCTGCTCGAAGGCGCATTGCTCGTGATCGCCGTCCTGTTCCTCTTGCTCGGCAATATCCGCGCCGCCATAATCACCGCGCTGGTCATTCCCGTATCGATGCTCATGGCAGCGGTCGGCATGAACCGGCTCGGTGTCTCGGGCAATCTGATGAGCCTGGGCGCGCTCGACTTTGGCCTGATCGTCGATGGTGCGGTCATCATTGTCGAGAACAGCGTCGCCCGGCTTGCAGCCCGACAGCACCGCGAGGGCCGCTTGCTCACTCTGGGCGAGCGACTGACCGAAACGCGTCTCGCAGCGCAAGAAATGATCAAACCGACCGTCTACGGTCAGGCGATTATCTTCCTCGTCTTCGCGCCGCTGCTCACCTTTACCGGGGTCGAGGGCAAGACCTTCTCGCCCATGGCGATCACAATGATGCTCGCGCTGGCTTCGGCCTTTGTGCTGTCGCTGACCTTCGTCCCGGCGATGATCGCGGTGCTGCTCAACAAGAAGCTTACCGAAAAGGAGGTGAAGCCCATTCGCTGGACCAAAGAGCGCTACGGTCCCGCCGTGCGCAAGGCCATTGCGCGGCCCTGGCCGATGATTGGTGCCGGGGTTGGTCTCTTCACAGTAGCGGTATTCGTATTCGGCTTTCTGGGCAGCGAGTTTACGCCGCAGCTCGATGAACGCGACATCGCGGTGCAATCCTTGCGCATCCCCTCGACATCGCTCGAACGCTCGCTGGCGATGCAGCGGCGGGTCGAAGACCGGCTCGAAGAGTTTCCCCAAGTGGATCTAGTGTTCTCGCGGACCGGCACGGCGGAAGTCGCCAGCGATCCAATGCCGCCAAATGCTTCGGACGCCTATGTTATCCTGAAGCCTCGCGATGAATGGCCCGATCCCGATTTGCCGAAAGATGAGCTTGTTGGTGAAATGGAAAGCGCGCTCGGAGGCCTCATCGGCAATCTCTACGAATTCAGCCAACCAATTGAATTGCGCTTTAACGAGCTGATCGCAGGCGTGCGCGGCGATGTCGCCGTCAAGCTCTACGGCGATGACCTCACTGCCTTGACTGAATCGGCGGGCCAGGTCGCGAGCGTGCTCCGAGGTGTCGAAGGCGCCGCGGACGTGAAGGTGCAGCAGGTGACCGGCTTTCCGACGATGGATATCGCCTTCGACCGCCCGACCATCGCGCGCTATGGTCTGACCGTCGAAGACGTGGCCCAGTCGGTCGCCATCGCACTTGGTGGACGTCCGGCAGGGCTCGTGTTCGAAGGCGATCGCCGGTTCGATGTCGTCGTGCGTCTCGAAGATGCGACGCGCGACGATTTCGACCAGCTCGGCGCGCTCCCGATCGTGCTTGAAAACGGGGTCACCGTTCCTTTGCGGACATTGGCCGATTTTCAGGTCGTCGATGGCCTTGCCGAGGTTCGGCGAGAGCAGGGCCGAAGGCTTGTGATCGTCTCGGCCAACGTACGCGAGCGCGATCTCGGCTCCTTTGTTGAGGAAGCGCAGGAAAGGGTTTCGACCGGCGTCGATATGCCGCCGGCCTCCTTCATCGAATGGGGCGGACAGTATCAGAACCTGCAGGAAGCGCAGGCGCGGCTCACCATCGTCGTCCCGATTGCCTTCGCTCTGGTTCTCCTCTTGCTGTTCATGGCTTTGGGTGGATGGGTTCCAGCGCTTGCCGTGTTCAGTGCCATTCCCATGGCCTTGGCTGGCGGGGTGTTCGCTCTGGCGCTGCGAGGCTTGCCATTCTCGGTGTCGGCAGCGGTCGGCTTTATCGCGCTTTCCGGCGTGGCGGTGCTCAACGGTCTCGTCATGATGACCGCGATCCGGCAGCGACTCGACAGCGGGATGTCACTGGATGAGGCGATTGCCGATGGCGCGCTGGCGCGACTGCGACCGGTGCTCATGACCGCGTTGGTGGCGTCGCTGGGTTTTGTGCCGATGGCGATTGCCACAGGAACAGGTGCTGAGGTGCAACGTCCCTTGGCTACGGTGGTTATCGGCGGGCTGATCACAGCCACTGCGCTCACGCTGTTCGTTTTGCCAGCGATCGCTCGCCTGGTACTCGATGATGGCAAGGAGAAGCGAAGCTGGCGCCAAAGATGGTGGGACCGCCTGCGTCGCAACGTCACGCCTGAGGAACGTAAAGAACTTCGGGATGTTACTTGAAGGGGAGGGCTAATTGAAGTTAGCTAGGTCAATTTGTCTGCCTCAGATCGCTTCGGGACTGACAAGTCTCGAAGCGATCCGGTATCGGACTCAATTGCGGGCGCGCGGAGCCTCGGCAGAACGCCCGGCTGCGATACGGGCACGGCGTGGGTGTTTTTCGCCGATGGCTTCTATGCAGAGGTGCAACCTTCGGACGGTGATCTGTCCGCTGTCGGCATCTGGCGCGATGAGGGTGAGGCCATCGCATATACCATGACCATAAGCCCTTCGAACGGCATGCGCGGCCAATGCAAGTGCGCCATCTTACGATCGAAGATTGTAGCCCGGGACGGCCCTTCACCTGCACCTATCGAGGTTTCGAGCGCATCTTTTACCGCTGTCCAGAGGACGCGCCAAAGCCGCTCGACGGTCGCGCGGAACATTCAAGAGGAGAAATCGCCATGCTCACCGCAATCGAAGATAACGGTCTGTTGCTCATCAGGGCGGACGGAACGCTTTCCGATAGCGACTATGACCGCTTCGTTCCGTTTTTCGAGCGCGTCGCGGCGCGAGTTCCTGGGACGGTTCCGATGCTTATCGAACTTGCTCCCGACTTTTCTGGCTGGGATATGGGCGGTCTCTGGCGCGACCTGAAATTCGATGCGAAGCACAAGGACAGCTTCGGCCGGATCGCGATGGTCGGCGATAGTAGTTGGGAAGAGTGGGGCACCAAGCTTTTCGATCCGCTATTCCGCGCGGAGATGAGGTTTTTCACACCTGTCGAGCGGGTTGCCGCCGAAAGCTGGGCGAGAGACGGAAGGAATGCGTCATGAGCGGCGAAGGCGAACTCAACCTCGATTCGGCCGAAAAGCGCCGCACTCTCTGGATCGTTTTCTGGCTCAATGTGGCGATTGCGATAGGGTTTTTCATCACCGGGGTAATCGGCGATTCCAACGCGCTGATTGCCAATGGGCTCGACAATTCGTCGGACGCGATTGTCTATGCATTGAGCCTGCTTGCGCTCACCCGCTCCCGGGTCTGGAAGCGCGGAGCCGCGCGTTTTTCCGGGGTCATGCTGCTTGTGTTCGCAGGCGGTGTGATTCTCGATGCCATCCGGCGCTTCATGGAGGGTTCGGATCCGATCGGCGGCGTCATGATGGTGATGGCGCTGGTTGCCGGTGCGGTGAACCTCTGGTGCCTTTACCTGCTGAAACGTTTGCAGAATAAGGATGTCAATTTACGTGCAGCCACCACGTTCAGTTTGAATGATTTCGTTTCGAACGGCGGGATTATCATAGCGGGTATCGTAGTGTTTTTCACCGGATCGAATTGGCCCGATCTCGTCGTCGGGATCGGTGTGGCCTGCATAGCGATCTACGGCGGCATCGAGATCCTGCGCGATGCGCATATGGACATCCATGAGGAAGAGGGCACAGAGCACGAGGGCTGGCGCAAGTGATCGCGGTCTGGGCAGCGGTTCTCCTCGCCGCCGTCTGGGCCGCTCATTGGGGCGCGGAACGCCTGTCCGCACCGCTCAAGAAATTACGCAAGCAATGGGGGTTCTCCGTCGCGGCGGGGGGCTCCTTTTTAGGTCTAGCCGCCGCTTCGCCAGAGATGGGCATCAATGTGACGAGCGCTGCTCGTGATGTGTCCGATATCGGCCTTGGCGCCATGCTGGGTTCGACCGTTCTGGTGATTCCGGTGATCGTGACGACCGCTTATCTGGCGACCCGTAAAGGGGCCCTTGAAGGTGCTGACAAGGAGCACAAGAAGCATCGTCGTGATCATTACGTCGCGGTCGATAAGGGGGCTCTTACCGTCCAGGCGCTGCCTTACCTGGCGATCCTCGCGGTCTTCGCTCTACTGACGCTTCCCGCCCCTTGGCGCGGGTTGCAGCCGATCGATGGATGGCTGCTGCTGATCGCGTATCTCGCCTATCTCCTTCAGGCTCTCGTTCGGGGCCGAGAGAAGGGAGAGGAGGTAGAGTGGAGTCTAAAGGAGAAATGGATGGCCATAGCGGGCGTCGGCGCCCTGGCGGTCGGGGCCTACTTCACCGTATTCTCGACCGAAAGGATCGTGAGCGCACTCGGCATCCCGAATATCGTCGGCGGTCTTTTCATCACTGCCGCCGTCGCATCGCTGCCCGAGGTGTTCACGACCTGGAGCGTCGCGCGCTCCGGTCAGGTGACCTCCGCCAGCACAAGCGTGATCGGCGACCATGTCGTGACCATGACGCTCGCCTTCATCCCGCTCACCATCATCGGAACGCCGATCGAGAATTTTCAACTCTTCTGGGTCAGTCTCGCGTTCGTCGTGCTGATGGCCGCGCTATACGCTCTCTTTCTTTCGTTGGGAGACGAAGAGAAAAGAGGCTTTGGTCGATGGCACATCTTCGCGTTCTGGGCAGCCAATGCGGCTTTTATTGCCGTAATATTCCTGTGGGTGAAGCCTTTGCAAGTCTCCGGAGGAGCCGGATGAGCAATGACAACCGAGATCAGGGTGAACGGAGCGGCCATAGCCACCGCGAAGAGGATCATGACGATCAGCCCTTGCTTATGAGGACATCTCCCCGAAAAGATTTTGATGGAGATTTGCCTGTCGCGCGGAAGAAAGTCGCAGACGAACTTCCGGCGGTACGGGGTTTGAAAAGCTAATGAGCCTTTTCGACACTATCTTTGAGACACAAAGCCGATCGCATGTTTTGCTTCTTGCGATATTCGCAAGCACCGGCTTGGTCGTAGGGACGTTGTGGGTCGAACGGGTGGGGGCGGGATTGCGCCGGTCCGATCTGTTGTATCCTGGTGCTGCGGGCGTTCTGTTTGCGACCGTTGCGCTGGCGATCACGCCGTTCGTACAATCGACAGTCGATCGCTGGGCCATCCCTGTGCTCTTTTTGCTCGGCGGAATAGCCTATGTTCTTCTGTGCAGGGCAGCCGGTTATCTCAAGCATCGTTTCGCGGATGGCAAAAGAAAACAGCATGATCGTGACGAGGATTTGTCCAACATGGCTGTATCGTCCATTTTTTCAATCGTCGATCTGATCGGCTATGGTTTGGTGCTTGGTATTACAGCAGCCGCTTCCGTGACTTTAGCAATAGTCACCGCGGCAGGGTTAGCCATGGCGAATATCTTGGTTAGTCGCCAGATTGGCTCCAGGCTCATAGCCGCCAACTCAAGCCGAATGGACCGCATCGCGCTACAGGTCGGTCTCGCTCTGGCCTTCATCGGTTCTGCGCTGTTGGCATTCTGGATGGTACACAGCGTCGATAGTTTCGGCTTGCCTTGGCTCCTCACGGTTTTTGCAGGGTTGCTTCTGGCTGCGGCGGTAAGAGCTTTGCTTCTTCATCAAGCGGCACACACAACGAGGCACTTCAAATCGCTTCTTGCTTTTCTCGTCGGGTTCGCCCTTCTCGCACTCATTTTTGCCGGGCTCGCCGAATTATCCGACGTGGTGAATATTTCGAACTCGGGTTTGGAGCATCCCGTAGAGTCGGCGGCAGCCACATTTAGCAAATGAACCACTAACAACGGGACACGAATAATGGGGCATTCCCACGGTCACGCCGGACATAATCACGGCGAAGAGAACCTGAGCGATCGCCAGCTAATCTTCGCAGTAGCGATCAATGTCCTGCTTACGGTAGCGCAGATCATCGGCGGGATCGTGTCGGGCTCGCTCGCGCTGATCGCTGATGCCTTGCACAATTTCAGCGATGCGGCCGCGCTTGGCCTGGCCTGGTTCGCGCGCAAGATCGGGCGGCGTCCCGCCGATAAACTGATGACCTTTGGCTATGCGCAGGGCGAAGTCGTCGCCGCGCTCATCAACCTCACGACCTTGCTCATCATCGGCTTCTACCTGCTGGTCGAGGCAATCAACCGGTTCGCCGATCCGCAGCCGGTCGAGGGCTGGACCGTCATTGGCGTGGCGGGCATAGCGCTGGTCATCGATCTGGTGACTGCCTTCATCGTCTATCGCGGTTCGCATGACAGCATCAACATGAAGGCGGCCTTTCTGCACAACGTCTCCGATGCTCTCGCGTCGGTCGGTGTGATCGTCGCTGGCGCGCTGATCCTGCTATACGATCTCTACATCGCGGATCTGATCATCACCCTGATCATCGCCGGTTATGTCATCTGGCAGGGGGTGACCCTGATGCCGAGGACCGTACGGCTCTTGATGGGCGCGGTTCCCGACGAGCTGGAGTTTGATCGGATCGTTTCGGCACTCGAAAATTTGGATGGGATCGACGGAGTACATCATGTTCATGTCTGGTCGATCGGCGAGCATCACCGGGCGCTGGAAACGCATGTAACCCCTGAAGGCGCTTCACTTGAGCAATTCGAGAAAGTGAAGGGCCGGGCTAGGTCCATGTTGAAAGAAGAGTTTCAGATTGAGCATGCGACATTCGAAGCGTGCTTTGAAACGGACTGCGAAGCTGATCTCGTTCCCGGGCATCAAACCGCACATCCGCATGAAGTTGGCGGACCCCATCAGCACTAATCCGTATGCTCGTTCCGATGGCTGCGGCAGATCTTGGAAATTTGCTGGAAAAGTCGAAACCCGATTTGCCAAAGTTCAGCTGCAAGGTCCGGGTGTGTATAAGTGCATGAAAAACAAAACTAAGTCAGACCGGCGATAATGTGCGGCCATGCCATGGGCCTGGCAATGATCACGCTCGAGGGACCGACGCCACGCGTGGTGGCAAATGCAATGTGGCGGGCCGAATAAAAAGAGAGATCGCCGACCGTCAGACTTGTTCTTCCAAATTCAGGTGAGGCGCCTTCATTCTCGCTAGATAGTAGCCGCAAGATCCCGCGTCCGGCATCTCAAGACTATGCGCATTAGCGCCACCGCCAAACTTCCTTGAGCCTTTTTGCTCTTGCGAGGCAATCGCAAGAAGGTTAGGGCCCCGATTTCTACACTCGGAGAACAGGAAGTTTTTATGTATCGTACTGCCGTCTCGTCCCTCGCAATCGCTCTGTCCGCACCGGCCGTGGCACAAGAGGCTACCGGGCCTGATAACGGAGAGGTGCGCGCCGAACAGATTGCAGACGAGCGCCGGGAGAATCCGGTGGAATCGATCATTGTGGTCGGCGGCCGGATCGATCCCTATCGTATCGCGGGATCGGCCGATATTATCGATAGCGAGGATCTGCGCCGGTTCGATCACGGGGATGTAAATCGCGTCCTGCGCCAAATCCCCGGCGTCAATACGCAGGAGGAAGACGGGTTCGGCTTGTTCCCGAATATTGGTCTGCGCGGCAGTCCGGTCGAACGTTCGAGCAACATCACGCTCATGGAAGACGGCGTGCTGATCGCGCCTGCTCCCTATGCCGCGCCGGCAGCGTATTATTTCCCGGCCATCGGACGCATGCAGGCGGTCGAGGTCACAAAAGGCGCTGCAGCCATTCGCTATGGGCCCCGTACGATTGGCGGGGCGGTCAATCTTCGGTCGACCGACATTCCGACCGACGGGCTGTCTGGCTTCGCCTCCGGGCAATACGGGTCGCGCGACTATTATCAGGGACAGGCCTGGGTCGGTGGAGACACGGACTACGTCGGCGCGTTGCTCGAAACCTACCAGCAGGGAAGCGACGGCTTCAAGACGATCGACGGGCGTTCCGACGCCGACACCGGCTTCGAGCGACAGGATTACCGTGGACGCCTGGCTGTTCACACAGCACCGGACGCGCCTGTCGAGGCACGACTGGAATTCGTCTATGGCCGATCGGACCTTGAAGCCAACGAGACGTACCTTGGACTGGCCGATACCGATTTCGCGGCGGAGCCCTATCGTCGCTATGCGGCAAGCCAGCGCGACGCTTTTTCCGGTGAGCACGATCAATATCGCGTTACCGGCAGCTTGGCATTTTCTGACGGAACGAGGATCACAGCTACGCTGTACCGGAACGACTTTGCCCGCAGCTGGTCCAAGCTCCAGGATATCGACTTCGACGGCGATGGCAGCTTCGATTCAATTAGCTCGGTTTTCGTTAATCCAGAGGACAATGCCGGGGCGCTTAGCATCTTGCGCGGGGCGGATAGCTTCGAGGGCGCGGTTCGCATACGGAACAACAACCGCGTCTATCGCAGCGAAGGCGCTCAGATTTCGCTTGAGCGCCCCTTCGAGATGGGCGGCGCGAGGCACAACCTTGCCGTATCTGTCCGCTACCACGAGGATGAGGAAGACAGGCTGCAAAACGAGGAATTCTACTCACAGATCGGGGGTGATCTCGTCTTCGAACGGCAGACCGATCTTGGTCAGCAAGCCAACCGGGAAGCGAAAGCAAAGGCGATCGCGTTCTATATCGAGGACCGGATCGAGATCGGTGCCCTGACACTGACTCCCGGCTTGAGGTATGAAGGGATTGACCTGACCCGGCTCGACTATGCCGGGTCGGACCCGGATCGCTCAAATGGGCCGACACGTGTCCGTCAGACCAATATCGATCAGTGGTTGCCAGGTCTTGGCGCCACCTACGAGTTGGGTGATGCCATATTGCTGGCAGGTGTGTCGCGCGGTTTCTCACCTCCCGGTCCAGGCAATCCTGATGCACGGGCCGAGGAAAGCTGGAACTACGAAGCCGGGGTCCGCTATCGGAGCGACAAGGTCCAGGTCTCCGCGATCGGCTTCTACAACGACTACTCGAACCTTCTGGGCAACTGCACTCAATCCGTGGGCTGCAGCGTCGGTGATATTGGCGATCAGTTCAATGGCGGCGCGGTTACGGTCAAAGGGCTGGAACTGTCGGCGGCGGTTGAACCTCGCCTTTCCAATTCGGTCTCGTTCCCGCTCTCGCTTGCCTACACGTTCACGGATGCAGAATTCGACAGCAGCTTCGACAGCGAATTTTTTGGCGACGTAAACGAAGGCGATGACCTGCCGTACATCGCGCGCCATCAGCTCTATGTCGAAGCGGGGGTAAACATGGGACGTGCGGCGGCTACCGTTGGCGCCAACTACGTTTCCGAGTTGCGCGACAATCCAGGAAGCGGAGCCGTTGCTGAAAACGAGAGGATCGATGATCGCATCGTCTTCGATATTGCGGGAAGTTACGCGCTGACTGACAAATTCTCCCTGTTTGCGCGCGTCGACAATGTTCTCGACAATCAATACGCCGTGAGCAGGCGCCCGTTCGGTCTGCGACCAGGGGTTCCGCGGCGCATTGTGGGTGGTGCTCGGGTCAGTTTTTAAACTCCGCGTGAGGCTTTTGGCGTTGATGTTCGCGCCCCCTTCATTTTGCGTGCTTGGAGGCGAGAACTGAGATGAAAGCTGACCCTAGATCGAATGCCAGACGGGATTGGGCAGGGCGGAACTCCCCACCAAGACTGTTGCGGACGCCTGGGGGTGAGCTCGTCCGCGAATCCTGGTTCTCGAACGACAATCGTATCCCTGAAAAGTCGACCGGTGTTTTCAGTATCAGGGATTCGTCGCGATCTTTCAGGCCACGCGTGGCGCGAAAAGGATGACTGTGGCACCGCCGAGGCAGATCAATGCTCCTAGCAGATCCCAGCGATCCGGCTGTGTATCTTCGACGAGCCAGAGCCAGCCAAGCGACGCGGTGATATAGACGCCGCCATAGGCGGCGAAGGCTCGCCCTGCAGCATCCGCCTCAATGCGAGCAAGGAGATAGGCGAACAACACGAGCGCCAATACTCCGGGAAGGAGCCACCAGGCGCTCCTGTCCATTCTGAACCAGGCCCAGAACGCAAAGCACCCCGCAATCTCGGCGAGCGCGGCAAGGGGATAGATCCATATCGCGTTCACGCTTCAGTCCCCTCGGCGAGCGCTTCAATGACCAGACAGGTGCCGACCGTTCCTTGCTCGCAGTTTTCCAGCATCCGGCGCAGTTCCCTTCGGAGAGCCTCCAGATCGGCAATCTTGCGGTTGACTTCGCCCAGGTGCGCTCGTGCCAGCGTGTCGACCGCATGGCAGGCCCGCGACCGGTCGTCGGCCAGTTCGAGAAGTTCGCGAATGCGCGTCATGGAAAACCCCAGGTCGCGCGCGCGCGGCGAATGAAATTCAGTCTCCGGGCGTGCTCGGGACCGTAGTCGCGATAGTTGGCCTGTGTGCGGGGCGGGGACGCGAGAACGCCCTCGCGTTCATAGTAACGGATGGTTTCCGCTTTTACGCCCGCCGCGCGGGCGAGTTCACCGATCCGCATAGGCTTCCCTCGATCGCTTGACCTTGTAGCGACTACAAGGTGTATAAATCGATTCGACACAAGGAGTCGAGCGAATGGGAAAAAATTGCTGCGGTCCTGTCGAGGACGTCGAGGCGAATAATGATCCGCTGTGGCGCCGTATCCTGTGGATCGCTCTCATTCTCAATGCGGTTATGTTCAGCGTCGAAATCGTGGCGGGCCTTGCTGCTGATTCGCGTGCATTGCAGGCTGACGCACTCGATTTTCTGGGCGATGCGGCAAATTACGCCATAAGTCTCTGCGTTGCCGGAATGGCGCTTGCGTGGCGCGCTTGCGCAGCCATTGCCAAAGCAGCGACCATGCTGGCGTTCGGGCTATGGGTGCTTGGCTCCGCGATCTGGGGTTTCTTTGTCGGTGCCTCGCCGGACGCCGGGACCATGGGCATTATCGGAACCGTCGCGCTTGCGGTGAATCTCGCAGTTGCCGCGATGTTGTTCCGGTTTCGCACGGGTGATGCCAACATGCGCTCGGTGTGGATTTGCTCGCGCAACGACGCGATCGGCAATGTAGCGGTTCTGGGCGCGGCGCTGGGTGTCTTCGGAACCGGGCGCGCGTGGCCCGACCTGGTCGTGGCCGCCATTATGGCCAGCCTAGCAATTTGGGGCAGTATTGAGGTATTCGGTCAAGCGCGCGGTGAGTTGCGCTCTGCTTGAGAAGGGACTCCGACAGGCAGTTACGTGATAGCACGACCTCTGCTGGCTTACGCTAACTTCCTTTCAAAGCCCATTGAAGGCCAACCGCTTTCAATTATTGCAGGTGACCGCATGAGTACTGGTCCATCAAAACCATCCTTGCGGTGGACTCCGGAGACGGTGATGTTTTCGGCGGCCGGGTAACGATTGTCTCTCCTGATGGTGACAGTCTTGATGCAATTCGTCGCGCTGCTCATCCCGGCGACCGCTGCTCATTAGGAATCACTTTCGCTCGCTTCGACTAGGCTGACCCAAGTCCCATTTTTCGTGAGAGCCAAAGGGTCGCGGTCGGGACAAGAACCCACATGATTATGGGAACGAGTCCGATCTTTGTCCCAGGGACTAGCGGCATAGTGGGACTGTAGGTCCAGCCCCAGGCAGCCCCAACGGCCAATATTTCGACCACGGATGTTATCGCGAGACCGATGGCGAGATAGATAAGGAAGCGGGATATTGGCCAGTCGACAAGCCAAGGTGTTCGGCGGTTTCCCAACGAGGCGCCCAGATAGGCCGCCACCATGATACCCGCGTCACCGAACGATGCCAGACCACATCGGTATGCGGCTTCAACAGGACCAAGCCCGTCAGTGCTGTAGAACGGGAGCTGGAACATTTCCCAGGCGAAGGCAATCAGTCCGCCGAAAATGGCGATCCACAGGGCGGGATGCGCGCCCCGCCACACTGCTTCGGGCCTACCCGTATTAATAGGCTCCAAAGCTCACCATCCTATTGCATTGGCTCCGCCATCGCCATGCCGATCCGCTAAACAACGAACCGGTCCCAGCTTCCGTAATGTTCGTCGCTCCGATGCCCTCTTGGCAGGCTCAGTACAATCAGAAGCGCTCCGAGCATCGTACCGACAACGTTGCCAACAGTACTGGCGCCTCCGTCCATAAGCCACGGAGCCACGATGAGCCAGGCACCGAACGCGACGTTGAGAAAGCGCAATGGCCTTGCGACCTCCGCCATGGCAATTACCGAGACCGTGATGACCAGCGCGCCGACCAGATGGTCGCTGTCAGCAAGAGGCGGTACATTCCCAAGAACGAGCCTGGAGAACATCAGGAAAGCACCGATCAGCACACTGATGGCCAATGTCCATGGGACCGTGACCCCGCGCGCCGCCGAACCGCCGATCGCCGCGAGCGGAGCATCGAAACCGGGATGTGAGTCCTTGCTGCCGCCTGGCAGCGCGTCGCCGCGGAAGAACGAGCGCCAGAACGGTCGCCCGCGCCGCGTGTTGAGAACCAGGAACTGGCCCATCGCGACCAGCTCGTCGAGCGAATAGGGGATCATGATCAGCATCGCGGCCGCCGCCATGAGGCAGATCGTGCAATAGGTGCCGATCATGATCGGCTGGATGATGATGAAGTAGATGCTGATCACGCCGAGGGGCACGACGACGATGCCGAACAGTGTCACCATCCAGGGCATGGTCCGCCAGCGGGCCCTGCCGCCCATGACGCCCATCAGGATCTCGAACATGTAGCTCATCGCACCGATGCCGCCATCGGCCACCGGCCAGGCCTTGGAGACATCGGAGGTAATGATGTATTCGGTCCCGTTGAGCGCGCTTGGCGAAGCGAAGAACGGCTCCCACACGCCGTCGATATGGCCGAGCTGATATGCCGTGAGGATACGTGAAAGAAAGAAACCGACGGCGCCGAGAATAATGATCGGCATGCGCTGGACATAGGTCGAGGGCGAATAGGTCCAACCCGGCGGCACGTCGCTGTCGTCCATCATGCCTTCCGGAGCCATGCCCGGCATCATGGGCACCAGGATGGTGAAAGCGATCACCAGTGCGCCGATGAAAGTGTCGTTGGCATAGACGGCAGCATCGGGCGTCCAGAACAGCAACGGGGCGCCGAGCAGCCAGATGCCGATACAGGTGTTCGCCCATTGCGCCCAGCCTCCGCGCGGCGAAAGGGAAATGGCCGCGAAGATCATGATCAGCACGCCGCTCACCAAATCGTTCCAGGCTGTCAGCCAGCTTCGTAGCGCGGGATCCCAGAGATCGCGATCCTCGGTTATGCGCGTGACTGCAGCGGTAAATTCGCTCTGGTCGAAGGTCCCGAAGACAAACGGTGTGGTCGCGAGCCATAGGCCGAGCAACATCGTAAACCAATGAACCCAGAGCATGTTGAAATGCATCTTGCGCATGTGACCGGCGTGGTCCGCCAGAGCATCTTCGCTTAGCGGGGCAGGCTCTGCCTCATCGGCTTCATCGAAATTGCTGCCGGCCACCCGCGCGGCATTGAGCTTGTTCTCAGCGTACCAGGCCGAAGGATCGGCTTTCAGACCTTCGACGATCCGCGGGAGGGCGGTCCTCAGCCTGTGCTGCGGCGTCCAGTCCAGCCTTTCCCGCGCATTGCTGAGATCGAGTTCGTAGTGGTCGTCCGAAATGTCCACCATCCACGGCCGGATGAAAGTCTCTTCGCCAAGCACTTCGTTTTCGACCCAGGCGCCGGTCTTGGCGAGGCCCTTCGGCACCGTGCGCGTCGTCCAGTCCTCATCGTGGATCAGGCGTCCAAGCGACTTTTGCAGTTCGCCATAGGACATCACGTCATCTTCGCCGAGAAGAACCGGCCATTCACTGGGAAGCTCGCTCCGCCGGTCGACGATTCGCTCGATCCCGTCGAGCAAATCCTCAAGGTGCAAATATGGCTGTCCGGTGTCGAGGTCACCGGGATAGACGCGGGCGCTCGGCCGCTTCTCGTAAATTCGCGCGACCTGCTGTGCCAGAAACGCCGAATGGCCTTCATCGTCGTATACGCCCGCAGGCCGCACGAAGACCGCATCGATGTCGCCGCGCTTCTCGCGGATCAACTGCTCGGTGCGGACCTTCGATTCTGCGGTAGGGCAGATCCGTGTCCAGCGGCGAGGTCTCGTCGATCAGCCCGCCGCCCTTGATGGGGGCATGGGCCAGCATCGTGCTCACGAACACGAACTGGTCGATTTCGAAATCCTGAAGTGCGTCGAGCAATCGACCGGTTCCCTTGACCGTCACCGCGTCATATTTGGGGTTCGGTTCACCGGTAAGATCGAAATAGGCAGCAAGGTGGACGAAGGAGGCGATCCTTTTGCCATAGGCGGTTCGAACGCGTTCGAAGGCGGCATCGATGCTCGCCTGGTCGGTGACATCGACACAGACGCATTCGGCCTCTGCCGGGGGATGGGGAGCGGCGTCGCGGTCGAATCCGATCACGCGGTATCTCGCTGCAAGCTTCTTTACGATGGCTGAGCCGATATAGCCGCTCGAGCCAGTAACGATCACGACAGGTTTATCGGAGTTGTCAGTCAAGATATGATCCTTGCTTCGACTTTGAACGACCTCACGACCCTTGAGCGGTGCCTAAAAACCTCAATCTAACAGAGTTTCCAACCCGAAAGCGTGCGGGAAAACGCAGTCCTTCTCCCTGTTACGAAATAACGATCGATTTCCCTCACATCGAGAGCAATTTCCGCAGCGAGCGGGCATTGGATTTAACTAACGGCACCCTTCCTGCCGAGCCTCGGGTTTCCTCGGCAGCCGATAATACGGACCAGCGCGAAAGACCAACGAGTCGGCTTTGAAATAGGAACACATGGTAAGGGGAGACCGTAGTTCTGTCATATCAAACTACAATTTTCGAAGAGTAGGAGGCGACATGAAGGCCCAAGACGTAATGACATCGAACCCCGCATGCTGCAATCCATCGAGCACCGTGCAAGAGGCAGCTTTACTGATGGTCGATAATGATTGCGGCCAAATCCCCGTTGTCGATGATTCCGGTGCGTTGGTGGGCGTGGTGACCGACAGGGACATCGCCTGCCGCTGTGTTGCCAAAGGCAATTCCTCCGACCAACGCGTTGAGGAGGTGATGACATCATCACCTGTTACTGTCACCGCCGATGCAAGCGTCGACGAATGCTGCACCAAGATGGAAGACAATCAGGTTCGGCGGCTTCCGGTGGTCGATGACGAAGGCAAATGCTGCGGCATCGTTGCGCAGGCCGATATCGCCAGAAGCGCAGCTGAGAAGGAAACCGGCGACCTCGTGCGCGAGGTATCGGAGGCCAGTTCGGAGCCAGCTTCGGCGGGATGCTGCTAGTCGCACAAGACTATTGATTTTACGCGGATAAAGCGGACGGGGCGATCTGATCGGTCCCCGTCCGCAATCGCTCGTTACTTGTCAATCGCCTCGCCCCCGACTATCTCGGGCCGGTGAAGTTCATTCGTACCTTGACCTTGATCCTTTTTGGCTTCGGACTCTTTGTCCAGGTTGGAGCGAATGCGGCAGCCCTTCCTCAGATCGAGGCGGCGGAGATGAGCGACTGTGCCGAGATGGCCGATAACGATACATCCACCGATCCGGCAGGACCATGTTCCAGCATGACGCTCGATTGCGTGATTGCCATGAATTGCTTGCCGCCTTTGGCTCTGTCGAATGCGACTGAAATGGAGGGTGCGCCCCTTCGCTTGATGCCGAGCTACCTTGTTTCTGCGGCCCCGTGGTTTGAAACAGATCCACCGCTACCGGAATCGCCCCCTCCAAAACCTATCCTCACCGTCTAGTTTTCCCTGAAGGCGCGTTGCGACTTTTGCGAGACTGACGAACGATGCAGCCGCACGAACCGGTCTTCGCCGGTGCGGCATGTTATGTCGTCAGCTCGCTCTGCACGAGTGAGATTTATGAACTGGCGAATTGGTTGGGTGCCGTTTTCGGCCCTGCTGGTCGCGCAGGCTGCCCAAGCGCAGTCGGTCGGCTATGAAGAAACCCTTGCGGCGGCGCGGGCGGAACAGCCCATGCTTGAAGCGGGCGCTTTGCGTGTACAGGCGAGGCGCGATGCTGCGGACGCAGCGGACGAATTGCCCGATCCACGCGTTCGTGCAGGCGTGATGAACTTGCCGGTCACCGGACCCGCTGCATTTAATCCGTATGCGCAATTGCCGACGCAGCTCGCGGTGGGCATCGAGCAGGAAATTCCCAATCTTGCCAGGCGGCGAGCACGATACGGCCTTGCCGGATCCGAAATCGGTATTGCCGAAGCCCGTCTTGGCTTGTCCGAACGTTCCATCCTCGCCGAGGCCGGGACGGCTTGGATTGGCCTGTATTATGCTCAGCAGCGCCTCGCTCTTGCGCGCGACTCTCTGGACAGCTTAAGGGACTTCGTTCCGGTCGCAGTCAGTGCCGTCGCTTCGGGATCGGCCAGACCTGCCGAAAGCCTTGCGATCCGGCGCGAGCTTCTCGAAATCGAGGATGCCATTACCCGGATCGAGGCCGCGCGCGCAGCCGCGCGTGCCCGGCTGCAGCGATATATCGCCGGAAGCGAGCCCGTCGCTGCGGGGGCGCTCCCCAAGTTACCGTGGACCCGGAAGAGCTTCGGTTCGCGTTGGAGGCCAATCCGGAATTGCGTCTGGCGGATGCCGAGCAGCGACGTGCCGAAGCTGCAGCCGATCTGGCACGCGCTGAAAAGCGACCTGATTTCGGCGTCAGCGTGACTTATGGACACCGTAATCCTGATTTTGGCAGTGTCATATCGGTCATGGGATCGGTCACTTTGCCAATCTTCACTGACAGGCGGCAGAATCCGCGCATCGCGGCGGCCGAAGCAGACGCTGCTGCCGCCTCGGCCGAGCGCGTCGACCGCCTGAGGGCGATCAGGGCCCGGTTCGAAACCGATCTTGCTGAATGGCGCAGCGCGCTACAGCAATGGGAACGTGCGCGTGACCAGCTTCTCCCGCTCGCGCGCGACCGTGCCGACCTAGAAACCGCCAGCTTCGCTGCTGGACGCGCCGACCTCGTTGAAGTGATCGCGGCCAAATCTGCGCTGGCATTGCTCGAACTCGAGATCCTTGAACGCGAACAGATGGCTGTCGAAGCCGCTGCAACTCTACGTCTTACATATGGGGAGGACAGGCCATGAACGCCGCTTTCGAACGTTTTACGCCGCGCCAGCGCACTTATGCGACCGCCGCAGCCATCGCCCTTGTCAGTCTGGCGACCGGATACGGCTTGTCGATGCTCGGCGGAGATAGCAGCGGCGAAGAGCTCGGTGCCGACACCGGCTGCGACGAAGTGCTTTACTGGTACGACCCGATGGTGCCCGACCAGCGCTTCGATGAGCCGGGCAAATCTCCGTTCATGGATATGCAACTGGTCCCAAAATGTGCCGGAGGCGGAGCGCAGGCGGGCGAGGGCGTCAGTATCAGCTCGACCCAAGTGCAGAATTTCGGAATTCGCACTGCCGAGGCCGAATACGGCGTGTTGGAACCGGATGTGAGTGTGACTGGCACGCTCGCCTATAACGGTAGCGAAGTAGCGATCGTGCAGCCGCGCGCGGGCGGCTTTGTGCAGCGGACATATGGTCACGCGCCGCAAGACCTGATTACAAGAGGTGCACCGATCGTCGATCTGCTGATCCCCGAATGGGGCGGTGCCCAGCAGGAATTCCTTGCCGTAGCGGCAACAGGAGACGCGGCGCTTACCAATGCTGCCCGCCAACGGTTGCGACTGCTCGGTATGCCGGAAGGCGTGATCTCCTCAGTCGCTCGAAGCGGCAGACCTCAATCGACGATTACCGTCACCGCGCCGCAATCGGGCGCAATCACATCGCTCGGTATAAGGCCGGGCATGACCGTCATGGCAGGCCAAAGCCTTGCCGAAATTAGCGGCTACAGCCCGATCTGGCTCGAAGCCGCTGTACCCGAGGCATTGGCCGGAAGCGCCCGCGTCGGGCAGCCGGTCAGCGCGACGCTCACAGCTTTTCCTGGCGAGCGATTTGCTGGACGGATCATCGCCATCCTGCCGAGCGCGCAGGACACAAGCAGGACGATTACCGTGCGGGCCGCCATGCTTAATCCAGGGCTTCGGCTCAAACCGGGCATGTTCGCGCAAGTCACATTGGCACCTGAGCGACGTGAGACGTTGCTGGTTCCTTCGGAAGCGGTCATTCGCACTGGCGAGCGGACTCTTGTGATGATTGCACAGGAAAGCGGCGGCTATCGCCCCGCAGAAATTCGCATCGGCCGCGAAGCGAACGGGCGCACCGAAGTCCTTGCTGGCCTTGCTGCGGGCGAGCAGGTCGTTACTTCGGGCCAGTTCCTGCTCGACTCCGAAGCCAGTCTTACCGGTATCGATGTGCGTCCTGTCGATCAGGCCCCATCGGCGGCGACCCGAGACCAGACGTCAAGCGAGGCCGACGAGCCGCAAACCTATAGGGCAACCGGTACAATTGAGCGTATCACCTCAAGCAGTGTGACCCTGCGGCACGGCCCGGTGCCTGCACTCGAATGGCCAGCGATGACCATGCCTTTCGCCACCGAGGGGCCAGAGCAACTGCGCGGTTTCGCGCGCGGTGACCGGGTTTCCTTCACATTTGCGCAGGCCGACACCGGGCCCCGCATTGTCTCGATCCGAAAGACCGGCCAATGATTGCGCGCATTATCGATAGCTCGATTGCCAATCGCTTCTTCGTGGTGTTGGCGGCGATCGGGCTGGCATTGGCCGGTTTCTGGGCTGTGAGGACAACACCGGTCGATGCATTGCCCGATCTGTCCGACGTGCAGGTGGTGATCCGCTCGAACTATCCGGGACAAGCTCCCCGAATTGTCGAGGATCAGGTGACCTACCCGATGGCCACAACCATGCTGTCGGTCCCCGGCGCCGAAACAGTGCGCGGCTATTCCTTCTTCGGCGACAGCTATGTCTATGTCATCTTCGAAGACGGAACCGATCTTTACTGGGCGCGCTCGCGGGTTCTCGAATATCTCAACCAGGTCCAGAATCGGCTGCCCGAAGGAGTTCAGAGTACGCTCGGGCCCGATGCCACCGGGGTCGGCTGGATCTACGAATATGCACTGGTGGACCGTAGCGGCGGACACGACCTTGCCGGGCTGCGCAGCTTGCAGGACTGGTTCCTGCGCTACGAGTTGCAGACCATACCCGGGATCGCCGAGGTCGCCAGCGTTGGCGGCATGGTCAAACAATACCAGATCGTTCTCGATCCCTACCGTATGGCCTCGCTGGGTGTGACGCATGCGCAGGTTGTCAGGGCAGTTCAGGCGGGCAATCAGGAAACTGGCGGCTCAATTGTCGAGATGGGCGAAGCGGAATATATGGTCCGTGCATCGGGTTATCTCGGAACTCTGGCGGATTTCCGCAGCATTCCGCTGCGCGCCGAAGCGGGCGGCGTGCCGGTCACGCTCGGCGATGTCGCGAATGTCCAGATCGGTCCGGAACTGCGGCGCGGCATCGCCGAGCTGAACGGTGAAGGCGAGGTTGCAGGCGGTATCGTCATCCTGCGGCAGGGAGCCGACGCGCGGAGCGCGATTACGGCAGTGGAAGCCAAACTCGAACAATTGCAGGCGAGCCTTCCTGAAGGGGTGGAGATTGTCACCACCTATGACCGCTCGCAACTGATCGACGCATCGGTCGACAACCTGACGACCAAGCTGATCGAGGAATTTATCGTCGTGGCTTTGGTGTGCCTTTTGTTCCTGTGGCACGCGCGCTCGGCTCTGGTCGCGGTCGTGACGCTGCCTATGGGTGTGCTCGCGGCCTTCCTCGTAATGCGCTTCCAGGGAGTGAACGCCAATATCATGTCGCTCGGCGGTATCGCCATCGCGATCGGGGCGATGGTCGATGCGGCGGTGGTCATGATCGAGAATGCCCATAAACACATCGAACGCTGGACCGAGGAAAATCCCGATGCGGTTCTGTCCGTCAACGAGCGATGGCGTATCGTCACCGATGCCTCGAAGGAAGTCGGCCCGGCGTTGTTCTTCAGCCTGCTGATCATCACCTTGTCGTTCCTGCCGGTGTTTACCTTGCAGGCGCAGGAAGGACGGCTCTTCGCGCCGCTCGCCTTCACCAAGACCTACGCCATGGCCGCTGCTGCGATCCTTTCAATCACTCTGGTTCCAGTGCTGATGGGCTGGCTGATCCGGGGAAAGATCCCTGCAGAGGACAGCAATCCGGTCAACCGCGTGCTGACCCGCGCTTACCGACCCGGCCTCGACTGGGTGATGCGCCGCCCCAAGACCACGCTCGCCATCGCCGGTCTGATCTTCTTGACGACGCTTGTTCCTTTTTCCCGGCTCGGCGGTGAGTTTCTCCCACCGCTCGATGAAGGCGACCTTCTCTACATGCCCAGCGCCCTGCCCGGATTGTCCCCCGGCGAGGCGTCGGCGCTGCTCCAGCGCACCGACCGGCTGATCATGACCGTACCGGAAGTCGAAACCGTGTTCGGCAAAGCCGGCCGTGCCGACACCGCCACCGACCCCGCCCCGCTCATCATGTTCGAGACAACCATCCGCTTCAAACCGCGCGAAGAATGGCGCGAGGGCATGACGCCCGACATGCTGGTCGAGGAACTGGATCGCGCTGTGCAGGTGCCCGGCCTCGCCAACGTCTGGGTCCCGCCAATTCGCAACCGGATCGACATGCTCGCTACAGGGATCAAGAGCCCGATAGGGATCAAGGTTTCCGGAGAAGACCTGGGCGAGCTCGAACGAGTTGCGCTCCAGGTCGAACAAGCCGCCAAGAACGTTCCGGGCGTCAGCTCTGCACTGGCCGAACGGCTATCGGGAGGCCGCTATGTCGATGTCGATATCGACCGGCTGGAAGCAGCCCGCTACGGCCTCAACATCGCCGACGTCCAGCAGATCGTATCTGGCGCAATCGGCGGTGCAAACGTGGCCCGCAGCGTGGAGGGGCTGGCGCGATATCCGATCAACGTGCGGTATCCGCGCGAAATTCGTGACAGCGTGGACGAGCTGCGTAACCTGCCGGTTCTCACCCCGTCGGGTCAGCAGATTACGCTCGGCACCGTGGCTGCTGTGAGCGTGACCAGCGGCCCGCCCATGCTCAAGAGCGAGCAGGGCCGACCCACGAGCTATGTCTACATTGATGTGCGCGGACGCGATCTTACCTCGGTGGTTGGCGATTTGCAGGAAGTCATCGCCGCAGAAGTCGATCTGCCAGCGGGTGTCAGCCTGTCCTATGCCGGGCAATTCGAATATCTCACACGTGCCTATGAACGCCTGCAGATTGTCGTCCCGGCGACGCTCGCAATCATATTCCTGCTGCTCTATCTGATCTTCCGCCGGTTCGACGAGGCGCTGCTCATCATGGGCACGTTGCCATTCGCGCTGACCGGTGGCTTCTGGCTGCTTTACCTGATGGGGTACAACCAGTCCGTCGCAACCGCTGTCGGCTTTATTGCGCTGGCCGGTGTGTCTGCGGAATTCGGCGTCATCATGCTGATCTACCTGAAAGCCGCGTTGGACCGGCGCGGCGAGAATGCAGATGCAGAGGAAGTCTCTGCCGCCATCCGCGAAGGCGCCTTGCTGCGAGTGAGGCCCAAGGCGATGACCGTGGCGGTTCTCTTGGCCGGTCTGTTCCCGATCCTGATCGGCACTGGGGCTGGCTCCGAAGTGATGAGCCGAATCGTCGCGCCGATGATCGGCGGAATGATCACAGCTCCGCTTTTGTCCATGTTTGTACTTCCCGCCGCATATCTGTTGTTGCGGCGTCCCCGGCCAGATCGGCCAAACCACTCCGAAGGAGAAGAAAAATGCGTACCACAACCCTCTTGACCTCATTGGCCGCCCCGCTGGCGCTGGCAGCCTGTGATTCCGGCCAGGATATGGCTGAGATGAACGATATGCCGATGGCTGAAGATGGCATGATGATGGATGATCAGGACATGTCGGCAATGGACCCTGGTGACATGATGCAGACCGCCAGCGCTGAGGGAACCGTCACCGCCATCGATGGCGAAGCTGGCACGATCACCGTCGAGCATGGCCCGGTCGCCGCAATTGACTGGCCGGCAATGACGATGGCGTTCGAGGCAGACGAGCAACTGCGGAGTGATGTCAGCGTCGGTGAGGGAATTTCCTTCGAGTTTCGTACTGGTCCTGAAGGCAGTGTGATCACGTCGATCACGAAGCAGTGAAACGATGGGGCGGCGTCGGACAAATCCGGTGTCGCCCTCGAGGAGCAACGCTATCATGAACCGCAAAGGCCAGGTATTCCCCATCGAGCGTCGTGCATTGCTGAAGCACGCGGGCCTGGCCGCAGCGGGATTTGCGGTCATGCCGCTTGCAGCGTGCGAGGCACCCAACAAGCTTTTGCAGGGCAGCACTGGCGGTTCCAACCCGCTCGCCATACCGCCGTTGCAGGTGGGCCGGATCGAACAGGGCGAGCGTGTTTTTCGCCTCTCCTTGACCTCGGGCCAGAAGGAATTCGTGGCTGGCGTCGCCTCACCCACGATCGGCATTGACGCACCCTATCTCGGGCCGACACTGGAAATGCGCCGCGGCGAACGGGTGCGCTTCCACATCGACAATAATCTGGCCGAAGGCGCCACGGTCCATTGGCACGGGTTCGAACTCCCCGCCTCTGCCGATGGCGGACCGCATCAACTGATCTGCCCAGGCGAGAGGTGGAGCCCGTCTTTCGAAGTGCGCCAGCGCGCCTCGCTCTACTGGTATCATTCGCATCTGCACCGCAGAGCCGGGTCGCAGGTTTATGCCGGACTTGCCGCGCCGATCTATGTGCGCGACGATCAAGAAGAGCGCCTCGGTCTGCCGAGCGAATATGGCATCGACGACATTCCGCTGATCGTCCAGGACCGGATAATCGATGGGTCCGGTCAACTGATTTACCCAAGCGGAATGCAAGCGCGCATGATGGGCGTTCGTGGCAACCGGATTTACGTCAACGGCACCGAAGACGCTGTCTTTGACGCAGCGACCGGACAGCTCCGTCTGCGCCTTCTCAACGGATCGAACGCACGGTTCTATGATTTCTCGCTTGAGGGCGGTGCACCGATGCAGCTTATTGCGAGCGACGGCGGCTTGCTTGATCGACCCCATCCTGTCCGGTCGCTCAGGCTTGCGCCGGGGGAGCGGGCGCAGATCATCCTTGATCTCGCCGAAGGACGCCCGCTGCGCCTTGTCGCCAGCAGCCCGGACAACATGATGGGCATGATGGGCGGACAGGGCCGCGGCATGATGGGCGGAGGGATGATGGGCCGTGGAAATGACGGTGATCCTTCCGACGGGGTATTTCGCATTCTCGACATCAGGCCCGCAGATACGGCTCGGTCTGTCAGGCTGCCGGCCGAACTTGCTCCGCTTGGTGTGCCCGATCCATCGCTCGCCGTGCGAACCCGCCGGTTTGTGATCGATATGGGTATGATGGGCGGGGGAATGTCGATCAATGGCGCGGCGATGGACATGGATGTCATCAACGAACGCGTGCCGGTCGGACAATGGGAAATATGGGAGATCGCCAACGCTTCGATGATGGCGCACCCCTTCCATATCCATAATACGCAGTTTCGCGTGATCGAGCGCAATGGCCGCGCGCCGCCGCCGCTGGAAACGGGATACAAGGACACCGTGGTGGTGAACCCGCGCGAACAGGTGCGCGTACTGGTCCGCTTCGAGGAAAACACCGACCCGGACCTGCCCTACATGTACCATTGCCACATCCTCGAGCACGAGGATGCAGGTATGATGGGGCAATTCGTCGTCATGAACAGCTAGGAAGGAAATGTTGTGAGCAAGGATGAAAGCGTAATCGAGGGCACTGCCATCGACCCGGTATGCGGCATGAGCGTTGCGATCGACGGCGCGAAGCACATTGCGCCGTATGAAGGCGCCGAGCACTATTTCTGTTCTTCGCGCTGCCACGACAAGTTCCTTGCTGATCCCGAACTCTACCTGTCGGGCGCGCACCTCAATGCGGTCGAAGAGGTGCCTGAGGGGACGATTTATACTTGCCCAATGCACCCTGAAATCCGGCAGCCCGGCCCCGGTTCGTGCCCGATTTGCGGAATGGCGCTCGAACCGGAGATGGTCTCGCTCGACGATGGACCAGACCCTGAACTGATCGATATGCGTCGCCGCTTTTGGTGGAGCGCGCTCCTGACGCTGCCATTGTTCGTCTATGCAATGGGCGACATGGTTCCCTGGATCAGTTTCGACCAGCTTATCGAATCTGCCTATGCGCAATGGGCGCAGTTCGCTCTCGCTACCCCCGTCGTTCTGTGGGGAGCCTGGCCGTTTTTCACCCGCGCCGTCGAGTCGCTGAAGACGCGCAATCTCAACATGTTCACGCTGATCGGGTTCGGCGTGGCGATCGCCTACATTTTCAGCGTGGTGGCAACGATTGCACCGCATATTTTCCCGCCCGCGTTTCATGACCATTCGGGGCGGGTCGGGGTCTACTTTGAGGCCGCGGCTGTCATCACGACGTTGGTCTTGCTGGGGCAGGTCCTCGAGCTCAAGGCAAGGGGCTCGACCTCCAGCGCATTGCGCGCGCTGCTCGAACTGGCTCCGCCAAGCGCGGTCAAAATCTTCGGGTCCGGCGACGAGCGCGAGGTGCCGCTCGATCAGCTGGCCACCGGTGATCGTCTGCGCGTCCGTCCCGGCGACAAAGTGCCCGTCGATGGCGAGATTGAGGAGGGTTCGAGCGCAATCGATGAATCCATGATCAGTGGTGAACCGCTGCCCGTCGCCAAGAAAACCGGCGACACAGTTATAGGCGGGACAGTCAATCAGACCGGCGGCTTTGTCATGCGCGCCACCGGTGTAGGCAAGGACACGATGCTGTCCAAGATCGTCCAGATGGTAGCCGAAGCGCAGCGCAGCCGCGCACCGATCCAGCGCTTGGCGGATCAGGTGGCGGGCTGGTTCGTGCCCGCCGTGGTGGTGATCGCCATCGTCACGTTCATAGTCTGGGCTATCTGGGGCCCCGCGCCCGCGCTGGCCTATGCGCTGGTCAATGCCATCGCAGTCTTGATCATCGCCTGTCCGTGCGCGCTTGGGCTTGCCACGCCGATGTCGATCATGACCGGTACCGGTAAGGGCGCGCAGCATGGCATTCTGATCCGTAACGCCGAGGCGCTCGAAACATTGGAGAAGATCGATACGCTGGTGGTCGACAAGACAGGCACGCTGACGATGGGCAAACCCGACCTGGTGGCAGTGACACCTGCAAACGGAATTGACGAAACCGAATTCCTGGCCGCGGTCGCGGGTGTCGAGATGGGAAGCGAGCATCCGCTGGCCCATGCGATCGTCGAAGGCGCAAAAGCGCGCGGCGTATCGCCGGCCGAGGCCACAGACCTCGCCTCGACCACCGGCGAAGGTGTCGAGGCCAGCGTGCAGGACCGCCGCGTTGCTATCGGCAATGAGAAGATGATGCGACGTGTCGGTATCGACGATGACGTCTGGCTTGGCTCGGCGGAGGGCGGTCGCAAGCAGGGCCAGACAGTTATGTTCGTCGCGTTCGATGGCCGTCCGGCAGGTCTCATTGCGGTAGCCGATCCGATCAAGCCGACCAGCGCTGCGGCGATTGCGGCGCTCCATTCGCGCGACATCCGGGTGGTGATGCTCACCGGCGATAGCCGTGGCACAGCCGAAGCGGTGGCGCGCGAAATGGGGATCGACGAGGTGCATGCCAATGTCTCTCCGGAAGACAAGCACAGCAAGATTGAGGAGCTGAAGGCACAAGGCCGCCGCGTCGGTATGGCCGGAGACGGCATCAACGATGCCCCCGCGCTGGCCGCTGCAGATGTCGGAATCGCCATGGGTACCGGCACCGATGTGGCGATTGAGAGCGCAGGCGTGACTCTGGTGCGCGGTGATTTGACGGGGGTAGTCCAGGCCATCGTGCTGTCGCGCTCAACGATGCGCAACATCCGGCAGAACCTGTTCTTCGCGTTTGGTTATAACACGCTTGGCATTCCGGTCGCCGCAGGCGTGCTGTTTCCGTTCTTCGGATTGCTGCTGAGTCCCATGATCGCGGCGGCGGCCATGAGCCTCTCTTCTGTATCGGTGATCGCGAATGCGCTGCGGCTGCGGAGCCTGCGCCTGGACACATGACGCCGAATGGCGGCGATCACAACAAAGCCGTCGTTACCCATTCGCCGGTGACGAACACACCGACAAGGATCACGACTGCAGAGAAAATGTATGTTAGCGTCCGCTTGCGCGCCGCGAGGCTGTGCGAGGCCCGGGTTCCCAGCCAGCCCCCCATCGCGCCTCCGCCAATGAAGAACCCGGCGATCGGCCAATTGATCAGCCCGTCCAATGCGTAATTGGCGGCCGTGGTGGCGCCGAAAGCGGTTACGGAGACTAGCGAAGAGCCGATCGCATTGAGGATCGGCATGGCCGTCGCGGAAACCAGGCCCGGCACTACCAGGAACCCGCCGCCGATACCGAAAAAGCCAGACAGTGCGCCGACAACAAACCCACCGGCCGCCAGCCGCGGGGTCAACCGCAATGCGGTCGCTGCGGTAAGGCGGACATCCGGGTCGGACCCACCCGATTTTTCGCGTATCATCGACAGGCCGACAATGATCATCACCAAGCCGAACAGGCCCAGCAGGAGATCGCCCTGTGTCATCTTCCCCATAGTCGATCCCGCCGCTGCACCGATAATACCGAATGCCGCGAAAAGACTTGCGCAACGCCATTTCACACTGCCGCCACGGGCATGTAACAGCAGGTTGGCCAAGGCGCTCGCGGCCACGGCGGCAGCGGATGTGGCGATTGCGACATGTGTGTCGCGAACGCCGACAACATAGATCAATAGCGGCACGGCGAGGATCGATCCCCCGCCGCCGATCAAACCCAGCGAGAACCCCACGAGGAGCCCTGAGGCTAGCGACAATGACGCCTGAACAAGACCGATATCCATCAGGCGGGCGCAGCCGTCATTAACTTGTCTCGCCGGGTCCGCTGCCGGCTTCGCCGTCCGGACTGCAATAGATGGCGTAAAGCGTTTCCAGCACACGCCGTGTCGCATCGCCGGACAGGGAATAGTGGATTGAGCGACCGTCTCGCCGCGCTGCGACCAAACCGTCCTTGCGCATCAGCGAAAGATGCTGCGAGACGACGGTTTCACCGATCTCCAGCAAATTGGCCAGCTCGCCCACGCTGCGCTCGCCCTCCACAAGCTGGCAGGCGATCATCAGGCGGTTGTGGCTGCCCAATGCCTTGAGCAGGGTCACCGCCTTTTCGGCTTGTTTGCGAATATCTTCGGCTTGCATACTTGCATATATGCGAAGGTGTGCATATAAAGTCAATCGTAATCTGCCGCCGCGCTATTGCGGGCCGGGAGCTTTGAGCCAGATTCAGGATATTCCTTATGACCCACATCAAGACCCTCAACGACAGTTTCGCCGTCTCGGCTGCTCCGCCTTCCGAGAGCGACCTGCGCGCCTTGGCGGAGGATGGTTACAAAGCCGTCGTCAACCTGCGCTGCCAGGATGAGGCGGACCAGCCAATCGCCCCGAACCGGGAAGGTGAAGTTGTGGCATCGCTTGGCCTCGAATATCGTCACCTGCCGATGGCGGGCGGCGCCATGTCGGATGAACTCGTCGATGAATTCAGGGCCAGCGTCGAAGCGCTCCCGAAGCCGGTTCTGGTCCATTGCGCTTCGGGCAAGCGCGCAGGGGCCTTCACAATGATGCATCTGGCGGCGCAACAGGGAATGGGCGGCGACGCGACGCTGCAGCAAGCGGCGGATATGGGCTTCGTTTGCGATGAACCGGCGCTGGAAGATTTTGTCCGTAATTACGTCGACCGAGCGCAGGACTGATCACTCCGACCCGCCTTCAACCTGCATACAAAAAGAGCTTTCGATGAAACCTGACGTAGAGGCATTTTTCGACACAAATACCAATACGGTGACCTATGTCGTGTCCGATCCCGCGGCCAAGGTGTGCGCGGTGATCGATCCGGTGCTCGATTTCGATGCCGCAGCGGCACGAACCGCGACAAAGTCCGCCGATAAGGTGATCGATTTCGTCCGGGAGAAGGGTTTCAAATGTGAGTGGATACTGGAAACCCATGTCCATGCCGATCACCTGTCCGCCGCACCTTACATTCGCAGCGCGCTAGGCGGCAGACTCGCTATCGGCAGCCAGATCACCGTCACGCAGAATACCTTCGGTCCGATCTTCAATGCCGGGGTGGACCTGCCGCGCGATGGGCGCCAGTTCGACCATTTGTTTGCCGATAATGACAGCTTCGACCTGGGCACCATATCGGCTCGGGCACTCCATACGCCGGGACATACGCCCGCGTGCATGACTTATGTTATCGGCGATGCCGCCTTTGTCGGCGATACGCTGTTCATGCCCGATTACGGCACGGCGCGCGCCGACTTTCCCGGCGGCGATGCACGTACGCTCTATCGCTCTATTCGCCGGATCTTCGAGCTACCAGGCGAGACGCGGCTGTTTATGTGTCACGACTACCTACCGGAAGGCCGCTCGGAGCATCGGTGGGAAACTACGGTACAAGACCAAAAGCACAGCAACATCCATGTCCACGCCGGGATCGGCGAGGATGCATTTGTGGCCATGCGAGAGGAGCGCGACGAACAGCTGGGTATGCCACGTCTCATCCTGCCATCAATCCAGATCAACATTCGTGGTGGGAACATGCCTGGCGCAGAAGAAAACGGCACGATCTATCTGAAACTGCCGGTCAACGTTTTGGGTGAACCGCAAACACCGCCCGAAGAAACAGGTCCACGCACCCAGTAAGTTTGCCGTCGATGCATCAACCTGAGGGTGGAGGGTGCATTATGATCCGGAATGTCGAAAACAACCTAGCGATATGGGCCGCAAAAGTGCGATTGATCGATCCGGTCTTCCGCCTCTCTTTGAGCCTCATATTCATCATCGGCGGATTGGGGCATTTTCTTGCACATGAATATATGCTCGACCGGATGGCATTGTCGCCATGGAAAGATCATGTTGTTTTAATTGGTGATGCGTCCATCCTTTTGTGGCTGTCTGGCTTGGTGTTCATCGGTGCAGGCACATCGCTGGCCTTGGGGTGGATGACTCGGCTCTCATGCACCGCGCTATTTCTCACTCTCGTTCCGATAACTTTCGCGATCCATATCGCCCCTGGCCACACAGGCCCGCTACTCAAGAATATCGCTATCCTGGGGGCGCTGGCATTTGTCTTCGTTCGCGGACCAGGAAGTCATTCAATGGATACGGCGCTCGGTCGCGCCGCTAGTTGAGCGACGAGCACGCTGACCCGCCACATACGAGCAAAATCTCGCAAAAGATTTTGACGTGCTTTGCAAGAGTTTCACGCTTCAAGCTACGCGCTTCAGCCGGACGCGTTCTTCCACGCCCCCATGGAACCAAGATAGATGTCGAGGTGCTCGAAACCCTTGCTGGCCAGCCAGCCCGCAGCAACGCTCGCGCGCATTCCGCTCGCGCACATCAGCGTGTAGTGATGATCCTGCTTTAGCTCTTTCCAGCGGGTATTCAGCTCGCCGACGTAGATATGTTCTGAGCCATCGATACTGGTTTGCTGGCGCTCCTCGAGATCACGCACATCGAGCAAGGTCCATTGGCCGCCGTTCTGGTCGAGTCTTTGCGCGACTTCATCGGTGTTGATCATGGGAACGCTGCGCATCGCCGCGCCCTGTGCAGCTGCAGGAACGACGCCCACGTAACCACCAATGATGTTGTCAAAACCGATGCGCACCAGATGCGCCATCGCATTGGCAAGCTGGTCTTCTTCGGAGGCGACCAGCGCTATCGTCTCGCCCTCGGTGATGAACCACCCTGCGAAAGCCGGGATCATTCCCACCGGAAGGCACATCGCGCCCGGCAGGTGGCCGCCGGCATAGCCAAGCGGTTCACGAACGTCGATCAGGTGGTCAGCGCCGCTCTTGGCAATTTGCTGTAGCCCCATCCGGCGGGGGCGCATGATGCGCGGAGCAGCATCTGCGCCTTCCAGATTGAGCCGCTCCATTAACCGGAAATAGGGCGGCTGGTAATGGTGCTCTGCTATTTTCGCCTGAATGAATTCGTCGCGATCAGAGATACGCAGGCGCGAATTATTGCGGCGTTCATGGCCGACCGTGGAGAATTCCCGGTCCGCCATACCCGATCCGCAGACCGAACCCGCGCCATGCGCCGGGTAAATGATTGCCTGGTCTCCGAGACGGCAAATCTTTTGCAGGGAATCGTATAGCAGCCCGGCAACTTCCTCCTTGCGTTCGGGATAGAAATCGGTTCGCCCGACATCGCCGACAAACAGCGCATCGCCTGTGAAGACGCCAACCGGTCCTTCGGAATATTCGCTGTCATGGATAACGAAGGCGAGATGGTCGTCAGTGTGACCGGGCGTTTCAAGCACTTCGATTCTCAGTTGTCCCAGTTCAAAGCAATCGCCTTCGCGCGCAGTCTCGGCAAACACGACTTCGCCTGCTGAATTGGGCCCGTGATAGACCCTCGCGCCGGTCATTTCGGAAAGGATCGGCGATCCGCTGATGAGGTCCTCATTGCGATGGGTCTCGAAGATGTGGGTGATCTCCAGTCCTTCGGCGCGGGCCTTATCGACATAGATTTCGCAGTCTCGGCGCGGATCGATGACCGCAGCCTGCCCGCCGGCACCGATAATGTAGGAGATTTGCGAAAGACCCGGGGTCTTGATCGTCTCGAAATACATGTGGCTTCCTTGTGTCCTACTCGAAATTTGTGATGTTCAGGCCGATTGAGCCTCAATCAGTGGTACCAGGCTCAATCGATCCCCAGCTCGGCTTTGATGGCGGCAGGGCTCTCTAAGCTCTCGTTTTCGGGCCGACCGATGGCAGGCTTTGCGTTGATCCAAATGTCTTCGAGTACAAACTCGAGAAGGCTCGCTGCAAGATCCGCGTGACGGCATCTAAAGCAACCCTCTGCCAGACGTTCGTCGGTAATCACCGCTTCGCCGGTATAGGGTTCGTCAAGCAACCACCCGGGCCGCGCAGCCGTCCACCTGATACCCGGAGCGTCACTCAGCATCGCCTCCATTGCACGCATCTGTTCCAGGATGTTGAACAGTGCAGGCTTGGCCGTCAGCTCAAACCAGGCAGGAACGCTCGACTGGTGTTCGACGAAGGCCGCAGAGATCACAGCAATTCGGTCCATATCGGCTTGCTTCATCGCTTCGAGCAGATTTCGCGTTCCTTCGGTATAAAGCGGTGGCGGATCGATGGCATTGCTCGGACCAAACCCGACACCGAGAGTTGAAATTACCGCGCGGCATCCATCGAGCTGCTGTGCGAAATCATCCGACAGAACATCGCAGTCGATATATTCGAACTCGCCTATACGCTCGCTCGGCTCGGGCAGATTGTGTTCAAAGGCGCGGATCGGTACGTCACGGCCAAAGGCATGCTTCAAAAGCTCGGTGCCTGCTTTACCGCCGGCACCGAAGACAGCAATCGGCCTGGTATCGGGCATGGGATCGCTCCTTTTCAGAAATGATGTCTGCAAGAAAAATCAGCTTTAGCGGGCGCACGGGTGAGCCATCACTCGACCGTGCGCCCTGCTTCAATCAGGCTCCGCCGCCGGGACAGGTGGTATAGCCCCAGAAGCCGAATTCATCCTTGGCTCTTGGCGCAGCCACGATCATCTCCTGCATCTGCAGGCCCGCATCGCCTTCATCATCCAGCATGCGCGTCTTGATGCGAAGCTCGCCGTTCGAATAACTGTCCGGGCCATCGGCAGTGACCGGAATAAGGGTACCGTTGATCTTGACCGCACCCTGGCCGCTATCGTCGTAGACGAAGGACGGGAAGGCAATTTCGGTCAGACGAAACTGACAGGAATTTTGCGCGCCCAGTGCAGCGATATCTGCGCCATTCATGGTTTCGGGAAGCATCAGGCCGGGGCTGACATTTGCCAGAGCAGTGGCGGCATCCTCAATGGGGGCTGCGGTTGCGGGCGGGTCTAGCTGTGCCTCGCGGTCATTGCCCGGGGCGGTGTTGGAATTGCAGGCGGCGAGCGGCAATGCGATGGCCGCTATAAGCGCGAAGTTTTTCATTGCTGCATCTCCTCTGGCAGGCGTTCTTCGGTTCGCGGTCCGTTCTGCTCGATGTCGTCGATCAAATATTTCATCTCGGCGATTTCGCGGCGCTGGGCGACGATGATAGCCTGTGCGAGCTCGCGCACTCTTGGATCCTTCAGACTTGCGCGTTCGCTGGTCATGATCGCGATCGAGTGATGCGGGATCATCGCGGCCATATATTCGGTATCGTCTACGGTGGTCTGACTGCGCACCAGCCACAGGGCGAGGGCGAACACGACGGCACCGACGCCAAGAATGATAAAGTTCTTGGTCCGGTCCTTGTACATGCCCCACATAAAAAGGAGCATCACGATCATCATCATTCCGCCCATGACGAACATCATCCAGAAGCGGGTTTCGCTCCAGAAGATATCGTCGACGGTGAAGGTGTTGGCATACATCAGGAAGAACATAATCACGGTCGAGGTCGAAACCATGGCCATGAACCGCCAGTAGCTGCCTCCCCCTCCCTTGTCCGAGTGGCGCGTCTTCTCAGTCATGCTTTTTCTCCTTCATGCATCATGGTCCAGAATAGCTGCGCCGAGCAGCTGATGAGTGCGAAGCCTGTCAGGGCTTCGATGCCGGCGAGCACCCTCAGGTGGTCGGTCGGATAGATGTCGCCCAGACCAAGCGTGGTCACGTTGATGAGCGAGAAATAAAAGTAGTCCATCCAGTCCATTGTCGGGGCCTTGTCGAACCCTCCAAGATCCCATTCCGCGCCGAGCCAGAAGCCGACCGCGAAAAGGATTGCGACCAGAAAATGCGAACTGAGGACGAGCAGCGAGACGCCAAGTTTGGCCAGCGTGTCTCGCCTGCGGCCGAGCAGGCGGTGGCCGACACCAAGGATCGCGAGGTGTGAGGCGATAGCCAAGAGGAACAGGAAGACGGAAAGAATGAGCGCAATGATCATAGGAAGGCCTTTGCGCCCATCCACAGACCCATGCCCATCATGAACAGGTTCTCGGTCAATGAGACGAAGCCAAGCGGAACATTACTGCTACCCCCGACGCAGGCGCATTTGAGCTCGCGCTTATCGATGTAGACCGCCTTGAATACGCTGACGGCGCCAATAGTCCCGATGAACAGTGCTAGCGGAGCAGAAAACCAGGTCAGCGCGCCAGCGGTCATGAGAATACCTGCGGCGGCCTCACCGAACGGATATACGAAGCCATAGGGGACCCAGCGTTTGGCCAGCAGATCGTAGTTCAGGAACATTGTCGAGAAGCTGCGCACGTCTTGCAGCTTCTGGACGGCCAGCAAGGTCATCGACAGGCTCACGAACCACTCTGCCGCGCGCACGGTAAAGAGGTTGTCGAAGAACGCCCAGCTCAGCCCGAGCGCGAGCAGCAGAGCTACCGCGAAAATCGCGATGACGGGCTGATAACTGGTTTCGCCCTCCTTGGGCTGCGAGCGGCTTTTGCCGAAGAATTCGCGCACATCGTCATAGCCACCGATGCGCCTGTCTTCGATAAAGGTTTGGGGCGTGGTCTCGACCTCGTGCTTGTCTTTAAACGCGTCGGTCTCTTCCCTGCTTGTCAGGTGATTGTCGTCGATCTCGAATCCCTGTCGCTTGAGGAGATCGATCGTCTTGAGACCATAGGGGCAAACGTGATCCTCCATCACCATGCGGTAAACCGTCGCTGTTCGGGTCGTCATAATTCGCTCCGTTTGTTTTTCGTGATGGCGCTACTGGGCAATGCGCAAGCCGGGCACGGTTGTGCAGTGGAGCCCGCCTCGAGAGCTTCCCACCTGGAAAGGAAGTGCATGGTCAACTCGCCTCTCCCGTTCCATCGTTCTCGGGCGATGCTGGTGCGCCGGGATTGCGCGAGAGGTAGAACCATTGGCCAAGAAAAACGGCGGCGATCCCGATCACGGCGTAGGCCACGACGGCAGGATCGCTGCGCAATTTCGCGACAGTGAAAGCTGCCAGGACCACGCCATCGGCTGCGAGTGCAGCGAGAAGCACCGAGGCGCGTGCGCCGACTTTTCCGCGCAGGTGGCGCAGGACGCCCCAGTGAACCAGCATGTCCATGACGAGATAGAAGAAGGCGCCCAGCGATGCGATACGGGAAAGATCGAACAATACGGCCAGCGTTCCGGCAACGACAACCGTATAGACCAGCATGTGGCTGCGGATCCCGCCGCTCATGCCGAAATGGCTATGCGGGATCATCTTCATATCGGTCAGCATCGTCAGCATCCGCGACACCGCAAAAACACTCGCGATGACGCCCGACGTGGTGGCAGCGATCGCGATCGCGACGGTGAAATAGAAACCGAGATCGCCAAGTGCCGGGCGCGCCGCCGCCGCCAGTGAATAATCGCGTGCTTCGATAATCTCGGAGATGCTGAGGCTTGAGCCCACCGCAACAGCGACGAGCAGATAGACCACGATGCAGATGCCAATCGAGATCATGATTGTGCGGCCGACGTTCTTGTGCGGATCGACGATCTCGCCGCCACTATTGGTGATCGTGGTAAAGCCCTTGAAAGCGAGAATCGAAAAGGCAACCGAGGCGACCAGGGCTTCCGCGTTGGTCAGCGATACAGGCTGCGAGAATGCTCCTGATGAAAAACCGCTCACCCAGATCGCCGCTACTGCAAATAGCGCAATGCCGCCGATCTTGATCGCCGACATGATAAGTGAAAACCCGCTAACGGACTTGTTGCCCGCTGCATTGACGAAATAAGCAAAGATAATGAGGGCAAGCGCTGCCAGAGAGACAAGCCATCCGCTGCTTTCGAGATCGAACGGACGCAGCGCATATGTTGCGAAGGTCCTTGCCACGAGACTTTCGTTGATAACCATCGACAGGGCCATCAGCAGCGAGGCTGATGCGGCGATGACGCCGGGCCCGTATGCTTTTTGCAAAATCATCGCGATGCCGCCCGATGAGGGCCATTTGTTCGACATCTTGATGTAGCTGTAGGCCGACAATGAAGTGACCAGCGCCCCGGCGATAAAGGATAGCGGAAAGAGGGGGCCGGCAAGTTCGGCGATCTGCCCGGTGAGTGCGAAGATGCCCGCACCGATCATGACGCCGGTTCCCATGGCGATGCCGCCCAGCAGCGTTATGGAGCCTGCGGTATTGCCCGTTCGATCGTGACCATGGTCTTGCAATACATTCCCCTAAGGATGTCCTCCCGTCCGAGAAACATCATTGCCGAACAGTACGTTCGGCAGGGCTTCACCCCTCAAAAAAGATTCTGCGAGACTCCAGGCGCCTGTGTGCGACCGGGTTATAGTTACATCGGCCCGGCTTCTCTTCGTTGAAGGTGCGCCTGAGCTTCGCGAACATCCAGCTCCCGGGTACTGTTTCCGGTGCGCAGCATGAGATGAGCGACACCCCCTTCGGTGTAGTAGACCGGATGCACGCTTTTCTCGACGATCACCCTGCAAACGGTCAGCCCGCCAAGCCCATGGAAACGACTATGGACCAGGGCACAAGCATCCCCGCCCAGGGCGTCTCTTGCAGTGTCCATCAAAAGTCGTTCGAATCCATCTTGGTTCGCGTGCTTGAGCGTTCGCATATCCGCTTCAATGCCCGCAACAGTCCCGTCATCTTCCACGCCGATCAAGAGCGTGCCACCTTCATGGTTGAGAAAACCCGCTATTGTCTTCACGACAACCTGCTGCAGGCGCCGGTTTACGCGCTCTTCGCGTCTGTCCCAACGCATAGACGACTTGAACTCGACATGCTCTCCTTCGCCCCGGGCAATGAGCAAAGGTAGCTCTTCTTCAAGCTCGCGTTCGAGGAAACGAACTTTCGAGCGTTCATCCAAAAGGCGGCTGTGATAAATACCAAACCCCAGCCCAATCGCAGCGCCCAACGCCACATACACAGCGCTCATCGTTAGCATTTCAAACGCGAATGCCGAAGACAGACGGTCAAGCAGAAAAGCGAGCGCGTTGCTTTGGGCGGCAATATTCGAGGCACCGAATTCATACCAGTAGACAAGTGTCGTCACCGGATGAAGGATCGCGAAACCCATGACTGCGCCTATGGCGGTGTGCAGGAGCAGACCCCGTCTATCTTCGCTGGATCGATATCGCGAAATTGTTCGTCTCCTGTTGAGGCGTCATTCTGATTGGTGTCACCAGCCTTCTTTTGTCGCATCCGACACCCGCGTGGAACCAAGTGCTTGTTCCGATCGATAGAGCGCCGTTCCAAGCCAGTCTGATTTCCTCAAGCGTTATCTGAAGTACCGGTACAAAGGCACCACGATCACCGCGATGTACCACCCATATAAGAAGCTGCCGATTGCGCCTGCGAGAAATCCAGGGAGTGTCAGCCATTCGAATCCGGGAAGCAGCGGTTCCCAGGCTTCATGCATATGGAACCGTTCGGGCGCGAGCAGGCCGAAAGCTATGCAGATCAAGTAGCTGAGGAGCAGAAACAGGCTGAGTGTACAGCCCCAGGCGATGATCGAGGATTTGAGCGAATGCTCTGACATCATGGTTCTCCTGTTGAATTACCGTCATCTGGGCTGGTCGGCGTTTACGGATAGGATGCGAAGACTTTCTGGCCGTCCGGACCGAAAGCGATGACCTCATAGGGCTGCACTCGATCGCCCATTTCCATGCCGGGGGAGCCTAGCGGCATTCCGGGAACGGCGAGGCCGGTCACGCCCTCGGGCCTTTCGCGCAGGAGCCGCGCGATCGCTTCGGCGGGCACATGACCTTCGATGATGTAGCCCTCGACTTCCATTGTGTGGCACGACCACAGATCCTCCGGTACGTCCTTGGCTGCCTTGAGCGCACTCATATCGTCAGTATCGACCGAAGCCACTTCTGCTTCCATGCCGCCCTCGACATGTCCTGCCCAGCTCAGGCAGCAACCACATCCCGGATCTCGGAACATCGTGTAGGTGGCGGCCTGTGCGGCATTCGAGCAGGCCGCAAGCGTGAGAAGAACCGATGCCGTCAGCGAACGCCGCAGCGGCTTCGATGGGTTGTCTTTGATCATGTTACATTGCCTTTCTTGGAGCCGCGCCAGAGCGAAATGGTTCCGGTTGCGGTATGGATTTGAGCGAGCAGCTCTGCGCTTGCAAAAATTTCGCCGAGCAATTTCTCGACTGCTCCGTCAGCGCTCGGCTGGGTGTCTGGTAAACCGTCGAGGAGCTGAACGGTCGCGCGGAACATTGCGCGCATGAGCGGATGGTCCTGGCGCATGTAATCAGCGATCAGCACCATGCCGCCAGGAGCTAGCAAGGCCTCCATTTGCTCGAGGATTGCGCGCTTCTGCGACACGGGAACCTGGTGCAAAACAAGCGAGCTGACGATCATATCGGGTCGCCGATCACCCGAAAGGTCGAGACTGTCGAGAAATCCGTTGTGCCATCGAACGAGGCCCGCAGCAGGACCAAGCTTGCGCCGTGCGATCGCAAGCGCTGCCGGATCGGGTTCTACGCCTAATAAATCTGCTTGGGGGCAGCTGGTCATGAATGCTCGCAACAACGTCCCCGTGCCGCAACCTACATCCATGACCTTATCGCCAGGTTTTACTCGAGCCTGTTTGACGATCTCCCGGCGCCATTTCGCCTCGCGCGTGAAAACGCCAATCGCACGATCATAGAGCGGTGTGAGCCAGCTGTGGCCAAGCAGAGGAGTGAACTCCCGTTCCACTTTTGTGAGGCGTGCATTTTTCACCACATAATTTCCGATCTGTTCAGACAACCTTCGCTATTGTTCGTTGCACGTTCTGATACGCACAGCCGGGCCGCAGCCCTCAAAAAAGAAACTTAAGGGTTCGGGTATTCTATTGCGTATAGGAAGCGGGCAACCGACAGGAGCAATGGATGCGAAACAATCAGACACTCGATGCGATGCTTGGGACGCTGGGCACACAGGACTCCTTCAAAGTTCCGGACGATTTCATGACCGGCGTGTGGCAACGGGCAGGCCAGCTTGGCGAAATCGTTGAAAGACGCCGCAGGATGGCCTTGTTCGCGGGCCTGTTCGTCGTCGGCCTGGGAGCCGGCGCAGGCACCAGCGGGTGGCCTGCACAATTTGCTGGTTCCCAACCTGGCATAGCAGATAGCATCATTGTCGGAGAGCGGCTCTCGCCCTCCGCGCTGCTGCATGTGGAGCGCTAGACATTGAAGAAATTGCATATTGCCCTCGCGGTGCTGCTCGCGGCGCTCGCCGGTTGTCTCGGTGCGCTCGCCGCAGATCGCTGGGCCAATCACGATGCTGATACGGGCCTGCATGCGTTCGTGCATGATGAACTCACACTAACAAACGAGCAGAAGCAACGCCTTGAAACACTCGAAGCGCGCTTCGCTGTGGAACGGGCCAGGCTCGAGGCCTCTGCGCGCGCTGCCAACGCCCAACTCGCGCAGGCGATGGAAGCCGAACACGAATACGGACCCGGGGTGGGGGCTGCCATCGACGAGGTTCATGCCCGCATGGGCGATCTCCAAAAAGCAACGGTCCGCCATGTCTTCGACATGCGTGAAATTCTCGACCCCGATCAGCAAAGACAATTTGACCAGCAAGTGTCCAAAGCTCTCACCGACAGCCCGCGCAGCTGACCCCGCATGCCGGTAAAAAAGGGGGGCAATTCAGAACAAATACTTGTCGCGCAGGTCGTGGCCGGCAGCAGGCAGGCGTTTTCGTCTCTTGTCGAAGCCCACATCGCGCGGCTGATTGCGCTGGCGACGCGCATGCTGGGGTCTTCCTCCTCCGCTCAGGACGTGGTCCAGGACAGCCTCGCATCGGTCTGGCTCACCCGGCATCGTCTCGATGCATCCAAGCCTATCGGCCCTTATCTTACAACAATTGTCCTGAACCGGTGTCGCGACCAACTTCGCCGAAGGAAGGTCGTCGGTTTCTTCGGTTTTCCGAGTTCCGACGAGGTACAGGCGGTGGCCGACGACACGCCCGATCCCGAAAACCTTGCAGCGAGCCGTGAGCAACTCAGGCTCGTCGAGGCGGAGATCGGGCGGTTGCCCATACGCCTGCGCGAAGCGCTTGTGCTCGTAAGTGTCGAAGGCCGAAGCCAGGCCGAAGCCGCCGCGTTGCTCGGCACGACCGAGAAGGCGATCGAGACGCGCATATATCGTGCGCGCAACCGGCTGAGAGAACGGGTCAAAAACTTTGAGGGGTACAGCTGACAGGCGCGTAAGGGTGGGTGTATGTCACATCAGGAGCCGCATTCAATGATTTCCGTAAATCGACGCAAATTCCTTGGTACGGGAGCAGGCGGGATGGGCCTGCTTGGCCTTGCCGGAGCAATGCCGGCCTGGGCGCGCGGCGGTGACCTCCTGGCGGGAAATGCCCGTAAGGGACTGGACGAGGTGGCGGGGCCGAATATCGACCTCACCGTAGCCCGGTCCGCCTTCGCAAGCGGCAACAGGCGCGGCGGCGCGATCGCTGTCAATGGCAGTATTCCAGGACCTCTCCTGCGCCTGCAGGAAGGAACGACGGTCCGGCTAAACGTGCATAACCAGCTTGAGGAAGATACGTCCATTCACTGGCACGGGCTTCTCGTACCATTTGAGCTCGATGGCGTTCCGGGAGTGAGCTTCCCCGGCGTCAAGCCGGGTGAGACCTTCACCGCCGAATTTCCCGTGCGGCAATCGGGAACTTACTGGTGGCATTCGCACAGCGGCCTTCAGGAACAGGCGGGCCACTATGGCGCGATCGTGGTCGATCCCGCAGGTCCCGATCCGGTGCAGGCCGACCGCGAATATATCGTGGTGCTGAGCGAATTCAGCGACATGTCGCCGCACGCGATCTTCGACAAGCTCAAGAAGGGCGAAGGCTACTTCAACTACAACCAGAACACCTGGACTGATGATTATCCGCTGTCGGGTGAAGACCGCCGGATGTGGGCGAAGATGCGCATGATGCCGACTGACATCCTCGACGTATCGAGCGCGGCCTATACCTATCTTCTGAATGGCCATGGCCCGCTGGACAATCTGGAGTATCTGTTCCGGCCGGGTGAGCGGGTGCGCCTTCGCTTTGTCAATGCCGGCGCGATGACTTTCTTCAATATACGCATCCCCGGCCTACCCATGACAGTGGTTCAGGCTGATGGACAGAATGTCGAACCGGTCGAGGTCGATGAGCTGCAGATCGGTGTCGCCGAAACCTACGACGTTGTCGTCACCCCGCGCGAGGAACCGGCCTACACGCTGGTGGCGGAGTCGATGGACCGCTCTGGCATGGGCATCGCGACGCTGGCGAGCAGGCCCGGCGCGCGCGCAGCTATACCTCCGCTGCGCGATCCGCCGCTGCTCACCATGGCCGACATGGGCATGAGCGGTATGGACCACGGTGCAGGGACTGGTGGTGACATGTCAGGGATGGATCACGGAACCGATGGTGCCATGGCGGGCATGGATCATGGTTCGAGCGGAGCGCCGAACGGCGACGCAATGGCGGGGATGGCAGGCATGTCTGGCATGCAGATGCGCGATACGTCGCGCCTTCCGCCTGACGTGAAGGTCGGCCCGGGCCTCGACATGGTATCGATGAACCCGGTCGATCGCATGGGCGATCCGGGCATTGGCCTTGCCGATGTGCCCCATCGCACGCTCGATTATCGCAAGCTTCGCGCGCTGAGGCCGCACGAGGAAGGCAGAACTCCGTCCCGGCGGATGGAAATCCATCTGACCGGCAATATGGAGCGCTACATGTGGTCGTTCGACGGCAAGAAGTTTTCCGCCGTCTCCGACGAACCGATCCGCTTTGCCTATGACGAGCGGGTACGGGTCAAGCTCATCAACGACACGATGATGGCGCATCCGATCCATCTCCACGGTCATTTCTTCGAACTGGTCAATGGTGCCCCTGCGGATCGCCAGCCCTTGAAGCACACGGTAATCCTGCAGCCAGGCGGCAGCGCCCAATTCGACCTGACTGCCGACGAGCCGGGTGACTGGGCCTTTCACTGTCATCTTCTTTACCACATGCACGCCGGGATGTTTCAGATCGTCACGGTCGCCAATCCGGACGGGAGCGAAGCATGAAGACTTTTCTAGCAAGCCTGCTTGCCTCGCTCGCTGCCGGAACGATGCTGTCGGCACCGGCTTCGGCACAGCATGCCGGGCATGACACCAGTCAACCCCAGCCCGGGGCTCAGCCGGTCACGGGCCAGGATGCTGCGGACAGGTGTGCGCAGGAAGCGCAGCGCCATCGGGACATGGGCCATGCCGTTGCGGACGGCGCCTGCGAGCCGACCGCCAGCGACCAACCGGCGATGGATCACGGAACCATGGATCATTCGCAGATGAGCCAAGGGGCGATGGCCGAAGGTGAAGAAAGTTCGGGCATGGAGATGCCCATGGCGCAGTCCGGTCAGGAATCCATGGAAATGGATCACAGCCAGATGAATCATGGCGATATGCCTCAAGGCCAGGCGAGCCAGAGCGAGATGGACCACAGCCAGATGGACCACAGCCAGATGGACCACAGTCAGATGGGCCAGGTTTCCGCGCCGTCACCAGCCATGCAGGGAATGGATCATTCCGCAATGCAAGGGTCTGCCGACGATATGATCCCGCTCCTCCCGCCTCCGCCCGAAGCTGGCAGCGGCCCCGCGCGCGCCGGTATTGCAATTTGGGGCGAGGAAGCCATGAACGAAGCCCGGCAGGAGCTGGTCCGCGAAACCGATGGCGGCATGCGGCTATGGATACAGGGCGACCGCGTGGAATACCGGGCGCGCGAAGGCGCGGACGGCTATCTTTGGGACGTTCAGGGTTATTACGGCGGCGATATCAATAAGTTCTGGTTCAAATCCGAGGGCGAAGGCAGTTTCGGCGAAGCCGTCGAGGGAGCCGAGATGCAGGCGCTGTGGAGCCGGGCCATCGCCCCCTTTTTCGATCTGCAGGGCGGTATCCGGCAGGATCTGACCGGACCGGAACGCACGCATGCAGTCATCGGCATTCAGGGCCTCATCCCATACCAGTTCGAAGTCGATGCCGCAGCGTTTGTGTCGAACAAGGGCGATGTTACCGCAAGGATCGAAGCCGAAGTCGATCAGCGGATCACGCAGCGACTGATCCTTCAGCCTCGCGCCGAAATCGCTCTGTCCGCTCAGGATATTCCGGAGCTGGGAGTAGGCGCAGGCCTCGATACGATCGAGGCGGGCTTGCGGCTGCGCTATGAATTCGCGCGCGAGTTCGCGCCGTATATCGGCGTCTCTCAGGAATGGCGGATTGGCGATAGTGCCGCCTATGCCCGTGCGGCCGGCGAAGACCCGAGCGTGACGAACTATGTCGTCGGTGTCCGGTTCTGGTTCTAAAAAAGGGGAATAACTAATGAAAAAGTCGATGATTATTCAAGGTTTGATGGCTTCGGCCCTCGCAGTTTCCGCAGTACCGGCAATGGCGCAGACCATGGATCATTCGGCGCATCAGGAACAAACTGACGCGATGGAGATGGACCATTCGGCGCAAGGCATGAACCATGCCGATCACATGGCGGCCATGAACGACGATGTCGCCGGTGCAGAAGCGGTTCTGGTCGCCTACCGTGAGGCATTGATGGCCCGCGACGCTGACGCAATGGATGCCCTTTTTGTAGACGAATCTTTCGTTTACGAGAACGGCAAGGACGAAGGCAGCTTCACGCATTATATGGAGCATCATCTCGGGCCCGAACTGGATGCAATTACAAGTTTCACCTTCGGTGATCCGACCGTTGCGGTCACCCGCATGGGGCATCTCGCTTACGGGCGCGAAACGTACACCTACCGGATCGAACTGACGGATGGTCGGGTTATCGAGCGCGAGGGCGTGGCAACATCCGTACTTGCCCATGACGCCGATGGCTGGAAGATCGTGCAATACCATTCGTCGTCGCGCGCGCCGCGCAACCGCTGATCGGAGTGCGAGGGGCCAACCGGGTGGCGAAGCGCTCGTTCAAGCTGCGCCTGCATGTCCTGGGCAGCAAGCTGCACAAATGGCTGGCGATCTTCGTCGGCCTCCAGGTGCTTCTGTGGATGGCCACCGGAGCTCTGATGTCCTTTCTCGATCTGGAGGAAGTACGATCCGAGCATGTCATCTCGCGTGCAGCGCAAACGCTTCCCGACGATGCCGCCATCCCGCGATGGCTGTCCGACAGCGATGACATTACCGCAATCACGACCCGGGTTCTTGATGGCAAGACTGTTACTGAGGTGCGGCGAGCCGATGGCGCGGTGAGCCTGCATGAGCCACAAAGCGGGCGCATACTATCTCCCATTCCAGCAGCCACGGCACGTTCAATTGCGCGCCGCGCCTGGGTCGGTCCGCAAACATCCATCCATGCGGCGCGCCTGGTCGACGAAAGCGTTGGCACCGAATTCAGGGGCCCGTTTCCTGCATGGCAAATCACCTATAATGACGTGGCTAACACGCGCGTCTATGTCGATGCATCGAGCGGTGCGGTCCTCTCCGCGCGAAGCGACACGTGGCGGTTCTTCGATTTCATCTGGGGGCTGCACATCATGGACTGGACGCAGCGCGACCGGATCAACAGCTGGTGGCTTTTGCTGTTCGGCATCGGCGGGACAATTATCGCGATCTCGGGCTTCGTTTTGCTGGCGAACAGGTTCCCGAGGATGAAGCGCCGGGCGAGACATGGCCAAGTCGCTCGTTGAGACTGCTTTCAGTTCAGTTGCGCTCGGTTTGAGCAAACCGAACCAGAAGGATGGTTAGCAGAGGCACGATCGTCCACATCGCGATCGGGATCAGCGCCATGCCGGTCAATGGATCATGGGGCATCAGATCGCTATAGCGCCAGCTCAGCAGGCTGTCTGACGGTAGCGACGTCGCCATGATTTCGACAGCGATTGCAATGACAAGGCCGAAACCGAAGTAAATTGCATAAGATATCCTGGCGCCTCGGCGAAACCAGGCGCGCCCGCCCTTGATGGCTGCGAGCGAGTAGGCTGCGAGCAGGATAAGTCCATCGCCCAAGCTCGCAATGCCGCAGCGAATGGTCTGTTCATAGGGTTCGAGATTGCCCGGAACGAAAAACGGCATCTGGTAGATTTCCCAGACGAACGCGATCAAGCTGCCGCAAATATAGACTAGCCAGTGGGTTCTGGTCACCTTGCCAGGACACCGCAGATATGTGCATCACAAAGCCGCGCCTGGCCTGCATTTTCGGTCCTCAATCGCGTCTGCATTGCCAGATTACTCAGCCTCTCCATCATCCGCGTTGTCGGCAAGCCGAGCAGCGCGGTCAAGAAATTTGCGCATGTCGTTCGCTGCCAGTTCGGTGAGGGGGTGCCTGCTCGCATCGGGACGGGGCTCAATCATGTCCGCGCGCTTTCTGATCTGTTCAATCTGCTCACTGCTCGCTCCGGACAGCAGGCCAAGAACGATGTTTTCGAGCGTGATGAGCCGAATGCGCATCTGCACCAGTTCGGCGTGATCCGGTTCCGGGACTTCCCAGCTGCCGTCTTCGTTGACCGCGCTCATTGCGGCATTCCCGGCGTCTTTTCCGATGTCATGACGTTACCTCTCTTTTTTCTCCCGGCTTATGCCGGAAACGTGGCTGAAAATCAGTAATGCTGCAACCGGCTCGGCTGTTGTCCTGCCCTTCGCAACCACCATCTTTTGCGTGATTGTTTGAGGGGGAGCGACGTTCGCTGCGTAAAGGTGATGAATGCACAAGGCATCCACCACATGACCAAAGAAGGGAATTCGACGATGAAACGCACAACCCTGGCCCTCTTGCTCGCCACTGGCCTGACAGCCTCCCCGGTAATGGCACAGCAGCAGCATGACCATGCAAATCAAGCTGCAGCACAGCAGCAGGATCACAGTGGCCACATGATGCAGGATTCCGAGGCCATGACAGCCCATCGTGAGAAGATGGCTGAAATGCGCGCGCTGATGCAGCAGGCCCGCGCCGCGAGCGATCCCGCCGAACGCCAAAGGCTGATGGCCGAGCACCGCGAAAAGATGCAGGAGCACATGGCGGGCATGATGCAGGGGGACAACGCCGATATGATGGCGGCTTGTCACCAGCGCATGACGATGATGCACGATATGATGGGGCAGATGGCTGCCCAGCAGGACATGGCGCAGCACGACTAGGAACCGGCGGCCCGGGTGGGTGTGCTAACGCCCCCCGGGCTTCGCTCGTTGCCATGGATCGAAATTTGGCCAGACGTTCAATCGCCCGAGCACGCGAAATTCGAATGCATCCCGCGCTAGCGTACCCTCAATAAATTGTTCTGAGGGGTGAGAGCTCCAGATGCGTAGCAATCTGCATAGGCAGCGGTAAGTCGCCATGAAAGGGTACCCGTCATTATGAAGCCATTCCAACTGTTAGCGCTTGTTTGCGCAAGTCTTCTTTGGGTCAGCCCGGTGCACGCGCATGGTGACGAAGCGCATGGCGGGGCCGAGAGCGCAGCTGCGCCTGCGACAGCCAGTCCAGCGCACAATTCCGGTGAAGCTCAGGAATTATCGAATGGAGCATCGGGCGACACTCATGCTTCCGGCGGGCACGACGAAGCATCGGGAGAGACCGCCAATGTGAACGAGGAGGGCTTCGTTGGTGTGCTCAAGAGATTGCATCCCGCCACGGTACATTTCCCGATTGCCCTGTTTCTGATGGCCGCGCTGGCCGAGCTCTTCGTCGGTAAGCGAAGAGGGGCCGGCTTGGAGCCTGCGGTACGCGTGCTCATTTACGGTGGTGCGGGCGGCGCCGTCATTGCGGCCATATTCGGGTGGATACACACCGGACTGTGGTTTGGCGGTGATACGGCAATGCAGCTCCATCGCTGGAACGGCATGCTCATTGCCGTTCTGGGTCTTGTGCTCGCCGCGCTCGCGCACCGCCGCCCGGAGAGCCGGACGATGCTGCGCATTGCGCTTGCTTCGATGGCTGTGCTCATTCTCGCCCAGGGGTTCCTCGGAGGCGAACTGGCGCATGGCCAGAACCATCTCGGCATATCTTGGCTATAGAGGATAGTATGATGCGTAAAAGCAAGTCGAAGATGACAGCCACCGGTCTCGCTCCAGCCGTGGCTGCCCTGTTTTTCCTCGCCGGGTGTGACGAAGCGCAGGTTTCGGCACCTGACGCGCAGACGCCAATTACTATCGGAACTGCGCCATCGACTGCCACAGCTTCCCCCGGTGTTGATGGCACGGAAAATTCCTCGGATGCTAACGGCGAGGCGCAGCCGGTGACTGCAGGAACTTCCCCTGAGAGCATGGACGAGGTCTCAAACAGGCCGCGCTCCGGCAACTCACGCGCGGCACCCGTGCCGCCGATTCAGCCGGCAGATGCGAGCGCAGTTACGCCAACAGCCGAGCCCGCCGACCCGCATGCGGGTCACGATATGCAGTCGATGCCGGATCACGATATGAAAGTCATGTGACGAAAGCGGGCAAGACCTCGAGTCTCTCTTGCCTGGCCCATCGAACAGGCGGTCCCGACTTCCCCCCGAAGCCCTGCGGGTCGCAGGTGCAATGGGGCCGCTTTGAAACCCCGCGTATGACACGCTCATGCGCGGGGTTTCTTCTGCACAAGGCAATTTTCAGGAGAGCCGCGATCTGAAACGAATACCGTGTCGTGCAAGTGTCATCCCCCTCCCGAACGGGCGACCGGAACAGTGCTATCGGAGCTGTGATAATACTGGTTCTGTAGGCGCTGGGCCTCTGCCCGATACGATGATTGACTGCTGCGTCGCCGCTTCAATTTGGAGAATTCCACATGATGATCGAGAAGAAGGATAAAGACCTTTTGCGATGGGAAGAAGAAGGCGGCGCGCTGCCTTGTGGACCGCAAGAAGCTGTGGAAGCTGCATGTGACAAACGCGATAGTTCCGAACGCTCTGATGCAAGCAACGTAACGCCTGATAGCGCAGAAATGAAAAAGCTAGCCTGTCACGATGAATCCCGGCGATCTCCTTTTACGCTAATTCCTTGCAACTGATATGTCGTCGGATAGCCCCGAGACGATGGCCTCGGGTGTCGAGCGCTGCCGGGTCGATTTCGGCTTTGAGCAAGGCCGGGTGAAGCGCTTCACTTGGTGGGGGTTGCCTCATAGGCTTGGGTCTGCCTCTGACCTTGAGCCGTGTTGGAGTCTCCTGTTGATTGCGGCGCTGCCCGCGATTTCATGGACCTTCTTGCTGGAAGCGGAGGCACCGCGGCCTGCGAATAAAGCGTTGGACCATGGCGCTGCCTTCATGCCCACTCCGAACCCAGTCCGGCTTTTCCTGCGAACCTGTCTGAATCAGGTCAGCTGAGCCCGGCAACCCATTTTCTTTCCGGCCGTGTTGCCCGCTGCGCGGGCTGCCCGCACCACCCGGCGTAAACGGGTTTCCCTTGGCGCTGCGCGCCTGCGGTGCAGTCCTCCCATGCCCTGTTTCTCATCGACGGTCGCAAGCCGGAAATGGTTTCCGGGTTGAGAGCTGAAGGAGAATTTATCATGACCAATATCGTTATCCTCACCGGCCGCATTGCCCGCGATCCCGAAACACGGGAAACCAAGAGCGGAACCAGCGTCACCGGGATCACCGTCGTCACCGATCGCCCCGCTCGCGACAAGGACGGCAAGACCTACAAGGATGAAAACGGCTACACCGCCAAGGACAGCGAATTTCACCGCGTGACCTGCTTCAACGGCCTCGCCAAGACGGTCGGCCAGTATTGCTCGAAAGGCCAGCTGGTGTCGGTACAGGGCCGTCTGCATTACACCCAGTGGGACGATCAGGACGGCGTGAAGCGGTACGGCTGCGAGATCCTCGCCGACAAGGTCGACTTTCTCTCGCGCGGCAATAGTCAGAGCGGTGAATCTGGCGGCGAAAGCGATAATCGCGACGCTCCCGAAATCGACTGATCTTTCCCAACTGATCTCTCCCGAAGGGGTCCTGTCCTCACCGGACAGGGCCCCTCCTTGTGTTGTTCAGGAGCGTAAGAGCGGGGAGGGGCTGACCCACGGAAATCTTATTGTGACGGGCGTGCAGCCACCGCATCAAGGACGGCGGGGCCCCACCATTTTGTCTTCTTTCGCTGCGCTGCAGTTCGACAAAATCGTTTCCCCCAACGCCACTTCGTGGTCGCCCGTGCGGGCGATCCTGTGACCCGGCACCTGCACGCCCGTCCGCCGGTCCTCCTGCCGTTTCAAGGCAGGCATCAGGAGGATATCATGGCTACACTCACTCAATCTGTATCGAGCTCGGACAGCTATTTCGAAGCTCTGGCTGTTGCTGAACGGCGTGCTTTGCACAGCTTCTTCGACCAGCATGTCGTCGAGGATGACGACCTTGGTCATTTCGCCTTCGATGAGGGCGACTACAATGCGGTGCCGCCGCATCTGGCAAACCGCATAGTGCATACTGTGCCCGGTGCGATGCTCGAGTTCTGACGCGCGATTGGGCAGGAGCCTTCTCCGGTTCCTGCCTCTTTGCGTCTCCGCATGCAGGAGTGATGGCTGCGAAAAGCGGAGCGGGGCTGGGGACGCGCTCTGTCCCGCGCTGCCTCCAGCAGCGCTCCTGAGGGCGCGGCATATTCGTTTTGGGGCCCCCCGCGCACTGCGAACCGGTAGCGGGTCGGACCGGCGCGAAGCTGGCGGGACCGACAAGTCCCGGTCCCTGGCTCCGCACGCGATCCTTGGCCGCCCCCTTGTTCGCGGTGCGGAATTTGTTGGGGGGCGCTCATGGTCGGGTGGGCGATAGACTCTCGTGCATCCGCACGGGCAGCGACACATATTTGGCGGCAGGGCAGCAAGGCACGGGCGACAATTGTTCTCGCGTAGTTCTGTCGCTCCCCCATGGGACCAATTGCCCGCCATCACTCTCTGCAACAAGCGGCAGCTCGCCGCACCATCCATCCCATGTGTTGCGGAGACTACCGATGACTGCCGTTCCTGAACCAGTTCGCCCCCATTTTCTGCGAACGCCCGATGCTGCTGTGCATCTGGGCCTATCGCCGCGTACACTCGAGAAACACCGCTGCTACGGGACCGGTCCCGTCTACCACAAGCTGGGCGGGCGGATCGTCTACCGGCGCGAGGATCTCGATGCCTGGGCCGAACAAGGGGTGCGCCGCTCGACCAGCGATCCGGGCAAGGGCGTGGTCCATCCGGCCAAACGGATCGACGGCTACACTGGCCCGGTTCGGCGCTGAGGGCCCGTTCAATGGCGTCCCGCACGACCTTCGCCAGCGCAGCGCAGCAGCTCGATCTGTTCGTTGGAACCAGCGCAGCAATCGCGGCGCGCGATGCGCAGGATTTGATGGCATGGCCCTTTTTCAGCCTCGCCAAGTCGAAGCGGGTGAAGCCGATCGACTTTCGCATGGGCGACGTCTCAATTCTTGTCGAGGCCACTGCCGAACATGGCATGGCAACAATCTGGGACGCCGATGTGCTGATCTGGGTGGCCAGTCAGATCGTCGAGGCGCGCGATGCCGGAAAGCCAACGTCGCGGCTCATTGCCGCCACGCCGCATGAAATCCTCGCCTTTACCCGCCGCGGTACCGGCAAGGCCGCCTATGAGCGGTTGAAAGCCGCGCTCGACAGGCTGCAATCGACCAGCATCGCGACATCGATCCGCCAACTGGGCGCACGCCGTCGCCACCGCTTTTCCTGGATCAACGAATGGCGCGAATGCCTCGATGGCAATGGCCGTGCGCTCGGCATCGAGATGATCGTGCCGGACTGGCTCTATGGAGCGGTAATCGACCGAGCGCTCGTACTCACGATCGACCCGGCCTATTTCACGCTGACCGGGGGCCTGGAGCGCTGGCTCTACCGGATCGTGCGCAAACATGGCGGCAAACAAAAGGGCGGATGGAGCTTCGACATTGCCCATCTTCACCTCAAATCGGGCGCGCTTTCACCGCTCAAACGGTTCGCTTTCGAGATGCGCGCAATCGTCCGGCGCCAACCGCTCCCTGGCTATACTCTCTCGCTCGACCACCAGCTGGGCCGCGAGCGGCTCAGTTTCGTGGCAATTCCCGTCGATCCCTTCGATGTCGCCCGTCGGCGGATCGGCATGCCTCCTGTGGACAAGTCGGTGTGATGTTCGGACTATCAGGAACCCCCGCACACGGACTATCAGGAACCGGAAGTTCGGACTATCGGGAACCGAAATGCTGCGCAAACCCGCAGAAATGCTGGCCTTGCGAGCTCCTTAACTATCCTAACAAGGAATCTTGTCGATTCCTGCTAACGTCGCCGCGCCTGTGCACGGCCGACCGGCTGGCACCGCCGCGCAGCAGCGCCGGGCGATGCGACGGCGATCCGCCGCTGACCCACGTCACTCTGGTGTGGCAGGAAGGCCTGCGCGAAGACTGGCTGCGTTTCGGCAAGCCGGTCGGTCAGCGCATCATCGATCGCAGGACACGGGTTGAGAGTTATACGCCCGGGCAGCTCTTCGCGTTGGTGCGCTGGGCGTCCAACGCATATGGCACCATCCGTTCGGCTCTCGCCATTGCGCGCGCGGTCGCAGCGGGCGACACCTATTCTACTGTGCCGCAAGTCGATCCTGGTGCAGACATACTGCTCTCGGTCCAGGGCTGGCCAAAAGTTCGCCGGGTCCTTGGCCTGATCGATGCAATCGAGGCAGCTGGCACCGATCCGTGCGATGTCGCGCCCGACCACTGGCGGCACATGCACAACCGCCTTGCAGCTGGAATGGAGCCACGCGCCTATAGTCCAGACCGGCACGGCGTATGGCTGCGCTACCGGAATCTTCGGCCATGAAGCGTCGAACGGTCCTCATCACGGGCACTGTCTGTGCTGCCGCATTGGTCAGCGCCGTGCTGCCGCTCTCGCGCGTTCTGATCTGGAATGCGACCGCCAGTGTGCCGACGGGGCTGTATCATATCCGCGGTACGACTGGTCTGCAGGTTGGCGAGCGCGTGGCGATCGATCCGCCGCCTCGGCTGCGCGATTACCTTGCGACACGCGGTTATCTGCCGACGGGAATTCCGCTGCTGAAGGAAATCGCGGCACGTCCCGGCGACACTGTCTGCAGGCAGGGTCTGACCATCACCATCAATCGTGCGCGCGCCGGTGTGGCGCGCTCGGCAGACAGTATCGGGCGCGCTCTGCCGGTCTGGCAAGGCTGCCGGACCATCGCAGCAGGCCAGATATTCGTCATGAACCGGCGCGCGTCAGGCAGCTTCGACGGGCGCTATTTCGGACCCATCGCGCGCGATCACTTGCTTGGCCGGGCCAGCCCTGTCTGGACCGACGAGCACGGTGACGGCGCGCATATCTGGTTCGCGCAGCCAAGCATCACCGCAACCTCAATCAACAACCAAGGAGACGATCAATGACATATATCGGCACATTCACAGCGACCCGCGATGGCTTCGAAGGGCGCTTGCAGACGCTCACACTCGATACAAGGCTCGCCCTCGTACCTGCGCAACCGTCCGAAACCGAGAATGCGCCGGACTACCGGATCATGGTGGGTGACAATGACGCCGTCTACGAAATTGGTGCGGGCTGGAAGCGCGTCGGCGACAAAGCCGGCGACTTTGTCGCGGTGCTGATCGACGATCCGGCATTCGCCCGGCCAATACGCGCCAATCTGTTCGCATCCGATGACGGCTCCCACGTTCTGACGTGGTCGCGCCCTGCGCAGCGCGCCAGCAAGGCTTGAACCGTGCGCCTCGGTATCGCACTAACCGCGCTTCTCGCCGCGCTGGCGCTCGCGTATCCTCTGCAAGCGAGCGGGCAATCGCGCGCAGCGCAAACGCACCCAGATTCGATCGATATTGCAGCACATGTGCGCGAGGCCTCGCAGCGCTTCGGCATTCCCGAGCACTGGATTTATGCCGTGATCCGCATTGAAAGTGCGGGCCGGACGCGCGCAGTGTCGTCGGCAGGCGCGATGGGATTGATGCAGCTCATGCCTGGCACCTGGGCGCGCCAGCGCGATCGGTACTCGCTCGGCAGCGATCCTTTCGACCCGCGCGACAATATCCTCGCGGGCACATCGTACTTGCGCGAAATGTATGACCGCTACGGTGTAGCTGGCTTCCTTGCAGCTTATAATGCGGGGCCGGGGCGCTACGAGGCCTGGCTTGCAGGACGGCGTTCGCTCCCCCTCGAAACCCGCCGCTATGTCGCGAAGATTGCGCCCCTGCTGCAGATCGAGCGCATCTTCGTCGCGGCGGGTTCACACTCTGCGGACGCTCCGGGCGCGCCCGATGCACCTGTTTCCACTTCGGATTATGCCCCCGGCGATCGGGGTCTCCCGGAGGCCTCGGGCACCGCTTTTGTCCGCCCGGTACGGCCCGCGCATGATCTTTTCGCGCCCATATCGACAGTTGCCGACCAATGACAGCCAGGCGGGCATCCCTGCGTTCTGCGTCGTCCGCTAGCGAAGTTTTGCGAACGGGTTGCGGGCTGGTCAGAAAGGGTAAGAGAGGATGGCAAGATAAAAGCAGCGCCGTCGACCGGGCTGCATGTGGTTGGTTTTCCAGGGCAATTAGCGCCGTCTGGACGACTACAGTGCCGTCGCTACTGCTGATTTTCTGTGTTTTTTCAAAGGCGAAGGCGCCATCGCCTCTTGTTGCGCGGCATGGCTGACGATGATTTCAATATCGAGCCCGGGCGTTCGCGCGACAGCGGCGCTCGCTCCTACAGAAAGGCCAAGACGCTGCTCGGCCGGGTAGCTCAGGTCTCTCACAAGGCTGGATACACACGGTCCAAGGCAAGCGGCGCAGGCGGTCGCGGCACGGGACATTATGGACGCGGTAAGCTCGCTGCGCTGACGCGCAGCAGAGGCGCATTTGGGCGGCGTGTCCTGATCAAGGCCCGCGTTGTTCGCCAATGGCAATCCCAGACCAGGTCCGCGCCGCTCGCGCGTCATATCAACTATATTCAGCGCGAGGGAGCGACGCGCGACGGATCGCATGGCCGGATGTTCGATGCCACGTCCGACGAGGCCGATGGGGACAGCTTTGCCGAGCGCTGCGAGGACGACCGGCACCACTTCCGCTTCATCGTCTCGCCTGAGGATGCGAACGATATGGGCGACCTGCGCGCCTTCACGCGTGAATTGATGACCGACATGGCCAGCGATCTCGACACCAGCCTTGACTGGGTGGCCGTTCCTGTCGCGATTATCGAGAGGGCCGTATTTCGCCGATCTTCGGTTAAACTGTGGCGCGCGGCATCGTTGAACGGGGTCCAACACAGGCCTGCGCTGGATCCCGCGATGACTATCCCTGCGGTCAGCATTGTCGCATTCGATGCAGTAGCTACCAGCACTGATCCCGCGCACGCCATCAGGCAGGCCAGAATGACAGGAGTGCGAGGTCCGAGCCGAAAAACAAAGATAGCAGTTATTGGCAAAGCCACCATAAAGGCGGAAAATGCGATACTCGCGATATGCCCGCCATCGGCCACCGAAAGGCCGAACTCATCGGCGAACTGGGGCATGAAGAGACCTAGACCGACTCTCGCGGGACCGAAGCCGATTGCAGTGGCGAGAAATCCAGCGATCGTGAGACGCTCGGCCGAGTTCAACGCGTTCTTTGTCCTGCAGTGCTGCACGAGCTAGAGCATGGTTTCGGTGAAGATGCCAAGAGGCTTTACCTCATTCCCCAGCAAGCGACCGGGTTAATTCCGCCAAGCGCTCACGGAGCAGATGGTCCGTATCCCGAGCTTGCTGGCGAAACGCATTTAACGCTTGGTTTTTCGCGGCCCCTTCGTACTGATCGAGCGCAATGGCCGTTTCCAGCGACACGATGTCAGCAGCCAGAAATTTGCGGATCGCTCCAATTACGGCGACGTCTCGCACCCGTCCCTGCGCTGTCGACGCTACGTCGCGCAATGCATCGTCCATTATGCCATTTGCCCAGAGATTAGGTTTCCCATCAGGATCACCCAGCATCTGGCCGAGGATGTTTGCTTCTTCATTGGACCGAGTAATCAAAGTACGGAAGGTCTCTCTCGTAACGGCATCGTTTGTTGCGACAGCAACTTTCTGCATCCTGCACGCAAGTGAGCGACGGCCCTCCCGCAGGTCATCAAGCGCCACTCGTAGCAATTGGCTGAAGTTCGTCGTGGTCATACTCCGTGAGCGCCGGACGTTCGAGTTTGTTCCAGCCTTCCCTTGTTCCGCGGGTTTCTCGACTTTTCATAATAATGTGAGCGTGTTAGATAACATTTCTTATCGTCAAAAGCAGAGCTTGGGCGGAACCTATCGATCTAATTGAAATTGATTCTGCATTCGTCCGAACCTGCAACACTAGGTTCAGGAGATGCCCTTGTCTTTCAATCCACTTACAGAAAAAGGCATTCCGATCGACCGTCAGTTCCGCAATTGGTCGGAATTGACGAGCAAACCTTTCGACACCCGCGAGGTCCATCCCTATACGAGATGCCGCGTGATCCTGATGAACGGGATCGAGGTGGAGGCGATCATCAATTCGCACAACGCCGCGCGCCGCATTGCCGATACGGGCGTTAAGCAGATGCTGGCTCTGGTCCGCAAGGAGGATAGCTTAGCGAACTCGGGGGTCATCTACCGTTCCTCAATCGTAGCGTCCGATCAAACTGCAGATATTGCATGACGACAAAGCGTCTAAAGAATCATGGTCCGACAGGCACCAAGAGATATTTTATGGGCGCACGCTTTCGACGCTTATCGGCTAGGCGAAAAGTACGCGCATATGAGCCCGATCACAGCGATGCGCTCAGTGCTTCCTGATTAATCTTCCGTGCTTTCGTTTGGCTTACCTATCAGCCAGACCCCCGTTTTGCCGACCAGTTCCATAGAGCAGACAGGTCTTCCGTTTTCGTAAAGGTCGGCCTTGGTCCCGCGCGCAACCTTCTTCGCCTTGTCCAGCGCTCCAGCAATTGAAACGCTATCGAAAGCGATCTCTTCGCGTGCCGCAGAACGTTGGTCCCAAGAATGCAGAACGTAGTGACTCATAAGCAACCTCACTTCTGAAATTGATTTCCGGTCCCCGTCCTTGCCTTTTAAATATCCGCTTTCCGGCGACGAAACGAAATCCACGCCCCTGGCGCACCGTTTCCCCGCCTCAACGGCCGAGCTTAGAATATCATCTGCACTCACTACGGCAACGGCAATGGCTGTTAAACGGTCGCATGACGGGAACCATTGGTCGCACATGATCAAGAGCGAGCCGCAAGTAAACACACAGTACCCCTCTTAGCCCACTTGTTGAACGTCCTGTCTGACAGGGTCCACGAGTTCCGGATCAACATTCAATCGAAGGCATTTTTTGCCGTAGCACCGGCCCGTTCTCGATGTGCTTTCGGGTAGTCTGGTGTGTTTCAGCAAAGGAGGGGGTGTATCCCCTTCGCATACGGAATTGCAGGAGACATGAAATGCTCCTAGACCATGACCCTCGAATCAGGAGGGATTATGGCTGGCGGCGACGAGATCGAGGATTTGCTTGGCGGCTATCGGAAGAAGCCCGAAGAAGAACAGCTCCGCTCGACGATAGAAGGGAATGGGCCGGAGCAACCCAAGAACGAGAACCCCTCAGAAATGGTTCAAGTGAATGGCCCGAAGGACGCGCCCACAGTTTTTGCAGACGGTCTGCTATTTGCCACACTGGTAAACGGGAATGTCCGCCTCCAATTCGCGGAATATGTCCCCCACGCGACCAATGGTCCGGACCCAGGTTTGAAAACTCGGGTGATTGCCAATGTCATTATGCCGCTGGAGGGATACCGTGGCATGATGGAGTATTTGAATACCGTGAGCGGCCCCTACATATACGGGGAAGATGCGTCCGATGGCGAATAGGGCTAATCAACCGAACGCAAATTGGCCGGATCAGGCGCGCGTTTTGTTGGGGCAAGACGGCAACCCTTGGAAGCCGAACAATCCTCCGCAACCCCCTTCCAACACCGGCGGTGGCGATGGCGGTGGAAGTGGAGAGCCAAGCATGAGCACCCGCGTAGATCGCCTTGAAACGCATCGTGGCTGGCTGTGGAAAGTGATGGGTCTGGCTTTTGCTGCAATCGGTGCCAGTTTCCTCTTTCTACTCACACAAATCGACAGTCGTTTTGATCGGGTGGACGAACCCTTAGACACGGTCCGAGAGACCGTTGCTCGCCAATCTGCTACTCTTGACGCCCAAAATGCCACTTTGGGGCGGATTGAAGGAAAGCTTGATGCCGAAAATGACCCTACAAGAAGCGCGAACGCTGGGAAAAATTGAAGAGTTCATCGCCGAGCACGAAAGCGAGATTGGCGACCGAGCAGCTTTCGAAGCTACGCTGCGCTCAATGGCCGGAACGTCGAAAGAAGCTCGGGAAGCATCGTCTCCGGACGATTGCGACGATTGAAGCGATACTCGAATTCCTTGACGTAGCTGTTCAGGTGCTTGGCGCTGACGCTCGTGTGAGTGCCGTTGATTGAGCATTTCAGGTGACGCCAGAAATTCTCGATGCCGTTGACCGTGACAGTCTCGGCAAGGCGGTAATCGTAGTAAGCATATTCCATCGCGCCGTGGTTCACGCGAGCATGGCGATAGCCAGCATCCGAGAGGCTTGCGTAGCTGCGCAGTTCGTCAGTGTGGACGTTGCCGCCGATACGGACGTTGGCGGTCACAAACGGCTCTAGGGTAGCGCGGCGCTGGTTCGGGACCACTTGGGCCACCAGATCGCCGCCACGTTCCAGAGCGCCCACTACAACGGTCTTGGCAGCGCTACCGCGATTGTGCTTACCGCGCTTCACGCCGCCCATGAGAGTTTCGTCAATCTCGACGTTCGTGCCTTCACCGCCAATGGGAATATCGCCGTCAACATCGGCCATGTGTTCGCGGATTAGCTTCGCCATACGCCATGCGGTCTTGTAGGTGACGCCCAGCTGGCGCTGGAGTTCCTTGCCGCTCACGCCGTGACGGGTGACGGTGAACAGGTGGATTGCATAGAACCACAGTTGCAGCGGAGTGCGGGTTTTCTCGAACGGGGTGCCTACGGTCGGGTGCAGGTGGTGGCCGCACCACTGGCAGGAATAGGCGCGCTCCGCTTTGATACGGAACCACTTACTTTCGCGCTCACACTTGGGGCACTCGTAACCCTGTCCAAAGCGAACATCGAACAGGTGCTGGAGGCAGGTTTCATCGTCAGGAAACTGGCGGAAGAACTGGGCGGTAGTGAGTGGCTTCGTCATGCATATTGTATAGCAGACCTATTTACGTATGGCAAGGGGATACACCCCCAAAGGAGTGGCAAAATGCATACTGAAGCAGAAAAAAATTCCGCTGTTATTTCGAGTGATCGCGTCGAAGGTACAGCCGTCTTTGATCGCGGCGGGAAAAACATCGGCCACGTAGATTACGTATTGATCGAGAAGCGCGGTGGACAGGCAACAGAGGCAGTTTTGTCGGTCGGCGGTTTCCTGGGAATGGGTGATGAGAAGCACTGCGTCCCTTGGTCGAAGCTCGATTACGATACCGACCTTGGTGGCTACCACCTTAACATCGACGAAGATGCCCTTCGCGAAGGGCCGCGCTTCACTTCCGAGGAACGACACAAGGCCTACGACGATAATTTCCGGTCTGGCGTTCACAAATACTATGAAACAGCGCAGGTAGCTTAGCACTATGAGCATTGGGGGGCCCGGCTTGACTGTCGGGCCCTTTTGCAACTGTCATTCCGGCCGCGACCGCGGTTACAGCCCTTTAGCGGAGGCTCAGTTCTTGCCCCCATTCCGGATATCAGAGAGTCGAATGATCACATCATTGGTTTGCCGCTCGTAACGGTGATTGTAGCTCCCGAAATGTAGCTTGCGTCATCGCTCGCCAGCATGACGTATGGCGGCGCAAGTTCGGCGGGCTGCGCGGGGCGGCCAAGCGGATAATCCTTGCCGAATTCAGCAACATCCTCTTCCGGCATCGTCGAGGGAATAAGCGGTCTCCAAACCGGCCCGGACGCGATGCAGTTCACCCGTAGCGGCCTCGTGGCTGTCGATCGACATCTTTGGCATCGCCTTCTCCGCCACGGGATTGGACAGCAGGTCTCTACCCCATAATCGTCGGAAAGTCATTCGGCAAAGGCGCCGCCCAGGATCGCCGCCATTCCCGCACAATAGGCGACAAGCACGGCGATTGAATCGTAGCCCATGCGGAGCATGGCCTTGTCCCGCCGTTCGAGCAGGCCGATCAGGACCAGCATGGTCAGCAATATGCCGAGGAGCGCGGCCACCATCGCGCTGCGATCGACCTGATTGAGTACGAGCGGACCCGCCGCCAAGATATCGATCAGCAGGATCAGCGTCACATCGAACATGTTTCCGCCCAATATATCGCCAATAGCCAATTCCACACGGCGAATGCGAACCGCGGCAATTGCCGTGCTGAGTTCGGGCAGTGACGTGGCGAAGGCGAGTAGGGTCAGGCCCATCACTCCGGTATCGGTACCCGTTTGTTCGGCCATCCCCTCCGCCGCCAATGTCACGAGTGTGCCGCCTGCACAAATCAGCACGGCTGCTGTCACGGTGACGCCGACAAGTCGGATATTGGAAAGCTCGGAAGGAGCTTCTTCTTGTCGATCCACCTCCGGCAAGGCTTCCGGCGTCCAGCCTCTCGAAGAGACGCTCCTCCCTAACCGCCAGAGGCACAAAAGATAGATTGTGGCGATCAGCACCGGGAAGAAGCCGACCCCGATACCCCATAATTCCCAGTCGCCCACCATCACGCCCAGCGCCACGAGCACCAGAAGCACGATGCTGACTGCCGCGTTGAGCATAACGCGCGGCCCCGGCACCATACTGGTCAGCGCATTTTTGCCCACGAACAGATCAGCCAGCGCGATGACGACCACCTGAAAGGCGACCCCGCCGACGAGATTATTGACCGCCATGCGCGGATTGTCGGAGATTACCGCAACGCTGGTGGTGGTGATTTCGGGCAACGAAGTCACCGCGCCCAGCAAGATGACGCCGATAGTCCCCTGTCCGATGCCACTCCGCTGCGATATCGTGTCGGCATAGCCCGCCAGCCGTGCTCCGGCGAACCAGACGAGCACGGCTCCGGTCAGGAACAGCGGGACGAGCGCGAACAGAGACAAGCCAGCAAGGCTCATGTCACTGTCCAAGATAAGCCGAGGTCAACAGGAGTGCTCCGAAGCCCAGTGCGAAGGACGGGCTCGATATACGGCGCTTAGCCTTGGGCTGGTCGGCTTCGGGCACGATATCCTCGATCGTCGCGGTCAGTAGCAGGCCCGCGAACACAGCGAGCACGAAGCCCGTCAGCACATCCCCCGCTCCGGCCAACACGGTATACCCCGCGAACGCACCGATCACCGGAAGCAGCGGATAGATCGCCAGCGCGCTTAGCCGGTGCCTGCGCGTAATCTTTGCCGAGCGGAAATTCGCAGCGATGGCGAAGCCACCCGGCAAGTTGCCCGCCACTTGAGACAGGGCCAGCAGCAGCCCCAGTTCGCGCGCCACCGCTCCCCCGCCGCCGGTCATCAGTCCATCGGTCAGCAAGTCAACGCCCACTGCGGCATAGGCCCCCCAAGTGGTCGCACGGCCTGCGGCGCTACCCATTCGGTCGCGGATCTTTCGTGTGGCTTTGGCGATACTTGCGGAGCAGATTGCCCCGACGATCAGCGCCACGACCAACAGCCAGGTCTCGATCCGCTCCTGCGAACGCGGGATGAGCTCAATTGCGGCAACCGCGGTGGCGATCCCAGCAGCGGCATGGAGCGCGCCGCCGACCAGCCATTCGGGCGGCTTGCGCCACTCGGCCAGCGCAACGCCAAGAAGATTACCCAGCGAAGGCAGCAGCGCGAGAGCGAGTACCGCAAGAAGGCCAGAAGACTCCATACTGTCAGCGGATCACCGCTTGAGCGCGTCCGGCACGCTATCGAACCGCACCGCCACCAAAATCGCGTCGAAGGGCGCCTCGTTCGGCAGACCCTTCAGACCATCTCCCGTAATGATCTCGCAATCGTCGTAGGCCAACTCCCTAATCCGCGCCGCCGCCTGCCTTGCCAGCGCCTCGTGCCACTTGATCGCATGGACCTGCCCAGCAGGGCGGGAGAGGACGGCTGCGGCATAACCCGTTACCGCCCCGACCTCGAGCAATCGGTCGTCTGCCCCGACTTCCCCCGCATCCATCCGGTGATCGACGTAGGTCTCGCGCGGGGCTTTGGCAAAGGCGGACAGAAACGCCTCGTCGCGAAAGCCGCGCGCGGCAATCAGGTTGCGGTTGATCAACTGGCGCCGGTCAGCATAGTCGGTGCCGCTCACGATGCACCTCCAGCCTGGTTGGCGAACACCACGCGCGTCCCCTGGCGCACCGCATCCGCCAGTTCCTTCGCATCCCAGTTGGTAAGCCTTACGCAGCCATGGCTGGCGGTCTTGCCGATCAGTTGCGGGTCGGGCGATCCGTGGATGCCATATCCGGGTTTGCTCAGATCGATCCAAATGCCGCCCACCGGATTGTTCGGCCCGGGCGGGACGATCAGCGTTTCGTCGGGACCCCATTCGCGCCCGCTCGGATCGAAGGTATAGTTTGCATCGGGCGCTACCGCGACCACCTCCATCGAACCGGAGGGGCTGGGAAATTGCGCGCTGCCCACCGTCGCGGGATAACTGGCAAGGATATTGCCCCGCTCGTCGAAAGCGACGACCGAATTGTCCGACTTGCGGACCTCAATCCGGGCGACCTGCGAAGGAAGTGTTTCCTCTCGATGCGCAACAATAGTGATCCGCGTCCCCACGCGGCTGAAATCGGCCTCGGGATTGAGCGCCCGAAGCAGGTCCTGATCCATATGGAACCGGTCTGCGATCAGCTCCTGCGGCGAGGTCCAGCCAACACGTTCCAGCGCTGCCATTGCCGACATAGCGTCGGGAACACGAAAGAACGGTCCGTCCACGTCGTCGCGCGTGATCGTGTAGGTCTGGAAAATCTCACCGCTCTGCGACTTTATCAGTGATCGCATCAGCTGCGGATCGAGGCCTCCCTCAGCAGGAAGCCCGCGGGCGCGTCGGAAATGCTGGATCGCCCGCATCGTGTTGCCGCCCATGTAACCATCGATCACGCCGGGCGAATGGCGGCTTCGATCGAGCATAACCTGCGCGGCAAGCACTACGCGCGAACGAGCGCCAGAAAATGCCGTTTCCGGCACCGAGGGTGGGATTTTCAGATCAAGACTTTCGCTTTGTGTCGTCTCGATACCCGCTTCGGCATCGGTTGTTGACTGGGCCGGCGATACCGAGGGAACACAGAGAAGCGCGGTGGCGATCAACACCACCAAATTTCGGTCAATGCGAAGAAATCCAAGCATGGTTAAGTAACTGGGCTGTCCGCGCGGATGTTCCGATCTGGTCAATTCCGAGAAAGCTGTTGAGCGTACGATCTGACATTTAAACCAAGGACGCGCATCCGACGTACACAAGCAGCATCCCGATTTCAGGCGGCGCTACTAAACCGGATTACCTCGTGGTGGACGTTGTGGACGGCGGCCGTGCCCCGCCAAGCACCTGGGTCCTGTCCTGCGGGGAAGCGCGGCGTACTGCACCGCGTGGGGCGATACGCCAAACGGTGTTCGACACATCATCCGCGACATATAATACGCCACGCGCCTCGTCGTATGTCACGCCCACCGGACGCCCCCTCGCATGCCCGTCTTTCAAGAAACCTGTGAGCAGGTCGATCGGCCGCCCATCCGGGCGTCCACCACGGAAGGGCACAAAGACGACCTTGTAGCCCGACGGATCGGCGCGGTTCCAGCTTCCGTGCATCCCGACGAAAGCACCTTCGCCGAACCGGCCACCCAAGCCACCGTCGGTTGTGAAATCGACACCAAGTGCGGCAACATGTGAGCCCAGCGCGTAGTCAGGCACTACGGCCTTTTTGACCAGGTCGGGCCTCGCCGGCTTGATCCTCGGATCGACGTTTTGACCGTAGTAACTGTAGGGCCAGCCATAAAAGGCACCGTCGCGCACGGAAGTCAGGTAATCAGGCACGAGTTGCGGTCCAAGTTCGTCACGCTCGTTGACGACCGCCCAAAGCTGCTCGTTCCACGGGTCAAAAGCGAGTGCTGTGGGGTTGCGGATGCCGGAGGCAAAAATCCGGCTGGCGCCCGTTTCGCGGTCTATTTCCCATATGACCGCACGGTCCTCTTCCACATCCATGCCGCGTTCGCCGACATTACTGTTCGAGCCAATGCCTACATATAACTTCGAGCCATCGGGGCTGGCGGTCATCGCCTTCGTCCAATGGTGATTGATCTTGGCAGGGAGCTTTGTAACTTCGGTGCCAGATCCCGCGATACTGGTCGCTCCCTCGGAATATTCAAAGCTTACCAGATTTCCCTGATTGGCTACGTAGAGCGTGCCATCAACGAAAGCTAAGCCGTAGGGTGCATCGAGACCCTCGATAAAAGTAGTCTGGAGATCGGTCTGCCCATCTCCGTCCTCATCGCGCAGCAGCGTTATCCGGTCTCCGCCTTCGACCGGGCTTTTGCCGCGCTTCTTTATCCAGCCTGCGATAACATCCTTGGGCCTCAACTTTGGCGCCTTGCCGCCAGAACCCTCGGCGACCAGAATGTCCCCATTGGGCAGCACGAGCGTCTGCCGTGGAATCTTCAGATCCTGTGCAATGGCGGAAACAGTGTACCCCTCGGGTACGATGGGTAGTTCGTCCCCCCATCCTTCCGGCGTCGGAATTTCCATCGCCGGCACGAGAGCATCGTTCTGTTCGGGAAGCTCGGGACGCTCGCCAGTCTGATCGAGATCGGGATCGCTGCTGACCTGGCACGCGGCAAGCGCGAAAGTAAGCGGCAAGACGAGATAGGCTAGGCGGTTCATGCACGTTTCTCCACCGTCTGGGTGCTGTAGGCGACAAACGCTGCGATCAAGGCCAGGATCGAGCACAGTATCGAAAGCACGAGGCCCAAAGTGCCGACGGAATGCCAGCCATCACGAGCATGCTGGAAAGCATTCAGCACACCGAGACCGAACATTGCGGCGATGACAATCAGATAGAGCGTACCGCGACCTTTCGCGTGTCGAGCTCGTCCGAAGAAGAGGGCGAGCAGTGCCGAGGCGAGGACCAGGCCAGCGAACAGGTCTGCCCCGGCAATGAGCCAGGACGAGAAGTTGGACCACTGGATCTCCGCCGTATTCAGATAGGTTATATCGGTAAGTAGAGCGGCAGGATAAAGCGCCACGGGAAAGGCGAGCAGTATCGCGTGCAAGGGATTTGCAAAAGAACGAGAATTAGTGACTGTGCGATCCATGCGGGCAATCTCCTCTTCCGGCTTTGCCACTCTGACTAACCAACAATCGCGGGGAAGGTGCCGAAGATTACACCCGCCCCAGCCAGACCGAGGGCGCCGAGAGCGAGCGGCGAGCGTGGAGCACGTAGCCTCAGGACTTGTCCCAGCAATGCGGCGATTGCGATGAGACCAGCTCCTATCGCGATGATCCGCGCGATCCCGTCATCGGGGAAAACCAGCACTCCGGTGTAGCTGATAGCGAAATGCGCCGACCAGATCACGAAGGCGATCAGAAGCGTGCGATAGATCGAAGGACGGTCGATGGGCTCGCCAATCTCGCTGTTCTTTGCTTCAGACACCGGGGAACACCCTCGGCAAGAGAGTAAAGACCATGCCCTGCAGCGCGCAGAACATTATGAAACGTGCGACAATATCCATGGTGACGTTTGTCGGAGTGGTCATGATTCCCCGCGCTTCGCGAAAAGCGAGATAGGTGGCCATGATGACAGCGACCACGACCACCTGTCCCTGAAGCACCGAAAGCATAAAAACAGTCGCACCCATCCCATTCGCGGTGGGTTCAAGACCCGTCGCGAGCCATCCAGTCACATCGAGGTATAAGGCTCCGACCAGCAGGGTCGCAGCAAGTGCCTCCAGCATCCAGGGCAGGTCTTCGGCAAGCCGCCCTTCTTTCGATGCGAGAAACCGACGCCCGCCCCAGGCCGCAAGAAGCGCCGCCGCTTCTATCCCGACAATGATTGCAGTTGCGCCGAGCGGCGGAGGCGCACTCCAGACTTCGGGATTGATGCCATAGAGATAGAGGTAGGCGAACACGGCCATGAAGCCGATCATGCCGATTACGACCATCAAAGTGTTCAACGCCCACCAGCCGTGGCTTTTCGGCCCGGTGATGGCGATCGGAACTTCGATACCGCCGCCGATGTCGGCGCTTTCCTGTTTGATGGGACGGTCGGTTTCCCAAAGCCATCGAAGCGTACTTAGCACTGCTACAATCCCGCAAAACACTGCAAAGGCGTAGCCCTGCACCGTCAGCGAGAGGAAAAAGAGAGCGGTGAACACAGCTGCTGACAATGGCCATGGCGACGGGCCGGGCATGAGTTGAACGTACTGTGGTTCAGCCATCACGGTCGAGGTGATCAACGTCTCGCGCTGACCAGTGGCAGAGTTCGGGAGGAAATAGCGCCCTTCTTCGACTTCCTTCGAGATTTGGGGGCGATCCCATAAAGGCTCGCGAGACGTAACCAGCGGGATCGAGCGAGTGGAGTACAAACCGGTGGGAAGCCATTCGAGCGTACCGCCCCCGTAGATATTACCTGCATCGTCATGAACCGTGAAACGAAAGCGGCGCGCGAGATCGAACAGGAAAAGGAGTATCCCAGCGGCCATCACGAAAGCGCCGATGGTGGACACCAGATTGAGCAGATCGAGATCGCGCCCGGGCAAATAGGTATAGACCCTGCGCGGCATACCCATCAAGCCGGTCAGGTGCATGGGGAAGAAAGTGATGTGAAGACCCGCGAACATCAGCCCGAAGACCCACTTCCCGACACGCTCAGATAGCGCCCGGCTGCTAGTCATGCCGTGCCAGTGGTAGAACGCGGCGAACATCGGGAAAACCATGCCGCCCATCAGCACGTAATGGAGGTGGGCGACGATGAAATAGGTGTCATGCGCCTGCCAGTCGAAGGGCACCATGCCCACCATAACGCCGGTCAACCCACCCATCGTGAAAATCACTACGCTGCCGACTACGAATAGCGCAGGCGTGGTCCATCTTATCTTGCCGCTGGCAAGCGTCGCAATCCAGCAGAACACCTGGATGCCGGCCGGCAGGCTGACCGCCATGCTGGCGGCGGAGAAATAGCCTGCCGAGACGCGCGGCATGTCGGTAGTGAACATGTGATGCGCCCAGACGCCGAAGCTGATGAAGCCGGTAGCGACCAGCGCCAGAACGTTGAGGCGGTACCCAACGAGCGGCACCTTGGCGACTGCGGCCACCATCATGCTCATCAGACCCGCGGCTGGGATAAAGATAATGTAGACTTCTGGATGGCCGAAAAACCAGAAGAGGTGTTGCCACAGCATGGGATCGCCGCCGCGTAGCGCATCGAAGAAAGGCCAATTGAAAGCTCGTTCGATCTCCAGCAGCATCGTGCACAGGATCACACTGGGGAAAGCGACCACGATCATTACCGCGAACACCAGCATGGCCCACGCAAACATCGGCATCTTGTCGAGGGTCATCCCCGGCGCGCGGGTGCGCAGCACACCCACGATGATCTCGATCGCTCCGGCAATGGCCGAGATCTCGATGAAGCCGATGCCGAGCAACCAGAAGTCTGTATTGATACCGGGACTGAAGGCGATGCTCGTCAGCGGGGGATACATGAACCAGCCGCCGTCGGGCGCCAACCCCACGAACAGCGAGAGAAAAAACATCGTTCCGCCTACGAAATAGGCCCAGAAGGCGAATGCTGACAGCCTGGGAAACGGTAGATCGCGTGCCGCCAGCATCTGCGGCAAAAGCATGATCCCGATCGCCTCCACCATTGGCACGGCAAACAGGAACATCATCACCGTTCCGTGCATGGTGAAGAACTGGTTATAGGTATCGACGCCGAGGAAATCCTGCATCGGAGCGGCGAGTTGCACACGCATGCCCAGCGCCAGAATTCCTGCTGCTAAGAAGAAGCCGAAAGCAGTGACGACGTACCAGAAGCCAACGTAGTTGTTATTGACCGCGGTAAGACGTGCCCACCCCTTGGGCGCGCGCCAGATGCGGTTCAATTCTTCGACTTCGCTATCGGGACGCTTCTCGGTGGGGAAGCGCTCATAGAGCGAATAATCGAAACCCGTCTCGGATCTCATTTCTGCTGCTCGAGCCAGATGGCGATAGCTTCGAGCTCGTCGGCATTGAGCATGTCATAGCTCGGCATGCGATTGCCAGGCTTGAGCGATTGGCTGTCGCCGATCCAACCAATCAGCGTCCCGCGGTTGTTCGGCAAAATACCCGCTCCCAGCGTCCGGCGCGACCCAACATGGGTGAGGTCCGGGCCAGCGAGGCCGTTTGCCTCAGTCCCTGCGACACGATGGCAGGCAGCACACCCGGACTGCATGAATAGTGTTCTTCCGGACTGCTGACCGGAATTTGTGTTAGCGCCCGCACCCGTACGCGTAACTGTTGATCGCTCCGAACCCTGCGTCCCTGATCCGGACGATGATTCTACTTGCCGCGTTATGTCGAGGCCCGCTGAAACGAGGCGCTCATTCCGCTCGGCATACCATTCTCGAAAATCGTCGTCCTCATGCGCTACGGCAACGAAGCCCATCAGCGCATGTTGCCGCCCGCAATACTCCGCGCACACCCCGCCGAATTCTCCTGGGCGATCGGCTTCGATCCGCAGCAGTGTGCGTCGCCCGGGGATCATGTCCTTCTTTCCCGATAGATGCGGCACCCAAAAGCTGTGAATCACATCGGCGGATTCCAGTTCGAGCACCACCGGACGTCCGACGGGAATGTGAATCTCATTCGCATCTTCCATCACAACCGCGCCCGATGGGTCCAGATATTGCACACGGAACCACCACATTTCACCGGTAACGCGAATACGCATCTCGTCCCCGTGGATCGGCTCTGTCAGGCTGGCCGTAAGTGTGAGTCCCCACACCAGTAGCGCGGTCAATACGACGCCCGGAAAGGCCACCCCGCCGAGCAAGATCGCGCGTTCGCCTCCTAGCTTCGCTTTCCACTTGTCTGGTCCCTTGATGGCGACCCAAAGAGCAAACACCACGACCAATGTGACGAAAGCGCCCAAACCGAAAAGCGACCAGGCCAGGGTTGTAACTTTGCCTGAATACGGACCTGCCGGGTCGAGTACCGGAGGTGGCCAACCCCAAAGTGCGTCAATCATGGTCGAGACCATACAAATAGGCTGCGATATCTGCCGCCTCAGCCTCGCTAATTGGCATTGGCGGCATGGAAGAGCCCTCCTTCACGGAAGGTGCGTTGCGGATGAAGGCCGCCAATACGTCCGGCCGGTTCGGCAATTGGCCAGCTATCAAGCCGACATCGTCGAAGCCATCAAGCGATGGTCCCAAGCGCCCGGATGGCCAGTCCAGCCCGGGAATTTCGTGGCAAGATCCACAGCCTGCGCGCTTGATTGCTATTAAGCCGCGATCCTTCGGTCCGATAGCCGGCTCTCGCCGCGTCTCGACCGGGTCCTTGCATGCGGCAAGCGCTGCACAAGCGGCTAAGGCTACGCCGGCCACGATGGCTTTCCAATTCCGATGCTCCACACTCCCCATTCCCATGGGAACCGGACAATTGCATGCTTCGTTCCCGCCAGACGATGCTTTTCCGCTCTAACCTGTCCGTCGCCGCCTTTGCTATGGCGCTGGCGTCATGCACTCCTGCCCCGATCGACGATCCATTCGACGACACCGGCGAATTGATTGCCTTATCAGGCGGGGACGCGGGTCCGCAGGCCGCTTGCCACACTTGTCATGGGCTGGACGGCGGCGGCGACGGAGCGTTGGTGCCGAGAATAGCGGGCATGGATACGGGATATCTTGTGCGGCAGCTGGGCTTTTACGCGGACGGCCAACGTAGCCATCCCCAAATGACTTGGCTTGCAGGCCGTCTAAATTCCGAGGAGCGGTTGGCTGTGTCAGCCTATTACGCGGCCATGGACTTTCCCGAGGGCATGGAGGGAAGCACGACTTTGACTGAACCCTCGTGCGAAATTGCGAAAGCATACGAGATCTACCATGCAGGCTTACCCGAACGCGCTCTATCGTCCTGCGCATCTTGCCATGGGGAAACCGGTCTGGGCTCGGGTGGCGGCAACCCACCCCTGATCGGTCAAAGCGCTGAGTACCACGCCGAACAATTGCGCCGCTGGCGCAACGGTGAGCGATACGGCGATGCACTAAACGTCATGCACGATGCGGCCAGCAAGCTGCAAGAGAGCGAAATTAGCCCACTCGCGGCGTATATTGCGTATGGTCCGGAGCCGTCTCGTCGTCTCGGATTTCCGGAAGAATGCCCCTGACTGTATCATCGCGATCCCAGAAATGGTGTTTCAATGCCGCAATGACATGCAGCGGCACCAGCAATGCGAGGCCGATAACGCCTAGCACATGAAGGCTCTCCGCCCAGTCGAGTACCTGATACTGCCACGCTGGGGAGAGTGTATGAAAGGGCATCGGGGGTATAGCGACCAATCCGGCAAGCCGCAGAGGCTGCACCGGCTGTATCGCCGACCACATCGCCCATCCGCTCAGCGGAAGTAGCGCGAACAGGCCATAGAAAAGGTACTGTGTGATATGTGCTGCCGTGCTCTGCCAGCCTGGCGCATCGGCGTCGTTGACCGGATCGGGGACAAAAAGGCGCCAGCCAAACCTTAAGATGGCGAGGAACAGGATGGTCAGCCCCAGCTCGCTATGCAATTCGTAGGTGGCAAGCTTGCTTGCCCCGACGGGATAGCGCAACATCATCCAGCCTGAGCCGAGCTGAAAGAGAACCAACCCTGCCATTATCCAGTGAAACCAGACACCGACCGGAGAATACTTTCCATGCTCGGTATAACTGACCGCCCATCTTCGGATCAGGTCATGAAGCCTCATGCAGCCGCTCTGTTACCAAGCGATCGATAGAGTATCGTCAATGCAGCGATTAGATAGACCAGGCTCGCGGGGGCCCACATAATGATACCCGCAATCTGCTGATCCTCTATTGGCGAGAGACCCCACAAGCGGGTCGTTAGCCAATGTGGGGCATAATACGCACGGTGCGCAAAGGTAAGTAGCGCGCCAAGTGCCCCCATTGCGACCATCGTCGCCAACAGCCCTGTCGCGGCAGCTGGAGACGGCGATCGAATGACCTTGACCCACCATGCTGCTGCCGTGGCGACAATGCTGATTTGCATGAGCCAGAAAACCGCGTCGCTACGCATCGCGAGTTCGTACAATGGAGGTGCATGCCAGGCCAGGAAGGTGATGGCATGTACCGCAGTCCATACGGTCAACGTCCCGGGCAAGCTCTTGTCCTCGAGCCGAAAGGCCGCAATGAGCAGTGGGGCGAAGACCGCTGCGAGTATGACATCGTGGATGATGCGAACTGTGAACAATGCGGATCCGAGCGCGCAGAAGGGGCTGATGTAGAGAAGGCAGAAGACGATCAGGATTGCGTATGTCGGCGTGGCTCTCAGACTTTCGCGTTGCCAATATGCGCCCCCTACCACGACCAGAAGGCAGGCGACCAATTCGGGTGCGAAATTCCAATTGGTTAACCAGCCCCCAGGATCTGGAGCTTTTCCGCAATAGGGCAACCAATCGTGCAGCATCCGTCTCCCGTGAGCGTGTGGTTAGATCAGCAATTGCATGCTCACAACAGTCATTGGTGTCCTGCAAACCGACGCAATGAGCAGAAAGCGATCGCAATCTAGGATGAAAGACGCTCGGACAGAATTTAGGGTCCCGAGAGCATGTAGGTAGGCCATAATCGGTGAACCGCATTCGCTCTGATCATACCCGTGAGCCAGGTGAAGGTCGGCTTTGGCTACAATCGCGTCTGAAGCCGACAGTCCGCTACCGGCCCAACAGCGGACAAACCATACAAGCTACTTCGATTGCGCGATCCGCTTGCAAGCGGATCCGACCATCGACCAGATGGTTTCGATCACTTCCTCAAGGCTGACTTTTTCCAGGTCGATTGACTCGGCGTATGCGGCCCATTGGCCTTGCTTGGTACCATCCTGCGCCATCTCTTCCGACAGGCCGGGCGGGCGATCGATTGGAATCTCAGTTCCTCTGCGTGCGAATGTCGCCGCTATGGCAGCGTCGAGCTCGTCGTCCGAGACGTCGAGGGCCTGGGGCATCGCCCAGAGGTCGTAATAATCCTTCATACGTCCGTTCGCGATGCCCAGCTGAACCATCGCCTGAAATTTCTCGGCTATCACTGTGGCAGGCGGATAGGCGCGAATGTCGGGCGGTGGAAGATCGAGCAATGTCGGGTAGGTGAGTTCATGGGATGGGTGGGCAAGGGCGTCACCAAATCCGATGTCGATGGTGACCGGGATCCTCGTTCGCTCGAGATAGGCGAAGGTCTTGAGCCTCGTCCCACCATATTCCATCTCTTCTCTGATGGGATTGGCTTTCAGAGCGTCGAGATCGAATTCTATGCCATCCTCAACCGCGATGCTCATGATCTCCCGAAAGTCCGCAACGAGTTGCTTGGGGCCTTCATCGCCATGACCCAGGAAGTCGGCATCGCGGGTTTCGCGGCTTTCGCTTTCCAGCCAGACGGTAACCAGCATTCCGCCTTTGAGGACGAATCGATCACGATGGGCGGACTGCGACAGGCGATAAAGCAGGCGTTCGAGCGCAAAGCGAACGAGGACAACTTCAAACACCCGGCCGTTCGCACGTGCGATGTTGAGCAGCCGGTCTTTGACCGATTTTGCCAGATTGATGGGCTTCTCACCCATTCGAGGTCAGCGCCTCGAGATAAGGCTTCATCGTGCTCCAGGCTCCGCCTTCAATCGCGGCCTGAGAGATTTCAGCCGGTGTGGCCTTGCGCTGTTCAAGCGCGGCCCTCAGTCCCTCAATTGCGACTGATCGATCGACGAGCTTTGGGTTTCGAAACATATCGGCAAGCGTCTTCGGCACAGAATATATCGGAACGGATACGCCGGAGACCTTGTGATGCTCGATCCCTTGCTGGTGATAGGAATCGCTAAATCGAACAGTGCGTGTAGGGGGATAGGAGGGGGCGGGAGACCAGTCGCTGCTGCCGATAGCAACCCACACTTTGCGCGGCATCTGATCGGTCAGTTCATGAAAGGCGAGCGCTGAGAACATGGCGATCACGCCATTGGGGATGCGTTTTGCAATTTCAGCGAGCGATTGGTCGGCATCGATGTCTGCGTCGGCGGTCTGGTAGAGCCCGCGCGAGATGCGGTTGATCTCTCCATCGTCGACCGCCCGGGCTATGGTTTTTCCATCGACACCCGCTTCGCGCAGCTCGCGCGCGCGCAGGATCGGTTGCTGCGCAAAGAGCCCGCGCATGATCTCACGTTGTGTGGGTTGGGTCGCCGCCTTCATGTCACAAATCCTTGCACTCGACATGCCCCTATCAGAGGTTTTGTGACAAGTCACGGTGAAGGGTCTCCGAAAATCGGGAACGCCTAAGATACCATGAGCAGGCGCCATTGGGGGCAAACACGAGAAATTCACAACCCAGCAAACGAGGGCGGCATCGACACGAGAACCGTGCCTGCTGGATTCGCACCGCCCTTTCCGGCCAATTTCACTCTACTCTACGCTTCGCGCAAATTCCTGTTGCCTGACAGCATTTTGATGTCCTTTTGATCTGCCTCGCGAGTGCAGCCGGTGGTCGGTTGCCGCAATTCGAGGCAATTCATGAGCGTTATTCCGATCCGGTCCGAGGCATTGTCGCGCGGCGCGCGCATGCTGCGCACGGCGCTTGGCTGCGAGATCGCACGCTGGCTTGAAGAGCCTGCGGTGATCGAAGTGATGCTCAATCCCGATGGTCGTCTGTGGGTCGACCGGCTGGGCGAAGGCCTTGCCGCGACCGACTGCCTGATGAGCGCCGCCGACGGAGAGCGGATCATCCGGCTCGTTGCCCATCATGTCGGCGCCGAGGTGCATACTGGAGCTCCGCGCGTCTCGGCAGAGCTTCCCGATGGCGGCGAACGCTTTGAAGGTCTTCTGCCACCGGTGGTCGCCGCGCCGAGCTTTGCCATCCGCAAGCCTGCTGTCGCCGTCTTCACGCTCGCCGACTATGTCTCGGCGGGAATCATGGATGCATGGCAGGCCGAGGCGCTTGGCGCTGCGGTTGCGGAGCGAAAGAACATCCTGGTCGCGGGCGGCACATCGACCGGCAAGACGACGCTTACCAATGCTTTACTCGCCGAAATCTCATCGAGTCCCGACCGGGTTGTCTTGATCGAGGACACGCGCGAACTGCAATGTGCCGCGCCCAATCTCGTCTCGCTGCGGACCAAGGATGGCGTTGCAACTCTGTCCGATCTGGTCCGCTCGGCGCTGCGTCTGCGACCCGATCGCATTCCCATCGGTGAAGTGCGCGGCGCTGAAGCGCTCGATCTGCTCAAGGCCTGGGGAACGGGTCATCCAGGCGGGATCGGCACAATCCACGCAGGCTCTGCGCTCGGCACGCTGCGGCGGCTCGAACACCCCGTTTCGTTTCTCGCTTCATGTCGGCGATGTCGGTCACAGCCTGGTGGTCGGCCCAACCGGCGCCGGCAAGTCTGTCCTGCTGGCCTTCATGGCGATGCAGTTTCGCCGCTATGCCGGCGCTCAGATATTCGCTTTCGACTTCGGTGGCTCGATCCGCGCCGCAGCGCTTGCCTGCCGCGGCGATTGGCAGGATCTCGGTTCAAGCCTTTCGCAGGACAGCGACAATGGCGTCCTCCTGCAGCCGCTTGCGCGCATCGACGAACCGGCCGAACGAAACTGGGCCGCCGAATGGCTGCAGGCTATTCTTACCTCGGAAGGTGTTGCGGTCGATCCGGCCACCAAGGATCATCTGTGGACTGCATTGACGTCGCTCGCCACAGCGCCTGTTGCGGAGCGGACGCTTACCGGTCTTGCGGTTCTGCTCCAGTCGCAGGCATTGAAGCAGGCGCTCGCGCCCTATTGCATCGGCGGCCCGTTCGGACGGCTGCTCGACGCCGAAAGCGAACGGCTCGGTGAAGCGCGCTTCCAGGCGTTCGAGACAGAAGGGCTGACCGGCTCGGCGGCAGCGCCTGCGGTCCTTTCCTATCTCTTTCACCGGATCGAAGGGCGGCTCGACGGATCGCCTACCCTCCTCATCATCGATGAGGGCTGGCTGGTGCTCGACAGCCCTGCCTTCGCTGCGCAACTGCGCGAATGGCTCAAGACGCTGCGCAAGAAGAATGCGAGCGTGGTCTTCGCGACCCAGAGCCTCGCCGATATCGAAACATCGGCGATTGCGCCCGCCATTATCGAAAGCTGCCCGACCCGCATATTTCTGCCCAATGAGCGGGCGATGGAGCCGCAGATACAGGCGATTTATCGCCGCTTCGGGCTTAATGACCGGCAGATCGAAATCCTCAGCCAGGCTGCGCCTAAACGCGATTATTATTGCCAGTCGGCACGCGGTAATCGCCTGTTCGAACTCGGGCTTGGAGAAGTGGCGCTCGCTTTCACGGCTGCCTCTTCGAAAAGCGATCAGCTCGACATTGCCCGGATTGCCGAAAACGAAAGGCGCGAAGGTTTTACCGAAGCCTGGCTGAGGCATCGCGGCCTCGACTGGGCCGCAGAGCTGCTCGCTATTCCCGAGCCGAATTCGGCCTTTTCAACCCTCAGAATGAAGGAGACTTCCAATGACCTTTCGTAAGAATTTGAACGGACTGGCTGGTGGCCTTGCGCTTGCTGTCGCCGGCGTGGTTGCCACAGCACCGGTGCCCGCCCATGCGCAGTTCGGCGGTATCGTTTACGACCCGTCCAACTATGCCCAGAATGTGCTGACTGCAGCGCGAACGCTTGAGCAGATCAACAACGAAATCCGCATGCTGCAGAACCAGGCGACTTCGCTCATCAATGAAGCCAGGAACCTGCAGAGCCTGCCGCTCAATATCGTCCAGCCCCTACAGCAGCAAATCCAGCAGACCCAGCAATTGCTGCAGCAGGCCCAGCGCATCGCTTATGATGTACGCGAGATCGAGACGACGTTTGAAACGCAATACAAGAACATCCCGCTCGGTGCTTCGCAGCAGGCCATGGTGACAAGCGCCGAGGTGCGCTGGCAAAATAGTGTCGCCGCTTTCGAGGATGCGCTCAAGGTGCAAGCGGGAGCGGTTGCCAATATCGAAGGCTCGCGCGAAGCGGTGAATAGCCTGCTGGGCGCGAGCCAGTCGGCTGCCGGTGCCTTGCAAGCTGCGCAGGCCGGGAACCAGCTGCTTGCACTGCAAACACGCCAGCTCGCCGATCTTACCGCGACCATGGCGGCCATGGGACGAGCGCAGGCACTCGACGCTGCCGAACGTGCGGCGGCGAAGGCTCAGGCGCGCGAGCAGCTACGGCGCTTTCTGGCGACGCGCCCGCGCGATCTTCCGGCCAAATCGGACTGACCCGCCATGGATAGCAAAGTCCTCGCGCGCACCGGTGCAGCCGTTTTTGTAGGCCTCGCTGTCGCCATGACGCTCGTGCAATTGCGCGAGGAGCCTGCAGTGCGTCCCGAGGCTGCCACGAGCATCTGGGAGCCTGACGGCGATCCGCTGCCTGCGCAGCTCAGGGCCTGCGCGCAAATGGGCGAGCTCGCGCTGTCCTCGCCCGATTGCCGTGCCGCCTGGGCCGAAAAGCGCCGCCGTTTCTTCGGGGTTGAGCACCCCGACGCTTACGCCGCGGTAGGTGATAAGCCCGTGACGAGCGCTCCTGCGCCTCAATCTCCTACGCCTCAATCGCGCGGAGAGAATTGACATGGGAGGCACCGGCGTCGTCGACCGTTTTCTAGCGATTTTCTCGCAATATATCGACAGCGGGTTCGGCCTGCTTTCGGGCGAGGTTGCCTTCATCGCGACGACGCTGATCGTTATCGATGTCACGCTCGCTGCGCTGTTCTGGAGCTGGGGCGAGAATGACGACATTATGGCGCGCCTCGTCAAGAAGACGCTCTTCGTCGGAATCTTCGCCTATATCATCGGCAATTGGAGCGCGCTGGCCAATATCATATTCCAAAGCTTTGCCGGACTTGGCCTCAAAGCCAGCGGTTCTGGCCTTGGCGCTAGTGATCTGCTGCAGCCGGGACGGGTCGCGCAGGTGGGGATCGATGCTGCCGCGCCCTTGCTTGCGTCGATGGCCGATCTGCTCGGCTATGTAAGTTTCTTCGAGAACTTCCTGCAGATCATCATCCTGCTGGTGGCCTGGGCCTTGGTGGTCGTCGCCTTCTTCATTCTGTCGATCCAGCTCTTCGTGACGCTCATCGAATTCAAGCTGACGACGCTTGCAGGCTTCGTGCTCATCCCTTTCGGCCTGTTCGGCAAGACCGCTTTCATGGCCGAGCGCGTGCTTGGGAATGTCGTCTCTTCAGGCATCAAGGTGCTCGTGCTCGCCGTCATTATCGGGATCGGCTCGACGCTTTTCGCTGAGTTTACCAGTGCCATTCCGGGCGAGCCGACCATTGAAGATGCGCTGGCGATCGTGCTCGCCAGTCTTACCCTGCTCGGGCTCGGCATATTCGGTCCCGGTATTGCCAACGGCATCGTCGCAGGCGGCCCGCAGCTCGGCGCAGGGGCCGCGGCAGGCACCGCTGTGCTGGCCGGCGGGGCAGCCGTCGGCGGCATTGCCGGCGCCAAGCTTGCGGGCGGCGCTGTAGCCAGCGCAGCATCCTCGGTCGCCAGTGGCGCATCGCGCGCTGCTGGAGGCGCCACCATGGCCTATGCGACAGGTTCGGCAGGCAAGAGCGGCGGCGCCGCGGTTGCAGGCGGCATGGCCGGTGTCGGACGTGCCGCAGGCGGTGCTGCCCTCTCACCTCTGCGTAAGGCGGCGGATAGCGCCAAAGGAAATTTTCGCGAAGGTGCGCGCGCAGCGGCCAGCAATATGGGTGGCCGGGTTGCTTCCTCGTCGGGGTCGCCGTCTTCAGCGCAATCCGAAAGCGGCCCGCCGAGCTGGGCGAAATCCATGAAACAGCGACAGTCTCTGGGACATTCCGCGTCGCTTGCCGCGCACACCGTGCGCGCTGGCGACGGGCACGGCGCAGGCGCTTCCATCGACACTCAGGAAAAGGACTGACGCCTCATGTTTAAACGCCCTTCGATCCGATACGGCAAGACACCGCAAGCCGAGACACCTTACCAGCGCGCGGCCCAGGTCTGGGACGAGCGCATCGGTTCGGCGCGGGTGCAAGCGAGAAGCTGGCGCTATGCCTTTTTTGGTGCGCTCGCGCTGTCGGCAATCCTGACTGGCAGTCTCGTCTGGCAGAACGCGCGGGGAACCATCGTTCCCTGGGTGGTCGAAGTGAACAAGCTCGGCGAAGCGCGTAGCGTCGCGCCCGCCAATGCCGCATTCGACCCAAGCGATCCGCAGATTGCGTTTCATCTTGCCCGGTTCATCGAAAACGTGCGCGCCATTCCCGACGATCCGATCGTGGTGCGCGAGAACTGGATGTCAGCCTATGACTTTGCCAGCGACAAGGGTGCGCTGGCGCTCAACGACTATGCGAGGGCCAACGATCCGTTCGCCGCGATCGGCCGCGAACAAGTTGCGGTCGATGTCACAAGCGTAATCCGCGCTTCGCCAAGGAGCTTCCGCGTGGCCTGGATCGAGCGCCGCTACCGTGACGGCTCGCTCGCCGAGACGAGCCGCTGGACCGCGATTCTGGGCATCGCCGTCCAGCCACCCACCAACGCGGATGCGCTTCGCACAAACCCGCTCGGAATATTCGTCACTTCCATCAACTGGTCAAAGGAGCTCGGCTGATGTCCCGCTCGCATACAACACCCACAATCGGCTTTTTCGGCCTTGTCTCGCTCGCTCTCGCCTCGCCTGCCGCAGCGACACCGGCCCCGCAAGCGGCGGCGTCAATCGACGCATTGGGCGCGCTCGCAGGGGCTTTCCCGGCCCTGCAAGACAACATCGGAATTCCTCACCTTTTCAGTTCGCGGCAGGCCTCCCCCACTGCCGCGCGCCGCTCCCCTGGCTCTGGCCCCGCCCCTGACCCCCAAAGCCAAGTGGGAGCGGCGAACGATGCCGCACGGGTCGAGCCCGACGATGTCGGATTCGACAATGCGATCCAGCGCTATCCCTATACCGAGGGCGCGCTGTTTCAGATCTATACCAAGCCGGGCCAGGTGACCGATATCGCATTGCAGGAAGGCGAAAAGCTCGTCGGTCCCGGACCGGTTGCTGCCGGCGATACGGTGCGCTGGATGATCGGCGATACGCTGAGCGGGACCGGCGCTACCGCGCGCGTCCACATCCTCGTCAAACCCACCCGGCCCGATATTGCGACCAATCTCGTGATCAACACCGATCGGCGAACCTATCATGTCGAACTGCGGGCGAACCCCAGTGTCTATATGGCGTCGGTCAGCTGGAGCTATCCGGCAGACGAATTGATCGCTCTTCGCCGGGCCGAAGAGGACGCAGCGCGCGCCGCGCCGGTTGCAAGCGGATTTGCGCTCGAGAATCTCAATTTCGACTACCGGATTTCGGGCGATAGGCCCGACTGGCGACCGGTGCGGATATTCGATGACGGGCAGCGCACCCTGATCGAGTTTCCGCCCGATATTGCGCAAGGCGAGATGCCGCCGTTCTTCGTTATCGGCGAGGATGGGCAGGCGGAGCTGGTCAATTACCGCGTTTCGGGCCGCTACCTGATTGTAGACCGCCTGTTCGAGAAGGCCGAACTGCGGCTCGGCGCCAAGCGCAGGCAGGTTCGGGTCAAAATCACCAATCGGGCGTGGGGCCGGTCATGAACAATGAAGCCGAACCGGACCGGCCTAGTGATGCTGAATCCATCGTTCGTTTACGCGGAGAGGGACCGCGCGTCGTCCGCCTCTCGCGCAAAGCCATCGGCATCGCCAGCGCCGCTGCTCTGACACTGGTTGGCGGCGCGTTGATTTACGCCCTGCAACCGGTCTCGGAGGCAGGGCCGGATGAGCTGTTTGGAACCGAAACAGTGGCGGTCGCCGACGGTCTTGCTTCGGGCCCGAGCGACTATTCGCAGGTACCGCGTCTCGGCCCGCCGCTTCCCGGCGATCTCGGCGAGCCCATCAGCCAATTGTCTTTGGCGATCGTTCGCTGGCGGGCTCCACTGATCTGCCCAGCGCCGCTGAGAGAGTAGCGCCTACCCGGTCGGCGGCCTCTTTGGCCGGATCATAATCGATGTGGGCATAAATCATGGTCGAGCGCATATTGGCGTGGCCGAGGATAGCGCCAGTCATAGCGAGGGCTTCGCCACTCGAAGTGGCGATGGCACCCATGGTATGGCGCAGTGTGTGCGGCGTCACGTTCTTGAGACCGGCCTTGGCAACGATCTTTGGCCATAGTTTTTTGGTTCCCTGGAAGTAGCCTTCCCCGGAGTCCGCCGGGAATACATATTTGCTGTCATCGTTTCTTGAGATCGTCCTGATCAATCCGAGTGCCGCCCCTGAAAGTGGCCGGGTCGATTGCCCGGTCTTGCTGTCGGCCAGCACCAGCAATCCACGCTCGAAGTCTACTTCGTCCCATTTAAGCTCGACGATCTCCTGGCGTCGACAGCCGGTCAGGATCCACATGCGGGTGATGTTGAGAGCCTTCGGATTAAAGCCCTCTTCCTCTAGCTTGTCACAAGCTTCGCCGAGCTTCCTGATTTCGGCGAGTGACAGAAAACGCGTCCTTCGACCGTCGGTTTTCTTGACCACGGCTTTCTCGCAAGGGTTCGAATCGACCAGTCCTCGTCGGACTGCGAAGCTGTACATGGCGGAAAGGTCCCGAAATGCTTTTCGGGCAGCACCGGGACCGCCGCGCACGACAATACGTTTTCGGTGGCCGATCTTCTGGTCCTTACGTGACTTGCCCTGCTCGACATCGCGGAAGAAACGTTCGATATCGCCAGCGGTCAGTTCGTTGATCCGCTTATGACCGAGCAGGCGAACCACGTGATGACGCAAGCGACCAATCGTGTGTTTCTTGGTCAAAGGTTTCATCGGCTCGCCCTGCCGTAGCCCGCGCTGGATATAGCATCCTTCTTCTTCATAGAGATCGACCAGCCCGGCGATCTTCAGTTCAAGGCGCTTGGCATTGCGTTCGGCCGCAGGGTCGGCACCAAGAGCTGCTGCCGCAAGAACCTCCTTGGCGCGCTTTCGTGCCTGCTCGACAGTCAGCGCACCAAATCGACCGATCGACACGAAGCGTTTGGGTGCCGAGCGGCCGCCGCCTTCGGCCCGGTAGCGAACAACGAAAGTCTTGATCCCGCTTGGGCCTACTCGCACCCCGAAACCCGAAATCTGACTGTCCCAGATCTCATAGCGCCTAGATCTTGGCGCCGTCGCATCAAGCAAACGCTTTGTGATCAAAATCGACTTGGGACTCGCCATTTTATGCTCCGTCAAGCGACCCCAACCTTGGGTGTCGGGGTGACCACCGGGTGACCACGGGAACGGAAATCGCCGGTCACCTCTGGAAAAGCCTAGCGTAGCCGAACTCAAAAAATAATCAAGATATCAGATATTTGAGGGCATTTTGGCGTAGAATCGAAAAGCATAGAAAAGGCGACTGGGAAGTTTGCCAAGGTTGGGGTCGGGCGTTCGAATCGCCTCGCCCGCTCCATTTTCCTAGATAATCCGGATATCTGTTGGCCGATGAAAGGCCTGCGCGCCCTGCGGCGCGCGCGGTCGTTGGTCGCTTTGCCGGGCCAATTCGTCGAGCGGCAAGGCAATCGGGCCAAAAAGAGGTTGCGCCACAGGCTGAGCGCGCTAACAGCGACGATATGTTGTATCGTCTTGCTAGCTCGCTTCGTCTCGTCGGCTCCACCGTCTCGCTCGCGGCATTGGCCGTGGGCAGTCAGGCCTACGCCCAGTCCGCCGAACCGGCAGATCCCGCACGGGACGCCGAAAATCCCCCTTTGACCGACGATCTGCACGACCGGCGGATCAACTATCAGGGCCAGATCGTCGTCAGCGCGCAAGGGATACGCGATCTCGATCTGCTCGCCGGGACCGACGTGGTCGAGGGCGAGGAATTGCAGCGCAATCTCGCGGGCCAGATCGGCGACGTGCTCGACAGCCAGCCGGGCGTATCGGCAAGCGGGTTCGCGCCCGGGGCATCGCGCCCCATCCTGCGGGGTTTTTCCGGTGAACGGGTCAAGGTGCTGATCGACGGAATCGGAGCGATCGATGCCTCGAACACCTCGGACGATCACGCGGTCTCGATCGATCCGCTGACCGCCGAACGGATCGAGGTGCTGCGCGGCCCCGCAGTCCTGCTGTTCGGCAGCCAGGCGATCGGCGGCGCGGTCAACGTCATCGACAAGCGGATTCCGCTGCGGCTGCCGAGCGAAAGCGTGCATTTCGACTTCCTTGCCGGCGGCGACACCGCCGCCGACCAGCGTGAAATCGGCGGATCGGTCGATATGCGGCTGGGCAATAGCGGCTTCGTCTTCCATGCCGATGGTTCGTGGCGCGAGACCGACGATCTCGAAGTCCCCGGTTATACCGTCGCGCCTGCGCTGCGCGCCGACCTGCTGGCCGATGCTGCCGAAGAGACCGAGGAAGGCAATCTCGAAGAAGCCGAGGAATTGCGCGAAGCCGCCGACCAGCGCGGTTTCGTTCCCAACACCGGCACCGAGACATGGACTGCGAACGCCGGGCTCGCGTTCTTCAGGAACGACAGCAGCCTTGGGTTCTCCTTCGGGGTTTACGATACCCAATACGGCGTGCCGGGTCGCCCCGGTGCGGGCCACCATCACGGCGAGGAAGAAGGCGAGGAGCATGATGAAGACCACGGCGCCGAAGAGGAAGAGGGCGAAGAAGCCGTAAGCATCGGCCTGCGCCAGTACCGCGCGGATCTGCGCGGCGACATCTATCTCGGCGAAGGCCTGTTCGAACGCCTGCGCCTGCGCGCCGGCTATTCCGACTATACGCATACCGAATTCGAGGGCGACGAAATCGGTACGGTGTTCGATGTCCAGGGGATCGAGGCCCGCGCTGAGCTGATCCAGAACGACAGCGGCCCGTGGCGCGGTTCGATCGGCATGCAGTATTATTTCCGCGATTTCGAAGCGATCGGGGCCGAGGCCTTCGTCGCGCCGAACCGGACGGACCAGTTCGCCGTGTTCGCCTTGCAGGAATATGGCACCGGACCGCTGCAGGTCGAGGGCTCGCTGCGCTACGAAAACACGCATACCGAAGCCAATACGCTCGGCATCACGCGCGATTTCGACACCTTCTCGGGCGCGGTGGGGCTGTCTTACGAAGCGACGCCTGCCATCCGTACCGGTATCAACCTGTCACGGGTGGCACGCGCGCCCGCCGCCGAGGAACTGTTCTCGAACGGGCCGCATATCGCGACGCAGGCATTCGAGATCGGCGATCCCAACCTGAAGCAGGAAAAGGCCTGGGGCGCCGAACTGTTCGCCCGCGGGAGCCTCGCCGGCGCGACGTTCAGCCTCGCGGCGTACCGCACCTGGTTCGACGACTTCATCTACCTGTCGCAGACGGGCGCCGAAGAGGACGACCTGCCGGTCTTCGTCTTCCTGCAGCAGGATGCGACCTATTCCGGGATCGAGGGCGAAGTGGCCTTCGATCTGCTCGATACGGACAACTTCACGCTGGGGACCGAACTGCTGGGCGAATACGTCCACGCCAAGCTCGACGACGATACCTTCGTCCCGCGGATTCCGCCGTTGCACCTGGCCGCCGCGCTCAAGGCGTCGACGGGTGACTTCGACGTGCGCGGCGAGGTCGAATGGTATGACAAACAGAACGACATCGCGCCGTTCGAAACCGCGACCGACGGCTACACCTTCGTCAACGCATCGATCGCGTGGCGCCCGTTGCGGGGGACCAATTCGGTCACCCTGTTGCTCAAGGCGGACAACATTTTCGACGTCTCGGGCCGCCGCCACACCAGCTTCACAAAAGATTTCGTCCCGCTGGCCGGGCGCAATTTCAGCGCCAGCCTGCGCGCCAGTTTCTGAACCGGTCCGCCCACCCGGGTTTTCGGTGACCGCCATGGCTAGCCTTGGCGGTCACCGTATCGGTTCTGCCGCGCTTACTGTTCGACGGCCAAGGTCAGTTCGGCACGTTCCTGCAGCCGAGTGACCAGCGCTTCGCCGAGGAACGAGCCCGGAGTACCGACCCCGCCTTCGGCATCGCTTTCGAGCAGGCCCATGCCGGTTTCCGCCAGCATCCGGCTGGTCGAACCGTATCCCGGGTCGTACTTGCCCTTCACGGCATAGTGCAGCCGCTTGCCGTCGTCCCATTCGCCCACGAAAAGGACATCGTAGAAGCCGTTCTCCCGCTCCTCCTTGGTCGGGCCTTCGCCCGGCTTGGGGGGCTTGGCACCGAACGGGTTCTTGAGCATCGAGACGACCGCGTCGGCTGCAGCCTTGCCGGCCTCGCCGGGGCTGGTCAGCATCATCTCGTCATAGCGGAAGTCTTCGCCATAGGGATGGCCGCGCAGGAAATTGGTGCGGTGGACGTTCTTGGTGTTGATCGTCGCCATAATGAACGGCGCGGCCCATTTGCCCAGTTCGTCCTCGTAGTGCGGCATCATGCCCGAAGGTTGATCGGGGCCGGTGAAACCCGGCGTCAGGCCGAAGGGATCGTTGAGTACCTTGATGATCCCGGGGTTCTTGGCCGCGTTCTTCATCGTTGCGGTGAGGCTGGCCGCAGTGCCGCCCGAAAAGGTCCCCTGCATCGCGCGGACGCGGCCCTTGACGCGCGGAGCGGGCGAACCGTGGCGCTTCACCGCCTCCTGCTGCAGCATCAGCACGCCGAGATCGAAGGGTATCGAATCGAACCCGCTCGAGAAACAGATCCGCGACCCACTGTTCTTGGCTGCCTCGTGATGCAGGTCGATCTGTTCGCGCATCCAGCCCGGCTCGCCGCATAGGTCGGCGTAGTCCGTCCCGCTCTTTACGCAGGCAGCGACCAGTGCGTCGCCATAGAGCTGGTAGGGCCCGACCGTGCTGAGAACGACCTTGGTCCGCGCGCACATGGTGTCGAGGCTGGCGGGATCGTCAGCGTCGGCCACGACCAGCGGCGTGCTCGCCGGTGCGCCGATTTCGTCGCGGACCGCTTCGAGCTTGTCCATGCTGCGCCCCGCCATTGCCCATTTCGGAGCATTGGCGGCATTGCCATATTCGCGCACGAAATGCTCGGCGACGAGACGCCCGGTGTACCCGGTGGCGCCATAGACGATGATGTCGAATTCGGTGTCGGCCATGTCAGTCTCCTTTGCCGCCTGAATGCGCGTGGCGGGCAGGAGAGTCAAAGACGTTACGGCGTGCGCGGAATGCGCGGGAGGACGCCCGACTGGCTCGAAATGGCCAGCAAGCGCCCGTCTTCAGCGAAGTGCCGGGCACTTCCGTGAACCACGCCGCGATCGAAGGCGGCAAGCTCGGTCACCGAAAGCACCCAGCCATCGTCCGCCGACTGGATATGGCGATAGGTATCGTCGAGGCTGGAGCCGCCGCGCGCGGCGTGATGCGCGCCGAGGAAGAAGTCCGAGACGATTGCCAGCCAGCCTGAATCCGCTGCGAATCCCGCCTGCGAGCGGGACCACAGCGCCTGGATGCCGCGCTCGTCGTCCTGCATCGCTACGCGGGTCTCGAGCTGGTCGCCCAGCGTACCGGGCACGCCCCAGCTGCGATCGCCGCTTTCGCATTCAGCGGGGGGCGGGACGTCGGGCATTGCGGCGAAGATGCGCTGCTCGCTCGGCTCGCGCGCGCCCAGCGCCGCACTGACGCGGTGGGTCAGCCGGCTGTTGCTGCGAATTTCCGCCTGCCATTGGCCCACCGACTGGCCGCCGCCGCACTGCTCGCAGGAAACGACCAGCTCCTCCGCATGCGTGGTCGGGGCGAGGAACTGGATGTTCGACCATAGCAGCGTCTGCCCGCTCGCCAGTTCGAGCGCGTCGACCGCTGCCGCCAGTGCGACCCCGCCCATCACATGCGGTGCGCCTTCGGGCCCAACCGTGGCAGGCGGCATGACCGGCAGGACGTATTCGCCCTCGCGCTCGCCCGGCGCGACACGCCAGAAGGGAAAGCGTGAAACGCTCACCCGATCGCGGTCACAGCCGCGGCAGCGTCACGCCGCGCTGACCCATGTATTTGCCCGCGCGGTCACGGTAGCTTGTTTCGCAGCGCTCGTTGCCCTGCAGGAACAGGAACTGGCACGCGCCTTCATTGGCGTAGATTTTCGCCGGCAGCGGGGTGGTGTTGGAAAATTCCAGCGTCACATGGCCTTCCCAGCCGGGTTCGAGCGGGGTGACGTTCACGATGATCCCGCAGCGTGCATAGGTGCTCTTGCCGAGGCAGATCACCAGCACGTCTTCGGGCACGCGGAAATATTCAACCGTCCGTGCCAGCGCGAAGCTGTTGGGCGGGATCACGCAGATGTCGGTTTCGCGGTCGACCAGGCTGTCGCCGTCGAAGTTCTTCGGATCGACCACCGCGCTGTTCACATTGGTGAAGATCTTGAACTCGGGCGCGACGCGCGCGTCATAGCCATAGCTCGACAGCCCGTAACTGATCACCCCTTCGCGGCGCTGCGCCTCGACGAAGGGCTCGATCATGCCCTCGTTCTGCGCCTTGTCGCGGATCCACTTGTCGGAAAGAATCGCCATGCGAGAACGATTCCCGAGCCGCGCCACGGGGGCAAGCGGCCCGGGAATCTTATCCGCCCTTTAGCTCGCCAGTAGCGTGGCGTTGCCGCCGGCGGCGGTCGTGTCGATGCACACCACGCGTTCGGTTGCGAACCGTGCGACGTAGTGCGGCCCGCCCGCCTTGGGGCCGGTGCCCGACAGGCCTTCGCCGCCGAACGGCTGGCTTTCGACTACGGCACCGATCTGGTTGCGGTTGACATAGAAATTGCCGACCTTGGCGCGCGCCTCAACAAAGGCGCGCGTGTCGTCATTGCGGCTGTGAAGCCCCATGGTCAGCCCGTAGCCGGTCGCGTTGATATCCTCGACCACGCGGCCGAGATCGGCGGCGCGGTAACGCACGACATGGAGGATGGGGCCGAAGTTCTCGCGTTTGAGGTCGAGGATCGAATCCATTTCCACGATCGTCGGCGCAACGAAGCACCCGGCATTGGCACCGCGATGAAGGCGGCGGCGCCATACGGGGAAACCGCCCTTCTTGCGCCGGGCGACATGCCGTTCGAGCGAGGATTTGGCGTCCATGTCGATCACCGGGCCGACATCGGTGGCCAGGTGCTCTGGATTGCCGATCGTCAGCGCCTCGAAACCGCCGCGGATCATCTTCAGCATCTCGTCGTAAACGTCGTCCTGAATATAGAGCACACGCAGCGCCGAGCAGCGTTGGCCCGCGCTCTGGAACGCGCTGGCGACGACGTCGCGGGTCACCTGCTCGGGCAGCGCGGTCGAATCGACGATCATCGCGTTCTGTCCACCGGTTTCGGCGATCAGCGTGGCGATCGGGCCCTCGCGCGCGGCGAGGCCGCGGTTGATGGCCTGCGCAGTCTGCGTCGATCCGGTGAAGGCGACGCCCGCAATGCGCGGATCGGAAGTGATCATCTCGCCCACTTCGCCCGCACCCGGCAGTAGTTGGAAAGCCTCTTCGGGGATGCCCGCCTGGTGGCACAGGCGCACCGCCAGCGCCGCGATCAGCGGCGTCTGCTCGGCCGGCTTAGCGACGACCGTATTGCCCGCGGCGAGCGCAGCGGCGGGTGTCCCGATGAAGATCGCCAGCGGGAAATTCCACGGGCTGATGCAGGCGAACACGCCGCGGCCATGCAGGCTGAGCCGATTTTCTTCGCCCGTTGGCCCGGGCAGCGGGATCGGGCCGGTAAACTGGCGCCGCGCCTCATTGGCGTAGAAGCGCAGGAAATCGACCGCTTCGCGCAGCTCGAGCACTGCGTCCATCAGCGTCTTGCCCGCCTCGCGCTGGCACAGGCTGAGGAATTCGTCGGTGTGTTCCTCGAACAGATCGGCCGCCGCTTCGAGCAGCACCGCGCGTTTCTCGCCGCCGAGCCGGTCCCAGCCCGGCTGGATCGCTTCGGCGCGCGTAATCGCTTCCTCGACTTCGAAATCGAGCGTATCGCGGCGCGTGCCGACTTCGGCCGACAGGTCGTGCGGCTTGTTGATCGGGGCGATTTCGGCATCGGCACCCGACATAAAGGTCGGCTCTGCCGTCCAGTGCCGGTTCTCGAGTGCGGCGAGGCGTTCCTGCAGCGGTTCGAGCACCAGCGGATCGGACAGGTCGATCCCGGCCGAATTCTTGCGGCCCGGGAAGATGTTTTCCGGCAGCGGAATGGTTGGATTGCGATAGGGATCGAGCTGCGCCATGTCGGCCACCGGATCGGTCGCCAGATCGGAAGCGGGCACTTCGGCATCCGCCATGCGGTTGACGAAAGAGCTGTTCGCGCCGTTTTCGAGCAGCCGCCGGACCAGATAGGCCAGCAAATCCTTGTGCGTGCCGGTGGGGGCATAGATCCGCACATTGGTGCGGTCGTTACCTTCCATCTGCGCGAGCGCGCCGTAGATATCCTCGCCCATGCCATGAAGGCGCTGGAATTCGAGTGGCTTGCCGCCCGCCAGCGCCTTGATCGCACCGATGGTGTAGGCGTTATGCGTGGCAAAGGCGGGATAGATGGCATCGTCTGCGGCCAGCATCTTCTCCGCGCAGGCGAGATAGCTCACGTCGGTGGCCAGCTTGCGGGTGAAGACGGGGAAATCCTTGAACCCGCCAACATGGCTGAGCTTGATCTCGGTATCCCAATAGGCACCCTTGACCAGCCGGACGAAGAACTTGCGGTCGTATTTGCGGGCCAGCCGCGCGGTCCATTCGACCATCGGCACGCCGCGTTTCTGATAGGCCTGGATGGCCAGCCCGAACCCTTCCCAGCGGCTGCCGTCGGGCCGTGTGAACAGGCTGTCGTCGCGCGCGAGGGCCTCGATCAGATCCATCGACAGCTCGAGCCGGTCGGCTTCTTCGGCATCGATGGTGAAATGGATATTCGCATCGCGCGCAGCGGTCGCGAGATCGCGCACGATCGGCAACAGGTCGGCGATCGCCAGATCGGCATGCAGGAAAGTGTATTTCGGATGCAGCGCGGACAGCTTCACCGAGATGCCCGGAGCGGTCCGCACGTCGCCGGTCGATTCGCGCACCAGGCGTTCGATCGCTTCGTGGTAATTCACCCGGTAGCGTTCGGCATCGGCGAAGCTCATCGCGGCTTCGCCAAGCATGTCGAAGCTGTGCGTCAACCCGCGCGCGCGTTCGGGGGCCGCGCGCTTGAGCGATTCATTGATCGTGCGGCCATAGACGAACTGTCCACCGAGGATGCGCATGGCCTGCAGCGTCGCGGTGCGGATCACGGGTTCGCCCAGCCGGTTGACCGCGCGCTTGAGCGTCTTGCCCATGCCCTTCTGCGCTTCCTCGGGACGTTCGAGCACTTCGCCCGTCAGCATCAGCGAGAAGGTCGCGGCGTTGACGAAGGTGGATGAGCTTTCGCCCATGTGTTCGGCCCAGTCGATATCGCCGATCTTGTCGCGGATCAGCGCGTCGGCGGTCGCCGCATCGGGCACCCGCAGCAGCGCTTCGGCGAGACACATCAGCGCCACGCCTTCCTCGGTGGCGAGGCCATACTGATGCAGGAAGGCATCGATCCCGCTGGCCTTGCGCTTGCGCGCCTCCTCGATCAGCCGGGTGGCGATCTCGGCGGCTTCTTCGTGCTTGGCGCTCGCCCCGCTGGCTTGTGCCATGCGCTCGGCGACGCAGGCGTTCTCTTCCGCGCGGTAGGCCTCGCGGAGCGCTTGGCGGGAAATGGGGGACAGGCGGGCAGGATCGTGCAGGGCCATACGACTCCGGACAGAAGGAGGGATAAAGCAGGCCCATTGGACCTGCGGTGTATCCCTTTCAAGCTTTGCGGAGCGCGCTGGTTCCGTAGCGTCGTGTCAGTCGCGCGCGCCAAACCAGTCGGCGACCGCCTGCTGTGCTTCGTCAGGCAGGTGCAGGCCCAGCTTGCTGCGCCGCCACAGCACATCCTGCGCGGTGCGCGCATATTCGTGGTCGACGAGGTAGCGCAGCTCAGCCTCGTACAGCGTACCGCCGAAGTGCCGGCCGAGATCGGCCAGCGCAGTTGCCCCGCCCAGCACACGGTCGATCCGCGTGCCATAGGCGCGCGCCAGCCGCAGCAGCATTTCGGGCGGTATCCAGGCATAGCGTTCACCCGCCTCCCACAGGAAACCGGCGAAATCGGCATCGGGCATGTCACCGCCCGGAAGCGGCGCATGGGCGGTCCAGTCGCGCCCCGGCAGCGGCATCACCTCGCCCAGCTTTTCCAGCGCATGTTCGGCCAACTTGCGGTAGGTGGTGATCTTGCCGCCATAGACCGACAGGATGGGCGCCCCGTCCTGCGCGTCGAGTTCGAACACGTAGTCGCGGGTCACGGTCGAATTGCTTGCGGCATCGTCTTCGTACAGCGGGCGCACGCCAGCATAGGAGGACACGATTTCCTCTTCCGTCACCGCGCTGGTGAAATAGCGCGAGGCCGCTTCGCACAGATAGCGGGTCTCCTCGGGGGCGATCGTCACGGCGTCGAGATCGCCTTCGTATAGCAGGTCGGTCGTGCCGATCAGCGTGTAGTCGCGCTCATAGGGGATCGCGAAAATGATGCGCCCGTCGGGTTGCTGGAAGATATAGGCATGCTCACCCGAAAACCGCCGCGACACGATGATGTGGCTGCCCTTGACCAGCCGCAGATGCGCCGGTGTGCCGGCCCCCAGTGCGATCTTGGCCACCCGGTCGACGAACGGACCCGCCGCATTGATCACTGCGCGCGCCGTCACGGATCGTTCGCCAGCAGCACTCCGCAGTGTCGCGCTCCAGCCATCCGCGCTTCGCTCCAGCGCGGTGCATTCGGTACGCACGCATATCTCCGCGCCGCGTTCCTCGGCGTCGCGTGCGGTCAGCACGACCAACCGCGCGTCTTCGACCCAGCAGTCCGAATATTCGAAACCGCTAATCAGCCGGTCCTGCAGGATCGTGCGGTGCGGGGCCACGCGCAGCTTAACGCGCTTGCTCTTGGGCAGGCTCATCCGTCCGCCGATGCGGTCGTATAGCGCGAGGCCCAGCCACAGCATCCACTTGGGCCGCATGCTCGGTTCATGCGGCATGACGAAGCGCAGCGGCCAGATGATGTGCGGGGCGTTGCGCAGCAGCACTTCGCGTTCGCGGAGGCTTTCGGCAACGAGGCGAAATTCGTAATTCTCAAGATAGCGCAGCCCGCCATGGACCAGCTTGGTGCTGGCCGAGGAGGTATGCGAGGCCAGATCGTTCTTCTCGACCAAGAGCGCCCGCAGGCCGCGGCCCGCGGCATCGCGGGCAATGCCTGCGCCATTGATCCCGCCGCCGATAACAAGGAGGTCGTAGGCTTCGTTCATTGCTGGCGGATCACGCGGCCGACGACGGCATCAAGCCTGGTCATCAGCGCCTTGTCGCGGGCCTCGGGCGCGGTCACCACGGCATTGTCCAGCGCATGGTCGATGGGCGATGGCGTGCGTTTGCGCGGCAGGGCCTTGCAGAACGCCTCGATCGTTTCGCGCGCCAGCCGGGCATTGTCCTGCATCCGGTCGAGGACCTGACCGACATCGACCGCTTCGGTCTCGTCACGCCAGCAATCGTAATCGGTCACCATCGCCAGCAGGGCATAGGGCAGCTCCGCTTCGCGGGCCAGCCGGGCCTCGGGCATTCCGGTCATGCCGATCACTTCGGCGCCCCAATGGCGATAGAGCCGGCTTTCGGCGCGGGTGGAAAACTGCGGCCCCTCCATGGCGAGATAGGTCGCGCCCTCGGTGCATTCGCCCCCTGCTGCGGCGACGGCTTTCGCAGCGTGTCTGGACAGGCGGTCGCACACCGGATCGGCCATGGAGACATGCGCAACGAACCCGTCCTCGAAAAAGCTCGATGGGCGACCCTTGGTGTTGTCGATGAACTGGTCGACGGTGACGAACCTGCCCGGTGCCAGCTCTTCCGACAGCGAACCGACCGCGCTGACCGCGAGGATATCGGTGCAGCCAGCGCGTTTGAGCGCATCGATATTGGCGCGTGAATCGAGCGTCGAGGGGGCGATGCGATGACCGCGTCCATGGCGCGGCAGGAACCGCACGCGAACGTGCCCGATGGTGCCGCACAGGATCTCGTCGGAGGGATTGCCCCAGGGCGACTGTACCGCAATCCATTGCGGATCCTCCAGCGCATCGATGGCATAAAGCCCCGACCCGCCGATGATGCCGATGGTCCAGTCGCTCATATATCCCCTCTGCGTCGCCGGCCGATCGCTTGTCGCAGCTTCTCCCCTACGGGAGCTTGCCGCTTGCGGTTAATTTGTGCCTGAGCGGTGGCGTGTGGCAAGCGGCAAGTCCAGAGGGGAGTTGCAATCGGGCACTCGTGGCGCCCGCATCCGTATTCATCGTGCGGGGCGTGGCGGTGCGCTTGACAGCCAGCCGCGTTTACCGCGCAAACACCGCCTAGGCGGGGCATAGGGAAAGATGATGGCCGAAACGAATATCGAACCGACACTGGCAAGCCTGAGCGAACGCCTGCGCGTCCTGCACCGGCAGACACGCGAGACGCCGCTGTTCAACCCGGTGTTCCAGTTGTCCCTGGATATTTCGCGCAAGCTCGAAAGCGGCGATTTGGGGATCGCGGACCTGGGCGGTCTGGTCGACGAGCTGGAAGCGCAATCGCTCGATGCGCGGGCCAATCGGCTGCGCAACCTGCTGGCGCCGGCCGACGCGGGCGAGCGTCTCGCATCGCTCGCATCGAGCGGCGCGGCGTTCGATAGCTATCGCGCGTTCTGGGAACAGCCGCACATGCACGTGGTCTTCACCGCGCATCCGACTTTCCTGCTGTCCCCTCAGCAAAGCGAAGCGGTCGCGCAGGCAGTCGCAAACGGAGGTGACGTTCGGCCCGGGGCCGCAGGGGAGGCGCCGGAAATCACGCTGCGTTACGAACACCAATGCGCGATGGCCGCGCTCGCCAATGCGCAGGACGCGCGTGACCGGATGGTGAGTGCGGTGCTCGACCGGGCGCAGGCCGAATTTCCCGGGCGCTGGTGTGAATTGCAACCCCTTCCGTTCCGTTTCGCCAGCTGGGTCGGCTATGACATGGACGGGCGGACCGACATCAAGTGGTACACCTCGATTGCATTTCGTCTGTCGGAAAAGGCGCAGCGGCTCGAACGCTATGCCGCCTCGCTCGCGGCGATCGACGAAGCGCATCCGCTTATCGCCAAATTGCGCAGCGCCGCTGAACATGCCGCCGCCAGTGCCGACGAATTTGCCGGCGATCTGTCCGATCCCGCCGATCTTTCGGCAGCGGCCAACCGGCTGACCGCAGACCATGCCGACAAGCTGCTTTCGCTCGAACCGCTGATCGACCGGCTGGAAACCGAAGCGCGCGATTGTGCGGCCGAACGGGCGGTTGCGCTGCGCACGCTCGTTTCCGCGATGCGCGCCGACGGGCTGGGGATGAGCTGGATTCACTTCCGCGTGAATGCCAAGCAGCTCCACAATGCGATCCGCACCAAGCTGGGTGATGCGGCGGATATCGACTTGTCGAGCCGCGGCGCAATCGCCGCCTTGCGCGAACTGCTGGCCGGGGTCGAACCGCAAAGCGCCAATTTCGCCAGCCTCGCAGTCGAAAGCTCGACCGCGGTGCGGCAGTTCCTGGTGATGACTCAGATCCTCAAGCATGTGGATGCCGATGCGCCGATCCGCATGCTGGTGGCCGAATGCGAGCAGCCCTCGACCGTGCTCGCCGCGCTCTATTTCGCCAAGCTGTTCGGAATTGCCGACAAGGTCGATGTCTCCCCGCTTTTCGAGACCGAGACCGCGCTTGAACACGGCGGGCGGTTCCTCGACCTGCTGCTGGCCGAGCCCGACTACCGCGCCTATGCCAAGACCCGCGGCCGGATTGCGATCCAGACCGGGTTCTCCGACGCCGGGCGCTTCGTCGGCCAAATCCCTGCCAGCCTCGCGATCGAGCGGCTGCAGGGCCGCCTGGCCGAGGCAATGGATGCCAACGGTCTCGGCGATGTCGCCGCGCTGATTTTCAACACGCATGGCGAAGGGATGGGGCGCGGCGCGCACCCTTCCGGCTTCGAAGACCGCATCGAATGGGCCCTCAGCGCCTGGACGCAGCGCCGCTTCGCCCGCGCGGGGATCACGCTCGAACCCGAAGCGAGCTTTCAGGGCGGCGACGGCTACCTGCTGTTCGCCACCCCCGATATCGCGCTGGCGACGCTGACGCAGATCGCCGCGAACAGCCCGGCGCATACCGACGCCGATGTCCCCACCGATCCCTTCTACCGGCGGACCGACCTCAGTCTCGATTTCTATCGCGCGATCAAGGATCACCAGCGCGATCACCTGGAAAGCCGGACCTACAGCCGCGCGATCACCGCCTTCGGCCTCGGCTTGCTCAACCAGACCGGCAGCCGCAAGTCGCGCCGGCAAAGCGATCTGTCTGCCGATCGCGAGATGAGCCTGCGGCAGATTCGGGCGATCCCGCACAACGCCATCCTGCAGCAGCTTGGCTATCCGGTGAACATCATCGCCGGGGTCGGCAGCGCGGCGGAAAGCAATATCGAGGAGATCGGTACGCTCCTGTCCGAAAGCCCGCGTGGCCGGCAGATCATGCGGCTGGTGCGCGCGTCGAATGCACTGGCCAGCATCAAGACGGTTGCGGCCTTCGGCGAACTGTTTAACTCCGCCTATTGGGCCAGCCGCCCCTATCGCGGGACCGAACAGCATCTGGGCGCGGCCTGCGAGGCCTTGGCCGAATATCTTATCAAGGACGATCGCAATGGCGTGTTTCGCCGGCTGGCATCGCGCCTGCGCGTCGACGCGTTGAAGCTGCACCGATTGTTCGAGCTGGTGCCCGACGACGATCCGCATCCCGAACGCGAAAGCGTGCGCCGGGCAATCGGCGTGCTCCAGGCCGTGCGCCTGGCGCTGTTGCAGCACATGTTCCTCAAGGCGATCTCGGTTCCGGCATTCAGCCGCGCCAACGACATCAGCCGCACCGATGTGCTGGAAATGGTCTTCACACTGCGCATCGACGATGCGCTTGCCCAATTGCGCCGCGCCTTTCCGACCAGCTTTCCGCGCAAGGACGATTTCGCGCTCGACGAGCCGGGCGAATATCCGCGCGGCGAGGGCGAAGGTTATGCCGCGATCCGGCGCGATCACATCGATCCGATCGAACAGGCCTACGAACTGTGCCTGCGAATTTCGACTGCCATCGCGAACGAGTTCGGCGCGCACGGCTGATTGAATTCGCTGCGGTTCGCGCGCATTGTCCTGCCCTGTCAGCTGGGGGGAGGACAGAATCGTTGGACAATTTCCTGTGGGGTGTGGCCGCCGGGGTGCTGGGCGTTGCGGCGCTCGCCTTTTTCGCGTTCACGATGTTTCGGCGCGGGCCGCTGACGTTCCAGATCGACGGGTTTTACACCCATGTCGCCGATGGCGATGTCGGCCCCCTGATCCGCGATGTGCAGGCGGACGTCCCCGATGCCGCGGTGTGCAGGCTCGACGACCGCATGTCCTGTTCGATCCGCGAGGCGGTGCAATGCCACAATGAAGCCGGCCGCCCCGATTGCCACGTGCTGCTGCTGTCGGGCGGCGGCCAGTGGGGCGCCTTCGGTGCGGGGCTGTTCGACACGCTGAGTCGCAACAGCGGCAACGAACTCGCCCTTGGTGGCGTGGGCGTCATCACCGGCATTTCCACCGGCTCGTTACAGGCGCTGATGCTGATGGTCGCGCTCGATCCGAAGCAGACCCCGGATATGCGCCGCTTCGCGCTCGACCGGCTCGTCTGGGGTTACGCGCCGGAGCGGGAAAGCGATGTGGTTAGGCGCACCGGGCTGATCGGCGTTCCGCTGTTCGGTTCGGCGGCAGGCACGCAGCGGCTGCGCCAGCGTATCATCGAAGCGCTCATGCCGGGCGGCGACGAACGGCTGATCGAGGCGATCGGGCAATCCAGCATCGAGGCTTTCGCCGGCTTCGTCGAAGCCGAGCGCGGGGTGTTCCGCTATGCCGATATCAAGGAATTGGTGAATGCCGCCCCCACGGCCGCGGCGGCAGCGGAAGCGCTGGCGGCGGCGACCATGGCCTCCTCCGCCATGCCGGTGTTCCACCAGCAACTGCGCGTCGCGGGAAGCGATGGCGAAGCGCTGGCGCTCTACGATGGCGGGGTGCGCCGTTCGGTCTTCTTTGACCGCGCGATGGCGGCGGTCGACCGGGAAGTGCGCGAACAGATGAAGGGCCATGCACTGGCCAAGATCGCCGGCGGTGCGACGCAGGCTGCGATCGCGCAGGATTACGAAGATACTGCGCCCACGGTCTATGTCGTGCGCAACGGCCCCACCGTGCGCAAGCGCGATGCCGCTTTCAACACCAGCTCTGGTCCGCTCAAGAACGGACAGCGCGGGTACGATCTGCTGGTCAATGAAAGCGAGATCGGGGCCATTGCGGGCCTGCGCCTGAACAATCCCTACGGACGGATCATGCTGACCAGTGCCGACCGCTACGACACTTTCCCCAGCAACGTGGGCGAGAATTTCAAGGACGACGAAATGTTCAAGCCCGCCTTCATGGCGCGGCTGCGCGACCTCGGCCGGCACAAGGCCGAACGCCCCGAAGGGCCCTGGTGGCCGCTCAGCAGGATCGAACAGGTCTGAGAGAAATCTTTCGGGACTGTTGGTGCGGTCGAGAAGACTCGAACTTCCACGGCCTTGCGGCCACAACGACCTCAACGTTGCGCGTCTACCAGTTCCGCCACGACCGCACACAGTCTGCATCGGAGGCCCATCACAAGGACGGCCCCCGCCGGTAGGAGCGCGCCACTAGCAGCGAGGCTGCGCTGCCGCAAGCACCTTTATCGCATGGTAGCGCCGGTTAGCGCGGAGCCCAGCCGATATCCGCGAACACCGCCGATTTCGGCACATCGGTGACCGCTTCGTTGATGGTCAGTTCCTCGCCCGGGGCCAGCGTCGATTGCGGCGGCTGGACCACCCAGCTGTACACCTGCCGTTCGCGCTGGTCGCGCAGTACGATCAGGATCGGAGGGATCGGGCGGGATTCGCGCGCGGTATTGGTGACGATGATGCGCGCGCCGAAGAATTCGGTCCCGTTGGGCAGCGTGCGGCGTTCCTGTTCCTCCACCGGGAAGGCAAGTTCCAGGTCGGGTTCGGCAACACCGAACAGCGGGCGCGAAACCGGTACCCATTCGGGCAGGCCGACGTAATTGACCGCGGCAATAGTGGCGAGCGCGATGGCGGCGAAGATCGCCGCCGCCCAGGTCCACAGCTTGGCGATGTTGCGCCGCGGGCGGAACGGGGGCGCATGCTCGAACCGCGAGGGGCCTTCATCGATTTCGGCGGCAGGCGCGGGGGGCAGGTCATCCTGCACTTCGCCATAGGGCGGGGCGGTTTCGTCGAAATCGGGACCATCCGCCGGCACGGGCCGGTCCGGGGTTTCGGCAAAGGTGAACCCGGGTTTCGCTGCCGGATCCGGCTGTTCCTGCGTATCTGGCGCGCTCGCTGCGGGCGGGGGCGGCGGCGGAGCGGGTGCAGCCGCCGGTGCCGGTCGCGAGACGGGCGCCATGTCGCCGGGCGTCAGCCGGTCCGCGTCGGGCCCGTCCTGGAACCAGCTGTGCTTGCATTTGGCGCAGCGGACGGTGCGTCCGTCGATCCCGATCGCACTGTCGGGCACGACATAGCGCGTGGAGCAAGCTGGGCAGGCGATAATCATGGTGACCCAAGGCTTAGGCCGGTGCGCGAATCCCGACAAGCGACTGTACTGTTCGCAAACCCCCATGGGCGCTTTTTTCCACATGCAAGCGCGGTTATAGGCTGTGGCCGACGATGATGGGCGCTTTTTTCTTCTCGATCGACCGGGCTGCGCGATGAGCGTGGCCGAGCAGGAGATCGTCAGTTTCGACAATGTCGGATTGCGCTACGGTACCGACCGCGAAATTCTGTCCAACGTGTCCTTCACGCTGTTTCCCGGGCGGTTCTATTTCCTCACCGGTGCAAGCGGTGCGGGCAAGACGTCCCTGCTGAAGCTGCTTTATCTTGCGCAGCGGCCTTCGCGCGGGGCGATCCGCATGTTCGGCACCGATGTGATCACCCTGCCCCGCGAACGGCTGCCTGCCTATCGCCGCCGCATGGGCGTGGTCTTCCAGGACTTCCGCCTGGTCGACCACCTTTCCGCCTTCGACAACGTCGCCTTGCCCTTGCGCGTTTCGGGCGTGCGCGAGGCCGATTTGCAGGGCCCGGTGGCCGACATGCTCGAATGGGTCGGCCTGGCGCATCGCGCTGATGCCCGCCCCGCAACCCTGTCGGGCGGGGAACAGCAGCGCGTGGCGATCGCGCGGGCGGTCATCGGCCGGCCCGACATGCTGGTGGCGGACGAGCCGACCGGCAACGTCGATCCCGAAATGGCGCTCAAGCTGATCCGCCTGTTCGAAGCGCTCAACCGCCTTGGAACCACGGTGGTGGTGGCAACGCATGACGTGCACTTGCTGAGCAAGGTGCCCGATTCGCTGATCATGCGTCTGGACAAGGGGGTGCTGTCGGACCCCACCGGCGCATTACGCTATCCCCCGCGCCGGATCGGAGCGGGGGAATGAAGAAGCCTCCCGTTATTGCCGGTGCTGCCGAGCGCGGACTGTCACCTTTTCGCGGACGCCGCGCCGCGCATCTCTTGCCCCAGGCGCGGCTGGGAGGGCCGATGCCGTGGGTGATCGCCATCATGGTTGCCCTTACGGTGCTTGCCGCAGGGGGGGACTTGCGCTCGCCAATCTCGCCGATCGGGCGCGCGGCGAACTGGCGGGCAGCGCAACCGTGCAGATCGTCGATCCCGACCCGCAATCGCGCTCGCAGCAAGCCGATGCAGCGGCCACCCTGCTGGTCCAGGATCCCGCGGTCGCCGGGCTGGCGATCGTCCCGCCCGAAAGCGTTGCGGATTTGCTCGAACCATGGCTGGGTACTGACGATCCGGAACAGGCGGTGCCGCTGCCCGCGCTGATCGACCTGCGGCTGCGGGACGGCGCCGATGCCGCCACGCTGGACCGGCTGCGCAGCCTGCTGGCGGATGCGGCACCCGCTGCCCGGATCGATGCGCAGGCGCAGTGGCTGGCGCCGGTCCTCGATGCCCTGTCGGCGCTCGGCTGGATGGCGTTCGGACTGATCGGCCTGCTTGCCTTCACCAGCGCGGCGGCCGTGTGGCTGGCCGCCCGCAATGCGCTGGGGGGCAATCGCGACACGATCGAAATCGTGCACCTGCTGGGCGGCAGCGACGCGCAGATCGCGCGGATATTCCAACGTTCGATCCTGGCCGATGCCGTGATCGGCGGCGCGCTGGGTCTGGTAATCGGGATGGCCGCCGTGTGGCTGATGGGGGCGCAGTTCGCCGCGCTCGATCCGGGCCTCGTATCCAGCGGGGGGCTACAGGGCAGCGATTGGCTGGTCTTGGCCCTTGTCCCCGTGGGGGCGGTTGCTCTAGCGGTGCTGACAGCACGGTTTACCGTGCTCGCTTCGCTCAGGAAAATGCTGTGATCCTCCGCCTCTTCGCTGCAGCTGTGCTGGTCTATGCGTTCGGCTTCCTTGCCTTTGCCGTCTCGCTGCCCAAGCCGGTGAGTGGGCAGCGCACCGATGCCGTTATCGTGCTGACCGGCGGTCCGGGCCGCATCGCGCGCGGGCTGGAAGTGGTCGACGAGGGGCTGGCCGAGCAGATGTTCGTTTCCGGCGTCGATCCCGAAGTGACCCCGGCCGAATTCGCCACCGAATTCGACGTTCCGCGCCGGACAATGGAATGCTGCGTCAAGCTCGGATATCTCGCCGTCGATACGCGCAGCAATGCGGGCGAGGCCGCGCAGTGGCTCAAGGAACACGATTATACGAGCGTGCGCCTGGTAACCACCGACTGGCACATGGCGCGGGCGGCCTCCGAATTCGCCGGCACGCTGCCGCCGCAGATCGATGTGCTGAAGGACGCAGTGCCCTCGCATCCGAACCTGCCGACGCTGTTCCTCGAATACAACAAGCTGCTCGCCGCGGCGATTTCGCAAGGTCTGCCAGACTGATCCGCCTATGCGATTGTTACGCAACCTTGCCTTCTACTTCGCTTTCTATCTGGGGAGCCTACTGATTACCTCGGCATCGCTGGCGGTTCTGCCGTTCAGCGTGGAAGCGTTCCGCCGGCAGGTGCGCAACTGGTCGCAGTGGCAACGCTGGTGCCTCACGCATCTGCTCGGCTGCGAGATCGTGCTCGAAGGCGCGCCGCTGGCCGAACCGGTGCTCTATGCGATGAAGCACGAAAGCTTTTTCGAGGCGATCGATACGCCCGCACTGTTCGATTGCCCCAGCGTCTTCGCCAAGCAGGAATTGTTCAGCATCCCGTTGTGGGGGCGCGCGGCAGCGGCGTTCGGGCTGGTGCCGGTGGAACGCAATGCCGGGGCCCGCGCGCTGATGACCATGATCCGTTCGGCCAAGGCGCTCGCGGCGGATGGGCGTCCCCTGGTGATTTTCCCCGAAGGGACGCGGGTGCCGCATGGCGAAAAGCGTGAACTGCAATCCGGCTTTGCCGGCCTGTACAAGATGCTCGGCCTGCCGGTGGTCCCGGTCGCGGTGGACAGCGGGCCGGTCTATCACCGGCTCTACAAGCAGCCCGGACGGATCACTTATCGCTTCGCCGAACCGATCCCGCCGGGCCTGCCCCGGGCCGAGGTGGAAACCAGGGTGCGCGAGGCGATCAACACGCTGAATCCCTGAGGACGCCACCCGGCACGACGTTTTCCATCTTGCGAAAAAGGCATGCTGTGCAGTCATTTATGACGCTATGCAGTGGTCTCTGTAGCACTAAATTGCGCATACGCGTCTATCCGGCCTTATTGTAAACGGGTCGATAACCTTCTCCTGTCTATCGCGAGCGGATGGATTCGCCGTCCGTCCCCAATCCGAAACCGGAACAACTGCGCCTGGCTGCGCTGGGCGAGCTGGGCGTGCTCGACACCGAGGCCGAGCGCGAGTTCGACGCACTCGCGCGGGTTACGGCCTCGATCATGGGCGTACCCAATGCCGGGATCAGCCTGGTCGATGCCGATCGCCAGTGGTTCAAGGCCTCGCACGGGATCGAGATCGGGGAAACGCCGCGCGATATCGCCTTTTGCGATCAGGTGGTGGCTCGCGGCGAGGCGCTGCTGATCGCGGATACGCTCGAGTCCGAAGAGTTCGCCGCCAACCCGCTGGTCACCGGACATCCCAGGCTCCGGTTCTACGCCGGCGCGCCGCTGATGCTCGACTCGGGCGAGTGTGTCGGCAGCCTATGTGCGCTCGATACGGTGCCGCATGCCGATTTCCCCATCGAGAAACTCGACCGGTTGCGCGATCTCGCGACACTGGCATCCGAGTTGCTCGAGGCGAGGGGGCGCCGATTGCGCGGCGAGATCGCCGCCAAGATCGTTTCGGCCACGCCGCATGCGGTCATGGCCGCCAACCACCGCGCCGAGATCGTCTACTGGAATACTGCCGCCGAGAAGATGTTCGGACTGCCCGCGGCCAAGGCCATCGGGCGCAATGTCATGACCATCATCCCGAAGAAGTTTCACCATGGTCACCAGGAACGCTTCGAAGCAGCCGCAGAAGGGGGGCCGACGCGCCTGGTAGGGACATTCGTCGAACTCGAAGCGCGCCATGCCGACGGCACGGTTTTCCCGGTGGAACTGTCCTTGGCACCATGGGGCAGCCAGGACATGGGCGGGTTCGCCGCAGTCATTCGCGATACGACCGACCAGATGAAACTGCGCGCCGAACGCGACCGCAACAAGCAGTTCCTCGACGCGGTGGTGTCCAATCTGCCGTCGATGCTGTTCGTCAAGGACACCGACACGCGCCGCTACCTGCTGGTCAATCGCAAGGCCGAAGAGGTCATTGGTCGTTCCGCCGAGTCGATGAAGGGAAAATCGGATGCGGAACTGTTCCCGGGAGCGGGCCAGACCTTCGAACACAATGATTTGAAAGTGATCACCCAGGGGGGAACGAGCCAGACCGAAGCCGAATTCGAACGCGATGATGCCACGCGCGTCCATATCAGGACGACGCGGGTGCTGATCGATGGTCCCGACCGGCCCAACCAGTATCTGCTGGGATTGTCCGAAGACATCACCAGCATGCGCAAGACCGAGGCCGCCCGCTGGCGGCTGGCCAATTACGATACGCTGACCGGCTTGCTGAACCGCGGCAGCATGCTCGCCCAGATCGAACGCCTGATCGAGGCGGAGCACCGATTCGCCATTTTGAACATCGACCTGGACCGGTTCAAATCGGTGAACGACCAGTTCGGGCATGTGACCGGGGACGAAGTGCTCAAGGTGGTCGGCGCCCGCCTTGCTGACCTGTCCGACGAGAACACCCAGATCGCCCGCATCGGCGGTGACGAATTCGTCTGCCTGATGACCGGCGAGCGGCTGCGGGAACGCGCGGCGCGGTGCGCGGAGATGATCATCGCCGGGCTCCGGCAACCGATCAAAACGCGTGGCATTACCGCGCATCTCGGGGCTTCGATCGGAGTGGTCCTCTATCCCGATGATGGCCGCTGCGTCGAATCGCTGCGGCAGAACTCCGACCTCGCCATGTACCGCGCCAAGAACGAGGCGAAGGGCGAGCCGTGTTTCTTCGATGACGAGATGGATGCCGCGGAGCGCGATCGCCGCACGCTCGAGCGCGACCTGCGCACGGCGATCGAAGAAGGCCGGATCGACATCGCCTACCAGCCGATTGTCTGCGTCGCGACCGGCGAGATAACCAGTGTCGAGGCGCTCGCGCGGTGGAGCGAACCCGATCGCGGGGCGATCCCGCCCGACATTTTCATCGCGCTTGCGGAGGACTGCGGGCTGATCGACGAACTGGGCGAACAGATCCTTCGCCGCGCCTGCATCGACGGTCTGGCCTGGCCGGAGAAGCTCAAGGTCGCGGTCAATCTCTCGCCGCGCCAGTTCTATTCGGGAATGCTGACCGATACCGTACTGCGCGTGGTCGAGGAAACGGGTTTCCCCGCCCACCGGCTACAGTTCGAGATTACCGAGAACCTCGTCATCCAGAACGCGGCGGAAGCGTTCTCGCAGCTGGAGGAGCTCAAGAGCCACGCGATCGGGATCTCGATCGACGATTTCGGCATCGGCTATTCCTCGCTGAGCTACTTCCAGTCGTTCAGCTTCAACAAGGTGAAGATCGACAAGTCGTTCGTGTCCGAACTCGACCATTCCAAGGCCGCGAAGGCAATCGTCCAGGCGGTGGTCGGATTGGCCACGCAGCTCTCGATGTCCGTAGTGGCCGAAGGGGTGGAAACGCCGTTGCAGCGCCAGATGCTCGAAGACCTCGGCTGCAGCCATCTTCAGGGCTATCTTATCAGTCGCCCCGTCTCAGCCAGTGCGATCAGCGCCATGGTGATTTCCGAAGCAGCGCTGCTGCCGGCCTGATCTGGATCCAGCCGGCTGAGCTTTGGCGCCTAGTGGTCCTTGCGCCCGAAATCGGGGCGCGCATCATCCTGGCCTTCGTCGATGATCGACCGGCGGATGGTGCGGGTACGGTCGAACAGGTCGAACAGCGTATCCCCATCGCCGTTGCGAATTGCCCGCTGGAGCAGGCTGAGATCCTCGGTGAACCGTCCCAGCACCTCGAGCACGGCATCGCGGTTCGACAGGAAGACATCGCGCCACATCGTCGGATTGCTGGCCGCGATACGCGTGAAATCGCGAAACCCGCCCGCCGAATATTTGATGACTTCGCCGCGGGTGACCTCTTCCAGGTCGGATGCGGTCCCGACGATGGTATAGGCGATCAGATGTGGAATGTGGCTGGTCACCGCCAGCACCAGATCATGGTGCCGCGCATCCATGACCTCGACCGTGGCGCCGAGCCCGACCCAGAAATCCGCCAGCGCATCGACCGCGGTCTGCGGCGTATCCTCGGCCGGCGTCACGATGCACCAGCGCTGCCGGAACAGCGTGGCAAAGCCTGCATCCGGACCGCTGTTCTCGGTCCCGGCAACCGGATGTGCGGGAATGACGATGGCCTCGGGGAGGGCTGCGCCCAGCGCTTCGCACACGCTGCGTTTCGACGAGCCCACGTCGCTGACGATGGTGCCGGGCGTGATATGCGCGGCAATCGCCTGCGCGGCGGCTGCCATCGCGCCCACCGGCACGCACAGGATGACGAGATCTGCATCGCGAACGGCGTCGGCCGGCGTTTCCCCGACCGTATCGACCAGGCCCCGCGCCGCCGCCTGCGCGCGGACGTCGCCATCGGCATCCCAGCCCGTGGTGGTCAGGTCGGGCAGGTTTTCGCGTACTGCGAGGCCGATCGACCCGCCGATCAGTCCCAGGCCGATGATCGCGACACGGCGGATGGTCATGCCGCGTTCCCGCACAGGCGCTGCAACACGCCGGCGATATCGTCCATCTGGCTGGCTGTGCCGATGGTGATGCGCAGCGCCTGCGGCAGCCCCTGGCCCGGCAGATGACGCACTGCATAGCCCGCTTCGGCAATCGCGTGCAGCGCGGTTTCCGCCTGCAGCGCGCCTTCGAACAGGACCAGCACGAAATTCGCCTTGCTCGGGACCGCACGCAGCCCGTGATTGCCAAGTGCTTCGATCGCCTGTGTAAAGCGCTTGCGCTCTTCGCGGTTGGCCTCGCGCGAACGGGTAACGAATCCGTGGTCGCTTACCGCGGCGATCGCAGCGCGCTGTCCGCCTGCCGTGACATTGAAGGGGCCGCGGATGCGGTTGAGAACGTCGATCAGCTCGGGGGCGCCCGTCGCCCAGCCGATCCGCTCTCCTGCCAGGCCATAGATCTTGGAGAAGGTCCGCGTGACCAGCACGTTTGCGGCATTCGCAGCAAGCGCGAACCCGCCATCGGCCTCCTCGGGTTCGAGATATTCGGCATAGGCCTGATCGAGCACGAACAGGACGTCGGTGGGCAGGCCGGCGTGCAGGCGCCCGATTTCGCTACGCGGCAGGTACGTGCCCGTGGGATTGTTCGGATTGGCGAGGAAGACCACCCGCGTGCGATCGGTCACCGCAGCCAGCATCGCATCGACATCGGCGCCGAAATCGGCATCCCCGACTTCGACCGGTGTCGCACCGCAACGGCGTGCGGCAATATCGTAGACCGCGAAGCTGTAACGGCTGAACAGCACTTCGTCGCCCGGCCCGGCGAATCCCTGCGCGGCAAGGTTGAGCAACTCGTCCGATCCGGTGCCGCAGACGATCCGCGCCGGATCGATGCCGTGTTCGCGCCCCAGCGCCGCGCGCAATGCGCTGGCGTCCGGATCGGGATATTCTGCGGGGGCGTGATCGCGCGCCAGCGCCGCCAGCGCAGCGGCGCTGCAACCCAGCGGGTTTTCGTTGGCGGACAGCTTGGTCAGCCTGCGTCCGTCCGCGCCGGTGGACTTGCCCGGAACATAGGCGTGGATGCCCGCAATCCAGGGCTTCATCGCGGGTTTTCCCGCGCGTGTATCGTTCTCTGCCATAGCGGCTTTGTCGCATGGAAGAATATCGGCCCTTCGACAAGCGGCAGGCTTGTGGTTAGAGGCAGGCTTTGATTGTTTCCGTCCAAGGTCCGATTGTGTCCACCGCCTCGCAAACCCTTGTCCTGCCTCATGCCCTGCCGCTCGATGGCGGCGGCGAACTGGCGCGTGTCGAGATTGCCTACGAAACCTATGGCGCGCTCGATGCGGACCGATCGAACGCCATTCTGCTGTGTCACGCGCTGACCGGCGACCAGCATGTCGCCTCGCCGCATCCGGTGACCGGCAAGCCCGGCTGGTGGCAGCGCATGGTGGGGCCGGGCAAGCCGATCGATACCGACCGCTTCCACGTCATCTGCGCCAATGTGATCGGCAGCTGCATGGGCTCGACCGGGCCGGCCAGCGACGCGGGCGGCGGCAACCCGCATGCGATGCGCTTCCCGGTCATCACGATCCGCGACATGGTGCGCGCGCATGTCGGCCTGCTCGACACGCTGCGGATTGCGCGGCTGCATGCGGTGGTCGGCGGATCGATGGGCGGGATGCAGGCGCTGAGCCTGGCGGCGAACTGGCCCGAGCGCGCCGAGCGCGTGCTGGTGATTGCCTCGACCAGCCGCCATTCGGCACAGAACATCGGCTTTCATGAACTGGGGCGGCAGGCGATCATGGCCGACCCGCGCTGGCAGGGCGGCGATTACTACGGCGGCGAGGCGCCCGAAAACGGGCTCGCCGTCGCGCGGATGGCGGCGCATATCACATACCTGTCGGAAGAAGCGCTGACCGCAAAGTTCGGGCGCAATCTGCAGGATCGCCCCGATGGGTCGAAAGGCGCCAAGACATTCGGGTTCGACGCCGATTTCCAGGTCGAAAGCTATTTGCGCTACCAAGGCAGCGGGTTCAGCCGCCGCTTCGATGCCAACAGCTACCTCTATATCACCCGAGCGATGGATTATTTCGATCTGGCAGAAGAACATGGCGGGCGGCTGGCAGATGCTTTCGCTGGCACCACGGCACGCTTCTGCCTTGTGAGCTTCGACAGCGACTGGCTCTATCCCACGGCCGAAAGCCGGCACGTGGTCCATGCGCTCAATGCGGCGGGTGCTGCGGTCAGTTTCGTCGAACTGTCGGCCCCGCATGGCCATGACAGCTTCCTCCTCGATGTCCCCGCGCTCGACCGGGTCGTGGAAGGTTTTCTCGGTTGACCCTGCGCGCCGACCTCGCCGTGATCGCCGACCATGTCGCGCCTGGCAGCCGCGTGCTCGATATCGGCTGCGGTGACGGTGCGCTCATGCTAGCGCTGCGCGAAAAGCAATGCGACGTCCGCGGGATCGAAATCGATGGCGCCAGTGTCGAGCGCTGCGTTGCACAGGGCCTGTCGGTCGTACAGGGCGACGCCGATCGCGACCTGCGCGACTATCCCGACAAGGGGTTCGATTACGCGGTGCTCAGCCAGACGCTGCAGACCGCGGTGCGGCCCGACCGCATGCTCGACGAATTGCTGCGGGTGGGCACGCGGGCCTTCGTCAGCTTCCCGAATTTCGCGCACTGGCGCACGCGCGCCGCACTGATGTTCGGTGGGCGCATGCCAGTGACGCGCAGCATCCCGGTAAGCTGGTACGAAACGCAGAACATCCACCACGTCACCATCAGCGATTTCCGCGATCTGGCGCGCGAGAAGGCAGCGACGATCGAACGCGACTGGTATTTCGCCAGCCGTGGCCCGATCGGCCGGAAGGGCGCCAATGCGCGCGCCGAATTTGCCGTGTTCGAACTTTCACGCTGAGATTAGCGCGCGCTCGGACGCGCAGGCGGGGGATGACGGAGATTCGACCGTGCATCCCCCGGTGCGGCGATCACCCGGCGCGGTGCAGGCCGCAGATCTTGTGTCCGTCGAGATCGCGGAAATAGCACAGGTGCATCGCCCCCATCGCGCTTTCGCGCAGGCCCGGCGGGTCTTCGATGCTGGTGCCGCCCGCGGCGATCGCGGCATCGTGCAGTTCCTTCACCTGTTCGGGCGAATCGCATTTAAAGCCGATGGTCATGCCATTGGCGCAGGTCGCGGGTTCGCCGTCGATCGGCTGCGACAGCGCCAGCACATTGCCGCCATGCATGAAGAAGACGCGCTTGATCCCGCTGTCGAGCGTGTTGTCCATCGCCCCTTCGACACCGATCACCTTGAGCACCTTCTCATAGAACGCCTTGGATTTCTCGATATCGTTGGTGCCGATCATGATGTGGTTGAACATCGCATCTCTCTCCTTTGAGTTTCGTTTCGCCACCTTAACCGTGCGCAGTGGCGAGACAAGCGACGATCGGCATCCGGAGTAGCTTGCGGTTCATCCGTGCAGGTCTAGAAGCAGGACATGACCATGCTTCTCGCACCGCTCGCCCTTTCCTTCATGCAGGTCGCCTCGGCCGCACCGGCCGCTCCGTTGCCCGATCTGACGCTCGAACAGTCGGGCGCGCTGCGCTGTTCGGTCGCCTTCGGGCTGGTCCACAAGGCGCAGCGCGCGGGCGAGGACGGGGCAGCCGGCTATCCCGTGATGGCCGAGCGCGGACAGGAATTTTTCGTGCGCACCACTGCACGGCTGATGGACGAACTCGGCGCGGATCGCAGGACGATCATGGGGCTGGTGATGCGCGAACGTGCGGCGCTGGCCGAAACTCCCGAGCAATTGGACGAGGTCATGCCTGCCTGCCTGATGCTGCTCGACGCCGCGGGGCTCTGATCGCTTCGCCGGGGGCATTCCGGCCCCGCTTTCGCCGCGGCCAGAATGCGCGCAATTTTCTGCGTAGAGTACCGCGGCCCAGTGGACGCATGCCCTGGGCTTGTGGCAAGGCAATCAATCCATGTGGCAGCTCTACCAATTCCCCCTGTGCCCATTCAGCCGCAAGCTGCGCCTGCTGATGGGCGAGAAGAACATTGCCTACGAACTGGTGCGCGAACACCCGTGGGAAGGGCGCGACGAATTCTGGCATCTGAACCCGGCCGGACGCACGCCGGTGCTGCACGATGCGGGCCGCGGCGTCAGCCTGTCGGACAGCCAGGCGATCTGCGAATTTCTCGAGGAAACGGTCGAGCGCAACCCGATGATCAACGGTTCCGCGCTGCAACGCGCCGAGATCCGCCGGCTCGTCGCGCTGTTCGACGAGAACCTCTATGCCGATGTTTCAGGGCCCTTGCTGCACGAACGGATGAAGAAGCGGCTCGTGTTGCGCCAGCCGCCCGATTCGCGCGTCCTGCGTGAAGCGATGAAGAACGCGCATGCCCATCTCGACTATATCGACTGGCTGGTGGATACCCGCCAGTGGCTTGCCGGGCCGACGCTCGGCCTCGCCGATCTCGCCTGCGCGGCGCAATTGTCGGTGGCGGATTACCTCGGCGGGATCGACTGGAAGGGCCACGAACAGACGCGGCACTGGTATTCGGTTATGAAGAGCCGCCCCAGCTTCCGGCCGCTGCTCAGCGAGAAGATGGAAGGGCTGCCGCCGCCCCCGCATTACGCGCTGGTCGACGCCTGACCGGCTATTTCTGGCACAGGGGGCAGAACCACGTGCTGCGCCCGCCCTGCACGATCCGCCGCACGGTCCCGCCGTCATCGCGGTGGCAGGCGTCGCCTTCGCGGCCATAGACATGGAAGCGGGTAGCGAAATAACCGAGATTACCGTCGGGCTGCGCAAAATCGCGCAGCGTCGAGCCGCCGTCTTCGATCGAGCGCGTGAGCACATCCTTGATTGCCGGGACAAGCCGCCTGAGCTGCGGCATGGTTACCTTGCCGCCGGCCTTGCGCGGGTGAATGCCCGCCTGCCACAGCGCTTCGCACACATAGATATTGCCCAGGCCCGCCACGATCCGCTGGTCGAGCAGCAGCAGCTTGATCGCCTGCTTGCGGCCGCGCGTCGCCTCGCGCAAGTGCTCGGGGGTCAAATCGGCGCCCAGCGGTTCGGGGCCAAGCGCGGCAAAGGGCGGCCATAGATCGAGTTCGGGGGCGAGCAGCAGGTCGACCGAGCCGAAGCGGCGCGGATCGTTGAGCGCGAAGACATGGCCCTCGGTCTCCAGCACCAGATGATCGTGCTTGTCCGCTGCTTCGGGATCGATCCGCCAGCGCCCGCTCATGCCGAGATGGAACACCATCGCATGGTCACGGTCGGTATGGAGGATGCCGTATTTCGCGCGGCGCGACAGGCCCGAGACGATCGCCCCGGTCAGCGCCTGCACCAGATCGGGCGGGAAGGGGCGCCGCATGTCGGGCCGGTTCACCCGCACGCTGGTGATCCGCTCGCCCTCGAGAAATCTGGCAAGCCCGCGGACGGTGGTTTCGACTTCGGGAAGCTCGGGCATCTGAAAATCTCGTCACCCCGGCGAAAGCTGGGGTTATTGTCGGAGGGCGATCCCAGCTTTCGCTGGGATGACGGGCTAATTCAAGGCCTTTGCCGCGGCCGCAATTCCCCCTAAGGCCCCCGCATGAGCGAAACCGTTTCCTTCGGCTACGAAGATATCGATGCTGCGGAAAAGACCGGCCGCGTGGGCGAGGTTTTTTCCAATGTCGCCGCCAAATACGACGTGATGAACGACGCGATGAGCGTGGGCATGCACCGCTTGTGGAAGGACCGCTTCGTCAAATGCGTCAAACCGCAGGCGGGCGAAGCCATTCTCGACATGGCGGGCGGCACCGGCGACATCGCTTTCCGCATGGCCGAAAAAGGCGCGAGCATCACTGTCTCGGACATCAACCAGGACATGCTCGATGTCGGGATCGAGCGCGCGATGGAGCGCGGGATCGACGGGCTGGTATGGTCGCGCCAGAATGCCGAGGAACTGAGCTTTTCGAGCCGTATCTTCGATGCCTACACGATTGCGTTCGGGATCAGGAATGTCACGCATATCGACCGGGCGCTGAAGGAAGCGCATCGCGTGCTGAAATATGGCGGGCGCTTCTTCTGCCTCGAATTCAGCACTGTCGAATGGCCCGGCTTCAAGGAAGCCTACGACCTCTATTCGCACAAGCTGGTGCCGCAGATCGGCAAGGCGATTGCCAATGACGAGGACAGCTATCGCTATCTCGTCGAATCGATCCGCCGCTTCCCCGACATGCCCGGCTTCGAACGCATGATCCGCGAGGCGGGTTTCGAAAACACCCGCGTCGAACCGATCCTCGGCGGGCTCGTCGCGATCCATTCGGGATGGAAGGTCTAGGGGTGGCACGGCCCTCGACGCATATCTGGCGCCTGCTCAAATGGGGGCGCACGCTGGCGCGCCACGGAGCGCTGCGGGGGATCGAAAGCGATCCCAACACGCCCGCACCGATCAAGCGGCTGGCACGCATTGCGCGTTTCGGCACCCGGCAACCCGACACCCCCGACTACGCCGGAGCGTTCCGTGACATCGGCCCCGCCGCGATCAAGCTGGGCCAGACACTCGCCACCCGCCCCGATCTGGTCGGAGAAGAGGCAGCCCGCAATCTGCTCATGCTGCAGGACAACCTGCCGCCGGTGGATTTCGCCGAGATCCGGGCCAGCATCGAAGCCAGTTTCGAGCAACCGATCGAGGCGCTGTGGGCCGAATTCGACCCGGCGCCGATCGGCGCGGCGTCGATCGCGCAGGTCCACCGCGCGGTTACCACCGAAGGCCGGCAGGTCGCGGTCAAGGTGCTGCGTCCCGGCGTGCGCGAACAGTTCGCCCGCGACATCAGTACCTATGAGTGGGCAGCGGCGCATCTCGAGAGCTTCGGCGGCGAGGCCGCGCGGTTGCGGCCCCGTCTGATCATCGCCAATTTCAAGCGCTGGACCAATCGCGAGCTCGACTTGCGGCGCGAGGCGGCAAGTGCCTCCGAACTGGCCCAGCACATGGTCGGCACGGCCGGCTATGAAATCCCCGGGATCGACTGGGACCGGACCAACGGCCGCGTGATGACGGTCGACTGGATCGACGGAATCAAGATCAGCAACACCGAGGCGATCCGCGCAGCAGGGCACGACACGGCGGAACTGGCCAGCCGGCTGGTGCTCGCTTTCCTCAAGCAGGCGATCGCGGCGGGCTTTTTCCACGCCGACATGCACCAGGGCAACCTGTTCGTGAAAGCCGACGGCACGATCGCGGCGATCGACTTCGGCATCATGGGGCGGATCGATCGCCGCGCGCGTATGTGGCTGGCGGAAATCCTCTACGGGCTGACGACGGGCAATTACAAACGCGTCGCCGAAATCCATTTCGAAGCGCAATACGTGCCCAGCTATCACGATGTCGACGAGTTCGCGACAGCGCTGCGGGCGGTGGGCGAACCGATGCGTGGCAAACCGGTCAGCGAGCTGTCGGTCGGACAGATGCTCGATGGGCTGTTCGCGATTACCCGCGATTTCGACATGCAGACGCAGCCGCACCTGCTGCTGCTGCAGAAAACCATGGTGATGGTCGAAGGCATCGCAACGCAGCTCGATCCCGCAATCAACATGTGGGATGTCAGTGCGCCCTACGTGCGCAGCTGGATCCGCGATGAACTCGGTCCCGAGGCCGCGCTCGCCGATCGCATCCGCGAAGACACCGGAACGCTGCTGCGGATTCCCGAACTTGTCCGCCGTATAGAGGAACGCTTTCCCCCCAAGGGTGGCGCCCCCGAAGCGCCGCCGCTGCCCAAGGTCGAATTGATGTGGGAAAGGCGCCGCCGCAAGGCGCGCGGTCGCGGTATGCTGGGCTATGCCTTCGCGGCAGTGGCAGGGGGCTCGCCGCATGGGCAGCGACAATGCAGGGGTGGATCGTCTGACCGGCACCGGCGCGGGTGATGCGCCGCGCTGGGACCGTTTCGCTCGCTGGGCTCGCTGGCCGGCTCGGGCGCTCCTCGCTCTGGTCGCGGCACTGCTGCTGCTTGCTGCGCTGACGCCGCTCGACCGCGGACACACCGTACCGCCGGTGGCGCGCGATACGCATACCGCCCTCATCCAGCCCACGCGTGACGACGATCTGGCCTTCTATGATCGCGTGATCGAGCGGATCGCAGGCGGCGAATCCTATTACGACTTCATTGTCGAAGAGCAGCGCGCACGCGATTATCCGGTTCGCCCGGGGATTACTGTCCGTCTGCCAACACTTGCTTATCTCCATGCCATACTCGGCGAGTCGTGGATGGCCGTACTGGCGGCGGCCTTGCTTGCTGCCACTCTTGCTGCCTGGTGGCACCGCTTGGGGGATGAGCCGGGTGGTGAGCGTCACCGGCTCGTCGCCATCGCGCTGCTGGCGGCAAGCGCAACGCTCGGTCTCAACCGATGGTTTTTCGTCTTGCACGAATTATGGGCGGGGATGCTGATCGCGCTCGCGTTCGGCCTGCATCGGCCGGGCCGTTGGGGCTGGGCACTGGCGGTGACCGCGTTGGCGCTCGCCATTCGCGAACATGTCCTGCCCTTTGTGCTGCTGCTCGCAGCGATGGCGGCATGGCGGCGCGACTGGACGGAGGCAGCCGCCTGGGCCGGGCTCGTCCTCCTGTTTCTCGTGGGAATAGGCGCGCATCTGGCGCTGCTGTCGCCGCAGATACTGGCGAGCGATCCGCAAGGCCCGGGCTGGCTGGCCCTGCGCGGACTTGCTGGATGGCTCGGCAACGTGGTTCTGAGCTCGAACCTCCGGTTCCTACCGCATGGTATCGCCGGGCCGATCGTACTCCTGGCATTGCTGGGCTGGGCAGGGTGGAAATCCGCGGCAGGCACCACCGGCACCCTGCTTTATCTCGGGTACGGGATTGCCTTCATGCTCGCCGGACGCACCAACAATTTCTACTGGGGCGCGGTGGTCGCGCCAGCCATTTTTGTCGGTCTTGCCTTTCTTCCGATGGCAGGGGCGTCCCTGCTTCGAGCGGCGCGGGGGCGCTGATGAGACTTCCCGCGCACCCGCTCGCTGTGCTGTCCCGGAAGATGGCAGTGTTGTTGGCTGTCATCACCCTGCTTGCCTGCGTGTGGAACGGGTTTGCGCTCGAGATGCGGGATGCGGCTCATACGGGCGACATCGCGGAGCGTCTCGAACGCGGCGAGCGTCTCGATATGGATCTCTACCGTGCAATTAACGGCCGGGTTGCCGCAGGCGAAAGCTATTACACCGCCGCGGCGACTGAGCACCGCGTTTTTGGCATGCCGACCGCACCATTCGTGACGATGCGCACGCCCGTCCTGGCATGGACCACCGCCCTGTGGGGCGCGGATGGCTGGCGGATCATCGCTGTCCTGTTATGGGCAGCCAATATCCTCGCCTGGTACGGTGCATTGCGTAGAAGCGGCCGTTCGACCGCATTGGCAGCAGCAGCTCTGGCTGCAGCGTTTGGCATGGTCGGCTTTATCCCCGACATTGCCTTCAGCCACGAACTGCTTGCCGGGATGATGCTGTCGCTCGCGCTTGCGCTGTCGGCGGGCCCCGGCTGGCTTGCAGGTTTGCTCATGGCGACCTGTGCGATCGCGCTGCGCGAACTCGCACTGCCGTTTCTGGGGGCCTGGGGTGTGGTTGCCTGCCTTGCGGGCGAGCGAGGCAAGGCGCTGGCAATTGCGGGTGCGCTGCTTGCTTTGCTGGTCGGCTTCACCGTGCACGCTGCGATGGTGGGTGCGGTTCGCGCGCCGGGCGATCTCGTCTCGATAGGATGGAGCGGCCTGTTGGGACCCGCGCTGCCGCTATACGGCATTCATGTGACCACCTTACTGCAGACATTGCCGAGCTGGCTTGCAGGGACGCTCGGAGTGCTTGCCTTGCTCGGCTGGCTCGGGGCGGGTGGCCGGCTGGGCATGTTCGCGGCGCTGTGGTTCGCAAGCTTCATCACTGCCGTAGCGCTGTTCGCGCGGCAGGATAACTTCTACTGGATGGGGCTGTTCGTCCCTGCTTACGGCGTTGGTCTCGCGCTGGTTCCCCGCGCTCTGGTCGACCTTGCAGGCGCGGTTAGGCAGTCGCGGGTTGCCCGGAGCCCCACGCGCGTATCGCAATGATGATCACGATGCAGTGGAACCCTTCCACCGCCATCGGCACCATCCACCCATCATAGGGCCCCTGCGCCACGACATTGATGAAGCGTCCGATGAAGGCGATGCCGAACAGGCCGAGCGCCGGCAGCAACACCTCGCCCCGTCGTTTCCATGCGCCCCACCCCAGCGACAGCGCGGTGACATAGAAGAAGGCGGTCATGTCGCCCCGCAATGTCGATTCGCCGTGGGTCGACGCGATCGTCAGGCCGAAGTCGCTCGCCGCGCTGGCGGGATCGACGAGGAAGCTGGTACCCAGCACCAGGTCGAGTATCGCAAGGGCCAACAAAATCGCGCTCAGAATCACATGCATCGAAACCTCCCCGTTTCCTTTTCTTTCACCATACAAGGTTAGGGAGTATCGCGTAAAACGCCAGTGCTACACGCTGGCAATACCAAACGGGGGGCGCTAGCAAGCGCGGCGATGACACACTGGCTATGCATTTGCCGATCCGTACCGGCGCGTCCGGAGCCACCGCTGCAAGGCGCAGTCCCGGCGTGAGCGGCCCGAAGATTCTCCTCGTCATTGGCGGCGGCATAGCGGCCTATAAGTCGTGCGAACTCGTGCGCCTGATCCGCAAGGCCGGCGGCGAAGTGACCTGCGTGCTGACGAAGGGCGGCCAGCAATTCGTCACGCCCATGGCGCTTGCCGCGCTGAGCGAGAACAAGGTCTATACCTCGCTGTTCGATCTCAAGGACGAGGTCGAGATGGGGCATATCCAGCTGAGCCGCGAAGCCGACTTGGTGGTGGTGTGTCCGGCAACCGCCGACCTCTTGGCCAAAATGGCCGCCGGGATCGCCGACGACCTTGCCACTACGCTGATCCTGGCGACCGACAAGCCGGTGCTGACCGTGCCGGCCATGAACGTGCGCATGTGGGAGCATTCGGCGACCCAGCGCAACGCCGACTGGTTGCGCCAGGCGGGTGTCGCAGTGATGGATCCCGACGAGGGCGCGATGGCCTGCGGCGAATTTGGCGCCGGGCGGATGCCCGAACCGCCGTCCATCCTCGCGCGGATAGCGCAGGAGCTCGATCTCGACCTCGATTTGCCCGAACTCGGCGCTCCGGTGCCTGCGCAGCTTGCCGCCCCCGCGCAAAGCGTGCCGCTCGGCGAGACGCTCGAACCTTCGGAGCCCATGTTCGAGGATGACGGGGAGGAAGAAGACGATACCCCCAGCGGCGGCGGGCTGGGCGGCTTGCTGTCGATGATTATTCCGCGGACGACGGAAGCCCGCACCCACGAGGAAATCGAGGCCGAACTGGAAGAGCTGCCCGAAGCGGGCGATGAAGCCGGCTTCGAGGGCGCGGAACTACCCGAACCGTCCGAACCCGATCCCGCCGCAGGACCGATCCTGGCGACCAAGGGCAAGGCTTCGGCAGCCCCGCCGACCGATCCCGGGGCGTTGGCTTACGGCGACGATGGCCACGCGATGCCGCAGGCCATGGCCGGCGCCTTCCAGACACAGGCCGCAGCCTTCGACGCTTCGCCGCTGGCGGGACAGGCGGCGTTCGATCCCGATCCCGAACACCGGCCGCTCTATGGCAAGCATGTGCTCATCACCGCGGGGCCGACGCGCGAACCGATCGATCCGGTGCGCTATATTGCCAACCGGTCAAGCGGGAAGCAGGGCTTTGCCATCGCCGCGATGGCCGCAGCGGCGGGGGCCCGCGTTACTCTGATCGCCGGACCTGTGCACCTGCCCACCCCGGTCGGTGTCGACCGTATCGACGTCGAGACCGCCGAAGACATGGCCGAGGAAGTGCGCCGCGCATTGCCGGCGGATATCGCCTTCATGGTCGCCGCGGTTGCGGACTGGAAGAGCCGGCATGTCGCGGGCGAGAAGATGAAGAAACGCGGCTCGGCGCCGCCCGCGCTGATCCTCGCGGAAAACCCCGATATTCTTGCCAGCACGGCGGCGGGTCGCAAGCGCCCGACCTTGCTGATCGGCTTCGCCGCCGAAACCGAGAACGTGGTCGAAAACGCCAAGTCCAAGCGCAAGCGAAAAGGCGCCGACTGGATCGTGGCCAACAATGTCGCAGGCGATATCGGCGAAAGCGTGATGGGGGGCGACCTCAACCAGGTCCATATCGTCACCGCGCGCGGGGTCGAGAGCCTGCCCGAGATGGCCAAGGAAGACGTAGCGCGCGAACTGGTGCTGCGTGCCGCGGAAGCGCTGGTGCCGGGGGATGACGCCGATGACTGATCCGGTGGGCGTGCAGGTCAAGCGGCTGCCGCATGGCGGAGGACTGGCGCTACCCGTCTATGCCACCGATGGCGCGGCGGGGATGGACGTGCTTGCCGCCGAAGACCTGACGCTGGCCCCGGGACAGCGGCATGCTGTGGCTACCGGTCTCGCGGTCGCAATTCCGCAGGGTTTCGAAATCCAGGTCCGCCCGCGATCGGGGCTCGCGCTCAAGCACGGGATAACCGTGCCCAATACGCCGGGAACGATCGACAGCGATTACCGCGGCGAGATCAAGGTCATCATGATCAACCACGGGACGGAAGATTTCGCGATCGCCCGGGGTGACCGGATCGCACAGCTGGTGCTGGCCCCGGTCACGCAGGCCGCGTGGCACGAAGTGGGCCAGCTCGATGCGACCGTTCGCGGTGAAGGCGGCTTCGGCTCGACAGGCGGCCACGCGAAACTGGGCTGAGCGCCGGTAGGAAAAAGGCGGCCCGCTCGCGGACCGCCCTTCGCTTGGCTGAATTTTCGCCCGCGCGGATCAGTCGATCTTGCGCACGGTGGTTTTTTCGGGCGCGATCGAGATACGCAGCGTTTCGCCCGAATTGCCGGGGAAATCGGTAAACATCGCTTCGACGAGGTTGGGCACCAGATACTGCAGCCGGTTCGAGGTCGAAATCGCCTGCGCCTGGCCTTCGAACAAGCGTTCGCCCGTCGCGGCGCGGTCGATCTTCATGTCGATCTCGCTGGTGTAGACGGTGTAGCTGCGGACTTCCTGCCCGCCGAACCACGGGTCGTAATAGCCATAGCCCCAGCGGCTGCCGACATAGCGCGGGCGGTAATAGCCGGTCCGCGCACGGTAGCCGTACCACGGCGAATAGAAAGGGTCGCTGAAGCCGGTCGACCGCACGCGTTCGCGGCCCTTGTCGACCTCGTAGTCGAAACGGACGAGCAGCGAAGCGTCTTCGGGCGATGCCGCCTGGGCATAGCCGAGGCTCGACATCTGCGCTTCGACGAGATCGGCATATTGCGCGAACTCTAGCCCGCCGGCGAGCGCCGGGTCATCGGCCACGACGAAATAGGTTTCCCCCTGCGGGGCGGGTAACTGCGTCTGGAAACGCGAGACATCCGCCTTGAACGGGGTGGCACAGGCGGCGAGGCCTGCAAGGATGACGGGAACGGAGGCGAGCTTGAGTTTGCGCCCCCAACCCTGGTACAGGTTGGTCATGCTCAGTCCTTTGTACTGTTGGCGTTTCTTACACGGAAACGCGATCGTGCGCAGCCCACCGCTTGCCCGAGGCACACTGCCATTAGCTGCGCATGGCTATGGACGAATGGCGATTAACCCGGATTGAATGTCCGGATTCACATTTGATGCGATGACCGCGCGCTTAACGCACCAGCCCCAGCGCCGAATATGTCGCGTCGAGCGTGGGGCGCGCCAGTTCGCGGGCCTCGCTGGCGCCGCGCGCCAGTATCGCATCGAGCGCCTCGCGGTCGTCGAGCAGCTCGTTGAACCGGGTGGAGATCGGTCGCAGCGTTTCGACCAGCAGTTCGCCCAGCGCGGGCTTGAACTTGCCGAAGCCCTCGCCGCCGTATTCGCCCAGCACGGCCTCGACCGTGGTGTCGGCAACCGCAGCATAGATCGTGACGAGGTTCAGCGCTTCCGCTCGGCCGACCAGCCCGCCTGCCTCGCTCGGCAGCGGTTCGGGATCGGTCTTGGCCTTTTTGACCTTCTTCATCACCGTATCGGCATCGTCGGCCAGTTCGATCCGGCTCATCTCGGACGGGTCGGACTTGCTCATCTTCTTGGACCCGTCGCGCAGGCTCATGATCCGGGCGGCCTGCGGCGGTGTGATCGCTTCGGGCAGGGTGAAGACCGGCGTATCCTCACCAGCGAAATCGTTGTTAAACTTCTGCGCGATGTCGCGTGCCAGTTCGAGATGCTGTTTCTGGTCTTCGCCGACGGGAACATGCGTTGTCTGGTAGAGCAGTACATCGGCGGCCTGCAGCACCGGATAGGCGAACAGCGCGACCGATTGGCCTTCGCGGTTCTTGCCCGCCTTGTCCTTCCACTGCGTCATGCGGTTGAGCCAGCCCATTCGTGCGGTTCCATTGAGCAGCCACTGCATTTCCGCATGCGCGGGGACCTGCGCCTGGTTGAACAGGATGCTCCGGTGCGGATCGATCCCGCAGGCGACCACGGCCGCGGCCATTTCCAGCGTGCCGCGGTGCAGTTCGGCCGGATCGTGCGGCATCGAAATGGCATGCAGGTCGGCGAGGAAGAACAGGCATTGCTCGCCGTCCTGCATATCGTCCTGCATGCGCACCCAGTTGCGGATCGCCCCGAGGTAATTGCCGAGGTGGAGATGGCCGGTGGGCTGGATGCCGGAAACTACCCGCATGTCAGGACGCATGAATTCTCTCAATCAGGTTCGGGCCGGCCAGGATCGGCCCGTCGGGTTCAGGTCTGGCGGCGCAGCAGCCGGGCGATCGTCGCCCGGTCGAGCACCCCGAGGAGGATCGCCGCGATGCCGTAGACCGCAGTGCCCGTCAATGTCACCGCGGCGATCCCGCCCGCACGCTGGAGTATCGTGCCGTCGAACCACGGGTCCAGCGGACCCATCAGCGCCCATAGCGCCAGCGCCATCGCCAGCGCGGCGATGAAGATCCGCACGATCCGCCCCGCGATGCGTGACGGCAGGCGGAAATACCCGCGCCTGACCAGGATCGCGTAAAGCAGCATGACATTGCACCACGCGCCGATCGACCCGGCCACGGCCAGCGCCAGCACGCCCAGGCGCGGGACCAACAGGATATTCAGCCCCACCGTGACCACCAGCGACGCCGCGGCGGTGAACACCGGGGTGCGCGTGTCTTTCCGGGCAAAGAAATTGGGCGTCAGCACCTTGATCAGCACATAGGCGGGCAGGCCGATCACCAGCCCGCTGACCACCGTGCCGGTAATCAGGGCATCTTCGACGCTGAACGCGCCGCCAGCGAAGAACACGCGGGTGAAGGCGCTGCCCGATACGAACAATGCCGCAGCCGCGGGCACGGTCAGCAGCATCGCCAGCTCGATCGCGTTCGATTGCAGCCGCTGCGCCTCGTCGTTCTCCTCGCGCGAGAGGTAGCGCGAAAGGGCGGGGAGGATGGCGGTGCCCAGCGCGATCCCGATGATCCCCAGCGGCAACTGGTTCCAGCGGTCAGCCATTGCGAGATAGGTGTAGCTGCCGACCTCCAGCGTGGAGAGGAAGAACAGGTCGACGAAGCGGCTGATCTGGTAGATGCCCGCACCGAACACCGCAGGGACGATCAGCACGCCCAGTTCCTTTACCCCGGGCGAGACCCGCGGCAGCAGCAGGCGGATCCGAAAGCCCGCGCGGTGCATCCAGAACGCCAGCCACACCAGTTGCAGCAGGCCCGAGGCGCTGAGCGCGACCGATTGCCAGAACGCACTTTCGCGGCGCGCCATCACCCCTTCGCCCAGCGATGCGCCGTATAGCAGCGCTGCGATCAGGCAGAGGTTGAGCAGCACCGGTGCCGCCGCCGCGGCAGCGAAGCGCGACAGCGAGTTGAGCACGGCGGCGACCAGCGTCGCAAGGCTCATGAACAGGAGGTAGGGGAAGGTAATCCGTGCCATCATCACCGCGATCGGCAAGGCTTCGGGATCGCTTTCGAGGCCGTCGGGTGCGAAATAGGCGACCACCCACGGCATCGCCACCATCGCCAGCCCGCCAAATACGATCAGGATCGGAAGCAGCAGCGACAATACGCTTTCGGCGAAGCGCTGGGCCTCGCTCTGCCCTTCGACCATCCGCCGGTTGAAAAGCGGCACGAAGGCGCTGGCAAAGGCGCCTTCGGCGAACAGGCGGCGGAAGATGTTGGGCAGCATGAAGGCCAGCTGCCACGCGTCGCCCATCGGCGTTGCGCCGAGCACACGCGCCACCAGGATGTCGCGCACGAAGCCGAAGACGCGGCTGACCGCGGTCAGCCCGCCGATGGTCCCGACGTTCTTGAGCAGGCTCACCTGTCAGAGCCTCCCGGGCGAATCAGCGGCTCAGGCTTCGCCGGCGGGCGGGGTCGCCGCGGCGCCCTGCTGCTGTTCCTGCGCGCGCGCAGCCAGCTGCTGCTGGTAGAGCGCGCCGAAATCCATCGGATCGAGCATCAGCGGTGGGAAGCCCGCATCGCGGCTGGCATCGGCAATGACGCGGCGCGCGAAGGGGAACAGAATTCGCGGGGCTTCGGCGAACAGGAAAGCGTGCGCCTGCTCGTCGGGCAGATTGCGCATGCCCATCAGCCCGCAATAGTCCAGATCGATCAGATAGAGCGTGCCCTGGCTGGTCTTGGCGCTGCAGGTAACCTTCAGCGTCACTTCGTGAACGTCTTCGGCGATCTTGTCGGCGGCGATGTTGACCTGCACGTCGAGCTGCGGCTGCTCGTTCCACTGGTAGCATTGCGGCGCGCTGGGGTTCTCGACCGAAAGGTCCTTGATATATTGCGAGATCACGCCCGCGCTGGGCTGGTTGTCGGCCCCGTTGGCGCCCGCTGCGGGATTGTTCAGGTCGGTGAGAACGTCGCCTTCGTCGGCCATGTGCATTCGCTTTCCATTTATCCGATAATGCCGCCCGCGCGCGCCATTTCCGGGCGCAGCGGGCCTTCGGTGCGCGCGCCTAGCACTGTCGGACGAGTCTAGCAATCCGCGACCCGGCCCGGCGGTACGCGGCGCGGCGCCGGGGCCGCAGGACCATTGTCGGTTTGTATTTCCTTCCTATCTAGGGCAGGACAGATGTTGGACTGCCGGAGGCGCGTTGCCTTCGCGAATGAAGTTGGGAAGCAGGTTAATCACGTGATCACCGAGATCGTCATCCTCGCCATGATCGCCGCCTTTCTGGGGTTGCGGCTCTATTCGGTGCTCGGCCGTCGGTCGGAGCATGAAGAAGAGGTGGTGCCGCATCGGTTCGAGCGCGCGGATACGCCTGCGCAGGCCGAGAATGCACCGCGTCCCGCCCGCCAGCCGGTGGTGCTGCGCGGGGGCGACAATGCGGCTCCGGCCAGCGAGGCAGGCGTGCGCGCCATCGCCGCGGCCTCGCCGGGCTTCGACCTGCTGGGTTTCCTCGAAGGTGCCAAGGGCGCTTACGCGATGATTCTGGAGGCCTTCTGGAAAGGCGACAAGGATACGCTGCGCGAACTGACCGATGGCGACGTCTACGAAAGCTTTGCGCAGGCCATCGACGCGCGCGAAGAAGCGGGCGAAACGCTCGACAACCGGCTGATCAGGATCGAGGACGCGACCGTGTGTTCGGCCGATCTCGATGGCCGCATCGCCCGCATTGCCGTGCTCTTCGTGGCCGATATCGCCGCAGTGACCCGTAGCGCGGAAGGCAATGTCGTGGCCGGTTCGCTCGACGACGCGATCGAAAGCCGCGACGTCTGGACCTTCCGCCGCAATGTCGATGCCGCCGATCCCAACTGGGTTCTCGACGAAACCGACGAAGGCTGACGCGCCGCTCGATCCGGGGGAGGGATGATGCGCTACCTGCTGGTAATCGCGGTCACGCTGGCGCTGTCTGCCTGCGTCCGCGTCGTGCCCGACATGCGCCCGCAAACACCGGTCGCCATGCCGCCCGGCACCGTCTCCAGCGCCGCCTTCGCACCCGTTTCTCGCGGCCTTAAGGTAACCGAACTGGGCATCGGCGCCGATGATGCGGGTACCGCGCTCGTCTCGTTTCTCGAATCCTGTCCCGCTATCCTGCGCCGCGAGGACCAGAGCGGTCTGACCTTTGCCGATGACTGGCGCCCCGCCTGCGAGGCCGCCGCCACCTGGCCGGTCTCGGACGCGCGCCGGTTCTTCGCCAGCTATTTCGAAACCGCCCGCGTGGGCGATGGGGCAGCCTTCGCCACCGGCTATTACGAGCCCGAGATCCGCGGCAGCCGGACGCGCGCGCCGGGATATGACGTGCCCGTCTATGCCATGCCTCCCGAACTGGTGCGCGCATGGCCCGACGATATGCCTGCAAGCGAGCGGAGCGGGCGCCCGCCGCTGGGCCGGTATGACGCCAGCGGGCGCTTCGTCCAGTTCCACGATCGCACTGCGATCGAACTCGGCGCGCTCGAAGGGCGCGGGCTCGAGATCGCCTGGGCTGCCGATCCGGTCGAGCTGTTCTTCCTGCAGATCCAGGGTTCGGGTCTGCTGCGCCTGCCCGACGGCTCGCTGATGCGGATCGGCTATGCCGGGCAGAACGGCCGCGAATATGTCGGCATCGGCCGCGTGATGCGCGAACGCGGACTGATCGGCGAAGGCACCGATTACGCCACTTCGATGCAGGGCATCATGGCGTTCATCCGCGACAATCCCGCGCAGGGGCGCGATATCATGCGCCTCAACAAGAGCTGGATTTTCTTCCGCGAACTGAACAGTGACGGCCCGCTCGGGTCGCTCGGGGTGCCCGTCCGGCGCGAAGCATCGGTGGCGGTCGATCCCAATTTCGTCCCCTATGGCGCGCCGGTCTTTCTCGACATGGAACGCGACGAGGCCGACGGGCTCTGGATCGCGCAGGACACAGGCGGGGCGATCAAGGGCACCAATCGCTTCGACACCTTCTGGGGCAATGGCGGCGATGCCCGCGAAATCGCCGGCAGCATGAGCGCCAGCGGATCGGCTCTCGTCCTGCTGCCGGTGGGTACGCTCGACCGTCTCGAAACGCGGCGGTGAGCTCCCCGCGCGGACTGTCCGACGAAGAAGCCGCTGCGTGGGAAAAGCTCGCCGCGACAGTCGAACCCCTGCATCCGCTGCGCCCCGTCCAGCCGCAACCCGCGCATGAGGCCAAGGCGCCGGCCCCGCCGAAAAAGCAGGCGAAGAAACAGGTGTCCCCCGCAAGGCCCCGCCCGGTCCCCGCGCCCCCGCCGCCGAACATCGCAGCGCCCGATCGCGGGCTCGATTCGCATTGGGACCGGCGGCTCAAGGGCGGTCAGTTGCAGCCCGAAGTGACGATCGACCTGCACGGCCACACGCTCGACGGTGCCTATGACCGTTTGATGAGCGGCGTAGCGCAGGCCCGCGCCATCGGCGCGCGCAGCATATTGCTGGTGACCGGCAAGCCGCGCCCGGTGGCAGCGGCCGACCGCGGCACACAGCGCGGTGCCATTCGCGCCAAGGTGCTCGACTGGCTGGCCGCCTCGAGCCACCATCCGGCGATTGCCGCCGTACGCCGCGCGCATCAGCGCCACGGCGGCGACGGCGCGCTCTACATCGTGCTCAAGCGCGAACGCTAGCGGTGGTCATCTTCGACTGCGACGGGGTTTTGGTAGACAGCGAAGTACTGCTGACCGACGTGCACGTGACCCAGTTGCGGAAGCTGGGGCTGGACATCTCGCATGCCGAACTGACCGAACGCTTTCTCGGGGTAACCGACCGCGCGATGCATGCCGCGCTCGAGGCAGACCTCGGCGCACCGTTTCCCGATGACTACGACCGCGAAGTCAAGGCCGAGCTTCGCAGGCGCAGCGCGCGCGAGTTGCGCGCAGTACCCGGTGCTGCCGCGGCACTGCGCCGTTTACACGGACCATGCTGTGTCGCATCGAGCAGTGCGCAGGCCGAGCTCGAGTTCAAGCTGGATGCCACCGGCCTCGCGCCATACTTTGCCGGCAATGTCTTCAGCGCAGATGTTGTCGCCGCAGGCAAGCCGGCGCCCGATATCTTCCTTTACGCCGCCCGCGCGATGCGCGTCGACCCGGCGGAATGTCTGGTGATCGAAGACAGCGTGAACGGGGTCAAGGCAGCCGTCGCCGCGGGCATGGACGTGATCGGCTTTACGGGCGCCAGCCATCTGATGCCCGCCTATGGCGATCGTTTGCTGGCCGCAGGTGCGCACGCGGCAGTCGGCGATTTCGGCAGCTTGCCCCGGCTGGTGCCGGAACGGTTCGTCCAGCTCGACTAGGCACAGCCGCCGCGCTCCAAAACGCGAAATGCCGGGCGCCTCCTGTAAGACGCCCGGCATAAAGCACGGTTCATTCGCGCCGATTCACATCGCGCCTAGTCCTGCTTGACGCTCTCGCGGTCCCAGAAGCGCAGCTTGCCGCAGGTCTCGATGAAGCTCGCCGCGGCGTCCTTGCCCGACGATACATCGAAGAAGCCGTCGTCTCGGCCGCTCCACACGCCTGCATTTTCGAACAGCGGCTGGACCGCGGGGACATAGGCCACGAACTTGGCATGCGCGAAGGCGTCGTTGACGAAGTCGATGCTCGGCTTGTCCTCGGCGTAGCGCTTGCCGCTGTCCTCGCCCATTACCACCGCGACTGCGTCATAAACCACCGAGGGACCGCCATCGATCTTCTCGTCGGCTTCCATCATTTTGCCATCGGACAGCTTGGCGCCCGCGACATGCGGGGCAATGATTTCCGCCATCGCGCCGGCATCCTTGGCCGCCTGCTGCAGCGCCTTCACGACATCCGCATCGGCGCCTTCGGCAATGTAGATACCCAGCTTGCGGCCCTTGAAGCTGTCGGGGCCGTTCTTGAGGATCGACAGCGCGGGGCTTTCGGGCAGGTCGGTGATCGGCTTGCGCGCGAAGGGCACCTTGTCGGGCAGTTCGGTCAGGCCGATGCCGTCGGCGACGTCCTGCGCCAGTCCTTCGTCGATATGCCGCAGATGGCCGACCATGCGCTTGCGGATATCCATCCGCTGCACTTTCGACAGCTCGAAGGTCAGCGCATTGCCCATGTGGGTCTGCTCGACCGGGGTCTGCGAGATGTAGAACTGCCGCGCCTGGCTGTAGTGATCGGCAAAGGTCGGGCTGCGCTCGCGCACCTTGGCGCCGCTGATCTCGGCCGGATAGGACTGGAAGCCGCGTTCGGCCGACGCGCGCGGACCGGGATCCACGTCTGCGCCGTCGCCGCTGCCCCAGCTGTTGGGTTCGTAATTCACGCGGCCCTTGGGATTGTGCATCGCCATGTGCCCGTCCTGCTGGAAATGCCGCACCGGGCATTTGGGCGCATTGATCGGCAGGTGCGTGAAGTTGGGCCCGCCGAGCCGCTTGAGCTGCGTGTCGAGATAGCTGAAATTGCGGCCCTGCAGCAGCGGATCGTCCGAATGGTCGATGCCGGGCACGATGTTCTGCGTGCAGAAGGCGACTTGCTCGGTCTCGGCGAAGAAATTGTCGACATTGGCGTCGAGCGTCAGCGTGCCGATGATCTCGACCGGCACCTGTTCTTCCGGAATGATCTTGGTCGCGTCGAGCACGTCGAATTCGAACTTTTCGGCGAATTCCTCGTCGAACACCTGGATGCCGAGGTCCCACTGCGGATAGTCGCCCGCGTCGATCGCGTCCCACATGTCGCGGCGATGGAAATCGGGGTCCATCCCGTTGACCTTGAGCGCCTCGTTCCAGACCACCGACTGCAGCCCGAGCGAGGGCTTCCAGTGGAACTTGACGAAATGCGCCTTGCCCTCGGCATTGACCAGCCGGAAGGTGTGCACGCCGAAGCCTTCCATGAAGCGGAAGCTACGCGGGATCGTGCGGTCGGACATGATCCACATGACCATGTTCATCGCTTCGGGGCTGAGCGAGATGAAGTCCCAGAAATTGTCATGCGCTGTCTGCGCCTGCGGGAAGCCGCGATCGGGCGCGGGCTTGGCGGCGTGGATCAGATCGGGGAACTTGATCGCGTCCTGGATGAAGAACACCGGGATATTGTTGCCGACGAGGTCCCAATTGCCCTCGCTGGTGTAGAACTTGGTGGCAAAGCCGCGCACGTCGCGCGCGAGGTCGGGTGAACCCTTGTTGCCCGCCACGGTGGAGAAGCGCGTGAAGGTCGGCACCTTGACGCCTTCCTGGTTGAAGATCGCCGCGCGCGAATATTGCGGGATCGCCTTCTTGAGCTCGAAATGGCCGTGCACGCCGTAGCCACGCGCATGGACCACGCGCTCGGGAATCCGTTCGTGGTCGAAGTGGAAGATCTTCTCGCGCGCGATCTGGTCTTCGAGCAGCTGCGGCCCGCGCGGACCCGCGCTCAGCCAGTTCTGGTCGTCGGCGACCGGGTGACCCTGCGCGGTGGTCATCACGTGGTCGTCATCCTGCGGCTTCTGGTGGTTGGCGCCGCCTTCCGACAGTTCGAATTCATTGGCCATGTCTGCTTGCTCCATCTGGTTTCCCGGCCGCCATAAAACGGCCACCCATTGGCCTACGGACCCTGGCGCGCTTCGTTCCGCAATTCGGTGCAAAAGCGACGCAATCAAACAAACATCAGCCGCGCATGAAAAAACCCCCGGCGCATGCGCCGGGGTTCTCGGTGGACGACCAAGGGTCGCCGGTTAATCAGTCGTGGTATTTGGCATAGCCGATATCGAACCGGTCGGCGTCCATCACCTTGGTCCATGCGCTGACGAAATCGTCGACGAACTTCTGTTCGTGGCCGTTTTCGGCATAGACCTCGGCAACTGCACGCAGCTGCGAATTCGAACCGAAGACGAGGTCGGTGCGCGTGGCATGCCATTTGACATCGCCCTTCAGGCGGCACTTGCCGACGAACTCCTCGTCGCCGCTCTCGTCGATGACTTCCCATACCGTGCCCATTTCGAGCAAATTGACGAAGAAGTCGTTCGACAGCACGCCCGGACGGTCGGTGAGAACACCGATGCTGTTGCCGTGCTGGGTGTGCTTGGACACGGCGCCCAGCGCACGCATCCCGCCCAGCAGCACGGTCATTTCGGGCGTCGAAAGGCCGAGCAGATGCGCCTTGTCGACCAGCATATCCTCGGTCTTCACCGAAGCCTTGGTCTTGAGGTAGTTGCGGAAGCCGTCGGCAAACGGTTCCAGCGGCTCCCAGCTTTCGGCATCGAACTGGTCTTCGCGCGCATCGCCGCGGCCGGTGGTGACATCGACGCTGACTTCGAAGCCGCCGTCCTTGGCCGCCTTTTCGATCGCTGCCGCGCCGCCCAGCACGATGGCATCGGCCATCGAAATATCGCCGCGCAGCTCGTCGAGCTTGGCCAACACCTTGCCCAGTTCATCCGGATCGTTGACCGCCCAGTTGCGCAGCGCATCGAAGCGGATATGCGCGCCATTGGCACCGCCGCGGTGGTCCGAATTGCGGTAGGTCGAGGCCGAGGCCCAGGCGGCCTTGACCAGTTCGCTGACCGACAGTCCGCTATCGAGGACCGCTTTCTTGAAGTCGGCTACCGCGCTGTCCGACGGCGTGGTGCCGGCGGGGATCGGATCCTGCCAGATCAGGTCTTCGGCGGGGACTTCCGAACCGAGGTACCGGACCTTGGGACCCATGTCGCGGTGCGTAAGCTTGAACCAGGCGCGGGCGAATGCATCGTCGAGCGCGGCCTGGTCGTTGAGGAAACGCTCCGAAATCTTGCGATATTCGGGGTCGCGCTTCAACGCCATGTCGGCCGTGGTCATGATCGTCGGAACCTTCTTGTCCGGGTCCCGGGCATCGGGTGCCATGTCTTCCGGATCGGGATCGATCGGCGTCCACTGGTTCGCGCCTGCAGGGCTCTGGGTGAGCTCGTAATCATATTTGAACAGCAGGCGGAAATAGTCATTGCCCCACTGCGTCGGATTGGGCGTCCACGCGCCCTCGATCCCGCTGGTGGTGATATGACCCTTGCCGATTTCCTCGGGATCGGTCAGCCAGCCGAAGCCCATGCGGTGCAGGCCTTCGCCTTCGGGACCGGTGCCGAACGTGTCCGACGGGGCCGCGCCGTGGCACTTGCCGAAGGCGTGACCGCCTGCGGTCAGCGCGACGGTTTCCTCGTCGTTCATCGCCATGCGGGCGAAGGTTTCGCGCATGTCGCGCGCCATGCCTTCGGCATCGTGCGGGTTGCCGCCGGGGCCTTCGGGATTGACGTAGATCAGGCCCATCTGGATCGCGGCGAGCGGATTTTCGAGCGCCTTGCCTTCATCGGGGATGATGCGCGTTTCGACGCCCTGGTCGACCCACTGCTCTTCCGAACCCCAATAGACCATCTCGGGTTCGAACACGTCCTTGCGGCCGCCCCCGAAGCCGAACACCGGACCGCCCATCGATTCGATCGCGACATTGCCGGTGAGGACGAAGAGGTCGGCCCAGCTGATGTGCTTGCCGTATTTCTGCTTGATCGGCCACAGAAGGCGCCGTGCCTTGTCGAGATTGCCGTTGTCGGGCCAGCTGTTCAGGGGAGCGAAGCGCTGCTGCCCGCTCGAAGCCCCGCCGCGGCCGTCGCCGGTGCGATAGGTGCCCGCAGCGTGCCACGCCATGCGGATGAAGAACGGGCCGTAATGCCCGTAATCGGCCGGCCACCATTCCTGGCTATCGGTCATCAGCGCCTTCAGGTCCTCCTTCAGCGCCGCGTAATCGAGCGCGTTGAAGGCTTCGCAATAATCGAAGTCCTCGCCCATCGGGTCGGGATTGCGGCCCTCGGTCTGGAGGATGTCGATCTGCAGCTGGTCGGGCCACCAGTCGCGATTGGTCCGCCCGAGCAGGTCACGCGTGCCGCCATTGCCATGGAAGGGGCAGCCGCTCATTTCACCGGTCTTGGCATCCATTGTCCGTTTCTCCGCTTATTATGACTCGAAATATGTCTCGGAGTAAGGGATGGGCCTTTCCCGGTAATTCGTCCAATCGATTAATTGCGTCTCTCGGATTGGATTTGCCGATGATGCGGCAGGCCGTGCAGCACATGCGAAAAGCGCCGCCATCCGGTGAGGATGACGGCGCCTTGCAAGTGACGGAGTACTCCGATCAGGCGGCCTGTGCCACTTCCTGTGCAGGCTCGTTGCGGATGAGGTAGTCGAAGGCGGACAGACCAGCTTTCGATCCTTCGCCCATTGCCACCACGATCTGCTTGTACGGCACATCGGTGACATCGCCGGCGGCGAACACGCCGGGCAGGTTGGTGCGACCTTCCTCGTCGGTGGCGATCTCGCCGTGCTTGGTCAGCGTGAGCCCGCTGTCCTCGAGCCATTCGGTGTTGGGCACCAGGCCGATCTGAACGAACACGCCTTCGAGCTCGATCGTGCGCTCATCGCCGCTGGCGCGGTCCTTCACGCGCAGGCCGTTGACCTTGCCGTTGGCGCCGGTGATCTCGGTCGTCTGGCCATTGGTGACGATCTCGACATTGGGCAGCGAGCGGAGCTTGGCCTGCAGCACTTCGTCGGCACGCAGCTTGGTATCGAATTCGATCAGTGTGACGTGGCCGACGGTCTTGGCCAGGTCGATCGCCGCTTCGACGCCCGAATTGCCGCCGCCGATGACCGCAATGCGCTTGCCCTTGAACAGCGGCCCGTCGCAATGCGGGCAATAGGCCACGCCCTTGTTGCGGTATTCGGCTTCGCCGGGGACGCCCATGTTGCGCCAGCGGGCCCCGGTGGCGAGGATCAGGCTGCGGGCCTTGAGGCTGGCGCCGTTGCCCAGTTCGATCGTGTGCAGGCCGCCCTTTTCGCTAGCCGGAACCAGTTTGACCGCCTGCGCCAGATCCATCAGGTCGATATCGTAGTCGCCGACATGCCGCTTGAGTTCGCCGGCCAGCTTGGGCCCTTCGGTATAGGGCGTGCCGGGCAGGTTCTCGATTCCCAGCGTGTCATGCAGCTGCCCGCCGAAGCGTTCGGCTGCGACGCCGGTGCGAAAGCCCTTGCGCGCAGTGTAGATCGCGGTCGCCGCACCGGCCGGACCGCCGCCCACCACCAGCACTTCGAACGGGTCCTTCGCGGCAAGCTTCTCGGCCGCTTTCGCTTCGCTGCCGGTATCGATCTTGGCGAGAATCTCGGCCAGCTCCATCTTGCCGTTATAGAAGGGCTCGCCATTCAGGAAGGTTGCGGGCACCGCCATGATGTCGCGGCTGTCGACCTCGTCCTGGAAGGTGCCGCCTTCGATCAACGTGGCGGTGACGCGCGGATTTTCGAGCGCCATCAGCGTCAGCGCCTGCACCACGTCGGGGCAGTTATGACACGACAGCGAGAAATACATCTCGAAATTGAAGTCGTCCTCGAGCCCGCGGACCTGTTCGAGCAGGTCGGCATCGACCTTGGGCGGATGGCCGCCGGCCCACAGCAGCGCGAGCACCAGCGAGGTGAACTCATGCCCCATCGGCAGTCCGGCAAAGCGGACCCACTTTTCCGCATCGCTGGCGCGGCGGATCACGAAGCTGGGCTTGCGGCTGTCGGTGCCGTCGAAGCTGGCGCTGACGAGGTCGTGCAGCGCGGCGATCTCTTCGAGCAGTTCGCGCGTCTGCGCGCTCTTGTCGTCATCCCCGAGCGAGGCGACGAGCTCGACCGGCTCGCGCAGATTGGCGAGATAGGTCTTCAGTTGCTGGGTCATCGTTGCGTCGAGCATGGGCGGACTCCGGGTTTCGAGAGGAAACGGTGCAGAAAATCGAGGGGGTGAAAAGGCCCGGGGCGGGGGAGGGGGAGGGTGCCCCGGGCCTTCCAGCGACCCGAGTCAGGCTCGGGCTTTTGTACGGGCGCCGTTACGGCGCCCGAACTTTCCAGCGGATGAACGCTTAGATCTTGCCGACGAGGTCGAGCGAGGGAGCCAGCGTGTCGCTGCCTTCTTCCCAGGCTGCCGGGCAGACCTGGCCGGGGTTGGCGCGGACGTACTGTGCCGCCTTGATCTTGCGCGCGAGTTCGTTGGCGTTGCGGCCGACGCCTTCGCAGGTCTGTTCCATGATCTGGATCACGCCATCGGGATCGACCACGAAGGTGGCACGATCGGCCAGGCCGACGCCTTCGCGCAGCACGTCGAAGTTGCGCGCGAGAACGTGGTTCTGGTCACCCAGGAACGGGAACTGCAGCTTGCCGATCTTTTCCGAAGTGTCGTGCCATGCCTTGTGGCTGAAGTGGGTGTCGGTCGACACGCCGTAGACTTCGACGTCCATCTTCTGGAGCATGGCATACTGTTCGCCGAGGTCTTCGAGCTCGGTCGGGCAGACGAAGGTGAAATCGGCCGGATAGAAGAAGAATACGGCCCACTTGCCCTTCACGTCTTCGTCAGTGACGTCGAAGAAGTCCTTGCCGGCCTGGAAGGCGGTGGCGGTGAACGGTTTGATCTGGCTTCCGATGATACCCATGGTGGTGGTTCTCCGTGTGTTCGGGTTGAAACGGTTCGGGTGGTAACTCGTCACTCCCAGATAGGCGCTGTTGCGATGCACAAAAGCGATATGATGCGATTGCCCGTATCGGAATAATCGATCAATCCGATGGAACTTTCGTAAAGCGCAACGACTCGGTCGAATTGGTTGCGTTTTGCGCAATAAACGCCCCTTTCTCTCCCCGAAGTCTGGTAGCGTTGGGGGCACATGCGGCGGGGTTCAAGACGCTGGCATATCCCACGGAACGGCGACCGATCGTCAAGGGCTAGCGTGCTCGGCGCGCTGGAATGGGGAGGTATGCGACGGCCTGCCGTGCCTACCCGCACTGCGCCCGGTGCAACAGCCTGTGGTCGGCCAGGACGAGCGCCATCATCGCTTCTACCACCGGTGTGCCGCGGATGCCCACACAGGGGTCGTGCCGGCCCTTCGTGCGGACCTGCGCGGCCTGCCCCCGGCGGTCGATGCTGTCGACCGGGGTCAGGATCGAACTGGTCGGCTTGAACGCCACCCGGCAGACGACCGGCTGGCCGGTCGAGATGCCGCCGGCGATGCCGCCCGCGTGATTGGCCGCGAATTCGGGTCCGTCGTCGCCCGGCGACATCGCATCGGCGTTCTGTTCGCCGGTCAGCCGGGCGGCATCGAAGCCGTCACCGATCTCGACACCCTTGACCGCATTGATGCTCATCATCCCTGCCGCCAGATCGCTGTCGAGCTTGGCATAGATCGGTGCGCCCCATCCCGCAGGCACGCCGGTGGCGACGCATTCGACCACTGCGCCCAGCGAAGAGCCGGCCTTGCGTGCTTCGTCGACCATTGCCTCCCAGCGTTTCGCCGCCGCGGCATCGGGGCACCAAAAGGGATTGCGCGCAATTTCCTCGGTATCGAAATTCGCCGGATCGATCCTGTCGCCGCCGATCTCGGCGACATAGGCGAGGATCGACACCTCGGGGATCACCAGCCTCGCCACCGCGCCCGCGGCCACGCGCATTGCGGTTTCGCGTGCGCTGCTGCGCCCGCCGCCGCGATAGTCGCGCAGCCCGTATTTGGCATCATAGGCGTAATCGGCATGGCCGGGGCGGTAGGTGTTGGCGATCTCGGAATAATCCTTCGACCGCTGGTCGGTGTTCTCGATCAGCAGCGAGATCGGCGTGCCCGTGGTGGTGCCTTCGAACACGCCTGACAGGATGCGCACCGCATCGGGTTCCTTGCGCTGCGTGGTGAACTTGTTCTGCCCCGGCTTGCGCGCATCGAGGAAGGGCTGGATGTCTTCTTCGGCCAGCGGCAGCCCCGGCGGGCACCCGTCGACCACTGCCCCGATCGCGGGCCCGTGGCTTTCGCCCCAGGTGGTGAAGCGCAGCGTCCGTCCGAAGGTGTTCCAGCTCATGCCACATCTCATGCCCGCAACTGTGGGCGCCTGTCCATTCTCGCTGGACCAAATCCTTCTTGAGGGCCAAGAACAAACCATGATTGCGAAGCTGAAGGGCCTGCTCGACGAAACCGGCACCGACTGGGCGGTGATCGACGTCGCGGGCGTGGGCTATCTGGTCCATTGTTCGGCGCGCACGCTTAGCCAGCTGGGCGAGCGCGGCGAGGCCTGCACTGTCTATACCGATCTGCAGGTGAGCGAGACCGACATGCGCCTGCTCGGCTTTGCCGATGCGGCTGAGCGCGACTGGTTCCGCCTGCTGACGCAGGTCCAGGGGGTGGGCAGCAAGGTCGCGCTGGCGATCCTCTCGGCGCTGTCGACGGGCGAAGTGCAGACGGCCTGTGCGCAGGGCGATGCCGCAATGATCGCACGCGCCAATGGCGTAGGGCCCAAGCTCGCCGCGAGGATCGTGAACGAACTCAAGGACAAGGCGGGCGCGCTGCCCGGCGTTGCTGCCGGCGTGGGCGCAGCCGCACTGCCAAGGGGCGGGGCCAGCGCCGATGCAGTGAGCGCGCTGGAAAACCTCGGCTTCAAGCCCGCGGTCGCCGCGCGCGCGGTGACCTCGGCGCAGGGCGAGCTGGGCGAGAGTGCAAGCGAGGGCGAGCTGATTCGCGTCGCCTTGAAGAAAGCAGCGGGATGACGATGACGGCGAAACGCTACACGATACTGGCGGCGGCGGGCGCGCTGCTTGCCAGCGCGGCCGGCGCACAGGACATGAGCGCGTTTCGGACCGGTCCGATCTTCGAGGATTTCGGTGCCCATGCCCCGGTCGAAGGCATCGACACCTTCGCTCCCGATACCGAATTCGCGATTGCCTTCGACGTCGCCGGACAGACCGATGCGGGTACGCGCAACCGCGGGTTCGAAAGCGCCGCACGCTTCGTCAACATGCACGCCTCGCACGCGGTCGACCCGGCGAACATGCGGATCGCGGTGGTTGTGCACGGCGGCGCGGTGAAGGATTTGCTCGACGCCGAGGACAACCACTCGCGCGCGATGGTCACGCAATTGCTCGATTACGGCGTGCGTTTCATCGTCTGCGGCCAGAGCGCGGCGGCGCATGGCGTGGCCAAGGCGGACTTCATCCCCGGCGTCGAACTCGCGCTCTCCGCGATGACCGCGCATGCGCAATTGCAACAGGCAGGCTATACGGTGAACCCGTTTTGAGGAAAGAGGAAACCTCAAGCCTTCGTCATCCTGAAATCGTTTCAGGATCCATCTTTCGCCCTGCTCGAAGCAAGCGGATCAAACCCAAGGTCGATCGCAAGATCGACCCAATGCGGATTGTCTCGCTCGACCAGATTGATCTTCGATTGACGGTGCCAGCGCTTCAGCTGCTTTTCGCGCAGGATCGCCGCCTCCATGTCGCCGAACATTTCGAAGCGCACGAGGCGATGGACCTTGTACCGTGCGACGAAGCCGCCGGTAACGCCTTCGCCGTGTTGCCAGAGCCGCTTCACAAGGTCGGATGTGACCCCGATATAGAGCGTTCCACGCGGCTTACTCGCGAGGATGTAGACGCAGGGTTCGCGTTCGAACGGCATCCTCCGGTGATTGCCGCGCGTTGGATGCTGAAACAAGTTCAGCATGACGGTATGGGGGCAGTGTGACCGAACCCGTCCCCATCCACTCTCCCGACCGCCAAGCCGAAGACCCCGATGCCGCGCTGCGCCCGAAGTCACTTGCCGAATTCGTCGGGCAGAAGGCGGCGCGCGAGAATTTGCGCGTCTTCGTCGAGGCCGCCAAGGGCCGCGGCGAGGCGATGGACCATGTGCTGTTTTTCGGCCCGCCTGGGCTCGGCAAGACCACGCTGGCGCAGATCGTCGCCAAGGAACTGGGCGTGGGCTTTCGCGCCACCAGCGGGCCGGTGATCGCCAAGGCGGGCGACCTGGCCGCGCTGCTGACAAATCTCGAGCCCAACGATGTGCTCTTTATCGACGAGATCCACCGGCTCAATCCGGTGGTCGAGGAAGTGCTCTATCCCGCGATGGAAGACCGGGCGCTCGATATCATCATCGGCGAAGGGCCGTCCGCGCGCAGCGTGCGGATCGACCTGCCGCCGTTCACGCTGGTCGGCGCGACCACGCGGCAGGGCTTGCTGACCACGCCGCTGCGCGACCGGTTCGGTATCCCCGTGCGGCTGAACTTCTACACCGAGGACGAGCTGCTCCGCGTGGTCACGCGCGGTGCGGGGCTGCTCGGCATGGGGATCGACGAGGGCGGCGCGCGCGAGATCGCCCGCCGCAGCCGCGGAACACCGCGCGTGGCGGGGCGGCTGATGCGCCGCGTGCGCGATTTCGCCAGCGTGCTGGGCGAAGCGGTGGTGACCAGCCGCGTGGCCGACGACGCGCTCACCCGGCTCGAGGTCGACAGCCTTGGTCTCGATGCGATGGACCGGCGCTATCTCACCATGATCGCCACCACCTACAAGGGCGGGCCGGTCGGGGTGGAAACGCTGGCGGCAGGTCTCAGCGAGCCTCGCGACACGGTCGAGGAGGTGATCGAGCCCTATCTCATCCAGCTCGGCCTGATCGCGCGGACCGCGCGCGGGCGCTGCCTCAACGATGGCGGCTGGAGTCATCTCGGGCTGGCGCCGCCCTCGGGGCCGCAGAGCGACATGTTCGACGAATGAGGTTAGCGCTGCGGTAAGAACCGTGGCACGGAAGGTCCCGAAACGGGACGAAGCTTGCGAAAGCCTCGCAATTCCGCGAAAAATTTACTTTCTGGCGGTAATTGCGATCCTGAATACACGCGATTCGCCGGGGGGTGATTCGTTAAAACAACTCAAGGATCGCCTTAAGGGACGCAAATTGCTTCCCTTTTTCGGTCGCAACAGGAAGTTTTATAATGTCGGTCAAATCAGCTCTCGCTAAACTCTCGGCCACGGCGGCGGGTGGTGCGCTGCTCGCAGGCGGGGCGGTCCACGTCGCCGAGCGCCCGATTACCGACAATCCGCAGTACAAGTCGAAATCGGTCAAGCAGGCCAAATACGTCAAGCAGGCGACCCCGCGCGCCGTGCCGCGGCCGACCGTACCGCGTGCCCGCACGATCCCGCGGCAGGTCGAATGCGTTCCCGCCGATTCGGCGGCTGCAGCGAACAATCCGAACAACATCTGCCCGCCGGTGTATCGCCAGGCGATGGCACCCGTCCCCGTTCCGCCGCTGCCCGCATCGGCACCTGTCGGCGGGGGCGGCGCATCGCGGTCGATTGCCGGCGGAAGCGGCGGCGGCGGCTTCGGTGGTGGTTTCGGCGGCGGCTTCTTCGGCGGCTTCTTCTCCGGATCGAGCGGCGGCGGCAGCGTGATCGTCAATTCGACCACCAGCGGCGGCGAGCCTCCGGTGGTGAATGTCGACGTGTCGACGACCAGTTCGACCGGTGGATCCTCGACTTCGACCTCGACCGGCGGCACCTCCACCTCGACCGGTGAAGTCTCGACGACGACGAGTTCCAGTTCGAGCACGGGCGAAGTCTCCACTTCCACCGGTTCGGTCAGCACCTCGACGGGCGAAGTCTCCACCTCGACGGGTTCGGTCAGCACCTCCACTGGCGAAGTTTCGACCTCGAGCGGCAACGTCACCACCAGCACCAGTTCGTCGTCCTCGACGAGCACGTCGAGCTCGACTTCCACGTCGTCCTCGACTTCGACATCAAGCTCGACCTCGACCTCGACCTCGTCCTCGTCCTCGACCAGCTCGTCGACCTCAGGCAGCAGCAGCGGCACCGATGTGCCCGCCCCGCCGATGATGGCGCTGTTCGGCATGGCCGCGGCCGCAATTCTCGGGCGGCGCAAGTTCCGGATCAAGCGGGCGGCCTGAGCGCCGATAGCGGCAGCGGTCAGTCGCGCCCGCGCAGGCTCCATTCGCCCTGCCGGTACCACTGGGTAACGACGTATTTGACGCCTGCTTCGACCGGCAGCGCGGCATGCAGTGTCGCGCGATTGGGGCGGCCCTTGCGATCCATATTGTCCCACACAACCAGCATCCCCGGTTCGGGCACAATGGTCAGGTCCAGCGCGGGAAACGCGGTCGCACCGCCGGCCTCGGGTGTGTTCAGATAGACCATCGCGGTCCAGCTTCGCTGGCCACCGCGATGTCGTTCGGTTTGCCAGTGCGGGCGATCGAGCAGGAAATGGTCGCGGTGGTGCCGGTATTCCTCGCCCCGGCGATAGCGTTGCCCCTGCAGCGGTTCGGCATTGGGTAGGCCTATCCCCGTAACCGCGGCAATCCGCTCCGCCAGCGCACGTGTCTCGGGCATTTCCTTGGCGAAGAAATGCGTCGAACTCGTCCGTCCGCGCGGTGAAGCCTTGTCAGTAAACAGTACGGAGGGCTGAATACGGCTGTCGATGATTGCGATCAGCCGGCGGCACTCCGCTTCGTCGAGAAAACCGCGCAGGAGGAACAGGTCGGCTTTTTTGCCGCCACGCGGTTCGATGCGGGGGTCGGCCCGCAGCTTCCGGCGGACGCTGTCGCCGATCCCGCGCATGATGGCGGGATCGGCTTCAGGTTCGGTTGGGGTTCGCCCCAGAAACCGCGACAGGCGACCGATAAGCGTCATCGGCGCCTACCGCTTCCGGTCGGACGGAGTCAGGCCGCCGCGAGCTTGCGCAGAACGTAGTGGAGGATGCCGCCGTTGCGGTAATATTCCATCTCGTTCGCAGTATCGATGCGGCACAGCGCGGTGAAGCTGAAGGTCGAACCGTCCTCGCGGGTCACCTCGACTTCGACGTCCTGGCTCGGGCTGAGATCAGCGAGGCCCTTGATCGTGAAGCTGTCGCTTCCCGTCAGGCCGAGGCTGTTGCGCGTATCGCCATCCTTGAACTGCAGCGGCAGCACGCCCATGCCGATCAGGTTCGAGCGGTGGATACGCTCGTAGCTTTCGACGATCACGGCCTTGACGCCAAGCAGGATGGTGCCCTTAGCGGCCCAGTCGCGGCTCGAACCCGTGCCATATTCCTTGCCGGCAACGACCACCAGCGGGGTGCCGTCTTCCTTGTGCTTCATTGCCGCATCGTAGATCGGCATCTGTTCGCCATTGTAGGTCGTCACGCCGCCTTCGACGCCGGGGACCATCTCGTTCTTGATGCGGATATTGGCGAAGGTGCCGCGCATCATCACGTCGTGGTTGCCGCGGCGCGAGCCGTAGGAGTTGAAGTCCTGCTTGGCGACTTGGTGGCTTTGCAGATAGGAACCCGCAGGGCTGTCTTCCTTGATCGAACCGGCGGGCGAGATGTGGTCCGTGGTGACCGAATCGCCAAGGATCGCCAGCGGCTTTGCGTCGGTGATGTCGGTCACCGGGGCAGGCGTCATTTCCATGCCTTCGAAGAAGGGCGGGCTGGCGACATAGGTGCTGGTCGGGTTCCAGCGATAGGTGTCGCTGGCCTCGACCTTGATCCCCTGCCAGTGCTCATCGCCCTTGTAGACGTCGGCGTAGCGGGTTTCGAACATCTGGCGGTCGATATTGGCCGCGCGGTGCTGGGCGATTTCCTCGTTGGTCGGCCAGACATCGGCAAGCATCACGTCATTGCCCTGCTGATCCTGGCCGAGCGGGGTTTCGGTGATGTCCTTCGTGACCGTGCCAAGGATGGAGTAGGCCACCACGAGCGGCGGGCTTGCAAGGAAGTTGGCGCGCACATCGGGCGATACGCGGCCTTCGAAATTGCGGTTGCCCGACAGCACCGAGGCAGCGACGATGTCATTGCCATTGATGGCCTTGGAAATCGGCGGCGCGAGCGGGCCCGAGTTGCCGATGCAGGTGGTGCAGCCATAGCCGACGAGATCGAAGCCCATGGCGTTGAGATCGTCCTGGAGGCCCGACTTGACGAGATAGTCGGTCACGACCTGGCTGCCGGGAGCGAGGCTGGTCTTGACCCACGGCTTGGGCTTGAGGCCCTTTTCATGCGCCTTCTTGGCGACCAGGCCGGCAGCGATCAGCACATCGGGGTTCGACGTGTTGGTGCAGCTGGTGATGGCGGCAATCACGACGTCGCCGTCGCCGACATCGTGATGCGTGTCTTCGACGTCGACGCGCAGCGGCTTGTCCTTGCCGTAGATCGACTTGAGGTCGGTGTTGAACAGCTCGTCGACCTCGGGCAGCGCGACGCGGTCCTGCGGACGCTTGGGACCGGCGAGGCTCGGTACGACCTTCGACAGGTCGAGCTCGAGCGTCTTGGTGAAGACGGGCTCGGCCTCGGGGGTGAACCACATGCCCTGTTCTTTCGAATAGGCTTCGACCAGCGCGATGGTTTCCTCGTCGCGGCCGGTGAGGCGCATGTATTCGAGCGTCTTGTCGTCGATGCCGAAGAAGCCGCAGGTTGCGCCGTATTCGGGCGCCATGTTGGCAATGGTCGCACGGTCGGCGAGGGTCAGCCCCGCAACGCCTTCGCCGTAGAATTCGACGAACCGGCCAACCACGCCGACTTCGCGCAGCATTTGCACGCAGGTCAGCACGAGGTCGGTGGCGGTCACGCCTTCGGCCATCGCGCCGGTCAGCTTGAATCCGACCACTTCGGGGATCAGCATCGAGATCGGCTGGCCGAGCATTGCGGCTTCGGCCTCGATCCCGCCGACACCCCAGCCCAGCACGCCGAGGCCGTTGATCATGGTGGTGTGGCTGTCGGTGCCGACGCAGGTGTCGGGATAGGCGACCACTTCGCCTTCGGGGTCATTGGTCGACCACACGCCCTTGCCGATATATTCCAGGTTCACCTGGTGGCAGATGCCGGTGCCCGGAGGCACGGCGGAGAAGTTCTCGAAGCTCTTCGAACCCCATTTGAGGAAGTCGTAACGCTCCGCATTGCGGGCATATTCGAGTTCGACGTTCTTTTCGAAAGCCTTGGGGTGGCCGAATTCATCGACCATGACCGAGTGGTCGATCACGAGGTTCACGGGAACCTGCGGGTTGATCTTGGCGGTATCGCCGCCGAGCTTGCTGATCGCATCGCGCATGGCAGCAAGATCGACCACGCAGGGCACGCCGGTGAAATCCTGCAGGAGCACGCGCGCCGGGCGGTACTGGATTTCCTTGCCCGTGGCCGGGTTCTTCTGCCAGTCGACGATCGCCTGGGCATCGTCGGTGCTGACGGTGAAACCACCGTCTTCGAAACGCAGCATGTTCTCCAGCAGCACCTTGAGGCTGAAAGGCAGTTTCGAAACATCGCCCAGCTTTTCCGCCGCCTTGGCGAAGGAGTAATAGGCGTAGTCCTTGCCGTTCACTGTCAGAGTGGAGCGGGTTCCGAGCGTGTCCTTGCCGACCTGGGTCATGCGCGCGTTGATCCTTTCGTTTGTAAGCCGTTACCCGACCAATGGGCGGGGCAGCAGAATGTGCCGCGCCCCTGCGCCGGAACGGGGAAAAATCAAGTGTGCGGCATTGCGGCAAGCGTCGATCGGCGGCGCGGGCTTCGCCTGCCGCTACGGTTTCGTGCATCCGCGCCAGCCTGCATGCCTGGCGGTTCGACAGATCGTTCAGATCGTATCGGGCGGCTGGGCCGGGCGCCTGCCGCGCGCCGCCAGCCAGCACGCGCCCACGATGATCGCGGTGCCCGCCAGGGTCGGCAGGGTCAGCCGTTCGGCGAAGAACAGCCAGCCGAACACCGAAGCCCACAGGAAGCCCGAATATTCGAGCGGGACCAGCACCTGCGCCTCGGCGCGGGCGTAGGCCCAGGCGAAAGCCATCGCCCCGATAACCGTGAGCACCGCCGCCACGGCGAGGTCGCGCAGCGTGTCGCTGTCCGGCATCTCGAACAGGAAGGGGGCTGCGATGCCGAGCAGCAGCACCGACACGCCCGAATGAAAGGTCGCGATCTCGGCCGGGCCGGCAACCTGAGATTGCCGCCGGATCAGGATGAAGCTGTAGGCGTAGAGCATGGCGGAAGTCAGGATCGCGGCCAGCCCGAGCGCGGTATCGCGGTCGAATTCGGCCTGGCCCACCTTGCCACCGATGATCACCAGCGTGCCGGTGAAACCCAGCAGCGAAGCGGCGATCGCCTCGCGACGAATGATCTCGCCCAGCATCGGCCGCGCGAGATAGAGCGCGATCAGCGGCGCGACGAAACTGATGGCGATGGCTTCGGCCAGCGGCAGCTTGGTAATCGCATAGAAGAAGGTCAGTGCCATGAAAGTCGCCACGACCGAGCGTTGCAGATGCAGCGTGAGCACTGCTCGCTGCGGCCAGCGCCCGCCGCGCGCCAGCCACAGCGGCAGCGCGATTCCCGTGGCGATCAGCGAGCGTAGCCAGGCCGCGCTCAGCGCGCCCACGGCCAGCGCCGCGCTTTTCATGTAAGCGTCCATCAAGGCCAGGCTGGCGACGGCCAGAGCTGCCATCAGCATGGGCAAGAGGGCGTGATCGGTGCGCACTGCCAATTCCTATCCGGGGGCAAGCGAGCCGTCACGGACAATTCAGCCTCGTGAAAGCCGGGATATTGGATTAGCTTGGGGCATTGGGCAATTATCAAGCCACACGCGCCGCACCGGTGCGTGGGCGCATCTGGTAGGACATATGACACGTTTTCGTCTGATTATCGGTTCCGCAATGGGCGCCGCGCTGTGCGCGACCTCGGTCTTCGCGCAGGACAGTGCGCCCGAAGACCTGCTGCCGCCGGAACCGGCCCGGGTTACCGAGCCACTGCCCGATTATACCCGTGACGCGCCGCAACCCGCCGCGCAGCCCAGCGTAGAGGAAAGTTTCGACGATATTCGCATGTCGTCGGGCGAAGTGGTCCAGCAATTGCCCGTGCTTGAACGCGAGTGGACGCTCGCGCAGGCGGAGAAGCTGCTCGCCTTCATTCCCACGGTGGCCGACGAAGGGCTGGTCCCCGGTGACTACCGCGCCGAAGCGCTGGCCGCCGCAATCGCGCAGGGCCGGGGCCCGGCGCTCGACGCTGTGGCGAGCGAGATTTTCATCTGGCTGGTCGAGGATCTGCGCGATGGGCGCACGCCGATGGATGCACGGCGCCAGTGGTTCGTGGTCGATCCCGACCCGGACGTGCTGCCCTCGCACCGCCTGCTGGAGACGGCCGTCGAGACGGGCGACATCGCCGGAACGCTGCGCGCGCTCAATCCGGTTTCGCCCGATTACGCGCGTTTGAAGGAAGAGCTCGCCCGCGCGAGCGACCCCGCCAAGCGCAAGCTGATCCGCGCCAATATGGACCGGTGGCGCTGGCTTGCTCGGGATCTCGGCAAGCAATATCTGCTTGCCAATGTGCCCGAATACCAGCTCCGGCTGACGGTCAACGACAAGATCATCAAGCACTACCGCGTAGTGGTGGGCAAGCCCGGCCGCACGGCGACGCCGCAGCTTTCCGAAATGGTCGAGGCGGTGATCTTCAACCCGACCTGGACCGTGCCGCAATCGATCGTGAAGGGCGAAGGGCTGGGCGCGAAAGTGCTCAACAATCCCGGCTGGGCGCGTGCCAACAACTACACGGCGACCAAGGGCGCCAACGGCTGGATCACCGTGGTCCAGCAGCCCGGGCCGGGCAATTCGCTCGGCCTGATGAAGCTCGACATGCCCAACCCGCACGCGATCTTCTTCCACGACACGCCCGCGAAGTCGCTGTTCGCGCGTGACGTCCGCGCGCTCAGCCATGGGTGCATTCGTGTCCAGGGTGCCCGCGAACTGGCGATGACGATGGCCATGCTCGGCAATGCGGAGAGCCGCGAGGATCTGCCTGCGATCCAGCAGGAGGTTTCCGAAATCACCGCGTCGGGCAAGTACACGCGCTACCCGATGGAAAAGCAGTGGCCCGCCTACATCACCTATTTCACCTACGGTGTGGATGTGAACGGCGAGCTGCGCCAGTTCGACGACATCTATGGCCGCGACGCCCCCGTACTGGCCGCGCTCGATGCGCCGCGCCAGGACGACCGGGCCCGCGAGACGAGCGAGGAAGCGGTCGAGATCGTCGACGATCTGCAGACGAGCTGAGGTCGCCCGACCGGGCGTGCGTCAGTAAGCGCTCGGGCTGGTGCGGCTGAACGTCGTTCCGTCCGGGCGGCGCAGCAGGTCGTATTGGGCGATCGGCGGGCTGACGGCGCTGCCGTCCTGCGCGATCCCGTAGCTGCCCGAAACCAGCAGGCGCCCACCCGACAGGTCGATCAGCGCGCGGTCGAACTGTTCGGGCCCCATGGCGAAGCAGCCGTTCGAGCGGCCGAGCCGGCCCCAGCGATCGACATGTCCGGGCGTGGCATAGCTCGCCGGGTGCATCACGATGGCGCGGGGCAGGGCGTTGGAATTGGTTGAATCGAGCCCGTCCAGCCGCAGCGAAGTGCCATAGCGCCCGACATACCAGCTGCGGGTCATGAAGGCCCCGCGGCTGGACGCTTCGCTCCCCTCGATATTCGAATAGCGCTTGAGCCAGCCATCGTGTTCGCCGTCCGAACCCGTACCATGGCTGACGTGATAGCTGGTTACCCGTTCGTTCTCGAGATCGACGAAGTGAAACCGCTTCTGCGAAGAATGCAGGCCGAAATCCGCGATGCCGACAATGTCCCTGCGCCAGATGCTGGTACCCGCCCGGGCCAGTTCGTCGCGCGCGATCACCATCAGCTTCGCATCGCGGGCGGCGGTGGGATTGACCTGCGCGAACAGGCGGGCGGGCAGGGCGGCGGCAGCGGTCGCTGCCAATGAGCCCTTGATAAGATCGCGGCGATTCATGCGCGGGAACCTAACAGTGCGGTGCGGCAGGCGACAACGGGATTGCGGCGGACCGCGCGGTTCATTCGCCCAACACCATCCGGTCCTGCTCGATCCGGACCGGTTGCACCGAGGCAAGAAAGCTCTGGCCGAGCAGCGATACGCCGAGTCCTTCCGGCACGATGATCGCGCGAACGTTGCGCGCTTCGTGACCGCCAAGCGTAACCTGGTCGAGTGTGATGGCCATTCCCGCCACGGGACCGGAAGCGCCCTGCGCTATCGGCCGGATATCGGCGGCGGACCACATCAACCCCGCTGCGCGCGCATCGGCACCGGTCAGCGCCACCACGCTGGCCCCGGTGTCCACCAGCATGTCGATCTGTGCGCCGTTGACCTGCGTTTCGGCGTAGAAATGCCCGTCGGCAGCGCGGGGAAGTTCGGTGGTCCCGGCGACCCATGCCGCGTAGCTGTCGCTGGATCCACCGGAGGTTTCCGCCTTCACCGGCTGTGGGGCATGCGGTCCGTCATCACCGGTTGCTGGCTCGGGCGCGTCGCCGGGCACCAGCGTTGCGCCGAGGAAGGCTGCCACGGCTATGGCAAGGAGAACCGCGATGCGCATCGCAGCACCGTGCGCCGCTTTGGCTTAAAACGGCGTAAAGGCGCTATTCGGCGGCCTGCGCAGGAGCGGCATGCGGATCGAAGGCCACTGCCTCGCCCGCTTCGATCTGGGCGGCCTTGGCTTCGACCAGCGCAACGATATGGTCGAGCATGTCTCCGCTCTGCACGTGGTGATCGGTCACCCCCGACAGATAGACCATGTGCTTGCCATTGCCGCCGCCGGTGATGCCGATGTCGGTCTCGCGCGCCTCGCCGGGGCCATTGACCACGCAGCCGAGCACCGAGAGGCTCATCGGGGTCTTGATGTGCTCGAGCCGTTTCTCGAGCGTTTCGACCGTGCGAATGACGTCGAAACCCTGGCGCGAACAACTCGGGCACGACACGACGCGGACACCGCGGGTGCGCAGGCCGAGCGCCTTGAGCATCTCGTAACCGACCTTCACTTCCTGTTCGGGCTCGGCCGACAGCGACACGCGAATGGTGTCGCCGATACCGGCCCACAACAGGCTGCCCATGCCGATCGAGCTCTTGACCGTACCGCCGATCAATCCGCCCGCTTCGGTGATGCCCAGATGCAGCGGGCAATCCACCGCATCGGCGAGGCCGTGATAGGCCGCGACGGCAAGGAACACGTCGCTTGCCTTCACTGCCACCTTGTATTCGTGAAAGTCGTGGTCCTGCAGCAGCTTGATATGGTCGAGCGCGCTCTCGATCAGCGCCTCGGGGCAGGGCTCGCCGTATTTTTCGAGCAGATCCTTCTCGAGACTGCCCGCATTGACCCCGATCCGGATCGCGCAGCCGTTCGCCTTGGCGGCGCGGACCACTTCGGCCACGCGCTGGCTGCTGCCGATGTTGCCCGGGTTGATGCGCAGGCAGGCCGCGCCCTTGTCCGCCGCTTCGAGCGCGCGTTTGTAATGGAAGTGGATGTCGGCGACGATCGGGACATTCGCTGCCTTGGTGATACGGTCGAAATGTTCGGTCGCCTCGGCGGTGGGGCACGACACGCGAATGATGTCCGCGCCCGCGTCCTCGCAGCGACGGATCTGGTCGATCGTCGCACCGACATCCTCGGTCGGCGTGTTGGTCATGGTCTGGACGGTTATCGGCGCATCGCCGCCGACGGGGACGTTGCCGACCATGATCTGTCGGGACGGGCGGCGCTCGATCGTGCGCCAGGGACGGATGGAAGACATGCCCGGCGATATAGAGCCCTTGGGTTGAAGGGGCAATGACGCGCTGCGGCAGGCGGCATCCGCTTTCTCTACGAGCGGGCGGGCCCCGGCAAGCCGGATCGCCCACGAAAAAGGCGCGGGGAGGATGCCCCCCGCGCCCCTTCCGGCGAATTCGCCTGCTGCGGGGCCTAGGCGCCCGGCGGCAGCGGGTCGGTCGATTTGGCGGCAGCGCCGCGCTTGGGTTTCGGCGTGGGTGCTGCGGTCCCGCCGAGATCGCTGTCCATCTGTTCGAGCTTGCGTGCCGCCCAGTCGCGGCCGCCGAGACCGAAGGCAAGCGCGCCCGCCACCGCGACGCCGGCGATCAGGATCGTCAGCGCATTGGCCGGGATCATCCCGCCGATACCGGTGAACTGCAGGCCCATGAACACGAACAGGATGATCGTCGCCCAGCGCACGATAGTGCCCGCGGTCGACCCGCCCGCATCGCCTGCGATCAGCCGCGCGAGCAGGTTGGCGATCAGGAAACCGAAGGCGATCACCACCGCGCCGAAGATCACCCGGCCGCCCAGTTCGAGCAATTGGTCGAGGATCGCGGTCAGTTCGGGAAACCCGAGCAGCCTCGTCGCGGCAATCGCGAAGAACAGGATGATGGCCACCTGCGCGACGCGGGCGATGATGCCCGACACGGTCGTGCCTTCGGTGACCAGCCCGCTTTCGGCCATGGCGCGATCGACGCCCAGGCCGGGCAGGATTTCCTTGACGATCTGCACCACGAAGCGGCTGATGAGATAGCCGATCCCCAGCAGCACGGCCGCGGCAATGATGTTCGGGATCGCGGCAAAGATCATCCGCAGCATTTCGCTGGCCGGTGCGCTGATCGAATCGATGCCCAGCTGTTCGAGCGCGGCGATCGCCACCGGGATCGCGATCAGAACGTAGACGATGGTGCCGATGGTCCGGCTGATGGTGCTGTTTCCGGTGACGCTGTTGACCCCGCCGCGATTGGCCCATTTATCCAGATCGACCGTCTGCAGCGTGGTGACGACAAGGTCGCGCACGATCCGTGCCACCATCATGCCGATGAAGAAGATCAGGCCCGCCCACAGCAGATTGGGCAGGAATGCGACGACGTTTTCGAGCAGGCTGTCGATCGGCCCGGCGACCCCGCCGAGTTCGAGAATGTTGAGAATGATCAGCAGGCCGAACAGCCAGATCAGCAGGCTGACGATCTTACCCAGCGATTCGCCCAGCGATTGCCCGCTGCCGGTCCCCCGCTTGAAGAAGTCGACGGCATCGACGAGTTTGGCGAAGGCCCATTTGGCAGCGCGCGCGATGAGCCAGGTCACGATCAGCGCGACGATTGCCAGAAGTATCTTTTCCCCCAGCTCCATCGCCACCTGTTCATTGAAACGATAACGGTCGAAAATCACGAAACCTCTCCCCATTGGTTTACGTTACGGAAGGGCTACCATGCATGGCGCGAATCCACAAAATGCTTTCCCGGGTGAAGTGGATAAGCAGCCGTGCTACCGCTCTGGCATGAGAGGATTTTTCGCCCCCATAGCCACCGCGTCGGTTGCGCTTCTCGCGCTGTTCGCGGCCCCTGCAACCGCTCAGGACGCGCCCGGCTGGTCGATCGCCATCCATGGTGGCGCGGGCACGATCGCGCGCGAGAACATGACGCCCGAACAGGATGCCGCCTATCGCGCGGCGCTGCAGCGCGCGCTCGATGCAGGTGCGGCAGTGCTGCGCGACGGGGGCAGCGCGATGGATGCGATCCAGGCGGCGATCGAACCGATGGAAGACGACGCGCTGTTCAATGCCGGGCGGGGTGCCGTGCTGACCTGGGACGGCGATATCGAACTCGACGCATCGATCATGGACGGGCGGACGCGCGATGCAGGTGCGGTGGCCGGCGTAACCGGTATCCGCCATCCGATCGATCTGGCGCGCAAGGTCATGACCGACAGTCCGCATGTGATGCTGGCCGGCACCGGGGCGGAAGCCTTTGCCGCCAGCCACCAGCTTGAAACGATGCCGCCCGAATGGTTCGAAACCACGCGCCGCAGGGAAGCGCTGGAGCGGATGAAAGCCGAACAGCTCAGCGCGCTCGACGTCGACATCAAGTTCGGCACGGTCGGTGCGGTGGCGCTCGACGCCGACGGGAACATGGCGGCGGGCACGTCGACCGGCGGGATGACCGGCAAGCGCTGGGGCCGGATCGGCGATGCGCCGATCATCGGTGCCGGCACCTATGCCGACAATCGCAGCTGCGCGGTTTCCGCCACCGGGTGGGGAGAATTCTTCATCCGGGTCGGTGTCGCGCAGGAAATCTGCACCCGGCTGCGCTATCGCTTCCGTGCTGAGATCGACGCTGCCCAGGCGCGGGTACCGCTCGATGAGGAAGGCATTCCGACCTATCTCGTCCATGCCAGCGAATTCGGTCTAGAAGCAGCGCAGGCGCAGGAAGAGATCGATGCGGTCATCGCGGATGTCGGCAGTCTCGGCGGCGATGGCGGGGTGATCGTCGTCACGCGCGAAGGCCATCCGTTGTTCAGCATGAACACCTCCGGCATGTACCGCGGGCGTGCAACCAGTGCTGGGATGAACGAAGTCGCGATCTACGACGACGAATAGGCGAGCGCCCCCGGCCGGCGGCGTTGCGCGGTCCCGATCCGGTCAGCCGCGGCGGCGGGCTTGCGCGTAGCTGCCGAGCAGCCGTACGCCATTGGTCTGGAAGGCCAGTTCCTCCAGCGCCAGGTCCACGCGGGCATCCCCCGGCGCGCCCTCGATATCGGCGAAGAACTGCGTTGCCGCGAAGCTTGCCCCCTTCTGGTAGCTTTCCAGCTTGGTCATGTTCACGCCATTGGTCGCGAAGCAGCCCAGCGCCTTGTACAGCGCGGCGGGAATGTTCTTCACTTCGAAGATGAAGGTGGTCATAGCCCGCGACCCTTCGAGCAGCGCGGGGTCGAGCGGGTCTTTCGCCAGCACCACGAAGCGGGTGGTGTTGTCGGGCGCATCCTCCACCTCGCGTTCGATGATTTCGAGCCCGTAGAGATCCGCGGCCAGCGCCGGCGCGATGGCGGCGATGTCGGGCTTGCCGCTTTCCGCGACGAAGGCGGCGGCCCCTGCGGTATCGGCATGGCTCAGCCCCACGATCCCGCGCTCACCCAGAAAGCGGTGCGACTGGCCGAGCGCCTGCGGATGGCTGTAGGCGGCTTCGAACGGGCCCGGCCCCAAGGCCATCAGGCAATGCGTGATGCGCATGAAATGCTCGGCCACGATTGACAGCCCGCTGGCCGGAAGCAGGAAGTGGATGTCGGCCACGCGGCCGTGCTGGCTGTTCTCGATCGGGATCATTGCACAGCCCGCCGCGCCGCTTTCGACCGCGGCCAGCGCATCTTCGAAACTGAAGCACGGCAGCGGCAGCGCTTCGGGCGCGAACTGCATCGCGGCCTGGTGCGAATTGGATCCGGGGGCGCCGCCGAACGCGATCGCCCGCGCCGGGTCGGCGGCCGCGGCCGCGCGCATCGAATCGACAAGGGCGAGGGCAGGTTTGGCGAACTGGCGCATGGTCTGCGGGCGTTACGGTCGCGTTCGCGCGGCATCAAGCGCTATTGCGGCCTGCACCCTTGCGAAAGGCGGCGCTGCGCACTAGAGCGGCGCGCAACCATCTGACCAACCGATTTTCGCCGGGTATTTTACGCAATGGACGATCGTTTCAACACCGCTGCTGGCTGGGTCCTTGGCGCTGCTATCGTGGCGCTGGGCGCCTCCATCGTTTCGGGCATGTATTTCCATGCCGATAGCGCCGAGCATCCCGAAGAAGCTGGTTATTTCATCGAGGGCGCAGCCGAGGAAGGCGGCGCCGACGAGGGTCCGGATCTCGGCACGCTGCTGGCCAGCGCCGATGCCGCGGCCGGCGAAAAGGTCTTCGCCAAATGCACCGCGTGCCACACGATCGATCAGGGCGGGGCCAATGGCATCGGTCCGAATCTCTACGGCGTGATGGGCGCGTCGATCGGCGCGCATGCCGCGGGCTTCGCCTACAGCTCGGCCCTGTCCGAGAAGGGCGGCGACTGGACCTGGGAAGCGATGGACGAATGGCTGACCAGCCCGCGCGCTTTTGCCAGCGGCACCAAGATGAGCTTTGCCGGTCTCAGCAAGCCTGAAGACCGCGCCAATGTGATGGAATTCATGTCGACCTATGGCGGGGCCCCGGCCAAGCCCGAACCGGCTCCGGCTGAAACCGAAGAAGTCAGCGAAGACTTCCCCGGCGACGGCCTCGGCCCGGTCGAGGGTGCCGAAGCCGGCGCTGCGGAATCGGCCGCTGGCATGAGCGCCGACCAGCCGGTCGCTGCTGCAAATGCCGCCACCAACACCGATGGCGCGACCAAGGTCGACGAATAAGCCGTCCGGCAGGCTGACTGCTTCAGGAAAGCCCCGCTTCGGCGGGGCTTTTTCGTGGGCCGATCAGCCCTTGAAACCCTGCGCAATCACATACCACTCGCTTGAATCCTTGCGGCTCGCGGGCGGCTTGGCATGTTTCACGGTGCGGAAATGCTGCTTGAGCAGCGTGAGCAGGTCGGTGTCGGTACCCCCCGCCAGGACCTTGGCGAGATAGGTGCCCCCCGGCGCGAGGTTTTCAATGGCGAACCAGGCGCCTGCTTCCACTAGACCCATCGTGCGCAGATGGTCGGTCTGCTTGTGACCGACCGTATTGGCGGCCATGTCGCTGAGCACCAGTTCGGCCTTGCCGCCCAGCGCTTCCTCGAGCGCCCGCGGCGCGTCGTCGGCCATGAAATCCATTTGCAGGATCGTGACGCCTTCGATCGGTTCGACCTCGAGCAGGTCGATTCCCACGACATGCGCCCTGGGCTTGCGCTTGCGCACTACCTGGCTCCACCCGCCTGGCGCTATGCCGAGGTCGACGACCCGGGTGACGCCGTTGAGCAGGCTGAATTTCTCGTCCAGCTCGATCAGCTTGTAGGCGGCGCGGCTGCGGTATCCATCGGCCTTGGCCTGCTTCACATAGGGATCGTTGAGCTGGCGCTGCAGCCAGCGGGTCGAACTGGCCGTCCGCTTCTTCGACGTGCGCACGCGCGTATCGCGATCCTTGCCCGAACGTGACATTATTTATTCCTCAATGCGTTCGGTGCTGGACTGACGGGGCCGCCGCCTCGTTCGCACGCGTGGATCTGGTCAGACATCCTGTTCTCGCATGCGCTGGAGCGCCGCGCGGCTGCGTTCGCCTTCGGCATCCGCAGCGATCAGGCTGCGCAGGATGCCTTCGCGGATTCCGCGATCGGCCACACCCAGCTGTTCCGCGGGCCAGATGTCGAGAATCGATTCGAGGATCGCGCAGCCGGCAATCACCAGGTTGGCGCGGTCGTCACCGATGCACGGCAGGCACTTGCGATCGCCGGCGGACATCCGCGACAGGCGGGTGGAGATGTCGCGCATGGCCTGAGAAGGCACGATCAGCCCGTCGACCGCGCGCCGGTCGTATTGCGGCAGTTCGAGATGCAGGCTGGCCAGCGTGGTTACGGTGCCGCTGGTGCCCAGCAGGCGGATCGGTTCGCGCGATTGCGTGTGCTTGCGGATCCGCTCGGCGAATTCGGCAAAGCTCGCGCTTACGGTTTGCCGCATGGCCGCGTAACGTTCGAGCCGGCTGGCCTCGCTGGCGTCCGAACCCTGCACCGTATCGGTCAGCGATACGACGCCCCACGGCACGCTGAGCCAGTCGACGATCCGCGGGACCTTGTCGCCCGGCTGGACCAGGACCAGTTCGGTCGATCCGCCACCGATGTCGAAGATGATTGCCGGCCCGTCGCCCTCTTCGAGCAAGATATGGCAGCCCAGCACCGCCAGCCGCGCTTCCTCCTGCGCGGAGATGATGTCGAGCATGATCCCCGTCTCGCGGCGGACGCGCTCGATAAAGGCCGGGCCGTTGCAGGCGCGGCGGCACGCTTCGGTAGCGACAGATCGCGCCAGCCGGACGTTGCGCCGCCGCAGTTTCTCGGCGCAGACATGCAGCGCTGCCAGTGTGCGTTCCATGGATTCGTCGGACAGGCGCCCGCTTGCCGCCAGCCCTTCGCCAAGGCGGACCACGCGGCTGAATGCGTCGATGACAGTGAAATTCTCGCCCGAGGGGCGGGCAATCAGCAGGCGGCAATTGTTGGTGCCGAGATCGAGCGCGGCATAGGCCTGCCGGTGCGGCTGCGGGCTATGCGTCGCGGAAACCGCTGGCGCCCGCGCCGCGAAGCCTGCCTCGCGACGGGGCGGATTGCGCCTGTCGCTGCGCTTGCCATCGGGCCTGGAGGGGCGTTTGTAGCGGAAATCGGCTACCTTGCCGGACTTGCCGCCCCGTTTCTTCCCAGGCCCCCTTTTGGTGTCCGGCGGAGGATGATCCGCCATAACTGGAGCTTTCTTTTGTTCTTCCTCCCGCGCAAACCGTTGTGCACGGGGACTTGGCGCCAACGCTAGCCGCGTTGCGCAGACGGGGCAAGTGGCGCTGCCGGCTGCGGGGTTGACCTTGCCTCCACACGAAACTAGATGCGCGGCCTCTCTTCCGGCGCAGCCCGCGATTCTCGCCTGCCCGGACAGCTGATGCCCCGTCGTCTAATGGTAAGACTGCGGACTCTGACTCCGTCAATTGAGGTTCGAATCCTCACGGGGCATCCATTCTCCCAACACCCGTTGCCAAAGCGCGCGATGCGCGGCAAATAGGTTGCAATGGGAGACGGACATTTGAGCGAGACCTTTCCGGAAATCCGCGAAGCGGTGCGGCGTTTGTGCGCGCGCTTCCCCGGCGAATACTGGCGCGAACTCGATCGCGAGCGCGCCTATCCGAGCGAATTCGTCGCCGCGCTGACCGAGGCAGGCTTCCTCTCGGTCCTCATTCCTGAAGAATATGACGGCTCGGGCCTGGGGCTGGAGGCGGCCTGCGCCGTGCTCGAGGAAATTCACCGGTCGGGTTCCAACGGCGGTGCCTGCCATGCGCAGATGTACACCATGGGCACGCTGCTGAAGCACGGATCGGACCAGCAGAAGCGCGAATACCTGCCCAAGATCGCCAGCGGTGAATTACGGCTGCAGGCCTTTGGCGTAACCGAACCCGGTGCGGGCACCGATACGACGCGGATCAGCACCTTCGCCAGGCGCGACGGCGACGATTACGTGGTCAACGGTCAGAAGATCTGGATCAGCCGCGCGGAGCATTCGGACCTGATGGTGCTGTTGTGCCGCACGACCCCGCGCGAGGAATGCGCCAAGCCGTCCGACGGGATGAGCGTGCTGCTGGTCGACATGCGCGAAGCGGTGGGCAACGGGCTGACCATCCGGCCGGTGCGCACCATGCTCAACCATGCGACCACCGAACTGTTCTTCGATGACTTGCGCGTGCCCGCCAGCGCGCTGATCGGCGAGGAGGGCAAGGGGTTCCGCTACATCCTTTCGGGGATGAATGCCGAGCGCATCCTGATCGCCAGCGAATGCATCGGCGACGGACGTTTCTTCATCGACCGCGCTGCCGCCTATGCCGCCGAGCGCAATGTCTTCGGGCGCGCCATCGGCGAGAACCAGGGCGTGCAGTTCCCCATCGCGCGCGCCTATGTCCAGTTGTCGGCCGCGGCCGAAATGGTGACTAAGGCGGCGCGCATGTTCGATGCGGGCGAGACTGCCGGTACCGAAGCGAACATGGCCAAGATGCTGGCCAGCGAAGCCAGCTGGGCGGCCGCCGACATGTGCATCCAGACACATGGCGGGTTCGGCTTTGCCGAGGAATACGACATCGAGCGAAAGTTCCGCGAAACCCGGCTCTACCAGGTCGCGCCGATCAGCACGAACCTGATCCTGAGCCATGTCGCCACGCATGTCCTCGACTTGCCCAAGAGCTTCTAGAACATATAAATTTTCCGAGGAGAGAGAAATGTCGAACGGTCCGCTGACCGGCCTCAGGGTCGTCGAATTCCAGGGCATCGGCCCGGGCCCGCATGTCTGCATGATGCTGGCCGATATGGGCGCGGAGGTCGTGCGCATCGAACGCGCCGGTCACCAGCCGATGAACCCGGTGGTCGAACGCGCCCGGCACCGCGCGGAAGTCGATCTCAAGAGCGCCGAAGGCCAGGCATTCGTCAAGCAGGCGCTGGCGCATGCCGATGTGCTGGTCGAAGGCTTTCGTCCGGGCGTGATGGAGCGTCTGGGTCTGGGCCCGCAGGAATTGCTCGAGGCCAATCCGCGGCTGGTCTACGCGCGGATGACCGGCTGGGGGCAGGAAGGACCGCTGGCCCAGGCCGCAGGACACGATCTCAACTATATCGCCATCACCGGCGCGCTCGACGCGATCGGCAAGCGCGGCGAACTGCCCGTGCCGCCGCAGAACCTGGTCGGCGATTTCGGCGGCGGGTCGATGTATTGCGCGATGGGGATCCTCGCTGCGCTGTTCGAACGCCAGACGAGCGGCAAGGGTCAGGTCGTTGACGCGGCGATCGTCGACGGCGTGACCAGCCTGATGAGCTTTTTCTACGGCCAGCCGCATAGCGCGCTGCGCACGGTCGAACGCGGCGCGGGCCTGCTTGGCGGTGCGGCGCATTTCTATCGCTGCTATACCTGCAAGGACGGCAAGGAAGTCAGCGTCGGTGCGATCGAACCGCAATTCTACGCCGAATTGCTGCAACGCGCCGACGCGCCCGAGCACTTGCGCGAAGCACAGATGGATCCGGGCAGGTGGGACAGCTACGCCGACGATCTGGCGGCGCTTTTCGCAACCAAGACCCAGGCCGAATGGTGCGAATTGCTCGAGGGAACCGATGCCTGTTTTGCACCCGTGATTCCGCTCGATGAGGCAAAGGATCATCCGCACATGAAAGCGCGCGGGGCCTATGTCGAACAGGATGGCCGCTGGCACACCGCGCCCGCGCCGCGCTTCGATCGCACGCCCAATACCGTTCGCGAGAGCGCCCAGGATGGCGAAGAGGTGGTGGCGCGCTGGCGACAGGAGGGCTAGAGGCGCGCGCAAAGGAGAGTTTCCGATGCGCGATTGCACCCAGTTCTACATCGACGGCCAGTGGGTCGACCCGCTCACCGAAAACACGGTAGCGGTCGAAAACCCCGCCACGGAAGAAACGATCGGTCACATCAGCTTCGGCACCGCAGCCGATGTCGACAAGGCCGTCGCCGCCGCGCGGCGTGCCTTCGAGAGTTTCAGCCAGACCAGCAAGGAAGAGCGGCTGACGCTGCTGCGCGCGATCCAAGCCGAGATCGAGAACCGCAAGGAAGAGCTCGCGACCGCGGTCAGCGACGAGATGGGTGCGCCGCTCAGCCTCGCGAACGGGCCGCATGTCGGGCTGCTCGCCGGGCATTGCCAGAAGGCGATCGAGATCCTCGAAGGCTTCGCTTTCGAACGGCAGGATGGGCCGACGCTGCATGTGTGGGAGCCGGTTGGCGTGGTCGGCATGATCACCCCGTGGAACTGGCCACTCAACCAGATCGCCTGCAAGGTCTTCCCCGCGCTGGCGACGGGCAATACCATGGTGCTCAAGCCGAGCGAGATCGCGCCCTTCAATGCCTATATCTTTGCCGAGATCATGCATGCGGCGGGTGTCCCCGCGGGCGTGTTCAACCTGCTCAATGGCGACGGGCCGGGCGTCGGCGAAGCGATAAGCGGCCATCCCGATATCGACATGATCAGCTTCACCGGTTCGACCCGCGCGGGCATCGCGATCGCCAAGAATGCCGCCGATACCGTCAAGCGCGTGGCGCAGGAACTGGGCGGCAAGAGCCCCAATATCGTGCTCGACGATTCCGCTTTCACCAAGTCGGTTGCCAAGGGCACGGTGGCGATGATGGGCAATTCGGGCCAGACCTGCACCGCGCCCAGCCGAATGCTGGTGCCGCATGCACGGATGGCGGAAGCCAAGGCCGCAGCGAAGGAAGCTGCCGAAGGCGTCATTCCCGGCGATCCGAAAGGCAATGCGGCGATCGGCCCGGTCGTCAGCCGTGCGCAATGGGACAAGATCCAAGGCCTGATCGAGAAGGGCGTCGAGGAAGGCGCGACGCTGGTTGCGGGCGGCCCGGGCAAACCCGAGGGGCTGGAGACCGGTCACTACGTCAAGCCCACCGTCTTTGCCGATGTCACCAACGACATGACCATCGCGCGCGAGGAAATCTTCGGCCCGGTGCTGTGTATCCTCGGCTATGAGGATTACGACGACGCCATCCGCATCGCCAATGACACCGAATACGGCCTCGCCAGCGCGATCACCGGCGAGGACATCGAACTCGCCCGCAGCCTTGCCAAGCGCATTCGCGCGGGCCGCGTGGCGATCAATGGCGGCTACGATCTCGGCGCTGCCTTCGGTGGCTACAAGAAGTCGGGCAATGGCCGCGAATGGGGCGAATGGGGCTTCCACGACTTCCTCGAGGTCAAAGCCGTGATGGGGCACGGCTGATGGCGGGGAAGTATTTCGACGAATGGCAGGTCGGCGATACGCTGACGCACGACATCCGCCGGACGGTGACCGAGACCGACAATCTGCTCTTCACCACCATGACGCACAATCCGCAGCCGCTCCATCTCGACGCGGAAGCGGCCAAGGCAAGCGAGTTCGGGCAGATCCTCGTCAACGGGACCTTCACCTTCTCGCTGATGGTGGGGCTCAGTGTCGGTGACACCACTCTGGGTACCCTTGTGGCCAACCTCGGTTACGACAAGCTGGTCATGCCCAAGCCCGTCTTCATCGGCGATACGCTGCATGCGACGAGCGAGGTGATCGGCCTGCGCGAAAGCAAGTCGCGCCCCGATGCGGGCATCGTCACCTTCCTGCACGAAGCGGTGAACCAGCGCGGCGAAGTGGTGTGCCGCTGCGAACGCTCGGCGCTGCTCAAGAAGAAGGCGGGGTGACCGGCGCAGGACCGGTATCCCGCGCCGCGTAACCTTTCGGCTCTCCGTGCGTTTGGCCGCCAAGGGAGATGTCTGCAGTGTCACATGAACCCCACAGCATGGGCGATGTCCTCGGCGAACTCGACGAGCTTGCGGCCAATCACGACGAAGTGCGTGTCGCCGATGTGCTCGACGATTTCGGTGCACGCAGCTTCGGCCCGTTCATCATGATCCCCGCCGTGCTCGAGATCACGCCGGTCGGCGGCATCCCGGGCGTCCCCACCGTGCTCGCGCTGTTCATCGCGCTGATCGCGGTCCAGCTGCTCATCGGCCGCGACCATGTCTGGATGCCGCAATTCGTCCAGCGGCGTGCGGTCGGTTCGAAAAAGCTGCACAAGGCGGTGGGCAAGCTCAAGGGAATGGCGAATTTTCTCGACCGGCACAGCAAGGGCCGGCTCGAAGGGCTGACCAGGGGCACTGCGATCAAGCTGGTCGCGGCGGTCATCATTGCCCTGTGCTGCACGGTTCCGCCGCTCGAATTCCTGCCTTTCGCCAGTACCATCCCGATGCTGGCGATCGCTGTCCTGGGGCTGGCGCTGACGGTTCGCGACGGCGCCTTGCTGCTCGGATCACTGCTGTTCGCCGGTCTGGCCACGGCGCTCGGCCTTGCAACCTACTTCGGCTCGTCGGGCGAAGGCAGCGCGATCCCCTTCCTCTAGCGCGTCGCAAATACCCTGAGGCCTTGACCCCGCCCGGCATGTCGCAGACATTCGGTTGCAATTGGCAATCGGGAGGGGAGAGCCGATGACGAAGACCTTGGGGTGCTGGGTCGCACTGGCGGCCCTGGCGCTGTCGGGCTGCGATTCCATGGATACGGGCGAGCCGACCGAAGACCAGCGCGGTGACGGGACCGCGACGATCGAACTCGCCGAATTTCCCGACCGGCCCTATTGGGGCGATACGCATCTGCACACCGACCTTTCGGTCGACGCCTTCGGCTTCGGCGTCAGGCTGGGCGCGGAAGAGGCGCTCAAATTTGCACGCGGCGACCGGGTGCGTTCGACGATGGGGATGGATGCGCAGCTCGACCGCCCGCTCGATTTCCTCGTCATCTCGGACCATTCGGATGCCATGGGCGCCACGCGCCGGCTCTACGACACGCCGCGGATCCTGGTGCGCGATCCCACGCTTCGGCGCTGGTACGACATGATGCACGAAAGCACGAACCAGTCGTCCATGGCGGTGGCCGAACTCATCACTGCGGCGGCCAATGACACGATCCCCGAAGCGCTGATGGACCCCGAGCGGCAGGCTGTCGCCACACGTGAATTGTGGGACAGCCATCTCGCCCTGCTGGACCGGTACAACCGCCCGGGTGAATTCACAGCCTTTGCGGGTTTCGAATGGAGCTTGATGCCCGATGGCAACAATTTGCACCGGGTCGTCATGTTCCGGGACGGCAGCGTCAAGACCGGTCAGGTGGTGCCGTTTCCCGGTATCGATACGCAGCCCGAGCAGCTGTGGGATTACATGGCCGCCTACGAGGCCAACACCGGCGGACGCGTGCTGGCGATCCCGCACAATTCGAACCTGTCGAATGGGATGATGTTCGATCTGGTCGGGCCCGATGGCGGCGCGATGAGCGCGGATTACGCCCGCCAGCGAGCGCGCTTCGAGCCGGTGGTCGAAGCCACCCAGGTCAAGGGCGACAGCGAGACCCACCCCTTCCTCTCGCCGAATGACGAATTCGCTGAATTCGGCGTGGCCGGGTGGGAGCTGGGCAATCTGCCGCTGACGCGCGAAGCAACGCCCGACATGTATGCCGGTAGCTATGTTCGCAGCGCCTTGCTGCGCGGCCTGACGCTCGAACAGCAGATGGGCGTCAATCCCTATGCTTTCGGCCTGATCGGCTCCACCGACAGCCACACCGCGTTGGCGACGGGGGACGAGGACAATTTCTTCGGCAAGCAGACCAATGTCGAACCGCGTGCCGGACGCGCGCTCGCGTCGCAGAACCTCGGCACGCGCCAGGGGCGCTTCGGCTGGCACTATCTCGCCGGGGGCTATGCGGCTGCTTGGGCAAGGGGCAATACGCGCGCCGAGATCTTCGATGCCTTCATGCGGCGCGAAGTCTACGCCACCACCGGTCCGCGCATGGTGCTGCGGCTGTTTGCCGGGCATGATTTTGCAGCCAGCGATTGGGACGGCGACTGGGTACGCGCCGGTTATGCCCGCGGGGTCCCGATGGGCGGTGATCTGGTCGATCGCGGCCGCGCGCCCGTGTTCCTGGTTTCCGCACTCAAGGATCCCGAAGGCGCCAATCTCGACCGGATCCAGATAGTCAAGGGCTGGGTCGATGCGAATGGCGTCGCACGCGAACGTATCTATGATCTCGCATGGTCGGACATGGCTGGGACACGCCGCCGCGTGGGCGGCGCGATACCCGCAGTGGGCGACACGGTAGTACGGCGCGAGGCGAGCTACACCAATACGATCGGCGCACCCGAATTGCGAGCGACCTGGCGCGATCCCGATTACCGTCCGGGCCAGCGCGCCTTCTATTATGTCCGCGCGATCGAAATCCCCACGCCGAGCTGGGTCCTGTTCGATGCAAAACGCTTCGGAATCGACCTGCCGGCAAAGGTTGTCGAAGCGAATGTAATCCAGGAACGCGCCTATTCCTCTCCGGTCTGGCTGAAGCCGGGCCGATCGTCCGGCGCTGCGGCGTCTCCGGCGGGGCGTGAATGATCCGGCATTGGCTGCGCGACCCGCTGGCGCATTTCCTGATCGCCGGTGCGGTGATCTGGGCAGGGCTGGCACTGGCGGGCGAACCGGTCGATCCGGCCAGCCGGGCGATCGAACTCTCGCGCGAGCGGCAGGCCGGTATCGCTTTCGGTTTCGAGAGAATGATGGGCCGCGCACCCACCGATGCCGAAATGGACAGTGCGATCGAGCGCTGGGTGCGCGAAGAGGTCCTCTACCGCGAAGCGCTGCGTCTGGGGCTCGACGAAGGCGACGCGGTCGTCCGGCGGCGCCTGGCCACCAAGATGGACGAACTCGCTGGCGCGGAGGCCGCCTTGGCCCGACCGAGCGAAGCGGACCTCGAGCGCTGGCTCGCCTCGCATCCGGATAAATACCGCGAGGGCGACAGGTTGACCTTCAGGCAGGTCTATTACTCCAGCGAATCCGCTGCCGCCCGCGCTCTGGCATCGCGCGATCCGGTGGGCGAGCCGATCAGCCTGCCCGCCGAGGCGGTCGCCGTGCCGCTCGCGCAGATACGCGGCACCTATGGCGAGGCGTTCACCGCGCGGCTGGCCGAGCTTGAACCCTCGAGCAAATGGCAGGGACCGGTTGCGTCGGGCTATGGCTGGCACCTCGTCAGCTTGGAAACCCGTAACGCGGGCAAGACACCGCAATTGAGCGCGGTCCGCGACCGGATCGAGGCCGACTGGCGAGCGGCCACCATCGCCGAGCGGCGCCAGCGGGCCTACGCGTTGCTGCGCGGGGCCTATACGGTCGCAATCGAATGATCCGGCTGATTGCGGCGCTGGCCCTGCTGCTGGCGGCCAGCCCCGCGCTGGCCGACGAAATGCGTCCCGTCGCGATCCAGTTCGAGCAGCTCAACGAGACGAACTGGCGGCTCGGCTGGCGGCAGCCGATCGCAAGCGCGGCCGACGAACGCGGCGCCGTGCCGCAGCTGCCCGCCGCTTGTGCGCTGGCGGGGCCGGTAGAGCGCGACATGGCTCCGCTTGCCGTGGTCGGCCGTGCACCGGTGGTCTGCACCGGCAGCGTTGCGGGGCAGCGGCTCGGCTGGCCGGCCTTTCCCGGGCAGGGCGAGGCGATTCTGCGCGTCGCCCCGCGCGAACGGCCGGTACAGGTCCACCGCCTCACGCCGGAAGAGCCCTATGCGACGATCACGGCCAGGCCGGGCGCGGTGCAGGTGTGGCGCAGCTATTTCGCGATCGGGGTGGATCACATCCTGGCCGGATGGGACCACCTGCTGTTCGTCATCGCGCTGGTCCTGCTGGTCAGGCGGCCGTGGCCGGTGGTCAAGGCCGCCACGGCCTTCACGCTCGCGCATTCGCTGACGCTGGCGGCGGTCACTTTGGGCTTTGCCGGGATTCGGCAGGATGTCGTGGAGGCGTTGATTGCCCTGTCGATCGTGTTCCTCGCGGTCGAAATCGCCCGGGGGGCGCGCGGCACGCTGACCCAGCGCCTGCCCTGGCTCGTGGCATTCGCCTTCGGCCTGCTGCACGGTTTCGGATTCGCTGGCGCCCTGCGCGAAATCGGGCTGCCCGAAGGCGAGGTGCCCGCCGCGCTGGTCAGCTTCAACATCGGCGTGGAAGCCGGGCAATTGCTGGTCGTCACGGCGGTGCTCGCCGCCCTCGCGCTGCTGCGCCGTATCCGGCCGGCGGACGAACCGCTGGTCCTGCGCGCCGCCGCCTATCCGGTCGGCATCGTCGGGGCCTATTGGCTGATCGAGCGAATTGCTGCCTGATAGCGGAAATTCCGCGCATCGGGTCAACTTGCCATTCACCCGCGGCATCCTACATTGGCCGGGATGAAAGGAACCCGCGCATGAGCGACCAGAATTCTCCGCCCGAGCCCGAGGGCAACGGCCCCAACCCCTGGGTGAAGAGCCTGATGATCTGGGGCGGGATTTTCCTTGCACTGCTGATGGTTGTGTCGCTGTTCGGGGGCGGATCGAGCGCTCCCGGCGCACAGATCCTCTATTCCGATTTCCGCGACAAGGTTGCCGAAGGCTCGGTCGCCAGCGTCGAGATTTCCGAATCGTCGATCGTCGGCGAGATGAAGAATGGCGAGCAGTTCTCGACCATCCCTGTCGCCAACGACACCACTTTGCCGCAGCTGCTTGAAGACAATGGCGTGCGCTATTCGGGCGTGGAAGCCGACAATGGCAACATCCTCCTCTATGCGCTGATCCAGATGCTGCCGTTCGTGCTGATCCTCGGCATCGCCTTCTTCGCCCTGCGGCAGGTCCAGAAAGGCGGCGGTGCGGGCGGCGCGATGGGCTTCGGCAAGTCGAAGGCCAAGCTGCTGACCGAGCGGCAGGGCAAGGTGACGTTCGACGATGTCGCCGGGATCGACGAAGCGCGCGAAGAGCTCGAGGAAATCGTCGAATTCCTCAAGGACCCGCAGCGCTTCTCCAAGCTTGGCGGCCAGATCCCCAAGGGCGCGCTGCTGGTCGGTTCGCCTGGTACGGGTAAGACCCTGCTCGCGCGGGCAATCGCCGGCGAAGCGGGCGTACCCTTCTTCACCATCTCGGGTTCGGACTTCGTCGAGATGTTCGTCGGTGTCGGCGCCAGCCGCGTGCGCGACATGTTCGAACAGGCGAAGAAGAACGCGCCGTGCATCCTGTTCATCGACGAAATCGATGCCGTCGGGCGCAGCCGTGGCCACGGGCTGGGCAATTCGAACGACGAGCGCGAGCAGACGCTCAACCAGCTGCTGGTCGAGATGGACGGCTTCGAAGCCAATGAAGGCATCATTATCATCGCGGCGACCAACCGCCCCGACGTTCTCGACCCCGCGCTGCTGCGTCCGGGCCGGTTCGACCGTCAGGTCGTGGTCCCCGTGCCCGATATCGACGGGCGCGAGAAAATCCTCGCAGTGCACATGAAGAAGCTGCCGCTGGCGCCCGACGTCAACCCGCGCACCATCGCGCGCGGCACGCCGGGCTTCTCGGGCGCGGATCTGGCGAACCTGTGCAACGAGGCCGCCCTGCTGGCGGCGCGCCGCAACAAGCGCCTGGTCGCGATGCAGGAATTCGAAGACGCCAAGGACAAGGTCATGATGGGTGCCGAACGGCGCAGCATGGTCATGACCGAGGACGAGAAGAAGATGACTGCCTATCACGAAGCGGGCCACGCGCTGGTCAGCCTCAATGAGCCGGCGTCGGACCCGATCCACAAGGCGACCATCATTCCGCGCGGTCGCGCGCTGGGCATGGTGATGCGCCTGCCCGAACGCGACAGCTATTCCTACCACCGCGACAAGATGCATGCGAACCTCGCGGTTGCGATGGGCGGCCGCGTGGCGGAGGAAATCATCTTCGGGCACGACAAGGTTTCGAGCGGGGCGTCGGGCGATATCCAGTATGCCACCGATCTCGCGCGCAACATGGTCACCAAATGGGGCATGAGCGACAAGCTGGGCCCGCTGCAGTACGAGGAAAGCCAGGAAGGCTATCTCGGCATGGGCCAAACCGCGCGCACCATGGGCGGCGCGGAAACCAACAAGCTGATCGACGCCGAAATCAAGGAACTGGTCGAAGGCGGGCTCAAGCGCGCGCAGGACATCCTCAGCGAGCAGGAGGACAAGCTCCACCTGCTGGCACAGGCGATGCTCGAATACGAAACGCTGACCGGTGAAGAGATCAACCAGTTGATGAAGGACGGCAAGATCGACCGGCCGGACGAGCCCAAGGGCCCGGTCGCGGTCAAGCCGGCGTCGGGTGTCGCTGTCCCCAAGGCAGGGCGCAAGCTCGGCGGAGGCCCAGCACCGCAAGGCGCCTGACGCAGGCGAAACCCATCCGCACACAAGGGGCCGTCCGGTATGACCGGGCGGCCCTTTTCGTTTCTCAGGACAGGCCGAGCAGCATCAGCAACATGGCGAACAATCCGAGGATGACGACGATCAGGAAGCTCATCACCCCCAGCCGCCACAGGGCCGAGAAGCGCGACAGCGCGTAAGTGCCGCGCAAGTGCTTGTAGATATGGATCGGCGGGATCAGCAGCGATGCCAGCGCGACATAGCCGGGCGACAGACCAGCCATGCCGGCAAGCGCGATCGCTAGGATCAGCATCGTCATGAAGCTGAGCGAATAGGTGACGAAAATGGCATGGTCATACGCGCGGAAACCGCGCTTCCAGGCGAAGATGAGCCATACGAACGGGATCGACAGCGGGATCAGCAACCAGCTGAACTTGTAGAAATTGGTCTGCAACTTGTAGAGCATCAGGCCCGGGTTCTTGCGCCACTTTTCGACCCCCGCCCGGAACCAGTCGGTGTTCTCCAGATCGCCTTCCCAATTGCGGATGTCGCTTGCATCCACGGCGATTTCCGCGTCCCTCTCGCTGCCGGGGGTCTCGTTCGCAACTTCCTCCGAACCCGCCTCGGCGCCGGTTCGTTCGGTCCCGTCAGCCAGGAAAGGCAGTTCGGTGCGGGCCTGCTCCAGCGCTTCGAGCTGCGCTTCGACTTCGGCCAGCGCCTCTTCGGCGCGATTGCGCTGCGCTTCGGTGGCGTCCGGGTCCGCCGCCCGCTCGGCCAGCGTGTCGCGCCGGGATTCGAGCCGCTCGGCCTGTTCTTCGGTGAGCTCGCTCAGCTGCAGGCTCTTGTCGCCGGTGAGATCGGTAGGGGCGCTGATCCCCGCGATCTGGAATACGGCGAACATCAGGAAAATGGTGAACAGGAACAGCGCCATCGGGCTGACGAATCGGGTTCGCTCGCCATCGATATAGCGGCGCGTCAGCTCGCCCGGCTTGAACACCAGCATCGGCAGCGTCCGCCAGGTCTTGCCGTCGAAATGGATCGCCCCATGCGCGATATCGTGGGCGAAGGCGCTCAGCGTCCGGTGGAGATGGGCCTGCTGGCCGCATTGATGGCAATGGCTGCCCACCAACTGCGTGCCGCAATTGAGGCACGCCCCTTCGGCGAAATGGCCCTTGGCGGTCGGCGCTTCGCCACCCGTGCGGGGCGATACCGCCCTGGCGAACAGACCCCCTTCGACCCCGGTTCCCACGCCTTCAACCACGTCGCTCATCACGCCTCCTGTCGCGGCGCAGGCTACAGGCGGCACAAGCCATGCCGCAACGCAAAAAGGCCGCCCCCGGGGCGGCCTTTCCACAATTCGCCAATACTGCCAGCGTGTCAGCCCTCGTAATCGGCCCCGATCGAGGTCGAACGCGTCGGCGCCGACGCGGTGATCCGCAGCGCTTCGGCCGACTGGCTGAGCGAACCGACTTCGTCCATCTCGTCATCGTCGTCGGGCAGGATCTTCTGCAGATTGGTAACCGCAGCTTCGTGCAGTTCCTTCGGCTTGACCGTCTGCTCGGCGATTTCGCGCAGCGCGACGACCGGGTTCTTGTCGCGATCGCGATCGACAGTCAGTTCCGCACCGCCGGAAATCTCGCGGGCCCGCTGGGCAGCCAGCAGGACGAGGTCGAAACGGTTGGGGACCTTGTCTACGCAGTCTTCGACAGTAACGCGCGCCATGGGGCACTCCGATGCAAATCAAGTGATTCCGGGAAAGCGCGGCTCTTAGGCTTTTGCCTGCCGGCAGTCAAGGATTTGCGCCGACCGCCGGGCGCGCTAAGGCGCATCCCCAATGGCTGAGGCAAGCGTTCCCGAAACCACGGCGGTCTATCGCGATCCGGAGCCGTTTGCGCTCGAGGCGCAGGGACATTCGCTGGTGTTCTATCCCGGCGGCGACGACCGCCGCCGCGCGCTGATGGATCTCGTCGGCTCGGCCACCACCACGCTCGATATCTGCTTCTACATCTTCGCCGAAGACGAGGTTTCGTCCGAGCTGCGCGATGCGCTGTGTGCGGCGGCGCGGCGCGGGGTGGCGGTCACGCTCATCCTCGACAGCTTCGGCGCGTCGGCATCGGACCGCTTCCTCCAGCCGCTGGTCGATGCCGGGGGACGCTATTTCTGCTTCAGCCCGCGGATCGGGCTGCGCTATCTCATCCGCAACCATCAGAAGATGGTGATCGCCGATGGCGAGCGCGCGCTGTTCGGCGGTTTCAATATCGAGGACGACTATTTCGCCCCGCCCGAACAGAACGGGTGGAACGATCTTGCCATCGCGCTCGAAGGGGACGCGGTTGCCGGCCTCAACGACTGGTTTGCGCGGCTGGTCGACTGGACCGATGACGACGCGCCGCATTTCCGCGCCATTCGCCGGGCGGTTTCGCAATGGGAATGGCGTGACGGGGAGGGGGCCGTCCGCTGGCTGGTCGGTGGGCCCACGCGCGGGCTGTCGAGCTGGGCCCGCAGCGTCACCCGCGACCTTTCTCAGGCGCGGAAGCTGGACATCTTCATGGCCTATTTCTCGCCGCCCTACACGCTGCTGCGGCGGATCGCGCGGGTCGCGAAGACGGGGCGGGCGCGGCTGCTGATGGCGGCCAAGAGCGACAATGGCGCGACGCTGGGCGCAACCCGTTCGCTGTATCGCTACCTGCTCAAGCGCAAGGCGCGGATCTGGGAATTTTCCCCCTGCAAGCTGCACACCAAGCTGCTGGTACTGGACGATGCGGTTTACCTTGGCAGCGCCAATTTCGACATGCGCAGCCTCTACCTCAATCTGGAAATCATGCTGCGGATCGAAGACGCCGCGCTGGCCGAACGGATGCGCGAATTCATAGCGCACCAGATCGCCGCTTCCGAGGAGATCACGCCCGCGCTGCACGCCCAGCGCAGCACGCTGTTCAACCGCATTCGCTGGGGCGCGGGCTGGGTGCTCGTGTCGGTCCTGGACTATACCGTGACCCGGCGGCTCAACCTCGGGATCTGATCTACTCGTAATCCTCGTAGTGACGGATCTCGGGGCTGGAGAACTTGGTGAACTCGCTGTGGAACAGCAGCGGGACATTCCCGGTCGAGCCATGCCGCTGTTTGGCCACGATCAGCGTCGCCTTGTTGACCAGTTCCAGGTGCCGGGCTTCCCATTCGGCATATTTCATCCGCACTTCTTCCGACGATGTTTCGTCGGGCGTGTCGGGCTTGAGCGCGTTGTGATAATATTCGGCACGGAAGATGAACCACACCATGTCGGCATCCTGCTCGATCGATCCCGACTCGCGCAGATCGGACAGCTGCGGACGCTTGTCGTCGCGCTGCTCGACCTGACGGCTGAGCTGCGACAGCGCGATGACGGGGACGTGCAGTTCCTTCGCCAGCGTCTTCAGGCCCCGGCTGATTTCCGAGATTTCGTTCACGCGGTTGTCGCTGGCGCGGCCCGAACCCTGCAGCAATTGCAGATAGTCGACGATGACCAGCCCGATGTCGTGCCGCCGTTTGAGCCGCCGGGCGCGCGTGCGCAGCGCGCCGATGGTCAGCGCGGGGGTGTCGTCGATATACAGCGGAAGGTCGGTCAGTTCCTGGCTGGCAAAGCTGAGACGCTGGAACTCTTCGCGGCTGAGCTTGCCCGAACGCAGCTTCTCGCTCGAGATCTCGGCCTGTTCGGCAAGGATACGCGTCGCCAGCTGGTCGGCGCTCATTTCGAGGCTGAAGAAGGCGACGCCCGCGCCGGGCGACTTGCCCACCTCGATACCCGCCTTCTGGTCGTCCATCAGCCGGCGTGCGGCGTTAAAGGCGATGTTGGTGGCGAGCGAGGTCTTGCCCATCGCGGGACGCCCGGCAAGGATCACAAGGTCCGAATTGTGCAGGCCCGAGGTCTTGTCGTTGATCGTGTCGAGCCCAGTGGTCTTGCCCGAAAACCGTCCGCCCGAATTCATCGCCGCCTGCACGACTTCGAGCGCGCCGAAGGCCGCCTTGCGGAACGACTGCGCTTCGCTGCCGGTGGTGGCGCCTTCCGCCACCCGGTAGAGATCGGCTTCGGCCTGCTCGATCTTGCGCAGCGGCTCGACTTCGTCCGAGGTATCGAGCGCGCCTTCGACCAGATTGCGCCCCACGCTGACCAATTGCCGTAGCAGCGCGAGGTCGTAGATCTGCTCGGCCAGTTCGCGCGGATGCAGCAGGCCCTGCCCGTCGGCGGTCAGCTGCGCGAGATAGGTCACCCCGCCGAGCTGCTTGAGCGCTTCGTCGCTTTCGAAATAGGGCTTGAGCGTAACCGGAGTGGCCACCGAATTGCGATCGAGCAGCCGTAGCACGCGTTCGTAGATGCGCTGGTGGACAGGTTCGTGGAAATGCTCCGCCATGAGCGGCGTGGTCAGTTCCTCGATCACCTTGTTGTCGATCAGCACCGCCCCGAGGAACGCGGCTTCGGCTTCGAGGTTGGCGGGCAGGACGGGGCCCTTCGCCGGTTTCGTGTCAGTCGAATCGTCGGCGGGGAAAAGAAGATCGGTTTCGGCCATCGCCCCCTGATGCATGGCCGCGCACCCTGCTGGCAAGTTGCAAAGGGGTCACGGCGGCTGTGGATAGTGGGGACACTGCGCCAACCCCTTGCCGCACCCCGCCTATCTCTGCGAAAGCGGGTGCAAGCATGACCGATTCCGCACCCTCTCCGGACACTCATCGCATCGCGCATATCGAGCTCGATGAGGAAACGATCATCTGGCGCAATGCCGATATCGAGCAGGAACGCCGGATTGCGATCTTCGACCTGATCGAGGAAAACAGCTTCAAGCCGCTGCGCGCGGTCGAGCGCGGGGCCAGCGGGCCCTATCGCCTCAAGCTGGCCGTGCGCGACGGCCGCCTGCTGATGGAAATCGCCGATGAGGAGGAGCGCCTGGTGGAGGAGCTGCTGCTTGGCCTCGCCCGTTTCCGCCGGCCGATCCGCGAATATTTCGCGATCTGCGACAGCTATTACCAGGCGATCCGCAAGGCGACCCCGGCGGAAATCGAAACCATCGATATGGCCCGCCGCGGGGTCCACAACAGCGCCGCAGAACTGCTGATCGAACGGCTGGAGGGCAAGATCGAGACCGATTTCGCCACCGCGCGGCGGTTGTTCACGCTAATCTGCGTCCTGCATATCAAGGGCTGAGGGATGGCGGTGGGCAAATCCCCGCGCCGGCGCCGTTCGCCGCGCAGGTCCCGCGGGTTTTCCGGTGCTGGCAAGGCGTGGCTGGTCGCGCTGCTGGTCGCGGCAATCGCAGCCGGCTATGCGTGGTACGAAGCGCGCAGCTGGCGTCCCGACGAGAGCGCCTGGCCCGACCAGGGTGCGCTGGTCAGCGCAGGCGACGGGGCGGTGGATTTCGACACTCTGGCGGGTCTGGGCGCGCGGTTCGTCTATCTCGAGGCGAGCGATGGGGCGGGGCGGGGCGATATCGCCTTCGCACAGAACTTCGCCCGCGCGCGTAATGCCGGCCTGGCGGTCGGCGCGGCGCATCGTTTCGACCCCTGTACCGTGGCCGACGGGCAATCGGCCAATTTCGTCACCATGGTGCCGCGCGACGGCGATCTGCTGCCTCCCGCGATCCTGTTGGAGACGACCGCGGAGGACTGTCCGGCGCGCGTTTCGGACGCGGCGGTGCAGAGCGAGCTGACGACGCTGGTCAACCAGATCGAAGCGCACAGCGGGAAGCCGGCGATCCTCGGCCCGGACGAGGAATTCGAGCAGGCCTATGCGCCCTCGCGGAGGTTCGACCGGCAATTGTGGCTCACCCGCAGCTGGTTCGAACCCGACTATGCGATGCGACCGTGGCTGATGTGGACGGCCAACCGCTGGTACAAGACCGAGGCCGCGCAGCAGCCGCTGCGCTGGGTGATCGTGCGGCCATGAGGATGACGAGATGACCGACGACGACCTGATCGCAGCCGCACGCGCAGCCGCGCGCCATTCCTATTCCCCCTATTCCGGTTTCGCGGTGGGCGCCGCGCTGCGGTTTGCCGATGGCAGCGTGGTCACCGGGACCAATGTCGAGAATGCCAGCTATGGCCTGGCGCTGTGCGCCGAAACCATCGCGGTATCGAAAGCGATGGCCGACGGGCTGCGCGGCGGGCTTCAGGCAGTCGCGGTGACCGGCCCTGCGGCAGACCCGATCACGCCCTGCGGGCGCTGCCGGCAAGTGCTCAACGAACTGGCGCAGCTGGGCGGGACCGACCCCGACATTCTGTGCGTGGGCGCCGACGAGGTGGTGCGGGTGAAACTGTCTGCCCTGCTGCCGCATGCTTTCGGCCCCGCCAGCCTGACATGATCGGACGGCGCGGCGCGCTCGGCCTGCTCGGCGGACTCGCGGGAACGGCACTGATGCCATCGGGACTGGCGGCGCGAGCCAGCGCCATGCCGCCCCGGCTGCGGCCGGGAGATACGGTCGGCCTGGTCGCCCCGGCTAGCGCGGTCACATTGCCCGCAGAACTCGACCGGGCCGTTCACTGGATCTCCGGCATGGGGCTGGTTCCCAAACTCGCCAGCCATGTGGGCGACCAGCATGGCTATCTGGCCGGGACCGACGCCGACCGTGCCGCGGATCTCGATACGATGTTCGCCGACGCGGAGGTGCGCGCGATCTTCGCGGTGCGTGGCGGCTGGGGCGGGGCGCGGATCCTGCCGCTGCTGGACTGGGCGACCATTCGCGCCAATCCGAAACTGCTGATCGGGTATAGCGACACGACGGCGCTGCACATGGCGATTGCCGCGCGCGCCGGGTTTGCGACGCTCCATGGCCCCAATGCGGCGAGCCGGTGGGACCGCGCAAGCTGGGAGAGCCTGTGGCGGATCGCCTTTGCGGGCACGGCGCCCGTGCTCGGCGGCGCGGCGGCCGAGGATGCCGCGGGCCGGCCCGCCCGCTCGCTCGTCCCCGGGGTCGCCCGGGGCCGGCTGCTCGGCGGCAATCTCACCATCCTGTCGACCATGATGGGTACCGGCTGGCTGCCTGACTTCGACGGGGCGATCCTGTTTCTCGAAGACATCAACGAAGAACCCTACCGGATCGACCGCATGCTTCAGCAATTGCAGCTGGCAGGCGTGCTGGACCGGCTGGCGGGTGTCGTGTTCGGCCAATGCACCCGCTGCAGCGCGGGCGATGCCGATGCGCGGACGTTCACGCTGGACGACGTGCTTGGCGCTCATCTCGCCCCGCTGGGCATCCCGGTGGTGACCGGCTTCAACAGCGGTCACGTGCGCAACCAGCTGTGCCTGCCGGTCAATGTCCCGGTCGAACTGGATGCCGGCGCGCGGACGCTGCGGATGCTCGAGCCTGCCGTGGCCTGACACGCTCGGCTTAACTCGGCGCTGCCGCCTAAGCCCCTGCGCCGAGAGAGATTTTCAAGACCGGAAGCATGTTGCGACGCGCAGGAATGACGGCAGGCGCCGCGCATTGCGAGCCGCGAGGTTCGCTAGCGCCCGCCGTCCAGCATTCTGGTCAGGCGTCGGGCGTGTCGAGATATTCGAGCAGTGCCGCGAGGCAATCGCGCGCCAGCATCTTGCACCGTTCGGGGCTCCAGCCCTGTTCGGGTTCGGGGTTGGCCTTGTTGTCCTTGTAGGGCATCTCGAGCGTCATCGCGGTGGCGCCGAAGCGTTCGGCGACCTGGTTGGTGCTCATCGCCAGATTGGCCTTTCCGCGCGGGGCCTTGGTATAACCCAGCTCGGTCTGGAAGTCGGGCGTGCGCCGGTCGAGGATCGCCTCGTAGCGATAATAGCGGTCGCCCTGCGCATCGGTCCAGCTGGGGATGCCCTCGTAGCCGGCGAGAAAGGCGACCGGGATCGCTTCGTCGCCATGGACGTCCATCGCGAAATCGACGCCGGTTTCGTCCATCCGGTTGCGGATGGCGAGCACTTCGGGCGACTTTTCGAGGGTCGGGTTGTCCCATTCGCGGTTGAGGTTGGTGCCCGCTGCATTGACACGCAGATTGCCCCGCTTCGATCCATCGGGGTTGCAGTTGGGGACGAGGTGCAGGCGGCACCGCTTGCGCAGTTCGCGGCCGACGCTGTCGGCGGGATCGGTCAGCACTTCGAGCGCGCCTTCCATCCACCATTCGGCCTGCGTTTCGCCCGGGTGCTGGCGCGCGTAGAACCACACCTTGGTGTCGCCCTCGCCCATTTCGAGGCAGTCGATCGGCTGGCCATCGAGCGTGGTGCCGAGATGCACGTGATCGACGCCTTCGGCGGCGGCCGCCTCGGACACCAGATCGTGATGGCGTTCCATCGAATAGGGCGCGAAATAGGCAAACCAGGCGATATCGCTGGCGGGGGTGTAGCGAATGGTCAGCGTGCCGCCGCCGATGTCCTTGTCATAGGACGACGATGCACGGCCCCAGTAATCGCGGTCTTCCGAAACGCAGGCGTCGTAATCGGGCCAGCCGCCGGGGTAGGCGCTGTCTTCCAGTCCGGTGATCCGCAGCTCGAGCTCGCGGCCCGCAGCGCCCGCGACGCGAAAGTGGAACCACTGCTTGAATTCGCTGTTCGTGTCCTTCGGGATCGCCAGCATGGCGCTGGCGCCGCTCACCGACAGCACTTCGATATTGCCACTGTCGAAGGCGGAATCGATCCGGATATCGCTCACTCGGTAACCTCTACTTCTATCGTTTCGCCATTGTTGCCGGGGAATTCCCTGAACAAGGCAGAGGCGACCGTCTGGGCGTTCGCCGTTCCGCGTGCAAGGGGGGAATCCTCGGGTGGCTGGAAATCGGCGCGGCCCTCCCACAGGCTGGTGCCGCTCGCCGCATCGGTGATCGCAACCGACAGTTCGGTGCCGAGCCGGTCTTTCGCGCCGCCGCCCAGATTGATGCCGATGCCCAGCCCCACACCCGAACCGTAGCTGCCCGTCGAACCGCCGACGCCGACGCTTACCGGGCTGCGCTTACCGCCGCTGCCGACCAGGTACCGCACCAGCGACACCCGCGCGATCTGGCCGGCGCCCGCGCGGTCGCTTTCGCTATAGCCGAGCCGGCGCAGTTCCTCGGCAACCGCAGCCTTGTAGGGGGCGAGCGCCAGGCTGTCGCTTTCGCCGCCCGGGGCGCTTTCGACGAAGATCGGTCCGCTGCCCAGTTCGGTCACGCGGTCGGGTGCGACGAAGCGGGTCACTTCGACGGGGCCGGACGGGGTGGTGCAGGCCGCAAGCGACAGGGCGGACGCCATGGCCAGGGCTAGGGGGTGGCTTTCATCGTGTGCGATCCTCTGCGACTTTCGAGTATGTCTGACTGGAGCTGCAACGCATGGCACGGCGGATTTGCACCATCGCTGCCGAATTTCCGCAGAACTTGCCCTTCGCGCGCGAAAATCTGCGGCGTTGCCGTAACCGGCGGGTGTGCTAGTCCTTCGCTCCATGAACGAGACGACGAAGGTCCCCGTGCTGGTCACCGGTGGGGCAGGCTATATCGGCAGTCATGCAGTGCTCGCGCTACGCGATGCCGGGTGGCCGGTGGCCGTGATCGACAACCTGTCGACCGGCTTTGCCTTCGCCGTACCCGAGGATGTTCCGCTGTACGAAGGCGATATTTCCGATTCCATCCTGCTCGAACAGATCTTCGCCGAGCAGGGCACCGAAGCGATCATGCATTTTGCCGGATCGATCGTCGTCCCGGAATCGGTCGAGGACCCGCTGGGCTATTACGACAACAACACGGTCAAGAGCCGCGCGCTGATCGAGGCGGCGGTGGAAGGCGGTGTCGCGCATTTCATCTTCAGCTCGACCGCGGCGACTTACGGCACGCCCGAACATTCGCCGGTGACCGAGGACAGCCCCAAGCAGCCGATCAATCCGTATGGCTGGTCCAAGCTGATGACCGAACAGATGCTGGCCGACGCCAGCGCGGCGCACGGCTTCAATTTCTGCGCCCTGCGCTATTTCAATGTCGCGGGCGCCGATCCGCAGGCGCGCACGGGCCAGTCGACCGCGGGTGCTACGCATCTGATCAAGGTCGCCTGCGAGGCAGCCACGGGCAAACGTGACGGCGTGGCCGTTTTCGGCACCGATTACGATACGCCCGACGGCACCGGCGTGCGCGACTACATCCACGTCAGCGATCTGGCACAGGCGCACCTGCTCGCGCTCGAGGCGCTGATCGAACAGCCGGGCCGGTCACTGACGATGAACTGCGGCTATGGCCGCGGCTTTTCGGTCACCGAGGTGCTCGACGCGGTCGACCGGGTGACCAACCAGACCATCACGCGCCGGCTCGAACCGCGCCGCGCGGGCGACCCGGCGGAGCTGGTGTCCGATCCCTCGCGGATAAGGGAAACGCTGCCATGGCAGCCGCGCCATGCCGACCTGGAGCAGATCATCGCGCATGCATTGCAATGGGAACGCAAGCTGTCCGATCTGCGCGGCGAGTGACAGGCGTCCCGCTGGTCGCTCGAAAAGGTCGGCTCGTCGTTCTGGATTGCCCGGCCATCGGCGCCTCGTCTAAAGGGCGCGCTTGACCATGACCTTGCCCTCCTTCCCCGATGGAACGCTCGACGCCGGCCGGCACTTCTATGCGGTGCGTGTCTATTACGAAGACACGGACCTGTCGGGGATCACGTATCACGCCAACTACCTGCGCTGGTTCGAACGCGCGCGCAGCGATTTGCTGCGCCAGCTGAAGATCGACCAGCGGGCAGCGATCGAAACCGCGGGCGGCGCCTATGCGGTCTCCGAGGTCAATCTGAAATACCTGCGGCCCGCCAGGCTCGACGACGATGTGCTGATCGAAACGCGCTGCACCGAACTCAAAGCGGCATCGTGCCGGATGCACCAGCTTGCGTTCAGGTTGGCGGATGAAAAGCGCGAACTTCTGGCCGAAGCACATTTGCGCGTCGGCTTCGTTTCACCCGAGGGCCGGCCCAAGCGCCAGCCCGAAGAATGGCGCGCGGCTTTCGCGCATTTTGTCGAGCAAGGGGACTCATGAGCTCGCTTACTTTTCTCGCCGCCGCGGCACCGACCCGGCTAGACCCGATCCGCCTGTTCCTCGATGCTGACATCGTCGTGCAGCTGGTCATGGCCGGTCTGCTGCTGGCCAGCATCTGGGTGTGGATGATCATCGTCAGCTTCAGCCTGCGCATGCGCAAGCTGCGTAGCCGCACGATCGAGTATGAAAGCGAGTTCTGGCAGGCGGAGAGCTTCGACCGCTTCACGTCCGAGCGCGGCAGCAAGGACATCCCCGCAGCGCGCGTCGCGCAGGCGGCGGTGTCCGAATATCGCCGTTCGACCAAGACCGCGGTGCGCGATCCCGAAGCCCTGCGCGGGCGGATCGCGGTGGCGATGGACAGCCAGATCGCGCTCGAGGCGGACGATATCGCCGAACGCCTCAACTTCCTTGCTACGGTCGGTTCGGTGGCGCCCTTCGTCGGCCTGTTCGGTACCGTTTGGGGCATCATGAACAGCTTCTTCCAGATCGGCGCGCAGGAAAGCTCCTCGCTCGCCGTTGTCGCACCGGGTATCTCCGAAGCGCTCTTCGCCACTGCGATCGGCCTGTTCGCGGCGATCCCCGCGGTCATCGCCTACAACCGCTTCGGCCACCGCGTGGATCGCTACGAAGCGCGGCTGCAGCGTTTCGCCGACAAGCTGAACGCGACCTTCAGCCGCCAGCTGGAAACCCGCTGATGGCGATGGGTCTTGCCTCTGCGCGTGGCGGCGGGCGGCGCGGCCGCGGTTCTCGCCGCCGGCCGATGAGCGAGATCAACGTTACCCCCTTCGTCGATGTCATGCTGGTGCTGCTGATCATTTTCATGGTCACCGCGCCGCTGATGACCGCAGGGGTGCCGATCGACCTGCCCGACAGCCGCGCGGCGCAGCTGCCGAACGAACAGCAGCAGGTCACGATCAGCATCGATCAGGCGGGCTATGTCTATATCGACGATGTCGAAGTCCCGCTGGGGGGCTGCCGCAGGCGCTGGAGAGTCTTCCGCGCGCCGGCGGTGAAGGACCCGACATCACGCTGCGCGCCGACCGTGCGCTCGATTACGGCCGCGTGATGGCGGTCATGGGCGAACTCAACCGGGCCGGGCTCAATCGCATTTCGCTGATTACGAACAGCGCGGCGCCGGCGCCGGTCAACGCCGGTTCATCGGAAGCGGAATAGCCGCACGTCATGGAGAGAACGGCAATCAGGGTAGAGGAGCGGACCGGGCTGGCGGTCGCGGTCATCCTGCACCTCGCGCTGTTCGCCATGCTGTTCGTCCAGGGGCTGTTCCCCGCGCCCACCATCGATCCGCCGCAGCGCATGACGGTCAGCCTCGCCGAAGATGTCGGCATGCAGGCAACCGCGCCCGACCCGGTTACCGAGAGCCGGGCATCGGCAGCACCCACGCTCGACATGGATCCCGCGCCCGCGCCGGCACAGGAGCTGCCGGTCCCGCCGCAGGTCGAACGGCCGGTTCCGCCCGCGCGCACGCAGGCCGCGCAACCGGCTGCGCGTCCTCAGGCGCGGCCCGAACCCCGCCCGGCGACGCGGCCCGATCCGCCGCGCACGCAAAGCCAGCCGCAAGCCAGTCAGCGCAGCGGGGCTCGCGCCTCGGCGACAATTTCCTCGAAGGTTCTGGCGACAGCACGCGCACCAATGAAACGCGGGTGCCCGCGTCGCAGATCGGCGCGAGCGCCAAGGCCTCGCTGTTCCAGGCCGTGGCGCGGCAATTGCGACCGCACTGGCGGCCCGTCGATGGCGCGGACCGCGAAAAGCTGGTTTCGAAAATCCGTTTCCGGCTCAATCCCGATGGAACGCTGGCGGGGGCACCCAGCCTCGTCGGCCAGCGGGGCGAGACCGAAGCCAACCGCGCGCAGGCGCCGCGGCATGCCGAAAATGCTATCAGGGCGGTCCAACTCGCCGCCCCCTTCGACCTCCCGCCCGAATATTACGAGGCGTGGAAGACCGTAACCGTCGATTTCGATTGGAACCTGTCCCGATGAAGCAACCCGCCCTGTTCGTCCTCGCGCTCATGATCGCCTCGCCGCTCGCGGCCCAGAACCAGGATTTGGGGCAGCCCGTGCCCGAAGGAGGCGAGGTCGAGACGATCGACGAAGGCGAAGGCCTTTCGGGGACCGTGAGTTTCGACGGCAATCTCGACGATCTCGGGATCGCCATCCCCGGCTTCGCCACCGACCGCGATGTCGCAACGCCGGCGAACTCCTCGGGCACTGCCGCGCTGGGCAAGGAACTTGCCCGGGTTATCACGGCCGACCTGCGCAACAACGGCCTGTTCAAGCCGACCGGCCCCGACGCATTGCCGCAGCCCAGCTTTGGCGAGATCACTGCACCCAACTGGCCGACCTGGTCGAACCGCGGCGCCGAGATGCTCGTTCATGGTTATGTCCGCGCGCGCAGCGACGACCGGCTGACGGTCGGCTGCTACCTCTACGACATGGCGTTGCAGCAGGAACTGGTCCGCGAAGGCTGGGTCGTGCCGCCGGCGGACTGGCGCCGCGCCGCGCACAAATGCGCCGATATCGTCTATTCGCGGCTGACCGGCGAAAGCCCGTTCTTCGATAGCCGGATCGCCTATATCGCCGAAACCGGGCCCAAGGATAACCGGACCAAGCGGCTCGCGATCATGGACAGCGACGGGGCCAATCACCGGTTCATCACCACGGGGCGGTCGACCGCGCTGACGCCGCGCTATTCACCCGATTACAAGCAGCTGGTCTACCTCAGCTATGTCGACGGCAATCCGCGCATCTATGTCTACGACATCGGTACCGGCCGGCAGACGCTGATCAGCCAGAGCAGCAATCCGACCTTTGCGCCGCGCTGGAGCCCCGACGGGCGCTGGATTCTCTATTCGATGGCCGTGGGCGGCAACACCGATATCTACCGCGTATCGGCCAGCGGCGGCGAAAGCATCCGGCTGACCGATACACCCGGTATCGACATCGGCGGATCCTATTCGCCCGATGGCAGCCAGATCGTGTTCGAGAGCGACCGTTCGGGCAGCCAGCAGATCTACATCATGAACGCCGATGGCACCGGCCAGCGCCGATTGTCCTTCTTCGGTGGCCGCGCAGCGACGCCCGAATGGAGCCCGCGCGGCGATCAGATCGCGTTCACGCATATTGCCGGCGACTTCAATGTCGCGGTGATGAGCCCCAACGGCCGCAACATGCGCACGCTGACCAATGGCTGGCAGGACGAAGCGCCCACCTGGGCACCCAACGGCCGCATCCTCCAGTTCTTCCGCACCGAACGCAACAGCGGCAAGACCGGCCTGTGGCAGGTCGACCTGACGGGTGAGAACCTGCGCCGCCTGCCGACGCCGGTCGATGCCTCGGACCCGGCCTGGGGACCGATCCTGCCCTGACTGCATTGATTAGGAACAAGGATCGCTTTTCGGCGACGAAAACGACTTCACCACGCTGTTTATAAGGGGACAGCCTATGAATACTCGTATTGCTACCGGCCTGATGCTCGCATCGACCATTGCGCTTGCCGCGTGCCAGAAGAAGGCGCCCGAGGAACTGCCGCCGCCGCCGACGGCCACGCCCGCGCCGGCGCCCGCGCCGACCGGCCCCACGGTTGGCTCGCAGCAGCACTTCGTCGACGCCGTCGGGCAGGAAAACACGGTCGTCTATTTCGATACCGACCGCTTCAACATCGATGCCGAAGACCAGGCGAAGCTGCAGCGCCAGGCGCAGTACTTCAACCAGTATTCTGGCGTGACCTTCACCGTCGAAGGGCATTGCGACGAACGCGGCACGCGCGACTACAACCTCGCGCTGGGCGAACGCCGCGCCAATGCCGCGAAAAACTATCTCGTCTCGATCGGTATTCCGGCCAACCGGATCCGGACAGTGAGCTACGGGAAGGAACGCCCGGTCGCGCTGGGTTCGAACGAAGCGGCGTGGGCGCAGAACCGCCGCGCTGCGACCGTGACTATCGGTTGAACCGTACCAGAGGGCTCCCGCCAGGCGGGGGCCCTTTCCCTATGGGGCATTGACGATGGTCAGCGCGCGGCGCTGATGCTCGCGAAAGGCATGCCCGGGCTGATCTGCCCGCCGCGCCCGGCATCGAACCCGCCATGGTCGGCGGCAATCGCGAACGACGCCATCGTCAGGACTGCGACGCAGGCGGAGAAGGTCAGCTGTTTGCTCATCTCAGGTCTCATGCATGGCGCTCTACGGCCAAAGGGTTTAGCGAACGTTGCAATGCAACATTTCGTATTGAAACCTGTTCCCGGCGGTTGCACCTTTTGCCAGCGCGCCTAGATTAACCGCGATGTTTTCCCGACAATCGACTTTTTCGCCCCGTGGCTAAGGCGCGCCGTTCGAACGACTGGGGCTTCCCCGCTGGCGTGGCTACGGTTCCTCGCGCGAGGCGACGACCGTGCGCCTGTGCGACCGACACGGCTGCGAAGAGCCCGGCGAATGCCCCGCGCCCAAGGCGCCGAACAGCCCCGAGCGGTGGATGTTCTGCCAGAAGCATGCGGCCGAATACAATCGCAAGTGGGACTATTTCGAAGGGCTCGACAAGGCCGAGAAGGAAGCCCGCGCGTCGGCCGAACGCAGCGAGAATGCCGGTTACGCAGAGGCGCAGCATTACGGCTGGAGCGGTAGCGGCGACGGCTCGCGCAGCGCCGACGAAATGCGCGCGCTGGAAGTGCTTGAACTGGACGCCGGCGCCGATTTCACGGCGATCAAGAAGGCCTGGCGCGACAAGGCCAAGACGGTGCATCCCGACGTCAAGCCGGGCGACAAGGAAGCCGCAGCCGAGTTCCAGAAGCTGCAACTTGCCTATGAAGTGCTCAAGGCCGCCGAAGACCGGCGCGAATGGCGCGGGTAGGGCGTCCCGCTGAAGGACGAGGGCGCCCGGAACGATAGGGGACGGCCCTAGCTTCCGCTCGGCAACCTTGCGCGCACGGCGCGCGCTACCAATTCGCCCAGATTGTCCGCTTGCTCGGGGTAGAGATAGGGTTCGATCAACTCGGCTTCCATCACCGCCAGCGTGCCCGATGGCAGCCGCACCATGTCGATCCGGGCGTAGAGCAGCGGTTCGAACGGCAGCGCCGCCACCACCGCCTGCGCCGCGGCCAGGTCACCCGCGTCGGGCTTATAGGGGGTCTCGTATCCGCCGTAGAGCGACTGGATCCGGTAATCGTCCGGCCCGGCACGCTTGCAGACGCCGTGGCTGAAGGCGCCGTCGATGAAGACATAGCTGAACTCGCCTTCCTCCACCACGCTGGGCAGGAAGGGCTGGACCATGCAGGGGCAGCCCATGGTCCAGCTGTCGTCGGGCAGCGAATCGCGCGCAAAGCTGTGTTGCCCGATGCCGCCTGCGCCGACCTGCCGTTTCACCACCACGCGATCGGCCGCGAAATGCGCCATCGCGTCCTGCACACCGGCGCGGCCGAGGTCCCTGCGCCACAGCGTCGGGACGATCGCGGCCCCCTGCTGCGCCAATTCGTCGAGATAGCGCTTGTCCGCGTTCCACCGCACCACGGCGGGCGGATTGCAGACGGTCACGCCGCGCTCCTCGATCGCCGCCAGCTTGGCGATGAATTCGTCGGGATAGTCCTGATAGTCCCACGCCGTGCCCAGCATCACCAGCGCTATGCCGTCGAAGGCAGCGATCGGCGCGCGCCAGTCGATCTCTTCCAGTTCGAGGCCCTGCGCCGCCAGCGCCGGTCGCAGCGCGGCGACTTCGAGATCGTGTTCGAACGCGTCTCCCCGGCGCGGGCCATCGCCGGGGAGCGTGTCGGCACAGGCGAGAAAGCCGATCCGGGTCAGACTGTCTCCAGTGCTTGCGTGAAGTCGGCGATCAGATCGTCGGGATCCTCGATACCGATCGAGATGCGCACCAGATTGTCGGAAATGCCCAGTTCCGCGCGGCGTCCCTCGGCCACCGACAGGTGCGTCATCGAGGCGGGATGGCTGGCCAACGTCTCGGTCCCGCCGAGGCTGACCGCCAGCTTGGCGATCTTGAGCGCGTCGAGGAAGCGGAAGCATTCGGCCTCGCCGCCTTTGAGCAGCAGCGAAAAGGTGCTGCCCGCGCCCTTGCAGTGACGATCGTAGATGTCCTGCTGGCGCGCATCCTTGATCATGCCGAGATAGCCGAGCCCTTCGACCTTGGGATGCTGCGCCAGGAATTCGCAGACCTTGGCGGCGTTCTCGCCCGCGCGGTTCATCCGCAGTTCGACCGTCTCGAGGCTGCGCATCAGCATCCATGCGGTGTTCGGATCGCAAATGCCGCCCATGGTGTTGCGCAGCATGCGCACCGGTTCCATCCATTTCTTCGGCCCGGCAATGCTGCCCGCGACGAGGTCCGAATGGCCGCCGACATATTTGGTCAGCGAATAGACGACGATATCCGCGCCCTGGTCGAGCGGGCGCTGCCACAGCGGACCGAGGAAGGTGTTGTCGATCGCGATCGGGCAATCGAGCTGCGCCGCATCGACCGACGCGCGGACCGCTTCGATGTCGACCAGCGCATTGGTCGGGTTACCCGGGCTTTCGAGATAGACCATGCAGACCTTGCCGCCCTGCTCGTCGGCCTGCGCCTGCGCCTTCTCGATCACGGCGTCGATCTCCTCGCGCGTGGCACCGGCGGGGAAGTCGACGTAGGTGACGCCGAACTTGGCGAGCACCTTGGCGACGAAGCCTTCGGAGGCGGCGTAGAGCGGGCCCGAGTGGACGATCACGTCGTTCTGGCTGGCATAGGCGAGCATCAGCACGCAGATCGCGGTCATCCCGCTGGAGAAGCTGAGCGCGTCTTCGGCGCCGTCCCACACCGAGAGGCGATCTTCGAGGATCTCCTGGTTGGGAGCGTTGAAGCGCGAATAGACGAGACCGTCCGCGCCGCCCGGGCGCTTGCCGGTGATGCCTTCGAAATGGCGCTTGCCGTCGGCGGCGCTGGGGAAGGCGAAGGTCGAGGTGAGGAAGATCGGCGGCTTGAGGCTGCCTTCGGACAGCACCGGGTCATAGCCATAGCCCATCATCAGCGTGCTGGGCTTGAGTTCGCGCCCGTCGATCTTGGTGACTTCGGGCTTGGGTGCCATGCGCGGCGAGGTAGGGTCGATATCGTGGTCGCTCATCGGCGAACCTCCTTCCTGATCAGCGCTCCCAGGAAGGCGGGAGCCAAGGCGGATGGTCCGCGGCGCCCGTTCCTAACCTCCGCAGGAACGCTTCTCCGCCGACCGCCGCTGTCGGTTCAATCCTTATGGTGGACCGCTGTTGGTTTCAACTGCGACGAGTCCCGCAAGGTGCGACACATGGACCGCGGCCCTACCGACAAAATGCACCAGAACGCGGAATGGGTGCAGTGCGGCCCGAGTTTTGCGGTGCGGCGGTCGTCACCCGGGTCCCGGCGTGCCGCGCGCGGCGGAGTGCCTGCCTTCTAGACCAGCCCGGCCATTCCCCACACCACGGCGACGATCATGAATATGCCGGCTATGTCCAGCAGCAGCCCCGCCTTGACCATGCGGTCGATGCGGATGTGCCCGGTCGACCAGGCGATCGCATTGGGGCCGGTGCCCGCGGGCAGCATGAACCCCCAGCTCGCGGCAAGCGCGGCGGGCATAGTGAGCAGGATCGGATCGACGCCCAGCGCCACCACCAGCGCGGCGATCACCGGGATGATCCCGGTGGCGGTGGCGACATTGCTGGCAAACTCGGTGATCAGCACCACCATCGCCACCACCGCCAGCGCCACCAGCAGCAGCGGGAAAGCCTCCAGCGGGAGGAGGGCGTTGCCCAGCCAGTCGGCCAGCCCGCTCGCGCTCATCCCTGCTGCCAGCGCCAGCCCGCCGCCGAACATCATGATGACACCCCACGGCGCGCGGTTGGCCTCTTCCCACACCAGCAGCGGCCGCCCGGTGCCATCGGGCAGCAGGAACAGCGCCAGGCTGGCGATGATGGCGATGGTGCCATCGGTCCACGACCCTTCCGGCAGGTAGGGTCCCAGTACCAGCCGCGTCATCCAGGCGGCAAAGGTCAGCGCGACGACGATCATCAGCCGCCGTTCGGCGGGGCCCATCGGCCGTCCATTGGCCACCGCGGCGCGCGCCGCAGCGACATCGAAGGGATGCGCCGAGACGCGCTGGACCCGCGCGACGAGGAAAGCCGCGAGCGGAACGCCGAGCAGCACGATGGGGAAGCCGTAGAACGACCATTCGGCAAAGCTGATCTGCGTACCGATCATCGTGTCCAGCAGCCCCACCGAGATCGCGTTGGTCGGCGATCCGACCAGCGTGCCGAGCCCGCCGATGCTGGCCGCAAACGCGATCCCCATGGGCAGAGCGCCCGCCAGCCCGTCGCGGTCCCCGGCCAGCACCCCGCCGCCCGCGAGGACGGCCACCGCCATGGGCATCATGATGAGGGTGGTGGAAGTGTTCGAAATCAGCATCGACAGGATCGCGGCGGCGATCATGAAGGCCAGCAGCAGGCCGGCCTGTCCGCCGCGCCCGCCAAGCAGGCTGAGGATCCCCAGCGCAAGGCGCCGGTGAAGGCCGGTGCGTTCGATCGCCAGCGCGATGAAGCCGCCGCCCAGCAGCAGGAACAGGATGTCGGAATAATAAGCGCTGGCGGTTTCCTTGGCGCTCATCACCCCGGCAAAGGGCAGCACGACGAACGGCATTAGCGCGGTCGCGGTCAGCGGCAGCGCCTCGGTCATCCACCAGGCGGCCATCAGCACCACCAGCCCGGCGACGATGAATGCCTCGCGCTGCATGCCCGCGGGCGTGGGCAGGAAAATGCTGGCCAGCAGCGCCGCAGCGCCCACCAGCAATCCGATATGTCTGGCCGCCATGTGCTGCGATCTCCCCTTGGCGCGAACTGCTAACAGCGGCCCGCGGGCGGGGCAACGCGCCAAGCGCATGGATGCCCGATACGAAAAGGGCGGCCCCGAAGCGCCGCCCTTTCGCAATGCAGTGTGGCGTGCGCCTTACTTGGGCGCGAGCACCATGATCATCTGACGCCCTTCGAGGCGCGGGAAGGCTTCGACCTTGGCGATTTCCTCGACATCGTCGCGGACGCGGTTGAGGAGATCCATGCCGAGCTGCTGGTGCGCCATTTCGCGGCCGCGGAACCGCAGCGTGCACTTCACCTTGTCGCCGTTCTCGAGGAACTTGACGACATTGCGCATCTTCACCTCGTAATCGTGGGTGTCGATGTTCGGGCGCATCTTGACCTCTTTGATTTCCTGGGTCTTCTGCGTCTTGCGGGCGAGGTTGGCTTTTTTCTGCGCCTCGTAGCGGTGCTTGCCGACATCGAGGAACTTGCACACCGGCGGGTCCGCATTGGGGGACACTTCGACGAGGTTGAGACCAAGTTCATTGGCCTGCTCGACCGCTTCGCGGGTGAACATAACGCCGATGTTTTCGCCTTCGTGGTCGATCACGCGGACTTTCGGCACATTGATCATGTTATCGTAGCGCGGGCCGCTTTTCACGGGCATTTGCATGCTGCGCCGGGGTGGACGGGCTATGGGGCACTCTCCTTTGGTGGCCGTATTCGGAACTGGTTGCGGTAATTGGAAAGCCAGCATGTAGGCATTGTTCCGGGGATTCGGAAGTGTGTTATGCGAATGGGGCGCATATTTGCGCGCTGTTGTTGCCCTCAGGCAGCGCGGTTCCACAGGTTGAAGCGCGCCAGCTGGCCCTTTGCCGGGACCACCGCATCGATCCGCTGCGCTGGCTGGAGCGCCTTCAGGATCGCCGGATCGGCCGCATCCATCCCCCCGGTAAAGGCGCCGAAGGCGGGCAGGATCATACGTCCGCCCGGCTTGCCGCCGGGGCCATCGTTTGCGCTGACCACCGCGCAGGGACGGCGGATATGGCGCTGGCGCACCTTGAGCTGGAGGCGGGGGTGGTAGTGGCCCGACAGTTCCGGGCGGATTTCGCCTGCCTTTGCGCGGTGGCGCAGGATCAGTCCGCCGAGCTCGAGTTCTTCCGCCAGCGTGCCGCCGCAGCGGGCTTCCATTTCAGGATCGTGATTGCCGGTGATCCAGACCCAGTCGACCGTGCGGGTCAGCGCGTGGAGCATCCCCGCGGCATGCTCTTCGAGCCGGGTGGACCCGGCCGAATCGTGGAAATTGTCGCCCAGCGTGATGACCCGGCGCGCGCCCGTTTCGCGGATCGCCAGCGCCACGCGTTCCAGCGTTTCGCGGCTGTCATAGGGCGGAATCAGCTGCCCGTGCCGCGCGAAGAAACTGCCTTTTTCCAGATGCAGGTCGGCCACCAGCAGCGCGCGTTCGCGCGGCCAGTACAGCGCGCGGCCTTCGGTGAGGAGCCATTCCTCGCCTGCGAACGAAAGGGGAACCATGGCTCGCTATTGCCGTAGCGAAGTGGGGATGGCAAGGCTTTTGCCATGACCGACTGGACCCAGCAGACCGAGACCGCCCGCACCTGGTTCGAAAGCCTGCGCGACCGCATCTGCGCCGAATTCGAAGCCATCGAGCGCGAAGCGGGCAGCGATGCCGGCTTCCAGTACGACAGCTGGAACCGCGAAGAGGAAGGCAATGCCGATCCCGGCGGCGGGACGCGCGGCTTGATGAAGGGCAAGGTGTTCGAAAAGGTCGGCGTCAACGTCTCGACCGTGCGCGGCAATTTCGCGAAGGAATTCGCCGCCACGATCAATGGCGCCAGCGCGGACAGCCCGGGCTTTACTGCCACCGGCATCAGCCTGGTCGCGCATATGACCAATCCGCATGTGCCCGCCGTGCATATGAACACGCGGTTCCTGACCACCGGCAAGGCGTGGTTCGGCGGCGGGGCCGATCTCAATCCGCCGATCCCCTATGCCGAGGACACGGACGAATTCCACGCCTGTTTCCGCGCGGCCTGCGCGGCGCACAACCCGACCTATTACGAACGCTTCAAGAAGTGGGCCGACGACTATTTCTACATCCCCCACCGCGGCGTGCACCGCGGGGTGGGCGGGATCTTCTACGACCACCTCGAATGCGAGGATCCCGCCGTCGACGAAGGGGCCGCGTTCGACCGCAACCTCGCTTTCACGAAGGACGTGGGGGAGGCTTTCCTCGACATCTTCCCGCGGCTGGTGCGCCGCCGGATGGACAGCGCGTTCACGGCACAGGACAAGCAGACCCAGCTCGAATGGCGCGGGCGCTATGCCGAGTTCAACCTGGTCTACGACCGTGGCACGCTGTTCGGCCTCAAGACCGGCGGCAATATCGACGCGATCCTGATGAGCCTGCCGCCCGAGGCGGTCTGGAGCTGAACCGGCCACCCGTCCAAGCCGCTGCAATAACAGACAGATAGCCGGGTCGCGTATCCGGCCCTTCACGGAGACCTTTCATGCGTAAATTCGCCGCACCGCTCGCCTTGTTGCTCACCAGTACCGCCTGTACCACGATGGAAGCGGCGCCCGCGCCGGTCGCTGCGGCAGCGGACCGCATGGTCTCGCCGATCCTGACCTCGCCCGAGGCAGTCGACACGCTGACCCATGCGCAGCCCCAGGTCGCGCGGGTCACGCATGTCGCGCTCGATCTCGACCTCGATTTCGACGCCAAGCGTGTCGGCGGGACGGCGGAACTGAGCGTGCTGGCCGCGCCGGGGGCCGAGGAAATCGTGCTCGACACCAACGGGCTCGAGATCGCGCAGGTCACCGACGGGCAGGGCCGCGCGCTGTCCCATACGGTGGGCGAGCCGGTGGCCGAAGGCGGCAAGGGCGCGCCGCTGACGATCCGCCTCGACGGCGCGGAGACGCTGCGCATCGCCTATCGCGCGCCCGCCGATGCCAGTGCGCTGCAATGGCTCAGCCCCGAACAGACCAAGGGCGGGGTGCAACCCTTCCTCTTCAGCCAGGGACAGGCGATCCTCAATCGCAGCTGGATCCCGACGCAGGACAGCCCCGGCATCCGGCAGACATGGGAAGCGCGCATCACCGCGCCCGAGCCGCTCGACGTGGTGATGAGCGGCGTGCGCCAGGGTGAGCCCGAGGATCTCGGCAACGGCCGCCGTGCCTTCACCTTCGTGATGGACAAGCCGGTGCCGCCCTATCTCATCGCGATCGCGGCGGGCGATATCGATTTCCGCGCGATCGGCCCGCGCACCGGCGTCTGGGCCGAACCCGCCACGCTCGACCAGGCATGGCGCGAAGTGAACGACACCGAGGAAATGGTCGTCGCGGCGGAGGAGCTCTACGGCGAATACCGCTGGGGCCGCTACGACATGATCGTGCTGCCGCCCGCCTTCCCCTATGGCGGGATGGAAAACCCGGTGATGACCTTCCTCACCCCGACCTTCATAGCGGGCGACCGGTCGAACAACGGCCTCGTGGCGCACGAACTGGCGCACAGCTGGTCGGGCAATCTCGTCACCAATGCGGTGTGGGGCGACAGCTGGCTCAACGAGGGCGTCACCACCTATTTCGAGAACCGCATCGTCGAGGCGGTCTATGGTAAGCAGCGCGCCGAGCAGGAAGCCGCGCTGATGTTCGCCAATATCCAGGAAACGCTGGCCGAGGTCGGCGAGGATGCCCCCGGCACCGCGCTGAGCACCGATGGCGGTTACCAGCTCGGCAGCGCGATTGCCTATGACAAGGGCGCGTTCTTCCTGCGCACGGTCGAAAGCGTGGTCGGCCGCGACCGTTTCGACGCCTGGCTGCGCCAGTGGTTCGACAACCATGCCTTCCAGCCCGCCACCAGCGAGCTGTTCCTCGCGGACATGATGGAAAACCTGGTGCGGGGCGAAGCCGAGGCCGATGCGCTGATGCTGCGCGAATGGATCTTCGAGCCGGGCCTGCCCGCGAATGTGGCCAAGCCCGACCCGGCGGCATTCGCCGCGGTCGATGCCGCGGTGTCGGCCTATGCCGCCGAGGGCACGATCCCGGCGGGCTATGCGCAGTGGAGCAGCGCCGAGCGCCAGCGCTTCCTCGACAATATTCCCAAACAGCGCACTGCCGGGCAACTCGCCGTGCTGAACGAGGCGCTGGGCCTGTCGGGCACGGGCAATAACGAGGAGCTGTTCCTGTGGCTCGAACTGGCGCTCGCCAATCGCTACGAACCCGCGGTGCCGCAGGCGGAGGAATTCCTCGCCGAGGTCGGCCGCGCGAAATTCGTGCGCCCGCTGTTCCAGGTGCTGTGGGACCAGGACGAATGGGGCCGGCCGATCGCGCAGCGCATCTATGCCGAGACCCGCGGCAGCTACCACGCGGTAACGCGCGGCGGGGTCGACCGCATTCTCGGGACCGAGGGCTAGGTCACACCATATCGGCGGGGCGGACGAGGCGGTCGAAGGTCGGCTCGTCCACCAGCCCCAGCTCGAGGCCCGCCTGCTTGAGCGTCTGGCCGGTCTGGTGTGCATGCTTGGCAATCTTAGCGGCATTGTCGTAGCCGATCTCGGGCGCCAATGCCGTCACCAGCATCAAGGACCGTTCGACCAGCGCGGCGATCTGTTCAGTGTTCGCCTCGATCCCCTCGACGCAGCGGGTGGCAAAACCTTCCATCCCGATTGCGAGCAATTCGACCGAGCGGATCACGTTCGACCCGATCAGCGGCATGAACACGTTGAGCTCGAAATGGCCCTGCATTCCGCCCACCGTCACTGCCTGGTGATTGCCGATCACCTGACCCGCGACCATCGTCAGCATCTCGCACTGGGTCGGGTTGACCTTGCCCGGCATGATCGAGCTGCCCGGTTCGTTCGCGGGTAGCGACAGTTCGCCAAGGCCCGAGCGCGGACCCGATGCGAGGAAGCGGATATCGTTGGCGATCTTGTTGAGCGCCACTGCGAGCGTGTTGAGCGCGCCCGAGAAGGACACCAGCCCGTCCTTCGCAGCGAGCTGTTCAAAGGTGTTGGGCGCAGGCTCGAAGGCGAAGTCGGTGATGTCGCTGATCGCGCGGGCCATATCCGCGGCCCAGCCATCGGGCGCATTGAGCCCGGTGCCGACCGCGGTGCCGCCGATCGCGAGCTTGCGGATGTCGTTCTCCAATGCGCTTTCGATCCGCGCCCGGCATCTCTTCAGCTGCCCGACATAGCCGGAAAATTCCTGGCCCAGCGTCAGCGGGGTGGCGTCCTGCGTATGCGTGCGGCCGATCTTGACGATATCGGCAAAGGCCCGCGCCTTCGCGTCAAGCGCTGCCACCAGCCGGTCGAGTGCGGGCAGCAGCGCATCGCGCGACGCCAGCGCGGCGGCGACATGCAGCGCGGTGGGGAAGCTGTCGTTCGAGCTTTGCGAGCGGTTTACATGGTCGTTTGGATGGACCGGCTCCTTGCCGCCGCGCGTGCCCGCCAGCGCTTCATTGGCGATTCCGGCGATCACTTCGTTGACGTTCATATTGGTCTGCGTGCCGCTGCCCGTCTGGAAGATGGTCAGCGGGAACTGGTCGTCATATTCGCCAGCCCGGATCGCGGTGGCGGCACTTTCGATCGCCTCGGCGAGCGGTGCCTCCAGTCCGTGCTGGCGGTTGATCCGCGCCGCCGCCTGCTTGACCGCCGCCTGCGCGTGGACGATCTGGATCGGCATGCGCTGGTGCGCGGGGAAGGGGAAGTTGGTCAGGCTGCGCTGCGTCTGCGCGCCCCAATAGGCGTCGGCAGGGACTTCGATGGGGCCGATGGAATCGGTTTCGGTGCGCGTCTGGGTCATGGCCTGTCTCTCTCCGGATGATGTGATGCCACAGGTAGGTTCGCTGCACGGCGCATGCCACCCGCAGCGGCCCTGCGTGAAGATTCCATCTGTTCAGGCGGGTGAAGCGCACCTATCTCGAACACATGCTGCGCCAGTACGAACTCGTTGAACGGGTCAAGGAATACGATCCCGACGCCGACGAAGCGATGCTCAACCGCGCCTATGTCTATACCGTGCAGAAGCACGGCACGCAGACCCGCGCCAGTGGCGATCCCTATTTCAGCCACCCGGTCGAAGTCGCCGGCCTGATGACCGATCTCAAGCTCGACCAGGAAACCATCGCCACCGCGCTGCTGCACGACACGGTCGAAGACACGCTGGCGACGATCGACGATATCGAGCAGCATTTCGGCAAGGATGTCGCGCGGCTGGTCGACGGGGTGACCAAGCTGTCGAAGATCGAGCAGATGCCCGAGAACGAGCGCGCGGCGGAAAACCTGCGCAAGTTCCTTCTGGCGATGAGCGAGGATATCCGCGTGCTGCTGGTCAAGCTGGGCGACCGGCTGCACAACATGCGCACGCTGCATTTCATCAAGAAGCCCGAGAAGCGCCAGCGGATCGCGCGCGAGACGATGGATATCTACGCCCCGCTGGCCGAGCGCATCGGGCTGTATGAATATATGCGCGAAATGCAGATGCTCGCCTTCGAGCAGATCGAGCCCGAAGCCTTCGCCACCATCACCCAGCGGCTCGACCAGATCCGCAGCGAGGATGGCGGGCAGGTCGATGCGATCGCGCTCGACATGAAACACGCCTTGCTCGAAGCCGGCATAACCACCGAGGTTTCGGGCCGTGAAAAGCACCCCTATTCGATCTGGCGCAAGATGGCCGAACGCCATGTCTCGTTCGAACAGGTCACTGACATCATGGCCTTTCGCATCATCTGCGAGGACGTGGCCGACTGCTACCGCGCGCTAGGGGTGCTGCACACGACGTGGCAGTTTCTCCCGGGCAAGTTCAAGGATTACATCTCCACTCCGAAGAACAACGGTTACCGCTCGCTCCACACTTCGCTGATCTACGGCAAGTCGATGCGCGTCGAAGTGCAAATCCGCACGCGCGAGATGCACCGGGTGAACGAATTCGGCTTCGCCGCGCACTGGGCCTACAAGCAGGATGGCCGGCCCGACGGGCAGGTCGGCTGGCTGCGCGACCTGATCGAGATCGTCGATGCCAGCCACGATCCCGAAGAGCTGCTCGAGCACACGCGGATGGCGATCTACCAGGATCGCATCTTTGCCTTCACTCCCAAGGGGGCGCTGTTCCAGCTGCCCAAGGGCGCCACCCCGGTTGATTTCGCCTTTGCCGTGCACACCGATCTGGGGGCGCAGACGGTGGGGGCGAAGATCAACGGGCGGCACATGCCGCTGCGCACGCAGCTCAACAATGGCGACGTGGTCGAGATCATCAAGAGCGACAATGCCGATCCGCAGCTGTCGTGGCTGGGCTTTGTCGTGACCGGCAAGGCGCGCGCTTCGATCCGCCGCGCGGTGCGGCTCAAGGAACGCGCCGAAGTGGCGGAAATCGGGCAGAAGCTGTTCGACGAGATCGCGCTGCGCGTGCCCGCGAAGATCGGCAAGAAGGCGCTGCGCGAAGCGATCAAGCGGCTCGAGATGGAGGACGAGGAAGACCTCTATTACGCAATCGGATCGGCCAAGATCGAGGATCGCGCGGTGATGGAGGCGCTGGTCCCTGGCTGCACCGCAGAGCTCGAGAACGAGCCCGACTGGGCCAAGAGCGGCAAGGCGCTGTCGATCCGCGGCCTGACGCCCGGCATGGGCTTCCAGCTGGCCCATTGCTGCCACCCGGTTCCGGGCGACCGGATCGTCGGCGTGCGGCGGCCCAACGAAGGGGTCGAAGTGCACACGATCGACTGCGCACATCTTGCCAACGGGATCGATAGCGACTGGCTGGATCTGTCCTGGGGCAAGCGTTCGCGCGGGGCAGTCGGCCGCATGCGCGTCACGCTCTATGATCGGCCCGGGACGCTCGCGGAAATGGCAGGCATCTTCGCGCAGAACCACGTGAATGTGACGAGCCTCGACCAGACCCAGCTCGATCACCCGTTCACCACTTACGAGATCGACCTGGAAGTGCAGGACGTGCCCCATCTGTCGCGCATCCTCAGCGCCCTGCGGGCCAGCGATTCGATCGCCCAGGCCGAACGGGTGTGAGCGCGCCGCTGGGCATCGACCATGTCCAGCTGGCGATGCCAGAGGGCGGCGAAGACCGGGCCCGCGCCTTCTACACCGCTCTGCTCGGCATGCGTAAAGTGGCCAAGCCGTCCAACCTTTCCCCGGCCGGGTGCTGGTTCGAATGCGGCGCGCTGCAGTTGCACCTGGGGGTCGACCCCGATTTCCGCCCGGCGCGCAAGGCGCATCCGGCGTTGCTGGTCGCCGATCTGGCAGAATTTCGCGCCAGGCTTGCGCAAGCGGGAGCAATCGTCAGGGAAGACAAGCCGATCGCGGGGTATCACCGCTGCTTCACCGAAGACCCTTTCGGCAACCGTATCGAGTTGATGCAGAAGCTCTAGACGGGTCGCAGCGTGACCGCGACCGGGTCGCCCTCGGCGAGTTTCTCGGTCTTGCGCACCGGTGCCTTGACCGGCAACATCCAGCCGCCCTCGTCGCGGGGAAAGCAGGATGTCTGCCAGACGGTTTCACCGATGCATGCCTCGACCTTGAGCGAGCGGAACCCGCGTTTGCCGCCTAGTTCGAGCCGCCACATCGCTTCGGTTGCCGACAGGCTCTCGCCCGCTTCGCCCTCGATTGTCACGAAGAACCAGCTGACGCCGTTCTTCGCGGTCCAGCGCCAGAGCGGCGCGGTGACGGATACGCTCTCGCTCAATCGGCCACCCGGCGCACGGGCACCGGGATGTTGCAGATATCCGCGCCGCCTGCGGGATGGATGAAGAACGGGTCGCGGCGGTTCGCGCGCGCTTCGGCATAGCGCGTGAAGGTTTCGCCTTCGGTGGACAGGTATTCGAACGCAGGCCGCTCACTATCGGGCAGGTCGCTGGCGACGCGCACCGAGACGATGGGCGTGCGCTTGTCCGCTTCCTTGGTAGTGTAGAAGCCCAGCGCGCCCGAACCGCGCGGCAGCGAAGACAAGTGCTCCATCCCTTCCACCACGCGCCCGACCAGCGCGATGTTGCGGTCGAGGTGGCGCGGTGCATGGCCGATAACGGTATAAAGCTCTGCGCCGCTGCCCGTATCGGGCGAATAGCCACGTCCGACGCCGACCATGCCATAGCAATGGACCGGCCAGGCGACCGGTTCGTCATCCGTCATCGCGATCGGCCAGCCGTCGAAAAAGGCATGTGCCCTCGCATAGGGATCGGCCCGGTAGAGGGTGGTGGGGTCGCTGGGTGCCACGCGGGAAGCAGTGGTTTCGAAATAGGTGCGGATCTTAGCGATCGCGGGTTCGTCCAGCCTCGCCGAATACTCGTTTTCGGGCACGGCGGCGAGGTTGGCCGGCACAGCTTTCGCCTCGCCCCCGGCCTCGGGATTGTCGTAGTTCGGATCGCCCCATTGGACGACATAATTGTCCTGCACGCGGTTGACCGTTGTGCCATCGTACCATTCGGCGCGGGCGAGCGTGCGGATGTTCCCGACCCAGCCTTGGCTGAAAGGCGCGGGCATCAGCTGGATCACCACCTTGCGCGCGGTGCCGTCTGGCGCTGAGGCCAGCGTCATCACCAGCAAATCTTCCGGGGCAATGGTGGTCCATTCCGCCGCAGGTGCCTGCGCGACGATTTCGCCCGGCGAAGGCGGCGGGGCCTGGTCCTGCGCCTGCGCAGGAGCAGCGAGCGCGAGCAGCGCGGCGAACGGAAAAAGCGATTTGGTCATCTGCAGGGGAGTGCCACCCGCTCCGGCAAAACGAAAGCCCCCTCTCGCGCATTGTACGGACGGGAGGGGGCCTCGTGGCGGTGTTCGCAGGGGATGCCTGATCCGCGCAGCACCGTCGCGCATGTGGATCATAGCACGAAATCGGGCCTTGGCGCCATACTGCCCGCGCATTGGCTTGCGATTCGCATCGGGCGCCGCTAGACGCGCGGCTCTTTTGCGGCGCTACCGCGCTGTGCGCTTGAGCGCCGATCGGGTTTTGCCCATCGTCCTCGAGCAGCGAAGCGGTAGGGTAGCCAAGGAGAATGCGGAGCAGTGGCCGAGTGGTCGAAGGCGCACGCCTGGAAAGTGTGTATACGGTAACCCCGTATCGAGGGTTCGAATCCCTCCTGCTCCGCCACCCACTTTTTCGAGCGGAATGGCGCCCAGTGGTGCCGATCAGCCGCAGTTCGGCAGGACAATCGGGGAAATTCCGCCTCGGTGATTGCATTCGCTCCGTATCTGTTAACTAGAAGCGGCGCGGGGTCGCTGCGCGTCGTTCGGCGTCTGGATCGCCGCGTTGGCTTTGGTTCGGGGGGCGGAATGAAGGCAGGGCTGGGCAGTCTGCGGCGCACGCTATGGGTCATGGCGGTGGCCTGCGCCCTGATCGCGGGACCCCGCCTGGCCGCGCAGCCACCGGCCGGCACCTGCTTCGCCGTCACTTCTTCGGTCGCCGCGCCCGATCGGTCCGATCTGCAGTGCGCCGGGGCGCCGGCCGGCTATCGCGGCAGCGTCCTGTGGCTGCGGCTGCCGGTTCCCGCCAGCCAGTCCCGCGATGCGTCGCTGGCGATGCACACCACGCGGTTCGAGCGAATGAGCGTGATGTTCGAATATGCCGATACGCTCGGTCCGCGGCAGGCGATCGGCCGGGGGGATTTCGCCGACAGCTGGCATATTGGCGGGCAGGTCGCTTTTCGCGCGCGCGGCGACCGGCCCGCATCGGCGGTCTGGCTGCGGATCGCGGGGCTGGAGGATTACAACCTGCTGTCGCTGCGCATAGTGTCCGCGCAGGCCGCCCAGCGTCAGTTCGAGCTGACGGCATTTGCCATCGGCGCAGCGTTGGCGCTGCTGGGCATAGCCGCCCTGTTCAACATGGGCCTCGCAGCCAGCATGCGGCGCAGCTTCTTCCTGTGGCATGGCGGCTGGGCTGCGACCGTGATGGTCTGGGGCCTGGTCTGGTCCCAGGCCGGACTGGCGGTCTTTCCTGCAGCCGCGGGCACGGTGTCGGCGCGGCTGGCAACGGTGCTTGCCTGCCTGGCGATCATGTTCGCGACCTTCGCCACCGCATCCGCCTTGCGCGACTCGCTGCCCCGCTGGCCGCTGCGTCTGCTGGGTGCGCTCGGGGTGCTTGTCCTCGCGGCAGGCGTCGCCAGCGGTCTGCCCGGCGTCGATATCGGCCAATTCGCGCCGGTGCTGATGATCGGCACATTGTCATCGCTTGCTCTGGCCACCGCCTGTATTGCCGCGGGGTGGAGGAAGGGCCACGGCGCCGCCCGCGACTTGGCGATCAGCTGGGCGATCCCCATGGTGACGCTGGCGATGACCCAGATCGTCGATCTCGACGCGATCCTGTGGGGCGGGGGCGACAAGGTCCTGATGCTGTATGCTTCGGCGCTGCAGGTCGTGTGCCTGACCGGTTTCGCGACCGTGCGGCTGCGCGCGCTGCGGATGCAGCGCGACCGGGCGGTGGAGATCGGCAAGGCCCTGGCCGAACTTGCCGAACGCGATCCGCTTACCGGCCTGCTGAACCGCAGAGGCTTCCTCGGCAAATACGCCGAGGCATTCGGCGGCGGGGCGAGCAGGCCAGTCGGCCTGCTGCTCATCGACGTGGACAAGTTCAAGGCCGTCAACGACGAGTTCGGGCATCAGGCGGGCGACGAGGTGCTCGTGACGCTCGGGCGCCGGCTGGCATCGTTCGAGGAGCGTTTCGGCTGCCGCGCGGGCAGGCTGGGCGGTGAGGAATTCGTTCTGGGGGTGAGCGGGGTTGCCGATGGCGGGCTGGTCGAGCTTGCGGAAACGGTCCGGTCCGAACTGGCCGAATGCGATTTCGGCGCAACCGCGCCGGGGCATCGGATCAGCGTCAGCATCGGCGTGGCGCAGGGCGCGGCCGACCGGCCGTTCCAGGCGCTGTACCGGAAAGCCGACGAAGCACTCTATGCCGCCAAGCGCGAAGGCCGCAACCGGGTGGTCTGCGCCGATCGCGATATCGAGAGCGACCAGGCACCGGCGTTGCAGCAGGTGTCCTGACTGGTTTTTCAGCGCGCGGCTGCACTGGCTCAAGCGTGTGGTAGTCCTGCGGCGACGTCCAAACCGCTACGGCCTCTGCGCTACTCGGGAGCCTGCGCGGCGAGCATATCCATCATGGTGCGCGCGGCATCGCGGTCGGCGGGGTCTTCGAAGGCGACGTCCAGATCGGGTGCGGCATCGAGCATGTAGAGCAGGGTCCACAGCGCGAAGCGGTGGCCGCGATCGCGTTCGAGCCCGAAATCGACGCGCATTCGCTCGACCCCGGCGGGGAGCGCGGCCGGATCGACCTCGGCCAGGTCCTGGGTGCCGAAATAGCGCTGCAGCAGGTCTTCCATCTTCATCCCACCGCGCTAGCGGACCGGGCGGATCGTGCAAGGCGCTTGCACCGCGCTGCACGGCGGCAGAATTGCTTTGGGGAACGGCAATAGGCTGTTAGGGGTCGCGCATGCTTACCATCGACGGTGTCACAGTGCGGCTTGGCGGCCGGACCATTCTCGATCGCGCCAGCGCTGCCGTGCCGGTGGGCGCGCGCGTCGGGCTGATCGGGCGCAACGGCGCCGGCAAGTCGACGCTGATGAAAGCGCTGATCGGCGAAATCGAACCCGACGAGGGCGAGATCGCCAAACCGTCGCGCGCGCGGATCGGCTATATCGCGCAGGAAGCCCCCAGCGGGACGATGACACCCGAGGAAGTGGTACTGGCTTCAGCCACCGAACGCGCCGAACTGCTGGCCGAACTGGAAACCTGCACCGATATGTACCGGATGGGTGATGTCCATGATCGCCTGCTCGCCATCGATGCCTACAGCGCGCCGGCGCGCGCAGCGAAGATCCTGAACGGGCTAGGCTTCGACGAGGAGATGCAGCAACGTCCGGTGGAAAGCTTTTCCGGCGGCTGGAAGATGCGCATCGCGCTCGGCGCGCTGCTGTTTTCCGAACCCGATATCCTGCTGCTCGACGAACCGTCGAACCACCTCGATCTCGAAGCGACCTTGTGGCTCGAGAACTTCCTCAAATCCTATCCTGCCACGCTACTGGTGATCAGCCACGAACGCGACCTGCTGAACAAGGTGGTCGACCATATCCTGCACCTGCAGGGCGGGGCGCTGACGCTGTACAATGGCGGATACGACGCGTTCGAAAAGCAGCGCGCCGAGCGGGCGGCCCAGCTGGCGGCGGCCAAGGCTTCGCAGGATGCACAGCGCGCGCGATTGCAGGATTACGTCGCCCGCAACAGCGCGCGTGCATCGACTGCCAAACAGGCGCAGTCGCGTGCCAAGATGCTGGCCAAGATGCAGCCCGTCGCCGCGATGATGGAAGACCCCACGCTCACTTTCGGATTTCCCGATCCGGCGGAACTCAAATCCCCCATGATCACGCTTGAACAGGCGGCCGTGGGCTATGGCGATGCCCCGCCGATCCTGAAGCGGCTGAATTTCCGGATCGATGCCGACGATCGCATCGCGCTGCTGGGCCGCAACGGCAACGGCAAGACCACGCTGGCCCGGCTGCTGGCTTCGCAGCTCGACCCGGTGGAAGGCGAAGTGAACGCCCCGGGGCGGCTGAAGGTAGGCTATTTCACCCAGTACCAGGTCGAGGAACTGGCCGGTGAGGATACGCCGCTCGACCTGATGAACCGCGCGATGGAGGGTGCGGCGCAGGGCGCCGTTCGCGCGCAGCTGGGGCGGTTCGGCTTTTCGGGCGCGCGGGCGCAGACGCGGGTCGACAAGCTGTCGGGCGGCGAACGGGCGCGTCTGGCACTGGCCCTGATCACCCGCGATGCGCCGCATCTGCTGATCCTGGACGAGCCGACCAACCACCTCGATGTCGATGCGCGCGAAGCCTTGATCCAGGCGCTGAACGATTACTCGGGCGCGGTCATCCTCATCAGCCATGACCGCCACATGGTCGAACTGACGGCGGACCGTCTGGTGCTGGTGGATGACGGCACCGCGCGCGAATATTCCGGTAGCATGGAAGATTACATCGATCTGGTGCTGGGCCGCAAGCCGGCGAAGAACGGCCGCGGCGATGCGGCCAGCAAGGCGCGCGGCAGCAATGGCACCAATATTATTGCCCGGACGCGCATGGCCAAGGCGGAACTGGCGAAGGCCGAACAGGCGATGGCGCGGCTGACCGCCGATGTCGAGCGGCTCGACAGTGCCATCCTCGAACAGGGGACGGCCGGGGCGAGACTGGGCGGCGGGGCGAGCATCGAAAGCCTCCTCGCCCAGCGCGCCGAAGCGGCCGATGCGCTCGCCGAAGCCGAAGCGGCATGGCTGGCCGCCGGGACCGAACTGGAAGCCATCGAACAGGGCTGACACAGAAGCGCTTCCCCCCGAGGCCTTATTCGTTACCTGCGCAGCGTGTCCGCCGCGTCTTTCCGTACAATGGCTTGCGCCGCACTGCTGCTTGTCACCGCCTGCGGTGAAGCAGAACGCGATCCTGCGCGCGAGGCAGTGCCGGTCGTTGCGCAGGACATCAGCGTGCTTCCCGAACAGATCGAGATCGAAGCCATCGGCTCGGCCCGTGCGGCAACATCGGCGGAGATTTTTGCCGAAACGGCGGGGCGAGTGACCGCAGTGCTGTTCGCGGCGGGCGATTTCGTGCGCAAGGGCGAAGCGCTGGTCCGGCTCGACGCGCGGCAGGAACGCCTCGCGGTCGAAGCGGCACGGGTGCAGGTACAGGAAGCCGACCAGTTGCTGGGCCGGTATCGCCGCATCGAGGATACCGGTGCGCTTTCCGAAAGCCAGATCGAAGCCGGCGTGACCGCGCTCGCTTCGGCGCGCGTGGCGCTGGAACAGGCGCAGACGGCGCTGGCCGACCGGACAGTGCGCGCGCCGTTCTCGGGCCACGTCGGCCTGACCGAAGTCGATCCCGGCGACCGCGTCAACGATTCCACGCCGATCACGCAGATCGACCAGCGCGGCACGCTCTATGTCGATTTCCCCGCGCCTGAATCGGTCTTCAATGCGCTGCGTCCCGGCCAGGTCGTCCAGGTCGTGCCTTTTTCCGATACGACGCGGACCATCGACGCCCGCGTGGTGGCGACCGACAACCGGATATCGCAGGACAGCCGCGATTTCATCGTGCGCACCGCCATCCCCAACGAGGGCGACCGCCTGCGCCCCGGGATGAGCTTCCGCGTGGCCTTCACCCGCAATGGCGAAGCACGTCCGGTGGTCCCCGAGGAGGCCATCGTATGGGGCGGGGATGGATCGCACCTGTTCGTCATTCGCGAAGGCGCAGCCAGGCGCGTCCCGGTGACGATCACCTCGCGGCGCGAAGGCGAGGTCTTCGTGGATGGCGAATTCGAGCGGACCGACCGGGTGATCGTCGAAGGGGTGCAGAAGGTGCGCGACGGGCAGGCCATCCGCGTGGTGGGCAGCGGGAATGCGGACCGGCAGGATGTCGAGGTCCGCCAGCCCCGATCGGGCGCTGCTGCAGCCGCCGATGAAGGATAGGGCCGACCTCCCCATGCTGGCGGTGAAGCGGCCGCTGCTGATCGGCGTGCTCAACCTGCTGATCGTGATTGCCGGTATCGCTGCGCTGATGGGCGTCGAGGTTCGCGAGCTCCCCAATGTCGACCGGCCGGTCGTGTCGGTCACCGCCAGCCTGCCCGGCACCGATCTCGATACCGCTGCCTCCGACGTGCGCGAGGCGGTCAGCCGGACGACCCGCGACCTGCCCGAGCGCGTCGAGCAGGTGACGGTGGTCAAGGCGGACCAGGACGCGCAGCCGATCATGACGCTGGCCGTGCTGTCGGACAGCTACGACCAGGCCTCGCTGACGCGGCTGGTGGAAAACGACATCGTGCCCGAATTGCTCGCCGCCGAAGGGGTCGCCAGCATCGAACAGTTCGGCACCCGCGCCCGGCAGATGCGCGTGTCGGTCGACCCGGCACGGCTCAACCGCTTCGGGCTGACGATGACCGATGTCGCCGCGGCACTGCGGGGGCCCCCTTCGACGTGCCGGTCGGCTCGTTCCGGTCGGACGCGCAGGAACTGGTAGTGCGGGCCGAAGCCAGCGCGGTCGATCCAGCGCAGATCGAGAATGTCGTCATTTCGGGCACCACTCGCGTCGGCGATGTCGCGCAGGCGGATTTCGCCCCCGCCAATGCGACCAACTTCGTCCGCCTCGACGGACAGCCGATCGTCGGGCTGGGCGTGGTGCGGCAGGCCAGCTCGAACACGATCGAGATATCCAGCGCCATTCGCGCGGATGTCGAACGCCTGAACGCGCGGTTCGACGATGTCCGGATCGACGTGGTGTCGGCCGATGCCCAATTCATCCGCATTTCGGTCCGCGAAGTGCTGATCACGCTGGCCTTCACCATCGCTGTGGTCATTGGCACCATGCTGGTGTTCTTCCGCGCCTGGCGACCCACCGTCGTGCCCAGCGCCACCATCCCGGTCGCGCTGGTCGGGGTGATCGCGGGCATCTGGCTGATGGGCTTTTCGATCAACTTGCTCACGCTGCTTGCGCTGGTGCTGGCGACCGGGCTGATCGTCGACGATGCCATCGTGGTACTCGAAAACGCGCAGCGGTTGCAGAACAAGGGGCTGGGCCGGCGCGCGGCGGCGGTGCTGGGTACGCGGCAGGTCTTCTTCGCCGTCGTGGCGACCACGGCAGTGCTTGTTTCGGTTTTCGTCCCGATCAGCTTCCTGCCGTCCGAAGCGGGGCGGCTGTTTCGCGAATTCGGCTTCGTGCTGGCCGTGTCGGTGATCATTTCCAGTTTCGTCGCGCTGTCGCTGGTCCCGGCACTGGCGGCGAAATTCGACCTGGCGACTGACGACAGCGCGCCGGGCAGGTTAGCTGGCTGGGGTCATGCGGCGAACCACCGCTATGAAAGCGCGCTGCGCCGGTGTCTCGACCGGCCCAAGCTGGTTGGAGCGGTGTCGGTCGCGCTCGCGGCGCTGGCGGCGCTGCTTTACACCCAGCTCGATAACGAACTGGTCCCCGACGAGGATCGCGGCGTCATCACGATCGATGCGACGGGCCCCGACGGGGTCGGCATCGATTTCATGGATGGCGAGCTCGACGAGGTGGAGCAGGTCATCGCGCCGTATCTTGCCAGCGGCGAGATCGAAAGCACCTTCTCGATCGTCGGCCGCTACGATCCCAATCGCGTCCGGGTGACTGCACAACTCGCCGATTGGAGCGAGCGCGACCGCAGCCAGACCGAGATTGTCGAGGAACTCAACCCGCCGCTGCAGGAAATTCCCGGATCGCGCACCAATGCCCGGGGCCGCGGCACGCTGAGTTTCGGCGGTGGGGGCGACGGTATCGAGGTGGCGCTGACCGGCGCCGAATACCCGACGATCTACGCGTCCGCGCAGGCGCTTGCCACGGCGATCGACACCCGCTCCGAAATCCTCTCCAATCCCGACATTTCCTACCAGCCGACACAGCCGCAGCTCTCGGTACAGATCGATCGCCAGCGCGCTTCGGATCTCGGCGTCGAGTTGGACGATCTGGCGCAGACGCTGCGCGCGATGGTCGGCGGCGACGATCTGGTGGATCTCAACGTCGGCGACCAGGCAGTCCCGATCTTCCTCACCGCCCAGGCCGTGAGTGTCACCAATCCGTCGGACCTGCGCAATCTCTACGTCCGCGGGTCGGGCGGGGCGTTGATCCCGCTGTCCAGCGTCACCGTGATCGAAGAGCAGGGTATCGCCGCCGAACTCGACCGCACCGAACAACGGCGTGCAATCGAGGTCTCCGCGGATATTGCAGCCGGTACGCCGCTGCGCGATGCGGTCGACGAGATCGAGCGGTTGGGCGAGGAAGCGCTGGGGCCGGGGATCGACATGCTGCTGCAGGGCGATGCGGCGAGCCTCGAGGAAGCGTCGAGCGATCTGCTGCTGACCTATATCTTCGCGCTGGTGATCGTGTTCCTGGTGCTGGTGGCGCAATTCGAAAGCGTGACCAGCGCATTGGTGGTACTGCTGACCATTCCCTTCGCGCTTGCCGCGGCAGTATTCGCGCTGTTCCTGTCGGGGGTCTCGCTGAACATCTATTCGCAGATCGGGCTGGTGATGCTGATCGGGCTGATGGCGAAGAACGGCATCCTGATCGTCGAATTCGCCGACCAGTTGCGGCACCAGGGGCGCAGCGTCCGCGAAGCGGTGGAGGAAGCCGCCGCGATCCGCCTGCGGCCGATCGTGATGACGCTGATCTCGACCGTGTTGGGCGCCCTGCCGTTGATCCTCGCCAGCGGCGCGGGTTCCGAAGCACGCCAGTCGATCGGCTGGGTGATTTTCGGCGGACTGGGTATCGCGGGCATCTTCACGCTGTTCCTGACCCCGGTCATCTATCTGGCCATCGCGCGCTACGGGAACCCGCGCAATGTCGACCTCGCCCGCCTGCACAAGGAAATCGACGAGGTCGACGAGGATCTTTCCGTGGCGCAGGTATGAAGCACCCCGGTGCCATTCTGCACGTCGCGCTGGCGATGTCCGGCTGCGCCGGTAGCGAACCGGTCGCAATCGCGCCGCCCATCGCTGCTCCGGCTGTCTATGCGACCGATCTGCCCGCTGCCGGGTTGCAGGAAGAATGGTGGCTCGGCTTCGGTGACCCGGTGCTCGACCGGCTGGTCCGGCGCGGTCTGGAAGCCAATCTCGATATCGATGCCGCGTCCGGACGGCTTGCCGCCGCGGCCGCCCTGTTGCGCGCGGAACGGGCGGACCGGCTGCCGGGGCTCGACGGATCGGCCGAAATCGGAACCACGCTGGTGGGCGAGGGAGAGGATACGGCGGTGGCCGGCCTGTTCGCCCTGTTCGACTCCGATCTGAATGGGCGGCTGGCAGCCGAGGTGCGCGCCGCCGTGGCCGATTACGCCGAGACGAACTATCTGCTGGCCGAGCAGCGCCGGCTGGTCGCTGCTGCGATCGCCAGCCAGTATATCGAATACCGCCGGACCCAGACGCAACTCGACCTGCTCGAACAATCGACCGATCTGCAGGACCAGACGCTGCGCATCGTCACCCTGCGGTTCGAGGCCGGGCTGGCTGCCAATCTGGACGTGCGCCGCGCGGCAGCGGACCTCGCCCAGACCCGGGCTCGCCGGGGATTGGTCGAGATTGCTCGCGCCAATGCGCTCAGCGCGCTCGCGATCCTGCTGGCAGAGCCCCCGGGGCCTTCGCGATCGAGCCGCTCGCCGATGGCTCTCAAATACCCGGATATGGCGCGGGACCGCCAGCGGGCGTGCCCGCCGACCTGCTTCGCCGGCGGACCGATATCCTCGCTGCCGAAGCGCGGCTCGCGCGGGCGGCCGCCGAGATCGGAATCGAACAGGCGGATCTGCGCCCGTCGCTGACGATACCCGGTGAAATCGGCATCGGCGACGGGCTGCTGAGCGGGCTATTCGGCGATTTCCTAGTCGGGATAGCCGCCGCGATCGATATTCCGATCTTCGACGGCGGACGCCGCCGCGCCGAAGTCGCTGCGGCCGAGGCCGTGGCCGAGGCGCGCGTGGCCGAATATCGCGCCACGTTCCTCAACGCGCTGGGCCAGGTCGAGAATGCGCTGGTATCGATCGAGGCCTATCGCCAGCGCAATGCCGCGCTTACCGAAGCGATCGACCAGAGCGAGACCGCGCTCGCACAGTCGAACGCGCTGTACCGCGAGGGCCTGGCCTCCCTGTTCGATGTGCTCGATGCGCAGCGCCAGCTTATCGCCAGCAGGCAGGCGCTGATCGACAGCGAGGCGGCACTGGCCAGTTCCTTCGTCGCTTTTCATTCGGCTATCGGATCGCAGTAAACGCCGCCCGCATTACTCGCGCTGCGGCTGCCGTATCCTAAATCCCCCGCGTCCTTAAAATCACCGGGTTGGAGCCACCGTGTTCGGTGAAGAAATTCTCTTTCGGAACGAACGGCTTGGCTGCTCGCTGATAGACTGCGCTCATCCCGCGCAGGCAACAGGAGGAAAATTATGGCTGAAATTCCAGTCGAGAAGAAATCATCGATGACGTGGCTCTGGCTGCTACTGGCAGCAATACTCGCAGCGTTGCTGATCTGGTGGATCACCGCCGACGAAGACGATGCCGATCCCGTGCTCGCCGAGACCGCCATCGAAGCTGACGCCGACGCTGATGCCGACCCCATGGCGATGACGCTGGCCGCCATCCTGGCCGATCCCCAGTCGTATATCGGACAGGAATTCGCAGGCGAGGTGAGCGTTGCCGGACCGCTGACCGACCGGGGCTTCTGGGTTGAGAACGACGGCGCGCGGATGTTCGCGTTGATCATCGACGAACCCCGCGAAGTCGAGATCGACATCAATCCCGGACAGGAACTGCGCATTTCGGACGGCATGATCCGCGAAGGCGGCGAAGTCTCCGATGTCGAAGGTGTTCCGCTCGATGACGACACTCTCGCGGTTCTTGCCGATCAGGACGTGTTCCTGATTGTCGACGAGGACAATGTCGAGATCCTCGAGCGTCCGTAAGACTAGAAAGGACCTATTATGAAGAACGATGATCGCTTCGGCGAACTCGAAGCCCTCGATTCCTGGCAACTCGTCCATGACGAGCAGGACATCCGTGGTTGTACCGTGGCCTCGGTCACGGGGACGCATTACGGAACGATCGAGGATATGCTGGTGGACAAGGAAAAGGAACATGTCGCAGCCGTACGGCTCGACGATGGCCGGATTGTTGCCGCCGACAATCTCGAAATCAGGGGCCGGGACGTGATCTATCACGACGACCTTGCCGCGTCCCGGGTGAATTACACCAAGGTACGCCGGCCGGCCGTCTGATTTTCCGGCCGCACAGCGGGGGATCGCGATGCGCGGTTCCCCCGTTCCCGGACCCGCCAGAAGGTCGAGCCATCCCGATTGCTCGGCACGCTTGAAGACCCCCGTCCGCCAGGATGGGGGTCTTCGCGTTCAGGCTTTGCGGAGAACAGACTGCCCGAAAGATATCTGCCTTGTGCGCGGTCCCGATCAGCGCGGGAGGCCGCCACCCAGCGCGACGAACAGCGTCGCGCCGTTCTGCAGATAGGCCCGCTGCGTGGTGAGCAATTGCTGCTGGGCGGAGAACAGATTGCGCTCGGCATCGAGCACTTCGAGATAATCGGCCACGCCCTCGCGGTAGCGCAGCCGGGCGAGCCGCGCGATGCGTTCCTGCGCGGCGACCCCCTGCTCCTGCGCGGCGACCTGCTGGGCCAGCCAGCGCCGCCCGGCGAGGCCGTCGGACACTTCGCGGAATGCCGTCTGGACCGCTTTTTCGTACAGTGCGACCTGTTCGGTCTCCCGCGCCCGGGCCAGATCGAGATCTGCCTCGCGCGCTCCCCAATCGAAGATGGGTAGCGAAAGCGATGGGCCGAAAGACCATGTGAACCCGTCCGAACCGAACAGGTTAGCCAGGTCGCTGGAGGCGAAACCCGCATTGCCGGTGAGCGAGATCGTCGGGAAAAAGGCCGCCCGGGCGGCACCGATGTCGGCGCGCGCGGCGCGCAGCTGTTCTTCGGCGGCGGTAATGTCGGGGCGCACCAGCAGCAGGTCCGACGGCAGCCCGGCGTCGAGCATCATGGCATCGTCCTGCGCCTGCATCGCAAGCGGCTGCGGCAGGTTTGCGGGAACGGCGCCGCCCACCAGCACGGCAAGCTGGTTGTTCAGCCGTGCCCGGTCGAGACGCTGCGCTGCCAGCTGCTGTTCCGCTGTCGTCAGCAGCGTTTCGGCCTGACGGTAGGGCAGGGCCGAGGTGACCCCGGCATCGAGCCGCAACCGCGCGATCCGCAGCCCTTCCTGGCGGCTCTCCAGCGTCGCCTGTGCCAGGTCTATCTGCGCATCGGTTTCGAGGATTTCGAAATAGGTCGAGGCGACATCGGCGACGAGCGAAAGATAGAACGCCCGCTGGTTCGCTTCGGTCGCAAGATAACGGGCGCGCGCGGCTTCGGAAAGATTGGCCACCCGGCCCCAGAAATCGAGTTCGAACGAGGTCACGCCCACGCCGACTTCGAAACGGTCCGCCGTCACGGTCGGCGCTGCGCCGGCTATTGCCGCCCCGGTCGGGGTGCGGCTGCGTCCGGCAGCGGCACTGGCCACGGGGGCGGGCAACCTTCGGCTATCCTGGACCCGGTATTGGGCGCGCGCCTGTTCGATGCGCGCGGTCGCCGCCACCAGGTCGCGATTGTTGGCAACCGCAGTATCGATCAGCGCGACCAGCCGGGCGTCGTCGAACCATTCGCCGTAAGACAGCGTGCTGGCGACCACAGTCCCATCGGGACGGTACTCGCCGTCATAGGCAGGAGCGCTCGCCAGCGGCGGACGCTCGTGCGCGGGTGCCATGTTCACGCAGCCGGCAAGGGCCAGCGCCAGCATGCTGGCGGATAGCGGACGCATCATGCGGGTTCTCCTTCGGCTTCGCCGGGCGGAGTGGGCTTGCCCTTCGCCAGTCGGGTTCGGACCAGCAGGTAAAGCAGCGGGATGGCGAAGATGCCGATTGCCGTGGCCGCGATCATGCCGCCCATCACGCCCGTGCCGACCGCGATGCGGCTGGCGGCGCCGGCGCCCGAGGACAGAACCAGCGGAACCATGCCCAGAATGAAGGCGAGCGAGGTCATGATGATCGGCCGCAACCGCAGGCGCGCGGCGGCCTTTACCGCCTCGAGCGGGCTCTTGCCTTCGGCCTCCTGCTCGATCGCGAATTCGACGATGAGGATGGCGTTCTTCGCTGCCAGGCCGATGATCGTGATCAGCCCGACGTTGAAGTAGATGTCGGCGGACAGGCCGCGCAGCATGGTGAAGAGCACGGCTCCCAGCACGCCCATCGGCACGATCAGCAGCACCGACAGCGGCACCGACCAGCTTTCGTACAAGGCAGCAAGCACGAGGAAGACGATCACCACCGACAGTCCGAGCAGCAGCCCGATCTGGCCGCCGGCCTGTTTTTCTTCGTAGCTGATGCCGGTCCATTCGAAGCCGATGCCGTCGGGCAGCTGGCTCGCGAACCGTTCCATTTCTTCGAGCGCGGCGCCCGAGGATTCGCCCGGAGCCGCAGTGCCCGACAAGGTCATCGCCGGATAGCCATTGTAGCGCGACAGGCTGGGCGGACCCGCGGTCCATTCGGCAGTGGCGAAGGAACTGAACGGAACCAGCCCGCCCTGCGCATTGGGGATCCGCAGCGACAGCACGTCCTCCGGCTCCATCCGGTGGGGTGCGTCGGCCTGGACGAGGACCTGCAGCACGCGGCCCTGGCGGTTGAAGTCGTTGGCATAGGCAGAGCCGAAATTGATCGACAGCGCGTTGTTCACATCGTCCATCGACAGGCCCATCGCACGCGCCTGGACGCGGTCGACCTCGACATGCAATTGCGGGGCCGGCGGCTGGTCCTCGGGTCGCAAATTGGCCAGCAGCGGGCTTTGCGACGCCATGCCGAGCAATTGGTTGCGTGCATCGACCAGCGCGTCGCGGCCCACGCCGCCGCGGTCCTGCAGCTTCATCGTGAAACCACTGGCCTGGCCGAGCGACTGGATGGCGGGCGGCTGGATGGCAAAGGCCAGCGCATTGTCCAGCCCCATGAAAGTGCCCATGGCCTGTCCGACCAGGGCACCGGCCGAACTTTCCGGGGCGCTGCGTTCGCTCCAGTCCTCGAGCGGGGTGAACATCATCGCGTTGTTCTGACCCTGGCCGAAGAAGCTGAAGCCGCGCACGACCACCGTCCGTGCGACCTCTTCGCGCGACTGCCAGAAGCCTTCGACGGGTTCGATTGCCTCTTCCAGCCGTTCGCGGGTCGACCCGGCGGGCGACTGGACCACGGTGATGACATAACCCTGGTCCTCGGTGGGCAGGAACCCGCCCGGCAGGCGCGCGAACAGCAGGCCGGTGATCGCGGCCAGCAGGAGGAACACCGCCAGCCCGCGGATCGGCCGGGCAAGGATCGCCTCGTTGGTGCGACCGTACTTCTCGGTCATCCGCGCAAACCACTGATTGAAGCGGTGGAAGAACCGCCCCGATACCGCGCGGGCCCGATCCAGCTGTCCGCGCCAGCCATCGCGCAGCGGACGATCGGCATCGTCGGGCGCGGCTGCACCGTCGTGATCCTGGACGTCTTCCTTCCGCAGGAAGGTGGCGCACAGCGCCGGGGTCAGCGACAGGGCCAGTACGGCAGAGAAGAAAATCGAAATGGCCAGCGTGACCGAGAACTGGCGATAGATCCCGCCGGTCGATCCGGGGAAGAAGGCCATCGGCACGAACACCGCGATCAGCACCAGCGTGATGCCCACGATCGCGCCGGTGATCTGGTCCATTGCCTTGCGCGTCGCCTCGAGCGGACCGAGCCCTTCCTCGCGCATGATCCGCTCGACATTCTCGATCACGACAATGGCGTCGTCGACGAGGATCCCGATTGCGAGGACCATGCCGAACAGCGACAGCACGTTGATCGAGAAGCCGAACAGCCACAGGCCGAGGCACGCCCCCGCCAGCGCGATCGGCACGACCAGCGTCGGGATCAGCGTCGCGCGCCAGTTCTGCAGGAACAGGAACATGACGAGGAAGACCAGCGCCATGGCTTCGACCAGCGTCTTGACCACTTCCTCGACCGAAACCTCGACGAAGGGAGTGGTGTCGTAGGGGATCGACCAGGCGACATCCTGCGGCAGGCCGGCACCGAGTTCCTCCATCCGCAGCTCGATCCCTTCGGCCGTTGCCAGCGCGTTGGCGCCGGTGGCCAGCTGGACCGCCATGCCGGCCATCGGCTGGCCATCGAGCGTGGTCGAGGTGGCATAGGTCTGCGCGCCGATCTCGACGCGGGCGACATCGCCCAGCCGGACGCTTGCCCCGCCTTCGTCCGCGCGCAGGATCACCCGCCGGAATTCCTCCTCGGTCTCGAAGCGGTTGGCAGTGGTGATGGTGGCCGTGATCTGCTGGCCTTCCTGCAGCGGAAGGGCGCCCAGCGAACCGCCTGCAGTCTGCGCATTCTGTTCGCGGATCGCGGCGACGACGGCGCTGGGGGAAAGGTTGTAGGAAGCCAGCTTGTCCGGATCGAGCCAGATACGCATGGCGTATTCCGAACCGAACAGCGTGACGTCGCCCACACCCGCCACGCGGCGCAATTCGTCGATCACCTGCGTCGAGGCGATATTGCCGAGGTCGGTCGAATCCAGCGCGCCCGATTTCGACGTCAGCGCCACGATCATCAGGAAGCCGGCATTGGCCTGCCGGACGGTGATGCCCTGGCGTCTGACTTCCTCGGGCAGGCGGGCTTCGACCGTGCTCAGCCGGTTCTGCACTTCGGTCTGCGCGATATCGATATCGGTCCCGGCCTCGAAGGTCAGCGTGATCGACGCCGTGCCGTTGGAGAGGCTGGAGGAGGACATGTAAAGAAAGCCCTCGACCCCGTTGAGCTGCTGCTCGATCACCTGCGTGACATTGGTCTCGAGCGTGGCGGCGTCGGCGCCGGGATAGACGACGCTGATCGCCAGCGAAGGCGGCGCGACTTCCGGATATTGCTCGATCGGCAGCGCGCGCAGCGAGATGAAACCGGCGAGCAGGATGCCGAGCGAGACGACCCATGCGAAGATGGGCCGATCGATGAAAAAGCGAGCCATGATCAGTCAGCCTTCGCGGCGGGTGCGGCAGGAGCGACGGCGCGGCCATTGGGAGTGTTGGCGATCTGCACCGGCATGCCCGGCTGCAACTTTTGCAGGTTCGACACGATGACCCTGTCGCCCGGCTGGAGGCCGCTTTCCACGACCCATTTGTCACCCACCAGCCGGCCCAGCTTGATCGGCCGCAGCGCGGCCTTGCCGTCCTTGTCGACGATCATCACCGTACCACCGGAATCGGCCACGGTAACCGCCGCCTGCGGGATCGCGATGACGTCGGTCGCCTTGCCCGCATAAATACGCGCATTGACGAATTCGCCCGACAGCAGCAGCCCGTCGGGATTGGGGAATTCGGCGCGCAATTCGATGGTGCCGGTGGCTTCGTCGACGGTAAAGTCGAGGAATTCGATCAGCCCGGGAATCTCGTATTCGGTCCCGTCGGGGAACACCAGCCGGACCTCGACGGCGTCATCGGCCGACAGTGCCAGCTCGCCAGCGGCAATCGCGCGGCGGATCTGCAGCACTTCGGTAGCGGACTGCGAAAAGGATACGTAGATCGGCGAAACCTGCTCGATCCGCGTCATCAGCGTGCCTTCGGGCTGCGAGACGAGCGCGCCTTCGGTCACTGCGGCACGCCCCGCGCGTCCGGCGATCGGCGCGCGCACGGTGGTGTAGCCCAGTTGGAGCGATGCCGATTTCAGCTGGGCCTGGATCTGCGCGACATTGGCATTCGCCTCGCGCGCGGCGGCCTGTGCGGCGTCGAATTCCTGGCCGCTGATGGCGTTTTCCTCGACCAGCGGGCGATAGCGCTGCACTACGGCATTGGCATTGGCCGCCGTAGCCTTCGCACGTTCGAGGCTGGCCTGCGTCTGCGCGTAGCTGGCGCGCAATTCGGCCGGATCGATGCGGAACAGTGGCTGTCCCTGTCCGACGTCGGTGCCTTCTTCATACAGGCGCTGCTGGACGATGCCGGTGACGCGCGCACGCACTTCGGCGACGCGGACCGGTTCCACCCGGCCGGGCAGTTCGAGGACATTGTCGATATCCGCCTCCGCAACGGTGATGGTGCGGACCGGGATTGCCTGGCCCTGCGGCGACTGATCGGGTGACGAGCATGCGGCGGCGGCCAGACCGAGAACGAACAGGAGCAGAGTGCGAAGGTGCGTCATTGGAATTCCTTACATGCGAATCACCCTGCGACGGCGTTCGGCTACTGGCGCGTTTTTACATTTTAGGTACAACTGTAAATTGACATTTTTGCATTGGATGTCGAAATAACCTGCATGGAAGAGAGAGCCTGCAAAATCGCGGCGGCGGGATACGCCGTCATAAGCCAATATGGTGTCCGCCGTGCGACAATGAGCGACATCGCCGCAGCGGCGGGGGTTTCGCGCCAGACAATATACAATATCTTCCCCAACCGCGAGGCGTTGCTGGTCGCGGTGTCGCGGTATCACTTCGCGTCGAAATGGAACGCGATCCGGGAAGGCTGCGACGACGCCGCGCCCCGCGACGCCCGGTTCCGGCTCTTGCTCGAGAAGCTGGTTCTGGAATCGTGGGAATCGATCCAGGCGATGCCGCATGCCGATGAGCTCGAGCTCGAACTGGCCACGACGCTCAAGCAGGAACTGACCGAGGTCCACCTCGGCGCGCGGCGCAATCTGTGTGAATTCCTGCTGCCTTACGAGGCCGATCTCGAACGCCGTTCGATCACCCCGCGCGGCCTTGGCGAGATGCTGCACCATTCGATCGTGGGCCTGAAACTCAGTACGACGACGCGCGCGGAAATCGAATCCGTCGTCGCCACGATGCATGCCTGTCTGATGGCCTTGACCGCCCCCGTTCAGCCTGCGTGACCTCGTCCAGCGGGCTGCGCTCCGGAACGCATAGGGGAATGGAGCGCTGTTTCGCCTGAAGGGAAGGCACATGGCAGCACGCGCATATTGGCAGGGGCAGATCAGGCTGGCGCTGGTTTCGATCCCGGTCGAAATCTACTCGGCGACCAAATCGGGGGCGAAGATCCGGTTCAACCAGATCCACGAACCCAGCGGCAAGCGCATCTCTTACGAGAAAGTCGTGCCCGGGATCGGACCTGTCGACCGCGACGAGATCATCAAGGGCTACGAGGTTTCGAAGGGCAATTACGTCCTGCTCGACGAGGACGAGATCGACGCGGTCAGGATCGAGAGCAAGCGGACGCTGGAACTGGTGCAGTTCGTCGATGCGTGCGAAATCGACCCGCTCTATTTCGAGAAGCCCTATTACGTCGCGCCGCAGGACGAACTTGCCGAAGAAGCCTTCATCGTGCTGCGCGAGGCCCTGCGCAAGGCGAAGAAGGTCGCGCTGGGCCAGCTGTCGGTGCGCGGCAGCGAGAAACTGGTCGCGGTGAAGCCATGCGGCAAGGGACTGCTGCTCGAAACGCTGCGCTATGCCGATGAAGTGCGCGCAGGGCAGGCGTTCTTCGACGATATCGACGATGCCAAGCCGAAGAAGGAACTGCTCGAGCTGGCGAACACGCTGATCGAGCAGAAGAGCGCGCCCTTCGATGCGAGTGAATTCGAGGATCGCTATGGTCAGGCGCTGCGCAAGCTGATCGACAAGAAGGCGAAGTCGAAGAGCAAGACCGCGGTGATCGAGGATGTCGACGATCCCGATGCCGGTGGCGGCTCCAACGTCATCGACCTGATGGCAGCGCTCAAGAAGTCGGTCGGGGAGGAGAAGCCCAAGAAGACCTCGCGGCGTAAGAAGTCCGCCTAGGCTATGGCTGCGCGCAAGAACCCCCTGGCCGAATACAACGCCAAGCGGGATTTCTCGCTGACCCCCGAACCGGCGGGCGAGCCGCTCGCCAGCGAGACCGGCAACCGCTTCATCGTCCAGAAACATGATGCGACCCGCCTGCACTGGGACTTGCGGCTCGAGGTCGATGGCGTGCTCAAGAGCTGGGCGGTGACCAAGGGGCCCTCCCCCGATCCCGATATCAAGCGGCTGGCGGTGCGGACCGAAGACCACCCTATGTCCTATGCCGATTTCGAAGGCGTGATCCCCAAGGGCGAATATGGCGGCGGCACGGTGATGCTGTGGGACCGCGGGACGTGGCAGCCGATCGAGGGCAAGAGCGCGAGCGACCTGGAGGAAGGGCATTTGCACTTCTGTCTCGAAGGCGAGCGGATGAAGGGCGAATGGCTGCTGATCCGGCTCAAGCAGAAACCCGGCGAGAAACGCGAGAACTGGCTGCTGCGCAAACTGCAGGACGACAATGCCGAAGCGGGCGACGGGCTGGTCCAGCGCGAATTGACCAGCGTGCTGACCGGGCGTTCGATGGCTGAGATCGCCAGCGACAAGCAGGGCGAATACCCGCTGGCTGGAAAGAAGGATGATGCCTTCCTTGCGCAGATGCAGAAAGCCTCTGCGCGCAATGCCGGCAAATCCAGGCCCAAACGCCGCAAGGCGGCCCCGCTGCCCGATTACCGCAAGCCGCAGCTCGCGACGCTGGTCGACGACGTGCCCGCCGGCAATCGCTGGATGCACGAGATCAAATTCGACGGCTATCGCACGTTGGTGGCGGTCAAGGGCGATACCGTCCGCGTGTTCACCCGCAACGGCAAGGACTGGACCGACAAGTTCGGCCCGCTGGTCGAGGCGATTGCCGCGCTCGACCTGCCATCGTGCCTGATCGACGGCGAAGTCGTCGCTTACGACGGCAAGGGCAATCCCGATTTCTCCACCCTGCAACAGGTGCTCAAGCGCGGGCACGGATCGCAGGGCAAGGAGGACAAGCTTGCCCTGCATGCCTTCGACCTGCTCGAACTCGATGGCGAGGATCTGACCGGCCTGCCCAATATCGAACGCAAGGAACGGCTCGAAGCGCTGCTCGATTCCGCCGATCCGCCGATCCACGTCGCCGAACATGTGCTGGGCGCGGGCGAACATCTGTACCGCGCGATGTGCGATGCGGGACAGGAAGGGATTATTTCCAAGACCGTCGATGGCAAATATGCCGGGCGCCGCAGCAAGGCCTGGGTGAAGGTCAAATGCACGCGGCGACAGGAATTCGTGATCATCGGGTGGAAGAAGTCGAGCGCGAAGGGGCGCCCGTTCGCTTCGCTGCTAGTCGCGCAGCATGAGGGCGACGACCTTGTTTACAAGGGCAATGTCGGCACCGGCTTTTCCGCCGACGATCTCGACGAACTGGCGGGCAAGATGAAGCGACTGGCGCGCAAGACCCCGCCGGCGGAAGTCGACCGGGCCTCGTCGCGCGGGGTCACTTGGGTCACGCCGAAGCTGGTCGCTGAAATCGCCTTTGCCGAATTTACCGCCGACGGGAATGTCCGCCACGGCAGCTATCTGGGGCTGCGCGGTGACAAGGATGCGAGCAGCGTGCAGCCGGAAACGCCGGCCAAACCGGCCGAAGCCAGCGATGCGGTCAAGATTTCCAGCCGCGACCGGGTGATCTTTCCCGACAGCGGCCAGACGAAGGGCGCGCTGGCGGACTATTACGAAGCGGTGGCGGCGATCATGCTGCCCTTCGCCGCGCGGCGCCCGATCAGCCTGGTGCGCTGTCCTTCGGGCCGGGCGAAGAAATGTTTCTTCCAGAAGCATGACAGCGGCAGCTTCGGCGATGCGGTGCACCCCGTGCCGATCCGCGAGAAGGACGGCGGGCACGAGGATTACCTGTTCATCGACGATGCGCGCGGACTGCTCCAATGCGTGCAGATGGGGACGATCGAATTTCACGCCTGGTGCGCGCGTTCGGATGCGGTCGAACGGCCCGACCGGATGATCTTCGATCTCGATCCCGACGAGGGGCTGGGGTTCGACGAGGTCAAACAGGCGGCGCGCGACATCCGCGCCCAGTTGGCCGATCTCGGCCTGACCAGCTTTGCCATGCTGACGGGCGGCAAGGGCGTGCATGTGGTGGTGCCGCTGACCGCGGCCCATTCCTGGGATGCGCACAAGGATTTCGCCCGCCGCTTCTCCGAGGCGCTAAGCATGGCCGAACCCGAGCGCTTCACCGCCACGATGAGCAAGGCGAAGCGCAAGGGGCGGATCTTCATCGACTGGCTGCGCAACCAGCGCGGGGCGACGGCAGTGGTGCCCTATTCGGCGCGAGCGCGCTCGGGTGCGCCGGTGGCCATTCCGCTGGCCTGGAACGAGCTCAAGGCGATGGAGAACGCACATCCCTATTCGATCGATGATGCCAAGACCCTGCTCGACCGGGCAGCTTCTAAATCATTGCAGGGATGGGGTTTTGCGGAGCAGCGGCTGCCCGATCTTTAGTTGCAGTGCTTTGTGCGCGGCAGAAATGCGGGCACCTTTCGCAGTTTGGGGCTTTGTCGGATAAAAGGAGGCCTTCTTGGGCGAGACCATTTCCGTAAACGGAACCCAGCGTTCCCTTCCCGACGATCCGCGGATCACCCTGCTCGATTTCCTGCGCCGCGATCTCGGCCTGACCGGCTCGAAAAAGGGCTGCGACCACGGGCAGTGCGGGGCCTGTACGGTGATCGTCAACGGCATCCGCATCAACAGCTGCCTGACGCTGGCGGCGATGCACGAAGGTGATAGCGTGACGACGATTGAAGGGCTTGGCACGCCCGAGGATCCATCGCCGTTGCAGCGTGCCTTCGTGGACCATGACGGCTTCCAGTGCGGTTATTGCACGCCCGGTCAGATCTGTTCCGCCACCGCCATGCTCGAAGAACTCGCCAATGACTGGCCGAGCGATGCGAGCGACGATCTCGAAGGAAAAATCGAGATATCGGGCGAGGAAATCCGCGAGCGGATGAGCGGCAATCTGTGCCGCTGCGGTGCCTATGCCAACATTGTCGCTGCGATCCGCGACGCGGCGACGGAGACGAGCGCATGAGGCCCTTCCAGTACGAACGTGCCCGCACCTTGGGCGATGCCGCCAGGCTGGTCGCCGGGGCAGATGCGATGGCGATTGCGGGCGGCACCAACCTGCTCGACCTGATGAAGCTGCAGGTCGAAACCCCCGGCGAACTCGTCGATATCAACCGCGCCGGATTTGCCGAAATCGAAGATACCGACGATGGCGGCCTACGGATCGGCGCACTTGCCACCAACACTGCGACTGCGGTTCACCCGCGCGTGCGGTCCGACTATCCGGTGCTGGCGTGGGCGATCCTTGCCGGTGCGACCCAGCAATTGCGGAACAAGGCGACCACCGGCGGCAATCTGTGCCAGCGCACCCGCTGCTTCTATTTCCTGAATATCGACCAGCCCTGCAACAAGCGCGAACCGGGCAGCGGCTGCGGCGCGATCGACGGGGTGGCCAAGCTGCACGCCGTGCTCGGCACCAGCGACGAATGCATTGCCACCTATCCGGGTGATATGGCGGTCGCGCTCGGTGCGCTCGATGCGACGGTGCAGATCGCTTCGGTCGATGGCGCCGAACGTTCGGTCCCCGTCCGCGATTTCCATTGCCTGCCGGGCGATACCCCGTGGCGCGAAAACGTGCTCGAGGACGGTGAAGTCATTACTGCAGTCACGCTGCCGGCTCCGGTCGCGCGCGTGCAGCTCTATCGCAAGGTGCGCGAACGCTCGTCCTATGCCTTTGCGCTCGTATCGATTGCAGCGATCGTCGAAATGCGTGACGGGGTGATTGCCCGCGCGGACCTTTCCTTCGGCGGCCTGGCGCACAAGCCTTGGCACGATCCGCGGATCAGCGATTTGCTCGAAGGTGCCGCCCCGTCGGCACAGCTTTACGACGCGGCCGCCGACCTGCTGCTCGAAGATGCCCGCGGTTATGGCGAGAACGATTTCAAGATTCCGCTGGCGCGCCGTACGCTCCACGCGGTGCTGGCCCGGGCGGTGGAGGACGCGGCATGACGGTGCATCTCAAGCAGGACGAACCCGACACCTCGAACCGCCTCGACGGGATGAAGCAGGGCGTGATCGGGCAGCCGATTTCGCGTGTCGAAGGCCTCGCCAAGGTTACCGGTACGGCGCCCTATGCGGCCGAATACCCGATCGAAGGCTGCGTCGAAGGCGTCCTTGCCACAGCGACGATCACGCGCGGCGAAATCCTGAAAATCGACAAGGACAGCGTCCTCGGCATGCCCGGGGTCATCGCGGTCATAGACGATCCGCGGCTGACCACGCGCGCGGCGCAGGGCACTGCCAACGAAGCCCCGCAGCAGTCGCCACGCACGGTTTGCTACTGGGGGCAGCCGATCGCACTCGTGGTCGCGGAAACCTTCGAACAGGCGCGCGATGCGGCCAAGCACCTGGCAGTGGAATACCGCCCCGACGATGGCGCGCCGCTGTCGCCGGACGCAGTCCAGCCCGAGGAACAGGAAGACGAAACCGTCCGGCAGGGCGATCTCGTTCATGCAATGAGCGAAGCTGCGCACAGCGTCGATGTCACTTTCACGACCAAGGGCCACGCCTCGGCGGCGATGGAGCCGCATGCCGCGATCGCGCAGTGGGACGGCGATCAACTGACGGTTCATGCGTCGCTGCAAATGCTCAATTACAATATCTCGGAACTGGCCGATGCGATCGACCTGCCCGAAGAAAAGGTGCGGCTGGTGTCGCGTTTCGTCGGCGGCGGGTTCGGATCGAAGCTGGGCGTGAGCGAGGAAACCGTCGCCGCGGCCATCGCCGCCATGCAGCTTGAACGGCCGGTGCGCGTGGTGATGTCGCGCCAGCAGGTATTCCAGTGCATCATGCGTCGGTCCGAAACCACGCAGCGGCTGCGTCTCGCCGCCGACCAGAAAGGCCGGCTCACCGGTTTCGGCCACGAGGCGCTGGTTTCGAATCTGCCCGGCGAAACCTTCGCCGAGCCGGTGCTGCAGTCCTCGCACTTCCTGTATGCAGCGCAAAACCGCAAGCTGATGCTCGAAGTCGCGCGGATCCACCGTATGACCGCTGGCTCGGTCCGTGCGCCCGGTGAAGCGGTGGGCATGCCCGCGCTCGAAGGCGCCATGGATGTCCTCGCCGAACGGGCTGGCATTGATCCGGTCGAATTGCGCCTGCGCAACATACCCAAGGAAAACCCCGAAGAAGGCTTGCCGTTCTCCTCGCACAAGCTGGCCGAATGCCTGCGCGAAGGGGCGGAGGCGTTCGGCTGGGATAGCGGCCCGCGCAAACCGCGGCAGAAGCGCGAAGGCGAATGGTGGGTCGGGACCGGGATGGCCAGCGCTGCCCGGGTTCACAATGTCGGCGAAGCCAAGGCGCGCGTTACGCTCAAGCCCGATGGCACCGCACTGGTCGAAACCGACATGACCGATATCGGCACCGGGACCTATACGATCCTCGCACAGATCGCGGGCGAAATGCTCGGACTCGATCCCGAAAACGTGCTGGTCGATCTGGGTGACACGCGCCATCCGCTTGGTCCCGGTTCGGGCGGTAGCTGGGGCGCATCGTCCAGCGGCTCGGCGGTTTACGTCGCGTGCAAGGCGCTGCGTGAAGAGCTGGCCGATCGGGTCGGCGTTACCGAAACCGAGCTCGATGTTGCCGACGGCAAGGTCGTGGGCGGACAATCGCTGGCGCAGGTGCTGGCGGGTGAACCGCTGGCGCGCGAAGGGCATTACGAGCCCGGCGCCATCGCCGACGATTTCACCGCAGCGGGCTTCGGAGCATTCTTTGCCCAGGTCCGCGTCAACCACTTCACTGGCGAGAGCCGGGTCGACCGGATGCTGGGCGCATTCGGCTTCGGCCGCGTGCTCAACCGCAAGACGGCGCGTTCGCAGTGCCTCGGCGGGATTACCTGGAGCATCGGCGCCGCGCTGACCGAGGCGCTCGAATTCGATCCGCGCGATGGGCATTTGGTGAACTGCGATCTTGCCGAATACCATGTCCCGGTGCACCGCGACGTGCCCGATCTGGAAGTGATCATGGTCGAGGAACGCGATCCTGCGGCCAGCCCGATCCAGGCCAAGGGGATCGGCGAATTGGGGATGTGCGGCGGCGCCGCGGCGATCGGCAATGCGATCTACAACGCCTGCGGTGCGCGGCTTTTCGATTACCCGATGACGCCCGACCGCGTGCTGGCGTGCATGCCCGATTGATGCTGGCCGACCCGGCTCTCTATCCTTCTGCCGACGAGGACCATGCCGCGCTTTACGCCGCGTGCGAACCGGGAACAGCCTTGTGTACGATCGTAGGGATCGAAGGCGGTTTTTCGCGGCGCGTGGGGGCGCAGCTGGCAATTCGCGCCGACGGTTCCACTGTCGGAAGCCTTTCGGACGGATGTCTCGAAGCGCAGCTGGCGACGGATGTATCCGCGCTGCATTCCCCCGAAGTGGTCCGCTATGGACGCGGATCGCCGAAGATCGATTTCCGCCTGCCGTGCGGCGGGGGGCTCGATATACTGCTCGATCCCGCGCCCGACCGGAACGCCATCCGTGCCGCGGTGGATGCTCTGGAGCAGCGCGACCCCGCCTCCCTGGTCCTGCCCGCAACATCGCCGCTGGCACGCCGTACCTATATTCCGTGCATGCAGCTCAACGCACTGGGTGAAGGCCCGGAACTTGCCGCCGTCACGCGGCTCTGCGCTGCGATGGGCGTGCGGTGCCGGCCATTCAGCCGCGCCGATCTGGTAATTGGGCAAGCTGCGCGCGGACTGACGGGCGACCGCTGGACCGCGGGTTTGCTGCTGTTCCACGACCACGAATGGGAAGCGGCGCTGCTCGAGCAGGCACTTGCTTCGCAAATGTTCTACATTGGCGCGCAGGGGGGCGAGAATGCCCGGATCGAACGCGCCATGGCTCTGGCGGCAAGGGGCGTGAGCGAAGAAGACCGTGCCCGCATCCGCAGCCCGATCGGACTCATTCCCGGCTGCAAGAATCCCACTGCGCTCGCGCTTTCGGCACTTGCGGAAATCGTCGGCGAGTACGAGCAGTTGCGTGCCGCCGCTTGATCGAGGGATCGGCATCATCCTGCTCGCTGCCGGGCGCGGTACGCGTTTCGGCGGCGACAAGCTCTCCCGGGACCTGCGCGGCAAGCCGCTGTGGAACTGGGCGGCCCTGGCCGCCGAAAAGGCGGGTTTCTCTCAGCGTTATCTCGTGTGCCGGCCGGATTCGTCGCTGTGCTCGCGCGCGGGGTGGGAGGCAGTGATTAACCACCATGCCGATGAAGGCATGGGCAGTTCGATCGCGGCCGGCGTCGCCGCTGCGGCACCGAAGTGCGAACGCTTGGTGATTGCCCTTGCAGACATGCCGCTGGTCGAACCCGGTCACCTTCGTGATCTTGCCCGGCTTAGGGGAACCGTGTTCACGCGCTATGACGACGGGGCGGAAGGGCCTCCGGCGGCATTCCCCAAGAAAGCATTCGCCGCGCTGCAGACGCTTACCGGCGAACGCGGTGCCAGGCATCTCGACTTGGGCGAAACCGCCACGCTGGTGCCTGCGAATGGTCACATGCTGGCCGATGTCGACACGCCTGCTGCACTCGACGCGCTTTCCCGATAGCCACGCGCCGTTCGCGGCATCGGCAAACACCCGGCCGCCGCTGCGTATCCAGCATAAACATTGGTTGGTTGGGGGACCCGGACTGCACCGCGACCGTTAGGCACGCAGGGTCATTAAGGAACGTGTTGTGCATATTGTATCGGTCGCGCTTGGTGGCTGCCTGAAGGGTGAACCCGTTCGCTATGGGGTCACCGAGGATACTGGTGGACATATCACCTACATCCTTGGCGAGATGGAAGCGCTGGCGCGCCGCGACGATGTCGAAATGGCCGAAATCGTCACGCGGCGGTTCGACGATCCTCGTCTAGGGACGGCGCATGCGCAGCCGGAAGAATGGCTGGGTGCCAAGCTCGTCATCCGGCGAATCGACAGCGGCGACCGCCGGTACCTCGCCAAGGAAGCGCTCAGCGCGGACCGCGACGCTTTTGCCGAAGCGCTGATTGCCGAACTTGCGCAGCGCGAGCGGCTTCCCGACCTCATCCATGCGCATTTCGCCGACGCTGCCGATGTCGCGCGGCGAGTGGAAGATGCCTTGGGCATACCGTTCGTCTACACGGCGCATTCGCTCGGCATGGACAAGCGCCGCGCTCTTGCCAGCCCAAGCGCTGCGATCGATGCGAGGATCGAGGAGGAAGACCGTGCGATCGCGCATGCACGTGCGGTCATCGGTTCGTCGCGCGATGAATGCGAACGGCAGCTGACCGCCTATCCCTCTTCCCGCATCGGCAAGATCCATCGGCTGGTTCCCGGCGTCTCGCGACGCGGCGGCTATGACGATACCCCGGCGCGCGAACTCGTCTCGCCGTTCCTGCGCGATCCGTCCAAGCCGATCGTGCTGGCGATCGCGCGCCCGGTGCACAAGAAGAACCTCGTCCGGCTGATCGATTCCTTCGGTACCAATGCGGTGCTGCGTGAGCGCTGCAACCTGGTGGTCCTCGCGGGCCTGCGCGACGACCTGTCATCGGGCGAGGCCGAGCAGCAGCAGGTGCTGCAGGGCCTTGTCGACGCGATCGACCGGCACGATCTGTACGGCCGGGTCGCCTATCCCAAAGCGCATACGCGCGAACAGGTCGGCGCGCTTTACGAACTCGCCGCGCGGACGGGCGGGGTCTTCGTCAATCCGGCGCTGATGGAGCCCTATGGGCTTACGCTGGTGGAAGCTGCGGCGCATGGCCTTCCGGTCGTGGCGACCAAGATCGGCGGCCCGCAGGATATCATCGGCGAACTCGAGCATGGACTGCTGGTCGACCCGCAGGACGAGACGGCGATCGGAGGAGCGATCGAGCGACTGGTCACCGACACCGCGCTGTGGAAGCGCTGCGCTCGCAACGCGCGGACCAACAGTCTCGGCGTGAACTGGGATGCCTATGCCGCGGGTTTTCTCGCGATTGCGCGCGATATCGTCGCAGCGACGCCCGCCCGCTGCATCGCGCCGGCCAGCCTGCTGGTCAGCGATCTCGACAACACTCTGACCGGTTGCGATCACGGGGTGACCCGGATCGGGCAGTTTTTCCGGCGGCAGCGGGACTTCGGTTTCGTGATTGCCACCGGGCGTTCGATCGTGGAAGCGCGGCGGCTGGTGCGCGATTGGAAACTGCCGCTGCCGCTGGCATGGATCACCGCGGTCGGCACCGAGATCTATGTCGAACGCGATGGCGAACTGGCGCTCGACCAGGGTTTCGCCGAGCGGATCCGGCACCAATGGCATCCCGGCGCGATCGAACGCGCGCTGGCCGGGCTGCCTGGCCTCGTGCCCCAGCCCGATTATGACCAGCGGGCATACAAGCGCAGCTATTATGCCGAGTGTCCGGGCCTCGCCAAGCGGGTCGAGGAACGGCTGCGGCAATGCGACATCCCGGCGCGGGTGGTGTTCAGCCATGACCGTTTGCTCGACATCATGCCTCGGCAGGCGGGCAAGGCGGCAGCCATGCGCCATGTCGCGGCGATGCTGGGTATTCCGCTCGACCGTGTCTTCGCTGCCGGCGACAGCGGCAATGATGCCGATATGCTGACCGCGTGCCGCAACGCCATCCTCGTCGGCAATCATGCCGAGGAAGTCGCGGCGCTCGCATCGCGGCCCAATGTCTACCTTGCGCGGCGAAGCCACGCGTCGGGGACGCTGGAAGGGATACTCGCGCATCACCGGGCGCAGCGCGTCCGTGGACGCCAGGCGGGGAGGGTGCCGGCATGAGCGAGCACGGCCCGATCGGATATTTCGTTCACCATCAGGGGCGGGGCCACGCCGAACGCGCGGCCGCGATTGCCAACGCGTTGATCGAAACGCGCGGCGTGACTTTGTTCTGCGCCCGGGACGACATCTTCGCCGCGCTCGACGAGCGTATAGTGGTGCAAACCATTCCATCGCTGTTCGAACCCACCGGGCAGGAGGCACCGGCCATGGCCGCACTGCCGGCCCCCGATACCGTCCACTGCGCGCCGCTCGGCTGGCCATCGATAACGCAGGCCTTCGCCGCAATCGCGCAATGGTTCGCGGAAGCTCAGCCGGCGCTGTTCATTACTGACGTGTCTGCCGAACTCGGCCAGCTCGCGCGATTGTGCTCGGTCCCGCATGTCGCGGTTCTGCAGCATGGCGAGCGCAGCGATCCCGGGCACATGGCGGCTTATGACAGTGCCGTCGGCCTGTTGGCGCCTTATTCGGAGCGGCTCGAGCAGCATGATCGTCCGGCGGCCATGCGCCGCAAGACGCATTATGCTTCGGGAGTGGGAATCGATTGTTTCGGTTTTCCCGATCGGGCGGAGGCGCGCGCGAAACTGGGCATCGATCTGCAGGAGGATCTCGTGCTCGTGCTTGCCGGCGGCGGCGGGGAGGGCACACCCTCTGCACCGCTGACGCTGGGCGCGCGCGCTGAGCCGGGGAGCCGCTGGATCAGCATCGGCCAGGTGCGCAGCGAATGGCATGAGACGTCGCCCGGTAATCTCGAGCATCGCGGCTGGGTCGACAATCCGCGCGACTGGATCGCGGCTGCCGACCGCGTCGTGTCGTCCTGCGGGAACACCACGGTGCAGATGGTCCTGGCTGCCGGCAAACCATGGGTCGTCATTCCCGAGTGGCGGTATTTCGACGAACAGTTCTGCAAGGCGGAAGTGCTCGACCGCGAAGGGCTGGCGGCGGTTTCGCGCCACTGGCCCTCGCATCCCGCTGCATGGGAGCGCCTCTGGGCCGCGGCGCGCATGATCGATGTCGAAAACCAGCGCTCGATCATCGCTACCAACCCTGCCGAAGAAGCGGCCGAATGGCTCGACGGGCTCGTTCGCGAGCTGTGGCAGGGCACTGAAAACCGCCCCGCGCTGGAGATAGTGGCATGAAGATTTCCGTTTGTACGCTCGCGCATGGGCGCGAAGACCATTTGTGCAACCTCGTTCGCGGTCTCAACCGGTCCCATCGCCCGCCTTGCGAACTGGTGGTCGCGGTAATGCAGGACCAGCGATACGAACTGCCCGAAACGGGGTTTCCCGTTCGGCAGGTGATGCTGGGCAGCGGCGACATCTGCCTGGCAGAGGCGCGGAACACTGCCGCCGAGCATGCAAACGGCGAACTGCTGGTGTTCCTCGATGTCGACTGCATCCCCGCGCCTTCGCTGATCGAGGATTATGCGGCCGCTGCCGAGGCCAACGACGGCGTGCTGATGGGGGAGGTCGGCTATCTGCCAAAAGGCGCAACCGCGTCAGGCATCGATTACGAAGCGTTCGAACGGCTTGCCGTCAAACACGCCGACCGGGCCGGGCCGCCGCGCGACATGGTCGGGCGCTGCGGCGATTACCGTTGCTTCTGGTCGCTCAATTTCGCGCTTTCTGCCCGGACCTTCCAAGAGGTGGGCGGGTTCGACCCGCATTATGTCGGCTATGGCGGCGAAGATACCGATTTTGGTCGGACGGTCGCCGCCCATGACTTGCCGCTGTGGTGGGTGCGCGGCGCGAAGGCCTATCACCAGTATCACAAGCACCACATGCCCCCGGTCCATCACCTCGACAGCGTCCTCGCCAATGCGCAGGTCTTCGCCGACAAATGGGGTGAGCCGACGATGCAGCACTGGCTGCGCGCGTTCCGCCTGATGGGACTGATCGAGCCCGATCCGGCGGGCGGCTGGACCAAGCTGCAGGATCCCGATGAAAGCCACCTGGCGCTGACCCGCCAGCAGGAACATCAACCCTATGCCAGCAGCTCGCTGGTCCTCGAACAGCTTGAATCCCAGGCCAGGCGCGGAAGCGACGCCAGCCGGGCTCCGGCGATGGCGCCTGCATAGCAGCGCTCGTAACCGGCGATCATCGCCGCAATCGACAGCTTCTCGACCGCGCGTGCACGGCAGGCCGCGCGATCGATCCTGCGTACCTTGCGGATAGCGTGCGCCAGCGCGCCGATATCGCCGCCGGGCACCAGAACGCCGCAGTCGCCGACCACTTCGGATAGCGCACCGCGATCGAAACCGGCGATCGGCGTGCCGCAGGCCAGCGCCTCGGCCGCGACCAGTCCGAAGGGCTCGTCCCACAGCGGGGTTACCAGCGCTGCTTGCGCCCCGGCCACTTCGGCGCGCAGGCGATCGCCCGAACGGTGCCCGTGAAATTCGATCCCCTCGTTAAGGAAGGGCTCGACCTTTTCGGTGAAATAGCCGGCATCTTCGACCGGTCCGAAGATCCTCAGCCTGACGCGCGCCTTGCGCGCGGCCTGGATCGCTTCGGCCAGTCCCTTGTTCGGCACGATGCGGCCGACCCAGGTCAGATAATCCTGCGGCTCGCCAAGGGGCGCCCAGCGATCCGTGTCGATCCCGTTCGGGACGACGTCGAGCCCCGCGCAGCCGCGATCGGCCCACAGCGCCTGCTGGTCCTGCGAGGTTACGGTGAACCCGATATTCGGCCGTTCGCGCGTGGCGGCGACCGCGTCGAACATCGCCCCGAACGGGGGGACATGCTGCGACGTCACGCAGGGGATCCCCGCCCGAGCGCACCATTCGATCATTTCCGGAAACAGCGAATTGTTGTGCACCACGTCATAGGCGCCCGCGCCGACGGCGAGCAGGACGCGCTCGAAGGCGTCGCGTTGATAGGCGGCCAGTTCGCTGGTCCCGCGGAACACGCGCCATGGGAGTACTTCGTCATAAGGGGCGGCACAGATCGGCACGAGGCTTTCGTCCTGCGAACCATCGGCGGCAAAAAGGTCGACCTGGTGGCCCGCGGCCCGCAGCCCCCGGCACAGCATGTCGCAATGCGCTTCCATTCCACCTCCGAAGGGTTCGGCGATGGCATGGCGAATATGGGCGAGAACGGCGATTTTCATGAGTGGGGGACCCTGGAGATATATCCTCGAGAAACGCGCGGGTGCGGGCCTGTTCCCGAAAGCTAACATTAATGCAAAGCATGGCCGGAACGCCCGGTTGCGAATTGCATTTGTTTTCGCAGGAGGACGTGATGGCGTTCAGCGCAGAGTTCGATCGCTATCCCCTGACGGGGCGGTTTCTTGCCGGACGGCTACGGCATGAACTGACCGAAGCCGAGAAGACCGAACTGGAGCAGCTGGTCGTGCGGACCAGCACGCTGGAGGATGGCGAACGGCTGATCGCGCGCGGCGATGCCTGCGAGTGGTCGACCATCCTGATCGACGGTTTCGTCCTGCGGACGCTCGACAGTGGCGAGCGGCGCTATGCGGTCAGTTTCCACGTGCCGGGCGATTTCGTCGATCTGCATTGTTTCGCGCTGAAGCGACTCGATCACAATATCGATTGCGTCGGCCGGGCCACGATCGGCCAGGTTCCGCATTCGGAGATCACGCGGGTGATGGCCGAACGGCCGCATCTCGCACGCCTGTTCTGGTTCTCCACCCTCCTGGATGCGGCGATGCACCGCGAATGGATCATGAAGCTTGAACAATTGACCGCGCCCAAGCGCATTGCGCATGTCTTCGCCGAAATCTGGCGAAGGCTCGACATGGTCGGCCTGGGTTACCCCGACGGCTTCGAAACGCCGCTGCGGCAGACCGACATCGCGGAAATGTGCGGCGCCACCGCCATTCACACCAATCGCGCGCTGGCGGACCTGCGGCGCAACGGCCTCGCCGATTTCCAGCGCGGCAAGGTCCGCATCGCGGATCGCAGGAAGCTCGAAGCCTACGCCGATTTCGATCCTGCCTACCTCTATTCCGATGGCGCGCTGGCGTTGAGAAAGACCGGATGAGCCCGCCGCGCAGCCGTTTCGTATTCGTTGCCGGGCTGCATCGGACCGGCACCAGCCTGCTCGCCCGCATCATCGCCGCGCATCCCGCCATCAGCGCGATAGAGAACGCTCCCGTGCCGGAGAACGAGGGCTGCTATCTCCAGGGTGCGATCCCGCACACCGCGCTGGACGGCCGGCCGGGACACTATGCCACCGATCCCCTGCAGCACCACACCGAACAATCGCCGTGGAACACGCTCGAGACGCAGCGCCGCCTCCTGTCGGACTGGGGCGGATGGTTCGACCCGGACAAGCCCTGGTGGCTCGAAAAGTCGCCAGTCAACCTCACCCGCATGCGCCTGTACCAGCAACTCTTCCCGACCGCGCAGTTCATCGTCATCCTGCGCCACCCGCAGTTGATGGCCGCAGCACTCGGCAAATGGGTCACGGACGAACCAGCGGCGCTCCTGCGGTACGGCATCGACGCCTACGACACGGTGGCGCAGGACCTCCCCATGCTCCATGCGTCGCTGGTCCTGCACTACGAGGATCTGGTGTCGCGCCCCGACGCGGTGCGCCGGGCGGTGTTCGCTTTCCTGTCGCTGGAAGACCACGATCCGCAGATCGAACTGCGTGACGGCAATCGCGACTACCGGGTCGGCCAACCGGCGGAGGAAGACGCGGTCCGCCGCATGGCGCGCTGGGGGTATGCGCCGGGCGGGGAGGTGCACGATTTCGCGCTGCGCATTGCGCACCCGCTGCGCAGCGTGCGCGATGCGATATCGGCTGCGCTGGAGCAAGAATTGGAAAGCGAACAGAAAGAACAGAAAGCTAACATCCGTCAATAGACGCGTTCTGATCGGCTTGCTTAACTGTCGGCCATGACTCTGACTGCAAGTTCGGAGGCTCCAGCGTTCCCCCTGACCGGCGATTTTCTTGCCGGGCGCCTGCGGCAGAACCTCAGCCTCGATGATCTGAAATATATCGAAGGGCTGGTCGATACGGTCGCCGAATATGGCGATACCGCGCGCCTGCTTGCGCGGGGCACGAAAACCGACCGCAGCACGATCCTGATCGAAGGCTATATCTTCCGCACGATCGAAAGCGCGGGCAAGCGGTTCATAACCGGGATCCACGTCCCCGGGGATTTCGTCGATCTGCACGGGTTCGCACTGAAGCGGCTCGATCACAATATCGATGCTGCGGGCCGGGTAACGGTGGGTTCGGTCAGCCACGACACGCTGCGCAGGGTCATGCGCGACCGCCCCGGCGTCGCGCGGGCCATGTGGTTTGCGACGCTGCTCGACGCGGCAATTCACCGCAAGTGGATCCAGATGCTCGAACAGCTCGACGCGCCGCGGCGGATCGCGCATCTCTATGCCGAACTGCACACGCGGCTGGAACTGGTGGGCCGTAATGTCTCGCGCGCCCTGCGCACGCCCTTCACGCAGTTCGACATGGCCGACATGTGCGGTGTCAGTGCGATCCATGCCAACCGGGCGGTGGGCAAGCTGCGCGAGCTGGGAATTGCCGAAATCCGCCGCGGCGATCTCTACACCGCCGACTGGGCGGCGCTGAAGCGCTATGCGCAATTTGACCCGGACTACCTCTACGGCGACGGTCCGCTAAAAGTCGAAGAGGACTGGGACTAGCCGTTCAGTTCTTTCGGAGCGTGGACATCGGACAGCGCCTCGGCTTCGGCCCAGGCGACGTCCTGCCGCGGGATGACCGACAGCTGGCCATTGGTCTCCAGCACGACCCAGTTGGCATCGGCGTTGTGCGTGATCCCGTTCTGCCGCAGCGCGGACTTGATCTCTTCTTCGGAAATGCGCGTGCGTAGCATGGCATCGCGCAGATATTCCCCCTTGTGCGTCAGCAAGGTGGGTTCAGCCTTGACGATATTGGCGATGGTCCGGCTGCGCTGGACGAGCTTGGTCGTGATGTACTGGCAGGCTGCGAGGACCACGATCGCGGCGATCGCATCGGCGGTGGCGACATTGCGCAGCAGAACGCCGCTGGCCGCCAAGCTGCCGATCATCACGTTGATGATCCAGTCGAAATTGTTGAGCTCGCTAGTGGTGCGTTTGCCCACCATCCGAACCATGACGATAATCAGCGCATAGAACAGGAAGGCATTGCCGGCGACTTCGACGATCCGCGGCCATCCGGACCAGATATTCAGCACCTCGGCCAACTCAATTCACCTCGTAATCGATCGGCTTGAAGGTTCCACCGTTCGAATCGTAGGCGGAACAGGCGGTCAGCCCGATCACCAGATCCATTTCGCCGCGCAGCACGATCCGGTCGCCCGGCCGGCTTTCCGGCGGCTTCACCGCGATCAGCCCGCTGTCGCCATCAACGGGCACGTTCATGAAGATGTTGAACGCCGTGGGAATGGCATCGGGTTCGATGCCGAAAGGCTTCAGCGCTTCGGCCAGATTGCCGAAACACCCGCGGTGCACGGGCTTGTCGGCGTAGAAATGGCGGAATGTGTCTTCGGAACACGGGGTCAGCAGGAAGTCGTGCTGCTTCACCGTATCCTCGATGATCGTCAGCATCGGGTTCGACCGGTTGGACCACAGCCGGTTGCCCTTGCCCAGCCGCAAGGTTTCCTCGTAATCGAAGGTGCGGCCGTTCGAGATCACTTCGCGTACGTCCTGCGCATTGTACGCCAGCAGGTCCGAAACCTGACGGCCCTCGGGATCGCAGACGGTCAGTTCGGCGCCCCTGGGCAGCTCGAAAGCTACGCCGCTGCGCGGTTCTATACGGTTCATTTTTCCTCCAGTCGGGGATCGCGGAAGGGGCATTCCCAGCCCTCGTCGACCGCGCGGCCACTGTACTGCCGCGCTTCGCTGCTTTCGCCGTGGCGGGCGAGCATGGGGTTGATGTCGCCGGCAAGGTCGCGGTCGCGCTCGAGAATGGCATCGCGCATGCGTTCGTAGCGCCCGTCCTCGCGCAGCGTTTCGAACTGGTCGTGCAGGTTGAAGACCATCGTGGGATAGGCGAAACGGCGGGCCGGTCGTGAGGCAGACGGGTTGAGCCCGACCACGAAATAGGCTTCGCCGCCGAAGCTCAACGAGAAATGCGGGTCGGTCGGATCCGCGCTGACGCTGGTATCGTAGGACTGGCCCAGCCAGTTGTCCTTTTCGGCAAAGGATTGCAGGCGTTGCCATAGCAGCCGTTCGAAGGTCGGCTCGTCGATCTCGTCTGGCTGCTGGAAAATCACCGCCAAGCTGCGCAGCCCTTCAGGGTCGTTGCGATAGCGATCGGCCCATTCAAGGAGGCGGTCGTGAATCCGCAAATCGTCCCATCCGCTGCGCATGTCGTGGGCGATGACCACGTCGAGCATATTGCGGGCCTGTGCTGACTTGGCGCCCACGCAGGGGAAATCCGCATGCGCGACATGCGCCCGGAATTGTTCGGTGATGTCTGCCGACTTCGCTTCGTCGACGGCGAGGAGACCCGGTTTCATTGCGTCGCCCCCCTCTCGGCGCTGCAGACGAGAGCGCTGTCAGGTACGCGGCCCATCGACCAGTTCGCCTGCATGCGGACCTTCGGGTTTGGCGCACACCATATCTCGCCCGACTGGTCGAGCGCGGTGACCCAGAGCAGATTGTGTTCCGCGCCATAGTCGATGACTGCGAAAGCCATGCCGGTGCCCTTGTCGGTCACCAGAACCGGGAGCGGAGGATTGAGTTGCGTGAACACAGAGAAACCTCGCGATAGGGCCGAAACGGATTGCAATGCGGACCGTCATGGTCGGCTGTGCAATGAACGACGCACGCAGTCGGAGCTGCACGCGTCGGTCGGGGAGAGAACGCGGAGCCGATACGATAGTTTCCCGACTGACATCGGTTAGCTTGGCGCATGCGGCGCGGCTCGGTTGCGGGGCTTGCGGACGGCTTGCGCGGCCCCTGATTGACATCGCTCCCGCTGCGCGACATCGCCTGCATCATGCCGAAAGCCTCGCCAACCATAGTGCTCGTCGGGGGCGGGCACGCGCACCTCGGGGTGCTGGCGGACTGGATACGGCGCGGGTCGCCGGAAGCGCGGACGATCATGCTCTCTCTCCAGCGCCAGACGCGGTATTCGGGCATGATCCCCGGCACCCTCGCGGGTGAATATGGCCGGGAAGAAGGATTGATCGATGTCGCGGCGTTGGCAGGGCGCGCCGGGGCCGAATTCGTCGAGGACCGATGCGTCGCGCTAGATCCCGCCGGGCGCACTCTCGCCACCGCGTCGGGGCAGCGCATCGCATTCGATTACTGCTCGATCGACTCGGGCGGCGTGGGGCAGGCGACCGGCACCATCGGCGAAGACCCGCGGATTGTCGATGTGCGACCGATCGGCACGTTCCTGGCGCGAATTGACGAACGGATCGCCGGTGTGGCGCACCGCCCGCGCCATCTGGCGGTCGTCGGCGGCGGCGCGGGAGGGGTCGAGCTCGCTTTCGCGCTGAGACGGCGCTTCGGCAGCGCGCCGCGGATTACGCTGGTAACCGGCGCAGATGGCGCCTTGCCCGGTTTCGGCAACCGTGCCCGTGCGTTGCTGGAACGCGAGCTTGCACGACATGCTATCGGCGCACTGGCGGAAGATGCGAGGGTTGAAGGGGGCACGTTCTACGCCGGCGGCCAGTCCCTCGAACCGCTCGACATCGTGATTACTTCGCTTGGCGCTGCTGCGCCCGAATGGCCTGCGCAAGGCGGGCTGGCGGTCGATCCAGACGGCTTTATTGCGGTCGATCGCCACCAGCGATCCTTGTCGCACCCGCATGTGCTCGCGGCAGGCGATGTGGCCTCGCGGCAGGACATGCCGGTCGCGCGTTCGGGGGTCCATGCCGTGCACAGCGGGAAGGCTCTGGCGGCCAATCTGCGCCATCTGGCGACGGGGCGGGGGCGATTGCGCTCCTATCGTCCGCGGCCCGCGAGTCTTTACCTGTTGTCGACCGGCCCCCGCACGGCCATCGCTATCTATGGTCCGATCGCCTTGCGCGGGCGATGGCCGGGTACACTCAAGCGCTGGATCGACCGGCGCTGGGTCGAAAGCTTCGCAAAGCTGGCGCAGTCGGTGTAACCGGCTGCGGACAGGCGGCGATCCGGCGCACGATACAGGGACATCATGAAAAAGCTTCTCATCATACTGGCGTTGGCGGCCCTGATCGCAGCCTATGTGTTCTTCGGGGTCGGAGACTATCTGACCGTCGACGGGATCAAGCGCGTCGCGGGCGAGGTCGATGGCTATTACCAGCGTCATCCCGTCCAGGTCATCGGGCTGTTCTTCCTGACCTATGTTGCGGTGACTGCGGCCTCGCTGCCCGGTGCGGCGGTGATGACGCTTGCGGCGGGCGCGCTGTTCGGGGTGCTACTCGGTACGGTCGTGGTGTCCTTCGCCTCAACGCTGGGCGCCACGCTGGCGTTTCTTGCCTCGCGCTACGTCCTGCGCGACGCGATCGAAACGCGCTTCGGCGAACGGCTGCGCACGGTCAATGCCGGGCTCGAACGCGACGGGGCGTTCTACCTTTTCACCATTCGCATGATCCCGCTGTTCCCTTTCTTCGTGGTCAATCTGGTGATGGGACTGACGCGGATCAGGCTGTGGACCTACGCCTGGGTCAGCCAGGTGGGCATGCTGCTGGGGACGATCGTCTATGTGAATGCGGGCACCCAGCTGGCGCAGATCGACAGCCTGGCGGGGATCGCGTCGCCGGCCGTGCTGGTGTCCTTCGCATTGCTTGGAATCGCACCGTGGATCGCCAAGGCGATCATCGGCTGGATCAAGCGGCGCAAGGTCTATTCCGGGTTCATCCGGCCCAAATCCTTCGACCGCAATCTTGTGGTGATCGGGGCGGGATCGGCCGGGCTGGTGTCCGCACTGATCGCGGCGACGGTGAAGGCCAAGGTCACGCTGGTCGAAGCGAACAAGATGGGGGGCGATTGCCTCAACACCGGCTGCGTGCCGTCCAAGGCGCTGATCAAGAGCGCCAAGGTTGCCGAGCAGATGCGCCATGCCGATAGATATGGTTTGAAACCGGTCGAACCCGAAGTGCCGTTTCGCGAGACGATCGAACGCGTGATGGGCGCGATCCGGACAATCGAGCCGCATGACAGCGTCGAACGCTACACCGGGCTCGGTGTCGATGTGGTCGAAGGCTACGGCCGGGTGGTCGATCCATGGACCGTCGAAATCGCGCGCAAGGATGGCGGCGTGCAGCGGCTGACCACGCGCGCGATCGTGATCGCCGCGGGTGCCGGTCCGCTGATCCCGTCGATCCCGGGGCTGGAAGCCAGCGGCTATCTGACCAGCGACACGATGTGGGACGCGCTTGCGACAATGGACCGTGCCCCGGCGCGCGTCGCGGTGCTGGGCGGCGGGCCGATCGGGTGCGAACTGTCGCAGGCGCTTGCCCGGCTCGGTTCGCAGGTGACGCAGGTCGAAATGGCCGATCGCGTTCTCGGGCGCGAGGACCCCGACGTGTCGCTCGAGGCGCAGGCGGCGCTTGAAAGCTCGGGAGTGAACGTGCTGACCGCTCACCGCGCACTGCGGGTCGAGACTGGCAAGCTGATCGCCGAGCATGGCGGCGCGGAAGTCGAGATTGCCTTCGATACGCTGATCGTCGCCGTGGGCCGTGCGGCGCGCCTCTCGGGCTACGGACTGGAGGATATCGGGATCGACACGGCCAAGACCGTGGTGACCGATGAATTCCTCGCGACCAAATTTCCGAACATTTACGCCGCGGGGGATGTCGCCGGCCCGTTCCAGTTCACGCATACGGCCAGTCACCAGGCCTGGTTTGCCAGCGTGAATGCCCTGTTCGGCCAGTTCAAGCGGTTCAAGGCGGATTACCGCGTGATCCCAGCCGTGACGTTCCTCGATCCCGAAATCGCCCGAGTGGGCTTGAACGAAGCCGAGGCGGAAGCGCAGGGCGTGGCCTACGAGGTCACGCGCTACGAGCTTGGCGGGCTGGACCGCGCTATCGCCGAGAGCGAGACGCAGGGCTTCGTCAAGGTGCTGACCCCGCCGGGCAAGGACACCATTCTCGGCGCGACGATCGTCGGTGCGCATGCCGGCGAACTGCTTGCCGAATACGTCCTAGCGATGAAGCACAAGCTCGGGCTCAACAAGATCCTCGGCACGATCCACTCCTATCCGACGCTGGCGGAAGCGAACAAATTCGCCGCGGGCGAATGGAAGAAGAAGCACAAGCCCGAAACGCTGCTATCGCTGGTGGAGAGGTATCACACCTGGCGTCGTGGCTAGCGCCGGGGCGGGTTCCCGCTGCGCGCTGCGGCGCTCTTGCGCTGCCGACCTTTCGCGAACATGACAGGCGGATGCTGGGCTCGCTGCCGGGCCGCACGGGCTGAAGCCCAACGGGGAAGCGCATGGAGTTTTTCGACCAGTTTCGCGGGCTGCTAGGCATTGCGCTGATGGTGCTGCTCGCCTGGGCCATTTCGGAAGACCGCAGCGCAAGGCCGACATGGCGCTGGATCGCTGGCGCGCTGGCGCTGCAGGCGGGCCTCGCACTGCTGATCGTCCGCGTACCGTTCGTCTGGGATGCCGTGACGCTGGCCAACGAGGCGGTCGCCGCGATCGAACGCGCAGCGCTCGACGGGTCGTCCTACATGTTCGGCTATCTCGGGGGTGCGCCGCTGCCCTTCGACTTGGCGCAGGGCGCGGAGGCGCCGGTGATCATCGCCTTCCAGATTCTCCCGCTGGTCATCGTCTTTTCGGCGCTGGCCGCGCTGCTGTGGCACTGGGGGGTGCTGCGCTGGCTGGTCGATGGCCTGTCCTTCCTGCTGCGGCGCACGCTTAGGGTCAGCGGCGTGGTCGGTCTGTCGGGCGGGGCGAACATGTTTCTCGGCGTGGTGGAAAGCCCGCTGGTGGTGCGCGCCTATTTCGCGCAAATGAGCCGTGCTGACCTGTTCCAGGTGATGGTGCTGGCCATGGCGACGATCAGCGGTGCGATTCTGATCCTCTACGCCACCACCCTGTCGCGCACGGTGCCCGATGCAGTGGGGCACATGATTTCCGCCTCGCTGATATCGCTTCCCGCAGCCCTGCTGATCGCCAAGCTGATGGTGCCCGGCGAAGCGAGCGCGGAAGGCGAGGAGCCCGATGCCGGCAGCCAGGGCCTCAAGTTCGAATCGAGCATCGATGCGATCATCAAGGGGACGATGGACGGCATGCAGCTGTTCCTTGCCGTGATCGCAGTGATCATCGTGGTGTTTGCGCTGGTGTCGCTTGCCGACCAACTGCTGGCGCTGCTGCCCATGGTCGATGGCGAGCCGCTGAGCCTGAAGCGGACCTTCGGCTGGCTGTTTTCGCCGCTGATGTGGCTGATCGGCGTACCCTGGGCCGAAGCGCAGGCCGCCGGCAGCCTGATGGGCACCAAGGCGATCCTCAACGAATATGTCGCCTATCTCGAGCTTGCCGCACTGCCGTCCAGCACATTCGCCCCGCGCAGCCTGCTGATCGTCACCTATGCGCTGTGCGGGGTCGCGAACCTCGCCAGCATTGGGCTGCTGGTGTCGACCATCGGCACGCTGTGCCCCGAACGGCGTGCCGAAGTCGCGGGAATGGGTGTGCGCAGCTGGATCGCCGGCAATATGGCGACGGCGATGACCGGCGCATGGATCGGGCTGATCACCTGGGTTTGAGCGGATAGGATACGGCCATGTTCGATGCAAAACTGCGCCCGCTGATCGACCCGCCGCTCAACCGGTTGGGCAGCGCGCTGGCGCGGCGGGGGGTGACTGCCAACGCGATCACCTTTCTCGGCCTTGCACTGGGGCTGGCCGGCGCGGCGGCGATTTCCGGCGGCTACTTCGGCGCCGGATTGGGTCTCATCCTCGCCAACCGTCTGCTCGACGGGCTCGACGGCGCGGTCGCGCGGGCGAACGGCCCGACCGCGCTGGGCGGTTATTTCGATATCGTCGCTGATTTCGCCTTCTACGTGTCGGTGCCGCTCGGCTTCGGGCTGGTCGATCCGGCCAACACGCAGGCTGCACTGGTGCTGGTTGCCAGCTTCGTCCTGACCGGCGTCAGCTTCCTCGCCTACGCCGTGATCGCGGCGGAACGCGGCGCGCGGACCGATGCGCATGGCAGGAAGAGCTTCTTTTATTCGACCGGGCTGGCCGAAGGCGGCGAAACAATCGCCATCTTCATCGCCTTCGCGCTGTTTCCTGCGTGGTTCGTCCCGCTGGCCTACGCATATGCCGCGCTATGCGTGCTGACCGTGTTCCAGCGTAGCGCGCTGGCGATCGTCCAATTCAGCGATTGAGCCGTTCGGCAATGGCATCGCGCAAGGCGGCAATGCGCGCCGCATTCGCACCCAGATCGCTCACGCCCACGCGAGAAACCGAGCGAAAATCGATCGCACCATCGGCAATCCGCACGACCATATCGTCCTTGAAGCCGAACCAGAATGTTTCCGCGACCCCTTCGATCCGGCCGGTTTCGGCATCGGCGGTCACTTGGGCGAAACCCATTTCCTCCATCGCGGATACCACCAGTTCCGCGGCTTCGGCCGGGCTGGTCGAACCCAGGGGCAGCGGCGCGAGATCGGGATAGGCGGCGGCAATAACCTGCGCATGCGACCGATCGGCCAGCGGCGACTCGGATTCCGACCAGATTTCGAGCTCGCCCAGCGGCGTGGCGTAGTCATTCAGTGGATTGGCACCCGCAGCGGCACGTTGACCGAGCACGGTTTGCGAGAAGACAGGCGGGTTGGCGGTATCGGTCGCAATGTCGTGGATCGGCGGGATGTCGGCCGCCTGGCTGCGAATGGCGCCCAGAACGGCAAAGATACCGACCGGGACCAGCAGCGCGATCAGCGACAGCAGCCAGCCCTTGCGGGGCTTTCGCAGCAGCACGACGATCAGCGAGATCAGGCCGATAAGCGCCACGATGCCCAGCAGGATCGGCCCGGCCTTGATGGTAAGGGTAAGCAGTCCGGTCCGCCAATCCCACAGGCCGAACTTGGTCCCCAGCGCGGCGATGGCGAAATACACCGGGAGTGCGAGCGCAAGGGCGAAGGCGAGGCGGCTGTGCCAGGGCGTTTTGATCATGCCGCATCGTAGCGCCAAGTCGCGGCGCTGCAATCATGCTAATCGCTGGATATGCAACTGCACCGCGGCAATGGCGTCATGGAAGGCGCGCGCTGGCGTAGGGCGGGCGCGTGTCAGCCGCCCGTCACGCTCATGTGGCGCGCCAGGGCAGGTTCGCTTTGCGCGGCATCGAAGGCATGGCGCAGCGGCTTGCCCGCGAGCAGGCGTTCGAGCGCCTCGTCGAGCGCGGCTTCGCCACCGACGCGCACGATATCACGCAGTTCGACCTTCTGGTCATGGCCCAGGCAGCCATAGACGGTCCCGGTCGCGGAAATACGGATGCGATTGCACCCGGCGCAGAAATTGTTGCTGAGCGGAGTGATGAGCCCGATCCGCGTGCCCGTCTCTGCGACGTCGAAATACCGTGCGGGCCCGCCGGTGCGGTGGAGCGAGGGGACGAGCGTGAAATGGCGCTCGAGTTCCTCGCGCACAGCGTCGAGCGGCAGGTGCGCGGCGGGACGATCGACCGAGACCTCGCCCAGCGGCATGGCTTCGATGAGCGCGAGGTCGAGCCCCCGCGCGCCGCACCATGCAAGCAAGTCGCGCATCTCGTCGTCATTCGTACCGCGCATCGCCACGGCGTTGATGCGCACTGCCAGGCCGGCATCGCGCGCCGCGTCGATGCCGCTAACCACCCGCTCGAACTCGTCGCGGCGGGTGAGCTCGGCAAACCGGTCGCGCCTGAGCGTGTCGAGACTGATGTTGATACGCCGCACGCCGGCATCGAACAGGTCCTGCGCCATTTCGGGCAGGCGCGTCCCATTGGTGGTGAGCGTGAGTTCGTTGAGCCCGTGCGTGCGCAACCGTGCCAGCCGCTCGACAAGTTCGAGCACACCCTTGCGCACCAGCGGTTCACCGCCGGTCAGGCGGATCCGGCGAATGCCGCGGACCACCAGATGACGCGCCAGCGTTTCGATTTCCTCGAATGTGAGAAGGTCGCGGCGCGGGAGGAATTCCATCTCCTCGGCCATGCAATAGGTGCAGCGAAGGTTGCAGCGGTCGGTGACCGAGAGGCGGATATAGTCAATCTGACGGCCGTGGGCGTCGCGCATGCGGGCCCCCTACACGAGGCGGGGCGAGGCCCAAACCGAAATCGGGCGTCGTGCCGGCAGGCGGTCAGCCCGCGTTGCGCAAGCGGCCGAACAGCGCGGGCAGGGGTTCGGAAGAAAGCGCCCGCTCCATGGTCCGGGCAAGCGTGGTCGATACGGTGATCTTCGAAACATGCGCGCGATCGTCGCTGAGGCCGACCGCGATCTCGTAAGTGCCTGCTTCGATCACGAAACTCCCGTCGGATCTGAAGTGGCCCAGCTGGTTGCCGCCGACTTCGAACAGCAGGCTGCGCGTTTCGCCTGCCATCAGCGAGACGCGCTGGAAGTCGGCCAATCGGCGCGCCTGCGCACCGTTCTGTCCCGGGCTGCGCACATAGAGCTGCGCCGTCTCGGTGCCTTCGCGTTTGCCGACATTGTACAGCGTGGCGCTGACGATGATCCGGTCGTGGCTCAGTTCGACCGCGGTTTCGCCGAGGCCGAAATCGGAATAGCCCAGCCCGTGTCCCAAGGTGAAACCCGCTTGCCCCTTCTCCGTCAGCGGCAGTGGCAGGCGGCCCCGCGGCGCGAATTCGCCGGTCAGCACTTCGGCCAGCGCATGGCCCGACATGGTGCCGAGTTGGCCGGCATGCAGCACGCAAGGCAGCTTGGTCCCGCGCGCGTCGGGGTCGAGCGGCTGCGAGCCGAGGCTGATCAGGACGATGTTCGGATTGACCGCATGGAGCGAATCAAGGAGCGTTTGTTCCGCTTCTCCCACACGCTCGCAGTCGCCGAGCGTGACGATCACCGTGCCCACCCGCCGCGCGGCATTGCAGGCCATGCCGATTGCCATGTGATCGGCGTCGAGCAGTCCGGCGGGTCTGGCATCGGCGCGGACCGCCAGGCCGGGGACGAAACTGTGCGCGAGGCCCAGTGCGTCGAACCCGTCGAGCAGGTTGGCGGCGTCACCATGCGCTCCGCCAGTCGGAAGCGCCCGGTCGGTTGCGGCATGCCCGACAACGAGGATTTCGCCCGATGCGATATCGAGCGGCAGCAGCGCGGGATCGTTGCGCAGCAGGACGATCGCGTGGCGCGCAGTGTCCAGCGCGACGGTTCGCGCGTGATCCGCCGACCAGTCGGTGGCGGGGGCGATATCGCGCAGATCGGCGCGGAACAGGCCCAGATCGTATTTCGCGCCGAGTACCTTGCGCACCGCGTCGTCGAGCTGGCGCATGCCGACCCGCCCGTCGCCCACCGCTTTCACGATGCTGTCCACTGCCAGCATTTGGTAAGGCGTTTCACCGGCCTCCTGTCCCGCAGACCGGCCGATCGCGACCCATTCGGCCAGGTCGATCCCGTCGAAGCTGGCGGGGCCGCCGATCGACGGGGCGCCATCCGCAGTCTCGCCGCGGTCATGCACTGTCTGCGCGAGTAGACCCAGCGCGATGCTCGCCGGGGGCGATCTCGCGCAGCACGCCGGCCACCAGCCGGAGCTTGTCGGTCAGTATGTCGGGATCGCGCCGCTCGATCCAGCCAGGCGCGTCGGTGCGCAGGCAAGCCAGCACGCCGTCGCCATCCTGCCCCTCGAATTGCAGGCCGCGCACGGTGGCCGCGGCCAGGGCGCGCGCCAGATGTACTGAAGTGCCCCAGCTTTCAGCCAGTTCCTCCGTTTCGGTATCGCTCGTCAGGACGACCTGGGGCCCCATGAGCCAGTTCATCCCGTGCGCTCGCGCTTCCCCCGCCACGATCTGGGCTGCGCTTTCCACGATGTGCGGCGACCATGTCGCGGCCAGTGCGAGCGGGGCGGGCATGGTGACCGAGGTGCCGCGGCCGGGAACATTGGCCATCAGCAGCGGAATGCCGAGCCGCGTTTCCTCGACGGCCAGGCGTTGCAAGGCAGCCAGCTGGTCTGCGGCGCCCGAACCGAGAAGCCCGCCTACACGGCCCTGCAACATTTCTGCGCGCAGCGGGGCACCTTCGCTATCGCCGCCGGCTTCCGGAATGGGCAACAGGACAAGCTGCCCGGCCTTCTCCGCCGCTGACATGATGGCGAGCAGGTCTTCGACGAAACGCTCGCGTTCGGCGGCGTGATCGGGCGGATGGCGGACCATTTGGGCGGTAGCGTGGTCCTTAGAGGTAAACATCCGGTGTGGATGCGCCGATTGGTCCGGCGCTGTTGCCGAACTGCACCGCAAGGCGGATTTACAGATATAAAAATATCTTTATATCCCCTTCACAATGCGAACCGAACATCTCTTCCGCGCCCTTGCCGATCCGACCCGGCTCAGGATCATGCGCCTGCTTGGCTCGATGGAGCTGGCGGTGGGTGAAGTCGCGCAGGTGCTGGGGCAGAGCCAACCGCGCGTGTCGCGGCACATCGGCATCCTGTGCGACGCGGGTCTGGCCGAACGACGGCGCGAAGGCAGCTGGGTATTCCTGCGCGCCTGCGCCGATTCGAGCGAGGCGCCGCCGCTTTGCGCGGCTATCGGCGATCTGCTGGTCGATGCGGAGGCTGCCGACGCGGCCTTTGCGGAACAGTGCGAGCAGGACCGACGCAAGCTGGCCGCGATCCGTCAGCACCGCGAAACCGAGGCGCAGGCCTATTTCTCGGCGCATGCGGACGATTGGGACGAATTGCGCCGGCTGCATTCCTCGGACGAGGCCGTGGAGGCCGAACTGGCGCGTGCGCTGGGGCCCGAACCGCTTGGGCGCCTGCTCGATATCGGCACCGGCACGGGGCGCATGGCCGAACTGTTTGCCGAGCGGGCAGAGCGGATCGTTGCACTCGACAAGAGCCTGGCGATGCTGCGGGTTGCACGCGCCAAGCTGCAGCACCTCCCGACCGAGCGAGTGGAACTGGTGCAGGGCGACTTCGGGGCGCTGCCGTTTGCCGCGGCGAGTTTCGACAGCGTGCTGTTCCACCAGGTGCTGCATTTCGCGCAGATGCCCGGTGCCGCGCTGGCGGAGGCCGCCCGCGTGCTGCGTCCGGGCGGACGGATCGCAATCGTCGATTTCGCGGCGCATCAGCGCGAGGAACTGCGCAATCGCCATGCGCATGCCCGGCTGGGGTTCGACGATGCACAGATGATGGGTCTGCTCAGCGATGCCGGGTTCGACCCGGCCGCGCCGACGGCACTGGAAGATGGAGAACTGGTGGTGAAGATCTGGATCGCGCCGCGGCGCGTCGATGACCGGAAGGCGGCGTCATGAGCCCGACGATGGACCAGATGCGCGAAGCGCAGCGCGCACTCGAAGCGCCGCTGTTTTCAGGGCTCCCGGGCGATATCGACGTCAGCTTCGAATTCTTCCCGCCCAAGAATGCGACCATGAACGAGACGCTGTGGCAAAGCGTCGAGACGCTGGCCCCGCTCGGGCCGCGTTTTGCCAGCGTCACATATGGCGCGGGCGGGTCGACCCGCGAGCGGACGCACCAGCAGGTCGTTCGCATCCAGAACGAAGCGCGCATTCCTGCTGCCGCGCACCTGACCTGCGTCGAGGCGACCCGCGAAGAGGTCGACGAGGTGGCGCGCCATTACTGGGATGAGGGCATCCGCCATATCGTGGCCCTGCGCGGCGACGCGCCCGACGGGCAATCGCAATATGCGCCGCATCCGGGCGGCTATGCCAACGCAGTCGAGCTGATCGCGGGACTGAAGAGGGTCGCCGATTTCGAGATATCGGTCGCCGCCTATCCCGAGGTCCATCCCGATCTCGCCCGATCGCCAGGCCGATCTGGACAATCTCAAGGCCAAGTTCGACGCCGGGGCGACCCGGGCGATCACGCAGTTCTTCTTCGATCCGCAATGTTTCTTCGACTTTCGCGACCGGGCCGCAGCGGCGGGAATTGACGGCGAGATCGTGCCCGGGATCATGCCCGTGCTCAGCTTCGCGGCGGTGCGCCGGATGTCGGGGCTGTGCGGCACAGCCATCCCGCCGTGGATGGAAGGTCTGTTCGACGGGCTCGACGATCGCCCCGCCGCGCGCCAGCTCGTCAGCGCGACCATCGCGGCCGAACTGTGTCGCCGGCTATATGCGGGCGGGGTACGGCAATTCCATTTCTACACTCTCAACCGCGCCGAACTGAGCTTTGCAATCTGCCATATGCTCGGGCTGCGCGCGAAGGCAGGCCGATGACCAAGCGCGAAGAATTCGAAGCCGCCGCAGCCCAGCGGATCCTGATCAAGGACGGCCCCTACGGTACCGCGATCCAGCAGGCCGGGCTAACGGCCGAAGACTATGCCGCGGGCACCGATCTCGCGCAGGAGCAGAAGGGCAATAACGACCTCGTCAATCTGACGCAGCCGCAGGTTATCCGCCGGATCTGTGACAGCTATATCGATGCAGGCGCGCATATCCTCGCCACCAACACCTTCAACGCCAATCGCATCAGCCAGGCCGATTACGGCGCCGAACACCTGGTCCATGAGATCAATGTCGCCGCGGCGCGGATCATCCGTGAAGCGGTCGATGCGCGGAACGACGGCATTCCGCGGTTCGTGGCGGGCGCTGTCGGGCCGACCAACAAGACGCTGTCACTTTCGCCCGATGTCGAAGACCCTGGGTTTCGCGAAGTGACATTTGACGAAATCGTCGCCGTCTATGTCGAACAATGCCGCGCGCTTGTCGCTGGCGGGGCCGATTTCATCCTGGTCGAGACGGTGTTCGACACGCTCAACTGCAAGGCCGCTATCATGGCCGTGAAGCAGCTGGCGCGCGAACTTGACCGCGACATACCGCTGATGATCTCGCTGACGCTGACCGACCTTTCGGGCCGCAATCTGTCGGGCCATACGGTGGAGGCGTTCTGGTACACCGTGCGCCATGCCAGGCCGCTGACGATCGGCCTCAACTGCAGCTTCGGTGCCGAACAGCTGCGTCCGCATGTGCAATTGCTGTCCGATATCGCCGATACCTGGCTGATGGCCTATCCCAATGCCGGCCTGCCCAACGATCTCGGCGAGTATGACGAACAGCCGGAAACGACTGCGTCGCTGACGCAGGTCTGGGCGCAGAATGGCCGGATCAACGCGCTGGGCGGCTGCTGCGGCTCGACGCCCGCGCATATCGCCGCGATGGCCAAGGCGGTCGAAAACTGCGCGCCGCGTGTGCTGCCCAAGCCTGACCCGGACATGCATCTGGCGGGGCTCGAACCGTTCACGATCGCGGCATGAGCGGCGGGGGCCTCCATGGGGCGGTAATCCGCGAGGCGGAGGCAGCGGACGTGCGCGCGCTCGCGCTGGTGTCGGATGCCACTTTCCTCGAGACCTTCGCCGGGATGATCAGCGGCGAGGCGCTCGTCGCGCATTGCGCGGCCAAGCATGCACCCGATCATCTCGCCGGGCTGCTGGCTGCTGGTGCCCGTGCCTGGCTTGCCGAAATCGACCGGGCGCCGATCGGCTACGCGCTGCTCACCCGGCCCGAACTCGATGCCGCGCAGGACGGCGATATCGAGCTCAAGAAGATCTACCTGCTGTCACGCTTCCACGGCAGCGGTATCGCCGCCGCGCTGTTCGATGCCGTATTGTGCGGGGCGCAGAGCCATCGCCGGCTGCTGCTGGGCGTGAAAGACGACAACCACCGCGCCATCGCCTTCTATACCAAACAGGGTTTCCGGCAGATCGCCACCCGCCGCTTCGATGTCGGCGGAACCCTCTATGACGATGTCGTGCTGGCGCGCGACCTCGACCGGAACTGAATTCATGAGCAATCTGACCACCGCCCGCTTCGTCAATATCGGCGAGCGCACCAATGTGACCGGCTCGGCGCGGTTCAAGAAACTGATCATGGCGGACGATTACGACACCGCGGTCGAAGTCGCGCGCCAGCAGGTCGAAAACGGCGCGCAGGTAATCGACGTCAACATGGACGAAGGCCTGCTCGATGCCGAGCATGCCATGACCACTTTCCTCAAGCTGATCGCGGCCGAACCCGACATCGCGCGTGTCCCGGTGATGATCGACAGTTCCAAATGGGAGGTCATCGAGGCCGGCCTCAAATGCGTTTCGGGCAAGCCGATCGTCAATTCGATCAGCATGAAGGAAGGCGAGGACGCCTTTCTCGATCATGCGCGCAAATGCATGGATTACGGCGCCGCGGTGGTGGTCATGGCGTTCGACGAGACCGGGCAGGCGGACACCAAGGAGCGCAAGGTCGAAATCTGCAAGCGTGCCTATGCATTGCTGACCGGGATCGGCTTCCCGCCCGAGGATATCATCTTCGACCCCAATATCTTCGCGGTGGCGACGGGGATCGAGGAACACGATCGCTATGGTCTCGATTTCATCGAGGCGGTGGCGGAGATCAAGGCGGCGTGTCCGCAGGCGAAGACCAGCGGCGGCCTGTCCAACCTCAGCTTCAGCTTCCGCGGCAATGAAACTGTGCGCCGCGCGATGCATTCGATCTTCCTCTATCACACGATCCCCGCGGGGCTCGACATGGCGATCGTCAACGCCGGCCAGCTCGACGTTTACGACCAGATCGATCCGCAGCTGCGCGAAGCCTGCGAAGACGTGATCCTGATGCGGCGGCCGGATGCCACCGAGCGGCTGATCGACCTTGCCGAAAGCTACAAGGGCAAGAGTGCGGCCGACGAAAAGGCCGCCGAGGAATGGCGCGGCTGGGACGTGCGCCGCCGGCTCGAACACGCGCTGGTCAAGGGCATCGACGCGCATGTCGTGGCCGACACCGAAGAGGCGCGCCAGCAGTTCGACCGCCCGATCGAGGTCATTGAAGGCCCGCTGATGGATGGCATGAACGTTGTCGGCGACCTGTTCGGCAGCGGCAAGATGTTCCTGCCGCAGGTGGTCAAGTCCGCACGCGTCATGAAAAAGGCGGTCGCCCACCTGATCCCCTACATCGAGGCCCAGAAGGAAGCGGGCGCCCGCGCGAAGGGCAAGATCGTGATGGCCACCGTGAAGGGCGACGTCCACGACATCGGCAAGAACATCGTCGGGGTGGTGCTGCAATGCAATGGCTACGAGGTGATCGATCTCGGGGTCATGGTGCCGTGGTCGAAAATCCTCGAAGCCGCGAACGAGAACGATGCCGACATCATCGGCCTGTCGGGCCTGATCACGCCCTCGCTCGATGAAATGGTCACCGTTGCCGAAGAGATGAAAACCGCCGGGATGACCATGCCGCTGCTGATCGGCGGGGCGACGACCAGCAAGGTCCATACGGCGCTGCGGATCGACCCTGCCTATGACGGGCCGGTTATCCACGTGCTCGATGCCAGCCGGGCGGTGGGCGTCGCCAGCCGCCTGCTGTCCGACACGCAGCGCGATGAATTCGTCGACCGGACCGCGGCGGAATATGTCCAGGTCCGCGACACGCGCGCTGGCAAGGGGCAGAGCGAACTGATGCCGTTGGCCGATGCGCGCGCGAACGGTTTCGTGGCCAGCATGGCCGAAAAGCCCGCCGCGCCGCTGCAGCCCGGGCTGCATGTGTTCGATGGCTGGGACCTCGCGGAACTGCGTGAATATATCGACTGGACACCGTTCTTCCGGGCGTGGGAACTGCACGGCACCTATCCCAAGATCCTCGATGACGAGGTCGTCGGCGAAAGCGCCCGCAGCCTCAAGGCGGATGCCGACGCCATGCTCGACGGGATCGTCGCCGAACAATGGTTCACCGCGCGCGGAGTGGCCGGGCTGTGGCCCTGCACCCGTGACGGCGACGATGTCGTGATCGCCGATCCGGCGGGCGCATCGCCTACGGTGATGGCGTTCCTGCGCCAGCAGGTGAAGAAATCGCGCAGCCGCCCCAATATGTGCCTGGCCGATTTCATCGATCCGGCGGGCGACTGGCTGGGTGGCTTCGCCGTGGGCATTCACGGTATCGAGGAACATTCGCGACGCTTCCTCGCCGACAAGGACGATTATTCGGACATCCTGCTCAAGGCGCTGGCGGACCGCTTCGCCGAGGCCTTCGCCGAACGGCTGCACCAGCACGTGCGCACCGATCTGTGGGGCTACGCGCCGCAGGAACAGCTGACGAATGCCGCGCTGATCAAGGAAGAATACCGCGGCATCCGTCCCGCGCCCGGCTACCCCGCCTGTCCCGACCACAGCCTCAAGCCGATCCTGTTCGACCTGCTCGACGCCGAAGCCAACACCGGGATCACGCTGACCGAAAGCTTCGCCATGTATCCCACCGCTGCCGTGAGCGGGTTCTATTTCGGCCACCCGCAGGCGGAGTATTTCGGCGTGGCGCGTGTCGGACGCGACCAGCTCGAGGATTATGCCACGCGTCGCAATGTGGATATTGCCACTGCCGAACGCTGGCTGCGCCCGAACCTGGATTGACCGGGCGGCGCTTATCGCGCAGGGCACTCACGTCGGCTGGGGAAGCGATTCTGCGGCAGGCGCGCACGGGAGAGTTCGGGTGGCGGCGTCCACCCGGCGCCGAAGGAGCAACCGCCCCGGAAACTCTCAGGCTAAACGGACCGTGCGCTCCATCGGCACTCTGGAAAGCGTCGCGCGCCTGCGCGTGGCCACCGAAGGGGTAAGCGCACCCATCCGTGCGCCAGTCTCTCAGGTTTCCCGACAGAGGGGGCATGGGTTTTCGGCGCACCGCGAAGGGGCGCCCCCATGCTTGCGAAGGACGGGACTTGAGCGACGACACCGAAGACACGATTGCCGAAACCGAAACGCTGCCGCTCGATGCGTGGCATCGCCGCAAGGGCGCGCGGATGGTGCCCTTTGCGGGGTACCACATGCCGATTCAGTACGAAGGCATCGTCACCGAACACAACTGGACGCGCAACCAGGCGGGCCTGTTCGATGTCAGCCATATGGGCCAGCTCATGGTCACCGGCGACAAGGCTGCGGCCGAGCTCGAGAAACTGCTCCCCGGGGCGATCGCTTCGCTCAAGCCGGGCAAGGTGCGCTATTCGCTGCTGCTCGACGATGACGGCGGTATCCTCGACGATCTCATGGTCACCAATGCCACGCCGTGGATCGAGGGCGACGAGGAAGCCGGCACCGAAGGGCAATGGGGCGAACCGGCCTATTACCTCGTCGTCAACGGTGCGATGAAATGGGACGATATCGCCCATCTGCGCGAGCATCTCGACGATGATGTCACGCTGACGCACATGGACGAACACGCGCTGATCGCGCTGCAAGGCCCCAGCGCGGCGACCGCGCTCAACCGCGTGATGCGCAACGTCATCGACGACATGGTCTTCATGGAAAGCGTGGTCCATGACTTCGGCGAATGGCCGCTGCGCATCACCCGCGCCGGCTATACCGGCGAAGACGGGTTCGAAATCTCGCTGCCGGCCGAATTCGCGGAAAGCTTTGCCGACCGCCTGTGCGCCGAAATCGAAGTGCGTCCCGTCGGCTTGGGGGCACGCGACAGCCTGCGGCTCGAAGCGGGCCTGCCGCTCTATGGCCACGACATCACCACCGAAACCGATCCGGTGTCTGCCGATCTCGGCTTTGCGCTGACCAAGCGGCGGCGCGAGGAAGGCGGCTGGATGGGCCATGCGCCGGTAATGCAGGCGTTCGCCGAGGGACCCGCGCAGAAACGCGTGGGCATTTCCATCGACGGCCGGATGCCCGCCCGCGAAGGCGCGCTCGTCTATTCGGGCGATACGCAGGTCGGCCGCATCACCAGCGGCGGCTTCTCGCCCACGCTCGAACGGCCCATCGCCATGGGCTATGTCGACACCGCGCTTGCCGCCGAAGGCACCGAACTCGAAGTCGAGGTGCGGAAGAAAAGGCTGCCCGGCACGGTCGCCTTGCTCCCCTTCGTCCCCCATCGCTACCACAGAGGGAAATGATAGAAATGGCCCGCTATTTTACCGATGAACATGAATGGATCGACGTCGAGGGCGACACCGCCACCGTCGGGATCACCGATTTCGCGCAAGGCCAGCTGGGCGACATCGTCTTCGTCGAGCTGCCCGATGTCGGCAGCGTGATCGACAAGGGCAAGGACGCTGCCGTGGTCGAAAGCGTCAAGGCGGCGAGCGACGTCTACGCGCCGATCAGCGGCGAGATCATGGAAACCAACGAGGCGCTGGAAGACGACCCGGCGCTGGTGAACACCTCGCCCGAAGAAGACGGCTGGTTCTTCAAGATGACCATCGGCGACAAGTCGCAGTTCGACGGTCTGATGGACCAGGCCGCTTACAAGAGCTTCTGCGACGGGCTTTGATTTTCTGACGCCCTGCGGGGCCTGAAGGAACCAAGATGCGTTACCTACCCCTGACCGATACCGACCGTTCGGACATGCTCGATACGATCGGCGCGCCCGATATCGATGCGCTGTTCGCCGATGTACCCGAGGCAGCGCGGCTTTCCGGCCCGATCGAAGGCCTGCCGATGCATGCCAGCGAAATGGCGGTCGAAAAGCATATGCGACGGCTGAGCAAGAAGAATCTTGCCGCATCCGATGCGGCGTTCTTTCTTGGGGCAGGGGCATACAAGCACCATATCCCGGCCAGTGTCGATCACATCATCCAGCGCGGCGAGTTCCTGACCGCCTATACGCCCTACCAGCCCGAAATCGCGCAGGGCACGCTCCAGATGCTGTTCGAATTCCAGACGCAGGTCGCGCGGCTCTATGGCTGCGCGGTCGCCAATGCGTCGATGTACGACGGCTCGACCGCGTGCTGGGAAGCGGTGGCCATGGCGGGCCGGGTCGCCCGTGGGAAGAAGCGCAAGGTCGTGCTCTCGGGCGCGCTGCACCCGCATTATGCCGAAGTGGTGCGGACGATGGCCAAGTTCACCGACGACGAGATCGCCGGTGCGCCGCCCAGCCTGACCGCCAGGCCCGACGATGACGGGCTGATTGCGCGGATCGACGGGGACACCAGCTGCGTCGTGGTGCAATATCCCGATATCCTCGGCCGCCTGCCCGACCTCGCGAAAATCGCCGAGGCCGCGCATGACAAGGGTGCGCTGCTGATCGCGGTCAACACCGAACCCGTGGCGCTGGGCGCGATCGCATCGCCGGGTGAGCTGGGGGCGGATATCGTCGTCGGCGAAGGCCAGTCGATCGGCGTCGGCCTGCAATTCGGCGGCCCCTATCTCGGCCTGTTCGCCGTACGCGATGAAAAGCACGTGCGGATGATGCCGGGCCGCCTGTGCGGCGAGACGGTCGATGCCGGGGGCAAGCGCGGCTTCGTGCTGACGCTGTCGACGCGCGAACAGCATATCCGCCGCGAAAAGGCGACCTCGAACATCTGCACCAATTCGGGGCTCTGCGCGCTGGCGTTCAATGTCCATATGACGCTGCTCGGCGAGAAAGGGCTGCGCCGGCTGGCGATGGAGAACCACCGGCTTGCGTGCTTTGCCGCCGACCGCTTGGCCAAGGTGCCGGGCGTGAAGCTGCTCAACGACGCGTTCTTCAACGAATTCACGCTGCTGCTCGATGGCGATGCCCGCAGCATCGTGCGCGAGCTGACGCAGCAGGATATCCTCGCGGGCGTATCGCTCGCACGGCTGTTCCCCGGCCATGATGCGCTGTCCAACGGGCTGCTCGTCGCGGTTACCGAAACCACTACCGAGGAGGACGTGGAAACGCTCGCCTCCGCACTCGAGGAGGTGCTGGCATGAACGCTCCCAACGCTTCAGGCTGGAAGCCCGGCACCCCCGTCGAAGGACACAATGCGATGAGCGGCCCCGACACCGCCACCGGCAACCGTGCACTGATGCTCGAGGAACCGCTGCTGTTCGAGATCGGCCATGCCGAAACCACCGGGGTGGACCTGCCCGAACCGCAGGCGGGCGCCAATCGCCTCGGCGGGTTCGACCGCAAGGATCCGATCGGCTTGCCCGGCCTGTCCGAGCCTGAGACCGTGCGCCACTACACGCGCCTGAGCCGGCAGAACTACGCAATCGATCTTGGCCTGTTCCCGCTCGGTTCGTGCACGATGAAGCATAATCCGCGGCTCAACGAAAAGGTCGCGCGCATGCCCGGCTTCGCCGATGTCCATCCGCTGCAGCCGGTCGATACGGTGCGCGGCGCGCTGGAAGTGATCAACGAACTGGCGCACTGGCTGATCGAGCTTACCGGCATGCAGGGCGTTGCCATGAGCCCCAAGGCCGGGGCGCATGGCGAGTTATGCGGCATCCTGTGCATCCGCGCCGCGCTCGAAGCGCGCGGCGATGCGCGCGAGGTCATCCTCGTCCCCGAAAGCGCGCATGGCACCAACCCAGCCACCGCGGCCTTCGCCGGCTACCGGGTCGAAGACATTCCGGCCAATTCCGACGGGAGGGTCGATCTCGAAGCGCTGAAAGCACGTCTCGGCCCCGATGTCGCGGGGGTGATGATCACCAATCCCAACACCTGCGGCCTGTTCGAACGCGACATGAAGGCGATTTCCGACGCGGTCCACGAGGCCGGCGGCTTCGTCTATTGCGACGGCGCGAATTTCAACGCCATCGTCGGCAAGGTGCGCCCCGGCGACCTCGGCGTCGACGCGATGCATATCAACCTGCACAAGACCTTCTCCACCCCGCATGGCGGCGGCGGCCCGGGTTCGGGCCCGGTCGTGCTGTCCGAAGCGCTCTGCCCCTATGGCCCGCTGCCGTTTACCGCGCGGACCAGGGATGGCGTGGTCCACCTGGTCGAGGAAGAAAACGCCGCCGAATTCGACCACACCAAGGCCTTCGGCCGGATGACCGCGTTCCACGGTCAGATGGGGATGTTCACCCGCGCGCTGGCCTATATCCTCAGCCACGGTGCCGATGGCCTCAAACAAGTGTCCGAAGACGCCGTGCTTAATGCCAATTACATCCTGCGCAGCCTCGAAGACGTGCTCGATGCACCCTTCGGCCACAGCGGGCCGTGCATGCATGAAGCGCTGTTCAGCGACAAAGGCTTCGCCGACGATGTCTCGACGCTCGATCTGGCCAAGGCGCTGATCGACGAGGGCTATCACCCGATGACGATGTATTTCCCGCTGGTGGTGCACGGCGCGATGCTGGTCGAACCGACCGAGACCGAAAGCAAGGCGGCGCTCGACCAGTTCATCCTCGCGCTGCGCAGCGTGGCCGAACGGGCGATTGCGGGCGACGAGACACTCAAGGCCGCGCCCTATTACGCGCCGCGCCAGCGGCTCGACGAAACGCAGGCCGCGCGCAAGCCCGTGCTGGCCTGGAACGACGCCAATCTGACCTGATCCGGCATGCTGTCTGCCGACCCGGCCGGGGTGCACCAGCGCCTCGCCGGGTCGGACCTGCGGTCCGGTGCCCGCGCTAGCGTTCGGGTGGCACCTCGGGTTTGGGTTTGACCGTGATCGTGATCTGCGACAGCGAGATGATCGCGACCCAGAAGCCCAGCACCGACAGGGCGGATGCGCCCATGACCGTGAAGGCTGCGCCCTTCAGCCCGTTCCAGCCCATCGCCACTTCGAGCAGCGAGAGCCCGATCACGGTCGGGATCGCGCGGATCAAAAAGGCGGTGCCCGCGCGGCCCGCGCTGACCAGCAGGGATTCGAGGCTGGCCCCGACCAGCTCTATCGCCCCTGCAATCGCCAGGATCACCATCGTCCAGAACACCCGGAATTCGGGGCCCGCGATCAATGCCAGCGCCGGCCGCCCCAGGAACAGCGTGCCGAGCACGGCCAGGACGCCGGCGATCAGCGCGATATTTGCCATTCGCCGGGCCATGGCGTGGGCCGTTTCCTTGGCGTGGACCAGTTCGGGATAGATCGCCTTGGACACGGTTTGTGCAAGGCTGACGAGCGCCTGCCCCAGCTGGCTCGCGACGCGATAGCCGCCCGCGGCGGTTTCGCCCCCGATGGCGCCGATCAGCAGGATCAGCACCTGCTTGGATCCGACATTGAGGCTGCCCGACAGATTGGTCGACCAGACGAAGCGCCAGGCACCTGGGTGCGCCCGCGGAATATGGCGCAGGCTGATCCGCGACAGGTTGATGCGTTCCAGCCGTCCGGCGGCAATCCACAGCGCGGCGGCGACCGCTACTTCCGCCGCCGCCCAGGCGAGGATGAAGCCGGTCACCGTCGGCATGGCAATGGCTGCTGCTGCGGCGCCTGCGGCCCGGACCACCGGCTGCACCGCTTCGGCGGCGGTCGTGCGGGCATAGGCAAACCGCAGGCGCAGCAGGCCGGTCGGTGTGGTACGGATGGCGAGCAGCGAAACGACGCAATAGCCGAAGGCGACGGGGAGCAGCTCGTCGGGCAGCGGGAGCCATAGCGGCGCGGTGCCGACCAGCACGGCGGCCAGCACCAGGCCGAGCGCAATCGACAGCAAGTCGAGCGCGATGGCGAAACCGGTCGCATCGGCCGGCCCGTCGCCATCGGCGCCCCACCGCACGACGAATTGCCAGGTCTGGAAGTTGGCTATGCCGGTGACCGTCTGGCCCAGCGCGAGGATGATCGCGAAATAGCCGAAATTGTCGAGTCCGAGCGTGCGCGTGGCGAGCGCGAGGTAGACGAGGCTCAGCAGGGCGTTGAGACCGCGCCCCGTCAGGAGCCAGCCGATATTGCGCAGCAGACGATGCATCGTGCGGCCGGTGTCAGGCGGCTGCGAGCCGCTTCGCCAGCAGCTTTTCGGTAACCTGGAACGTGCGCTCGTTGTCGACGTCGATGGCGCAGTGGCCATGGCTCATCTCGATCGGCACCATCGAGAACCCGAAGCGGCGCGAAACCTGCGCGAAGAGCTTTTCCTTCGTTCCCCAGCCGAGGAAGAAGCGGATCAGGTTGATCACGCCGAACGCCTTGGCAATCCGGCGCGGGAATTTCACGAACTGCCCGCCGCCGCGCATGATTTCGGCTGCCGCGAGCGCCTGCGGGGTACCGATCCAATAGGCATTGCAGTTCGAATATCCGCCATCGGAAAATTCGTAGAACCGCGACTGGCCCTGCGGATCGGCGGCACGGACGTCTTCCTTATGCGCCAGTGCAGCCGCAGCGCCTGCCTTGCTGGCAATCGCCTTATCGGCAAACTCGGTGAAGTCCTCGGGCAGCCACAGGCAGTTGTCCGCGGTAGTGATCAACAGCGGATAGTCCGCGCCCTCTGCCCCGGCAAAGACGCTGTCGACCAGATTGAACGCGCCGGGCTTGAACACCAGCCGGCCCTCGGCCTGGAGCTTGGCGATCGAGGGGATGGCGGCGATCTCGTCAGCCTCATGCGCCACGACGCGGATCTCGCCGATGCGCGGGCTGGCGGCGACATTCATCACAACGCGTTCGATCATCGGCATGCCGCCGACGGGAACGACGCATTTCTGCGCGACACCAGCGCGCTCGGCGAGCGGGTCGAGCACGCCCGAACGCTTGCCTGCCATGATGAGCGCGGTGACCTTGCCATTGTTGTCGTGTGTCATGGGCGCGCAAATAGGGCCGAATGGCGCGGTTGTCACTGCCGTGCGCTTAAGGCACGGGGTTGGCGTGCGAATTATCTTCTCTCGCAAGGGTTTCGACAGCGCTTCGGGCGGCGGCGCGTCGCCGATCGTGGAGAGTCGGCCGGTCAGCCTGCCGATCCCGGCCGGTACCGCCTCGCGCACGACCTATGGCGATCTCGGGCTGGGCGAACATGCCGCGCTTGCCAGCCGGGGGCGGGTCGATGCGGGCACGCTGTGCCACCACGACCCGATGTTCCTCGCCGATGGCACCTGCCTGTTCGGCCAATGCGGTGCGGCGCAGACGCATCTGGCGAACCGGGGCGTGGGGCTGGGGGACGTGTTCCTGTTCTTCGGCCTCTTCCGCGAGGAAGGCGGCGATCTCCACCACCGGATTTTCGGCTATCTCGAAGTCGCGGAGATCGTCGATCTTACACGTGCCGCACCCGACTATCTGGTCGAGCGCGGCCATCCGCATGCGCTGGCGCTCCACGCGCGCAACGACGTGATCTATGCGGGTCCCGGCGTGGAAGCCCGGCGGGCGAGCAATGCGCTGCGGCTGACGGTGCCCGAGGGACCGCCCTCGCTATGGCGGCGTCCCGCTTGGCTCAAACACGGCGGGCTGAGCTATCACGACCGCGCCGACCGCTGGCTGCGCGGCGGTCGGCTCAAGAGCGTGGCGCGCGGGCAGGAATTCGTTGCCGATATCGACCGCCGCACGGCCCCGCGCGAATGGCTCGCGCGGGTGCTGGAAGAGGTCAGAGCGTCTTGATGATCGCGCTGAAATCGAGCCCCGCATTATCCTCGGCGAATTGCTCGTAAAGCTCCTTCGCGTGGCGACCGAGCGGGGTCGAGGCATCGGCGGTCTCGGCGGCTTCCATCGCCAGCTTGAGATCCTTGAGCATCAGGCCGGTGGCGAAACCGCCCTGGTAATCCTTGTCCGCCGGGCTTTCGGCGCCGACGCCGGGCAGGGGGTGTAGGCATTCAAGGACCAGCAATAGCCCGAGGACTGCGAACTGATCTCGTAGAACTTCTGCGGATCGAGCCCGAGCTTCTCGGCCATCTTCATTGCCTCGGCGGTGCCGATCATCGAGATGGCGAGCAGCATGTTGTTGCAGATCTTGGCGGTCTGGCCGGCGCCTGCGTCGCCCGCGTGGATCACGGCCTTGCCCATGGCCTGCAGCACCTCCTCGGCGCGGGCGAAGGCCTTTTCGGTGCCACCGACCATGAAGGTCAGCGTGCCGCCATTCGCGGCCGCGATCCCGCCCGAAACGGGGGCGTCGACCATGTCGTAACCGGCGGCCTCGGCCTTGGCGATAACCTCCTTGGCTGTGGCGACATCGATGGTCGAGCAGTCGAGCAGCACCGCACCTGCGGGCGCCTTGCCGATCACGCTGCCTTCATAGACCGACTTCACGATCCCGCCATTGGGCAGCATCGAGACGACTGCGTCGACACCCTGCACGGCCTTGGAAGCATCGGTGAAGGTCGTGCAGCCGCTGTCCTTGGCGGTCGCGAGTGCTCCCTCCGCAAGGTCGAAGGCATTCACGGCATGCCCGGCCTTCACGAGGTTCGCAGCCATCCCGCCGCCCATATTGCCGAGGCCGATGAAGGCGATTTTCATGTTCTCTCTCCGCGTGTTCTTTTCTCGTGGCAGTAAAGGATTATCTCCCCTTCCATTTGCCCTCGCGCTTCTCGACGAAGGCGGCCATGCCCTCGGCCTTGTCCTCGCTCGCGGCCAGGATCTGGAAGATGCGCCGTTCAATGATCAGGCCCTGATCGAGGCTGGTTTCGAAGGCCGCATTGACCATTTCCTTGTTCGCGATCGCGGCCATCGGCGGCATGCTGGCGATCTGCGCGGCGGCCTTGAGCGCTTCGTCGAGCAGCGTGTCATGCGGCACGACGCGCGCGACCAGGTTGCTGCGCTCGGCTTCCGCGGCATCCATCATCCGGCCGGTCAGGCACATTTCCATCGCCTTGGACTTGCCCACCGCCCTGGTCAGGCGCTGCGAGCCGCCCATGCCGGGCGCAACGCCGAGCTTGATCTCGGGCTGGCCGAACTTGGCGTTTTCGCTGGCGATGATGAAATCGGCCATCATGGCGAGCTCGCAGCCGCCGCCCAGCGCGAAGCCGTTGACCGCCGCGATCCACGGCTTGCGCGTCTTCTTGACGATCTCGCTGGTCCAGGGGCTGAAGAAATCCTCGAGGTAGAAATCGGCTGCGGCCTTCTCGCTCATTTCCTTGATGTCCGCGCCCGCGGCAAAGGCCTTGTCGCCCGAACCGGTCAGGACTGCGCAGAGCTGGCACTTGTCCGCTTCATAGGCGGCGAAGGCCTCGGTCAATTCCGCAAGGATCGTGCTGTTGAGCGCGTTGAGCGCCTTGGGACGGTTGAGCGTAATCAGCGTGACCGCGTCACGTTGTTCGACGGTGATGGTTTCGTAAGCCAATGTTCTCTCCACGTCGCTCCTGCGTAGGCAGGAGCCTAGATGACTTGTCGGCCGCGCGGAACCGCAACGGCGTATGGGCCCCTGCCTGCGCAGGGGCGACGGATATCACCGTTCGAGCGGCGTCCATTCCTCGCCCTGGGGAAGCGGGGCGAAGATGCTGTCGATCAGTTCTTCGCTGACGTCCTCGGGCGCTGCGGGGTCCCATTGCGGGTCGTTCGTCTTGTCGACGATCACCGCGCGCACGCCCTCGGCGAAATCGGGCCGGGTCAGCACGCGGCTGGCGATGCGATATTCCATGCGCATGTTGTCGGCAAAGCTGCCGAGCTGTTCGCTCTCGCTCAGCTGGCGCAGCGCGACCTTGCAGGTCTGCGGGCTCTTGCCGCGTAGCGTGGCGAGCTCCTTCGCCGCCCATTCGCTGTCGTCTGCCTCGAGGCTGGCGAGGATGTCCTCGTAGCGGTCCGAGGCGAAGTGCTTCTTGATCAGCGCCGCATTCTCTTCCAGCCGCGCGGGGGCGGGGTGATCGAAAGTTCGGACAGGATACCGCCGATCCGCTCGGGATGCTCGATAATCCGCGCCTTGGCTTGGGCGAGTTTCTCGGCCGGCAGGTAATGCGTGGCGATACCCGCCCAGACGCATTCCGCGCCGTCGAGCCGCGCACCGGTCAGCGCTAGGAACTGGCCGAGCCGCCCGCCCAGCCGCGACAAGTGCCAGCCGCCGCCCACGTCGGGGAACAGGCCGATGCCGCTTTCGGGCATGGCAAAGCGCGTGTTCTCGGTCGCGACGCGATATTTGCACGGCAGCGCGATACCGACGCCGCCACCCATGGTGATGCCATCCATGAATGCGACGATCGGCTTGCCGTATTCGAACATCTGGTGGTTGAGCCGGTATTCGTCGTGGAAGAATTCGCGGCCGCTTTTCCCGCCATCGTTGAGCGCGGAATGGCGCAGCAGATTGATGTCGCCCCCCGCGCAGAAGCCGCGCCCTTCGGCGTGGTCGAGGATGACGGCCTCGACCGCGTCGTCTTCGGCCCAGCCTGCCAGCGCGGCGCTTATGCCATGGCACATGTCGAGCGTCAGCGCATGCAGCGCCTTGGGGCGGTTGAGCGAGATATGGCCGGTGCGGCCATGCGCGTGGATGTTGAGGTTCTCAGTCATGGGGTCTTCTCATTCTGCCGCCGGTCGCGGTCACTGGCGCAGCAAATCGCGGCCCACGATCATGCGCATGACCTGGTTGGTGCCTTCGAGGATCGAATGCACGCGCAGATCGCGCCAGAAGCGTTCGATCGGATATTCCTTGAGATAGCCATAGCCGCCGAACAGCTGCAGCGCATCGTTGACGATCTTGCTGCCATTGTCGGTCGCGAGCCGTTTGGCCATCGCGGAAAAACGCGACTTGTCGGGTGCGTTGTCGGTCACCTTGGCCGCTGCGAGATACAGCAGCGCGCGAGCCGCTTCGAGGTCGGTTGCCATGTCGGCAAGCATGAACTGCGTGTTCTGGAAATCCGCAATGGGCGTGTCGAACTGCTTGCGGTCCTTGGTGTAGGCCACCGCTTCGTCGAGGCAGCGCTGCGCCCCGCCCAGCGAACAGGCCCCGATGTTGAGCCGGCCGCCGTCGAGGCCCATCATCGCAAAGCGGAATCCCTCGCCTTCGTCGCCAACCCGATTGGCAACCGGCACGCGCGCATCCTCGAAAATGACCTGTGCGGTGGGGGAGGCGTTCCAGCCGAGCTTCTTCTCCGGCTTGCCGAAGGAAACGCCCGGCGTGTCCTTGTCGATGACGAGGCAGGTGATGCCCTTGGTCTTGTGTTCTCCCGTGCGGACCATGGTGACGTAGACATCGTTGACGCCCCCGCCCGAAATGAACTGCTTGGTCCCGTTGAGAACGTAGTGATCGCCGTCGCGCACCGCGTTGGCCTTGAGGCCTGCGGCATCCGAACCGCTGCCCGGTTCGGTCAGGCAGTAGCTGGCGATCTTGTCCATGCTGACGAGGTCGGGAAGATAACGGTCCTTCACGTCCTGGCTGCCGAAACTGTCGATCATCCAGCTGGCCATGTTGTGGATCGAGATGAAGGCGCTGGTGGTGGGGCAGCCATAGGCCATCGCCTCCATGATGAGCGCAGCCTCCAGCCGGCCGAGCCCGATCCCGCCGCTTTCTTCCGAAACGTAGATCGCGCCAAAACCGAGTTCGGCCGTGCTCTTGATCACGTCGCGCGGGAAATGCGATTTCTTGTCCCATTCGCCCGCATGCGGAGTGATGTTGTCGGCGGTGAAGCGCTGCGCCACTTCCTGGATCGCGAGCTGCTCTTCGGTAAGCTGAAATTGTCCTGTCATGGCGGGTGACCTAGCGGTGGTGGGGGGAGGTGAAAAGGGCTGCGGCGGTCAGCCTTCGATGATTGCTTCGGCCTCGATCTCGACTTTCCATTCCGGTCGGCAGAGCCAGGCCACGCCTGCCATCGTTGCGGCGGGGCGGGCCTCGCCGAAGAACCGCGCGTGGACTTCGCCGATCGCCTGCTGGTCGGCCGGATCAGTCAGCAGCATGCGCGTGCGCACGACATCCTTCGCGCTGCCGCCCAGGTCTTCGACGGCGCGCAGGATCAGCGTGAAGCAGCGTTCGGCCTGAGCCGCGGCATTGCCCGGTGTCGAGGTGCCGTCATCCTCGATCGGGCCGGTGCCGGCGACCATGATGCGATCGCCTTGGCGCACCGCGCGGGCGAAGCCGAACTGCGCTTCGAAGGGCGATCCGCTGGAGGCGTGGCGGCGCTTCACCCGCAGGTGATCTCGGTGATCTGCCGCGCCTCGTCATAGCGCACGTTCACGCGGTCGGTGCGGTAGTCCATCGTCCAGGCCGAGTTCGGCGGCCCCCAGCGGAGCACCTCGGCGCCGCTTTCGGCAAGGATGGCTGCCCCGGTCCGCTCGGTCGCCTGCTGGCCGACATGGGCCTGTGCCGGTTCGGCATTGCAGCTGCCGCGCATCGCATCGCCGGGATCCGACGGGGAGGGCGCGGGTTCGGAATACCCCGCGCAGGCGGCCAGCGGCAGCGCCAGGACGGAAAGGGCCAGGATACGCATGGGGGGCAACACTCCTATTCGCATTTCTTGAGCGGCATGGGCTCGAACTGGTCGTCGCCAACTGCCGCCGGGGTCAGCCTGCGCCCGTCGTCGGACAGCGTGAAGCGGCGCGCCATCTCCCATGTCTCGCCTTCACCTTCCATCGCCAGCGAAACGACGATGTCCTGCGGGCCTGCGACTTCGATCCGTGTCACTTCGCCGAACGATTCGTAGAACTGCATGGTCTCGGGCCCGATCTCGACGCGCAGGTCGGAAGCCGGATCGCAGCTGCCCTCGACATAGTCCCAAACGCCCCGGAACGCGGCGGGAATGGTTTCGGCAGTGACGGGGCCCGGCGGTCCGGCGCCGTCACCAATCCCGCCATCGGGTTCGACCGGCATCATCGTTTCGGCCGGCTCGGGCGCAGCCGCCTCGTCCGGCCCGTCCGAACAGGCGGCAGCCAGCAGTGCCAGCGGCAGGGCGGCGGTAAGCAGTGATCGTTTCATCGTGTCTCTCTCCCTACCGCCTGCCGCGGCATTCAACCCATCGTCGGTATGACGAAGGCGTTCGATCCGTCGCCGCCACCATCGGGCCAGCGCTGGGTGACCTTCTTGGCCTTGGTCCAGAACTTCAGGCCTTCCTGGCCGTACTGGTCGGTGTCGCCGAAGCCCGAACGCTTCCACCCGCCGAAGCTGTGATAGCTGACGGGGACGGGAATCGGAACGTTGATCCCGACCATACCGACATTCACGCGGTGGGCGAATTCGCGCGCCGCATGGCCGTTGCGCGTGAAGATGGCGACGCCATTGCCATATTGGTGCTCGCTCGGCAGCCGCAGTGCATGCTCGAAATCGTCAGCGCGCACGATTTGCAGGACCGGCCCGAAGATTTCCTCGCGGTAGCTTTCCATGTCGGGGGTCACGCGGTCGAGCAGCGTCGGGCCGACGAAGAAGCCCTTCTCGTGCCCCTGCAGCGTGAAACCGCGGCCATCGATGACCACTTCGGCGCCTTCCTGTTCGGCAGTGTCGATCCACTGTTCGATCCGCGCCTTGTGCTCGGGCGTGACGACGGGGCCGTAATGCGCGTCGGGATCGGTCGAAACGCCGATGCGCAGCGCATTGATCGCGGGGATCAGCTTTTCGCGCAGCCTCTCGGCGGTGTCTTCGCCCACGGGCACGACCACTGGCAGCGCCATGCAGCGTTCACCTGCGGAACCGAAGGCGGCGCCGGCGAGATCGCCCACCACCTGGTCGAGATCGGCATCGGGCATGACGATGCCGTGATTCTTCGCGCCGCCCATCGCCTGGACGCGCTTGCCCGCAGCGACGCCGCGCTTGTAGACGTAATGCGCGATATCGCTCGACCCGACGAAGCTAACCGCGGCGATATCCTCATGATCGAGGATGGCATCGACCATTTCCTTGTCGCCGTGGACCACCTGCAGCAGCCCCTCGGGCGCGCCGGCTTCGACGAACAGTTCGGCCAGCCGGATCGGCACGCTGGGATCGCGTTCGGACGGCTTGAGGATAAAGGCGTTGCCCACCGCGATCGCCATGCCGAACATCCACATCGGGATCATGGCGGGGAAGTTGAACGGGGTGATGCCCGCGCCGATGCCCAGCGGCTGGCGCATCGAATAGACATCGATGCCGGGGCCCGCGCCTTGCGAATATTCGCCCTTCAGGGCCTGCGGGATGCCGCAGGCATATTCGATGACCTCGAGCCCGCGCTGCACGTCGCCGTGCGCATCGTCCACGACCTTGCCGTGTTCGCTGGCGAGCAGTTCGGCCAGTTCCTGCTTGTTGGCTTCGACCAGCCGTTTGAATTCGAACATCACCCGCGCGCGGCGCTGCGGATTGGTGGCCGCCCATTCGGGCTGGACCTTCTTTGCGGCGGCGACCGCGCGGTCGAGCAAGGCGGCATCGCCCAGTGGAACCTCGGCCTGGACTTCGCCCGTCGAGGGGTTCCAGATCTTGTGGGTGCGGGCCGCGGGAGCGCTCGCTCCGCCGACGATGAAATGGTCAAGCTGACGCATGAAAGTTCCTCTCTTTTCTTTGCAACGGCCCATACGCGCGCAAGGTCCGAAAGCAACCGGTATCGGGTGAAACCTTTGCCGCGCGCGGCTAGCCGACCGCCGCCATCATCTGCGCGCACAGGATCGCGCCATAGGTCCCCAGTGCATAGCCCAGCACGGCCAGCAGCACGCCGACGGGGGCAAGCGCGGGGTGGAACGCCGCCGCCACCACCGGCGCCGACGCCGCGCCGCCGATATTCGCCTTGCTGCCCACCGCGACGAAGAAGAACGGCGCCTTGATGATCTTGGCCACGCTCAGCAGCAGGATGACGTGGAACAGCATCCAGATGAAGCCGATCGCCATGAAAGCGGGCGCATCGGCAATCTTGGTCACGTCCATCCGCGTGCCGATCACCGCCACCAGCAGGAAGATGAACAACACGCCGAACTTGCTCGCGCCAATACCTTCCAGCTCGCGTGCACGGGTGAAGCTGGCGGTCAGTCCCGCGGTGGTGGCGATGACCACGACCCAGAAGAACTCGCTCGCCAGCGTAGCGTCCTCGCCCTGCATCGCGGCGAACCAGCCGCCCAGCCAGCCGCCGAGCAGATGCGCGAGACCAACGATGGCGAAGGTGACGCCGAACAGCAGGACATAGTCATTGGCCTTGGCGACGCGTTCGATGCTCGCGGTGTAATCGGCCATCGTGTCGCGCAGCCGGGCGATCGACGAACTGTCCGCGCCCAGCCATTTGTCGACGCGCTCGTGCGCGCCCGCGCCATAGAGCAGGAACACCATCCAGATTTCCGCCACGATGATGTCGACCGCCAGCAGCGCGGCAAAGCCTTCGAGCGGGTAGCCATAAACTTCGAGCATCGCGGTCTGGTTGGCGCCGCCGCCGATCCAGCTTCCCGCCAGCGTCGCCAGCCCGCGCCAGGCGGCCGTATCGCCCGAACCGATAATCGAAGGTTCGAACTGCGCCACGATCCACAGTGCCAGCGGCCCGCCGAGGACGATGCCCACCGTGGCGGTCAGGAACATGACGATCGCCTTGCTGCCGAGGCCGAGGATCCCCTTGATGTCGATCGACAGTGTCATCAGGAACAGCGCGGCGGGCAGGAAATAATCCTTCGCTACCGGCCACAGATTGCTTTCGGATACGTCGATCAGCCCGAAAGTCGTCATCAGGCTGGGGACGAGATAGCAGACCAGGATGATCGGCACGAAGACGTAGAAACGCTGCCAGCCGGGGCGGTCGCGCGTGGCGAATACGAAACCGAGCACCAGGGCAAGCAGCCCGAGAATAATCCTATCGTCGCTGATCATGTGATGCGGCAGCCCTTGTTCTGGAGATGCAGTGTCTAGCCGGCGAAGCGGCCGGTTTCGAAGAAGTCCGAGATCGCCTGTCGCGGCGCCGCGACGTCGAGGTCGCGCGCCGCCAGCCAATCCGCGTCGAAGATGGTGTCGGCATACCGCGCGCCGTCGTCGCACAGGATCGACACGATTGAGCCCGTTTCGCCGCGCGCGGCCATTTCGGCGGCGATGCGCGCGCAGGCCCACACATTGGTCCCGGTCGAACCCCCGCAGCGCCGCCCCAGGCGGGCGCTGACTTCATGGGCGGCGGCGATCGAGGCGGCATCTGCCACCACTTCCATCCGGTCGACGATATCGGGCAGGAAACTGGGTTCGACCCGCTGCCGGCCGATGCCCTCGATCAGTCCGGCAGAGTGGTCCACGCGCGCAACGCTGCGCTCGGCCCAGTGGCGGTGGAAGACCGATCCCGCGGGATCGGCGACGCAGACGCCGGTGTCATGGCGATTGTAGCGCGCAAAGCGGCCGATGGTGGCGGAGGTGCCGCCCGTTCCCGCACCGCAGACGATCCAGCGCGGTACCGGATGCGGCTCGCGCGCCATCTGCGCGAAAATCGATTCGGCGATATTGTTGTTGCTGCGCCAGTCGGTGGCGCGTTCGGCATAGGTGAACTGGTCGATATAATGGCCGCCCAATTCGTCGGCGAGCGACTGCGCCGCTGCGTAGACTTCGCCGGGCGCGCCGACGAAATGGCATTCGCCGCCGTAGAATGCGATGGCGTCGATCTTGGCCTGCGCGGTGCTGCGCGGCACCACGGCGATGAAACGCAGCCCCAGCATGCGCGCAAAATAGGCTTCGGAAACCGCGGTCGATCCGCTCGATGCCTCGACCACTGGGGTGTTCTCGCAGATCCAGCCATTGCACAGGCCATAGAGAAACAGCGATCGCGCCAGCCGGTGCTTGAGGCTGCCGGTCGGATGGCTCGATTCGTCCTTCAGATAGATCGCGATATCAGGCAGCGCGGGGACCGGCAGCGGGATCAGATGCGTGTCGGCCGAACGGTTGAAGTCGGCCTCTATCCGGCCGATCGCCCAGTTCACCCATGCGCGCTTGTTCGTCATGCGGGCCTTGTAGGGCGTGCTGCCCGCGGGGGAAGGGCGCGCACGCCGTTTTCCGCCGTGGCCGCCGGTTTGTATTGACCGCCACGCGCGTTCCGTGGCAAGCGCCGCGCCGCCTCGCGGGTGTAGCTCAATGGTAGAGCAGCAGCTTCCCAAGCTGACGACGAGGGTTCGATTCCCTTCACCCGCTCCACAATTCTGAATTAGCCGCAGAAAACCGCCGTTCCGGAGGCGGTAGTGCGCACACCTTCACCCATAGTTTCTCACACGGCTTCTCACATCACGGCCGTCGCGGCGATGGCCATACCGAACGCGTTCGGCGTACGAGTTCGCTAGTATGCGGCAGAACAGCTACCTTGTTCGCCGCGGCGCGCGATATCACTTCCGCCGCAGAAATCCGGCCGTTTTCCCTTGCAACCGTCCTATAAGTATCGCGCTGGGCACAGCTGACCCGGTCGAGGCGCGTCGCCTTGTCCGTAGGCTGGCCGCGAGATGGGACGAGTTACTTATGTTGATGATGCCGAAAATCGAGCGCGGTCATCTGACGATTGATGAACAGGAAGCTCTCTTCCGAAAAGGGCTGAAGGATGAGCTCGCAAGAGCGACCGCGCATTTCACGGCCCCCATCGCTGCCGAACAACCTCACGCAGGGACGCACAAGATCATGGAAGCGGCCTATCGCATCGTGGCCCGAGTGCCACATGATGCCGCTGTCATCGATCTAGAGACCTTCGAAGCCGAGGTTGACGACAGCTGGACAGAGAATGAAATCCTGTTGCTCTGGAAGACGCTGCATATGCTCGTCACGCCGATGAGCATTAGTCGCACCGAAGCATTGGAGGCGGTGGGCGACCTAGGTGGTCCGCTCAACGATGGCACAGCGAAGGAAGCACGTGCACAGCTGTTGCGTGGACATGCCGAAGCGCACCGCCGTGCATCCCTGATTGACAGCGACGAGGTGAGATCATCTGGCCGGGGGATCGTGGCTCTTCTCGATGACGACATCATCGGGCGGGCTTGGTCGGCTCAGAGTAAGCCTGGTAAGCCAGACGACTGTGCCGGTGAAGCCGTAAGGCCGGATGCCCCATCCATGACCGAGCCGGTGCAGGATAGCATCTACGCGTTCCCGAGCGATCTACGCTTCAGCGAGGTGATGAAGGACGTTCTTGCGGAGCTGATGGAAGAAAAGGGGTGGGAGAAAGACAATGGCCAGCGCGAAGCGGTATGTGAACGTGCCGCATGGATATGCGGTGATAAACGGCTAAAGGACTGGAGCGCGGCCGATGCGAAATACTTTGCAAAAACCGTCGCCAGATTCCCCAACAAATTTTCGTGGGGTAAGCTGAACAAATCAGGGGCAATGGCCGTCCCATTCTGCGAGGATGCCATTCCTTCAAACAAGGGAATGAAGCGCAGTCCGAGGACAATAAACCGCGACCTGAGCATTCTCCAGAACGTGTCGAAACGGCTGGCCAAAACGCACTGGCGCCTGAAATACGGCGACAGGCTCGAAGTTGATTTTCTCGAGTATACGATCCGCGTCGAGGACGACCCCGAAAATCCCGATCGGATGCCATGGACGCCAGACCATCTGAAAACGCTTTACTCGCTGCCTCTTTGGCAGGGTGGCGGCGGAAGCATCGAACGTCTCAAGCCCAGCGGCCGGCCGATGGTTTACATGGACGCGGCATACTGGCTCCCGCTCATTGCGACTTATACGGGCATCTGTCGCGAAGAAGGTTCCGGGCTCGAAATCGATGATTTCAATTTCGCTTGCGAGGTGCCTTACCTGGTCGTCAAGAAGAACAGCCTTCGCCGCCTGAAGACCATGGCACGCGCCCGAGTGATGCCGCTGCATCCTCAGCTTCTTGAGCTGGGATTGCAGAGGTATGTCGAGGCAATCGCGAAGGAACAGGGTCATCAGGTGGGCACATGCACCCCGATTTTCCCTGAGCTATGGTGCAAAGAGGCGAAATATCGCGGAGACGGTAAGAAGGTCCCGGCAATTGGAGGCCGTCGTTTCTACGCTATTGCGTGGCGCTATGCGGCCGACGCTACGCACGGCGTAATGCCGCTGCCTGAAACGAGTGACGGCAAGAAGGCCGATTTTCATTCGCAGCGGACCTACAACCAGAGCGTTCTTGCTGCTCCAGACGTCGCCGAGAAAATTCTGGCCATGCACATGGGGCACGCGCGTAAGGGCACCGGGTCGAAAAAATATGATCGTCGGTCGCTGGCGCTCGGCGAAGTCAAAGAGCTGCGTGAGCGGCTCGATATCATGGTGCGTGAAATGCCGAATGTGACATCGCATATCCCGCGACAGGATCGCGTCAATCTGCTGCACCTCCGGAAGCGATCACGCGTGGGTTCCGCGCCGGGACGTGATGCACAGCGTAAGTTCTGCCAGTAATGCGGGAGATATTGCGATCATGATCATTCCAGGGCCACCCACGAGGCACCATTTGAGGCATGGCCTCGCCAACGACCTGCTGCCATGCGAGCTCATCTATGCAAGCCCACGACGCGAGCGAGTGCCAAGGGTGTTAGTCTTCCGTTCCCGAACCAGAAGCGAATTCATTACCCGGGTCGATATGCAGATGCCCGAGATCGCAAAAGTGGGTTTCCGAGATCGACTAATCACCGATCTGATTCAAATAACCGAGTTGGCGAACTCTGCGTGGGCAAGTTCGCGGATAACGCGGACTGAAGAAAAACCGATCCTGAGGATTGGGCCGAAACCGAAAAGAAAGCCGGCGCCACCGCCACTGGGGTTCAGGACCTTCATCTATTCCCTCTAGAGCCATTGTATCTGGCGGACTTGACAAGCTGCTGATAGTGACTGGGGAAAGAGGGAAGTTCATGAATCAGCAGTCTTTGTCGTCCTTCATCTGGTCGATCGCCGACCTATTGCGCGGGGCATACAAGCGCGCCGACTTCGGCAAGGTCATTCTGCCCTTTACCGTCCTACGCCGCCTCGACCTCGTGCTGGCGGACACGCGCGGGGCCGTTCTGGCCGAGAAGGCGAAGTGGGAGGGCAAGGACATGGACCCCGACGCGTTCATGCGCCGGGCGTCCGGGTTCGGCTTCTACAACGCATCGAAGCTGGACCTGCAGGGCATCCTGGGTGACCCTTCCAACATTGCCAGCAACCTGCACAGCTACATCGATGCATTCAGCCCCGAAGTGCGGGACATCTTCGAGAAGTTCGAATTCCACGCTCAGGTCGACAAGCTGGAAGAGAAGGACCTGATCTTCCAGGTTCTCGAGCGGTTCCTCGATCCGCGCGTCGATCTTCACCCGGACAATCTGACTTCCGCGCAGATGGGCGATGCCTTCGAGGAGCTGATCCGCAAATTCGCCGAGGATTCGAACGAGACGGCCGGTGAGCACTTCACCCCGCGCGATGTCATCCGCCTGATGGTGGAGCTTGTCTTCATTGAGGACGACGCGGTGCTTGGCGGCAGGGAAGGCCTCATTCGCCGCATATACGATCCGACGGTTGGCACGGGCGGTATGTTGTCCGTTGCCGACGAATTCCTGCGCGATGGAAATTACGGCGTCCAGCTGGTGATGAGCGGACAGGAACTGAACGCAGAGTCCTACGCCATCTGCAAGGCGGACATGCTCATCAAGGGGCAGGACGTGAACAACATCGTCTACGGCAACACGCTGTCGGACGATGGGCACGAGGGCAAGACATTCGACTACATGCTCGCCAACCCGCCGTTCGGTGTGGACTGGAAGGGCATCCGCCGTGTGGTGGAGAAGGAGCACAAGGAGCAGGGCTATGCTGGCCGCTTTGGTCCCGGCATGCCGCGCGTGTCCGATGGGTCGCTGCTGTTTCTGCTGCATATGCTGTCCAAGATGCAACCCGAGGCGGACGGCGGTTGCCGCTTCGGCATCGTGCTCAACGGCTCGCCCCTGTTCACCGGCGGCGCTGGTGGCGGGGAGAGCGAGATCCGCCGATACCTGCTGGAGAACGATTTGGTGGAGGCGATCGTCGCCCTGCCGACCGATATGTTCTTCAACACCGGCATCGCGACCTATGTCTGGGTCGTCTCCAACCGAAAGCCGAAGGCGCGCAAGGGCAAGACGCAGCTGATCGATGGAAGCGCTTTCTTCCGCAAGATGCGCAAGTCGCTGGGATCGAAGCGGCGCGAGATCGGCGAGCAGGACCGTGAGACGCTGGTCAAGCTGTTCGGCGACGGCGAGCCGATGGATCTGGTCACGCTACTGAACGCGGACGGCAAGGAGATCGATCGCAAGGTCATCGCTCCCGATGCAGTGACCCCAGATGCACCCACCGGCGGGAAGGCGAAGCGTGCGCCGGTATCGCTCGTGCTTCCGAACGAGGCTTTTGGATATCACCAGGTGACGGTCGAGCGCCCGCTACTGAACGAGTACGGTGAACCGGTTCTGGCGTCGCGCGGCAAGAATAAGGGCGAGTCACAACCGGACACTGCCCTACGCGATACCGAGACAGTGCCGCTAACCGAGGCGATCGAAGAATACTTCGAACGCGAGGTGCTGCCGCACGTGCCCGACGCTTGGATCGACGAGAGCAAAACAAAGGTCGGCTACGAAATCCCCTTCAACCGGTATTTCTACGTTTTTGAACCGCCGCGTCCTCTGGCCGAGATCGACGAGGAGCTGGCCGAGGTGACGGCGGACATTCAGAGCATGCTACGAGAGATGGCGGCGTGAGCTTTCCCGCCTACCCGGAATATAAGGACAGCGGTGTTGGTTGGCTTGGCGAAATCCCGGCTGGCTGGGAGCCGAGAAAATTCCGCTTCTTGTTCGCGGAGAGCGCTGAAAAGATCGACGATACCGTAGTCGGACCAATGCTTGCGGTGTCAGGTTACCGGGGGATCGAGGTCAAGGAATATGAGGATGATAATCAGCGGCGTTCGGATGATGATCTAGTCGGCTATCGCATTGTTCGCCCTGGCCAGCTTGTCGTCAATACGATGTGGCTCAATTACACTGGCCTTGGGGTAAGCGAGCACGAAGGACACGTAAGTCCAGCCTACCGAAGTTACGATATTTCGGAATCTCTTGACCGACGCTTCGTCCATTACATCATGCGCAGCTCAATTCACGTCGATGCTTATACCAGGCTTCTTCAAGGTATTCGGCCGAATTCCCTACAGATGAGCCGAGCAGATTTGATGGACTTCCCGGTGCTAGTCCCCCCAGCAGATGACCAACGCGCTATCGCTGCCTTTCTCGACCGCGAGACGGCGAAGATCGATGCGGCGGTGGCGGCGCAGGAGCGGTTAATCGCGCTGCTCGCCGAAAAGCGCGCCGCGACCATCTCACACGCCGTCACCAAGGGTCTCGACCCCGACGCCCCCATGAAAGACAGCGGCATCGAATGGCTCGGCCAGATCCCGGCCCACTGGAGCACCCCTGCAATTAGTCACGTTTGCGACGAGATTGGCAGCGGAACCACGCCCAGCACAAATGACGAACAGGCTTATGGTGGCGAAGTTTGTTGGGTAACTACCGGCGAACTGCGCGAAACGGGGATCTACTCTACTCGGAAGCGTTTAACTGAGGCGGCCCTGGCTAATTATTCGGCGCTTAAAAAATTCTCACCGGGAACTCTGCTTATTGCAATGTATGGTGCAACCATTGGTCGTTTAGGCTGGCTGGAGTGCGAAGCTGCGACCAATCAGGCTTGCTGCGCTATGCGAACAAGCGAGCCTGATTTAGGCAGGTTTCTTTTTTATGTTTTGCAGGGCGGAAAGCCAGCGCTGATTTTGCTAGGAAGCGGAGGAGGTCAACCGAACATAAGTCAGGAAAAAGTCCGGCAGTTCCGTTTTGCTCTGCCTTCCCACGAGGAACAGAAAACTATTATCGCCTATCTCGATAATGCGTGCAGTCGAATAGATGCCCTTAAAGCGAAGGCGCTTTCGAGCATTCGCCTTCTTAAAGAACGCCGCGCCGCCCTCATTTCCGCCGCCGTCACTGGGAAAATTGACGTGCGCGGCGACGTCGATGAATAGGAACAGGAGGCTGCATGAACGTCGATCCGCTGATCGCTAGCCTGCCGGCAAAGTCCGACAATGAGCGCCGCACAATCCGGGCCCGCGCCGAGGACTGGGTGGCCGACGGCTCTGCCGAACAGCAGGAAGCAGGCCGCAAGGTCCTGGATGCTTTTGCCAAGCTGCAAGAGCGCGAGTCCGCGTCCGATCCGGTCAGCAAGGTTGAGAACGCCTTCGCACGAATGCCGCCGAGCGATCTTGAAGTTTCGCTCATGCAGGTGTTGCTCGATAACCCGGGCGCTACCTCCACCGCGCTGACTGAAGCGATCGGCTGGCAGGACAAAGCCTGGCAGCTACATTTTGGAAAGATCGGCTGGGACAGGCAAAACTACCTATGGCCAGCGCCATGGTCAAAGGCGCGGAACGAACCCTTCAAGGCCGGCATTCTCGCTGACTTCGATGAAGAGACTTCCGGCTTCACCATGAAGCCGGAAGTAGTCGAGGGGCTTGAGCGAATTGGCGTGAAGGGGAAGCAGCGATGACGGGTCAATCGCTCGAGCTGTTCTACGTCGATGGCCGCCCGGATGGCATCGTCACGGCGGAAATGTTCAACTGGACTGGCAGCGTTCTCTTGGCTCCACGCACCGAGCTGTCGCGTATGATCGAGAGCCATGAACAGGCGCGGCATTCCGGCATCTATCTGCTCATCGGGGAAGACAGCGATGGCGCACCGCTCGCTTATATCGGCCAAGCCGAGGACATAGCCCGGCGGATCAAGAAGCACGACGTCGAGAAAGACTGGTGGACGCAGATCGCCATTGTGACGGCGGCCGAAAACCGGCTGAACCCGGCCCATATCCGCTATCTTGAAGCGCGGCTGGTGCAGAAGGCCAAAGAAGTCGGCCGCATTCCGCTGGATAACGGCAACAGCCCCACGCTGCCCAGCCTCAGCCTGGCGGACGTGTCCAAGATGGAGGAGTTCCTCGGCTTTCTCCTGATTGTCTTGCCGGCCTTGCGTATCGATATGTTCGTTGAGCGGAAGCGCCGGGCTCCCGATACAAGGGGCGCGGAGGCGTCGGAATCCTCAGCCGTTGATCCGGCTCTCGACGCTCCCCTATTCACCCTCGAAAATCGTAAGCATGGCCTGAATGCTAAGGCCGTTCTCGACGACGGGGAGTTTATCGTTCTGAAGGGTTCGCTATCTCGCATGAGCTGGAGCGAGGGGTCCGCTGGGCACAGCTACTCCGAAATGCACGAGGAACTGTGCAGAGCGGGCGTGCTGGCAGTTGAAGGCGATCACCGGGTGTTCACCGAAAGCTACGCCTTCAAGAGCCCCAGCGCCGCGGCAGCAATGGTTCACGGACGTCCCGCGAATGGGACTCTGGATTGGCATGAAACGGAAAGCGGCCTGACCTACAAGGATTGGGAGGCTCGACGTCTTGAGACGATCGATGATTTGCTCTGATGGCTAAGCTCCACGAAGAAGCCACCATGGAAGGCGAGATCTGCGGCACCCTGCAGACGAAGGGCTGGCTCTACGATTTCGGAGCCGACATTGACTACGACCGCCAGCGCGCACTTTATGCGCCAGACCTGATTGCCTGGGTCCAGCAAACACAGCCCGAGGTTTGGGGAACGCTGGAAAAGCGGCACGGTGAAGACGGAGCCAGGGACAAACTTCTCGATCGCGTGCGCAAGGTGCTGGACGAGAAGGGCACTCTCGCAACTCTACGCTCTGGCATGGAGATGGTCGGCATCCGCCGCACCATCCGTCTGGCGCAGTTCAAGCCCGCCAGCGGTCTCAACCCGGAAATCACCAATCGCTACAGCGCCAACCGCTTACGCGTGGTTCAGCAAGTCCGCTATCGCCTCGACAGCGAGCATTCGATCGACCTAGTCCTCTTCCTGAATGGCATTCCCACTGCGACCATCGAGCTGAAAACCGACTTCACGCAGAGCGTCGAAGATGCGGTCGAGCAGTATCGCAAGGATCGAGAGCCCCACCCCAAGGGCGGCCGACTGGAGCCATTGCTCTCTTTCCCTGGCGGCGCTCTGGTGCATTTCGCGGTATCCAGCAGTCTCGTCCGGATGACGACCAAGTTGGCAGGTAAGGCCACCCGATTTTTACCCTTCGACCGGGGCAATAAGGGCGGCGCTGGGAACGAACCGTACCCGTACGGTGCTGCAACCTCATACCTTTGGGAACACGTTCTCGCGCAGGACAGCTGGCTCGATATTCTTGGGCGCTACATGGTCGCCAAGCGCGACAAGAAGGGCAATCTGTCGGCCCTGTTCTTCCCGCGCTACCACCAGCTCGATGCGACCCGGAAACTGGTAAAGCAGGTGCGCGATGAGGGCGCGGGCGGTGCCTACCTTATCCAGCACTCAGCGGGCAGCGGCAAGACCGCGTCGATCGCGTGGACCGCGCATTTTCTTTCAGAACTGCACGATGCTGACGACAACAAGATGTTCTCGACGGTCATCGTCGTGTCGGATCGGCGCGTAATCGACGGCCAGCTCCAGGATGCGCTGTTTGATTTCGAGCGCACGGCTGGCGTGGTTGAGACTATCAAGAACAGCGGTGGGGCAAAGAGCGGTCAGCTCGCCGAGGCTCTGGCTGCGGGCAAGAAGATCATCGTCTGCACCATCCAGACCTTTCCTTACGCGCTCGAGGCGGTGCGGGAAAAGGCCGCCACTGACGGTAAGACCTTCGCAGTGATCGCGGATGAGGCCCACAGCAGCCAAGCAGGAATGGCTGCCGCGACGCTGCGCCAGCTCCTGGCGAGTGATGCAGCGGCCAATTTGCAGGATGAAGGCGAGGTTGACATCGAGGACCTGTTGGCCGCGCAGATGAAGGCTCGGGCCGATGACCGCGGCATCACCTACATCGCTTTTACGGCGACGCCGAAGAACAAGACTCTCGAGCTGTTCGGCAGGTTGAAGGATCCGTCCGCGCCGCCTTCCGACGCGAATGGATACGAGGCATTTCACGTATATTCGATGCGCCAGGCGATCGAAGAGGGCTTTATCCTCGACGTGCTGCGCAATTACACGCCCTATGCAACGGCGTTCAAGCTCGCCCAGCAGGGCAAGGATGGCTTGAAAGAGATTGACGACAAGGAGGTCGAACGCTCCGCTGCCACGAAGAAGATCATGCGATGGGTTCGCCTTCATCCGCACAACATTGCGCAGAAGGTCCAGATCACCGTCGAGCATTTCCGTGAAAACGTCGCGCCCCTGCTTGAAGGGCAGGCGAAAGCGATGGTGGTTCTCGGTAGCCGGAAGGAAGCGGTGCGCTGGAAAGTTGCGCTGGACAAATACCTCGCCGACAACGGTTACACGAAGCTCAAGGCACTGGTCGCGTTCTCCGGAGAGGTAAACGACCCGGAGAGTTTTCCGGAACCGGTCACAGAGACGAGCGCGGATCTGAATCCGACGCTACACGGACGCGATATACGTGACGCTTTCGACGACGAGAACGCGCGCCTGCTGTTGGTCGCGAACAAATTCCAGACCGGGTTCGACGAACCCAAGCTATGTGGGATGTATGTGGACCGTAAGTTGGCCGGTGTGCAGGCGGTCCAGACCCTGTCGCGGTTGAACCGTTCGCATCCAGGCAAAGATACCACCTATGTCCTCGACTTCGTGAACAGCTCCGATGCGGTGCTGGAAGCGTTCCGAACCTATTACGAGACCGCTGAACTGGACGGCACGACTGCTCCAGAGATGATCTTCACCCTGAAGGACAAGCTCGATGGAGGGGGCTGGTATGACACGCCTGAGGTGGAACGGGTCATTGAGGTCATTACCTCACCGGGCGCGTCGCAGGGGAAACTGTCGGCTGCTCTACAGCCTGTAGCGCAGAGATTGGTGAAGCGCTTCGCTGAGGCCAGAGATGCCCTGCATTCGGCGAAAGAGGGCGAACAGGACCAAGCTGCGGCTGAAGCGAAAGACCGCATCGACGCGCTGACGCTCATGAAAGGCGACATGCAGCAATACATGCGGCTGTATTCGTATCTCAGCCAGATGATCGATTACGGCCATACGGGGGTAGAGAAGCGCTACTGGTTCTACCGCTATCTGGTGCCGCTTCTGGATTTCGAACGAGAGAACGCCGAGGTCGATCTATCGCAGGTCACCCTCACCCACCATGCGGTGCGCGCGCTTAATCAGGCCGTGATGGATTTGGGAGAGGGGGAGGCCGAACCCTTGAAGCCGATCACTGCTGCTGGATCTGGCTCTGTGCAGGACAAGGACAAGGCAGCGCTTTCGCAGATCATCGCCAAGGTGAATGCGCTCTTCGAGGGCGATTTGACCGACGGGGATCAGCTGAGCTTTGTCCGCAGCGTGAAGGACAAGCTGATGGAATCAGAAACGCTGCGTGCGCAGGCACGAGCCAACAGCGAGGCACAATTTAAGGCGTCGCCAACGATTGATCCCGAAATGCTCGAAGCTGCGATCGCGGCGATGGAGGCCCACGAATCTATGGGTGTCCAAGTGATCAATTCCGCGCGCGTCAGGGCGGGGCTGAAGAACCTGCTACTGAACAATCTCGATTTATACGGCGACCTCCGGGCCGAGGTTGCAGCCGAAGGCTAATGACGCCGCTACCAGCGTAGCGGCGTCATCTTCTTACGCTGCCTCCGCAGGAATTAATACGGTCCTGGCTTCATTGGCGAAGCGCCGAAGCAGGGGCGCACAGATTGCCCGTGGACGCTGGCGGAGAAACGCCTCGCTTAGCGCAACATGCATACCAGCAATAGTGGATGGGACCTGCCCCTCCAACCTCAGCAGGGCAGCCAGCGCAAGCCCGGTGAACAACACGTCCCGCTCGCAGTGATCCTGCAAGTCGCTCCAGCGAATTTCCGACTGCCGGACGCCTGGATCGGCTTTGCCAAGCATCAGTCCTACTGGCACGCCCAGCCGTTCCCGGTAGTTCCTCATAGGACGCGGAACGGCGGCGTCGGTATCGCTCTTGATGTTCGAGAGAGGACGGTCGGCATCCGAGCGCATAAGTGTGGCGGTGCAACAGGCAGCGGACATGCGCTGCTGGTGCTCGCCAGTCGCCGTCCGGCTCGAAAGTGACGTGGGTCGATGCGAACCGGGCCTCATCGTCACTCGTTCGCTCGACCGAGAATGTGGCGAGACAGACAATCGGTCCGGCGGGATCTTCAATTTCGGTGGCGCTGGCTATCCGCACGGTCGAAATTGCCAATGTGTGGTTTGGGTGTTCTAGCATGGGTGTCTCCCCCATGCGCCGCGGGCGGCATCTCCAGAGAGACACCGCCCGCATGCGCCTGAGTTTCAAGATGGGGTTGTGGGTTACGCGGCCATGCTGTCAGGGCCGGTCTGGAAGATCACGACCTGAGGATCCCACGCGGCATGATCGCCGAGCGTGTCCGCCAAGGCAGCATCGTAACGTGCCTGTGCTGCCGCGATGGCCTTCGGAAGCTTCGCCGCCGATGGAACCCGTGTCTCCTGGAGAAGCCACCGGCTATCGAGGCGGAAGCAGCGCGTGCGATCCGTAGTGATCAGCTGCAGGGGCTTTGCCGTGCTGCGTTGGACGATCTCCACTGGCAGCAGCTCTGCCCCGTTCGCTGTTCGCAGCACCAGGACGGTCAAGAGCGGATCGGTGGATGCGATGCTGGAATAGCAATGGATCAGCGTATCCTGCCGATCGGCGATGGCCTTCTGAGCTATTGCGCATAGGATCGCATCGTTGGGCTCATCCACCGCTGCAAATGCCAGCCCGGTTGTGATTGGCGCCTCCTTGGGGAAGCCGAGTTCCTTGCGCAGCGCCATCATGCGGCGCTTGCGATGCTGCACGCCGCGGTCATCCAAGCTGGTGGGGCTGCGCGATGACCACTGGTTTTAGTGTTTGTGGATCGTGGGGAATTTGCACGATCGCCCTAGCGCTCGGCCACGAGCCTCTTTGCAATCGCATCCGTCTGTTCAACCGAAATCTCGGTAACAGGTCCAAACTCGGTGCCGCCACCTTCGAGTGTTCCCGCGACATGAAAATGGACATGATTGATAGCTTGGCCGGCAGGAACACCGTTGTTCTGCCAAATCGCGATGCCTGGCTTTGAGTAAGCATCGTTGATCAAAATGGCTGCGTCGCGAACCGCGATAGCGACGGCGGCGGCCTCGGCGTCTGTCATCTCTAAGATTGTAGGCACGTGGCGAACTGGAAGCACAAGTAAATGCGGATGACCACGTTGCTCGCGCGTGACGAAGGTCGCCGTCTCACCGTTGCGCTTTAGGATGGTATATGGCCGCTCTCCCCGAAGATAGGCGCAGAAAGCGCATCCGCGCTCCTCAGCTGGGGGCTCAATACTCGAGCCTATCATTAAGATGCCCTCAGGGATGACAAGAATGACTGGAGCTCTAATCGATCCAGCTTCTTGTAGTCTTCTGGTCTCACTACAATCCGAAGTTCGTCACAAATTTTGTTGGCTCTCGACGCGATTATAAATGATAGAATAGTGAACCGGATTGCGTCTTGCGCTGGCAACAGATTGGAAAGGCGCGCCTGCCCCCCACCAATCACTGGAATCGATACCGCATCCCCGTTTGCACGTATTGAAATCTCCTCCCAAAGAAGTCTCAGACTATGCCAAAAATTATCGGGGCTCGAATAAGCCTTATTGCTCGCGTCCATCTCGCAATAAGCCAAAAAGAAAATCAAGCGTGCCGCGCTCTTGACAGTAGCAACAGTGCCAACGCCATATTTATTCTGCTTACCATCCTTATGGATCGTATCGACAACGTCTTTGTCGTTCAAAGCTTGTGAGAGTCTGTCGTCAAGTTCTTTCAGGTCACCGCCGAATAGATTCTCAAGAGCTTGGCCTTGGAGGCTGTTTTTGGCTATAATAACTGGTGTTTCGGTATCAAATGTGTCGACCGTGCCAATAACTAGATGTGTGTCTTGCGTAAGCAAGTCGCCCCTTACAATCGATATTTTTGTTTTCGGAGAATCATACTCCTCTTGTATCGGCCTGGGCCAAGACCAAAAAAGACCCGATACTAACGAAATAATTGCCAGCGCGAGCAATACTCCATAACCTTGAAAAATCGTAGATTCGGGGTCGATTATAGAATTTGTTTGGACAACGACAGCGATGCCACCAAAAATAGCAAATGACTTTGTTAGGTAGTGGCGCCAAAACCTACCTGTGCGAAGATCCTGAGTGATCGACATTTACAATCCGAGCTCTTCGTATTTTGATGCAGGATATTGGTGCGGTCCCTTCGAAATATTGCCAGCAAAATACGCTGGATAATTGTCCAAGGCATACATGATAATTTTTGGCTGAAACGACGTCGAAAGGGTGTAGTAATTAGCATCCAAGAGCAGGTTGGGAATGAAGGCTCGATCAACCTTTCGGTCGCCGTCAAGGTTGGCAACGACAATAGGCAATTCTAGCTCTTTGATTACTTCAACCTCGTGCGCCAAAAAGGACACGCCATCGTCGCCTTTGCGCTTGGCATCCTTGCTGCCCAATAGCACCACCTGTTTAGCATTGCCGAGGCGTGAGCGCAGATTCTTCTTGATTGTCTCAGGTTTGCTTGTGTCCCGCGAGATATACAAATCGTGCGCATCATAGAAGTTGAAATCGATCTTCTCGTTGTCGCGCCAGGCTTCCATAAGGCGATAGCGGCCAATGTCTTCACTAGCGAATGCGACATAAGTCTTATTACGGTATGCCAAAGTCACCCCCCTGTATTCTTGGTGTGCACCGACATGCGAGCGTCGAGCAAGGACGGCTATCCCGAGGCCTAGCGGTATTGCAAGTGAAACCGAATTCAACCCGCTGGAATATCGGTGGTTGCCGGTCCGATTTAGTCCAGGATACGCGAGCGTATTCCTGTCTTTGGACCCGGCAGACTGGCAGCAGACATTCTGGCCGAACACGTTCGGTCTTGGCCTCTTTGCGACGAACTCTTGATCTTCTCACACGCTGGGATACATAGCTTCTCACCTTATCGAAAACCCTAGGTTTTCTGCGGTATTCAGGAGGCCGGGAATGAGGATTGGATTCCCTTCACCCGCTCCACCGTCACGTTCGGCATCTATCGCGGTGGCATCCTTATGGCGCCGTCGAGCCGGAACTGATGCGCGTTGATATAGCTGTTGCGGGCGATCTCGCAGATCAGCGAGGCGAATTCCTCCGGATGGCCGAGCCGCTTGGGGAAGGGCACGCTGGCGTTGAGCTGGTCCCACATCTGCGGGTTGCGATCCTTCATCCCGAGCATCAGCGGGGTGGCGAAGATACCGGGCATCACCGAATTGATCCGGATGCCGAGATCCATCAGGTCGCGCGCCATCGGCAGCACCAGCCCGTTCACCCCGGCCTTGCAACTGCCGTAGATGGTCTGGCCGATCTGCCCGTCCTGCGCCGCGACGCTGGCGGTCAGCGTGATGCAGCCGCGTTCGCCATCCTCGTTGACCGGCTGGGCATTGGCCATGCCCAGCGCGGACAGGCTGGCCACGCGGTAGGACGAGACGAGAATACCCTCGGCCCCGAAGGCGTAGTCCTCGGTCGACAGCCGCTTGTAGCAATTGTTCTGCTTGTCCCAGCCGAGCGTCTTGCCGCGCCGGCTGGTCATCGCGCAGTGGACGGTCACGCGTTCCTGCCCATGCGCGGCGCGCGCTGCGGCAAACCCGTCGACGACCGATTGCTCGTCGGTGATATCGACACGGGCGAAGGTCCCGCCGATGGCCTGCGCATGCGCTTCGCCGGCTTCCTCGTTGACGTCGAAGATAGTGACCTTGAGGCCGAGGTCGGCCAGCGCCTGCGCGCTCGCCTTGCCCAGGCCCGAAGCGCCGCCCGTGACAACGGCTGCCATACCCTGCGTGAGTTCCATGTCTGCTCTCCCCCTGTGTTTCGTTGCGGCGCGTGCTATCGCAAGCCGCGAAGCTTAGGAAGGGGGAGGGCACCGCGCCGTGACACCGCTACTGTTTGCCATGGTCGCCAGCTTTCTGGCGGCGACCGGCGCGCGCGACCAGATCCTCGTCGCACGGTTGGCGGGCAGTCTCGGCGCTTCGCCCGCGCTCCTCGTCGTGGCGCTTGCCAGTTCCGCGCTGACTGCAGGCATTGCCGCGTGGTTCGGCGCGCAACTGGCGCAGACGATGTCGGTGAACGCCGCGACCATGTTCGTGGCCATCGCGCTGTTGCTGGCCAGTTTCGAATGCGGCTGGCCCAACCGCGAGAAAACGCCCCGCGAACCGACCCGTTCGCTGGGGGCGATCGCTATCGTCCTGTTCGTCCGGCAATTGACCGATGCCTCGCGGTTCCTGGTCGCGGCCTTTGCGGTGGTTTTCGCATCCTGGCCGCTCGCCGGCATGGGCGGCGCGCTGGGCGGCGGGGCTGCGGTAGCGCTGGGCTGGATGCTGGGGGCGCAGCTGGACGAACGGCTGCCGCTGCGCGGTATCCGGATCGCGCTGGCCATCATCCTGTTCGTCCTGGCGGCGATCACGGGATTGAGCGCCCGCGGGATAATCGGATGAAGCGATTAGTCTGGTCGGCTATAATCGAGAAACCCTACAGCATCTCGCGTGTTGGTGTAGTGAACATCCCAATCGGGTCGATATCATCTCAGCAAAAGGGGTTAATCTTATGGCCGAAGCAGGCGACAATTCGAAAGCCGGTCTCGTCAGCGCACTCAACGGGGCGCTTGCCGACACCGTGGCACTCTATTTTAAGACCAAGAACTTCCACTGGCATGTGGCGGGCCCGCGGTTCCGCGATCTCCACGTGCTGTTCGACGAGCAGGCCGCGCAGCTGGTCGGCACGGTCGACGATCTGGGCGAGCGCGTGCGCAAGAACGATGAATACACGCTCACGTCGATCGGCAGTGTTGCCAAGGCGACCCGTATCAAGGACCAGGACGATGTGTCGCTGACCGCCGATGCGATGGTCAAGGAACTGCGCGACGACAACAAGACGCTGCACGGGCGTCTGCTCGAAGTGAAGGAAGCCGCCGAAGAAGCGGGCGACAACGCCACCAGTGGTGTCGTCGACGACTGGATCGACGAGTGCGAGGAGCGTGTCTGGTTCCTCAACCAGACGAGCAAGTAACCGCGCCAACGTTGACCCAGTAACGGGCACATGATCGGGCCGCCTTTCCTGTTGGGGAAGGGCGGCCTTGGTGTATCAGGGGGGCATGAACACTCCCACGATCATCGAAGGGCGCAGCGACGCCGCCATTGCCGACTGGATTGCAGCGCGCCTGAGCGAGGCGATGGAAGCACAAGGTGGCCCCGTCACGATCACCGTGCCAGGCGGGTCGACCCCGTTCCCGATCATGGCCGCGCTGCTGAAACACGATCTCGACTGGACGCGGCTGGTCGTCTGGCCGGGTGATGACCGCGTGGTTCCCGAAGACCATGCTGCGTCCAACACCGGCAAGCTGCGCGACCTTTTCGAACCGGCAGGTGCCGAAGTGGTCACGCTGACCGAGATGGAAGCCGTGCCGCATTTCGCGCTCGCATGGCTGGGGATGGGCACCGACGGGCACATCGCCTCGCTGTTCCCCAACACCGATCCACAGGTGGACGATCCGCGGCAAGTCGTCCGGCTGACCCCCGATCCGCTGCCGCCCGAAGCACCGTTCGACCGGATCAGCCTGACGCTGCCGGCACTGCTTGCCAGCGCTGCGCTGGTGTTCGTAATACGCGGCGACGAAAAGCGCGCAATTCTTAACCAAGCTATTGCAGGAACACATGATTTTCCGGTTGCGCGGCTGCTGCGCGCAGCTACACAGCCGGTCACATGCTTTACCTGATCCCCAAGCCGTTACACCGGCAGGCGCTGAAAATCGGGCACCGTCTGCGCCACCACTGGCGCCGGGTCAGCGGACGGACGGGAGTGGGGGTGAGCATCGTTGCCCGCGATCTCAACGGGCGGGTGCTGCTGGTGCGCCACAGTTACGGCCCCGAGGGGTGGTACTTCCCCGGCGGCGGCAAGCGGCGCAGCGAAACGCCCGAACAGGCGGCCTTGCGCGAGATAAAAGAGGAAACCGGCTGCACGGTGTCGGGCCTGGTGGCGGTCGGGATCATCGACGAGGAACTTGCCGGTGCGCCTAACCGAACGCACCTTTTCGACGGAGTGGTCGATGCCGTGCCGCAGCCCGACGGGCGCGAGATCGTCGAGGCGCGTTTCTTCCCGACGCATTCGCTGCCCGAACCGCTGAGCAAGCGGACCCGGGCGCGCTTCGCGCTGTGGCAGGCGCGCAGCTGCTAGAGCAGCGATAGCTGCGCGTCGGGACGGGCGGGCTGCGTCTTGCCGCCCTGCTGCTCGAGCTTGGACAAGGTCAGCCCCATCAGCCGGATCGGCATGGGCAGCGGCAGAACCTCTTCCAGCAGCGCGCGCGCAAGCGCTGCGAACTGGGCCTTCTCGGCAATTGCGACATCGACCGTTTTCGCCCGGCTGAAGATCTGGAAATCGGTGTATTTCAGCTTGAGCGTGACCGTCCGGCCGCGGGCCTCCGCGCGTTCGATCGAGGTCCACACGATGTCGATGATGTCCTCCAGCGTTTCGCGCAGTTCGCCGCCCGACGACAGGTCGCGGCTGAAGGTCCGTTCGCCGCCCACCGACTTGCGGATGCGGCTGGAGCGCACCGGGCGCAGGTCGATCCCCCGCGCCGCGCGGAACAGATATTCGGCAAAGCTGCCGAAATGCGCGCGGAGCCAGGCGATATCCCTGGCGGCCAGATCGCCGCCGGTCTCGATACCCAGCCGGGCCATCTTTTCCGCGCCCTTCGGACCCACGCCGTGGAACCGTCGGATCGGCAGCTCGGCCACGAAGCGCGCGCCTTCGCCGGGCCGGATCACGCACAGCCCGTCGGGCTTGTTCTGATCGCTGGCGATCTTGGCGAGGAATTTGTTGTAGCTCACCCCGGCACTCGCGGTCAGCCGGGTCTTGGCGCGGATTTCCTGCCGGATTAGCTCGGCAATGCGCGTGGCGCTGCCGATGCCGAGCTTGTCCTCGGTCACGTCGAGATAGGCTTCGTCGAGGCTGAGCGGTTCGACCAGGTCGGTGTGGTGGCGGAAGATCGCGCGGATCTGCTGGCTGACCTCGCGATAGACGTCGAAGCGGCTCTTGCAGAAGATCAGGTCGGGGCACAGCCGTTTGGCGGTGACGCTGGGCATCGCGCTGCGTACGCCGAACCGGCGCGCTTCGTAACTGGCGGCAGCAACCACGCCGCGGCCGCTGGAACCGCCCACTGCCACCGGCTTGCCGCGCAATTCGGGATTGTCGCGCTGCTCGACGCTGGCGAAAAACGCATCCATGTCGACATGGATGATCTTGCGCAGGCCGTCGGCCTCGCCCGCTGTGTCATCCGTACCCGCTTCGCCTTCGCTCATGCGCGATTAGATAGCCCTGCGGGTTGCAAAGCGGAACCTTGTCCGCCACCTGACATTTTGTGCAGATGCGAAGCGATCCCCTTGCCGGCGGCGAACGCCCGATAGCCGGGGCGGCCCCGGTAAAACGCATCGGCGAGCGTGAACTTATCGCGATGATGGCCTTACTGATGGCCTGCAATGCCTTCGGCATCGATGCGATCCTCCCCGCGCTAGACGATCTCGCCCTGTCATTGGGCGCCGTGGGCAACGATCGCCAGTTCATCGTCGGGGTCTATTTGCTCGCGGCCGGCATCGGGACGCTGATTCCGGGGGCCTTCGCCGACCGCTTCGGTCGCCGGCCGGTGCTGTTTACCGCGCTGGGCTTCTACATCGTGCTGTCGCTCGGCTGCGCGCTGGTCACCGATTTCACCTCCATGATCGCGCTGCGTGCGCTGCAGGGCTTCTTCGCTGCGGGCATCATCGCGTTGCCGCCGGCCATCATTCGCGACCGCGTCGGCGGCGACAAGATGGCCCGGATGATGAGCCTGATCTTCGTCATCTTCCTGCTGGTTCCCGCTGTCGCGCCGAGCATCGGGCAGGGTGTGCTGCTACTGCTGGGCGACTGGCGCTGGATCTTCGTGACGATGGCGGCCTTCGGTTCGCTGATGTCGGTCTGGGTCTATGTCCGCCTGCCCGAAACGCTGCATGAAAGCGACCGGCAGCGGATCGATATTGCGGTCATCGCGCGCAACATGCGCAGCGCTGTCACGTTGCGCTCGACCATGGGCTACACGCTGGCAAGTGCACTGGTGTTCGGCGGGTTGTTCGGCTTCATCAACTCCTCGCAGCAGCTCATCGGCGAGGCTTTCGGGGCGGGCGACATGTTCCCGCTGCTGTTCGCGCTGTGTGCGGGCTGCATGGCGCTGGCGAACTGGTCGAACAGCCGCATCGTCGAACGGCTTGGCGCACGCCGCGTCAGCCATACCGCGCTGTTCGTGTTCATCTTCGTCGCCGGCCTGCAATTGTGGTTCGCCTATCAGCCGAACGAAAGCCTGTGGACCTTCATTCCGCTGATGGCGGCGAACATGAGCCTGCTCGGCTTTATCGGGGCCAATTTCGGTTCGATCGCGATGCAGCCGTTCCCGCACATTGCGGGCGCCGCGTCGAGTGCACAGAGCTTCCTGCGCATGACCACCGGGGCGTTGCTGGGTGCGGGTATCGGCTATGCCTATGACGGCACCGCGCGTCCGCTGGCGCTGGCGCTGCTGGTCACCGCCACCGTCAGCCTGCTGCTGGTGCTCTTTTCGGAACGCGGTGCGCTGTTCGGGCCGCCCGATCCGGATGTCGAGGAAACCTAGGCTTCGCTGGCCAGCCTGCGCCACGCAAGCTCGGCATACTCACACAGCAACGGACGGGTGTCGCGCGGGTCGATGATGTCCTCGACATTGAAGCGTTCGGCGCTGCGGAAGGGCGAGGTCACCTGGTCGAGCCGCGCGCGAATTGCAGCGAGTTCGGCTTCCGGGTCGGCGGCGGCTTCGAGCTCGGATTTATAGGCCACTTCCAGACCGCCCGCGATGGGCAGGCTGCCCCAGTCACCCGACGGCCAGCAGAACCGGTACTGGTAGGTCTCGGCATTCGACATGGCGCTGCCCGCAATCCCGTAGGCGCGGCGCAGGACCACCGAGGCGAGCGGGACGCTGGCCTTGTAGACCGCGTTCATCGCCTGCACCCCGTAACGGATCGTCCCCGCCATTTCCGCTTCGCGCCCGATCATGAAGCCGGGATTGTCGACCAGATGGACGATCGGCAGGCGGAACTGGTCCGCCAGCTTGACGAAGCGCTCGACCTTCTCGCTCGATTTCGCATCCCATGACCCGCCGAGATAGGACGGGTCGCTGGCAAGCACCGCCACCGGCCAGCCGTCGAGCCGGGCGAGCGCGGTGATGCAGGCGCGGCCCCACATGCGGCCGATTTCGAACACGGTGCCTTGGTCGAACACCATCTCCATGCAGCGGCGCATCGAATAGACCGCCTTGGGATCGCGCGGGACGAGGTCCAGCAGCGCCTCCTCGCGCCGGTGGACCGGATCGGTGCAATTGGACCGGCGGGCAAGCTGGCCGACATGTTCGGGCATGAAGGCGAGGAAATGCCGGGCGCGCGCGAAGGCCTCGGCCTCGCTGGCAACCTCGTCGTCGACCACGCCGTTGCGCGTATGGATGCCGCTGCCGCCGAGGTCTTCCTTGGCCTGCTGGTGGTCGGCCGATCCCTTGTAACCTTCGCCGAGCCCATCGACCACCGCGGGGCCGGCCGCGAAGATCTGGCTGAGGCCCTTGACCATGACCGAATAATGGCTCGCCACCACGCGCGCCGCACCCAGACCCGCGGTGGGTCCGAGAGCAAGCGCGACCACCGGCACGGTGTCGAGATTGGTCACCACGTCGCCCCAGCCGGGGACCGCGGGGATATAGGTCGCGCCGATCTGTTCGAGCGTCTTGACCGACCCGCCGCCGCCCGTGCCGTCGATCATGCGGATGATCGGCAGCTTGAGCTCGTGCGCCATCTTCTCGGCCTGCACCATCTTGCGGCTGATCCCGGCATCCGCCGCGCCGCCGCGAATGGTGAAATCATCGGCGGTGGCAACCACCGGGCGGCCGTTGATCTGCGCCTTGCCGAACAGGAAGGGGGCAGGAAGGACGGCTTCGAGATTGCCGTCTTCGTCGTAGCTGGCCTTGCCCGCGATCTTGCCGATTTCGCGGAAGGTGCCATCATCACAGAGCGCGGCGAGCCGGGCGCGGGCATCCATCTTGCCCCGGCCATGCTGGCGAGCGACCTTGTCGGGTCCGCCCATCTGCTCGGCCAACGCCTCGCGCCGGCGCAGTTCCTCGAGTTCTTTTTCCCATCCCATGCGCGACGCATACCCAAGCCGTCGCCCCAGCGAAAGCTGGGACCGCTATCATTTTCGTGCTTGTGGAGGGCGATCCCAGCTTTCGCTGGGATGACGATTATTCCTCTGCGGGCGCGACAACTGCCAGCACGGCCTCGACCTGCACCTGTCCGCCGGTCGCGGTCGAAAGCTCGGTCACGGTGCCGTCGAACGGCGCGGTCAGCGCGTGTTCCATCTTCATCGCCTCGAGCACCATCAGCCGCTGTCCCGCCGCCACCCGGTCGCCTTCGGCCACATCGACCGCGATGACCTTGCCCGGCATGGGGGCGAGGATAGCACCGCTACCGGCCGCCGCCGCGCCGCTGCCGCGGCTTTCCAGCGCGAACTCGAAACTCTGGCCATCGGCAAAGACCACCGTGCGCGCATCTTCGACGAAACCTGTGGCATGCGCGGCGCCGCGTTCGCCGATGACGTCGACCGTGCGGCTTTCGCCTTTGTGGAACAGGGTCGCGGCGACCCGCGGATCCGCATTGAGCCGGAAACCGATCGGGCGGGGGCGTTCTCCTCGATCGCGTCGAGGACCGTAAAGTCGGCGGCAGCCTGCCAGATCGCATCATCGGGCGCATCGTCGCCGACCAGCCGGTCGAGCTTGCGTTCGATGAATCCGGTGTCGAGCTGGGCTTCGACGAAATCGTCTTCCAGCAGGGCGTTGGCGAGGAAGGCGGCGTTGGTCTTCACCGGCCAGACCTCGACGCTTTCGGCGATATCGGCCAGGGCCTCGATCGCGTCCGCCCGGGTCTTTTCCCATACGACCAGCTTGGCGACCATGGGATCGTAATGCGGTGAGATCATATCGCCTTCGGCGACACCGGTCTCGATCCGTCCGGCGCTGCCGAGGTCGAAATGGTCGAGCGGGCCGGTCGAAGGCAGAAAGCCGCTGGCCGGGTCTTCGGCATAAAGCCGCGCTTCGATGGCGTGGCCGTCGATGCGCAGTTCTTCCTGCTTGAGCGGGATCGGCTCGCCGCTTGCCACGCGCAGCTGCCACTCGACCAGATCGACCCCGGTGATCTCCTCGGTCACCGGATGCTCCACCTGAAGCCGTGTGTTCATTTCCATGAAGAAGATACGGTCGGCGCGCAGGCCTTCGCTGGCATCGGCGATGAATTCGATCGTGCCCGCGCCTTCGTAATCGACGGCCTTCGCGGCGCGCACGGCGGCGGCGCAGATTTCCTCGCGCGTCACCTCGTCCATGCCGGGGGCGGGGGCTTCCTCGATCACCTTCTGGTGGCGGCGCTGGAGGCTGCAATCGCGCTCGAACAGGTGGACGACATTGCCATGGGCATCGCCGAAGACCTGCACCTCGATATGGCGGGGCGAGGTGATCCACTTTTCCAGCAGCACTTCGTCGTTGGAGAAGCTGGCCTTGGCTTCGCGGCGGCAACTCTGCAGGTCGGCCTCGAAGTCTTCGGCCTTGTCGACCTTGCGCATACCCTTGCCGCCGCCGCCTGCAACCGCCTTGATCAGCACGGGGTAACCGATGGCGTCGGCTTCCTTCTTCAGCCGTTCGGCCGACTGGTCTGCGCCCAGATAGCCGGGCGTAACCGGGACGCCCGCTTCCATCATCAGCGTCTTGGCAGCATCCTTGCGCCCCATCGCCTCGATGCTCGACGGCTTGGGACCCACCCAGATCAGCCCGGCATCAATCACGGCCTGCGCGAAACCGGCATTTTCGGACAGGAAGCCGTAGCCCGGGTGGATGGCTTCCGCCCCAGTCTGCTTGGCCGCAGCGATGATCTTTTCGCCGACAAGATAGCTTTCGGCGGCGGGTGAGGGGCCGATATGCACCGCCTCATCGGCTTGCCGCACGTGCAGTGCGCGGGCGTCGGCGTCCGAATAGACCGCGACCGTGGCAATACCCATTGCGCGCGCGGTGCGGATGATGCGGCAGGCGATTTCGCCGCGATTGGCGATGAGGAGCTTTGCAATCATGCGGCGGGGACTAGCTTCCGCCGGGGGAAAAGGAAACTCCCGTCACTGCCTATTGGCAAGGACGAGCGGTGGCCTCTACCAGCCGGCCAGCGGCTTGAAGTCGTGCCGGCTCCAGGTGATCGGCTCCGCGGGCGGGGGCGGGCGGTTGCGGACCGCTTCGAAGAACGCGGCGACCATGTGCCAGGTCTTTTCGGGGGCCGAAACGCGCGTGCGAGTATCCCACGCCAGCTGGCCCCGGTTCAGGACTTTGCGGCCGATCGCGCCGTAGATCCGCGCGGCGGACAGCACCGCCCAGCGCTGGCGGAAGCGCAATTTCCGCGCGCCGAGCTTGGCCGCCGCCTCGTGCTTCTCCATCAGGGCGATCAGGCGCGGCATCAGGCTGGCGAGGCGAAAGCGGTTTTCGGGCAGGGCGTGTTCGCCCTGTTGCCAGCCCATTTCCTCGAGCCATTTTTGCGGCAGGTAACAGCGATCGGCTTCTGCATCTTCGACGATGTCGCGCGCGATATTGGCCATCTGGAAAGCAAGGCCGAGGTCGCAGGCCCGGTCCAGCGTTTCGCCATCGTCGGGATGCACCCCCATGATCCGCGCCATCATGATGCCGACCGCACCCGCGACATGGTAGCAATATCGCAGCATGTCCGCTTCGGTGTTCGGGGTCCAGCGCGTTGCATCGAGCGCGAAGCCGGCGATTACGTCGTTGGCTTCGGCCAGCGTCAGGCCGCATTCGTCGGCGACCAGACCGAACGCGTCGAAAGCGGCATCGGCGGTGGGCTGTTCCTCGAATGCGCGCTTGGTCAGCACGCGCAGGGCCTGCACGCGGTCTTCCGCATCCTTCATGTTGCCCTGGTCGCCCAGTGGCCCGCCCTTGTCCTGATTGTCCGCGATGTCGTCGCACCGGCGGCACCAGGCGTACAGCAGCCAGCTGCGTTCGCGGGTTGCCTTGTCGAACAGTTTCGAAGCTGCGGCAAAGCTGTGCGAACCCTGTTCGATCGATTCGAGCGACTTGTCGACGAGGATCGCGCGATCGCGGCCGCCGCCCGCGCGGGTCGGGGTGGGCCGCAGGTACCGCGACTGGACCAGGGTGCGGGGTTTGCTCAGAGGTCGTCAGCCTTCATCTGGAAGATCGGCGTATGCGGTTCATAGGCTGCCATTCTGTCGAGCAATCCGTCCAGAGTGTCGTCGTGCACGAGGATGTTCTGGTGCACTGGGCGGACGAAACCGACTTCCGCCATCTTCCGGTTGAAGGCGATCAGCTCGTCGTAAAAGCCGAAGGCATTGAGCAGGCCGACCGGGTTGTCGTGATAGCCAAGCTGCGCCCAGCTCATCGCCTCCCACAGTTCGTCCATCGTCCCGACGCCACCGGGGATCGTGATGAAGCCGTCCGACAGGTCGGTGAACCGCTGCTTGCGCTCGTGCATGCCGCCCACGGTGTAAAGTTCGGTGCAATCGTGATTGGCGACTTCCGAACTGGCCAGTGCCTCGGGAATGACGCCAATCACTTCGCCGCCGGCCTCCAGCGCACCACGCGCGGTGGCGCCCATCAGGCCGAGGCGGCCACCGCCATAGACCACGCCGATACCGCGTTCGGCGAGGCGCTTGCCCACATCGTAGGCGAGCTGGATATAGCGCGGATCGTCGGGCGAGGCGGAGCCGCAATAGATGGCGAGACGGTTCATCCCGCGCGTCATACTGCCAAATCTTCCAGCATCAATCCGGCAGTTGCCTTGGCGCTGCCGACCACCCCCGGAATTCCCGCCCCGGGATGCGTGCCCGCACCGACAAGGTAGAAATTGTCGAGCACATCGTCGCGATTGTGCCCGCGGAACCACGCGCTTTGCGTCAGCACCGGCTCGAGGCTGAAGGCGCTGCCCATATGGGCGTTAAGGTCGGCGGCGAAATCGCGCGGGGCGTAATGGAACTTGGTCACGATGCGCGAATGGATGTCGGGGATCAGGCGCCGGCCGAGTTCGTCGAGAATGCGCTTCTCGAGTACCGGTCCCATTTCCTCCCAGTCGACGGCCAGCTTGCCCATATGGGCCACCGGCACCAGCGCATAGAAAGTGCTCATCCCCTCGGGCGCCATGCTGTCGTCACTGACGCTGGGGTGGTGCAGATAGATCGAGAAATCCTCGGGCAGGACGCCGTGATCGTAAATGTCCTCGAGCAGGCCTTTGTAGCGCGGACCGAACAGGATCATGTGATGCGGAATACCCGGCCAGCTTCCCTCGATGCCGAAGTGGACGACGAACAGACTGGGGCTGAAGCTCTTGCGCGACAGGCTCTTGGCGTAATCCTTGCCGCGCTTCGATCCGGCCAGCAGGTCCTTGTAGCTGTGCATGATGTCGGCATTGCTCGCGATCGCGTCGAACCGCTGGCGCCAGCCGGACTGCGTCTCGATCTCGGTCACCTGCTTGCCCAGCGTGTGCACCTGCGCCACCGGATCGCCCAGCCGCACGGTGCCGCCGATGCGCTCGAAATGCGCGACCATGCCGGCGATCAGGCGATTGGTGCCGCCCTTGGCCCACCATACGCCGCCGTCCTTTTCGAGCTTGTGGATCAGCGCATAGATGCTGCTGGTCTTCATCGGATTGCCGCCGACCAGCAGCGTATGGAAGCTCAGCGCCTCGCGCAGCTTTTCGTTTTCGACATAGCTCGACACCATCGAATAGACGCTGCGCCATGCCTGCTGCTTGGCCAGTGCGGGAGCCGCCTTGAGCATGGACTTGAAATCGAGGAACGGCACATGGCCAAGCTTGACGTAGCCTTCCTCGTAGACCGCTTCGGAATATTCGAGGAACCGCTGGTAGCCGGCAACATCGGCGGGATTGAGCTGGGCTATTTCGCGGAACAGCTGTTCCTCGTCGTTCGAATAATCGAACTGCGTGCCGTCGGGCCAGGCGAGCCGGTAGAAGGGCATGACCGGCATCAGCTCGACATCCCGAGCGATGTCGTGACCGGTCAGCGCCCACAATTCCTTGAGGCAATCGGGATCGGTGATGACGGTCGGGCCCGCATCGAAGGTGAAACCGTCGCGCTCCCAGTAATAGGCCCGCCCTCCGGGCTTGTCGCGCGCTTCGACGACGGTCGTGGTGATGCCTGCCGATTGCAGGCGAATGGCGAGCGCAAGGCCGCCGAAGCCTGCACCGACGACGCAGGCCGTGCGGCCGGTGGGGGCGGGGACGAACGGCTCGGTGCTGTCGCTCGGGGTAACGGGAATGGCAGTTTCGGTGTTCATTGCGACCTCTCTTGGACCAGCGGGCTGCCCTTGCCAAGCAAGGCGCGAATGGCGGCAGGGACAGATACGGGCGGCTTGCCCGAGAGGATGCGCAGCTTGTCGGCCGTGCTCGAATTTCCAGCGTAGAATCGTTCGATCAGGGGTTCGCGCAGGCGATAGAACCGCTCGAACACCCGGTAGCGTTCCTCCGGCTCGGCAGCGTCGAACAGCATCCTGCCGAGGCTGCGATAGAACCGCGTCGCCTGCCAGTGCCGCTGCGCCCGGTCTTCGAACAGCGCGGCAAGCTGGTCGCCCGGCAGCCGCGCGTGGCGGGCCAGGGCGAGAGCATTGGCCACGGCGAAGGGCAGGGTGTAGCTGGTCAGCGGGTGAACGAAGCCACCGCGCGCGCCCGACCGAACCACGCCCGCACCTCCGAGCGCCGCCTGGTAGGCTGCGAAATCGCCTCCGGTAATAACCGGCAACACGCCGGTTTCGCCGCCGAGCCGATCGCCGTGCCAGCCCATCGCCGTACAATAGCGGTCGATGCGCGCCTCCAGCGCCGCGCGATCGAGCGCGGGTTCGTCGGCGTAATAGGTGTCCTCGACGAACAGCTCGTTCGGGCCTAGCGGCAGGGTGTAGACGAAGCGGTAGGCCCCGTGCTGGGCCACGCGCGTGTCCATGACGATAGGATCGGCGACGCCATGCGCGGTCCGTGTCCGCAAATGCCGTCCCACGAAGACCTGCCACCCGCCGCGCAGCTGGGCCGAGGGGGTGAAATCGCGGCAATCGATCACGCAGCGCGCGGCGATGTGCTCACCGCTGGCCAGCGTGACGCCGCCGGCAGCCAGTTTTGCCGCGCGTGCCTGCGTGCGGATGGCGGCTGCGGGCAGTTCGCTGCGCAGCGCAGCATCGAAATCCCGGCTGGCGAGCGAACGATAGGGCGAAGACAAGTGGCGCGTATGGCCCGGAAAGGCGACATCGTAGCCGCCGGACCACTCGGTCGTGGCAAAGCCAGCCATGAGCTGCGTCCCGGGAGCGTCGAGATCGCTGGCGAACCAGCTCCAGCGGTGGTTGCCGCCCAGGCTGTCGCCCGCCTCGAAGATCGCTACGTTCAGCTCGGGATGGGCGCGGCGCACTGCCAGCGCGGCCAATCCGCCCGCCAGGCCGCCGCCGACCACGGCCATATCGATCATGCGCCCGTCCATCGCCCGTGGGCTTAGAAGCGAAGCGGCCCAGCGGCAATCGCTTTGGAATTCCTGCCGGGCAGGGTTACGGGAACGTCACACTCCCGTGCGAGTTGAACGGCAAAGACATATATCGAGGGAATCCGCATGAAGTTACTGCTCGCCGCAACCGGATCGCTGGCGCTCGCCTGCGCCGCACCCGCAATGGCCCAGAATGTCGAGGCATTGCCCGACGGACCTGACGGCGAAGCGACCGTATTCGATGGCAACTGGTTCTCGATCGGTGCGGGCGCGGTCTATTCCGCCAGCTACGATGGGTCGGACGACTATGTCGTATCGCCGATCCCTATCGTACAGGGCAAGATCGGCGGTGTGCGCATCAGCCCCCGGGCGGGTGGTGCCGCACTCGATTTCGTCAATGACGACAGCGATGGCGCCAAGATTTCGGCCGGCGTTGCTGCGCGGCTCAACCGCAACCGCGCCTCGCAGATCGAGGATCCCGTGGTCCTGTCCTATGGCGAACTCGACACCGCCTTCGAAGTCGGTCCCTCGGTGGGGATCAGCCTTCCCGGCCTGCTCAATCCCTATGACAGCCTGAGCTTCAACATCGAGACGCTGTTCGATGTCGCCGGCGCGCATGACGGTGCGCTGGTCAGCCCGGGCGTGACCTATTTCACACCCGTCAGCCGCGGCGCAGCGATCTCGCTGTCGGTCAGTGGTTCGTATGTCGACGACGATTATGCCGATTATTACTATTCGGTGCCGGCCGGCGGCGCACTGCCGGCCTACCAGGCGGATGGCGGCTGGGACCGGGTGGGTGTCAACCTGCTCACCGGGGTCGATCTCGACGGCAATCTTGCCAACGGCGGGCTCGCGCTCATCGCCATGGGCGGATATTCGCGGATGCTAGGCGATGGCAAGCGTACGCCGTTCACCTCCATTCGCGGTGATGCAGACCAGTGGATGGGCGCACTCGGGATCGGCTATACCTTCTAGCGCCGCTTTTGCTTGATACGCCGGCCGCTGGCGGGCATCCCCTTGGGCAACCAAGGGGATAGAGAATGAAGATTGCCGCATTCATCGCGCTGGCGGGGGCGATGTGCGCCGCGCCGGCGCTGGCCGATACCACTGTCATTCACGCGGGCGCGCTTGTCGTCGATGCCGAAAGCCAGCCGCGTGGGCCATCCACGATAACGGTCACCGACGGGAAGATCGTCAGCGTTGCCGACGGCTTCACTGCAGCCCCTGCACAGGCGGTCACGGTCGATCTGAAAGACAAGACCGTGGTACCCGGAATGGTCGACCTGCATGTCCACCTGACCGGCGATCCGGGCGGCGATTTCTGGAAGGACGCAGTCGAACCCGATGAATGGGATGTCGTCGTCGGCGCCAAGAATGCGCGCCTGACGGCGCTTGCCGGGTTTACGACCGTGCGCGAAGCGGGCAGTGGCCCCGCCAGCGCCTTCTCGCTGCGCCGCGGAACCGCGGAAGGTTTCATCGACGGCCCGCGCATCGTGGCAGCCGGCCCCTCGCTCGCAATCGTGGGTGGGCACGGCGATGTCAGCGGCTTCCGCCCCGAAGTCAACGAGCTGCTCGACAGTGGGTTCACCTGCACCGGGGCGGTCGAATGCGCCGAAAAAGTCCGGCTCGCGAGCCAGAACGGCGCCGATATCATCAAGATTACCGCCACGGGCGGCGTGCTCAGCCAGCAAGGGCGCGGGCTCGAAGCGCATTTCACCAGCGCCGAGATGAAGAGCATTGCCGATACTGCGCATTCGCTCGGTCTGAAGGTCATGGCGCATGCGCATGGCGCGCGCGGGATCGAGGCCGCGGCGCGCGCCGGCATCGATTCGATCGAGCACGGGACCTATCTGGACGAGGCGGCCGCCCGTGCGATGAAGGACAACGGTACCGTGCTGGTGCCCACGCTGATGGCGTTCAAGGGCGTTACCGAACGGCTTGGACAGGGCGTCTACACACCGGTCGTCGAGGACAAGATCCGCGATGTGGCCGAAACCGCGCGCGTCTTCATGGGCAAGGCGCTGCGCTGGGGCGTGCCGATCGCTTTCGGGACCGATGCCGGCGTTTTCGGTCACGGCCGCAATGCGGGCGAATTCGCGCTGATGGTCGAACAGGGCATGAGCCACCGGGATGCTTTCGCGGCGGCGACTACCCGCGCCGCACGCGTGCTGGGACTGGAAAACGAGATCGGCCGGATCGCGCCCGGCTATTCGGCGGATCTGATTGCGGTCGAAGCCAACCCGCTCGACGATACGTCGACGCTGGAGAATGTCGATTGGGTGATGGTGCGCGGCCGCGTGATCGATTGATCGCAGCATTGCCGGCGCCATGCGGAACAGGGCACTGCATGGCGCCGGTCGAGCGACATATGCCTTCGATCGTATGGCGTGCTTGTGCGCTCAGGCAAATGCCTGTCCTATCGCTGCACTACAATTACCAGGGGAACCTCCATGAAACTCGTCCGTCACGCCCTCGCTTCGGGTGCCGCCCTTTCGCTTGTTCTGGCAGCGAACCCGGCCATCGCCCGCGATCACCATGCAGCAACCGATGCTGCGAGCGAAATCAGCGAACACGACAAGCTCTTCGCGCTGTTCGCGGATGCCGATGAACGCAGCCTCAAGCTCAATCCGGTCGGCGCGCTGTTTCGCGGCGACATGCGCTACGCGGACCGCCTGGGCGATTACCTGACCGACGAGCATCTTGCCGCAAGCAAGGCGGACAATGCCGAAAACCTCGCGAAGCTGGCCGAAATCGACCGCAGCAAGCTGTCGCCCACCGACCAGCTCGCCTACGATGTCTTTGCCTACAACCAGCAGCGTGAGCAGGAGGGCTATGCCCCCGCGATCCTCGCGGCGAGCGAAGTGCGTCCGGTGAACCATTTCTCAGGCTTCCACACGTTCTATCCCAACTTCGCCAGCGGGCAGAGCGCCGCCCCCTTCAAGACGGTCGAGGACTACGAGAACAACCTCAAGCGGCACGAGGATTACATCGCCATCACCGACCGCGCGATCGGCAAGTTCCGCGAAGGCATGGAAACCGGCGTGTACGAAACCAAGCTGACGATCGGCAACGTCGTCAGCCAGCTCGACACGCAGTTGGCGATGCCGGTCGAGGAATCGCCCTTCTTCATGCCGGTGAAGAACTTCCCCGAGGAATTTTCCGCCGAAGAGAAGGCGCGGCTGACGACTGAATACACTGCGGCCACCAAGGAAATCTACGCGGCGCACGAGCGGATGCGAGATTTCCTTCGCGACGAATACATGGCCGTGGCACGCGACAGCGTGGGACTGTCCCAGATGAAGGGCGGCGCGGAGTTGTACAGGCACATGGTGGAAGGCACGACGACGCTTCCGCTCGAGCCCGATTACCTGCACGAACTAGGCCTGTCCGAAGTGGCGCGGATCAAGAATGGCCTCGAGCAGATCAAGCAGGAAGTCGGCTTCGAGGGGACGCTCAACGAGTTCTTCGACTACGTGCGCACCGACGAGCAGTTCAAGCCGGAGAGCCGCGAGGCATTGACGCAGAGCTATTACGATATCGGCGAACAGGTCGATGAGAAGATCGGCGAATATTTCTCGCTGGTCCCCAAGACCCCGCTCGAGATCAAGCCCTACGAGGAGTATCGCGAGAAGTTCGAAGCGGGTGGTTCGTACAATTCGGGCGCGCCGGACGGTTCGCGGCCGGGGACATTTTATTTCAACGCCTATGACCTGCCCAGCCGGCTGACGACGGGCAATGTGACGCTCTACCTGCACGAAGGCGCACCGGGGCATCATTTCCAGATCAGCCTCGCGCAGGAAAACACCGATCTTCCGGCATTCATGCGCTTCGGCGGCAACACGGCCTATGTCGAAGGCTGGGCGCTCTATTCGGAGACGCTGGGCTATGAGATGGGCTTCTTCGACGATCCATGGAACCGTTACGGTACGCTGCAGGACGAGCAATTGCGCGCGATGCGGCTGGTGGTCGATACCGGGCTGCATGCCAAGGGGTGGACGCGCGAGCAGGCGATCGACTTCATGCTCGAGAATTCGGGCATGACGCGCACCGAAGTGGTCGCCGAGGTCGAGCGCTATATCGCCATTCCCTCGCAGGCGCTGGCGTACAAGGTCGGGGCCATCAAGATCCAGGAACTGCGCAAGCGCGCCGAAGATCAGCTGGGCGAGGATTTCGACATCCGCGAATTCCACGCCGAGGTGCTCGACACGGGCAGCCTGCCGATGCCGGTGCTGGAGAACAAGATCGACCGCTGGATCGCTTCCAAGGCAAGCTGACCGATCGGCGCGGGCGGGGATTTGGCCCCGCGCTCGCGCTGGTTAGCGCAGCCGCGGCACGCTAATCCCGTTCGTGCATGACACGAGCGAGAGGAGAATAGGGCGATGGACTGGTTGCGCCGGGCCGACTGGCTCACCCATGAGCGCGTGCGCGGTTACGCCTTGCTGCTGGCGCTGGCGAGCCTGGGGCTTGTCGCCATATCCTTCTGGCGCGCTATGCCGCCGGGGACGACTGACTTCCTGGCTTTCTGGGGCGCGGGGCAGGTCACCGCCGCTGGCGAACCTGCAGCCGCCTACGATCTGGCGGCGCAGCAGCAGGTCCAGACCTCGACGGGAAGCCCGGGATGGTTCGCTTTCGTCAATCCGCCACCGTTCCTGTTCGCGCTCGTGCCACTCGGGCTATTGCCGCTGCCGATCGCATGGATTGTCTGGGTGGCTTCGACATGGGGTGCGTGGGCCTGGGTCAGCGTCCGGGCGTTCCCGCGGTTGTGGCCACTGGTGCTGGCCTATCCGGGAGCACTGATCGCGGCGGGACATGCACAGACCGGTTTGCTCACTGGCGCGCTTCTGGTGCTGGCGGCGCATGAATTGCCGCGGCGGCAGGTGGTGGCCGGTGCGGCGGTAGGTGCTCTCGTTATCAAGCCGCATCTCGCTCTCCTCGCCCCGTTCTGGCTCAGTGCAGGCGGCAAATGGCGGGCATTCGTTGCGGCCGGGCTGGTGGTCGCGGCGCTGCTGGGGGCGGCATGGCTGATCTTCGGCAGCGATACTCTGCTGGCCTATACCGGAAGCTGGAGCGCCAGCCGCCAGCTTATCGAGAGGCCTGATCCGGACTTCATGTTGCGGATGAGCACGATCTTTTCCCAGTTGCGGCCACACCTCGGCGATTTTGTCGCGCTTGCAGGGGCTGCATGTTCTGCCGTGTTGGCCCTTGCAGTCGCCCTGTTCGCACCGCGGCGTTTCGGCGACGATGCCTCAGGAGCTTCTGCTGCAGTCCTGGCGGCTACTGCGCTCGCATCGCCCTATCTGTTCAGTTACGATCTGCCGTTCCTCGTGTTTCCGACGCTCTGGCTGGTCATTCAGGGGCTCGAGCGCGGGTTTCGTCCTTACGAGAAGCTCGGCCTCACGCTGCTCTATTTCGCTCCCTATGCCACACGCGCGGCGGCGTTCCCCCTCGGCGTCAATTTGATGCCGCTTGCCGCACTCGCGCTGCTTGGGCTTGTCTGGACGCGCACCCCTGCGGGAACCCGAAAGCACTGCTGAGGGTTTATCGGCAAGCAATGGCATTCATGGAGGTACCCCATGTCGAGCATGTCTTTCCGCAGCAGCCGCCCAGATCGTTGGGCACAGCCCAGGCCCTACAGCGACAGTTCGCTGCGCTATCGTATGCATGGCAAGATCCAGCCGATGGAGGAGCCAGGGTTCCTCGCGCGCCTGTTTGGACGCCGCTGATCTCCCGCTGACAAGAAAGGGGCCGGAAAGCGTTCGCTCTCCGGCCCCTTTGCCATTCAGTCGCAGAAGTCTCAGTATTCTTCGGGCTCTTCCGGCGTTGCCTCGCGGTATTCTTTGCCGGCCGTGCGATCGCCGCGGGCCAGCTTGAACACCACGCCGCTGAGCAGCGCGAGCGCCAGGAGGTTGGGCAGAACCATGGTGGCATTGGAGATATCGCCAAGCCGCCAGACCAGCTCGCTCGGCTGTGCCGCGCCGATGAAGATCACCACGCACCACAGCACGCGCCACACCATGTGCAGCCGCCGCTCGCCCTCGCGCGTCGAGCCTTTCATCCGGTCGTAGAGGAAGGTGATCGCGCGCTCGCCATAATAGCTCCACGTCAGCAGCGTGGTGAAGACGAACAGCAACAGCGCGATGCTGGCGATCAGCGTTCCGATCGGGATCGAGGCGATCTCGACCGGGAAGGCCGCTGCGAAGGCGCCGCTGGTCATCTCGAAACCGACGCGGTCCGATTGCCAGGCATGCGCCACCGCTTCGCCGCCCGCGGTGAAATCACCGCGCACGGTCAGGATGACCAGTGCGGTCATGGTGCAGATGACGACCGTATCGATGAACGTGCCCAGCATCGCCATGCGGCCCTGCTGTTCGGGATCGTCGGTCTGCGCCACAGCATGGGCGATCGGGGTCGAACCCTGGCCCGCCTCGTTCGAGAACAGGCCGCGCGCCACGCCGGCGCGGATCGCCATGATGATCGCCGCGCCGGTGAAGCCGCCCACCGCGCTTTGCGGGTTGAAGGCACCGTCGAAAATCAGCGCGAAGGTTTCACCCAGATCGGCGAAATTGAGCGCCAGCGCGATTACGGCCATCACCAGGTAAGCGGCTGCCATGAACGGCACCACGCTTTCGGCAACGCGACCGATCGACTTGATCCCGCCGATGATGACCACGAATACCAGCACGGCCACGATCAGCCCGCCGAGCCATTCCTCGATCCCGAACAGCTCGTTCAGGCCATCGGCCACGGCGTTCGCCTGGATCGAGTTGCCCGTTACCAGCGCGCTGAACAGCGTGCCCAGGCAGAAGACGACCGCCAGCCAGGTCCATTTCGGCCCCAGGCCCATCATGATGTAGGTCATCGGCCCGCCGCGCTTGACCCCATCGCTGGTGGTTTCGCGGTAGCGAATCGCGAGCGACCCTTCGGCAAAGGCCAGTGCCATGCCGAACAGCGCGGTGACCCACATCCAGAAAATCGCCCCGGGACCGCCCAGCGCGATCGCGGTGGCGACCCCGGCCAGGTTGCCCGTGCCGACCTGACCCGAAAGCGCGGTCGACAGCGCGGCGAAGGGGCTGATTTCGCCCGCGCCTTCGCCCTTGCGCCCGGCAAACAGTCCCTTGGCCGCGGCCCCGAGCTTGGTGATCGGGTAGAACCGCAGGCCGGCCATGAACCACAGGCCGACACCCAGGAGGATGATGGCCAGCGGGGGGAAGGGGATGACCGCTTCGCCGTTCCACAGGCCGGCCCAGATGAAATCGGAAATGTTGGTAACCGGCTGTACCAGCCGATCGCCCAGACTTGGTGTCTGGCCTAGTGCCATCGCGAGTATTCCCCTCATGCGTCCCGGAAAACTGAAAGCGTGCACGCTAGGGCCGCCGGCGCGACTTGCAAAGGGTGAAAGAGACGCACGTCCACCGCTTGCCTTTTGACCGATGCGGCGGTAGATGCAGCGCCGTCTTCCGACATTGGGATCGCAGAAAAGCCCCTCCCGGACTTGAACCGGGACGGCGAAAGACCCTACCTGAAAGGGACGTGGCGGAAGGCGGCACGATTTTTACGCGAGAGACGTGGAACATGGCAGATCAGAAGAAAACCAGCCCGGCGGAATTCCTCCGGCAGGTGCAGACCGAAGGGCGCAAGGTCGTATGGCCGACGCGCGAGGAAACGGTGCGCACCGCTATCTTCGTGTTCATCCTCACGGTGATCCTCTCGCTTTTCTTCCTCGGCATCGATTCGCTGTTCAGCGCCGTGGTGCGCTGGCTGCTGACGCTGGCCTGATTTTCCTGGCCTGAGCCGCATTTCGACAGGGTAACGAGTACACATGGCACGCTGGTACATCATCCACGCCTATTCGGGTTTCGAGAACAAGGTCCGCGATGCAATCATCGCCGAGGCCGAGCGTCTGGGCCTGTCCGAAGGCGTCGAGGAGGTCGAGGTTCCGACCGAGACGATCACCGAGGTCAAGCGCGGCAAGAAGGTCCAGGTCGAACGCAAGTTCATGCCGGGCTACGTGCTGGCGAAGCTGAACATGACCGACGATGTCTACCACCTGGTCAAGAACACCCCCAAGGTTACCGGCTTCCTCGGCAACAACAACAAGCCGCAGCCGATTTCCGAAAAGGAAGCGGCCCGGTATTTCGGCGGCGTGGAAGAAGCGCGTTCGGCGCCCAAGACCGAAATCAGCGTCGATTACGAGATCGGCGACCAGGTCAAGGTGCTCGACGGTCCCTTCGCCAGCTTCAACGGGCTGGTCGAGGAACTCGATTTCGACAAGCAGAAGGTCAAGGTCTCGGTCTCGATCTTCGGCCGCGCAACGCCGGTCGAACTCGATTTCGAGCAGGTCGAACTGGCCAAGTAAGCCGCAGCCTCGTGCCGGCTTTTTGAAAAGGCCCCGCCCGGACGATCCGGGCGGGGCCTTTCCGCTTTAGAAGGTCTTGCCGAGCGAGACCGAGAGACGCCAGTCCTCGGGCAGCTGGATGCCGTTCAGATTCTGATACACGGGGATGCCGGCCTCGATCCCCAATTGCGGGCGATCGGGCCCGGCAAGCGGCAGCGCCACGTTGGCGCCGAGCCCGGCAAGCACCTTGTCACCGCCATAGTTGGCCTGGATGTCGGCCGGCGTGTGATGCTTGTGCGGACCGTCGTAATGGCCTTCGATCCGGCCTTCGTGTTCCCACGTGAGACGACTGGTTAGGCTGAAACCGTCATCCACGAGATAGCTGAGCCAGCCAGTCGCCTGCGCCTTGTCGCCAAAGGCGAAGCCGCTCTTGTTGGCGTCTTCCGTCCGCCAGCGGTAGCTCGCCTGCGCGCCCCAGCCGACCATGCCCGCCTGGCCGGACACGGTCACCGAGGGTTCGATGTCCCACGTCCCGCTGCCCGACTGCATCATGTAGTGGACGAAGGTGCCGTCGCTGTTCTTGCGGTCGACCTTGCCGGTCGGTGACCACAGGCCGAGCGTGGCATGCGCCTTGAACCGCGGCTGGTGCGCGAGCCGGTAGCTGGCCGATACCAGCGTATCGCCAATCCCCTGGGTCGCATGGGTCATGGTTTGGCCGAAAGCCATCCCGCTATGGCCGTGGTCCATATCGCCCATGGGCATGCCGCCCATCGCCATATCGCCCATGCCGGTATTGCCGGGGTCGATCCCGACCATGGTCATCGTGTGCCGCATCCAGTGGGGCATGACCATCAGCGTCAGCTTGTCATTGGGAGCATACATCACATCGAGCATGACCATGTCCATGACCATGTCAGACCCGCGTACGGAGTAGCCGGCAGCGAACACCTCCGCGTCGCTCAGCGTTCTGGTGCCTGCGCGATTGGCGCCTGAATAGCTGCTGCGGGTGTAACGCAGGCCGATCATGAACTCGCCGCCGTCATGCGTGTGTTCGTTCATCAGCCCCGCCGCGGGATGCAGCGTCACGGGCGTAACGACAATAACCTCGCCAGCGGGATCGGAACTTTCGGGATTGTCCTGCGCCTGGGCCGGGTAGGCGGCGAGTAGCGGAAGCAACGCCAGAGCGGCGCGCACGAAACCGTGTTTCATTGTGTATTCCTGTCATGAATTGGGAAAAGCCGTGGTTGCGGCGCCTCCCGGAATGACGGGAAACGCCGGTCAGGGGGCGACAGGTGGAGCGCGACCGGGCGGGAGGAGGTAGGCCGTGCGTGCGAGCTGCAGCGCGGCCAGAACCGCCACGCCGCGCTGCTCTGCGAGGATCGCCGCGGTGACCACCAGCGGGCTGCCGCCGAGCGGGGCGTCACTGGCGAAACCGGCAAACAGGCAAGGCGCGCTGTGCTGGGCAGCGCTGTCGTCGGGCACCCGCTCGCGGCCGAGCGGGATGGTCACGGTCATCGCCGAATTGCACATCTTGGCCACGATCGCGTCGCTGCGATCGACATCGGGCATCCAGCCCGCAGGGACCAGTGCACGCAGCAACAGCGTTGCCGCAAGCAGCAGCCAGATCGCATGGGTGGGGCGCGTGCGGTCCATCGTCCGGCGCGTCTAGAAAACGACCCCGTAAGGCGCAAGCGCGCACTGGCCGCGCCACTGGCGCGGGTCAGCTACAGGCCCGCTCGTCACTCGTGCGGATACGCGATGCCCGGGTGGAAGTTCGCATGGTAATCGCTGCGTGATGGCATTTGCGCAGCTGGAAGCGGACCTTGCGATCCGCGAAATCCAGCGACACCCGGCGAAAGTTTTCCATCAGGTCGGTGCCCAGCAGCAAAGACGGCTTTTCATCGAGCCCGAAGACTGCAAAGGGCGGAATGTCGGCAAAGGCCATGGGTACGTTCTGCAGCGTGATGGAACCGAGGCGGAGGTTCTTGACCACCGTGAACTCGAGCTCCAGCGCCGCCCCGGTGACCCCGTAGACGGTCACCGTGTCGAAACCGCGCGAACGCTTGCGAACCAGGCGGTTACGCAGCGCGAGGTTGCCGATGGTGATCTCGGAGCCTGTGTCGACCACGGCTTCGACCCGTTCGCGGCCGGCAGCGACTTCGGTCAGGATCAACTGTCCGCGCTGCAGGCGCCCGGTCACAACGATCACCCCATCGGTCATCGCTTCGTCCTTCTCCCGCGCATCGTCCACGGTGATGATGCGCTCGTCGAAATCCATCATCAATCGCTGGTTGACCAGCGCGTCGAGCCCGATCATCCCGTCGCCGCCCATGTCGCGTTCGTCGAGCACGGGGGTCTCGAGACCCATGGTCACGGTGTTGCCGAGACGCAGTTCGTCCACCCATACGCGGTCCACGATCTTGCTCTCGGTAATGCCGTGGAGCAGGGCGGGTTCCGTTTCGGGCAGCGCCAGCTTTCCCGCCAGCGCCGAGCCGACCGCCGAAGTGTCGGCGCCGCTGTCGACCACGAAATCATACGGGCCGGCGCCGTTGACCAATACTCCCACGGTCATCCGGCTGCGCAGCTTGTGCGCCGCGATTTCCTCGCCGCCGATTGCCAGCGACTGGTCGATTTCGGCGGCTGGCAATTCGGGCATGCGGACAGTGTCGACGGGGGCTTCGGGCTGCTGCGCCGATGCGGGTGCGCCCGCGCATAGCAGCACGGCCGCGACAAGCGGGTGGCGGAATGGCAGGGGCAGGGGATTGGGCATCGTCCGCAGCCTATGCCCTTCAATTGTGGCGCGCGAGCGGCCTTCGATGAAGGTGTCATCCGACGCGATCGGGGCAGGGCGAATCGCTTGCAATCCGGTGCCAAACCGCTATGTGCGCGCCTTCCCAAGACATCCTCGGGAACCCGTGCGGGAGGTCGCTTGTGCGGACCGCTTGACCGCTTACCATGAGCCCCGGTTCGAAAGTGCCGCGGCAACAGTGAGAAAGGAGGCCATTCATGGCCAAGAAGATCGACGGCTATATCAAGCTGCAGGTGCCTGCGGGCACCGCCAATCCCTCGCCCCCCATCGGCCCTGCGCTGGGTCAGCGCGGCGTGAACATCATGGAATTCTGCAAGGCCTTCAATGCCGCCACCGGCGACATGGAAAAGGGCATGCCGATTCCGACGACGATCACCGTCTATGCGGACCGTTCGTTCACCTTCGTGACCAAGACCCCGCCGGCCAGCTTCCTGATCAAGAAGGCCGCCAAGCTCAAGTCGGGCTCGAAGGAGCCGGGCAAGGTTTCGGCCGGATCCATCAAGCGTTCGGCACTTGCCGAAATCGCCGAACAGAAGATGGCCGATTTGAACGCAAACGACATCGAACAGGCCACCAAAATCATCGAAGGCAGCGCGCGTTCGATGGGCCTCGACGTGGTGGAGGGCTAAGATCATGGCTAAGCAGACCAAGAAGCAGCAGCTCGTCGCCAAGCTCGACAGCGAAAAGACCTACAGCGTCGACGAAGCTCTCGCCACGCTGCGCGAACACAAGGCGAAGTTCGACGAAACCGTCGAAGTCGCGATGAACCTCGGCGTCGATCCGCGCCACGCAGACCAGATGGTCCGCGGCATGGTGTCGCTCCCCAGCGGAACCGGCAAGGAAGTCAAGGTCGCCGTCTTCGCCAAGGGCGACAACGCCGAGAAGGCCAAGGCCGCTGGTGCGGACGTGGTCGGTGCCGAAGATCTCATGGAAGACATGCAGAACGGCAATCTCGACTATGACCGCGTCATCGCCACGCCCGACATGATGGGTGTCGTCGGCCGTCTCGGCAAGGTGCTGGGCCCCAAGGGCCTGATGCCGAACCCGAAGCTCGGCACTGTGACGCCGAACGTGGAACAGGCCGTGAAGGACGCCAAGGGCGGCCAGGTCGAATTCCGCGTCGAGAAGCAGGGCATCATCCACAGCGGCATCGGCAAGCTGTCGTTCGACGACGCCGACCTGAAGAAGAACTTCGCGGCGCTGACCGACGCGATCGTCAAGGCGAAGCCTTCGGGTGCCAAGGGCAAGTATGTCCAGAAGATCACGCTGACTTCGTCGATGGGGCCGGGCCTCAAGGTCGACCTCGCGGAGGTGGAAGGAGCCTAAGCTTCTTTCGCATTGCGACAACGAAACAGCAGGGGCCGGCGGATGCAGATCCGCCGGCCCTTTTCGTTTGGCTGGGCCATGTCTGGCTGGAAGCGCAAGGAAGGACCGGAAAGATAACCGCCGGCACGCGTTCCATTCACGAGACCCCCAGTCAGGAGACTTTCGTGGATACCATTCTATTTTTCGCCCGCAGCGTCGGGCCTTTCGTACTTCTCGCGCTGCTGGTCGGCGCTTGGCTCTATACGCGCCGGTCGAGCAAGAGAACCGATCAGCGGGCCGAACGCGGCGCGCGCGAATTGCGCGAAGAGCTGTCGGAACGGCGGGAGAAGGACGTCGATCTCTAGCGTAGGCGCTTGCGCAGGGTCGCGGCGAACCCGGACCGCTCGGCCAGTTGCTTGGCACCTGCCACACCCGCTTCGAACAGCCCATGCGCGTTCAGGAGCGCCCGGTTCGCCCAGCTCGGCCGCAGCATCAGGAAGCTGGCACAGGGCACACTGCCGGTGCGGAACAGTTTCTTGTGCGCGCCATCGCCTTCGGTGAAATCGAAGAACTGGAACCGGTCCTCGGCGAACAACCGTTCGAGCGCAGCCATCTGGAGCACCGTTCCGGGTGACAGCTCGGCATAATCCGGTTCGTATCCAAGATGCGCGTAAACCAGCGTGTGACCGGCGACGGGCAGGTAGAGATACGCGATCGGCTGCTGGTCGAGGAACAGGATATAGGCCCGCACCCGGTCATCCGCGGCGAGCTCGCGCATCTCGGCCCTGGCGTCTTTGTCATCGGGCAGGCCCGCGTCGAGCAATCGGGCCTGGTAGGTGCGCCGTGACAGCGGGATCGCCAGCTGCAGGAATTCGTCCATCTCGGCCGGCGTGAGATAGGTCCGCATGTCGAGATCGCCGCCCTCGGCCTGTTCGACCTTGCGCCGCTTGCGCCGCAGCGTCGACCGGGTCTTTCCCGAGAAACGTGCGAGATAGTCCTCGTAGCTGCCCGACATCGCGATATAGCTGCGCTCGTAATCCTCGCGTGCGCCGATAAGGAAGCCGGGCATCGCTTCGCGGAGACGCTTTTCCGCATGAGCGGGCGCCGACAGCACGCGGTAGCCTTCACCGTGACCGATGGCGGGGACACCTGGCAAACGGCCGCTCAGAATATCCTCCAACGTAAAGGCTATCGGCGCCACCTCGCGCTCGACCGCAAGCAGGCGGCGCGAACCGATGGTGAAGGGCAGGGGATAGGGAGTAGCGACCACCGTGGCTCTCACCCGCCGCCGTAGAGCCGGTTGGCCCACAGCTGTTCGGCCATCCGTGCGCCGGTGCGCAGCGGATTGTGCGGCATGGTCCCCGCGCCGGTCTGATCGCCGATAGCGGGAGGCCGGCTGGTGAACGTGGCACTGCGCGCCCCTTGGGTCTCGGCAATCGTCTGGCAGAACCGCGCGAAACGGTCGCGCACGATCGCATTTATCTGCAACCGGTCGCGGCTCATCAGTTCGAAACTGTGGCTGACGATGTTGAGCTTCTCGACGCCTGCGCGCACGCAGAACTGCAGCGCCGCAGCCATTTCCCAATGCGACAGGGCAGTGATCTGCGCATGACGCAGCCCGCCGAAGCTGCGGATTGCGCTTACCGGGACCTCTATCGTGCCTTCGTGAAGAATAACCGCACGGTCCGCGGCGCCGAGCGAGATCTGGCAGTCCGAGCCGGCGATACCCGGGACATGGCTGCTGTCATAGCGGATGCCGAGACGTCGCAGCGCGCGGAGCGTGGCGTCGTCGGCGCCGTAATTGCCCGCGCGAAATGCGGTGGGTGCAGGCGCCCCCGCTTCGACGAGAAAGGCGCGCGCCAGCTCGATCAGTTCGACCTGCTCGTCTTCGCTGAAGGCGTTGAGGTTGCGCCCGGTCCGCCCCTTGAGCGGATTGGCGTCGCCTGCGAGTTCGAGCCATTCGGGATGCAGGTGCAACTGAACCTCGTGCCCGCGCGCGAGGATCGGTTCGACCACTGCTGCGACGGCTTCGACACCCCAGACCAGCGCGGGCATGGGATCCACGAAGAAGAGGCCCGCAATTCCATGCGCGTCCATCACGTCCATCTGATAATCGATACCCACATCGCCCGCAGCAGTGCGGCCGGCGATCGAACGGGCATAGACCTCTGCGCGGGCATGGCGGCCCAGCTCGACGGCAAGACCCGCCGAATATTCGGTGTCGATCGTGATATAGACCGCGGTCATCGGGGGCACTGTATCACGCGGTGGTTAACAGTGCGATTACCCTGGTCGCCGGTCAGATTCCCCCGGGGGTGAAATCGAAGCCGGCGGTGGCCAGCCCGTCGCACAGGCTGTCGACACAGCTCCTGAGATCTTCGCTACTGGTCGAACGAACCACGAAATTCGCGCCGACCCGGCCTTCGCGGAAGAACGGATAGCTGCCGATCTGGCAGGTTTCATGCGCTTGTTCGACCTGCCGCAGGATGTCGGCGATCTCGCTCTCCGGGGTCCAGCAGCCGACGGTTTCGGATTGCAGCGGAGCCCCGCCTTCGAGCGTGCCCGTCAGCGCATCGAGCATGCCCGCGGTGATGTGCGGCACCCCTGCCATAAGGTGGATATTGCCAAGCTTGATCCCCGGCGCGCCCGACATGCGGTTGGGGATCAGTTCGGCGCCTTCCGGCGCGCGGGCCATGCGAAGCCGCGCCTCGGTCAGCTCCTTGCCGATGCTGGCGTAATAGCGCTCAAGGATCGCTCTCGCCTCGGGATGGACGATCACCGGAACGCCCAGCGCTTCGGCCACGGCATCGACGGTGATGTCGTCGTGGGTCGGGCCGATCCCGCCGGTGGTGAACAGGTAATCGTACGCTTCGCGCAGCGCATTCACCGCTTCGACGATCCGTTCGACGACATCGGGCACCACGCGGACTTCGGACAGGCGAATGCCCTGGACCTGCAGCCAGCTGGCGATTTGCGCGATATTCTTGTCATGCGTGCGGCCCGAGAGAATTTCGTCGCCGATCACGACGAGGCCCGCGGTGTAGATGCGTTCGGTCATGGGTGCTGGCGTAACGCGGTCCGCGCGCGAAAGCTACTCCGCAGCTTCGAGCTGTTCGCCAGCGCCGCGCGCATTGGCTCCGTGCCGCCGGAAGTCGAGCAGACCGTCGTCGACCGGGTCTTCTTTCATCCGCTTGCGATCGGCGACATATTCCTGGTTCAATCGCCAGGGGTAGGCCACCGCGTTCTTGGGCATGATCGCCTTGCCGCGCTGGATATAACCCGACGAGAAATCGAAGATGTCGTCTTCGACGATAGCCGCTTCCGCTGCGGGGGTCAGCACCGGTTCGACGATGTCCGCGCCGCGCTGCCGGCTTTCCTGCAGCACGCGGCAGATGAAGTCCGAGTTGATATCGGCGCGCAGCGTCCAGCTGGCGTTGAGATAGCCGAACACTGCCGCCAGATTGGGCACGTTCGAGAACATGCAGCCCTTGTAGTAATAGTGCTGCGCCAGGTCGATCTTCCGGCCTTCGCGCGACAACGCGATCTTGCCGGCGATCGCCAATTTGAGCCCGGTTGCGGTGACGACGATATCAGCCGGGATGAACTGGTCGTCGGTCAAACGGACACCGCCCTTTTCGAAAGCCTTGATATGGCCGGTCACGATTTCCGCATTGCCGCTCTTCAACGCTTCGAACAGGTCGTCGTCGGGGACCAGGCACAGCCGCTGGTCCCACGGATTGTATGGCGGCGTGAACGGCGCAAGATCGCAATCGTCGCCCAGCGACTTGCGGATACGCTTGTGCAGCGCTTCGCCCATCTTCTGCGGCTTGGCACGGGCCCGCTTGAAACCCAGATCCTGCAGCGTGATGTTCTTCCAGCGGGTGATCCTGTAAGCGGTCTTCTCGGGCAGGATCTTGCGCAGGAAATTGGCCAGTGCATCCTTGGCCGGCCGGCTGAACATCCAGGTCGGCGTGCGCTGCAGCATGGTCACCTTGGCGGCCTTGTCGCTCATCGAGGGGACGATGGTGACCGCAGTGGCGCCTGATCCGATGACGACCACGTTCTTGCCCCTGTAATCGAGGTCCTTCGGCCAGAATTGCGGATGCACGACTTCGCCTGCGAATTCGCCCAGATCGAAGCCGGGATCATAGGCTTCGTCGTAATCGTAATAGCCCGCGCCGAGATAGAGCCAGTTGGCGGTCAGATGCTTGCGTTCGCCCTGCGCGGTTTCGAGCGTGACGTGCCAGCGCGCTTCGCTGTCGCGCCAGTCCGCGGACAGCACCTTGTGGCCGAAGCGGATGTGCTTGCGGATATCGCGTTCGTCGACGATGCGGTCGAGATAGTCGAGGATGGCGGGGCCGTCGGCGATCGATTTCTCGTGCGTCCAGGGTTCGAAATCGAAGCCCAGCGTATGCATGTCGCTGTCCGACCGGATGCCGGGATAGCGGAAGAGGTCCCAGGTTCCCCCCAGATTGTCACGGCGTTCGACGATCGCGAAACTGTGACCGGGCGCCTTGTCCTTCATATGCGCCGCCATGCCGATGCCGGAGATGCCCGCACCCACGATCAGAACGTCGAAATCGGTCGCCGTATTCTTCATCTGTCTCTCCCAAGTGGCATGAGCCTACCCGATGCCGGGCCCGTGCGCCAGTCTCAGTTGCAGGGCGCAACTTAATCGCTGGTTTCAAACAGATCGTGCGCTTGCGCCGCTTGCCTCTCGCTTTCGCCAATTCGCTGGGTTAGGGCAGGCGGAAAGGGGAGAGCCTTTCGCGCATGTCCAGCAGTGACAAGACCAGGCCGCGCCCGGTCACCTCGATCGACGTGGCCGAACGCGCGGGCGTCAGCCAGTCGACCGTCAGCCGCGCCCTGTCGGGTTCCGAAACGATCACCGAAGCCACCCGCCGCCGCGTCGAACTGGCGGCGGAGGAACTGGGCTACCAGGTCAATGCGCGTGCGGCCGGGCTGCGGCGCGGCGAAACCGGGACCATCGCCATTGTCGTGATCGGCCGCGACGGGCAGGGTCCGGCGGCGATCAACCCGTTCTATTACAGCCTGCTCGGCAGCACCTGCGCAGCGGCGGCCGAGCGCGGCTACGAGGCGCTGGTATCCTTCCAGGCGCAGCCCGAGGAATTCTTTGGCCACTATGTCGCCCGGCGGCAGGCCGATGGCGTCGTGGTGATCGGTACGGCGACGAACCAGGCGGCGTGGGACTATTTCACCGCCTGCGCCAAGACCGCTGGCAGGATGGCGTTCTGGGGATCGCCTTTCGACGACAGTGTCTGGGTGCGCTCGGACAATCGCGATGGCGGCAGGCTGGCGGTGGAACGGCTGGTGCAGGGCGGCGCGCAGCATATCGTCTTCGTCGGGGATCCCGCATCGTCGCAGCGCCAGTTCCGCGAACGCTACGAAGGCTATCTTGCCGCGATGGAAGCGGTGGGCCTGAAAGCGGGTGAGGCGGTGGTCAGCAGCGGCGCGGACCGCGTGTCGCAAGGCCGCAATGCGATCGCCCAGCTGGCCGACGCCGATGCCAGGTTCGATGGCCTGTTTTTCGCCTGCGACGCCATGGCGCTGGGCGCGCTGGAAGAACTGACCGCGCGCGGCATCGCCGTGCCGGACGACGTCGGCGTGATCGGGTTCGACGGGCTCGGCTCGGGCGAATTCAGTGCGCCGCCGCTCACCACGGTCGAACCCGATTTCGCGCGCGCCGGGCAATTGCTCGTCGAGACCGCGCTCGCGTCCGAAGGCGAACGGCCCGCGCGGCGCGTCCCCGTCCATCTGATCGAACGCGCCAGCGTGCGCTGACCACATTTTCCCAACCGGAGAGCATCATGAAAACCAGCATCGCATCCGTCCTTGCCGTCCTGTTCGCCGGCCAGGCGGCTTACGCGCAGGACAACCCGCCCAGCCCCAATCCGGTGGAGGAACAGGAGGTTGATGCATCGGCGGAAACGGGTCCTGCCGAAGGCAGCGGGATTGCGGTCGATGCCGCTCCCGCCAGTGCCAACCCGGCTGCCGCCGACAGCGTGGAGAAATGGGACGTTACCGCTCCGCGCGGCGCGACGATCCGGCAGGTGCCGATACGGACGGACGAAGGCACGTGGATGGATGTGGATGTCTCGCCCGACGGGCGCATGCTGGCTTTCGCGCTGCTGGGCGACATCTACACCATGCCGATCGCCGGCGGCACGCCGACGCGGATCGCCGAAGGGCTGGCATGGGAAGTGCAGCCGCGCTTCTCGCCCGATGGCCGCCGGATCGCTTTCACCAGCGACCGCGGCGGCGGCGACAACATCTGGATCATGAACTCCGACGGATCGGACAAGCGCCAGCTCACCAAGGAGGAGTTCCGCCTGCTGAACCAGGCAAGCTGGTCGCCCGATGGCAATTACATCGTCGCCAAGAAGCATTTCACCACGCAGCGTTCGCTCGGTACCGGTGAGATCTGGCTTTATCACGTGTCGGGCGGCGGCGGCGTCAAGCTGGTCGCGCGCGCCAACGAAGCACTGCAGAAGGAGCTGGGTGAACCCGTTTACGCGCCTGACGGCAGCGCGGTCTATTATTCGCGCAATGTCACCCCGGGGCCGATCTTCGAATATGCTCAGGATTCGACGCAGGGCACCTTTGCCATCGAACGCTACGATCTGGCGACCGGCGAGGTCACCACCGCGGTCAGCGGCTATGGCGGTGCGGTCCGCCCACAGCCTTCGCCCGATGGCAGGAGCCTGGCCTTCATCCGCCGCGACAAGGACCAGACCGAGCTGTGGATCAAGGACCTCGCCAGCGGCGAGCAGCGGATGATCTATGGCGATCTCGATATGGACATGCAGGAAACCTGGGCGGTCCACGGGTTCTACCCGCTGATCGACTGGACGCCCGACGGCAATGCGCTGGTGCTGTGGGCTGGTGGCAAGCTGCGGCGCGTGGCTGCCGATGGCAGCGGCGACAGCGTGATACCTTTCACCGTCAACGACACGCGCGGAGTCGCCGATGCGCCGCACCCGGTCATCCCGGTGTCGCCCGACAGTTTCACCGCGAAAATACCGCGTTTCGCCAGCGTTTCGCCCGATGGCCGCACCGTGGTCTTCGAAAGTCTCGGCAAGCTTTACACCAAGCCGGTTGCGGGCGGCACGGCCCAGCGGCTCACTTCGGGCAATGACGAAGCGCTCGAGCTGTGGCCCTCGTGGTCGCGCGACGGGCGGCGGCTCACCTATATCCGCTGGACCGACGAAGGGCTTGGCCAGGTAATGAGCGCCAATGCAAACGGCTCCGGTGCCCGCGCGGTCACCCGCATGCCCGGTCATTATGCGCAGCCCCGGTTCTCGCCCGACGGCAATACGATCGTTTTCGAAAAGCGTTCGGGCGGCTATCTGACCTCTCCCGATTATTCGGAGAACGAAGGCATCTACCGCGTAAGCGCGGCCGGCGGCACCGCCGAACTGGTGGCACGCGACACGTCGAACCCGCAGTTCGGCGCGGATAGCGACCGGGTGTTCATGCTCGGGCGCAAGGACGGCAAGCTGCAGCTGCTCTCGGCCGATCTCGACGGTGAAGCGCGGCAGGTCCATGCCGAGGGCGAGCTGGCCACCGAATACCACGTCAGCCCGCGCGGCGATTTCGTTGCCTTCCGCGAGAATTACGAGGTCTTCGCCACACCGCTGATGCCCGGCGGGCAGGCGGTGACCGTGGGCGAAAAGGCCAGTTCGCTACCGGTGGTGCGCGCGTCCAAGGGCGGGGCGGACTACATCGGTTGGACCCAGGGCGGCGACATGCTGACCTGGACGATGGGGCCGGTGCTGTACCGCGCCAGCCTCGATACGATGTTCGCCGATGCACCGAAGGAAAAGGACGCCCCGGCCTTCGTGCCGCCGACCAGCGGTACCTCGCTCGAACGCACCGTCGCGGCTGCCAAGCCGAGCGGTACGGTGGCGATTACCGGGGCGAAGATCCTGACGATGGCGGGGGATGGTGCCGGCGCAATCGCCAATGGCACGATCGTGATCACGGGCGATCGCATTGCGGCGATCGGCCCGGCCGATCAAATTGCCGTGCCGCAGGGCGCATCGGTGATCGACGCTGCGGGCAAGACGATCATGCCGGGGCTGGTCGACGCGCATGCCCACGGGCCGCAGGGCGTCGACGATCTCGTTCCGCAGCAGAACTGGTCGCTGGTGCAGAACCTCGCCATGGGGACCACCACGCTGCACGATCCTTCGTCGAGGGCGAGCATGATCTTCTCCGCTGCGGAGCGTCAGCGCGCCGGCACCCTGCTGGCGCCGCGGATATTCTCCACCGCCGAGATCGTCTACGGGGCCAAGGCGCCCAGCGTCTATGCGCGCATCGACAGCTATGACGATGCGCTGGCGCACATTCGCCGGATCAAGGCGCAGGGCGGCATCTCGATCAAGAACTACAACCAGCCGCGGCGCGAACAGCGCCAGCAGGTCGTCGCGGCCGCCCGTGAAGAGGACATGCTGGTGGTGGCCGAGGGCGGTTCGCTGTTCGGGATGGACATGAACCTGATTGCCGATGGCAATTCGACCATCGAACACAATGTCCCGGGCGAAGTGTTCTACGAGGACGTGCTGCAGTTCTGGGAAGGGTCGCAATCGAATTATACGCCGACGCTCGTCGTGACCTATGGCGGCCTGGCTGCCGACCCCTACTGGCGCCAGGCTACCGACGTGTTCGACAATCCGCTGATGGTCCACACGCCGCCGCGCCAGTTGATCGCGCAAACCGCACGCCGCGTTACCGCTCCCGACTGGGCTTTTGTCGATGACGAAGCCGCGCGCGAGGCGAAGAAACTCGCCGACCGCGGGGTGAAGGTCAGCATCGGGGCGCATGGCCAGCAGGCAGGTGTCGCCGCGCACTGGGAACTGTGGAGTTTCGCTCGCGGCGGAATGAGCCCGGTCGAGGCGCTGCGAGCCGGGACGATCGAACCGGCCCGTTCGCTGGGGATGGAGCGCGACATCGGCAGTCTCGAAGTGGGCAAGCTGGCCGATCTGCTTGTTCTTTCGGCCGATCCCAGCGAAAACATCCGCAATTCGGACAAGATCGACCGCGTCATGCTGGGCGGCCGGCTGTACGATGCGCGGACGATGAACGAGGTCGAGACCGGCTCTACCCGGCGCCTGCCCTATTGGTGGGAATGATGGAGAGTGCGGCGGCGGGGATTTGCCTCGCTGCCGCCGTCTCCCGATTGTCCTCGGTGCGGGCCTCTCAGGTCCCGCGGATATGGTTGAGGAATTCTTCCACGCTGCTTTTCAGCGCACCGGCCTGACCTTCGAGCTCGCTGGCTGAATTGAGAACCTGGCTGGCCGCCGAACCGGTGGCGATGCTGGTTTCGCGGAACTGGTCGATATGCGCGGAAACCTCGTCGGTCGACCGCGCCGCCAGATCGATGCTGCGCGCGAGGTCCTGTCCGGCGACCGATTGCTGGTCCACCGCGCTGGCGATCGAGGTCGCAGTGGATTCGAGTTCCTTGATCTGGCCGGCGATCGACCGCAGCGCGCCGACGCTGGCCCCGGTCGAATTCTGCATGGCCTTGATCTGGTCCGCGACTTCCTCGGTCGCCCGGCTCGTCTGTGCGGCCAGTTCCTTCACCTCGCTCGCCACGACCGCGAAGCCGCGGCCTGCCTCGCCGCCGCGGGCGGCTTCGATCGAGGCGTTGAGCGCCAGCAGGTTGGTGCGCTGGGCGATCGACTGGATCAGTTCGACGATCTGCCCGACCTGATCGGCCGAATTGGCCAGCGCGGAAATGGTTTCGTCGGCGCCATTCGCCGCATCGGTGGCCTTGCGCGCCAGTTCGGCGGAGTGGGCGGCCTGCCGGCTGATCTCGCCGATCGACATGGCGAATTCGTCGGATGCCGCGGCTGCGGCAGTCACGCCGCCCGCGGCCTGTTCCATCGTTTCGGTAACGCTTTGTGACTGGCGCGCAGCCTGTTCGGCAGTGGCAGCCATGCCCGAAGCGGTCGAATTGAGCTGACTGGCCGCAGTGGCGACACCGCTGACGACATCACCCACGCCGGTTTCGAAATCGCGCGCCATGCGGATGATTTCGGCCTTGCGTTCCTCGGCCGCTTTCTTGCGCCCGGCAAACAGTTCGTCGAGCTTGTGCCCCGAGCGCAGGAAAACGGAAAATGAGCGCGCCAGATCGCCGATTTCATCGACGCGGTGCGTATCGGTCACCTGGATGTCGCGTTCGCCCTGGGCAAGCCGGGCCATGTCGTCCTTGAGCTTGATATAGGGATCGATAACGTGTCGCAGGACGAAACGCAGGCTGGCGAGGCCGCCGAGCAGGGCGACTGCCAGGACGATCAATGTGAGTACCTGTGCGGTGCCGGCAAAGGACGGGAACAGAAAGCCCGCCTGTGCGATCGCAGTCACGAGCGTCAGCCCGCCCAGCGAGAAAATCGATGCGATCCTGGCTTTCGCAGCCAGCGGCCGTGCCATGAACCAGGCGCCTACCGCGCCGCGATGATGATCTTCCGCGGCATCGATGATTTCGATTTCCGCGATTTCGCGGGCCAATTCGTCCGCGATGATCGTGCTATGTGCGTTCATCCCCAAGCATCCCCCTCTTAAGGCCGTATCAACCCTGAGCGAGAATGCTTGAAATCACGTTAAGCCGCGCGAACGTGCTCCACGAACTGCGCGACATGCGATTTCAGCGTGGTGGCCTGAGCCTCCAGTTCGGTCGAGGAATTGAGCACCTGGCTGGCGGCCGCGCCGGTCGCGAGACTGGTTTCGCGGACCTGGCCGACATTGCTCGACACGTCGTCGGTCGACCGCGCTGCCAGATCGATGCTGCGGGCGAGATCCTGTCCGGCCACCGACTGCTGATCCACCGCGCTGGCAATCGAAATGGCCGCGCCCTCCAGTTCCTTGATCTGTTCCGCGATCGAGCGCAGCGCGCCGACGCTGGCGCCGGTGGAATTCTGCATGGTACGGATCTGTTCGGCGACTTCTTCAGTCGCACGGCTGGTCTGCGCGGCGAGTTCCTTCACTTCGCTTGCCACGACCGCGAAGCCGCGGCCGGCTTCGCCCCCGCGGGCCGCCTCGATCGAGGCGTTGAGCGCAAGCAGATTGGTCCGCTTCGCGATCGACTGGATAAGCTCGACGATCTGTCCGACCTGTTCGGCCGAAACGGCAAGCGTGGAAATCGTATCGTCCGCATTGCCGGCCATGGCGGTGGCCTTGCGGGCGAGTTCGGCCGAATGCGAGGCCTGACGGCTGATCTCGCCGATCGACATGGCGAATTCGTCCGACGCGGCCGCAGCCGCGGTAACCCCGCTGGCGGCCTGTTCCATCGATGCCGTGACATGCGTGGTCTGCGTGGTGGCCTGTTCGGCGGCGGCCGCCATCGAACCAGCGGTCAGCTTGAGCTGCGCGGAAGCGGTGGCGACGCCATTGACCACTTCGCCCACGGTGGTTTCGAACCGCTCGGCGAAGCGGACCATTTCCGCGCCGCGCTCGTTGCGCAGCGCTTCGCGTTCCTGCGCCATCCGCTCGACTTCCCAGGCGGCCTGCAGGAAGACTTCGAGGGCGCGCGCAAGGTCGCCGATCTCGTCGCGGCGCTCGGTCGCGGGAATGTGAATGTCCTTCTCGCCATCGGCGAGCCGCGATGCCACATGCGTCATCCGGCGCAGCGTGCCCGATACGTCGCGCCCGATGTAACGCGCGCTGAGCCAAGCAATCCCCAGACCAATGACCGCCACGCCGAAGAACGACGCGAACAGCCACCCGATCAGCGTCTGCGACGCTGCATCCGACGTCTCGCCTGTGGCTTCGATGCTTTCGCGCGCCGCTATGGCGAGGTCGACAACCTCCTGGCTTTCGCCATAGACGCTGTCCGAAAATTCTTGCCACTGGCGCTGCGTCCCGCGCGAATTCTGTGCGGCAACCACGCGCGTACGCAGCGCCGCCAGTCTGGTGTCGAGCTGTTCGATCTGCGGGAGTACCTGCGGCGCGACTTCGGCTGCACGGGCTTCGACGCGGCCAAGATTGCGATCGGTCTGGTCGAAGGCCGCCTTGGCGGCGACCAGGTCGTTGCCGTCGCCCGAAATGGCGTAACGCTGGACGAACAGCCGGCCCTCGTTGATATCGGCGACCATCCGTTCGGCCATTACGGAAGCGGCGGAAATCGCCATGCGTTCGGAGCGCGCCTGCAAAGCGAAGAAGCCGCCCAGGCACGTGGCAAACAGGCAGAGTAGGACAACGGCGATATTGGCCGCCGAGATGGCCCGCAGTTTCTCCCCGACCGACTTGTCGGCGAGCCAGCCGTTCATACCGCTCGAATCCGTATGGTCCGGCTGTTCATGAGCGGCGCCGCGGTAGTGCGGGGCCCCGGTATATTCCTGCGGCCGCTGGGTGGGCGAAGCCTCGCCCTCGGCAACCATGCCGCCAACCATATCCTGCAACGCACTCATGCAATCTGTTCTTTCCTGTTGGCCTTCGACCGGCGCAGCCCGACGGGCTTGCCGAGATACTGGCCGATTTCTTCGGGCGGCATGGCTTTGAAATAGAGCCAGCCCTGGATCTGATCGCACCCGGCGGCGCGAACCATGGCTGCTTGTTCTTCGGTTTCGACGCCTTCGGCCGCGACGCTCATTTTCATCGCGCGGGCGACGGTAATGCTCGACAGCATCATTGCGCGGCTGCCGTCGTCTTCGCTGGCCTGGACCACCAGGCTGCGGTCGAGCTTGAGCTTTTCGAAGCGGAACTGGCGCAGGAAGCCGATCGATGCATAGCCGGTACCGAAATCGTCGAGCGAGATCTTGACCCCGAAGCTGCGCACGACCGACAGGCTGCGCTCCGCCACCACCGGATCGAGCACGAGACAGGTTTCGGTAATCTCGAGTTCGAGACGCTCCGGATCAAAGCCGGTCTCTTCGAGGATATGGCCAAGCTGGATGGGAAATTCGGGATTGCGCAGCTGCGCCGCCGAGATGTTGACCGACAGCGCGATATCGCCCCACTGCAACGCGTCGCGGCAGGCCTGGCGCAAAACCCACAGGCCGATCGCATTGATCAGCCCGCTTTCTTCGGCGACCGGGATGAAGGTGCTGGGCCCGATGCATGCGCCATCGGGCCGTTCCCAGCGCAGCAGGCATTCGACCGCATTGATCGTCCGGGTGCTGGAATCGACCAGCGGCTGATAGTGCAGCCGGAACTGCCCTTCAGCCAGCGATCGCCGCAACTCGTCGTCCATTTCCTGCAGTTTTTCGCGGCTGCGGTCGAGCGCCGAACTGAACCAGGTGCAGCGCATCTTGCCGCCGCGCTTCGCCGCATACATCGCAATATCCGCGCGGCGCAGCAGTTCGGAGGAAGGGACGAAGTCCTGCGTGGTGCTGCGCGCCAAGCCGATGGACGCGCCCAGGGTCAGGCGCCGGTCTTCGACATGGATCGGCTTGGCCAGCCGTTCGATGATGCGTCGGCACAGGCCTTCGAGCAGTGTCCCGGCCACCGGACCGCCGATCATCATGGCGTATTCGTCACCGCCCAGCCGGTAGATGCCGGCTTCGCCATCCGAGATGTCGCCGAAGATGCGGGCGCATTCGCGGATCGCCGCGTCGCCGACGAAATGGCCGTAATGGTCGTTGATCAGCTTGAAGCCGTCGAGGTCGATCATCGCCAGCGCGACTTCGTGGCCCTGCCGGTATTCGCGCTGGATATCGAAGTGCAGCGCGCGGCGATTGGGCAGACGGGTCAGGCTGTCGCTACGCGAGAGATGCTCCACCCGGCGCAGGTGCCGCCGTCCGACATAGGCGCACACGACGGTGGCCAGGCCGAAGGCCAGCGCACCCATCGAAAGAATGGTGGAGGGCGAGGAAAAGCCGAGATAGCGATTGGCGATCGTGGTCGACCACGTCAGCGCGAAAATCGTAGCGAGCACAGCCATGGGACCAAAGACGATCGCCCATGCGCTTTCGCTTTCGCGATACCCGTACGAACTGCTCATCATCCCTGAATCGCGCCTTTTCTCGTCTTACCCTAAGGGTTTACGCGGTATTCGCTAAGGAAGCGTAAATGGTCGGTTTACCCTTTGGGGCGGCGTCGGCGGCGGCTCAGGAGACCGCGGCGCGCAGCGGCGGCCGGTTGGCCGCGGCGAGGTCCTCATAGACCGGACTGTAAAGCGACGAGCCGAAAGCGGCGGGCTTGAACCGTTCGGTCTGGCCCACCACGGTCTCGCCCGCACCGAGCATCAGCCAGCCATCGCGGGCAATCCCGCCCGCGAGCCGGTCGAACGCGGCGGCGCGCGTTTCCGGATCGAAATACAGCAGCACATTGCGGCACATCACCAGATCGAACCGTCCGGGGGACGGCGGATAATCGAGGATATTGTGCTGCTGGAAGCGCGTCATCGAACGGATCCTGTCGGCGGCCTGCCAGTGGCCGTCGCAGTCGGTGAAGAAGTTCAGCATCTGCGCGACGCTGATCCCGCGCTGGATCTCGAACTGCGTATACTGCCCGCTGCGCGCCGTCGCGATTGCCTTGTTCGAAACGTCGGTTCCGAGAATTTCGATCGTCCAGTCCTTCCACCGCCCCGGCTGTTCGGCGAAGATCATTGCCAGGCTCAGCGCTTCCTGGCCGGTCGAGCAACCGGCCGACCAGATCGACAGCCGTTTGGTGGCGGCCCGTTTCTGCGCAAGATCGGGCAGGACCTGGTTGGCGAGGACGGAAAAATAAGCGTTGTCGCGGAAGAAATAGGTTTCGTTGTTCAGCAGGGCCTCGACCACGCGGGTTGCCAGCTGCTGTTCGCCGGGTCGCTCGAGCATGCACGCCAGCTGGTCGACATTCTCGATCCCGCATTCGCGGAACAGGCCAGCCAATGCACTGGAAACCCGCCAGCGGCGTCCTTCCGTCAGTTGCTGTCCCGTACGCTGTGCAAGCAGGTCGCCGATGATGCGGTGCGAAGCATCGTCTACCGCCATGCATCGGCTCCCGCATTGGCCAGCAAGGCGTCGGCCAATTCGGCGGGCGGCAGGACCGCAGCAGCCAGGCCCATTTCGGTGACCGCGCGCGGCATGCCCCACACCGCGCAGGTTTCCGCATTCTGGGCATACATGGTGCCGCCGGCGGCCAGCAGCGAATGGGCGCCGTCGGTGCCGTCGCGGCCCATCCCCGAAAGCAGGACCCCGGCGACATGGCCGTCATACACTTCGGCCAGTGTTTCGAACATCGGATCGACCGAGGGCATGCAGCCGCTCTTCACCGGATGATAGGCCAGGCCGAGAACCCGGCGGCCGCCCGACTTGCGGACCACCAGATGTCCGTGGCCAGGCGCGATGTAGATCTTCCCGCGCTCGATCATCGTCCCTTCGTCGGCGAGGATCGCCGGGCGTTCGGCGGCCATTTCCAGCTGCTGCGCGAATACGGGAATGAAGCTGGGCGGAAGGTGCTGCGTAACCAGGATCGGCAGGTCGAAATTCTTCGGGACCTGCCGCAGGAACAGGTTCAATGCATGGATGCCGCCGGTCGAGGCGCCGATGGCGACGATCTGCGGCGGTTTGCCGACGCGCTGCACCTCGGCAGGCGCGGCGACGCCGTCCGCGGCAGCCGCTGCGTCGCTGGCCGAAGGGCCCTTGAGTGCGCGGATCTTGCCAAGCAGGCTCGACTTGTAGTCCTCGTTGAACCCGCCCGGGCGGGGCTTGAGCATGGTGTCCGCCGCGCCCAGCGACAGCGCCTTGACGGTTGCCTCGGCGCCATCGGCCGTCAGCGAGGAGATCACCAGCACCTTGGTTTGCGGAGCCGCCTGCCTGATCCGGGGCAACGCCTCGAGCCCGCCCATGCCGGGCATTTCCAGATCCAGCAGCATCACGTCGGGTGCGGCCTTGGCGAGTTCCGCGAGGCCGCTCTCGGCGCTGTTCGCAGTCGCCAGGATCGACATGTCGCGTTCCTGCTTGATCATGCGCGAGAACACCGTGCGCACGGTCAGCGAATCATCGACGATCATCACGCGAACCGGATCGGGGCAGAATCCCCCGGTGCCGGCCGGTTTCAGTATTTCGGAACGGAGGGGCGCGCCCATGTCAGATCCTTCAGGCCATGCCGACAAGCTGGAGCTTGATCTGCAGCGTCTCGTGATCGAACGGTTTCATGACATATTCGTCGGCCCCGGCGTTGATCGCCTCGCGAATGTGCGCGACATCGTTTTCCGTGGTGCAGAATACGACCTTGGGCTTGTCGCCACCTTCGCGCTGGCGCAGCTGAGTGATGAATTCGATGCCCGTCATGACCGGCATGTTCCAATCGAGCAGGACGACGTCGGGCATGCTCTCGGCACACTTGTCCAGTCCCTCCTGACCGTTTTCGGCCTCCTCGACCTGGAAGCCGAGCGTCTCGAGGATATGCCTCGAAACCTTGCGGATGACGCGCGAATCATCGACGATTAGGCAGGATTTCATTTCAATGACCTCTGGTGTTTGCCAGCCATCCGTAGCGGCCGAGGGTAACCAATCGCTTAAGCCGCCTGCGAAACCGGGCCGGACACGAGCGCTTCGACATCGATCAGCAGCGTGGGACCGCCATCGGTTTCGACCATGCCGCGCGTTGCCGCCTGCCACCCGGCGCCGAACCCGCCGGGCACCTCGATCGGATCGCTCAGCGCTTCGCCGACATCGTACGCCGCATCGACCAGCAGGGCATAGAGATGGCCGTCGATCTCGACGACCGCAGCCCGCTGGTCGGGCGGCGCCTGGGCGGTTTCAAAACCCAGCGCGACCGAGCAATCGATCACGGTCAGCGCCTGGCTCCGCAGCGCGGTCAGGCCGCGGATGAAAGCGGGGGCCCCGGGAATCGGCGTGATGTCCTCGATCTCGATGACCGACTGGACGCGTATCGCGGGGATCGCCGCCCGGCGCCCCGCGACCATGCACATGAGCAGCAGGTCGTTCATGCTGTTTCTCCCATCCGGGCCTGTTTGAGCGCGTTCAAGAGCGCTTCGCGATCATAGCGGTAGATACTGTCCGCCCCGTCGCCGGGTGCATCGGGTTCGTGGCGCAGGCGGATGACGCGTCGCGCCGGTCCCGCGGCCACCGCCGGGGCTTCGGCCAGCTCGATCGCGACGTCGCTTTCTTCATCCCCGTCACCGGCAATGCGATAGCCAGCGGCTTCGACCAGCGGCTCGAGTATGGTGCGCGCCCAGTCGCTGTCCGCGGGCAGGCGGCACGACAGGGGCGGGGCCTTGCGCTGGCCCCCGCTGTGGCGCGCGAACAGCGCATGGCCGTCGATGACCGGCACGGGCCGCTCGTCGATCAGCGCGACGCCTTCGATCATGGCATCGGCATCCGATGGGATGACCTCGCCCTCGAGTTCGGCAGCATCGAGAACCTCGCGGACCGCGTAGACGATTTCGCTGTCGCCATCGGACAGGCGCAGCAGGCGGCACCTGTCCGCGGTGAGTTCACCATGTTCGAGGCCGGCAAGCGGGTAGATCGCGCCGTCGATGACCGCCTGCACGCGCGAGCCCTCGATATCGATCGCCTCGCGGGCGATGGTGTCGATGCGGCGGACCAGTTCGAGCCGTACGGCGCGCCGGCGACCGTCGAGCCCGGTGAAGAGCATGATCGGCTGGGCCTTGCGCTGCTCGGCCGTCTCTTCCTCGGGCACGCGGGTGGCGCTGCGCATCTCATTCACGAGCTCGTGCTTCTGCGCGATGCTGGGCAGGTCGAGCAGCATCATCGGGCGGCCGTCGTCGAGCAGGGTAGTGCCAGCGTAGAGTCCGGTGTCCATGATCGCGGGTGCGATCGGTTTGACCACCACGTCTTCGTGATCGTAGACCCGATCGACGGCGAGCGCGAAGATATCGTCGCTGGCAAGGCGCACCAGCACCAGCGTGCTGGCTTCCCAGTCCATTGCATCGTCGGCCTGAGTGCCGAGGATCTCGGCCAGCGAAAGGCAGGGCACGCGTTTCCCGCGGAAGGTGATGAGACGACGATCGCCCGCTTCGGCGAAGTCGATATGGTCGCTCGACCCGAACACGATCTCTTCGACATAGCTGCGCGGAATGGCGTAGCGTTGCCCGTCGCTGCCTACGGTCAGCGCGGCGATGATACTGAGCGTGAGCGGAAGCTTGAGATAGAAGCTCGTGCCCTCGCCGGGTTTGCTGGCGACGTCGATCGACCCGCCCACGCGTTCGATGTTTGCGCGCACGACGTCCATGCCCACGCCCCGGCCCGACACCGAACTAACCTCGTCGGCCGTCGACAGGCCGGGTTCGAAGATCAGGTAATGCTTGCGCCGCTGCGACATGGCATCGACTTCGGCCTGGCTGTAGATGCCCGCCGCGACAGCCTTTGCTGCCAGGCGTTCGACATTGATGCCGCGCCCGTCGTCGCTGATCGTCAGCGTGATCCGGTTGCCCGACTGGCGTGCGGCGAATTTGAGCAGGCCGATCTCGCGCTTGTCGGCCTTGATGCGTTCGCCTGGCCCTTCGAGCCCGTGGTCGATCGCGTTGCGGATGATGTGCGTCAGCGGATCGCGGACCATTTCGACCATTTCGCGGTCGAGCTCCACTTCGCCGCCTTCGAAATCGACCATGACCTGCTTGCCCAGCTCGTTCGAGAGATCGCGGACCAGCCGTGGGAGCGAGCCGAACAGGTGTTCAAGCCGCTGCATGCGCATGCGGGTGATTGCATTGCGAACATCGGCGAGGATCGCGCTGAGCCTATCGAAGGGGCCGTCGATCGTCGGTTGCTCGCCCGCCTCGCGCAGGCGCCGCGCCAGATCGTTGCGCGCCAGGACCATGTCTGACACGCCCTTCATCACCTCGTCGAGCAATTCGGTCGGCAGGCGGATCGACCGCTGGACGCCATTGCTGCGCGCGGCCTTGGGCGCGGCATCGTCTTCGCCGGCGGCGGGTTCCGCCTGCTGCGGCGCCGCGGCCTTGGGTTCGCCGACGACGCTGGTGATCTCGCCGGGTTGCAGCGCGGCGATCAAGTCCTCGTCGCCTTCGGCTGAACATTCCTCGCCAGCCTCGATCGAATCGGTCATCACGCCGATCCGGTCGATTATCGCGAGCACTGCCGATACCAGCGCACGGTCGGGTTCGCGGCGTCCGCTGCGGCATTCGGACAGGGCATCCTCCGCCGCATGGCTGAGCTTCTCGAGCTGCGGGAAGTCGAAGAAGCCGCAGTTTCCCTTAACCGTGTGGACGAAACGGAAAATGGTATCGAGCCGCGCCGTATCGGACGGATCGGCTTCCCACGCGACGATTTCGCCGCTGCTGGCTTCCAGCATCTCGCGAGTTTCGGCGACGAAGTCCGCCAGCAGGTCATCCATGTATCATTGCCCCTCGTACGATCGGAAGGGCTATGGACCATGATGGTTAAGTATTGGTTTGAGCCTGACGCCCTCGATCGGGGCCTGCCCGCAGCACGCGCCAGACGATGAAAGCGGCCAGCGCGCCGCCGGCGAGATTGGCGACCAGCTCCGCTGCGTAGATCGCCGAGGAACCCCAGCCGGAGCGCAGCACCCAGCCGAACGGCAGCATGACCAGGAAGACCCGCGCCGCGCTTTGCGCCAGCGCAAGTCCGGCCTTGTCGACCGCATTGAGCGCGCCATTGGCCACGATCAGCAGGCCGAAGCCGGCATAGCCCCATACCGAAATCGCCAGATAGCGCGAGAACTCCTCGATCACGGCCGGATCGTCGGTAAAGATATCCGCGAACCAGTCGCCGGTGAAGAACAGCACCACGGCGATTGCGAGGCCGTAGCCGATGCAGAACAGACCCGACCACCACATGGCGCGGCGTGCGCGGTCGGCGTGGCCTGCGCCCCAGTTCTGCCCGACAATCGCCCCGATCGATCCCGACAGCGCCAGCAGGGGCACCACTGCGAAGCTTTGCAACCGCCCTGCCGCGCCGAACCCGGCGACTGCGGCCTCGCCCTGGCTGGCCAGCAGCGCGGTGAGTACCGAGAGGCCGATCGGGTTGATCGCGTTGGAAAACGCCGCCGGGCCGGCAACCGAGAGGATGGCCTTGCTCGATTCCGCGACGTTGCAGTCGCGGATCGCTGCGGGGTTGATCTGCAGGCGCGCGCCCTTGATCAGCCACAGGGCGACAAGGATCGCGATGAAGAACCCGGCGATCGTCGCATAGGCCGCTCCCGCCACGCCGAAGCCCCCGATCCCGAAAGCGCCCGTTATCAGGATCGGGTCGAGCGCCCAGTTGGCCACCGAATAGGTCAGCGAGACATAGCTGGTCTTGCGCGCCTCGCCCTGGCCGCGCAGCACGCCGTTCAGCCCCATCTGGAGCAGCATGACTGGCAGGCCGAGCGCATAGGGGCGCATGTATTCGCCGATCAGCGGCAGCAATTCGTCGGATGCCTGCATCAGCCGGAACAGCGGATCGAGCAGCAGGTAAAGGATCGCGCCCAGCGCCACCCCGGTCGCAAGCGCGAACACCGCGCCGAAATTGGCCCGCCGGCCGGCGCGTTCGGCATCGCCTTCGCCGAGTGCGCGCGCGATCACCGAATTGATGCCGACCATGACCCCGACGCCGAGGCTCGAAAGCGCGATTGTGATCGGGAAGATGAAACTCACCGCAGCGAGTTCCTGCGCGCCGAGCTGGCCGATGAAATAGGCGTCGATCAGGCCGACCGACATGATTGCCGCAACGCCGAAGACCATCGGCAGCGTCTGTCCCACCAGATGGCCGCGGATACTGCCGCTGGCTAATTTGGCCATCTCGCTCATCGCTGCGGGCGTTAGCGCCCGCTCGCGCGCTTGCCTAGCGCGAACTCTTCCCGCTCGCGTAGAAGCCTTCGGGCGCTTGCGAAGAAGCCTTCGGGCGTGCGATACAGGTCTTCAAACGAAACCGCTTACGGAGAGAGCGAGCCATGGCCACCCAGATGAAAACCCGCGATTTCGAATGCAGCGATGCCGAATGGCAGGCGCGGCAGGACCTGGCGGCCTGTTACCGCATCTTCGATCACCTCGGCTGGGGCGAGAGCATCTACAACCATATCTCGGTTGCCGTCCCGGGTGAGGAAAACGTCTTCCTCATCAACCCCTTCGGCCTGCTTTACGACGAAGTTACCGCGTCGAACCTGGTCAAGATCGATGTCGAGGGCAACAATGTCGGCCCGTCGCAATACATGGTCAACAAGGCGGGCTTCACGCAGCATGCCTATTTCCACGAGAAGCTGGGCGCGCGGGCCAATGCGATCTGTCATGTCCACACCACCGCGACGATGGCGGTGTGCAGCCACAAGAATGGATTGCTGCCGACCAATTTCTATGCCTGCAATTTCCAGGGGCAGATCGGCTATCACGATTTCGAAGGCGTCACCGTTCGCGCCGAGGAAGGCGAACGGCTGGTCCAGAACCTCGGCAACAATTCGATCCTGATGCTGCGCAATCACGGGCCGGTGGTCATGGACAAGACCATCCAGGGCATGTTCGTGAAAATGTGGGCGCTGCAACGCGCCTGCGAAATCCAGGTCGCCACGCTGAGCCAGGGTGAAGCCAATGTCATCTCGCAGGAAGTCGTCGATGTGCACCAGCGCGATCTGTCGGTGATGCAATCGCAGGGCGGCGCGGGCGTGTTCGACTTCGAAGCGTGGAAGCGCCGCGTGTCGAAGATCGACGACAGCTGGAAACACTGAAGCCTCACTAGGCCGCGCCGCGCATGACCAGCATGACCGTGAACGGGAAGCCGATGCGCTTCCTGATGGATCCCGATACCCCCCTGTTGTGGGCTTTGCGCGATGCGGCCAATCTGACCGGCACCAAATATGGCTGCGGCGAGGGGGATTGCGGCGCCTGCATGGTGCATGTCGATGGCGAGGCGCTGCGATCGTGCCTGATCACCATTTCCGAGGCCGAAGGGCGTTTCATCACCACGATCGAGGGGCTCAGCCGTGATCGGTCGCATCCGGTGCAGCAGGCGCTGGTGGCCGAGCAGGCGATCCAGTGCGGCTATTGCACGCCCGGCATCGCGATGGCCGCCAGCGCGCTGCTGGCCAAGACCGCCGCGCCGAGTGAAGCGGAAATAAAGGCGGCCATCCCCAATCTGTGCCGCTGCGGGGTCTATCCGCGGCTGGTTCGAGCGATCGAGCGGGCCGGCCGGGTGGCCCGGCGGGCGGAGACGATCAGCGCCGCGCCCGCGCCCGGCATCGATGCCCGGGACGCCGCGCGGGAAGTTCCCGCGATCAGCGCCCCGGCGACGCGCGACTAGAGCGCGAAGCGCACGCCGATCCGCGCGCTGAAGGGTTCGGCGGGCTGGATGTTGTTGTTGCCGTGCGCGCTCGGGTAATAGGTTTCGTCGAACAGGTTTTCGATGTTGAGCTGCAGGCTCAGGCGATCGCTGACCGTGTAGAACGCCGCGGCATCGACCCGCCAGTAGCCCGGCAGTTCGACCGTGTTCGAGAAACTCGCGAACTGGTCGGACTGGTGGATCACACCGAAGCCGAAGCCCAGTTGTTCGGTAACATCGAAGCGGTTCCACGCGGCGATCTGGTGCTTGGGCGTCTGCTGCAGGCGCTGGCCCGCGGGGCCGAAGCTGCTCGCCGTGCGCAGTTCGCCGTCGAGATGGGTGTAGCCGATGTTGGCTTTCCAGAAGTCGGTGATTTCGCCCACCGCGCCGATCTCGAACCCTTCGACGCGGCTTTCACCGGTCAGGGTGGTTACGCCGGTGCTGTCGGTGAAGGGGGTCTTGCTGCGGTCGAGGCGGAACACCGCGGCAGTCACCAGGACCTTTGCCAGCGGCGCCCATTTCACGCCCAGTTCGTAATTGGTGAACTTTTCCGGTTCGAACTGCGCCGAGGTCGGGCTGAGCACGAGAAACTGGTCGCCCGCCTGCGGCAGGAAGCTTTCCGCATAGGAAGCGTAGATCGACAGGTCGCGGTTGGGCTTCACGATCACGCCGAAGCGCGGGCTGACCTTCTCGTCGACCCGGTCCCCCGCAACGCCGCCCACCAGATCGAGCGTGTCGAGGTCGAAACGGTCCCACCGAAGACCGCCGACCAGTTCGACGTGGTCACCGATCTGGAGCTGCTCCTGCAAATAGAAACTCAGTGTTTCCAGCTGCAGAATCGCGCAGCCGCGCACCTGCGTCGAGCGTGTAGGGCGGGATGAAGATCGTCTCGCCAAGGGGCGTCTCGTTCGGAGCCAGCCCGCCGGTTCCAGGGGCGCGGGTGAAGCTGACCGTATCGCGTCCGTTGCGCGTGTCCTGCCGGCTGACCTCGAAACCCAGCAGCAGCGTGGATTCAAGCGTATCCCCGCCCGCCTGCCAGACCAGATTGCCCTGGCCGATCCAGTTTTCGCGGTCGGTATAGTCCCGATAGCCGCCGAGGAACACGGTATCGGCCGTGCTGTCGAGCCCGCTCGGCAGGATGTTGGCATAGACCTTGTCGTAATCGGCATACTGGATCGTGCCATTGGCGCTGAGCCCGCCGCCGAATTCGTGTTCGATCCGGACGCGGCCTATATGCACTTGCGCTTCGGCCTGGTTGAAGCCGGGATCGCCGAAGAAGGTTTCGTCATAGCCGCGCAGCGGGCCAGTCCCGGCGACCGAGGGCACGCCCCGATCGGTCACGCGGTGGTCGTCGTCATAGGTGTAGCTGGCGACCAGCGTGGTCTGCGGGCCGAGCTCGGCCGTCAGGGTCGGCGAGATGCCGAAGAAGCGGCCTTCGTAGAAGTCGCGGTGGCTGTCGAATTCCTCATAGGTGGCATTGAGCCGGAGCGCGGCGCTGCCGGACAGCGGCTGGTTGACATCGGCCAGCAGCGCGAAGGCACCGAAGCTGTCGATGCTGGCTTCGCCCGACACTGCCTGGCCGTTCAGTTCCGCGCGCTTGGCGACGCGGTTGATCGCCCCGCCGCCGGCGCCGCGGCCGAAGATCAGCGCATTGGCGCCCTTAAGCACTTCGACGCGTTCGATGTTGTAGAGCGAGCGGTAGTATTGCGCATCGTCGCGCAGCCCGTCGATGTAGAAATCGGCGGTGCTTTCCTGCCCGCGGATGAACACCTCGTCGCGATGGCCTTCACCGGTCTCCATGCTGATGCCGGGGACATAACGCAGCGCTTCGTTCAGCTGGCGGATCGACTGGTCTTCCAGCTGGTCCTCGGTGATATAGCTGACGCCCTGCGGTACGTCGATCAGCGGGGTCGGGGTCTTGGTCGCGCTCGATCCGTTCTGCGTGCCGTAATCCGACTCGCCATTGCCCGTGACCACGATATCGGTCGGCAGGTAACTGCGCTCGGGCTGCACGGCTTCGTCGGCGTGGGCCACGGCGGGGAAGAGCAGGGCGGCCCCGGCAAGCAGGGCGGCGCGGCGGTGAAGATGGGGCATCCGGATCTCGCAAGTGATAAAGGTCTCAATTGCCCCGGTCAGCTATTGAGAAGTATTCGCACTTGCAAGGGCAGTCGGGGATATCCCGTAGTCTTCGCGCAGGGTGACACGGCTTTCCCCGTGCCGCCCTGCGATAGTGTTGCCTCAGCGCATCAGTATCCGGCTGCGGTTGCCGCATGCGCCGCAGCCGCAGCCCCCGGGGCCGTCGCCGTGCGAATCAATTCGCGCGCTTCGGCAATCGCTGCCGCTTCGCCGAGATCGCCCGACCGGATCTCGTTCGCGATGGTCAGCAGGCGGCCGCTGATCACCGTCCCGGTCTGCGCTTCCTCGGCGATGGTGATGCCGCCGCGCGCCTGCGCCACCGCATCCCATTCGGCGCGAACCGCTTTCCAGTAGCTTGCAGTGTCCGCCCAATAGGCATCCGCCGCTGCGACGTTGTAGTCGTCGAAGGCGTCATAGGTGTTGAGGACATATTCCTGAACCACCGGCGTGAGGCCATCCGCGGCGGAGCCATCGGGCATCATCTTGGTGTTGTCCTGCCAATGGATCCAGCCGGTGGGGGTCAGCTGGTGTCGGTTGATCGAGGCATAGCGATCGTAGACCGGGTCGCGCACTGCATCGCGGCGGGCGAGCGGGCGCCAGGTCCAGTTCGAACGCCAGCGGCGAATGCCCTGGCTGTCCTGCCATTCGCCCCACCCGGCATAGCGCGGGCTGTCGTCGACCTGATAGACCGTCTGCGACCAGCGCCCATTCCGCAGCCGTTCGGGCATTTCGACCCATTCCCATTTGTTGGGGCCGGTATAGGCGAGGATTTTCTCGGGCTCGTATTCCCAGTCCTGGCGCCAGTGCTTGATGACGAATTCCTCGCCTTCGGACCCGACCACCAGCAGATGCTGAAGGATGATCCTGGTGCCGGTATCTTCGACCACACGGACCGATTCGTGCCCGCCCGAAATCTTGCGGTCGAGTGGTTCGTAGCCCCTCATCCACGGGGTCGATTCCTGCATGTCGAAGCGGACCTTGTAATCGCCTGCCATGCTCAGGATGGTTTCGCGATCGCGCTCGAAATGGGCGTTCTCGACCGCTTCGCCGCGGTCCGCGATCGGTCCGTCGGCCAGTGCGGGGGCGGCGACGAGCGCGGTGGCGAGAAGGGCGGTGCGGAAGAAAGTTCGTACGTTGGTCATGGTGTCCTCCCTCAGAACTGGAAGCTGAGCGAAACGCTCGCATTGCGGCCGGGCCGGGTATAGGCATCGGTCGTGGTGGATGTGGCCGAGAGACCCCTGACGTCCTGCCAGTAGGCGTATTTCTCGTCGAAGATGTTGAAGATGCCCGCCCGCAGTTTGAGCGCGTCGGTTACGGCGAAGAAAGCCGTGGCGTCGAGGATGGTGAAGGCATCGGGGCGATAGCCGCCGTCGGTTTCGTCGAGCGGTTTGCGTGCGTGATGCGTTGCAATCAGCTCGCCGCCGAAGCGCCCTTGCGGCTGGCGATAGCCGATTCCCAGAACCAGGTTGAGCGGGTCGATCGTGTCGAGCGGGGCGGGGGCCTGACCCGGCGAGAGAATGTCGCCATCGGCATAGGCAATCGCGAAGCGGCTGTAGAAGCCGTTGCCCATGCGGAAATTCGCCTTGGCCTCGACGCCATCGATGGCGACCGCATCGTAATTGACGAACTGGTACTGTGCCGGATCCATCGGGGTGAACGACCCGCCGACCACCTGCTGGCTGATGAAGTCGTCATAGTCGGCAGTGAAGGCGGCAAGCTGCAGCGACACTGCCTCGGTCGAGAACTTGATCCCGCCCTCCCAGCTCTCGCTGGTCTCGGGGCCCAGGTCCGGATTGGGCAGCGAGGTGTAGCCATAGGCCAGGTTCTCGAAGAAGTTGTTCACCTGGTACGGCGTCGGCGCGCGGAAGCCCTGCGCGTAATTGGCGTAGAGCAGGACGTCGTCCGCCAGCTTGACCGTCACGCCCAGCTTGGGCGACAGGCGATCATCGCTTTGCGCCGATCCCGCGAATTCGGGCAGCAGCGGATCGTCGGTCGGGTCGAGATCGTAGAAATCGTACCGCAGCGCGGGAAATACCGTCAGCGCGCCGTCGAAAAAGGTGAATTCGCTCGCCAGGAACAGCCCGCCCAACATGAAGTCGGTCGCGGGGAAGGCGCGGGTCGGGAAGACTTCGCCGAAGGGCGGTTCGGTGCCGTCGCGCAGGCCTTCCTGCCGGGTCCAGCTGATATCGCCGCCGAAGGCCAGCGTGGTGCGGAAGGCGTCGTTGCGGAAGACGCTGCGCGCTTCTGCCGAGGCGCCGTAGACTTCGTTCTCGAACGTGTTCAGCCGCTCGCGATCGGGGCGCGGGGTGGCGCCGACGGGCGAGCGGTCCTCATCGGTGAACTGCACGTCCTGCCCGTCCTGATAATAGGCCGCGGCATGCGCGTAATCGATCACGCCTTCACCGGCATAGGTCCAGTCGAGCGAGACGCGACCGCGTTCGGTGGTGTCGAGCGCGGTCAGATCGTCGACGATCCAGCTGGGGAAGGGGCCGAAGAGGAACGCCGGACCCTGCCCGGAGAGGACATCGGTGGCGACTTCGGTTTCGAGATATTCGCCCGTCAGCCGCACCCGGTGCGCGCCGGTGTCCCACACCAGCTTGCCCAGGACGGCGTTCGAATTGCCGTCCTGCGGATTGGGCAGCGTGCGTGAGCTGCCGAGGCCGCCGATTTCGCCGCGGTTTTCCAGTTCCTGGAAGTCGCGCCGGGTGTAGGACAGCATCGCCGAGACATCGCCGAAGATGCCGGCAAGCGCCGCGGTCTCGGTGAACTCCTCATCGGCGCTCGAATAGGAGGCACGGACAAATCCGCCGAACCGGCTGCCGGGTTCGATGAGATCGACCGGGTCGCTGGTGGTGAAGCTGATCGCGCCGGCCAGCCCGTCGCTGCCGTAAAGTGCGGAAGCCGGACCGCGCAGGATCTCGACCGACTTGACGAGGCTTACATCGGTGTACCCGCCGCGCCCCGCATCCTGCGCGCCAAAGGAAAAGCCCTGCGGGCTGCGGATGCCATCGACCTGGATGAGCACGCGGTTCCCGCCGATCCCGCGGATGATGAAGTCTTCGTTCCGGGCACGCCCGGTCGCGCCGAGCGCGGCACCGAAGCGGGCCGGTGCGCGGCGCACCGAAACGCCGGGTTCGTAGCGCACGAGGTCCTTGATGTCGGTGGCGAGTTCGTCGGCGATCTGCTCGTCGTCGATCACGGTTACCGTCGCCGGGGCGTCCGCAATCTGCAGCGGAATGCGCGTAGCCGTGACAACGATCTGTTCGTCATTTTCCGTGACTGCCTCATCCGCCGCCAGCGCCGCTGCGGGCGTGCAGGCAGCAGCCAGTGCGGCGAGGGCCGATCCCGTTTTCCAGCCAGCGCTGCGGTTCCTGACGGGCGCGCCGAAAACGCGCGTGGCCGGTTCGAGTGTCGATCTCATCATATCCCCTGTGGTGTCCGTTGGTATGCGGCGAGCTGATATTGCGAATCACTCTCATTCGCAAGACGGAAAATGAGGCGGGATCGGTTTTGTGCCCTTTTCTCCCCCGCGCAGCTCGATTAGCCAGCTGCGCGAAAAGGAGATCCATTCGATGAAAGCGACAATCTGGCACAACCCGAAATGCGGCACCTCGCGCAAGACGCTGGCCATCCTGGAGAATCTGTCCCGGCTAGAGGTGGAAGTGATCGAGTATCTCAAGCACCCGCCCACTGCGGACAAGCTGCGGCAGCTCTATCGCGATGCCGGCATCACTCCCAACGAAGGCCTGCGCACACGCGGGACCGATGCGCAGGAACGCGGGCTGGTCGATGCACCTGCCGAGGATGTTCTGGCGGCGATGGCAGCCGAACCGAGCCTGATCGAACGCCCGCTGGTCGAAACCGAGAAGGGTGCGCGGCTGTGCCGGCCGCAGGACCGGGTGCTGGAAATCCTCTAGCGGCGTTCGCTGGTGAGCGCGGCGTCCGGCTGCAGGGCCAGCCAGCCATAGGCGAAAACGATGGCGCACAGGCTGACGATCAAACCGAAGCCCAGCCAATCCGAATGGTTGTACAGCCACACGCCGAGCGCGGGGGCATAGATGAAGCTCGCCCCCGCAACGGAAGCGGTCACCCCGCCAGCCTGCCCCTGTTCGGCGCGGCTGACGGCCAACGAAGTGCCCGAGGTGTTCCCCGGACGGAACAGCCCGAAGCCGAGCGAGGCGATCGAATAGCCCAGCGCGATGGTGTGGATCGTCTGTCCGAGGCCGAGCACCACAGTCCCCACCGCAGCGATGGCAATGCCCCATAACGATGCGGCGCGCGGGCCGAGGTCAAGACGCGGGATCAGGCCCCATTGCGCCAGCAGCGTGGCAATGGCACCGGCCATCAGCACCAGCCCCACGGGGCCCGCCCCCGCAGCGGGGTCGCCGCGCAGGCCCAGGCGGTCGAGCACGAGAAAGCCCGCGATCCCGAGTACCATTGCCTGGGCATGGCCGCCGAGAAGGCCCGATACGACCCACGGCCGCAGCCGCGGTTCGAACCAGCGCAGCTTGCCCGGCTCGGCCCCGACCGCATCGTCTTCGTCGCTCTCGTCCTTGCCGACCTCGTTGGGCGGACTGCCCGAATGGGGCGATTCGTAGGCGGTGCCGCGCGCCGGGAATTGCGGCTCGTCATTGGGCAGCCGCCACCGCACGGCGACCAGTGTGATCGCGCCGATCAGCGCAAACACCAGGAACGGCCCGGCCAGCCCGACCACGGGCAGGACCATCAATGGGGCAAGGGCAGGGCCGATGACCGTGCCCAGCCCGAAACTCGACGCAATCAGCGACAGCGCCTGCGTGCGTTCGGCGCGCGGCGTCCGGCTGGCGACATAGGCCTGCACTGCCGGCGGGGCGGCGCTGCCGAAACCGCCATAGAGGCTGCGCGCCGCAGCAAACAGCAGGAGGCACCAGAGCGCGGGGAAGATGCCCGCCAGGCCCAGCCACAGGATCAATCCGCACAGGACGAAGCTGGCGATGAAACCGAGCATCCCGAGCGCCATCATCGCCTTGCGTCCGCGCTGGTCCGATTTCCGCGCCCAGAACGGTGCGCACACCACCCACAGCAGCGCCGACCAGCTGTAGGCCAGGCTGATCCAAACGTCGTCCACGCCCAGCGATGTGCCGATCGAAGGCATCACCGACTGCATCGCCGTATTGCCAGCAGCGGTGGTCAGCATCACGGCGAACAGCAACGCCATACGTCCCCGCGGGATGGCGCGCGCGCGTTCGGCAGGCGGCTCCGTCAGGGGGCGGGCGGGATCGATATCGGCCATCGGTACAGCGGTAGGCGCGCGCCCGCATCCTTGCAATGGACTAGCGGGACTGGCAAACCGGCGGCTTCATCGAACTGTCATAGGGTTGGCAATTTTGACCGGACATCAGGGCGCTGGCGTGATCGCGCGGCCGAACATGCGCAAACGGCTCGCGCGGGCTTTCGGCCAGTGGGGCGTGTTCTTTCGCGGGTTCATCGAAGAACCGCGGATGGTCGGGTCGATCATTCCCTCTTCGCGCTTCACCATCCGCAAGATGCTGGCGCCGGTCGACTGGGACCGCTGCGAGGTGTTTGTCGAATACGGCCCGGGAGTGGGCACCTTCTGCCAACCCGTGCTCGACCGCTTGCGGCGCGATGGCACGCTGATCGTGATCGACACCAACCCGCTGTACATCGACTATCTGCGCAAGCACTTCCGCGACAGCCGTTTCCACGCGGTGCACGGCTCGGCGGCCGACGTGGTCGAAATCGTCAGGGCGCACGGCCATGACGGCGCCGACTATGTCCTTTCCGGCCTGCCGTTCTCGACCCTGCCCGATGGCGTCGGACCTGCAATCGCCAAGGCCACCCATGACGTGATCCGCCCGGGCGGGGCGTTCCTCGTCTATCAGTTCTCGGCCAAGGCACGCGATTTCATGGCCAAGCATTTCCGCCGGATCGATCGCGGGTTCGAATTCTGGAATGTCCTGCCGTGCCAGCTGTTCTGGGGCTGGAAAGACCGCGCCGACTAGCCGTCGGCTGACGGCGTCCGTTCATGGCCCAGCCGGGCCAGCTGCGTGTGCACCGCGGCCAGCACGCAGACTGCCACCACCACCATCACGGCATTTACCAGCCCCGAAAGCACGCCTTCGCCGAGCAGCGCGGCCTGTTCCCCGGCCAGCGCGAAGGGCAGGCCCAGCACCAGCGTGATGACCACAGACAGAACCATGAAGGCGACCAGCAGCAGCAGGTAGAACAGGAACAGGCGGAAGCTTTGCCCGCGGGTAAGCGTCCAGGACCGCCTGAGCGCCCGGACCGGATTGCGTTCCCCCTCGATCGCGATGACCGGCGCGACCAGCGACAGCTTGACCACGATATAGCAAGTGACGACGAAGGCGACGATACCGCCAAGCACCGCGAGCGCCTGCAACCCGGTCAATGCGCCGATCGCGGTCAGCAGGACGGCGACGAAGACGATCAGCGCCACCTGCAGCAGTTGCGCGGCAATATAGCTGAGCACTGACCGCCCGCCTGCGGCCAGCGCCTCGCCCACCGTGGGATTGGCGCGCTGCCGGACCAGCGCGAGCATGGCCAGCAGGCCGATCCCCTGGATGATCGCGAGGATCAGGAACAGCCACCAATAGCTGGCGTACAGATCGCTTGCGGCTGCTGCCATCAGGTCGAAATTGCCGCTGGCCTGCGCGGCCTGCAGATCGCCCATCTCGGGCAGGGCCATGGCGACACCGGCATAGGGCAGGAAGAAGAAGACCCCGGCGACGACCGCCAGCAGCCCCAGGTTGCGCGACAGCAATCGCGAGGCGTCCTTCCAGGCGGTATCGAGGTTGAATTTCATGCAGCGCTACTCCCGTTTGCCCCTTGATAAGCGTTCCGCCAGTCGCCACGCAATCGCCTATGTCCACTGCTTCACCCGAAACCGTCGAATGGCGCGCCGAGCCGGGCCGGATCGACTACCGCGCCGCGCTCGACAGCATGACTGCGCGCAATCATGCGGTCGCCGAAGGCGTAGCGGGCGAACTGGTCTGGCTGCTCGAACATCCCCCGGTCTATACGGCCGGGACCAGTGCCGATGGCGCCGAACTGCTCGATCCGCGGTTCGATGTCGTCGAGGCGGGGCGCGGGGGACGGTACACCTATCACGGTCCGGGCCAGCGTATCGGATATGTCATGCTCGACCTGAAACAACGCGGCCGCGACGTGCGCTGTTTCGTCCATTCGCTCGAAGGCTGGGTGATCGCCACGCTGGCGGACATCGGCGTCGACAGCTGGCGCAGCGAAGGCCGGATCGGCATCTGGACGCGCGATATCGATGGGCGCGAGGCGAAGATCGGAGCCATCGGCGTGCGCGTGCGGCGCTGGGTGACGATGCACGGCTTCTCGGTAAACCTGGCCCCCGATCTTGCCCATTTCGGCGGCATCGTGCCCTGCGGCATCGAGGATTTCGGCGTAACCAGTCTCGAGCGTTTGGGAATCGCGCTTGCGCCTGCGGCATTCGATGAGGCATTGCACCGGCGCTTCGGTGATTTCCTCGAAGCGCTCGAAGGGAAGGGCTCCGCGCTGCCATGAGATTTCGTTCGATGGTCCTGCTCGTCGCTGGCCCGCTCGCCCTGTCGGCCTGTCAGGACGAGGCCCCGCTCGAGGAAAACGCCGACGAGGCCGACCGCGCCGCCAAGGGCGAGGTGCTCGGCGGGACGATCAGCGACGACATGATCCCGCTCGACCGGCTGCGTTCGCAATCGCCTCCGGTGGCCGATGCGCCTGCCGCTTCGCAGGCCGCGGGCGCGGCGGATCAAGCTCCGAGCGCGCCTGCCGTGGCCGAACGGAATGACAATGCGGACGATGTGCCGGCGCAGCCCGACGATGCAGGGCAGGATAGCCCCGAGGGCTAGTCTTCGCCGAGCAACCGCCTCGCGCGTTGCAACTCGGACCGTTCGACCCGGCGGTCTCCCACCACCAGGAACGGCGCATCGGGATCGGCGCGGAAGGCGGCAACGATCCTGAAGGCTTCGGATAGCTCGCTTTCCAGCGGAGCGAAGGCGGAATTGATCCAGGGAACCTGCGCGGGATGGACCGCGACCATGCCGGTGAAGCCGTCGGCCCGCGCTGTTTCCGCCACCCGGCGGCCGGTATCGGCGTCCTGCGCGTCGCGGAAGGGATGTTCGATCGCATCGATGCCGCGGGCATGCGCGATCAGGACCACCTGCGCCCGGACATGGGCCAGCGGGTCGCTCCAGCGTCCGCCGGGGCCGCGCAGGCGCCGCGCGCCGATCGCCCGGGCGAGGCCGATCGCATCCCATGTCAGCCCGGACACGCGCGGGTGCAGATCGTCCGCCAGACGGCCGATCGCCAGCGCATCGACCGGACGCGATCCGAGCTGGGGGATTATCCGCGTGATGTTGGCGGCCAGCCCCAGCCGGTCTTCCATTTCGTAGAGCACCGAGGCCAGCTGGCGGATGTCCTCGGCACCGCGGCAATTGGCGAGCACGATGCCATGCGGGGACCCTTCCATCGCGGCGCCGAGCGCCTCGCGCCAATCCGCCGTATCGAGCCCCGGAATGCGCGCCCACCGTTCAAACCGGCGTTCGGCGACCACCTGTTCGCGATGCGCGCGCAGCCATGCGCTCGCCGCCATCCGGGCCGCAGCCTGCAAGCCGGGCGCCAGCGGACGGGCGAGGTCGATGACGATGGCACCCGCACCCGATCCGGCGGCCGCAGCGATAGCCTTGTCATTCTCTGCCGGGATCAGGATCCACGATCGCATTGAACCTCCAGACTATCGCCAAGGGCAAATCAGCCCACTGCAGCTTGATCCTCATCGGTTAGTTTAGGGTAATCGATGTATCCGTGTGGACCCTTACCATACCAGCTGCGCGGGACATCCACATTGGGGGCGATGTCCGCCCCCAGCTTGAAGCGCTCGGGCAGGTCGGGATTGGCAATGAAATCGCGGCCCCAGCTGATCGCATCGGCGCGGCCCGCATCGATGTCGGCCACCGCCTCTGCGGCCGAATAGTCGCTGTTGAGAACGAGGGTGCCCGAGTAGATCTTGCGGATCAGCGGGCTCTGCTTGGGCACGTCGGTGCTGCCGAAAGTGCCGTCGGGTCCGGGCTCGCGCAGTTCGAGAAAGGCCACGCCGAGTTCCTCGACGACCTTGGCGGCCGCGCCGAAGGTGGTTGCCGGATCGCTATCGTCGCAGCCCTGCGTTTCGCCATTGGGCGACAGCCGGACGCCGACCCGGTCCTTGCCCCACACATCGATCAGCGCGGTCAGCACTTCGCGCAGGATCCGGGTGCGGTTTTCGGCGCTGCCGCCATATTCGTCTTCGCGCAGATTGGTGCTGTCGCGCAGGAACTGGTCGATCAGATAGCCATTGGCGGCGTGAAGCTGGACCCCGTCGAAGCCGGCCTTCTTCGCATTCTCGGCCGCCTTGCGGTAATCCTCGACGATGCGCGCGATGTCCTCGACGGTGGCCGCTCTTGCCTGTTCATAGTCCTTGCGGCCTTCGAATGTGTGCGCGTGGCCCGGCGCGGTCGTCGCGCTGGCGGAAACCGGCGGATTGCCGCCGAGGAAATCGGGATGCACCAGCCGGCCCATGTGCCACATCTGCAGCACGATCAGCCCGCCTTCATCGTGGACCGCCTGGGTCACCTGCTTCCAGCCCTCGACCTGTTCATCGCTCCAGATACCGGGGGCGGCGGGCCAGCCCAGTCCTTCGACGCTGATCCCCGTGGCTTCGGAGATGATCAGCCCGGCACTTGCCCGCTGCCGGTAATATGTCGCCATCATCTCGTTGGGCACCGATCCCGGCTGGGTCGAACGCCCCCGCGTGAGCGGTGCCATGAAAATCCGGTTCGGGGTTTCGAGGGCACCCATGGTGAGCGGCTGGAATAGGCTTTCGTGCATGCAGGGCAATCCTTCTTGCTGACGCGTTTGGATCAAAGAGCTAGGGGCGGCCAATGACCAGCGCAACCGCTCCCCGCGACAAGAATGGCTATCAGGCGAGCGCATGGCACTTCGCGGCGCTGATCGCCGGCAATGTCGCGCTGGCGCTGGGGCCCTGGCTCGTGCGGCTGGCCGACACCGGGCCGGTGTCGGCCGGATTCTGGCGCCTGCTGCTGCCGATCCCGCTGCTCGCCCTGCTGGCGTGGCGGGGGCGTTCACCGCTGGCGCTCGATCGCGGCCTGGCGCTGCTCTGCCTGCTGGCAGGCGCGTTCTTCGCAGTCGATCTTGCCAGCTGGCATGTCGGGATCGAGCAGACCCGGCTCGCCAACGCGACGCTGTTCGGCAATTCGGGCAGCGTGATCCTGATGATCTGGGGCCTGATCGCGGCGCGGCGGGCGCCGACGGGCCAGGAAGGCATCGGTGTGTTTGCCGCATTGGCTGGGGCCGGCATACTGTTGGGCCGCAGCCTCGAGATCTCGCCGACCAGCTTCGCGGGCGATTTGTTCTGCCTGCTTGCGGGCGTGTTCTACGCTTTCTACCTGCTCCCGGCCCAGCGCGCGCGGGCGCAGCTGGGGCAGTGGACGGTCCTGCTCTTGGTCAGCCTCGCCGCGGCACCGATACTGCTCGGAATTGCGCTCGTGGCAGGTGAGCCGGTGTGGCCGGGCACGGCGGGTTGGGGCCCCGTGCTGATCCTAGCGCTGAGCAGCCAGATCGTCGGGCAGGGCCTGCTGGTCTTCGCGCTGGGTCATTTTCCGCCGCTGATCATCGGCATGGCCTTGCTGACCCAGCCCGCGCTGGCTGCCCTCGTCGGCTGGCTCGTTTTCGGCGAAACGCTGGTGCCGCTCGATGTGGTCGGCATGGTGCTTGTCGGTACGGCGCTGGTGCTGGCGAGGGTGAAGCGCAAGCCGCGCATGCGCTAGCGCTCGATATCCTGGAGGAAGCGCTGATAGCGTGCCTCCACCATGTCGAGCTCGGGGCCGACCAGATGCTCGCGCGCCTGCAGCATCAGCAGGTTGCCTTCGCGGGCGAGGGTTTCGCGCCGCGTTTCGTCATCGAGCGTGGACGCCGCATCGACCATCGCCTCGAACGCGACCTGGGCGGCGATCCGGTTGTTGGCCAGCCCGCCGCGCATCGCGCCGAAACCGCGGCTGACGAAATGTTCGAAATCGTCCTCGAGCAGGACCACGCGCGGCTCTTCGCCATTGCTGGCATAGCTGCGCGTGAGGTCCCGCCGTCCCAGTTCGGCCGTCGCCGCGCCGAGCCAGTGGACCGCGGTAACGGCAGTGAAGGGATCGTTGATCCCGGGCGAGAGCGCGCGCAAGCCGATTTCCACCAATTCGTCGATCAGGAACTGCATGTCCTGGCTCGGCGTACGCATGCTGCCCAGCGTGAAGCATTCGCGGACATCCGCGTCGGGGCAATCCTCGACCACATCCATGTCCGCCCAATAGGCGATCACGACCTTGGGGTGGACGAAGTCCCCCGTGCGGACGGCCAGCTTGAGCTTGCCGTTCTCGCGTTGCGCGATCCGTTCGAGCCGCGAGAAGGAAATCGCTTGTACGTATCCCGTTTCGCGCGCGGTTATCGGGCTGCCGTCGGGCGCCGTCCCGGCGCGCTGGCCGGTGTTGGGATCGGGAAACCGCGCCTCGATATCGGTCAGCAGGCGCGCGCCGATGTCCTTCAGGACCGTGTTGATGCGGATCGAGGCAGGAATGTGGTTGAGGAAATAGACGAGTACCGCGACCGAAAGCGCCATCAGGCCGAAGGCGACCAGCAGCGACAGCTGCGGGACGAAGCCCGGCAGCGCGGTTGCGGCGGCGTCTTCCAGATTGGTCGCCACCTCGTCTTCCGCCCGCACGCTGCGCAGCACGGTGATGGCGTAGACAAATGTGCCGATGAAGGTCGCCAGGCTGAACTGGTTGCCGCGGTCTTCCATGAAATTGGTCAGCAGGCGCGGGCCGTAATTGCCGCTGGCATAGGCGACTGCGGCGATGGTGATCGAGAACACGGTCGATGCGACCCCGATCATTGACCCGGCGATGACCGTCAGGATGTTGCTGGCCCCGTCGGGGCGCGCCGGTTCGAGCCAATCCACGTCGTTGAGGAAATCGGCCCATCCGCTGCGGTCGAGCCAGATCGTACCAAGCGCCAGTGCCACGCAGACGATCGAAAAGAGCGCCGGCAGGAACCAGTAGCTGGCATTGATGTCGTGCCAGAATTTGCGCAGCCGTGCGATCATGCTTCGCCGGCTACCGCAAGCAGGCACTTGTCGAAAGCACGATCGATGTCCGCCCGGTCGGAATCGTGTTCGGCATTGGCGCGGGCATGGGCATGCATTTCCGCTGCGCATGTCTGGAAGAACTGCAGCAGCGCGCCCGGGCAGTCCTGTCCGGCCAGCAGCGTTCTCAACCGCGCGAGATTTTCGATGATCCGTATCGAGACCGAAGGATAATCGGCGGCGGCCTGGCGAAACGCCTTGAGGGGGCCTTCGAACAGCCCGCGGAAATCCTGCCCCGGCAGTTCGAACCGGGAATCGTGTTCGTACACTGCGACCAGCCCATCATCGACCCAGGTTTGCGCATGGCCCGCCATCGCGGCGGCGAGCTGGTCCGCGCAGGCCAGCGCGGTGTAGAAATCGTTGATTCCGGGCGAGAGGGCGCGGCTGGCCACTTCGACCAGCAGCCGGACCTGATAGACCGTCGACTGAACGCTGGAACGAAAATCGCCGATTGCCACGGTGCGCAGGACGGGTTTGGTCTTGCGGGGTTCGTATTCGAACTGGACCAGCGGTTCGCCCTTCAGGACATGCTGGCCCGGGGCCGCGCAGAAGCGGACCTGCCCTTCGTGCGTGGCCAGGCGCTTGCGCAACCGCTCGAGGTCCATTCCCTCGACATAGCCTTCGCGCGGGGCGGGCAGGGCGAAACGCCATTCGCCCGCGAAAGGTTCTGCCGCCACGACCGGGATGGCAATGCTCGACGCTTCGGTACCAAGATGCGCGATCGAGCGGTCGACGAACATCGTACGCCCCAGATCGTGGATTGCCACGCCCAGCATGGCGATGTTGACCAGTTCGAGCGCGAACAGCACCGCCAGCGCGAAATGCGGCAATTCGGCAAGGCTTGCTTCGGGATCGATCCGCGACAGCACCACGATCGAGAAGACGAGGCAGAAGGTCAGCCCGGCAACCGAGACGCGGGTAAGCACCTTGTCGAGCCAGCGATCGACCAGCCGTACGCCCAGATTGGCCGTGGCCAGCGTCAACACGATCAGTGTGACCGACCAGTAGAGCGTAAGCAGCGCCGCGTTCACCCCGACAATAGCAATGGCGAGGTCCTGCGCCGCATCGCCGGCGACGAGCAGGGTGACTCCGCGCTCGAACAGCCAACCCCCGGCAAAGGCGCGGTCCGCCCACAGGACCGCCGCACCCAGCAGCGGGGCTGCGAACACGGCGATCAGCGGCAGCGACCAGTAATTGGCCACCAGCCGGTGGATCACATATTGCGAGATGCCGCGAAGCGGGCCCTTGGCGGCCAAATGCCGTTCCTTCTCATAGCCGACGCCCCTATACTAAAGGACAGGGACAGTAACGCGCCAGCCCGGAATGCGTGCCTTACTGCGCGCCCGTCCCGATCTCGCGATTGAGATAGGCGAGCAGCAATGCGGCGCGCTTCGCGTCTTCTTCATGGTCCGATCCGACCGAATGGCCGCCCTCGCGGTACTCGTGATAATAGAAGGTCTGGCCCCAGGCTTCGTGCTTGGCCGCCGCCTTGCGCGCATGGCCGGGGTGCACGCGGTCGTCGAGCGTCGAAAGATAGTAGAACGCAGCGGGGACGTCCGGCGTATCGCGCATGTTCTGGTAGGGCGACCATTCGCGCATGAAGGCCCAGTCCGATGGTACGTCGGGATTGCCGTATTCGGCCATCCACGATGCGCCCGCGAGCAGCTTGTTGTAGCGCTTCATGTCGATCAGCGGGCTGCCGCTGATGATCGCGCCGTAGAGATCGGGGCGCTGGTTCGCGACCGCGCCGACCAGCACGCCGCCGTTCGAGCGGCCCGAAGCGGCGATGCGGCCCGGACTGGCCAACCGGTTGGCGACGAGATCGTCGGCCACCGCATGGAAATCGTCGAAGCTGTTCTGGCGCTTCTCGCGCAGCGCGTCTTCGTGCCAGCGCGGCCCGTATTCGCCGCCGCCGCGGATATTGGCGAGGACATAAGCATTCCCGCTTTCGACCCAGAACAGACCCAGCGGACCGCTGCGATAGGGTTCGGCGGTAAGGTATTTGGGCGTCTGCGCCGCGCGGAAGCCGCCATAGGCGTGGATCAGCGTGGGCAGCGGCCCTTCGGCGCCTGCGGGACGGACGAGGTAGTAGGGCACCTTGGTACCGTCTTTCGACGTGGCGAACTTCTGCTCGACGCTGAACTTGCTCGCATCGAACTGTGCCGGCTCGCTGGCGATCGCGACGGGCTCGCCCTTGCTCGGCACGGCATAGAGCGTGGGCGGGGTCAGCATGCTCTCGACCGTGACGAAGGCGGTGTCGCCCTTGCCGCTGGTCTCGGCGATCTGGATCGTGCTGTTGGCAGGCATGTCCATGGTACGCTGGGCCCAGCCCTCGGCGCCCGGCGTCAGCTCAATCAGTTTGCCGGACACATCGTCCAGCACCTTGACCCACAGCTTGGTTTCCGAGGCCGCGACATCTTCGACCGCCTGCGTTTCGCTCGGTCTGAAAATCACGGTCGGCGCAACGCTGCGGCCGGCTGCGATATCCGCAAGCGACCAGGCGACCAACGCGCCCATCGGCGCGCTCCACCCGGCGCTCGATACCTGCGGCGAGTTCATCTTGGCAATCACATGGCCGTCGAGCACGGCCTCGAAGCCCGCGTCCCGAGGCAGCGGCAGGGCGATCAGCGATCCGTCTTCGGCGACGAGGCTGTATTCGCCCGTCCAGAAATCGGGGCCCCGGCGGACGAACCGCCACCGCGTTTCACCATCGAGCACCGAGAAGCCGCTCATGCTGATATCGGTCTGTTCGCCCTCGGCAATCAGCCGGGCTTGCGCAAAATCGGTTCCGCGCTCCCATAGCTTCACAAGGCGCGGATAGCCCGAATCGGTCAACGTTCCGGCGCCTTCGTCGGTGCCGACGAACAGCTTGTTCTCGTCATACCAGGCGACATTGGACTTGGCTTCGGGAAGCGTGAACCCGCCTTCGACAAAAGCGCCGGTCGCGATGTCGAACTCGCGGACCACGTCGGCATCGGTGCCGCCCGGGCTGAGCGAGACAAGGCAGCGGGTGTATTCGGGCGCAAGGCAATTGGCGCCGTGCCAGACCCAGCTCTGGCCCTCGTCCTCACCCAACTGGTCGACATCGATGAGTGTGCGCCATTCGGGTGAGCCCGCCAGATAGCTGTCGAGCGTCGCGGTGCGCCACAGCCCGCGCGGATTGTCCGCATCGCGCCACAGGTTCGTGACCTGATCGCCCATGATCGCATCGGGCATGGCGATCTGCCGCGTATCGTCGAGGATCTGCCTGGCCCAGGCCTTTGCCAGGGGATATTCCGCCTGCGCGGTCAGCACCGCCTCGGTATCGGCATTCCACTGGTCAACCTTGGCCAGCGCGCGCTCGCCCTGGATTTCCTCGAGCCAGATATACGGATCCTCCGCACCGCTCTCCTGCGCCGCAATCGGAGCGGCGGCGAAAACGAGCGCGGCGGCCAGCGCCAGGCGTGCGACCATCAATTCTCTCCCTGTGGTGTGTTCAGACCTTGCCCAGATCGCCTTGGCCGATCGTGCCGCTGGCCATTTCGAGCATGCGGTCGAGGCTCTGCTTGGCCTTGAGGCGCAACCCTTCCTCGATCTCGATCCGCGGTTCGAGATCACGCAGGCAGGCGTAGAGCTTTTCCATCGTGTTGAGCGCCATGTACGGACAGATGTTGCAGCTGCAGTTGCCGTCCGCACCGGGCGCGCCGATGAAGGTCTTGTTGGGCAGCGCCTTTTCCATCTGGTGCATGATGTGAGGCTCGGTCGCCACGATCAGCGTGTCGCCTTCGAAGGTCTCCGCGAACTGCAATATGCCGCTGGTCGAACCGACATAATCGGCATGATCGACGATGGTCGGCGGGCATTCGGGGTGCGCGGCGACCGGGGCGTCGGGATGCTGCGCCTTGAGCTTCAGAAGCTCGGTCTCGCTGAACGCCTCGTGCACGATGCACACGCCCGGCCACAGCAGCATCTCGCGGTTGAACTTGCGGCTCATATAGCCGCCCAGATGCCGGTCGGGGCCGAAGATGATCTTCTGGTCCTCGGGGATCTGGCTGATGATCGTTTCCGCGCTGGAGCTGGTGACGATCACGTCGCTGAGCGCCTTCACCTCGGTCGAGCAATTGATGTAGGTCAGCGCGATATGGTCGGGATGCGCTTCGCGGAACGCCCTGAACTTGTCCGGCGGGCAGCTGTCCTCGAGGCTGCAGCCCGCGTCCATGTCGGGCAGCACCACGATCTTTTCGGGGCTGAGGATCTTGGCCGTATCGGCCATGAACTTCACGCCGCAGAAGACGATGACATCGGCATCGGTTTCGGCGGCCTTCTTGCTCAGTTCCAGACTGTCGCCAACGAAATCGGCAAGGTCCTGGATATCGGCAGTCTGGTAGTAATGCGCGAGAATGATCGCGTTCTTCTCCTTGCGGAGGCGATTGATCTCGGCGAGCAGGTCCTGGCCGGTCGGCAGGTCGGTCTGTGCGGTCATGTGGGGTCCCGTCTGCTACGTTTGGGGCGTTTATAGACCGAACGGCCCGGAAGGCGAGGGCGTTCCTACATTGTGAAGCCGGGTGGCAGAAACGCCTCCATCGGACGCAGTTCGCCCGGCGTGTCCGCGATCACGCTGCGGGTAATCGCCATCCCCGTCTCCGAACGGGCCAGCACCAGCGACAGGACGAACACGACGGCGTAGATGCCGAGGCCCCACAGATAGGCAGGGTGCACGCGTCCCGTCGCGCGCTTGTCGGCGATCATGCCGATTACGGGAAACACCATCGTAGCCAGCGTGGTGATCGTCCATGCATGCGGGATCATCAGCGGCAGGGGCAGGATCCGGCCGAGACCGGGTCCAGTCAGGATCGCCATGGCGCACAGCATCAATCGCCTGTGCCAACCGGTGTAGCGCCGCCGGCGCAGCGCCCAGAAGGCGAGGCCGCCGAAGCACCACAGCAGCATCATGTTGCTCCATAGGAACTCGCTTACGTGGAAAAAGAACGGCCCGCCGGTGCGCCGCGCGACCACCACCATCAGCACGCTGCCGAAGACCAGCATCAGCGGGATCCAGAGATAGGCGATCCGGCCAAAACCGGCATGCAATGCCCATTGCCCGCGCAGCGCGGTGACGTGCTGCATCAGATAGATCCCGATCCAGCCCATGAAGACCGCGGCATGCAGGTGATAGGCGGCAGGGACTGCGAAACTGGACCGGCCCATCGCCAGCTGGAGGGTGAAGCCGCCCACGATCACCAGCGTCATGACCAAAGCCATGACAAAGAAAAACCGCGTCTGTTCGCGCGGCGCTGCGACATGCGGCGGGTGAATGGTCGCCATGATCCCGTATCTCCTCCAAAAACGCGACCTGGCTATTTTTGGAGGAAGCTACCCGGCGGTTCGGGGAGCGTCAATTTCCGGGAGGGGCTTCCCCGTCGAACCGCACTGCGACCGTCACATCGCCATAGCCGGCAATCTGTAACGGAATGGCGAGGTTCTGCCGTACCGCATCCTTTGCCGCCTGCCGTGCCAGCGCGAGGACTTCGGGGTTCTTGGCGAAGGCGGCAGCCTTACGCTCCGCTTGCTGCGAATTGTTGCGCGCGAGGTCTGTGCTGGCATCACGAGTGACATAGGTGCCTTCGGTGAAGGTTGTCTGCGCCGCTTCGTCGAGATTGGGCCGCGAGATGCGCAGCGCCGGCAGCACCACCGAAAGAGTCTCGCTTCCCGCGTCCCACGCGAACCGGTCGCGGTCCATGCTCGACAGGTCGAGACGGTATTCGACCGTCGCGGGAATGATCGCCGCCTGCCGGCTTTCGAGTAGGTCGATGTTGAGCACGCCGCGCCGATCGACGCTCTCGGCAACGACCTCGAAGCGGCTGGAAAAGACGGTCAGCGAATTCTGCTTCTCGAACGCCAGCATCGCGCTGCCCACCGGGTCGCCTTCTTCTTGGAAGAAAAACGCGCGCCAGCCGAGCCAGGCAACTGCCGCGAGCAGAACGATGACGATCAGCCACGGCACCGCCTGGACACGCGCCAGCGGGCGGTCCTGCTGGACTTCAGGTGCGACCGTGCGCTCGCTTCGTTTCAGATCGTCTGCCATGTATTGCCCGAACGGGCGACGAGGCCGCGCTGTTCCAGATCGATCAGATGCGCGGTTACCGACATCTCGGCGGCCTTGTGCAGCTTGGGGTCGAGCCCCTTGTACATCTTGGGCACGAAGTCGCTCGCTTCATGCGGCCCCTCGCCCAGCAGCCGGACGATCTGGTTCTCGCGCTGGCGGCGGTGGCCAATCATCCCACGCACCAGCTGGCGCGGCTTTTCGACCGCCTCGCCATGCGCGGGGTAGAACACCCGGTCCTCGCGCGCGTAGAGCTTGTCGAGGCTCTTCATGTAATCGCCCATGTCGCCATCGGGCGGGATCACGACGCTGGTCGACCAGCCCATGATATGGTCGCCGGTGAACAGCGCGCCGCTTTCCTCTAGCGCGAAGCAGAGGTGGTTCGACACGTGTCCGGGCGTGGCGACCGCGGTCAGCGTCCAGCCGGGGCCGGTCATCTGTTCGCCATCTTCCATGACCCTGTCGGGTTCATAGGTGCGGTCGAACGAGGCATCGGCGCGCGGGCCGCTATCGTCGAGCACCAGCGGGGCGCAGCCGACGATCGGCGCGCCCGTGCGCGCGGCGAGCGTCTTCGCTGCGGGCGAATGGTCGCGGTGGGTATGCGTGCACATGATCGCGCAGACGTGTTCCTCGCCGATCGCGGCATCGAGCGCGAGCAGGTGGTCCTTCTCGTCCGGGCCGGGATCGATCACCGCGCAGCCATCGCCGATACCGACGATGTAGGACTGCGTCCCGGTGTAGGTGTAGGGCGAGGGGTTGGGGGCGAGCACGCGGCGCACCAGCGGTTCGAGCTGCATCGCCTGCCCGGTGGGCCATGGTTTGGGAGGAGGTCCTGCCATGGCCTTGCATATGGGGGTTTGCTTGCGCCATGTCACCACCCGCCATTCGCAAGGGAGAGAGCATGGCCGATCGCATTCTCGTCCTCGACGCGGGGACCACCTCCACCCGCGCGATGATTTTCGCACCCGACGGGACGATGGAAGCGGTCGCCCAGGAGGAACTGACCCAGCATTATCCGCGCCCCGCATGGGTCGAACACGATGCGTCCGAGATATGGACCAAGACGCTTGCCTGCGCGCGGCAAGTCACTGGCGAGGCGGCCGGTGCGATCGCAGCGATCGGAATCACCAACCAGCGCGAAACGGTCGTCGCGTGGGACCGCCATACGGGCGAGCCACTGGCCCGCGCCATCGTGTGGCAGGACCGCCGGACCGCGCAGTTCTGCGCCGACATGAAAGACTATGGCCATGAAGCTGCCGTGCAGCAGCGCACCGGCCTGCTGCTCGACCCCTATTTTTCGGGCACCAAGATGCGCTGGATGCTCGACCATGACGAAACCGTCCAGGCCGCGGCGCAGAACGGGGCGCTCGCCTTCGGCACGGTGGAAAGCTGGCTGGTCTACAAACTGTCGGGCGGCGCGCATCTGAGCGATGCGAGCAATGCCAGCCGGACGCAGTTGCTGGCGCTCGACGGGGCGCAGTTCGACGAGGATTTGTGTGAACTGTTCGGCGTGCCGCGTGCAGCGCTGCCCGAGGTCGTCGATACGCACGGATCATTGGCGACGAGCGAGCCCGAATGGCTCGGCAGGGCGATACCCATCTGCGGCCTGGCGGGCGATCAGCAAGCGGCCACGATCGGGCAAGGCTGCCTCGGTTTCGGCGAAACCAAGGCTACCTACGGCACCGGCGCTTTCGTACTGACCAATATGGGGCAGGCGATTCCGCGGTCGGACCACCGCCTGCTGGGTACCGTGCTCTACCAGCAGAATGGCATAAGGACCTATGCGATCGAGGGGTCGTGTTTCGTCGCGGGCAGTTTGGTCCAGTACCTGCGCGACCAGCTCGGGCTGATCGGCAGCGCTGCGGAAACAGAGGAGCTGGCCCGTTCGATCGAGGATAGCGGCGAGGTAGTGATCGTGCCCGCTCTGGCCGGGCTGGGCGCTCCGCACTGGAAGCCCGATGCGCGCGGCGTGATTTCGGGGCTCAGCTTCGCCAGCGGGAGGGCGCAGATCGCGCGCGCGGCGCTCGAGGCGATGGCGCACCAGACGCATGATCTGGCAAGCGCCTTTGCGGCCGATGGGGCGCCCTGGTGCCGGCTCAACATCGATGGCGGCATGAGCGTTAACGACTGGATGGCACAGGACCTGGCGAATATCCTCGACCTGCCCGTCGAACGGCCCGATTTCGTCGAGACCACGGCGCTTGGCGCGGCGATCCTTGCAGCGGTCGGCTGCGGATTGTTCGCCACGCTCGATGACGCGGCGCCGGCGATGCGCGGCGGCACGCGGTGCTTTGCTGCCAAAATGGCGAAGGATGTGCGCGAAGCGCGGCTGGGGCGCTATTCCAAGGCGCTGGCCGCGGCCTGATCAGCCGCGCGCGAAGGCCGCGGTGATGCGGCCGCGCAGTTCTTCCACCGGCGGCTCGCCGGCGTTTGCGCGCCATTCGCGGTCGAGTCGGGCAACGCGTGCATGCAGCGCCTCGCCCTCTTCGATCAGCGCCCGCGTGGCGGGCTCTAGCAGCGCGAGATTGTCCGCATCTGCTTGGGGCTCGTCGGGCAGCCGCCCGCTGCGGGCCAGCTGGCCTGCAGACAGTTCGCCCGAGCGATAGGCCCGCTGGTTGAGCAGCCAGGCAAGCACATGCATCAACCGCGTGGTCGTGCGCAGGCCCTCGATCGACAGCGCGACGCGCGTCAGATCGTCGGGCTGGACCGCGGTGTCGGTCCGCCGCAGATCGAACACGGTGCGCGCGTCATCGGCAAGCACGAGCGCTTGCGAATACAGTTCTTCGATAATTTCGCAGTTGATGTCGCGTGTGGGCATGGATGCACTCTACGCCCCGGCCGGGGGGCTCGCCACTGCGTTTACCATGGCAGTCCTGCGATGGGACGCCTTGCGGCGAAGTCGTTGTGATCAGGCGATTATATCGGGGATCAGCACGTCCTCGATCGCCGCGATGCGGTCCCTCAGAGCCAGTTTGCGCTTTTTAAGGCGGGCCATTTGCAGCTGGTCGACGAAGCCGCTCTGCGCGCCGGTCTGGATCAGCGCCGCAATCGCGACGTCGAGATCGCGGTGCTCGCTGCGGAGCAGGGCCAGCCGTTTGCGCAGTTCCTGTTCGTTCACGCGAACCTTTCCCGGATGATCGCCCTTCGCGACCGTTTCGCCGCATGGCCCCAACTCTGCGTTTTGTAAATCGGCAATCCTGTGGTTTGATACTCCCCTGCGGCGCGTGCCGCGCAAGCGCACGAGTCGCTCCAGAGGTCGCACAACCGTCTAGGAGACAATTCGATGCACTCATCCCATGTCGACGCGCTCAAAGCCAAGCACGCCGGGCTCGAGGCTCGCCTGCACGAAGAAGAAATCCGGCCTGCGCCTGACATTGCGATGATCCGCCAGATCAAGAAGCAGAAGCTGCGGATCAAGGAAGAGATCGCGTCGAGCTGATCGGATCTTTCGGGAAGCGGGGATTGGCATCCCGCTTCCGCCCTCCCATCAATTTGCTATAGGCTGCAGCCATGACAGCTGCAGCCTCCGCCCGCCAGATCCTTACCCGCCTGCACGAGGTGATGGCCGGGCGCACGCATGCGCAGTACAAGCTCGACCGGGTGGTCGAGATCATCGCCGAAAGCCTGTCGAGCGAGGTCTGCTCGATCTACCTGCTGCGCGAAGGTGCGCTGGAGCTTTATGCGACGCAGGGACTCAATCCCGAAGCAGTGCATGTGACGCGGCTGGCCGTGGGCGAGGGGCTCACCGGCACGATCGCGAACAATATCGAGACGCTCAATCTGGCCGAGGCCAAGGCGCATCCCGATTTCGCCTACCGCCCCGAAACGGGCGAGGAACAGTTCCACTCCTTCGCGGGTGTCCCGATCGTCTACCGCGAACGGGCGGTCGGTGTCCTGTGCGTCCAGCATGTCGATCCGCGGCGCTATGAAGATGTCGAGATCGAAGCTCTGCAGACCACCGCAATGGTGCTGTCGGAACTGATCGCACACAAGGAACTGGTCGACGGCGAAAGCGTGATCGACCTCGAGATATCGCATGTCGAAAACGACATCCTCGAAGGACTGCCGCTGGTCAAAGGACTCGCGGCGGGGCAGGCGGTTTTTCACCAGCCGCGGATCGAGATCGACCAGGTCGTGGCGGAGGATGTCGAGGCGGAACGCCAGCGTGTGTACCGCGCCTTCGACAAGATGCGCGACCAGATCGATGCGCTGGCGCGCGAGCCCGAATTCGGCAAGGGCGGCGAACATGTCGAGGTGCTCGAGACCTACAAGATGTTCGCCTATGACGAGGGTTGGAGCCGGCGCATCAACGAGGCGATCGACAGCGGGCTGACAGCCGAGGCGGCGATCGAACGGGTACAGCAGCGTACGCGGATGCGCATGCGCGAGATCGACGATCCGCTGCTGGCCGATCGCATGCACGATCTCGAGGATCTGTCGAACCGGTTGCTGCGGATCGTCTCGGGACAGCTGGGCACGGCGGCGACGCAGGGTCTGCGGCGCGACACGGTGCTGTTCGCACGCAATCTGGGGCCGGCGGAACTGCTCGAATATGACCGGCGCCGGCTCAAGGGCGTGGTGCTGGAGGAAGGTTCGCTCACCGCGCATGTCGTGATCGTGGCGCGTGCGATGGGGGTGCCCGTGCTCGGCCGCGTATCGGGACTGCGCACCCGCGTGGCCGAAGGCGACGAGGTGATCCTCGATGCCGATCACGGCACGGTCACGCTCAGGCCAAACCAGCAGGTGCTCGAGGCGTTCGAAACGCGCTTCGCCCGCTCGCGCGAGAAGCAGGCCGCCTATGCCGAACTGCGCGATGTCGAACCCTTCACGCGCGATGGAACCCGGATCACGGTGATGATGAATGCGGGGCTGCGCGACGACATGAGCGCGCTCGCGATGAGCGGGGCCGACGGGGTCGGCCTGTTCCGGACCGAGTTCCAGTTCCTGGTGTCCTCCACGCTGCCGCAGCGCGACCGCCAGATGCGGCTCTACCGCGACGTGCTCGACGCGGCGGGAGACAAGCCGGTGATCTTCCGCACCGTTGATATCGGCGGCGATAAGGCGGTCCCCTATCTCGACACGGCGGTGGCCGAACGCGACGAGAACCCCGCGATGGGCTGGCGCGCGCTGCGCCTGTCGCTCGAGCGCGAGGGCCTGCTCAAGGCTCAGGCCCGCGCGCTGCTCGAAGCTGCGGCGGGGCGGTCGCTGTCGGTGATGTTCCCGATGGTCAGCGAACCGTGGGAATTCGATGCGGGCAAGAAAGTGTTCGAAGACCAGCTCGCGTTCCAGCGCGACAGGCGCAGGCAGGTCCCCGAAACGATTCGCTATGGCTGCATGCTCGAGGTGCCGGCGCTCGCCGATATGCTCGACGTGCTGCTGCCGAAGCTGTCCTTCGTGTCGGTGGGCACCAACGACCTGACCCAGTTCCTCTTTGCGGCGGATCGCGCCAATCCCAAGCTGGCGGAGCGTTACGACTGGCTGAGTCCGGCGATCCTGCGCTTTCTTGCCCGGGTGTCGCGATCCTTCGTCGGCCACGATGTCCAGCTTGGCGTGTGCGGCGAGATGGGCGGACGTCGGCTCGAAGCGCTGGCGCTGCTGGGTATCGGCTATCGCCGGCTTTCGATCACTCCGGCCGCGGTCGGTCCGATCAAGGAACTGGTGCGCAAGGTCGATCTGGGCGAGCTTACTGCGCAGATGAGCCGCTGGCTTGCCGCCCCGCCGCCGGATATGCGCGGCGCCTTGCAGCAATGGGCCGGTGAACGGGATATCGAGGTTGAATGATTTCACCGCGAAAGCGGCTCTTTTCGTCGGTCGTGCGCATCTGTGCTATGATGCGTGCTTGACAGGGCTGCCCGCGCTTCGCTTTGCCTGCGTCAAGACAACATGCGGGTAAACCGCAGGTTCGCATTATCGGGGATCGCATGAGCGACGAAGAATACCTTGAAGAGAAAGTGGTTACGCACACCGGTGTCGGCGCACGGCTCAAGGCCGCGCGCGAAGAGCGGGGGCTCGATCTGACACAGGTGGCCGCGGAGACCCGGATTCCGCAGCGCCACCTGCTCACCATCGAAAATGGTGCGCTGTCGGACTTGCCCGCGCGCACCTACGCCGTGGGTTTTTCGCGCACCTATGCGCGGCTCGTCGGGCTCGACGAACGCGAGATCGTCGATCAGGCGCGCATGGAACTCGCCGAAGACGAAGAACGCACCGCTTCGCCAGACAAGTTCGAGCCGGGCGATCCGGCACGGGTGCCGGGCCGCGGGCTGGCGTGGTTCGCGCTGTTCGCGGGGATCCTGCTGATTGGCGGGATATACGCCTTCTACAGCAGTTATTTCGCTCCGGGCCTCGGCCCGGCACCCCTCGAGGCGCCCGAAGACCGCACAGCATCCGCCGCACAAGAGAATGATGCTGCGCCGCGCCAGGCGGCAGCGCCCGCTGCATCGGGGCCGGTCGTCTTCACCAGCGAAATGGACGGGACCTGGGTCAAGTTCTACGATGCCAACGGAGAACGTCTCTACGAAGCGCAGATGGATGCCGGCGACAGCTTCACGGTGCCCAGCGATGCCGAAGGGCCGCAAGTGTGGACGGGGCGTCCCTATGCCCTGGCGATCACGGTCGGCGGCCGGTCGGTGCCCAAGCTTTCCGAAGAGGACGAAGTGATCAAGGACGCACCGATCACCGCCAAAGCGTTGCTGGCACGTGGCCAAGACGGTGCTGCACCCGCGCAGCCCGCCGCAGCCGCGGCTGGCGAGGGTTAACGGACCCTGCTTTGTTAAGGGGATAAGCGCGCCTCGCGCCCTCGACAGCGACGCGGCGCTAGGGCAGTTTTCTTCCGCTACCGATTTTCCACCAGGAGCCCTCGATGACTTTCGCATCGCTCGCCCGTAACCTGTCGTTCTTCGGGGCCGGTTTCGCCCTGCTTGCCACGGCCACACCCGCCTTGCCGCAGGACGGCAACGACGAAGCGCGCCTGCGCCGGCTGGAAGCCGAAGTGCGCGCCCTACAGCGCACGGTATTCCCGGGCGGCGACGGCCGTTTCTTCGAGCCCGAGATCAGCGCCCAGCCGGCGACCCGCCCAAGCACCACCGGGGCATCGACCACTGCAGTGACCGATATCCTCGCCCGGCTCGACGCGCTTGAAGCGCAGCTCCAGCGGCAGACCGCGCAGAACGAGGAAAACGCCAATGCGCTGCGTCAGTTGACCGAACGCATCGACGCTCTGGAAGCCTCGGGTACCCGTACCACGGCGAGCGCACCGGCCGGTGGCATGGCCGCGACGACGGGCAGCGCTGGCGCCGCGCGAACGGTCGCGGCGACACAGGCGTCGGGCCCCAGCGCGGAACGGCTGGCCGCAGTGCAGGCGATTGCCAAGCCGCAGACCGAGGATCCGGCAGACGACGAATACTCCTACGGTTTCCGTCTGTGGGATGCCGGCTTTTTCCCCGAAGCGCAGCAGCAGCTGACCATGTTCGTCGAACAGCACCCGGATCACTGGCGCACGACCTATGGCCGCAACCTGCTCGGGCGCGCCTATCTGGACGACGGCAAGGCCAAGGAAGCCGCGCCCTGGTTCCTCAAGAACTATCAGGAAGACAAGACGGGCGCCCGCGCCGGTGACAGCCTGCTGTATCTGGCCAAGGCGATGATCGCGCTCGACGACACCCGCCGCGCCTGCATCGCGCTGGCCGAATTTTCCGAAACCTATCCCGCACTGGCCGCCGGACGGCTGCAGGGTCAGTATGAAGCCAATCGCGCCAAGGTGACCTGCGATTGACCCGGCGATCGACCCGCCGCTGCTAGCACGCTTCAGGGCCGATCTTGCCGCCATTCGCCCGGAAGGCAAACTGGGGCTGGCGGTGTCCGGTGGTCCCGACAGCATGGCCTTGCTGGGTCTTGCAGCCGCGAGCTTCGATGGGGCGGTCGAGGTCGCGACCGTGGATCACGGCCTGCGGAAAGAGGCTGCCGAGGAGTGCGCGCTGGTCGAGCGCGTATGCGCAGAGCGGTCGATCCCGTGTACGACGCTGCGAATCACCGTGGCAGAAGGCAATCGCCAGGACCGCGCGCGCGCGGCGCGTTACGCAGCGCTGGGCCGCTGGGCAGGCCAATGCGGCCTTGCTGCCATCGCGACCGCGCATCATGCGGACGACCAGGTCGAAACGCTGTTGATGCGGCTCAACCGGGGGAGCGGGCTGGCCGGGCTCGCGGGCATTCGCGCGCGAGCGGAAATCGAGGGCTGTCCCGTCCCCGTCTTGCGCCCCCTGCTGGGCTTCACGAAGGGTGAGCTGCAAACCGTCGTGGGCTGTCTAAGCCTGCCCGTGGTTCAGGACCCGAGCAATCGCGACGACCGATACGACCGGGTGCGGATCAGGCAACAGATCGCCGGAGTGGACTGGATCGACCGCAAGGCATTTGCCCGCAGCGCCGCACACCTGTCCGAAGCGGAGCAGACCCTGGAGTCACTGGCCGAAGAACTCTGGAATGCCGCGGCTGTCGAAAGCGGGCAGAAGGTCGAAATTCCCGTCCCCTCACAGCCCGATCTTGCCGCGAGGCTGATCGCAAGGGCAGTGCGGACCCTGGGCGGGACGGTTTCCACGGGGGAGGCGCAGGCGTTCCTCAAAACGATGGGTACGCGCGGCAACATCGGCGGCGTGCTGATCGAACGACGCTCGGACCGGTACGTCTGTACCCCCGAGCCGCCGCGTCGCGGCGGGTAGCGCGATCAGATGATGGCGTCGCCCAGGCCCAGCCGTGCGCCGTCGGTGATCACGATCTTGTCGCCCTCTTTCGCAATCGCGAAAAGCCGCTCGGCGATGGGATCGGGCACGCCGATGCATCCGTGGCTGGCGTATCCGTTTTCGACTTCGCTGCCGCCGTGGATAGCCACGCCGTCGCTCGTCAGGAACATGCTCCACGGCATCGGTGCGTTGCCGTATTTCTCCGACACGTTGTGGCGCTGCTTCCACAGGATCGGGAAGACACCGGTGGGCGTGGGATGCTCATCGGTACCCAGCAGCACGGCGGCGGCACCGATTTCGTAGCCGCCACGGAAGATCGAAATGACCCGCGCCTGCAGGTCGACCGTCACCAGCAGCGGGCCTTCGGGCACGCCTTCGTCGTCCCAGTGCCACTCGCCATAGCGGATCGGACCGTCGATCGGCAGCACCCGGCGCACGGTGTAGAGGCGTTTCGCATCGGCGACAGCCTTGGCTGCAATCGCGCCATGCGGGGCAAGCGGCTTGGCGACAGGCTGCGGCGCATCCCGTTCGGTCGTCACGACCTCGCGCTCCGCGGTCGCGCTGCCGCCGATGGCGATACCGGAAAGCACCAGCGCAGCCGCAACTGTGCCCCCGCCGATCCATTTCAGAATGACATCCATGCGCACCTTATGCGCATAAAGAGGTGAATTTTCCACCTATGCCTGCCGCCGCGTGCCGTTTTCGCACACTCGGCACCGAACCCTTAACGCGAGAGGTCGGCAGCTTCGCGGGCGAGGTGGGATACATTGGTTTCGTCCACCGGCCCCGCGCGGGCGACCCAGCTGCCCCCGACACACAGCACCGGATCGAACGCCAGCCATTCGGGCGCATTGGCGAGTGTGATCCCTCCGGTCGGGCAGAAGCGGCACTGGCCGAAGGGAGCTGCCAGCGCCTTGAGCGCGGGCAGGCCGCCAGCGGCCATCGCGGGAAAGAACTTGAAGTGGGTCAGGCCGAAATCGAGCCCGCGCATGACGTCGCCTGCAGTCGCTACGCCGGGCAGGAAGGGAATGTCTTCGCGAATCGCGGCCTTGCCCAGCGGTTCGGTCAGTCCGGGCGATACGATGAATTCGCTCCCTGCCGCGATCGCGTCGGCCAGCTCCTGCTGGTTGGTCACCGTACCGGCGCCCACGATCGCGCCGTCGACTTCGCGCATGGCGCTGATAGCGCCGAGCGCTGCCGGGGTGCGCAGCGTGACTTCGAGCACGCGCAGCCCGCCCGCGACAAGCGCGCGCGCAAGCGGTCGCGCCTGCTCGATTTCGTCCACGACGATCACCGGAATGACCGGTGCAGTCTGCATGATATCGGCAATGGTCATCGCAGGTTCCTGGCAAAGGCAGCTGCCGCGCCAAACAGGCCGGGCTGGGGGTGGGTGATCAATTTTACGGGAATGGTCGCCATGAGTTCGCCGAAGCGGCCCTTGGCGCGAAACCGCTGGGCGAAGCCGGATTTGGGCAGATGGTCGCGCAGGCGATACCCAAGACCGCCGGCGATCACGACGCCCCCGAAACCGCCCTGCGCCAGCGCGATATCGCCGGCCACGCTACCCAGCGACAGGCAGAACCGGTCGAGCGCCGCGGCGGCCAGGCCTTCGCCATCCTCCAGGGCGCGGGTCCAGATCGCAATGTCGTCCTCTTCGCGCGTCTTGCGATTTTCCATCGCCGCAAGCGTTTCGTAGATGTCGACAATGGCCGGACCAGAAACGACGCGTTCGACCGACACCCGCCGATGGCGTTTGCGCAGCCGCGCGAGGATCGCGTCCTCGATAGTGTCGAGCGGGGCGAAATCGATATGGCCGCCCTCGGTCGCCTGGACGCGGTATTCGCCAGATGACCGCCAGAGATGCGCGACGCCGAGCCCGGTACCCGGGCCCATTACGCTGATCGTGCCGTCGTCCGTCAATGGCTGGTCGGGGCCCGCGAGGTGGAGGAACTGGTCCTCGGGCGCGCGCGCGACTGCGTGGGCCACCGCTTCGAAATCGTTGACGATGCAGTAATCGTCCACGCCCAGTTTCTGGCGGACCAGCGCCGGGCGGATGATCCATGGATTGTTGGTGAACCGAATGACATCGTCGCCGACCGGTCCGGCAATCGCCATGGCGATGCGCGGCGGCAGCGTCCCGCCCATGCGCTTGCGGAAGTCCTCCCAGGCGGTCTGGAAGCTGGCATGGTCTTCGGTGTGCAGCGTCTCGGGTTCGCCCAGCGTGATCGCGCCATCTTCACCGATCGTGGCGATAGCGAAGCGCGCATGCGTTCCGCCGATATCGACAGTGACGAGGTCGGTGCTCACAGGCCCGCCATCGCCAGCATGGCCGAAGCGCCCTGTTCGGCGCCGTCGGCGCCGGCACGGAACATGGCGAACAATTCGCGGCCCATGCCGGTCTCGGGCGGCGGCGCCTCGGCAGGCTCGCGGCTGGAGAGATCGGCGGTGGTGGACAGCTCGCCGGTGGCGGCGGAAATGCGGATGACATCTTCGTCCCGCAATTTGGCGAGCGGCCCGCCGCCAAGCGCTTCCGGAGTGCAATGGATGGCCGCCGGCACCTTGCCCGATGCCCCCGACATGCGGCCATCGGTGACCAGGGCGACGCGGTAGCCGCGATCCTGCAACACGCCGAGCGCGGGGGTCAGCTTGTGCAGCTCGGGCATGCCATTGGCGCGCGGCCCCTGGAAGCGGACCACGACGATCACGTCGCGATCGAGTTCACCTCTCGTGAAGGCCTCATTGACGGCGCGCTGGGTGTCGAACACGCGGCACGGCGCCTCGATGGTCCACCGTTCGCGTTCGACGGCCGAGGATTTGAAACAGGCGCGGCCCAACGTGCCTTCGACCAGCCGCATCCCGCCGTCGGCCTGGAACGGTGCCGAGGCCGGGCGAAGCATGTCGCTGTCGCCGGACGGCCCGGGGTCGCGCCAGACCAGCGTGTCGCCGTCGCCATCGACGCCCGGTTCGCGGCTGTAGCTTTCGAATCCGCCATCCCACACGGTGAGGATATCGGCATGCGCCAGTCCTTCCTCGAGCAGCGTGCCGACGACGAAACCCATTCCCCCGGCTTCGTGGAAGTGGTTCACATCGCCCGCGCCGTTGGGATAGACGCGCGCAACCAGCGGGACTGCAGACGATAGTTCCGACAGGTCGGTCCAGTCGAAACGGATGCCCGCCGCCCGCGCCATGGCCGGGATGTGGATCGCGTGATTGGTCGACCCGCCCGTGGCCAGCAAGCCGACCGCCGCATTCACGATTGCCTTTTCGTCGACCACGCGGCTCAGCGGACGAAAATCATCGCCCGCCTGGCCGATGGCGGCCAGCCGATGCGTGGCAGCGCGGCTGAGTTGCTGCCGCAGTTTCGCCCCCGGCTGGATGAACGCCGCTCCGGGGACATGGAGACCCATCATCTCCATCATCATCTGGTTGGAATTGGCAGTGCCGTAGAAAGTGCACGTGCCGGGCGAATGGTAGCTGCCCATTTCGCTGGCAAGCAATTCCTCGCGCGTCGCCTTGCCCTCGGCATAAAGCTGGCGCACGCGCTGCTTTTCCTTGTTCGAGATACCCGTCCCCATCGGGCCCGAGGGCACGAAAATGGCAGGCAGATGGCCAAAGCGCAGCGCGCCCATCAGCAGGCCGGGGACGATCTTGTCGCAGATGCCGAGCAGCGCGACCCCATCGTACATCGCATGGCTGAGCGCGACAGTGGTCGACAGGGCAATCGTGTCGCGGCTGAACAGCGACAGTTCCATGCCCGCTTCGCCCTGCGTCACACCGTCGCACATGGCCGGCGTGCCGCCGGCGACCTGCGCAGTGGCGCCGACTTCGCGCGCCCAGATCTTCATGCGTTCGGGATAGCGGTGATAGGGCTGATGCGCCGACAGCATGTCGTTGTAGGCGGTGACAATACCCAGGTTCGGGCCCTTGGCTGCCATGATGGCCGCCTGGTCTTCCTCGGCCCCGGCAAATGCGTGGGCGAGGTTGGAGCAGGACAGCGACGTCCGATCGACCTGCCGCTCGCTCTCGCGGTCCATCAGGTCGAGATAGGCGGCGCGGCTGTCGCGTGAATTGGCGATGACGCGCTGGGTCACGCGGTGGATCGTGTCGTTGAGCGGCTTATTCGTCATGCCAGCTTACTCCGTCGCGTTCGGCAAGGGCGATGGCGGCGCTGGGACCCCAGCTGCCCGCACCATAGGCTTTCGGCTTGATGTCCTCGCGCTCCCACAGGGTGCGAATGGCGTCGATCCATTCCCATTGCGCTTCGACCTCGTCGCGGCGCACGAACAGCGTCTGGTCGCCCTCGATCAGGTCGAGCAGCAACCGTTCGTAGGCGATCCTGCGGACCGTACCCGAAAACGCGTCGGGCATGGCGATATCGAGAGGGATCTGCCGCAGCCGGATACCGTCGCGGTCCAGCCCGGGGACCTTGGCCATCATCGACAGCTGGACATTCTCTTCGGGCTGGATCCCGATCACCAGCCGATTGGGCTTGGTGCTGGCGCCGCGTCCTTCGAATATGGAATGCGGAACGCAGCGGAACTGGACGACGATTTCGGTCACGCGCTCGGGCAGCCGTTTGCCCGTCCGCAGGTAGAAGGGAACGCCCTTCCAGCGCCAGTTGTCGACATGCGCCTTCAAGGCCACAAAGGTCTCGGTATCGCTGTCCTTCCCAAGTTCCTCGTCATAGCCGGGCACGGCGGTGCCTTCGACGGCACCGGCGCGGTATTGCCCGGTAACGGTCTCCTCCCGCGCGATCGGGCGCAGCGCGCGCAGCACCTTTACCTTCTCGTCGCGGACCGCTGTTGCATCGAAGCTGGTCGGCGGTTCCATCGCGACAAGCGCCAGCAGTTGCAGCATGTGGTTCTGCACCATGTCCCGCAGCGCGCCGCTGTCGTCGTAATAGGCCACCCGCGATTCGAGGCCGACCGTCTCGGCAACGGTGATCTGCACATGGTCGATATATGTCGCATTCCAGACCGGCTCGAACAGCATGTTGGCAAAGCGCAGGGCGAGCAGGTTCTGGACCGTTTCCTTGCCAAGGTAATGGTCGATACGGAAAATGCGGTCTTCGCTGAACGCCTTGGCGACGGCGTCGTTGATCTCCTCGCTCGAGGCGAGGTCGGTTCCCAGCGGCTTTTCGAGCCCGATGCGAACATTGCCCTGCGTCAGGCCGGCGTGGACGAGACCCTCGATCGTGGGTTCGAACAGGCTGGGCGCGGTCGAAAGGAAGATGGCCAGCCCCTTGTCATATGCGCCGACTTCGGTCGCCAAGGCATCGTATCCCTCGCGCGTGGTGGCATCGACGGGGACATAGCTCAGCCGGTTGAGGAATTCGGCAACCCCGCCGCGGCGGTGATCGGGAAGGTATTTCTCCAGCGCGGCGCGCGCAAAGTCGCGATAGTCGCGTGTCGACATTTCGGAACGTGCCGTGGCGACGATCTTGAGATCGTTGTCGAGCAAGCCGTCGGCGTCGAGCGCACAGAGCGAGGGGGCAGCATGCGCTGGGCGAGGTCCCCGGTGGCGCCGAACAGCAGCAAGCGATCTGCAGGCAGGTTCATGCGAAGGACCGGGGGATCATGCAGCGATATCCATTGCTGCAGCGGTTATCAGTGCAGGAGCCGGCATGCCAGTCGGCTGCATTCCTATTCTTCGGAGTAAAGATCGTACGAGTGTTTCCACCAGGGCAGAACAGCGAAGCACAGGGGCGGATTGGCGGCATTATCAATCAACGAGCTGCCGGGAGCTTCGTTTCCACGAGCAAGCCGCTGCGGCGCGACCACGAAAAAGGGCCCCGGAAAGGGGCCCTTCGTAATTCTAGTCGTGTTCGATCAACCGTCGAACAGCCATTCCCAGATATTCCACATGATCACAACTCCTGATTGCTCAAGAGTTAAGTGCCATTAACCATGTATGTTTGTAAAGTCTAAACTATGTTTGATAACGTTTGCTCGGGGGCAAGCTCCTGATATTCAAGCAAATTGGATAATGAGAGGGGGCGCGAGAACGCGAACCCCTGAACCTGTTGGCAACCGGCTTCCTGCAGCATTGGGATATCCTGCGGGTTCTCGAGCCCTTCGGCGACGACAGTGATTCGGGCTCCGCGCCCCATGGCAGCGATACTGGCCACGATAGCGCGGGCCTTGGGATCCTTCGCAATATTCGCGACGAACATGCGGTCGATCTTGATCTCGTCGAACGGCAGCTCGTAAAAGGCTTCGTAATTCGCGGCTCCAACGCCAAAGTCATCCATCGAGATGCGCACGCCGATAGAGCGTAATTCGTTGAGAATGGTCGCAGCTACTTCATGGTCCGAAATGCGCGCGGTCTCGGTAATTTCCAATGTCAGAAAACAGGGATCGAAACGGGTGGCCTGCAGCACATTTCGCACGAGGCCGACCACTCGCATGTCGCTGAGCAGGGTGGCCGAAATATTGACCGACATGGAAATCATATGCCCGCGGAAATGCAGGAGTTGTCCGGCGGAACATGCGCTCTGCAGCACGTAGCGCGTGAGATGTTCCATCCGTCCGGCTTTTTCGCACTGCTGAATGAAATGCATTGGCGAGATAAAGCCGCGTGCCGGATCGTGCCAGCGGACCAGTGCCTCCACCCCGACGACTGCGTTTGACTGAAGGTCGATCTTGGGCTGATAGACGCAGTAAATCTCGCCTGCTTCCATCGCATCGTCGATGCGCGCCCGCAGCGAAATGTCCCACAGCAGGTCGGTTTGCGAACCGGTTTCGGCAATCGCAATCGGATTGTGCGCTTCGGAGGTTTCCTCTGCTGCAGCAACCGCAGCCGCCAATCGGGCAGAAGGGTCGCCTTCGACACCGGCGATGCCGAATGTGATGCCGACATCGACCGAAAATCCACCTACCTGGATCGGGGCGGCAAATATGGCGCGAAGCCCTTCGAGGTGCTCGACCACTGCATCGGTGTCGTCGTTTGCGACATGCCAGCCGAGATGGTGGCCGTCGCTGTAAACGACCAAATTGCTATCGGCAGCGCGCAGCCGATCGACGAGTTTGAGCACGTAGCTGCCCTTGTCATCGGCCCTCAGTGTCTTAAGCACGCGCTCGTAGTTCTGAATCTTGGCGATGACGATGTGGCCATTGGTCACCGAGTCACGAATGAGCCGGGCTTCCAAAGCGCGCAGCTTCGCCAGCCCGGTTTCCTGATTGACCATTTCGACCCGACGTTTCCATCGCATTCTCGAGCGCAAAGCTGCATAGATCGCCAGAAAAGTCAGCGCGTACGAAAGCTCGAGACGAATGCCGATCTTCGCTGCCGCGTACAAAAGCGCCGGGGCAACGAGCACGGTCGCGGAATAGGCGACCCAGCGCTGTCTCCGAGCTCGGCTAAAGACTATTGAAATCAATAGAAGTGCCGCGAAGAAAGAGAGTACGATAGGCCCTCTCAAGCTTCCGGTATGTCCTGCCTTAAGCGATTCGCCCGCGTATATGTCAACGTAACTGACGGCCGCATCCATCTTGCGGGGCATTGGCTGCTGGCTACCAGCCACCAAGCCTGAGTGTCCGATTACGACAGTTTTTCCAGTAACTTCTGCGGCGAGCTCTGACAGGCTTCTAGCGTTACCCGACAGCTCATCGAGTTGAAGCGTGGGGATGCGATCGACGGCGAACCCGTAGTCCACCGAGAATGTTTCATTCGGGTTGCCTTCCACCCCTGCGATAGCGGCCCCAAGGGATCGTGTTACCCGCCCGTCGTTTTGATACGCATAATGCAGTCGCCATGCGAAACCGTACCAGTCGCGATCGGTTTGGTCAGAGACTACTCGGGTCGCGGGGCCAGCGATTGTCGGTGAAGTAGTACGACGAATTCTCTCGCCGGTCGGGCCCTCTAGTATCCGATCGACGAGGGATATCCGAGGACCCAAATCTGCAATCGCTCGAGCCAAGCGAGCGTCGGCGGCCGCGTTTTCTGAAGTGGAGAATGGAATGTCGAGAAAGACTTTCCCCACGCCCTGGCGATCGAGTTCGTCCAAAGCTGCTGCGACCTGAAAACGCGTCTGCGGGTTGTCGGTATCGTTCAGGGCTTCATTCGAAGAAACGAAGACAACGTCGCCAGTTGGGTTCCGGTCCGCTACGCGAGATTGGAAAAGCCATAAAAACTGGTCGATTGGTTGGAGCAGAAACACAGCGTAGAGCGCCAGACTGATCAGCGCCGCCCACAGGACGTGACGCAAGCGCTCGAACAGGCGACCGCTGAAAAGCGATCGTCCGCGGACGAGCACTGGCGCTGCCAGTCTTGAGATGCGTGTTTCACCCATTGAGCGCCCTTATGCCGCTCTTAGGTTTAAGAAAGATTTGATGCCGCAGCCGCGAAACCACGGCAAGCCAGCTTGCCAGCCGGTTGCGAAAGTAAATGAAACTCGAACGAGCGCCGTTAACGCTTTGCGGGGCAATAAGCCGCCGTCAGCCCGCGCGCGCAGAACTTATCGTTTAATCCGAAAGGTTTCCGCGCTTGCCGCCGCGCAGAAGCACGCGCGTCTAGCGGCGCCGCCGCGTTATCAGGCTACCGCGCCGAACAGGTCGTGCGCGTCACTGTCCTCAATTGAGACAGTTGCAATATCGCCCGCCGCGAGGCTCTGCGGGACGTTGCGCAAATAGACCGCGCCATCGATCTCGGGGGCGTCCGCCTGGCTGCGGCCGGTTGCCCCGATATCGCCATCCTCATCGGGTTCGCCGACTTCGTCGATAATCACGGGAATGCGCGTCCCGACCTTGGCGGCCAGCTTGGCAGCGCTGATCCGCTCGGTAACTTCCATCACCCTTGCGTAACGCTCTTCCTTGACGGCCTCGGGCACCGGGTTGGGCAGGGTGTTGGCCCGCGCGCCATCGACCGGTTCGAAGCGGAACGCGCCAACCCGGTCGAGCTGCGCCTCTTCGAGCCAGTCGAGCAGATATTTGAAATCGTCCTCGGTCTCGCCGGGGAAGCCGACCACGAAGCTGGAGCGGATCGCGATCTCGGGACAGATCTCGCGCCAGCCCTTCAGCCGTTCGAGCACCTTGGCTTCGTTTGCGGGGCGCCGCATAGCGCGCAGCACCTTGGGGCTCGCGTGCTGGAAGGGAATGTCGAGATAGGGCGTCAGCAGGCCTTCTGCCATCAACGGGATGACCGCGTCGACATGCGGATAGGGATAGACATAGTGCAGCCGCACCCAGGGCGGGGTGCCGCCGCCGATGTCGAGCTGGCCCAGTTCGCGCGCGAGGTCGGTCATATGCGCGCGGACGGGGTGGCCCTTCCACAGCCGTTCCTCGTGCCGCGTATCGACACCGTAGGCGCTGGTGTCCTGGCTGATGACCAGCAGTTCCTTCGTGCCCGCGGCAACGAGTTTCTCGGCTTCGCGCAGCACTGCGTCGATCCGCCGGCTGGCCAGCTTCCCGCGCAGGTCAGGAATGATGCAGAAGGCGCAGGAATGGTTGCAGCCCTCCGAAATCTTCAGATAGCTGTAGTGGCGCGGGGTCAGCTTGATGTCGGGCTGCGGGATCAGGTCGACATAGGGCCCCTGACTGGGCGGGGCGTGCGTATGCACTGCATCGACGACCTGTTCGTACTGATGCGCGCCGGTCACTGCCAGTACCTGCGGATGCGCGGCTCGGATCGCGTCGGCTTCTTCGCCCATGCAGCCGGTCACGATGACGCGGCCGTTCTCCGCGATCGCCTCGCCGATCGCCTGCAGGCTCTCTTCCTTGGCGGAATCGAGGAAGCCGCAGGTGTTGACCAGCACCACGTCGGCCCCGGCATAATCGGCGCTCATCGCATAGCCGTCGGCGCGCAACCGCGTGAGGATGCGCTCGCTGTCGACCAGTGCCTTGGGACAGCCGAGGGATACCATGCCGACCTTCTTCTGGTCGGGGATTGCGGTGGTGGTCGTGCTCATGATTGCGCGCGCCCCTACACGCGTAAGCCGATTTACGCTAGCTTCCTGCGCATCGAAAGGCGCGAGGGATACGGGACATGGGCGAAATCAACTGGTTGGCGGTTCTGCTTGGGGCGCTCGCATTCTTCGCGGTCGGCGCGCTCTGGTACGGGGTGCTGTTCGCCAAGGCCTGGCAAAAGGCTGCCAGCCTCAGCGACGAAAAGATCCGCAGCGGCAATCTCCCGCTGATCTTCGGGCTGACCTTCCTTGCCGAACTGGTGATAGCATTGACGCTGTGGCACGGGATCGCGCGCAGCGGCGCAAGCGACCGGGCCGTGATGATGATGGCGATCGGCTTCGGCGCCACGGTCATGGCCCCGGCGCTGGGGATAAATTACCTCTACTTGCGCAAGACGCTGCGCCATTTCCTGATCGACGCGGGCCATTTCATCGTCGGCATGGCCGCGATGGGCGGGGTGTTCCTGCTCTTCCGCTAGGGCTCAGTCGTCGCCCTGGTCGTCCCGGTCGTGGCCATCGCCCTTGGTTTCGCCATTGGTGGTCGGCACGATTTCTACCACGATGTCGCCGGTCTGCAGTTTTTGGCATTCGGCTTCCCAGAAGCCCAGCGCCTTGCCGTCGCGATAGACGCGCAGGCCGCGCCCGCCCGTGTTCAGCTCGCCGATCGCCTTGCCGCACTCGGCCGCGGTGACCTCGCGCTCGACCAGCTGGACACGCCCCGACACACTGGCAAGATCGGCGAGGTAGTCGGCGATATGTTCGCCCTTGGCGCTGCCGGCAAGCAGCAGCCCGGTAAAGCGGACCGGGTTGATGACATTGTTCGCGCCCGCCTGCCGCGCGAGCGATTCGTTGTCGTCGGCGCGGACCACCGCGCTGATCGGAACATGCGGTGCGAGCGCGCGCACGGTCAGCGTGATCAGGATCGTGGTATCGTCGCGTCCTGCGGACACCAGCACGTTCTGCGCCTTGGCGATGCGAACCGCCTTCAGCGTCTGGTCGCGGGTGGCGTCCGCGGCCATGATGTTGCAGCCGAGCGCTTCGGCCTCGTGCAACCGGTCCTCGCTGGGGTCGATGACCACGATGCAGCTCGGGTCAGTGCCGCGTTCGATCAGCTCGCCGACCGCTTCCGAGCCGGAGATGCCGTAGCCGAGGACCACGATGTGATCCGATAGCTGTTCCTGGATGCGGGCCATCCGCCATTTCTCCCAGCTGCGTTTGATGATGAAGTTATAGGCCGTGCCGACGAAAATGAAGAACACCGCAAACCGGATCGGTGTCACGATCACTGCTTCGACCAGCCGTGCGCGATCCGAAATCGGGGCGATGTCGCCGAACCCCGTGGTGGTGATCGAGATCATGGTGAAATAGACCACGTCGAGGAAGCTGACCTCGCCGTCGAGATTGTCGACCAGCCCTTCGCGGTCCCACCAATGGACCATGATCACGATGAAGATGAGGAACAGCGCCGCGCCCAGCCGGATGCCGAGATCGCCCCATACGGGCAGTTTCACTGCACGGCGAAGGGGCTGGAAACGGGGCCCCCGATAAGTCCGCACCCGCGTGCTTGCGGCGATCCGGTCGACCTGTTTGTCGCTCCTCATGCCCGGCCTAGGTGCGCGCGGAAATCCGCAGGGTCAATAGCATAGCGTGCACTCAGCTCTCGTACCGGGCTGCCAGCGCGCCCAGCGACGAATGGTGGGTCAGGTCGAGCTGGAGCGGGGTCACTGCAATATAGCCATCGTCGATCGCTTCGAGATCGGTGCCATGGTCGAGCGTATGTTCGATCGCCTCGAGCCCGAACCAGTAGTACTGGAAGCCGCGCGGGTCGCGGCCTTCGACGACCGTGCCGCGCGAATAGTCGTGGAACCCCTGCCGCACCGCGCGAATACCCTTGACCGCATCGGGCGCGATCGGGGGGAAGTTCACATTGACCAGCGTACGCTTGGGCAGCGGCGTGTCGAGCAGCGGGCCCAGCACCTTGGCGCCCCATTCGGTCGCAGCGGCGAAGGCGGAATCGCTGTTGCGGGTTTCCTTGGTATAGACCTGGCTCATCGCGATCGAGCGCACCCCCGCCAGCGCGCCCTCGATCGCCGCCGAGACCGTGCCCGAATAGGTAATGTCGTCGGCCAGGTTCGCGCCGCGATTGACGCCGGACAGGATCACGTCGGGCTGCGCCTCGATTACCTTGCGCAGGCCCATGGTTACTGCATCGGTCGGCGTGCCGGTCACCGAGAAGCGGCGTTCGCCATGTTTGCGCAGGCGCACGGGCCGGGTGAGGGTGAGCGCATGGCCCATGCCCGACTGTTCCTCGTCGGGCGCGCAGATCCAGATATCGTCGGAGAACTGCCGCGCGATTTTCTCGAGCACGGCGAGGCCCGGGGCGTGGATGCCGTCGTCATTGGTCAGAAGGATACGCATCAGGCTGCAGGCTCCAGTTTGGTGACACCGCCCATATAGGGGGCCAGCGCTTCGGGCACGGCGACGCTGCCATCGGCCTGCTGGTAGTTTTCCATCACCGCGACCAGCGTCCGGCCGACCGCGAGGCCCGAGCCGTTGAGCGTATGGACGAAAGCGGTCTTCTTCTCGCCTTCGGGGCGATAGCGCGCATTCATCCGGCGCGCCTGGAAATCGCCCGTGTTCGAGCAGGAGGAAATCTCGCGATAGGCACCCTGCCCGGGCAGCCAGACTTCGAGGTCGTAGGTCTTGCGCGCGCCGAAGCCCATGTCGCCCGTACACAGCAGCATCCGGCGATAGGGCAGGTCCAGCGCCTCGAGGATGCCCTCGGCGCATTTGGTCATGCGCTCATGCTCCGCATCGCTGTCCTCGGGGAGGCAGATGCTGACCATCTCGACCTTTTCGAACTGGTGCTGGCGAATGAAGCCGCGCGTGTCGCGGCCCGCCGATCCCGCTTCGGAGCGGAAGCACAGCGTATGCGCGGTCAGGCGGATCGGCTGCGCGAGATCTGGAAGGATGTCGCCTGCGACCGAATAGGTCAGCGGGACTTCGGAGGTCGGGACCAGCCAGCGATCATCGGTGGTACGGAAACTGTCCTCGGCGAACTTCGGCAGCTTGTCGGTGCCGTACATCGCCTCGTCACCCACCAGCACGGGCGGGTTGCATTCGGTATAGCCGTTCTCGCGGGTCTGCTTGTCGAGCATGAACTGCGCCAGCGCACGGTGCAGCCGCGCGATGTCGCCGCGCAGGAAGGTGAAGCGCGCGCCAGACAGCTTGGTGCCGGTCTCGAAATCCATTCCGAGCGCGGGGCCGATATCGGCGTGTTCGCGGGGTTCGAAATCGAAGCTGCGCTTCTCGCCCCATTGCGCCAATTCGACATTGTCGCTCTCGTTCGCGCCGTCGGGCACATCGGCCGCGGGGAGGTTGGGCAAAGTCGCCAGCAGATGGTCGAGCTCTGCCGCCGCAGCGCGTTCGGCCTCTTCCCATTCGGGCATCGACGCCTTGATCTCCGCGACTTCGGCCTTGAGCGCTTCGGCCTTGTCCTTGTCGCCCTGACCCATCGCCTGGCCGATCGCTTTCGACGCTTCGTTGCGGCGGCTCTGCGCCTGCTGGACCCTGGTCGTCGCCTCGCGCTTGTGCGCGTCGAGCGCAACGATGCGGTCGGCCACCGGTTCGGCCCCGCGGCGGGCGAGGGCGGCGTCGAATTCCTGCGGATTGCTGCGGATGTAAGCGATGTCGTGCATGGCCCGGCCTATGCCTTTTCGCTTCCCGCTTGGCCAGCCACTTCCCGCGGGGCGACCTTGTCCTTTTGCGGGCACCGCATTAGGCCCCGGACGTTCAGGGGGACATCGAAGAGCTTGAAAGGGCTGCCAGCTTGAACGACCAGCCGATCCAGCCGCCGCGCCGCACGCGCTTTATCGATATTGCGGACGGGGTGATCCGGGGCGGACGCAAACTGGGGCTGATGGACCCGGCGCGGCTGGAAAAGGACTTCCTTATGGAAGAGGCCGTACAGGCCACCGGGCTCGACGATTTCGGCGATCGCTGGTTCGAACGCCCCCTGGAAGTCCTGCTCGACAGCGTGAAACGCGAAGCCCAGCTCAACGCGGCGGGCGAATTTTCCGCCATGAAGATGTTTCACCACGTGCTGCGCGACCGGCTCTACACGCAGATGTGGTTCAAGCGGCACCCGGAAATCCTCGCCCGGCCGCTCAAGAACCCGGTGGTTATCGTCGGCCCGATGCGATCGGGTACCACGCGGCTTCACCGCCTGCTCGCGGCCGACCAGCGCTTTGCCCACCTGCGCAGTTTCGAAACCATCAGCCCGGTGCCGCGGCCCGGGTTCGAGCAGGTCCTAGCCGGCGAGGCGGAGGACTTCCGGCCCAAGCTGGCCGCGCGCATCCTCAAGGTCGCGCGGCTCGCCAACCCGCGCACGCTGTCGATCCATCCGACCGGCCCTTACGAACCCGAGGAGGAACTCGGCCTCGTTGCCGCGTCGATGTACGGCATGAAGTGGGAAGCGCAGTGGAACGTGCCGTCCTATGCCGAATGGTGCCACGAGGAGAGCGCCATTCCCGCATACCGGCACATGGCCAACCTGCTGCGCCTGATCGGCTGGTCGCAGCAGGAAAGTTCGCTGCGCCCGTGGATCCTCAAGACCCCGCAGCACATGCTCGACCTGCCCGCACTGCTCGAGGTCTTCCCCGATGCACGGCTGATCTTCACCCACCGCGATCCCAAGCAGGTGGTCGGCAGCGCCGCCTCGCTCGCCTGGAACCAGACCATCATCTATTCGGATCACAACGATCCCGCGCAGACCGGCCGCGACTGGCTGGGCAAGACCGCGACCATGGTCGCCCGGATGCGCGCCGCGCGCGACGCGATCCCGCGCGAACGGATGATCGACGTCCAGTACGAGGACATGGAAACCGACTGGCGCGGCACGATGGAGCGCGTCTACCGCTTCCTCGATCTCGAGATGGAACCCGCTGTCGCGGGGATGGAAGACTATCTCGACCGTTCGGCCCGGCTCAAGCGGCACCCGCATCGCTACAGCCTGGCCGAGTTCGGCCTGCGCGAAGACGAGGTGAACGAACGGTTCGCCGATTACACCGAAACCTTCGGCATACCGGTCGGCGCACCCACCGCGGCGGCGCGCACGCGGCTCGCCAAATAGCCATGCGAAAGGGGCGGGGTACGCAGACCCCGCCCCTCTTGGAATTGCGGCCGCTCAGTAGTTGAAGGTGAGCGTGGCGAAAACCTGCCGCGGGTTGCCGTAGAACGCCGTCAGCGTGCCTTCTGGCCCGAGCGTCGGGACGGGAAAACCGTTGGCGCCATTGACGATGTCGCCGGTGACCGGATCGGTCGCGACGAAGGTATAGCCGCTGGTCTTGTATTCCTTGTCGAGCAGGTTCTTCCCGTAAACGCCCACGCTCCAGCGATCGTCGGGGGCACTGTAGACGATGCTCGCATCGAGCAGCGCGTAGCCGCCCTGGTCGAGATAGGGGTTGGGGATTTCGAACTGGCTGGTCTTGCTGCGATAGGACAGCGTCGTTCCCAGATAGAGATCGCCCGGTCCCACGGGCGTATCGTAGCTGGCCGTGATGCTGCCGGTTACCTCTGGCGTGTTCTGGACGACGCGGAATGCGGCGACATCGGTCGGGGTGTTGCCGATATTGGTGATGTATTCGTCGTATTGCGCATCGATATAGCCCAGCGAACCGGCAAGGCCGAAGCCGCCGCCGAAACGGGCGCTGGCTTCCAGTTCGAGCCCCTTGAACGTCGCCTTGCCGGCATTCGACACCACGCCGCAGAAGCTGGGCAGGCCGCCCACTTCGCACGCGACGGAACCCGGAATCTGTACGTCGGTGTAGTCGGCATAGAAGGCTGCGGCAGCGATGTTGAAAATGCCGAGACTGCCCTTGTAGCCGATCTCGTAGCTGTCGACCTCTTCGGGGGCGAAGCTGAGGAAGGCGGCGACTTCCGCATCGGTTGGTGCGCCCGGTGTGGCTGCCGGGGCGTTGGTGCCGACCCCGCGGGGGTCGAAGCCGCCGCCCTTGAAGCCCTTCGAATAGCTGGCGTAGATATTGTGGTCGGGCGTCGGCATGAAACTGAGCGAGGCCCGCGGGGTGAATTTCTTGAACTGCCGGCTACCCTGAAAATCGGTGCTTGCCGCTCCGAAGGGCACACCCGCGCCGCCGAATTCGGGCGAACCGCCGCCGAGATAGTTCTGCCGCAGGATTTCGGCGCTGCGTTCATCCCAAGTGTAACGACCGCCGAGAGACAGGCTGAGCTGATCGGTCAGATCGTAGGTGAGATCGCCGAAGATGGCATAGGTTTCGGTGTCGACATTTGCCTGTGTGAACGCGGTCAGCCCGGCGAAAGTGGTGAAGATGCGGACATCGAACAGCGTGTCCGCCTTCGCGTCGAGATAGTAGAATCCGAGCAGGCCGGCGAACGCGCCGCCATCGTCCCACAGCAGCTGGAATTCCTGGCTGATCTGCTCGTTGAGGTAAGCGCCGGGCACATCGAGATCGACCGCCGGAAGCGCATCGAAATCAATCGGCGAATAGCTGTCGTCCTTGCGCCAGGCGGATATCGACCGCAGCGTCAGCGCGCTGCTCAGCTCGACTTCTGCGTGCATCGCCAGCCCGTAGGATTCCACTTCCTGTTCGGGATCGTTGAGCGCTCCGCGCGTGTCGAAGACATTGTCGAGCACGGGCGCGCCGGATACCAGCCCGGGGATCAACCGGTGGCCACCACGCGGATCGCTGCTGTCCTTGGTATAGTCCCCCTGGATCCGGATGAAGGCAGGTTCGCCATAGCCGCCCACCTCCAGGCTCATACGGCCGCCCCAGATATCCTTGTTGTAGTTTTCGAGGCCCGTGGTGAGATTGTCGCCGAAACCGCCCCGCGAAAGCCGCGCAACCGAGCCGCCGACGCGGACCAGGTCGCTGATCGGTGCCGAAGCGGTGATCACGCCTTCGGCCTGGTCGTAAGTGCCGTAGGTAGCGCGAACGCGCACCGAGGGATCCTGCGGCAGGCGGCGCGTGACGTATTTTACGGCCCCGCCGATCGTGTTGCGGCCATAGAGCGTGCCCTGCGGCCCGCGCAGCACCTCGATGCGCTCGACATCGTAGATATCCAGCACCGCAGCCTGCGGCCGGTTGAGATAGACGTCGTCGAGATAGATGCCGACGCCCTGCTCGAACCCCGAAACGGGGTCCTGTTGGCCGATGCCGCGGATAAAGGCCGACAGCGTCGAATTGGTGGCTCGGCTGGCCTCCAGCGTGACGTTGGGTACGCTCTGCCCGACATCGGTGATGTCCAGCGCGCCGCGCCGTGAAAGCTCTTCGCCGCTGATCGCGGTGACCGCCACCGGCACCTCCACCAGTCGCTCCTCACGCCGGCGTGCGGTGACGATGATGACATCCTCTGCAGCCGTCGCCGGCGCAGCCTCCAGCGGCTCCGTGTCGGCGGACTGAGCCTGCGCAGGAGCCGCGGCAAGTGCCGCGGTCGCCGCGCCGCACAGCAGGCTGGCGGTAAGAATCTGTGTCGGACGCATTTCGGTTTCTCCCTCCCGATTGTCTTATGCAGCAAGCTGATACTGAAACCTGAACCACCTTTCAAGTTTGTTGTTGCGCGGAGGATGCGATTTGCTAGGCAAGCAATCTATTCGAAGGGGGCGAACAGTGGCCGCAACGCACAGCCAGGGCGACAAGACGCCGCGTACCGAGCGGGGCCGAAAGACCTTGCGCAAACTGCTCGATGCGGCTGCGACCGAATTCGCCGAGAAGGGATTTCACGAAGCCTCGATCAGCGGAATAACCCGCAGTGCAGGCGTCGCCCTTGGCACTTTCTATACCTATTTCGACAGCAAGGATGCGGTCTTCCGTGCGCTCGTATCGGATATGAGCGCGGGTGTCGGGAAGGCTGCGCGCGAGGCGCTCGACCCATCGATGGGGGCGCTGGAGATCGAGCGAGTGGCACTGCGCGCCTTTCTCGAGTTCGCTGCCGAGCATAAGGAGATCTACCGGATTATCGACGAGGCCGAATTCGTCGATCCGGACAGCTACCGCGCGCATTACGAGACCATCGGCTCGAGGATCGAAGAGCGCCTGAAGCTGGGCGGTGAGAGCGGCGAGTTCGCGCCGGGGCTGGGGACGCCCGAGGCCTGGGCCGTGATGGGCATGAACGTTTTCCTGGGCCTGCGCTACGTCATCTGGGGCCGCGAAGGCGATCCGGACTTCGAAGAAATCGCGCGCCGGGCCAACATGTTGCTGACCCGGGGCATCGCCAGCTAGCTCCTGCGATCGCGGAACCGCGGGCGTGCGGGGCCGTTGGTCTGGCAAAGGAGATACGATATGATCGGCAAGGTAATCGGAGCATTCGTCGGCGACAGGCTCGCCAAGCAGACCGGCGGCATTGGCGGCGCCAGCGGCGCGGCACTGGGTGTCGTCGCCACCACAGTCCTGCGGCGCATGAGCCTGCCCGCAATGCTGGCCCTGGGCGTCGGCGGCTATGTCGCCAAGCGCGTCCTCGACAAGCGCGAGGAGGGCAGCGACAGTGCTTCCCCGCCTAAGACTTCGACGGCTCCGGCGACCAAGGCCGCTTAGGCCAAGGTCGCAGCGAAGCGCGCAAAAGGGCTGTCCCGCAAGGGGCAGCCCTTTTGCTATCAGGGGAACAACGGGTTTGCATATCGCCGAACCCTTTCTATGGTCGGTCCAGGGATTCCCCCAAAAAGTCAGACAAAATCGCGCCGCACCCCGGTGCGCTTGCGCAGGAGACGACATGCCAGCAGAGCCCGATCATCCAATCGATCCTCCGCTGATAGACTTACCCATCAAGACCGCGTCGCGCGGCTTTTACGACGGCTTCAGCCGCGAGGTCACGATCCCGTCGAAGGTGATCGTCTCCCTCCTGATCATGTGGGCGATCTTCTTCCCGGTCAGCGCCAGCGAAACGCTGTCTGCGGCCAATTCGAGCATCATCGCCACCTTCTCCGGCTGGTACGTCTACCTCGTCGCTTTCCTGATGTTCACCTGCTTCGTGCTCGCGCTGTTCCCTCAATCGGGTACGCTGCGGATAGGCAATCCGGGTGAAAAGCCCGAGTTCGGTCGCTTCTCCTGGTTCGCCATGCTGTTCGGCGCGGGCATCGGGATCGGCATGCTCACCTATTCGACCGGCGAACCGCTGGCGCACTTCTCGAACAATCCGGACATCATCCGCGGCCTGGTGGACGCGCGGACCGCCGAAGCGGTGCGTCCGGCCTATATCTACACCTTTCTCCACTGGGGCTTTGCAGCCTGGGGTACCTATGCGCTGGTCGGCCTGGCGATTGGCTATGTCGCCTATCGCCGCAATCTGCCGCTGACGATCCGTTCGGCGCTCGCGCCGCTGTTCGGCCTGCGCCTGTCGGGCGTCTGGGGGCACCTGGTCGATATCGTGGCCGTAGTGGCGACAATCTTGGGCGTCGCGGTTACCATGGGGATCGGCGTGGAGCAGTTCGTCATGGGTCTCGCCCGGCTGGGTGTGGGCGACTGGCTGCTGGATCCGGACGGTTCTTCCTCGATCGCGGCGGTCATCCTGTCGCTGCTGGTTCTCGTCGGGGCTTCGACGATAAGCGCGCTTTCGGGCGTGGGCCGCGGGATCAAATGGCTCTCGAACCTCAATATGGGGCTGTCTTTCGCCTTGCTTGCCCTGTTCGCAATCGTCGGCTCGGCGTTCGGCGGCCTCAAGTTGCTGGGTGTGGGCGTGTGGGATTACCTGCGCACGCTGGTGCCCAACTCGCTGACGCTGTTCGACGCAGGCGGCGAATTCGGGGATGCGCTGGTGCAATGGCAGCTCGACTGGTCGGTGTTCTACTGGGCCTGGTGGATTGCCTTCGCCCCCTTCGTCGGCATGTTCATCGCGCGCATTTCGCGCGGGCGCACCATCCGCGAATATGTGTTCGGCGTGGTGCTGGTGCCGTCGCTGATGTGTTTCTTCTGGATGGCCATGGTCGGGGGAACCGCGATCGATCTCGAGCTAAGCGGCGCAGCGCAGGGGAGCATCGTCAACGCAGCGATGTCGGACCAGCTCTTCGCGACGCTGGCAGTCCTGCTCGATCCGGCTGTCGCCGCTGTCGTGTCGGGCCTCGTCGTCCTTCTGTTGATGACCTATCTCATCACCTCCGCCGACAGCGCGATCCTCATCGTCAACACGATCAATGGGGCGGGGGAAAGCGAAAGCGAACGCAACCATCACATCCTGTTCTGGGGTGTGGCGCTGGCCTTCGTCGTCGGCAGCATGCTGATCCTCGGGGGCATCGATGCGATCCGCATAACAATGATCATCGGGGCGCTGCCATTCAGCTTTGTCGTCGCCATCATGGGGGTCGCGATCCTCAAGGCGGTGATTTACGACCTGTTCCGCAAGCACCATGGCGTGCCGACCACGGCCCAGGGATGCGCGGAAGCGGCCGAGGGCAAGTAACGCGAGCACTAATGCGCCGCCTTCTTGGCGGAGCCCAGCAGTGCAGTCTGGCCGTCATTTGAATTGCACTTGGTCATCCAATAGTACCGTGAGAACTGCATTTGAATAGAACAAGTCCAAAAAATGAATATTTGCTTCATACATGGACTGTTCTCAAAGTAACGCGGGACGAAGATTTGAATGTTGTTTTGATGCAACAGCCCTGCGGTTGATCTTGCGCAGCGGCCCGCTGGACGGTGGCCGCCTTTCCTTTGCCTTGTTATTGGCTCCCGAGGCGACGGTTCTCCAGTGAATTCGCGCCCGTCTTTTTGCCAGCCGGACCCTGGTCTGTGAGCCGGCACCCGAGCATTAATCGAGAATGAGGGAATCCCCGACATGAAATATCTCGTCAGCGGCGCGTCGCTTGGCGCGCTGGCTATCGCAACCGCAGCGCCCGTGGCCGCGCAGGACGTGGCTCCTGCAGCCGAACAGCGGCAGGGCGGCGTCAACGTCATCATCGTGACCGCGCAAAAGCGCAGCGAAGACCTGCAGGATGTTCCCGTGTCGGTTTCGGCGATCGGTGAAGAAGGGCTCGAAGAGCTCGCCATCGACACCTTCGAGGATTACCTCGAACAGCTGCCGACCGTGACAGCAGGCGGCAGCGGGCCGGGCCAGAACACCATCTACATCCGCGGCCTGGCCTCGACCACGCCCAATCTAACCACCGCCGGTGTCGCCGGCCTCGCGCCCAACGTCGCGATGTATCTCGACGAACAGCCGCTCGCACAGCCGGGCCGCAACCTCGACGTCTATGCCGCCGACCTTGCGCGGATCGAAGTGCTGTCGGGACCGCAGGGTACGCTGTTCGGTGCCAGTTCGCAGGCGGGCGTCGTTCGCCTGATCACCAACAAGCCCGATCTCGGCGGCTTCGATGCGGGCGTGAATGCCGGCGTGTCCTTCACCAAGGGCGGCGAAACCAGCTACAAGGCCGATGCGATGATCAACGTGCCGGTCACCGACACATTCGGTCTGCGCGGGGTCTTCTATCTCGACGACCAGGGCGGTTACATCGACAATGTCGCCGGCACCCGCAACGCCAGCGAAAGCGCGCGCTTCCGCCCGGCCGGGACCGTCCGTTCGAACGGCGTGCCCGTCAGCCCGCTGCGCGGCGGCATCCAGACCGGCGCCGACCTGTCGAACGTGAACTTCATCAATGCCGACAACGCCGGCATGGTCGAAGACGATTTCAACGACACGCAATATGCCGGCTTCCGTGCGACCGCGCTGTGGGAAGTCACGCCCGACTGGACGGTGACGGTCGCGCATTCGCGCCAGAGCGTCGAAAGCGATGGCGTGTTCTTCGCCGATCCCGAACTCGGTGGTCTCGATGACCTCGAGATCCAGCGCTACGAGGAAGACCGCCTCGAAGACGATTTCTCGAACACCAGCTGGACGGTCGAAGGCCGCCTGGCGATGCTCGATGTCGTCTATACCGGCGCCTACACCAACCGCGAAACCGAACAGCGCGTCGACTATTCCGACTATCTCTTCGTCGGTCAGTATCTGCCCTATTACATCTGTGACGGCAGCGTCAGCTATCCCGGCGCGGCCGATCCGAGCGGGACCTGCCAGGCGCCCAATCTCTATGTGACCTCGGCCAGCAAGACGACCGTGTTCACGCAGGAACTGCGCTTCAGCACGCCGGCGGAAAACCGCTGGCGCGTGACCGCAGGCGGGTTCTATTCGGACCTCGAGCTGAAGGAACGTAATGACTTCGCCTATCCGGGCAATGTCCTTGCGCAGCCCTTCGGCCCGTTCGCGCCGAACTTCCCGCAGGAAGGGTTCACCACCGATCCCGGCCCGTTCCCCGCCGACACGATCTTCCGCAACGACATCCGTCGTACCGATGAACAGTTCGGCATTTTCGGCGAAGCCAGCTTCGACATCGTACCCGACTTGCTGACAGTCACGCTCGGCGCGCGGTATTACGACATCGAAGTCGATTTCGAAGGCAGCGCGAACGGCAGCTTCTGCAACAGCGGCGCGGCTACCGATGCCAACGCCTTCGGCACCGATCTCAACGATCTGTACGACGGTGACGGCGAATACACCTTCATCGGTTCGTGCGACGCTTCGCTGCGCCAGACCTTCACTCTCGATAATTCGCTCGCGGACATTCGGGCGGCTCTTGCTCCTCTGGACAATGCAAACACTGCCGTGGATGAAGCTGCAGTCGCTGCTCAGCAGGTGTTCAATGCGGTTCGGGCGCCTGACGCTGCCAAGACCGACGGGGTCATTTACAAGGCCACGGCGACCCTGACCCCGACGCAGGACCTGCTGTTCTACGCGACCTATTCGGAAGGTTTCCGTCCGGGCCTGCTCAACCGTCCGGGCGGCGCGACCAATGGTGCCGGCTTCACCGTCCCGTTCGAACTCGAGACCGACGAGGTCAAGAACTACGAACTGGGCTGGAAGCTCGATCTCGCCGATGGTCAGGTGCGTTTCAACGGCAGCGCCTTCTATGTCGACATCAGCCGACTGCAGACCACCATCTTCGACCCCTCGATCACCAATCTGTTCTTCTCGGCCAACGCCGCGGATGCAGAGATCAAGGGCGTGGAAGCGGACTTCACCTTCGCGCCCTATTCGGCGCCGGGTCTGACCGTTGCAGGGGCATTCTCGATCCTCGACACCGAGATCACCGAAGTGCTGATCCCGACCAACGACGTCGTCGCGGGTTCGGACCTCGCATTCGCCCCGTCCTTCCAGGGCAATTTGCGCGTACGCTACGAATGGGACCTGTCCGATACGCTGGAAGCCTATGTCCAGCCGCAGGTCAGCTATTCGGCGTCGAAATTCACCGATGTGGTCGAAATCAACAAGCTCGAGCTCGACAGCTACACCGTCGTGGATTTCGCTGCCGGCGTCATGTCGAACAACTGGAAGTTCGAAGTCTTCGGCGACAATCTGTTCGACGAGCGCGCGCAGATCTCGGGCAATTACGTCAACGACCGTGCGCGGATCACCACCAACCGTCCGCTGACGGTCGGTTTCCGGGTCGGCTACGACTACTGATCCGGTTCACCGGGAAACAGGACGGCGGGGGCGAACACGGGTTCGCCTCCGCCGTTTCTCTTTGTAAGGGTCGCAGGCAATGACGACACGCGACGACAGATTGGCGCAGGCGCAGAAGGCGCTGCAGGCAGGCTACTTCGAGAAAGGAATGGCGCTCGCTGCCGCGCTGGTGGACGAGGATCCGGGCGACAGCGAAGCGCTCTACATGGCCGCCGTCGCCGCGCGCTATCTCAAGCGCTTCGTCGAGGCCGAACGGCACCTTGCGGCGTTGCACGCGGCGATGCCCGAATACGGGCGCGCATGGCAGGAGGCAGGGCATCTCGCCCGTGCGCAGGGCGACAGGGCCGCTGCAATTGCGGCCTTCGGCCGTGCCAAACGGTTCAATCCCGCGCTCGAAGCCAGCTGGCGTGCGCTGGCCGAGCTGGAACAGGCGGCCGGTCGGCCAACCGCCGCCGAGGCGGCGCGCGCACAGGCCGAGCGTGTTGCCCGCCTGCCGCGCGAACTGGTCGCGGTGATGCACCATCTTCACGAGGGCCGACTGCTGCGCGCGGAAGAGATCTGCCGCCATTTCCTGCGCGCCAACCCGCGCAATGTCGAAGGCATGCGATTGCTGGCCCAGATCGGCATCAAGCTGGGCATTCTCGATGACGCCGAATTCCTGCTCGACAGCGCCAAGGCTTTCGAGCCCGACAACATCCAGGTCCGGCTCGACTATATCGACGCGCTGCGGCGCCGCCAGAAATTTGCTCAGGCGCGGACCGAGGCCGAAGCCCTTCATGCGCGCGATCCCGAAAACCCGCTGTTCCAGTCGCATCTGGCGATCGAGAGCATGCAGACGAGCGACTACGACCGGGCCTTCGAATTGTTCGACGCCATTCTTGCCAAGCTACCCGGCGATCCGGCGACGCTCACCAGCAAGGGCCACGCGCTCAAGACCACCGGGGCGCAGGAAAACGCGGTGGCCAGCTATCAGGCCGCCATTGCTGCCAAGCCCGACCATGGCGATGCGTGGTACGCACTGGCGAACCTCAAGACCTATCGCTTCACCGACGATGAAATCGTGCGCATGCGCGAACAGGCCGGGCGGCCCGACCTTGCCTTCATGGACCGCGTCCACCTGTCTTTCGCGCTGGGCAAGGCGCTGGAAGATCGTGCCGACTACGCCGACAGTTTCGCGCATTATGAACGCGGCAATACGCTGAAACGGGCGCAGACCCGGTACAGCGCCGACGCCATGACAGCGGAGCTGGCGAAGCAGCGCGAGCTGTGCACCGCCGATCTCTTCGCCAAGCATGCCGGCAGTGGGCACGATGCGCCCGATCCGATCTTCATCGTGGGTCTCCCACGCGCGGGATCGACCTTGCTCGAACAGATCCTCGCCAGTCACAGCCAGGTGGACGGTACGCTGGAACTGCCCAATATCCTCGCGCTGGCGCACCGCCTGCGCGGGCGCAAGGCGGGCCAGTCACGCTATCCCGAAATCCTGCACGAGCTCGGCAGCGACCAGCTCGCTGCCTTTGGCGCGAAGTTCATCGAGGATACGCGGGTGCACCGGCAGAACGCGCCGTTCTTCATCGACAAGATGCCGAACAATTTCCGCCACATCGGCCTGATCCATCTGATCCTCCCCAATGCCAAGATCATCGACGCGCGCCGCGCGCCGCTCGACTGCTGTTTCTCGGGCTTCAAGCAACTCTTCGCCGAGGGGCAGGAGTTCACCTACGGCCTCGCCGAGGTGGGACGCTATTACGCCGATTATGTCGACCTGATGGATCACTGGGACACGGTGCTGCCGAGAAAGGTACTGCGGGTGCAGCACGAAGACGTGCTTGATGACCTCGAAGGCCAGACCCGGCGGATGCTCGATTACCTCGGCCTGCCGTTCGAGGAGCAGTGTCTCGAGTTCCACAAGACCCGCCGGGCAGTGCGCACGGCAAGCAGCGAACAGGTCCGCCGACCCATCAACCGCAGCGGGCAGGACGCCTGGAAGCCCTACGATCCATGGCTCGCACCGCTACGCGAAGCGCTGGGCCAGCACGGCTGAGCCGGATTTGCGGCGGGGATCGATCCGAGAGCGTCTGGCGGAAATGGTGGGCGCGGCAAGGATTGAACTTGCGACCCCACCCGTGTGAAGGGTGTGCTCTACCACTGAGCTACGCGCCCGCCCGGTGCTGTCCGCGGCGTTCGCAGCGGAAGGGCAGGGGCGCGCCTTTACTGTGCGAATCGCCGCGTGGCAAGCGCTCTAGCCGAACACCAGCTGCACAATCCGCGCGAGCCAGCCGGTGGCGGCCCGGTCCTGCGTTGCAGCGGGCTGCGGGGCGGGGCAAGCAAGGCAATAGGCCTGGACGCCCCGCGTTCCCAGCAAGCGATCCGCATCCGCCGCGATGCGGGCGACAAACGCCGACCGGCTCTGCGTCATGCGGGCAATCACATCGCCGCCCGAGCCGGCCTCTTCCCCGTCGCCGATCAGCCATTGCCGCAGCAGCGTGTCGTAGGTCGACGGCGCTTCGCCCAGATAGAGCACGTGCCAGTCGCTGCCGAGTTCGGCGCGTTCGGCGGTCCATGCCAGCGCTTCCTCGATACCGCCATATTCGTCGACCAGCCGTAGCTGCCGGGCGGTACCGCCATCCCATACCCGGCCCTGGCCGACCGCATCGGCCTGTTCGCGCGTCAGGCTGCGCGCCTCGCCCACGCGGTCGAGGAAATCCTCGTATCCGTCTTCGATGAAGGCCTGCAGGATAGCATCGGTTTCGGGAGTGAACCCGGCGATCAGATCGGGCTGACCCGACAGCGGCGTGGTGCGCACGCCGTCGCTGGTGACACCCGCCATCGCCGCGGTTTCCTCGAACGTCGGGATCACTGCGAAAATGCCGATCGAACCGGTAATGGTCTCGGGTTCGGCGAAAATGCGATCGGCGGGCGTGGACACCCAGTAACCGCCGCTGGCTGCCACATTGGCCATCGACACCGCGATGGGAATGTCGCGCGCCTTGTGCCGCAGGATCGCATCGCGGATCAGCTCGCTGGCGAGCACCGACCCCCCGGCGAATCGACCCGCACGACCAGCCCGGCAAGCTCTTGCTCGAGCGCGTCGTCGAGCAGCCCGGCGATCCGGTCGCCGCCCGCGGTGCCGGGTCCTGCATCGCCATCGACGATTTCGCCCGCCACCGTGATCACCCCGATGGGCCGCCCGGCATCGGGCAGCGGATTGTCCTCGAGCCAGGCGTTGAGTTCGGTGTGGGGGTAGGCGTTGGGACCCTCCGCCCAGTCGTCTTCGCCGACGAGTTCGACCACACGTTGTTCGAAATCGGCGCGAGTGCCAAGTTTGTCGACAAGCCCCGCCTGCAAGGCGGCGGTAGCCAGATCGCCGCCCGCCGCTTCGATCCACGCGACCGGCTGGTCGGTGATCCGCGCGACATCGGCGGCGGGGCGGGCCTTCTTGAGATTGGCGCGGTATTCTTCCCACAGCGTCTCATACAGCGCTCGGGCATTCTCGCGCGCGGGGTCGGACATGCCGGCCCGGCTGTAGGGTTCGACCGCGCTCTTGTATTCGCCGACCTTGTAGACGCGTGCGTTCACCTTGAGCTTGTCGAGCAGGCCCGCGTAATAGAGCCGCTCGCCCCCGGGCCCGGCAATCACTGCGCCGCCCAGCGGGTTGACCCAAACCTCGCTGGCATGCGCGGCGAGCAGCATCCCGTCGTCGGTATAGGCGGTGGCATAGGCCAGCACGGGCTTTTCCGCGGCGCGCACCCGGTCGAGCGCTTCGCCGATCGCCTGCATATGCACCTGTCCGCCGCCGAGGAAACGGTCGAGATCGAGCACCACGGCCGAAATCCGTTCGTCTCCGGCAGCTTCGTCAAGCGCGTGGATCACGTCGCGGGCCTGGTATTCGCCGACCGGCGCGGTGCCAGAAAGCAGGGCGGCGATCGGGTCGATCTCGGTCCGCTCCTCGACGACGACGCCGCTCAGATCGAGCAGCAAGGCGCCATCGCGCACGGCGGCCGGGCTGGGGCGCGCAGTCAGCACGGCAAACAGGGCGGTAAAGAACAGCAGCATGAAGACGAGCACCAGCCCGTCCTTGATGCCAACCAAAAGCCGCCAGACCTTACCAGCAAACTGCATGCGTCAAATCTCCTGTTGGAAATCGAACTAGGGCAGCGCTGCGGCCAATGCCACTGGAAAGCGCTTGAGCGCCCCACGCAGCTCGACTAAGGGCGTGGTCTCAATGACATCGACGGAAACCTCGCCTCACGCCGCCCGCTATCCCGCGGGCGCGCTCGCTTTCCCGCATCGCGACCTGATCGGGATCGGCCAGCTCGAACGGCACGAGATCCTGTTCCTGCTCGACGAGGCGGAGCAGTGGGTTGCGCTCAACCGGCAGGCGACCAAGCGCGAGAACCGGCTGGCCGGGCTGACGGTGATCAACGCCTTCTTCGAGAATTCCACGCGCACGCTGCTGAGCTTCGAGATCGCGGGCAAGCGGCTGGGGGCGGATGTCGTCAACATGCATGCCGCCCAGTCGTCGGTGAAAAAGGGCGAGACGCTGATCGATACCGCGATCACCCTCAACGCGATGCGCGCCGACGCGATCGTCATCCGCCACGGTTCGAGCGGGGCAACCCAGCTGATCGCCGACAAGGTCGGCTGCCCCGTGCTCAATGCGGGCGACGGGCAGCACGAGCATCCGACCCAGGCGTTGCTCGATGCGCTGGCGCTGCGCCATGCGCTGCGCGACAGGGGCGAGGCGGCGGACGATTTCACCGGACTGAAGATCGTGATCTGCGGCGACATCCTGCACAGCCGGGTCGCGCGCTCCAACCTGCTGTGCCTGCAGGCGCTGGGGGCCACCGTGCGGCTATGCGCCCCGCCGGCGCTCATGCCCGCCGGCATCGAAGCGATGGGCGCGGAGGTCTATCACGATTTCGAAGCGGCGCTGGACGGTGCCGATGTGGTCATGATGCTGCGCCTCCAGAACGAAAGGATGAGCGGCCAGTTCATTCCTTCCGCGCGCGAATACCACCATCTCTACGGGTTAACGAAGACCCGGCTCAGGCAGGCATCGCGAGACGCGCTGGTCATGCATCCGGGGCCGATGAACCGCGGGGTGGAGATCGACAGCGAGGTGGCCGACATGATCGACCGCTCGATCATCACCCGGCAGGTGGAAATGGGAGTTGCGATCCGCATGGCTGCGCTCGACGTGCTGACACGCCGTTCACGCGGTGTCCCCGGGTGGGGAGACGCGGCATGAAGCAGCAACGACCGCTGACGATAGAAGGTGGCCGGCTGGTCACGCCCGCTGGCGTGCAGGGCGGCGCGCTCCGGCTGGTCGACGGTTGCATCGACGGCGTCGGCACGGCCGCGCAGGACGGTGACGAAGTGATCGATGCGGGGGGCGCACTGGTCGCTCCCGGGCTGGTCGATCTCGGCGTCTTCGCGATCGACAAGCCGGCCTTCCATTTCGGCGGGATTACCCGCGCTGCGTTGATGCCCGATCAATCACCGCGCCTCGATCTGCCGAGCCGTGTTTCCTATATTGCGAAGAGCGGCAAGCCCGATTTCTGGGTCCACCCGCTCGCCGCCGCCACGCGCGATCTGGCGGGGGCCGAAATCGCCGAACTGGGCCTGATGCGCGAAGCCGGGGCGCGCGGCGTGGCAACCGGCCGACAGTGGATCGCGAATTCGGGCACCATGCTGCGATTGCTGCAATATGCCGCCATGCTCGACCTGTTGGTGGTCGCGCATCCCGAGGACGCCGCGCTGGCCGGCAACGCTGTCGCCACGGCAGGCGAAGTGGCCACCCGCCGCGGCTTGCCCAGCGCCCCTGCCGAAGCCGAATCCATCGCGCTGACCCGCGATATCGCACTGGCGGAAATGGCCGGCGCGCGGATCCACTTCCGTCAGGTGACCACCCGCGCCGGGCTCGAGATTGTGCGCCGGGCCAAGGCGCGCGGCGTGTCGGTGACCTGCGGGGTGACCCCGGCCCATTTCATGCTGTCCGATCTGGCCACGGTCGATTTTCGCACCTTTGCCCGCCTGTCGCCGCCGCTACGCAGCGAAGACGACCGCCAGGCGGTCCGCGAGGCGATCGGCGACGGTACGGTGGACGTGATCGCGAGCGGCCACGATCCACGCGGGCCCGAAGACAAGCGGCTCCCCTTCTCCGATGCGGAACCGGGCATGGCGGGGGCGGAAACGCTGCTCGCGATGACCCTGTCGCTGGTGCGCGACGAGGTCATCGATATCGGGCGCGCGTTCGAACTGGTCGCGACGAAGCCCGCTGAAATCCTGGGCGTCCCGGCGGGCGCGATTGCTCCCGGGCTCGAAGCCGATGTCGCCATCATCGATCCGGACAGGCCGTGGATCATCCAGAGCGCGAAGATGGAAGCCACTGCGGGCAATACGCCGTTCGACGGCCAGCCGACGCAGGGGCGGGTGCTGCATCTCTACAAGGGCGGCGTGCCGATCAGGCACTAGGCCAGCGAAAACCCCGCCCGGATCTTGTCCGGACGGGGCCTCTCGGTGGTTTGGTAAACTGATGGATTAGCGGGAAGCGACCCGAACGCCCGCATCGACCACGGCGATTGCTCCCGGAAGCTTGCGGCTGGCAGCGTAGGCAATGCAGCCATCGCCGCGGCTCTTGACCGTCCGGCACATCGAATCGGCCGAGGTCTTGGCGAAGCCGGCGGCCGCGACGCGGTAATAGATCTTGCCGTTGACGCGGGCCTTGGTGATCACGCGCTCGGAACTGGCAAGTTCGGGATAGCGTTTCTGGAACTGCTTCCACGCCTCATTGGCATCCGACATCGAGAAGAACGAGCCGAGCTGGACATTGTAATCGCCGCTGCTGCTGCTGCTGCGCGGAGCGGCGCTCGCCGGAGCGGCTGCGCGGGCGTTGCGCGGAGCAGCCGGCCTAGCAGCCTGGATCGGCGTATCCTGCACCACTTCGCGACCGACAAAGCGGATGCCGCCTGCCGGGGCAAGCCCGGCGTCGGCCAATGCGACATCGGCGCCATCGTCTACCGCGGGCGCGGCTTCGACCGGCGGCAGTTCTTCGGCGAAAGCAAAGTCGCCGCGCGGTGCTGCGACCGGTTCGGCTTCGCCGCTCGCTGCAAGCATATCGACACTGGGATGATTGGACAGGGCCAGCATCTGCGGCTGGCCGGGATCGGCTTGCGGCTGGACCCCCAGAACGGTGGCGACGCGTCCGGTGAAGGCTTCGGGGCGCGCCAGGGCCGCCCATTCGGCCATGCGGTCGCCGACCTCGCCCGCGGGGACATCTTCCGCGGCCATGAGGCGAGCGGCGCGCCAGTTGCCCTGCATGGCATAGGCATAGGCGAGGTTCTGCCGCACCTTGGGCGTGTTCTGCCCGCCGCGCAGCGCGTTGCCGAGGACATTGACGCCGTGGTCGGGCCGGCCGGCCAGCGCCATGGCGAGCCCGTAATCGGCTGCATCGAGCTTGTCTTCGAAACGACTGAGTGTGCCCAGCGCGCCCATCTGGTCGCCTATCGCTACCTGCGCGAGGGCATGGCTGATCACTGTTCGCGGGGCGGTATCACCCAGTTCGATCGCTTCGGCAAAGGTCGTCGCGGCTGACGCGAAACGCCCATCGGTCAGATAGGCGTTGGCGAGCAGCGTGCGCGTATAGGCGTCGCGCGGGCTGGCCAGTACGGCGGCTTCGGCATGGCGCACGGCTTTCGAAGCGTTCCCCTTGGTCAGCGCCTGTTCGGCATGCGCGGCCGAATAGGAATGGCTGGGGGCAGTCTTGCCCGTACACGCCGTAAGCGCAGTGGTCGCCAGCGCCGTGGTGACGGCGAGCTGGACGAACCGCTTGTTCCTGGCTTTCGTCTCGATGCTCATTCTTCCCCCCTTTGAAGGCGATTCCGCGTCGTTCGAGTTCATTTTTCGCTGCGCTGCACCTGGGCAGCGAGGCTTGCGATTTCGGGCATTTCGGCGAGCAACGCGTCGAGCGCGTCGGTCACCAGTTGCTGTGCGCTGCGTCCGCGAACGGTACAGGCAAGGCGCAGCATGAGATGGCGTTCCTGGTCGAGCCGCAGCGTGAATGCGGCCCGCTTGCCCTGCGCTGTGGCAGGGCGCCGTACGATCGGCTTGCGCGGAGCGGGTTCGTCGAGCTGCGCCTGGATCTTGTTCAGCGAAGCGCGCACCTGGTTGGGTGCATCGGTTTCCTTCGCCGCTTGAGGCGATAGCGGCACGACGTTCTCCGGCACCGGCTCCAGCCGCGGCCGGGGCCGCGCATCGGTTTCATCACTGGCGCTGTCGCCCATGTCGTTCCAGCCGAGATCCTCGAGATTGGCCGCGGCTTCCTTGCCATCGACCGGTCCGACGATGCCCGATTGCGGACGCATGGCCGGTTTCGCCCCACCCTTGCGTGCAAGCAGGGTGGACGAGAGAGAGGCGAAGTTGGCGTCAGACATTCGGCAGCCCGCCTTCCGCTACTACTGGGCCACACGGCGGCCGAAGCCGCCGGCGGGACGATGAACGCCGGACATCGCGGACTGCGAATTGGGCGCGGCGAAGACCGTGCGCCGGAAGTTCTTTTCCAGCCGGTCGGCGATGTATTTCCACAGCGCGGTGACTTCGGCAGCGGACCGGCTTTCGGGGTCCACTTCCATGACCGTGCGGCCGTCGATCATCGAGGCGGCAAAGTCGGTGCGGTGGTGCAGCGTGATCGGGGCCACAGTGCCGTGCTGCGATAGCGCAACGGCGGCTTCCGACGTGATCTTGGCTTTCGGGGTCGCCGCGTTGACGACGAAGACCAGCGGCTTGCCCGCACGTTCGCACAGGTCGACGGTGGCGCCCACGGCGCGCAGGTCATGCGGGCTGGGGCGAGTCGGGACGACAATCAGTTCCGCGACCGAGATCACCGACTGGATCGCCATGGTGATCGCGGGCGGGGTATCGATTACCGCCAGCTTGAACCCCTGCTGTCGCAGGATCGCCAGATCGGTGGCCAGCCGTGCAACGGTGGTCTGGGCGAAGGCGGGATATTCGTCGGCGCGCTCGTTCCACCAATCGGCAAGCGATCCTTGCGGATCGATGTCGATCAGGACGACAGGACCCGCACCGGCGCGCTGCGCCTGAACGGCCATATGTCCCGAGAGGGTGGTCTTGCCCGATCCGCCCTTCTGCGATGCCAATGCCAGTACACGCAAGACTTGGTCCCCCTGGGTTGCGCCTGTAATCTACTCACTCGTGCTGCAATCGTCCGCAGCGATCTTGTCATGGAGATCGCAGACTACCCCTAATTTTGGGTTAACCGGATGGCGGTTTGACATGGGCCCAAGGCCGCAAAATCCCTGGCAACACTTTGCTAACGGTCGATTTACTATAGGATGTCGCCAATCGGGCGCGTTTCGCGGGCCCCGCAATGCGAAAGGGATAGGATGCGACATTCGGCAAAAGCAGCTTGGATGGCCGGAATGCTGACGCTGGCGGGCCTGGCCGCGGTGCCTGCCCATGCCGACGTCAAGGCCGGGGTCGATGCCTGGACCGCAGGAGACTTTGCCGGGGCCGTGCGCGAGTGGGCCGGGCCCGCCGCACAGGGTGATCCCGACGCGCAATTCAATATGGGGCAGGCCTACCGGCTTGGCCGCGGGGTCGAAACCGATGTCGAACAGGCCGAAGCGCTCTATGCCAAGGCTGCGGCGCAGGGCCATGTGAAGGCGGCCGACAATTATGGCCTGCTGCTGTTCCAGCGCGGCGCCCGCGAGGAAGCCTTGCCCTATATCTCCGCCGCGTCGATGCGCGGCGATCCCCGCGCCCAGTACTTACTGGGAATCGCCCATTTCAACGGCGATCTGGTCAAGAAGGACTGGCGCCGCGCCTATGCGCTGCTGACGCTGGCGAATTCCTCGGGCCTGCCGCAGGCGCGCGGCGCCCTGGCCCAGATGGACCAGTATATCTCGATCGAAGACCGTCAGGCAGCGCAGCCACTGGCCGCCTCGCTCAAGGCCGAAGCCGAGGCGGCGCGTTCGCGCCAGCTTGCTGCGGCAGACCTCGGACTGGCAACCGATGCGCCCAGCGGACCCGTGGTCACGGCCAGCGCTCCCCAGACCGCGGCGACGCGTCCGGTAGTCCTGCCGCCGGCGACTGCTGAAGCGCCCGCTCCGCAGACTGCAGGCGCGGATTACTCACTCCCTGCTGCACCGGCGCCCACCGTGGTCGCGCGGCAAGAGGACGAGGCGCTATCCCGCGAAGTGGTGGCGGTGGCTGCCAGTCCGACGGTGCCGCCCGCAGTATCGAGCGCCCCTGCCGCCGTACCTTCTTCCACGCCCACCCGGACAAGCGCGACGCGCGTCGCGCCGGCCGCAACGGGCCCGTGGAAAGTCCAGCTTGGCGCCTTCGGCGTACCCGGCAATGCGCAGCGCTTGTGGGGCCAGCTCGCGGGCCGGTCGGAGATCGCCGGGCGCGAGCAGATACTGCTCAAATCGGGCAATCTCACGCGCCTGCTGGCGGCCGGATATGCCACGCGCGGCGAAGCCGCCGCAGCCTGCGCCTCGCTCAAGCGCAGCGGGCAGGAATGCCTCGTCACGCGCTAGCCATTCCGTGATCGCGCTTTCCCCGGCCACCGCACCGCGATAGACGCTCGCCCCCACGGCCCATATTAAGGGCGGCCAAGGGGGAATGCATGGATCCGACCGACACTCGCAGCGACGCTGCACCCGACCAGGCGGTGCCGCGCGCGATGGCGGGAAACCGGATCGCCAGCCTCGACTTCATTCGCGGCATCGCGGTGATGGGAATTCTCGCCGCCAATATCATCGCCTTCGGCCAGCCTTTCGCCGCCTATATGTATCCCGACGCCTTCCTCGTGCCGCACAACGAGGCCGAGGAATGGATGTGGATCGCGCAATTCGTGGTGATCGACGGCAAGATGCGCGGCCTGTTCACGCTGCTGTTCGGCGCCGGCCTGTATCTGTTCATGGAAAAGGCTTGGTCGCGCGGAGAAGGGCGGGCGTTGCAGGCGCGCCGGCTGGGCTGGCTGCTGCTGTTCGGCCTCGGGCATTTCTTCCTTATCTGGCGCGGAGATATCCTCACTTTCTATGCACTGTTCGGTCTTGTCTCCCTCGCCGCGATCCGCTGGGCGGCCAAAACGCAGCTGGTCGTCGGGCTGCTCGGCTATGCCGCAGGCGTGGTGCTGGTCGGCAGCTTCATGCTGTCGCCCTATGTGATCGCCGAGACCGAATTCGGCGAGCAGCCGGCCTATGCCGAAATGCGCGAGCAACTGGCAGCCGACAAGGGCCGTGCACTCGATCACGAAATGGTCGAATACCGCATCATCTCCGAGGGTTCCTATGGCGATTTCGTCGCGCACAACGTGACCGACCATAAGGGCGACCTGCCGTTCAATATCTTCGTGTTCGGGTTCGAAACGCTGCCGCTGATGCTGATCGGCATGGCGCTGTACCGGTTCGGCCTGTTCAGCGGCGCTTTGAATATCGGCAGGATGCTGCGCTGGGGCAGTGCGGGTATTGTTATCGGCAGCGGGGTTACCCTGCTGGTGGCGCTGTGGGTGAGGGATGCGGGATTTTCCTATTGGAGCACGCTGGCTGCATTCATGAGCCTGTCGGCACTGCCCCGCCTGCCCGTGGTGCTCGGGCTGGCAGCGGTCCTGGCGGTGGTCGGTGCGCGTGCCTCGGGCTGGCTGGCGAAGCGGGTTTCCGCTGCGGGGCGGGCCGCTTTCACCAATTACCTCGGCACATCGGTGCTGATGCTGTTTGTCTTCCACGGTTGGGGTGGCGGATTGTTCGGCGCTCTGGGGCGTACCGAGCTGTACCTCGTCATGGCGGCGAGCTGGCTCGTCATGCTCGCCTGGTCGAAGCCCTGGCTCGACCGGTTCCGCTTCGGTCCGCTCGAATGGCTCTGGCGGTGCCTGACCTATTGGCGGCTGTTTCCCCTGCGGCGGCGATGAGAGGGGTTGCTACTGAGAACGACTCTCACTAGAAGTGCTCCTGCGAGTCAATCGCAGGAGTGTTCGAGTGTACGTCTGCATCTGTAACGCAATCCGGGAAAGCGACCTGCGGCGCGCAGCGCGCCATGTCTCGGGCGATGCCGAAATCTGCTATGCCGCGCTTGGCAAGCCGGCTTGCTGCGGCACCTGCCTCGAGGAGGCTGACGAGATCCTCCAGGAAGAACGCGAGATGGGATGCGTGGCCGCCGCGGCGTGATCGCCGGCTAACGCAAATCGCTTGCAACTGGCGGAATTCCGCCGATTTTATCCCTTTCTACCCTTGCCATAAGCCCCGCCCGGGGCGCATAGGAAGCGCCGTTCAGCAGGCAAGGAGGCAGCGCCATGAAAGGCGATCCGAAGGTCATCGAGTTCCTTAACAAGGCGCTCACCAACGAATTGACCGCAATCAACCAGTACTGGCTCCATTACCGGGTGCTCGCCGACTGGGGCGTCAGCCGTCTGGCCGAATACGAGCGGCACGAATCGATCGACGAGATGAAGCACGCCGACATCCTCGCCGAGCGCATCCTGTTTCTGAACGGACTTCCCAACTTCCAGGCGATCCACAAGCTGAAGGTGGGCGAGACGGTCGAGGAAATCCTCAAGGCCGACCTGGCGATGGAGATGGAGGCGATCCCTCTGCTCAAGGAAGCCGCGGAATATTGCCAGAGCGTTCGCGACTTCGCCACCGGGCAGATCTTCGAAGACATCCTGGCGAGCGAGGAAGAGCATGTCGACTTCCTCGAAACCCAGTTCGACATGATCGCGCGCATGGGGCTGGAAAACTATGTCCAGCTCAACAGCAAGCCGGCAGGCGAAAGCGAGGGCGGCTGATCGCGTTGCGGGGCCGCCTGCGGGCGGCTCTGCGATGCTAAGCGAGCATGATCGGCTTCAGTCCGATGCGGCGTTCCGGCGTTCGCGCATGCGTTCGCGGTTGCGCTTCGCCGCGGTGCGGGTTTCCATCAGAAACGAACCGAGCCCTGCGACCAGCAGGCCCATGCAGATCACCCATGTCGTCGCGACCAGAGTGCCCAGTGCGGTCCTGACAAATGCGCTGATGAACAGCAGTACGATCACGACACTGATGGCAAGCGCCGACGCGGTGCTGAACATGACCGCGCGCTGCGCGTAGATGCGCCGCATTTCGAGCGCGGGCAACTCGGCCCGCATGGCTTTGACGTCGCCATCTTCCCCCGCGTTGAGGATACGCTCGATCTTGTTGGCAACCCAGATCAGCCGGTTGGTCATGACATTCATGACCGCGCCGATCCCCGCAAGCAGGAAGGCCGGCGCGAGGCTGAGCTGGACGACCTGCTGCACGCGCAGGGTCGAACTGGTCCGCTCGATGAGGTCGAAGGCGCCGATGCCTGCCAGGAGATCGAGCGTCACCGGTGTTACTCCTTTTGGAAGGGGTTCTTGGGGCTCTTGAGCACCACGCGCACCGGCACTGCATCGAACCCCAGCTTGTCGCGAATGCCGTTCACCAGATAACGTTCATAGCTCTTGGGCAGCATGTCGAGCCGGGTGCCGAACACCACGAAACGCGGCGGACGGATGCTGGCCTGGGTGATATAGCGCAGCTTGATCCGCTTGCCCTTGGGGGCGGGCGGCGGATTGGCTTCGAGCGCATCGTCGAACCAGCGGTTGAGCGCGGCGGTGGGCACGCGGCGGCTCCATGCTTCGCGCAGGTCGAACGCCGCCCCCAGCATCTGGTCGATACCCTTGCCGGTTTTCGCGCTTACTGCGAACAGCGGCACTCCGCGAACCTGGGCGAGACCCTCGTTGAGCGCTTCGCGGATACCGTTGAACAGCGCGCTGGCACCTTCGGCGACATCCCACTTGTTGATTGCGATCATCAGCGCGCGCCCTTCCTCGAGCACCATGCTGGCAATCTTGAGATCCTGCGATTCGAGCCCGCGGGTGGCGTCCAGCAGGAGCACCACGACTTCGGCAAAATCGACCGCGCGGCGCGCATCGGCCACGGAAAGCCGTTCGAGCTTGTCGACGACCTGCGCCTTCTTGCGCATTCCGGCCGTGTCGATCAGCCGGATTTCCCGCTCTTCCCCGCTGCGCGGGTCGCGCCATTCCCAATCGACCGCGATCGAATCGCGTGTAATCCCGGCTTCGGGACCGGTCAGCAGCCGGTCCTCGCCCAGCATGCGGTTGATCAGCGTCGACTTGCCGGCGTTTGGCCGGCCGACAATGGCCAGTTTCAGCGGTCCGGCGAGCAGCGCCTCTTCATCTTCCTCGCTCAGTTCGAGGGTTTCGGCCGCAGCTTCTGCCTTCTCGCCTATGATCGGCCAGAGGCGTTCGAACAGGTCGCCGATCCCTTCGCCATGTTCGGCGCTGATTCCGGCCGGTTCGCCGAAACCGAGTGAAAAGCTCTCGTAGATCCCGGCATCGCCCTGTTTGCCTTCGGCCTTGTTGGCGACCAGGACCACGGGCACGGCCTGTCCGCGCAGCCAGCGGGCAATTTCCTCATCGAGCGGAGTCAGCCCGACGCGTGCGTCGAACACGAACATCGCCGCATCGGCGCCCTCGAGGCTGACTTCTGTCTGCATGCGCATCCGCCCGGGCAGGCTGGCCGGGTCTTCGTCTTCCCAACCGGCGGTATCGACCACCTGGAATTCGAGCCCCGCGATCTCCGCGTCTCCGAAGCGGCGGTCGCGCGTGACTCCGGGCTGGTCGTCGACCAGCGCAAGGCGCTTGCCGACCAACCGGTTGAACAATGTCGATTTGCCGACGTTGGGCCGCCCGATGATGATCACCGTGGGCTTCGAGGAATTGGGCACCATGATGGCGCGGGAAGTGGCGCTTTGCGCTCCGCTTTGCAAGCTCCGGCGCAGGCGAGGGTTAATATCGGTTAACCTTAACGCGAAGGATGTCGGCAAGGATAAGCGGCATACCTCTGCCGGCATGAGGAAAAAACTTGCCGCTTTCGCCCTGCTTGCCTGTGCCACGCCCGCCGCGGCGGACGATTTCGGTGCGTTCGATAATCGGAATGCCGAACTGGATGCTTATCTCCAGTGCGTACCCTACGCACGAGAAGTGTCGGGGATCCAGATCTACGGCGATGCCCATACCTGGTGGGAGCAGGCGCAGGGGCGCTATGCCACCGGTACGGCGCCGCGTCCGGGGGCCGTCATGGCCTTCCGTCCGCATCGCAGCATGCAATTGGGTCATGTGGCAACGGTGAGCCGCGTTCTCGACACGCGGCGGGTCTTGCTCGATCATGCCAACTGGTCGCCGATCAACGGGCGCCGGGGGCAGGTCGAAAAGGACGTGCTGGCGATTGACGTATCGCCGGCCAACGACTGGAGCGCAGTGCGCGTGTGGTACGCCCCGCTCGGGGAAGTCGGCACGACCGCATGGCCGGTCGCAGGCTTCATCTATGGAGAGGGCCGGCCGCAGGCGCGCCAGCAGCTTGCCATGGCGCCGGCGCGCAAACAGACCTCGAAGCGCTTTCTCAGCGCCTTCGCCAGTTTTTCCGACTGATCAGTCGGCCTTGGCGACCGGCGCATCCTCGCCGAGATCTTCGTACCAGGCTTCGACCGGGCCATTCAGCTTGATGGTCAGCGGATTGCCCTTGCGATCGACGGTCTTGCCCGCCTGAACCCGCACCCAGCCGCCCGAGATCGAATATTCCTCGATATCGGTGCGCTGCTTGCCCTTGAAACGGATACCCACTCCGCGCTTGAGCACAACCACCTGGAAGTGCTCGCTCTTGGGGTTGACCGAAAGATGGTCGGGCGGGGTCTGGCTGGTGGTTTCTTCGCTCATGGCGCGCGCCGATACTGCGCGGCGCGCCCGCGGGCAAGATCAATCGGCCACGGGCAAGATCAATCGGGAGGAGGCGGCGTTTCCAGCGGGCCGCGATCGGGGGTGTCGATGTCGGGCTGCGGCGGTTCGAAGCCCGGCGGTTCTTCCATCGGCGCCTCGTTCGGCGGACTTGCCGGTGGCATTTCGTCGGGAGAGCCGGGATTGATCGTATCGGGATTGGGATCGGGTTGGGTCGCCATGGTAATGTTCCTCAATCGCGGGAGGGGTGATCGAGCGCGGCCTCGCCCGCTCCGTCGCGGCCACCCTCCTGTGCCGGCGCCAGTGCTTGTTCTGCAGCACCGGGCGGGCTGCCGGCCGGCCGGTTGCCTGATGGTGCTTCCTCGCTGTCGTCCTGGCCGGAATCGTGCGAATTTTCCTGTTTGGTACCGGGATTGATCACGGGCGGAGTGTCTTCGGGTTTCTTCGGGGTGTCGTAGTCACACATGCCTGTTGAACGGGCCAACACCCCGCAGCGTTCCTTCATCGGTCGCCACGCTTGCGCAATTGGTCGCATCCGACTAGAGGCACGCGCCTATACGCGAAGGACTAGCGCCTCGCGCAGCTTCGTTCGGGTTAGCGGGCGTGGCGGAACTGGTAGACGCGCTGGTTTTAGGTACCAGTATCGAAAGATGTGGGGGTTCGAGTCCCTTCGCCCGCACCAGTGCCGCCGCCGTCGTGATACCCCCTGCACCTATCGCTTTTGGAAAGTTACGAGTTTCAACCCATGCAGATCAAAGAGACCGCCAACGAGGGCCTCAAGCGCGCCTACACCATCACGATTCCCGCCAAGGAAATCGACGAGCGCGTTACCGGCGAAGTGAAGAAGATCGCTCCGCAGGTGAAAATGCCCGGCTTCCGCCCCGGCAAGGTGCCCGCCAACCTCGTGCGCAAGATGCACGGCGAGCAGGTCCACGCGCAGACGGTCAACGACTTGATCCGCGAATCGGTCGACAAGGTCATGGCAGAGAACAAGCTGCGTCCTGCGATGCAGCCCAAGGTCGAGCTCGACGAAGGCTATGAAGAAGGCAAGGACGCGACGCTGAACGTCGACGTCGAGATCCTGCCCGAAATCGAAGCGCCCGAAGTGGAGGGCCTCAAGCTCGAACGCCTGACCGTTCCGGTGACCGACGAACAGGTCGACGAAGCGGTCGAGCGCATCGCGTCGAACAACAAGAGCTACAAGGACGCCGCCAAGACCAAGAAGGCTGGCGACGGCGACCAGCTGATCATCGATTTCGTCGGCCGCGTCGACGGCGTCGAATTCGAAGGCGGCAAGGCGGAGAATACGCCGCTGGTCATCGGTTCGGGCCAGTTCATTCCCGGCTTCGAAGAACAGCTGACGGGCGTGAAGACCGGCGATGAAAAGACCATCACCGTGACCTTCCCCGAAGATTATCCGGCTGAAAACCTGAAGGGCAAGGACGCGGAATTCGACGTCACGGTCCAGCAGGTAAAGGTCCCCACCGACACCGCGATCGACGACGAGTTCGCCAAGAATCTCGGCCTCGAGAACCTCGACAAGCTCAAGGAACTGCTGCGCGGCCAGCTCGAGCAGGAAACCGCGGGCCTGACCCGCACGCAGATGAAGCGCCAGCTTCTCGACACGCTGGCAGCCGGTCACGACTTCGCCGTGCCGCAGGGCATGGTCGATGCCGAGTTCGAACAGATCTGGGGCCAGCTGCAGCAGGAAGCCGCGCAGTCGGACGATGCCGAAGCCATGCTCAAGGAAATGGACGACGAGAAGGACGATTATCGCAAGATCGCCGAACGCCGCGTCCGCCTGGGCCTGCTGCTGTCCGAAATCGGCCAGAAGAACGGTGTCGAGGTCAATGCCAACGAGATGAACATGCTCATCCAGCAGGCGGCCCAGCAGTATCGTGCCGAGGACCGCGAGCGGTTCGTCCAGTATGTCCAGTCCGAACCCATGGCGGCCGCCCAGCTGCGCGCGCCCCTGTATGAGGACAAGGTCGTCGACTTCCTGTTCGACAAGGCCGAGATTACCGACCGCGAAGTGACGCGTGAAGAGCTCGAAGCCGCGATCGAGGCGGAAGAAAGCACCGAGGAAAAGCCGAAGAAGAAGGCGGCAGCCAAGAAAAAGGCTCCTGCCAAGAAGGCGGCCGATAAGGATGCGGACGACAAGCCCGCAGCCAAGAAGGCGCCGGCCAAGAAAGCCGCAGCGAAGAAGCCTGCCGCCAAGAAGGCCGATGACAAGCAGGCCGACGACAAGGCTACGGCGAAGAAGCCGGCAGCCAAGAAGCCTGCTGCCAAGAAAGCCGCGCCCAAGAAGTAAGTCCGTTCATACGGATCGCTTGAGGGGCGGCGGACTGCGGTTCGCCGCCCCTTGTCGTTTGGGGCGCCGTTCCGCGGCGTTTCAGTCCGCCTTCGAGCGCCGCCTCGGGGCATCGGGCGATAGCGCGGCCATGCTGGTATCCTGCCCGGCGTGGACATGAGCGCGGCGATCTTCGACATGGCGGATGAGCGGGCCCGAAACCACGCCGTGCACGATGATGGAAACCAGGATCGCGAAACTCACGGTCGCCCATAGCAGGTCGATCTGCGCGAAATTGGCGTTGTTCTGGCCATAGGCAAGGTAATAGATCGAACCCATCCCGCGCACGCCCAGGAAGGCAACGGCGAGCTTGCCGATCATCGGCAGGTCGCAATTGGCCTCCGCCAGCAAGCCGGAAATCGGCCGGATGACGAAGATCAGCGCCAGTCCCACCAGCGCTGCGGGCCAAGTGAGTGCCGAGAGCACGCCGCTGGCAAGCATCGCGCCGAAGCCGAACAGGACCGCCACCAGTACGATCTGCTCGATCTGGTCGATGAAATGGTGGCTGATCTTGTGATAGCGGCTGCGGTTTTCGCGTTGCCGCGCGGTCACTGCCCCGACGAACACCGCCAGGAATCCATAGCCCTCGGCCAATTCGGCAAGTCCGTACGCGAGCAACAGCGTACCCAGCACGATCAGGCCTTCGCTGGTCGAATAGCTGGGATTGTCCGCCTCGTCGCTGGCCTCATCGATGTCCTCTATCGGCGCGTCGGCTTCGCGTTCGAAGACATACCACGCGCCGATGCGGCCGACCGCATAGCCGACGGCGCAGCCGGCGACGATCCGCCAGACGAGGTCCAGCGCCGCCCATTCCAGTGTCCAGTCACCCAGAGCGGTCATCCCGACCGCGGCGATCGCGAGATAGGTGAAGGGAAAGGCGAAGCCGTCGTTGAGCCCGGCCTCGACCGTCAGGCTGAAGCGCACATCGTGTCGCTGATCTTCCCCGGGCGGGCCAACCTGGACGCTGCGCGCAAGGACCGGATCGGTCGGAGCCAATGCGGCACCCAGCAGGATGGCGCTGGCCGGTGCGAGACCCAGAGCCCACCAGCCGAGCAGCGCGACTGCGGCGATGGTCAGCGGCATGGCGATCAGCAGCAGTGGCCAGATCTGCCGCCAATTGGCCCAGCTAACGGGGCGATCGATCGCAATCCCCGCAGCCATCAACGAGGCGATGACGATGAATTCGGTGGCATATTCGAGCGTGATGGCATCGAAGCCGTCGACGGTCGGATTAAAGTGCGGCAGGCCCAGCGGCAGCGACCAAACGGCAAAACCGACGGCCACATAGAGGATCGGCAGCGACAGCCAGTAGCGGGCCAGCCAACGTTCGAGCGTGACGGCAAGCGTCAGCCCCGCGCCGAAGACGACGAACATCAGGATACGCGGATCGAATTCCAAGGTGATCTCCCTCGCTTGCCTAACGCGCAAGCGCGGGTGCGGGTCCGCGCGAGTCAGAAATCTCCGCTGACGACCAGCCGGAAGATCGGCCCGATCCGCCGATCACGGAATTCGGTGAAGCGGATGCCGGCGTCGGGGCGCGGTCCGTCATAGACCGTCCGCCGGAAGTAATCGCGTGCCCCCAGCAGGTTTCTCGCCTGTGCCTGGATAGTGAGGCCGAAGAGATCCTTGTGCTCGACGAACACCGCACCGAACACCGACCCTTCCCACTCGCGCCCGTTCTCGTAGCGGCGCGAATACGGCGCCTGGTCGAAATGGTTCAGATTGACGCCCCAGGCCCAGTCGGTCGCGGGAATGTCATGGCGGAAGTCGATGTCGAAGCTGCCCTCGGAATCGTAAGAGAACGGCCGGGACAGCCCGGTGAAGGGATCGGTCACATCCATGAACCGCTTGACCACTTCCACGTCGAGGCGCGCGCCCGCGAACCCGAACGGATCGAGATTGAGCGTGGCATTGGCCTGCAGGTGCAACCGTTCGGCATCGCCGATATTGCCGCGGGCCTCGCCGCCATTGGCGAGCGGGAACCAGTCGATGAAATCCTCGAACCAGGCACGCTTCGCCTGCAGCTGGATCGATCCCCACGAGCCCAGGGTCTTGTTGGCCTCGAGCTCGATGTTCCAGCTCTGGTAGGGGACCAGTTCGTTGTTGCCGCCGTTCTGGTTGTCGTCGTTGAGCGAAACCGAGGCGAGAAAGTCGCCGAAGGAAAGCTGGCTGACGCGTTTGGCGAAGGTGATCGAGATGTCGAAATCCTCGCGCGGTTTCCAGGTTGCAGCAAACGAACCTTTCGGCCGCTTGAAGCTGCGCGAATTGGCTGCGAAGCCGGTCTGCTCGATGGTGGAGAATTCCATCGCCCCGATCAGCTGGAGCGACAGGGTGCGCGATAGCGAGCGCGACATGCTCAGGCTGGTTTCGTAGCGGTCTTCGCGGACTTCGCCATTGCCCTGCGGGAAGGACAGCTGGACGAACTCGCCCCCGGGCGCGAGCTCGAACAGGCGCGAGCGCCGTTCGAGCCGGTTGAAGGCCGCTTCTCCCGACAGCTGCCAATCGGCATTCCACAGCTTCCAGTCGTATTCGAACCGCCCGATCCGCTCGCCGGCGGCATTGGTCTGCTGGAAGCGCGATCCGGTTGTAATGCTGTCGTCGGAAAAGCTGTCGATCAGCGTGGACGTGTAATTGTCGCGCTCGAACCGTTCGAGACCGATCAGCTTGAGCCTGCCCGGTCCCAAGGGAAGCTGGATATCACCGCCCAGTTCGTATTCGGGGCCGTCCTCGTCCACCCGGACATCGCGAAACCGCACCGGGCCCTGCGCCCGCGTGGCGGTTTCGGGTTCGCGGCGGACGTAGAAGTCTTCGCCGTAGCTGAGATTGAGGTTACCGACGACATTCCCGCCGAAATCGTAGGCGAAAGCGGTCGACAGGCGGGGGTTGTCGAACTTGCCCGAAAACTTGCTGTACTGCTGCTCGAGCGGAATACCTTCGCTATCGGCGATCGCCACGGGCCCATCGGCACCGAAGCGATCGTTGTCGTTGGAAAGCGACACGGTGTAATCCAGTGCGCCGCTGCTGCCGATGACGGATATCTCGCCGCCATAAAGCTGTGCCGCAGTATTGTGCGGGCGAAACCCGGCGGTCCAGCTGAACTGGCCGGATGCTCCGGTGCTGGTATAGACGACATTCGCAACCTGGCCGGTAAGGCCGGGAATACTGGTCGCATTGCCATCGAGGATTTCGATCCGCACGACATCGGTGGCCGGGATGCGCCGCAATTGGTCGCTGACGCTTTCTGACTTGCTCGACAGGCGTTCGCCATTGACGATCACATTCTGCGTTGCCTGTCCCAGTCCGCGCTGGCCCTGGTTATTTCCACCGCTGATCGAGAATCCGGGAATCCGGTCGACCATGTCGAGCGCGTTGCGGGGTGCGAACTGCGCGAAATAGGGTGGTTCGAAAACCTGCGCCCCTGCGGTGACAGCGGGCGGTGTGGCTGCGGGTGCCGCGGCATCCTGCGCCTGCGCCGGGGCATGGACCCAAGCGCATAACGCCGCGAGCGAAGCGCCCAGAAGCCTTGATGTCGATGACTTGAAAACGGCAGCCTCCCACTGTCCTGTTCTTGCTTTCCGGCACTTCGTCTACGTTTGTAACCGTCAAGGCCAACGGACGCTCGACCGGCGTCGTTCGGCAGCCGACAAACGGAATCTTCCGTGTCGGCTCTGGGCCGGGGCGGGGGAAGCGCGGAGGAAAGCGCCCCGTTCTTGGGCAAGGGCCACATATCCGTGCCTTTCGTGGGTTAAGGCCCTTGAACATCGCTCGCACCATGGCGACATAGGCGACCGATTCACCCGACAAGAGGAATACTCATGATCGACCTGCTCGGCAGCGACGCCCACGGCACCCAGGGCCAGTTCACCCGCGATCCGCTTACCGGCGCGCTGGTGCCGGTCGTGGTGGAACAGACCAGCCGCGGCGAGCGCAGCTTCGACATCTTCAGCCGCCTGCTTCGCGAACGCATCGTGTTCGTGACGGGGCAGGTCGAAGACGGCATGGCTTCGCTGATCACCGCGCAGCTGCTCTTCCTCGAAAGCGAAAATCCCTCGAAGCCGATCAGCATGTATATCAACTCGCCCGGCGGCGTGGTGACTGCCGGCATGGCGATCCACGACACGATGCAGTACATCAAGCCGCGCGTCTCGACCGTCTGCATGGGCCAGGCCGCCTCGATGGGCAGCTTCCTGCTGGCGGCAGGCGAACCCGGCATGCGCATCGCGCTGCCGAATGCCCGGATCATGGTGCACCAGCCTTCGGGCGGCGCACGCGGCATGGCCTCGGACATCGAGATCCAGGCCCGCGAGATCCTGCGCATCAAGAAGCGCATGAACGATCTCTATGTGAAATATACCGGCCAGAGCCTCGACGATATCGAGAAGGCGATGGACCGCGATACCTTCCTTGAAGCCGATGAAGCGATGAAGTTCGGCATCGTCGACAAGGTATTCGAAACCCGGCCCGAAAACGACGGCGGCGATGCCGAAGGTTCGGGCGGCGCGCCCGAGTAATTCGGGTGGCAAATCCCCGCACGGGCACGATGCGCATGCGGGAATGGTGCGAGAATGTCGAAGGGTTTTGGCAACCCTGACACTTCAGCCTGTAGCAAGGGCAGTGTGGTACCTACGATATTGACCCAAATCCCATGGTCCCTACAGTCGGCCTTCGGCCGGCGGGGCGTGGGAAAGACGTTAGGATATGACCAAGTTGAGCGGAACCGACAGCAAATCGACCCTGTATTGCAGCTTTTGCGGCAAGTCGCAGCACGAGGTGAGGAAGCTCATCGCGGGCCCGACGGTGTTCATCTGCGATGAGTGCGTCGAACTGTGCAATGACATCATCCGCGAGGAAACCAAGGCGGGACTGACCGGCAAGAAGGAAGGCGACGTTCCCACGCCCGCCGAAATCTGCGCCACGCTCGCCGATTACGTGATCGGGCAGGATCGCGCCAAGCGCGTGCTCTCGGTCGCGGTGCACAACCACTACAAGCGGTTGAAGCATGGCGCGAAAGCCGGCGATGTCGAACTGGCGAAGTCGAACATCCTGCTCGTCGGTCCGACCGGTTCGGGCAAGACGCTGCTGGCGCAGACGCTGGCGCGCACCTTCGACGTGCCGTTCACCATGGCCGACGCCACCACGCTGACCGAAGCGGGTTACGTGGGCGAAGATGTCGAGAACATCATTCTCAAGCTGCTTCAGGCCAGCGACTACAATGTCGAGAAAGCCCAGCACGGCATCGTCTACATCGACGAGATCGACAAGATCACGCGCAAGGCGGAAAACCCCTCGATCACGCGCGACGTATCGGGCGAGGGTGTCCAGCAGGCGCTGCTCAAGCTGATGGAAGGGACCACCGCTTCGGTCCCGCCGCAGGGCGGGCGCAAGCACCCTCAGCAGGAATTCCTGCAGGTGGACACGACCAATATCCTGTTCATTTGCGGTGGCGCCTTCGCCGGGCTCGACAAGATCATCGGCGACCGCCTGCAGAAGCGCTCGATCGGCTTTGGCGCACATGTCGCCGACCCGGACAAGCGCCGCGTTGGTGAACTGCTCGAGAAGAGCGAGCCGGAAGACCTGCTCAAATTCGGCCTGATCCCCGAATTCGTCGGCCGCCTGCCGGTCATCGCCACGCTGCACGATCTCGATGTCGATGCGCTGGTGACGATCCTGCAGGAGCCCAAGAACGCCATCGCCAAGCAGTATCACAAGCTGTTCGAGCTCGAGGACGTCGAACTGACGTTCACCGACGAAGCGCTGCGCGCGATCGCCGAACGGGCAATCATGCGCAAGACCGGGGCCCGCGGCCTGCGGTCGATCGTCGAAGGTATCCTGCTCGATACGATGTTCGACCTTCCCGATCTCGACGGGGTGACGGAAATCGTCATCGACAAGGATGTGGTCGAAGGCAAGAAGGAGCCGGTCCAGGTCCATGGCGGCAAGAAGGACGACAAGAAGGAAGAAGCCGCCTGAACAGGCCGTCCTTCGTAGCGAACACAAAGCGCGCCGTCTGACCGGGTCAGGCGGCGCGCTTCTGGTTTCGGGTCAAAAAAACCCCGCCCGGCCTCTGCGGAGCGCCAGACGGGGGACAGGAGGATGCCGTGCCAGATGGGTCGTTACACGGCATCCGGGGGGATCGATCAGCCGGGGAGGAAGACCCCGTCGGTCACATGGATCACGCCATTGCTGGTGTTAACATCGGCCTTGACCACATTCGTCGTGCGACCGGCTTCGTCGGTAACCACGATGGTCTGACCGTCGAACGACGCGCTCAGCGTGTTGCCGGCCAGGGTCTGGAATTCGTAAGTGCCGCCAGCGTCGGTGATCGCCTGCGCGAGCGCGGATGCGGGAACGCGCCCGGCCACTGCGTGATAGGTGAGAATGCTGGTCAGCTGGCCCTTGTTCTCGGGCTGGAGCAGCGTGTCGACCGTGCCGGCGGGCAGTGCAGCAAAGGCATCATCGGTCGGCGCAAAGACAGTGTACGGCCCCGGAGCGGCCAGCGTGTCTACCAGTCCGGCAGCCTTTACAGCTGCCACCAGTGTCTCGTGCATTCCCGTGCCCATCGCGGTCTCGACGATGTTCGCCTGGCTCATTTCGGCTTTCTTGCCGTGATGGTCGGCCAGCGCCGGGCTCCCGGTAGCGAGTGCGAAAGCGCCCATTGCCGCGATCGAAGCAAGGGCCGAAGCCTTCAGTGAGGTAGAAAACGCCATATTGTAACTCTCCTTTGCGTCAGGCCCCGTCCTGCCTGTGCGAAGAGTTACGAGGGCTGCGTCCTTGCGGATGCATGCCGGGTCAAAAAAATCAGATCGTGGCGAATTCGGCCTCGGCGACAACCGGACCGGCTGCGGAATCCTCTGGCTTGCCGCCGAGCGGTTCGCGTGTCAGCAGCAACTGCGAACCATCGTGCAAGGTGCGGGCGACGCTTTCCGGCACGCTGTGCGCCACGACCTCGCCGGGCGTCACCACGCCGAGCGAGACCAGCTCGCCTTCGGGCGGAACGAACCAGATTTCGTGATCGTGCACGCCATCTGCTTCGAGGCCGACCGCGCCGACCAGCAAGCTGCGGTCGTCCGGCAGATAGGTAAAATCGAGATTGAGCGGGGTACCGCCTATCGGCATGGTTGCCGCCATCGGTGCCCGGGCCATGCGTTCGGCGGCCGGGTCCGGGCGGGTCTCCCCGGCGGGGCCGATCAATTGCGGCAGCGCGAGGAAGGCGAGCGCAATCGCCGCCGCCGCGCTGAAACCGCCGGCCCATTGCCAACGGCGCAGGCTGCGCCGCGAGCGCGACGACCTGCGCGTTGCCGCTATCGGCACCAAGTTCGGCTTCGATGCGTTGCCACACCTCTTCGCGGGGCATGCGGGGGTCGATATCGTCGGCCAGCGGAGCGAGGCGCTCCTGCCACTCTGCGACATCTCGTGCGAAAGCGGGATCGGCGGATTCGCGTGCCCGAGCGGCGAGCAGATCCTCGCCCTCCAGCAGGCCAAGCGCATATTCGGCCGCAAGCAGTTGGTCGGCGGTCACTCGCCCATCTCCATGCAACCCTTGAGTTTCGCGAGTCCGCGGCGGATCCAGCTTTTCATCGTCCCCAGGGGCACATCCATCCGCTCGGCCAGTTCCGCATAGGTGCGGCCTTCGAAAAAGGCGGTGCGGATCGCCTCCCGCGGGGTTTCGTCCAGAGTTTCGAGGCAGGTATGGACGCGCGCTTCGCGTTCGGAATCGATCATCATCGCTTCGGCAAGGGGGCGATCGTCGGGAACGGGCGCAGCCTGGTCCTCGGGGACTGCGGCCAGCCGGACTTTCCCTGCGCGCAACCGGTCGATCGCGCGGTTTCGCGCAAAAGTGGCCAGCCACGATATCGGGCTGGCGCGCTCGGGATCGTAGCGATCCGCGCGCCGCCACAGCGTCAGGTAAACGTCCTGCAATGCGTCCTCGGCTTCTTTCTCATCGCCCAAGATACGGTAGCAGATGCCGAATAGTTTCGCCGATGTGGCGCGGTAGACCTCTTCGAGAGCCGACCGTTCGCCGGCGGCCAGGCGGCGCATCGCCGCCTTCAACATTTCGCGGGCCTGGGGCGTGGACCGGCGCATCAGCAACCCGTCCCGCACGCCGCGCGGCTGGTTTCGATCTGGATGGTGGGATGTCCGATGCGGTGGTGGCGATCCAGTTCGCCCGCCAGTCGCCGGAGGAACCCGTCGCCTGGGTGGCCCGCGGGCATGACCAGATGCGCGGTCAGCGCGGTCTCGGTCGTGCTCATCGGCCAGATATGCAGGTCGTGCACCGCGTCGACCCCTGGCAGGCCGGACAGATAGGCGCGCACCTTGTTCTCCGAAATACCCTTGGGCACGCCAAGCATGCTCATGGCGACGCTGTCCTTCAGCAGGCCCCAGGTCCCCCAGCCGATGACGGCCACGATAACGAGGCTGACCGCGGGATCGATCCAGCGTTCACCGGTCCAGATGATTGCCAGCCCTGCGATGACCACGCCCAGGCTGACCAGCGCATCGGCCGCCATGTGCAGGAACGCCCCCGGATATTGATATCGTGCTGTCCGCGCAGGAACAGCGCAGCGGTGCCGGCATTCACGAGGATGCCAATGCCCGCGACGATCGCCATCGTTTCCCCCTGGACCGGTGCCGGTTCGGCCATGCGGTGCAGCGTCTCGAACAGGATCGCGCCGATCGCGACCAGCAGCAATCCGGCATTGGCCAGCGCTGCAAGAATCGTGGAACTCTTGAAGCCATAAGTGAAACGTTCGCAAGCGGGGCGCCTGGCCGCGACGCTTGCCCCCCATGCGAGCAGCAGCGCGAGGACGTCGGACAGATTGTGCCCGGCATCGGCGATCAGCGCCATCGATCCGGAAATCCAGCCATAGGCTGCTTCGACGATGACGAATGCGGTGTTGAGAATGATGCCGATCAGGAAGGCGTTGCCGAAATCGGCGGGGGCATGGCTGTGCCCGTGCCCGTCATCATGCGAATGGCTGTGGCCAGCTCCCATCGTCGTTATCGATAGACGCAGGAATCGAGGCCGTCACGGGCTACCGAACCGATGCGCGCAGAAATCGTGTTGCCATGGCGCGCCAGCCAGCCGCTCGGGTTCCTGACGGCGCGCTGCTTGGGCTGCGGCAATGCGGCGGCCATCCGGGCAGCTTCGAGCGGAGTCAGCGAAGCGGCGGACTTGCCGAAGTAGCGCTGCGCCCCGGCCTCCACACCATAGGTGCCCAGGCCCGTTTCAGCGACGTTGAGATAGACTTCCATGATCCGCCGCTTGCCCCAGATCTGTTCGATCAGCACGGTAAACCACGCTTCGAAGCCTTTGCGGACATAGCCACCGCCCTGCCACAGGAAGACGTTCTTCGCCGTTTGCTGGCTGATCGTCGACCCGCCGCGGATCCTGCCGCCCTGGTGGTTGTTCTCGAGCGCGTCCTCGATCGCTTCACGATCGAAACCCTCGTGGCTGCAGAACTTGCCGTCTTCCGCGGCAATCACCGCGCGGACCATGGTGCGGTCGATATTCGAAAGCGCGGTCCAGTCCTTGGTGATGCCGTTGGAATCCATCAGCATGGTGGCGGTTACCGGTACCGGGATGAATTTGAACACCAGCACCAGGGCCAGGCTCAGACCCAGGAAGCCGATCAGGGCCTTGAAAAGGAAGCGGATCACCCAGCGCATTCCCGGGCATCTAGCTGGCCGGGCGGGCGGGCGCAATCAGCCTGCTTGCGACCGGCGACCATGCATGCTTACCTGCCCCTTCGGCCATGGGGAGCCGTGAGGGAGTATCTATGCGCAAAGCGATTTTCGGATTGGCCGCTTCGGCCTTGGCCCTGTCCTTGGGTGCCACACCCGCCGCCGCCGATCCGGCACAGGTAAAACAGGCGGTGGCCGCGGATTACGACAGCCATCTCGAAGATCTGTTCGAGCATTTTCACGCCAATCCCGAACTGTCCTTCCTCGAAACGGAGACCGCAAAGCGGATGGCTGCCGAATTGCGGGCTGCCGGGCTCGACGTGACCGAAGGCGTCGGCGGGACTGGGGTCGTCGCCATGGCCCGCAACGGCGAAGGCCCGCTGATCCTGCTGCGTGCCGATATGGATGGCCTGCCGATGCCCGAGAAGACCGGGCTCGATTACGCATCGACGGCGACGCAGGTTGGTCAGGACGGCACGGAATACCCTGTCATGCATGCCTGCGGCCACGATGTGCATATCACCGCGATGGTCGGCACCGCGCGGCGCCTGATGGCCATGAAGGACCAATGGTCGGGAACGCTCATGTTCGTGGTGCAGCCGGCGGAAGAGCGGGTCGGCGGCGCGGCTGCGATGCTGGAAGACGGCCTCTACGACCGGTTCGGCACGCCCGACTACGCGCTGGCGTTCCATGTTGCCTCGATCCTGCCGGCGGGCAAGATTTCGGCCTCGGAAAGCATCCAGTATTCGAGCGCGGATTCGGTCGATATCATCGTGCCGGGCGTCGGCGCGCATGGGGCCAGCCCACACATGGGCCGCGATCCGGTCTATATTGCCTCGCAGATCGTCACGGCGCTGCAATCGATCGTCAGCCGCGAGATCGAGCCGTTGTCGCCCGCGGTGATCACCGTGGGGGCGTTCCATTCGGGTACCAAGCACAACATTATCTCGGACCGGGCGGATCTGCAGCTCACGGTGCGCGCCAATGACGAGGACACGCGTGCGCAGCTGCTCGCCGCGATCGAGCGCATAGCCGTCAATACGGGCAGGGCGCATGGACTTCCTGAAGAGATGCCAGTCCAGGTCGCGGTTTCGGAAGGAACCCCCGTAACCAACAACGACCCTGCACTCGCGCGGCGACTCAACGCGGCGCTGCAGCGCGATCTGGGTGAGGAAGTGCTCATCCCATGGCAGCAGCGCGGGATGGGTGCGGAAGATTTCGCCTATTTCGTAGCTGAGGAATATGGCGTCCCCGGCTACTACTTCGCTGTCGGGGGCACACCGCAGGCGGCGTTCGATGCAGCTGCAGCCGGCGGTCCACCGGTGCCTTCGCACCATTCGCCCCTGTTCAAGATCGCCCCGCGCGAGTCGGTAACGCTGGGCACCGAGGCGATGGTGGCGGCTGTGCTGGAACTGGCACCCGCCAGCTAGGCCGTTCGAAATGAAGAAGGCCGCCGACACCCGGAGGTGTCGGCGGCCTTTTCATAGGGTTTGACGAAGCGATGTCCGGTCAGGCCACGCCGGCCAGCAGCTTCTCGCCGGCGATGGCCTTCATTGCCTTCTGCACCTTCTCGAACGCGCGAACTTCGATCTGGCGGATGCGTTCGCGGCTGACGTCGTAGACCTGGCTGAGTTCCTCCAGCGTCTGGGGGTTCTCGGTCAGGCGGCGTTCGGTGAGAATGTGCTTCTCGCGCTCGTTCAGCCCGTCCATCGCCTCGATCAGCATGTCGTGGCGGACTTCCGATTCCTGGGCATTGGCGACGAGCTCGTCCTGCAACGGACCATCGTCCTTGAGCCAGTCCATCCATTCGCCCGAACCGTCTTCGCCGTTGCGCATCGGCACGTTGAGCGACCCGTCGCCGCCCATCATCATGCGGCGGTTCATATTGACCACTTCCTGCTCGGGCACGCCGAGATCGGTAGCGATCTTGTTCACATCCTCGGGATGGAGGTCGGTGTCCTCGTAAGCGTCGAGGTTCTTCTTCATCCGGCGCAGGTTGAAGAACAGCTTCTTCTGCGCGGCGGTGGTGCCCATTTTGACGAGGCTCCACGAGCGCAGGATATATTCCTGGATGCTCGCCTTGATCCACCACATGGCATAGGTCGCGAGGCGGAAGCCGCGATCGGCCTCGAACTTCTTGACGCCCTGCATCAGGCCGACATTGCCTTCGGAGATGAGATCCGACACCGGCAGGCCGTAGCCGCGGTAGCCCATGGCGATTTTCGACACCAGCCGCAGGTGCGAGGTGACGAGCTGCGCCGCAGCTTCGGGATCGTCATGTTCCTCATAGCGCTTCGCGAGCATGTATTCCTGCTCCTGCGTCAGCACCGGGAATTTCTTGATTTCGGAAAGATAGCGGTTGAGGCTTTGCTCGCCGCCGAGTGCCGGGACACTCAAAGATTTGGTATTGCTCACTTGTACCCTGACCTTTCTTGCGTCGACCTCGCTCGCCGGACCCCTGACGGGCATCCAACCTTCGGGCCACTAGGTTTACGTATAGCGGACACGGCCCAAATTGCACACGCGTTTCATCGATTTCAACGTGCGGTTTCGTCGATGAGTTCCCGCATATCTGCTGGCAGTTCGGCGCGGAAATCCAAGGTTTCAGCGCTGATAGGATGGCTGAAGCCCAGCCGTGCCGCGTGCAGCGCCTGGCGGTGGAACCCGAGTGATTCGAGCACCTGCCGCAAGGGCTTGGGGGTCCGACCGTATACTGGATCCCCCAATAGCGCATGACCGATTGACGCGCAGTGAACGCGGACCTGGTGCGTGCGCCCGGTTTCAAGACGGCATTCGAGCAGTGCCGCGTGATTGAGGCGGCGCACCGTTTCGAAATGCGTGACAGCGTGCTTCCCGCGCGTCGTATCGTCGGGCAACACCGCCATCTTCTTGCGGTCGTGAACCGAACGCCCGATCCGGCCCGCGATGGTGCCTGCCGGCGGCGCGGGGTGTCCGGCGCAGACCGCCAGATACCGGCGCGTGATCGAATGATCGGCGAACTGCCGCGCCAGGCCTTCATGCGCGGCGTCCGACTTGGCGACCACCAAGAGCCCCGACGTGTCCTTGTCGATACGGTGGACGATACCGGGGCGGGCAATGCCGTTGATCCCCGACAGGCGGCCCGCGCAATGGTGGAGCAGCGCATTGACCAGCGTACCGTCCTGATTGCCCGCTGCCGGGTGCACCACCATTCCCGCGGGCTTGTCGACCACCAGCAGGTGGGCATCCTCGAACACGATATCGAGCGGTATGTCCTGCGCCAGTGCGGCCAGCGGTTCGGGCGGGGGCAGCGCGATGGCAAAACGCTCTTCGCCCTGCACCTTCGCCGATGCGCTGCGGGCCAGCGTCTTGCCGATGGTGACGGCCCCCGCAGCGATCAGGCCCTTGATCCGTTCGCGCGACAATTCGGTCGCGTCAGCCAGCGCCTTGTCGAGGCGGCCGCCGCTGGCCAGCTTTCCGGTGATGATATCGGCTTCGGCCATGCTAGGGCCATGCGCGATGCCGTTCGAACTCTCAAGTGATGTCGTCGCCTGCATGCTTGCAGAAGCACAGCGTGCGCACCCGCTGGAATGCTGCGGGGTGCTGCTGGGGTCGGCGGATGGCGTCACCGGGTCGCTGCCGGCGCGCAATGTCCATCCCGATCCCGCGCGGCATTTCGAAATCGATCCGCAGGTATTGATCGACGCGCACCGCGCGGCGCGTTCGGGCGGCCCGCGCGTTGTCGGCTACTACCACTCGCACCCCAATGGACTGGCCCGGCCGTCCGCGACCGACAACGCGCTGGCAGCGAACGACGGGGCGATCTGGGCAATAATCGCGGTGGGCCGAATCACGCTGTGGCGTTCGGGGGATGCCGGTTTCGAAGCGCTTCCCTATGAGGTCACCCCTCGCTAAGACCCTCATGAATTCTTCACCAATCGGGACCTCAATGGACGACCGCCAATCGATCGATCTCGCCGCAATGCTGTGTTCGCGGCTGTGCCATGACATGCTCAGCCCCGTGGGTGCGCTGTCCAACGGGCTCGAGCTGCTGGCGATGGAAACCGATCCCGAAATGCGGGCCAATGTGGTCGAACTGCTCGAACAGAGTGCGCATGTCAGCACCAGCAAGCTCAAGTTCTTCCGGCTCGCTTTCGGGGCCGCCGGGGGGTTCGGCGACCGCGTCGAAGTGACCGAACCGCAGGCGCTGATCGAGGCGCTGGTGACCGATAACGGCAAGATCAGCCTCAATTGGGCGCTGGCCGATGCCACGCTGGCCAAGCCGGCGGTGAAGGTCCTGCTGAACTTCGCCCAGATTGCCATCGATGCGCTGGTGCGTGGCGGTACGCTCGACATCGGGGCCGAACGCCGCGACGGAGCCTGCGAGATCGTGGTGCGCGCCGCCGGGCCCAAGATCGCCTTCGATGAAACCATCGGCAGGGCGCTCGACGGATCGCTCGATCGGTCCGACCTCACCAGCCGCACTGCCGCCGCGCACATGATCCACCTGCTTGCCAGCGAAAGTGGCGGCGGGCTGCAGTATCACCGCGGTGACGATGCGCTGGTGCTCGGCGCGGTCCTGCCCGAAGCTGAAGGGCTGATCGGTTGAGTTCGGATTTCGGCACGCCCGGGGAAAAGCTGCCCGTAAGCGAAGACGAACTGGTCGACCGCGAAGTGCTGTCGCCGAACCACAACGAACGCACCATGCCCATCCAGATGGTGGTGATCCATTACACCGAGATGCAGGACAAGGGCTTCGCGATCGAACGGTTGTGCGATCCCGAAGCGCAGGTTTCCGCGCATTACCTGATCGGTGAACAGGGCGAGGTCGTCCGGCTGGTGCCCGAGGAAAAGCGCGCCTGGCACGCCGGGGTCGCATATTGGCGCGGACACAAGGACGTGAATTCGGCGAGCATAGGTATCGAACTCGACCACCCCGGTCACAAATACGGTTACCGCGAATTCAACGAGGCCCAGTTCCAGGCATTGGTCCCGCTGGTGGCGCGGATCGTTAAGCGGTACGATATCCCGCGGGCCAATGTGATCGGCCATTCGGACGTTGCACCGGCGCGCAAGATCGATCCCGGCGAACTCTTCCCATGGGACCGGCTGGCGGAATACGGCCTGTGCCTGCCGCGGCCCCAGAAGCTCGAACGGGGCGACCCGTTCGACAATGACGCGGCCTTCTATCTCGCACTCGAGCGGTTCGGATACGATGTAACCGATGGCCACAAGGCGGTCGAAGCCTTCCAGCGCCGCTGGCGGCCCGAAAAGATTAATGGCGAAATCGACGGCGAGGTGCGCGCCATCCTGTTCCAGCTGCTGCTCGACCGCGACCGCGGCCACACGCGTTAGGCCGGGTTTCGGCCCGCCTCACGCAGCCCCGCGGCAGGCTGGTCCTAGCTGTCGATATCCTCATACGATATGAGCGTTTCGTACATTCGTTCGACCGCGGCGCGCGCGTTCACGCCCAGCAGGTAGCGAATGTTCTTCAAATCGTCGTCGAGCATCGATTCGGGATCCGCGCCTTCGCATAACCGCGCCATGTGCCAGCGCGCGAACATCCGCTGCCTGACCGGGATGAGGTCGATCAGCTTGATCTGCGCGTGGCGGAAATCGCAGCAGATGCGTTCGAAGACTTCCTCGACCACGGCGCTCTCGCCCTCGAGGACCTGGATGAACTGCTCTTCGACATAAACGAGCACGCCGGTGATTCCCGCTTCCTCGTTGAGCAGCGCGGCTTCCCCGGCCAGTCGGCACAGTTGCTTGTCGATCGTCTGCGGGCCCGGTTCGAGGCGGGCGGAGCTGGTATAGAGCAGCCTGCTGATCGGCATGTGTCGCTTCCTTCCTAGGCTTCGACGTTTTCGGCCTGGTGGCCGGTAAGGACCAGGAAATCGGCGAGGGCAATGGGGCGCCCGGTAAGGAAGCCCTGCACCTCGTCGCACCCGTGTTCCTTGATGAAGGACAGCTGCGAATCGGTTTCGATACCTTCGGCGGTGATTTTCATGCTGAGACTTGAACCAAGCTGGGCGATTGCCCGAACGATCGAAGCGCTCCCGACGTCGTCAGGCAGCTTCTGGACGAAGCTCTTGTCGATCTTGATGCGGCTGATCGGGAAACGGTGAAGGTAGCTGAGCGAGGAATAGCCCGTGCCAAAATCGTCCAGCGAAATGCGGACGCCGAGATCGCGGATCTGCGTCAGCGTGCGCAGCGCTGCCTCGTCATTGTTGAGCAGTGCGGTTTCGGTGATTTCGAGTTCGAGGCGGGACGGGGACAGGCCCGAATCGGCCAGCGCCTGCGCAACGGTTTGCGGCAGTCGCGGGTCGAGTAGCTGGACCGGTGATACGTTGACCGCGAGGTCGATGTGGGCAGGCCATGAGGCGGCGTCCTTGCAGGCTTTGCGCAGGACATCCGCGCCGATGCGTGCAACCAGCCCGAGTTCTTCGGCAATGGGAATGAATTCGGTCGGCGAAATTTCGCCATGCTCGGGGCAGGTCCAGCGCAGCAGCGCTTCGGCACCGGTAATCTCACCCTTCGCCGAGCAGAACACCGGTTGATACACGATGCGGAATTCGTCGCGCATCGAGGCGCGACGCAGCGCGGCCTCGAGCGAGCGCTGGCGCTGGATCACCTCCATCAACTGCGGTTCGAATACCCGGTAGGTCTGCTTGCCATGATGTTTGGCCGAATACAGCGCAATGTCGGCGTGCTGGACGAGCGCGTCGGGCTCGGTGCCATGGTCGGGCGCCAGCGCCACGCCCACGCTGCCGCTGATTTCCACGACATTTCCATCGATGACCATCGGACGCGAAAGCACTTCGACGACGCGTTCGGCGATTTCCGCCGCAGTCGCGACTCCCGTGACCCCGAATGCGATGATCGCGAATTCGTCGCCCCCGATCCGCGCAACGATGTCACCACTGCGCGCTGCCAACTTGAGCCGATTGGCGATACGTTGCAGCACGAGGTCGCCGGCGAAATGTCCGAGTGTGTCGTTGATCGGCTTGAAACGATCGAGATCGACCATCATCAGCGCGAACGGTTGACCCCCGCTATCGATGGCATTGCATTCACCCGCTAGTGCTTCGGTGAACTGTCGGCGATTGGCCAGGTTCGTCAGTGCATCGTGCATGGCGATATGCGCGATGCGGTTCTCTCCGTCCGCGCTGGCCTTGCGTTCGACCAGATAGGTGGAGATGCCGGTGCCCACGATCAGCAGCGCGACCATGCCGATGGCCGCAGCCAGGGCAGCGAAGGCATCGCTGTCGCCGTTTTGCGAATAGCCAGCCATCGCGGTCACCGAAAATGCTGCCATGCCGCTGAAATGCAGGCCGATTATAGCCAAGGCGAGCAACATTCCGGCCTGCCATACGCGATGTCCGTTGTCCTGATCGCGCAGCAGATGGATGGCGGAGCCAGCGCAGACCATGGCGATTGCGAGAGAGGCGAGGACGTAGCGCCAGTCCCAGCTGACGATCCCGTCGACGCGATAGGCAAACATGCCGACGTAGTGCATCGCGCTGATCGCGAAGCCGATGGTTGCCCCCCGCCCAGAACCGCAATGCGCGCGGAAGTCGATGAAGCGAGGACCAGGCCCAGGCCGATGCCGCCCGCAGCGATGAGCGCGGAGATAACGGTCAGCACGCCGTCGAGCGAGACCGGGGCGGTGGTCTGATAGCCAAGCATGGCGATGAAATGCGTCGCCCAGGTAGCCGCCCCGGCGGTTACGGCAGAAAGGAAACACCAATGGACCCACGCTGGACCCTCTTCAGCCATCGTCCGGCGAAAGAGCGTGGCGGATACCATCGATCCTGCAACGCACATGATCGCGGCGATCAGCACGAACCACAGATTGTGGTCTTCGACGATGCAGCCAATGATTCGCATGAAGCTTCTGAAATTCCCCCTGCATCCATTCGCAGAACGTGGGGCGCCTAAGCGGGAAAGGTTAAGGAAATCGAATGATTTGGAGGGGGCGGGGGAGCAAAGAAGCCCGCGCGTCCGATGTGCCGGACCGGCGAACGGGCACAGGGCCAATGGCGGGCTTGGCGCCACACCCGGTTTGCCCTATCGCGCGTACCGCCAGGGGGCCGGGCAGCCGCGTGCCGCAAGGTACGAGGAAAGTCCGGGCTCCACGAAACAAGGGTGGCGGGTAACGCCCGCCCGGTCGCTGTCTTCGGATGGCGGCCGAGGGAAAGTGCCACAGAGAGCAAACCGCCGATGGCCTGCTTGCAGGTCCAGGCAAGGGTGAAAGGGTGCGGTAAGAGCGCACCGGGGCTTCGGCAACGCGGCCCGCATGGCAAACCCCACCCGGAGCAAGGCCGAATAGGGGCGGCGCGCCCGCGCGAGCGGGCAGGTGCGTTTCGCACCGACCGCCCGGGTTGGCTGCTTGAGCTTCGGAGCAATCCGAAGCCTAGACGAATGGCTGCCCCCGCGTGGCTGGTGTGCAAGCATACCGCGCGCGGGACAGAACCCGGCTTACAGGCCCCCTGGCAATTTTCTCGAAAAAGCGGAGAGCGTGGTCGGCTATCCTTGCACAGCGGTCACGCCGTCAGCCGAACGCCAGACTCTCGGTCGTGATCGTGCCATCGGTTTCGAGTGCCCGGATCAGGCGCCGCTCGTCGTTTTCCAGCACCAGTGCGGTCAGGTTGCCGGTACGAAAGGCGCCAGTGTCGATACCGATGCGGTAGTCGGTGTGTTCGACGTCTTCAAAGATCGTGTGGCCGTGAACCACGACATGGCTAAGCGGCTCGCGGTGCTTGAGAAACCGGTCACGGATCCAGCGCATGTCGGAGCTTTTCTGGTCCTCGATGCTGCGCTTGGGATCGATTCCCGCGTGGACGAAGACATAATCGCCCGCGATCATGATATCTTCCATCGCGGCCAGGAAGTTGCGGTGCTCTGCGGGTACGAGCTTGTGCAGTTCGGCCTGCAGTTCCTTCAACGATAGTTCGTTATAACGCTTTTTCTTGATCCCGTAGCTGAGCACGGTTTCACGCCCGCCGTGTTTGAGGAAATGGCGTAGCATCTCCTTGTCCTCGAAGCTTTCGAGGAACATTTCCTCGTGATTGCCCGCGATATAGCGGACGCTGCGCCGCTCGCCCCATTGCATGGCTGTCTCTATCACGCGGGCACTTTCGGGCCCGCGGTCGACGAGGTCGCCCAGAAGGACCACCGTCGTTTGCGCAGGCCCTGCGCGGCGATCGTCGTCTTCGATCGCGACAATCAGTTCGTCGAACAGGTCGCAGCGCCCGTGAATGTCGCCGATGACGTAGTAGCGCTCGCCCTCGGGCACTTTCGGCAAAACCTTTGCCGATTTGCCTTTGCTGAACAGTCTGGCGAGTTTGATCATGGTGAAAATCGTTGGTTTTCTGCGGGTTCTTGAAAGGGGACGCTCCAGATAGGCGCTTGCCGTGACGGGGGCAACAAATGCCCGGATTGCGCCGTGTTGCCGTTGCGAGAAAACCACAGCTTTTGTTGCATATGCGAAAACTGGCCGGCGTGATCTTGCGCAAACGCGCAGCTACGTGCAGGTTTGTAACTGTATCCGGATGAGAGGCCTAATAAAATGGCCCCGGCGGATTCGCAGGTGGGACGAAGCGACACTCGTACAGGAGTTTGTAATGCTCACGTCCTTTCGCGGCCTCATGGCCGTTTCTCTCGCCACGGCGGGCCTTTCCCTTGCAACGCCGGCGATGGCGCAGTCCGAAGACAGCGGCTTCACCACATCCGCCAATGTTGCCCTGACCACCGACTACCGCTTCCGCGGGGTCTCGCTCTCGGGCGGCGATCCGGCGATCCAGGGCGGTTTCGATGTCGAACACGATAGCGGTTTCTACATCGGCACCTGGGCCAGCTCGATCAAGGGCGGCCCGTCCTATGGCGATGTTGAATTCGATCTCTACGCCGGGTGGAGCGGTGCACTGAGCGATGCGGTCGGCATCGACGTCGGGGTGCTCTATTATATCTATCCGACCGAGGACCTCGGGCTCGATACCGACTATATCGAACCCTATGCCTCGATCAGTGCGAACCTGGGCCCGGCGGAAGCCACGCTGGGTGTTGCCTATGCGCCCGAACAGGATTCGCTCGGCGGCGACGACAACCTCTACATCTATACCGATGTGGGTTTCGGAATTGCCGATTCGCCGTTCAGCGTGACCGGCCACCTCGGCTATACCGACGGCGCGCTGGCTCCGCCGCTGCTCGCGGGTGCGGCCGACGATACCGGGCTCGACTGGGCGCTCGGCCTGGCGGTAGCGCAAGGCAATTTCGAAGTCGGCGTCTCCTATGTCGGGGTCGAAGGCCCGTCGGTCGACGGCTTCACCGACGATGCCATCGTGGGGACCATCTCCGCCAGTTTCTAAGGAACCACCGGGCGGGAAAGCGGGGGCGTGCCAGCAATGGCGCGCCCCTTCTGGTATGAGCTATCCGCTATGTGCCTCTCGCGGTGTCCGGCGGGCGACCGCGACATCGTTGATGGCGCATTGCATATCGCCGGCTCGATGTGGCAGGGCGCGGCTAGATGCCGGTCGCCGGTCGCCGTTGCGCGATCACAGCCCCACCGGTTGGTAACGAACGGAGTGTCCCTTGACCAAATTCCTGCACAGCATGATCCGCGTGACCGATGCGGATGCCACGCTGGCCTTCTTCAAGCTGATCGGCGTGGAAGAAACGCGGCGCTTCGACGTCGAGGCCGGCCGGTTCACGCTGATCTTCCTGGCCGCCCCGGGGCAGGAGGGCGTCGCCGAGGTCGAACTGACCTACAACTGGCCCCCCGAGGACGGCAGTGACCCCGAGGAATACACTGGCGGGCGCAACTTCGGCCACCTCGCCTACCGGGTCGAGAACATCTACGAGACCTGCCAGGCGATCATGGACGCCGGACACATCATTCATCGTCCGCCGCGCGATGGGCACATGGCTTTCGTGAAGACGCCCGACGGAATCTCGATCGAATTGCTGCAGGACGGGTATCTGGAGCCGCAGGAACCCTGGGCGAGCATGGAGAACAGCGGGAGCTGGTAAGCTCCCGCCGCGCCCTCGTCATGCGACCCAGGGGTCAGTCGATATAGGGTGAGCGCACATCGTCGGGATGTTTGGCCGACATCCGGATGATGGCGTATCCGGCGAGCGCCGAAATCAGCGAGCCCAGCAGGATACCGATCTTCGCTTCGTTGATGAGCAGCTGCTGCCCGGCGAAGGCCAGTCCGCTGATGAACAGAGACATGGTAAAACCGATTCCGCAGAGGATCGATACGCCCCAGATCTCGGGCCAGGTCGCCTGGTCGGGACGCGGCGCGAAGCCGATCCGGTCGGCCACGAAGATGGCCGCGAAGATGCCGACCTGCTTGCCCAGGAACAGGCCCGCCGCGATGGCCAGCGGCAGGGGGCAAGCAGCTGATCCACGCCCATGCCCGCCAGCGGCACCCCGGCATTGGCGAAGCCGAATACCGGTACGACCAGATAAGCGCTCCACGGGGCAAGACCATGTTCCATCCGTTCGACCATGGTCTGATCGTCGGGGCCGACCATCGGAATGCACAGCGCTGCGACGACGCCGGCGATAGTGGCATGGATGCCCGAATTGAGCACGAAGTACCACAGCACCAGCGCGAGTAGGATATAGGGCCAGTAGCGCGCGACGCGCATCTTGTTGAGCACCATCATGGCAATCACCACCGCGCCCGATGCGGCCAGCCAGCCCAGCTTGATGTTGGCGGTGTAGAACAGCGCAATCACCAGCACCGCCCCGATGTCGTCGACGATTGCCACGGTCAGCAGGAACAGGCGGAGCGAGGCGGGGCAGCGATTGCCCAGCAGCCCGAGAACGCCCATCGCGAAAGCGATGTCGGTCGCTGCGGGAATGGCCCAGCCACGCAGCAGTTCGGCATCGCCGCCCACCACGCCGACATAGACCAGTGCAGGCACGGCCATCCCGGCAATGGCCGCGAGAATCGGCAGTCGCCGCGATTGGGCGGTCGACAATTGTCCTTCGATCCATTCGCGCTTCACTTCGAGCCCGACGACGAAGAAGAACACCGCCATCAGACCGTCGTTGATCCACAGGTGAAGATCGTCGAGCTTCGGGATCGGCGTCCACGCCAGTTCGCCATAGAACAATTGTTCGTATTCGCCCGCGAGCGGGGAGTTGGCTGCCAGCATGGCCGCCGCCGCAACGAGGATGAGCAGGATGCCAGCCGACGCATCGCTCACGAAGAGCGCGCGGACGGGGGCAAAAACGAGGCGGAAAGCTGAAGGACGTTCGGTCATCTCGGGCATGCTCTCTTTCGCAAAGCTGTCTGCGTTGCAAGTGTTGAAAGTCGCGGGTATCGAGAAAGGCGGGGGGTAAAGGGTTGCTTTTCGCGTCTTTCACAGCGGCCGAATGGTTTTTGCTGGTGCAGCACGAATTGCTGCTGTTCGCGGCGGCCTTCTTCGCGCTGGGGATGATCGACGAATTCGCCCTTGATTGCACGTATCTCTGGTGCCGCATCACGGGCCGTATCCGGACCCCGCGAATCGATGAGCGGGAGCTGGATCAGCTTGAAGGCCTGGCAGGGCCGGCGGCCGTCTTCATTCCGACCTGGCAGGAGGCCGAGGTCATCGGCTCGACGCTGACGCATATGCTGGATGCATGGGCCTATGCGCAGCTCACCGTCTATATCGGGTGCTATCGCAATGACGCCGCCACCATCGCCTCGGTCATCGCGGCAACGCGCGGCGACCCGCGGGTCCGGCTCGTCGTGCACGGGAAGGATGGACCGACGTCAAAGGCGGATTGCCTCAACCGTCTCTACGATGCGCTGGAGGAGGATGAACAGCGAACGGGCGTCACCGCTCGGCTGATCGTGTTGCACGATGCGGAAGACATGGTCGACCCGGCCGCGCTGCCACTGCTCGACCGGGCCCTGTGGCAGGCGGATTTCGTGCAGCTACCGGTTCTTGCGCTGCCCCAGCCGGACTCCCGCTGGATCGGCTCGCATTACTCCGACGAATTCGCGGAGGCGCATGGAAAGGCATTGGTCGTGCGCGATGCGCTGGGCGCAGCCATTCCGGGCGCGGGCGTTGGTTGCGCGATTGCGCGCGGTTCACTCGCCCAACTGGCTCGCGCCAGCCAGGGCAAACCCTTTGCCGAAGAATCGCTGACCGAGGATTACGAACTCGGGCTCAAGATCGCCCAGGCAGGCGGGAAGGGACGGTTCCTGCGCGTCCGTACTGCCGAAGGACGGTTGGTTGCGACGCGCGCGTTCTTCCCCGCGCTGCTCGATCAGGCGGTGCGCCAGAAAACGCGTTGGATGCACGGTATCGCGCTCCAGGGATGGGACCGGCTCGGTTGGGGCCGGCAGCCAGTCGATCTGTGGATGCAACTGCGCGACCGCCGCGGGCCGCTCGCCGCCATCCTGCTGGTGATCGCTTACGTGCTGGTGTGCATGATCGCCGTGCGCCTGGTGCTCGAACAGATCGGTATCGCACAGGCACCGCCCGCTTCGCCTCTCTTGCAGGCGTTGCTGTGGCTCAACCTGACCGGTCTGATGCTGCGGTTCATGGTGCGGTTCTGCTGCACGGCGCGTGAATATGGCTGGCGGCAGGGGGTGCTCGCCATCCCGCGGACCTTCGTCTCGAACATCATTGCAATCATCGCCGGCCGCCGGGCTTTTGCCGCCTATATCGGCACGCTGCGCGGTGCGCCCATCGTGTGGGACAAGACCGAACACCGCGATCATCCTGCTCTCGTTCAGCGGGACGGGCAGGTCGCATGAGCGATGTGATCGCCCGGCGGCAGGGGCAGCCTGTGCTGTTTCTGGGATTGCTGCTCGCCGGCTGGTGCCTCGCGCGGCTCCTGTTGTGGGAAAGCCCGTGGCCGCAAACGCTTCGCCTGTCCGAGACGTTGCGGTTCGCCGGGGCAAATCTGCCGGTTGCTGAACCGCGGCCCGCCACACGCAGCATTCCGCTGCCAGCGCGTGCCCCCGAAGCTGGCGCGCGGCTTCCTGATGTACCAGGATATCTTGCGGACCGAACAGCCATGCGCGCAAGTTACCGGGACATCGCCGCGCAGTTCCCTGACCCAACCGCACGGCAACGCGCTTTCGATACGCATCGCCGCGCTGCAGGCCACGCGCTGCTCTTCAGTGCCGGCATGGCGGCCTTGCCGCTGCCGCGCAGCGTGGCGACCGCGCTCGACAACGCCGGATCGGCGCCGCGCGACCCCTTCTCGCCGCAGATCGCCGGCTCCGCCTGGCGGATCGACAGCTGGGTGGTGTTGCGGCAAGGCGATACGGGGTCTCTGGTGGGTGGCGTGCGTCCGGCAAGCTATGGCGCCAGCCAGATGGGCGCAGTCCTGTCGTACCGACTCGCTCCGGGCACGGCGCATGATCCAGGCGCCTATGCACGCGCCACCACGGCGCTCATGGAGGATGGGGAGACCGAAGCCGCCGTTGGGCTTCGCCTGCGCCCGTTCGCGCGCGTTCCGCTTGCCGTCCATGCCGAGGTTCGGGCCACGTACAGGCCTGGGCAGGCTGCCGAGTTCAGACCGGCCGCATTCGTTGCCGGCGGGTTCGAGCGGCGCGGGTTGCCTGCAGGATTGAATGCACGCGGATATGGGCAGGCCGGTTTCGTCGGCGGCAGTTTCGCGACACCGTTCGCCGATGGCGCGCTGGTAGTGGAACGCGACGTCGCTGCATTCGACCTCGGCGATGTCGCGCTTGGCGCAACCGCGCGGGGCGGGGCGCAGAAGGGGGCCGCACGCTTGGATGTGGGGCCTAAGGTCAGCTTTCGCCTGACGGTGGGGCAGGCGCCGGCGCGGATCGAAGCCGATTACCTGTGGCGCGTCGCGGGCAATGCTGCTCCGGGCAACGGCGGCCTGATCACGCTTTCAACCGGCTTCTGACATCGTTCAGCTTTTATCCGTCACGCCGCTGCGATAGGGCGCAGGCATGGACGTCTACCTCCCTATCGCGAACCTGTCCGTCAACGGGCTATGGATCGTCGCGCTGGGGGGGCTAACAGGTGTGCTCTCGGGCTTGTTCGGAGTGGGGGAGGCTTCCTCACGACTCCGCTGCTGATCTTCTACGGAATTCCTCCGACCGTCGCTGCGGCCTCGGCTTCGACCCAGGTCACCGGGGCAAGCGTTACCGGCGTGCTGGCGCATGGCGGGCGCGGCGGCGTGGATTACCGGATGGGTATGGTGATGGTCGCCGGCGGCGTTATCGGTTCGGGCTTCGGCGCGCTATTGTTCCGCTTTTTCCGGTCGATCGGGCAGATCGATGTGGTCATTAGCGCGCTTTACGTGATCCTGCTGGGGACGATCGGCCTGCTGATGGCCCGGGAATCGGTCCAGACGCTGCGCGGGAAGGGCAATGCCCAGGCAGCGCGGCGGCGCCACCATCCCTTGGTCGCGAGCCTGCCGATGCGTTGGCGCTTCTATCGCTCGGGCCTCTATATCTCCCCGCTGGCTCCGCTGGTCGTCGGCATCGCGGTGGGCATCCTGACGATGCTGATGGGGGTCGGTGGCGGGTTCATCCTTGTGCCGGCGATGCTGTACATCCTCGGGATGAGCGCGAATGTCGTGGTGGGCACTTCGCTCTACAACATCCTGTTCGTCACCATGGCGACCACGATGATGCATTCGCTCACCACCAAGGCAGTCGATATCGTGCTGGTCTTCCTGCTGCTGGTCGGTTCGGTCACCGGGGCGCAGTTCGGTTCGCAGCTTGCGGTCAAGGCGAAGCCCGAAATACTGCGCCTGATCCTCGCCGCCATCGTGCTGATGGTGGCCTTTCGCATGTTCCTCGGTCTGTTCTACCAGCCCGATGAAATCTACACGATCTACCCGCTATGAGAGCGCTGCTGCTCCTTGCTTTCGCTTTCGCGCTGATGGGCCAGCGCGATCCCATATTGGTGCCCGAGGTCAGCCAGCACGAAGTGCAGGTGCGGCAGGGCTTTACCGGCACCGAGCTGCTGCTGTTCGGGGCGGTGCTCGATCCGCAGGGTCGCGCGGCGGGCAGCGACTACGATATCGTCGTCGTGCTCAAGGGACCGTCCGAACCCGTGCGGCTGCGCGAGAAGGAACGCTTCGCCGGAGTGTGGGTCAACGCTGCCAGCAGCGATTTCCGCTCGGTCCCGTCCTATTTCGCGGTCGCATCCTCCAAGCCGATCGCCGATATCGTCGATGAGAAAACCGCGGCGATCTACGAATTCGGCACCGCCTATATCCAGCTATCGCCCAGCGGTGTCATCGAACCCGAGGAACAGGCGCGCTTCAAGGCCGGACTGGTCGATCTCAAGACGCGGCAAGACCTCTACAAGCAGGATTTTCAGGGCGTCCAGATCAGCGAACAGGTGCTTTACCAGTCGCGTATCTCGCTGCCTTCCAATGTGTCGACGGGGACCTATACCGCCGAGACCTTCGCCGTGCGCGATGGCCGCGTGATCGCTTCGGCGCAGGCCGAGGTCGAAGTGCGCAAGGTCGGTTTCGAACGGCTGGTGGCCCGCTATTCGCAGGAATGGTCGCTGGTTTACGGGCTATTGGCGGTGATGCTGTCGGTCGGAATGGGCTGGGCGGCCGGGCGCCTGTTCGCGCTTATCTGACGCGCAAGCGCGGTTTTGCGTTGACCACATCTTAAGCACTTTCGGTCAGGCATGCTGCGTGCGCGATGGGCGCATTCAACGCAGGATACCGCCGGATCGATGACCGATATGGGCAAGCCGATTTACCGTACGTTCGACCCGTCGAAGGAAACCGGGGCCGAGCCGCCGGAAAAGCATAGGCGGTCGCTGCGCGACCGGATCATGCGTGGCGGCGATGCGGCTGCGCCTGCCCCCGCCCCATCGCCGTCGGGCTATGTACACCAGCCGCCGGAAAGGACCGAAAGCCAGCCGCCCGAAACGCAGGCGGATGACCGGCCCCAGCCAGTGCAGCCGGCACCGCCTTCAGCGACCGCAGACGAACCGGCCGCCCCGGCGCAGGAACAGGCGCGGAGCGACGGTACGGCAGCCGACGAGGCAGCCGCCCCGAGCCGAGCGGCTTCGCAGGCGCCCGCACCGACGGCCAGCGAGAACGCCGACCAGCCGATCGGCGTGGTGCTGGAAATCTCGGGCGCGGGTTCGCAGGTGGCGATCGATCTTGTGCGGCTCAATAAATGCGCGGCCGATGCCGATCCCTCGATCGCCATGGCCGGGCAGGTCGGATCGCAGATCAAGATCCGTGTCGGCAACAGCTGGCTGCTTGCGAGCGTGCGGAACCAGAAGCAGGACCGCAAGGCGGGGTCGATCCTCGCCAATATCGATTTCCTCGGCGAAGGCGCGGAAGAGAAGCTGACCGGCAAGCTGCACGCTTTCCGCCGCGGCGTGACCCGCTATCCGGTACCCGGCGCGATGGTCTATCCTGCGACCACGGCCGACCTGCGGCAGGTCTATGCCAGCGACGGACGCAGCGCGATCACCATCGGCAAGGTCTATCCGACCAAGGACATTCGCGCCGGCATCTATGTCGACGCGATGCTGGGCAAGCATTTCGCGCTGCTTGGCTCGACCGGTACGGGTAAATCGACCAGCGCGGCGCTGATCCTCCACCGGATCTGCGAAGCTGCGCCCGATGGCCATATCGTGATGGTCGACCCGCATGGCGAATATGCCTCGGCCTTCCGCAACACTGGCATGATCCTCGATGTGTCGAACCTGCAGATGCCGTACTGGATCATGAACTTCGAAGAGCATTGCGAAGTGCTGCTGACCAGCAATGGCAACGAGCGGCAGGTCGATGCGGATATTCTGGCCAAGTGCCTGCTCAAGTCGCGCCAGAAGAGCCGGCTGGCGGAGAACATGAGCAAGATCACCGTCGATTCTGCCGATCCCTTACCTGCTCTCCGATCTCTCGAACGAGTTGCAGGATGCGATGGGCAAGCTCGACAAGGCGACCAACTCCGCGCCCTACATGCGGATCAAGAACAAGCTCGACGAGATCAAGAGCGATCCGCGCTACCAGTTCATGTTCTCGGGCATGCTGGTGGCCGACACGATGAACGACTTCATCGCCAAGATCTTCCGGATGCCCTCGAACGGCAAGCCGATCTCGATCATCGACGTTTCCGGTGTGCCGTCGGACATCACCGCGACCGTGGTCGCAGTGCTCAGCCGGCTGGTGTTCGACTTCGCCATCTGGAGCCGCGACGAACGCACCTCGCCGATCCTGCTGGTGTGCGAGGAGGCGCACCGGTACGTCCCCAACGAACAGAATGCCGACGGCAATTCGGTGGGCACCATCCTGTCGCGGATCGCCAAGGAAGGCCGCAAGTACGGCATCAGCCTTGGCCTCATCACGCAGCGTCCGTCCGACCTTGCCGAAGGCGTGCTGTCGCAGTGCGGCACGATCCTGTCGATGCGGCTCAACAACGACCGCGACCAGGACTTCGTCCGCGCGGCGATGCCCGAAGGTGCGCGCGGCTTCCTCGATGCCATCCCCGCGCTGCGCAACCGGGAATGCATCATCTGCGGCGAAGGCGTGGCAATCCCGATCCGCATGAGCTTCGACAATCTCGAGGAATCCAAGCGGCCCGCATCGGAGGACCCCAGCTTCATCGAACTGTGGAACCAGACCGGCGGCGAGGAAGAGATCGTCGAGCGCACCGTCCAGCGCTGGCGCTCGCAGGGCTAGGTCCCGCGCGTATCGCCGAACAAATGGATATGCAGCCGGTCGCTCATCCTGAAGCCGTGTTCGACGCATAGCGGCGCGAGCCACTGCTCGCGTTCGCGCAGCGTCTCGCTGTCGGTGCCCTCGGGCATCAGGAAGACGTGGTCGGGCTTGAACCGGTAGCGATCGCGCAGCGCCAGCACCTCGTCGAGGTCCGCCGGCGCAGCGATCACGAATTTGAACCAGGCGCGCGGGTCGGTGGCATAGGCGTCGAGCCGCTCGGGGATGAGCGCCAGTTCCGCAGGATTGCCGCTATGCGCCAGCTTGGGGCTGACGTTGAACTGGTCGATGCGGATGTGGAGCGCGGGGCTCGCCCTGGTCGTGCCGTTGGTCTCGATCTCCACCGTGACGTCGGGCAGGTGGCCCAGCAGCCGCGCCAGCGCGGGCGCCTGCAACAAGGGTTCGCCGCCGGTGATCACCAGGCGCTTCTGGCCCAGCGCGGTGATCCGCGCGGCAACCTCTTCCTCGTCCAGCGTGAGCTGGTTGGCCGTGCGGTCGAATTCGACCCCGTCGCGGTGCGGCCGCTCGTCGCCCGCGAAGTGCCAGGTATAGGCGGTGTCGCACCACACGCAGGCGAGATTGCAGCGCGACAGCCGCAGGAAGGTGCAGGGCATGCCTGCACTCGGCCCTTCGCCCTGCACGCTGGCGAAGATCTCCGGCTCACCCGGAGCCTGGGTGGCGAGGGCTAGCGGCATCGGGCAGGCTCACTCGGTTCGTCGTGCGCGGCGCACACATGGACCGCATGGACCAAGGTCCAGGCGCAAAAATCGAACCGATCAGTCATGCGGGGTTTGATCGATGCACTCGATTGAACATGCGCTTCGCAAGCGGGGGTAGGATCGTAGGCCATTGCCGCGTTCATGACACAATCGGGGCGCGTAGGAAATCGCCGCCCTCGTTCACCCCATCCGCCACCCCGGCCTCCGAGCCGGGGTTGGGCTGTTCCTCGTTGCGGGCACAAGGCCGAGCGAAGAAGCCTGACCCCGGATCAAGTCCGGGGTGACGAGAGGGGTAGGCGTGTTTTCTCAGCCGAGCCGCGCGAGGGCGGCTTCGAGCCGCGCGACTTCGGCGGTGTGGTGCGCATGGTCGGCGCGCGCCTTCTCGACCGCTTCGGGCTTGGCGCGTTCGATGAAGTTCGCGTTCGACAGCCGGCCTTCGAGCGACTTGGCTTCCTTGGCGGAGGCCTCGATTGCCTTGGACAATCGCACTTTCTCAGCACCGATATCGATGATTCCCTCAAGTGCGGCGAAGGAATGAAGGTGGGGAACGGTTATCTGCATCGAGCCGGAAGTCATCTGTTCCGCTATCTCATCGATATAGTCGTCCCACTCAGAGTCTGAGCGCGGCATGTCACCGGGAAACGGTGCCAGTCCAGAAAATCTGACCCGACCGAGTCGCTCAATAGCGGACTTGTTTCGTACAACTCGGTCTAGGCCTTTACCTTCGCTGGAGTGGCCAAAGACGAAATCTAGAATAGCACCAGCAGGGACATTCAGCTCCATTCTACCAGAACGGATCTTCGATATGAGGTCGATTACCCAATCGATTTCCCCTTTCGCTTCCATGTCGATGGCTACGCTGGGTTCGGGCCATTTCGCAGTGATCAGCGGATAATCGGCGCGGTCGCCCTGCTTGGACCACAGTTCTTCGGTGATGAAGGGCATGAACGGGTGCAGCATCACGAGGATCTGGTCGAGTGCCCAGCCGGCGACCGCCCTGGTTTCCTCGTCGAAATTGCCTTTGACCAGTTCGATATACCAGTCGCAGAACCGGTCCCACACGAAATGATAGATCGTATTTGCCGCCGCATCGAAACGCAGATCGGCCAGCGCAGTGTCGAGCGCCTGTTTGGTCTGGACAACCTCGCCGATGATCCAGCGGTTGACCGCATGGGTGGCCTTGGGCGCCGCGATGCTGGTGCTCGCGCCGATGCCGTTCGACTGGCAGAAGCGCGTCGCGTTCCACAGCTTGGTCGCGAAGTTGCGGTATCCCTCGATCCGCTTATCATCCATCTTGATGTCGCGGCCCTGGCTTTCCATCGCCGCCATGAAGAAGCGCAGCGCATCGGCGCCGTACTGGTCGATCAGCCCCAGCGGGTCGACGACATTGCCCTTCGACTTGGACATCTTCTGCCCATCCGCCGCGCGGACGAGGCCGTGCAGATACAGCTTGGGCCACGGGTTCTGCCCGGTGGTGTACTGCCCCATCATCATCATGCGGGCATCCCAGAAGAACAGGATGTCGAAGCCGCTGACCAAAAGGTCGTTGGGATAGTGCTTGGCGACAAGGTCGATCTGCTCGGGCCAGCCGAGCGTGGCGAAGGGCCACAGCGCAGAGGAGAACCACGTGTCGAGCACGTCTTCGTCGCGGGTCAATGCGGCGCCTTCGCCTGCCTGCGCCTGCGCTTCCTCCTCGGTCAGTGCGACATAGGCCTTGCCTTCAGCATCGTACCACGCCGGGATCCGGTGCCCCCACCACAGCTGGCGGCTGACGCACCATGGCTGAATGTTTTCCATCCAGTTGAAGAAGGTCTTCTCCCAGCTCTTCGGAACGATCTCGACCTCGCCGTTCTTCACTGCCTCGATCGGCTTTACCGCCAGCTTCTCGGCATCGACATACCACTGGTCGGTCAGCCAGGGTTCGATCACCACGCCGCCACGGTCGCCGAAAGGCGTCGCGATGGTGCGCGGCTCGGCGTCGAGATCGATGACCTCGTCTTCCCCGCCCTTGACCTCCTTGGTCACGGTATAGGGGATCAGGCAGCCGCATTCCTTGAGCCGCTGGACCACCAGTTCGCGCGCTCCGTCGACCCCGTCACGCTTGAAGCGGTGCAGGCCGAGGAATTCCTCGGGCACCAGATCGTCGGCGGTCTGGCAGACATTGGCTTCCCCATCGAGCATGTTGAGCATCTCGGCGGGCTTGAACCCGGCGCGCTTGCCGACTTCGAAATCGTTGAAATCGTGCCCGGGGGTGATCTTCACCGCGCCGCTGCCCAGTTCGGGATCGGCATGTTCGTCGGCGACGATCGGCACGCGGCGGCCGGTGATCGGCAGCACGACATGCTTGCCGACCACGCTGGCATAGCGCTCGTCCTCGGGATGCACCGCCACCGCCATGTCGGCCAGCATGGTTTCGGGGCGCGTAGTCGCAACCTCGATATAGTCGCGTCCGTCGGCCAGCGTGACGCCGTCTTCAAGCGGATAGCGGAAGTGCCAGAACGAACCCTTCACATCCTGCGTTTCAACCTCGAGATCGCTGATCGCGGTCTTGAGCTTGGGGTCCCAGTTGACCAGCCGCTTGTCACGGTAGATCAGCCCGTCGTTATAAAGATCGACGAAGGTCTTGGTCACCGCCGCGCTGAAATGCGGGTCCATGGTGAACTGTTCGCGTGACCAGTCCATCGAGCAGCCGAGGCGGCGCAACTGGCGCGTGATCGTGCCGCCGCTTTCCTCTTTCCATTCCCACACCTTGGCCACGAAATCCTCGCGGCTGTAATTGGTGCGCTTGTCCTGCTTCGCCTCCAACTGGCGTTCGACGACCATCTGCGTGGCAATGCCCGCATGGTCGGTGCCAACCACCCACAGCGCGTCCTTGCCGCGCAGCCGTTCGTAGCGGATCATGATGTCCTGCAGCGTGTTGTCGAGCGCATGGCCGATATGCAGGCTGCCGGTGACGTTGGGCGGCGGATTGACGATCGTGTAAGGCTGCGCATCGGGGCGTTCGGGGCGGAAGAGGCCTTCCTGTTCCCAATGCGCGTACCAGCGCGCCTCGATTGCGGCCGGGTCGAAGGTCGTGGGTAGCTCGGTGCTCATGGTTTCCTGTTCGTAGACGCTCTCGTCCCGCGCCTGCCCGTACGCCCCCGGGAAGTCGCAGCCAAATGGTGAGCACCGCCTTTGCCAGCGCGCTTGTTGCGATGCAACGTTGCAGGTGACACCCGGCGATCGCCGCTTGGCAAGCGGCGGATTTGCTCGCATACCGCGCGGCAATGGGTGGTTTCGCCGAATACGATCTGAGCGAAGATGGCGATGGGGGCAATGTGCTTGCCCTGTCGGGGCCCTATCTCGTGTCCACCGTCGGCGCGATCGATCAGGATCTGCGTGCACTGGATGGCCCGATCGCCCGGATCGATCTGGCCGATGTGACCGAGATCGACACCGTCGGTGCCTGGATCGCCTGCAGCCTGGCGCGCGAACACGAGGCCGAGATTTCCGGCGCGAGCGAGCGCGCCGAACGCCTGATGGGCGCGCTGAAAGGGACCGGGTCGGAAGAGCAGATCGCCGCTCCGCGCCTGCCCGTATGGGAACGTGTGCCCACGGTGATGGGCGAGAAGATATACGCTGCGCGCCGCGGGATCTACGGTGTGGTCGGCTTCCTCGGCGCGCTGTTGCTGTCGATGGGCAGCCTGATCCGCCACCCCCGGCGGTTCCGCTGGCTGGCGCTGGTCCGCCAGCTCGAGCTGGTGGGCGTCTCGGCGCTGCCGATCATCGGCTTGATGAGCTTCCTTATCGGCGTGGTCATCGCGCAGCAGGGCGCGGTCCAGCTGGCGCAGTTCGGGGCGGAGACGCTGACCGTCAATCTGGTCGGGCGGATCACCTTGCGCGAACTGGGCGTGCTGATGACCGCGATCATGGTCGCCGGCCGGTCGGGCAGTGCCTTCGCCGCGCAGATCGGTACGATGCGGCTGACCGAGGAAGTCGATGCGATGCAGACCATCGGCATATCGCCGATGGAAGCGCTGGTCATTCCCCGCGTCATGGCCGCCGTGCTGATGATGCCGCTGCTGGGCTTCTATGCCGCGGGTGTCGCCATCGTCGGCGGTGCGGTGGTCGGGCAGTTCATGCTGGGCATTCCGTTCTGGACCTTCCTCACCCGGATCCAGGACGTGGTCCCGATCTACGATTTGTGGGTCGGGCTGCTGAAGGCGCCGGTCTTCGGGCTGATCGTGGCGCTGGCAGGCTGCTATCACGGCATGCAGGTCAAGGGTAATTCGGAAGAAGTCGGCCGGCGCACCACCATGGCCGTGGTCACGGGGATCTTCGCAGTGATCGTCATCGACGCCTTCTTTGCAGTCTTCTTCACCAAGATCGGGTGGGGCTGATGGCGCAGGACGAAGCCGGGCGCGAACTGGGCCGCCACGAACGTTATCGCGGCGATTACCCGATCGTCGTCGAAGGGCTGACCAATGCCTTTGGCGACCAGGTCGTCCATCAGGATCTCGATCTCAAGGTCCGGCGCGGCGAAATCCTCGGCGTGGTCGGCGGTTCGGGCACTGGCAAAAGCGTGCTGATGCGCTCGATCATCGGGCTGCAGCATCCCACCGCGGGCGACATCAGCGTGTTCGGCCGCTCGACCATCGACAGCGATCCCGAGGTCGATATCGGCGTGCGCAACCGCTGGGGCGTGCTGTTCCAGGGCGGGGCGCTGTTCTCGACCCTGACCGTGGGCGAGAATGTCGAGGTTCCGCTCAAGCAGTTCTACCCCGAGATCGAGCCCGAACTGCGCCACGAGATCGCCCGCTACAAGGTCGTGCTGTCGGGCCTGCCCGAAGAAGCGGTGGGCAAATACCCTTCCGAACTGTCGGGCGGCATGAAGAAGCGGGCCGGGCTGGCGCGCGCGCTGGCGCTCGATCCCGAGCTGCTGTTCCTCGACGAACCCACCGCCGGGCTCGATCCGATCGGCGCGGCCGCGTTCGACCAGCTGACGCTGGAACTGAAGGAGACGCTCGGGCTGACCGTGTTCCTCATCACCCACGATCTCGATACGCTGCACGAGATCTGCGACCGCGTCGCCGTGATCGCGGACAAGAAGGTCATCGCGGTCGACACGGTGCCGAACCTGCTCGATCTCGATCACGAGTGGATCCAGCAATATTTCAACGGTCCGCGCGGGCGCGCGGCGCTGACCGCGCAGGCGCTCGACGAATTGCGCCGGCACATGGACGAACCGGTCGCTGCGCATGCGGTCAAAGCGTTGGACAAACCGCCTGCGGGCAAGGCATAGGGCGAACCAATGGAAACGCGGGCAAATCACGTTTGGGTAGGGGCGGTTACGCTGCTGATCCTTGGCGCGCTCGCGCTGTTCATCGTGTGGCTCGCGCGGCTCGGCGGCGGGGACCAGAACGAATACGACATCTTCTTCAAGCAGTCGGTCGCGGGTCTTGCCAATGGCAGCTCGGTCGATTTCGCCGGCGTGCCGGTGGGGCAGGTCAACCAGATCGAATTGTGGGACAAGGACCCCGAATTCGTCCGCGTGCGGATCAAGGTCAAGGAAAGCGTGCCCATCCTCGTCGGCACCACCGCGACGATCCAGGGAAGTTTCACCGGCGTGTCGACGATCACGCTCGACGGCGCGCGCAGCGGTGCGCCGCCGATATCGTGCGAGACCACCGCCTGCACCGAAGGCGTGCCGATCATTCCGCCCACCACTGGCGGCGGGTTCGGCGCGGTGCTGGCCAGCGCCCCGCTCCTGCTCGAGCGGCTGGCCACGCTGACCGAGCGGCTGACCGTCCTGCTGAGCGATCGCAACCAGGAAGAAATCTCGCAGATCCTCGCCAACACCAATGCCGCCAGCGCGGGCTTCGCCGCTGCCGCGCCGCAGCTCGAACGCACGATGGCCGAACTGCAGGTGACGCTGCGCGAAGCCAGCGAGGCGCTCGACCAGTTCGAACAGGTCACCGCCTCGACCGATCGCATCATCAACCAGGAAGGCGAGGCGATTGCCCGCGACCTGCGCTCGACGCTGAAATCGGCTAGCGGCGCTGCGCGCGCGCTCGAAGACACGCTCAACGAGGCGCGGCCTGCGACCAAGCAGCTGACCGAAAGCACGCTGCCCGCCGCTGAAGCCACGCTGCGCGACCTGCGCGCGACCAGCAAGGCGCTGCGCGACGTGACCGAAACGATCGACGAAAAGGGCGCCGGCGCGCTGCTTTCCAGCCAGCCGCTGCCCGATTACAAGCCGTAAGGGGCACCAGCATGACACGCATGACCAAACTTGCTGCGCTGGCTCCCGCCCTGCTGCTGGGCGGCTGCCTGAGCTTTGGCGGCGAGGCGCCCGACAGCCTGCTGACCCTGACCCCCGCTGCCACCGCCCCCGCCGGCGAAAGCGCCGCGAGCGACCGGGGCACGGCCTTGGCGATCGTCCCTTTCGAGGCGACCAAGGCGCTCGATGTCACGCGGGTCCCGGTGCAGGTCACCGACACCGAGCTGGCCTATCTGCAGGATGCGTTCTGGGTCGACCGGCCCGCCCGCCTGTTCGGCCAGCTGGTGGCCGAGACGATCCGCTCGCAAAATGGCCGCGTGGTGGTCGATGGCGACGATCCCGGCCTGAACGCGGCGGACCGCCTTCACGGTTCGCTGCGCGCGTTCGGCTACGATGCGCGGACGCGCGAAGTGGTGGTGGTGTTCGACGCGGTGCGCAATGGCGCGGGCGCAAGCGCAATCAGCCGCCGCTTCGAGGCGCGCGTGCCCGTCGCCGCACCCGAGACCGAGTTCGTCGGTCCGGCGCTCAACCAGGCGGCCAACCAGGTCGCCGGTGAAATCGCCGACTGGCTGAACTGAGCGGGGCGCTGCGGCTCCCGCCGTGTCGCCAGTCGAAGGAGGGGCGACCGTCGTCGGGGACGACTTGGCCAGTCATGACTTCGCCGTGCAGATATGAGATCATGTTCACTCGGGGAGGGTGATTATGAACTCGAAACTTGCCGGGATCATCCTGCTGACGCTGGGCGCAGCGAGCGCGTACGCTCTGGCAGGGGAAGGCGAGGGGCATATCGAACGCCCCTATCTGGGCCAGGAACCGCCCGGATCGGCGCCCGAACCCTTCGCGCTCGGCATCATTACCACCAAGGGCTGGGAATACGGCGGCGTTTTCTCGCCCGACATGCGCGAGTTCTACGTCCTCAAGCGCGACGAAAACGAGACCACTTGGCAGCACGTCTACCGCTACCGGGAAGGCGAGTGGCACGATGAGGTGTTGTGGGAGCGACAGGGCACCCCGTTCATCGCCCCCGATGGGCAGACCATGCATATCGGGCGCGCGTACAAGGTCCGCGATGCCGATGGCTGGTCGGAGACGAAGCGGCTCGGTGAGGCTTTCGAACCGTTCAGGATCATGCGCCTTACCGCATCGGCGCGGAACACTTACTATTTCGACGAGGTCGGATCGGCCGGCGATGGCCGCATCCGCTATTCACGCATTGTCGATGGCGAACGCCAGGCGCCCGAGCTTGCCAGCGCGGCGATCAATACCGGCACATGGCTGGCCCATCCCTTCATCGCGCCGGACGAATCCTACCTTCTGTTCGATGGGCGCAGGGAGGGCGGCTATGGCGATTCCGACATATACGTCAGCTTCCGGCAGGCCGACGGGAGCTGGGGGAAGCCATCAATCTGGGCGAAACCGTGAACACCGCACGCTGGGAAGCGTCGGCCACGGTGACCCCCGATGGCAAATATCTGTTCTTCCATCGCACCGTCGGCGAAGGGGACAACGACATCTTCTGGATGGATGCCGCCATCATCGAGCGCCTGCGGCGCAGGCAGGCGGGCCGGAACTAGAGCAGCCGTACGAAGGCCATCGCCTTGAGGAATGCCTCCAGCCGCTTCGCGCGGCGCGCGGCGGCTTCCTCGTCCGCGCCCCATTGTTCGATCTGCCAGTCTTCCTCGAGATTGGCCGCTGCCCACAGCGCTTCGCCATCTGCATCGTGGCCGAGCGCGGCCAGGCCGACGCACAAGGATGCGGAGAGCGCAGTCAGCTGTTCGAGCGCAGCGAGGGTGAAATCATCCAGGCTTTCCACCCGGGCTTTCAGCCGGTCCATCGTGGCCGGGGCGTGCGGTTTCGCCACCACCCCGCTGACGCGTTCCAGCACGATGCCTTCGCGGGCCTCGAGCGTTTCGACCAGCGGGTCCCACATGTCGCGCTGGCGATGCCACAGCGGCTCGTCCGGATCGGCGCGATAGCAAAGCGTGTCGGTTTCGGCATAGCGCAGCAGCTTGGCGATTGCCGCGGCGCGGCCTTCGGGCAGCGTGTCGAGCGCGTAATCGGCCATGTCGCGATAGGCAAAGCGTGCCGGATCGATCGTCTCGCCCTGTCCATCCCATTCGCTTGCGAGCGCTTCTGCCAGCGCAAGCGAATCGACGACCTGCTGCCGCCCGCCCTGCGTTTTCAGCGGCCGCCCGTCGAGGAACACCTGATGGCCGGAAGCTGCGCGTTCGACATGGACGCGCGTATAGAACCGCTTCACTGGCCGCTTCTCCAGCGCTTGGCGAGCACGATCGGGAGGATGAATATCTCGGCCACGCCCAATGCGACGAGGATATAGCCGGCAATCTCGGGCAGGGGCAGGATGCCGCCCAGCACCAGCGCGCCCAGCACCGCCGTCACGACCCCCGACAATCGCACTGCCTGGATCGTCAGGAACCGCGCCTTGGCCGGGTCATGGTCAGTTTGTCCCACGGATCAGGTCTCCCAATTGCTGTGCGGTTTCGGCCACCGCGCTGGCCCCGGCGTCGAGCAGTTCGCGCGGTTCGTGATAGCCCCAGGCCACGCCGATCGCGCGGACGCCGGCTGCCTGCGCCATTTCCATGTCGAAACTGGTATCGCCGATCATCACGGCGTCGGCAGGCGCCACGCCGGCATCGCCCAGCGCGGCTTCGAGCATGGCGGGATGCGGCTTGGAGGGATGGCGGTCGGCGGTCTGCAGCGAAACGAAGCGATGCTTGATCCCATGCGTGTCGAGGCACGCGTGGAGCCCGCGGTCGCTTTTGCCGGTGGCGACGCCCAGCAGGCGGCCTTCGGCATCGAGTTCGTCGATCAGCGCGGCGATGCCGGCATACAGCGGTTCGCGCAGCGCGCCCGAGAGGCGGAGCTCGCGGTAACCCGCCTTATAGGCCTCGACCACGGCATGGCGTTCGTCGTCGGTGGCATCGGGGGCCAGTTCGCGCAGCGCAAAGGGCAGGCTCAACCCGACGATCCGGCGAACCTTGTTGCGTTCGGGCGCGGCCAGGCCGGTATTGCGGAAGGCCAGTTCCATCGTCTCGCAGATCGCCGCCTGCCCATCGACCAGCGTGCCGTCGCAATCGAAGACGACCAGCCGGCTCACTTGCGCGGGCCCTTCGGCTTGCCTTTCGCCATCGCGCCCCGCGCCCGGCGCGGCGAGCGCTGCGACTTGCGGAAGTTCTTCGCATGCTGGCGGGCCTGCTGCTTCTTCTCCTCGCGCGTCTTGGGCGGCGGATCGTCGCGCATCGGGGCGGCATCGGACAGGTTCACGTCGAACCCGAGCTGCTCCATCGAGGCGGCGAAGTGTTCGGGCAGGTCGGCGGTCACGTCGAGCTTGCCGCCGTCGGGGCTGTCGATGATCAGGCGCCGCGCATGGAGGTGCATCTTGCGGCTGATCGAGCCGGTCAGGAACGCTTCCTTGCCGCCATATTTGCCGTCGCCCACGATCGGGTGGTCCATCGCCGCGCAGTGCACGCGGAGCTGGTGCGTGCGGCCGGTCAGCGGCTGCAGTTCGAGCCAGGCGGCTTTCTTGCCCACCGCGTCGACGACCCGGTACTTGGTCTTGGCCGGCTGGCCGCCCTCGTGGTCGACATGCATTTTCTCGCCGCCCGATCCGGGCTGCTTGGCAAGCGGCGCCTCGATCACGCCTTCCTTCACATCGGGCACGCCGATTACCAGCGCCCAGTAGATCTTCTTCGCCGACCGGCCCGAGAAGCGCCTGGAGAAATAGGCCGCGCTGCCGGGCGTGCGCGCCACCAGCAACACGCCGCTGGTGTCCTTGTCGAGCCGGTGAACCAGCCGCGGGCGCGGATCGTCCTCGCCTTCGACATATGCGTCGAGCAGGCCGTCGACATGGTTGAACGTGTTCGTCCCGCCCTGCGTCGCAAGGCCCGGCGGCTTGTTCAGCACCAACGCGCCCTTGGTCCGCTCGATCAGCATGGCCTGCGCCTGCTCGATCTCGGCGGGCTTGAGCTCGCGCTTCGCCTTGGGCTGCTTGTGCGGCGCATCGCCCCCGGGGGCACGCGGATCTGCTGCCCCTCGGCCAGCCGGTCGTCGGGCTTGACCCGCTTGCCGTCGACCCGGACCTGGCCGGTGCGCGCCCATTTGCTGACCGTGCCGAAGCCGACCTGCGGCAGGTGCCGCTTGAACCACCGGTCCACCCGGATGCCGTCGTCATCCGCCTCGACGGTGAAATTGCGTACTTCGTCGGAGGTATTCATCCTGCCATCCTCATCACGCCGAGACCGACCATCAGCCCGGTGATGCCCAATGCAATCGACAGCACTGCATAGAGCAGGGCGAAAAGATATTGTCCGCGTTCGATCAGCAGCACCATTTCAAGGCTGAACGCGCTGAATGTGGTGAAGCCGCCCAGCAGCCCTACACCCAGCAGCAACCGCAATTGCTCGCCTTCCCCGCTGCCGTGGCGTGCCAGCCAGCCGGCCAGCAATCCCATCGCGAGACTGCCCGCGGCGTTGGCCGCCAGCGTGGCGAAGGGAAAGGCGGTCACGACCGGCGCGCCGAGCCAGCCGGTCATCGCGCGGCCGAGCTGCCAGCGCAGCACCGCGCCGAACCCGCCGCCGATAAAGACGTGCAGCGCGGCAACGAAAGGAGAGAAGGTGGACATCGCCGCTGCCCTTAGCCGCCAATTGCCCCTGCGTCATCCCGATGCTGCAGCATGCGACAAAGACTTGCCTTCGGCTGCGAGAATCCGTATGTGCGCACCCGTTCGAGCCGGTCCGGAACGGATTCGGCGCGCTTTTCGTTGAACAAGCGAAACCCCAATTCAGGAGGCATACCCCGCTTTTGCGCGGGCTCTGGCCCGCAAAGTCGAGGTATTGAAGTTTATGCAGATCATGGTTCGCGATAACAATGTCGACCAGGCCCTCCGCGCGCTCAAGAAGAAGCTGCAGCGTGAAGGCGTGTATCGCGAAATGAAGCTGCGCCGCCACTACGAGAAGCCCAGCGAAAAGCGCGCCCGCGAAAAGGCGGCTGCGGTCCGCCGCGCGCGCAAGCTCGAGCGCAAGCGGCTGGAGCGCGACGGCGCCAAGTAAGTCGCTATTGCGACTGCTACCAAGCTAAGCCATGAGGGCGCGGAGCAATCCGCGCCCTTTGCGTATCCGCCGTTGCGAATCCGGAAGAGACTTTCATGACCGAGATCACCCGCGTTCCCCTCCAGCCCATCAAGAAGGGCTCGCTGACCAAATTATGGCTCGGCGTGCTGCTTGCCGTCCTCGTCGCCGCGGGTCTTGCCTGGGCCGCCATGCCGCGCGGGCTCGATGTCGAAACGGTAACCGCGGGCTCTGGCGATTCGCCGCAGCTCGGCGATGTCGTGTTCGTCAATTATGTCGGCACGCTGGCCGACGGGACCGAATTCGACCGGTCGCAGCCGCTGCCGGTGCCGCCGGGCCTGTTCCCCGAAGGCAATCCGCTGCTGCTCGAGGAAGGCGCGATCATCGACGGCTTCATCGAGGGGCTGCAGCAGATGCAGAAGGGCGGCAGCTACGTGCTGACGATCCCCGCCGATCAGGCCTATGGCGCCGAACCGCCGCCGGGCTCGCCGATCCCCGCCAATGCTGATCTGGTGTTCGAAGTGGAAGTGGTCGACTTCATGAGCCGCGACGACTTCCAGGCGCGCGCCGCTGCCCTCCAGCAGATGATGGGGCAGCAGGGCGCCGACGGCCAGGCGGGACCCCCGCCGGCGCAATAGGCCGGCCGCCGGGGGAGGGCGCATGATCGAGGCAACCGCCGTTCACGCGCCCGCAGCCCATGCCGACTGGCCGCTGCGGCCCTGGGCGCTCGCCGTCCTGCTGGGCCTCGCCGGGCTCGCCGTCCACCTGCTGTCCGACTGGAACGCGGCCGACATGCCGCCGTGGCGGGCCGCGCTCGCCGCCGCTTTCGTCTTCGGTCCGCTGGCGCTGGCCTTCACCGTCGAGCGTATCCGCTGGCAGGAGCCGCTGGTCTTCGCCGGGCTGGTCGCGCTGGTCATGGCGGGAATCGCCTGGCGGGTGACGAGCGCGGGCGACCGCTATGCCGACGAGCCTTTCTGGGTCGCCGCCGGGCTGGTCGCGATAACGCTGGCCCTGCCGCTGTTCCAGGCGGGGTTCCACCGGCTGCGCTGGCGGACGGCCTACGACCAGACCCACTTCCACGTATGGACCGATGCGATCAGCGGCGTCGGGGCGCTCGCCTTCACCGGCGTATCGTGGCTGCTGGCGGTGCTGCTCGCCGCGCTCTTCTCCGCCATCGATATCGACGTGGTCGAGAACGTGGTCGACGAGGCCTGGTTCGGCTGGATCTTCTCGGGTTCGGCATTCGGCGCCGCCTTGGGCGTGCTGCGCAACCAGTTGAAGATCATCGGCACGCTGCAATCGGTGGTGATGCTGGTGTTCTCGATTATCGCCGTGCCGCTGGCGGCCGCGCTGGCGATCTTCCTGCTGGCCGTGCTGGCAAGCGGTATTGCGGTGCTGTGGAATGCGACCGAAAGCCCCACGCCGCTGCTGCTGTCGGTGGCGGTGGCGGGCTTCGTCCTGGTCAATGCGGTGATTCGCAACGCCGATCACGAAGTCAGCGCAAATCGCGTCTTGCGCTGGGCCGCTTTGGTGCTGGCGCTGGCGATCTTCCCGCTGGCGCTGCTGGCGGCAGTCTCGACCGGAACGCGGGTCGCCGAATACGGGCTCAGCCCCGAACGGCTCTGGGGCATCGTCGCGGTGGCGGTCGCGGTCGCTTACGGCATGGCCTATTTCATTGCACCGATCCGCGGACGACTGATCGGCTGGATGGACCGCGTCCGCACCGCGAACATGCATCTCGCGGTGGCGACCTGCGGGCTGGCCTTCATCCTCGCGCTGCCGCTGTTCGATTTCGGTGCGATATCGGCGAAGAACCAGATCGCCCGGCTCGAAAGCGGCAGGGTTGCGGTGGACGACTTCGACTTCGACGCGCTGCGCTGGGAATTCGGCGAGGCCGGGCGCGAAGGACTGGCGCAGCTGGCGAAGGGCAGTGATGCCGAGGTGGCAGAACTCGCTGCCGGTGCCCTCGCGCAGGAAGCCCGCACCTATCGGGATGTCGAGAGAGGCACCGAGCGCAACGAGCGGCTCGCGAATTTGCGGATGCAGTTCGAGGACGAGACGCTGCGCCGCCACGTCGAGAACCATGTGCGCGCCTCGCCGTGGCGCTGCGACAACCCTTGCGTGGCGCTGGATGCCGGGGCTGGGGACAATGGGCGGCGCAGGGTCGCCCTGGTCGAGGACGGGCGCATCGCCTGGGAAGAGTTCGATCTTGCCGGGCCCGCCGATCAGACAGCTGTAACGGCAGCCCGCGAAGCCGCGATCAGGGCGGAGTTCGACGCTCCGGATCAGCGCGCGGGATCGCAGGTGGAAATCCGCGAATGGACCGGGCGGCGGGTCTATATCGACGGTCAGCCCGCAGGCGATCCCTTCGAATAGCATTGCGCTGCAGCATCGCTGCTTGAAGCGGGCCGCGCGCGCGGCTAACGCGCGAGCATGTCAGTCACACGCGAAGAAGTGGCCAAGATCGCCTCGCTCGCCCGCATCAAGATGGGCGATGACGAACTCGATACGATGGTCCCCGAACTCAACAATATCCTCAACTGGGTCGAACAGCTGGGCGAGGTCGATACCAGCGGCGTCGAGCCGATGACCGCGGTCATCCCCAACACGCTGCGCCTGCGCGACGATGTCGTCGACGCCGACCCGCTGACCGCTGGCGGACGGCGCGAGGATGTGCTGGCCAATGCCCCCGCCGCCGAACACGGCTTCTTCGGCGTGCCCAAGGTGATCGAATAATGAGCGAATTGACCGATCTCGGCGTCAAGGCGATCCGCGATGGCGTGGCGGGCGGCAGCTTCACCGCGCGCGAAGTGGCGGAAGCCTTCAACGCCGCCGTGGCCGAAGCGGCCGACCTCAATGCCTTCATCGTGACCACGCCGGACCATGCGCTGGCGGCGGCCGATGCCGCCGATGCCAAGCGCGCCAAGGGCGAGGATCTGGGCATCATGGGCGGCGTGCCGATCGGCATGAAGGACCTGTTCGCCACGAGGGGCGTGCAGACCACCGCTGCGAGCCATATTCTCGAAGGCTTCACGCCGCAGTACGAAAGCACTGTCAGCCAGAAGCTGTGGGATGCGGGTGCGGGCATGCTGGGCAAGCTCAATCTCGACCAGTTCGCGATGGGTTCGTCGAACGAGACCAGCTATTTCGGCAATGTCTCCTCGCCGTGGAAGAAGAACGGCACCAATGCCGCGATGAGCCCGGGCGGTTCGTCGGGCGGTTCGTCCAGCGCGGTCGCCGCGCGGATCGCGCCCGCTGCCACCGGCACCGATACCGGCGGTTCGATCCGCCAGCCCGCCGCCTTCACCGGTATCTGCGGGATCAAGCCGACCTATGGCCGCTGCAGCCGCTGGGGCGTGGTCGCCTTCGCTTCCAGCCTCGACCAGGCGGGCCCGATGGCACGCAGCGTCGAAGACTGCGCGATCATGCTCGAGGCCATGGCCGGTTTCGATCCCAAGGACGCGACCAGCCTCAAGCTGGACGTGCCGCAGTGGGAAGCGGGCCTGTCGGCAGACCTCAAGGGCAAGAAGATCGGTATCCCGAAGGAATACCGGATGGACGGCACCGATGAGGCCATTCTCAAGAGTTGGGAACAGGGCAAGGAATGGCTGCGCGATGCGGGCGCCGAGATCGTCGATATCTCGCTGCCGCATACCAAATACGCGCTGCCCGCATATTACATCGTCGCGCCCGCCGAGGCATCGAGCAATCTCGCGCGCTATGACGGCGTGCGCTATGGCCTGCGTGACCTGCCTGACGGGGCGGGCCTGCAGGACATGTATGCCGCCACCCGCGCCGCCGGTTTCGGCGACGAGGTCAAGCGCCGTATCCTGATCGGCACCTATGTGCTGAGCGCCGGCTTCTACGATGCCTATTACACGCAGGCGCAGAAGATCCGCACGCTGGTGAGCCGGGACTTCGAGCAGGCGTTCGGCCAGTGCGACGCGATCCTCGCGCCCACCACTCCGACCGCCAGCTTCCCGCTGGGTTCGCTCAATGAAGACCCACTGACGATGTATCTCAACGATGTCTTCGCCGTGCCGGCATCGCTGGCCGGCCTGCCCGCGATGAGCGTACCTGCCATGGTCAATGACGACGGCCTGCCGCTCGGGCTGCAGATCGTGGGCAAGCCCTTCGACGAACAGGGTGTGCTCAACACCGGACTCGCGATCCAGCAGCGCGCCGGGTTCGACGCGCAGCCGGAGAAATGGTGGTGAACGAGGCCATCTTCACGCTGGTCGCCGCGGTGGCGGTGCTGGGCGTGATGGCGCTGCCCGCGATCCTGTCCAAGCGGATCAACCACGGCGAGGCGCGGTTCAAGAGTGACAATGGAAAGCCTAAAGACGATGAGTAACTACCGCATCCAGGGCGCAACGGGCGAATGGGAGGTCGTGATCGGCCTCGAGGTCCATGCGCAGGTCACCTCCAACGCCAAGCTGTTCAGCGGCGCGTCGACTGCCTTCGGTGCCGAGCCCAATACGCAGGTCAGCCTCGTCGATGCGGCAATGCCCGGCATGCTGCCCGTGCCCAATCGCGAGTGCATTCGCCAGGCGGTGCGCACCGGCATGGCGATCGAGGCGCAGATCAACCAGTGGTCGCGGTTCGACCGCAAGAACTACTTCTATGCCGATTTGCCGCAGGGCTACCAGATCAGCCAGCTCTACCACCCGCTGGTGGGTGAAGGGCAGCTGCTGATCGATGCCGACGAGAAGGCCGGCATTCCCGAGGACAAGGTCATCGGGATCGAACGGATCCATGTCGAACAGGATGCGGGCAAGCTGATGCACGACCAGCATCCGACCATGTCCTATGTCGACCTCAACCGCAGCGGCGTGGCGCTGATGGAAATCGTATCGATGCCCGACATGCGCAGCCCCGCCGAAGCGGGCGCCTATGTCCGCAAGCTGCGTTCGATCCTGCGCTATGTCGGTTCGTGCGACGGCAATATGGAAGAGGGCTCGATGCGCGCCGACGTCAATGTCAGCGTGCGCAAGCCCGGCGGCGAGCTGGGCACCCGGACCGAGACGAAGAACGTCAACTCGGTGCGCTTCGTGATGCAGGTCATCGAATATGAAGCCAACCGCCAGGTCGACGTGATCGAGAATGGCGGCAGCGTGGACCAGGAAACGCGGCTGTTCGATCCCGGCACCGGCACCACCCGGACCATGCGCAGCAAGGAAGATGCGCATGACTACCGCTATTTCCCCGATCCGGACCTGCTCCCGCTCGAACTGGAGGACAGCTTCCTCGAGGAATGCCGCGCCTCGCTGCCCGAACTGCCCGACGCCAAGCGCAAGCGGTACGAAAGCGAACTGGGCCTGACGCCTTACAACGCGCGCGAACTCACAGCCGAGGTGGAAACCTTCGCACGGTTCGAAACGCTTCTTGCGGCGACCGCGGCCAAGATCGGCAAGAGCGAGGCCGAGGTCGCCACGCAGGTCGCCAACTGGGCGCTTTCGGTCGCGCCGGGCGTGGTCAAGTCGCTGGGCGATGAAGCCGATATGGCCAATGCCACTGCCGCAGCGCAGGCCAGCATCCTGGCGATGCAGGACAAGGGCGAGATTTCCGGCGGACAGGCCAAGGAAATCTACGAAATCGTCCTCAAGGTTGGCGGCGAGCCCGAGACGATCGCCGACGAAAAGGGCCTCAAGCAGGTGTCCGATACGGGGGCGATCGAGGCCGCCATCGAGGAGATCCTTGCCAACAATGAGGACAAGGTCGAGCAATATCGCGGCGGCAAGGACAAGCTGTTCGGTTTCTTCGTCGGCCAGACGATGAAGGCGATGCAGGGCAAGGCCAATCCCGCGGTGGTCAACCAGATCCTCAAGGACAAGCTGGGCTGAACCGTCCCGGCGCCTGACCAAGGCAATGCCCGGGGTCCGCTAGGCCGGGCCGCAGTCACGAACACGGGCTGTCGGAGCGATCCGGCAGCCCAATTTCGTCAGGCGCTGCCGCCCGCAAGGTAGGGGCGTACCAGTTCGCGCACGTCGACCCGCGCTGCAAGCCGGGCTGCGAGCAGCGCGGTGCCGCTGATCTTGCGCTGGACGAACAGCGTCTCGACCGGGGGGATGTGCCAGGTCGACCGGTCGGCGGCCATTTCCATCCCCTGTTCGCGCAGCACTTCGATGAAGCCGCGATCGCCGAAGTCGAACGGGCCGGGCCGGTTCATCTCGGTCACCACGATGTCGATCATCCGGTCGACCAGCGGGCGGTGACGGGCAATGGCTGCCTCGCCCAGGAAGCCCGCTGCCTGCGCAGCTTCGCGCACCGCGTCGCGGTCGCCTGCGAGCCCGGCGGCAAGCAGCGTGCGATAGCCTTCCGCGGTCGCGGGATCGACATCGCGCGTCGCCCCGAAATCGAGCAACACCAAGCGCCGGGTGTCGGGCTGGAAGCGGTAGTTGGCGAAATTCGGATCGGTCTGCATCGCGCCGAATTCGAACAGTTCGCGCAGCACCAGCGCGATCAGGTCGCGCATCGCCGCATCGCGCGTCTCCTGCGGTGCTTCGCCCAGCGCCTCGATCGGCTGGCCGTCGATGAAATCCATCGCCAGCACGCGCGCGGTGGTCAGTTCGTGCAGCGGGCGCGGCACGATGTAATCGGGATGTCCGTCCAGCCAGTCGGCAAAGCGCGTCATCTGCGCCGCCTCGCGTTCGTAATCGGCTTCCTCGTGCAACTGCCGCTTGGCTTCGCCCAGCAACGGCGCAAGGTCGAGCTCGCGCGGCAGTACGCCCGATACGCGCAACAGGGTCGCGACATTGTCGACATCGGAATCGATGCTTTCGCGAATGCCGGGATACTGGACCTTGATTGCCACTTCGCGCCCGTCGGGCAGCGCCGCGCGGTGCACTTGGCCGATCGATGCCGCGGCAATCGGGGTGGCGTTGAAGCGCGCGAAGCGGCGGCGCCAGTCGGGCCCCCATTCCGCGGCGAGCACGCTGCGCAATTGCTGCGGCGGCATGCGATAGGCCTGCGAACGCAATTGCGCGAGAATGGCAGTGAGTTCGGCGGGCAGCATGTCGCCCGCATCCATCGAGATCATCTGGCCGAGCTTCATTGCCGCACCGCGCAGGTGCGACAGGCGATCGGCCAGGCGGCCGACATTGCCCGGGGTCAGCAGCAGGTCGCGCATCCGCGGGCGCTCGCCGCGGGCCAGCCGCCGGGCGCCTTCGCCCAGCATGCCCCCGGCAACCCCGCCGGCGAGCCGCCCGAAGGTGCCCAGCCGCGCCGCGCGGCTGCTGGGAATCGCGCGGTGCCGCGGCTTGGGAGGGTCGCTGTCGTCCATGCTGTCCTTTTTCCAAGCCCCGGTGCGGGTGGAAGTTCCGTCCGCTGGCTCAAGCAGGCCAAAGAAAAGGGCGCCGGGATCGCTCCCGACGCCCCTTGCGTCACGGACCGGGCCGATCAGCCCTGGCGTTCGCCGGTCAGCGGCATGTCGCCGAAAGCGCCCGCATTGACGGTGCCGGTCATCTGGTCGCCATTGACGGTGGCGGTGCAGTTGAGCGTCATCGGCATGGGGACGGTCATGTCCATCTTCCACTTGAGCGTATCGCCTTCGATCGTGCCGTCGGTGATGTCCATCGAGCCCATGCCACCGGCCATCGAGCCGGTGAAGCTGTTGCCGTCGTCGCTCGGCACGACCGTCAGCGTGCCCTTCTGGTCGCCCATCGGGCTCTTCACGACGGTATCGTAGGTACCTGCTACGGACATGGAAATTCCTCTCTTCGCTTGGGGGTTCAAAGTCCCATTTCAATCGGGCCTGCTGACACGAATGTCAATTAGTCGGTTCCCGCCATTTCGATGCGTTCGACTGCCAGGCCGAGCTGTTCGAGTTGCGGTTCGACGACCGTTGCATCGCCCACCACGACCCAGACGAAACGGTCGGGGTCGATCGCTGCGCGGGCTGCGGCATCGAGGCTGTCGGTGGTTTGCGCGCGGAAACGATCGGCGATCACTTCGTAGTAATCGTCGGGCCGCCCGTAGAGCGCATTGGACTGCATCGCGCCGAGGATCGCGCCCGAGGTTTCGAACTGGCCGGGCAGTTCGCCGATCTCGGCCGTGACGATCCGGGTCAGCTCCTCGTCGGTGACGCCGCGCGTATCGAGGAATTCGCCGGTTTCGCGGATCAGTTCGGCCAGCGCATCGCCGGTGCGGTCGGCCTGGACGGGCGCGCGCACGGTATAGGCGACCGCGTTCTCATTGGTCAGCGGGGCGCCGCGTACGCCATAGCTCCAGCCCTTGGTCTCGCGCAGGTTCATGTTGAGCCGGGCGAGGAAGTTGCCGCCCAGCGCGTTGTTGGCGTTGAGGAAGTCGACATAGGTTTCGCCGCGCGGATCGACCGGGGTCAGCTGCCCGCCATAGATATAGCTCTGCGGCGAATTGGGCCGGTGGACCAGCACGATCCGGCTTTCGGTGGCTGCCTCGGGCGCGTCGGCGAAGCTCTTGGTGCCCTTGGCCGCGGCGGGGGCTTCCCAGTCGCCGAACACGCCGTTCAGCGCGCCCACGATTTCAGCCAGCGGCCGGTCCGACACCACGAAGATTTCGCCATTGTCGGGGCGGATCCAGCGGTCCTTGAAGGCGGTAATGTCCTCGCGCGTGATCGCGGTCAGCGATGCAACGGTCCCGCTGTCGGGGCCGGCATAGGGGCTGTCGGCGCCGTAGATCAGCGGTGCCGCAGTGCGCGCGGCAATGGCCGCGGGCGTGCGCAGTTCCTGTTCGACGCTGGTGATGCGCTGCGCGCGGACCCGGTCGATTTCGGCCGGGTCGAACGCGGGATTGCGCACCATGTCGGACAGCAGTTCGAGCGAGGGGACGAGATTGGCCGACAATGCGGACAGCGTGAAGCTGGACCGGTCGGCGCCGCCACCGAGCGAGATGTTCGCGCCCAGCCGTTCGCTGGTCTCGGCGATCTCGCGCGAACTCATGCTGGTGGTGCCTTCCTCGAACAGGCTGAGTGAGAGGCCTTCGAGCCCGCGCATGTCCGCCGGATCGGCGCTGCTGCCGGCATCGAAGGACAGCGTGACATAGGTGGCGGGAATGGCGTCGCGCTGCGCGTAATGCAGCGTCATGCCGTTCGCCAGCGCGGTGTGTTGCACCTCGGGGAAGTCGAGCTCGGCAACCGATTCAATCGGCGGCGCGGGGCGGACTTCGGTCACGGTCAGGGCATCCGGCGCGCCAGCTTCCGCGGCGGCCTCGGTTTCGGCGACGCTCGCCGCCTCTTCGTAGGACCCGTCGCGCTCGCCCGGTTCGAGCACCAGCGTGAAGGACGGCCGCGTCAGCCAGCGCTGCATGGCCGCTTGCACTTCGGCGGGCGTCAGCGTGGCGAGGATTTCGAACTGGCGGGCGTAGAAGGCAGGATCGTCGGCCAGCACTTCGCCCGATGCCAGCGTCACGGCCTTGCCGCCGAAGCCGCCGACCTGTTCGAGCCCGCGGATCGTGTCGGCAACCGTGCTGGTCGCCGCACGGCGCACTTCGTCTTCGGTCGGGCCTTCGGCGATGAACTGGGCAACCAGTTCGTTGAGCCGGCGTTCGACCTCGGCTTCCTCGACGCCGGGACGCGCGGTCGCGGAGACGTTGAGGATGCCGACGCGCTGCCAGGCGTAGTTGCCGGCCGAAACGCTCACCGCCAGCTGCTCGTCGCGCACCAGCGTGTTGTCGAGCCGGCTCGACGACAGCCCGCCAAGGATCTGCGCGCCCACGGTCAGCGCCGTCAGTTCGCGGTCGGTGATGCCCGGTGCGGTCCAGTACTTGTCGATGCTGACCGCTGCGACCTGGTCGCGCATTACCGTGCGGACGTCTTCGGCAAGCTCGGGGATGGCGGCTTCGGCCGGGTCGTTGACCGGGCCGCGCGCGATCGGGCCGAAATATTTCTCGACCAGCGGCCGCGCTTCTTCAGCCGACACGTCGCCCGCCAGCACCACGGTGGCGTTGTTGGGACCGTATTTGTCGCGGAACCAGCTGCGGACGTCGTCCATGCTGGCGCTGTCGAGGTCGGCCATCGAGCCGATCGGCGTGTGGTCGTAGGGATGCGGCGCGGGGAACAGCGCCTTGACGATCTCGTAGAACACGAGGCCGCCGGGCTGGTTGTCACCCTGGCGTTTCTCGTTCTGCACGACGCCGCGCTGGTTATCGAGCTTCTGCTGCGTGACCGCGCCGAGCAGATAGCCCATGCGATCGCTTTCCAGCCACAGCGCGCGTTCGAGCGCGGGGCGGGGCACGGTCTGGAAATAATTGGTGCGGTCGAAATTGGTCGTGCCGTTGTAATCGGTCGCGCCCATTTCCTGCAGGTACTGGAAATAGTCCTGCGGCGCGTTCTCGCTGCCGTTGAACATCAGATGTTCGAACAGGTGCGCGAAGCCGGACTTGCCTTCGGGTTCGTCCTTCGATCCGACATTGTACCACACCGCGACGGCCACGATGGGAGCCTTGCGGTCGGTGTGGACGATGACGTCGAGCCCGTTGTCGAGCGTGAACTTCTCGAACGGGATGTCGACCTGGTCGACCAGCGCGGTCAGTTCGGCGGGCGCGGCGGTATCGGCTGCGGCAATGGGGGCATTGGCCTGCGCGGTGGCGGCAATCGCTGGGGCCGCGGTGCCCAGCGCGAGGGCGAGGGCGCTTACGGTGAGGAGGGGCTTGATTTGCATGGTACCTCGATCGGGTTTTTGAATCTCGTCAATGCGAGCAGGCTAACGGGTCAGCGGCGATTGGTCACGGTTTTCCGCGACGCCGCATTGGCCAGGACGTCCTCGCGCCAGAAGTGGACGGGCTTCAAGCGATGCTGGACGAACAGCGTAGACTGATCTGCATAATGCGGGGAAGCTGGCCGGGTGGTGGCCGAACCGAACGGCTGGATCGAACGTGAGGCGACCCGCTCGCCGGGCATCCATTCGACCCACTGGATGAAGCTGTCGCCATGCCGCACCGAAAGGCGTCCATCGTCGTCGATGTCCCACAGCGTCGAGGCGCGCAGCGTGTCGGACCCGCCGTCGAGAGGCAGGTCGACGTCGCCCTGGCGCAGGCGCAGCAGCTCGCCCATCGACGGGTCGATGCGGCCGAAGTGGCGCAGCAGGTGGTCCACCGAGCGCTGCAGCTCCGCTTCGGCATCGGGCCAGGGGTCGTTGCTGTAGCTCGACCCCATGAAGGGGCGGATCATCAGCAGCGCGAGGCTGTCGCCCCGGCCGATGTTATCCGCGTTCAGGTCCCATTCGCCGAGCAGGCGCTGGGCGGCTAGCAGGTCCGGATCATCGGTCCGTATCGCCGCGACGTCGCGCAGCATTTGGGCGATATAGCCGCTGTTCTCATAGGCGGTGTCGTATTTGATCCGCTCCAGCGCGGCGCGGTCGAGCACCTCGGCCTCGGCCATCAACTTCGCCCCGCGCGTACCGCGATTGGTGTCCTTGAGCTCGATCCCGAGTTCGGGCGGGAAGTCCCCGGGCGACAGATTGCTGCCCGCTCCCGCATCGAGGAAGGGGTTGTTGTTGGCTTCCACCAACCAGCCGCTGGCGGGGTTCACATAGCGCGGCAACTGGTCGTAGCTGACCGATCCGCGGGTGATGAGGTCGCTGCGGTCGCCCGGCAGGATGCCGCGCCAGTCGATCCGTTCGCCGCCGACGGTGGCCGGGCGGGCGGGGATCGCGGCATTGTAGATATTGGCGATATTGCCCGCCTTGTCGGCATAGATGAAATTGGTCGAGGGGATGTCCATCCGCGCGAGGATGCCCTGCCATTCGTCGAGCGATGCCGCCTTGTTCAGCCGGTAATAGGCATCCAGCTGCCCGAGATTGCCCATCCCGCCGTAGCGGATGGCGAAAGCGCCCTTGTCGTTCTTGATCACCGGGCCGTGCGCGCTGCGGTAGATGTCGCGGCGGATGGGCAGCACCACGGGGCCGAGACGCACCGGCAGCGTTACCGTGCGCTGTTCCAGCTCGCGCCATTCGCCGTCGAGGCGGTAGCGCGTGCCGCTGTCGTCCAGCACCAGCTGATAGACATCGACCATGTCGGGCGTGTTGACGGTGTTGGTCCACCCGAGGTCGGCATTGTGTCCGAGGAAGGGGAAGGGGCTGCCGGGGAAGTTCGCTCCGGCGAAATGCCAGCCCTCGCCGCTTTCGACGACCAGTTCGTACCATGCGACGCCGCCGCGCCAGGGCTGGTGCGAATTGGAAATCAGCGTCGTGGGACCGCCCGATTTCTTGGGCGTCACGGCAAAGGCGTTCGATCCCGAGAACGCGGCCTCGTCAGCGTAGGGCAGCGGGGCGGGGTTGCGGGTACGCGGCGTATGGCTGGTGCGAACGACCGGCGCGGCATCCTCGCCGGGCGCGGGCTGCCCGGCACCGGGTATCGCCGGCCCCTGTTCGCGCTTCAGCGGCGTGCCAGAAACCAGCGGTTCGATGACATTGCCGAGGCCGAAGAAGAACGGCTGGCGCAGGGCGAAGCCGGCCGCCACGTCGACGCCGTCGACGGGGAAGAGATTGGCCAGCTTGCGCTCGCCCGGATGCGCGGCGGCGAAATCGTTGAGGCCCGCAGCATAGGCGTCGAACACCGCGCGCGTGTCTTCGGGCAGCTGCGGGTAGTCGCGCTCGGCGAGGCCGCGCGCGTCGAGCAGGTGATAGGCATAGTCGAACGCCGCCCCGTCCTGCCCGGCGATCGCGCCATAGCGCCCGCGGCTCATCGCGATAACGTCCTGCAGGGTGGAGAAATCGTCCTCCGAATGCGCGATGGCGACGCCATAGGCGACATCCGCGTCGGTATCGCCGTAGATGTGCGGAACGCCGAATTCGTCGCGGATGATTTCCGCGGTATAGGTGCGGTCGGCCAGCGCCAGGGCGTCGCGCTTGGCCCAGAAGGGTTCCCACGTCGCCAGCGCGATGAATATTGCAAGCACCAGCACGAGCAGCGCAATGCCCGTGCGTCCCAGCCATTTTTTCATAGAAATGCGTCCTCTCTTGCAACTCGGTTAGCGAGCAGGACGGGCGGACGCAATGCGATTGGGCAAAACCTTCCCGCGGCTGTTCCCCGTTCCAGATTCGGCCCGCTAACCAGCGCGCAGTGACAGCACAGATCACCATCGGACACGATTCTTCCGGCAAGCCGGCCGAATTCGATATCGAGGAACTCCTCGCCACCCGTCTGCTCGTCCAGGGCAATTCGGGCAGCGGCAAGTCGCACCTGCTGCGGCGCCTGCTCGAAGAGAGCGCGGGCATGGTGCAGCAGGTGGTGATCGACCCGGAAGGCGATTTCCCCTCGCTGGCGGACAAGTTCGGCCATGTGGTGATCGACGGGGCGGCCTATTCGCCGGGTGAGATCGAGGCGCTTGCCCGCCGCATCCGCGAACACCGCGCCAGCGTGGTGCTCGATCTCGACGGGCTCGAGGTCGAGCAGCAGATCCGCTGCGCCGCGCAATTCCTCACCGCGCTGTTCGATGCGCCGCGCGAGCATTGGTATCCCGCGCTGGTGGTGGTCGACGAAGCGCAGATGTTCGCCCCTGCCGCGGCGGGCGAGGTGGCGGAAGACACGCGGCGGATGACCATGACCGCGATGACCAACCTGATGTGCCGCGGGCGCAAGCGCGGGCTGGCCGGGATCGTCGCCACCCAGCGGCTGGCGAAGCTCGCCAAGAACGTGGCGGCCGAGGCCTCGAACTTCCTGATGGGGCGGACCTTTCTCGACATCGACATGATCCGTGCGGCCGACCTGCTGGGGATGGAACGGCGCCAGGCCGAACGGATCCGCGAGCTCGAGCGCGGACATTTCCTTGCGCTGGGCCCCGCCATCACGCGCGTTCCGCTGGCAGTGAAGATCGGTCCGGTGCAGACCGGCCAGCAGGCCCGCAGCGAAGGGCTGATGGCGCTGCCCGACACCGCGCCCGAAGACATGGCGGCGCTGCTCACCACCGACCTCGCCAGCGATGTCGCCAAGGCGCCGCCGCCGCCCGCGCCGCCGCCGGCCCCGCCGGTGGACGAGATCGAAACCAGCATCGCCGCGGCGGAGGAACGCCAGGTCGCTCCGCGCGGCGAGCCGGTCGATAACACTGCGGTGGCCACGCGGATCGCCGAGATCATCGCCGAGCTGGCGTGCGAGGAAGGGATCGCCTTCCAGTCGGCCAGCGCGCAATACCAGACCTTCCTCACCCGTTGCCGCCGTGAGCGGCTGATCGGGCCGATGCCCGACATGCGCGCCTTCCGCCGCCGGTTCGCCGTGGCCGGCGCCGGGCTGGCCGAGCTAGACGAAGCGCTGCAGGCGCGGATCATGCAGCTGGCCGGTGCGGTGGAAGAAGACCTGCTCGGCCCGTTCCTCGTGATCGCCAAGGCCGCGCATGCGGGCGAGACGCAGGTCGACGAAGCGGCGCTCGCGCGTGCCTATGGCACCAGCTCGCCCGGCCGTATCCGGCGCCTGCTCGATCATCTCGAGCGGCAGGGCCTGGTAGTGGTGCGCGAGGATTTCGGCGGCGACCGCACGATCATGGTCCCCGGGCTGGAACCGCTTGCCGACGGTTGATGCCGCGCCGCGGTCTGCATAGACCGGGACGATGGACTATGCCGATTTCGCACATTTCGCCGCGCTCGACATCCGTGCGGGCACCGTGACCCGCGCCGAACCCTTCCCCGAAGCCCGCCGCCCGGCAATCAAGCTATGGGTCGATTGCGGCCCCGACATCGGCGAACGCAAGAGCTCCGCGCAGATTACCGAACATTACACCCCCGAAGGCCTCGTCGGGCAGCGGGTGATGGCAGTGGTCAACTTCGCGCCGCGCCAGATCGGTCCGGTGATGTCCGAGATCCTCGTGCTGGGCTTTCCCGACGCCGAGGGGGCGATCGTGCTGGCGCAGCCCGGAGCGGGCATTCCCGACGGCGCCCGCCTAGCCTGAATTTGTCGCCCGGCGGCTTCACAAGCTGCGCGGCACCCCTATATCCGACTAACACACCTCGTTTATTTGCAGCGAGGTCTTGTGTTGCATAATCGCAACACCATATTCGGACGGTAATTTGTGATTGGGGTGTTTGCATGAATCTCGAAAAGTTCACCGACCGCGCCAAGGGTTTCCTGCAGGCCGCGCAGACCGTTGCCATCCGCTTGAACCACCAGCGGATTTCGCCGTCGCACCTGCTCAAGGCGCTGCTCGACGACGAACAGGGCATGGCCGCGCAGCTGATCCAGCGTGCGGGCGGCAATCCGGGCGTGGCGATTACCGAAGTCGACAACGCGCTGGCCAAGGTGCCGGCGGTTTCGGGCGGTGGGGCGCAGGCGACCCCGGGGCTCGACAATGACGCGGTGCGCGCGCTCGACAGCGCCGAACAGCTGGCGGAAAAGGCCGGCGACAGCTTCGTCCCCGTCCAGCGGTTGCTGCAGGCGCTTGCACTGGCCGACAATGACGCCGGTAAGGCGCTGAAAGCGGCAGGGATCGACGCCAAGGCGCTCGAGGCCGCGATCCAGGAAGTGACCGGCGGCCGCACCGCCGACAGCGCGGGCGCGGAAGAAAGCTACGACGCGATGAAGAAATACGCCCGCGACCTGACGCAGGCAGCGCGCGACGGCAAGCTCGACCCGGTCATCGGCCGCGACGAGGAAATCCGCCGCACCGTGCAGATCCTCGCGCGCCGGACCAAGAACAATCCCGCGCTGATCGGCGAACCCGGCACCGGCAAGACCGCGATCGCCGAAGGCCTCGCGCTGCGTATCGCCAATGGCGATGTCCCCGACAGCCTCAAGGGCCGCACTCTGATGGCGCTCGACATGGGCTCGCTCATCGCCGGCGCGAAGTACCGCGGCGAGTTCGAGGAACGGCTCAAGGCGGTGCTCGACGAAGTGAAGGGCGCCGAGGGGCAGATCATCCTGTTCATCGACGAAATGCACACGCTGATCGGTGCCGGCGCAAGCGAGGGCAGCATGGATGCGGGCAATCTGCTCAAGCCCGCGCTCAGCCGCGGCGAACTGCATTGCATCGGCGCGACCACGCTCGACGAATACCAGAAATATGTCGAGAAGGACCCCGCGCTGCAGCGGCGCTTCCAGCCGGTTTTCATCGACGAGCCCAGCGTCGAGGACACGGTATCGATCCTGCGCGGGATCAAGGACAAGTACGAACTGCACCACGGTGTGCGCATCACCGATGGCGCGATCGTCGCTGCGGCGCAGCTGTCCAACCGCTATATCCAGAACCGCTTCCTGCCCGACAAGGCGATCGACCTGATGGACGAGGCCGCCAGCCGCATCCGCATGGAAGTTGAAAGCAAGCCCGAGGAAATCGAGAACCTCGACCGCCGCATCATCCAGCTGCGGATCGAGGAACAGGCGCTGCAGAAGGAAACCGACACCGCGTCGAAGGACCGGCTCGAAAACCTGCGCAAGGAACTGTCCGAACTCGAACAGCAATCGAGCGAGCTGACCACGCGCTGGCAGAACGAACGCGACAAGATCCACGCCGAAGCGCGGATCAAGGAAGACCTCGACCAGGCGCGGATCGAACTCGAACAGGCGCAGCGCGGCGGCGACCTGCAGAAGGCGGGCGAGCTGCAATACGGGCGAATCCCCGAGCTGGAGAAGAAGCTCGCGGAAGCCTCGGGCCACACCGATAATGCGCTGCTCAAGGAAGAGGTCACCGAAGACGATATCGCCGGTGTCGTCAGCCGCTGGACCGGTATTCCGGTCGACCGGATGATGGAAGGCGAGCGCGAGAAGTTGCTCGACATGGAGAACATCCTCGCCAAGCGGGTGATCGGCCAGAGCCAGGCGATCGACGCGGTGTCCAAGGCCGCGCGCCGCGCGCGCGCGGGCCTCCAGGATCCGGGGCGCCCGCTGGGCAGCTTCCTGTTCCTCGGGCCGACCGGCGTGGGCAAGACCGAACTGACCAAGGCGCTTGCCGGCTTCCTGTTCGACGACGACAGCGCGATGGTGCGCATCGACATGAGCGAGTTCATGGAGAAGCACGCGGTTGCCCGGCTGATCGGCGCGCCTCCAGGCTATGTCGGTTACGAGGAAGGCGGCGTGCTGACCGAAGCGGTGCGCCGGCGCCCCTACCAGGTGGTGCTGTTCGACGAAGTCGAGAAGGCGCATAGCGACGTCTTCAACGTGCTGCTGCAGGTGCTCGACGACGGGCGGCTGACCGACGGGCAGGGCCGCGTGGTCGATTTCAGCAACACGCTGATCATCCTGACCTCGAACCTCGGCAGCCAGTATCTCGCCAATATGGACGACGGCCAGAAGGTCGAGGATGTCGAACCGCAGGTGATGGACGTGGTGCGCGGGCATTTCCGCCCCGAGTTCCTCAACCGGCTGGACGAGATCATCCTGTTCCACCGGCTTGCGCATGAGCACATGGCGCCGATCGTCGATATCCAGGTCGCGCGGGTGCAGAAGCTCCTGAAGGATCGCAAGATCGTGCTCGACCTGACCGAGGCGGCGAAGAAATGGCTCGGCCGCGTGGGTTACGACCCGGTCTATGGCGCGCGCCCTCTCAAGCGCGCGGTGCAGCGCTACGTGCAGGACCCGCTGGCGGACATGATCCTCGCCGGCAAGGTGCCCGATGGCGCAAAGGTCGCGATCGACGAAGGCGACGGCGAACTGGCGATGACGATCACCTGACCGCGTCGGACCCGATGCGGAAACGAAAAAGGGCCCCGGTTTCCCGGGGCCCTTTCTTTTAGGATTCCGATCTGGATCAGAAGCCGAATGTTGCGGCTACCTTGAAGTAGCGACCCATGATCCCGTCGAAATAGGTGGTCAGGCCACCACCGGTCGGCGCCGGGTAGGGCGCGCTACGGTCGAACAGGTTCTCGACGATGAAGCGGAAGGTGAAGTCGTTTTCGGTGCGGAAGCTGATGCCAGCGTCCATGTAAACGATCTCGTCGCGCTCGAAGAACTGGTACGAGGTCGGTGCCGCATCCGGATCAACGACGTTTTCGCCGATGTACTGGATCTGCGTGAATGCGCCGAAACCGTTGTTCTCGTAAGTCACGCCGACGGTAGCCTGGTGCTTCGAATAGCCCGGGCTTCCACGGAACGTCGAGAGATCGCCCGTCCCGACCTGCTGCTCGAGCTTGTCGATGTACTGGTACGAACCACGCAGGCTGATGCGGCTGTCAGCGCCGAGGAACGGCGTTGCCTCGGTCCAGCGCAGGTCCGCAATCACACCCTGATAGTCATAGGATGCGACATTGAGGTAGCCGGTGCGGATGAATTCGACCTGGCCCGCCCCGTCGCGATCGATGCGATCGCAAGCCGAGTTGGGGAAGTCGTTGGCATCGTAGCATGCTTCCAGCGTGCCTTCGGCGTTCACACTCTGGATCGCGCCTTCGAGAGCGATATCGACCCAGTCGACCGACAGGGTCAGGCCCGGAGCGAAGGTCGGTGTGAAAACCGCACCGATGGTCCAGCTGTCGGCCGTTTCATTCTCGAGTTCGGTGTTGCCCGAAAGCGAACCGCGCGTCGTGAAGTCGACGATGTTCGAGGTGAAATTGGCCGGCAGTCCGTCCGCAGCACAGTTCGCCGCACGCTGGGCCGGGTTCGGTCCAGCGTTGATGAAACGTGCATCGCACGGATCGTCCGCGGTGGTGAAGATCGCGCTGTTCGGGTTGAACAGTTCGGTGATCGCAGGTGCGCGGATCGAACGGGTGAAGTTGCCGCGGATCGCGAAATCTTCAACCGGCTTCCAGCGCCCGCCGGCCGTCCAGGTGATATCCCCGCCGGTGAGCGAGTTATCGACGTAACGAATGGCGCCCTTGGCTTCGAGCAGGTTGACGAACGGAACGTCCATCGTCGGCGAAACAAGCGGGATCTGGAGTTCGCCGAACACTTCGTCGGTGTTGTACGAACCCGAGACCGGATCGATCGGGATCGAGCGACCGAACTGGGTGCGCGGTGCATCCGGGTCGGCCGGGTCGGGCTGGCCGAAGAAGAACGCACCCGGATCGAAGTCCGCCGATTCGTCACGGTGCTCGTAACCGATCGAGAAACCGACCGGGCCGCTCCAGATATTGAACAGGTCGCCGCCGATGGTGGCGATGAAATCATACTGTTCGTTGGTCGCGGTCGGGTTGGCGATAGTCGTGACGTAATCCGCCACGGCCTGCGTGTTCTGGTTGCCGAACGGGTTGAACGGGGCGCAGATGTCGCTGATCGTCGCGATCGGCGAACTGTCTGCTCCAGCCGGGCAGCCAGCCAGGGCGTTCTCGAAGTTCTGCTGCACCAGTTCGCGGCTGCGACCTTCGGTACGCGAACGACCGTAGAGGCCCGAGACTTCCCAGTTCAGATTGCGCGAACCGAGGTAGAAATCGCCACGCAGACCGGCGACAACACGATAGACTTCGACTTCCGACGAGCCTTCACCGGCGATCAGGTCGGTGTTGGCGCGGCCGAGGTAGAAGAAGTCCTGGCCCGCGGGAAGCTGCGCGCCAATGGTTGCACGGGCTTCGTCCGACAGGAACGGGTTGCTCAACGGCACGATCAGATTGCCGTCGGGCGTGCCCGCATCGTCGAACAGCCAGGTGTTGTAAACCGGCTGCGAGCGCAGTTCGGTACCCTTCGAATTGGCGTACTGTCCTTCGAGGAAGGCCGTGATCGAATCGGTTACGTCGTAGGTAGCGGTGAGCGCGCCGAGATAGCGCTCGACCGGCGAGAGCAGGTTCGAGACCGGGAGAAGGCTGAAGCCGTTGCCGCCGGCGGAGTTCACCACACCGTAGCGTTCGCCGAAGTCCAGCGGCGTGAGGTTGCCATTGGCATCGAACACCAGCGTGTTGCCGCTGCCGTCGGTGATGTCGAAGCCGAAGCCGGGGACGATATCGGCAGTCGTCGGAGCGCCGAATTCGCTGAGGATCGGGATACGGCGATCGCTGATGACGACGTTGTCGAACGGCGAGTTCGGATCATTGGGAGCGGCGTAGAACAGCCCCTGTGCCGTGCGTTCACGATCGGTGTACAGCAGGCCTTCGGTGTTGTTGTACTCGACCGCTGCAACCACGTTGCCGCGACCATCGGCGAAGCTGGTGCCAACCATTGCACCCAGACGGTATTCTTGCGCATCGCCTTCCTCGGCAATGCCCATCTGCGCGTCGAAGCGGACGCCTTCGAAGCGGTCCTTGAGGATGATGTTCACGGTGCCGGCGATGGCATCGGCACCGTAAATCGGTGCGCCGCCGACGGCGATGGTTTCAAGACGGTCGACCATCAGCGTGGGGATCGTGTTGAGATCGACCTGCGAACCGGCTGCCACGGGGCCGAAGATCGAAGCGGTGTTCGAGCTGACGTAGCGGCGGCTGTTGACCAGCGTCAGCGTGCGCTGCGAGCCCAGACCGAAGAAGTTGATGAAGCTCTGGCCCGAACCGAAGGAACCCGACTGGCCGCCGACCGCGCTGCTGGCGGGCGGACCGAAAGCGGGCTGTTCGTTGAGCACTTCGCCGACATTGGTCAGACCGCGTTCTTCGATCTGGTCGGCGTTGACGACGATCGAGGGCTCGAGCGTGTCGCGGTTGGGGCGGCGGATACGCGAACCCGTCACGACGATGGCATTATCGGCCTCGGGAGCGGCTGCGGCCTGTTCGTCGACGATGGTGTCGTCGGCATCCTGCGCGAAGGCAGGTGTCGAAACGGCCAGGGCGGCGATACCCGCGCTCGTGAAGAGCGCAAGCCGCCGGCCCCGTGCGAACGGGGGGTGGAGGTCATGTTGTGGTTCCCTGATTGCGACCGTGCATGATTGCACGCGTGCATGAGAACCAAAACTTCCGAACGTGGCAATGCTTTAGCTTCCGTAAGGGAAAACTCGCATGAGGTTTGCCCCGAACTGCAATGAAAATGACACATCATTTGCTACAGAGGCATCCATCTGCACGACAATCACCGGTCCCGACCGTGCGCCGCGGCTTGTCGGCGGGCTGCGATCTGATAGTCTCGTGGCGGTTCTGACGCCCACGCTTTCTAGGAAATCAATGCATGCTGCTTCGTCCTGATCGTCTGGCCTCATCACGCGCAGGTTCGCGCACGATGGGCAATCGCTCCTGGTGCATGGGCGCGGCTTCCGCCGGGCTTGCAGCGATATGCACCCTGGCGTTCCCGGCAGTGACGTCGGCGCAGGACGCGCCCTCCGAGGCACTGCTCGACTGCCGCGCCATCGGCAGCGATGACGAGCGGCTGGCGTGCTACGACCAGGCGCTCGACACGCAGTACGGGGTGGACGAGGAGTTGCAGGAAAAGCGCCGGCAATACCGGCGCGAACGGTTCGGCCTTCCGGTGGATTCCTCGGGGTCCCGGATGGCCGAACTCACCGCGACGATCGCGGCGGTGGATGCGAACCTGCGGACCGGGCAAACGACGATCGCGCTCGACAACGGACAGGTCTGGCAGGTGCTCTCGAGCGGCGGTCTGCGGGCGCGCTTCCGCGTCGGGTTGGAGGTGACGATCAGCGAAAGCGCTACCGGCGGATATCGCGTGCGAATTGCGGACAAGACGGGGTTCAAGGGCGTGACCCGCATCCGCTGAGGGCAGGCCCACCGCACCATGATCACAGATCAGGATATCCTGCAGGATGCGGAATGGCTGCCGCATCGTTATGACGAGACGAACGGCAGCTTCCGCTTTCGGCATGTCCCGCGCGACGTGCAACGCGAGGCCGCGTTCCTGACCGACGAGCATCTGCCGGATACCGGAGCGGAACGCGTCATACCGCTTGAACGGATCGACCGGCGGGCCCTGCCCGCAGCTCCGATCCACTTCGTGTTCCATTCGGCCTATTGCTGTTCGACCCTGGTGGCACGCATGTTCGATGCCCCCGGCTATTCGATGGGGCTGGTCGAGCCGGTGGTGCTCAACGACGTCGTCGGTTGGCGGCGGCGAGGGGCTCAGCCGGAAAAGATCGCCGCGGTACTCGATGTGGCGCTTGCGCTGCTCGCGCGGCCGTTCGGCGATGACCGCGCGGTCGTGGTCAAACCCTCTAATATCGTGAACTCACTCGCGCCTGCCATCATGGGTCTGCGCGCGGATGCACATGCGATCCTGCTCTATGCGCCGATCGAAGATTTCCTCGCGTCGATCGCGGTAAAGGGCCTGTGGGGACGCCGCTGGGTGCGACAGGCAATGATCGGCCAGATGCAGGATGGCGTTCTGGCGCAGCAATTTGCGCCCGATGAGATGTTCGAACTGACCGATCTGCAGGTCGCCGGCCTGGGGTGGCTTTCGCACCATTCAATTTACCGGAAAATGCAGGACCGGTTCGGCGCCGGGCGTCTCGGGATCTGCGACAGCCGCAGCCTGTTGGCGGAACCGGCCGAGACGGTTGCGAAATTCTACGCTCGCTTCGAATTGCACCCTGACCCCGAAGATAGCGCGGCGATCGCAGCCGGACCGGCTTTCACGCGAAACTCGAAGGAATCGACGTCCTATTCCCGCAGCGACCGCGAGCGGCAAATCGCCGCGACGCGCGAGGCCAACAGCGACGAGATCGCCAAGGTCGCCGAATGGGTGAGGGTGGTGGCGGACGGCATCGGACTCGATGTCGCGCCGGTGTCCTCCGCCTTGCGCTGAGACGCAGGGCTCAGGTGGCGCCATCGTCGCGGTCCAGGACATCCCACTGGCCACTCGCCGCACCCCTCACGATCGAGCGTGCGAGACCATTGCCCTGACGAGCTGCGGCAAGCCACTGCTTCTTCGTCATGCAAACTTCGTTCTTGATTGCACGCGAACGAACGCTGCGGACAGTCTTGCAGATCATCCTGTCGCTAGTCTTGGCTTTCTGTTCGGTCACCGCTTCCGCTTCGGGGGACTGATCCTGCGTCTCGCCTCCCTGGGCCGCGAGGCCAGCACCAAAGGGCAGCACAAGCGCTCCGAGCACCATCGTTGCTTTCTGGAAAGGCAGTCTCGTCATAGATAGGTCCTCCTGCTCGCATCTTGCCGGCCAAACCGGATTGGCTCATCATAAGAGTCCGGGGAGCCTTCGCTCAGGCTCACGCCGCTCGCCATGCACGGTGAGAGCCCAAAATTCAGTTCGTGATCAGCCCGGAAGAATTCTTCTCCGCCATAGCGCTCGCCAGGCTTCGGCCTTCGCGTGCGACGCGTGCCCATTCCCGATTGGTCAGGCAGACACGGCGTTTCTTGGCGCGCGAGCCGATGACAGATTCGGTCCGGCAGACCGTATAATCGGGATGTTGTTTGTCGGTGATCTGTGCCTCGCCTTCTTCCTGGCTCGATGTCTCGCCCGCCTCCTGCGCAGCCGCAGGCGCGGCCAGTACGGCGAGCGGAACCAGTGTAACGGCCATTAACTTGCGCAAACTTACCTCCCATCAAGATTGACGGTAACGTAACACAGCAAGCAGGTAAGTCAAAACCCGTAGCAGGCCGGTGCGTTCGCACGGATATTGTCGTCCCGGCCGATCGGCGAAGTCGAATACGGCCCGGACAAACAAATGGGGGCGGCGCCATCGGCACCGCCCCCACTCATTTCATCGTGTCGATGCGACTAGAAGCGAAGCTTCACGGCAGCCGCGTAACGACGGCCGAGGGCGTCGTAGGTCGACGGGTAGATGTTACCCGAGTTGTACGCGGTCGAACCGATGTCCGAGCCAACGATGGTCGGCTTGTTGTCGAGCAGGTTCTGCACGGTGACGACGAACTCGAAGTTCTCGGCAGCCGCCCAGCGCAGGCTCAGGTCGAAGTAGCTTTCGGCACCGATGGTGTTGAAGTCCACTTCCTGACCAGCAACCGGACCAGCGCTTTCGTCAAGAACGCCGACGAAAGCGTCGCCGCTTTCCGCACGCTGAAGGGGTTCGTACTCGACACCGTCGAGGTAGCGCCACAGCAGCGAGACATCCAGCTCGTCGTAGAACGAGAAGGTTGCGCGGGTGTTGAACACGAACTCAGGCTGGATCGAGCCACAGTTCACCGAGTAGTAGCTCACGCACTCACGGTTGACCGAGGTCGGGGTTGCCTGGAATTCGTTGCGGTTCGTCCACGTGCCGTCGGTCGAGAACCGGAAGCCGATATCGTCGGTCAGGCTCGTGCGATAACGCATGCTGACGTCGATACCATCCGTCTTGATCGTGCCGAGGTTCGACAGGCTGAGCAGCAGCCCGGGAACTTCGTTCGGCGAACCGTCGAGACCACCGGTAGTCGCGCTACGAAGGATGAGCGAGCAGAACGGATTGCTTGCGCTCGGTGCATCGTAACACCCACCGACAAGGTCGTTGACCGTCGGCGTGGTGATCGCGTCTTCAACCTTGATGTTGAAGTAGTCGATCGTGAACGAGAGGTTGTACATCGGTTCGAACACCGCACCCACCGTCCAGGTGGTGGCCGTTTCAACGCCAACATTGGGGTTGCCGCCCGTGGTGATGTTGATCTGGCCGGCTGCCGGCTGGAGGATGTTGCCGATCAGGCTCTGCGCTGCCGCCTGGCTCGCGCCACCAGCCACGATCTGCGAAACGCAGGCCGCAGTCAGTGCAGCATTGCCAACCGGGTTGGTACCTGCACAGGGGTCGACAGCAAGGTTCGACAGCTGGGTGACGACCGGCGTGAAGAGTTCACCGATGTTCGGTGCACGCGACGAACGCTGGTAGTTACCGCGATAGGTGATGCCATCGATGGGGGTCAGCGTACCGCCGACCTTCCAGGTGAACTCACCGCCTGCAGTCGAGTAGTCCGAATAACGGCCACCGGCTTCGAGGGTCAGATCGCGAACGAACGAATCTTCGATGACGGGGATGGCGACTTCACCGAAGAAGTCCTTGACGTTGTACGAACCGTTGATGTCCGGAGCGGCACCGCCGCCGCCGACAACTGCACCCGGGGTCTGCGAAGCTTCGTCCGACAGGCGGGTTGCGGTGTACTTGCGGTATTCGGCACCGAGCGCGAACGAGATCGGGCTAGCCGAAATGCCGAAGCCGAGGTCGCCGTCGATGATCGCCTGCGCCTGCGTCAGGCTGGCCTGGGTGATCACCTGCTGCGTCAGGTTGAAGACGTAGTCGATGGCTTCCTGCGAGCCGAGATCGCCGAGCGGACCGAACAGGTTGATCGGCGCACAGCCGCCAGCCGGATCGACGCACTGGACGCCACCGGCACCGTCGGGAATGGCCAGAAGCGACTGCTCGAGGCGCTGCAAACGGGCGAAACCGCCCTGGCGCTGGATGCGTTCGCTTTCACCGTATCCGCCCGAAACTTCCCAGCCGATCGAATCGGTGATGTCGCCGCGGAGGCCGCCCACGAGATTGAACAGCGTTGTGGTGAAGTCCGAAGTACGCGTGCCAGCTTCCGGCGTACGACGACGGATCGAGCTGGTGACCAGGACATAATCCGGGTTCGCCGTGCCGTCAGCCAAGGTCGGGCCGAACTGGCTGTTCCGGGCTGCAGCGTATTCTGCTGCGGTCAGGCCAAGGTTGTCACCGTACAGCTGTGCGAGCGACTCGGGGATGTACGGGTTGTTCAGGTTCACCTGATAGGTGTTGAAGAACGAACCGCCCGGAGCGATGATCGTCGAAACGGTGTTCTTCGAGAACGCCGCCTGGGTGAACACTTCGACAGCGTCCGACACTTCGTAGTTCGCCGAACCATAGACGTTGAAACGTTCGAACGGCGTCAGGAAGATATTGAACGGGTTGAAGTTGAACGGGCGATCGAAACCGCAGAAGTTCACGCCGTCGTCACAGATCTGACCGACAACACCGGCAGTACCGGCATCGGGACCATCGGGTGCGACGATGACCGCGGGAACTGCGTTCGAAGAGCCGCTGCCCGTGCCGGAGAACGAACCGATGTTGAACAGCGAGAAGTCACGGTCGCCCTGGTAAACGGCGTCCTGGTTCTGGTAGCCGATGCTCAGGACTGCGTTACCGCGGCCATCGTCGAAGTTGGCACCCAGGGTGACGTCGGCACGGAAAACGTTGCCGTCGCCTTCTTCGGTGATCTGCTGCGAAGCGGTTGCCTCGAGGCCTTCGAAGTCGGTCTTGGTGACGAAGTTGACAACACCGCCGATTGCGTCGGCACCGTAGGTGGTGCTTGCGCCGCCGGTCAGGATTTCCGTGCGCTCGATCACTGCCAGCGGAATGTTGTTGAGGTCGACGCGGCCGGTGGTGTCGGCCGGCGTGAAGCGGCGGCCGTCGAGCAGGACGAGGTTACGCTCGGAGCCGATGCCGCGCAGGTTGACGAAGCTCGAGCCGCCGTTGCCGTTGTTGACGGCCGAACCGACGCTCGGAACCGCCGAGGGCAGTTCGCGCAGGAATTCTTCTGCAACGTTGGTCTGGGCGAGTTCGAGGTCGTCGCTGCTGACGACGCTGACCGGGCTGGCCAGTTCGAGGTTGGGGTTCGAGATACGCGAACCGGTAACGACGATTGCTTCCGAAGGCACGACGGGAGCGGCAGTTTCTTCCGCTTCCGTTGCAACCTGTGCCATCGCCGGCTGCGCGAGAAGCGCAAGACCGAGAGCGGCAGGTGCCGCGCTGGCTTTGAAGTAGGTTTGGAGTTTCACTCTGATAATCCCTCTATTGATCGACCGACCCCTGAGGTCGGATCTCCAAGGAACCCCTGGGAGGAATAGAGAAAATGCACGAACTTAACGCCCATGCAGATGCAGGATCCCTCCAGTGGAACGTCGCATGTGCCTTTAGGGACGCGGTGAATGCAAAGCTTTTGTTACATTTTGGCCGGTTTGGCGTAGCGGGTGTGACGCCGATGTCACACCCGCCGGCCCGCCCGGTTTTCGTGCGTCCGGGCCGGCGGAGCAATCGCGGAAACATTCGGTCCCGCGCTGCTTGACGTTTACGTAACCCCGGCTTACCCAATTGGTCCCATTTGAAAACCTATAATGAGGATGTCGATGCCCGAAGCCTATATCGTCGAAGCCGTCCGTACCGCCGGGGGGCGCCGCGGGGGCCGTCTTGCCGGGGTGCACCCGGTCGATCTCGCCGCCACATCGCTCGATGCGGTCATGGAGCGCAGCGGTCTCGAGGCCAAGGCTGTTGATGACGTGGTGATGGGCTGCGTCAGCCAGGGCGGCGAGCAGGCCATGCAGGTCGGTCGCAATGCCGTGCTGGCGAGCAAGCATCTGGGCGAGGGCGTCCCCGCGGTCACGATCGACCGCCAGTGCGGCTCCAGCCAGCAGGCGATTCAGTTCGCCGCGCAGGCGGTGATGAGCGGCACGCAAGACGTCGTCATCGCCGCGGGTGTCGAGAGCATGAGCCGCGTGCCGATGGGCTCGACCGCGATGTTCCACATGAAGGAAGGTCTAGGCAATTATAAGTCGCCCGGCCTCGAGGAGAAATATCCCGGCATCCAGTGGAGCCAGTTCATGGGCGCGGAAATGATCGCGCAGAAGCACGGCTTCTCGAAGGACGACCTCGACCGCTTTGCGCTGGCGAGCCACCAGAAGGCGATCGAAGCGACCAAGTCGGGCGCCTTCGAAAACGAAATCGTCGGCGTCGAGATCGAAACCCCCGAAGGCGAGGAATGCCATACGGTCGACGAGGGCATTCGCTTCGACGCCACGCTGGACAGCATCGCGGGCGTCAAGCTGCTCAGCCCCGAAGGCAAGATCACCGCAGCCAGCAGCAGCCAGATCTGCGACGGGTCGAGCGCGGTACTGGTGGTCAGCGAACAGGCGCTGAAGGACTACGGCCTCACCCCGCTGGCGCGGATCCACAATCTGACGGTGACCGCGGGCGATCCGGTGATCATGCTCGAAGAACCGCTGTTCGCCACCGATCGTGCGCTCCAGCGCGCGGGCATGAACATCGGCGATATCGACCTGTATGAGGTGAACGAGGCGTTCGCGCCGGTGCCGCTGGCATGGCTCAAGCACCTCGATGCCGATCCCGCCAAGCTCAACGTCAATGGCGGCGCGATCGCGCTGGGCCACCCGCTTGGTGCGTCGGGCACCAAGCTGATGGCCACGCTGGTCCACGCGCTCAAGGCGCGCGGCAAGAAATACGGCCTGCAGACGATGTGCGAAGGCGGCGGCGTCGCCAATGTCACCATCGTCGAGGCGCTCTAATTCACTTGAAATCTGAGAGGACAATCCATGGAAGTAAGTAGCAAAACCCCCGCCGTCGTCACCGGCGGTGCATCGGGTCTCGGCGAAGCGACTGCGCGTGCGCTGGCCGCCAAGGGCGCCAAGGTCGCCATCTTCGACATGAACGAAGAGAAGGGCGAAGCCGTCGCCAAGGACATCGGCGGCATCTTCTGCAAGGTCAATGTGACCAGCGACGAGGACGTCGATGCCGGTTTCGCCAAGGCGCGCGAAGCGCATGGCCAGGAACGCATTCTCGTCAATTGCGCAGGCATCGGCAATGCGATCAAGACCGCCAGCCGCGACAAGCAGAGCGGCGAGATCAAGCATTTCCCGCTGTCGGCCTTCGATTTCGTCATCCAGGTCAACCTGATCGGCACCTTCCGCTGCATCGCCAAGTCGGCCGCCGGCATGATGACGCTCGACCCGCTGACCGAGGAAGGCAATCGCGGTGCGATCGTCAATACCGCCTCGGTCGCGGCCGAGGACGGCCAGATGGGCCAGGCGGCCTATTCGGCATCGAAGGGCGGCGTCGTCGGCATGACCCTGCCGATCGCGCGCGACCTGATGAAGGAAGGCATCCGCGTGAACACCATCCTGCCGGGCATTTTCGAAACCCCGCTGATGAATGCCGCGCCGCCGCAGGTGAAGGAAGCGCTCGCAGCCAGCGTGCCGTTCCCCAAGCGTCTCGGCCTGCCGGGCGAATACGCCAAGCTTGCAATGTGCATGATCGAGACCGGCTACTTCAACGGCGAAGACGTGCGCCTCGACGGTGCCATCCGCATGGCGCCGCGGTGATCGCCAGACGACTTTCCCATTGCAGGCGGGAGACCTAGTCTTGCCTGCATGATTTATTCCAGCGCCCCCGTCCGCATGCCGAAAACGGCGCGGGCGGGGGCGCTTTGCATTTGACCCTCGGGACCGCGTTCCATGCGTTCCGTCCTGACGGGATGACCGGAGAGGAAAACCAACCCATGTCCTACAGCCAGATCAAGCTCGACATCGCCGACGGCATCGCCACCGTGACGCTGCACCGGCCCGACAAGATGAACGCCTTCACCCGCACGATGATGGCCGACTTCATCGATGCGCTCGACACGACCGACGCCGATGACAGCGTGCGCGCGGTCGTAGTGACCGGACATGGCGACAGGGCGTTCTGCGCCGGGGCGGATCTCACGCCCGATGACGGGGGGCATGTCTTCTCCGATCCCAATCCGGTCGACGACCTGTCCGACGAGCGCGTGCGCGACGGGGGCGGACGGCTGACCCTGCGCCTGTTCGATTCCAAGAAACCCTTGATCGGCGCGTGCAACGGGGTGGCGGTGGGCGTCGGCGCGACGATGCAATTGCCGTTCGACATCCGCCTGGCGAGCGACACGGCGCGCTTCGGCTTCGTCTTCGCGCGGCGGGGAATCACGCCCGAAGCCGCCTCGAGCTGGTTCCTGCCGCGGCTGGTTGGCATGCAGACCGCGCTCGAATGGTGCATGACCGGGCGCATATTCGATGCGCAGGAGGCGCTCGATCGCGGCCTCGTCCGGTCGCTCCATCCGCAGGGCGAATTGCTCGATGCTGCGATGGGGATCGCGCGCGAGATTGCCGACAACACCTCGGCCGTGTCGGTGGCGATGACCCGCGCGATGCTGTGGCGGATGGGCGCGGGCGGACATCCGATGGATGCGCACCGGATCGACAGCCGCGCGATATACCGGCTCAGCCGCAGCGAGGATGCCAAGGAAGGCATCGCCAGCTTCCTCGAGAAGCGCGCGCCGGCCTATCCCGACACGGTCGGCAGCGACATGCCCGATTTCTACCCCTGGTGGGACCAGCCCGAATATCGCTGAGCCGCCGCGCCGGAAGTGAAGGTTACATCGGCAACGGCCTTGCCATGCGAGGGCCGTCCTATAAACGTAGCACCATGCCGAAACACCAGCCCGCCCAACGCCTTGCAGAGTTCCTGCCCTACCAGCTGTCGATCGCATCGAACGCGGTTTCGACGCGGATTGCGGAACAATATCGCAAGCGCTTCGCGCTGAAGACCACCGAGTGGCGGATCATGGCCGTGCTGGGTGATCACGGTGCGCTGACGCAGCGCCAGCTTTCGCAGCAGACGCTGATGGACAAGGTACCCGTGAACCGGGCCTGCAAGCGGCTGGAAGACCGCGGTCTGGTGCAGCGATCGCCCAATGCCAGCGACGGGCGGTCGCACCTGCTCGAACTGACCTCGGAAGGGCGCGCGGTCCACGCGGGTATCATGCCGCTGGCGCTCAAGATCGAAGGCCAGCTGTTCTCGGTCCTGAGCGAAGAGGAACGCGCCAGCCTGCTGGACATGCTCGTCCGCGTGCGCGACCAGGCCGGAGACTTCGACGCGGAAAGCCTGGCCGACTAGGCGTCGGCCAGGCTTTCGGGTCGCATCTGCCGCGGGAGCGTGCGGTCTAGCCGATCCCGCCGCTGAAAGCGTCGGCGATCGAACAGGCCGCCGGGCCGAGAATGACGATGAACAGCACCGGCAGGATGAACAGGATGAGCGGCACGGTCATGATGGCCGGAAGCCGTGCTGCCTTCTCTTCGGCGCGCATCATGCGTTCGTTGCGGAATTCTGCCGACAGGACACGCAGCGCGGATGCCAGCGGCGTACCGTAGCGTTCGGTCTGGATCATGGTCGTGACCACGCCCTTCACCGCGTCGAGATCGACACGGTAGGCAAGGTTGTCGAACGCCTTCTTGCGCTCGTTGAGGAACGACAATTCGATCGCGGTCAGCGCGAATTCGTCACCCAGTTCGGGATAGGCGCGGCCGAGTTCCTTGGCCACGCGGTTGAAGGCGGCGTCGACGGTCAGGCCGGCTTCGGCGCAGATGACCAGCAGGTCGAGCGCGTCGGGCAGCCCCTTCCGGATCGCATCCGAACGCTTCTTGGCGATGTTGCTGATATAGAGTTCGGGGCCCTTGTAGCCAATGAACAGGGCGAGGGCGAGCGCTCCGACGCGCTTCATCTGCCAGTCGGGGTAGACTTCGACCAGATACAGCATGACGAAGGCGAAACCGCCCAGGAGGATCGGCAGCACGGCGCGCAGGCCGATGATGACGATGGCCAGTTCCTTGTTGCGGAAACCGGCCTGCGCCAGCTTTTGCTGAACGACTTCGACCTGGCTTTGCTGCAGCACTTTCATGCTGCCGAGCGTGTCCTTGATCCGGTCTGTGGTGTCGGTCTTGCGGACGAGGCTCTGGCGCTTCTTCGTGCTTGCCGTGACGAGCCCCATCTTGAGCTCTTCGCGGCGGCCTTCGAGCGCCTTGACGCGCTTGCTCATCGGATCCTTGATCGTCAGCGCCGTATAAATGGCGAAAACGACGGCCAAGGCGGCGATGCCTGCCATGATCGAGCCGACGATGTAAACGTCGAAACCAAGCAGTGTGGGGCCGGTTGCGGGATCCATTGCGCTTATCCTTCCCCGATCAGATTTCGAAGTTGACCATTTTGGCCATGATGAAGGCGCCGATGCTCATCCACACCAAGCCGCCGAGCCCGGTGACAATCAACCGGTCGTCTTCGAAGAACCCGCCGATGTAGGACGGATTGATCCACAGGATCATGCCGAAAACGATGAAGGGAAGCGCCCCGACGATATAGGCGGAAGCTTTGGATTCCGAGCTCATCGCCTTGATCTTGAGCTTCATCTGCGCGCGCTTGCGCAGCACGTCGGACAGGTTCGACAGCGTTTCGGCAAGATTGCCCCCCGTCTCACGCTGGATTGCCAGCGTGATGCAGAAAAAGTTGAACTCTGGAATGTCGAGCCGATCGGCGGTTTGCTGGAGTGCTTCCTCCATCGTCCGCCCGATCTTGATGCGCTCGACCACGCCCTTGAATTCCTCGCCGACCGGGCCGGGTACCTCCTGCGCCACCACGGCAAGCGTTTCGGTGACGGGAAGGCCGGAACGCAGGCCGCGCACCAGCAGTTCGATGGCATCGGGAAATTTGGCATTGAACTGGGCCGTGCGTTTCTTGATCGCACGCGAGACAATAAAATGCGGCAGGCCCGCGCCGACAAAGACACCGATGGCCAGCGCCAGACCGACAGAGCCGCTGCGCAGATACAGCAGGATGGCAGCGCCGATCCCGAGGCCGATCGAGGCGTAGGCATACTGGCTCAGCGTCCAACCCTTGCCCGTGCGGTCAAGCCGGTTAGCGAGGGCCTCGACGCGTGACGTCGATCCGGCAACCCGGTGCATCTTGGGGCGCCGGGCCGCGATAGCCTTCTTGAACTGCGATTCGACCTTGGCATCGGTGCTCTGCGAATGGCGATAGCGAAGCTGTTCGAGCCGCCGCTGGCTGGCCTTGCTCGCATTCGGTCCGGACAGCAGCATGTACCCGATCGCCAGTAGGGCAAAAACCCCGATGGTCAGCAGCGCGAGCTGGGTAATGTTCATGCTTGGTCTCCGTTTGCCTGCTGGCAGAACCGGGTTGGCCCCCGGGCGGCGTTATTGCGCGGGTTCTGCCACCGGGTCGGTCTTTTTCTTCGCGAGCAGCTGCTTGAAATCGAGTGCGCCGAGCAGCGATTTCTTCGCCCCCCGCCATCGCTTTCGTCGAGGTCGCCTTCGGCCGCGCCGATAACCAGCGAGGCAAGCTGATTGATCGCGGCACTGGCTTTCGATCCGCCATTCGCGTCGACGAAGGTCTTGCCCAACTTGGCCGCATTGGTCGCCGCCTTCTGGTCGAACGGGATGGAGATATCGATCTTGCGTTCGATCGAGGCCTCGAAATCGGTCTTGCTGATCTCCGCCATGCCTGGCTGCACCTTGTTGGCGACGACGATGACCTGCGAATGCGGGGCGTTCGTTTTTAGCCAGGACAGGATCCGGATCGTGTCCCGCGCCGAGGCAAGCGACATCTCAGCCGCCAGCACGATCGCATTCACTTCATTGAGCAGATGCGGGAAATTGATCAGCATGTTGCGCGGCATGTCGAGCACGGTCATTTCGAACTGGTGCTTGAACTCTTCCTGCAGCTGCAGGAATGCGGCGCCATCGGTCATCAGCGGCTGGTTGATCGGCGCTTCGGCCGACAGGATGGCGAGGTTCTCGTTCGCACGGATCATCGCGCGTTCGATGAACAGCCCGTCGATGCGGCCGGGATTGTCGATCGCGTCGGTAAGACCGCGGCCCGGTTCCAGGTCGAGCGTCAGCGCGCCGGTGCCAAAATGCACATCGAGATCGAGCAGTGCGGTCGGCATACGCTTCTCGGCCGAGAACAGCCATGCGAGCGAAGTGACCAGCGTCGAGGCACCGACTCCGCCGCGCGTGCCGATCACGGCAGTCGAAATATGGCGTTTGACGCCTTCGTCATCGCCCGCCTTGGGGGCCATGAACACTGCCTGCGCCTGGGTCAGCGAATCGCGCAGCATGTTGGCGGACAGCGGCTTGAGCAGGTAATCGTGGATCCCGCTGGCCAGCAGGTCGCGATAGAGCCGCACGTCGTTGACCTGGCCGATCGCGATGACCACCGTGCCGGGTTCGCAGACTTCGGCCAGTGCGTTGATGTCGTTGAGCGGATCGCCGCTTTCGGACAGGTCGACCATCAGGATGTTCGGGCTTGCCGACACCGAAAGCGACTGGATCGCGTTGCGCAGACCGCCCTTGTTGCATTTCTCGGGAGGCCAGCCGAGCTCGATCACGACCGGGCGCAGCACGTCGAGGGCGTTCTCGTCGCAGATATAGGCTGCAAAGGCATCGCGGTTGCCGGGCAGGCCCGATTTGAGTGAAGCGCTCATGGCTGCTTAGCCTCCTTCTGTGCTGCTGACTTCGGCAAGATCGCCCGTGCCGGTCGGTTCCTTGTCGCGGTAGGCCTTGATGGCCTTGGTCGAGGTCGTGACGATCGTCTCGCCAGTGCCCGCCTGCCCGCTGATCAGGTCTTCGGGATTGGCAACCATGGCAGCGAGATTGCCGTTCACGGCACATCCGTATCCCGGGTAGGTCGCGTTATATTCGTTGCCCTCGGCATTGGCCGACCAATTGGGACAGTCGGGAACGCTGGCCGTCGACCGGGTGATGACGATCCGCGCCTGTCCCGGGGCGACGTAACCGGCAGTCACTGGCGATCCATCGCTGACCAGCAAGCCGTGCCGCTCTGCCAGTGCGGCAAGGTCTTCCGAAACCGCCGGGTTGGCCGTGGGGTCGTCGAGCGAAATGCGATCGCCATACCCGAGGCCCATCGCGTCGAACCATCCTGCGATCCGCTGCTGTTCAGCCACCGGCAGGCCCTGGCCGCCGGTCTGGACATCGAGCGTGAAATTGGTGCGTTCGACGACCGGCTGGCGGGCGCTGTAAAGCGACTTGTTCTCGGTCGGGAAGCCGCCGCATGCGCCCAGCGCGAGGCCGAGCGATAGTGCGAGCGAGCCGGCGAACTTGCGTTTGATTGCCTTGGCCATTCTACTCTTCCCCTTATTCGAAGCTGAAGCCGGGCTGCGCCGAAGCGCGGCGTGCCTCGCTCTCGCGCTTGGGTTGCTGTTCGCCGTCATCGGCGGGCAGACCCTGCGATACCGACGGCGCGGCGGGCGTACTCTCGACAGCACGCGGCTTGGGCCGCTCGGCACCAGTGACGCCATCGCTCTGCTGGAAACCCAGCAGGCGCTGGAACTCGGACGGCTTGCGGAAGCCGTCGGTCGGCAGCTTGATATCGTTGCCGTCCACCGGCTTCACCAGGTACGGCGTCACCACGATTACCAGCTCGGTCTCTCCCTTGCGGTAGGTGGTCGAGCGGAACAGGTTGCCGAGGATCGGTATGTCACCGAGGCCGGGTGCCTTGTCGATCGTGTTGGTGGCCGAGTTCGACAGCAGCCCCGCGATCATGAAGCTTTGCCCCGACCCGAGTTCGATCGTGGTTTCGGCGCGGCGAGTGGTAAGCGCGGGGACCTCGAACCCGTTGAGCGTGATCGCCCCCTGGCTCGACAGCTCCGATACTTCGGGACGGACGCGCATCGAGATGCGGCCATTGGCGAGAACCGTCGGCGTATAGGCCAGGCTCACCCCGTAGTTCTTGTATTCGATCGTGGTCGTGCCAAGGCCCTGGGCGAGGGGAATCGGAAACTCTCCGCCCGCGAGGAATTCGGCAGTCTCGCCCGACAGGGCGGTCAGATTGGGCTGCGACAGCGTGGTGACGAGCCCCTGCGTCTCCGCAAGATCCAGCGCGGCACCGATATCGAGACCGAGGAACTTGCCGAACGCGCCCAGCGTGCTGCCGGAGGAACCCTGATTGACAATGTTGTAGAGATCGCCCTCGAGGTCGCTCCCCACCGCGACCGGTCCGCCCGGCGAAACCTGCGTGAAGGGAGAGCGGCCCTGGCCGATCCCGAACTTGAAGCCGCCGGTCGCATCCACGCTGGTGAGATTGACACCCAGCGCACGCACCACGCTGCGGCTGACCTCGGCAATGCGAACCTGCAGGTTGACCTGTAGCGGTGTCGCCATGCGCAGGCGGCTGATGACATTCGCGTCCGTACCGACATAGGCCTCGACGAGGCGCTGTGCTTCGGCGGCGTCTTCGGGCGCTGCGACCGTGCCGGTCAGCAGGATGACATTTGACCCCATGGTGGCGACCGATATCTTCGCCTGCGGCATGGCCATGGCGAGCAACTGGTCGATGCTGCCGATGTTCGAGCCCACGCGGATATTGGCGGACCAGATGATGTCGCCCGCCGCATTGCTGGCGTAGATCGTGGTTTCGCCGCCGGACTTGCCCATCACGAACAGCTGGCGCTGCGACTTGATCTGCACGTCGGCGATCTCTTCGTTGGCGACGAAGACGTCGGCCATGGTGCCGGGCACATTGACCAGTTCGCCGCGGCCGATCGACAGGACGACTTCCGATGTCGGGCGCACGACCGACTGCGCCGTCGCGACGCTTGTCGGTGCAGCTGCCAGCGGCGCGATCGCCAGGCTGGCCAGCAGCAGTTTGGATGTAAGACGACGTTTCATGGCTTGGCCCCCTGAATGGCGTACCTTGTTCTGTTTTCCGCTCATCGACCGCCCACCGGTACCTGCGTGGTTTCCTTGCCGCGCGTGACGCGGACCGTGGGGCCCGAATAGGTGAGCGCTTCGGGACCGGCGGTCGGCATTGCGGCCTGCTGCGGGGCGGTCGAGCCCTGCGGCGGAACCGTCCGGCGCTGGAAGCGCGAGACGTCGCCGCCCGTGACAAAACTTGCCTTGCCGTCGATCGGGCGCGACATCGCCTGGCGCAGGATGCGTTCTTCCTCTTCGGACGTGGCGTCATCGGGGATCGTCACATCACCCGAAGCGATCGCGCGTTCGAGTTCGGTCTGGTTGTCGGCCAGCGAGCGCAGCGACAGGCTGAGCACGCCGATGGTCTGCGCGACGGCGACCTTTTCGGCGATCACCGGAGTGACTTCGAGCGTCACCGTGCGGAACTCCTTCACCACGGTCGAGCCGTCCTCGTTCTTTTCAGACACGGTGGACTGATCGGTGGCCAGAACACGAAGGTTACGAAGGATGGTTTCCGACGCCTTCAGATTCGCACCCTCGGTGCCATCGACCTCCTGCGTCAGGACCATGTCGACGCGGTCACCCGGGAAGACGAAGCCGGCCACGCCCGACTGGGCGGTCACGGGAACGGTGATGGCGCGCATGCCCGGTGCCAGAGCGGCGGCGAGGAAGCCGCGATCGCCCGGCGCGACCAGCGTGCCCTGCGTGACGGGTTCGCCGGCCGTGATCGGGTGGCGTACCACCGTGCCCAGCAGCTTGCTCATATCGGCTTCGCCGTCGAGGAAATAGGCGTCCTGGACCAGCTCTTCGGGCCACAGCTGGAAGCCGATTGCATCGGCCGTTATGATCGTGCCGACCGGCAGCGCGCGCTGGGCAACCAGGACCTTGGGGCCCTGCGCTTCGACCCGCGCCGCGGCATCGGCCTGCGGTGCGCTTGCGCCGGCGAACATGCTGCGCGCAATCAGCGCCGTACCAACCGCGATTACCAGCGCGGCGATCAGCAGAACCAGCTTCTTCCTATCCATGGCTGTCTAGCCCCCTAATTCGGCCCGCCGGTCAAAGGTGCGGGCAAGTATGGTTTCGTGCCTTACGGGCGAATTGGTTAAGAACGGGTTCTCAACCGCCTGCGACGGGCCCCGCCTGCGCCAGCAACTGTCCGCTGGCGACGATCCAGATGCCCGCGAGCGAGATCGCCGGGCCGTAGGGGACCCACAGGTCCCGTTCGTGCCGGCGAATGATCCGGATCGATCCGAACGTGACGATCAGCAGGACTGCGAACGGTGCTGCAACGAGCGCGATGGCGGCTGATGCGCTGCTCGCCGCAGCCGCGATCAGCGCTTCGGGCACTGGCAATTGCGGCCCGCCCAGGACCGCGCTCGCGAAGAGGGCCGCGATGAGCGTTCCCACCAATAGCATTGCGGTATCGCGCGCCGGACGGGTCCTGATCGTGGTCGAATGCGCCACCCGCCACGCAGCAATCCCCATCGTCAGCACCCAGCCGAGCATCGCCATCGCGATCAGCAGCAAGGTAAATTGCGAGGGCGGGATCCACAGCGCCAGCGCGGTCAGCAGCTTGACGTCGCCGCCGCCCATCTGGCGAATGGCGAACAGCACGCAGCAGGTTGCGAAGACCAGCAGGGCCAGTCCGATCTGGAAGCCGATGCCGGGCCAGAGCGGCAATCCGATCGACAGCCAGTACAGCGGCGCACCAAGCGCAACGGTCAGCGTCAGCCGGTTGCTGATCGTCCGGTGCCTGAGGTCGGTCACGATTACCCAGAGCAGTGCGATTGCCAATCCGGCAAGCAATACGTAGGTGAAAATCTGGTTTTGCATGACGCTCCGCAAGCTCTGCTTCGGACGGCAGTGATAGCGCAGCGTGCTTACCAAAAAGTAACCATAGAGGAGGCCGCGGACACCGGCATGCCAGCGCCACAGGAAACCTTCGACCGCCGCGCCATTCCCGCGTCCGCGACCGAATCGCGTTTCGTCCTGCCCGATGGACATGCGATCAGGCGGATCGACTGGCCGGGATCGGGCGGCGGCAAACGGGGATCGATCCTGTTCCTTTCCGGGCGCGGCGACTTCTACGAAAAATATCTCGAAACGCTCGATCACTGGCATGGCGAAGGCTGGCGCGTGACCGCCGCCGACTGGCGCGGCCAGGCCGGTTCGGGGCGGCTCGGCGGCGACGCGGTGACCGGCCACATCGCGGATTTCACCGACTGGACCGCCGATCTCGCGCAGCTGTGGCGTGCGTGGAAGGAAGACACCCCCGGGCCGCATGTCCTGGCCGGCCATTCGATGGGCGGGCACTTGGTGATGCGCGCGTTGGTCGACGGCCAGGTCGATCCCGATGCGGCGGTCCTCAGCGCACCGATGATCGGCATGGCGGGGCCCCCGCTGCCGCTGGGCCTGCTGCACACGGTGGCGCGCTTGATGACGCGGATCGGCGACCCCCGGCGCCAGGCTTGGAAATGGAGCGAGAAACCGGGCGAAATGCCGGCTGACCGCAACGCCCTGCTGACCCATGACGGCGGGCGCTATGCCGACGAGCTTTGGTGGCGCGAACAGCGCCCCGAACTGGTCATGGGCCCCGGCAGTTGGGGCTGGGTCGAACGGGCCTATGCCTCGGTGCGGCACCTTGCCCGCAAGGGCATGCTCGAAACGGTCCGCGTGCCGGTGCTGGTGCTGAGCACTGCAGCGGACCGGCTGGTGAGCCATGCCGCCGCGGTCCGCGCGGCCGAGCGCTTGCCGCAGGGCGAACTGATCGCCTTCGGCGACGAGGCGCGCCATGAGATCCTGCGCGAGGTTGATCCGGTGCGGGCGCGGGCGCTGGCCGGGATCGCCGAATTCCTCGACCGCGTCGCGCCGGCGGGAGCTAGGCCATGACCGCCGATTTCGCGATCGTCGGCGCCGGCATTGCGGGTGCCAGCCTGGCCGCCGAACTGGCCGAGGGCGGCGCCAGCGTGCTGGTGCTCGAGGCGGAGGATGAACCCGGCTACCACGCGACCGGACGATCCGCCGCATTCTGGGAGGAATGCTATGGCGGGCCCGAGATCGTGCCGCTGACGCTGGCATCGGGGCCGTTCCTGCGCGACGGCGGTTTCCTGCATCAGCGCGGCGCCCTCTACATCGCGCGCGAGGGCGACGAGGAGCTGGTGACCGACTTCATGCAGCGTTTCGTCCCGACTGGTGCGACGATCCAGCACCTGGGACGCGCCGACCTGCAAAAGCGGCTTCCCGGAGTCCGTCACGAATGGTCCGATGCGATCTGGGAGCCGGTCTGCGCCGATATCGACGTGGCTGCACTGCACGCGCATTATCTGGCGCGCATGCGTGCCGCCGGGGCGCAGCTGGAATGCCGTGCACGGGTGTCGGGGCTCAAACGCGACGGCGGACGCTGGGAGATCGCGACCGACCGCGGCGCCGCCCACCATGCAGCGACCATCGTCAACGCCGCCGGCGCCTGGGCCGACGAGCTGGCGGCGATGGCAGGTGCGCAGCCCGCCGGGATCGAACCCTATCGCCGCACGGTGGCACAGTTGCGGATCGATCCGCCCGTGTCGAACGATCTTCCGCTGGTGCTCGACATTCGCGGCCGGTTCTATTTCAAGCCCGAATCCGGGCGTCTGTGGGTCAGCCCGCACGACGAAGTGCCGAGCGAGGCGTGCGATGCCGCGCCTGAAGAGATGGCTGTCGCCGAGGCGATCGCGCGGCTCGAGGAAGTGGTCGACTGGCGGGTGGAAGCGGTCGAGCACAAGTGGGCTGGGCTGCGCAGCTTCGCCAAGGACCGCCGACCGGTCTACGGTTACGATCCCGCAGTCGAAGGCTTCGCCTGGTTCGCGGGGCAGGGCGGCTTCGGTATCCAGACATCGCCGGCTGCCGCGCGCCTCGGCCGCCAATTGCTGCTGGGCGAGGCACGCGACGCCCTGACCGAAACGCTCGATGCCGAGCTTTATTCACCGGCGCGCTTCGCCTAGCCAAAAATGCGCCGGGCGCTAGGATGCGCCGGGTCACGCCAGCTATTCAGGAAGGGAAAACATGGCTCATCACTTCGAAATCTACCGCGACAAGGCCGATGAATACCGCGTGCGGTTCAAGTACAATTCGGAGGTGATGTTCTCGACCGAAGGCTATGCCTCGAAGGCGAGCGCGCAAAACGCCATCGATTCGATCAAGAAGAACGGACCCGACGCGGAGATCGTCGACAACAGCTGATCAGGCGGTGCGCGCGATCCGTTCCGCCTCGTCGCTGGCGAGGCGGTCCACCCGCTCGTTCTCGGGATGGCCCGCGTGGCCCTTGACCCAGTGCCATGCGACGCGGTGATGCGCGGTCAGCTCGATCAGGTCGTGCCATAGATCGGCGTTGCGGACCGGCTTCTTGCTGGCATTGACCCAGCCGCGTTTCTTCCAGCCGTGGACCCACTTGGTGATCCCGTCGATCAGGTACTTGCTGTCGGTATAGAGATCGACCTCGCAGGGTTCGATCAATGCACCCAGCGCCTTGATCGCGGCGATCATCTCCATGCGGTTGTTGGTGGTGTCGGGATCGCCGCCGACCAGTTCCTTTTCATGCGGCCCCATGCGCAGCAGCGCGCCCCAGCCGCCGGGACCGGGATTGCCCTTGCAGGCCCCGTCGGTGAATATTTCGACTTGCTTCATGCGAAGGCGCTCTGGCCGCTGGCGCGGTAGAATTCCAGCCGCCTGACGAAATCCATCGGGTCCTTGCGGTGGACAAGCGCATCGTCGGGCGTGTCGAGCCAGTCCTGCGCGCGGCTGGCGATGAACCGCAGGCAGGCGCCCTCGGCCAGCAGCGGCAGCGCGGCCCGTTCGTCATGGCCGAGGGGGCGCAAAGTTTCATATCCCTCGATCAGCGCCCGGCCGAGCGCGCGATTACAGCGGGCGCCGGTCCCGTCGAAGCACCAGGCGGCATGGGTCACGGCGAGATCGTACGCCATCGACCCGGTGCAGGCGAAATAGAAATCGATCATTCCGGTTACGCGGTCGCCAAGCATCAGGACGTTGTCGGGAAACAGGTCCGAATGGATGATCGACCGGGGCAGGGCGCGGGGCCATTCGTGCACGATCGCCTCGCCCGTCTCGAGGATCGGGGGCAGATCCGGATCGATCGTGCCCAGCGCTGCCGCGCCGCATTGCTTGAGGATATCCAGAGTGTCGCCCGGCTCGAGCGTGCTGGTGCGCGATTGCGGGAAGTCGCGCGCGGCGAGATGGATCTGCGCCAGTGCGCTGCCCACCGCTCGGGCCTGCCCGGGCGTCGGGGCGCTGGGCGAAAGACCGGGAAGGAATTCGATCAATGCCACGGCCTTGCCGTCCACCATCCTCCAGGCCGCGCCGTCGCGGTCGTGAATGGTGCGCGGCACGGGGCAGCCGCTTGCCGAAAGGTGATCGAGCAGACCGAGGAAGAAGGGCAGGTCGGCGGTCTCGATGCGCCTTTCGTACATCGTCAGGATAAACCGGCCCCGCGTGGTTTCCAGCAGCCAGTTGGAATTCGAGACGCCTTCGGCGATGCCCTTGAAGGAAACCAGCCGGCCGACGTCGTAGTGATCCATCAGCCGAGCGAGATCTTCGGCCCCGAGATGGGTATAGACCGCCACGTCAGTCGGTGAGTTGGCGCGGCAGCTTGAAGATCATGTTCTCTTCGGTGGCGGCGATCACCTCTTCCTCGACCAGCCGCCAGTCGGAGAGCCGGTCGACCACTTCGCGGACGAGCTTTTCGGGTGCCGAAGCCCCTGCCGTCAGGCCGATCGTGCCTATGCCCTCGAGCCAGGCCGGATCCATTTCGTCGGCACGCTGGATGAGATAGGCGGTGGTGCCCAGCCGTTCGGCCACTTCCACCAGCCGCAGCGAGTTGGAGGAATTGGGCGCACCGATAACCAGCACCAGGTCGCAGTTCGCCGCGATCTGCTTGACCGCCGCCTGCCGGTTGCTGGTGGCATAGCAGATGTCTTCCGCCTTGGGCGCAACGATCTGCGGGAAACGCGCTTCGAGCGCCGCGATGATGTCGCGCGTATCGTCGACCGAGAGCGTGGTCTGCGAGAGGTAGGAGAGATCGTCATCGGGACCGAAGTCGAGCTCAGCGACGTCGTCGATCGTCTCGACCAGCGTGATCCTCCCCTCGGGCACCTGGCCCATCGTGCCAATCACTTCCGGGTGACCCGCATGACCGATGAACAGGATGTGCTGGCCCTTTTCGATCTGCCGTTCGGCCTGGCGGTGAACCTTACTCACCAATGGGCAGGTGGCGTCGACATACAGCATCTTGCGCCGTTCGGCTTCTGCCGGGATCGCTTTGGGCACTCCATGCGCGCTGAACACGACCGGTGCGTCGTCAGGCACCTCGTCGAGTTCCTCGACGAAGATCGCGCCCTTCGCCTTCAAGCTGTCGACGACATAGCGATTGTGCACGATTTCATGCCGGACATAGACCGGGGCACCGTATTTCTGCAGCGCACGCTCGACGATCTCGATGGCGCGATCGACCCCTGCACAGAAGCCGCGCGGCGCCGCGATCAGGAGCTTGAGGGGCAGGCGCGGATCGTTTCCGCTGGTGCCGGGCGTGGATGGAAAGGGGGCATTCATGTCCCGCCCTCTAGCGCTTTCGCGCAGGCCAAGCTAGGGCGTCCCGCAGCCAGAGGGGCTACGAATTCGAATGACCGCAAAAGGGAAATTAGCCGCATGACCATCCGCACCCGTCTGCTGCCCGCACTCGCTGCCGGTCTTGCGCTTGCCGGCTGTTCTACGGAAGGCGATCTGGTTCTCAACCAGGGGGTCGGCATTTCGGCGGTCCGCTCGACCTGCCCGGCGGTCGGTATTCCCGACTACACCGGCGATATCACCACCTTCCGTGCCCCGGGTGCGACGACGCAGGCGGATCTCGATGTCACGGCGGCAATCACCAACCTGCGTTCGAACTGCAACGAAGAAGCGGGCGACCGGGTCTATACCGAAGCCAGTTTCGACGTCGTTGCCCGCCGCAGCGACACCACTGGCAGCCGCACGGTCACGCTGCCCTATTTCTCCACCGTGCTGCGCGGCGGTTCCTCGGTGGTCAGCAAGCGGGTCGGCAATGTCACCCTGCAGTTCGCCGACGGGCAGGAACGTGCGCAGGCCAGCGGCACGGCGGCCGCCTATGTCGATCGCGCTGCCGCGACGCTGCCCGAGGATATCCGCGAGCAGATCACCCGCAAGCGCGAACCGGGCGATCCCGACGCTGCGCTCGATCCGCTGGCCGATCCCGCGGTGCGGGCCGCAGTGCAGCGCGCCACCTTCGAACTGCTGGTGGGTTTCCAGCTGACCGAAGCGCAGCTGCGCTACAACGCCACTCGCTAGGGCGCTGCGGGGCACGCCTCGCATCTTGCCATTTCGCGCCGATACGCTAGGCGCGCGCCATGGCTGATTTGCACACTCTTCACGCGGCTTTCGCCGCCCGGATCGACGCGGTTTTGAACGCTCTCGAGATGGAGGGCGTGCTGCCTGCCGATACGCCCCGCGGCAATGTCGCGGTCGAGCCGCCGCGCGATCCCTCGCACGGGGACCTGGCGACGAATGCCGCGATGGTGCTGGCCAAGCCGGCCAAGACCAATCCGCGCGCGCTGGCGGAAAAGATCGTCGAGCATCTGCAGCGCGAACCCGACATCGACGCTGCCGATATTGCCGGACCCGGCTTCATCAACCTGCGCCTTTCGCCCGACGCCTGGCGCCGCGAGCTGCTGGCGATCGCCGAGCTGGGCGACGACTATGGCCGTTCCGCCCTGGGTGACGGGCAGACGGTCAATGTCGAATATGTCTCCGCCAACCCGACCGGTCCGATGCACATGGGCCACTGCCGCGGCGCGGTGGTGGGCGATGCGCTGTGCGGTCTGCTCGAATGGGCGGGGTACCGGGTCGTGCGCGAATATTACGTCAACGATGCCGGCGGGCAGGTCGACGTGCTCGCGCGCTCGGCGCATATGCGTTATCGCGAGGCGCTGGGCGAGGATATCGGCGCCATTCCCGAAGGGCTGTATCCGGGCGACTACCTCAAGCCGGTGGGCGAGCGGCTCGCGCAGGAATTCGGCGACGCCTACAAGGACGCCGACGAAAGCGAATGGCTCGAGCTGTTCCGTCACCGTTCGGTCGCCGCGATGATGGAAATGATCCGCGCCGATCTCGCGCTGCTGGGCATTCATCACGACCTGTTCTCCTCCGAAGCCGAATTGCAGGCAGCGAAGAAGCCCGAAGCCGCCGAGGCGTGGCTGCGCGAAAAGGGCCTGGTCTACGACGGCGTGCTCGAGGCGCCCAAGGGCAAGGCACCGCCCGAGGACTGGGAGCCGGTCGAACTGCCGCTGTTCCGGTCGACCGAATTCGGCGACGACCAGGACCGTCCGATCAAGAAGTCGAACGGGGCGTGGACCTATTTCGGTGCCGATCTCGCCTACCACTTCCAGAAGGCCGAGAATGCCGATGCGCTGATCGACATCTGGGGTGCGGACCATGCCGGTACGGTCAAGCGGATCAGGGCCGCGGTCGCTGCGCTGACCAAGGGTGCCGGGCGCGATGTGCCCTTCGACGTCAAACTGGTGCAGATGGTCAAGCTGCTGCGCGACGGCGAACCGGTTAAGATGTCCAAGCGTTCGGGCACTTTCGTGACCTTGGCCGAGGTCGTCGAAGAGGTCGGCAAGGACGTCGTGCGCTTTACCATGCTCACCCGCAAACCCGATGCGCAGATGGAATTCGACTTCGCCAAGGTGGTCGAAGCATCGAAGGACAACCCGGTCTTCTATCTTCAATATGCCCATGCGCGCATCCATTCCACGCTGCGCAAGGCGGGCGTTGAGCCCGGCAGCGACAATCTCGACCGCCTGGGCGCGGACGAGCTGGCGCTGGTCCGCGAGGCGGCCCAGTTCCCGCGCGTGGTCGAAGCGGCCGCCAAGGCGCGCGAACCGCACCGGATCGCTTTCTTCCTCGGCGACCTCGCCGCTGCCTTCCACAGTTTCTGGAACGCGGGTAACGATGATCCCGCAATGCGGATCATCCAGGAAAGCGACCCCGAGCTTACGGCGGCGCGGCTGTTCCTGGCATCGCAGGTCGCGCAGGTGATCCGCAACGGGCTCGCCATTCTTGGGGTCGAGGCAGTGGAGGAGATGTGAGCATGACGGGGGCGAGCGCTTACGGCAGTGGCGGCGAGTGGGAGAACGAGGACCAGCTCGACCTCGCCGATGACGAGAGCCTTCCCTGGCTCGAGGCGGGCGAGGACGAGGAGCAGGCCGCGGGTTTTGACACCTCGCGGTTGATCCTGCTGGGCGTACTGGCGCTGATCGTGCTGGCCCTCGTGGTCGGGGCGATCTGGTTCGTGGCCAACCAGACGTCCGACGAGCCCGAAGCCGATGGCAGCGTGATCGCCGCCCCGGACGAGCCCTACAAGAGCAAGCCCGAAGACCCGGGAGGCAAGACCTTTGCCGGCACGGGCGATACCAGTTTCGCCGTGGGTGAGGGGCAGACGCGTGAAGGCCGGCTGGCCGAACCGACCACGACGCCGGCCGCCGCGGCTGACGACAGCGATGGTTCGGACGCGGGCAATGCTGCGGCGCCGGGCACGCCTTCGGGTACGGCGGTCCAGGTCGGTGCCTATCCGCGACGCGAAGATGCCGAGGCCGCGTGGTCCAACCTGATGCGGCAGACCGAAGCGCTCAACGGCGTCCGCCACCGGGTGGTGGAGGCACAGGTCGATATCGGACAGGTCTACCGGCTGCAGGCGCTCGCGGGCGACCGGGCCTCCGCCAATCGGCTCTGTGCGGCGCTGAAGGCCGACGGCCTCGCCTGCTTCGTCAAATAGAGCGGCCTCGCATCCGGTATCCACACCTGCCGCGCGCCGCGAACTTGCGGGAACGCGCGCCGCGGCGCATTTTCAGCAGATGACACCCGCCATTTTCGGCATCGCCGGGACCGCACTGGGCGCCGACGAGCGCGCCTTCTTCAAGGACGCCGACCCGGCGGGCTACATCCTCTTTGCGCGCAATTGCGAGAGCAAGGACCAGCTGCGCGCGCTGACCGACGAACTGCGCGCGATCCACGGACGCGATCGGCTGGTCATCTCGATCGATCAGGAAGGCGGACGGGTCGCCCGGATGAAACCGCCCGTGTGGCAGACTTATCCCGCGGGTGAAGCATTCGCTGCCCTGTGGGACGTCGCCCCCGCTTCGGCGATCGAGGCCGCCCGCGCCAATGCCGAAGCCATGGGCCGCGAACTGGCCACCATGGGGGTCACCGTCGATTTCCATGCGCCATTCGATGTCCGGCGCCCCGAAACCGACGATGTCATCGGGGATCGTGCACTGGGCAGCGATCCGTTGCAGGTCGCCGCGCTCGGCCGGGCGGTGCTCGACGGGCTGGGCCGGGCGGGGGTCGTTGGCTGTCTCAAGCATATGCCGGGCCATGGCCGCGCCACTTGCGATTCGCACAAGGAGCTGCCGCATGTCGCCGCCAGCGATGCCGAACTCGAAGTGGATATCGAGCCGTTCCGCACGCTCGCTGCGCATCCGCTGGGGATGAGCGCGCATATCGTTTTCGAAGCCTGGGATGCCACGGTGCCGGCAACGCTTTCCGAGACGGTCGTGCGGGACATAATCCGCGGCCGGATCGGGTTCGACGGGCTGTTGCTGACCGACGATATCGACATGCAGGCGCTCGACGGCACCATTGCCGAACGCTCGCGCCGCGCACTCGCCGCCGGATGCGACATCGTGCTCAATTGCTGGGCCAGAATGGAGGACCAGCAGGCGATCGCCGATTTGGGGAAGACGATGTCCGACCAGTCGGCGCGCCGGCTTGAAAGGGTGCATGCGGCGATGCATCCGCCTTCCGATGGCCCCGATACGGACGAGTTGCTGGCCAAGCGCGATGCATTGCTCGCGCTGGCGGAAAAGCGCGCGCGGCGTGACCGACAGCGGCCTGCTGTTCCCCGAGGACGATACCGCGCCGCAGGAGGATTGGGACGGCATCGCGGCAGAGGCGGCAGTCGATGAGAATGCGCTCTATCTCGAGCTCGATGGCTGGGAGGGTCCGCTCGACCTGCTGCTCGACCTCGCGCGGCGGCAGAAGGTCGATTTGCGGTCGATCTCGATCCTAGCTCTGGTCGACCAATATCTCGACTACATCGACCATGCCGAGGCGCTGAAGCTCGAACTGGCGGCCGATTATCTCGTGATGGCCGCCTGGCTCGCCTATCTCAAATCGGCCATGCTGCTTCCGAAGGACGAGGAAGAAGCCCCCGGGCCCGAAGAACTCGCCCTCAGGCTGCAACTGCGCCTGCAGCGGCTTGGCGCGATGCGCGATGCGGCGGCCCGGCTGATGGGCGGCAACCGGATCGGCCGCGATGTTTTCCTGCGCGGCGCGCCCGAAGGGCTCGAGATCGAACGCAAGACGCGTTGGCGCTGCGACCAGTTCGCGCTGATCGAGGCCTATGGGCGCGTGAAGGCGCGGACTGCCCCGGCGATCCACATGGTGCGCGAACGACCGGTGATGACGCTAGAATCGGCGCTCGACCGGGTATCCAACATGCTCGGCGTGACGCTCGACTGGATCGAACTGCGCGATTTCCTGCCCCCGCACGCGGAGCCCCGCCTGCGCAAGTCGGCGCTCGCCTCGAGCTTCGTCGCCGCGCTGGAACTGGCGCGGCTGGGCAAGGCCGAATTGCAGCAGGACGATACGTTCGGACCGCTCCGGTTGCGGCGGGTCACCGGCTGATGGACGATCTCGCCCGCGCCGTCGAAGCCGCGCTGTTTGCAGCGGAAGAGCCGATGACTGCCGAAGCGCTCGCCGGTTTCCTGGGCGACGCGGCGGTCGGCGACGTGCGCCAGGCGCTGCGCAGCGTGGCGCAGGATTACGAACCGCGCGGCATCCATCTGGTCGAGCGAAGCAAACGCTGGCATTTCGAAACCGCGCCCGATCTCGCGCACCTCCTGCGCCGCGAGCAAGAGCAGATCAGGCGGCTGAGCCGCGCGGCCACCGAAGTGCTGGCGATCATTGCCTATCACGAACCGGTCAGCCGCGCGGAAATCAGAATCGATCCGCGGGGTGCAGACCAGCGGCGGGACGCTCGACGTGCTGATGGAAGCGGGATGGGTCAGGATCGCGGGCCGCCGAGAGGTGCCGGGTAGGCCGACGATCTATGCTACGACGCCCGAATTCCTCGAGCATTTCGGCCTGTCGAGCCGGCGCGACCTGCCCGGAATCGCGGAATTGCGCGCCACCGGCCTGCTCGACCCGGTCGACGATGCCTATGACGAGTTGATGGGAGAGGCCGCGGGCGAGGATGGGGCGGACGATACCGAGCGAAGCGACGATCCCGAAGAGAGCTGACTGGCGCTAAGCCCGCGCAACGCCTATATTCGCATCCAAGCAATGTGAAAGAGAAGGTCCCATGGGTCTCAGTGTCTGGCAGCTCGCCATTATCGCCGTCGTCGTGCTCGTCCTGTTCGGTCGCGGGCGGATTTCCGAAATGATGGGCGATTTCGGCAAGGGCATCAAAAGCTTCAAACAGGGCATGAACGAAGACGACGCGCCCGCCAAGCAGCTCGGCCATGAAGCCAAGCCCGCCGACGAGGCACTCAAGCCCGACCAGGTCAAACAGACCACCGACACCAAGTGATCCGCTAGCGGGCGGAGGCAGGCCATGTTCGATATCGGCGCCAGCGAATTGCTGGTGATCGTCATTGTGGCGATCCTCGTGATCGGCCCCAAGGACATGCCCAAGGCGCTGCGCCACGCGGGCCGCTGGATCGGCAAGCTGCGCCGCATGTCCAACCATTTCCGCGCCGGGCTCGACGAAGTCGTCCGCCAGGCCGAGATCGAGGAGATGGAAGACAAGTGGGCCGCGCGGAACAAGGAAATCATGGCCAAGTATCCCGACGGTTCCTCGCCGGAAGGGGGCGCGCCGGAGAACCTCCTGCCCGACCAGCCGATGGAACCGCTGGCTGCGGCAGGCGAGGTGCCCGATGCCGATGCCGCGGCGGAAGCCGCGATCAAGCGTGCCGCCCCGGTCAAGGCGGCCGAACATTCGGACGAACCTACCCTGCCGCTCGACCCTCCGCCCCCGGGCAAGGATAGCTGACATGGCAGTGATCAAGGACATCGACGAAAGCCAGGCCCCGCTGCTCGATCACCTGATCGAACTGCGCGGACGGCTGGTGCGCTGCGTGCTGGCGCTGGCGCTTGCCTTTGGCGTGTGCCTCTACTTCGCCGATCCGATCCTCGGCTTCCTCATCCAGCCGCTGAAGAATGCCTTTCCCGTGGGCGAAGGCCAGCTGATCTTCACCAAGCTCTACGAGGTCTTCTTCGTCGAGCTGAAGGTCGCCCTGTTCGCCGGCTTCTGCCTGAGCTTCCCGATCATCGCCAACCAGCTGTGGGCGTTCATCGCACCGGGGCTCTACGCCAAGGAAAAGCGGGCCTTCCTGCCGTTCCTGCTGGCAACGCCGATCCTGTTCGGGATGGGTGCGGCGCTGGCGTATTACGTCGTCATGCCCACCGCCTTCCGCTGGTTCCTCGGCTTCGAGGGAACCGCGGGCGGGATGGAGATCCAGGCGCTGCCGACCGCCAACGAATACCTCGGCCTGGTCATGCAGTTCATCCTCGCTTTCGGGATGAGCTTCCTGCTGCCTGTGCTGCTGCTGTTGCTGCATCGCGCGGGTCTCGTCACGCGCGACCAGCTGGTGTCCGCCCGGCGCTATGTGATCGTGCTGATCGTGGCGCTTGCAGCGATCATCACGCCGCCGGACCCCGGTTCGCAATTGCTGCTCGCGGTTCCGCTGCTGCTGCTGTTCGAAGGTTCGCTGGTGCTGATGCGGCTGACCGATCGGCGCCGCCGTACTGACAGCGACGGTACCGACGAGGCTCAGTCCGCTTCGTAGACCTTGCGCCCGCCGACCCAGGTTTCCAGCACCTTGGTCGCCCGCAATTCGGCAGGCGAGGCAAGCAGCGGATCGCGGTCGATCAACACGAAATCTGCGCGTTCACCGGGCAGCAGCCGGCCGAACCGGCCTTCGGCGAACCCGGCATAGGCCGCTGCGCTGGTAAAGCCGGCCAGCGCCTGTTCGCGATTGACGCGTTCCTCGGGCCGCCAGCCGCCGAACGGTTCGCCATTCGCATCCATCCGCGTGGTTGCTGCGGCGAGGCCGGCGAAGGGATCGGGCGATTCGACCGGCGCGTCCGAGCCGAAGGCCAGTCGCCCGCCAAGCTGCAGGATGCTGTTCCAGGCATAGGCGCCGTCGAGCCGATCCGGCCCCAGCCGCGCTTCGGCCATCGAGCGGTCGCTGGTCTGGTGAACCGGCTGCATCGAGGCGATGACGCCGTTCTGGCCGAAACCGGACAGGTCCGCCGGATCGATGATCTGCGCGTGTTCGATCCGCCAGCGCCGGTCGCCGGGGAAGCTTTCGCTCAGCTCGGCGATCGCGGCCAGCGCGTCGGCATTGGCGGCAGTCCCGATCGCGTGGATCGCGGGCTGGAAATTGCCCTGCGCGGCGCGGACCAGGATGTTGCGCAGCTTGGCCGGGCCGGTCAGCGGCAGGCCGGTGTTGCCGGGATCGTCCGCATAGGGCTGCTTGAGCCATGCACCGCGGCTGCCCAGCGCGCCGTCGAGGTAGATCTTGATCCCGTTCATGCGCAGCTTGTCGCCATACAGCCACGGCGTGGGGCGGGCGCCGGCAATCAGTTCCATCTCGTCCGGACCGGCGGCATAGGCCATGATCCGCAGTGTCAGAGCATCCTTGTCGCCCGCGCGGCGGAAGGTCTGCCAATCCTCGATCGTCGTGCCCATGTCGGCCACGGCGGTAATGCCGTTGCGGTGGAGGACCTCCTGTGCCTTGGCGAAGGCAAGGTCGCGCTCGGTCGGGCGCGGGGCGGGAATGGCGCGGGTCATCAGGCTTTCGGCGGCATCGACGAAGACCCCCGACGGGGCCTGCGAACCGGGCATGCGTTCGACCCGCCCCCCGGCAGGGCTTTCTGTCGTCGCGGTGATCCCTGCGGCTTCCATTGCCATCGTATTGGCCCAGCCGGCGTGCCCGTCGACGCGCTGCAGGTACACCGGACGATCGGCGACCGCGCTGTCGAGCTCGGCCGCGGTGGGGAACCTGCCGAGGCCCCATTTTTCCTGGTTCCAGCCGCGGCCGAGAATCCAGGGCCGGGCCTCGTTTTCGGCAGCGAAGCGGCGGATCTTGTCGAGCGCTTCCTCGAGCGAATTCGTATCGGACAGGTCGAGCGTGAGCGCGCCGATGCCGATGCCCATGACATGCGCGTGCGCATCGATCAGCCCGGGGATCATGACTGCACCGTCGCCGTCTTCGCGGAAGTCGGTCTGCGGCACTTCGTCCCGCGCGGTCAGGATCTGCGCGACCTTGCCCTCGTCGTCGATCACCAGCGCGGTGAACCGCTTGAGCTTGCCATCCTCGCCGATCGTAAGACCCTCGACATTGTCGACCAGCACGTCCGCCGCGGCGGGCGTGGCGAGCGCAAGAGCCAGGGTTGATACGAGGAATTTGAATGACATGTCAGGCAGTCCCGTCTCGGTTAAGCGCGCCCAGCGATAAGGCATAGCTTGGTAGAGGCAAACCCTTTCGGCGATTGCGCCGCGCCCCAGCGCGCCGTAGGGGCGCAGACCATGACCCAAGCATCCTCCGCGCATGCCGACGCCCCCAAGGCGACCGACCAGCTGACCCTCGCCGATGTCCGCGCGGCCGCCGCGCGCATCGCTGGTGCGGTGGTCCGGACGCCGATGCTGCGTTCGCAGACGCTGTCGGACATCGCCGGTGCGGATATCTGGCTAAAATTCGAAAACCACCAGTTCACTGCCGCCTATAAGGAACGCGGCGCACTGAATGCGCTGCTGCAGCTGAGCGCCGAACAGCGCGCGCGCGGCGTCATCGCGGCTTCGGCGGGGAACCACTCGCAGGGTCTGAGCTACCACGGACGCCGGCTGGGCGTGCCGGTGACCATCGTCATGCCGCAGACCACGCCGAGCGTTAAGGTGATGCAGACCGAAAGCGTCGGCGGCCAGGTCGAGCTGGTGGGCGAGACCTTCGATGAAGCCTATGCTCATGCGCGCGAGCTCGAGCGCGAACGCGGACTTACCTTCGTCCATCCCTTCGATGATCCGCAGGTCGCGGCAGGGCAGGGCACCGTCGCGCTCGAGATGCTGGAGGAAAAGGACGATTTCGACTGCCTGGTCGTGCCGATCGGCGGCGGCGGGCTGATGAGCGGCATGGCCACCGTGGCCCGGGCGCTCAAACCCGAAATCGAAATGGTCGGGGTCCAGGCTGAACTGTTCCCTTCGATGTACTCGGCCGTGACCGGGGACGAGCGCCCCTGCGGGGGCGATACGCTGGCCGAAGGCATTGCCGTGAAGGCCCCGGGCCAGTTCACGCGCCAGATCATTGCCGAGCTGGTCGACGAAGTGCTGCTGGTCAAGGAATCGACGCTCGAACATTCGGTCTCGCTGCTGTTGCAGATCGAGAAGACCGTGGTCGAAGGGGCAGGCGCTGCCGGGCTCGCCGCGGTGCTGTCCAATCCCGAAAGGTTCGCCGGCAAGACCGTGGGACTGGTGCTGTGCGGCGGCAATATCGACACCCGCCTGCTGGCCAACGTGTTGCTGCGCGACCTGGCGCGTTCGGGCCGCCTCGCACGGTTGCAGGTGGTGTTGCAGGACCGCCCCGGCGCGCTGTTCAAGGTCATGCGCGAATTCAACGCGCATGACGTCAACATCATCGAAATCTACCACCAGCGGATCTTCACCACGCTGCCGGCCAAGGGTCTGACCGCCGAGATCGAGTGCGAAGCCCGCGATGGCGGCCAGATCGATCGGCTGGTCGAAAACCTGCGCGCCAAGGGCTATGTCGTCGAACTGGCCGAACTGGCCTGAACCGGGGCCTCGATGACGCCGCCCGGCGGAAGAACGGGGCCGTTTGGCGAGGGGTGGTGGCTTTTCATGGTAAAGAGGGTTTTAACAAAGGACCCGCTCTGGCATTGATAGGCGCAGCAGGTAATTGTCCCCGCCGCCAAAAGGACGTCGCCGAAAGTGACCGCACCGATACGCTTCCCCCGCTTTTTCGTGACCAGCCCCGCGCCGTGTCCGTACCTGCCGGGCAAGAGCGAGCGGAAGGTGTTCACCGAACTGCGCGGCGACAATGCCGACGAATTGAACGAAGCGCTCGGCCGGATCGGGTTTCGCCGCAGCCAGACCGTGGCCTACCGCCCCTCGTGCCTCGATTGCCATGCCTGCGTATCGGTGCGGGTCGTGGCGAAGGAATTCCGCCCGTCCTCGTCGCAGAAGCGCACGCTCAAGGCGAATGACGATCTGATCGCGACCGAATGCCGCCCCTGGGCGACGGCAGAACAGTTCGAACTGCTGCAGAAGTACCTCGCTACGCGGCACCCCGGTGGGGGCATGACGCAGATGGAGGAAAGCGACTTTGCAGATATGGTGGAACACACCAGTGTTACCAGCTATGTGATTGAATATCGGGAGCCGGGCATCGGCACCGAACCGGGGCGTCTCGTGGGGGCGTGCCTAACTGACTATCAGGGTGACGGGCTGTCGATGATCTACAGCTTCTATGACCCTGAACATGGGGATCGCGCCGGTCTTGGGAACTACATCATTCTCGACCACATTCGCCGTGCGGCCGACAATGGGCTGCCTTTCGTCTACCTCGGCTATTGGGTCGAAGGGGCCGAGCGAATGCAGTACAAGGTCCGCTACCGCCCGCTCGAACGGCTCACCCGCGGTGGGTGGGAGCGCATGCCCGATGCGGAACAGAAGCAGCTTATCGCCGCTGCAACCGCGCCGCGAGCCAAGCGCCGCGACGATCCGCTTCCTGCGAAAGACGGGCTTGCTGCAGAGTATAAGGTCGACGACTGAGGTCGCGCGCGGCGCGCTTGCGACCTGTCTTGCCCTCGCGGCGTTTGCGGGTGCGCAGCCAGCAGTTGCGCAGGATACATCCGCGCCGGCGTCTCTTGAGGACCTGATCCCCGACAGCGCGGTCGATAATCCCGAAGCCTGGGCACAGCAGGGCACCGATGAGGGTATGACCAGCGCCGAACCCGTGCTGGCGGCCGAAACGCCGATCGCCGATCTGCCCGCCATGCCCGTCGCATGGCCCGACGATGTCGAGATCGAACCGCTCGAGCCGCTCGAACCGGAAGGCGATATCCAGTTCGCGGACCTGCTCGAGGATGCGCCGCAAATCGCTTTCGAAGACGCGGAAATCGAGACGCTGTCCGATCTGCTGGTGCTCGGCTTTCCGCAGAAGGAGCCGCCTTTCACTGAGCGCGGCGACTTCGTCGACCGGTTCGAAGCGCTTTCGACGATCGAAGAACTCGACAATGGCGATGAGAACGTCGCCCAGCTGGCGGCACGCGCGCGCGAGGACGAGGAACTGCTGGCGACGCTGCTGCGAGTCTATGGCTATTACGATGGCGAAATCGTCCGCACGATCGCCACGCGTGACGCCGGCGAGGATAGCGCCGACCAGAATCCCCGCGTCCGTTTCGATGTCATTCCCGGGCCGCGCTATACCTATGGCGCGATAGACCTAGGCGAGCTCGACACGGCGACCGATGCGGCAGAGCTGCGCGATTCCTTCGACATCCAGCCGGGCGAATATTTGCAGTCCGACACGATCCTGGCCGAACAGTTCGACCTCGACCGTGCGCTGGGCGAAACCGGCTATGCCTTCGCCGAAATCGATGAACCCGAATTGCTCATCGATCACGATCGGGTCGAGGGCGACCTGACGATGCCGGTGCGCCCGAATGGCAAATATGTCTTTGGCGGCGTCGTAAGCGACGACGAGGCGTTTCTTTCAAGCCGCCATCTCGAGCGTATCGCCCGTTTCGAACCGGGCGATGTCTACCAGCGCAGCCTCGAGTTCGACCTGCGCCGCGCGATAACCGCGACGGGGCTGGTCTCCAGCGCCAGCGTCGAAGCCCGCGAAATCGAGGCCCCGCAGGGCGACGAGCCGGGCGTGGTGGCCATGGACGTGAGCATGGAACGCGCCGAGCTGCGCACTATCGCCGGGGCGATCGGTTACGGTTCGGAAGAAGGCGTCCGCATCCAGGCGAGCTGGGAGCATCGCAACCTCTTCCCGCCCGAAGGCGCGTTGCGGCTGCGCGGCATCCTCGGCACGCGCGAACAATTGGCGGGTGTCACCTTCCGCAAGAACAATTTCGGCGGCCGCGACAAGGTGCTCACCGTCGATGCCTATGCCTCGAGCATCGACACCAGCGCCTATGATGCGCGCACGGTTGCGCTGACGGGCACGTATGAACGCACCTCGACATTGCTGTTCCAGAAGCCGCTGGCCTGGGCGCTGGGCGGCGAGATCCTCGCCACCGACGAGCGCAATCGCATCGTCGATGGGGTGGCCCGCCCGCGCCAGACCTATTTCATCGCTTCGCTGTTCGGCCGTGCGACGATCGACACCAGCGACTCGCTGCTCGATCCGACCCGCGGTTTCCGCGTCACCGGGTTCCTCGCCCCTGAAACCTCGCGCACCGAGGGCGAGCAGTACTATTACCTGCGGAACCGCGTCGATGCGGCCTATTACCAGTCGGTGGGCGAACGCACGGTGATCGCGGCGCGCGCGGCCTTCGCCAGCATTCAGGGCGCCGATCTCGTCGGCATCGCGCCTTCGCGGCGGCTTTATGCGGGTGGCGGCGGATCGGTGCGCGGCTATGGCTACCAGTCGATCGGTCCGAAGAACCAGTTCATGGAACCGATCGGCGGGCGCAGCCTCGTCGAAGCCTCGCTCGAAGCGCGCATCGGGACTGGGTTCTTCGACGGGGCGGTTTCGGTCGTGCCGTTCTTCGACCTGGGCAGCGTGTCGACATCGACCACGCCCGATTTCGACGAGATCAAGATGGGGGCCGGTGTGGGCCTGCGCTATGCGACCGGCTTCGGCCCGATCCGCGTTGATGTAGGCGTGCCGCTCAACCCCGAACCCGAAGATTCCCCGGTCGCGGTCTACATCTCGCTGGGGCAGGCTTTCTGATGCCCGAAGAGCGCGCGACCGCCCCCGAGGCATCGGTTTCGAGCCGCAGCGCATCCGGGCGCGGGGGCCGCAAATGGCTGCTGGGCCTGGCCGCGGGCCTCGTGCTGCTGGTGGTCGGTGCGCTGGCGCTGTTGAACACACCGATTGGCGAGCGTTTCCTCGCCAATCGGATTGCCGAACGCACCTTCCCCAACGGGCTCAACATCCAGATCGGCCGGATCGAGGGCAATCTCTACGGCGCGGCAGTGTTGCACGATGTGCGTGTCTCCGATCCGCAGGGCGTGTTCCTGACGATTCCCCGCGCGGAAGTGGACTGGAACCCGGGTGCATGGCTGTCCAACCGGCTCGAGATCGACAGCTTCGCGGCGCGCAGGGGACAATTGTCGCGCCTGCCCGAGTTTCTGCCGAGCGAGGAGGAGGGGCCGATATTACCGGGCTTCGACATTTCGGTCGAGGAACTGGTGATCGACGATCTCACGCTGGCCGGCGGCATCGCCGGAGAAAACGCGCAGCGGGTCAACATCACCGGGAGCGCTCAGGTCGATGACCGCAGGCTGTTGCTCGATCTTGACGGGCGTTTGGGCGCGCGTGACCGGATGGTGCTGCTGGTCGACGCCGAACCCGATGGCGACGATTTCGATCTTGCGCTGGATGCCTCCGCCGCGGCGGACGGGCCGATTGCCGCGCTCGCCGGGCTCGATGCTCCGCTCGACATGCGCGTGCGCGGCGATGGCACCTGGACGCAGTGGGACGGCGCATTGCTCGTCCGCAGCGAAGACGAACGGGTCGCCGCCCTGCAACTGACCAACCGCGCTGGCCGGTTCGGCTTGCTGGGAACGGTCGACCCTACCGTATTCCTGACCGGCCTGCCAGCCGAAGCACTTGGCGACAAGGTGGCGCTCAAGGGCGATATCGCCATCGACAACCGGGTGTTCGACGGGACGGCCATAGTGGCTGGCCGCAAAGTCAGCCTTTCGGCCGAAGGGCTGGTCGATCTGGCCGACAATCGGGCGGACGACCTCGAGATGGTGGTGCGGGTGCGCGATCCGGCGGTGCTGGGCGATGGTATTGCGCTGCGCGATACGCGGCTGACCGCCACGCTCGACGGATCGTTCGACGATCTCGCCATCGCCCACAAGGCGCGCGTGGGCGAACTGGACATCGGCGGAACCGTGCTCACCCGCCTGAGGCAGGAAGGCACCGCGCGCTATGATGGCACGCGTTGGACCCTGCCGCTGGATCTGACGGTCGCCCGGATTGCCAGCGGCAATGCGATGGTCGATCCAAGACTTGTCGACGGCACCGGCCGCGGCACCTTGGTACTGACGGGTTCGACATTGCTGGCGGACGATTTGCGGCTGTCTTTCCCCAGCGCGGCAGCCAACCTCGCGCTGCGCGGCGATCTCGCCCGTGGAAGCTACAGGATTCGCGGACCGGTGCGCGCGCAGGGCCTGGCGCTGGACGATATCGGCACCGCGGGCGGCACGGCCGTGATCGATTTCGCGCTTGCCCCGGGCGCCCCTTGGCGTCTTTCGGCCGAGCTCGACGCGCGCATTGCACCGGTCACCAACGCCACCCTGGCCAATCTTGCCGGCACGCCGATCCGTGTACGCGGCGGAGTTGCGGTGGGCGGAAACGCACCGCTCGATTTCAATCGCCTGCGCGTCAACTCGAACAAGCTCGCTCTCTCGGTCGATGGCAGCATCCGCGCGGGCACCACGCAGGTCGCGGGCAGCGGCAGGCATGTCGATTACGGTCCCTTCACGGTCGAGGCGAGCGTCACCGATGCCGGGCCCAGCGCCGCGCTGGTGTTCGCCCAGCCGGTGACGGGGCTCGAGAATGTTCGCCTCGCGATAGCGCCAACCGAGGATGGGTTTGCGATCGACACCGATGGCGAATCGGTCGGTGCTGGGGCCCTTCGCCGGCCAGTTGGCACTGGTCGCCCCGGAAGCCGGCCCTACGCGGATATCCATCGAAACCATGCAGCTGTCGGATACGCAGTTGACCGGCGCGCTGACCCTGGTCGATGGCGGCGTCGATGGCACGATCGCTCTGGCAGGCGGCGGCCTGGATGGCACAGTAGCGCTCGCGCCGCGCGGCGCGGGGCAGGGCGTCGATGTCGATCTGCAGGCACGCAACGCCCGGTTCGGCGGGGACACCGTCCTGCGTGTCGCGCGCGCGGATGTCGAAGCAAGCGGATTGCTGGCCGACGGACGGACCACTTTCACCGGTTCGGCCACGGCGGCAGGCCTGTCCTATGGCACCCTGTTTATCGGGCGCCTGGCCGCCGAGGGCGAACTGGACAATGGGGTGGGACGGGTCGATGCCTCGCTTTCCGGGCGGAGAAGCGGGCGCTTCGTACTCGACCTCAACGCGGCGATCCGCCCCGAACGGATCGCAGTCGCAGCGCAGGGGGAATTCGCCGGGCGGTCGATATCGATGCCGCGCCGCGCCGTGCTGACCAGCCTCGACAATGGCGGCTGGCAACTTGCACCGACGCAGCTGTCCTATGGCGACGGCGCGATGGTCGCTGCCGGCAGCTTCGGCGGCGGCAATCTCGATTTCGATTTCAAGCTGGCGCGCATGCCATTGTCGCTGATCGATGTGGTGCGCCCCGATACGGGGCTGGGCGGGACGGTTTCGGGTACGGTCGATTACCGCGCCGGTGCCAATGGCCTGCCATCGGGCGAAGCCAAGGTGAAGATCGAGCAATTGACCCGTTCGGGTCTGGTGCTGACCTCGCGGCCCGTCGATGTCGCATTGGTAGCGCAGCTGACCGATACCGAACTTGCCGCCCGGGCCCAGCTTGCAAATGCGGATATCCAGCGTGGCCGGATCCAGGCCCGGATCACGGGGCTGCCTGCACAGGGCATGCTGCTCGACCGGATGCGCGAAGGCAGCCTGTTCGCGCAATTGCGCTACCGCGGGGCGGCAGAAAGCCTGTGGCGGCTGGCCGCGCTCGATACGTTCGATATCACCGGTCCGATCGCGATCGCCGCCGATGCCAGCGGAAGCCTGCGCGACCCGACCGTGCGCGGCTCGATTTCCGGCGAAGCGCTCCAGCTGCGCAGTTCTCTGTCGGGTACCAATATCCGCGATATTGCGCTGCGCGGACAGTTCCGCGGTTCGCGGCTGCAACTGACGCGGTTTGCCGGCACCCCGGTCAATGGCGGAAGCGTGATGGGAAGCGGGATCGTCGACCTGCGGACCCTCGGCGAGGCGGTGGAAGGCCGCATACTCGAGATTCGCGGCCCGACGATCGATCTGCGCATCGCAGCCGATAATGCCCAATTGCTTGATACGGGCGGCTTGAGTGCCACGGTCACCGGACCCTTGCGCATCGTATCCAACGGCCTTGGCGGCACCATTGCGGGCCGCGTACGCGTCAACCGCGCCAGCTGGACGCTGGGAACTGCATCGGATGATCTGCGGATTCCGCAAATCGCCACGCGCGAGATCAATGCCCCGGCCAACCGGGCCCCGCAGGCAGCCCCGTCGCGCCCCTGGCGTTATCTGATCGACGCACGGGCAACCAGCCGCATCGATGTCGACGGGATGGGCCTCGACAGCGAATGGTCCGCCGATGTCATCCTGCGCGGAACCACCGATGACCCGCGGATTGGCGGCAGCGCCGAAGTCGTGCGCGGCGATTACACCTTCGCCGGAACGCGGTTCGAACTCACTCGCGGCGAAATCGAATTCGATGCCAATCTGCCGGTCGACCCGCGGCTCGACATCCGGGCCGAAACCGAGCGCGACGGACTGACTGTCGAAGCGACGGTACAGGGCAGCGCGACCCAGCCGGAAATCGCCTTCAACTCGAATCCCTCGTTGCCCGAGGAAGAACTGCTGGCCCGACTGCTGTTCGGCGGGTCGGTCACCAGCCTGTCGGCCACCGACGCGTTGCAGCTTGGCGCTGCGGTTGCCAGCCTGCGCGGCGGTGGGGGGCTCGACCCGATCAACCAGCTACGCAGCGCGATCGGCCTCGACCGGCTGCGGATCGTCAGCGCGGATCCGGCGCTGGGGCGCGGCACGGGTGTGGCGCTGGGTAAGAATTTCGGACGGCGCTTCTACGCCGAAATCATCACCGATGGCCGCGGATACAGCGCGACCGAGCTGGAGTTCCGGGTGACCAGCTGGCTGTCTCTGCTTGCTGCGGTGTCCACTGTCGGACGCGAAAGCCTGGTGGCTGAAATCAGCCGTGACTACTGATCCGCGGCGTTGCGCGGATCGGGTGCCAGGATCGTGTCGATCGGAATGACGACCCCGTTGTTCACCGCGGTGGCGCTATCGACCAGTGCGGCGCGGGTGTCGCCTAACGAAACATACAGCTTCCTTTCCGATCTTGAAAAATAGACCAGCGTTCGGCCGAGCGTCGTCATCGCGACGGGCCCGCCTTCGCGGTCGATCGCTGCGTCGATGGCTTCGGGTGTGAGGTGCCCCGGCAGAAGGTGGTTGCGCAGGATCGCGATCAGGACGGGACGGTGCTCCGGTTCGAGCAATGGCATGGCGCGATCGTTCACCGCTTCGAACGCTGCGTTGGTCGGGGCGAGAAGCGTGTAGCTGGCCGGGCCGTCGAGCACGGTAGTGAGTTGCGATTTCTCGATGGCGTCCTGCGCTGCGCTGAGATCCGGGTCGGAGCCAAGTGCAGCAGCGACCGTAAGCGCGCCGGCATCCTCGGTAAGGACGGGATCGTCGTCGTCGGGCTGAGGTTCGCTGCCGCAGGAGGATAGCAGCGCCAACGCAAACAACGGCAGCACGGCATGCCCTGCGCGCCGGGCGAGGGACGAGGGGGGTGTCATACCAAGAGATCGATCGCTGCGGTGACCCGCCGGGTCCGCGGATCGACCCGGTACACATAGCCATCGACATAGCGGTACCAGACCGTGGGCGTATCCTGGTAACGCGTGCGATAGGAATAGGGGACGTTGTAGACGTCGTAGCCAGCGGGCATTTCCTGTCCGATGACGAATTCGTCCCCTGTCAGCAGCGCGGCCACTCCGGTGATCGAAGCGTCTTCGGGATCTACCCGGTAGAGAACATTTTCGGCAAAGCGATAGGACGCTGCGGAACCGAGATCGAAATAGTCGACATAATAGGCCGGAGCGGCTGCACTCTCGATCCGTTCGGGCCAGGTCTTGCCCAAGGCGAGGGCGCCGCCGAGAAGGCCTGCCCTTGTGCGATAGCCGTCGAGCCACTGTTTCATCCGGGCGGTGCGATCGGTTTGCAGGCACGCAGCATTGCCCACCGCAGATCCGGACAAGCATTCCGCCCCCGATACCGCTTCGCCGGCAAAAGCGGTCATTTCGGATCCATTTGCGGCATTCGTAGCCGGTGCGGCGCGTGCACCGATCGATACGAGCGCCATGACTGCCGCGGCTGCGACCACCCTACGCATTAAGAATACTCCTTCGTCCTTGCAACGGCGGCGCGGGCCCTACGGTTCCATGTCGTTCGACGAGTGGAATGGGAGGAGTTCTGCGGCGTTCACTGCGAGCGGTAGAGCGCAGCCTCGGCCTTGCGGCGGCGGACCAGACCCTTGAGGATGCGGCCGCCGGCGCGGTTCCACCGCGCAAATTCGGCAGCGGCTTCACCATATTTTCCTGTCCGGTGAAGGCGCAGCAAAGTCGAACGGGCAATCGCGCCCGTATTGTAATGAAAGCTGACGAGGGCATCGAATTGCGCCTGCGTCGTTTGCGCATTGCCCAGCGCGGTCGCGACATCGCGCGCGTGACGGGCGACATCCTCCTCCAGCCGGTTGTCGCATTGCTCCTGCGTCCAGACCGTTCCGGGACCGATGCCTGGCCCGGTAGCGCCCCAGCCAATCGTCCATGGATCGGCTCCGGTGCCCGGGTCGGGATAGGCCTCGACCAGGCCATCCTGCCGGATTCGCGCGCAGCCTTCGAAATCGCGGATCAGCCGCAGCCCGCGCTCGCTGACGCCGCGCCCTTGGAACAATTCACCCGAGGGTGAGGTTGCGGCGCTGACAGCGTCGATTGCCGCGTCAAGCCGGTCGACCTCGGACTGGCGGAACCCGCGGCCCAGAATTTTGCGGATCGTATCGAAGAGCGGTTTGCGGTTCATAGTGTGGCCTCCCGGGGAAACGAGGCCGCTTTGCTAGGCACCAACCGGCAGAGTAGGAAAATGCTTTCGCGCATCGAAAAGGCCGCCCGGTTGCCCGGACGGCCCTTTCTTGCCGAACCCTAAGGTCCGGTACGGATTGGCTCAGAACTTGAACGTTGCCGAAGCGCGATAGGTCTGCGCGTTGGCATTGTTGCGGGCGATCGTCGTGTCCACACCGATACCGAACTGCGCGGGACCGCTGTTGAACTTGGCGGAAATGCCCGCTTCGGCCCAGAACTTGTCCTGGCTGTTTACCGGGAAAAGCACACCGGGGCCGGTGCCGTTGGCGAACTGTGCCGAAACGGCGAACGGTCCGTCTTCGTATTCATGCACGAAGTCGACATTGGCATCGAGCTGAAGACCGGTGGTGACCTTCTGGTAGTCGAAACCGATCCGGCCCTGGAGGCTTTCGAAGTCCTCGCGGTCGATGCGCAGTGCAAGCGGGCCGCCGGTTTCCTCGATCACGTCGAGCGAATGGTCGACATAGCGCACTTCGATACCGGGCGAGATCGTGCCGAACGCGCCCTCGATGTCGTAGGAAATCCCCAGCGCTGCGCCGAGGCCGCCATCGCCGCTGTCGCTGGTAAGCGTCTGCGTACCGCCGCCGAAGGCGATGGTGCGCGTCGTGTCCAGATCGACATCGGTAACCGTCAGCTGGCCATCGACCACGAAGCCGTCGACGGTCTTCACGCTGCCGTAGAGCGACAGGGCGAGGGTCGTCGACTCGGTCTCATTACCGAGCGAAACTTCGGAATCGAGATCGGAATACTGCGCCGAGATGCCGATCATCGAGTTCTCGCCGGGGAAGTACTCGATACCGCCGCCGAAGAAATAGCCATCGACGTCGGTGTCACCCCCGGTTCCGGGCATGGCCGCGCCGCTGCCCTGCATCAGGCCACCTGCGAGATAGATGGCGACATCTTCGCGAAGCCCGCTTTCACGCACACGCGTCGGTTCGTCGGCCTGGTCGAGACCCATGGCCACTGCCGAGATCGGCTGACTTCCCCGCGAGACGCTGAGCCCGGCCGTACGGATCGGGTTGCCCAGCGTCGCGATGGTGCCGCCCGAACTCGCCAGCGTCGATTCCCGCAGCCGAGAAGCGTTGAACGACTGGACCTGGTTGTAGGACTGCGCGACCATTTGCAGCGCGGCCGTCTCAGTCGTCGGTGCCCAGCTTTCGAAGGCGCTCTGGATCGCCGACTGGTCGGCGAAATCGAGCACGTTGTACAGCGCTGCCAGAGCCGCATTGCCGCGGTTCTGATCGAGCAGCTGCGCATAGCCGCGCTGGACGGCATCGTTCCGATCGACCACCGACCCATAGCTGCGAGCCAGGATTTCCATCAGCACCGCAGTGTCGGTGTAGGTGAAGTTCTGGTACAGGATCGCGGAAAGATCACCGGCGTTGAAGGTGCCGCTCAGGCCGCCATCGGCGGTCAGGATGGTGAACTCCTGCCCCAGGCCGACACCCGGTTCCAGGACGCCTGCACCCACGGCCACGACGCCGCCAAGCGACGCTTCGCCGGTGATTGCAAGCAGGTCGGACGTGTTGTTCGGCCCGACATCGATCATCAGGGTCGAGCCCGACGAAAGTACGGCCGAACCATCGATGGTCAGCGTATCGATCCCGCCGACCGTGCCGGGCGAGATGGCTCCCATGACATTGGTGACGAACGGCGCGGTAACCGTTCCGCCGCCCTGCAGGGCGCCGCCGAAGATGGTGTAGTCACCGACCGAGTTCAGTGCGCCATCGACAGTGATGGTGCCGCCAAACTGGCTGATGTCGATCAGTGCAGTCAGGCTGCCGTCCGCGGTGATGTTCAGGCCGGCAGAACTGCGGACCGTCAGACGGTCGATCGTCACATCGCTGCTCAGCGTGGTCGTGCCGGCATTAGCCAGCGTCACATCGAAATAGCGCGGGTCGACATTGACGTCGGCGTCGCTGCTGACCACCGGATCGATGTTGTCGGGTACGAAGCCGGTCGCACCGGGCAGGCCGTTGTCCAGCGTCGGGTCGGGAAGCGCGGCGTCCGAGAATTCGGGCGTGCCGCCGTCGCTCGCGTGGGGGGCGTTTTCGGCGAACTCGGGCCCCTGGTTCTGCGCCTCGTTGGCATTGATCAGGCCCCCGCGGCCGACCGCCGAAGCATCGACGGCATCGGGATTGGCACCCTTTGCGCCACCACCAACGAGTGCATCGAGCATGTCGGCATCGGCTTGGCCGATGCCCGACGAGATGGAACCATCGGAGTTGCGGACCGGGGGCGTATCTTCACCGGTCGCCAGATCCTGGCAGCCTTCACCCGGACCGTCGCCTTGCGGGTCGAAGCAGACTTCGCCCCACTCGGGCGAGTCGCCGGTGATGCCAGCCCCAGGCGAGGTAGGCAGGCCGTTAACGACCTCGCCATCTTCGTTGATGACGCGATAGACGGGATCCAGCGTGGTTTCCCAGTGCGAGGCGTCTTCCCAGTTGCCGTCGCCATCCTTCGCCGTGACGTAGCGGTAGGGATTGGTAGCAACGATGTAATCCCAAAACAGATACAGCGGCTGGTAAAAGCTCTCGGTGCCATAGCTGGAGAAGACCTGCGGTCCGAAGAAACGCGAACCACCGGAAAGAACACCGATGACGAGGTCTTCGTCGCTCAGCGTATTGTTGGCCGCGTCGAGAATCAGCGGACCACCCGAATCGCCGCCAGCGGTGGTGCCTTCGCGCTCGCGCGCTTCATCCTTGTAAAGGTTGAAATCGAACGGATTGGTCTTGTTCGGATCGTCAAAGTCGAGACGATAGAGGTTCTGCGGCAGGTTGGAAGGGCCGCCAAACAGGAACGTGTTGCGTGAATCGAATGAGGTGAGCGCACCGATCATGTTCTCGGCCGACTTGCGTCGCCAATCGATCCCCAGGTTCGAACCGGTGGAACCCGAGCCGGTAGCGCCGTAGCCGGTGATGTTCACGTGATACCCGGTCCCGTCCGCATCGTCGATTGCCTCGGGCGTCGGCAGCGGCGAGAACAGCAGCGACCAGGTCGGCAGGTTCGCGGCTGGATCGGACAGGCTGGCGACGGCAATATCAGCCTCGAGGAAGCCGACTGCTTCGGGGCGCTGCAGCGACCGCGCATCGTAGTAGATGCGATTGACGTCGAAGACAGCGAGGTCGGGATTGCTGGCGAAGCCATTGCCAATCCAGTCGCGGAAGCCGGGGAGGGCATCGACATTGAAGGAGAAAGCCGAGCGAACCGTCGTGTCGTAATCGGTTTCTGGACGATCGTTCACGCAGTGAGCAGCGAACAGCACGGTACGCGGATTGATAAGCGTCCCGGTGCAAACGAAGCCGTCGTTGCGGAAGAACATGCCGACGCCGCTGAACTCTTCGTCGGTATCGACAATGTCGTCGGGAGTATAGTTGTCGTTCGGTACGATGGCGTGAGCGGGGGTGCTCAGCGCGACGGTCGACAAGGCAATGGTGGCGGCGCCGGCCAACAGGCGGCTGCCGTTACGATTGAACGTGGATTTCATGACGAAGGTCCCTCCAGGAATATTTCGCATAGTGGCGCGCCCCAAGTCGCGCATATGGTTACGTTTGACCCCAGTTGGACGAAAAGGAAAGACCGGTAACGTCCTCGGTTGAACCATTTTGTATGCCTGTGTTGCGCGAAGGACCCACCTTTTGATTGCGCATGAAAAAAGGGCGCCCGGATCGCTCCGGCCGCCCCTCTTCTATCCATTTGCTATCTAACGCCGATTAGGCGTCAGGCACTGTAGTACATGTCGAATTCTGCGGGGCAGGGCGTCGTTTCCACGCGCAGGACTTCGTCCCACTTCAATTCGCAATACGCGTCGATCTGGTCCTTGGTGAAGACATCGCCCTTGAGCAGGAATTCATGGTCCGCCTCGAGCGCTTCGAGCGCTTCGCGCAGGCTGCCGCAGACCGTGGGCACGTCCGCCAGTTCGGCGGGCGGCAGATCGTAGAGGTTCTTGTCCATGGCTTCGCCCGGATGGATCTTGTTCTGGATCCCGTCGAGTCCGGCCATGAGCAGTGCCGAATAGGCGAGGTAGGGGTTGGCCATCGCATCGGGGAAGCGGAATTCCACGCGCTTGGCCTTGTCGCCCGCACCATAGGGGATGCGGCAGGCGGCCGAACGGTTGCGCGCCGAATAGGCGAGCAGCACGGGCGCCTCGAAGCCCGGTACCAGCCGCTTGTAGCTGTTGGTGGTCGGGTTGGTGAAGGCGTTCAGCGCCTTGGCGTGCTTGATGACACCGCCGATGTAGTACAGGCAGTTTTCGCTGAGGCCGCCATACTGGTTGCCCGCGAAGGTCGGCTTGCCGCCGTCCCAGATCGACATGTGCGTGTGCATGCCGGACCCGTTGTCGTCCTTGATCGGCTTGGGCATGAAGGTCGCGGTCTTGCCGTAGATATGGGCGACCTGCTGCACGACATACTTGTAGATCTGCAAATTGTCGGCGGTTTCGACGAGCGTTCCGAAGGTCACGCCCAGCTCGTGCTGAGCGGCGGCGACTTCGTGGTGATGCTTGTCGCAGGGCAGGCCCATCTCGATCATGGTCGAGACCATTTCGCCGCGGATATCGACTGCGCTGTCGACCGGGGCCACGGGGAAATACCCGCCCTTGGCGCGCGGACGGTGCGCCAGATTGCCGCTCTCATATTCCTTGCCGGTGTTGGTCGGCAGCTCGATGTCGTCGATGGCATAGCCCGAACCGGCATAGCCATCCTCGAACCGGACATCGTCGAACATGAAGAATTCGGCTTCCATGCCGACGTAGATCGTGTCGCCCAGGCCGGTGCTCTTGACGAAGGCTTCGGCGCGCTTGGCGGTCGACCGCGGGTCGCGTGCGTACAGCTCGCCGGTCGAAGGTTCGACGATGTCGCAGAAGACGATCATCATCGGTTCGGCGCTGAAGGGGTCGGTATAGACGCGATCGAGGTCGGGCTTCAGGATCATGTCACTTTCGTTGATGACCTTCCAGCCGGCGATCGACGAACCGTCGAACATCAGACCGTCTTCGAGCTCGTCTTCGCCCAGAACGCCCGCGACCATGGTCAGGTGCTGCCATTTGCCCTTGGGGTCGGTGAAGCGCAGATCGACCCATTCGATGCCTTCGTCCTTGATCTGTTTCAGGACGTCGCTTGCACTTGCCATTGGTATTGCCTCCGATTGAACAGGATTGGGTTGATGCGGGACTGGCGCCCCCGTTTTTTCAGATCGCGTCGTCGTCTTTCTCGCCGGTGCGGATGCGCAAGGCACCCTCGATCGACGAGATGAAGATCTTGCCGTCGCCGATCCGGCCCGTTTGGGCGGCGGCGGCGATAGCTTCGACCGTGCGGTCGGCGATGCCGGCGGGCACCACGACTTCGAGTTTTACCTTGGGCAGGAAGTCGACGACATATTCTGCCCCGCGGTAGAGTTCGGTGTGGCCCTTCTGCCGGCCGAAGCCCTTCGCTTCGGTCACGGTGATGCCGGACACGCCGATTTCGTGCAGCGCCTCCTTCACCTCGTCCAGCTTGAACGGCTTGATGATCGCTTCGATCTTTTTCACCTGGTGGTGTCCCCCGAGAATTCTTTGGCCCGTAGCTCACGAGGTTTACGCGCCGCGTCCGCACGTGTTCCAAGAACCGTGCCAAACGTGCGCAACGCGTATTTGCGTGAATCGGGGCGGTGGAAGTGGCTGTCGGTGCCCGAAGCACAGACAGGCAGTGCCTGTTTTTTAGGCAAGTGTCAGGCGCAGCCCTGCCGTTTCGGGCAGGCCGCACATCAGGTTGAGATTTTGCACGGCGGCGCCGCTGGCGCCTTTCCCGAGGTTGTCGAGCCGGGCGACGAGCCGCGCATGCGATCCGTCATCATTGCCGAACACGAACAGTTCGAGCGCGTCCGACGCGGGTGCATCATTGTCGAGCAGGAGTTCGGCGACCGGTGCCTTGTCGCGGACCGTAACGACGGCCGAGCTTTCGTAAAACCGACCGAGCGAGTCACGCAGGCTGTCGGCGTGCGGATTGTCGGCCATCGCTCCGAGATGCAGCGGGACTTCCACGATCATGCCGCGATAGGTCGACGCGACTGACGGTGCGAACAGCACCGGATGCGCAAGTCCCGCGTGGGCTTTCATTTCGGGCAGGTGCTTGTGCGCCATGCCATAGCCGTAAGCCATGTAGGCGGGTGCCCCGGCGGCTTCGAAACGCTCGATAAGGGCTTTTCCGCCTCCCGAATACCCGCTCACCGCATTGACGGTATAGGGCCAGTCGGCGGGCAGCAGCCCTTCGCGTACCAATGGCGCTACCAGGGCGAGGAAGCCGGTGGGATAGCAGCCCGGGTTGCTCACCCGGCGCGCCTCGGAAACGCGCTCGCGTCCGACCAGTTCGGGCAGGCCGTAGCACCAGCCTTCCGCAGTGCGGTGCGCGCTGGAGGCGTCGATAACCCGCGTGGCGCTGGTACTGTCGATCAGCTCGACTGCCTCGCGGGCGGCGTCGTCGGGCAGGCAGAGGATCGCGATATCGGCCTCGTTGAGCGCCTCGCGCCGCGCCGCGCTGTCCTTGCGCTTGGCATCGTCGAGCGCCAGCAGTTCGAATTCGGACCGGCCGGCAAGCCGTTCGGCGATTTCGAGCCCGGTTGTTCCGGCTGCCCCGTCGATGAAAACCTTATGCATCGATGACCGGTGCGAGCTGCCCGAGCCGGACATAGCCGCTGGGGCCTTCGGGGCCGCAGGTGATCCACGCCCAGTCGCCTGCGCAGTCGAGCAATTCTATCTCCTGTCCGGCGGGCAGGGTCGTGCCGTCTTCGGCATCGTCGCGCATGTTCAGCTTGAGCGTCGCGGGCGCCGCCCCGACAGCGCGCGGCTGCGGGATGACATAGTGTGCAGCGAGATAGGATTGCGCCAGCGCGATATGCGCCAGATCGCCGCGCAGGGGCAGCGTGCCCGGCGCAGGCTTGTCGACCGGGCCGTTCAATCCGACGACGCCTTCGGGAAGGGAATAACGGTCTGGGGCAGTCACGCTGTGTGCTAATTCCGGTTGTGAACGTTGCGGGCGCTTAGCCGCGCCGGCGCTTTCCCGCAAGCGGGCGGCCTTCAGCCTCCCCCGAAACGGGCCTCCAGCATGTGCCATGCGGCGCGCAATCCGTAGGCTTCGCCGCCCTTGGGACGGCCCGGTTTAGCCTGCGGGCGCCAGGCGAATGTGTCGAAATGCGCCCAGTCGATCCCTTCGCCCACGAACTTGTCGAGGAACAGCCCCGCCACGCTGGCACCGGCAAAGGCATTGCCATGCGCGTTGTTGGTGTCGGCAATGTCCGAGGCGAGCCATTCGCGATAGACATCGGGCAAGGGCAGGCGCCAGGGTTCGTCGTCATGCGCCTTGCCGGCAGCGATCAGCGCCGCGGCGGTTTCGTCGCGGCGCGTCATCAGCGCCGGGTATTCGGGGCCGAGCGCCACCCGGGCTGCGCCGGTCAGCGTGGCGAAATCGAGGATTAACTCGGGGTTCTCTTCGCTGGCCCGCTGCAAGGCGTCGCCGAGGATCAGCCGGCCTTCGGCATCGGTGTTGCCGATTTCGACAGTCAGTCCCTTGCGGGTTTGCAGCACGTCGCCGGGCCGGAAGCTGTTGGAACTGATCGCGTTTTCCACCGCAGGTACCAGCAGGTGCAGACGCACGGGCAGATGTGCGGCCATCACCAGTCCGGCCAGCGCGATCGCATGTGCGGCGCCGCCCATGTCCTTCTTCATCAACAGCATGCCGCTGCTGCTTTTGACATCGAGCCCCCCGCTGTCGAAGCATACCCCCTTGCCGACGATCGCGAGCACAGGGTCGCTTTCCTTGCCCCAGGTCAGGTGCATGATCCGCGGCGCATGATGGCGCGCGGCGGCGCGGCCCACCGCATGCACCATGGGATATTCCTGTTCCAGCGTATCGCCCCTGGTTACCTCCAGCCTGGCCGCATGGGTCTTGGCCAGCGCTTCGCATTGCTCTTCGAGCGCGGCTGGGCCCATGTCCTCGGCGGGCGTGTTGACCAGATCGCGGATCAGGCACACCGCCTGCGCCTCGGCTAGCGCGCCGTCGATGGCCTTGACGTCCTTGGTAAGCAGCACCCGCGGACCGACGGGGCGTTCGGGTTTCTTGTAGCGATCGAACACATATTGGCCGGTCTGCCAGCCGTGCAGCGCTGGGCCGGGTTCGCCCCCGGCACGGCGATAGGTTCCTTCGGGAAGGCTTTCGGCCAGTTTCGCCATGCACCAGCTCGACAACTCGTCCGGATTGGCAACGCCGCCGACTGCGAACCAGCCATCGCCATCGGGGACGATGCCGACCTGATAGCCGCCACCATCGAATTTCTGCGCATCCAGTGCTGCGCGCTGGCTGGCGGACAGGGACTTCTTCCATTCGGGGAAACCATCGCGATTGACGAGGTGGATGGAAATAGCGTCCTGGCCCCGGTCGGGCTGGATTAGCGGTTGCTTGTCGGCCATATTGTTGGTGCCCCAGATCAATTCGTTCTTCGCATAAGGAAACCGCGATGCGTGCGCCCCTGTTCCTGATTTCGTTCGCGCTGTCGAGTGCGGCCTGTTCCGGGACCGCCGGCGATCCCGGACAGGGCGCGGCGAGCCAGGACGAAAGCGCGGCTGCCGCCGAGGGTGCGGGTGACGCTGCAGTGCCAGCCGAGGATTACGCGGAGGAAGAGGAAACCGAGCGTTATGTTTTCGAATATTCCTGGCCGGCCGCGGTTGCTGCCGAGGCAGGACTGGTCGAGGTGCTCGGGGACAGGGCACAGGGCATGAAGGCCGAAGTCGCCGCGCGCGCCGACGAGGATTGGGAGGCGGCAGGCGAGGGCGACTGGACGCCGCGCCAGCACAGCCTGTCCGAAGAATGGAAAGTAGTCGCCGACCTGCCGCGCTATCTCAGCCTGTCGGGCCATCTGGCCACCTATTCGGGCGGCGCCCATGGCATGTACGGCATGCGTTCGCTGGTGTGGGACCGCGAAGCGAAGCAGGCGATGAAAGGCATTGCGCTGTTCAATTCGCCCGTTGCGCTGGAGCAAGGTCTCGGCCAGCGATTGTGCGATACGCTCAACGCCGAGCGGGCGAAACGGCGCGGCAGCCCTGTCGAACCCGGCAGCGGCGACACGTTCGACGATTGCCCGGGGCTGGACGAAGCCAGCGTGTTGCTGGGATCGTCCAACGGCAAGACGTTCGACCGGTTGAGTGTCTATTTCGGTCCCTATGTCGCGGGCCCCTATGCCGAAGGCGATTACGAGCTCGATTTCCCCGTCACCGCCTCGGTGCTCGATGCGGTCAAGCCGCATTACGCCGACGCCTTCAGCGTAAAGCGCTAGTCCTCTCGCAATTCCGGCCACAACCGCCTATGTGGGCCGCATGACCGAATATCAGGTAATCGAGGCGGATGAGACCGTCTATCGCGACGGCACGATCAAGCTGCACGGCGAAGCCGGCTTCGAAGGTATGCGCAAGGCCGGGCGGCTGGCCGCGGAAATCCTCGACGAGCTGACCGACTTCGTCCAGCCGGGTGTTACCACCGGTGCGATCGACGACAAGGCGCGCACCATGATGCTCGATGCGGGCGCAGTCCCGGCAACCATGGGCTATCGCGGCTATACGCACAGCTGCTGCACCTCGATCAACCATGTCATCTGTCACGGCATTCCCTCGGACAAGGCGCTGAAGGAAGGCGACATCGTCAATATCGACGTGACCCCGCTGCTCGACGGTTGGCACGGCGATACCAGCCGCATGTTCTTTGCCGGTGAACCGTCCATCAAGGCGCGGCGGCTGGTCGATGTGACCTATGAATGCCTTATGCTCGGCATCGAAGCGGCAGGACGGCCCGGCGCGCGGCTGGGCGATATCGGCGCGGCGATCGAGGCGCATGCCCGCCAGTATCGCTACGGCGTGGTGCAGGAATTCTGCGGACACGGCCTCGGCCGGCTGTTCCACGACGCGCCCGAGGTGATCCACGCGGCGCGTGCCGGAACCGGTCCGGAAATGAAACCGGGCATGTTCTTCACCATCGAACCGATGATCAATGGCGGTCGCCCGCATGCCAAGATCCTGCGCGATGGCTGGACGGCGGTCACGCGCGACAAGTCGCTTTCGGCCCAGTTCGAACACTCGATCGGGATCACCGAAGACGGGGTCGAAATCTTCACCGAGAGCCCCAAGGGCCTGCACAAGCCGCCGTATTAGGCCTCGCGCGCTGCGCGCAGCGCGGCGCCAGCGATGAAGGGCGTAACCGCGCAGAGGCCGAGGCTGATTGCCGCGGTGAGCAACAGCGCCGCAGGGTCAGGACGGCCGAGCGCGCCGGCCCCGAAAATCAGGATCGGCACGGCCAGCGGGATTACCATCAGCCCGGCAAGCGCCGCGCCGCCGCGCAGGCTGGCGGTGAGCGCCGCCACCGCGAGGCCCACGGCGGCGAGCCCTGGCGTACCAGCGAGCAGGCCGAGCAGGACTGTCCGGGTGGTGTCCGCGTCCAAGCCGAGCAATGCGGCGGCGGGCAATGTCGCCAGCAGCAGCAGCGGGACGAAGGCCAGCCAGTGCGCCAGCAGGCGCGAGGCCATAGCCCATTCCTCGCTGATCCCGCGCAAGTGCAATTGGTCGAACACCCCCGCTTCGAGATCGCCCGCCACCAGCTTTTCGAGCGGGAGGATTGCTGCCAGCAGCGCCGCGACCCAGATGACACCGCCGCCGGTCCGTGCAAGCAGCTGGGCGTCGGGGCCGACCGCGAAGGGATAAAGCATCGCCACGGCGAGGAAGAACAGCAGCGGCAGGATGCCCCCGCCGCCGCGGCCGCCCGGCACCAGCAATCCGAGGTCGCGTCTGAGCAGCGCCGCTATCATGCCGCATACTCGGCGAGATCGATGATCGCGGGCGCAGGCAGCGCAATCGGCTGGTGCGACGCGGTAATGGCTACTCCGCCGGCCGCGCAATGCCGGGCGATAAGCGTTTCGAAGGCCGTCTGCGCCTGACTGTCGAGCCCGTTGAGGGGTTCGTCGAGCAACCAGATCGGGCAATCGCGATTGAGCAGCCGTGCCAGCGCCGCACGTTTCTTCTGGCCGGTCGAAAGGTAGCGCACCGGGACATCCATCAGCGGCTCGAGCTGCAACAGTTCGAGCGCGCGGCCCGGATCGCGGCATCCGTCGATCCGTTCCCAGAATGCGAGTGCCTGGCCCAGCGCGAGATTGGTGTCGAGTGCCAGGCGTTCGTCGACCAGACCCGCAGCGCCGGTCCGTTCGACCGCTCCTGCGAAGGGACGCAGAAGGCCTGCCAGGATACGGATCAGGCTCGATTTTCCCACACCGTTGGCACCCACCACGTGGACAGCTTCCCCGGCTTCGCATGCGAAGGAGAGGCGCCGGAACAGCAACCGCTCGCCGCGACGGCAGGCGATATCCTTTGCGACGAGGCGAGCTTGCATGGGCGAGGGCGATAGGCAAAAGCCGCGCCAGCGACAAGCCGGAGGAGATTCGCACGCCATGACCGTCGAGCAGCTAAGCGAAGAAGAGCGCAAGACCTGGCTCAGCGCCTTGCCCGAGTGGTCGCTGTGCCGCGACGGGAACGCGATCGAGCGCACGTTCGAATTCGGCGATTTCTCCGCGGCCTTCGCCTTCATGACGCGCGTCGCGTTGATCGCGGAAAAGCGCGATCACCATCCCGAATGGCTCAATGTCTACAACCGGGTGGAAATCACCCTGACCACGCATGACGCCGGCGGTCTTTCGCTGCGCGACGTTAAGATGGCGCGCAAGATCGACGCGCTGTCTGCCTGATATTCGGGGCGCGGGCGCAGATCTTTGCGCCCGGTGGATTATTTGCCCATCGGCCGGATCGATGAGCGCGTCTGCTTGCGCACCCTGCCGGGAAGCCAGCGTGCGGCAAAGGCCATGGTTTTCGCCGTCTTTCCGACCGTCGTGTGCAGCCGGTCGCCGTGCACGGCCTCCCAGGCCGCCGCGGCCACGTCCGCCACGGGGGTTATCTCGAGCCCGGCATCGGTGACGCGCTGACGAATGCCCTCGTTCGCGCCGGCGTGCGGGGTATGGTCGAGCAGCGGCGTTTCGATGAAGCTGGGCATCAGCGAAGCCACCTTGATCCCATCGGCCGACCATTCGCCGTCGAGACTTTCGGTGACCGCCCGCACCCCGAATTTCGTTGCCGAATACACGCTTGCGCCGGGCGTGCCGTAGATCCCGGCAGCGCTTGCGGTGTTGAGCAGGCAGGATCCCGGGGCGGTTTTCTTCAGATGGGGATGGGCCGCCTGAGCGCCGAACAGAACGCCTTTCAGATTGATGTCGAGACAGCGTTCGATTTCCTCGGCGCTGTTCTCGATCAGCGATCCGCCCAGCGGGATGCCGGCATTGTTGAACACCACGTCGATCCGTCCGCCGCTCGCCACCGAGAACGCCTCGAGCGCCTCGTCCCAGGCAGCGCGGTCGCGCACGTCGAAGACATGCGAATAGACGAAGCCGTTGCCGACCAATTCGGCCGTCTCGTGCAGGCCGGACTTGTCGATATCACCGAGCCCGACGAACCACCCGCGTTCGGCGAAATGCAATGCGACCGCGCGTCCGATGCCCGAACCGCCCCCGGTAATGAAGATCGCCTTGCGATCGCCCATGCTCTGTCTCCCTCGGTGCGCGCTAGAGCGCGGCATTGGTGTATGCGTGCCAGGTGAAGATGGCCATTGCGCCGCGATGCGGCCGCCAAGCTTCGCCGATGGTACGGGTTTCCTTTTCGCTCGGCCGCTCTGCCAGTTCGAGCATGCGTCCGACCGCTTCCTGGACCGCCAGGTCGCCGGCCGGCCAGATGTCGCCGCGCCCCTCGGCGAAAAGCAGGTAGATTTCCGCCGACCAGCGCCCGATCCCCTTGATCCGGGTGAGTTCGGCGATGGCTTCCTCGTCGTCGCGCGGAAGGTCGGCAAGGTCCAGTTCGCCGCTGGCCACCAGTTCGCACAGGCTACGCGCATAGCCCTGTTTCTGCCGCGACAGGCCGCAGGCCCGCAGCGTATCGAAATCGCGCGCCAGCAATTCGTGCGCGGGCATGGCTTCGCCCAGTTCTGCTTCGAGCTTGGCCCACACCGCATCCGCCGATGCGACGCTGACCTGTTGGCCGACGATCGTCCGCAGCAGCGTGCGGTAACCGGCGGGGCGCATGCGTTCCTCGGGATAACCGCAACGCTCCAACGCGCCGGCAACCACGGGGTCGGCCGCCGCCACCCGATCGAGGTCAGCGCGCAATCGTGCATTGGTCAGCCCCATGGCGAGTGCGCTTGCCTTCCCCGTCGCGATTGAATAGCAGCGCGACGCATAGGGTCGACCAGTGGCCCTTTGCAACCGAGGAAACACGCAATGCCGAAACTGACCGTGACCACCCGCGAAGGCGAAACCAGCGAGATCGACGTCGCCGACGGCCTGACCGTGATGGAAGCGATCCGTGACAATGGCTTCGACGAGCTGCTGGCGCTGTGCGGCGGGTGCTGTTCCTGCGCGACCTGCCATGTGCATATCGATCCGGCGTTCACCGACAAGCTCCCCGAAATGAGCGAAGACGAGGACGATCTGCTCGAATCCACCGATCACCGCCAGCCGACTTCGCGCCTGTCGTGCCAGATTCCCTTCACCGCCGAACTCGACGGGCTGAAGGTTACTATCGCGCCTGAAGACTGATGTTGTTTGCAGCGTCGGGTCGGCAAGCCTAATTCGGGTCTCATGACTGCAATCCCCGTACGCGAGCATACGCTCGATCTTATCGGCAACACGCCGCTGGTCCGCCTCGAGGGACCGAGCGCCGAAGCCGGCTGCGACATCTTCGGCAAGTGTGAGTTTGCCAATCCGGGCGCCAGCGTGAAGGACCGCGCGGCGCTCTACATCATACGCGATGCGGAAGAGCGCGGCGAACTCAAGCCCGGCGGTACGGTGGTCGAAGGGACTGCAGGGAATACCGGAATCGGCATCGCGCTGGTGGCCAATGCGTTGGGCTATCGCACGATTATCGTGATGCCCGACAACCAGTCGAAGGAAAAGATGGACACGCTCCGCGCGCTGGGTGCGGAACTGGTCACCGTTCCGCCGACCAAGTATGCCGACTCCAACCATTTCCAGCACGTCTCGCGCCGCATGGCGGAAGAACTCGACGGCGCGGTCTGGGCCGGCCAGTTCGACAACACCGCCAATCGCAAGGCCCATATCGAAACCACCGCCAGGGAACTGTGGGACCAGCTCGAGGGCCGGATCGACGGCTTTACCTGCGCGGCGGGCACCGGCGGCACGATCGCGGGTGTCGGAATGGGGCTGAAGGAACTGGACGAAACCGTCACCATCGCGCTGACCGACCCGCATGGCGCGGCGCTGTACAACTACTTCGCGAATGGCGAGCTGAAGGCCGAAGGGTCTTCGGTTGCCGAAGGCATCGGGCAGGGGCGCATCACCGGCAATCTCGAAGGTGCGCCGATCGATACGCAGTTCCGCATTTCGGACGAGGAAGGCCTGACATGGGTCGCTCGCCTGCTTCGCGAAGAAGGTCTGTGTCTCGGCCTGTCCTCGGGCATCAATGTCGCCGGCGCGATTGCGCTGGGCAAGCAATTGGTGGCCGAAGGGCGCGAGAACCCACGCGTCGCCACCATCCTGTGCGACACCGGCTTCCGCTATCTCTCGACGCTCTACAGCGCCGAATGGCTGGCCGCGAAGGGCCTGCCGGTGTTCGATTGGTTGCAAAGCGGCGATTGACTGTTGCCCGGGCGTGCCTAGGTTCGGGGCGTGCACCAATTCTTCGACATGAGCCGCAAGCCGCCAATGGGCGAGTTGCCCGACGTTCCGGGCAAGGATGCCCGGCGTGAACGGTCGATGCAGCGCCTGCAGATCGGCACGACCGGTATCGTCATGATGATCCTGCTGGTGGGCCTCGCCAGCGTCATCCAGAACCGCGCGGCCGAAACCGACGCGACGACCGTACCCGCGGCCGCGTCGACGACCGAACCGACCTCCGCCCCGGCCCGCAACGACCCGCTGGTCGAAGCCGGTGTCGTGCCGGACCTGCCCGCCCAGCCCTCGGCGACGCCCAGCGCATCACCGACACTCGACCCCCCGATGCCCAGCGATGCGCTTCCGCCGGCGAACTAGCCTGTCGGTAGCGCTGGCGCTGCTGATTGCCGCCTGCTCGGCGGGGCCCGCGGAGGAGACGGCCCCGGCCAAGCCGCGCCTCGGCCTGTTCTCGACACTGCCGATCTATTGGGGCGAAGGCGATGTCGCCGCGCTCATCGATTCCGGGGCGGAGCCGGACTGGGTGCGAGTCGAACTGGAATCGCGCTACGATCTGGTGCCGCTCGACACGCTCGAACCCGACGCACTGGCAGGGATAGACCGGGTGATCCTGGCGCAGCCGCGTGCCCTGGCGCCGTCGGAGAACGTCTCGTTCGACCAGTGGCTGACCGCTGGCGGGGAGGCGCTGATATTCGCCGATCCCATGCTGACACGCCATTCGGAATACCCAATCGGCGATCGCCGCCGGCCGCAGGACGTGGTGCTGCTCTCGCCGCTGTTCGACCATTGGGGGCTGGAGCTGACTTTCGACGAAACGCAATCGGGCGAGGAGCGGGTGTTGCCAGTCGCTGGCCTGCCCGTACCCGTGCGGCTGCATGGCCGCTTCGTGCGCAACGATAGCGGCGCGGAAGAGCGCACATGCACCACGCATGACGAGGGCCTTGTCGCACGCTGCGCCGTGGGGCAGGGCACGGCATTGGTGCTGGCCGATGCGGCGCTGCTCGACTGGGATGGCAGCGCACCCGTTCCCGCCCGGCGCAAGGACGCGCTGCAGGCGCTGCTCGGCGGGTTCGGCGCGCAGGAATCGCTTTCGCGCGATTGAGCGGGATTTTACGGGAATACTGCGGGGAAAGGCGGGGATGATGCTCATTCTCGCCGGAAATGCGTGCGCTTACAGCGTGTTCGTTAGCGATTTGGTAACGAATTCGAACCCTCCCGCCGACGAAATTAGTTCAATAAAACAGGTTCTTGTCGGCTTATCCCGTAAAATCCCGCAAATTTCCCTTCCATCCCCGCCGTACCCGCGATAAACCGCAATCACATCGGACACCACTGTCACTGCGCGTTTCGCCGGCAGGCGATGCGTCTCGCCCATGCGTTCGGGCGGGCCGGGAAAGTTTTGTCCGATGAGGAGGTAAGCGAAACCGCAATCGAGGTTCGGGGAAAGTGTCATTCGGAGGGTATAGCGGTCAGGCTTATTCGCCCGCGGGCGACAAGGGCCGCTTTGTGCTTCCTCCCCTTTTCCGCAAGGCCGTGAAGGACAGCAGCGACGGTCGCGTCCTGTGTCTCTCCAAGCACGCCAGCTGGAATTGCCTCGTCGGCTTCGGCCTTTCGCGCAAACCCGAACTGGAAGCGCAGCTCGACCGCGAGGAAGAGCTTGCCGTCCGCCTGGGCCGTGAATTCGATCGCGATACCCGCTCGAGCCAGCTGTTCGGTTTCCAGGAGCTGCCCTTCGACGACAGCGGCCGCTTCGTCATGCCCGATCACCTGCGCATCCTCGGCAAGATCGAAGACGGGCTCTATTTCCAGGGCGGCGGACGGTTCTTCACGCTGTGGAACCCCGTGGAACTGGCCCAGATGGGCGACGATTGGGCGGGCGCGAAGGCGGCCTGCGCCAGCTTCCTTGCCGATGCGAAGGCCAAGGGCAAATGACCGGTGCCCCGCACATTCCCGTCCTGCTGGACGAAGTGATCGCCGCGCTCGATCCGCAGCCCGGCGATGTCGTGATCGACGCCACCTTCGGCGCCGGCGGTTATACGCGTGCGCTGCTCGAACGCGGCGCGACGGTTCATGCTTTCGACCGCGATCCCGATGCGATCGCGGCGGGCGAGGCATGGCCCGAGACGAAGGTCGATCCGCCGCGGCTGGTGCTGCACCCGCACCGCTTTTCGGAAATGGCGGAAGTCATGACGGCTGCCGGCGTCGCTCGGGTCGACGGGATCGTGATGGATATCGGTGTCTCGTCCATGCAGCTCGACCAGGCGCATCGCGGCTTTGCCTTTTCATCCGACGGCCCGCTCGACATGCGGATGAGCCAGGATGGCGAGAGCGCGGCCGATTTCCTCAACACGGCCGACGAAAAGTCCATTGCCGATGTGCTCTACCTCTACGGCGAAGAGCGCCAGTCGCGCCGCGTGGCCCGCGCCATAGTGGCCGCGCGGCCGCTGGAGACGACCGGCGAACTCGCGCGCATCGTGCGCAAAGCGCTGGGGTACAAGCCGCACGACAAGAAGGATCCGGCCACCCGGACCTTCCAGGCGGTGCGCATTCACATCAACGGCGAGCTCGACGAACTGTCGCACGGACTGTCGGCCGCCGAACGCTTGTTGTGTGAAGGAGGCCGCCTTGCGGTGGTCAGCTTCCACAGCCTCGAAGACCGGATCGTCAAGCGCTTCCTGCGCGAGGCATCCTCAACCCCGAGCGCCTCGCGGCACGTCCCATTGGCGGCGCAGGACGATCCGGTCTTTTTGCAGGTCAGCAAGGCAATCAAGCCGGGCGAGGCCGAGATCGAGCGCAATTTCCGCGCACGCTCTTCGGTGCTGCGCCACGCCACGCGCACCGCCGTGCCCGCGCGGGAGGCCGCGTGATGGTCGGCGGTTCGCGCATTCGCCAGATCGGCTGGGCGCTGGTGCTGGCCGTGTGTTTCGCGCTGCTGCTCGCGCTGACCTTCAAGGTCAACGCGGTGAAGAGCGACGTGCGGCTTGCCGAGAGGCAGATCATCGCGGCGCAGCGCGCCAAGCTGATGCTCGAAACCGAGTTCGAAACCCGCGCCAGCCAGCAGCAATTGTCCGACTGGAATGCGGTTGAGTTCGGCTACGCCGCGCCGCGCGCGGATCAGTATCTCGAAAGCGAGCGCCAGCTTGCCGCGCTGGGTTCGCCGCGCGGGATCGATGCGCCAGAGCCGGTGCGGGTGGCGCTCAACCGGCCCGCTCCCGAAAGCGACGGCCTGCTGGCCGAATGGATCACGGGTGAAGAAGGCGATGCCGCGCCCGAACGGGCGGAGCGCTCCGAAAGGCATGACCTGATCGCCACCGGCGGGATTGCCGAACGGCTGGCGAGCCCCGTGGCCGGAATGGCCAGCGTCGCCGAGGCGGGCCAATGAACGCCTTTTCCGGCTTCGGCCCTGCAATCGCCGCGGGCAGAAGCGGATATGGTGCGGTGAGCATGGCCGTGGCCTCGGGCCGCGTGCAGCTGGTTACCATCCGGCAGGAATCGCTCTCGCTGGCACGCTGGCGCCTGCTGTGGGTCGCGCTCGGCTTCGTCTTCGTGACGCTGCTTGCGCTGGTGCGCATCGGCTATCTCGGGGCGTCGGACAATGGCGCGCGCGGCACTTCGCTCGAAGAAGCGCTGCTGCCGCCTCGCGGCGAGATATCCGATCGCAACGGCGTGCCGCTGGCGCGCGCCTTCCCCGCCTATGCGCTGTGGTTCAATCCCACTGCGCTGGGTGAAGACGGTGCGCCTTTGGTCCGTGATCCGGCGGTGGTCGCGGGCAAGCTGAAGGACATTTTCCCGGATCTCGATCAAGCGGCGGTCACAGCGCAGCTGGCAGCGGGCAAGCAGGGCTATATCCGCCGGCGGGTGCTGCCCGAGGATGCCAACCGGGTGCAGGACATCGGCGAACTCGCGCTCGAGATGCCGATGGAGAACGACCGCCACTATCCGCAAGGCTCGATGGCGGCGCATGTGCTCGGCTATGTCGCGGCGGATGGAACGGGCCGCGTGGGGATGGAGCAGGTTCTCGACGCGCATCTGTCCGATCCGGCGACGCGCGGCACCCCGATCGCCCTGTCGATCGATTCCCGCGTCCAGGGCGCGCTCGAGGACGAGCTGCGCCGCGGGATGAAACTGGTGCAGGCGCAGGGCGGTGCGGGCATCGTGCTCGATGTCGACACGGGCGAAGTGCTGGCGCTGGCTTCCCTGCCCGAATTCGATCCCAACAAGATCGATGCGCGCGGCCAGAAACTGATGTTCAACCGCGTAACCAATCAGGTCTACGAACTCGGTTCGACCTTCAAGCCGCTGTCGGTCGCGGCCGCGATCGATGCCGGCGTGGTGCGCAATCTCGGCCGCCGGTGGGATGCGAGCCCGGTCAAGGTCGGCCGCTTCGCGATCAAGGACAGCCACCCGATGGGGCCCGATCTCAACGTGGTCGAGGCGCTGATCCATTCGTCGAACACCGTGACCGCGCGGCTGGCGGACGAGCTCGGCCCCGAACGCATGCGCCGCACGATGATCGATCTCGGCATGAACGAGCGGCCCTATATCGAACTGCCCGCCAAGGGCTTCCCGATCTGGCCGGGCAAGAAGTGGCCGCGCCTGCGTTCGATGACGGTCGGCTATGGCCACGGTATCGCCGTTACCCCGCTGCATCTCGCAAGCGCCTATGCGGCAATGGTCAATGGCGGCATCTGGCGCCCCGCGACACTCAGGAAGCTGGGGCCGGGCGAAGCGCCCAAGGGTCGCCGCGTGTTCAAGGCGTCGACTTCCAGCCGGATGCGCCAGCTGCTGCGCGCGATCGCCGTATACGGCACGGGCAAGAACGCCGATGCGCCGGGTTACCGCGTGGGCGGCAAGACCGGCTCGGCCGAAAAGCCCGGCGGCAGTGCCGGCTATCGCAAGACCGCGCTGGTTTCGACCTTCGCCGCCGCCTTCCCGATGGACCGTCCCCGCTATGTCGTGATTGCCATGCTGGACGAACCCCGCGGCACGCTGGCCAGCTCCTACCAGCGTACCGCCGCGTGGAATGCCGCCCCGATCGTCAAGCGCCTGGTGCCGCGCATCGGCCCGCTGATCGGCGTGCGCCCCGACGATACGCGCGATGTCGATATTTCCGATCTCAAGCCGCTCATCCCGGAGGCGAACAAGTGAAGCTTGCCAAACTCTGCGCCGCGGCGGGATTCGCCTGCGATGGCGATGCCAACGTGACCGGCTTCGCAATCGACAATCGCAAGGTCGCACCCGGCACCGTCTTCGGTGCGTTCCAGGGTACGCAGATAAACGGCGAGGACTTCATTGCCGCGGCGATCGAAAGCGGAGCCATCGCGGTGGTGGCGCGGCCCGAAGCGGCAGTCGAAGGCGCGGTCCATATCGCCGATCCGGAGCCGCGCCGCGCTTTCGCGGCCCTCGCAGCGCAGTTCTTCACCCCCGTGCCCGACCATATCGTCGCGGTGACCGGCACCAACGGCAAGACCTCCACCGTCGAGATGACCCGTCAGATCTGGCGCATGGCGGGGGAACGCGCGGCAAGCATCGGCACGCTCGGCGTCACAACGCCCGACGAAAGCGTTTCGACCGGACTGACCACGCCCGATATCGTGACCTTCCTGTCCAACCTCAGCGGCCTGGCGCGCGAGGGCGTTACGCATGTCGCCTATGAAGCGTCGAGCCACGGACTGGCGCAATTCCGCAATGAAGGCGTGCCCGTGATGGCCGCCGGCTTCACGAACTTCAGCCGCGATCACCTCGATTACCATGCCGACATGGAAGACTATTTCGCGGCCAAGATGCGGCTGTTCGATGAAGTCGTAACCGATGGTGCAGCGGCAGTGATCTGGATGGGGTCGGGCGACAGCGGCTGGAATGCCCGCGTGGTCGAGCATGCGCGCACCCGCGGGCTCGCCGTGATGACCGTCGGCGAACAGGGCGAAGCGATCCGCCTCGTCAATCGCGAGCCGACCCAGCTCGGGCAGTCGCTGACCGTCGAACATGCCGGGCAGGAGCGGACAATCGATCTGCCGCTGATCGGTGCCTATCAGGTGTCCAATGCGCTGACGGCGGCGGGCCTTGCGCTTGCCACCGGGACCGAAGCCAACCGGGTCTGGGATGCGGTCGCGCGGCTCCAGCCGGTTCGCGGACGGCTCGAGCGTGCGGCGATCGCGCCTTCGGGTGCACCGATCTATGTCGATTACGCGCATACGCCCGATGCGATCGCGGCCGCGGTTGCCGCGCTGCGCCCGCATGTGTCGGGCAGGCTGATTGCCGTTTTCGGCGCGGGCGGCGACCGCGATCACGGCAAGCGTGCACCGATGGGTGCTGCCGCCGCCAAGGCGAGCGATGTCGTCATCGTCACCGACGATAATCCGCGCGGCGAAGATCCTGCGGATATCCGCCGGCAGGTGCTTGAGGGTGCGCCGCAAGCGCGCGAGATAGGCGGGCGTCGCGAAGCCATTCTCGCAGCCATCGCCGAAGCGGGCGCGGAGGACATCGTCCTCGTCGCCGGCAAGGGACATGAAACGGGTCAGATCATCGGATCGGGAGATAACATGCGAGTGCTGCCCTTCGACGATGTCGATGTCGCGCGCGAATGCGTCGCGGAAATTGCCAGGGGTGCCGCATGAGCGCCGCCATCCTGCGTCATCCGGCCTATATCGAATGGCCCGCCGACCCGCGTGACCGGCTGCCGCTGACCCTGTGGGATGCGCGCAGCATCGCCGAAGCGGTGGGCGGCATCGCCAGCCATGATTTCCAGGTCGCAGGCGTCGAGATGGACAGCCGCGATGTCATCAATGGCGATCTTTTCATTGCCCTGAAGGGGGAGGCGATGGACGGCCACCGTTTCCTCGACAAGGCCTTCGCCAATGGCGCAGCGGGAGCGATCGTCGATCGCGCTGTCGATTGGCCGCACATTCTCGTCGAGGATACCACTGCCGCGCTCGAAGCGCTGGCACGCGCCGCGCGCAGCCGGGTCGAGGCTACGATTATCGGGGTGACCGGTTCGGTCGGCAAGACCGGGGTCAAGGAAGCGATCTTCGCCAGCCTCGAACGTGCCAGCCGCGGCGCGGCGCATCGGTCGACGCGTAGCTACAACAACCATGTCGGGGTTCCGCTCAGCCTGGCGCGCATGCCCGCGCGCAGCCGGTTCGCCATTTTCGAAATGGGCATGAACCACGCGGGCGAGATCGCGGATCTCACCGCGCAGGTCCGACCGCATGTCGCCGTCATCACGACGATCGCACCCGCGCATATCGAGAACCTCGGCAGCATGGATGCCATTGCTGCGGCCAAGGCGGAAATTTTCGCCGGGCTCGAGCCGGGCGGAACGGCAGTCATCCCCGCCGACAGCGAACATAGCGCGGCGCTCGAACGCGCCGCCAGGAATGTCGGCGCGCGCGTGGTCAGCTTCGGCCGTGCCCGCTCTGCCGATGTCCGCTTGCTCGACGCGATCCCCAGCGCCAATGGCGGCAGCCTGGTGACCTGCGAATTTCCCGAAGGCCGGCTGTGCTACACCGTGGCCGAACCCGGCGATCACTGGGTGATCAACTCGCTCGCGGTGATGGCTGCAGTCCGGGCCGCGGGCGGCGACATGGCCGCTGCCGGACTGGCGCTGGCGGAAATGGGCGGGCTCAAGGGCCGCGGCGCCCGGCACGGCATTGCGGTGCCCGGCGGCAAGGCCCTGCTGATCGACGAAAGCTACAACGCCAATCCCGCCAGCATGCGCGCGACGCTCGCCCAATTGGGGCAGACGCCCTCCGGACGCCGGATCGCCGTGCTCGGGTCGATGAAGGAGCTGGGCGATTTCGGTCCGCAGTTCCATGCCGCGCTGTCCGAACCCATCCTCGCCGCCGATGTCGACTACGCCTTGCTCGTCGGCGATGAGATGGCCGCGCTGGCGCAGGAACTGGGGAAACCGCAAAGCCCCGTTCTTGGCAAGCCGTTCGCCTGGGCGCATTGCCAGACCGCCGACGAGGCGATCGGGTTGCTCGAGGACTTCGGCGTAGTCGCGGGCGACGCCGTGCTGGTCAAGGGCTCCAACTCGGTCGGACTTGGCCGGCTCGTGGATCATTTCACCCGCGCCAGCTAGGCGCGACGAGAGGCTCGATTGCTTTATTTGCTCGCCGAATGGTTGAATTTCGAAGGCGTCTTCAACCTCGTGCGGTACCAGACATTCCGCGCCGGCGCGACGTTGATGACCGCCCTGTTCATCGGTCTCGTCATCGGTCCGCGGTTCATCGACATGCTGCGCGTGCGGCAGGGCAAGGGGCAGCCGATCCGCGAGGATGGCCCGCAGAGCCACCTCGCCAAGCGCGGCACGCCGACCATGGGCGGGCTGATGATCCTGATCAGCCTCAGCCTGGCGGTGCTGATCTGGATGGATCTGAGCAATCCGTTCATCTGGGCCTGCCTGGCGGTCACGCTGGGTTTCGGGCTGATCGGGTTTCTCGACGATTACGACAAGGTTTCCAAGGCCAGCCACAAGGGCGTTTCGGGCAAGGTCCGGTTGCTCCTGGAATTCGCGATCGCGGGCGTCGCCAGCTATCTGATCGTCGGCCAGATCAACACTTTCCTCTACGTCCCCTTCGTCAACGATTTCGGGATCGAACTGGGCTATTTCTACTTCGTGTTCGCGGCTTTCGTGATCGTGGGGGCGGGCAATGCGGTCAATCTGACCGATGGGCTCGACGGGCTTGCGACCATGCCGGTGATCATCGCGGCAGGCACCTTTGCGCTGATCGCCTATCTGGTCGGCCGCGTGGACTATTCCGAATATCTCGGCATCCCGCACGTGGCGGGCGCGGGGGAACTGGCGATCTTCTGCGCCGCGATCATGGGCGCGGGGCTCGCCTTTCTGTGGTTCAACGCGCCGCCCGCTGCCGTGTTCATGGGTGACACCGGCTCGCTCGCGCTCGGCGGCGCGCTGGGCGCGATCGCCGTCGCCACGCACCACGAGGTCGTACTGGCAATAGTGGGGGGATTGTTCGTCTTCGAGGCGTTGTCGGTCATCATTCAGGTGTTCTGGTTCAAGCGTACGGGGAAAAGGGTCTTCCGCATGGCTCCCATCCACCACCATTTCGAACAGCTCGGCTGGTCGGAGAGCAAGGTCGTGATCCGCTTCTGGATCGTCGCCATCGTGCTCGCACTCATGGGGCTCGCGACGCTCAAGCTACGATGATCACTTCGCCCGCCTGGAAGGACAAGAAATACGCCGTTCTCGGACTGGCGCGGTCCGGCCGGGCAACGGCCGAAGCGCTGCTGGCGGCGGGTGCCGACGTGCTGGTGTGGGACGACCGCGCCGAAGCGCGCGCGGCCTTCGCCGGGCGCTGCGCGGTCGCTGACCCGCTGGAAGCGGACCTTGCCGGCTATGCGGGAATGGTGGTCAGTCCCGGCGTTCCGCTCAACACCCATCCGATCAAGCCGCATGCCAACAGTTCCGGCGTGCCGGTGATCGGCGATATCGAACTCTTTGCGCAGGCGCGCGCCGCGCTGCCGCGGCACAAGGTCGTCGGCATCACCGGCACCAATGGCAAGTCGACAACCACGGCGCTGGTTCACCACATGCTGAAAAAGGCGGGCGTGCCGGCCACTATGGGCGGCAATATCGGCCTGCCGATCCTCGAGCAGGAGCCGCTGCCCGAAGGCGGGGTTTATGTGCTCGAACTGTCGAGCTACCAGATCGACCTGACCTATTCGCTCGCTTGCGACGTGGCGGTGCTGCTCAACATCACCCCCGACCATCTCGACCGCTATGACGGCGATTTCGCCAAATACGCTGCCAGCAAGTCGCGCCTGCTGGCAATGCAGACGCGCGGCCAGAACGCGATCGCCCGGTTCACCGATGCGCGGGTGCTGGGGCAGTTCGCCGAAGGTTCGATCGCAAGCATTCTCGAGGATGTGCTGCAGAACCGGGGAATCGCGCCGGGCGAGCAGGCCGAGTGGCCGTCGCTGCAAGGTCCGCACAACCGCGAAAATGCCGCAGCGGCCATTGAAGCCTGCGATATCCTGGGCATCCCGACCGCGCAGATCCGCGCCGCGCTCAAGAGCTATCCCGGCCTGCCGCACCGCATGGAGCGCGTCGCGGAAATCTCCGGCGTTGCCTATGTCAACGACAGCAAGGGCACCAACACCGCCGCTTCGGCGCCCGCGCTGGCCGCGTTCGAGAACATTCACTGGATCGTCGGCGGGCTCGGCAAGGAGCCGGGACTGGGCGAGTGCGAGGCCGAACTGGGCCGCGTCAAGGCGGCCTATACCATTGGCAGGGCCGGACCCGACTTCGCCGCACTGCTCGAAGGCCGCGTCCCGGTCGAGCAGTGCGAAACGCTCGACCGCGCGGTGGCCAGTGCCGCTGCGAAGGCCGCGGCGGGCGATACGGTCCTGCTCAGCCCCGCCTGCGCCAGCTTCGACCAATATGCCGACTTCGAGAAGCGCGGCGACCATTTCCGCGCGCTGGTGGAGCGGCTGGCGTGAACACGATGCAGCCCTACGTTCCCGGCAAGCGCCAGCCCGCGCATATGCCCAAGGGCAAGCTGTCGCGCTGGTCCGAGCTCAAGATCTGGTGGCGCGAGATCGACCGCGTGCTGCTGCTGCTCGTGCTGCTGCTGATGAGCTTCGGCACGATCGCGGTGGCTGCCGCCAGCCCTGCCAGCGCCGATCGTCTCTCCACTTCCAGCCAGACGCTCGATCCGCTGTATTTCTTCTACCGCCACCTTGCCTGGCAGATGCTTGCGCTGGGCACGCTGTTCGGCGTGTCGATGCTGACCCGCGACAGCGCGCGGCGGTTCGGGCTGCTGCTGGCCGCGGGCATGACCGGGCTGCTGTTCCTCGTCCCGCTGGTGGGCGCGGAAATCAACGGCGCACGGCGGTGGATCAATCTGGGGATGCAGTTCCAGCCGTCGGAATTCCTCAAGCCCGGCTTCGCCATCGCCACGGCCTGGATCCTGTCGTGGCGGATGCGCGATCCCAACATGCCGGTGGCGGGCATCGCCACCGCCTATGTCGCGCTGATCGCCGCGCTGATGATGATGCAGCCCGATTTCGGCGGCACGATCCTGTTTGCGGGCGTGTGGTTCGTCGCGATGATCCTGTCGGGCATCGACATGAAGCGGATGGGGGCAGTGATCGGCGGCGTGATCATTGCGCTGACCGCGACCTATTTCCTCTATGACAACGCCCGCCACCGCATCGACAGCTTCATCGGCGGGGGGACCGCCTACGACCAGGTGGATCTGGGAGCACGCACGCTGACGGCGGGCGGCTGGACGGGCGCGGGTTACGGCCTCGGCATCCGCAAGATGAGCCTGCCCGAAGCGCATACCGATTACATCTTCAGCGTCATCGGCGAGGAATTCGGCCTGATTGCCTGCGCGATGATCGTGCTGGTCTATCTCGCCATTGTCGGGCGCGTGCTGATGCGCCTGCTCGACGAAGAAGACCTGTTCGCGCTGCTGGCCGGGGCTGGCCTGATCGCGCTGCTCGGCGGACAGGCGTTCATCAATATCTTGGTCAACCTGCAGCTTTTCCCGTCGAAGGGGATGACCTTGCCGCTGGTCAGCTATGGCGGATCGTCGACCATTGCGATCTGCCTCAATGTCGGTCTGCTGCTGGCGATAACGCGGCGCAATCCGTTCCTGAAAAGCCGGACCATTGGGCTTGGCGACAGGCTCGGCTTCGGGCAGACGGCCCCGATGAAAGACACCGCGCCTTCCCCGCACCGCGAGATCCACCCATGACCGGTGCCAGCCGCCATTATGTCCTTGCCGCCGGGGGGACGGGCGGACATCTGTTGCCCGCCTTCGCGCTGGCCACCGAACTCGAACGGCGCGGCCATCACGTCGCGCTGATCACCGATACGCGCGGCGCGCAAATCCCGGGCAAACCCGATTTTCTGCCCGCCCATGTCATTCCCGCGGGCCGGTTCGGCAAGAACCCGCTCAGCTGGATCAAGGGCATCCGCGCGGTGCTGCAGGGCCGGCGCATGGCGCTGCGCCTGTTCGACAGTTTCCAGCCCAGCGCGGTGGTCGGGTTCGGCGGTTACCCGTCGCTGCCGACCGTGCTGGCAGCAAAGAGCGCGGGCGTGCCCACCGTGGTGCATGAACAGAACGCGGTGCTGGGCCGGGTGAACCGGCTGTTTGCGCGGCATGTCGATGCGATCGCCACTGCCTATCCTGAAGTCGAACGGCTCGATCCCAAACATTCCCGGAAAGTGCATCTGGTCGGCAATCCGGTACGCGCGGGCGTATTGTCGCTGCGCGACGAACCCTTCCCGCCACTGGGCGAGGAAGGCCTGCTGCGGGTGCTGGTGACCGGCGGCAGCCAGGGCGCCCGCGTCTTGTCCGAAGTGGTGCCCGACGGGCTGTCGATGCTTCCCCCGCGCTGCGCCAGCGGTTGCAGGTCACCCAGCAATGCCGGCCCGAAGATCTCGACGCTGTGCGCGAGCGGTATCGCAACCATGCCATACCCGCCGAACTGGCGACCTATTTCGAGGACATGTCCGCGCGGCTGGCCGATGCGCATTTGTTCATCGGCCGCGCCGGGGCATCGACCATTGCCGAACTTACTGCCGTCGGGCGGCCGGCGATCCTCATTCCGTTGCCGATCGCGACCGATGATCACCAGGCCGCCAACGCCCGCGAACTGGCGAAAGCCGGCGGCGCGCGCGTGATCCGCCAGGAACGCTTCAATGCCAAGGAACTGGCCAAGCAGATCAAGGCACTGGCGGACAACCCGCAAGGGCTCGGCCGCGCGGCGCATGCCGCCTGGAATTGCGGCCGTCCGCGGGCGGTCGAGGATCTCGCCGATCTCGTCGAAAGCTTCGGCGGAGCAGATATGATGGATGTAATTCGCGTCGGCGGCAACAACGCCCGGGGCGCTTCGCAGGGCCTGCCGGCCGGACAGGGTGCAGTGCGGGAGAGTGCGGAATGAGGGGCGTTCCAACCGATATCGGGACCGTTCATTTCGTCGGCATCGGCGGCATCGGCATGTCCGGGATTGCCGAGGTGATGAACAATCTCGGCTATACCGTGCAGGGTTCCGACATGAAGGAAAGCGCGACCGTGGAACGGTTGCGCCAGCGCGGGATCGAAGTGGTGATCGGCCACGCCCCCGAAAACGTCGCAAGCGCGGCGGTCGTCGTGACTTCGACCGCGGTCAAGCGGACCAATCCCGAAGTCGCCTATGCGCTGGAAAACCGCATTCCCGTGGTCCGCCGTGCGGAGATGCTGGCCGAACTGATGCGGCTGAAATCCACTGTCGCGGTCGCCGGGACGCACGGCAAGACCACCACCACCAGCATGATCGCCGCGCTGCTCGATGCCGGCAAGATCGATCCCACCGTGATCAATGGCGGGATCATCGAACAATATGGTTCGAACGCACGGCTGGGCGACAGCGAATGGATGGTGGTGGAGGCCGACGAGAGCGACGGCAGCTTCCTGCGGCTCGACGGGACCATCGCGGTGGTCACCAATATCGATCCCGAGCACCTCGACCATTACGGCGATTTCGACGGGGTGAAGGACGCCTTCGTCGAGTTCATCCACAACGTCCCGTTCTATGGCGCGGCGATCCTGTGCATCGATCACCCCGAAGTACAGGCAGTGATCGGCAAGGTGCGCGACCGCAATGTCGTGACCTACGGCTTCAACCTGCAGGCGGATATCTGCGGGGTGAACATCCGCCCCGATGCGGGCGGCAATGTGTTCGACGTGATCGTGCGCCGCCGCGGGCAGGAGGATCGCCGGATCGAAGGCGTGCGCCTGCCGATGCCGGGACGCCACAATGTCCAGAACGCGCTCGCCGCGATTGCGGTGGCGATAGAGATGGGCTGCCCCGACGAGGTCATCTGTAACGGCTTTTCGGCCTTTGGCGGTGTCCGGCGCCGCTTCACCAAGGTTGGCGAAGTGCCCAGCGGCGCAGGCGTGGCGACGATCATCGACGATTACGGCCATCACCCGGTCGAAATTCGCGCGGTGCTGGGGGCGGCGCGCGAAAGCGCCGGGACGGGGCGCGTCATCGCCGTGGTCCAGCCGCATCGCTACACCCGCCTGCGCGACCTGATGGATGAATTCCAGAGCTGCTTCAACGAGGCCGACCAGGTCTATGTGACCCCGGTCTATGCGGCGGGCGAAGATCCGATCGAGGGCGCCGATGCCGAGGCACTGGTCGCCGGACTCAAGGCGCGCGGCCACCGCGCGGTGCAGAGCGTTGAGGACGAGGACGATCTGGCCGCGAAGCTGGCGGACGATCTCGCGGCGGGCGATTTCGTCGTCTGCCTGGGCGCGGGCGATATCACCTATTGGGCGGCGGGGCTCGCCAACGGGATTGCCAAGGCCAGTTCGGCATGAGCGCAGGGGCTGCCCCTATCGACACGCAGGGCCTGCGCGGCAAGCTGACTCCCGATGCGCCGCTGGCGAAACTGGTGTGGTTCAAGGCCGGCGGCGCGGCCGACTGGCTGTTCGAGCCGGCCGATCGCGCGGATCTCGAGCTGTTCCTCCAGCGGCTGGGCGGGCGCCTGCCGCTGATGGCGCTCGGGCTGGGGTCCAATCTCATCGTGCGCGATGGCGGGGTCGCAGGCGTGGTGATCAAGCTGGGCAAGCCCTTTGCCGGGATCGACGTCGAGGACGGGCACGTGCTTTCCTGCGGTGCGGGCGCGCATGGCATATTGGTGGCATCGACTGCCCGCGATGCGGGCATTGCCGGGACCGAATTCATGCGCGGCATTCCCGGGACGGTGGGCGGCTTCGTGCGGATGAACGGCGGCGCCTACGGCCGCGAGGTTGCCGATGTGTTGATCGATTGCGATGTCGTGATGCCCGATGGCGCGCTGGTCACCCTGGCTGCGGCTGACCTGCGTTACAGCTATCGCCATTCGCAGCTGCCCGAAGGCGCCGTGGTGGTCGGCGCACGTTTCCAGGGGCAGCCGGGCGACCCGGCCGAAATTGGCGCGAAGATGGACGCAATCGGCGATGCGCGCGAGAATTCGCAGCCGCTGCGCACCAAGACGGGGGCTCGACCTTCAAGAACCCTCCCGGCCAGAAGGCGTGGGAACTGGTCGATGCCGCCGGCTGCCGCGGCTTGCGCCTGGGCGGCGCGCAGGTCAGCGAAAAACACACCAATTTCCTCATCAATGTCGATGATGCGACCAGCGCTGATATCGAAGCGCTGGGTGAAGAAGTGAAGCGCCGTGTCCACGCGCATTCGGGGGTCGAACTCGAATGGGAAATCCAGCGCGTCGGGCGGCAGCAGGACAGGTCATGACCGAACTACCCAAGCTCCATATCGCCGTGCTGATGGGCGGCTGGGCCAATGAACGCCCCGTCAGCCTGATGTCGGGCGAGGGCATCGCCAAGGCGCTCGAGGAGCGCGGCCACCGGGTCACGCGCATCGACATGGACCGGCAGGTCGCGGCACGCATCGTCGAGGCCGCGCCCGATGTCGTGTTCAACGCATTGCACGGCGTGCCCGGCGAAGACGGCACGGTGCAGGGCATGCTCGACCTGATGGGCGTACCCTATACGCATTCGGGCCTCGCCACGTCGGTGATCGCGATCGACAAGCAGCTGACCAAGCAGGCGCTGGTGCCGCAGGGGATCCCGATGCCCGGCGGGCGGATCGTCAGAAGCGCCGATCTGCACGAGCGCGATCCGCTGCCGCGGCCCTATGTGCTGAAGCCCGTCAACGAAGGCAGCTCGGTCGGGGTGGCGATCGTCACCGATGATGGCGATTACGGCAATCCCATCGCGCGCACCGCCAAGGGGCCGTGGCAGGACTTTCCGCAGCTGCTTGCGGAGCCCTTCATCAAGGGCCGCGAGATGACCAGTGCGGTCGTCGATTTCGCCGATGGTCCGCGCGCGCTCGCAGTGACCGAGCTGAAACCCAAGAGCGGGTTCTACGATTTCGACGCCAAATACACCGACGGGCGGACCGATCACATGTGCCCCGCCGATATCCCGCAGGCGATCACCGACCTGTGCCTCGAATACGCGCTGAAGGCGCACCGGGTGCTGGGCTGCAAGGGCACCAGCCGGACCGATTTCCGCTGGGACGAGGAACAGGGCGAAGACGGGCTGTTCATCCTCGAAACCAACACCCAGCCGGGGATGACCCCGCTCAGCCTGGTGCCCGAACAGGCGCGCTTCGCGGGCATCGAATATGGCGAATTGTGCGAATTGATCGTGGCCGCCGCGCTGCGCGACCATGCCGGTACGGCGGGCGGCGGCGATGGCTAAGGTCAGGCGCAAGCCGACCGGCGTGCGCCGGTCCGCCGCGGCGCGCAATCGCAGCCAGAAGGCGCATGCCGCGCGCAAGCACACCAGCGGCCTGCTCGACCGGGTGATGGCGGCGCTGCCCTTTTCCGAAGAGCAGTGGCACAGGTTTTTCCTGACCGTCATCGTGGCGGCGGGGCTGGGCATCGCCTGGACCATTGCGAGCTTCGCGGGCGTTCCCGAACTGGCGCGGACCGAACTGGCGAAATCGGCTTCGCGGTCGGGCTTCGAGGTCAGCCGCGTGCAGGTATCGGGCGTCGAGCGGATGAACGAGCAACTCGTCTACGAACGCGTGCTGTCCGAGCAGGACCGCCCGATGCCGCTGGTCGACCTCGCCCAGGTACGCGAACGGCTGCTCGAACTGCCGTGGGTCGCCGATGCGCGCGTCTCGCGCCAGCTACCCGATACGCTCAAGATCAATATCGTCGAGCGCGTCCCGCACGCTGTGCTGCGCAAGCCCGACCGGCTGATGCTGATCGACCCGCAGGGGCACGAGCTCGAACCGGTGAGCGCAAAGGAGGCCGAAGGCAAGCTGCTGATCGAAGGGCCAGGAGCCGCGCGCCAGGTTCAGGAGCTGGGCCGCCTGCTCGATGCCGCGCCCGCGCTTAAGCCGCAGATCGCCTCGGCCGAATGGGTCGGCAATCGCCGCTGGAACCTGACCTTCAATTCGGGCCAGCTCCTGGCGCTGCCCGAAGGCGACCTCGGCGCCCCCGCGCTGGTCAAGTTTGCCCAGCTCGACGGGATGCACCGGCTGATCGGCGGGAAGCCCATCGCCATCGACATGCGCGTGCCCGACCGCGCCTATCTGCGCTGCGACGACGGGCCGTGCCCGAAGCAGATGTCGCTCAATGGCAGGAGCGACTGATGGCGACCCAGCAGCCCCGCATCGCCCGCGTCTTCGGCGCGGTGAATATCGGGTCCTTCCGCGTTTCCGCGATGATCATGGGGCAGGCCGAAGACGGCGCCATGATCGTGCTGGGTTCGAGCCACCGGGCGAGCGACGGGATCAAGCGCGGCTATGTCACCGACATGCGCACGGCGAGCCACGCCATCCGCACCGCGGTGGAAAAGGCCGAGGCCAACGCCAACACCTCGATCCAGAGCGTGTGGATCGGCTGCGCGGGCGCCGGGCTGTCGAGCAGGATTTCCAGCGTCGAGATCGCCATCGGCGGACGCCGGATCGAAGAGGACGATATCGAACACCTCCTCTACGCCGCGCGCGATCATCTGCATCCCGACGGGCGGATGGTGCTGCATGCGCAGCCGGCGCATTACACGCTCGACGGTGCGCACGGCGTCGCCAATCCCAAGGGGCTGCACGCCGAGGCGCTGGGCGTCGACGTCCATGTGACGCTGGCCGAAGGCGCGCCGGTGCGCAATCTGATCGAGGCGGTGCAGACCGCGCATCTCGATGTCGAAGGCGTCGTCGCAAGTCCGCTGGCCGCCGCGCATGCGTGCCTGACCGGCGAAGAACGCGACCTCGGCGTCGCGCTGGTCGAAATCGGCGCGCAGGTCACCAATGTCTCGGTGCATGCGGCGGGCATGCTGCTGGGGCTCAAGTCGATCCCCATCGGGTCGAACGACATCACCGATGCCATCGCGTCCTCGCTCGGCATTCGCCGCAGCCAGGCCGAACGGCTCAAATGCGTTTCGGGCTCGGCGATCGCCACCCCGACCGACCACCGAGAGATGATCCCGGTCAATGGCCCGGGCGAAGAACCGGGCGGACCGCTGGCGCGCGGGGCGGACGAACACAATCGCATCGCGCGCGCCGAACTGGTCGCGATCGTCACCGACCGGCTGGGCATCGCCACCGCCGAGATCGGCAAGGCGCTCAAGAGCATGGGCTTCACCGGCGCGCAGGGCGGGCAGGTCGTGCTGACCGGCGGCGGGGCCGAACTGCACGGGGTCGCAGAATTCATGCAGGGCGCGCTTGGCCGGCCGGTGCGGATCGGCAAGCCGCCCGTCCTGCAGGGCCTCCCCGAAGCGCACGCGACGCCGGGTTTTGCCACGCTCGCCGGGCTGTGCCTCTACGCCGCCGACGATCCCGTCGATATCCGTTCGGTCGGGCCACGCTACCAGCCGACCAAGCGTTATCGGGGCATGGGTCTGGTCAACCGTGTTTTTCAAGCGGTGCGTGAGTACTTCTGAGGCTTGATGCGGAGCCGGATTCCGCCTTTAGGCCTTGTGGATAAGGCTGGCGCGGCTTCGATCTGCGATTCGCTTTGTGCCAGTGTTGTGACATAAAGCCAGCACGTGACTTTCGAATACCCAGGGGACTCTTGATGAGTATCAATATCGGACCGGCATCGGACGACGATCTTCGTCCCAAGATCATGGTCGTCGGCGTCGGCGGTGCGGGCGGCAACGCCATCGCCAACATGATGGAAGCGAAGATCGAAGGCGTCGATTTCATCGTCGCCAACACCGATGCGCAGGCGCTCAGCACGTCCCCTTCCGAAAAGCGCATCCAGCTCGGTCCGGATATCACCGGCGGGCTCGGCGCAGGCGCCCGCCCCGAAGTGGGCAAGGCCGCAGCCGAGGAAACCGTGCAGGATATCGAGGACGCGCTCGACGGGGTGAACATGGTGTTCATCGCGGCGGGCATGGGCGGCGGCACCGGCACCGGTGCGGCCCCGGTCATCGCCGAGGCGGCGCGCAAGCGCGGCGTGCTCACCGTGGGCGTGGTTACCAAGCCGTTCCTGTTCGAAGGGACGCGCCGCATGCGCGCGGCCGAAGCGGGCATCGACGAGCTGCAGAAGCATGTCGACACGCTGATCGTCATTCCCAACCAGAACCTGTTCCTGGTCGCCAAGGCGGAAACCACCTTCAAGGAAGCGTTCCAGCTCGCCGACGAAGTGCTGCAGCAGGGCGTGCGCTCGATCACCGACCTGATGGTCATGCCGGGCCTGATCAACCTCGACTTCGCCGACGTGCGTTCGGTGATGAGCGAGATGGGCAAGGCGATGATGGGCACCGGCGAAGGCGAGGGCGACAACCGCGCGCTGGAAGCGGCCGAGCACGCGATCGCCAACCCGCTGCTCGACGGCGTGAGCATGGCCGGGGCCAAGGGCGTCATCATCTCGATCATCGGCGGCGAGGACATGAAGCTGCTCGAAGTCGACGAGGCGGCCAACCATATTCGCGAACTGGTCGACGAAGACGCCAACATCATCTGGGGTTCGGCGTTCAATCCCGATCTCGAAGGCAAGATCCGTGTGTCGGTCGTCGCCACCGGGATCGAGCCCGACGGTTCGGTTGCCGCTGCCCCCATGAGCAGCTTCGCCCCGCGCGAAAGCAGCGCGCCGCGGCGTCCGGTGCTCGACCTGCCAAGCGAAAGCGAAGCCGAAGACGAGCCGTTCGAACTCAACGAAGGTCTTTCCGCCGATCCCGAACCGGAAGCGCCGCGCGGTTTCGACCCGGCCCCGCAATCGCAGTCGCAGGCGTCTCCGCATGCCGATGCGGACGATGCCGATGCGCTTGACCTGACCGACGAAGCCGAAGAGGACGACGCGCCGCGCCCGTTCGGGTTGTCGCCCGCGACGTCGGGTTCCTCGGCGGAGCGCGACGAAGATGGCTATGACGACGTCGACGATATCGTCGACCCGCTGGCCGGGCTGCGCAACGAACAGACCGAACGTTTCGACAGCGACGATGACACCGGCGCGCCTGCTGCAGGCGGACATGGTTCGGAAGCCGAGCAGGGCCAGGCGGGTGAGTCCGCTGGCCGCGCTCCGCTCGACCTGTCGGGCGACATGCGCGAACCGTCGGCGTCGCAGGATGAATTCGAACTGGGCGACGAACAGGGCGCCAGCCCGCTGGCGAGCAAGCCGGTCCGCCGCCAGCCGATCGTGCCGGGTGACAGCCCGGCACCGGCCGCGCCGAGTGCTCCCGCCAGCGGCGCGGGTGCAGGGTCGGGATCGCTGCCCGGCAACACGCTGTTCGAGCGGATGGCCAATCTCTCGCGCGGTGCCAGTACCAGCGAAGAGGAAGACGAGGACGACGATGCCGATGGCGGCAATGGCGGCGGGTTGAACATCCCGCGTTTCCTCGGACGCCAGAACAACCAGTAAGCAGCCGTTTCAGCGCGGGTTAACGCCCGCGCTGCAAAGGATAGGACATGATTTCGACCCGGCGTCTTGCTGCTGCCACTGTACTGCTTGCCATGGCGGTGCAGGGCGCACCTGCGTCGGCCCAGCGCGAGATCGTGCAGCCCCTGCCGGGTGCGGGGGAGCAAAAACTGAGCGATGCGCTGTCGCGGCTGGCGCGCAACTCGCAGGACGTGACCGCGCTGCTCGACGCTGGCGAAGCCGCGCTTGAACTCGACGACATCGATGCGGCGATCGGCTTTTTCGGCCGTGCGAACGAATTGTCGCCCGGCAATCCGCGCACCAGCGTCGGTCTGGCGCGCGCCTATACGCGCTCGCACCGCCCGATCGAAGCGCTGCGCCTGTTCGCCGAGGCCGAGCGGGCAGGGGTGCCCGATACGCGGATGGCGCAGGATCGCGGCCTGGCCTTCGATCTCGTCGGCGATGCGGCCAGCGCGCAGCAGCTTTACCGTCTGGCACTGGACAATGGTGCGGGTGCGGAAACAGTGCGGCGGCTGGCGCTCAGCCAGGCGATCTCGGGCGACCGCGAAGCGTTCGAAGCCACGCTTTTGCCGCTGCTTCGCGACGGCGATGTCCCCGCGTTCCGCACGCGCGCTTTCGGCCTTGCGGTGCTCGGCGATGCGGAAGAGGCGAAGGATATCGCCAACACCGTGCTGCCTGCAGGGCTTGGCGCGCGGATGGCCGCCTATCTCGATTACATGCCCCGCCTGACCCGCGCGCAGCAGGCCGCCGCGGGCAATCTCGGCGTGTTCCCGCGCACCTCCAGCATCGGTACCGACGAAGCGGCGATCGCCGCCTATGCACCGCGCCCGGTGCAGTTGGCGCAGGCGGCACCGGCGGCTGCGCCGCAGGCACCGGGTACTCCCGCAAGTGCAGGGGCCAAAACGCCGGCTCCGGCACGCGGTCAACCGGCGCGACCGGGTGCGGGCAGTATGCCTCCCGAGCCGGCCGATCGGCTGCCTCAGGACACGGACGTCGCCGCCCCTGCAGAAGCATCCGCCGCGACCCCGGCCCCGACATCGAACCCTGTTCCGGCCCCAAGGACGCCCGCGCCTTCGCTCGCAGCGCCTCCCGCACGGCAGGCGGCCGCGCCGGAGCCGGCCGACCCGCCGGCAGGCCCCCGGATAGTCGCTGCCGTGCCGGACGACCCCGTACCCGCACGATCCGACCGGCCCGAGCCCACTGTGATCGCGCGCGTCGATCCGACGGCATCCGCGCAGCCGGTGGACACGGCAACCGCCTCAGCGTCACCGGCTTCGGGCACCGCCAGCGCGGGCGCAGCGGTGGGCAGATCGCTCGAGGATGCCTTCGACGGCTTCACGCTCGCGCCGCCGGCTCCGCCTCCGTCTGCCCCCGGCGCGGTCGACATCACGCGCATCGCCATCCCGCGCGAAAAGGTCAGGCCCAAGCCGCCACCGCCGCCCGCGCATCCCGCGCGCCACTGGGTGCAGGTGGCCACCGGCAAGGACCGCGCCGCACTCAAGTTCGACTGGCGCCGCATCACCCGCAGCGCCGAGGGCAAGCTCGACGGCACGGGCCCCTTCGTGACCCCGTGGGTCGAAGCCAACCGCCTGCTGTCCGGCCCCTACGACAGCGCCGCCGAGGCTCGTGAAATGGTCAACGAACTGAAGAAGATAGGCGTCGACTCCTTCCCCTTCACCAGCGCCGCGGGCGAAGCGGTCGAACCGCTGTGATTGCAATGAATTGTCCAATATCAACGCGTTGGGTGAGGATACTTGCGAATCTCTGCGATAGAGAGGCTGCATGTTACAAAGAATAATGAAACATTCTCGAGGTTGGAGATTTGTATGAACAGGTAGTATGTGTCAGATCGAATTTCGCTACCCGCTCCATCATCCGGCCAAACCCGCAGAAAATCGCCGTATTTGAGGCGGTTTAGCCGTATTTATACCCCTTACTGACACACATAGCTTCTCACGCGAGCGTTCACACCGCGTGTTGCGCCTCGCTCCAGCGCGAAGGTCTTTGACCCATCCGCAAGCAAACCTATTTGATCCGCTGGCGGTCGGGGGATGCGACGAGTTTGTCGGCGGTCGTATGCTCTAGGTCCGCCAGATTTAGGCCCATTGCTGAAGCGCGGCGCGATGCCTTGGGACGCCGATCGCGTACTCAACGAATTCAGATTCAAGATGGGACGTTTGAAATGGCCGATCTCTCCGGGCTTGATATCGGACGTCCCAGCGAAAACCTATGGTACTGGTAATGAGTTGCCTCATGTTCTGGTTTGCGGGGGTATCCTCTCGTCCTTTGCCCCCGCTGGCATTGTCGGAAAAACCTCGTGGTGCTCTTTCTGCAGCAGTGTGACACGTCTACGCCTTCTACATGCGGGCGCGAATTGAAATTGGCAGGAATGCGGACGGGCAAGGCGTGCCCATCGACATAGAGGAATTGCGGCACGCGTCTGCCCGTGCAGGGCAATTCGGGCTCGGGAAAATCGCACCTGCTGCGCCGTTTGCTGGAACAGAGCGCGGGCCTCGTCCAGCAGGCGGTGATCGACCCCGAGGGCGATTTCAGCAGCCTTGCGGACGAGTTCGACCATATCATTATCTATGGAGCGGCGCATTCGCCGGGCGAGATCGAAGCGCTGGCGCGTCAGGTGCGGCAGCACCGCGCCTCGGCCGTGCTGGCGCTCGAGGAACTCGAGGTGAAGCAGCAGATTCGCTGCGTCGCGCTGTTCCTCACCGCGCTGTTCGACGCCCCGCGCGAGCACTGGTATCCCGCGCTGGTGGTGGTGGACGAGGCGCAGATATTCGCCCCGCCGCGGCGGGCGAGATGGCCGAGGACACGCGCCGCGACTCGCCAAGCTGGCGAAGAACGTTGCCGCCGAGGCGTCCAATTTCCTGATGGGCCGCACCCTCCTCGATATCGACATGCAGCGCGCTGCCGGTCTCCTCGAAATGGACCGCAAGCAGGCGGAGCGCATCCGCGATCTCCAGCGCGGCCAGTTCCTGGGACTGGGACCGGTGATGAGCCGACGTCCTGTCGCGGTGCAGGTTGGCGCCACGCAGACCGGAGGCAAGAATGCCGGGCAGGGTCTGATGCGGCTACCCGAAACCGGAGGCGACGAGCTCGAGGCGCTGCTGCATGGGGAACTGGCGCAGGAAGCGCAGGTGAACGCGCCGCGTGTCGCCGCTCCCAAGCGCAAGACGATAAGCGAAGTCGAGCAGACGATCGTGCACCGCGCCAGCTTGCCTCTACCACCCCGGCCGGTCGAAGCGGAAGAGGCCCTGACACCACCGATCGCCTCCAAGGCCGCCCCGATGGAGGAGACCGAAACCGATACCGTCGACGAGCCTGCCCAGGTGAGCGTCGAGCGGATCGTCGAGGATCTGGCGCGGCAGGAGGGTGCAACCTTCCGTTCGACCGGCACACTGTTCCGAGAATTCCTGACCGCCTGCCGTCAGCATGGCGTGGGCAGCGCGCCTATCGACATGGGCGAATTTCGCCGGCTGTTCGCCTTCGCGCTTTCCGGCACTGGCAAGCTGTCGCCTGCGGCGCGCGCGACGATCGAGCGGCTGACCGAGGGTATGGAGGAGGATGTGCTCGCGCCCTACCTCACGATCGCGGTGGCCGCTTCACGGCCGCAACCGCCCCGACGAGGACGAGCTGGCGCGGGTATACGGCCGCTCATCGCCGGGTCGCATCCGCCGGCTGCTCGAGCATCTGGAGCGTAGCAACATGATTGCAGTTCGCCAGGATTTCGGTGGGGTACGGACGATCACCGTGCTGGGCCTCGAAGGCGTTCCCGCCGCTTGAAAACCACCGGGGGCCGGGGCTGCCGAGTTTTGCGACAGCTATTCGGTTTGCTCCGGGCCGGGAATTGGTTATTCGCGGCGCATGTCTCGTCATTCCGCTGCCTCCGATCGCGCATCGACCCTGTCCTTCTGGTTGCTCGTTGCCTTCCTCGTCATTCTCTGGGTAGCCGGCGGGGCCTCGCGCGCCGATGTTCTCGGGCAGGCGGTCGTACGGTTCTTCGCCTGGTCGATCCTGGTGGTGGCGATTTTCACGCTCCCGCGGGTGGACTGGCGTGTGGTCAAGGAGCCGGCCATCATCCTGGGTGCAGCAGCCCTGCTGGTCGCCCTGCAACTGGTTCCCCTGCCACCCTCGATCTGGACCGAGCTCCCCGGCCGCGCGATCTTCATGGAAGCGGCGGTGCTGACCGGAGCGGAACAGCCCTGGCGGCCACTTTCGATCTCGCCGAGCGGCACATCCAATGCACTGGCCTCGCTGATCGTGCCCGCGGTAGTCTTGCTGCTCGTGGCCAACCTGACCCGCGAACAGCATTGGCGGATCGCGATTCTGGTGCTGGGCTTGGTGGTTGCTGGGGCGGTTCTCGGGGTGCTGCAGTTCTCGGGGGCGAATTATGATAACCCGTTGATCAACACTGTGTCCGGCGCCGTGGCCGGCAATTTCGCCAACCGCAATCACTTTGCCCTGTTCTTGGCGATCGGAGTGGTTCTGGCGATGGCTTGGGCCTTTCGCGACGAGACCCTGCCCTGGAAAATCGCCGTGGCATTCGGGATGGTTGTTCTCTTCATCCTCATGGTTCTCGCAACAGGATCGCGAAGCGGCGTTATTGTCGGATTGGCAGGAATTGTGTTGACCTTCCTTGCCTTCCGCCGACGGGCAGCACAGCAATTCAAAGCCATTCCGCGCAAGATCGCGGTGCCTATTGTTTTCGTAGCAATCGCGGTTCTGATCGGCGCCATTTGGTTGAGCGTCGGTCTGGATCGCGCGGTTTCGGTTGATCGGGCGACGATGCTTGACGGTCAAGCCGATTTGCGGTCGCAGATCTGGCCGATCGTGCTGGAGATGAGCCAGCGATACTTCCCCGCCGGAACTGGCTTCGGGACTTTCGACCCGGTGTTTCGCATTGCCGAGCCCGATGGCCTGTTGAGCCCGCAATACATCAATCTGGCGCACAATGATTGGCTGCAGCTCTTCCTCGAAGGCGGTCTCGTCGCTGGCATCTTAATCGCAGCCGTCTTGGTATGGTATCTGTTGAAAAGCCTTCGCGCCTGGTCTGCGGCGGACGCGAACAGGGGGGCTCGGGTGCTTGCCAAAGTGGGCACGATCTTGATCGCCCTCATACTCGCAGCAAGTGTTACGGATTATCCGTCACGCACGCCCATGGTGATGGCCATACTGATGCTCGCGTCGGCCTGGCTTGTTGCACCGGGATCGAAGAAAGCCGATACCGTCCCGACTCAGCCAAGCAGTTCCTGATCGGTCGAAGGTCTGAGAACTGCCGGTTCAACGGTCGAATGCTTTCGTTTGAAGGGCTCCAAATAGCCTCAGGGGTTGGGCTCTTGCGCACGCCGGAATTCGTGCTTCATGAGTGTAGGCGGCCGGCTCTCGAAAACCGATGGGGGTTACCACACGCTTGGCTCGGCCGGTCTATAAAACCGTGGTGGTCGGCGAGCGGCTCAAGGTTCACCTGATCGGTTCGAGGATCTTTGTGTTGCGCGTCGGCAGCGGGGCCGAGGAACTTATCTTCGATATTACCGAAACCCGGCTTATAAGCGAAACGATCCATGGCGTCCGGCTCAACGGGGGTGGGTCCGTCGACAAATTCCGGGTCCTTTCGCGGGAGGCCATCTGATGCGCGTTGCCGAGTAAGTTTCCGTCCGGCCCCGTGACTAGCACCTGCCCGTGAGCTCGCTGGCGTCGCGGTTCTGTTCGATCGAGGCGTAGGTCCTTGAGTTCGAACGCAGCGCCGAAAACTGCGCCACCTTGGCTACCGACTATTTCCGGCGCGAGACCAGGGTCTACCAATATTACAGCGTCGATGCCGAGGGCTTCGCCGACTCGCTGGCCGCGGTCGAGACCTGACCGAGAGGGCAGGGGCATCGGTGAGGAGCCTTTCAGACTTCGTCTTCGGGTTCAGCCAGGCCGAGCCCATTCAAGCATTGGGCAATTCGAATGCAAGCAACATCTTGCGTGCAACCGCTTAGGCAAGGCAAAAAAAGCCCAAGAAATTCAACCCACTCGCGCTATAGTATCGCGCAGACTGCTGTCCCACTTCGGCGCTGTATAGTCGAACATCTCATGGAACCGGGTGCAGTCCAATCGCGAGTTTGCCGGTCGTATTGCCTTGGTGGGGTAATCGGCCGTCGCGATGCCGTTGACCGTGCAACTAGGGCCGCCTCGCTTGGCACTCTCGGAAAAAATGGCTCGGGCGAAATCGGCCCAATTGGTCGTTCCGCGCCCTGCGACGTGATAAACCGCGTTTGCGCCATGTTCGGGTGCATCATGCCAACGGTTCACCACCGTCATCAACGCATCGGCGATGTCGAGTGCGCTGGTTGGATTGCCATATTGGTCAGCGACCACGTTGAGTTCTTCGCGGGTTTCTGCAAGCCGCAGCATCGTCTTGACGAAGTTGCTACCGAAGGGGCTGTAGACCCAGGCGGTACGCATGATCGCATAGGGCGCACCCGAAGAAGCAAGAGCTTCCTCTCCGGCCAACTTGCTCTTGCCATAGATTCCGATCGGCCCAGTCGGATCGGTCTCGGCCCAAGCCCGTTCGCCGCTGCCGTCGAAGACATAGTCGGTCGAGAGGTGCAACACCGGCGCACCGACCTTGGCCGCTGCGCGACCGATCACCCCGGGTGCCTCGCCATTGGCGGCCATCGCCAGTTCTGGTTCGTCTTCGGCTTGGTCGACCGCGGTATAGGCCGCTGCGGAAATAATCAGATCGGGCTGGACCTCGGCGATGGTTGCTTCGATGCTCGCCGGGTCGAGCAGGTCGAAACCGGGACGCGCGGCGAAGACGAGCTTATGCGAACCCGCGCGTTCGGCCAGCGACTGCGCGACCTGTCCCGCTCGACCCGTGACGAGGATCTTCACTTCTTGTCGGCGCCCAGGCGTTCGCCGGCATAATTGCCCGAGCGGATGGGACCCCACCACCATTCATTGTCGAGATACCAGTCGATCGTCTTAGCCAGACCGCTGTCGAAGCTTTCCTGCGGAGCCCAGCCGAGTTCTCGTTCGATCTTGCTGGCATCGATGGCATAGCGGCGGTCGTGGCCGGGGCGATCGGTGACAAAGGTGATAAGATGGCGGCGTTTGCCGCCGCTCTCGAGCGGGCGGCGCTCGTCGAGTGCATCGCAGATCGCCTCGACCACCGCGAGATTGGTGCGCTCCTGATTGCCGCCGATGTTGTAGCTTTCGCCCACCGCGCCTTGGGTCAGCACCTTGATCAGCGCGGTGGCGTGGTCCTGGACGTAGAGCCAGTCTCGAACGTTGTCGCCCTTGCCGTATACCGGCAGCGGCTTGCCCTCGAGCGCGTTGAGAATGACCAGCGGTATGAGCTTTTCGGGGAAATGGTAGGGCCCGTAATTGTTCGAGCAGTTCGACAGCACCACCGGCAGGCCATAGGTCTCGTGCCAGGCGCGGACGAAATGGTCGCTCGCCGCCTTCGAAGCCGAATAGGGCGAGGAGGGCGCGTAGGGGGTTTCCTCGGTGAACATCGAACCGTCGAAGGGCAGGTCGCCGAAGACCTCGTCGGTCGAGATATGGTGGAAGCGGAAGGCTTGCTTCTGTTCGCCCTCCAGCCCGCGCCAATATTCGAGCGCGGCATCGAGCAGGCGGAAGGTGCCGACCACATTGGTCTCGACGAAGGCGCCCGGCCCGTCGATCGAGCGGTCGACATGGCTTTCGGCGGCGAGATGCATGATCCCCTCGACCCGTTCTTCGCGCAGCAGCGCCAGCACCATTTCCCCATCGAGGACATCGCCTTCGACTAGCCGGTGGTTTGTCGCTTTGGCGATGGTCTTGAGGCTCTCGGGATTGCCGGCATAGGTCAGCTTGTCGAGATTGACGACGCGCTTGCCGTCGCGGACCAACTGCCGCACTACCGCCGAGCCGATAAAACCGGCTCCGCCGGTAACGAGAATGGTGTCCATAAATCTAGTCAGCCTTGATAGGTAAACGGAGAGTCGAATTCTTCCAGCAGTGGAGCGGTTTTGTCTTTTTCGGACAGGGTTGGCTCGACCCCGAGATCGGGCCATTCGATACCCAATGCCGGATCATTCCAGCGAATTGCGCCTTCGAGCTCCTTGGAATAGGGGGCGCTGACTTTGTAGAGTACTTCGGTGCAGGGCTCGAGGGTCATGAAGCAATGCGCGAACCCGACGGGGACGAACAACTGGTTCCACTTCTCGGCCGAGAGCTCTACGGCCACCCACTCCCCATAGGTGGGCGAGCCCTTACGGATATCGACCGCCACGTCGTAGATCGCTCCTCGCAACACGCGCACCAGCTTGCTTTGTGCCATCGGAGGGGATTGGAAATGCAGTCCGCGGACCGTGCCGGCCGCAGCGGAGTGGGACTGGTTGTCCTGTATCCAATCGGCGATCAGCCCGACATCTTGAAAATCAGCCCTTTTGTATACTTCCGAAAAAAAGCCGCGATGATCGCCATGCTTGATGGGCCGCACCTCGACGAGGTCCGGTAGTCTGTGCCGGATGAATTCAGTCACTTGCGGAGATCCACAAGCTTTTTCAGATAAGCGCCGTAGCCGGCCTTGCCCAAGATTGCGGCGCGTTCGAGCACGGCTTCTTCACCGAGCCAGCCATTGCCAAGCGCGATCTCTTCGGGACATGCTATTTTGATCCCGGTGCGGTGCTCGATCGTGCGGACAAAGCTCGACGCTTCGTGCAGGCTCTCGTGCGTACCGGTGTCGAGCCACGCATAGCCGCGTCCGAGCCTAGTAATATGCAGGTCGCCACGCTCCAAATAGGCACGGTTGACATCAGTGATCTCGAGCTCGCCTCGCCAGCTAGGCTTAACGCCTTTGGCGATCTCGACGACATCCCTGTCGTAGAAATAAAGCCCGGTGACTGCCCAGTTCGATTTCGGGTTCTCGGGCTTCTCTTCGATACTGGTTGCCCGTCCGGTCTCCGGATCGAAGGCCGCCACACCGTAGCGCTCGGGATCGTCAACATGATAGACGAACAGATTAGCGCCGCCCCTGGCGGCTTCGGCAGCCGCAGCCTTGCATTTCTCCCCGATCTTATCTCCATGGTAAATGTTATCACCTAGAATAAGAGCACTCGGTTTACCGTCGACAAAATCAGCACCAATGACGAAAGCCTCTGCGAGCCCGTTAGGTTTGTGTTGCTCAGCAAAGCTAAGATCCATTCCGAAGCCTGAGCCATCACCCAATAGCTGGCGAAAAAGCGGAAGATCGCGGGGGGTCGAAATGATTAAAACCTCGCGAATGCCCGCGAGCATTAGTACAGACAGCGGGTAATAAATCATCGGTTTATCAAAAACCGGCAGCAACTGTTTAGAGATCGACAAAGTAGCCGGGTAAAGTCGTGTGCCGCTACCACCGGCAAGAATGATGCCTTTCACGTATGGTAATCCTTCAATAGTTCAAAGTTCGGCAAACCGCTTAGCTTTTGGGTCAGGCGGTGTCACCCGCTTTCGTCGGTGGCACACGTATCTCGGCGTTGCCTGCCGAATCTAGGCACTATGTAGAGCATGATAGCGCACGGTGTCAGTGCTTAAAAATGCAGGATATCGAGCAAGCGAAAGGTGCTTGCACGCAGTAACTCCACACGACTGTTGCTCAGATAAATCGACAGCGGCACGTTTGCTATTTGCATCACGCTTTCAAAATCCAACTAAATAGCGAATTATGCTGCGTAGGTGCCATCCCAAGTGGCGCGGATTCCGATGGCTGGCTCGTTGCGCGGCGTGCACCACCTTTATGTTCGGCACTAAATTTACCGACCAGCCCTGTCGCCGGAGCCTGCGACAAATATCCGCATCCTCCATATACATAAAATATCGCTCATCGAATCCACCGACGTCTTGAAAAGCCTCCCGACGAAAGAGTACGAACATCCCGGCGAGCCAGTCAACTCGTATGGGTTCATGACCAGCAACGTAATCAGGATCCCGACTGCCTAGTATTCGCCGCTTAAAAAGACGGAAGAAGGTCGGATCCCGCCTTGCACTGTCCTCAAGTGCGTTATCGTCCCCAACCACAGCCGGCCCAACCGCACCAACACTCCCCTCAAAGTAAAGTGGAAGTCGAAGAAACGCGCTATCCGCGAGACGGACATCCGGATTGACGATACAAAAAAAATCAGTTCGACTTTGAAGAAAAGCCTGATTGTGATTCGCTCCAAACCCCAGCGGTCTTTTATTTTCTATAATCCGAAGTGGTAGGTCGTGAAATGGCGCGAGGAACGTTCGAGGTTCGTAAATATTAAGCGTTAAGATAATCTCAACTTGGGACAGATTAAACGCTTCGAGGCTTCTTAGAAGGCTAACAATAAGTTCGCCTTGGCCATGACTAACCACAGATATAGTTATGCTCGGCTTCGCAACCCCGGCGGCGGGTTTCGACATTACAGGATCCCGCATCGCGCGAGAACGTCATGACGATTAGTGGTGGCATCTAAGCCCTCACGGAAAATCCGTATAGAGGTTGCTCGTTGACGGCTTAGTTCCTGATCATTGGATAAAAGCATAACCACTCTATTCAAGATAGTATGGACGTCTAAAGATAGTGGCATAATATTGGTCTCTAGTTCTGCCCGCATATAAGCACGAACGCCGCCCGCATCTCGACATAATGGAACGCATCCAGCGCCCATCGACTCAAGTGGCGGAAGGCCAAATCCTTCATGGTCGGAGAGAAGTAAGAATATTTTGCTCCGTTCATAGATGTCGCGCATCACCGGGAGTTCTGGGCGTATAAAAACCCGCGTGACAGAATTTGTTGTAAAATTTTGTGCCAGATGATCATCGGGAGTGATGACGATTATGTTCATCTCCGGGAATTGGATGTCCCGCGCCGCGATGAAAGCCTTAACCAGATCAGCTCGTTTGTGGCTACCAGTTCGCATCATCAGGACAACATCGACATCACGAATTCGATCGAGTTTGCCTAAAAAGGCCTTGTCCGCCCAAATTGCCGCGGTTGTGATGACGGGTACTCCAAAATCATGCAATTTTGTGCCGAGATAGTCGTTTGCTACTAACACGCGCCCTTGCCTCAACCGACCCAATATCGCCCAACGCAGGAGGGGGCGAAACAAGGTTGGAACGAAGTTCCACTCCAAGTCCTGAACAAAAAACCAACGGTTACTGCGGGAAATCATGGGAGTTAAGCTATAAGTAAGGTAGTGACCTAGAACCCAGTTCGCCCGACCAATCTCTGCGACGAGCTTCCTAAATGAAACAAGAGCACTAAGCAGACCAAAGAAGACTTGTACGCGACTTATCTTCGCATCATTGAGGTAAAAAACCGGGATCCTACCAGAAGCAACTTCATTCTCGGTTTTCCACATTGCCACAATGCGGACATCATCCGCGCCTGCGCTAACTAGATCTTGTGCTAGTCTGACCAGTTCCTTGTTTCCCCCGGTCGTCTTCAAGGACGGAGTCAGGATACAGATAGTGCTCATTTGCCAGGAACCGCCAATCGTAACCTGAGAACCTTTATTCTATTGAGAAGCTTTAATGCAAACCATCGGAGCCCCCTAGCGTGTTTGTCAATAAATACATCGTCAGCTAGATATTTCCGCTTGAGCGCGTCCCTTTCAGACCATCGGCCTTCGGTCGATGCGCCGCCAAGATGGGTCAGCACGAACGTCGGCTCATATAGGAGTTCAATTTTTTGGCGCCTCGCGCGGTAACTCCAATCCATGTCCTCCCCGTAAAGCGAATAATCGCAATCCAACAGGCCGACACGAGCAAAAACGGCGCGGGTTGTCAGCATAAAAGCCATGATTCCTGCGCTAATCTGGGTTCTCTCGGTGAGACTTGAATAATCCGGCGTTCGTCGAAACGCACGACGAAGGCTCACCGGTTCTCCCACGCAATCTTGGTGGCTGCCATCTGGATTTAGCAACTTAACGAATGTGACCTTTTCTTGCACCTCTCTTGCTATATAGTCTATAGTACGATCCCAAAATTCCTCCGTAAAACCAAAGACATCAGGGTTCAACAAAAGTAGGTTATTCGACTTTGCTCGAAGTATTAACTCGTTATTGGCGTACGAGAAACCGAGGTTCCGTGGGTCATGCCAGTAATCATCCGTGTCTACGATCAACCGGAGCGAATCCGTGGGCGAATTATCGTAAAACAAAATCTCGTAACCATGGAAACAAGCGAGAGACTGGCGAAGCTCATGTAAAAATCGGTCAACGACAGATTCGGAACGATAAAGAACAATACAAATCGATAGGTCGAGAAGTTTCATGTAAGCATCCGGTTGCCAATAAGAGGGTCGTCGGCAAAAAACACAAGACGAAGGCCAACAAGCACGTATAAGGCAGCACTAAGTTTAAAAATTATACCGATGTGCCACATTCGTGCGATCAATATTAAGTAGAAGGGCATTAGGAGTTCCATCGTGCGGAACGCAAATACAGGTGTCGCGCTCAGAACATAAAATGATGAGAAACTCACGATGGTAAAATAAAGTTCCTGCCGTTCGTTTTTGGGGATCATCTTGATGTGATAAATTGCAGCGCACGTCGAAAGAGCCATGATGATCGGCATCAAACTAGTTATATTTATCGCGGTGAACTGCCCCTGAATCAGAAGGTCTTGATATTGCTGCGCGCGGCTCAACAAGTCGTTTATCAGTCCCTGTGTCGCGGCGATTGCGAGGAATGTGCCTCCGATCACGGCGGCTGCAATCGGACGCCTCAAGCCAAGCGAAAAAAGAAAATACAGCCCCACAACTAATAAAAACGTATTATGAATAAGTACGGCACACATAAAGAGTGGGTACTTAAACTTATCAGTCCCGTATAAAGCAAACAAGCCCAATGCCATTGAGAAAGCAATACGAATTTGAATGTACTCGTGAACCCAAAACAAATATGAAAAGTATAGGCTGAAAAGTACAATTCTATTTGCTTTCGGCACTTGCGATAGTGCTGAAAACTTGAACGCGCACGTCAGGAGCGCGAGTATTAACGTAAAGCCATCGAATGTTAGACCGAAACTTGAGATAAATTTAGACAGTCCGTGATAAAGCGGGTCCGTGTCAAGTAAGATCCAAGCCCATGGGGTTGCAGCCGCGCTATAGTAGAGGTAGAAATAATTTAAATGGTCTGCGGCTAAGCCTAGGGCTTTCGAGCCGGCCATCGTTCCAGCCAAAGCGATGGCTACTAAAAGAGCGAGCCTTTGCGCGATGTTGCCTTCTGCAACGTTGAGAAATGCGATTGGCTTTGTCAAATAGCCCGCCATCTTTATGATCCAATTTTGGTGAATTCAAGAAACTAGCGTGGGGAAGGTAAGGCAAGCGCCTCAATAAATATATTCTCCAACCGTTTGGCGATTAGGGGCCAGGCGAACTCATTTGCTGCGCTTCTAGCGAGTGCTATCTTTTCCTCCAGCTTGTCGTCGCTAATCACCGAGGTGATCTTGGAAACTAAGTTGTCGACATCTTTTGCCGCGTATATCCACGAATTCTTTTCGGTGCCGGGCAAATAGCCGGTGCTCACGGTCGGGATGCCGCACGCCATTGCTTCGAGAACTGGATAGTGAGGGCTATCATTTTGCCCATAGGTTCCTGCTACAAGGATATCCAGTGAACGGTAAAAATCGGCCAATTTAACGTCGTTGTCTATCGGGACAATCTCAGCTGCAGGATGGGACCAATCGGTTGGAAGGTTGCCAAAAGCTACGCGCAGGCGATATCGCGAGTCGGTTTGATAAAGGCGTTCAAATGCCTCGAGCACATAACGCGTTCCCTTCCATGGCTCTGTTCGACCTATTGTGCCCAAGATTATGGGGTGGTCGTGTGAGAAATCAAAGCGCCGTTTCGTCGGGTAGAAAATATTAAGATCAATTCCGCACGGTACAACGGGGCGGTCTTCTAGCCCAGGGTAAACGCTTGCGTTGACAATCTGAGTCAGTGGGAGATGGTAAGATAGCCTTGCCAACAAGTAACGCGTCGGAGCCAAGGGATCGAGGCAGAAAGTTGGTTCGTAGGCTTGGATATAGTAGAATCGAGAGCGCCGGGGAACCCGGGCCAGCCAGGTCGCCCAAGCCGTCAGATTGTGGTTCGCAAGGATGATATCATAGTTGGGGCCAATTTTTGATAGACCTGCGCAAAGTGCTAAATTATTATAAATGCCGCTTCTGACAGTATGTCTTGGACCAGTCGCGTTAAGAACCGTGCCACGCAGATCGGTACGCAAAAGACGCGCTGTCGTAGGGAAGTAGGGCTGGCCTGCTGTACGAGGGACGAGCATGTCGACATGGTTACCAGCCGCCGTCCAAGCCGTCGCTAGCTCGGAAAGAACACGCGCACCTCCGGAAGTCCCAAAATGAGGTTGGGGAATAAGTATTTTCATGAACGTCGCTGCACCTGTTCCTGAACAAACATGGCAGCGCGCTGTTTAGGCGTCGCTATGGTTAGGGCCGCAACCAGACAAAAGTATACCATGTATGTAATAAAATGCGCAATAGCAACGCCCTCAAAGCCGTAAACTCGTGTCGCATAAATCGTTGCCAACCAGAAGACGATCCCGGCAATAATCTCTGTCACGACAAAGCTACCTATCATCCCTCTCCCTACCATCAAGAACGCCAATAGCCACGAAGCTATCTTCACAACGTCCCCAATTAGTTGCCAGGGAAAGAGGGTGCGCATAGGGAAAAAGTCAGAAGAGAAAAGTACACTCACGATTATATCACGGCATAGAAATATGGCAAACGACGCACCGATTACAAACGGGATTACGATTGAATATACGTGTATGAGTTCAATGCGCATCTCCGGCCAGTTCTTAATTTCAGCGATTCGAGGCAGATAGTAAAGAGAAAGTGAACTCGTGACTAATAAAAGATAAAGTGAACTAATACGCCACATGGCGTCCCAGTAACCTGCATATTGCAAACCAAACTGGTCAGTCAAAGCAGAGCGAACGAAGATCTGACTTAAGGGGGAGACAATCGCGGTGGTAAGCGCCATGATAACGAAGCCGGAGAGCTTCCGAAGTTCCAGCGTATCAATGCGACCAAATATAAACTTCGACTGAAACCAGGTTGTCTTCGTAGCCTGTTGAAGGGTCACAAATAAGACTACCCCTTGGCTCAAAGTCAGAGCGGTTAATGCGCCGTACAAGCCAAAGCGCCAAGCTAAGAGGCCAGTGAGTACAAGCGAAATTATCGATCCAACGATATTGCTAATTATGTAACGGCGGATTTCCTTTCGGCCGTTCATAATGGCTAAAAGCAGGGCATTGAACGCAATGAGCGGCAGACAGATGGCGACCCAGGCGAAGATACTAGAATACCCCGAATCGTAAAGGAAAATAACCGCAAGTCGCTGTCGAAGCAGAAAGATTATAACCCCGCCGATTAAAGTGGTAGCGCAAACTATCGTTGCAGCAGTTTGCCAAAGCCGCCGTTGCCGGTGCTGATTCTCTCCATATTCCGCCGTAAGTTTAACAATGCCATTTCCGGTGGAGCCTGTTGCGAAAGCGGCTACCATAGCAAGTACATTCTGGAACTGTCCGACGATCGCATAACCTGACGGTCCGACGTAAACCGCTAAAATCTTATTTATGAAAAGAGCTACGACGATGCGTACCCCAACGGCAATGCCGTTCAGAGCGCTCGTTTTTAGCAATGACACTAGGATGCTCTTCTAAGCGCAGCGCAGCGTCGCTGCGATGACGCGCTCAACATCGAAGTCCGACATGCTAGGATCCATGGGCAAACTCAACACCTCACGATGCAATTTCTCAGAGATCGGAAAGGAGCCCGGCTTCAGTCCAGCATCCTTATAGGCCGGTTGGAGATGCGGGGGTACGGGGTAATGTATCATCGTTGCGATTCCTTCCGCCCTCAACTGATTAGCTAAGCGATCACGATCGTGGTGACGGATGACGAAAAGGTGCCAAACTGGGTCAGCCCAATCCGGAACGGTTGGTCCAACTATATTACTATCTTCGAATGCCTTTAGGTATGCTGATGCAATCTCTCTTCGACGATCATTCTGGCCATCAAGGTGCTGAAGCTTTACACACAATATTGCTGCTTGAAGCTCGTCGAGCCTGCTATTGAACCCAATCACGTCGTTGTGGTACTTAATGCTCGAGCCGTAGTTCCGTAGAATCGCAATGTTATTGGCGAGATCGGCATCGTGCGTAGTCACACCGCCAGCGTCGCCAAGAGCGCCGAGATTTTTACCAGGATAGAAGCTCCACGCTACTAACGATCCATTTGCGCCTATCGGAGAGCCACGATAACGTGCTCCGTGCGCTTGCGCGCCATCCTCCAATACATGCAACCCATGTTGGGTAGCAATGTGCTTTATTGGGTCCAAGTCAGCTGGCTGGCCATAGAGGTGTACCGGTAAGATCACTCGCGTTCTCTCGGTTATGGCTTCCTCTATCCGTGTAGGATCGATATTATATGTTTCAGGACTAGGCTCAACGGGCACGGGCGTCCCGCCCACGTGGCTCACTGCTAGCCAAGTGGCAATATAGGTGTTCGCTGGAACAATAACCTCATCTCCCGCGCCAACGCCCAAACCTCGCAGCGAAAGCGATAGTGCATCCAGGCCATTACCCACTCCAACACAATGTGGCGCTAAGCAATAAGATGCGAATTCGCTTTCGAACGCAGCCACCTCTTTGCCGAGTACAAACCAGCCAGCGTCAATTACGCGTTCAGCCGCGTTCAGCAATTCCTCGCGCTGGGATGCAGCACCCAACTTAAGGTTTAAAAATGGAACAGCTGCGACCATGTCTATATGTCCAAAGCTTCGAGGAATTCAGCATAATCTCTAATATAATCATCGGGGTCGTAAACATCCGAGGCGTATACAAGGAGTACTGCGTCTGAGGAATACCGGTACTGCGTTCCCCAAACCATCGGCGGCATGTAAAGCCCTTTACTGTTTGAATCGAGCAGAAATTCTTGGCGCGAGGTGCCGTCATCTGCGACCGCGACGCACTTTCCTTTTACACAGATAAGGAATTGATGACATTTTTTGTGGGCGTGTTCGCCACGGGTTTCCCGACTCGGAACATCGTAGACAATAAAATATCTCTTAGGATGAAAAGGCACATCTGCTCCAAACTCCCCGACGCTCAGTTTCCCCCGGAGGTCTGCTGCAACCTTCATCTGCCTAAGAGTCACTCCCGGAACAATACTTTCAAAACCATCGACGCTTATGAGCTTTTCGTTCAAAGGGGCGGCGTTGTACTTAGCATTGGTGTTTGTATAACCTATTATTGTTGCCGGGTTGCCAGCTACAATCGCGTAGTCCGAGACTGGCCGCGTAACAACGGCTCCAGCTCCAACCATCGCATGCCGCCCTATCGTCACCCCAGGAAGAATAGTTGCGTTAGCGCCAATAGAGGCGCCTTCACGGACAATTATGCGCTCAAACGTTTCTAGAAACTGTTTAGACTTAGGCATTCGATCATTTGTGAACGAGGCGTTTGGGCCAACGAACACGCCACTCTCGAGCGTGACACCATCCCATAGTTGGACGCCGCATTTAATAGTCACGTCATCACCAATAACCACATCGTTTTCGATAAAACAATGCGAACAAACATTACAATTATTACCGATAACTGCTTCGCCTAGAACGACACAGAATTGCCAAATCTTTGTCTCAAATCCAATGCTGGAGCTTAGCACATCAGAGGTAGGGTGAATGAAGGGGCGATCCAAAAAATTTTCTCCAACAAACTCTCAATATGCGCTCATTGAGCGCTTTTTAGAAATGGCCCCACCCGCCTCTCTTCCGGGAGGCAGTAGCTAGCCGGAAGTTCGCAGGTATGCAACACATGGACACGTTAGTGAACTTAGTCACGCAGTGCCATCCGCGCAGCCTAAAGATCGCGTTGATGGGCTGGGTATTTATCGCTCATCTCGAGATCGAACACCGAACGTTGTGAATGACATTTTGACGCTGATTAGCTTAGGAAAGCCTATTTCCTGTCTGGCCGCTGGCCCATCAGCCCTAAGCTTCAACAAGGCCGCGCCAAAATTTGGGAGCAGAAATGAGGCAATGTGCCCCGTCGTAGAGCCAGCGAGACCTACTTGGTTCCGTAGCGAGCCAAAGCGAGCAGAGACAAACCTGTAATAATTTTTGCAGGTGCGAAAGGCATGGGCCTTATGGAGCAGAGATGCGGGTCGGTGGTCGTCGCAATTCCCGCGCAAAAGCGTGAGGGGAAAAGGCGACAATCGCTGAAATTTAACGCCTAGTTGGGGGGGGGGGGCTACGATTGAAATGGGGCTCGATCTCAACTCGCGCGCTGACGTCGCGGCTTCACCTCCCCCTAGCTATCGAAAAATCAGCAATGTCTTGCCATTACCTCAAGCGACCATTCCAAGAGTAACCCATGTTGGAAGCCCATTCGGTTAAGGGCAAAGGGGCGCTTGTTTATCATTGCAGAGCAAGGCACTCCTACTCGCTTCTCATTGGGCCGACTTGCCCGTGTTTATCGAGGACCACGGCCAGCTCTTCGTAGCTCGCCCGGGCCGCGCCGCGTCTCATATCTATGGTTGCTCAACCCAATTCCTCTTGCGATGGTGACGCTGACAACGGCCGACTGCATTTCGTATAATCCATTCCAGCCCTTTCTTCCGGCTGCAGCCCCGCAACCGCGCGGAACACTGGATCGCCCTCGGCAGCTCATGGCACTCTTGCTGTGAATTGATCCCTGCTCGTCAGCACAGTTGTTCGCCACCTTGCATTCAACTCTGAAGCCCATATACGTGACTCAATGAAGAGGGGTGCTCTATAAATAAGAACGAGATGGTCGCAGCGATACTCGCGAAGCTTGAAGCCGACGCCGAGGATATTTCTCGCGATTGGAATGCTGTCGTTCCTGGAACAGAGACGCGCTTCTGTGCCATCGACAATCTTTTGCCTACCCCGACAGCGGACGAAATATGTGCCGCATTCCCCCAAAACGCTGAGGGTTTTTATAGCCGCGCCAGCTTCTGCGAGCACAAGCGAACTTCGAGCGACTTTGACTCTCTTCCTCGCGTTCTCGGCGACATTACGTTCGCGATGCAGGCCCCGGCGCTAGTGCAAAAGATCGGTGAGCTAACCGGGATGGAACAACTTAAGCCCGAAACGAGCCTCTATGCTGGGGGGCTATCGATGATGTTTAAGGACGAGTTCCTCACCCACATATCGATAACAATCACGAGGAACCCGGACGAAATATCGTCGGCTGAACCTGCTCTATTATGTCACTCCGGATTGGGCTGAGAAAGCCGGTGGTAATTTGGATCTCTGGGACGACAGCGTCAGCGAGCCGGTTACGATACCTTCCACCTTCAACCGTCTGGTCCTGATTGAAACGAACCCACGGTCCTGGCATTCGGTTAGCCCAGCGGGGAGGGCCCGCGCTGCTGCGTATCGAACTACTACTTCTCTGAACTATCACCCACGGGTGATGACTTTTACCATGTCACGTCATTTGCAGGGCGGCCAGAGCAAAAGGCCCGCCGCGCCCTCGGTGTGCCGGACAATGCCGCCCGCAACGCCGCGCGCCATCTTGGGGCAAAGCGGAAAACCGACAAGATCGTTTACGAAGGAGATATGGCGAACACGGATTGACGGGCCGGGGTGCCATCGATCCAGAACGGTCAGCGCCTTCCGAAAGAGACGATACCGTCGTACTTATCGACGACTCTCGACCATGTCGTCTTAGCCGTGGACATTCATCATCCCGGGCGGCGCGGGGTCAATCACCCACGGATCTCAGGCTTAGCGACTATGAAGGACTCTGATGCTGGGGAGCGCATTTACCTCGTTACATCGTTGTCGAGTCCATCCGGCCTGAAGAAACCGTGTTGCCGGATGAAGTCTTCGCGTAGCGGCGGGGGAACCCGCCAAGGTGGCGCGCCTGTTTGGTCCGATCGCGGGCCGCCCGGGCAATTTTGGCAGCGAGGTCTACCCATGCTATGCTGGCTTGGTCGGGGCCGACAGTGAGGCGCGCAGCATGGTCTGGCTCCTCTCGCACCCTGAAACCACGAAAACCGGCGAGCCGCTCAGTTCTAAGCTCACGCGCGCCGAAAAACTCGAAAGCCTCATGTGGCGCTATAACGTCGCCGAGAGGCGATGCCTCATTACGGAGACACAATTCGCCGAGACCGAGGACGAGAAACGCAGAGGCTTGTGAACATGTCCCGAACGCTTATTACGCATGCCGGTGGTACTGCAGGGCAAAAATTGGGCGCGGTGGCCGGACGACTGCCAAAAGATGCTCGATTTCTCTGCCAGCCCTATCCTGCGCCGATGATGGCGAACGGCACAAGCGAAACGTCGAAGCGCCGCCGAGTCTGTTCGTTGAGAGCGGGCCCTTTCAACAGATCGCGGGTCCGTCGGTGCCTCGACGAGAGGGACAACCATGATGAAGCTCGCCGTCCTTCAGAGCTCGGATACGCTGGTAATAAATATTATCAACCAACGCCGAGAGGAGCAGGTGCCGTGTTGCAAGCACAACGCCGAACGTTGTTGCAGGTGGATCGCTACGCGCCGAGGCCGCTCTCCCATTTTCGGTGGCGTACTCTGCAAGTCGATGACCCCGAGGATAAAGCCTGATGCTGCGTCAGCACTAGGAGAAATCCCAAGCTAGCCGGACTCTGGTGCCCTAACCTATGGACGAGGCGGGGTTACGTTACACCGAGGCGGCAAGTTCGCGCCTAATCGTCGCTTGGAAAAACGCAAAGATTAGCAAAAATCATAATCCAGGCATTTCGGGTAATCGATCGAAGAACTGACAATGAAATTTGGTCTTCCCTTTGTATTCTCGAACGCTCGCCAGACATAGTTGCCGATGACCCCTAACCCGAGGCAATTAAAGGCGCCAAAGAAGGTGACGGTCAAAATAGTTGCCGTATAACCCGGAAGAGTGATGCCGCCGGTAGGGTGAGAGTAAAGTACAAAGGCTTCAAGTATGAGGCTAAATAAGACTCAAAAAAATCCGACGCGCATTAATGGTCGCACCGTCAGATCGGTAAGTCTATAAATACTATCCGTCTTATACCTGAGTTTTCTAGTGAACGTCCAAGCAGACTGTCCTATTTCTCGCACTCGACACACGTAGGGCACACGAACTCTACGAAAACCGGACCAAAGCAAGAGCCCGACGAGCAATCTAACCCCACTATTTTCGCAGCCGCAGTCAAAAGTAAAATTTACTTTCGGGAGATGGGTTTAGTGGCCCTCAGAATTATCATTCAGCCGTATTTCACTGGCGATCTACTAAGGTGGTCAACGGATTATAGACTCTTTGGTAGGTTTCGCCTCAGATATAACGTCGCGAGATAGAATTATATGACAATAAAATCACAGGCCGACTTTCGCGCAAAATACGCGTCAACCTTTGAGCACATCTTGAGGGATTCCTGCCGGAGGACTCTAGTGACGCGAAGATCTGGTTATATGTCAAAATAAGCCTAAGGTTGATAACCCAGCGGGGAAACTTTCAAATCAGTAAACTGAGGGGCAACGTAGGATATTACTGAAGAAACGGCTGATTGACGGGAGGCAACCTGATAATTCTAAGCTCGGTCGGAAGAATTTCTTCAACGTCGCCATGCGGGCCATTATTTTGCGCCAATGCCCATAAACACTACCTTAAAAGTGCGAAGAAAGATCAATACGTCCAGCCAGCCAGAAAAGTATTTGATATAATAAAAGTCGTACTGTAGCTTTTCTCCAATCTCAACAAGATCGGTTACGTGGCCCTGGTTGACTTGCGCCCATCCCGTTACACCAGGCCGAACTATGTGGCGATAGGAATAGAAAGGGATCTCCCGTTCGTACCATCTCGATAGATTCAGTGCCTCAGGCCTGGGACCGATCCAGCTCATTTGGCCAGCAATAATATTAAATATTTGTGGAAGCTCATCTATCCGAGTTCGCCGGAGAAACGATCCAACACGAGTTATACGGGGATCGTTCTCGCTAGTCATAGAGCTAAGTCGTAGATCTTCGCTTGTTATCGTTATGTCTGTACTCGACATCATCGTACGAAATTTTACCACGCGGAATATCTTGCCTTTATAGCCAAAGCGCTCTTGAAAAAACAGGACAGGGCCTGGAGAGTCTATCTTGATCAATACCGAAACGACAAGAAAAGGTATAATTAAAAAGGGAACGGCTAGGATGGCAATGCAAGTATCGACTACCCGCTTCATCCGAATGTAAGACATATTCGGAATTAGCGCTCCGAAGCTATTTTCGGAAAGGTGTTCAATCCGAACCTTGCCTGTCGCGGCTTCATAAAGTTGTTTATAATGAAATACGGGGATTCCTCGAATCGCAGCTTCCGCAAGCATGCGCTCCCAATAATGCTCCATATCTCGATGCAAATCGGCGACTATGATTGAACGTTCAGTCGCAGGAAGTGCTGGCTCAGATAAGGGGGTGGATGCGATCCCAAATTCCTTCAACCGAGTGACTTTGCCTCCGGGTACGGTATAATAGCGGCTCTTGTCCGCGCGAACCGCATGCACCACTAACAACACATAAACTGCAGAAGAGCAGAGTAAATTTATTAATAGAAGGGACACTGAATATTCTAATCTAGCCGCTAGAATTATCAGCGCTACGATGCCATAGGCGAAGCAGAAACCAGGTACAACAGAGCCTAACTGTCGTACGCCCGGGTACTGATTAACTTTACTTGTGAATACAATGCCACCGGCAATGGATATCGCTGAAGCTAATAAGGTGATAAGGGCAGGTCTATTTCCAAACAGTTGGTGCAAATCCCCGAGAAAATAGAGGGCCGAGGGGGCGAGGGCTCCAAAAGTCACGCAGAGGATTGTCTGCACAATGAGTGAGCGCGACCAATTCCGATTGTGAGCATAAAAGGAGATTTGAGGGGGCATGAACGATGATAAACTCTGGCCTGTTCGTCGGGTGGCGATGCGCCGTATCAGCCCTGCAGCGGCCGAACAATAGTGATTACGGCATTCTCGAGAGGCGTTGTAAAGCGTTTTGAATTTGAGGCTGGGACGGTTGGTTTAGCATCGGGCGCGATATTGTAGCACGCGCAGCTACCACAACGTCTAAATCTCGGTAGGTCCGGGGGCTTTCTAGGGAAGCTTCCGGTTCAATTGAGAGGGGTGTTAGTGGTCAGGATCTTGGATGCTTTTGTTTTCCTGAGGCCTTAGCGGGGCCGTAATTGGACGAGAGGTATTTTTTGGTTACCACGTGAGTTCTGGGGTCAGATCGAACCGAACCGCTTTGTTAGGCTGCTGGTATTCTAAGGCCCAGTGGCATGCAGGTGCTCTTTGGGAAAGGCCTCGTTGCTGGGTCGTATGTGAATATATCTGCGGTCGGAAAGCACGCGTTGAAGCCAATTCCGTTGTCGGACCGAGCGCTGCGTGACGAACCCGTGGGTTCTAGCCTCGCTGGTGTCGTGCACTGCCAGGAGGCGGTGCATCGATCATTCCCGTATCGAGGACGATCGTATCGCGGACGCGAACGAACGAGGGCTAGGCTCATCGTTTGGCCATAAGCTAAGGCGGGTGGCCAAAGGTCGTCGGGCGATCAAGGCGGGGCCTACCGTAATCAGTACTTCGATTGCGGCATAAATTGTGAGATCATTCGAGCTAGAGAACCCACGATATTGCTCGGGCGATCTGGTCTCAACTTTACACCCCACGTATTCTTCGGCAGCGCGACTGCACTGGCAGGGCCGCAGCTCTTGCCGAGGTTTTCAGTTCATATGCCCACAAAATGAGCGCGCTGCTCTACACCGAGGTCGACGGCAATTTTCCCAACCACCATCCCGACCCCACGGTGGAGGCCAATCTAGAGGATCTGCGCGCGCTGGTCGCCGAGAAGCGGCTCGATTTCGGGATTGCCTTCGATGGCCCCGGCGACAGGATCGGCGCGATCGACGGCGAGGGCCGGGTCATCTGGGGCGACCAGCTGCTGATGATCTACGCCGAGGATGCTCTGTCGCGTCATAAGGGCGTCACCGTGATTGCCAATGTCAAAGCCAGTCGTGCGCTCTTCGAACGCATCGCGCAATACGGCGGCGTGCCGTTGATGTGGAAGACCGGCCACTCGCTGATCAAGTCCAAGATGAAGGAGTTCGGCAGCCCGCTGGCGGGTGAGATGAGCGGCCATGTGTTCTTCGCCGACGATTATTACGGCTATGACGATGCGCTTTACGCCGGGGTCAGGCTGATTGCCGCCAGCGCGCGGCTGGGGCGCTCGATGACGCAATTGCGCGGTGCGATGCCGGCCATGATCAACACCCCCGAAATGCGCTTCCAGGTCGATGAGAGCCGCAAGTTCGCCGCCATTGACGGGGTCCAAGGCGCGGCTCGCGAACAGCCCAGCCGAGGTCGATTCCACCGATGGCGTGCAGGTGACCAGCGCCGACGGCTGGTGGCTGCTGCGCGCCTCGAACCCGCAGGACGTTCTTGTGGCGCGCGCGGAAAGCGACGGCCAGGAGGGCCTCGACCGCCTGCTCGCGCAGATCGACGAGCAATTGGCGCTCTCGGGGCTCGAGCGCGGGGCGAGCGGGGGGCACTGAGGGCGGCGTCGATAAAAGGCCTTTGAGGCAATCCCATTAGCGGGAGAGGCCTGCAGCGGAATTGTAGTGCTCGCGTCAATCATTCGCTTCATCAGGGTTGTGCGCAAAAAGAGCCTGGAACGGGTTCGGCGAATAAACCCTTTCCGGCGTATGACATGCTCGTTCAGCAACGGCAGAGGAAGCGTTTCGTAAGGCTGTGAGGTGAGAAAGACAAAGGCCTTTTTGATCGGAACGCTCCTCGCCCTCGCCGGGTTAGCAGCCTTGGCTACACCATGGGCGAATGAGTGGACGATCGGCCCGATCATCCGCGGTAAGAACTATTCGGTCAACATGCCGTTACAGCCAGAGCCCACACGAAGTGGATGGGCGTTTGATTTTCCCTATCCGAGCCGCTCTTCCGGACATGTCCATTACGTCTCGTTTGACCCGGGTTCTCTGGCAGATAAGTCGAGAATCGTCGTCGATTATCGCGTTACCGCCGACCGCCGGACCCGGTTCGTTCACCAAGAGCACCCGCAACTTGCTGGGACTGTCTCACTCGTCATACAGCGGCGGGGAGATAGCTGGAACGCAAGGGGGCGTTACGAGCACTATCGCTGGTATTCGCCTAATGAGCATGTGCACGAAATCACCCCGGGCGTGCGCCGCATGGTAATCGAACTCGACAACCTCGGATGGATATCAGTCCTAGGTCAACGGGCAAACGAGAACCCAAGGGCCTTCAGAGAGTCGCTTGCTCAGGCAGGACAAGTCGGCTTGGTGTTCGGCTCTGCCGCCGCACGCGGGCATGGAGTATTCGCCACCGCTCCGGCCAGCTTTGAGCTGCTAAGTTTCGAGACAGAGTAGCTTTGGCAGCTGGGGTGTCATTCAACGCGCTCGTTTAATGTGGGTCGCGGAGAGCGCCCTGCCGGCGAGAACGCACAGCTGCAGTTCCCCCTGCAGCTGCAAATCCCTCACAGACGGAAGGTAAGCAGAGCTAATTTGCTGACTGTCACGGCTGATCCCACATCCCGAGATTTCCGAGATAACCGCCTGCTGATGTCCTCTGGCATCAGAGCGATAGAGCTCGATGGTATGGTCATTGATCGCGGATAGGTGGTGTCGCAGCGATTTTATGACGACGCTCGCACACCGCAAAAATTCTCACAAGGATTTCAACGGGGCTTCGGGGTGTTGAGCTGCCGCAACATTGACCTTCCCACATAGCGGGCTACATAGGATTTCACGCAATCAGAAACCCACGGTTTTCTGCGGCGTTCGGCGTGTGCGAGAAGCGGATCAGAATCCCGCTATCGGCTCGAGGAACCATTAGGTAATTAGCGTTTGTTAAGGCTTAGCATCGAAGGTGGCTCAAGACCTTTACGGTATGGTCCTCCCCATCTATAGCTCATCAAATAACATACCACGGAACTTATTCCCATGCGTCAATATTTCGCTTTGTCGGCGGCTGCGCTCGCTCTCGTTGGATGCGCAGGTCGGGTGCCAATACATTCTACCCCAGAGCTCACCGTGTTCGAAGGGCGGACGGAGATGCCTACACCCGGTCGCGGTGACCTTGTCGCTGAGGACCGCCTGGCGCTGGTCGGACCGCTCGATACGATATCGGTCAGTGTTTACGGCGTTCCTGAACTCAGTCGCGAAATGCAGGTCGACGCAGGCGGTCGTATCGCGATGCCGCTGATCGGCGCCATAGATGCAGGCGGGAAAACCGCTGCCGAGTTGGCTCTCGATATCGAGCAGCAATTGTCGGGTCGCTACGTACGCAATCCGAACGTTACGGTGAACATTGTTAGTTCGGTTAGTCAGGTCGTTACCATCGATGGTCAGGTGGTCGAGCCTGGGCTCTACCCCGTGACCAACCAAATGACCTTGTTGCGAGCGGTTGCGTCTGCTCGCGGCCTGTCCGAATTTGCGGATGAGGATGATGTCGTCGTCTTGCGCACGGTGCAGGGGCAGCGCATCGCAGGTTTGTATAATATCGAGGCGATCCGCCGTGGCCTCTACGATGATCCGCCGATCTACGCCAATGATCTCGTAGTGGTTGGTGACAGCCCTCAGCGGCGCCTGTTCCGCGATTTCATCAGCTTGGCGCCGCTGCTTGCCGCGCCGATAGTTGCTGTCCTGCAAAGATAGATCGGACCAATGAATATTCTTTCTTCCCATCCCGACCGCAGGCAGCAGGTCGATGCCCCTCGTGAACCTAACTTCGGAGGGACAGTTAATAGCGGGCCTTCGATTTTGGAGCACTACCTTCGTGTCGCTCGGCGATGGCGCTGGGTAATCGCCGGCGCGATTTTGGGTTCTGTTTTGTTGGGTGTGGTTGTTACACTGCTCATGACCCCGCAATACACGGCCGTATCGACTATCGAGATTTCGCGTGAAGCCGATCAAGTTACGAATATTGAGGGGGTAGAGCGCGAGACGAGTGTTGCCGATCAGGAATTCTACCAAACGCAATATGGGTTGTTGCGGGCGCGTTCGCTGGCAGAGCGCGTGGCGGCTGAACTGGGGGTAGTCGACCGCCCCGAATTTTTCGAAATGTTCCGATCTGATGGGGCCGATGATCCGGCATTCGAAATTTCCAATGGCCGATATCGTGCTGAAGGTCGCGCAGAGCGGCAACGCGAAGCGGCTAAAATTCTGCTCGACCAGGTCGGCATTGAGCCCACTCGGCTGTCTCGCCTCGTCGATATCAGCTTCACGAGTCCAGACGCTCAATTCTCTGCTCAGGTTGCGAACGCATGGGCAGAGAATTTCATCGAGATAAACCTTGAGCGCAAGGTTCAGTCAACATCATACGGTCGCACTGCGCTTCAGCGCCAGTTGGCGGAGTACAAGGACAGGCTCGACGAATCCCAGCGCCAGCTCGTCACATACGCGTCCAATCAAGAAATCATTAATTTGCCATCGCAGGCCGTAGGGGATGGTTCGACCACTCAGGAACGCTCGATCGTGGTTGACAACTTGGCTGCACTCAATTCAGCATTGAACGAGGCCACCGCGGATCGAATTGCTGCAGAGGCTCGATTCCGCCAGGCCGGCGGAAGCGGCAGTTCCGCTGAAGCCTTGAGCAACTACGCCATTAACAATTTGCGACAGAAGCGCGCGGAACTCGAATCTGAATATCAGGAGCTGATGGTACGGTTTGAGCCTGGCTACCCTCAAGCCCAGTCGCTTCAGTCGCGCATAGGCGAGCTTAGCCGTGCTATTGAGCGCGAAGAATCTCGCGTTTCGGCTTCAGTGCAGGCAGAGTATCGTCAGGCTCTGGCTAGGGAACAAGCGCTGCAGCAGCGTGTCAGCGCACTGAAAAGTGACTACCTCGACCTCCGCCGGCGTTCTATCCAGTATAACATTTTCCAGCAGGAGGTCGACACTAACCGAGCGCTGTATGATGGCTTGTTGCAGCGGTTCAAAGAAATAGGCGTTGCGGCGGGGGTTGGCGTGAACAACGTCGCCATCGTCGATACCGCTGCCGTGCCCGAATTTCCGTCCAGTCCGCAATTGCTCCTCAATCTCGCAATTTCAATCCTGGCAGGTTTCGGCCTTGGTGCAGCCCTGGCCTTCGCTCTGGAACAGCTGGACGAAGCAATCGCGGATCCATCCGAGGTAGAGCACCGGTTGGGCCTTCCATTGCTCGGCTCAGTACCCAAAGTCGACGATGGTGGAACGCCCCGCGATGCTTTGCTTGATCGCAAATCGGAACTGGTCGACGCATACATTGCTGTCCAGACCAATTTGGCTTTCACGACCGAACGCGGAGTTCCCCGCTCGTTCTCGGTGACTTCTACGCGGCCGGCCGAAGGCAAATCGACCACCTCGCTGGCTCTCGCGACCATGTTGGCGCGGTCTGGGAAGCGCGTCATCCTGATAGATGGGGACATGCGTTCGCCTTCGGTCCACCATTTGGGCAACGTGGGCCACGATCATGGGGTGAGCAACTTCCTGGCTGGCGACGACAACTACGAGCCATCCATTTTCCACATGGATGACCTTAATCTGGATGCGATGAGCGCTGGCCCGATCCCGCCGAACGCAGCAGAGTTGTTGACCGGCACCCGGATGCGCCAGTTGATTGATCGTCTTCATGAAAACTACGATCATGTGGTTGTCGATTCCCCGCCTGTGATGGGGCTTGCGGACGCTCCGCTCATCGCCGGCCATGTTGACGGCGTCATCTATGCGGTGGAATCGCACGGGATACGTTCGAGCCAAGTGAAGACCGCTCTCAGCCGCCTCGCTGCGGTGCGGACACGGATTTGCGGCGCCGTGCTGACCAAGTTCGAGGCTCGCAAGGCTCACTATGGTTATGGCTATGAGTATGGGTATGGCTACGGGCGCGACGTGGAGACCGAGACAGCCTGATGGGCCGGCGAAGGCGGAAGCGGGGGCTGAAGTCCGAAATTGCTCGGCGTTCGAGACGCGAATGGTCGATTCTGCATTGGCTTGGCGTTCGGCGCTCTTGTCTTGGGCTATTTCAGTACAGCCCATAGTCTGGCCAGTGCCATCGCCAAAGTGGACCCAGCGACCGCCTATGCGATAGCGCCCGGTAACGGAGTTATTGCTGCCAAATACGCGCAGGAAGCTTTCACGATCGCCCCCACTATGGAGGCAAACTCAAAGCCTGCTGACCTTGCACGCCGCGCTCTGCTAGCCGATCCGACCGCGGTAGAAGCATTAACAGTGTTGGGGTTTCAGGCACAACTGCGTGGCGAAGTCGCACGTGCGGATCGCATATTTTCGTATTCTACCGCACTATCCCGGCGCGAACTGCGGCCACGCATATGGGCGATCGAAAAGGCTGTTGATCGAGGCGACGTGGCCGATGCACTTCGCAATTACGACATCGCATTACGTACATCGAACAGCGCGGCAAGAGATTTGTACCCCACGCTTGCAGCGGCGTTGTCCGAGCCCCGAATTCGCGCGGACCTGCTGACGATCTTGGCAGATGACCCGGTCTGGGGTGACAGCTTCCTTGCCTATGCGGCGACCAGTGGAGTTGAGCCGGAAGGTGCCGTTGCTTTGTTCCGCGAAGGACGGAAGGTCGGTTTAGAAGTGGGTGATGACCTGGGCTCCGCTCTTGTCAATGTCTTGGTGTCGCAGAATAAATTCGAGAATGCCTGGGCCTATTACAAAAGCTTTCGCCCTCAGGCGCAACGCAATCGGTCTCGCGATCCCGGCTTTGCCATGCAAGCAAATGATAGAGCGGCGTTTGACTGGAGAGTGGGTCACGACGCCCGGCTTGGGGCTGCAATCTTGCGCAACGGGAAGGACGGCCTCCTCGATTTTGCGGTTCCACCTAGCACGGGCGGCCAGCTGGTAAGTCAAACTCAGTTGTTGCCTGCCGGTAAATATCGTCTGGTGGGCCGCAGCAGCGGTTTGGACCAACCCCGAACATCACGGCCTTATTGGGTACTTACCTGTTCCGACGGCCGCGAGATGGGGCGTTTCTCAATGCCCAACTCGGACGAGAGAGGTGGCCGTTTTGCTGGGCAATTTACGGTTGCGCAAGACTGTGACGCCCAAACCTTGTCTTTGGTTGCCCGTGCGTCAGACGACATCATGGGTGTGACCGGACAAATTTTACAGGCGCAACTGGTGCCGGCGCAGTTGCCGGAGGGGAGCCAACCGTGAACCACTTGACTTCCGCCAAGCAGATCATGGCATTCACGATTTCGGCGCTGAGCGTACCCTTAGCGGCACAAAATGTGCCCATCGATCCGAATGTGCGTCAAACCGAGGAACCCGCGCAGAACCAAAACGATGGTCTTGGCGACACCGGTCGGACAGCGGATACTGGTGTAGGTGAGGTGGGCCAGCGGCAAATCCGGCGTGGTACGCCGGAGGCAGTTTCGCCTCTGGGGCGTATCAACAATCGCGTCGAAAACCGCGTGCAGAACCGTATTCGGAACCGGATCGATCGCAACTACGACCCCACGGCCAATGCCACAGCACCGTTCGAGCGTGCGGAGCGTCGCGCACAAACGGTAAAGCAGCGACCGACAGCAGGGCCTCAATAGGCTGCTTCGCTAGATCCGTTCGTCGCAGTACGATCAGAATTGAGGTCATTCATACAAGATCTCGTAGACATCCCATCGCGAACCGTGCGCGGTCTTTTGTTTCGGGATAGGCTGCTTCGACGTCGCTTCGTGTCTTTTCGCGCTCTTCGGTCGTCAGGCCCACACCAGCACGGTTCTGGTAAATGGCTTTTGCCTTTTCGAAGACCTCGATTTGCTCTGACGTTAACAGATCGGTGTTCTCCAACCGCTCACCAATTGCTTCCAGTGCGAGGTTGCAGAGCATGGCTTCGTATTGGGGCGTCGCGTCAGCGCGCTCGACGTTGCGACCGATCGATAGCGCTTGGGCCACTCGTTTGTCCTCGGCACTAAACTCGGCCTGCGAAGGCTGCTGCTCCTCCACATTGGTCGCAGCAGAGCAAGCGGTAAGCATCAAAGTCGCAGCGGAAGCCAAGCTGGCACGTAAGACGGATTGGATCATGCGGCTTCCATACGAAGAATCTGGGGTCCCGCCAAGCGACCTAACCGGTCCGAGCCCATTGCCAGAAAAAACTTGCGTGACCTCGGCGCCGCCATGGCAACTTGTGAAGCAGTCCAGAGGTTCGCTGTGACAAACCCGCATGGTTAACGCGTCGTGCCGGCTTGTTCACAGGCTTTGCACAGGCGTTAACGGTTCTCCCCAGCGTGGATCGCTGCGCGGATTGCCAAGCCGGGTCCCGGTTCTGCATTCCGTACCCATGACGGCCACGGGACAGCTTCGATGAGGGCAGCGGAAGAGCGCTACGAGACGGATCAGGACGCAGCGCCGCTCGACATGCTGGCTGCGCTGTTCCGGGCGCGCGGCTGGCCGTGCGAAACGACGGCGAACGAGCTGTGCGGCGAGATCCAGGGAAGCTGGACCAATTACCAGCTGCGCGGCATCTGGCGCCCCGAGGACCTCGTCCTCCAAATCCTCTGCCTGCCCGACATCCGCATCGGCAAGGACAAGCGCACGCAGGCGCAGGAGCTGGTCAGCCTGGTGAACGAGCAGATGTGGCTCGGCCATTTCGACATCTGGTCGAATGGCGGCGTGCTGCTCTACCGCAATGGCACGATGCTGGGCGACGACGGCATGCTCAGTCTCGACCAGGCGCAGGCCCTGGTCGAAATCGCGGTCGAGGAATGCGACCGGTTCTACCCGGCGTTCCAGTTCGTGCTGTGGGGCGGGCGCACGCCGGCTGAAGCGCTCGAAGCGGCAATGGTGGATGCCGCCGGGGAGGCGTAAGGCGCTGGGGTTCGGGGTTAATCCGAATTAGCCGTGCGAATTCCGGTTTCGCTTGAAATCGCGCGCCAAAGTGCCGATATTCCTCCCAGGAGCAGCGCGTATCACCGCGCCGCCAAAAGGAGTTGCAGACACATGGCCAATTGGAACGACACCGACCAGAGGCAGGGCTTCGGCTCGGTGCCGCGCGCTGGCGACGCCGTTGCCAGGCAGGAAACCTTCGATGCGGGCCTGCGCGCCCACATGCTCAAGATTTACAATTATATGGCTTCGGGCGTGTTGCTGACCGGACTGGTCGCCATGCTGACCGCGCGCAGCGGCTTGGCGCTGACCTTCGCCAGCGGTCCGCTGATGTGGATCGTCGCGCTGGCGCCGCTGGGCTTCGTCTTCGCGATGAGCTTCGGCGTGAACAAGTTCAGCCAGGCTACGCTGCAGCTGATGTTCTGGGCCTTCGCCACGGTGATGGGCCTGTCGCTGTCGACGATCTTCCTCGTCTATACGGGCGAAAGCATCGCCGCGACCTTCTTCGCCACGGCAGGCGCCTTCGCCGGTCTCAGCCTGTTCGGCTACACCACCAAGAAGAACCTGCAGGGCATGGGGACATTCCTGGTCATGGGCGTGATCGGTCTGATCATTGCCAGCGTGATCAACATTTTCCTGCAGTCGAGCACGCTGACGCTCGCCGTGAGCTTCATCGGCGTGCTGATCTTCGCCGGCCTTACCGCCTATGACACGCAGCGCCTGAAGCGCGAATATCAGTACCTGCGCGGTACCGAATTTGCCGGCAAGGCCGTGATCATGGGCGCGCTGAGCCTGTATCTCGACTTCATCAACATGTTCCTGTTCCTGCTACGCTTCATGGGCAGCCGCGAATAAACCATTCGTCGCAAACAGGAATCGTTTGAACGTGCCCGGGGCGTAACCAGCGCCCCGGGCATTTTCTTTGCCATTGCCAAACGCTAGGCAGTTTTTCTTCATCCCCCGTCAACCGATGACGAGGCAGGATGATCGCCTTATTTTCCGAGGAGGGTCACGCGTCATGAACCGCGGTTCGAACATCACCATTCGCATGGCGGCCGTGGCTGCCGGCATCGCCGTCCTGGGCGCCTGCGCCACCCCGCCGCCGCCGCCGCCCCCGCCCCCGCCGGTGGTGGAAGCGGTCCCGATCCGTCCGCAGCCCCCGGGCCAGGCGTCCTATGTGATGACCATCCCCCGCGTGAACTCGCTCGGTCAGCGCGAGACGGTGCACCTGGGAATTTCGGACGACGAGAAGGTGTGGCACTTCCGTTCGGCCTGGAATGTCGCGGCGCTCAACTGTCTCGATCCGCAGTACCAGCCGATCCTCGACGCCTACAGCAGCTATATCTCGGACCATGCGCGCCCGCTCAAGCGCGTGAACGATCGGATCGATGCCGAATACCGGCAGGAACACGGCGCCCGCCGCGCCGGTATCCAGGCGCGCGAAAGCCAGATGACGATGGTCTACAACTATTTCGCGCTGCCGCCCGCACGGGCGGATTTCTGCCGCACCGCACTGGGCGTGTCGCAACAGTATCTGGCGGCCGAACAGATCGATCCGATCGCCTTTGCGCTGGCCAACTTCCAGACGTTCGAAGGCCCGTTCGAGCGGTTCTTCGTGGCCTATGAGGAATACCAGCGGGAATCGGCGGCATGGGATGCGCGCTACGGCGATCGCTATGGTTCTTCCCAGCCGGGATACGTCGCGGTCAAGAACGCCTATGGCTACCAGGCGCCGCAGCCGGGTTCGGATCCCGCGACGCTGACCGCCACGCCGCTGCAGGAAACCAAGGTCGTCGATCCCGATACAGGGGCGCAGATCCCCGTAGCGCCGGTCGACGAAACGCGTTCGTCGCTGCCGGTCGTGCAACCCATTCCCAGCGACGACAATTCGAACTAGTTTCCGCCAAGATGATCCCGCGAGGCGCGCCGTTCCCCGGTGAACGGCGCGCCTTCGTTCGTATTGGCAGGCACCGCCTTGCGCTCGCGCCTGCGCCCATCACCGCCAGCAATGTTTGCCCCTGGCGCCGGCCGCGCCTATCGGCACCGCGATGGACCTGCAGACAATCGTTACCGAGACATGGAATGCGCTGGCCGATGATCGCGGCAGCGGCAATCCTGCACGCTATATCCCCGCGCTGGCGGCGGTCGATCCGCGCAAGTTCGGCATAGCCATCGCTACGCCCGACGGGCGCGTGGCTGCCGCAGGCGATGTCGACGAAGCCTTCTCGATCCAGTCGATTTCAAAGGTCTTCGCACTGGCGCTCGCGCTCGAGCGCGAAGGATCGGCGCTATGGGACGCGGTCGGCCGCGAACCGTCGGGCGATGCCTTCAATTCGATCGTCCAGCTCGAGAAGGAAAAGGGCATTCCGCGCAACCCCTTCATCAATTCGGGCGCCATCGTGACGACGGACCGGTTCATCGGCAACCGCGGCGTCGACGCAGCGGTGCGCGACCTGCTCGATCGGCTGCGCCGCATGGGCCGCAACCCGGCGATCACGTTTGATGAGGACGTGGCGCGCAGCGAGAGCGAGGCGGGCGAACGCAATCGCGCGCTGGCGTGGTTCCTCGCCGATTTCGGACGCCTGCTGAACCCGGTGGAAGAGGTGCTGTCGGTCTATTTCCGCCAGTGCGCCCTGTCGATGAGCTGCCGCCAGCTGGCCGAAAGCGCGTTATTTCTCGCCTTCGATGGCAGCGACCCGGTGACCGGCCAGCGGATGTGTTCGGCCAGCCGGGCGCGCCGCATCAATGCGCTGATGCTGCTGTGCGGCCATTACGACAATTCGGGGCAATTCGCTTTCGAGGTCGGCTTCCCGGGCAAATCGGGGGTTGGCGGCGGGATTCTCGCCAGCGTCCCGGGCCGCGCCGCGATTGCCGTGTGGTCGCCCGGGCTGAACCGCGCGGGCACCAGCCTGCTGGGCGCGCGGGCGCTTGCCGAGATTGCCCAGCGGACCGGCTGGTCGGTCTTCAGCGGACCGCTTCCCGAGGACTAGAGCGCGCCGAAGGTCCAGCCTTCGGTGCGGGCGATATCCCGCGTCAGCCCCGCAGGCGTCCAGCGCGCCCGATCGCTTGCGACGCGGCGAAGCCATGCGGCGGTGAGCAGCGCGTCGGACGAATGGTCCTCGATCGCGCCCTGTCCGGCCACGGGCGGGCTGCCGAGCCCGGCCAGCGCGGCATTGAGGTCTTCGAAGCTGCGCATCTTGGCCTTTGCCGCGCTGCGCCCGGATTCCAACGCAGCGAGGCTGGTGTAGATTTCGACGACCAGTGAGCCGTGTCCCGGATCCAGATCGACCGGCCAGACGGGCAGGTGCCCGCGCAGCCGGTGCAGCAAGCGCATTCCCGTCAGGCTGGACTTGCCCACCTGCGCCGCCCCGACGAGATTGAAATTCGAATAGGGCTTGCAGCCCATCTCCGCCTGAGCCTGTTCGGTGACCCGGAACCGCCCGCGTCCATGCGCGGCGCCGTCACAACCGAAATGCACGCCCGTATCCCGGCCATTGCGAAAATAGGGCGCGAACTCGGGATGGTCGACAAAGCTTTGCGCGCCCAGATTGGGATCGCCGGCGCAGATATCGTCGATCAGCGCCCATAGCGACGGGGCATCGGGCAACAGCACGTCGCGGCGGGGAAAATAGGCCCCGCAATCGGCGAAGGGCAGCGCAATCCCCAGATCCATCCCGACCAGCGTATCGTCGGGCAGGTCCTCGCGCAGCAGCGCCAGCACGTCGCCGCGCGACCAGCCGCGGCCCCGTTCGACCAACACGGGCGGGCCCCCACCGGCATCGGCCAGCGCCAGCGCGATGCCCTTCTGTACCGGCCCTTTTGCGCCCGACCAGTCGATCGCCAGGAAGTGCCTAAAGCTGCGCACGGTCGCGCCGCAGCTTGTCCCAGTAATCGAGCCGCTTCTTCACCTCGCGTTCGAAACCGCGTTCGACCGGTTGGTAATAGCTTTGCGGCTCCATTTCCTCGGGCCAGTAATCGTCGCCCGAGAAGCCTTCGTCGGCATCGTGATCATAGGTGTAGCCCGAACCATAGCCGATGTCCTTCATCAGCTTGGTGGGCGCGTTGAGGATGTTTTGCGGGGGCATCAGGCTGCCCGTTTCCTTCGCCGATCTGAAGGATGCCTTCTGCGCCTTGTAGGCGGCGTTCGACTTGGGCGCGGTTGCGAGATAGATGCAGGATTGGACCAGCGCCAGTTCGCCTTCGGGACTGCCAAGAAATTCGTAGGCGTCCTTGGCGGCCAGGCATTGCACCAGCGCCTGCGGGTCGGCCATGCCGATGTCCTCCACCGCCATGCGGACCAGCCGCCGTGCGAGGAACCGCGGTTCCTCCCCCGCGGTCAGCATGCGCGCGAGGTAATAGAGCGAGGCCTGCACATCGGACCCGCGCACCGCCTTGTGTAGCGCCGAAATGAGATTGTAATGGCCTTCCCGGTCCTTGTCGTAGACCGCGACGCGGCGCTGGAGAAATGCCCCCAGTGCCGCGGGATCGAGCGGTTCGGGGAGCTGGGCGTTATACAGCGTTTCGGCCTGGTTGAGCAGGAACCGGCCATCGCCATCGGCGCTGGCGACCAGCGCATCGCGCGCCTCGGGGGTCAGCGGCAAGGGCCCCTCGAGCGTTTCGCCGCGGTCGAGCAACAGGCCCAGCGCTTCCCGGTCGAGCCGCTGCAGGATCAGTACCTGCGTCCGGCTGAGCAGAGCGGCGTTGAGGGCGAAGCTGGGATTCTCGGTCGTCGCGCCGACCAGCGTCACCGTCCCGCGTTCGACGAACGGCAGGAAGCCATCCTGCTGCGCACGGTTGAAGCGGTGAATCTCGTCCACGAACAACAGCGTGCGCTGGCCGGCCTGCGCAGCCTTGTCGGCAGCCGCGAAGGCTTTCTTAAGATCGGCCACGCCGCTGAACACGGCGCTGACGCTTTCGAAGCGCATGCCCACGCTGTCGGCCAGCAGCCGTGCGATGGTGGTCTTGCCCGTACCCGGCGGGCCCCACAGGATCATGCTCGACAGGCGCCCGGCGGCGACCATCCGGCCGATCGCGCCCTCGGGACCGGTGAGGTGATCCTGTCCAATCACTTCGCCCAGAGTGGCGGGCCGCAGGCGATCGGCCAGCGGTGCATCTTCGCGCGGCGCTTCCGGCGATGCACTGTGCGGGAGGTCTTCAGGAAAGAGATCGGCCATTGGTCGGCTGACATAGGGTGTTCGCCGGAAAATTGCAGGGGCGACTTGCATGGTGCCTTTAAAGATATATCTTAGAGCTATCGAAGATAAGGCAAGGATAGCGATATGCACAAGGCACACAGGCGCCACGGCGCGCGCAGGCGCGGCTGGCCGTTCATCGCGGCGATGATGGCCGGGGCGGAAGCGCAAAGCGGGTTCGGTGCATCGGCGCGCTTCGGCGGCTCCGACTGGGGATTCGATTTCGGTCCGCGCAAGGGCGGACGCCGCCGGCGCATGTTCGGACCGGGTGAGCTCAGGCTGGTGCTGCTCAAGCTCGTCGCCGACGAGCCGCGCCATGGTTATGAGCTGATCAAGGCGATCGAGGAACTGACCGAAGGGGCGTATGCCCCGAGCCCGGGGACGATCTATCCGACGCTGTCGCTGCTCGAGGACGAGGGCGCGATCGCGCCGGCTCCCGGAGACGAGACCCGCAAGGCCTACCAGGCCACCGATGCGGGGCGGTCCGAACTGGCGGAACGCGCGGATGAAGTGACGGCGCTGTTCGAGCGGCTGTCGGGTCATGGCAGTCATCGCCGCGCCTATGCCACGCCCGAAATGTTCCGCGCGGTCGGCAATCTCGCCAGCGTGCTCAAGAACCGGGCGCGTTCGGGAAAGCTGGACGAGGACACGGTGCGCGAGATCGTCGATCTGGTCGACGATTTGGCCAAGAAGATCGAGCGGCTCTGACCCCTGCCATTTGGCGATCCGCGGGAGACGGGCTAGGCTGCGCCCGCGGGTCGCGATGGGGGAGGGTTCGGACATGACGGACACCACACACACGCCCTGGCACCTCTGGGTGGTGGGCATAGCGACGCTGCTGTTCAATGCGATCGGCTGTTACAGCTATCTGATGACACAAACGGGCAGCCTGGCCGAACTGGGTATGACGCCCGAACAGATCGGATATTTCGACACCTTCCCGGCCTGGGCCGATGCGGCCTGGGCGCTGGGCGTTTGGGGCGCGCTGCTCGGGTCGATCCTGTTGCTGCTGCGCCGCAAGCTGGCCTTCGCCGCGTTCGCCGTGGCGACCGTGGGGCTGATCGCGACGACCTATTTCGAACTGCTGGTCTCGCAGATCCCCGACAGCCTGCAGAACCCGCTGCTGATGGCGGCGATCTGGATCTCGACGCTGTTTTCGCTGTGGTATTCGCGCTGGATGAGCGCAGCAGGCGTGCTGCGCTAGCGGGCGGCGGCGCGTGTTTCGATCAGCCGCAGATAGGTGTCGACCACCGCCTGGTTGATCGCGTCCCACGTATAGGCGCGCGCGACCTGTTCGCCATTGGCACCATGCAGCAGGCGCAGGTCGTCATCGGTGCAATAGGGCGCCAGCGCCTCGGCGCAGGCGGGGGCGAAGACATCGGGCTTGCCCGGCGCGACCAGACGGCCCGTGCGCCCGTCGTCGACCAGGCTCGCCGCACCGGTGGCCCCGGCGGCCACCACCGGCAATCCGCAGGCCATTGCCTCCAGCGTGACATTGCCGAAAGTCTCGGTGATCGACGGATTGAAGAAGATATCGCCGCTCGCCAGCGCCTTGCCCAGATCCCTGCCGGTCTGGAAGCCGGCGAAAATGCCGCCGGGCAACGCCTTTTCGAACCATTCGCGCGCGGGCCCGTCGCCGATTACCAGAACCTTGTGCGGGACCTGGCGCTTGCGCAATTGCACGATCGTTTCGGCAAAGACGTCGAGCCCCTTTTCCATCACCAGGCGGCCGAGGAACACGATTGCCACATCGTCATCGGCCAGGCCGTGCGCGCGGCGCCATGCATGATCGCGCTTGGACGGATCGAAGACCGTGCGGTCGACCCCGCGCGACCAGATCGAAATGTCGTCATGCATTGCCTGCGCGGTGAGTTCGGCGATCTGGCTTTGCGATGGCGCCACCAGCGCATCGCAGCGCTGGTAGAAGCGGCGCAGCATGCCTTCGACCAGCGGTTCGAGGAAACCGAGACCGTAATAGCGCGGGTAGGTCTCGAACCGCGTATGGACCGACGCCAGCACCGGGATATCCTTCGCGCGCGCCCATTTGAGCGCGCCGTGCGCGGCCGGATCGGGCGATGACAGATGGACCACATTGGGTGCGAATTCGGCCAGATCGGCGCGCACGCGGTCGTCGATGCGCAGCGGCAGGCGGTATTCGCCGCGACCCTTCACCGGCATTCGGACGTTGGGAATGTCGACCAGGTCGCCGGTCGCGGGGAAATCGGGTTCGGCCACGACCGGGGCATAGACGCGCAGCGCCGCGCCCTGCCTGAGCAGGAAGCCCGCCAGGCGGTTGAGCGCCTGGTTCGCGCCATCGCGAGTGTAATTGTAGTTCCCGCTGAACAGCGCGATGCGAAGATCGGTCACATCCATTGCGCGGCGCTTTAGGGAAGATGGCCGATGCCGTCCATCGGCTTGCAGCGTGATTGTAACCGCAGGGATTTTTCGCATTCCACGATCATGCCTTCGCGGCTGTCGCCTGTCGTGTCGTAGCTACGCTTTATCGCACTACCGGTATTTCACATTGACTCGCTGCGGCGCAACATTAGTGCGGGCGGCGGGCCACGCGGTCCCAACGCCGCGCGAGCTCTCTGCAAGGAGAGAATACATGACTGCCGAACCGAAGCTCAAACCCGAGCGCCCTTTCTTTTCGTCCGGACCGACCGTCAAACACAAGGGCTGGTCTGCCGCCAATCTCAAAACCGAATCGCTCGGCCGCTCGCATCGCAGCGCGCTCGGCAAGTCGCGGCTGAAATATGCCATCGACCTGTCGAAGGAAATGCTCGGCGTGCCCGAGGATTACCTCGTCGGCATCATGCCGGCATCGGATACCGGCGCGCTCGAATGCGCGATGTGGACCATGCTGCGCCCCGATCGCCCGGCCACCGTCGCGGCATGGGAAAGCTTTGGCAATGTCTGGATCCAGGACGCGGTCAAGCAGCTCAAGCTGCCGCAACTTACGGTCATGGACGCCGATTACGGCGAAATCCCCGATCTGGCGAGCATCCCGCAGGACAACGACGTCGTCTTCACCTGGAACGGCACCACTTCGGGCGCCAAGATCCCGAACACCGACTGGCTGGCCCCGGGCCGCGAAGGCGTGACGATCAACGATGCCACCAGCGCCGTTTTCGCGATGGAGATGGACTGGGCCAAGCTCGATGCCACGACCTACAGCTGGCAGAAGGTGATGGGCAGCGAAGCGCAGCACGGCATGCTCATCCTCAGCCCCAAGGCGGTACAGCGGATCGAGGAATACGACCCCGAATGGCCGCTGCCCAAGCTCTTCCGCCTCAAGAAGGGCGGCAAGATCAACACCGGCATATTCGAGGGCGCGACGATCAACACACCCTCGCTGCTGGCGACCGAAGACTATATCGACGCGCTCGAATGGGCGCAGGCGATGGGCGGGCGCAAGGCGATGTTCGAACGCGCCGATGCCAATGCCAAGATCGTGCTCGACTGGATCGAGGCGACCCCCTGGCTGCGCAACATGGTCGCCGACCCGGCTAAGCGGACCAACACCGGCGTGTGCTTCGTCTTCCAGGGCGAGTGGTACGATCAGCTTCCCGATGACGAGAAGGCGGCGGTGCCGAAGAAGATCGTCAAGCTGCTCGAGGACCGCGATGTCGGTTACGACTTCAACGGCTATCGCGACGCCCCGCCGAGCCTGCGCATCTGGTGCGGCGGCACGGTCGAGCAGGAAGACCTCAAGCGTCTCCTGCCGTGGATCGAGTGGGCCTACGAACAGGTGAAAGCGGCATAATCGGCGTCGTCCCAGCGAAAGCTGGGACCGCTATCCGCTCGCTCCGACCAAATCGAAAGCGATCCCAGCTTTCGCTGGGATGACGAGAGAAAAATCATGAACAAACCCAAAGTCCTTATTTCGGACAAAATGGACCCGAACGCCGCGCGCATTTTCGAAGAGCGCGGCTGCGATGTCGACGTGAAGCCGGGCATGACGCCCGATGAACTCAAGGCGGTGATCGGCCAGTACGATGGCCTCGCCATCCGCAGCGCGACCAAGGTCACGCCCGAAATCCTCGATGCGGCGACCAATCTCAAGGTCATTGGCCGCGCCGGTATCGGCGTCGACAATGTCGATATCCCCTACGCCAGCGGCAAGGGCGTGGTGGTGATGAACACGCCGTTCGGCAATTCGATCACCACGGCCGAACACGCCATCGCGATGATGTTTGCGCTGGCGCGGCAGATCCCCGCCGCCAATGTCCGCACGCAGGCGGGCGAATGGCCCAAGAACGACTTCATGGGCGTCGAAGTGACGGGCAAGACGCTGGGCCTGATCGGCGCGGGCAATATCGGCAGCATCGTCGCCAGCCGCGCGCTGGGCCTGCGCATGAAGGTCGTTGCCTACGATCCCTTCCTGACCGAGGAACGCGCGGTCGAAATCGGGGTCGAGAAAGCCGATCTCGACACGCTGCTGGCCAAGGCCGATTTCATCACGCTCCACACGCCGCTGACCGACGAGACGCGCAATATCCTGTCGGCGGAAAACCTCGCCAAGGCCAAGCAGGGCGTGCGGATCGTCAACTGTGCGCGCGGCGGCCTGATCGACGAGGCGGCGCTGGCCGATGCGCTCGACAGCGGGCAGGTTGCCGGGGCCGCGCTCGACGTGTTCCAGAGCGAACCGGCCAAGGACAGCCCACTGTTCGGCAAGCCCAACTTCGTGTGTACGCCGCACCTCGGTGCCAGCACCACCGAAGCGCAGGTCAATGTCGCGCTGCAGGTGGCCGAACAGATGGCGGATTATCTCGTCAGCGGCGGCGTCACCAATGCGCTCAACATGCCCAGCCTCAGCGCCGAGGAAGCACCCAAGCTGCGCCCCTATATGGGTCTGGCCGAAGACCTCGGCAGCCTGGTGGGCCAGCTGGCGCATGGCAATCTGACCAAGATTTCGATCGAGCGCGAAGGCGCGGCAGCCGAACTGTCGGGCAAGCCGATCGAAGGCGCGGTGCTGGCCGGGCTGATGCGCCAGTATTCGGACACGGTGAACATGGTCAACGCGCCCTATCTGGCGAAGGAACGCGGGCTCGACATCCGCTCGATCCGCCACGAGAAGGAAGGCGTCTACAACACGCTGATCCGCGTGACGGTGGGCACCGACCAGGGCGACCGTTCGGTGGCGGGCACGCTGTTCGGAGCCGATGCCCCGCGGCTGGTCGAGCTGTTCGGCGTGCGGATCGAGGCCGAACTCGACGGCCACATGCTCTATATCGTCAACGAAGACGCGCCCGGTTTCATCGGCCGGATCGGTTCGTTGCTCGGGCAGTCGGGCATCAATATCGGCACCTTCCACCTCGGACGGCGGCAGGCCGGGGGCGAAGCCACCGTGCTGCTCAGCGTCGATGCGCCGATCCCGCCCGAAGTGGTCGAGCAGGCCTGCGCGCTGGAAGGCGTCAAGGTCGTGATGCCGCTGGCATTCTGACAAACGATAGGGCAGGGGGCGCGGCGCGATGACCAATCAAGACGACCTCCTGCCCATCGGCCTCGAAGACGCGCTGCCGGCGCGCGCCCGCGCGATCACCACTGCCAAGCGCGCGATGCTCGATGCGATGGACAGCCATGGCTACGATCGCGTGCGTCCGCCGCTGGTCGAATTCGAACACTCGCTGGCAGGCCGGATGGATGGTGTCGCGACGCGCCGGATGGTGCGCTTCACCGACCCCGAAAGCCTGCGCACGCTGGCGCTGCGGAGCGACATCACGGTGCAGGTGGGCCGCATCGCCGCGACCGTCATGGCGGCTGCCCCGCGTCCGCTGCGGCTGTGCTATGCCGGCGATGTCGCGTTGCTCAGCGCCGACCAGCTCGACCCCGCGCGCCAGCGCCTACAGATGGGCGCCGAACTCATCGGCACCGACAGCGTGGCTGCCGCCAGCGAAGCGGTTTCTGTGGCGATCGACGCGCTCAGCGCCGCGGGCGTGACCAATATCTCGATCGATTTCACGCTCCCCGACGTCGTCGATACGCTGGCGCAAGAAGCCATGCCGCTCGGTGCGGAGCAGCGCGACGCGGTCCGGCGCGAGCTCGACACCAAGGATGCCGGCGGCCTGCGCGATGCGGGCGGCGAAGCCTATCTCCCGCTGCTTTACGCCACCGGGCCTTTCGACACGGCGATTGCCAAGCTGGCCGCGATCGATGCGGGCGGCGCGCTGGCCAGCCGGATTGCCGGCTTGCGCGAAATCGCCGCGACGATCGGCGACCGCGCGCGGGTTACGCTCGACCCGACCGAACGCCACGGGTTCGAATACCAGAGCTGGTTCGGCTTCACGCTGTACGGCGAAGGCGCGCGGCGCGCGCTGGGCCGCGGCGGGACCTATACGATCAAGGGCAGCGACGAGGCCGCCACCGGCTTCTCGCTCTACATGGACCCGCTGCTCGATGCGCTTGGCGCGGCGAATGCCGACCGGCGCGAGACGCTGTTCCTGCCGCTGGGCCATGACCGCGCCAATGCAGCGCGGCTGCGTGCCATCGGCTGGCGCACGGTGGCGGCAGTGTCGGCCAGCGACGATCCGCGCGCGCTCGGTTGCTCGCACGTCCTCGACGATAGCGACGTCAAACCGCTCTAGGCGGCCTTCCATTGGGCGTGCTTGGTCATGATGCCCGTAAACAGCTCGGATCCGACGAGCCCAGCCAGCCAGGCCTGGAGGTGGGGCAGCGCCTGACCGTCGAACCAGTCGCGGTCGGTGTTGGCGAACTGGCGGATGAAGGGAAAGATCGCGATGTCGGCAAAGCCGCGCGTCTCGCCCCGCAGATAGGCTGACTCCGAAAGCCGCTCGTCCAGCCTGCGCAGGATGTCCAGCGCGGCGGCGCGATGCTGCGCCGGATCGACATCGTCGTACCGGGTGGCGTATTTGTAGCGGTCGAGATGGTGCTTGAACGGCCCGTCATTGGTTTCGACCAACTCCGGATCGTCGCGCTCGAGCCAGCCTTCGGGATCGCTGCGCACCAGCGCCCAGCGCATGATGTCGCGGCTTTCCTCGATCACCTCGGCCGGTCCGGCAACCAGCACCGGCACCGTGCCCTTGGGCGACACCTCGAGCATTTCCGCGGGCTTGTCGCGCAGGACGACCTCGCGGTGTTCGTAGGATGCCCCGCCGATCCGCAGCGCCATGCGCGCGCGCATTGCATATGGGCAGCGGCGAAAGCTGTAGAGGACCGGTTCAGCCATCGCGCTCTGCTTCGCTGCGCCGGCCGATGTGTTCTTCGCCGCGTTCGCGTGCGAGCCGCGCCTGTCGGTTGCGCTCGGCATAACGCGCGCGCTGCTCGTCGCTGCGCTCGTCATAACAACGCGGGCAGGACACGCCCTCGCTGAAATGGTCATGCGCCATGTCCGCCTCGCTCAGCGGCCTGCGGCAGGCGCGGCACAGGCCGTGGGTGCCCGCCGCCAGTCCGTGGCCGACGCTGACCCGTTCGTCGAAGACGAAGCATTCGCCGCGCCACAGGCTGTCCTGCTCGGGCACGTGTTCGAGATAATTGAGGATGCCGCCCTTGAGATGATAGACCTCGTCCACCCCCTCGGCGCGCGCGAAGGCGGTCGATTTCTCGCAGCGGATCCCGCCGGTACAGAACATGGCGATTTTGGGTTTGCGCCCCTCGGCCTCCAGTTCGGCGCGCTTGGCGCGAAACCATTCGGGAAATTCGCCGAAGCTGGCGGTTTGCGGATCGATCGCGCCTTCGAAGGTGCCGATCTGCACTTCGTAATCGTTGCGCGTGTCGATCACGATCGTCTCCGGATCCGAAATCAGCGCGTTCCAGTCCTCGGGCGCGACATAGGTGCCAACCCCGGCAAGCGGATCGAGATCGGGCTGGCCCATGGTCACGATCTCTTTCTTCAGCCGCACCTTGGTGCGGTGGAAGGGCATGATCGCGGCGCGCGATTCCTTGATCTCGATCTCGGCGCAGCCGGGCAGCGCGCGGATATGGTCGAGCGCCGCTTCGACACCCTTATCACTTCCGGCGATCGTGCCGTTGATGCCTTCCTTCGCCAGCAGCAAAGTTCCGCGCACGGCATTCGCTTCGCATACCGCAAGCAGCGGCGCGCGCAGCGCACGCGGATCGTCGAAACGCGCGAACTGGTACAGCGCGGCAATGCGGATGGGGTCGTCGGTCATGGTCACGGGTGCGCCATTAGCAGCCTTGCCGCCGTGGCGCACCCCGCCGATATTACCCTTCGAAATCGCTCGGATCGGGCCCGATCCGGCCTTCGGGATCGTCAAGCGCGTCGATGCGCGACATCTGGTCGTCCGTGAGGGTGAACTTGAGCGCTGCAAAATTGGCTTCGATGTGATCGCGGCTCGATGCCTTGGGGATCGGGCACAGGCCATGCTGCATGTGCCAGCGCAGGATCACGGCGCTGGCAGGCTGGCCGGTTTCCTCGGCGATGGCGGCGATGGTCTCGTTTTCGATCCCCGCACCCTGGCCCAGCGGCGACCAGCACTGCGTGACGATGCCCAGTTCGTCGTGCAGTTTGCGCAGTTCGCGCTGCTGGAAGGTGGGGTGCAGTTCGATCTGGTTGAGCGCGGGCGTGACGCCGGTTTCGTCGATGATGCGGCGCAGGTCCTGCTCGCGGAAGTTCGATACGCCGATCGACTTTGCCTTGCCTTCGTCGCGCAGTTCGATGAACGCTTTCCACGTTTCCACGAACAGGTCCTTTTCGGGGCAGGGCCAGTGGATCAGCAGCATGTCGACATGGTCGCGGCCGAGCCGTTCGAGGCATTTGTCGGCGGCCTTCTTGGTCCGCTCGTAGCCCTGGCTTTCGTTCCAGATCTTGGTCTGCAGGAAGATGTCGGACCAGTCGCCAACACCTTTGCCGACGCCGCGTTCGTTCTGGTAGATGGCCGCGGTGTCGACCAGCCAGTAGCCGACATCGAGCGCGGTCTTGACCGCTTCGGGTGCATCGTCCTCGTCGATCTTGTAGGTGCCGAAGCCGAGCTGCGGGATCTGGCGGTCGTCATTCAGCGAAAGCGTGGGGTAATCGGTCATGAAATCTCCTGTGCCCATACAATGGTGCAGACGGCGCATGTTTCCGGCAATTCGCCTTGCCCCGTGCCATAGATCAGCCTAACGCCCGCGGCGTTTGATTTCCTTACATTTGCGAGAACTATCGAATGGCCAACGTCACCGTGATCGGCGCCCAATGGGGCGATGAGGGCAAGGGCAAGATCGTCGACTGGCTGGCCAGCCGCGCCGATGCCGTGGTGCGCTTCCAAGGCGGCCACAATGCGGGCCACACGTTGGTCATCGACGGGACCACCTACAAGCTCTCGCTGCTGCCCAGCGGCATCGTATCGGGCACGCTCAGCGTGATCGGCAATGGCGTGGTGCTCGACCCGTGGGCGCTCAAGGCCGAGATCGAGAAACTCGAAGCGCAGGGTGTCACCATCAATGACGACAACCTCGCGGTGGCCGACAATTGTCCGCTGATCCTGCCGATCCACCGCGATCTCGACGGGCTGCGCGAAGCCGCCGCCGGATCGGGCAAGATCGGCACCACCGGGCGCGGCATCGGTCCGGCTTACGAGGACAAGGTCGGCCGCCGCGCGATCCGCGTATGCGACCTGGCGCATCTCGACGCGCTCGAACCGCAGCTCGACCGGCTGTGCGCGCATCACGATGCCCTGCGCGCTGGGTTCGAGCAGGAGCCGGTCGACCGCGAGCAATTGCTCGCCGAACTGCGCGAGATCGCGCCCTTCGTGCTCAAATATGCGCAGCCGGTGTGGAAACGGCTGAAGAAGGTTCGCAAGGCGGGCGCCAAGATCCTGTTCGAAGGCGCGCAGGGCGTCCTGCTCGACATCGACCACGGGACCTATCCCTTCGTCACCAGCTCGAACACGGTCAGTGGCACGGCCGCGGCAGGCAGCGGGCTGGGCCCCAACGCCACCGGCTTCGTGCTGGGCATCGTCAAGGCCTACACCACCCGCGTCGGCAGCGGTCCCTTCCCGACCGAGCTGGATGACGAGGTGGGCAAGGGCATCGGCGAGCGCGGCCATGAATTCGGCACCGTCACCGGGCGCCAGCGCCGGGTCGGCTGGTTCGATGCCGTGCTGGTGCGCCAGACCTGCGCGATCAGCGGCGTGACCGGGATCGCGCTGACCAAGATCGATGTGCTCGACGGTCTGGACGAGGTGAAGATCTGCACCGGCTACCGGTTGCGGAACAATGTCTATGACTATTTCCCCAGCCACGCCGCCGACCAGGCTGCGGTCGAGCCGATCTACGAAAGCATGGAAGGCTGGCAGGAATCGACCGCGGGCGCGCGCAGCTATGCCGACCTGCCCGCCAATGCGGTCAAATACATCCAGCGCGTGCAGGAACTGATCGAAACGCCGGTGGCGCTGGTTTCCACCAGTCCCGAGCGCGACGATACGATCCTGATGCGCGATCCGTTCATGGACTGATGCGGAATGCGCGCTAGGATGCTTGCGTAATGCGCGCTTTCCTCGCCTTTTTCGCAGCGCTCGGTGCACTGTGCGCCGCGCCGCTGCAGGCGCAGCAGGCCCGGGCTGGGGAACGGGCGGATTTCATCCTGATCGACAAGTCCGAGCGCACGCTGCTGGTCTATCAGGACGACCGCGTGATCCGCCGCTATACGGGCCTGCAATATGGCGATGCGCCGGTCGGCCACAAGCGTTTCCAGGGCGACGAGCGCACGCCCGAGGGGCGCTACACCATCACCTATGGCAACCCCCAGTCGAGCTATTACCTCAGCCTGCACATCGATTATCCCAATGCGCAGGACCGCGCCTATGCGCGTAGCCGCGGCCGGTCGCCGGGCGGGCTGATCTTCATTCACGGACAGCCCAACGGGCTTCCTTACGATGCGCGCGTACCGGGTGACTGGACCGACGGCTGCATCGCACTGTCGAATGCCGAGATCGCCGAACTGTGGAGCCTGATCCCCGACGGTACGCCGATCGAGATCCGGCCCTAGCCGCGATCCTCCTGCAGCATGGCGACCTGCAATTGCAGCCGTTTGACCTCGGTCAGCACGGCCAGCATGTTCATCCGCGCGAACATCCATTCCTTGAGGAAACCCTGCATCACCAGCAGCGCGAGGCCGGCAAGGCCCCAGCCGATCAGCGCTTCGAGGCTGTCGAAGGTCAGCGCGCGGTACAGGCAATAGGCCAGCGCCAGCCCGATCACGATGGCCAGCGCGAAGCTGAATTTCATCCATCCACCGAGCGGACCATGCATGCTGTCGCCGATCTGGCGGAACATGCCGCGATCGGGCCCGAGGCTGGCGAGGAATTCCCTGTCGTCCGCGTCGAGCGCGCTGCGAATACGGGCATCTGTGTCGGTCATGGGTCGTCTCCGGATAGAGCCGCCTTCAGCTTGCGGCGGGCATGGAACAGGCGGGTCTTGGCGGTACCCAGCGGTACGGCCTGGACCTCGGCGATTTCGGCGAGCGTCAGCCCCTCGCCGAAGAACAATTGCGCGGCGAGCCGCTGGTCCGCCGGCAGCGCGGCAAAGGCCTGGCGGATGGCCATGCCCTCCGAAGCCGCGGCGGCGATTGCCACCGGCGCGGCATCGCCTGTGCCTTGATGGCGGCGCTCGCGCTGCGCCGATCGCACCCGGTCCGCGCAGCGCCGCCGGAGGATCCCGAAGGCCCAGGGTGCGAAGCGGGCGGGGTCGCGCAGGCCGCCGATCCCGCGCAGGATCGCGATCCAGCTGTCCTGCACCGCAACCAGCGCGCTGTCGGTGTCGCCGAGCAGGCGCCGCGCGGTGCGCAGCAGCCGCGGGTGCCAGCGCCGGGCCAGCCGTTCCCCGGCTTCGCGGTCACCCGCTTGCACCAGCGTGACGAGCCATTCGTCATAGCGCCGACCGGCTTCCGATTGGGCCGGTGGGGGAGGAGCGGTCTTGCTGCCAGTCACATGGGGATAGTCGCAGCAGCCGCGCGAATGGTTCAGTCGTGCGCGCGATTTGTACCCCGCTTCTTGACCTGATCCGCTTTTGTTCTCACCATGTTCTGCATCTGCAGTGAGGGAGCGCGAGTCGATGCAAGCCAATTTCGATTACGAGCCGGTGCGCGATGCTGCCGGATGCCAGCTGTCGGTCACCGTCCTGGCCGACCGCGACCATATCCGCGCGGAAATGCGCGAAGATGCGCTCGCGGCGGGTTTCCGGGTGCGCGAATGCTGCAGCCTCGAAGAATATGCGCAGGGGCCGCTCGCGGCGCTGGGCGATCTCGTGATGGTCGATTGCGCGGTAGCGAGCGCGGATGCGCTGGCGCTGCTCTCGCGGCTCGACATGCGCGGGGGAAAGGCCGGCGCGCAGTTGGTGGTATCGACCACCATGGCCGCGCTCGATAGCGTGTTCGGCTGCTTTTCGCTCTCGGCCCCGCAGATCCTGGTCGATCCGGGCCGCGCCGAACGGATCATCGCGATCGGCCGCGTGCTGGCGCGCGTGCCCAACCTGCGGTTGCGCGAAATGGGCGAAGAGGACCGGCTGATGCTGTTGCGACTGACCGAACAGGTCGGCCGGATCGCCGAACGGCTGGAGAAACTTTCGCCCGGGCAGCGCGAGGGCGGGGGCGCCTTCCGCTTCGAATCCCCCGCGCAGGCATGGCGGGCGCAGGGCGAAGACCAGCGGTCCGCGCGCGAAGAGGAACAGCGGCCGCGCCTGCCCGAAGCGGCCGTGCTGCGGCGGATCATCAAGGCCCGCCAAGCGCGCATGCGCCATTTCGACGCCGACCTGTTCGCCGATCCGGCGTGGGATATCCTGCTCGATCTCGCCGCAGCACGCGCCGAACGCCAGCAGGTTTCGGTTACGTCGCTCTGCATCGCCGCCGGGGTCCCGGCAACCACGGCATTGCGTTGGATCGGGCAGATGGTCGATGCCGACCTGCTGGTCCGCGTGTCCGACCCGCACGACCGCCGCCGCGCCTATATCGCGCTGTCCGACAACACGGCCGACGCGCTGGCCCGTTATTTCAGCGAAATCGGCGTCACCGACCTGGCGGTGGTCTAGCTGCGTCGCAGGATGACCGTGAGGCCGCTTGCAGGAGTCTCTGCGGGAAGGGGCGCGCGGGTGGCGTCGGCGCGGGCGCGGATCAGGATGGTCTCGGGAACCTGCGGGTCGTGCAGCACGGTGTCGGCGCGGCCCAGCGCGCGCGCCTGGCGGATCGTCAGGTCCTCCGGATCGTCGCTGGCAAGCGTGACGTCGACGACCTGCGCCCCATCGTCAGCCCGGATCCGATCGAGCCAGCCGTCGACCCCCTCGGCACTCGCGGGTTCGAACGGGTCGAGCCGGCCGCCTTCCTGCAGCGCGGCGTCGATCGCTCGGCGGCGGGTATCGCCATCGGGATAGCGCGCCCGGATCCGGTCGCGCGCGGCGCTCAGCCCGCTCGCCAGCGCGCCCAGCGATTGCGGCAGGATGGCCTCGAGCCGCAGCCGCAGGTGTTTCGCCAATCCGGCCGATGCGCCGCCGGTGCTTACCGCGACCAGCACAGGGTCGCGGTCGAGCACGCTGGGGAGCGTGAAATCGCACAGTTCGGGACGGTCCGCGACATTGACCAGCAAGCCCATGCGCTTGAGGCGCAGTGCGGCGATCTGGGCGGCATGTCCGTCTTCCAGCGCCACGAATGCCAGCCTGGCGTAATGCGCTTCTGTCTCGGGGCAGGGGATGCCCCCTGCGCGTTCCACCAGCCGCGCCTTGGCCGCTGCCATTTCGCCTTCGCCGACAACGACGACATGCGCGCCGGCGATCCGGTGGAAGAGCGGCAGGCTATGCATCGCGCCGCTGCATCAGGTGAGCCATTCGGGAACGCGTTCGGCATCCATGATCGCCGCTGCCGCGATCCGGTCGGCAACCACGGCATAGCGGTCGCCGTCGACCAGCGCTTCAGCCACGAAACCGCGCGAGTTGTAGGATGAGGCCATCGTCGCGCCATAGGCGCCTGCGGTGCGAAATACGGCGAGGTCGCCCGCCACCAGCGCATCGCATTCGCGGTCCATCGCGAAGGTATCGCCCGTCTCGCAGATCGGTCCGACGATATGCGCGGTCATGCGGTCGCCGGTCGGCGCGACCGCGTCGAAATCGTGCCATGCGCCATACATCGCCGGGCGGGCAAGGTCGTTCATCGCCGCATCGACGACGACGAACGGGGGGCCGTTGCCGCTGCGCTTGGCGCGGATCACCCGCGTCAGCAGCACGCCGGCATTGCCCGCGATCACGCGCCCGGGTTCGAACATCAGCTGCACCCCCAGTCGCGCGTCACCCGCGCGACCATTGCGCCGTATTCGGCGGGGGAGGGCAGGCTTTCACCTGCCTTGTAGGGCACCCCCAGTCCGCCGCCGAGATCGGCATGCGTCACCGTGCATCCCGCGGCGCGCAATTCCGCAATCAGCGCGCCGACCTTGCCGAAGGCGGTCTCCAGCGGCTCGAGCGTCGAGAGCTGGCTGCCGATGTGCACTGCCACGCCGCGCATATCGAGGCCGTCCTCCTGCGCCAGCCGGCCATAGATATCTGCCGCCCGGTCGAGCGGGACGCCGAACTTGTTCTCGCGCTTGCCGGTCGAGATTTTCTCATGCGTGCGCGCATCGACATCGGGGTTGACCCGCAGCGCGCAGGCGGCGCGCTTGCCGTGTCGTGCGGCAATCGCGGCCAACTCGTAGCCTTCCTCTTCGCTCTCGATGTTGAACTGGCCGATGTCCGCCTCGAGACCCTGCACCAGTTCGGCATGCGTCTTGCCGACGCCCGAGAAAACGATATCCGCGGGTTTCATGCCCGCTGCCAGCGCCCGGGCCAGTTCCCCGCCCGAAACGACATCGGCGCCATAGCCCTCGCTGGCGAGGATCTTGAGCACCGCCAGGTTGGGATTGGCCTTCACCGCAAAGGCGATGTGCGGGTTGTCGACCCCTGCCAGCGCTTCGCGAAACACGCGTGCGTGCCGCGCGAGCGTGGCGCGCGAATAGATGTAGACGGGCGTCCCGACTTCTTCCGCAATGCGCGGCAGCGGAACGTCCTCGGCGTGAAGCACGCCGTCTTTCAGCTCGAAATGGTCCATGGCAGGCCCCTGCCCAAAGGCATTCTCTTTGTCGAGCAAGCCTTGCTTGCCCGATTGAAATTCACTCGGGCGGCAGATCGAAAGGATCGTCCTCGCGCTCTTCCGAACGGGTCCGCAGCTCGACGCTGCGCGCGGGGGCGGCCTCGGGATCGAGCACCAGCAGTTCATCGGCGGTGGGCTGCACATCCGCGCCATAGGGGGCGGGCGGCAGCGCTGCGCCTTCTACCGGTTCGAGCGCGGATTTCTGCCCGCAGGCAGCAAGCATCAGCAGCGCGGCAAGGGCGATCCGGTGGCGCATCAATCCTCCATGCCGAGACGCTGTTTCGCCGCGGCCACCTGCTGCCTTACGCGCTGCGGCGCCGTCCCGCCATAGGAAGCGCGCGCCGCGACCGAGGCATCGACCGACAGCGCATCGAACACGCGCTCGTCGATGCGTTCGTCGATAGCCTTGAGATCGTCGATCGACAGCCCATCGAGCGCGACGCCCTGCTCGTCGGCCAGCTTCACGGCCGCCCCGGTAATGTGGTGCGCTTCGCGGAACGGAATGTCCGCCTGCCGCACCAGCCAGTCGGCCAGGTCGGTCGCGGTGGCGTGGCCGGCTTCGGCCGCACGGCGCATGCGCGCGGTGTCGAAGCCGCTGTCGGCCACCATCCCCGCCATGGCGGCAAGGCTGAGATCGATCAGGCCCGCAGCCTCGAACACCGGCGGCTTGTCGTCCTGCATGTCCTTCGAATAGGCGAGCGGCAGGCCCTTCATCGTGATCATCAGCGATGTCGCGCAGCCGATCACGCGGCCGGCATGCCCGCGCACCAGCTCGGCGGCATCGGGATTGCGCTTCTGCGGCATGATCGAACTGCCCGTCGACAGCGTATCGGGCAGCTTGACGAAGCCGAAGGGCTGGCTGGCCCAGATGATGAATTCCTCCGCCAGCCGCGACAGGTGCAGCGAACACTGGCTCGCCGCGGTCAGGTAATCGAGCGCGAAATCGCGGTCCGATACGGCATCGAGGCTGTTGCGCGTGGGCTGTGCGAAGCCAAGCGCCTCGGCGGTCATGTCGCGGTCGAGGTCGAAGCCGGTGCCCGCCAGCGCCGCCGAGCCCAGCGGGCATTCGTCCATCCGCACCAGTGCATCGGCGAAGCGCGAACGATCCCGCATCAGCATTTCGAAATAGGCCAGCAGGTGATGGCCCAGCGTCACCGGCTGCGCGGTCTGCAAATGCGTGAAGCCGGGCATGATCGTGCCGGCATGCTCCTCGGCGCGGGCGACCAGCGCGGCCAGCACCGCTTCGATGCCCGCGATGGCGCGCCGGTTGGCGGTGCGCACCCACATGCGGAAGTCGGTCGCCACCTGGTCGTTGCGGCTGCGCGCGGTGTGCAGCCGCCCAGCGACCGGACCGACGATTTCGGTCAGGCGGGCCTCCACGGTCATGTGGATGTCTTCCAGGTCCCAGTCCTCGGGGACCCCGTCGCGCTCGTACTCCGCGGCGATCTGCTGCAATCCTCGATCGATGGTGCCCGCATCTTCGGCCGAGACGATACCCTGCCGGGCGAGCATGGCGACATGCGCCCGGCTGCCTTCGATATCCTCGCGCCACAGGATCTTGTCGAACGGAATGGAGGCGTTGATTTCGCGCATGATCGCGCTAGGTCCTTCGGCGAACCTGCCGCCCCACATGCTGTTGGAGCCCTGAGTGTCCCGCTTGTCGTTCACGCTTGCCATCATCCTCGGTCTTGCAGTCGCGGGCTGCGATAGGGGTGCACCCGATGCGGCGCAAGAAAGCAGCGCTTCGTCCGCCCTAACCGGACAGATCGACGACAGCGCGGCGGGCGAACTGATGCCGGCTCTGAATGTGACCGATCCGGCAGGGCGCTCGCTCAATCTCGGTGCGCTGCAGGGCACGCCCGTCCTGCTCAATCTCTGGGCAACCTGGTGTGCGCCGTGTGTCGAGGAGATGCCGCTGCTCGATACGCTTGCCGGCGAATACGAAGGTCGCCTGCGGGTGCTGACCGTGAGCCAGGACATGCAAGGCGCAGAAGTGGTCGGCCCGTTCTTCGCTCAGGGCGGCTATGCGAGGCTCGAGCCATGGATGGATACCGAAAGTGCAATCGGCTTCGCGGTTGGCGGGGGGAGCATGCCCACCACCGTGCTATACGATGCCGCGGGGCAGGAGATCTGGCGGGTGCAGGGCGGTTACGACTGGACCAGCGAGGAAGCGCGCGCCGCGATAGACCGCGCTATTGCGGAGTAGGCGGCAAGCGGCGCCGAGCGGGTGCCACGATCGCGGCACCGGCGGAAATGGTGGGCGATGACGGGCTCGAACCGCCGACCCTCTCGGTGTAAACGAGATGCTCTACCAACTGAGCTAATCGCCCGCTCCGTTTCAGCGGTGCGCTGCACATAGCGCCCAATTCGGCAAAATCAATTGCCGAGATCGCGCGTGGCCCGCTAGGCGGCGGGCATGACCACCAAGCTTACCGTCCTCGCCACCGGCGGCACGATTGCCGGGATCGCCGGTTCCGCGATTACTCCGGGATACCGTTCGGGCGAGATCGGGATCGAGGACTATCTCGAAAAGGTCGGCGGGCTGGGGCTCGAGGCCGAGCTTTCGGGCAAGCAGATCGCCAATATCGATTCGGCCGACATCGGACCGATGGTGTGGACCCCGCTCCACCAGGCTGCGCAGGCGGCGCTGGCGGACCCGGCGTGTCAGGGTGTTATCGTCACCCACGGCACCGATACGCTGGAAGAAACCGCGTTCCTGCTCGACCAGACGCTGCCGGCGGACAAGCCCGTGGTGGTGGTCGGCGCGATGCGGCCCGCCGATGCGGTGGGCTATGACGGGCTGCGCAATTTCGCCAATGCCGTACGCGTGGCGAGCGATCCCGATGCTGCGGGGCGCGGGGTGCTGGTGGTGATGGGCGACCGGATCTTTGCCGCGCGCGACGTCTACAAGGTCCGCACGCGCGGGACCGAGGCCTTTCGCGGGTTCCCGCGCAGAATCGGTCGGACTGGTAACGCCCGCTTCGCTCGAATGGTTCGGCGCACCCTGGCGGACCGGGGGCGGGGCGGCCTTCGGCTGGCCAAAGAGTTTCCCCGGGGTGGCCATCGTCTACGCCTATGCCGGTCTCGATGCGGCCGACCTGAACCGGCAGGTGAGCGATACCACGCGCGGCATCGTGCTGGCTGGTGTTGGCGAAGGGAACATGCCAGATGGCGTCCGTCAGGAACTGGCGAGGCTTGCTTCGCGCGGGGTCTGCGTCATCCGCGCCAGCCGGGCTGACGAGGGACTGGTCGACCGCGAGGACCAGGACGATGGCAACGGTTTCGTCGCGGCCCGCGCGCTCAATCCGCAAAAGGCGCGGATTCTCCTGCAATTGCTGCTGGCCGCGGGTGAAAGCGATCCCGCCACGATCCAGCGGGCTTTCGACATGAGGTAGGCAGGGACGCTGTCCCCGCCCGCATCGCTGTGCGGACGGGGAAGCATTCGGGTCGCGCCTAGCCGTGCGGCATCACGAGATATTTCTCGCCGGTCTTCATCTGGCGATAATCGAGGATCGCATCTTTGGTCAGCATGCCTTCGAGATCGACCTTGGTCTTGTAGCCGCTGGCGAAGGTGGTGGTGAGGTTGTCGAGCACACGCTTGCGCATGCGCATCACCGTTTCCATTCCCGCGGTTTGCAGGAACGGCGTCAGCAGCCAGCCCGAGAGCGTCCAGCCGAACCCGTAGCTGGGGGTCAGCGTGGTCGGCCCGAAGTCGAGGCGGCCATAGATGAACATCCGCTTCTGCTGGTTCGAGCCATAGCGCGAATATTCGGTCATCTTGCCGACCGCGACCTGTTCCATTGCCTTGAAGCAGGTGTCGACCATCTTGCCGCCGCCGATCGGATCGAAGCCGTAGAAAGCATCGGTATCGTCGATCGCCGCCTTGAGCTGGTCGAGGAAATCGTCGTCGGAGGAATTCACGACATGCGTCGCGCCCTGATCCTTGAGCAGCTTGGCCTGCTCGTCCTTGCGTACGATATTGACGAGGCCCATGCCGTCCTCGAGGCAGATGCGGTTGAGCATCTGGCCGAGATTGGATGCGCCGACGGTGTGCAGGATCGCCTTGTGACCATCCATCCGGGCGTTCTCGACGAAGCCGAGTGCGGTCATCGGATTGACGAAGCTCGACGCACCGGCTTCAGCGCTGTGATCGCCCAGCGGCAGGCACATGGCGGCATCGGCAATCGCGTATTCGCTGTAGGCGGTGCCCGGCACGCAGGCGACCCGCTGGCCCATCAGCGCCTTGGCCATGTCGCTGTCGCCGGTTGCGATGACCGTGCCTGCGCCTTCGTTGCCTGCGGGCAGGCGCTGCCCATGGCGGGCTTTCTGACCCGAGTTGAACGGCTCGGGCATCTTGGCGACGACCTTGCCGGGCGAATAGTCGGCATTCTCGAAATCGGCCGCGCCGGTCAGGATCGCGAGGTCCGACGGGTTGATCGGTGCCGCTTCCATCTTGACCAGCACCTGATTGCCGGTGGGATCGGGAAATTCGCTCTGCGCGATCTCGACGGTCAGCGTACCGTCGCTTTCAAGAGTGGTGAAAAGCTGCTTTCCGGTGGTGGTCATCTGCATTCTCCCAATTCAATTCTGGACCTAACCGGCCTATCGCTAGGCGCGCTCGTGGCGCTTGGCTAGGGTGACGTTGGGTCAACTATCCGCGGGGTAGCTCGCCGATACGAAATACAGGCCGTGCGGCGGCGCGTTCAATCCCAGTTCCTGCCGGTCGCGCGCGGCCAGCGCTTCGGCCATGCGCACTTCGGGCCAGCGGCCCATCCCGACCAGCGCGAGGCAGCCGACCATCGAGCGGACCTGGTGATGGAGGAAGCTGCGCGCGGCGGCATGCACGCGGACTTCCGTGCCCATCGGGGTCGCCACCTGCTCGACATCGAGCCGATCGAGCGTTTTCACCGGACTGTCCGACTGGCAATGCACCGAGCGGAAGGTGGTGAAATCATGCAGCCCGACCAGCGCTTGCGCCGCGCGGTGCATGGCCTGCGCATCGAGTTCCTGCGGCACCTGCCACAGCCGGCCGCGTTCCAGCGTCAGCGGCGCGCGGCGGTTGGCAATCCGGTAGACATAGGACCGCCCGGTGCAGGAAAAGCGCGCATGCCAGTCGTCGGGGACGATCGCGCAATGCGTCACCGCGACGGGATCGGGGCGGAGGTGCGCATTGAGCGCCTCCATCAGGCGGTAAGGCTTGATGTCCTTCTCGGCATCCAGATGGCTGCGCATCGCGATCGCGTGCACGCCCGCATCGGTCCGGCCGGCGCTGTGCAACCGCACCTCCTTGCCCAGCACGCGAAACGCCGCTTCCTCGACCGCCTGCTGGACGCTGGGCCCGTCCTTCTGCCGCTGGAGGCCGAAGAAGGGCGTCCCGTCGAATTCGAGAGTAAGCGCGAAGCGGGTCATCGGCGGCCGATACTCCCCATACCCGTCACCCCCGCGCAGGCGGGAATCCAGCTAACCTTGCGCACTGGCGAGAGGGTATCTGGGCCCCCGCCTTCGCGGGGGTGACGGATAAAGTCAGCAGTCATTCGAGAATGACACCCTTGGCCACCGCATTGCCGCGCAGGAAAGTGTCCAGGTCCATCTTCGGCTTGCCCGCGCGTTGCAGTTCGAGCGGACGGATCGCCCCCTCGCTGCATGCGATCGCCAGCCGCTCGTCGAGCACTTCGCCGGGCGCGCCCGCCCCCTCGACCACCTCGGCGCGCAGCAGTTTCACCCGCTGGCCATCGAGTTCGAACCAGGCCCCGGGAAAGGGCGAGAGACCGTGGATATGCCGGACCACCTCCACTGCCGGACGGTCCCAGTCGATCCGCGCCTCGGCCTTGTCGATCTTGGCGGCGTAAGTCGCATCGGCATCGTCCTGCGCGATCGGCACATGGATTTTGAGGTCGCGCAAGGTGCCGACCATCAGTTGCGCGCCGAGTTCGGCCAGTTCCTCGGTAAGCTCGCCGGTGGTCTTGCCCTCGATCGGGGTACGCGCCATCGCCAGCATCGGGCCGGTATCGAGCCCGGCCTCCATCTGCATGATCGTGACGCCGGTGACAGTGTCGCCGGCCATGACCGCGCGGTGGATCGGGGCTGCGCCGCGCCAGCGCGGCAGGATCGAGGCATGCACGTTGAGGCAGCCATTGGCAGGTGCATCGAGCACCGCCTGCGGCAAGATCAACCCATAGGCAGCGACCACTGCGACGTCGGCGTGGAGTGCGGCGAAGGCTTGCTGCTCCTCTGTAGATTTCAGCGACTTGGGATGGCGGACCTCGATCCCCAGATCGCTGGCGCGCTGGTGCACCGGGGTGGGGGTCAGTTCCTTGCCGCGCCGGCCACCGGGGCGCGGCGGCTGGGTGTAGACGCACACCACCTCATGCGCCGCATCGACCAGCGCCTGCAGCGTCGGCACTGCGAAATCGGGCGTTCCCATGAAGATTATGCGCATGATTGGACGGTTGGCCTTTCTCTGTTTGGCTGCGGCCCCTATCTGTCGCCCCATGGCATCGCAAGAGATCGAAACCCTCGCCGCCGCGCTGGCGCGCCTGCCCGGGCTCGGACCGCGCAGCGCCCGGCGCGCGGTGCTGTGGCTGGTCAAGCGCCGCGAAAGCGCGCTGCCCGCACTGCTCGAAGCGCTCGCCACGGTGGGCGAAGCGCTGGTTGAATGCGACACCTGCGGCAATGTCGACACCACCAACCCGTGCGGGATCTGCCGCGATCCGCGGCGCGACCTGAAATCGCTCTGCGTGGTCGAGGATGTCGCCGACCTGTGGGCGCTCGACCGCGCGAAGCTGTTCACCGGGAAATACCACGTGCTCGGCGGCAAGCTGTCCGCGCTCGACGGTGTGCGGCCCGAAGACCTCAATATCGCGCAATTGCTGGCGCGCGTGGAGGCGGGCGGGGTGGACGAAGTGGTGCTGGCGATGAACGCCACGCTCGAAGGGCAGACGACCGCGCATTACCTTGCCGAACGGCTCGAGGAGCATCCCGTGCGCATCACGCAGCTCGCGCACGGCCTGCCGGTGGGCGGCGAGCTCGATTATCTCGACGAAGGCACGCTCGCCCAGGCGCTACGCGCGCGGCGGCCGCTGGGGTAGGTTTTTGATGCGTGCGGGAAGCGCGTCCGCGCTTCCCTTGCGGCTGTGCCATCCCACGCCCCCTCCCGGCCACCCACGGCACGGTATTCTATGGGGGGCCGGGAGGGGGCGTGGGCTGGTACAGCAAGAGCCGGACGGAAGTCCGGCGCGCACGCAACGAACAATTGAAGAATCCGCATGGCGCGACTATCTGGCAACCCATGGCTATCCGTGAAATCCTCGAAGTGCCGGATCCCCGGCTCAAAACCGTGTCCGAACCCGTCACCGAATTCGGTGACGAGCTGAACGAACTCGTCTCCGACATGTTCGAAACCATGTATGCCGCGCCCGGTATCGGCCTGGCCGCGATCCAGGTCGGCGTGCCCAAGCGCGTGCTGGTGATCGACCTCCAGCCCGAGGATACCGACGCCGAGCCCGAGCCGTGCAATCACGACGGGCACGAACACGTCCACTATCCGACGAAGAAGGAACCGCGGGTGTTCATCAACCCCGAAATCCTCGATCCCGCGGAAGACCTCGCCAGCTACCAGGAAGGCTGCCTCTCGGTCCCCGACATCTTCGCCGATGTTGACCGCCCGGCGACCTGCCGCGTGCGCTATCAGGACCTCGAGGGCGAAACGCATGAAGAGGACATGGAAGGCCTGATGGCCACCTGCATCCAGCACGAGATGGACCATCTCGAAGGCATCCTGTTCATCGACCACCTCAGCCGCCTCAAGCGCAACATGGCGCTCAAGAAGCTGAAGAAGCTGCGCGAAGCGGCGTAAGCGTTTCCCACACAATTGCGTCATCCCCGCGCAGGCGGGGATCCAGCCAAGCTATCGTCTTCGCGACAGGGCATCTGAACCCCTGCCTGCGCAGGGGCGACGCATGTGTTGATTGTGGCGATCTGCACCTAGCGTTCTCTCTCCGTTCCGCGTAGGATCGCGCCATGGATCCGACCCTCATAGCCATCATCGTGCTCGTCCTCGGCCTCGCGCTGGGATATTTCCTCGGTCACCGCTTCGGCTCCGCGCCGGTCAAGGACTGGCAGGCCCGCCATGGCGAGCGTGATGCGGAGGCGAAGGAACTCGATGCGAAGTTCCGCAAGGCGATCGTCGATCTTGAAAATGCCACGGTCCGCGCCGAGCGGGCCGACGCGCTCGACGGCGAATTGCGCGAAACGCGCCGCCAGCACGAGGCGGTGCTAGAAGAAATGCGCCGCAATAACGGGGCGCTCAGCGCCGAGCTTGCGACGCTGAAGGAAAAGACCGCCAATTTCGACGAGCAGAAACGCCTGCTGATCGAAGCGCGCGAGGAAATGCTCAAGGAATTCCAGAACACCGGTTCGGCGGTGCTGACCAAGGCGCAGGATGCGTTTCTCGAACGCGCGACCGAGCGGCTGGGGCATTCGGAGAAAACCTCCGAAGCGAAGATTCGCGAATTGCTGCAGCCGGTGGGCGACCGGCTCAAGAAATACGAGGACCAGGTCGCCGCGCTGGAGGAAAAGCGCACCAATGCGTTCTCCTCGCTCGCAGCGCAGATTGAACAGATGCGGCTGGGCCAGGAAGAGGTCCGGCGCGAGGCGCAGCGGCTCGGCAACAGCCTCACCAACGCGCCCAAGGCGCGCGGCCGCTGGGGCGAACGCGCGCTGCAGAACGTGCTCGAACAATGCGGCCTGTCCGAACATACCGATTTTATTCTCGAACATTCGATCGAGACCGACGAGGGGCGTCTGCGTCCCGATGCGGTGGTCCATGTGCCAGGCCAGAAGAAGCTGGTAATCGACGCCAAGGTTTCCTTGAACGCCTATCAGGCCGCGTTCGAGGCCGATGACGAGGGTGAACGCGTGCGCCATCTCGACCTGCACGCGAAATCGATGCGCGGGCATGTCCAGACGCTCGGTTCGAAAAGTTACCAGAGCCAGTTCGACGACACGCCCGACTATGTCGTCATGTTCGTCCCCGGCGAGCATTTCGTCGCCGCTGCGCTCGAACACGATCCCGAATTGTGGGACTTCGCCTTCCGCAACAAGGTGCTGCTCGCGACGCCCACCAATCTCGTCGCGATCGCGCGCACCGTCGCGCAGGTCTGGCGGCAGGACAAGATGGCGGACGAGGCGCGCGCGATCGGTGCGATGGGGGCGGAGCTTTACGATCGCCTGCGCGCCGCTTCGGAACATCTCAAGCGGGTCGGCGGCGGGCTCGAAAGCGCGGTGAACAATTACAACAAGTTCGTCGGCAGCTTCGAGCGCAACGTGCTGTCCTCGGGGCGCCGGATGGCCGAGAAGGGGGTCGAGATCGGCAAGGCCGAAATCCCCGATGTCCCGCTGGTCGAGGCGACCCCGCGCTACAATGCCGAGGATGCCGCACAGATCGGAAGCGCGGGAACGCCGAAGTCCACGGCGGCCGATTAGGGCGGAAACCTTCGTCCGTGATCGACGTTGGTCGCAAAACGGGTTCGTCTGCAGGACGTGTTTCGCCCGTAGAAGCAGATCGAGGACTTTCTCATGCAACGCGGTGATGGTGGAGGCGAACGTGCCACCTTCGACCAGTCCCAGCAGGCTGGCCGGACCTTCAGCCCCGATTCGGACAATTTCGCCGGCGCCACCGGGCTGCTGTTCGAGCAGGCCATGGCACAGACGCGGATGGCGGTGTGCCTGACCGATCCGCACCAGCAAGACCAGCCCATCGTATTCTGCAACAAGGCGTTCGAGAAACTGACCGGGTACCGGCAGGATGAGATCATCGGCCGCAACTGCCGTTTCCTCCAGGGCCCGAAGACCAGTTCCGAGCAGATCGCCAAGCTTCGGCATGCGGTGGACAATGAAGACGTGCTGGTGGTCGAGCTGCTCAACTATCGCAAGGACGGATCGACCTTCTGGAACGCGCTCCACCTCGGCCCGATTTACGATGAAGATGGCGAACTGCGCTATTTCTTCGGCAGCCAGTGGGATGTCAGCGATATCCATCTGGCGCGCGCCGAGGAAAAGCACGCCAAGGTCATGGCGCGCGAAGTGTCGCACCGGCTCAAGAACGTCTTTGCGGTCATCGGCGGTATCGTGAACATCACCGGCCGCGCGATGAATGCGCGCGAACTGGCGAGCAAGATCAACGAACGGATCAAGGCGCTTGGCCGCGCATACGAGCCCACTCTCGACGAAGCCTCGTTCGGCACGATCGAGGTGGGGCAGGCGATCCGCTCGGTGCTGGCCCCCTACGATCCCGAGGGCGACCGGATCGTCTTCGACGGGGACAGCGCGCGGACCGAACCCAATGCAGTGTCGGCGCTGGGGCTGACGCTGCACGAATTCGCGACCAATGCATCGAAATACGGGGCGCTGTCGAACGGTGGCGGGACTATCACCGTATCGTGGCGCCACGATGAAGACCGCCATGGCCGCCAGTCGCTGGTGATCGATTGGGTGGAACGCGGCGGCCCGCCGATCCACAGCAAACCCGAGGAAACCGGGACCGGTTTCGATATTGCCGAGCGGCTGCTGTCCTATTCGCGCGGCACGCTCGACCGAGCCTGGGAGGAAGACGGCTTGCACGCGACCATTTCATTGCCGCTGACATCATGAAATCCATCCTGATCCTGGAAGACGAGCCCTTCATCGCGCTCGACCTGCAACTCGCCTTCGAAGATGATGGTGCGCGCGCGGTCGTGGCGGTCAATTGCGACGAAGCTTTCGAGCTGCTGCGGACCACCGAGATCGATGGCGCGGTACTCGACGTGAACCTGGGCCGCAGCGAAACCTGCGAACCCGTGGCGGTGGAGTTGAAGAAACGCGGCGTACCCTTCCTGCTACACACGGGCGACCTCGACCGTACGGGCGAAGCGCTGCGCGAACTCAATGCGCCGATCATGGCCAAGCCCAGCGGGGCCGAGGAAGTGGTGGCGAAGCTGTTCGGGTTGCACGGTTCCTGCGAGCCGGCCTGAGCGCCGCGACCCCGGCAGACACGAAGTCAGCCCTCGAGTCTGGCGAGAACCTCGTATCCCAGAACCGCCGCGGCTACGGCAGCATTGAGGCTGTCGGCGCGGCCCTTCATCGGCATGGTCACGCGCAAGTCGCAGGCCATTTCGTACGGTTCCGGCAATCCGCGCGATTCGTTGCCCACCATGACGAAGCAGGGTGCGGCATAAGGCGCCCCGCGATACGGCTGCGCATCGCGCAGGCTAGCCGCGACCAGCTGGCCGCGCGCGCCGCGCAACCAGGGTTCGAATTCGTCCCACCGCGCCTGCGCGACCCGCTGCGTAAAGATCGCGCCCATGCTGGCACGGACCGCTTCGACGCTGAAGGGATCGGCGCAATCGTCGATCAGGATCAACCCGCCGGCGCCGATCGCATCGCCGGTGCGCAGCATGGTGCCCAGATTGCCGGGATCGCGCAGCGCCTGCGCCACCAGCCAGATCTCTGCCGTCTCCCGCTCGATCGCTTCCAGCGCAGTGCCGAATTCGGCAAACACCCCGGCCACGGCCTGCGGGTTGTCCTTGCCGGTGATCTTGGCGAGGATGTCGGGCGTGGTCTCGATGATCTCGCCGCCCGCTGCGGCGACCGAGGCCTCGAGTGCGGCGAGCAGCGGGTGCGGTTCGCGGCGGTCGGCCAGCACCAGCACTTCGGGTACATGGCCGCATTCGCGGGCGTCGGTCAGCAACCGCAGCCCTTCGGCAAGGAACCGGCCCGCGGCCTTGCGATGTTTCTTCTCGCGCAGTGCGCGCAAAGCCTTGACGGTGGGATTGGAAAAGCCGGTGATGTGGCGACGCTCTACCGTCACGTCACGGTTCCCCGAAACCATCCTCGACCATGGCGGCGAGGTTCTCGATCACCGGTTCGGCATCCTCGCCGGTCACGATGATCTCGATCATATCGCCCTTGGCGGCGCCCAGCATCATCAGGCCGAGGATCGATCCGCCGGCAGCCTCGTGCTCGCCCTTGGCAACACGGACCGAACAGCCCTCGGGCAGCTCGGCGACCGCATTGACGAACTTCGCGCTCGCGCGGGCGTGCAGCCCGCGCTGGTTGACCACCTCGACGCTGCGGCGCTGCTCGCTCAACAGGCTTTCCGCGCGCTGGCGAGGTCCTGGCCGAGGAACTCGCTGGCCACCGTGATGTAATTGCGCCCGGCGGTCTGCGCGGCGTTGACCGCATCGACCACATTCATGCTCTTGCGCGCGCCGGCCAGGCGGATGAGCATCGGCAGGTTGATCCCCGCAATCACTTCGACGCGCCCGGTGTCGAGCAGCGAAATCGCGAGGTTGGACGGGGTGCCGCCGAACAGGTCGGTCAGGATGATCGCGCCCTGGCCCTGGTCGACCGTGCGAATGGCATCGGCGATATCGGCGCGGCGTTGCTCCATATCGTCATTGGGACCGATACAGATCGTGGCGACGCCTTCCTGCTTGCCCACCACATGCTCCATCGCATCGATGAAATGGTCAGCCAGGCGGCCGTGGGTGACGAGGATCATGCCGATCATGCAGCTTCAGTTCCGTTTGCGATGCCCGAAATTGTATCTGCGAGGCGCTTAACCATTCCTTGGCCCCCGGTCTATCCGCGTTCGAGCGGGTCGGCCGGGCGTGAACCAAGATTGCGGTGTATAACCGTGGGCGAAAATCCGGCTTCGCGCAAGACCGCGGCCGCGCGTTCCGCACTGAAGACGGACCGGTGTCTCCCCCGGTACAGCCGAAGGCGATGTTGAGGTAGCTGCGCCCCTGGCTCGCATAATGCGGCAGCGCTTCGAGCAGCAGGTCGATGATCCGGCTGAAAACGGGTTCAAAGGCAGGATCGGCGAGGATGTGTTCGCCCACCGGGGCATCGAGCCCGGTCTGTTCGCGCAGCCCCGGGGCCCAGTGGGGATTGTCGAGGAACCGCATGTCGAACAGCAGGTCGGCCAGCGGCGGGATCCCGCGCGAGAAGCCGAAGCTGGTCATGGTCACGGCCATCGTCTGATCCGCCCGGTCGGCGAACCGTTCGCGCACGACCTGCTGCAGGTGGTTGGTCGAATAGTCGGTTGTGTCGATCACCATATCGGCCCAGCGGCGCAGCGGTTCGAGCAGTTCGCGTTCGGCCTTGATGCCGTCCATCGCGGTGCGGCCGCGCGCCATCGGGTGCGGGCGGCGTGTCTCGTTGTAGCGCCGTTCGAGTTCGCCGCTGCCGCAGTCGACGAACATGGTGGTCACTTCGACGTCGTCGCGCTCGTCGAACTTCTTGAACTGTTCGATGACCTTCGACGGCACGAAACCGCGGGTCCGCGAATCGACACCGATCGCGAGGCGCGAATTGTCCGCCTTGGCGCCGACCAGCCGGCCGAGCAGCCGGATGGGAAAATTGTCGATCGTTTCCCAGCCGAGATCCTCGAGCACCTGCAGCGCGGTCGATTTCCCCGCGCCCGAAACGCCGGTGACGAGGAGGATGTGCTGCACGGGAAGCGATTCGTCGGCCATGGGCGCCGTGCCTATGCGCTTTCGCCGGGTTTGGGGAGGGGGAGACCGTGTTCGCGCAGCGCGTGTTCGGCGCGCAGGGCCTGCGCCGCATCGCCCGGCGCGAAGGGCAGCACGGGGATTGCGACGCCTGCGATCGTGCGCGTGGCGATTTCGAGCGGGAACCTCGCGGCCCCCGGATCGAGGCTGAGCAGCAGCGCGACCGGGCCTTCGCCCACCGGCAGTTCGATCACGCCGACATTGCGCACTTCGACCAGCCCGGCGGTGTGGGGCGGGGGCGATCCGTGCAGCCGGTCGCTGCGGCGCGCGATGGTAACGGCATCGTCGCCCACCAGCACCGCGCCGCGATCGATCAGCGCCAGCGCCAGCGCGGACTTGCCGGCGCCCGGCGGGCCTTCGATCAGCAGGACCTGTCCGTCCACGACCACTGCGCTCACATTGGCAAGGACCTGCGTGCTCATCGCTTTTTGGGCAGGCCGAGTTCGAGGCACGCGCCGCTCTGGCCGTCCCTCCGCGACGTCGCCAGCAGCGTGCCGTCATGCGCTTCGGCGATGGTCCGCGCGATGGCGAGGCCCAGGCCCGAATGGTTGCCGAAGTCTTCTTCTGCCGGGCGATCCGAATGGAAGCGCTGGAACACTTTCTCGCGCTTTTCCTCGGGGATGCCCGGTCCCTCGTCGCAGATGGTCAGCGTGATCCAGTCCTCGCGCTGCACGATGTCGGCCCAGATCCGCCCGCCCGGCGGCGAAAAGGACACGGCATTGTCGAGCAGGTTCTGGATCACCCGCTCGAGCCGGACGGGGACGCCCATGACCCTCGCCGGGCGGTCGGCGCCGGATATCTCGAGCTGACGCCCTTCGTTCTCGTCCCGCGCGGCGCGGTTTTCGGCGATGGTGCACAGCAGCTGCGCGAGGTCGACCGGTTCGAACTCGGTGCGAGACATTTCCGCGTCGATCCGGCTGGCATCGGAAATCTCGGTGACCAGCCGGTCGATCCGGCGGACGTCATGCGTCGCGATCTCGAGCAATTGCGCGCGCAGCGCCGGGTCTTCGACCTTGCCCAGCGATTCGGTGGCGCTGCGCAGCGATGCGAGCGGGTTCTTGATTTCATGCGCGACGTCGGCGGCGAAATGTTCGACCGCGTCGATCCGCTGGCGCAGGGCAGCGGTCATGTCGGAGATCGAGCGCGCGAGCATGCCGATTTCGTCGCGTCGCTGCGGCAGTCGTGGCACTTCGACCTGCCGGTCGCGGCCCTGCCGCACGCGCACCGCGGCCTGCACCAGTTCGCGCAGGGGCCGCACGATCGTCTGCGCGAGGAACAGCGACAGCAGGGTCGAGATAACCAGCGCCAGCAGCACGATCAGCGCTACCGTCGAACGCGCCTGCCGCACGCTTTCGGTGATATCGACCGGATTGCGCGTGAGCAGCAGTGTGTCGCCCTCCAGCCCCACCGGCGCGGCGGCATTGATCACATGCGTCCCGTCGGGGGCATCGCGCAGCACGATCTGCGTGAGGCTGTCTTCGCGGGCGCGGGTCAGTTCGGGCCAGTCGGCGGCGTCATCGGTTTCGGGCTCGACGTAATCGGGCAGCGAGGGCGCACCGACCACGCGGTCGAACCAGCGGTCGAGCTGCAAGGCGAAGGCATCCTGGTCGACCTCCTTGGCCTGCGGCAGCGTGAAGCTGGGCGGGGCGAGCCTGAAACTGTCGGCTTCGAGCTTCCCGTCGGGGCCGTAGACGCGCAGGCGCAGCCGCTGTTCCTTGCCGATCTGGATCAGCAGTGCTTCCTGCCGCTGCGGGGTTGCCCCGGCCAGCGCTTCGGCAGTGATCTGGGCTTCAACGAGGGCCAGCTTGAAGCGTTCGTCGAGCAATTGCTTGCGATAGGCGTCGACATAGATGACCCCGCCGCCAAGCAGCACCAGCGGCAGGACATTGACGAAAAGGATTCGGCTGGTGAGCGACAGGCGGCGCGACCAGCGCAGCTTCTCGATCCGCGGATCGCCTTTGAGGACACTGCCGGTTTCGGACATGGTGGGCGTCCGGATCAACCTTCGTTGAAACTGTAGCCTGCGCCGTACAGCGTCTCGATCGCGGAAAAGTCCGGGTCGACGCTGCGGAACTTGCGGCGCATGCGCTTGATGTGGCTGTCGACCGTGCGGTCGTCGACGAAGACATCGTCGGGATAGGCGGCATCCATCAGCTGGTTGCGGCTCTTGATCACGCCGGGGCGTGCCGCGAGCGCTTCGAGCAGGAGAAATTCAGTCACCGTCAGCGACACCGGTTCGCCGTCCCATGTGGCATGGTGGCGGGCAGGGTCCATGAACAGACGCCCGCGTTCGAGCACTTCGCCGGGCTTGTCGTCGAACTGTTCCGACAACAGCAGCGGGTGATCGCCGCCGCTGCGGCGCAGGATCGCGCGAATGCGGGCCAGCAGCAGGCGCAGGCTGAACGGCTTGGCGATGTAATCGTCCGCGCCCATTTCGAAACCGGCCTGCTCGTCGGTCTCGTCATCCTTGCTGGTCAGGAAGATGACCGGCAGCGGCGATTGTTCGCGCAGCCGGCGCAGCAATTCCATCCCGTCCATCTTGGGCATCTTGATATCGAAGATCGCCAGATCGGGCGGGTTCGACAGCAGTGCGCCCAGCGCGGCTTCGCCATCCGAATAGACGCGCGTGTCGAAGCCTTCGGCCTGCAGCGCAATCGAGACGGTGGTGAGGATGTTGCGATCATCGTCGACCAGCGCGATGACGGTGCGGTTTTCGTCGCCCCTGGGGGCCGTTTCTGCGCCGGTGACTTCCATCGTTCGGACCTAGCCGCAATGGCCGGGCAAGACAACGCGGCGCGAATTCTTCGCCGCTACTCGCGGTGCGGGCACCGGTTTGACGTCGAGGCCGGGGATGACTATTGCCTGCCGGGAACCTCACGCATTCGTATGCGCGAGCGATTCCCGGACGAACCCGCATCCCGCGCTGGAGAATTCAGTGACCTTTTCGCTTTCCCATTCGCTTGCCGACCAGGGCATCGAGACTTCCGCCACCATCCATCCCAACCTGACTTCGGAAGAGCTGACCGCCGCCGCGCTGGAGCGCAGCGAGGGCCGCCGCGCCAAGGACGGTCCGCTGGTGGTCGAAACGGGCAAGCACACGGGCCGCAGCGCGAAGGACAAGTTCATCGTCCGCAACGCCGAAACCGAAGACACCGTATGGTGGGACAACAATGCCTCGATGACGCCGGCGCATTTCGCCGCGCTCAAGGAAGATTTCCTCAGGGCGGTGGCGGACAAGGGCGAGCTTTTCGTCGCCGACCTGTTCGGCGGCTCGCAGCCCGAGCACCGGGTCAACGTGCGCGTCATCAACGAACTCGCGTGGCACAACCAGTTCATCCGTACGCTGCTGGTACGTCCGACCGAAGCCGAGCTCGATGGTTTCGTGCCCGAATACACCATCATCGACCTGCCCAGCTTCCAGGCCGACCCCGAACGCCACGGCACGCGCAGCGAGACCGTGATCGCGGTCAATCTCGAAGAGAAGCTGATCCTGATCGGCGGCACCAAATATGCCGGCGAGATGAAGAAGAGCGTCTTCGGCATTCTCAACTACCTGCTGCCCGCCAAGGGCGTGATGCCGATGCACTGCAGCGCCAACATCGGCCCCGACGGCAAGACCGCGGTGTTCTTCGGCCTGTCGGGCACCGGCAAGACCACGCTGTCGGCCGATGCCAGCCGCACGCTGATCGGCGATGACGAGCATGGCTGGTCGGATACGGCGGTCTTCAACTTCGAAGGCGGTTGTTATGCCAAGATGATCCGCCTCAATCCCGAGGCCGAGCCGGAAATCTACGCCACCACCAAGATGGAAGGCACCGTGCTCGAAAACGTCGTGATGAACGATGCGGGCGAAATCGATCTCGACGACAACAGCCTCGCCGAGAACACCCGCGGCGCCTATCCGCTGTCGTCGATACCGAACACCAGCGAAAAGAACCTCGGCCCGATCCCGTCTAACGTAATCATGCTGACCGCCGATGCTTTCGGCGTGCTGCCTCCGATCGCGCGGCTCACGCCCGACCAGGCGATGTATTATTTCCTCTCGGGTTATACCGCCAAGGTCGCGGGCACCGAAATCGGCGTGACCGAACCGGAAGCGACTTTCAGCACCTGCTTCGGCGCGCCCTTCATGCCGCGCCACCCCAGCGTTTACGGCAACCTGCTCAAAGAACGCATCGCCAAGGGCGGGGTGCAGTGCTGGCTGGTCAACACCGGCTGGACCGGTGGCAAGTACGGTACCGGCAGCCGGATGCCGATCAAGGCCACCCGTGCGCTGCTCAATGCGGCGCTCGACGGGTCGCTCAACGACGCCGAATTCCGCAAGGACCCCAACTTCGGTTTCGAAGTGCCGGTTGCGGTCGCGGGCGTCGATACGGGCATTCTCGACCCGCGGTCGACATGGACCGACAAGGACGAATACGATCGCACCGCGACCAAGCTGGTGCAGCTTTTCGTCGACAATTTCGAACCCTTCGCAGCGCATGTCGACCAGGGCGTGCGCGATGCAGCGCCGAGCAAATCGGTCGTTGCCTGATCCGGATACACCCCGCTTGGGGGTGAACGAGTTGGAGAGGAGACCCCCGGCCGCGGCGACGCGGACCGGGGGCTTTAATTTGCAGCGGCGCAGGCGCGCGCAAGAACGCGAGCGCCTGGACGGGTTGGTGCCTTGCTCAGTGCAGCTTGGCGCGGATGCCGCGCGAACGCCTCCGCCGGCGCATTACTCTGGCCGATCCGCCTCGTCGCCATCCTCTGCCTGCTGCGGTTCCTTCTCGGCCACGGACCTGGCGATGGAGCTAAGGGCCCGGGTCAGATCGACAACCGGCTGCCGCCGCCACGGCGTGCCTTCTTCGGCGTTCTCCAGCTGGTCGAGCAGCACCTGCGCCTGCCGAGCAGCGCTGCCACCATGCGGGTTGGCTGCGACCGGTATGAGATACTGGCGCGCGGCCGCGATATTGCCGATCTTCGCATGCATCAGCGCCGCATTGACTGCCAGACCGTGATCGAACGGCGCAAGCTGCGCCGCGCGGTCGAGCGCGTGCCTGGCGGTCTCGCTGGGCTCCACTCCGCGCTCGGTGAAGCTGCGATAGTAATGGATCAGCGGTAGCGGGTGGTCATTCTCCAGGCGGTTGAGCGCCGTGAAGGGCTTCATCGCTTCCTTGTAGGCCGCCGTTTCGTCCTCGGCGTCCGCGGCCTGGGTGAACAGTGCGTAGCCCTTCTGGACATAAGCGTTCTTGCGCGCTGGATCGATCGCGATCGCCGCATCGGCCGCTGCGATGGCGGCATCAAGATTGCCCGCGTCGTACTCGGCTTCCGCCAAGGCCGCCAGCACACCCGCGTCTCGCGGATAGTCCGCCGCAACCTCGCGCACATCGGGGAGCAGTTCGAGCGCCTCTTCACGGCCGACACCACGCTGCGAACGGATACGTAGCGGCATCATTTCGGCCTCGCCATCCGACAGGCGGCGGACCGTCACTGGATTGGTCGGCAGCATATGGGCCGGCAATGTGTACACCTTCATCCGCCGCTGAGCGATATAGCGATCCAGATCCTTCTGCAGCGCATCCAGATCGCCGAACGCCGCCACTGCCGCCTCGGTCTGTTCGGAGCCCGCCATTATCAGACGGAGGTATTCGGTCATTTGCCCGGCGCGATCCTTGGCAAAATAGAGGTAGTGAAACAGCGCCCATGCGCGGCCATAGTAGGCGTCGAAGCGGCGGCTTTTGTTTTTCGCATACAGTTCGGGATCGATCAGCTCGTGAACGCTGACGTCGTTGGCAAGGTAGAGTTCTGCAGCGCGGTGATAGGCTGGGCGACCGATCGCGATCCCGCCATCGTTATCGAATTTTGCCGAGGCATAGAATTCCGCCGCGCCTTCATTGACCCAGCGCGGCAGTGCGCTCGATGTGCGCGACATGAGATAGTGATGCGCGTATTCGTGTAGCAGGATGGTGACCGAGATGTCGGTCTCGCGCCCACGCATGCTGATCCTGGGCACGAACGCACGCGAAGATCCCGCGCGCGGAATATAGAAGCCCGCCACATTGTTCGATTTGTCGCTGGCCAGCTTGCGGAGCCTGCCCTCGCTGCCGACGACGAAAATGGTCAGCCGGTTGGACGGGCTGGGGACCGTGTTCTCGCGCATCTGAAGCACGTTGAGCGCCGCATGATAGCGCTCCAGCGCTTCCCCGAATTCCTGCAGGTCCTGCCAGCGATCATCGGCATAGATAACAAAATGATCCGATTCGGCGACATGCCAGTCGGCCTGTGCAGGCAAGGCGAAAGATAGCGCTGCGATGGCAGCGACAAGTCTGAACATGGTTGCGACCCCCTGTCGTGTTGTTGCTGCCGTCAGCCTAGCGGCAGGGAGCCGCATTTCCATGACAAATGCGTCAGCTGCGTGCTGCCGCGATATAGCGGTCGACGTTCTTTTCGAGCACATCCAGCGGCACGTTGCCGCCGAGCACGACCGCGTCGTTGAACGCTTTGAAATCATAGGCCTGGCCCAGTTCGCGCTGCGCCCGTGCGCGCTGGTCGACGATACGGCTGTGTCCCAGCTTGTAGCCGGTCGCCTGGCCCGGCCAGCTACAATAGCGATCGACCTCGCTCTCGACCTCGGCGGGCTTGCTGCCATTGCGCGTGACGAAGAAATCGACCGCCTTCGCGCGGCTCCAGCCCTTGGCGTGCAGCCCGGTATCCACCACCATGCGGCAGGCGCGAAAGGCGAGGCTTTGAAGATAGCCCAGCCGGCCGACCTCGAACCCGTCATAGGCGCCCAGTTCGTCGGCGATCTGCTCGCCATAGAGCGCCCAGCCTTCGCTGAACGGGTTGAAGGCGAGAATCGAGCGGATCAGCGGCAGCCGGTTGGAGTATTCGCCTTCCCAGACGTGGCCCGGGATCGTCTCGTGATAGGTGAGGTCGGCGAGGTCGTATTTGCGGTGCAGGTCGGTGGTGCGCAAATTGATCCAGAACCGCCCGGGGATGCTGCCGTCCTTGCTGCCCGCGCCGCCATAGGCGCCCGGCGCGCCGACTTCTTCGGCCGGCGGGATGCGGCGCACTTCCATGTTCGGATCGACCAGCGTGTTGAAGGCGCGCGGCATCTGCGCCTTGATCCACTCGACCCGCTCGGCGATGAAATCCATGATCTCGGTGCGGCCCGGATCGCCCTCGGCGAACTTGTAACGTGGATCCTGCGACAGCGCCTGCATGCGCTCGCCCACCGAACCGCTGGTATAGCCGATGCTGCGCAGGATCGGGTCCATGCGCGCGTGGAGCGCGGCGAGTTCGTCCAGCCCCTGCTCGTGCACCTCGTCGGGCGTCAGCCGCGTGGTGGTGCTCGAACGCAGGGCCCAGGCGTAAAATTCGTCGCCGCGCGGACGCGCGGACATGCCCGGCGCATCGCTGGCGACCGCGCGTTCGGCGCGCAATTCCTCGAGCTGCCGCGTCAGCGCTTCGGCAATCGGTCCGGCTTCGAGGATCGCCGCGCGATTGGCGTGGCTTTCGGGCATGCCCGCGGCCTGCAGCTTGCTGCGCAGATCGGCGGCGAACAGTTCGCCCTTGCCCGCGCTGGCGATGGTCTGCTGCATCTGCCCGATCGCCTTGTCGAGCAGGAAGGCAGGCGGCACCACGCCCATGGCGCGCGCCGCGCTGATGCGCGCCAGTTCGCCGTCGAAGGTGGTGGGCATCTGCTCCATCCGTTCGATATAGGCGTCGGCATCGTCGCCGTTCTCGACCTTGTGGTTCGACTGCATGAAGCGCGGCAGCGCCAGATATTCGCCGACGTTCTGGATCACGACATAAGGCGCGGTGCGCCAGTTGCCGACGGGCGTATCGCCATAGGGCAGGGCAAAGCCGTCGAGCGCGAGATCATAGGCGCTTTCGACCACGTCGAGGCTGGTCAGGGTTTCGCTGTCTAGCCCCTCGCGCGGGAAGGAGCGGACATGCGCGAGGTCCTGCCGCAGGGTTGCGGCATAGGCCTGCTGGCCGGCGGGCGACTGGTCTTCGAGCCGGCCGCGCAGATAGGCATGGCGGCCCGTGTCGACGCCCAGTGCGGTCGCCCGCTCGGGTTCGTGTTCGAGCAGGTTGTACCCCACGACTTCGAGCAGGCGCTGCGCCCCGATGACACGCGCCTGCGCAATCGCTTCGGGACGCGCGCTGGCGGCGCATCCGGAAAGCGCCAGGGCGGAAGTGGCGCCAAGCCCTGCGAGGGCCTGGCGACGGGTGATGGAAAGGCTGGTCTGGGTCATGCGCGAAGGTGTGCTGCCCGCGCGCAAGCCTGTCAAATCAATCGCGGAATTCGGCAGGTACCTGGCCGCCATTGGCGCCGAGTTCGTTCATCACGCGGCGGTGCAGCCAGACATTGTCTTCGGCGCTGCCGGTGTAATCCACGCGGCCCAGCTCGCCGGCCAGCGCCTTGCGGCTCTCGTAATCGGAATCCACCCCGATCAGTTTCATCAGGTCGACGATCGACGTGCGCCAGTTGAGGCGGTCGGCCCCGGGCATGTTGTCGAGATTGCTCTCGATATCGACCATCGGGCGGGCCTTCGGCTCGACCACCGGCGCGTCGGCCCAGGCATTTCCGGTCGGCTTGGGCCGGGGCGTTTCCTGCGCCTCGGCATCGCTGCCGAAAATCGCGTCCTTGATTCTGCCGAAAATGCTCATCGTGCCGTCTCCTTTGCTATTGCGAACGGGCCAGTCCCCGGCCTGTTCCGCGGAGACGGCGTGCAGTGGCGGCTTGCAGTAGAGTGGGGGCCGGGTATGGAACCGCCATGCTCGATGCCGTCCTCTCGATTACCGTCCTCGCTGCCATCCTGCTGGTGATCGGCGCGATCTTCCTGTGGCGGCGGACGGGGGCAACGAGGAACGCGCTGCTAATGGTGCTCCTCGCCGTGGTAGCGCTGGCGAATGTGGCGATCTGGGTGCTGCCCGACGCGGGCGGCGACGCCCCGCTCGACAAGCTCGAGCAGGGCTCCCGCTGAACAGTCGCGGCTATTCGGGCAGCTGCCACAGGACCGCGCCGTCGTAACTGCCGGCGACAGCCTCGCCGCCGGCACCGCGCGCGGGTTCGAACCGGGCGCGCTTTGCCACCAACTGGCAGGTCGCCGTATCGAGTTGCGCATGACCGGTCGACCCGGTCACGGTGCATCCGGTCACGCGCCCGTTCGCGGCAATCTCCAGCCTGAAGCGCGCCAGCCCGGTCATTTCGCGCCGCATCCATGCGGGGCGATAATCGGCAGACGAAAGCCAGGCGGCAGGATCGTTGCGCGGCTTGGCGGCGACGGGATCGAAGCCGGGGACCGCGCCGGGTTTGGGCAAGTCGAGCCCGAGGCCCTGGCGCGGGCTTGGCAGCGGGGGGATGATCAGTGGGGCGGTTTGGAAGCGCGGCTCGGCAATCACCAGATCGCGCGCGGGCTTGGGCGCATGGATCACGGTATCGTTCTGCTGCGCGGGCCTGGGTGCGGCCGGCTCGGGCGGTTTCGGGGGCGGCGGCGCGACCGGAATGTTGGTCGCCCCGATCCTGGTGACGATATCGGGCACCGTGCCGGTAACCGTCAGTCCCGCGACGAGGATCGCGCCGATCGCGGCATGAACCCCGATCACCGCGGCCATGCTGGCAGGCGAGGGCCGGTGGCTGTGGTCGACATAGGACATGATGTTGCTCCTCTTCCATTGCGGAAGGCTTGACCGCCTTCTCATGAAGAGAATGTTACAACATAACGGCCGTGCGCCAAGCGGTTTCGCGTTGCATTACGCAACCTTAGCCGTTTCGAAGGCAGGGTGCGGCCCGTCTCGAGGCCGCCGGGATCACTTGATCGGGCAGCTCGGATCGAGGCGGAAGTCGAGGTAGTTGTCGACCGACTTCATCAACTCTTCCTGCTCGTTTTCGAAGAAGTGGTTTGCGCGCGGGATTTCTTCGTGATGCACGGTGATGTGCTTCTGCGTGCGCAGTTTCTCGACCAGCTTGGTGACCGCCTGCGGCTGCACGACCGTGTCCTGCGCGCCGTGAACGAAGATGCCGCTCGCGGGGCAGGGCGCGAGGAAGGAGAAGTCGTACATGCTCGCCGGTGCGCCGATCGACAGCCAGCCGCGAATTTCGGGGCGCCGCATCAGCAGTTGCATGCCGATCAGCGCGCCGAAGCTGACCCCGGCAACCCAGGTGACCTGTGCTTCGGGGTGAACCTGCTGGACCCAGTCGAGCGCGCTTGCCGCGTCGGACAGTTCGCCCACGCCATTGTCGAAGCTGCCCTGGCTGCGCCCGACGCCGCGAAAGTTGAAACGCAGCGTGGCGAAGCCGCGGTTGACGAAGGTCTTGTACAGACGCTGCGTGATCTGTTCGTTCATCGTCCCGCCGCCCTGCGGGTGCGGGTGCAGGATCATCGCCACCGGCGCGCGCGGGCGCGGGGCGGGAGAGAAACGGCCTTCGAGGCGGCCTTCGGGGCCGGGAAAGATCACGGTCGGCATGGGAGGTGTACCCTAAGCAAATGTCGAAGCGCTTGCGCCGGATAAGGCTTTGCGCGAGGTCGCGCGCTATATAGGGTTTGTCCATCAAATCGCAATCATTTCGAGCACGTACCATCGCGAACCGCATCTATCTCGATCACGCCGCCACCACCCCGCTGCACCCCGCGGCGCATGCAGCGATGGAGGAGGGGCTGGCGCACTGGGCCAATCCCTCGAGCCCGCACGCCGAAGGGCGCAAGGCACGCCGCTTGCTGGAAGATGCGCGCGAGCGCGTGAAGAAGGCGCTGGGCTGGGACGGCGAGGTCATCTTCACTTCGGGCGCAAGCGAGGCGGCAGCGCTGGCGCTGGGCCATGCCAAGGCGGGCGCGCGGCTCGTCAACACGGTCGAACACGATTGCATCCTCCAAGCCGCACCGCAGGCGGAGCAATTGCCCGTCCTGGGCAACGGCGCGGTCGACCACGAAAACCTCGCCGAAGCGGTGTGGCGCGAACGACCGCTGGTGGCGGTCCAGCACGTCAATTCGGAAACCGGCAACCGTCAGGACCTGGCTGCCATCGCCGCGATCACCCATGGCGAGGGCGGTTTGCTGCTGGTCGATTGCGCGCAAAGCGCGGGCAAGTTCGATCTGCCGCCGTGCGACATGGCGATCGTCTCGGCGCACAAGTTCGGCGGGCCGATCGGCAGCGGGGCACTGCTGGTGAAGGATTATGCCATGCTCGAACCCTTGGGCGGGCAGGAACGCGGCTACCGGCGCGGGACCGAGAACATGCCTGCCTCGCTGGGCATGGCTGCAGCGCTCGAAGCCTGCGCCGATGGCTATCTCGCACCCGATGTGCTCGAACCGCTCGATGCGCTGGCCGGAGAATGCCGCCGCATCGGCGGGACATGGCTGTCCGATCGGCTGGCGGATCCGACCCGCTACATCCGCGCGATTGCCATGCCCGCGATGAGCGCCACTGCGCAGGTCATGCGGTTCGACATGGCAGGCATCGCGATCAGCCAGGGATCGGCCTGTTCGAGCGGGACGATGAAGACCAGCCGCGTGCTCGAGGCGATGGCGCTCGATCCGGCCATCGCCGCCAACACCATCCGCGTGTCCTTCGGCTGGAGCACCACCCGCGCCGAGGTGGAACGCTTTTGCGCGGTCTGGCTTGAACTGGCGGATGCCTAGCCCGGGCCGTCCTTGCAGCGAAACGTCGGCCCGGCGGGGCCTGCGCAAGGACATCCGGGCTCGCTTCGCTTTGTCCGCAATCACTGTATGAGACCGCAATGATCTACCTCGATTACCAGGCCACCACCCCGCTTGCGCCCGAAGCGCGCGACGCGATGATGCGCTGGCTGGACGGGCCGGGCGGGACCGGTTTCGGCAATCCGCACAGCCCGCATCGCATGGGACGGCAGGCCAAGGCCGCGGTCGAAATGGCCCGCGACCAGGTTGCCGCGCTGTTCCCCGCGGGCGGGAAGGTGATCTTCACCAGCGGCGCGACCGAGGCGATCAACCTGGCAATCCGTGGCAGCGGAACGCAAGGCACCGTCTCGGTTTCGGCGATCGAACACGCCGCGGTGCTCGACACCGCGCGCGATGCCGGGCCCTGCCATGTCCTCAATGTCGCCAGGGACGGGCAGTGCAACACCCGGCAGGACCTGCCCGCAGATACGCGGCTGGTCTGCCTGATGCAGGTCAACAACGAGATCGGGACCATCCAGCCAACGGTCGAATGGCACCGCAAGGCGAAGGAGAACAACGCGCTGTATTTCTGTGATGCGGTGCAGGCCTATGGCAAGATCGAAGTGACCGGCGCCGACATGATCGCGGTTTCGGCGCACAAGTTCCACGGCCCCAAGGGGGTCGGCGCGCTGTGGGTGCGCGACGGGGTCGACCTGCACGAAGTCCAGACCGGGGGCGGTCAGGAATTCGGGCTGCGTTCGGGCACGGTGTCCCCCGCGCTGGTCGCCGGTATGGGCGCTGCCGCCGCCGAGGCGCGCGACCGGATGGCGCAGGATGCCGACCATGTCGAGGCGCTGTGGCACCGCGCGTGCGAACTGTTCGACGGCTGGGAGTTCAACGGCAGCGAGGACGCGCGCTGGCACGGCAATCTCAACATCCGCCGCGACGGGCTCGATGTGAACCGGCTGATGAGCGACGTGCGCGACGTGATGTTTTCCGCCGGGTCCGCCTGTGCCAGCGGATCGGGCCGCACCAGCCATGTGCTCGAGGCGATCGGCTGTTCGAAGGCGCAGGCCAAATCGTCGATCCGGCTCGGCTTCGGGCGCTACACCACCATGGAAGAGATCGAGGAAGCGGCCGGCAAGATCAACGCCGCGGCAAAGGAGCAGGGACTGTGAAGGTCGAGTTCGAAACCGCCCGCGGCGAAACGGTGACAGCCGAGGCGCAGCCGGGCGACAATCTGTTGCGCGTCGCGCAGGCGGCAGGCCTGCCGCTGGAAGGGACCTGCGAAGGCCAGATGGCCTGTTCGACCTGCCATGTGATCGTCGCGGACGAATGGTTCGCGCGGCTGGACGCGGCCAGCGAGGAAGAAGAGGACATGCTCGACCTGGCCGCGGGCGTTGCGCGGACGAGCAGGCTGTCTTGCCAGATCGATCTCGCGCCCGATCTCGACGGTCTGAAAGTGCGGTTGCCTGCCGAAAGCTACGACATGAGCCGCTGACCCAAGCGCGCGCTTGGGCCTGCGCCTCCTTGTACAGGGGGTTCTAGCCCTGCGCTTCGTCTGCGCGCGTCAGGTCCATCCGCACTTCGCGTTCGCGCGGGAAATAGGCGGGGGCCGGTTCGCGGTCCGCCCCTGCATCGAGTTCGGAGGCCACCTGCAGCATCCGTTCGCGCAGGCGGCAGTGCATCGCCCAGCCGCACTTCGGATCGGCCGCGCGGGCCATGAAGCGCACCGTCATTGCGCGCGCATTCTGCGCCACGACTTCGCACTGGGAATCGCCTGGATCGATCACGTCCTCGTCATTCTCCACGAAGTCGCGGAACGGCTCGCGCAAGGCGTCGACATCGGCCCGGTTGTCGAGTTCGAGTTCGACATGCATCATCAGGCTGGCGTCTTCCTTGGTCCAGTTTTCAAAGCTGTCATTGGTGAAATCGCTGACCGGTGCGATCAGGCGGCGTTCGTCCCAGGTGCGCAGGCGCAGGTGGGTGAAACCGATCTTCTCGACATAGCACCATTGCCCGTCATAACGGATTGCATCGCCGATGCGGGCGGTCTGGGCAAAGGCGATCTGGACGCTGGCCATGATGTCGCCCAGCACCTTGCGCGCGGCAAAGGCCAGCACGAGGCCCAGGATGCCCGCCGATGCCATGATGGAAAAGCCCAGCGTGCTCGACAGATTGCTCGCGACGAGCAGGAAGCCGATGCCGGCCAGCAGAATCATCACCGTGATGATGCGGCGGATCGCGCTCATCTTGGTGTAGAAATTGCGATCGGCGTTGTTGTCCGGCGCTTCGAGTTCGTCGGTACGCTGCGAAGTGGCGAAATCGAACAGCGCTTCGATTACTGACAGCGCGATCCCGATGATCGCGGCAATGATCAGCACCAACTGAAGCGGGTCGAGCAGGTCCTTCACCGGCCCCGACAGGCGGAAGAAAGACAGGCGGACGAGCGCGAAAGTCCCCGCGAAGGCCAGCAGGGTCGCGGGCAGGTGGATCGCCTGGAGCACGCCGTAAAGCTTGGAATCCTCGTCCTGCCGGCGGCGCAGCCGGCTGATCGCGAGATAGGTCAGCGCAGCCGCCAGCGCGCCCGCGAACAGGATCAGCGGCAGCGCAATCACTTCCCACCAAGCGAGCGTCCAGAACGCCTGCTCGCGCAGCGCCGGCGGCAGGCTCTTCTCGAACTTGCTGGGGCCGTAGACCGCATAGAGCGCGGGAACATTCTCCACCGTCTGGCGGCTGAACACCCACACCGGTTCGCCGCCCGGGGCCTGCACCCGCGCCAGCCGGATCGGGACCGTGCGGTTGGACAGTTCCAGCTGGCCGATGGTGAGCGAACGCCGCGCGACCCCGGACATCGGGTCCTTCGAAGTCGTGGTGGTGTCGACTGCATCGGGGCGGTCGGGCAGGGTGGCCCAGTCGAACGCGACCGAGCGGTGCATCAGGTCGTAAAGCTGCGCGGTCAGCTGTTCGGGCTGCCGCTCTGCCGGGTCGACATTGGCCAGGTCCAGCGCGGCGCCCGCGCGGGCCCAGTCTTCCTTCTCGCCCGCGCGCATGAAGCTTTCCATCAGCCCCATCGGCGTATCGAGATCAAGCGGGGTCTGTGCGGACCCGGCCGCGTTCTGCAGCTGCTCGACCTGATAGACGAAGGGTTCGGAATCGGATGCGACCGTGCGGCCCGACTGCGCGGCGGCCTGGACGGCAAACAGCGCGCAGATCAGCATGACGAGGGCGCGAGTGAAGCTGATGTGATGTTTCCCCATGCGGCCCCAATGCATCACGCGCGCGATCGGTCCCGGCAAACAAAACCCCGCTGCGCGAACGCAGCGGGGCCATGCTGTTGATATCGGATGGGTTTAGGCGGCTTCCAGCTGCCCATCGGCGACGCTTTCGCCCAGCATCTCGATCAGTGCCTTGCTGAAGGCGGGAATGTCGCCGGGGTTGCGGCTGGTGATGATCTTGCCGTCCTGCGCAACTTCCTGGTCGACCACATTGGCACCGGCATTCGTGAGGTCGGTGCGGATCGAAGGCCAACTGGTGACGGTCTTGCCCTTCACGACATCGGCTTCGGCCAGCAGCCAAGGCGCATGGCAGATCGCGGCGATCGGCTTGTCGGCCATCGCGAACTCGCGCACGATTGCCACGGCGCGTTCGTTCATCCGCAGGATGTCGGGGTTGATCTGGCCACCGGGGAGCAACAGCGCGTCATAGCCTTCGCAATTGGCGACATTGTCGACCGTCTTGTCGACCGCGACGCTTTCGCCCCAGTCCTTGTCGTCCCAGCCGCGGATCGAACCTTCCTCGAGGCTGACGACCTCGGTTTCGATACCGGCCTTCTCGAGATTGGCTTTCGGCTTCATCAGTTCCGACTGTTCGAAGCCATCGGTGGCGAGGATCATTACGCGCTTTGTCATAGGTAAACTCCGTGATTTGGTGTTGCCCATGCAACGCGTGGGGAAAGCGCACCGTTCCGTGCTTCTAGGCGGGCCGTGGCGGTGATAGGGCAGATCGCATGGCCGCCAACGACACCACTCTCGACAGCGAGAAAGACCCCTTCGACGCGATCGTCGATGCGCCCTTCGACAGTGCGCTTTCGGAACGCTATCTCGTCTATGCGCTCTCCACCATCACTGCCCGGTCGCTGCCCGACCTGCGCGACGGGCTGAAGCCGGTCCACCGCCGGCTGCTGTGGACCATGCGCCAGCTCAAGCTCGATCCTTCCAGCGGCTTCAAGAAATCGGCCCGCGTGGTGGGCGAGGTGATCGGCAAGTACCACCCGCATGGCGACACCGCGGCCTATGACGCGATGGTCCGCCTCGCGCAGGATTTCTCGCTGCGGTATCCGCTGGTCGAAGGGCAGGGCAATTTCGGCAATATCGACGGCGATAACGCCGCTGCCTACCGCTATACCGAAGCGCGCCTGACGAAGACCGCGATGCGGCTGATGGAAGGCCTCGACGCGGGCACGGTCGATTTCATCCCGACCTACAACAACGAGGAAGAAGAGCCGGAGATCATGCCCGGCCTGTTCCCCAACCTGCTGGCCAATGGCGCCAGCGGCATTGCAGTGGGCATGGCGACCAATATCCCGAGCCACAACGTCGCCGAGATCGTCGATGCCACGCTCGAGGTGATCGACAATCCGCATGTCGAACACGCGCGGCTTATGGAACTGTTCAAGGGGCCCGATTTCGCCACCGGCGGGATCGTCGCCGAAAGCGCGGCTACAGTCGCCAATGCCTATGAAACCGGGCGCGGCAGCTTCCGCGTCCGCGGGCGCTTCCACGCCGCCGAAGCCGAGAAGGCCGAGGATCGCGAAGCGGGTATCGAACGCACCGGCGGTGGCCAGTGGCAGCTGGTGATCAGCGAAATCCCCTACCAGGTGCCCAAGGGCAAGCTGATCGAGCAGATCGCCGCTGCGATTGGCGACAGGAAGCTGCCGATCCTCGAGGATGTGCGCGACGAAAGCGACGAGCAGATCCGCATCGTGCTGGTCCCGCGCAGCCGCAATGTCGATCCCGACCTGCTCAAGGAAAGCCTCTATAAGCTGACCGATATGGAAACGCGGTTCGGGCTCAACCTCAACGTGCTCGACGCCAGCCGCACGCCGATGGTGATGGGGCTGAAGGAACTGCTGACCAACTGGATCGGCAGCCAGATCGACATCCTGCAGCGGCGCAGCCAGCACCGGCTCGACCAGATCGCGCGGCGGCTGGAACTGGTCGAAGGCTATATCACCGCCTTTCTCAACCTCGACCGGGTGATCGAGATCATCCGTTACGAGGATGAGCCCAAGGCGGTGATGATGGAAGAGTTCAGCCTCACCGACCGGCAGGCGGAAGCCATCCTCAACATGCGGCTGCGGTCCCTGCGCAAGCTGGAGGAGATGGAACTGCGCGGCGAGAAGGACGAATTGCTCAAGGAACAGGACGGGCTCGAGAAACTGCTTTCCAGCCCGGCGCGCCAGCGTACGCGGCTGAAGCGCGAGCTGGGCGCCCTGCGCAAGGAATACGACCCCGATACCGCGCTGGGCCGCCGCCGGACGTCGATCGAGGAAGCCGCCCCCGCAGTCGAATTCAGCATGGACGCGATGATCGAGAAGGAACCGGTCACGGTGATCCTGTCGCAGAAGGGCTGGGTGCGCGGCGCCAAGGGGCACCTGCCGCTGGACCAGGAATTCAAGTACAAGGAAGGCGACGGCCCCGGCTATGTGCTGCACGCGCAGACCACCGACAAGCTGCTGCTGGCGACCGACAAGGGCCGGTTCTTCACGCTGGGGGCGGACAAGCTGCCCGGCGCGCGCGGTTTCGGCGAACCGGTGCGCAACACGCTGGATATCGATGCCAGCGCCCAGATCGTCGCGGTGATCGTCCACCGGCCCGGCCAGCGGCTGCTGTTGGCCGCCGATACCGGCAAGGGCTTCGGCGCGACGACCGACGACCTGCTGGCGGAAACCCGCAAGGGCCGGCAAGTGGTCAATCTGAAGGGCGATGCCCGGCTGGCGGTGGCGCGGGTGATCGACGCGGCGCACGATCACGTCGCCGTGGTCGGCGACAATCGCAAGCTGGTGGTCTTCAATCTCGAGGAGCTGCCGCAATTGTCGCGCGGGCAGGGCGTGACGCTGCAACGGTACCGCGATGGCGGCTTGTCCGACGCGATCACCTTCACGCTCGACGAAGGGCTGAGCTGGACGATGGGCGGCAAGGAAGGCCGCACCCGCACCGAAGGCGAGATGTGGCAGTGGAAGGTCGCGCGCGGCGGGGCGGGGCGGATGCCGCCGCAAGGCTTCCCGCGGGACAATACGTTCGATTGAGGTTGGTCGAGTGCCGCAAGCTGGCGGCGCACGCCGCTAGCGCACGCAGAACAGACCTATCCAACAAAAAGCCGGAGACGATCGCTCGTCCCCGGCCTTGTTGCGACCCGGTAAAGGGCTACGGAATTATTCGCCGGTGCTTTCGGCAGCCGGAGCCGATGCGGCCATGGCGGCATCGATCTGTTCGTTGGTCAGCAGCGCCATCAGGCTGCCGTCGGGGGCCGCAGCGAAATGTTCGCGCAGCAGCGTGATCTTGTTGGCTTCGTCACCGCCGCGGGCGATGATGACATTGTCGCCTTCGATCTCGAGCACGGTGCCGAGCGGGGCGTTCTTGGCAGTCACGGCTTCGGCGCCGACAACCAGCGCGGCGTCGCGCTTGGCCATGGCTTCCTGCTGCGCAGCCTGCAGCATGCCGACGATCTGCGCCTTGGTGGCGTTCAGCGTCGCGCCGTTTTCACCGGTGCCGAAAGCGGCAGCGGGAACCGGGGCCTTCATGCCGTCGACCACAAGGATGGCGGTTTCGCCGTCCACGGTTTCGACCGTGCCGATTTCTGCGCCGTCATTGCCGTAAACGGTGGTGCCGGCAGCGACGCTGGCTGCAGCTTCCTGGGCGACGGCCACGCCGGGGGCGACCGCGGCGGTGGTGGTGAGGGCGGCAGCGGCAAGGGCCAGCTTCGCGATTTTCATACTGCAACTCCAAGGCTTGTTTTGTGGATTACGCGGTTCTCCCACACGCGAGACGCGCGATCGAACCGATCAAACTGGAAAGAGCTGGCGAGAACGGGGTCCTGCGCCATCGGTAATTCCCCGCTGGGGAACCGGGACTCTATTTCACGGTCGGCTTTTTTTGCAACCGCGTGGCCCTTATGCTGCAATGCACCTTAAGCCAGGCTGAAGTCGCCGCGGGGCCCGCGTTCAGCTGCCCGCCAGTGCCCGGTCGAGCAGCTCTTCCACCCGCGCGCGCGGCGGGAAGCGTTCTTCCACCCACAGCGCCTCGACCTCCTGCAGGATCCGCGCGACCTCGGGGCCCTTGGCGACCCCGCGCGCGACGATCTCGCCGCCCTTGAGCGGGAAGGCGGGCGCCTGCCAGCCAAGCATGGGTGCCGGATCGGCGCCCGTTATCAGCAGCCGGTCGAGCGCGCAGTCGGCGCCCACGCGGTAGGCGAGGCCGCGCGGATGTGCGCCATCCTGCGCGCTGCGACGAGCGACGCAGACCAGCCGGTCGCGCTGCTTGCGCGACAGGCGCAGTCGGGCGGCAACGGCTTCGGCGACGGGAACGATCGGCGGCAGCAGCGCGGCGAGGCGGCGCATCGGGTCGGCCGGGATGCCAGCGCTATCTTCGGCTGCGATCAGCCGGCCGAGCTGGTCGATCTCGCGCGTGCCGCATTCGGGGAGCACTTCGGGCAGGACACCCAGTTCGCGCATGCGCGCCGCAGTGGGTGCCGGGTCGGGCAGCGCCAGCAGGTTCTGCAGCTCCCACCCTACGCGTTCGCGGCTCAGCCCCTTCAGCGTCGGGGCGAGCGCGGCACAGGCGGCACTGGCTTCGGCGTCCCAGTCGTCGCCGAAGCGTGTGGCGAAGCGGAAATAGCGCAGGATCCGCAGGTGGTCCTCGCGAATGCGGGTTTCGGCATCGCCGATAAAGCGCACGCGGCGTGCAGCCAGATCGCCCAGCCCGCCGAAATAGTCGTCGATCGCCAGCGTTGCGGGATGCGCGTAGAGCGCATTGATGGTGAAGTCGCGTCTTGCGGCATCATCCTTCCATTCCTCGCTGAAGGCGATCGTCGCGCGCCGGCCATCGGTCTCGACATCGCGCCTCAGCGTGGTGATCTCGACATTGCCGTCATCGAACATGGCGGTCACCGTGCCGTGGTCGATCCCGGTCGGGATCGTGCGGATGCCGGCAGCCTTGCAGCGGTCGATCACGGCGGCGGGCAAGTGGCGCGTCGCGGCATCGATATCGTTGCTGGCGTGGCCCAGCAGCGTATCGCGCACGCAGCCGCCCACCCAGCGGATATCCTCCGCGCCCAGCGCCGCCACCAGCCGGGCGAGGCTGTCGCGCCGGGTCCATTCGGCTTGGGGCAGGTGCGTGGTGGTCACTTACGTATCCGTTCGAGGCTGGCCGGCTCGCGGCGTGGTGTGCGCGCCGATTAGGTCATGCACGGCGCGGCCACAAGCGCGCGGCGCGACGCGGGAGGCAGGCGCTCAATCGAACCAGGCCACGCGGCGCGACAGGTTCCAGCAGATCGCCGCGGTGACGCCCCAGATCCGGTAGCCGTCATGGTCCATTTCCAGATAGTCGCGCTGCGCGCCCTGCCAGAACACCGAATTGCGCTGCCACAGCTGCGCGTCCATCAGCTTGTCGAGCGGGCATTCGAACCAGCTTTCGACCTCGCGCGGGTCGGGGCGGATGGGCAGGTCGTGCGGCACCGTGGCCAGCACCGGGGTGATATCGAAGCCCGTGCCGGTCTGGTAACGGTCGGTGGTCCCGATCAAACGCACCTGTTCGGGTGCGATCGCCAGTTCTTCCCACGCCTCTCGCAGCGCGGCCTCGACCGCCGTTTCGCCGTGGTCCAGCTTGCCGCCGGGAAAGGCGACCTGCCCGGGGTGGTCGCGCATGGTGCGCGGGCGCTGGGTCAGCAGGACGGTGGGGCGGGGCTGTTCGGTCACCGCGATCAGCACCGCGGCATCCGCGGTGCGATCGGCATCGGCAAAGCGGCTATCGGTCAGCAGGTCATCAAGGTCGCGCGTGTGGCCGTATTCGAACAGCCGGGTCAGCCGGTCGAAGATCGCGCTCATGCGGGTCGGAGCGAGAAGGTTTCGCCGCCGCTGGTCACTGTCCAGTCGTCACCGCGCTCCAGCGCGATACGGGCCAGCTGTTCATAGGTCGAGCGGTTGAGCCGCGCCTCGCAGCCGCGGCGGACATGCAGGTACAGCGCGGGGCTGTCGGGATCGCCCGATGCGCGGATGCGGTTGTCGGGGCCCGCGACCACCAGTTCGTCGGTGTTGAGCCGGAAGGCCAGATCGCCTTCCGCCTGGCTGACATCGGTGGCGATGAAGCAGGCATCCTCCACCTCGATCGAGAGCTTCTGGTAAGGGACCACGAGCCAGTAGCCGCCATCCTCTTCGCGGTTGAGCAGGCCGGCGAAGGCGCGGACCATGGCGGGGCGTTTGATCGGCGAACCATCGTGATACCAGGTGCCGTCCGCGGCGATCCGCATGTGGCTGTCGTCGGCCGCTTCGGGCGACCATTCCTCGACCGGGGGCAATTTGCGATCGGCCACCGCCTGCGCGATCTGCGCGAGCGACATTCGGGCGAGTTCGGGGGGCGGGGTGTAGGGCACGGTACGAGCGATGGCAGAACACTCCCGCTCACTCAATACCCCGTCGCCCCCGCGCAGGCAGGAGCCCAGAGGGCTTCATGTCAGCTCATCCGGGGCGGCTATCTGGATCCCTGCCTGCGCAGAGATGACGGCGCAAAGATGGCGTCTGTTCGCGGCTGACTGCGTCAGACGCTGCGCAGCCGAGGGAAGCGCGGGTGCGCTTCATGGCCGCATCAGGAAGGCCACGGCCCCAGCATGCCTTCATCGGGCAGGATCGCCGGATTGCCCGAGCGCGCCAGCAGGCGGTGTTTCTCGTACGGGCCGGGGCAGTGCCAGCCCTGCGTATGGTCGGCGATGAAGCCCCAGCGGTCGTAATAGTCGGGATCGCCGATCATCACCTGCGGCAACGGGGCCGCGCCCTCTTCGAACCCCGCGTCGATCGCGCCGAGGCTGGCGGCCATCAGCGCCTTACCGAAGCCTTCGCCCTGCCGGCCGGGCATGACCGCGACGGGGCCGACCATGATCAGCGGGTGCGCGCGCCCCTTGGGGTCGGTCAGCGCCACCGGCCACAGCTGGATGGTGCCGACGAGGTAATCCTCGTCGTCGAGCGCGGCGAAGCTCAGCGCCTCGAGCCAGTCGGCGCCTTCGCGGATGCGATAGGCGGTACGCGCATGGCGGCCCTCACCGAAAGCGGTGTCGAGCAATTGGTCGACCAGCGCGGGATCGATCGCGGCAAGGGGGACGAGCGTCGCCATGGGGCGCGCCGATTAGGGGCGCTGGCCGGCCAAGTCGATATAATTCGCCTTAGCCGGGGCGAAGTTCGAGCAGTCGGCCGCCGTCGCCATCCTCGAGCACCCACAACGCGCCATCGGGTCCTTCGACGATCTGGCGGATGCGTTCACCCATGTCGTAACGCGCCACTTCGCGGGCGCTGTCGCCATCGGTCGCCACGCGGACGATCGCCTCGCTCTTGAGCCCGGCGATCAGCAGGTCCCCGGCCAGTCCGTCGAACAGCGTGCCCGAATAGAAGACCATGTTGCCGGGCGCGATCACCGGGGTCCAGTTGACCGCGGGCTTGGCAAAGCCGTCATCCGCCGAATGGTCGGTGATCGGATCGCCGTCGTAATGGACGCCGTTCGACCGCTGCGGCCAGCCGTAATTGGCGCCCTTGCGGACCACGTTGAGCTCGTCGCCGCCCTTGGGGCCGTGTTCGATTTCCCACAATCGGCCCTGCGCGTCGAAATCCATGCCCAGGATGTTGCGGTGGCCCATCGACCAGACATCGTCCAGCGCCCCGTCGATCGCGCCGTCGCCCGCGGGTGTCCCGTCGAGCTCGAGCCGGACGATCTTGCCCAGATGGCTCTGCCGGTCCTGCGCGGGTTCCATCTTCTGGCGGTCGCCGCTGGCAAGGAAGATGTGCTGCCCATCGGGGCTGAAGGCGATGCGGTGCGAATAATGCCCGCGCCCGGTCACCTTGGGGGTCTGGCGCCAGATCACGGCGAGATCGTCGATCCGGCAGCTGTCGGCCAGCGGGCAGGACAGTGTGCCGCGCCCGAGCGCCGCGCCGCGCGTATCGCCTTCGCCGGCTTCCGCCCAGGTCAGGTAGATCGTGCGCGTGCCGACGGCATTCGCGCTTTCGCCGGGCAGGAAGGCGACCTCGCCCAGACCGCCCTGGCCGCCATAGTCGACTTGCGGCAGGCCGCTGACAGTCATCAGCCGGTCCTGCGCCGTATCGTAGACCTTGGCCGTTCCCGGCTTCTCGGTGATGAACAGCATCGACGTGCCGGGAATGAAGGCCGAGGCCCAGGGTTCGGAGAAGCTGCCATGCTCGGCAATCGCGAAATCGCCGTCCCATGCGCCCGCCGGGTCGCCCGCGGCAGCGCCCTGCGCAGGCGGGCTATCCCCTGATCCGGCGTAGCCGCAACTTGCGGCAAGCAGCAGGGGCGATAGGGTGAGGGCCCAGAAAGGTTTTGGGATAGAGGTCCGTTTCATGTTCAGTGCAACTCCCCAGAATGGACTTGGTGCCGCGCCGTTGGTGGTGGGCGTCGACGAGGCCGGGCGCGGCCCGCTGGCAGGCCCCGTTGTCGCAGCCGCGGTCGTGCTGTGCAAGCCATGTCCGGGCGGGCTGGACGATTCCAAGAAACTGTCGGCCAAGCGCCGCGGCGCGCTGGAACCGCAGATCCGCGCGCGCTGCGCATGGGGGCTGGCCGTGGTGGAACCGGCGGAAATCGACCGGCTCAACATCTTCCACGCGACCATGCAGGCAATGACGCTGGCGGTGACGCGGCTGGTCGATGCGCTGGCGTGCGAACCCGATGCGGTGCTGATCGATGGGAACATGACCCCGCACGGCCGCAACCCCGCATGGCGCTGGGCGCAGGCCCGGCCGATCGTCGGCGGCGACGGGAAGGAACGCTGCATCGGGGCGGCCAGCATCCTGGCCAAGGAATATCGCGACCGGCTGATGCGCGAAGCGGCGCGGCAGCACCCGCATTACGGGTGGGAACGCAATGCCGGCTACGGCACGGCGGAGCATCTCGAAGCGCTGCGCACGCGCGGACCCACGCCGCTGCATCGGCGCAGTTTTGCGCCGGTGGCGCAAGTCGATCTGTTTGCGGAAAGCGCGGCCTCGGCGGCCTAGGCGCTCGCTTCGGCTTCTGCTTCGGCGGCCTTGGTCGCGGCAATCTTGCGGCGCTGTTCGGCCACTGCGCGGGCCTGGTCGGCAAGCGCCTGCCAGGTCGCTTCCGAGCGCAGCGCACGGTCGCGCACATTGCTCAGCGTCGCCGCCTCCGCATCGGAGGCAGCCTCTGCCGCACGCGCGGCATAGAATTCGTAAGTCTGGCTGGCCATTGGCGTCTCCGGAGGGGGTGCGGCGGGAAGGGGGCGTAAGGTGGTGCGCGCGCCGCGGCCCGTTGTGGGGCCGGCGGCGCGCGAACCGGAATGGAATCAGTCGGCAGCCGAGAGATTCACGGCGCTGGCCTTGCCATTGCGGCCGGTTTCAACTTCGTAGTTGAGGCGCTGCTCTTTATCGAGCGAGTGCATGCCGGCGGCCTGGACGGCGCTGATGTGGACGAAGCTGTCGTCCGAACCGTCGTCGGGCTGGATGAAGCCATAGCCCTTGTCGGTGTTGAAGAACTTTACGGTTCCGGTCTTGCTCATGATGGTTCCTTTCGAGAACGCGAGAGGTTGCCGCGCCGCGACATGCGGTGCGGTCGTGCGTCAAATCGTCCGATGAAAGGAAGTCGTCGTCTGGTTTGCGCCGGGGCCACTGAAGGCAAGCGGCGGTCGTCAAAATCCGAAGTCCGTCGCAAATTTCGACGTCAGCGGCATCCTTGTAGCAGACATGTGCGGCATTCCCTAATCATTTAATCCGCTGCCCGATTGAGTCCTGCGCGCCACACCGCACCATCTAGAGTCCTGCGAATCCACGGGGACTCAATATCTTGTGACGGGCACCTTCTGTTCTTTCTGCAAAGCCGGCGAACCCGCTTCGCGCCGTCCAATTTGGCGCTTGACCGCGACTCCGTTTGGACTCACCCTGTGGATAAGTCAGGACAGGGAAGCATATCATGGGGGTCATCGAGACCACGAAGAGTCGCGTCAAAGCGGCTGTAAAACCGGCGCAAACGCCGAAGGAACTGCTCCCGCTGGGGCAGATCCTCGATGGCGATTGCGTGGCCGCCATGCGCCGGCTTCCCGATGCGAGCGTGGACCTCGTCTTCGCCGACCCGCCCTACAACCTTCAACTCGGGGGCGATCTCAACCGGCCCGACGGCAGCCATGTCGATGCGGTGACCGATCACTGGGACCAGTTCGACAGTTTCAAGATCTACGACGATTTCACCCGCGAATGGCTGACCGAGGCCAAGCGCGTGCTCAAGCCCGATGGCGGGCTGTGGGTGATCGGCAGCTATCACAACATCTACCGCGTGGGCGCGATCCTGCAGGACCTGGGCTTCTGGATCCTCAACGACATCGTCTGGCGCAAGTCCAACCCGATGCCCAATTTCCGCGGCACGCGCTTCACCAATGCGCATGAAACGCTGCTGTGGTGCAGCCAGGGCGAGAAGGCCAAGTACCACTTCAACTACCGCGCGATGAAGACGCTGAACGACGAATTGCAGATGCGCAGCGACTGGGTGCTGCCGATCTGCAACGGCGCCGAACGGCTGAAGGAGGGCGGCCACAAGGTCCACCCGACGCAGAAGCCCGAAAGCCTGCTCTACCGCGTGCTGCTCTCCACCACCGAGCGCGGCGACGTGGTGCTCGATCCCTTCTTCGGCACCGGCACCACCGGCGCGGTGGCCAAGCGGCTGGGGCGCGAATGGATCGGCTGCGAACGCGAAGGCAATTACCGTGACGCCGCGATCAAGCGGATCGAGAAGGAACTCCCGCTCGATGAAAGCGCGCTCACCACGATGCAGGCGGGCCGCAGCGCGCCCAAGGTGGCCTTCGGCGCGCTGGTCGAAAACGGCTTCATCAAGCCCGGCACCAAGGTGTTCGACAAGAAACGCCGCTGGACCGCGACCGTCCGCGCCGACGGCTCGCTCGCGCATGAGAAACAGACCGGCAGCATCCACGGCCTCGGCAAGGAACTGCAAGGCGCGCCCAGCTGCAACGGCTGGACCTTCTGGCACTACGAAGTCGAAGGAGAAGCCAAGCCGATCGACGCCGCGCGGCAGCTGTATCTGCTCGCGGTGGAGGACTGAGAAGTTCCGGGCAGGGTCGGCAAGCGGCTGGGCGGCGAATTCGAACTGCCAGCCCGGGTAGATCGAGAAGATCCGGCTGCTCGTGGGCAAACAATCCAGCTGTTCGTCGCTCCGGGACCCCGCTTTCTTGCGGGCGGGCGCGATGTCTGCATGGAGCGGGACCCCGGATCAAGTCCGGGGCGACGGCGGTTGGAGGGCAGTGGATCAGCCGGCGCATCAGACCAGCGTTTCGAATAGGTCCTCCCATTCAGGATTGGTCTTTTCGATCAACTCGAATTTCCACTGGCGGCGCCACCGCTTGATGCGCTTCTCGAAGGTTATGGCTTCGTCGATGGTATCGAAGCGCTCTGCCCAGACGAGGCGGTGCAGCCCGTAGCGCTTGCAGAAGTCCGATCCGATGTCTTCGCGGTGCTGCGACACTCGAGTGGCGATGTCCGAGGTGACCCCGACATACAGCGTGCCCCGGTAGCGGTCCGTCATTATGTAGACCCAGCCGCCGAATGGTCCGCTATCCATATGTAAGGGTTGAATAGAGATGCGCCGGGTGGTCAAGGCAGAGCGATCAATTGATCGTCGCCCCGGCCTACGAGCCGGGGTCCCGCTTTCTTGCTTTTTGGTCGGAGCTCGGAAACGTAGCGGGACCCCGGATCAAGTCCGGGGCGACGACAAATTGCGGCGTGACGTCTGTCCTACTCCTTTCCAACCCGCTAACACCTTGCGCATGATCCAGCGCTTCAAAGCTTCCGAGCCGCTTCGTCTCCCGGCGCACAACCACTCCGCGCCTTTTTTCACATTGGACCGTGTAACACCCGGTCCATGTCGCGGTGTTTGCCCTGGGGAAGTCCAACAATGAGCGGTCAGGTCTACATTCGCCCCATCGGCTTCGTCCCCGGTCCGCAGTCCGAGCACGGCAATGCCATCCGGCTGGCAGGCACCATGGTCTATGCCAGCCGCTTCGCGGTAATCCAGCGGCGAGACGGCGAGGTGGTCGAGCGCTGGCTTGCCGCGCCCGATACCATGGCCGAAGCGCTCGGCCGCCTGCCCGAAGAGCTTGGCGCCGAAGGCGAGGCGCAATGGGCCAATCTGACGCTCGCGCATCCGCCATTGCAACTGGGGGCGCGGACCGTACCGCTCGACCAGCCGCAGGTGATGGGCATCCTCAACGTCACGCCCGACAGCTTCAGCGACGGTGGGCGCTTCCTCGACGATGCCGAGGCAGGCCGTGACCACGCCGCCGCCATGGTCGAAGCGGGGGCAGCGATCATCGATGTGGGCGGCGAAAGCACGCGCCCGGGTGCCAAGCCGCTATGGGAAGGCGACGAGATCAAACGCGTCGTTCCCGCGATCGAGGCCTGCGCCGGCATGGGCGCGGCGGTCAGCGTGGACACGCGCAAGGCGGCGGTGATGGAAGCCGCGCTGGAAGCGGGCGCGCATCTGGTCAACGACGTCTCGGGCCTCGCGCATGATCCGCGTAGCGCCGAAGTGGTCGCACGCGCCGGCTGCCCGGTGTTGCTGATGCATGCGCCCGGCGCGGCGGGCGAGGACCTGCATGCGGGCGGGGACTATGCCAGCGTGGTGTTCGACGTGTTCGACGCGCTGCGCGCACGGCGCGATGCGGCGCTCGAAGCGGGGATCGCGGCGCAGCACATCCTGCTCGATCCGGGCATCGGCTTCGGCAAGAGCCTGGCGGAGAACCTCGCGCTGATGAACGCGCTGCCGCTGTTCCACGCGCTGGGCCACCCGCTGCTGCTGGGGGCCAGCCGCAAGCGGATGATCGGCGCGCTGTCGAAGGAAGCGCCGGTCGAGCAGCGGCTGGGCGGCAGCGTGGCGCTGGCGCTCGACGGGCTGCGCGCGGGCGTGCAAATGGTGCGGGTCCACGATGTCGCCGAGACGGTGCAGGCGCGCAATGTCTGGCGCGGCCTGCGCGATGCCGCGCTGACCGACTTCGCCGACTTGCCCGCCTAGGCGCCCGTCTAGCTTCCGGGCGAAGCGGCGCTGCCCGCGAGCAGGCCGCCGTCGAGCGTGAGTTCGGCGCCGGTCATATAGCCGCTGTCGGCGCTGGCGAGGTAGACGCATGCCGCGGCTACCTCTTCGGCCGTGCCGAAGCGCTTTAGCGGCGTGTCGGCGACCAGCGCGGCCATCTTCGCGTCGCGGTCTGGCCCGTCGCCCAGCATCGGCTCCCAGATGTCGGTGAGGATCGCGGCGGGGTGGACCGAGTTGCAGCGGATCGCCCAGCCTTGCTGCGCGGCGTAGAGCGCGACCGACTTGCTGTGGTTGCGCATCGCCGCCTTGCTCGCGGCATAGGCCGCTGCGCCGGGAATGCCGACGAGGCCCGAGCGCGAGGACATGTTGATGATCGACCCCGTGCCCTTGGCCTTCATCGCGCGCAGGGCATAGCGGCAGCCGAGGAAGCAGCCGTCGGTGTTGACGCCGTGCACGCGGTGCCATTCGGCCAAGCTGGCGTTCTCGGGGTCATGCGGCGCGGGGCCGTCCTCGAACCCGGTGATCCCGGCGTTGTTGACCAGCACGTCGATCGCGGGGAAGGCCGCGGCCAGCGCGTCCCATTCGGCTTCGCTGGCGACGTCGAGGCGGTGGAAGCTGCAACCGAGCCCGGCGGCAGCTTTCCTACCTTCGTCTTCGTCGATATCGGTCAGCACGACGCGCGCGCCTTCGGCAAGGAAGGCGGTGCAGATCGCCTTGCCGATGCCGCGTGCGCCGCCGGTGACCACGCACAGCATGTCGTCGAGCTTGCCCATGGCTACGGGCTAGTCCGCTCAGGCGGCGCTGTCGATGCCGAGTTCGCTGAGCTTGCGGTAGAGCGTCGAGCGGCCGATGCCGAGCCGGCGCGCGACTTCGGTCATCCGCCCGCGGTAATGGCCGATGGCGAGGCGGATGATGTCGGCCTCGATCTCTTCCAGCGGGCGGACGTTGCCGTCGTCGGTATAGAGCAGCAGGCCAAGGCCGCGTGCCCGGCTTTCGCCGCGGTCGACCTCGTCACCCAGCATCTCGGCCAGCTGCGGGAAGCTGTGCGCGGTCAGCGCCTCGCGCTGTTCGAACACGCAGGCACGGAACAGCGCGGCCTGCAGCTGGCGGACATTGCCGGGCCAGTCGTAGCCTTCGAGCAGGCTCAGCGCGCTGTCGGCGATCGAATGGTGCTTGAGCCCGGGCTGTTCGCCGAACTTGGCGAGGAAATAGCGGGTCAGCGCGGGGATGTCGCCCAGCCGCTCGCGCAGGGGCGGCATGCTGATCCGCGTGGCGGACAGCTGGTCGAACAGCGCCTGCGAGAACTGGCCCGCCGCCACGCGGTCCTCGAGCACGTGATCGCTGGTGGCAAAGACGCGCAGGTCGATCTTGAAGCCATGCGCGGCGCCGGTCGGGCGGACGATCCCGGTGGCCAGCACTTCGGCAAGACGGTTCTGCTGCTCTTCGGGAATGCGGTCGACATCGTCGAGGATCAGCGTGCCGCCGTCGCATTGTTCGATCAGTCCGCTCTGGCGGTCGAAAGCGCCCGCGAAAGCGCCCTGCTCGTGGCCGAACAGCAGCGATTCGAGCGATGCTGCCGGCAGGCCGCCGCAGCGCACCATGCGCAGCTCCGCCTTCGCGCGGGTGCTGGCGGCGAGCATCGCGCGGGCGACCATGTCCTTGCCGGTACCGCTTTCGCCTTCGACCAGCACATGGGCATGGCCGCGCGCCGCAGTCGCCGCCTTGGCCAGCGCGGTCCGGAACGGGGCGGCGGTGCCGACCATGCCGTCGAAATCGACCGGGTGGGGCAGCTTCTCGGCCAGCGGCTGCAACTCGGCGTTGGGCCGCGCGCCATAGGTGGCATCGGCCAGCGCAGCGAGCAGGCGGTCGGGATCGACCGGCTTGATGAGATAGTCGGTCGCGCCCGCGCGCATGGCTTCGACTGCCAGCAGCGGCGAGGTGTTGGCCGTGAGCATCAGGAGGGGGACATCGGGGCGCGCCGCGCGCAGTTCGCGGATCAGTTCGCACGCCTGGTCGCCCGGCACCCACTGGTCGAGCAGGATGGCGGTAACTTCGCCGCCGCCCGGCGATGCCAGCATTTCGAGCGCGTCTTCGCCTGTCGCCACGGTCAGCGTACGCCATCCTTCGCGCGCGGCAAGCGCCGACACCAGCCGGCCCTGGGCCGGCTCGTCGTCGATCAGCATCAAGAGGCGCGATCGCTGTGTCGCCATATCTCTCGCCATTCTCCCCAGGGACATGCGGGCCTGAAGCACGTCCGCGTGAAAGCCCATTACCCCGATAGCGTAAAGAGGCGATTAAGCCTGTCCCATCGGGGACGCGCAAACAGCGGGGCTTGAGCAGCGCGCACCTCCGCGATAGACCCGCCGCGATATCAATTCCACACAGGGAAATCGCATCATGGAATCCGCCAACGACCACAAGGCGCACAACCGGACCTACGGTTCGTTTATCAGCATGCTCAAATGGTCCGTCCCGCTGATTGCTGTCATCACGCTGATCGTCGTCATCTTGATCGCCGAATAACCGGATGGCGCTACGCATCGCGGTTCTGAGAGAGCGCGCGTCGGGCGAGAGCCGGGTCGCGCTGACACCCGAAACGGCGAAGAAGTTCGTCGCTCTCGGGGCTGTGGTCGCAGTCGAGGAAGGCGCTGGTCTGGGCGCCGCCCTCACCGATGGCGCCTTTGCCGAAGCGGGCGCCGAAGTCGGCCCCGCCGCTGCAGTGGTGAAGGATGCGGATATCGTGCTGGGCGTCCAGGCGCCCGACACGGCCGCGCTTGCCGGAGCAAGACGGGGGGCTTGGGTGGCGGCGACATTCGATCCGTTTCGCGAAAGCGCGCGGGTCGCGGCCTATGCCGAGGCGGGCTATGAGGCGCTGAGCATGGAATTCATGCCGCGCATCACCCGCGCGCAGAGCATGGATGTCCTCTCCAGCCAGTCGAATCTCGCCGGCTACAAGGCGGTGCTGACTGCGGCCAATGTGTATGGCCGTGCCTTTCCGATGATGATGACTGCCGCCGGCACCGTGCAGGCGGCCAAGGTGTTCGTGATGGGCGTGGGCGTGGCGGGCCTGCAGGCGATCGCGACAGCCAAGCGGCTTGGCGCGCAGGTCTCCGCCACCGATGTCAGGTCGGCGACGAAAGAGCAGATCCAGTCGCTCGGCGCCAAGCCGATCTTCGTCGAGAATGTCGCGGGCATCGAAGGCGAGGGCTCGGGCGGCTATGCCACCGAGATGAGCGACGAGTACAAGGCCGCGCAGGCAGAGCTGGTCTCCAGCCATATCGCCAAGCAGGATATCGTCATAACCACTGCGCTGATCCCGGGCAGGCCCGCGCCGCGGCTGATCTCGGATGCGCAGGTCGCGAGCATGAAGCCCGGCAGCGTGATCTTCGACCTAGCCGTTGCGCAAGGCGGCAATGTCGAAGGCTCACGTCCCGACGAGGTGGTCGAGAAGCACGGGGTCAAGATCGTCGGCTATTCGAACACTGCCGGACACCTGGCAGCCGATGCTTCGGCGCTGTTCGCGCGCAATCTCTACAACTTCCTGTCCGCCTTCTGGGACGAGGAGGCCGGCAGGCCCGTGCTCGATGAGGAAATCGGCGATGCCGTGCGGCTGACGCAGGGCGGCAAGATCGTGAACGAGAGACTGACCACGACGTAATCCGGGCCCGGGGAGGGGCCGCACATGGACTTCATTTCGATCCTGTCGATCTTCGTGCTGGCGTGTTTCGTCGGCTATTACGTGGTCTGGTCGGTCACGCCCGCGCTGCACACGCCGCTGATGGCGGTGACCAATGCTATCTCGAGTGTCATCATCGTCGGCGCGCTGATCGCGGCGGCCGAAGCCGGTAGCCCGGCGGCGAAATGGCTCGGGCTAGCGGGTGTCGTGCTGGCTAGCGTCAATATCTTCGGCGGCTTCGCGGTGACCGCGCGCATGCTCGCCATGTACAAGAAGAAGGAGAAGAAGTGATGCGGCTTGCGCTCTTCTCCGTACCCATTGCAACGCTATCTGCGCCTGTTCAGGCCTGTATCGATATCATGAACGATGGGGGTATTGCGATCCGAGCAATCCGAATTCCCAGTTCGCCGAGGGGGCAAGAGTCGCTGCTATGCATGCTGCGGAAACCCAAACGGCAGCGGTGAACCCGTGGGTGGCGCTCGCGTATCTCGTATCGGGCGTCTTCTTCATCCTCGCGCTGCGCGGCCTGTCGTCGCCCTCGACCAGCCGGACGGGCAACCGCTTCGGCATGATCGGCATGCTAATCGCGGTGGTGACGACGCTGGTGACGCATGTGCCGACCTCGGACCTTAGCGACTATGAGGTCATCAGCGTCTTCGGCCTTGGCGAAATTCTGATCGCCATCGCCATCGGCGCGATTATCGGCATCACCATAGCCCGCCGCATCGCCATGACCGCGATGCCCGAGCTGGTCGCAGCGTTTCACTCGCTCGTCGGTCTCGCCGCAGTGCTGGTGGGCTGGGCGGCCTACCTCAATCCCGGTGCGTTCGGCCTGCTGGTCGATGGCGGCATTGGGGCGGTTTCCAAGGTCGAGATGGGCCTCGGCATCGCCATCGGCGCGATTACCTTCTCCGGCTCGGTCATCGCCTTTGCCAAGCTTTCAGGGCGGATGAGCGGATCGCCGATCCTGCTGCCTGCGCGGCACGTCATCAATCTCGGCACGCTGGCGGCGATCATCGTGCTGACCGCGCTGTTCGCGATGGCCGGCCCTGCCGAGACCATGCCGCTGATCGTCGCGATGACCGTGCTCGCCTTCCTGATCGGCTTCCTGCTGATCATCCCCATCGGCGGGGCGGACATGCCGGTCGTGGTGTCGATGCTGAACAGCTATTCGGGCTGGGCCGCGGCGGCGATGGGCTTCACGCTCGGCAACAGCGCGATGATCATCACCGGCGCGCTGGTGGGCTCTTCGGGCGCGATCCTCAGTTACATCATGTGCCGCGCGATGAATCGCAGCTTCCTCAGCGTAATCGCGGGCGGCTTCGGCGCGGAGGACGGCGGGGCGGCAGGCGGCGAACCGCGCGAACAGCGCCCCTACAAGCAGGGCAGCGCGGCGGATGCGGCCTTCATGCTCGAACAGGCGGAGAAGGTCATCATCATCCCCGGCTACGGCATGGCGGTGGCGCAGGCGCAGCACGCGCTGCGCGAGATGACCGATATCCTCGAGGAAAAGGGTGTCGAGGTGAAGTTCGCGATCCACCCGGTCGCGGGCCGCATGCCCGGTCACATGAACGTGCTGCTCGCCGAAGCATCGGTCGATTACGACAAGGTGTTCGAGCTGGAGGACATCAACAGCGAGTTCGCGCAGGCCGATGTCGCCTTCATCATCGGTGCCAACGACGTGGTCAACCCCGCGGCGAAAACCGACAAGTCCTCGCCCATCTACGGCATGCCCGTGTTCGACGTGGACAAGGCCCGGCAGGTCTTCTTCATCAAGCGCAGCATGGGCGGCGTCGGTTATGCCGGGGTCGATAACGACGTCTTCTACATGGATCAGACGATGATGCTGCTGTCCGATGCGAAGAAGATGGTCGAGGAAATCGTGAAGGCGCTCGACTGAGGTGAAACGCATCCTGATCGTTCTCGCGCTGCTGGCCGTCGGCGGGGTCGCCCTGTGGGCGACCATCGGCGGCGGATTGCAGGATACCGCGGAGGGCCGGCTGGAGGATGAATTCGTCGCACGCGGCCTGCCGCAGCCGATGGCCGGGTGCATGGCCGAGCGCATGGCGCAGCGGCTGTCGGTGCTCCAGCTGCGCAAGCTGGAAAACCTGCGGGCGCAGGAAGGCGAACGCGCCATACCGCTGAGCATTGCCGAATTCCTCGAACGCATCCGGCGCGTGGACGATGGCGAAGTGCTCGAGGTTGCCGCGAGTTCAGCCGCGGTCTGCGCCTTCGCGCGGGGCTGAACCGCACCCGCTTGCAATCGCCGTCCCTTGCGGCACAATGGGTTGCAAGGGAGAGACTCATGACCATCAGACTGTCGATCGCCGCCGCGCTGCTTGCAGGCGCGGCGCCGGCCATTGCCGCCACGCATTCTATCGTGCCGGGGGACGGCGCGCAGGAAGCCCTGCAGGAAGCGCTGATCCTTGCCGAACCGGGTGACGAGATCGTGCTCGCTGCGGGCCGCTATACGCTGACCGATGGTCTCAGCCTCGATGTCGACGATGTGACCGTACGCGGCGCAGGAATGGACGGCACCGTGCTCGACTTCACCGCCCAGCAGGGCGCGGGCGAAGGGCTGCTGGTGACCAGCGACGGCGTGACGCTGCGCGATTTCGCGCTCGAGAACCCGAAGGGCGACGGGGTGAAATCCAAGGGCGCGGACAATATCGTCTATCACCGCATCCGCGTGACCTGGACGCGCGGTCCGCATCCCGAAAACGGCGCCTATGGCGTCTATCCGGTTGAAAGCGACGGCGTGCTGGTCGATGGCGTCAAGGTCACCGGCGCATCGGATGCGGGCATCTATGTCGGCCAGTCGCACAACATCACCGTGCGCAATTCGATTGCCGAGGCCAATGTCGCCGGGATCGAGATCGAGAACAGCCGCAACGCGCTGGTCGAACACAATGTCGCCACGCGCAACACCGGCGGGATCCTGGTGTTCGACCTGCCCAATCTGCCGGTGATGGGCGGCGGCAATGTAATCGTCGCCAACAATCTGGTGATCGCCAATGATACGCCCAATTTCGCGCCGCCGGGCAATATCGTCGCGGGCGTGCGGCGCGGCACCGGGATCATGGTGATGGCCAACGACAAGGTGCTGATCGAAGACAATATCCTGTCGCGCAATCCGACCGCACCGATCATGGTCATCGCCTACACGCAGGAGTTCGAGGACGAGCGGTACAATCCCTTGCCGCGCGACGTGGTGGTGGGCGAAAACCGTTATGACGGCGGCGGCTACGATCCGCAGCTTGAGGGTGCGGACATGCTGCTGGCAGCCTTCGGCGGCGAACTGCCGCCGGTGCTGTGGGATGGCCTCGGTTCGCTTTCGGCGGTCGAGGGGACCGCGGGGTGGAACCTCAACCTGACCGAAGCGGGCAAGGGCCTCGGCGCGGCGCAGCCCGGTCCGCTGGCCGTGGGCACGCCCGGCCAGCCATTCGACCGGAGCGGCATCGGTGCGCCCACAGCGCTCGAACAAAGGCTTGGCGGATGAAATCCTTCGGATGGCTTGTCTGTGCGGTCGCAGCGCTCTCGGGCGCGATGATCGCGCGGGCGGCCCCGCCGCAGCAGGCAGCCGTCAACGATGCCGCGATCATGGGCGATGGCATGCCGCGGCTGCTGTCGGACTACGGGTTCTTCGACGACGCAGGCGCGCAGTTGCCCGTGGCCGGGGTCCATCCATATCGCCTGAACACGCCGCTCTATTCCGATGGCGCTGAGAAACTGCGGTTTGTCTACCGCGCAGCGGGCACGCAGTTCGGCGCGCAGGGTGAAAGCCTGCTCGACCTGCCGGTGGGTACGGCGCTGATCAAGACCTTTGCCTTCGGCGAGGGCAGCGAACGGCGGCTGATCGAAACACGCGTGCTGCTGCACCGCGCCGACGGCTGGCTGGCGTTGCCCTATCTGTGGAATGACGAACAGACCGATGCGCAGCTGGCGGTGGTCGGCGCGCGGATCGATCTGACCACCCCGGCGGGGCAGGCGATCAGTTACCGCGTCCCCAACAAGAACCAGTGTAAGGAATGCCACGGGCTGAGCGGTGAAGTGGTCCCCATCGGTCCCAAAGCGCGCAATCTGTCGCATGCCTGGTTGAGCCGGATGGTCGCGGGCGGGCACCTCGATACCATGCCGCAGGATGCCGACCAATTGCCGCTGTGGGAGGAGCGTGAAAGCGCGCCGCTGACCGCCGCTGCGCGCGCCTATCTCGACGTGAACTGCGCGCATTGCCACCAGCCCGGCGCGACCGCCTCAAACAGCGGGCTCGACCTGAGGTGGGAGCAGCAGGCGCCCGAGGCGCTGGGGATCGGCAAGCGACCCGTGGCGGCCGGGCGCGGGGCGGGTGGCCATCTGTTCGATATCGTGCCCGGATCGCCCGACGCGTCGATCCTCACCTATCGCATGGCCAGCCCGGAACCCGGCGTGGCGATGCCCGAACTGGGCAAAGCGACGGTTGATGAAGAAGGGCTCACCATCGTGCGCCGCTGGATCGAGGAGATGGCACCGTGAAATGGTTCTGGCGCATTCTGGGCGCTCTGGCGCTCGTACTTCTGGCCGCGTTCTTCATTCTGCGCGTGCCCGACACCGACCCGGCCGAAATGCAGGCGAAATACGGGGCCGCCCCGTCGCGCATGCTCGCGGTCGGGGATGGCCGGCAGGTTCATGTCCGCGACGAAGGCCCGCGCGATGCACCCGCTATCGTACTGCTGCACGGATCCAACGCCGATCTGCATACGTGGCAGGCATGGACCGATGCGCTGAGCGCGGATTACCGCGTGGTCCGGTTCGACCAGCGCGGTCACGGGCTGACCGGCCCCGCTGCCGATGCCGACTACAGCATCGAAGCCTTTGCCGGCGATATCGATGCGGTCGTCGATGCGCTGGGGGTCGAGCGGTTCGTGCTTGCGGGCAATTCGATGGGCGGTGCGATCGCCATGCAATATGCCATCGCCAGTCCGGAGCGGCTCGACGGGCTCGTCCTCGTCGATGCCAGCGGGGCCCCGATCGAGCGCAATGCCGATGGCAATATCGCCTTCAAGCTGGCTGCAATGCCCGGCGTGGGCAGCGTGATGAGCCAGGTCCTGCCGCGCTCGCTGGTCGAACGCAGCCTGTCGCAAAGCGTCTCCAACCAGAAGATCGTCACCGGTGAAGCGGTCGACCGCTATTGGGAACTGGCGCGCTACCCCGGCAACCGCGATGCCACGCGCGCGCGTTTCTCGACCCCGCGCAGCGCCTTCTCGGCCGAGCAGGTTGCCCAAACCGATGTGCCGACGCTGGTCATGTGGGGCGAAGAGGACAAGCTGATCCCCTACGAAGCGGCGGGCTGGTACATGGATCACCTGCCCGATGCGACGCTGGCCGCCTATCCCGGGATCGGCCACCTGCCGATGGAAGAAGCCCCCGAGCGCAGCGCTGCCGATCTGCAACAATGGCTTGCCCGGACGCTGTCTTCGCGAGATACGCCGCAAGACGGAACCGGCGTATGACCCGCCCGTTGTAAGCCCTCGATACGCGGGCCAACCGCGGTCGCTGGTTATCAGGGTGAAAAAGGGACAGACGCTTGCGCAAGCTCGGCATTATCGGGGGTATGAGCTGGATCTCGACCCGCGCCTATTACGAACGCATCAACAAGTTCGTGCAGAAGCGGTCGGCGCCGATGGCCAGTCCGCCGTTGCTGATCGAAAGCCTTGATTACGCACCCATTGCGGCGGCGAAAAATGCCGACGACTGGGATGCGATCGCGGCGACGCTGATCGAATCCGGACGCCGGCTGGAAAGCGCCGGGGCCGAAGCGCTCGTCGTTGCTGCCAATGCCATGCACAAGGTGTACGACCGGCTGACCGAAGGCGTGTCGATCCCGGTGCTGCATATCGCCGATGCGGTGGGGCAGGCGATGGAAGACGCTGACTGCAAGAGCGCGGCGCTGCTCGGCACGCGCTTCGTGATGACCGAAAGCTTCTATCGCCAGCGGCTCGTCGGGCACGGGGTCGACCTGCTGCCCCCCGATCCGGGCGATGTCGAACTGGTTGACGGGATCATCTACAAGGAATTGATGCTGGGCCGCGTCACTCGCGATGCCGAACGCGCGCTCAAGACGGTCATCACCATGAAGGAAAAGCAGGGGGCCCAGGCGATCGTGCTGGCCTGTACCGAGCTGGAACTGGTGGTCGATACCGATGCCAATGTCCTGCCGGTGTACGATTCCACCGATATCCACTGCCGCGCCGCGGCCGACTGGATCCTCGGCTGACAGCGCCCGCGCGGGGCCCCGGCTCCGCGCGCGCACATTCTGCCGAAAACCCCGCGGGTTCGCATTTCGTTCACGTTGTCGCCCCGCGGGCGAACACCTAAGCCTCTGCGCGCATGCACAGAGCTCCCTACGCTTCCGATCCCGCCGCCAGCCGCGGCCGTGAATTCCTCGAGGAACGCGAAGGGACGCGCGGGCCGCGCAGCGAATTCCAGCGCGACCGCGACCGGATCGTTCATTCGATCGCCTTCCGCCGCCTGCGCTCGAAGACGCAGGTGTTCATCGCGCCCGATGGCGACCACTACCGCACCCGGCTGACACACAGCATCGAGGTCGCGCAGATCGGCCGCGTGCTGGCGCGCGAGCTGGGCCTGGACGAAGACCTCACCGAGGCGATCTGCCTGGGGCACGACATCGGGCACCCGCCCTTCGGCCATGCCGGAGAGACCGCGCTCGAGGAAGCGATGGTCGGCGCGGGCGGTTACGATCACAATGCGCACGGCCTGCGCACGCTGGCGCGGCTGGAAAGCCCCTATTGCGACCACGACGGGCTCAATCTGACCTGGGAAACGCTCGAGGGTCTGGCCAAGCACAATGGGCCCGTGTCCGCGCCGGGCTGGGCCCTGGAAGAAATCGACCGGGCTTTCCCGCTCGAGCTGTCGACCTGGCCCTCGCTCGAGGCGCAGGTCGCTGCGATTGCCGACGATATCGCCTATGACAATCACGATATCGACGATGGCCTGCGCGCGGGCTTCCTCGATCTCGACGACCTGCTCGCGCTCGACTGGCTGGCCGACCAGTGGCGCGCGGTCGAGAAACGCTTTCCCCATGCCCCGCGCGACCGGCAGCTGCGCGAACTGGTGCGCACGCAGATCGGGCTGATGGTCACCGACCTGCTGATGCATACGCGCGAGCAGGTGAAGGGCGTCGGCAGCGCCGCCGAAGTCCGCGCGGCAGGGCGCCAGCTGGCGGCTTTCTCGCCCGCGATGCGCGAGCATGAACGCGTGCTCAAGCGCTTCATGTACGACCGGCTGTATTACCACGAGGAACAGATGGAAACGGCCAGGCGCGCGCATGACGTCATCTCGCGCCTGTTCGCCGCCTACCACCGGGATCCGGCCACCATGCCCGAGGAATGGCGTGTGAGCCTGCCCGAAAGCGAACCGCAGCGCAGCCGCCATATCGCCGATTTCATCGCCGGAATGACCGATCGCTTCGCCATCACCCAATGCGCCCGCATCTATGGCAGCATGCCCGAAGGGCTCAGCAATGTCTGACGCGGTGCGGATCGGCCTCATCGGGGCCACCGGCCTGATCGGCGCGGGGGTGATGGCGCAATGCGTGGGGCGCGAGGATGTGCGCCTGACCGGGATTGCCCGGCGCGAGGCGCAATTGCCGCGCGGTATCCGGATGGAACTGTTCGTCGCCGATCCCCCCAATTGGGGCGACGTGATCGAAGCGGTCAGGCCGACCGCGATCATTTGCGCGCTGGGCACGACGTGGAAGAAGGCCGGTGCCGACGAGGCCGCGTTTCGCGCGGTCGATCGCGATCTGGTGCTGGACACCGCGCGGACCGCGCAGCGCCTCGGGGTCGAACGTTTCGTCCATGTCAGTTCGGTCGGCGCCGATCCGCACGCCCGGGCCTTCTACCTCCGCGTGAAGGGCGAGACCGAGCGCGAACTGGCGAAGGTCGGTTTCGCGCGGCTCGATATCCTGCGCCCCGGCCTGCTGCGCGGCACGCGTGCCGAGGAAGACCGGCGGCCCGCCGAACGGTTGGGGATCGCTGCTGCGCCCTTGGCAAATCTGCTATTGCACGGCAGGCTGCGCCAGTATCGCGGGATCAAGGCCGAGATCGTCGCGCAGGCTGCGCTGGCGCTGGCCAAACGCGCGGCGCGCGGCCGGTTCGTGCATGACAATGACGCGATCAGGGCTGCCGCCCGGACGCTGCCGCAATTGGGACGTGAGGCGCTGTGATGACGTGGGAAACGGTATTCGGTACGGCAAACCTGCTCGCATTTGTGATGTGGGCGGGGCTTATCCTCTTGCCGCGCTGGCCCGCATTGCTCGCAGCGGTGCTCTATGCCGGCGTGGGTGTGCTGTGCCTGGCCTATAGCGCCGGACTGATCGGTATCCTGACCGGCGCACTCGCTGCGGGCGGCGGCGATGCGCCCGCCGATTTCACCAGCATCGAAGGCGTCCGCGGCATCTTCGCCAGCGATGGCGGGGCGACGATCGGATGGATCCACTATCTCGCTTTCGACATGTTCGCCGGATTGTGGATCGCGCGCGATGCGGATGCGAAAGGCTTTTCGCGCTGGATCCAGGCGCCGATCCTGTTCGCCACCTTCATGGCGGGGCCGCTGGGGCTGTTGCTGTGGCTGGCCATCCGCGAGCGACGGGCGCGGGCCGGCGGGCGCTGGCAATAGGACGCGGCGAATCGGGTTGCGCAACGCAACCCATCTGCCATGATGATCCCAACTGCTGAAAACAGCGGAGAGGATCTATGGCAGAACACGAAAAGCTCACCTTCGATGAGCTCATCAGGCACTGGGCGAAGGAAAAACCCGATCAGGTCGCGCTCGAGCAGGAAGGCAGCGCGCTGACCTTCGCCGAGCTCGAGGATCGTTCGCGCAAGGTCGTGGCGATGCTCCGCGCGCGCGGACTGGAAAAAGGCGACCGGATCGCCTGGCTGGGAAAGAACGCGCGCCACTATTTCGAACTGTTCTATTCAGCCGCGCGGCTAGGGATCGTCATGGTGCCGATCGGCTGGCGCCTCGCCGCTCCCGAAATAGCCTATATCCTCGGCGACACCGGCGCGAAGCTGCTGTTCATCGACGAGGGGTTCGGCGAACTGGCGGACAAGGCCTGCGGCCAGATGGATGCCGCGCCGCCGATCGTCGACACGCCGACCGCCAGGGCCGAGATCGCCGCTGCCCAGCCTGGCGATTTCGCCGCCGCCGGGGCCGACGATGCCGTGCTGCAGCTCTATACCTCAGGCACGACGGGCAATCCCAAGGGCGCGGTGCTGACCAACGCCAATCTGTTCTCGCTGCGCCTGCCCGCCGAGGAAGCGGCGCAGCCGTGGTCGAGCTGGGACGAGGACGAGGCGATCCTCATCTGCATGCCCTGCGCGCATATCGGCGGGACCGGGCTGGGGATCATGGCGATCGCTGCCGGCATCCGCGCCATCGTGCAGGCCGAGTTTACTCCCGACGGGGTGCTCGATGCGTTCGAACAGGGCATCACGCGGCTGTTCATCGTGCCCGCCGCGCTGCAAATGGTGGTGCAGCATCCGCGGGCGAAAGACACCGACATGTCGGCGGTCAAATACGTTATGTATGGCGCCGCGCCGATCCCGCTCGACCTGCTGCGCGAGGCAGTCCAGACCATTCCCGGCGCAGGCTTCCTGCAATGCTACGGCATGACCGAGACGACCGGCACCATCGCCATGCTCCCGCCCGAGGATCACGCGCTCGACGGCAATCAGCGCATGCGCAGCGCGGGCAAGGCGGTGCCCGGGGCCGAGCTGAAGGTGGTCGGCGAGGACGGCGGCGAACTGCCCTGCGGCGAAGTGGGCGAACTGATCTGCAAAAGCCCGTCGAACATGATCGGGTACTGGAACCTGCCCGATGCCACGCGCGGCGCGCTGAAGGACGGCTGGATGCACACCGGCGATGCCGCCTATATGGACGAGGACGGCTACGTCTATATCCAGGACCGGATCAAGGACATGATCATCTCGGGCGGCGAGAACGTCTACCCCGCGCAGGTCGAAAGCGCGATCTACGGTCATCCGGCCGTGAGCGAGGTGGCGGTGATCGGCGTGCCCGACGAAACCTGGGGCGAAGCGGTCAAGGCCTGCGTGGTGCCCAAGCCGGGGACCACGGTCGATCCCGATGACATCATCGCCTTCACGCGCGAGCGGCTGGCCGGGTTCAAGGTCCCCAAGACGGTCGAGGTGATCGATGCGATGCCGCGCAACCCCAGCGGCAAGATCCTGCGCCGCGAATTGCGTGCGCCGTTCTGGGAAGGGCGCGACAGGCAGGTCAATTGAAACGCCACGCGCCCGCTACCGCGCGCAATTCGCAGCCGCTGGCCGAAGTGCTGGCGCGCGAGCTGCCCGCCAGCGGGACCGTGCTCGAGATCGCCAGCGGCAGCGGCGAGCACGCGGTGTTCATGGCACGCCGCTTTCCCGCGCTCGACTGGCAGCCGAGCGATCGTGATGCCGAGGCGCTGGCCTCGGTCGATGCCTGGGCGGCGGAAGCGCGGCTGGCCAACCTGCGCCCGGCGATCGCGCTCGACGCTGCAGCGCCCGATTGGCCGATCGTGAGTGCTGATGCGCTGCTGTGCGTGAACATGTTGCATATCAGCCCGTGGGACGCGGCGGTCGGGCTGTTTGCGGGGGCGGGGCGGGTGCTGGGATCCGGCGCGCCGCTCGTGCTCTACGGCCCCTTTGTCGAGCCGGATGTCGAGACCGCGGCTTCCAACCATGCCTTCGACCAGTCGCTGCGCCAGCGCGACCCGGCCTGGGGCCTGCGCTCGACCGCCGATCTCGACCGGCTCGCTGCCGGTCACGGCATGACCCGCACGGCGCGCTGCGCCATGCCCGCGAACAATCTGGTGCTGATCTATCGCCGCGACTGAGCGCGGGGGAAGGTGGCGCTGGATAGCCGAGCGCGCGTCAGGCGAGCCTTCCCGCCTCTTTCCGGATCAAGCCCGCCAGCTTTTCAATTCGTGCGGAGCGGCGCCTTCGTTTCAATTCCACCAGATGCAGTTCGAGGAAGCTGGGCTGCGCAAACTGCGCGGTCGCCAGTTTTTCCCGCGCCGGGTAAGCAAGAACCCCGCTGCGAGGCAGGATCGCATAACCGAGGCCCCTGGCAACCGGTTGGGGGATCTGCCCGATCTGGTTGACGAAGCTGCGCACCTGCAGCCGGTCCGTACCGCGATAGTCCTTGGCAAAGTTCGCCCCCAGCACCGCATCGGCATAGGCCGCGGCATCCGGGTGCCGGATAAAGCCGAGCGACTGCAACTGGTCGAAGCCGGGCAGGCGCCCGGCCCATTCACGCGGCAGGATCAGATCGAGCGGTTCGGCGCCCAGATATTCCGCGGCCAGCCGGGGATGGCGCGGGGCCCCCGCTATCACGCCGACATCGTAGCTGCCCGACAGCACTCCTGCGACAATGCTGTCCTCCGGCGCTGCCGTGAGGCGGGCGGAAATGCCGGGCGCCTGAGCCATCCAGTCCATCAGTGCGGGATAGAGCAGCATTGCGAAACTGCCCGAACTCGCCACGCTGATCGTGCCGCGATCTTCATCGTCACCATCGAGACTGTCGAGGAAGTCGCGTTCCTCGCGCCACCGCATGCGCGCCATGGCGAGCGTCTTCTCGCCGGCATCGGTCAGTGCGAAACCCGGCGCATCGCGTTCGACAAGCGGCACGCCCAATTGCTCCTCGAGCTTGGCGATATGCTGCGACATGCCCGGCTGGGTCATGTTGAGCCGCTCGGCAGCGCGCGTGAAATGGCGTTCCTCGCACAGCACGGTGAAGGACTTCAGCCATAGCGAATTGAGTTCTCTCATAATTCTGTATTATCATATCTATGAGAGATAATAATTTCTATTTCTGGGGCGCTGGGGCAATATCGGTCGGGCCAACGATCGAAAGGATCCCCCATGAACGTATCCCCCAAGGCCTTCTCGCATATCGGTCTGTCGGTCCCCGACCTGGACGCCGCGGTCGCATTCTACACCGAAGTTCTCGGTCTCTATACCATCATGGAACCGACCGAGGTGTTCGAGGATGACAGTCCGATCGGCGTCATGTGCACCGATGTGTTCGGCCCCGACTGGAAGTCGCTCAAGATCGCGCATCTGGCCACGGCCGACCGCGTGGGCATCGAGATATTCGAATTTCCTGAAAACTACGCCCCAGACGACAATCTGGACCACAAGCGCCACGGGACGTTCCACTTCTGCGTGCAGGATCCCGATGTCGAAGGACTGGTCGAAAAGATCGTCGCCGCCGGCGGCAAACAGCGCATGCCGGTCCGCGAATATTACCCGGGCGAGAAGCCCTATCGCATGTGCTATGTCGAAGACCCCTTCGGCATCGTCTTCGAAGTCTACAGCCACAGCTACGAACTGACCTATTCGGAAGGCGCCTATTCCTGAGTAGGATAGCGGGCGGGGCTGTCACACCGTCCCGCCTCTGCCGGCTCCTGTCCCACCTGCCGCTGCGGCTGGATATGAAAACGCCCGCCGGTGGGGCGGGCGTTTTCGTGTGGGGTTTTGCTTGCGCCTCAGGTGGCGTCGTCGACCGTGTTGGCGGCGGATTGCAGGTCGTCGCCCGCACCGCGCACGGTGTTGCAGGCGGCGGCGGTCAGCGTCATCGTGGTAATGCCGAGGGCAAGCAGAATTTTCTTGGTCATCGTCGTTCCTTCCCAAAGGGCTCCCAACGCGGGGTGCGACAGGTTCAACGGGTCATGCTTCCTTCGGTTCCGCCAGCGCCCGGCGCGCAAGGCCCAGCCGGTGTTCGCGCCAGGCGATCAGCAGTCCGGCCCCGACCACCAGCGGCGCGCCGATCCAAAACGAGGCGGGCGGCAGATTGCTGAAAACCAGCCAGCCGAACAGCGTAGCCCAGACGAGGCCCGAATAATCCATGACGATGACATTCGCGACCATGCCGTAGCGCAGCGCCGCAGTCAGCAGGACCTGTCCCAGCAGGCCGATGACGCCGCAGGCGAGCAGGAGCAGCCAGTCCTCCAGCGGATGCGCCTGGCCGACGAACGGCATCGCCAGAGCGAGCACGGGCACCGAGAAGAGCGAGAAGTAGAAGACGATGGTGAAGGGGTGTTCGGTGCGCCCGAGATCGCGCAGCTGGACCGAAATCAGCGCGATCATCAGCGCGGCACCAAGCGCGATCGCGGCCCCCAGCAATGGCAGTTCGCCGCCCCATGGCTGTGCGATCACGACGACGCCGGTGAAGCCCAGCGCCACCGCGCTCCAGCGCCAGACCCCGGTCGGTTCGCGCAGCACCAGCGCCGACAGCACGACGGCAAAGATCGCCGAGCTGTAGTTGAGCGTGGTGGCAACCGCGAGCGGCAGCAGCGTGGCCGCGCCGAAATTCATCGTCATGCCGACCATGCCGAAACCCGAACGGCGCAGGTGCGATCCCATCCGCGCGGTCTTGAGCGTGCCGAGTTGCCGCCGCAGCGCGAACCATCCCAGCAGGATCGGAATGGTCGGCAATTGCCGCCAGAACATGATCTCCGCGAGGTGGATGCCGCGTTCGCTGGCGAGCTTTACGCAAGCGAGCAGTCCGGCCAGCACCAGCGCCGCCGCCAGGCGCAGTCCCAGCGCGAGCAGCGGGCGGTTATGGGGATGGTCGCTTTCGGGCTGCATCGCCTGTGGCGGGTAGAGCAGCCATGGCTCAGTGCAAGCGGGAGATTGAAGCCGCCGCCCGGCCGGCCCATATGCCCGCACTGTGAAAGAACCCGAATTCCTGCTGTTCGCAAGCGATGCCGAACTGGCCGCCTACTGGGGCGCGGCCTGCATAGCCGCAGCACTTGCTTGCCTGCTGATGGAACGGCGGCGGATGAAGCGGGCCGAACTCAACCGCGTCGGCTGGATGCCGTGGACCGGGCTGTTCCTCGCCTTGGCGGTCATCGGTGGCGGATTGCTGGCGGCCGCAGTGCCGGCGATCCTGCAGGGCTAGTCGCAGGCGTCACCTTCGCGGCCGAAGGCGCTCGGCGATTCCCGAAGTTCCCTAGAGGCACGCCTCGAGATAGGCCTGGTCGAAGCCGAACTGGCGCGCTTTTTCGAGCGTATAGGGGCGCAGGCCCGACGAGCGGTATTCGCCCATGATCTTGCCGTCTTCGCCCTCGTCCAGATATTCGAACTTGAACAGTTCCTGCGTCACGATCACGTCGCCTTCCATCCCGATGACCTCGGTGATGTTGGTGGTGCGGCGCGAACCGTCGCGCAGGCGCTTGACCTGGACGATGATATCGACGCTTTCGGCGATCTGGCGGCTGATGGCTTCCTTGGGAATCTTGATGTCGCCCATCAGGATCATGTTTTCCATACGGCCAAGGCATTCGCGCGGGCTGTTGGCGTGCAGCGTACACATCGAACCGTCGTGGCCCGTGTTCATCGCGGCGAGCAGGTCGAAACATTCCGCGCCGCGAATTTCGCCCAGGATGATGCGGTCGGGCCGCATGCGCAGCGCGTTCTTGACGAGATCGCCGATGGTTATCGCGCCTTGGCCTTCGAGGTTGGGGGGCGCGTTTCGAGCGGCAGCCAGTGCGGCTGTTGCAGGCGGAGTTCGGCGGCGTCTTCGATAGTCAGCACGCGCTCGCCCGGGTCGATCATCTTCGACAGCGCGTTGAGCATGGTCGTCTTACCCGAACCGGTACCGCCCGAGATGACGATGTTCATCCGGCATGCGCCCGCGATCTTCAGCGCGGTGCACATCTTTTCCGACATCGAACCGAATTCCTTGAGCATGTCGAGGGTGATCGGTTTCTCGGAGAACTTACGAATGGAGATCGCAGTGCCGCGCAGTGACAGCGGCGGAACGATCACGTTCACACGCGAACCGTCTTTGAGGCGGGCATCGGCAAGCGGTGTGGTCTGGTCGACGCGGCGGCCAACCTGGTTGACGATGCGCTGCGCGATCTGGAACAGATGCGTCTCGTCGCGGAACTTGATCGGCGCGATGACGAGCTTGCCGTTCTTCTCGATATAGGTCTGGTCGGGGCCGTTGACCATGATGTCCGAGACATCGGGATCGTTGAGCAATTCCTCCAGCGGGCCGAAACCGAGCAATTCGTCGACCAGCACCTTCTCGAGCGCGAACTGCTCGCGCCGGTTCAGCGTGACCTTCAATTCGGCCAGCACTTCCATGATGATCGGGCGGAATTCCTCCGACAGTTCATCCTTGGTCAGCGTGGCGGCCGCTTCGGGATCCACGCGTTCGAGCAGACGCGGGAGCACCTGCTCCTTGATCTTGTGGACGCTGGCTTCGAAACCGCCGACTTCGCTCTGGCCCGAATGGGTCGTGTTCATCCGCTCCGCGAGGCGCGACATCGCATCGCCGTTCGCGGAGGCGGGTGCCGCGGCTTCGGGCGCGTCGGTCGGCAGCGGCGGAAACTGTTCGCCGCCATCGTCGGGTTCGGGCGATTTCGGGGACGGCGTCGGAGTGCCGCCGCGCATGGGCTTGGCGACTCCGAATTGCGGACGTGCACCGGCATTGATCCCTGCCGGCCCGTTTTTCCGTCCGAATGCGCTCATTGCCGAAAACCCCCGAGGAAATACTTGATTGGTTGGGTGAACCTTGTCCGGATATGACAAAGCTCGTCTCTCGAAACAGGGTAAATAGGCTGGAAACCTTGATTAAACGCTAATGCCCGGCGGCGCATGCGCGCCATGCCCAAAGCGCGGCGAAAACGCGCGTTTCGCCCGGATGGGCGTGGCCGAACGCGGAAAGATTGATTGCTGGACGAGAACCGCTAAGTCTCGCCGCAAGCAAGTGCGGAGAATTGAGTTAATGTGCGGAATTATCGGTATCGTCAGTTCGGAGCCGGTCGCCGACCGGCTGGTCGACGGCCTGCGCCGCATGGAATACCGCGGCTATGACAGCGCCGGCGTGTGTACGCTCGACGATGGCAAGCTGATCCGCCGCCGCGCGGAAGGCAAGCTGAACAACCTCGTCGCCGAACTCGCTGCCAATCCCGCCCCTGGCGACATGGGGATCGCGCATACGCGCTGGGCCACGCATGGCGCTCCGACTGCGCAGAACGCACACCCGCATGCAACCGATCGCGTCGCGCTGGTGCACAACGGGATCATCGAGAACTTCAAGGAACTGCGCGCCGAATTGCAGGCAGACGGCCGGACGCTGGAAAGCGACACCGACAGCGAGGTGGTGGTCCATCTCGTCTCGCGCGAAATCGAGAACGGCAGCAGCCCGCGCGAGGCCGTGGCGCAGGTCCTGCCGCGCCTGCGCGGCGCCTTCGCGCTGGCGATCGCCTTTCGCGACCATCCCGGCATGCTGATCGGCGCCCGCCGCGGGTCACCGCTGGTGGTCGGCTATGGCGACGGCGAAACCTATATCGGTTCCGACGCGCTGGCGCTGGCGCCGCTAACGCAGCAGATCAGCTATCTCGAGGAAGGCGACTGGGTGGTCGTCACCCGCGAAGCCGCTGAAATCCACGATGCCGAAAACCAGCCGGTCGAACGCGAGATCCAGACCTCGGGCGCCTCGGCCGCAGCTGTCGAGAAGGGCAATTACCGCCACTTCATGCAGAAGGAGATCTTCGAGCAGCCGACCGTGGTCGCGCAGACGCTCGGATCCTACCTGCGCCAGTCGGACAATTCGGTCGCGCTGCCACAGTTCGATTTCGACCTGTCGCAGATCAAGCGCGTCACCATCGTGGCCTGCGGCACGTCCTTCTATGCCGGAATGGTCGCCAAATACTGGTTCGAGCAATTCGCGCGTGTCCCTGTGGACATCGATGTCGCCTCCGAATTCCGCTATCGCGAACCGGTCCTCGAAGAAGGCGGTCTGGCGCTGTTCATCTCGCAAAGCGGCGAAACCGCCGATACGCTGGCGGCGCTGCGGCACTGCAAGGAGAACGGCCAGACCATCGCGGTAATCGTCAACGTACCCACCAGTTCGATGGCGCGCGAGGCGGACCTGCTGCTGCCGACGCATGCCGGGCCCGAAATCGGCGTTGCCTCGACCAAGGCTTTCAGTTGCCAGCTGGCGGTGCTAGCCGCCCTGGCGGCGCATATGGCGGTCACCAAGGGGCTGATGAGCCGCGAGGAAGAGCAGGAGGTGGTCGGCCACCTGCTCGAAGCCCCCGCCGCGCTCAACGCCGCGCTCGATCACGATGACGATATCGCCAGCATGGCGCATCTGATCGCGCCGGCCCGCGACGTGCTCTATCTGGGGCGCGGACCCGACTATGCGCTTGCTTTGGAAGGTGCGCTGAAGCTCAAGGAAATCAGCTATATCCATGCCGAAGGCTATGCCAGTGGCGAGATGAAGCACGGGCCGATCGCGCTGATCGACGACAAGGTGCCGGTAATCGTTCTGGCACCGTCCGGGCCCCTGTTCGAAAAGACTGTTTCGAACATGGAAGAAGTGCGCGCGCGCGGCGGGCAGGTGGTGCTGATTTCCGACGCCGATGGGCTCGAGCAGGCGGGCGAGGGATGCCTCGCCACGATCGAGATGCCCAAGGTCCATCCGCTGATCGCGCCGCTGGTCTATACGATCCCGGTGCAATTGCTTGCCTATCACGTCGCCTGCGTCAAAGGTACGGATGTCGATCAGCCGCGCAATCTGGCGAAGTCGGTAACCGTCGAATAGGCCCGGCAATTCGCTGTCTGCGCGGATTTCGCTAGAGGCCTTTACCGGGAGCTAAGACTTTCCCGTTAACCGTGCTGCGGTGACCGACCAGGCAACAACACAGAAAGCAAAAGCGGCGTCGCTGTCGATCAGGCAAGCCATCGGGTTCGAAACGCCCGAGGGCACCAACTGGTCGCTGGTTCACGGCCAGCAATATGCCGTCCTCAAGGACCGCGTTGGCGCGCGGGTGCTGCTGCACCTGGTCAGCTTCGCGCTCGTCGTGTTTACCGTTTATCAGACCGTCCCGGTTGCCGCGCTGGCAGCTTGGGGTCTGGGCCTGATCTCGGCGGTGCTCTATTCGGCGCGGGCCGATATTCGGCTGGGCGATGCCGACAGCCGTTCGATCTCGGTCACCGAAATGGAATCGCATGCGCTGACCACTGCCGCGAAGGGCGCGATGTGGTCGGTCGGTCTCATCCTGTGCGCGGTCTATGGCCAGCTCGGCGATACCCTGCTGGCCTGGACGATCGCGGCAATGCTGGTTCTGGCCAGCAGCGCCAGCCGCTATGGCGCGCCGCTCAGTTCGATAACCTTCGCGCTTGCGGCAGGTGTCGGCGGCCTCATCGCCAGCCTGATCGATTTCCACCCGATCCTTGCGACCGTGGTTGTCCTGTCCACGCTGCTCGCCGTGTTCGGCGTGATCGAAAGCGCGCGCGTATCGGTAGCGGTGCGGCTGGCAGAAGCGGCGATGCAGGAAAAGAGCGAAGTGGTCTCGATGCTGCTGCGCGAATTCGAGGAAGGTCAGGCCGACTGGCTGTGGCAGGTCGATACCGGCCGCCGGCTCAGGTCCGTCTCGCCGCGTTTTGCCTTTGCCCTCGGACGCGAGCCGGCGGAAATCGAAGGCGGATCGTTCCTCCAGCTGATTTCGGGCGATTGCTGGCAGACCGGACGCTTTCCGCAAAGCCTGCACGACCTTGCCGACAAGCTCAAACGGCGCCAGAACTTCTCCAATCTCGAAGTCAAGGTTACGATCGGCGGGCAGCAGCGCTGGTGGGAGCTTTCGGGCACGCCGATCGTCGACGACCGGGGCCGCTACCAGGGTTTCCGCGGTGTCGGGTCGGATATCACCGAACAGCGCGAATCGTCGGAAAAGATCGCCTACCTCGCGCGCTACGACACGCTGACGCACCTGCCCAATCGGCGGATGCTGAACGAGGCGCTGGGCGAAGCGCTCGAGCATGCGGCGGCATGGCGCTCGCGCTGCGCGCTGCTGATGATCGACCTCGACCGCTTCAAGGGCATCAACGATTCGCTCGGCCATCTGGTCGGCGACCGGATGCTGGCGGAAGTCGCGTCGCGGCTGAAAGCGCTGGTCCGCGACGGCGAAACCTGCGGCCGGCTAGGCGGCGATGAATTCGCCGTAGTCCTGCGCGAAACGAGCGACCGCAGCCGGATCGACACGCTGGCGCGCGAAATCATCCAGCGCCTGTCCGAACCCTACCAGATCGAAAACCACACGCTCTACGTCGGCGCCAGCGTCGGATCGGCGATCGGCCCGCGCGATGGCCGGACGGTGGAGGAATTGCTGCGCAACGCCGATCTCGCGCTGTACCGCGCAAAGGACGAAGGCGGCGGGGCTCACCGCGAATTCGAACCCGCGCTGCATGCGAATGCCGAAGAGCGACGCCTGCTCGAAAACTCGCTCCGCCATGCACTCGCACGCGACGAATTCATGCTGCATTACCAGCCGGTGGTCGATGCGACGACCGAGGAAGTGGTCAGCTTCGAAGCGCTCATCCGCTGGAACAGCCCCGAACACGGTTTCGTCAGCCCGGCCAAGTTCATTCCGCTGGCCGAAGATACCCGCCTGATCGTTCCGATCGGCAATTGGGTGATGGAACGCGCCTGCCTCGAAGCGGCCGAGAACTGGCCCGAACACATGCGGGTCAATGTCAATGTTTCACCCGAGCAATTGCTCGAAACCGATTTCGTCGGCTCGGTAGTACGCGCGCTGTCGCAAAGCGGGCTCAACGCCAAGCGGCTCGAGATCGAAGTCACCGAAAGCATCTTCCTGCGCGATGCCAGCATTGCGCGCGAGGCGCTGGAACGGTGCATGGCGCTGGGATGCTCGATCGCGCTCGACGATTTCGGCACCGGCTATTCCTCGCTCGGCTATCTGCGCCGGCTCAAGTTCTCGACCATCAAGGTCGACCGCTCGTTCGTGCAGGGGGCCGCGCAACAAAGCCCCGAATCGCTGGCGATCATCCGCGCGGTCGTCGCCATGGCGGACAGCCTCGGCATGACCACGACGGCGGAGGGCGTCGAGAACGACGAAGAAGCGCAGATGATCCGCGAACTGGGCTGCACCAAGATCCAGGGCTACCACTTCGGACGCCCGATGCCGGCCGGGGACGTGCTGGACGTTATGGCCCGCCAGACAGGAAGCCCGCGCGCCGAAAGCGCCTGATCAGGCGTCCGCGAGCGAGCGGAGCGCGTTTTCGAACAGCGCCAGCCCGTCGGTTCCGCCATGTGCCGGATCGACGGCGCGTTCGGGGTGCGGCATCATTCCCAGGACATTCCCCGCAGCATTGAGCACGCCGGCAATGTCGCGCCGCGAGCCGTTGCAGTTCTCGACATAGCGGAAGGCGACGCGACCTTCGCCTTCGAGCCGGTCGAGCGTATCCTCGTCAGCAAAGTAATTGCCGTCGTGATGCGCCACGGGAATGTCGATGGTCTGGCCGCTGGCAAAACCCGCGGTGAACAGGGAAGTGCTGTTCTCGACCGTCAGCGGGACGGTCCGGCAGATGAAGTTCTGGCTGGCATTGCGCATCAGCGCGCCGGGCAGCAGCCCCGCCTCGGTGAGCACCTGGAAGCCGTTGCACACGCCCAGCACGGGCACGCCGCGTTCGGCCTGCTGCTTGACTCCGCGCATGACCGGGCTGTTCGCCGCCATCGCGCCCGAACGCAGGTAGTCGCCATAGGAGAATCCGCCGGGCAGGGCGATGAAATCGAGCCGCTCGGGCAGTTCGGTATCGGCGTGCCAGACCCGCTGCGGGGCAGAGCCCGTAACTCGCTCGATCGCCACCGCCATGTCGCGGTCGCAATTGGAACCGGGGAAGGTGATGACGGCGGCGCGCAGAGCCATCAGCCGACCTTCTCGATGCGGTAGTTTTCGATCACCGTATTGGCGAGCAGCTTCTCGCACATATCGGTCAGCGCCGCGTCGCTCGTGCCATCGGCCACTTCGAGTTCGATCAGCCGGCCCACGCGAACATCGGCAACCCCGTCGAAACCAAGCCCTTCGAGGGCATGGTGGACGGCGCGGCCCTGCGGATCGAGGACGCCGGGCTTGAGCGAAACATGGACGCGGATCTTCATCGAGCAGGCCTTTCGTGTTGGCGCGCCTATGGCGCAGCACCCGCGCGCATTCAAGCCCGCGCGCATGCACAGCGGGGAAGGTTGCAAGGGTGGCATATGCGCGGCGGATTGTAGCGCGATTGCAACATTTGCAATCAATCTGCCGCAACCCTGAGCGTCGCACGCCAATTTCCTGCGCAACCTGCTATCGGATGCGCACGGCGATCGTGCCGCTTCCCTCCAAATGCCCGCCCCCATGTGCGCGCTCAAGCAGGAATTCCCCTACATGACCATTCGATCCACCGCTGCCCGTTTTCTCGGCGCCAGCACGCTCGCCTTCGCGGCGTTCGCTGCGCAACCCGCCCTCGCGCAGGATGTCGATGCCGCAACCTCCGGCACCGCAGAAGCCGGCGCGGGCCAGCTCAACACGATTATCGTGACCGCCAACCGGCGCGAGGAAAACCTGCAGGATGTCGCGGTTTCGGCGGCTACGCTCGATGCCGACACCGTGCGCACGATCTTCGATGCCGGTGCCGAAATCACCGCGCTGGCCGCGCGCGTGCCGGGTCTGTTCGTCGAAAGCTCGAACGGCCGCGCGGCCCCGCGCTTCTATATCCGAGGGCTCGGCAATACCGATTTCGATCTCGCCGCCTCGCAGCCGGTCTCGGTGGTGATGGACGATGTCGTGATGGAGAACGTCACGCTCAAATCCTTCCCGATCTTCGACGTCGAGCAGAATCGAAGTGTTGCGCGGCCCGCAGGGCACGCTGTTTGGCCGCAACACGCCCGCCGGCATCGTCAAGATCGATACGGTCAAGCCGGGCGATGAGTTCGCGGTCGACGGTTCGGTCAGCTACGGCAGCTTCAACAGCGTTTCGGCCGATGGCGGCGTCACGCTGCCGCTCGCACCCGGCGTGGTGTCGCTGCGCCTTTCGGGCCTGTGGCAACAGCGCGACAATTGGGTCGACAACGGTTTCACCGGCGAGGAAGACGTCTACGGCGCCTACAGCGAAGTGGCGGGCCGTGCGCAGCTGCTGATCACCCCCGGCGACCGTCTGTCGGTCCTCGGCAGCTACTCGGTTCGCGACCTCGATGGCCAGTCGACGCTGTTCCGCGCCAACATTCTCGGCCCCGGCGACAACGAGCTGAACGACAATTACGACCGCGACACGGTGTTCTACGATGCCGGCGGGCGCAACGATGCCGCCTACAAGGCCGAGATCGCGACTGCCAAGGTCGATTACGAAGCCGATTTCGCGACCTTCACCAGCATCACCAGCTGGGCCAACAGCGAAGGCCGCAGCCGCGGCGATATCGACGGGGGCAATCTCGTCACCGGTCCGGGCTTCATCCCGTTTCCCAGCGACACGCAGGATTCGATCGATCTCGAGCAGTTCACGCAGGAAGTCCGCATCGCGTCGGCTTCGAATGGCCCGGTGCAATGGCAGGTCGGCGGCTTCTATTTCGACAGCGAATTCGATGTCACCACGATCGGCTTCGACTTCCCGCCGCCCGTGACCGTCAACCACACCAACGAAAGCTGGGCGGTATTCGGCCAGGTCACGGGTGAGATTACCCCCGCGCTCAAGCTGACCGGCGGCCTGCGCTATACCGAGGACGAGAAGGCGTTCGCAGTGACGCAGACCTCATTCATCTCGGGCCCGGGTGCGCAGGAACGCAGCGTCAAGGACGAGCGCATCAGCTGGGACCTCGCCGCATTCTACGATGTCGGCGCCGACGCCAGCGTCTACGCGCGCGTGGCGAGCGGTTTCCGCGCGCCGACCATCCAGGGCCGCGACGTGGCCTTCGGTTCGCCGCCGTCGATCGCGACTTCGGAAAAGATCATGAGCTACGAAGCCGGGTTCAAGTCCGAATTGGCGGGCCGCAGCGTGCGTCTCAACGGCGCGGTCTATTACTACACCATCGACGATCCGCAGTTCACTGCGGTCGGCGGTGCGGGCAACCTCGTGCAGCTGGTCAATGCCGACCAGGGCCGCGGCTACGGTTTCGAACTGGACAGCGCCTTCCAGATCTCGCCTGATTTCCTCGTCACTGCAGGCGTCAGCTGGAACAACACCGAGATCCAGGACGATACGCTCGCCGTGGGCATCTGTTTCCAGTGCACCGTGACCGACCCGACCGTGGTCCTGTCGGGCAACACCCGCGCGCTGGTGGACGGCAACCCGTTCCCCAATGCGCCCGAATGGATCGCCGACGTGACCGCGCGCTACGGCGTTCCGGTGGGCAATGCGGGCGAGATCTTCGCCTTCACCGACTGGGCCTACCAGGGCAAGACGAACATCTTCATCTACGAAAGCGCCGAGTTCAACACCAACAACCAGATCGAGGGTGGGCTGCGTGTCGGCTATGCCAAGCTCGACGGGACCTTCGAAGTCGCCGCCTTCGTGCGCAACATTCTCGATGCCGACAATGTGAAGGGCGGCATCGACTTCAACAACAACACCGCCTTCGTCAACGATCCGCGCGTGTTCGGTATCTCGGCCCGCGTCAGCTACTGAGCGGGGAAGGAAGACCGACAGAAAAGGGCCGGGGGGAGCGATCCCTCCGGCCCTTTTTCTATGCCAATGTCGCGCCGCCCGGCTTGCGCCGGGTGCGGCTGACCGCGTTACTTCTTGGGCTTGGACGGCGTCCGCAGCCGGCCGCGATGCGCGCTCATGTCGAGCACTTCGCCCGGGCCGCTGTCTTCGTTCTGCAGCAGGCCGAGACGCCGCGCGACTTCCTGATAGGCTTCGCTTTCGCCGCCCATGTCGCGCCGGAAGCGGTCCTTGTCGAGCTTTTCGCCGGTGTTGATATCCCACAGGCGGCAGCCGTCGGGGCTGATCTCGTCGGCCAGGATGACGCGGCTGTAGTCCCCGTCCCAGATACGGCCGAATTCCAGCTTAAAATCCACGAGGCGGATATCGATCGCGCTGAACATGCCCGACAGGAAATCGTTGATGCGGATCGCCATGCTCGACATGTCCTGCAGCTCTTCATGGCTGCACCAGTTGAAGCAGGCGATTTCCTCTTCGGAGACCTTGGGATCGCCCAGCGAATCGTCCTTGAGGCAATATTCGATCAGCGTGTGCGGCAGCAGCTCGCCTTCCTCGATCCCGAGGCGCTTGCTCAGCGTTCCCGCAGCCACGTTGCGGACCACCACTTCCAGGGGGATGATCTCCACCTGGCGCACCAGCTGCTCGCGCATGTTGAGGCGGCGCATGAAATGCGTGGGGATGCCGATGTGCGACAGCCGCGTGAATACATATTCGCTGATGCGATTGTTAATCACGCCCTTGCCGTTGATAGTGCCCTTCTTCTCGGCGTTGAACGCAGTCGCGTCATCCTTGAAATACTGGATGATCGTGCCCGGTTCGGGGCCTTCGTAGAGGATCTTGGCCTTGCCTTCGTAGATCTGGCGCCGACGAGCCATGAATATGCGTTCCTTCACGCTGGAAAAGTCAGCGCCCCGGCGACGGAATCGACTGGCGATTGCGACTGCCGGGGCGTGTCGCGAGCCATACAGAAGCCGATTGACGAAAGCAATTGCAGGCGCGCGGCGGGGTGGTTAGCGCGCGCGGCATGGCTATGGGTCGCACCACCAACACCCCCCTTGCCGCGCAGGTCGACGATCTGACGGGTCTGGCGCGCGCGGCGCGGCTGCGCAGCCTGTCGCTTCCCGGCGGCGCCGATTTCTCGTCGAACGATTACCTCGCGCTGGCGGGCAGCGGGAGGCTCAAGAACGCCGTGATGGACGCGCTCGAGCGCGGCGTTCCCGTCGGTTCGGGCGGTTCGCGCCTGCTGCGCGGCAATCATCCCGAACACGAGGCGCTGGAGGCGGAGGCCGCCAGCTTCTTCGGCTGCGAAAGCGCGTTGTTCCTTGCCAATGGCTACGGCGCCAACAGCGTGCTGCTGTCGGCACTGCCCCAGCGCGGCGATGCGATCTTCCACGACGCGCTGGTCCATGCCAGCGCGCACGAAGGGATGCGCCTGTCGCGCGCCGAATGCATCGCGGTACCGCACAATGATGTCGGCGCCTTCGCCGAAGCGCTTGCGCACTGGCGGGCGGGCAATGCCGCGGGCCAGGCGTGGATCGCGGTCGAAACGCTCTACAGCATGGACGGCGATCGCGCACCGATTGCCGAACTTGCCGATCTGGCGGATCGCCATGGCGCGGTGCTGCTGGCGGACGATGCGCATGCCACCGGCGTGTTCGGCACTGGCGGCCGGGGGCTGGCAGCGCATATCGACGGGCGCGACAATGCGATCGTGCTGCGCACCTGCGGGAAGGCCCTGGGCAGCGAAGGCGCGCTGCTGTGCGGGCCGCGCGTAATGCGCGACCATGTGATCAATCGCGGGCGGGGCTTCATCTTCTCCACCGCACCATCGCCGCTGATGGCCGCCTGCGTGCGCGAGGCGCTGAGGATCGTGGAGGAGGAGCCGGATCGGCGTAAAGCGCTGCACGATCTGATCGGCTATGCGGCCCGCAAACTCGCGCCCTTAGGCGTCAGCGCAAGCGGATCGCAGATCATGCCGCTGGTGCTGGGTGACGAAGCACGGACTATGCAGATTGCCGGGGCGCTGCGCAGCGCGGGCTTCGATATCCGCGGCATTCGCCCGCCCACCGTTCCTGCGGGCAGCAGCCGCCTGCGCATCTCGCTCACTCTCAATATCGGCCGGCCGCAGATCGATGCGTTGGCCGACACGCTTTCGGAGATTCTCGCATGAGTGCATTCACCGTCACCGGAACCGATACCGACGTCGGCAAGACCGTCTTCGCTGCCGCGCTCACCGGCGCGCTGGACGCGCACTACTGGAAGCCGGTGCAGGCGGGGCTGGAAGAAGGCGGCGACCGGGCGCAGGTCGCAAAGCTTGCGGGAATGCCCGAAACCCGCTTGCTGCCCGAGGCCTATCGCCTGGCGACGCCCTGTTCGCCGCACCGCGCAGCCGAGATCGACGGGGTCGCCATCGATCCCGAGCGGCTGGCACTCCCCGCGCAGCGCCCGCTGGTAGTCGAGGGGGCCGGCGGCGCGCTGGTGCCGCTTGGCGGGGACTTGCTCTACGCTGACATGTTCGCGCGCTGGAGCCTGCCGGTGATCGTGGTCGCGCGGACCGCGCTCGGCACGATCAACCATTCGCTGCTGACGATCGAAGCGCTGCGCGCGCGCGGGGTGGCAATCCACGGCGTGGCCTTTGTCGGCGACGCGGTGGAAGACAGCGAGGCGACGATCTGTCGGCTCGGTGCGGTGAAGCGGCTCGGCCGCCTGCCGCTGCTCGGCACGCTCGACGCGGCGACGCTCGCCCAAGCCTTTACCGACAATTTTGACCTGGCGGATTTCGCATGACCCACTCGCCCGTATGGCATCCTTTCACGCAGCACGGGCTGGGCGATCCGGTTCCGCTGGTCACGCATGCCGAAGGCGCTGTGCTGCACACCGAAGACGGCCGCCGCGTGGTGGACGCGATTTCGAGCTGGTGGGTGACCACCCATGGCCATTGCCACCCGCGGATCATGGCGGCAATCGCCGACCAGGCGCAGCGGCTCGACCAGATGATCTTCGCCGGCTGGACGCACCAACCGGCAGAGGACCTCGCGCGTGAACTGTGCCGGATCCTGCCCGGCGAACTGACCCGCGTGTTCTTTTCCGACAGCGGTTCGACCGCGGTCGAGGTCGCGCTGAAGATGGCGCTCGGCTTCTGGACTCACCGCGGCGAGGACCGCAGCCGGATCGTGGTGATGGAGCACTCCTATCACGGCGATACGATCGGCGCGATGTCGGTGGGCGCGCGCGGGGTGTTCAACGCCGCCTATGCGCCGATGCTGTTCGATGTCGGGCGCGTGCCTTTTCCCGGGACCGATCCGCAACCCACCTACGATGCGCTCGAAACCGAATGCGCGGGCGGGGCGGCGGCGTTCATTGTCGAACCGCTGGTGCTGGGGGCGGGCGGCATGCTGATGTATCCGCCTGCGGTACTGGCCGAGATGCGCGCGATCTGCGCCCGCCACGGCACGCTGTTCATCGCCGACGAGGTGATGACCGCCTGGGGCCGCACCGGCACGCTGACCGCCTGCGAACAGGCCGATGTCGTGCCCGATATCATGTGCCTGTCCAAGGGGCTGACCGGCGGGGCGATGCCGCTGGCGGTGACCATGGCGAGCGAGCCGATCTGGGACGCGCATTATTCGACCGACCGCACGCGCACGTTCTACCATTCATCGAGCTATACCGCGAACCCGGTGGCCTGCGCGGCGGCCAATGCCAATCTCGCGATCTGGCGCGAGGAACCGGTGCCTGAGCGGATCGCGGCGCTGGCAGCGAAGCAGCAGGCGCATCTCGATGCGCTGGCAGATCACGCCATGGTGCGCAACGCGCGGCGCTGCGGCACGATTGCCGCGCTGGAACTGGGCGATCCGGGCGGCAGCTATCTGTCCGACCTCGGGCCGAAGCTGCTGCGCCGGTTCCGCGAAGCAGACCTGCTGCTGCGGCCGCTCGGCAACACCGTTTACGTCATGCCGCCCTATTGCATCGAAGACGATGACTTGGCGCGCATCTGGGCCGAGATCGGCACCGCAGCGGACGCCATCGCCGCCGACTAACGAACAGTCGGTTCGCGTGCGGGGGCAGCGTCTTCGACCGCGGGGGCGTGGTCGCGTTTCAGCTTCTCGATCAGCCGGCCCAGCGTGGCGCGCTGGACGAGGACGCTGAACAGCACCGCGGCGAAGGTCGCGGCAAGGATCAGGTCGCGCGTCTCGCCGGCGGGCAGCGACAGCGCCAGCGCGATCGAAATGCCGCCGCGCAGCCCGCCCCACCACAGCACGCGGCCTGCGCCCTTGTCCTGCAGCCGTGCAGCGGGGATCGCCTTGGTCGAGACAAAGATACCGACCCCGCGCGCGGCCAGTGTCAGCGGGATTGCGGCCAGCGCCAGCACCAGCTCGTCGAAACCCGCGACAAGCACAATCATTTCCAGCCCGATCAGCAGGAACAGCACCGAATTGAGCAATTCGTCGACCAGCTCCCAGAACTTGACGAGGTAATCGCGCGTCACGTCGCTCATCGCATAGGTAACGCCGTGGTTGCCGATCAGCAGGCCGGCTACCGCCATCGCCAGCGGGCCCGAGAGCGTCAAGTAGTTGCACAGCGCATAGCCGCCCATCACCACCGCCAGCGTGACCAGTACCTCGAGCGTGTATTCGTCCATCCCCGCCAGCGCGCGGTAGCCGACATAGCCCGCGACCAGCCCGACCACGATGCCGCCGCCCGCCTCGATCGCGAACAGCCGTGCGCCCTCGGCGAAGGAGAAGTCGTTCCCGCTCACCGCCGCGCCGAGCAGGATGATGAACACGACGATGCCGACGCCGTCATTGAACAGGCTTTCGCCCGCCACCGCGCTCTGCAGCGATTGCGGGACCTTCTCCTCGCGCAGCACGCCGAGCACCGAAACCGGGTCGGTCGGGGCGATCAGCGCGCCGAAGACGAAGTACCAGATCGGCGCAATCCCCAGCGCCAGCAGCATGCCGACACCCCACATGGCGAGCCCGACGAGCACGGTCGAAATCATCACGCCCACGGTGGAGAGCAGCAGCACCGGCAGCCACGCGACCTTGAGGCGGTCGAGATCGACATGCAGCGCGCCGGCAAACAGCAGGAAGCTGAGCATGCCCTGCAGCAGCGTCTCGGTGAAATTCATCTGCTGCAGCGTGTCGGCGACCCAGTCGTCGAGCGTCACGCCGGGAATGAAGGCATCGGCCACCGTCAGCCCGATTGCCCCCAGCGCGCCCATCACGGTCAGCCCGATGACATGCGGCAGCTTGAGGAAATGGTGGTTGAACCAGCCGAGCAGCGCGGAGGCGACCACGAGGATCGCGGCGATGTCGAAGGCGGAAAGCGCGGTGCTGGTGGTGTCATGCATCCCGGCTGACTAGCGCGGGCGGGGAAGCAGGGGAAGCTATCGGGGCGAAGTGGTGCCCAGGGGCGGAGTCGAACCACCGACACGACGATTTTCAGTCGTCTGCTCTACCACTGAGCTACCCGGGCACACTGCTTCGGCGGAGGGGCCTGAACAGCCCAGCGAGCAATGAGAGCGCGCCTATGGCGAAGCTGGCACGCCTTGGCAAGGGGGGAATTTCAGTCTTCCGAACCTTGCGTCACTGCAACCGCGATTTCTTCGGGCAGTGCGGGGCGGCCGGGCACGGAATATCCGTCGCCGAACCACTGCGACAGGTCGCGATCGCGGCAGCGCGCGGAACAGAACGGCGTGTGCTCCTCGCTGCGCGGTTTCTTGCAGATGGGGCAGGGGCGGGGTTTAGCCGTCATGCGCCACGATCTGGGCGGTGGCCGCCTCGATCGCAAGGCCCGGATCGATCTCTATCCGCACCCGGCGCGCGGTCCGCCGTTCTAGCTCCGCCAGCCACTCGGCCTTAAGCTTCGCTCTTACCGCGGGATGGACGGTGAGCAGCGTCGCGCCCGGCCCTTCGACCAGTTCGGCGCGTCGCAACGCCATGCGCGCCGCCGCCCCGATTCGCGCGGTGGCAAAGCGGTGCAGCAGCGAGGGCCCGTCGAGCCGCGCCACGATATGGACGAAACCGAAGCCGTTCATCGCGGTCCGTTCGTGCGGCCATCCGCCCAGCGCGGCATCGAGCGCGGCATCCACGGCCTTGCGATCGGCCTTTGTTGCCAGCGTGGGAAAGTCGATCCCGATCGAACCGCCGAGGTCGAACAGGCGCAGCCAGCGCCCGATTTCGGGCACCGCCGCCAGGGCCAGTTCGCGCGGCGGGCGGTCGCCGTCGATATCGATCAGCGTCATAGCGGGCGTCACGCTGAACAGCAGCGCGCCGCCGGCGAACGCGACCTCGCCCGCAGACGCAGTGTGCCATACCTCTTCCCACGCGCCAGCAGGCAGCCGGCGGACCGTATCGCCCATCGCGAAAACATCGTCCGCCTGTTGCGACGGGCTGTTGTCCGTGTCCTCGACCACCCGCGCCTGCGCACGCTTGAACCGTCCGCGTTCGGCGATCGCCGCGCGCGTGACGACCAGCGGCACCGCCGCGCCTTCGTTGCAATGGGCGGGAATGCGGTCGACCATGAGCTCGGTACCATTGGCCATCCGCGCGAGGCCGCGGCTGCGGCCGGCGGGCTTGGATACCAGCACTGCCTGTGCCCGGCTGCCGACCGGCAAATCGCCCGGCCAGCGCAGCCTGGCGGCGAGGATGTCGTCGCCTTCGACCAGCAGGGCACGGCTTTCGCCGATGCCATGCTCGACCAGCCAGTCAGGCAAGGTCGAACCCGGCGGATTTGAGCAGCGTGCGCGTTTCGTAGAGCGGCAGGCCGACCACGCCCGAATGGCTGCCCTGGATCCGGCGGATCAGCCCTTCGGCGATCCCCTGGATGGCATAGCCGCCCGCCTTGCCTTCCCACTCGCCGCTGGCGAGATAGGCGTCGATCTCGTCGGTCGAGAGGCGCTTGAAGATCACCACCGTCTCGCTCAGCCGTTCGCGCAGCCTGCCGTCGGGGGCGCGCAGCGCGATCGCGGACAGCACGCGGTGGCGGCGGCCCGACAGCAGTTCGAGACAGCGCCGCGCGGTCGCTTCGTCCTCGGCCTTGGGCAGGATCCGCCGACCGGCGCAGACCACCGTATCCCCGGCCAGGACATGGCCATCGTCCGAGGCCGCAGCTGCGGCCTTTTCGCGGGCCATGCGGGTGGCATAGTCGCGCGGCAGTTCGCCAGCGAGCGGGGTTTCATCGATATCGGCAGGATTGATCGCAGCCGGCTCCACGCCGAGGCGCGCGATGAGTTCGCGCCTGCGGGGACTGGCCGATGCGAGGATGAGTGTGGGCTGGCCCACGTGCCGTTACTGTGGGCCGGGGCCGCCGCGACCGGGCATGAAGCGGTAGGTGATGCGCGCCTTGGTCAGGTCGTAGGGCGTGAGTTCGCAGAGCACTTCGTCGCCCACCAGCACGCGGATACGGTTCTTGCGCATCTTGCCGGCCGTATGGCCGAGCACTTCATGGCCGTTCTCGAGCTCGACGCGGAACATCGCATTGGGCAGCAGTTCAACCACCTTGCCGCGCATTTCGAGAAGTTCTTCTTTCGCCATGTATTTCCTTGGATCGTGTCGTTGGACGATTTGTATCGCGCGCCCATAGCCTCAGTGGGTGAGAAAGGGAAGTGGCAGACGTTAATCGCGGTGCAAGTCTGCTGCGACACTTTGTTACGCAAGGATTGTTGCTCGCCCGCCTGAGCTGCTTCAGGACCGGGTGAGGGGGCGGACACGAGACCACGATTGAGGACCGCGAAACCTGCCATGCAATTTCTCACCTGCATATCCGCACTTGCGCTGACCATCGCCCTTGCCGCGCCGGGCCATGCCCAGGACGCGGCGCCCGACACCGGCCAGGGCGGCACCGGGGGCGAGGCGCTGCCCGAGAACGCGATCATCGTGACCGGCGAACGCATCCGCGGCGAAGTCGAAACCGAGGTTCCGCCGGTGGTCGAACTCGATGAAGACGATATCGCCGCTTATGGCGCGGATTCGCTGGCCGATCTGGTCGAACAGCTGGCGCCGCAGACCGGTTCGGCCAGCGGCCGTGGTAGCGGGCGTCCCGTGTTCCTCGTCAACGGTCGCCGTGTCTCGGGCTTTCGCGAATTCCGCCGCTATCCTCCCGAGGCGATCGTGAAGGTGCAGGTCTTCCCCGAGGAGGTCGCGCTGCAATATGGCTATCCCGCCGACCAGCGTGTGATCAACTTCATCCTGAAGGACAATTTTTCCAGCCGCGAGGTCGAACTCGAATACGGCCAGCCCACGCGCGGAGGCCGGTCGAACGGCGAGGTCGAATATTCGCAGCTGACCATCAATGGCGGAGACCGCCTGTTGTTCGGTGCCGAATTCAACAGCTCGTCGCTGCTGTCCGAGGCCGAGCGCGATATCATCCAGACCGCCAGCAACACGCCCACCGTCGCAGGCGATCCCGATCCGGCCGAGTTCCGCAGCCTCGCCTCCGACAGCGAGGGCATCGAACTCGAAACCACCTGGAACACCACCTTCGGCGAGGGCGCACGCGTGCCAAGCCTGTCGGTCAACGCCAATCTCGACCGCAGTTTCTCGCGCTCGCTCTCGGGTCTCGATACGGTCCTGCTGACCGATCCGGACGGGAATTCGCAGCTGCGCGCGATCGACGACGACCCGATCACGCGGCGGACCAGGTCGACCACCGCCTCGCTCGGCAGTTCGTTCAACGCCCCGATCGACGATTGGGATCTCGCGCTTACGGTGGATGCGACCCGCGGGTGGAACACCACGTGGACCGATCAGCGACGCGATACCGCCGCGCTCGTTGCGGCTGCCGCCGCGGGTGAAATCGACATTGCGGGCGATCTCGGTCCGCTGGCGGCCGGCGGTATCGAGCAGGCCGACAGCAGGACCTACACGCTCGACAGCCTCCTGACATTGACCGGGCGACCGATCCTCCTGTCCAGCGGCGAGGTGAACGTCACTGCGAAAGCAGGTTTCAACCTCGACGGGATCGACAGCGAGGACACGCGCAATCCCGGCGTCGAAACCTCGCTCGATCGCCGCGAATTGCTGGCGGGGCTCAACCTGGCCATCCCGCTCGCCAGCGCGCGTGAGGGCTTTCTCGCGCCGCTGGGCGAGCTGACGCTCGATCTCGGCGGCGGGGTCGAGGACCTGTCGGACTTCGGGCTGCTGACCAATTGGAACGCGGGGCTCAACTGGCGCCCATCCGACAGTCTCTCGCTGCAGGCCAGCTACAGCGTGCGCGAACAGGCTCCGGGGATCGCGCAGCTAGGCAATCCGCAGATCGTCGACCTGAACGTCCCGGTCTACGATTTTACGACCGGTGACACCGTGCTCGCCAATGTGGTCACGGGGGGCAATCCCGATCTGCTGGCGGAGACCCAGCGCGACATCAAGCTGGCGGCCTCTTACGATTTCGACCTGTTCGACCGGTCGAACTTCCGCGTCGAATATGTCCGCAACCGGTCGGACGACGTGACCGAAAGCTTCCCGCTGCTCACCCCCGCAATCGAGGCGGCATTCCCCGATCGGGTGACGCGCGAGAACGGCCAGCTGGTCGAGCTTGACCGGCGCGCAGTGACCTTTGCCGAGCGCGGCTCGTCGCGCATCCGGTATGGCTTCAATTTCTTCGGCCGCGTCGGCTCAGGAATCGGAGGGCGGCTCGCGCAGTGGGCGCGGCGGGATGATGGCGCGGATCGCGTCCGCAGCCGCAGGTTCGGGCGCACAAAGTCAGGGGCAGGGACAAGGGCCGGGAGGCGGGACCAGCGATCGCGCGCGCTTCCAGCAGCTGCGCGAACAGTTCTGCTCATCCGAGGGTCAGCCCGATATCTCGCAACTGCCCGAACGGATGCAGCAGCGCCTTCGCGGCGAGAATGGCGAGGTCGACCCGGAGCGTGTCGCACAGGCGCGCGAGCGGATTTGCAGCGCCGACGGGATGCAGGCCCGCGAAGAGATGGAGGCCGCGCGCATACGGCTGTGCACCGGCTGGAATCCGGCCGATCCCGCCGCCTCGACTCCGGTCGACCTCGCGGCTCTGCCGGAACGCGTGCGCGAGCGGCTGGCGGGCCCCGACGGCCAGGTCGATCCCGAGCGGCTCAACCAGCTTCGTGCGCGCGTCTGTGCAGCCCCCGGCGGCGAACGCGGTCCCGGCGGTGAGGGCAGCGACGCGGGCGAATCGCCGGCTGCGGGCGGTGAAACGCGCGGCGGCGGCGGGCGCGGTCGTGGCGGTGGTTCTGGTGGCCCCGGTGGCGGACAGGGACGCTGGAACCTTTCGGTCTATCACACGATCGAGCTGGAGAATTACGCGGTCATCGCCAACGGCATCCCGCAGCTCGACCTGCTGGGCGGCGATGCGCTCAGCGGCAGCGGTGTGAACCGGCACAATGTCACGATGGAAGGCGGGCTGTTCCACAACGGCCTCGGCGCGCGCCTGTCGGCCAACTACGCCAGCGGATCGCAGGTCGACAACCTCAGCTTCCACGACCTTGCGACCTTCGACTTGCGGTTGTTCATGAACCTCGAACAGCAGCAGTGGCTGGCGGGCGACAATCCCGGCTTCCTCAAGGGCGCACGGCTCTCGCTGCGAGTGGACAATCTGTTCGACGCGCAGCAGCGCGTGACCGACGAAACCGGCACGGTCCCCCTGAGCTACCAGCCGTGGCTGGTCGACCCGCTCGGCCGGACGTTCGAGATCGAGTTCCGGAAGGTCTTCTGATTGCCCGCGACGGGGGGCGGGCAATCCGGCTAGAGCGCTTCGCCCGCCGCCACGCCGCTGGCCCAGGCCCACTGGAAATTGTAGCCGCCCAGCCAGCCGGTGACATCGACGGCCTCCCCGATCGCGTAAAGGCCGGGCACGCGCTTGGCTTCCATCGTCTTGGAGGAGAGCTCGGCGGTGGCGATCCCGCCGACGGTGACCTCGGCCTTGGCGAAGCCCTCGGTCCCGTTGGGCTGGAACGTCCAGCGCTTCAGCCGTTCGCCCGCCCCGCGCAAGGCCTTGTCGGGCGCGTTGCCGAACTCGACCTCCAGCCCCAGCCGCTCGGCGAGGATATCGGCCAGCCGCGCGGGCAGGCGTTCGCGCAGCCATGCGCGCAGCGTCGATCTGGGCGCGGCGCGCTTGGCGTCGAGCAAGAAATCGCCGCTTTCGTCGGGCAGGAAATCGACGAACATCGGCTCGCCCGGACGCCAGTAGGAACTCGCCTGCAGGATCGCGGGTCCCGACAGTCCGCGGTGCGTGAACAGCGCCGCCTCGGCAAAGCGCGCCTTGCCCGCGCTGGTCACCACCGCTGCGGACACGCCCGAAATGTCGCGGAACAGCACTTCCTCGCCGCCCAGCGTCAGCGGCACCAGCGCCGGGCGCGGCTCGACCACCTTGAGGCCGAATTGCCGCGCGAGGTCATAGGCATAGCCGGTCGCGCCCATCTTGGGGATCGAGGGTCCGCCGGTGGCTATCACCAGCGAAGGCGCGCGAAACGTGCCCGATTGCGTGGTGACGGTGAACCCGCCGGCCTGTTCGACCGAGGCGATTTCCTCGCCGCAGCGCAGGTCTACCTCGCCCTTCGCGCATTCCTCCAGCAGCATGGCAACGATCTGCTTGGCCGACCCGTCGCAGAACAGCTGGCCGAGCGTCTTTTCGTGCCAGGCGATGCCATGGCTTTCGACCAGGGCGAGGAAATCGCGCGCGGTGTAGCGCGCCAGCGCCGATTTGGCGAAATGCGGATTGGCCGACAGGTAATTGGCCGGACCCGCACCGATATTGGTGAAATTGCAGCGTCCGCCGCCCGAGATCAGGATTTTCTTGCCCGGCGTCGCCGCGCGTTCGAGCAGCAGCACGCGCCGCCCGCGCTGCCCCGCACGCGCCGCACACATCAGCCCCGCCGCGCCGGCGCCCAGGACGATCGCATCGAAATCCTCGGCCATCTATGCCTCGTCGAGCGGATACTCGGGCTTCTGGCGCGCCGCGATGAAATAGAGCAGCGTGCCCACCACCAGCAGCCCGCCGAACACCAGCCACGACTGCGTCTGCGCCTGCGCGGCGATGAACAGCGAGCTGGCCACCGCGAAGACCACGCAGAACAGGTGCAGCGGGTCGATCCGCCCCTCGCGGTGTTCGAGCACGGGCAGCGCGCAGCTGGTCACGACATAGGTCACCAGCCGCACCAGCGTGCCCGCGATCGCCAGCACTTCGAAGCCTTCCCACAGGCCGAACAGCATTGCCGCCACGCCGTAGAACAGGATCGCGTTGAACGGGGTAAGGAAGCGCGGGTGGACATATTCGAACCACCGCGGAAGCATGCCGCGCTCGGCCATTCCGTACATCAGCCGCGGCTGCGCCACGCCGCTGGCGAAATTGTTCGCGCCGATGCTGAAGCTGGCCGCGACGACGATCGCGAGCGACCCGATCTGCCCCATCGAGGCGCCTGCCACGCCCGCCAGCGCATTGTCCTCGCCCGCGAATTGGGGGCCGATCGCGATGAAGGCCCAGATGATCGCCATGTAGAGCAGCGTCACCCCGCTCACCATGGTCACGATCGACAGCGGCACGTCGCGCTTGGGATGCTTGAACTCGCCCGCCGCCTCGACCACGCCCTCGAAGCCGATGAAGGCATAGAAGGTCAGCAGGATGACCGTCTCGACCTCGCTGAACTGCGGCAGCGTCACCGCGCCCATCTCGCCGCCCGCGAAGAAGGCCGAGAGGATCAGCGCGCCCAGCGGCAGCAGCTTGATCGCGGTCATCACCCCCAGCGCGCCGACCGAGGCGCGCATGCCGTAGAGATTGATCGCGGTGATCAGCGCCAGCCCCACCGCCACCGCGACGGGCGAGGCGACGGGTCCCGCCAGCCCGGGGAACAGCGCGGCGAGATAGGCGACCATCACATGCATGTTGGCCGCCGCGGTCACGATCGCGCTGGCATAGCGCGCCCAGCCGGCCTGGAAGCCGACGAAGCGCCCGAAGGCGGCCTCGCCATAAAGCACCGATCCGCCGCTATGCTCGAACCGGGTGGCCATCCAAGCATAGCACAGCGCCAGCGGCAGGAAGAGGATGCCGCCGACCAGCATCATCCACGGGGCGAAATTGCCCACTGCCGCCACCAGCACGGCGGGCAGCGCGAAAATTCCTGCGCCAACCATCCCGTTGAGCGGGAACAGCGAGGTCCCCCAGAAGCCGACCGTGCGCGGCGGTGCAATTTTGGTTGGGTCCATCGCCCGGGGGATGGCGGCAAAACCGGCTTTGCACAAGCCGATGCGGCGCACTATCTCCGATCGCATGTCGCGCACAAAAGCCGGTTCCCCGCATGATCCGAGAGGCAAGGAGCGGTTCCACGAGGACCGCGCCACCAAGACCGTGGCCGGTGCGCAGCCCGATCTCGAAGCGGGCATCACCGCGATCCGCGAGACGGTAAAGACGCTCAAGCCGCGCCCGGGCGTCTACCGGATGCTCGATGCGCGCGGCGACGTGCTCTATGTCGGCAAGGCGCGCAGCCTCAAGGCGCGGGTCGCCAATTACACGCAGATCAAGGGCCTCACCAACCGCATCCAGCGGATGATCAGCCAGTGCCGCGCGATGGAAATCGTGGTCACCAATTCGGAGGCCGAGGCGCTGCTGCTCGAAGCGCAGCTGATCAAGCGCTATCGCCCGCCGTTCAACGTGCTGCTGCGCGACGACAAGAGCTTTCCCTTCATCCTGCTGCGCGCCGACCACGCCTTCCCGCGCATCACCAAGCATCGCGGCGCGCGCAAGGCCAAGGGCAATTACTACGGCCCCTTCGCCAGCGCGGGCAGCGTCAACAAGACGCTCAACGCGCTGCAGAAACTGTTCCTGCTGCGCAGCTGCACCGACAGTTTCTTCAACAATCGCGACCGGCCCTGCCTGCTCTACCAGATCAAGCGCTGCAGCGCGCCCTGCGTCGGCCGGATCGACGAGCCGGGGTACGAGAAACTGGTGCGCGAGGCGAAGGACTTCCTCGGCGGCAAGTCGAGCGCGGTACAGCAGGATCTGGAAAAACAGATGGCGAAGGCGGCGGAGGAGCTCGATTTCGAGACCGCCGCGATCCTGCGCGACCGGCTGCGCGCTGCGACCTTCATCCAGGGCAGCCAGGCGATCAACGCGCAGGGCGTGGGCGATGCCGATGTCTTCGCGCTCGCCGCCAAGGGCGGGCAGGTGGGCGTGCAGGCTTTCTTCATCCGCGGCGGGCAGAACTGGGGCCACCGCACCTTCTACCCGCGCAATACGGGCGAGCTCGAGAAGGAAGAGGTGCTGTCCGACGTATTGCTGCAATTCTACGAGGAAGTGCCGCCGCCGCGCACCATCCTCGTCGACCGCGCCTTGCCCGAACAGGACCTCGTGGCCGAGGCGCTGTGCGAGAAGGCCGGGCACGGCGTGGCGATCTCGATCCCGCAGCGCGGTACGCGGCGCAAGCTGATGCAGCAGGCGAGCCGCAATGCGGTCGAGGCGCTCGAGCGGCGGCTGGCCGAAACCGGGACCAAGGCGAAGGTCCTGCGCGAGCTCACCGAATTCCTCGAACTGGAAGAGGTCCCGCAGCGGATCGAGGTCTACGACAACAGCCATATCCAGGGCGACAAGGCGCTGGGCGCAATGGTCGTCGCCAGCCCGGAAGGTTTCGAGAAGGGCCAGTACCGCAAGTTCAACATCAGGACCGCGCAGACGAATGACGATTTCGCCATGATGCGTGAAGTGATGGAACGCCGCTTCCGCAAGCTGGCCGAAGCGGGCCGCGATCTCGACGCGCGCACCGAGGGCAAGGGGCACGAGGCGATCTGGCCCGATCTGGTGCTGATCGATGGCGGGAAGGGGCAGATGTCGAGCGTGCGCGACACGCTGGAGGAAATGGGGATCGAGGACGTCCCGCTGATCGCCATCGCCAAGGGCCCGCATCACGGGCGCGAGGGGCGCGAGGTGTTCCATTTTCCCGACGGGCGCGAAAAGACGCTGCCGGTCAATTCGCCGCTGCTGTTCTATCTCCAGACGCTGCGTGACGAAGTCCACCGCTACGCCATCGGCGCCCACCGCGCCAAACGCAGCCGCGCGATCACCGCCTCACCACTCGACGAGATCCCGGGTATCGGCCCCTCGCGCAAACGCGCGCTGCTGCTGCATTTCGGCACCGCGGGGAAGGTGAGGGCCGCGGCGCTGGACGATTTGAAACGCGCGCCGGGGATCAGCGCAGGCGTCGCGCAGCAGGTGTATGATTTCTACCACGCGGGCGGGTAAGATGGATGGCCGTTAGCGACCTGATACCGCCACCGGCTCACGTAATTTGTGAATGCAGCGTGCATTCTTTAACGGCGGCATAGAACGATACTGGCTCATCTTCTTCCGTGTGCCACATTAGATCATCGTCTGTGAAGTTGCCGAGCTGCAGAACCAAATCGTCAATCGTCTCGACCCAACGGTCGCCATTAGCGACATGCTGCCCCTGAGCGTTTCGCAAATCGAGCTTCCAGCCGCCGGGTATTTCCCTGTAAAAAGTGATGATGGTCTGGGACCCATTGTCACCTACTTGCGCTGTAAATGTCCGTGTCCCCATCACCCATCACCTATCTGTTTCGCCAGCGATGGGATGACTCAAAGCGTCGCCCACTGCAACGTCCGCTTCCCATCCCAACTCAGTCATCCCAGCGAAAGCTGGGATCGCTCGCCGCACGCTGCTAGCTTTCGGGGCGCATGAGTGGATGGGTCTACATCATGAGCAACCGCAAGGACGGCGTCGTCTATATCGGCGTGACCGCCGACCTCTCTCGGCGGATCGTTCAGCATCGGGAGGGGAAGGGCTCCGCCTTCTGTCGCCGGTACGGGCTGACGCGGCTTGTCTATGCCGAAGAGCATGACAGCATCGAGGACGCGATCGCGCGCGAGAAGGCGATGAAGGCGTGGAAGCGTGCGTGGAAGATCGAGCTGATCGAGGGTGTGAACCCTGCGTGGGACGATCTGTTCGACGTGGTGCTTTGATTGCGGCCGATCCCAGCTTTCGCTGGGATGACGAAGTGGGCTGGGATGACGAAGTGGGCTGGGCTGACGCCGTGGTGGCAGGGCTTTCCTACACACCCTGTCCCGTGCCTTATCCTCTCGAATGAAGCACTACCCACCGCGCTCCGCGCGTCCGCGCAGGCCCTCCATTACTATCCCGCCGTTCCACGCCGTCCCGCTGCGTCATCGCGCCGATGGATGGACGCCCGTGCGGCAGGCGGAGTTCATCGGTCACCTTGCCGCGACGCGTTCGGTCGCGGCGGCGGCGCGCGGCGTTTCGATGGCGCGCGAGACGGCCTATCGCCTACGTGCGCGGCCCGGGGCGCAAGGCTTTGCGGCGGCGTGGGACGTGGCGCTGGGGTCGGTGCGTTCGGAGGCGGGGCGGGCGCGGCTCGAGGCGGCGCTGGAGGCCGCGCGCGCGGCGAGGCAGGCCGATCGGAAGGTCACGATCCCCGAGCTCGAATGGCGGGTGGCGAGCGGTATCTGGCAGGTCATGCTGCGCGGCGGGCGCTATGTCGGCGTGGTCCGCAAGCCCGATGAAACCGCGCTTCTCGCGTTGCTCTCGCGCACGCGGGCGGCCGCGGGGCGGGCATGAGCGGCAGCGAAGGTCACGCTTTTCGGGCGCGCGTTTCGCGGTCCATGAATGCGCGCGAATTGATCTCGATCAAGGAGCGTTGCCGGACCGTTGCTATACTGGTGGCATCAAGCGGGGACTCGGCCCCCCGGCCGGACCGCAAGCTGGGAGACGATCAATGAAAACGATCCTGTTCAACGCCGCCGATGACGAGGCTTTTACCGGCCGGCTCGATGCCGCGCTCGATCTGGCGCGACAGTTCGATGCGCATCTCACGCTGCTGCACGCCATGCCCTATGAAGCCGCGGCGACCATCGACTTCCACGGCGCCGCCTTCGCCGCCATGGTCCCCGTCTGGCGCGAGGAAGCCGCGAAGCTACGCGAGCGGACGCTGACCGACCTCGCGAACGAGGGCGTGTCGTGGAACTGGGTCGAATCCGCCGGCCCGGTCGCGCTCGCGATGCTGCGCGAATCCTCGCTCAGCGATCTCATCGTGATCAGCGCGCGCGATGCGCATACCGCCAAGGGCACGCCGTCCTTCACCGCGGGCGAGCTGGCGCTGACCGCCGATTGCCCCGTGCTGGTCCTGCCCGAAACCTACACCCGCTTCGAAACCGGTGCCCCCGCACTGGTTGCGTGGGACGGATCGGCCGAGGCGTCGCATGCGCTCAAGGCGGCGCTGCCGCTGCTGCGCGAAGCGGGGGCGGTCTATCTCGCCACGGTCGGCGAAACGGGCAAGTCGGCCGATGCGCTCGACCTGCCGCCGGTGAAGGGGGCGGACTACCTCTCGCGGCACGGGATCGCCTGCGAGATGGTCGAGCTCGAATGCGGCGACAAGGATGTCGCGGCGACGCTGCTGGGCGCGGCGGAAGCGCGCAAGGCGGGGCTGATCGTGATGGGCGCCTATGGCCGCACGCGGCTGACCGAACGGATCTTCGGCGGGGCGACACGCCGGATGCTGTCCGACGTGCGCATTCCCCTGCTGATGACCAATTGAACCCCGGCGGGTCCGCGGGTCAGTCGCCGCGCGGACCTGCGGGTTTGCCCTTGCCTTTCGGCTTGCCCTTGAACTTGGGCTTTCCGGCAAAGGGCTTGCCGCCCGCGCCCGCGCCCTTGCCTGCGCCGGGTTTGCCGGTGCCGGGCTTGCCCTTCTTGAAGGGCGGCTTGCCCCCGGGCTTGCGGTGGGGGCCGCGGCCGGCGGGGCGGGGATCGACCCGGCCGCCGCCATCGGCGTGCTTGCGGCGGTTCTCGCGGGCCTCGATGCGGGGGCCGTCGGGGGCCTCCTCGATCATGATCTCGTCCTGCTCGTCCTCGGGCGAGGCGGTGCGGGTGACGGTCTCGGCAACCTTGGCGGCGATCGGGCGCGGGACCTGGAACCAGCTCTCGTGCTGGCCGATGCGGATCGCGCCGATCTCGTTGCGGGTGATGTGCCCACGGCGGCAGATCAGCGGCAGCAGCCAGCGCGGTTCGGCGTTCTGGCGGCGGCCGATGCTCATGCGGAACCACACCACGTCCTCGAAGCCGGGACGGTGGCGTTCGGCCTTCGCCCGGTCGCGCGCCTCGGGGGTGTTGGCGATCAGCTCCTCGGGTGCGGGCATCTCGGCGCGCAGCGTCTGGACCAGCGCGGTGGCGATGTCCTCGGGCGACATCTTCGCCATCAGCTGGGCGCCAAGCTCGCGTTCGTATTCGTCGAACTCGCGCGGTTCGGTCAGCCGCTCGATCAGCCGCGTGCGGTCCTTCGCGCGGATCGCCTCGGGGGTCGGTGCATCGAGCCATTCGGCCTCGATCTGCGCCCCGCGCAGCATGCCTTCGACGCGGCGGCGGCGGTTGTACGGCACCACCAGCGCGGCGGTGCCCTTCTTGCCCGCCCGGCCGGTGCGGCCCGAACGGTGCTGCAACGTCTCGGCATCGCGCGGGATCTCGACATGAATCACCAAGCTGAGCGTGGGCAGGTCGATCCCGCGCGCGGCGACATCGGTGGCCACGCAGACCCGCGCGCGCCGGTCGCGCAGCGCCTGCAGCGCCTGGTTGCGCTCGCTCTGCGAATGCTCGCCCGACAGCGCGACGACGCCGAAGCCGCGGTTCTGCAGCGTGGCATGCAGGCGGCGCACGCTTTCGCGCGTGGCGCAGAAACAGATCGCGGTTTCCGCCTCGTGGAAGCGCAGCAGGTTGACCACCGCGTTCTCGATCTCCGACGGGCCGACGGTGACTGCCTGATAGGCGATGTCGCCATGCCCGCGCGTTTCGCCGGCAAGCGACAGGCGCAGTGCGTTGCGCTGGTAGCGTTCGGCCAGCCGTTCGATCGGGCGCGGCATGGTGGCGGAGAACAGCAGCGTGCGGCGCGTATCGGGAGTCGCATCGAGGATTTCCTCGAGATCTTCGCGGAACCCCATGTCGAGCATCTCGTCGGCTTCGTCGAGCACCACGCCGACCAGGCCCGACAGGTCGAGCGCGCCGCGCTCGAGATGGTCGCGCAGGCGGCCGGGCGTCCCGACGACGATCGCCGGACCGGCGCGCAGTGCACGGCGTTCCTTGCTGGCATCCATCCCGCCGACGCAGGTAGCGATGCGTAGTCCGGCGCCCGCATAGAGCCAGCCGAGTTCGCGGCTGACCTGTAGCGCGAGCTCGCGCGTCGGCGCGATCACCAGTGCCAGCGGCTTCTCCGACAGGGGCGTGCCGCCAACCGCGTCGAGCAGTTCGGGAGCAAGCGCCAGGCCGAAGGCCACGGTCTTGCCGCTCCCGGTTTGCGCGGAAACAATCATGTCGCGGCCGTGCGCTTCGGGTTCGGTCACGGCCTGCTGGACGGGGGTAAGCGCGTCGTAGCCACGGGCGCTCAAAGCCTCGCCGATAACCGGCGGGAGGTTGGAAAGGGGCATGGTATTCTTTCGGTTGCGCGTATGCACGGGCGGGGGGTGCCCGGCTGGTCGCGGCGCGGGCACTGCCCGCAGTCGGAGGCGCCCCTACACACAATTGGAGCGTTTGGCCCGCACTTTCTTGCGCAGGCCAAAATAGCGCGCGGCACGCCCCTCGCGCTTTGTGACGCAACCGCGTCAGCGCACGCGCAATTGTCCGCAAACCGACGCGATGCGGAAATATCGCAGTCAAACTGCGCGCCTAGGCGGCTCTCAACGATAGCGGAGGGCAATAATGAGAATCAGGAATACGCTTCTTGCCGGGGCTGCCATTGCGGCGCTGGCACTTCCCGGCATGGCGCAGGCCGGCGATCTTGCCGGCACCGTATCCGATGCCACCGACACCATCGCGCTGCGCAGCGCGCAGGTGCGCATTGTCGAGATCGACCGCGTGACCGCGACCGAGCGCGATGGCTCGTTCCTCTTCGCAGACGTTCCGGCGGGCGATTACACGCTCGAAATCAGCTATGTCGGGGCGGAAACGGTCAGGCGCGTGATTACCGTCCCGGCCACCGGCACGGTGCGCGCAGAGATCGCGATGACCGGCTTTGGCGACGACGAGATCCTGGTCGTCGGCCAGGTCGCGAACCTTTCGAGCGCCCTGTCGCGCAAGAAGGAAGCTGATGGCGTGTCCGACGTGCTGACACGCGACGCGATCGGCCAGTTTCCCGATCAGAACGTCGCCGAAAGCCTGCGCCGCCTGCCCGGCATCAATGTCCTCAACGACCAGGGCGAGGGCCGTTTCGTATCGGTCCGCGGCCTGTCGCCCGATCTCGTCTCGTCATCGCTCAACGGCGTACGCCTGCCGTCTCCGGAGGCCGATATTCGCGCGGTCGCGCTCGACGTCGTATCTTCGGACATCATCGAATCGATCGAAGTGAAGAAATCGCTCACGCCCGATATGGATGCCGACACGATCGGCGCGTCGGTCGAGATCGAGACCACCAGCGCGTTCGACCGTAAGACGCGTCTGCTGACCGCCAAGGTCGAAGGCAGCTATAACGATTACGCCGATGAGATAAGCCCCAAGGGCACCCTGGATTTCGCCACCCGGATCGGTGAAAATTTCGGCATTTCGGGCGGCGTCAGCTATTACCGCCGCACCTTCGAAACCGACAATATCGAAGCCGACGGGTGGGAGGAGGACGACGGCGTCATCTATGCCGAGGATCTCGAATACCGCGACTACGATGTCGAACGCGAACGTATCAGTGCGACGCTCGGCCTCGACCTTCGCGCGGGCGAGAGCACCGAACTGTATGCCCGCGGCGTCTACAGCCAGTTCGACGACCAGGAGAGCCGCCGGCGCCTGATCTTCGATCTCGGCGATGCGATCGTTACGGGCGCAGGCAGCACGGTCGGTTACAGCGACACCGATCCCGACCCCGACGAGGACGCGGCGATTACCGTCGAGCGCGACGTCAAGGACCGCTTCGAATCGCAGAAGATCCGTTCGCTCGTTTTCGGCGGCGAAAGCGATTGGGGTGATTGGTTCGCCAATTATTCGGCGAGCTGGGCAAAATCGAGCGAGCGGGAGAACGGCAGCCTCGATCCCATCGCATTCGAACGCGAATATGAGGAAGAAGGGTTCGGCGTCGCTCTCGACTTCGCCAATCCGCGCATCCCGCTCTACAGCGTCACCGATCCGACGGGCGATTTCACCGACCCCGGTGCCTATGCGCTGAACGATATCGAATTCGTCGCGCTGTCGGATGCGCAGGACGAGGAATGGGCCGCCAAGTTCGACCTGGGACGCCGCTTCGCGGCTGACAATGGCGAGTTCACCGTACAGGTGGGTTTCAAGGGCCGCTGGCGCGACAAGACTTATGACGCGAACGTCGAGTTCTACGAAAACGACGCCATGACGCTGAACGACGCGCTGGGCGAAGGACAGACCTATCGCCTGACCGGGATCGGGCCGGTTGCAGGTTTCACCGAAGGGTCCAACTTCTTCCGCGCCAATTTCGGCGATTTCGAATTGCAGGAAATCGACAGCGCATTCGACAGCGCGGTCGAGGATTTTGCAGTCGCTGAAGACATCATGGCCGGCTATTTGCTCGGCCGCTGGGAAAGCACGGACCTGCGCGTGGTCTATGGCCTGCGCTACGAGCACACGGACAACACGCTGGTGGGCAACAGCGTCCTGCTGGTCGAAGAAGACGGGACACTGCCCGACGGGTCGATCGCGGCTGATGACACGGTCCTCGTGTCATCAGCCGCGATCGACAAGAATTACGATCACTGGCTGCCCAGCCTCAACCTGCGGTACGAACCGCAAACCGATCTGGTGCTGCGCGCCGGCTTCTACCGTTCGATCGTGCGGCCATCGCCGTTCCAGCAGGCACCCCATTTCGCCGTCGAGGAAGCCGACGACGGCGAACGCAGCGGTGAATTCGGCAACCCCGCGCTGCTGCCTACCGAAGCCTGGAATTTCGACGCTGCGGCAGAGTATTACATGAGCGCGACCGGCGCGCTGCATGCGTCGGTCTTCTACAAAAGCCTCGACAATTTCATCGTCGATGTGAACACAGATGTCGCGGGCAGCTTCCGCGGTATCGCCTTCGACGAAGCGACGATCGCCCGGAATGGGGACGAAGCGGACATCTTCGGTATCGAGCTGGGCTTTTCGCAGGCTTTTACCGGCACGCTCGACGGCTTCGTGGTGCAGGCGAACTACACCTTCACCGATGCCGATGGCACGGTGACCACGCTGGCCAGCGAGGGACCGCGATCGATCCCGCTGCCTGCGACGGCGAAACACACCGCCAATTTCTCAGTCGGATACGACAAGGGCCCGATCGATATCCGGCTGTCGGGCACATACCGCGACAAGTATCTCGACGAGCTGTCCGACACGAGCGATCTCGATCGCTATGTCGACGACCATTTCCAGCTCGACCTGTCGGCCAAGTACCGCGTGACCGATTCCGTTCAGCTGTTCTACGAATGGGTGAACATCAACAATGCCAAGTACTTCGCCTACAATAGGTTCGGCGGCGGGCGTAACCTGTATCAATATGAAGAGTACAATTGGACCATGAAGGGCGGCGTGAGGGTGACTTTCTGATGCGCAGGGATTTTCGTATATTCGCACTTGCCGGGATCGGCCTGACCGCAGCTTGCGCCACCGTACCCGCGCCGGGCGACCCCGCCGTGCCGGTTTACGCGGTGGCGGAAACCCAGCCGGTGGTGACAGCCAATGAAGATGCGGCGGACGACCCGGCGATCTGGCGCAACGCCGCTGCGCCCGCCGACAGTCTGATCGTTGCGACCGACAAGAAAGCGGGGCTCTATGTCTATGATCTCGGCGGCCAGCCGAAGAGCTTCACTGCCCATGCGGCGCTGAACAATGTCGATCTGGTCGACATGGGGGACCAGGGCATCGTCGTCTTCGCCAGCGACCGCAGCGATCTGGCACAGGCGCGGATCGCACTGTTCCGGCTGGACACGGCCAGCGGATCGCTTGTCGAACTGGGCAGCGTCACGTCCGGACCTGGCGAGGCCTACGGCATCTGCGGGACCCGGCGCGGCGACCGGCTGATCGTCTATACCGCGCCCAAGGGCGGCCGGATCGGCGAATGGGAAATCACGCTGAGCGATACCCCGACCGCGCGCGAACTGCGCACGATGCAGGTTCCTTCGCAGCCCGAAGGCTGCGCCGTCGATCACCGCGATGGCACGCTTTATATCGGCGAGGAAGCGGCCGGGATCTGGCGCTTCCGCAGCGGTGCGACGGCGGGCGAACTCGTCGCCGCGGTCGATGGGCGCAAGATCGTGGCCGATCTCGAAGGTCTTGCCCTGGTTCCGGAGGGCGATGAGGGCGGCTGGCTTTATGCCTCGAGCCAGGGCGACAACACCTACATGCGTTACGCGCTGCCGGATGTGACCCCCGCGGGCCGCTTCCGTATCGCCGCAGGGCAATATGGCAGTACCGAGGAAACCGACGGGATCGAGGCGCAGCGCGGTGACTTCGGCCCGAACTTCCCCGGCGGGCTGTTCATCGCGCAGGACGGCGTGAACGACGGCCGGGCGCAGAACTTCAAACTGGTGCCGCTTGGCGCGATCGAGAAAGCGCTGGGCGACTGATACCGGCGACGCGGTCCGGGCCGGTTACTCAGCGGGAGCGAGCGCCGGTCCGGACGCGGCCTCGCGGTCGCGCCGCAAACGCAACAGCGCGACCGCCACGGTCAGTGCCAGCGTGCCCCAGAACAGTGCGACAAAAGGTGCGCCATTACCGATCAGCAGGCGGGCAAGCAGCGTGGTCACCAGCGCTATCGGCACACCGCTGACGAAGCCCGACCAGACCGCTCTCGTGCGCGGGGCGGGGCGGCCCTGGCGGGCCCGCTTGTTAAGCCAGATGAAGGTCCCGGTGGCCACCACCGCGGTCAGCGCGAGTCCGAAGGCGATATAGGCGATCTTGACCGGCAACCCGCCGTAATTGCCGAAGTGCAGATTGTAGGTCGAGGCGGCCAGTTGCTGCCCGATCGACCCATCGGCGAGGCCGGTGGTTCCGTGGAATTCGCCGTCCGGACCGTAAGCGTAATACTCGCCAAAAATCAGCCGGCGCGGATGCTCGCCCACGATCTGGATGTGCTGGCCGGCTGTGCGCGGATCATGCAGGATGACGTAATAGGGCTCCACCTCGGGATAGGCTCGCGCCATATGCGCCAGCGCCGGGCGCGCGTCGGCGACCGGAGCGCTGGCGGGGTCCTGCGGGGCTTCCTCGCCGAAAATGGGGGCCAGCGCTGCCTCGCTGTCGCCGTCATAGGCGGTTTCGGCCACAATGCCGCCGGAGACGTAGAACAGGCCGATCATGGCGCCGGTGAGCGATATGGCAAGGGCAAAGGGGAGGGTCCACACGGCCAGCCGATTGTGCCAGTCGACTGTGGCGACCGCGTCGCGGCGCCGCGCGCGCAGGCGGAAGGCATCGCGGAAGATGCGCGGGTGGGCGACGATACCCGAGATCGACAGCGCGACGATCATCGCGCCGAATGCACCCACCAGCGTCATTCCGTAAATCGCGGGGAGGTTGAGCCGGTAGTGCAGCGCCAGCAGGAATTCAGACCAGGCGTTCTCCTCTGGCATCACGATGGTGCCGTCGGCATCGACATGGAATGCCTGCGTATCGGTGGTGATCGTCGTCCGCGGCAGCGCGTCGGTCGGCATGTGCACGAAGAGGTGGGTGGTGGTTGCGCGATCGTTTTCGACCGACAGCACGTTCTCGATCCCGCGCTGGACCGCCGCAGGTTCGATCGCGGTCATTTCGGGTGCATCGCGCTGCTCGAACCGCTGCCATTCCTCGTACAGCACAATCGCCGTGCCGGTCGCGCAGATCAGGTACAGCAGCGCGCAGCACACGAGGCCGAGCGCGGTGTGGGCGGCAAGGCCCTTGCGGACGGTTTCCTTGGCAAATCCCAGGCTCATCAAAATCCCCCCACAAGAACGGCCAGCGCCAGCGCCGCTATCGCAACCGCGCTGGTGAGTAGCAATTGCTTCCCGCGGGTTTGGGTGATCAGCAGGACAAAAGCCAGTATCGGCCATACCAGCGGCACCAGCCCGAGAACGGCGACATTGCCATTCGCTTCACCCGCGCCTGCCGCGATCAGCGCCAGACGCGCCGCAAGTGCGAACAGGACCGACACGACGAGCGCCAATGGCCCGGCGATCGCAAAGGTCGCCAGTGCCTGCCCGATCCGCGTGCCGCCGACGCCGTTCAACGCTTCGGTTTCACGCAGCGGCCGCGCGGGTCGCTGGCGGCGCGGGTGTTCGAACACCGCTTTCGCGAGGATCGCTATCGCAGTCCCGACCGCGAACAGCGACGTGACCGCGATCCCCCAGGCGCCCGCCACGGCCCCGCCGATGACGACGCCGATGGCCAGCGCAGCCCAGCCCAGGGCGTTGAGCCCTGCAGCCCGGCCGGGCCGGCCCCAAGACATTCGCAGCAAGGCGATACCCATCACCGCCAGCGCACCCGCCAGCCAGATAAGCTCCGGGCTGACCATCAGAAGTTGAACGCCAGCGAGCCGTTGATCGACCGGCGTTCGCCGGGGAAGCAGTCGCCGCGCACGAGGCAGACCGAGAAATAGTCCTCGTCGGTGACATTGCGGGCGGTCACGCGCAGTTCGAAGGGCCCGAAATCATAGCCCGCCGAAAGATCACCGACCGTACGGCCGTCGACGCGGTAGGTCAGCAGATTCCCGTCGAGGGCCGAAATGCCGCTGCTTTCGTTGCCGCCGACATAGCGCACGCCGCCGCCGAAGCTGAAGCCGTCGAGCGCGCCAGCGAAATCATACAGGGCGAAGAGCGAGGCCTGCCAGTCCGAAATCGACGAGAGCGGCAGGCCGTTGGGGTCTTCGGCATCGAGGTAGCTGGCATTCGCGTCGAGCCGCAGTCCGCCCAGCAGCGCGTTGGCCTCGAACTCGACACCGCGGACCTTCGATACGCCTTCCTGCTGGCTGTTGGCGCCAAACAGCGAATTGGGGTTCGGCAGGTTGGAAATTTCGATGTCGAATGCCGCCACCGTAACCAGCGCATTGACGCCGCGCGGCTGCCATTTGATCCCCACCTCATACTGGCGACCTTCCTGCGGCTTGAGCTGCTGGTTGGTTATCGTGTCGATGCCCACAACCGGCTGGAAGCTCTCGGCATAGCTGGCATAGGGCGAAATGCCTGCCGGGCCGCGATACAATACGCCAAAGCTGACACTGGTCGCATCATCTTCCTGCGTTGTACCGTTCTCGACCGCATTGGTCACTTCGTCGAAACGGATGCCCGCCGTGGCTACGAGATTGCCCAGCGTCATCGTGTCGGAGATGTAATAGCCCGTCGTATCGATGAAGTTGCGCGGGCCATTGCCCTGTGCCTGCCGCACTTCGTCCACGCTAAGCATGTTCTGGTACTGCGGATCGAAGGCATTGAGGACACCCCCGTTGAAGATGTAGGCGGTGTCGCTGTCGGTGAAGACATCCTGATACTGGACGCCGGCGAGAAGTTCGTGCTCGATCGGCCCGGTGTCGAATTCGCCGCGCAGGCGCACGTCGAAGGCCATCTGTTCGCTGCGGTTGTCGGCGAGGTAATAGGTCCACAGCCCGTTTCCATCGGCGTCCAGCCGCGGCACTCCGTTGCCCGCGAAGGCGATCCACGCCTGCCGGTATTCGGCATCCGAACGCATGTAGCGGCCGATGCCTTCGAGCGAGAATGCCTGGTTCAGCTCCTGTTCGACGATCAGCGACAGCGCGAAGCTCTGCGTGTCGTACGCGTTGAAGCCCGGGGCCCCGTGGTAGACATAGGGATCGATTTCCTGCCCGCCGGGTGCGGGCAGAAGTGTGCCGGTGACCGGCAGGAACTGGTGCGCGGTGTCCGATTCCTGATCCGAGTAATTGGCCAGGATGGTGATTTCGGTGCCGGAAGCAGGACGCGCGGTGAAGGACGGCGCGAGGACGAGTTTGTTGTCCGAGACTTCCTCGATCTGCGAATCGGCATCGCGGTATAGCCCGACGAAACGGAACTGGGCTTCGTCCTCCGCGCCGGGGATCGCGACATTGATATCGGTCGCGATCTGCTTGCGATCGAAGCTGCCGTAATCGACGCGCAGCTGACCTTCGCTTTCGCCATGCGGGCGCTTGGTCACCACATTGAGAATGCCGCCAGGCGCGCCCGCGCCATAGAGCACCGAGGCCGGGCCCTTAAGCACCTCGACCTGTTCGAGCGTGTAAAGGTCCTGCCGCGTGTTGTTGTAGAAACCGAACAGATACTGGAGGTTGTCGCGATACTCCGGTGCATCGAGGCCGCGAACCTGGACGAAATCGCCGCGGGTGGAAAAGCCGAACGGTTCCGCCGTGACGCCAGCCGTATAGGTCAGCGCATCGTCGAGCGATTGCGCGCCCTTGATGACGAAGTCCTGCTGCGTTTCGATCGAGATCGAGCGCGCGACTTCCACGATGGGAGTATCCGACTTGATCGCGCCGAATTCGCTCAGCGTCCCGGTCACCACGATGGCGCTGGCATCCGCCTGGGCGGTCTCATTGTCCGTGTCGGCCTGCGCGTCCTGGGCAAAAGCGGGGGCGGCCAGCGTAAGTGCGAGCGTGGCAGTGGTGGTGGCCAGAATAGCCTTCATCGACGAATCCCTTGTTCTGAATGTTTGTTCGGCGCGCTGGTAATGAGAGTCACTCGCATTAGCAAGGCCAGTCTGGATATGCGCGGTCATCTGCCCGCCAGAGGGCCCGCGATGGCCGGTTCGTGTGCGCGTGCGCACACGTGCGACCGAAACCCCGATCGCTTGGTCGGATTTGGGGCAGGGTAGCGCCATGCGCCGCCGGAATTGCCCGTTCAGCGGTTCGTCGCAAATGGGGAAAATGCAGGGCCGCGTTCAGGCCCTGCTGGGCCGGCTCAGCTGTCGCGCGGGACGCGTTTGCGCATCATGCCTTCCTGCGCAACGCTGGCGACCAGTTCGCCCTGCCGGTTGAAAATGCGCCCGCGGTTGAAGCCGCGGCCCCCGCCGCTCCATGGCGCATCGGTGGCATAGAGCAGCCATTCGTCGGCGCGCGCGGGCCGATGGAACCAGATCGCGTGGTCGAGGCTGGCCCCCACCAGTTCGCCGCGCATCCACGACAGGCCATGCGGTAGCGCGCTGGTGCCCAGCAACGTGTAATCGCTGGCATAGGCGATTACCGCGCGGTGCAGCGCGGGATTGTCTTCGATCGCGGGCAGCGGCGCGACGGTGCGGAACCAGCTGTGCGCGCGTGGCTCGCGCGGTTCGCTGTTCATCCAGTGCAGCCGGTCGACCGTGCGCATTTCGATCGGCCGGGGGCGCAGCACCAAATTGCGCTGCTGCTCGCTCATGCGTTCGCCCATGCGTTCGACCATCTGGCGCCGCATTTCCATGTCGCCGCGCAGGTCCTCGGGCGGTTCCACTTCGGGCATGGTTACATCGTCGTGCGACAGGCCGTCTTCGGGGCGCTGGAAGCTGGCGGTCAGGTTCAGGATCGGGCGTTTGTCCTCGCCTTTCTCCTGCTGGCTGGCGACCACCCGCCGGTTGGCGAAACTGCGGCCATCGAAATCGCGCGCGATGTCGTAGGAGATATCGAGCCCTTCCTTGCCACCGCGCAGGAAATAGGCATGCAGCGAATGCGCTTCGAGGCCCTCGGGCGCCGTCGCCTGCGCCGCTTGCAATGCCTGCGCGATGACCTGCCCGCCAAAGACGCGGCCCACCCCATTGGGCTGCTTCAGGCCGCTGAAAGCGTCATCCCCTTCGCGTGTGACGGACAGCAGGCTGACGAAGCCTGCGACGAGTTCTTCCGGTGTCTTTTCAATGCTCACGGGTGCCGGTTTGCGGGTGCTTTACGTTTGCGTCAAGCACTGCACGTACGTGATTGCCGAAAAGCGTACATCGCGAGGCCGATGCTCATAAACAGTTCGCGGTATTCGGAGCTGTCGAAGACCATCAGCTTGGTGGGACCGAGTGCGAGCATGGTAAGCTGGCCCACGCCGACCCAGATCGCGAGCGCGCTCCACAAGAGCGTCTCCCGCGGGGTGGCGCTGCTGCGCGCGAAGGCCACGCAGACGGCCAGCCCGGTCCAGAAGGCGGCTTGCACGGGCAGCAGCGTCCAATGGCTGTAGGTGAAGACCAGCATAGGCGCAGACACGGCGGCAACGGTGCGGTCGGGCAGGAACGGCGCCACAACGCGCACGATGGGCCAACGCGCCACATCGCTTTCGCGAAGCAGCGGCAGCAATAGGAGAAAAACACCGGTGCCCGAATACAGCGCCAGTTCGGTAATATCGGTATGGAAATTGTGCAGGTTGAATTCACCCTGCCAATTGCGCGCGGCGATCGCTTCGGGCGTGGCGAAGCCGATCTGTCGCTGGAACCAGCTGACTTCTTCGAGAGCCATCAGCGCGAAGAGTGCGGCAAAGCCGAGGCCGACCACCATCGGAACCCAGCGCTGGCCATGCGCGGGTTGCCGCCGGGTACGATCCCGCAGCCGCCATCCCATCAGGCCCGCCGCGCCGAACAGCAGCACGGCGGAAAGCCATTCGATCGTGCTGTCCTCGGCCCCGATCTGCGCAAAGGCACCGGGGCTTGCGGCAAGCAGGGCGATCGCTGCGAGCGAAAGCAGCGCGACCGCGAAGACGAGCGCTCCCGCGCGCACGCTCACCTGCTCGCGGCGAACCTGCGATTGCGCCAGGGCTGCAACCAGCAGGAAACTCAGCACGGCTATTCCCGCGGTGCGCATCCAGTGCCAGCCATCGTGGATTGGCGCTTCCTCGCGGGCGAAATGCCAGCCGAGCACGATTTGTTCGTACGCCGCGACCGCGATCATGAAACCGCACCAGAGCAGCGCGCTGAGGATGACGGGGGATCGGAGCGTGATCAAGCCGCGCGCTCCCACCACGGTGACAGCAAGCGTGCCAGAAGGGCATTGCGGACGAACAGCAGGTCGACCAGATGCGCGCCGGGCTGGGCGCCCATCTCGCTCTTGTACCCGGCATCGCCGGCACCCCAGCTGATGCGCCGCACGCCGCGCTCGCCCGCCCGCGCAAAATCCTCATACAGCAGGACGCGGCCGGCACCGAACTGGTTGAAGCGCTGGTCGTAATTGTTGGCGATGTAATAGCGCACCGGTCCGGCCTCGATCCCGAAGGTGAACGCGGCGGGTGTGTCCCCGATCCACATCAGGCTTCCGAATAGCATGGCTGCCAGCACCGGGTCGGTGCAGATATCCTCCCAATAGCGCCGCATCTCGGGGTCGCGAAACTTGGTGTCCCCGCCATCGGCAAGCGTCCCGAGCCAGCTCTCCGCTTCGATCTGAGCCAATGCGTCGCGCTGCCGCGCAGTCCAGTCGCTTCCGCTAAAGAATTCGACCGAGACCGCGCCGCCTTCTTCCTCCAGCCTCCGCTTGCGCCAGCGGTTCTTGCGCTGCGTCTTGGTCGACGGCCAGGCGCCGTCCTGCCGCAAGGCTGCGAGATCGATCTCGAACACCTGGCCTAGCGGACGCGCAAGCGCGTGCCACCCGGCCTGGCGCAGCGCCAGGCGTAGCCGCTTGAGTTCGGGATCGCCGGCTTCCACCGGGCCGAGCCGCCAGATCGAGCCAAGCCGATTGCGCTGCCGGCCGAGCGCGTCGGCGAGAACCGCCTCGTCGATGCCCGAGGCTAGCGGAACTCCGCGGAAGGGCCAGTAGCTCCCGGCAATCTCGCGCAGCCGGAAAGGGCCGCGGCGGCGCATGGCCAGTCCTAATGCAGCAAGCGCCATGCCCTCTTCGCCGCGTAGCACGATGCGGTCGGGCGGGGCGGGAGAGGCATCGAACCACCGGCTGCGCAGGAACGCCCGCTGCTGCGGACCATCCTGCGCCAGCGCGTCAAACTGCGCTGCGTCATCGCCGTGCTGCTGGTCGCTTGTCATGCTCTCGAGGGGACGTATCAGTTCGGATTACCGAAAACCCTGCGCCAGGCGCGAAAGGCCAGCGACTTTGCACGATTGCGCGCCGGCCAGCGTCCGGGCGCGGCGGGCCGATAGCCGGTTTTGCGGACAAGGCCGTTGAAGCAGCGCGCGCCGGCCTCGTCATAGCTCCATTGGCTGCGCCAGGTGATCGAGAGGGAGAGCGAGGGTTCGGATCCGTTGCGGACGAAATGCGGTGCCATGACCGGCACGTACACCGCCTCGCCCGGCTCGAGCGCGAAGGGCGTGCCGTCTGCAAGCAAGGCATCGTCCCACGGCAGCTCGCGCGGCCCGCCGAGGTGATAGCTTTCGTGGACACGATCGGGTGCAAAGCGGGCATCGCCGGCGGGGAACTGCGTCATGACCTTGGTCCCGCGAAGCTGCAGCAGGATATTGTGTTCGGGATCGAAGTGATACGGCGTCACGGCGTTGGGGCTCGAGACGAAGATGAACCCCTGGGGAGTCAGCAATTCGCCCGTGGTTGATTCTATTGCGGGGCGCAATTCGTCGAGCAGCCCCATGAGCAGCGCCTGGTATTCGGGCTGCTGCTCGATGTTCTTGAGTACCGCCCAGCTGCGGCAGGTGGCAATGTTGCGGATGGTATCTCCGATTGTGAGGCCGGTGGCGCCGGGTTTGCCGTCGACCCCGATCGGCAGGTCCCCACGATTGTATTCGACCGAGCTGCCCGGCAATGCTTCGCCCAATTGTGCCAGCGAATCGAGCGACAGCCGGAAATCGGCTTCGAGCTCGTGACGCAGGACATGCGGCGTTTCCGGATAGGCGCGGGCGAAGGCCGCCAAAGATTGCGCGGGAAAGACCCGGTGGTGCGAAAGAGATGGCGTGCCGTCATGCCTAGTCATTTGCGGTTCCTGCCCCGGTGCAATTCAAGCGCGGTCAGCGCGCGTCCGATGCCGCGGCGCAGACTGCCGCCAATGGGGATCGACAGTTTGACGATTTCGCGCCGGTCGGGCCAGATCTGGCCGATCATCGGGTGGTCGGGTGCTGCGCAGCTGTCCGACAGTGTTACGCCCCTGCGTTCGAGAATCGCGAGATTTTCGACCTGTAGCAGCATGCCGGGGGAAAGTTTTGCCAGGCTTTCATCGAATGTGGTCTTGAACCCGAAGGCGTGGGGCTCGCAGATGAAACTGCTGAGCATGGCGACCGGCCGTCCGTCTAGGTGGAAGGCCAGCCGCTGCAGTTTTCCCAGACGGGCTGCCGCCGTCATGCTTTCGCGGAACACGGCCTCGGTATTCGGCGCGCTGGAGATCGCCGAGCCCTGGGCGCCTTTCCAGCCCGCCTGTTCGAGTTCGAGAAACTGGTCGATCCAGCTGCCAAGTCCGTTGTCATCGTCGTGGCGCGTCAGCACCAACTCGCCGAGTTCTTCCAGCCGCCGCCGCTTGCGGTTCAATTCCTTGCGGCGCTTCTTGTCGAGCGCCAAGCGCAAATGGTCTTGCGGGGATCGTCCGCTGTGCAGCACGGCGCGCTCGATCGTTTCGACGATGCGCAGGCCGCGATCCGGTTTTCCGGCGATATCACGCAGCGCCGCAAAGGCAGCGCCATCCGCCGGGATTCCGGAAAGGTGGAAGAACAGGCTGCCGTGCGCGTGACGATCGCACCAGTCGAGCATGTGCTGCCAGAATGACGCGCAATGATCGGCCATGACCAGGGGTTCGCCGCTGAAGGCGTTGGAATGCAGCCAGTTGGCGAGATGCGGAAGAGGCCTGCCGTGATAGTCGCGGTCGCGCAGCATGGGCATCAGCCCGACCAGTTCCCCGTTTACGACATGGGTGGCGAGCATGACCTCGCCCTTTGGGTCGAACTGGCGCAGCGATGGCAGCAGAAACCATGCTTCGTTAAAGGGATTGGGGGTCGCGCTGGCAAGCGCAAGGCGATGCCATTTTTCGATGAAACCGGCGTTATCCGCATCGCGCCATGACGCGACCGAGAACCCTTCGCTCAGGCCGGCCATGCCGCTGCGCGTGCTGGTGCCCTGTAAGCGGGCCTCGTGCTCGCCGCCGGGACCGAGCCGGTTGCTGGTCGTGAGTTCATCGATATGCGCCACTGCATTCCCCATCGGGCGACAAGCATAGGAAAAAAGCGCTTAAACTGGGTTAATGCGTCGAAAAGGACGGTGGCGGCACGTCTGTCCATGCCACCACCGCCTTCACCCGGACGCGTCGTCAGCCGCCCGCAAGCGCGGCAAGCAGCAAGAGCGCCACGATATTGGTGATCTTGATCATCGGGTTGACCGCCGGACCGGCGGTGTCCTTGTAGGGATCGCCGACCGTATCGCCGGTAACTGCGGCCTTGTGGGCTTCGCTGCCCTTACCGCCGTGATGGCCGTCCTCGATATACTTCTTCGCATTGTCCCATGCGCCGCCACCGGCGGTCATCGAGAGCGCGACGAAGATCCCGCCGATAATCACGCCGAGGAGCAAAGCCCCGAGCGCAGCAAAGGCGTTTTCCTGACCGGCGAGGAAGTAGATCGCGTAATAGATCACGATGGGAGCCAGGACCGGCAGCATCGAGGGTACGATCATTTCCTTGATCGCGGCCTTGGTGACGAGATCGACGGTGCGTGCATAGTCGGGCTTGCTGGTGCCCGCCATGATCCCCGGATCGCCCGCGAACTGTTCGCGCACGTCCTTGACCACATCGCCCGCAGCGCGGCCGACCGCGGTCATGCCCATCGCACCGAACAGGTACGGGAGCAGTGCGCCCAGCAGCAGACCGACGATCACGTATGGGTTCTCGAGGCTGAAATCGACGTCCGCATCGGGGAAGAACTCCGCGAGGTCGGTCGTATAGGCCGCGAACAGCACCAGTGCGCCCAGACCTGCCGAACCGATGGCATAGCCCTTGGTCACCGCCTTGGTGGTATTGCCCACTGCATCGAGCAGATCGGTCTTCTCGCGCACGCTGTCGTCGAGACCGGCCATTTCGGCGATCCCGCCGGCATTGTCGGTCACCGGACCATAGGCATCGAGCGCGACGACCATTCCCGCCAGCGCCAGCATGGCCGTTGCGGCATAGGCGATGCCCATGAGCCCGGCGAGCTGGAAGGTAGCGATGATCCCCGCGACGATAACGATCGTCGGCAGCGCGGTCGATTCAAGGCTGATAGCCAGTCCCTGGATCACATTGGTGCCGTGTCCGGTCTCGGAAGCCTTTGCGATCGACCTTACCGGGCGAAACCCGGTCCCGGTGTAATACTCGGTGATCCAGATGATGAGGCCGGTGATAACCAGCCCGATGACCGAACACCAGAACAGGTCCCAGCCGCTGAACGAGCGGACCTGTTCGGCAGTGCCTTCTTCGGCCAGCGGCGCCCCGGGGTCGATCCCGGCGATACTGCCGCCGATTTCGGTACCCATGCCGCCGAGAACCTGGCTCATGACCAGCCAGATCAGCGGGATTGCGAGAACGGCGGTGACGATGAAACCCTTGTACATCGCGCCCATCACATTGGTGCTGTTCTTGCCCAGCTTCACGAAATAGGTGCCGATGATGCTGGTCACGATGCAAGCCCCGCCGATGAGCAGCGGCAGCGCCATCATCGGCAGCAGCAGATCGCCCAGCGTTTCACCGAACAGCAGCGCGGTCAGCACCATGGTGGCCCCGACCGTGACGACATAGGTTTCGAACAGATCGGCAGCCATGCCCGCGCAGTCGCCGACATTGTCACCGACATTGTCGGCGATGACCGCAGGGTTGCGCGGATCGTCCTCGGGGATCCCGGCTTCGACCTTGCCGACCAGATCGGCGCCGACATCGGCGGCCTTGGTGAAGATCCCGCCGCCAAGACGCGCGAAAATCGATATCAGCGAGGCGCCGAAGGCCAGGCCGACCAGCCCGTCGATCACTTCGCGGCTGTTGGGCGCGTATCCGCCGGGGCCGACGAGGTACCAGAAGAACACCGCAATCGCGAGCAGGGCGAGGCCTGCCACCAGCATGCCGGTGATCGCACCCGCACGGAAGGCCAGCGTCAGGCCTTGCTGGAGCCCGCTTTGCGCGGCAGCGGCGGTACGCACGTTGGCGCGCACCGAAATGTTCATGCCGATGAAGCCGGCGACACCCGACAGGATCGCCCCGATCACGAAGCCGACCGCCGGCACGATGCCGAGGAAGGCGAAGACCAGCACCGCTACCGCGATGCCGACCACGCTGATCGTCGTATATTGGCGTTTCAGATAGGCCTGTGCGCCTTCCTGGATTGCGCCGGCGATTTCCTGCATTCGTTCGTTGCCGGCGCCTGCGCCAAGCACCTGGCGGCTGGTCACGAAGCCGTACACGACGGCCAGCAGTCCCAGCAGTATTGCTATGAGAACTAGGTCCACGAAATTTCCCCCTCCCGCTATGTTTATATCTTTCTGCGCTCCGGCGCGGGAAACGCCGAGGCTTAGCGAAGGTATAAGCGGCATCCGTTACGTGACAAGGTGGAATTACGTAGCAATATTTCGCCGCGCACGGCCCTGCGCGCAAGCAATCAGTGGCGGTAGCCAAGCCCTTCGGCATCGGGGAAGATCTTTCCGTCCAGCGATAGTCCGGTGGGGCCACCGGTCACCGTCCCGACACGTGCAGCGGCAACGGGAAGGGCAGCATCGGCGGGCGCGGTAAACAGCAATTGGTAGTCGTCGCCCCATCGCATGCATTCCCCCGCCTTCTGCGGATCGGCCACCGGGACCTGCGCGCTGTCGAGCGCCAGTTCGACGCCGCTGGCATGCGCGAGGCGCCAGGCGTCGAGCAGCAAGCCGTCGGAGACATCCATCATCGCCGTTACATGCGGGGCCAGCGCGATTCCTTCGGCCACCAGCGGGCGCGGGCGGCGATAGGCGAGGTCTGCGCGGCTGCCGCTGGCGCGGTCGCCGAGGCCGAGCATGGCATAGCCGAGCGTGCCGGTAACGAACACCGCATCGCCTGCCCGCGCGCCGCGGCGGCCGGGCGCGGGCGTATGTATTGCCTTGCCGACCGCGGTGCATCCCCAGACCCTGCGGCCTTCGGCGCGCACGGTATCGCCGCCCAGCAGCGCCACGTCGTATTCGCCGAGGATTTCACGCAAGCCCTCGATAAAGCGCGCGTCGGAATCGCCCAGCATATGCGACACCAGCACACCGAGGGGCCGTGCACCCTTGGCTGCCAGATCGGACAGGTTCACTGCGACGAGCTTCCATGCAACGTCGGCAAGGTCCTCGTCCGCGCGGACGTGGACGCCCTCGACCAGCGTGTCGTGGGTGAGGACCAGCTGCTGGCCGCCGACATTCAGAACTGCGGCATCATCCTCGAGACCGCGTGCGGCGGGGGTGTCCGCCAGCGCCTTGAGCGCGGCGACGAACGCGCTTTCGTTCAGCGTCCGGCCTCGGTCGCCACGGCGTCGAGGATGCCGTTGACGAATTTTGCCTCGCGATCGTCGAAAAATGCCTTGGCGACATCGACATATTCACTGATCGAGCTGGCCTTGGGGACATCTTGCCGGGCGATCAGTTCGTAAGTGCCCGCACGCAGGATCTGCAGCATGGTCTTGTCAAGCCGCGCCAGCGTCCAGCCCTGCGCCAGCCGCGCGGTCAGCTTGTCGTCGATCTCCGCGCGGCGCGCATCCACGCCCGTGACGAGGTCGTCGAAGAAATCGACGTCGGCTTCGGCATATTCCTCGTCTTCGATCACGCGGCCGAGCCGGTGCTGGTGGAACTCGTTCAGCAGCCTGGTCACGGCGGTGCCTTCCATATGCTGCTGGTAGAGCGCCTGCACGGCGCCGAGGCGGGCCGCGCTGCGGGCCTGGGACTTCGAATTCTGGTTCATTTCAATCTCGTGGAAATCGACAGCGCGTGCGCGGGAAGCCCCTCGGCCTCCGCCAGCCTGACCGCGGCCGGACCGATCGCGGCCAGCGCGGCTTCGGAGGCGTCGATGAAGCTGGTGCGCTTCATGAAGTCGAGCACCGACAGGCCGCTGGCAAAGCGCGCGCGGCGCCCGGTGGGAAGGACGTGGTTCGGGCCGGCGATATAGTCGCCCACCGCTTCGGGCGTGTGCCGACCGAGGAAGACGCTGCCGGCATGGCGCATCCGGTCGAACAGGCCCTGCGGTTCGTCGACCATCAGCTCGACATGCTCCGCTGCCAGACGGTCCGATAGGGCAGGTGCCTCATCGAGACTGCCAACCACCACGATCAAGCCATGTGTGTCCCAGCTGGCCTTGGCCGTCTTGCCGGTGGGCAGCTTCATCAACGCGAGGTCGACTGCGTCCTCGACCTGCCGAGCCAGCGCGTCGCTGTCGGTAATCAGGATCGACTGGCTGGTCGGGTCGTGCTCGGCCTGGCTCAGCAGGTCGGCGGCGATCCATTCGGGATTGTTGTTGCCATCGGCGATGACGAGAATCTCGCTGGGCCCGGCGACCATGTCGATGCCGACCACGCCGTAGAGCTGGCGTTTCGCTTCGGCGACCCAGGCATTGCCCGGCCCGGCGATGACATCGACCTTGCCGATCCGGTCGGTGCCATAGGCCAGCGCGGCCACTGCCTGCGCCCCGCCGACCCGCCAGATTTCATCCACGCCCGCGATATGGGCAGCGGCGAGAACCAGCGCGTTGGTCTCGCCGCCCGGCGTAGGCGTGGTGACGACCAGTCGCTCCGCGCCTGCGACTTTCGCGGGGATCGCGTTCATCAGCAGCGACGAGGGATAGGATGCGCGTCCGCCGGGGACATACAGCCCGGCGGCTTCGACCGCGTTCCAACGCGCACCGAGCCGCATGCCGATATCGTCGGTATAGTCGCGGTTTTCGGGAAGCTGGCCCTCATGATATGCGCGGATGCGGCTGGCCGCGGTTTCCAGCGCATCGCGCAAGTCGGGGTCGAGCGCATCATAGGCTTCGCGGCAGGCGGCCAGCGGTATGCACCAGTCATCGTCTTGCGCCAGCCGGTGGCTGTCGAAGCGCGCAGTGTATTCGGCCAGCGCGGCATCGCCGCGTTCGCGCACTTCGTTGATCATCGAGGCGACATCGCGCCCGACTTGCGTATCGCTTTCCCGGCGATCGCGGACGATCCGGGCAAAAGCGCTTTCGAACCCGGCGTCGGCGGTTTTCAGGAATTGCATCAGGCGGCCTCGCGCTGTGCCGCGTCGGCGCGGAAGGCTTCGACCAGCGCGGCCACGCGCGGATCGGTCTTCAGCGCGGCACGGTTGACGATGAGGCGCGCCGAAATGTCGAGGATACGGCTGGTTTCGACCAGGCCGTTTTCGCGCAGCGTCGTGCCGGTGGAGACCAGATCGACGATCCGCCCGGCAAGGCCGAGTGCGGGCGCGATTTCCATCGCCCCATTCAGCTTTACGCATTCGGCCTGGATGCCCTGCCGTTCGAAATGGCGGCGGGTGAGGTTGGGGTATTTGGTCGCGACGCGCAGGTGGCTGGCACCGTCGATGCTTTCCGCGCCTTCTACCGGCTCGGCCACCGCAAGATGGCAGTGCCCGAAGTCGAGATCGACGGGCGCGTAAAGGTCCGCATAGTCGAATTCCTCGATCACGTCCGAACCGACAATACCCATCTGCGCTGCGCCATGGGCCACGAAAGTCGCGACGTCGAAGGCGCGCACGCGGATCAGGCGCATGTCATTGCGCGTGGTCGCGAAGGTCAGCGAGCGGTTCGCCTTGTCGTGGAAAGCGTCTTCGGGCACGACCCCGGCACGCGCCATTACTGGCAGCGCTTCGTCAAGGATACGGCCCTTTGGAACGGCGAAGGTGAGGCATTCGTTCATTGGATGCGCAAATAGGCAGCGAGGGTGCAAAGGGCAATGGCGATCGACAAGGCAAAATATGTCGTGACCACGCCGGGGGCCACCGGCCCGGCGGCGGTGGCACGCGCTTTCGAAAACCAGGTGGCCTATTGCCGCGACAACCGCGCGGGGGTCACCGCGCTGGTCTGCCAGGCGGTTGGCGACCTGCTCGATACGGACCGCGGCGGCGCCTTCATGCGCCGGGTGCGCCGCTGGGCCGGTCCGCCGCTGCCCGATGCACTGCCTCTACGGGTAGCGGGGGGACTGCACGCCCTGCATCAGAGCGGGGAAGAGCCGGGCCTGTCGCCGATCTACGAAGGACTGGGCCCGAACAATGCCGCCGAACTCGTCGCTGCGGCGATCGAACGGCACGAAGCCTTCCTGATGCCGTGGCTCGACGGCCCGCCCCAGACCAACGAAGCCGGCCGGTCGGCCAGTTTCGCGGCAGCATTCCTGTGGCTGGTGGAACAGGGGCTTCCCGGCCATTTCGACCTGCTCGAGATCGGCTCCAGCGCGGGCGTCAATTTGATGATGCGGCGATATCGTTATGACCTCGGCGGCGTCTGCGTTGGGCCCAAGAATGCGCGCATGCGGATTGCGCCCGAATGGCGCGGCGCGTCCCCGCCGGACCAGGGGTTCGACATCGTCGGTGCGCAGGGCTGCGACGTGTCGCCGATCGACCTGACCGACGAAGTGCAGGTCGCGCGCCTGAAGGCCTATATCTGGCCCGAATTTACCGACCGCTTCGCCCGATTGGAGACGGCGATCGCGGCGGCGCACACCTTCCCGCCGGAGATCGAGCGCCGGCGGGCGGTCGATTTCCTCCGCGATCGGCTGGAACGTCCGCAGGAACGAGGGACTACGCGGGTGCTGATGCATTCGGTGGTCTGGCAATACATTCCGCGCGACGAACGCGACCAGATCGTCGAATTGATGGAAGCCGCGGGGCAGCGCGCGGACTCCGAGACGCCGCTCGCCTGGGTCAGCCTGGAGGCCAACCGCGATACGCACCGGCATGAGCTGACCGCCAGCTACTGGCCCGCCGGCGATCTGAGGCGCAATCTTGCCACCGCCCATCCGCATGGCGCATGGATCGAATGGAAGGGCTGATCAGCTGGTTCGGCCAAGGAACGCGTCGGCCGCCGCATTGAACGCTTCGGGTGCTTCCCATTGAACGAAGTGTCCGCAATCGGGGACCTGCACCACTTCAGGGTCGGCAACCATCTGGTCGAGACCGTCCAGATTGGCGGAAGGCAGCGCTTCGTCGTCCATCGCCCAGATCACCAGCGTGGGTATCGCCAAGGTCGGCAGCGGGTGGGGCTGGTAATCTTCGGGCAGTGCGTAGGGTGCATCGGGCGGCGGAACCGTCATCGGGCTGGCGCGGTAATAGTTCAGCATTCCGAATGCTGCATCGGGATCGGACCAGTCCTTCAGCATGGCCGCGGCTTCGTCCTCTTCGACGCGCGCCATCACCTGTCCTTCGAACGCCTTCATCAGCAGTGGCGCGAGCCCATGCTCGCGCACTAGGGCATCATTCGCCGGATCGCGGAAGGTCGTGAAGTACTGGCTCGCCTCGCGCTGCTGGCGATTGGTGTAGAGGAGCTTGGGAAACAGCACCGGATGCGGCGCATTGGCAATGATCGCGCGCGTGACGCGGCCGTTCGCCATGCCGCCATAGGCCACGCCCCAGGCGATCGCGCCGCCCCAGTCGTGACCGACGATGGTGAAAGTCTCGACCCCCAGCGCATCGGCGAGCAGGAACACATCGCCCACCAGCTTGTCGGGCGTAAAGGCTTCCACCTCCTGCGGCTTGGACGACCCGCGATAGCCGCGCTGGTCGGGCGCGATGCAGCGAAACCGGTCGGAGAAATGCGGGATCTGGTTGCGCCAGGTGCGGTGGCTTTCGGGAAAGCCGTGCAGGAAGATCAGCACGGGCGCATCGCGCGGACCTTCGTCCACCACATTGAGTTCGATGCCGTTCGCCAGCACCACGCGCTTCTGCTGCAGCGGCATGCTCAACTGTCCGCCTTCATCTTGTCCATATATCCGGCCGCGACCATGCCCGCGACCTGGTCGAGCAATTGATCGGGTGTCCGGCGCAGTTCGCCCATCGCCTCTTCCACGCCTTCGGCGACGATGATCTCGCGCTGGTTGGCCTCTACCGCGTCGACGATCCGTTTGGCGGCTTCGTCCGGGGCAATGCCGTTATCGATCACCTTGTCGCTGCGCCCGCGCTTGCTGCCATCGGCAGTAAGCGCATTGCGGCTGACATCGGTGGCGACCGATCCCGGGCACACGACATGCACCGAAACCCCCTGCTGCGACAGCTCGGCCCGAAGCGCGTCGGCATAACCGATGAGCCCGAACTTGGCCGCGCAATAGGCGGTGCGCATCGGCACGCCGACTTTGCCGGCGATCGAGCTGATGAACAAGAGCGTGCCGCTCCGCCGCGCGACCAAATGGGGCAGCAGCGCCTGCGTCGCGGCAATCTGCGCGGTGAGGTCGATGTCGATGATCTCGCGGTATACCGCCATGTCGGTATCGACCGCCGCACTGCGCTGCGAAATACCTGCATTGGCGATAAAGATGTCCACGCCGCCGTGCCAGTCGATCGCCTGCTGCGTTGCGGCTTTCATCGCGGCCTCGTCGCGCACGTCGAAGGGCAGGATCAGCGTTTCGCCGTCTATCCCGTCGGCAACCTGCGTCAGCCGCGCCTCGTCGCGGCCCGACAGGATGATCCGCGCGCCGCGTGCCGCCCATTCATGCGCGAGTGCGGCGCCAATGCCGCTGCTCGCGCCCGTGATCCAGGCGGTCTTGCCTTCGAAACTCATCATTCTCCCCCCTCAAGGATAGGTTACGGTCTTCGGCGCGCCTTCGGGGAGCGGGATCCGTTCCTCCTCGTCACCCGGGACCTTGTCGAAGCGCTGTTCGCGCCAGTCTTCCTTGGCCTGTTCGATCCGGTCGCGGCTCGAACTGACGAAATTCCACCAGGCATGGCGCTCGGTTGCAAATGCCTCGCCGCCGAGCAGCATGACCCGGGCGCCGCCCTTGCTTGCCAGCGTCATATCGCGTCCAGGCTGAAGCACGGCGAGCTCGAATTCCTTCAGCGCGTGGCCATCGACGCTCGCGTCGCCGCCGACCAGCATGACCGCGCGTTCGTCGGCGTCGTCTTCGAGCGGGATCGCGCCGCCTGCGCCCAGCACGATTTCGGCATAGATCGTCGCTGCGTGAGTGGTCGTCGGCGCGCGCTCGCCCCACAATTCGCCCATGATGACGATGGCCGTTGCGCGCCCGTCCTCGATCACCGGCAGGTCGGTAATCGCTTCAAAGGCGGGCTCGATTTCCTCGCGCCCGTCGGGCAGCGCCAGCCAGGTCTGCATGCCGTACAGTTTCGGTCCGCCCCTGCGTTCCGCATCGGGTGAGCGTTCCGAATGCACGATGCCGCGCCCGGCGGTCATCAGATTGACCTGTCCAGGGCGGATGGTCGAAAACGTGCCGAGGCTGTCGCGGTGGTCGATCGCGCCTTCGAACAGCCAGGTCACCGTGGCAAGGTTGATGTGCGGGTGCGGGCGGACATCCATGCCCGCGCCAAGATCGAGCTGCGCGGGGCCGAACTGGTCGACAAAGATGAATGGCCCGACCATGCTGCGCTGGCGCGCGGGCAGCACGCGGCGGACCGTAAACTGGCCGAGATCGTGCGTAGTCGGGACAAGGACCTGGTCGATCTGGCTCATAGTCGCGAACCTCCTAGCTGGTTGGGGCCGAGGCCTGGATGGCCAGCGCGTGGACGCGTTCGCCAGGGATGTCGCCAAGCGCCCGGTTCACCATCCGCTGGCGTTCGAGTCGGCTCTGGTCGGCAAAGGCGGCGGCTTCGATCACTACGGTGAAATGCGATTCGCCGCTGCCATCGTCGCCCGAATGGCCCGCATGCTTCGCGCTGTCGTTGATTACCTCGAGCCGGGTCGGCGCGAAGGCCGCGGTCAATAGGCGCTCCATTTCCTGCTGCACGGATCCTGTCACGGGTAGGTTTCTCCTCTCGGGGGTTTTCTTAGCGCAATTCGCTCCCCATCCTAGAACGAATGCGCCAGACAAAGTTTCACGGACAATACGCAGGCACCGGCCGGGTCTGCGCCCACCCCACATGCGAGGAGCCCGGCGAGTTCCGCGCACCCAGCGGGCAGAGCCATGGTTTCGATGGCCCGGCCGAATGGCGCTGGCTGTGTCTCGATCACGTGCGCGAATTCAATGCGGGCTATGACTGGTTCGAGGGCATGAGCGCCGAGGAAATCTTCGCCGCGCAGGCTCCCGGCGCGGGCTGGCGCACCGAAAGCCCCAGTTTCCGTCCGACCGGCGGGGTCGACGGCATGCCGCGCTGGTCCGACTTCACCGATCCACTCGACGCGATCTCCGCGCGCGCCAGCGGTATAAAGAGCCGGGCGCGCCGCGAAGCCGAGATGGCGATGGACGGCCGCTTCAGCACGGCCGAGGCCAAGGCGCTTGAAACCATGGGGCTGGGCCTCGAAGTCGATCTGCGCGGTCTGCGCCGCCGTTATTCCGAACTCGTGCGTCGCTACCACCCCGACCGCAACGGCGGCGATCGCCAGCACGAAGCCCGCCTCAACCGCGTGGTCGAAGCCTACCAGCTGCTGCGCAAATCGGGCGCGTTCGTCTCGGGTGCGAAGTAGGCTTGCCGGCCAGTCGGATGGCGGGCAGCGATCAGGTCTGGCGAAACGCCCAGCGCAGCGTCTTTCCCATGCCCCAGGTCGCCGCGCGCGCGGGGATCGCCGCCAGCCCGGGCCGTTCGAGACCGAGCATCGAGCGCGCGAACGGCGGCAGCAGCGCCACCGCTTCGGCGCCGAGCAGCGTCTGGACCGCGGGCGGGGCGCCCTTGGGGCGCTGGCTGAGCACCAGATCGGCGACCTCGCGCGCCTCGGGCGATGCGGCCAGGTCGCTGCGCAATTCGCGGAAGATCGCCTCGGCTTCGGCGCGGCTCGTCGGCACCGGGTCGGCGCCCAGAGCCACCGCAATCACGGCGAACTGGCGATAGTATTCGTCCTGTTCGGCGCCCGGCATATTGGGCCGCACATGGCGCAGATAGGCGGCGAGGAAGCTGGTCGCTTCGGCCACATGCACCCATGCCAGCACGCGCGGATCGCTGGCGGAATAGGGCGATCCGTCGGGCAATGTCCCGCCGACTGCGGCGTGGATGCGGTTGACGCGGTCGATCGCCGCCTGCGCATCGTCCCGGTGGCCGAAGGTCGTCACCGCGATGAACCGTGCAGTCCGGCGCAGCCGCCCGTGCATGTCGCTGCGAAAGTTCGAATGGTCGAGCACGCCCTGCAGTGCATGCGGATGCAGCATCTGCAGCAGCAGGCCGCGGATCCCGCCGACCATCATCGCCACGATATCGGCATGGACCATCCGGATCGGCGTGTCCCTGGCGAACAGCGCCTCGTCCGAAGGCGGGACCGGCTGCTGCCCGCTCTCCACGTCGTTGAACACGCCGCGCACCTGCTCGACGAGCTTGAGGCGCAGGCGTTCGGACAAGGGGATCGACGGCATCGGCGCGACTATGCGGCCGCTTGCAAGGGGAGTCGAGTGGTGCTTGGGCCGGGGTGCAATTTCGTTGCTTGCAGCTACCTATCCATCCCGCTACCCCGCCACACGCGATGAACGATATGACCGACAAGAGCTTCGACGCTTCCGCCAAGACCGTGCTTCCCGCGCCCGACACCACCGTCGACGTGCGCGAAACCTTCGGGATCGATATCGACTGGCAGGTGCCCGCCTTCTCCAAGCCGGACGAGCGCACGCCCGACCTCGACGAATCCTACGTGTTCGACCCGGACACGACGCTGGCGATTCTCGCAGGCTTTGCGCACGACCGCCGCGTGATGGTGCAGGGCTATCACGGCACGGGCAAGTCGACGCATATCGAACAGGTTGCCGCGCGGCTCAACTGGCCGTGCATCCGTATCAACCTCGATGCGCATATCAGCCGGATCGACCTTGTCGGGCGCGACGCGATCGTGCTGCGCGACGGATTGCAGGTCACCGAATTTCGCGAAGGCTTGCTGCCGTGGGCGCTGCAGCACCCGGTGGCGTTGGTGTTCGACGAATATGACGCGGGCCGGCCCGATGTGATGTTCGTGATCCAGCGCGTGCTCGAACAGCAGGGCAAGCTGACGCTGCTCGACCAGAACCGCGTGATCCGGCCCGATGCCAATTTCCGCCTGTTCGCCACCGCCAACACGGTCGGGCTGGGCGATACCTCGGGCCTTTATCACGGCACGCAGCAGATCAACCAGGGCCAGATGGACCGTTGGAACATCGTTGTCGGCCTCAACTACCTGCCCGCCGAAACCGAGCAGAGAATCGTCGAGGCGAAGAACCCCGATATCGATCCCAAGATCCTCGCCGACATGATCAAGGTCGCCGATCTGTCGCGGCAGGGCTTCATCAATGGCGATATCTCCACGGTGATGAGCCCGCGTACGGTCATCACCTGGGCGCAGAACTACGCCATCTTCAAGGATGTCGGCTTCTCCTTCCGCCTGTCTTTCCTCAACAAATGCGATGAGGAAGAGCGCATGCTGGTGGCCGAATACTACCAGCGCGTGTTCGGCGACGACCTGCCCGAGAGCGTGGTTGGAAAATCTGCGTAAAGCGGGGTTAATCCGCGCTCCCCTATCCATCGCTGTATTGTTAAGTTAATACAGCAGGCGATGGGCATATTCGATTCCTTCCGGCGCAAGCCCGGGCCGCTGCCCGATCCACCGGGGCATCGTGGATATTACGCGACGCATGATGCGCTCGATTACGACGATTGGGACAGCCGGCTCGATCGGCTCGACAGCGCGCTGGATGCCGAAGAAAAGAAGCGCACGCACTGGTGGCAGCGCGAGCACTGGACTGGCCGGCGCAAGCGCTGGTGGGCGCTGCGCATCCTCGCTGCCATCCTTGCCCTGTTCATCGTGCTCGCCGGGTGGCTCGCAATCACCGCGCCGCTGTCCAAGTCGCTCGAGCCGATCGCGGCCCCGCAGATCACGCTGCTCGCGGCGGACGGGACGCCGATCGCGCGCAACGGGGCGATCACCGACGAACCGGTCACCGTATCGGCACTTCCGCCGCATGTGATCGAGGCGTTCCTGGCGACCGAGGACCGGCGGTTCTATTCGCACTGGGGTGTCGATCCGCGCGGTATCGCACGCGCGGCGCTGACGGGCACCGGCGGTGGCAGCACGATCACCCAGCAATTGGCGAAATTCACTTTCCTGACCCCTGAACGCACGTTGACGCGGAAGGCGCGCGAGGCGTTGATTGCCTTCTGGCTCGAAGGCTGGCTGACCAAGGATGAGATCCTCGGCCGCTACCTGTCCAACGCCTATTTCGGCGACAATGTGTACGGGCTGCGTGCGGCCAGCCTGCACTATTTCTACCGCAAGCCGGAAAACCTCAAACCCAACCAGGCTGCGATGCTCGCGGGTCTGCTTCAGGCGCCCAGCGCCTATGCCCCGACAAGGCATTACGATCGCGCCGAACGGCGCATGCGGATCGTCGTGCAATCGATGGTCGACGCCGGCTATCTGACCGCGGCGGAAGCGCGCGCGATGAAGCCGCCCGCGCTCGACGTGCGGACGCGCAACGACTTGCCCACCGGGACCTATTTCGCCGACTGGGCGCTCCCCGAGGCGCGCGCGCTGACCGAGCAGGGCTATGCGCGCCAGACGTTGACCACGACGCTCGACAGCCGCCTGCAGAACATCGCCCGGCAGGTGACCGCTGCTGCCCCGCTGGGCGAAGCGCAGGTCGCGCTGGTGGCGATGCGCCGCAATGGCGAGGTGGTGGCGATGATCGGCGGCAAGGATTACGCGAAATCCCCGTTCAACCGGGTGACGCAGGCCAAGCGACAGCCGGGCTCGACCTTCAAGCTGTTCGTCTATCTGGCAGCGCTGCGCGCCGGGTGGGATCCCGACGACAGGATCGCCAACACCGAGATTGCCGAAGGCAGTTACCGCCCGCAGAATGCGCGTGGAAGCTATTCGGAGAGCCTCACGCTGGAGCAGGCCTTTGCGCAGTCGAGCAATGTCGCTGCGGTGCGGTTGCTGGGCGAAGTCGGCAGCGAGAAGGTCATCGCCACCGCACGCGATCTGGGCGTCACCTCGCCGCTGGCGAAGGGCGACCCAAGCCTGGCGTTGGGCACTTCGACGATGACGTTGCTCGAACTCACCTCCGCCTATGCCGGGGTGGCCGCCAATGCACTGCCTGTCGAACCGCATGCCTTTGCACGCGAGGAACGCGGCTTCTTCGAAAACCTGTGGGACGGCCCCTCGAGCCTGTCATCCTCGACGCAGTCGGACATGGAACAGATGCTGCGTTCGGCGATCAATTCGGGCACCGGCCGGGCGGCGATGCTGCGCGGCCCCAATTTCGGCAAGACCGGAACCACGCAGAACAACCGCGATGCGGTGTTCGTCGGCTATGCGGGCGATCTGGTGGTCGGCGTATGGATCGGCAATGACGACAATTCGCCGCTTGCAGGCGCGATCAGCGGTGGCGGCCTGCCCGCGCGCATCTGGCGCGACTTCATGAACCGGGCGCTGAACGCCGCTCCCGCGCAAAGCCAGCCGGCCCCGCGAGAACAGACCGATCCGGGCGGACCGATCGAACCGCTCGACGTGCCGGACCTGGGCGACATTCCGCTCGGCGACGGCAATTCGCGGCTGCGCATCCGTGATGGCGAAGCCATTCTCTCGACCGAGATTGACGGCATACCCGTCGACATCAGCATCGGCGACCAAGGTGTCGCAGTGGATGAAGCGGCGATCGAGGAAGCGCGGCGACGGGCGGACGAACGTCGCTACGAAGCCATTCGCGAACGGCGCGACGAGCGGCTTCGCGAGCTGGAGGATGCGCGCAACTAGCTGGCAGGCTCGGCCATCAGGACGTTCATCACAGCGGTTGCTATCGGACGGCTGCGATCGTCCTGCCACGCCTCGACGGTGAGGTTCGCGCTGCGCCTACCCAGCTTGGTGATGCGCCCCGCAGCATAGCTCGTCCGGCTTTTCCCGGCAGCGAGATACTGCACGGTGATATTGATGGGTTTTAGAATCGCCGCGCGCTGTTGCCGTGCGAGCTCTGCGCGTAGCACGGCATAGCCCGCGGTTTCGAGCAGGCCGCCGGTCGCGCCGCCGTGGTAGTGATCGGGCCGGCCCTCGACCAATTCGTCGAACGGCACCGACAGGATCGGGATGCCGTCTTCCAAGCTTTCCAGCGCGATACCGAGCGAACGGGCATAGGGCGTCAGCGCATCGATGTCGGAAATGTCGGCCATGTCAGAGCCTCGCCGTCGATGCGATCTTCATGAAGACCGCCTGGATATGCGCCACCGGGTCGCCGGCATCGCCATCATGCGCGAGGCCCCGTACGAAAGCCGCGCTGCGCGTGAGGCGATAGCATTGCGACCGCCCGAATACGCTCGCCCCCTCGCGCGCGGGGCGCACGTAATCGACGCGCAGGTCGAGCGTTGCGATCGCCGAAAATTCGTCCATCGCGCGCCAGATCGCCATGCCGCTGGCCATGTCCATCAGGCTGAGGATCGGGCCCGATGCGAGCACGCGCCGGCCTTCTTCGCCCAGCAGGTCTTCGCGCCAGGGCAGTTCGAGTTCGACCCAATCGTCGCCATGGTCGGAATATTGCAGCCCCAGCCATCCGGGATGGCCGCGTCCCGTGAAGAAGGACGTCGCCTTGGACGGATCGAATTTTCGCGGCTGTTCGCTCATCTTGCGCTGCGATAGCCGGGCCGCTGGCGGTCTTACAATCTTTTAATTTCAACCGCTCACCGCAATGCGCCAGCTTCCGGTCCTGCAGATCGGGTGATCCTCACACGGTCCGCTGCATGGATGGAGACACGCATGGAATTTCCCAAGATCGACCTCGAAAGCCTGCCCGAACTCGACACCGCAATGGGGGTTTTCGGAAGCATTCCCGCATCGGGCGGAGGCGATACGGTCGTCAGCGTGATGATCTATCTCTTCGATCACATGATGGTCGATATGCTGCTCTAAGGGGGTGGGGGGATGCTGGTCGATCCGCGGATTGCCGGGCTGCGTGCCGACGATGGGATGCAGCAGGTCATGCGCCAGGCAGCTACGCGTGCGGTCCGGCGGTGCCGCAGCGACGAAGCCGTTCGCAGCGTCTTGGCGGCGCTCGACCGTTATGCGGCTGGCGATGGCTTGGCGGATTGCCCTGCGCTTGCGGACGCGCTCGCCAGCGAGCGGGCAGCCCGCGCATTCCTGCGCCCGTATATCGCGCAATTGTCCGCGCTGCAGCGCCGTTTCCCGCTGGTCGAACTGGGCATGCGGCACCAGTCGGCGCGGGGCTACCATTCGCTCGAACTGGCGAGGCGGGGGCAGGTGACGCTTGGCTTGGCGGTGCACGAATGCGCGCCGGAGGCGGGACGCTGCGATGTTGCGGCTTTCCCCGATGCCGAGCGGCACGAGCTGGTGATCGGCGGGAAAGCCGAAGTCGAACTGCTGGAAATCCGCTCGGAGAACGGATCGCACGCTAGGATCGGGCGCACCGCAAAACGCGCCGCATCCGGTGCACGGATGATACTCGCGGGCCATCGGCAGGCGCGGATCCTGCGCCATGTGCACCGCCCGCTGGTCATGCTGCGGCTGGTAAGGACTGCGGCGAGGCCGCTTCCGACGCGCCAGTTCGCCATTTCCACCGGCAAGCTGCTGCACAGTGCGCATGGTGATCGCAGCGAGAGCCGACAGGAGCTGATGTTCGCGCTGCTGGGCCGGATGCGCCGCGCAGATGCCGCACTGGCGCTTGCGCAGGCGACGCTGGCGGGAAGCCCCCATCTGCGCTGGCAGGCGCTGCGCGAATGCCTCGCGCTCGACAGCGCCCTTGGCCTGGTCGCGCTCGAGCGGATGGCAGCGGAACGCGCGGACCCGCTGTTCGGTCCCGCGTCGAGCTTGCGAGCGCAGCTGGCTGCGGCCTATCCTCAGCTGGACAGGAAGGGGCACGCCGTATGCCCCGCGTGATTGCGGATACGCAGGACAGCGCGGCCACGCTCGAAGAAACGGTCGAGGCAGTGGCGCAGGGGTTCGATCCGCAGGATGAATCCAGCCTGCTCGATGCTGCCGCCAGGCTGGAACGGCTGGGCAACAACCGCAATTTTCTCGGCGATCTGCTGATTGCGCAATTGCGGGAGGTGTATCGCGATACGCTAGCAGAGGCCGCCTATGGCCCGCAGGTGATCGTCCTGTCGGCGCCGAGCGGGGGAAGCTTCCTTCGCGCCAATATCTGGCCGGGGGAAGGCGAAAGCTGCTTCCGCGCGAGCGGGGCCGGCAGCTTCGATTATGGCACCGCGCACGACCACAATTTCGATTTCCTCACCATGGGCTATTTCGGCCCGGGCTATCGCAGCGAATATTTCGAGATCGACTATCGCGAGATCGCCGGCTGGAGGGGCGAACGCGCTGCGCTGCGGTTCGTCGAATCCAGCACGCTGCATGAAGGGCGGCTGCTCCATTACCGCGCCCACCGCGATGTGCATGCGCAATATCCGCCCGAGACGACTTCGGTGTCGCTCAATCTGATGCATATGCATGCGGGGCAGGGCTGGTATGACCAATATGGTTTCGATCTGCAGCGGCACCGCGTGACGGGGGTTCTCAATCCCGGTGCCAGCGAGACATTCCTGCGCTGCGCCGTCGCGCTGGGCGAGGACGAAGCGCTCGACCTGGCGCAGCAGTTCGGCCGCCATCATCCCAGCGGCCGCATGCGGCTCGCCTGTTTCGAGGCGCGAGCGGCGCGCATGGCGGACGACAACCACCGCGATGCGCTTTGGCGCGAGGCAGAGGCGGCAGGCAATCTGATGGTCGCGCAGGAAGCCCGCCAGCAGCGCGCCGCGCTCGAACCGTGAACCGGCGGCCGTGCCTGTGCCGAACGGGGTCCTGCGCGTTTTCAGCCAATCGCTAGAAACCGCCGCCCGACAGCGTATCGATCGCGCCTTGCAGGATCACGGCCGCGGCATGGCTGTCGATCCGCGCTGCGCGCTTGGCGCGACTCATGTCCTGCCCGATCATCGCCGCTTCGGCGCTGGCGGAGGACCAACGCTCATCCCACAGCAAGACCGGCAGGTCGAGCGCTTCTGCCAGATTGCGGGCATAGGCACGGCTGGCCTGCGCGCGGGGCCCTTCGCTGCCATCCATGTTGCGCGGCAGACCGATCACCACGCCGGCAATCGAGCGTTCGGCAACCAGTTTCCGCAAGGCACCGCAATCCTTGCTGAACTTGCTGCGGGGGAGCGTCTTTCCGGCAGTCGCGTATCGCCATCCGGCATCGCATGTCGCGACCCCGATGGTCTTCGTGCCCAGATCCAGCCCGAGCAAGGCGCCGCCATCGGGCAGCGCATCGCCGTAATCGAGCGCGTTGTCGCTTACGAGGCCCGTGCCGTCGCCCATGCTCTCACCCGTGCGATGACGTCCTCCTGCACATTCTTCCAGAACAGCGGAATATCGTAGACGTGGTAATTGCCGCCCGGCAGCACGCCCTGACCCAGCTCGGGCGGGTCGCCGATATACAGCAGGCCGTTATCGCCGCAGCGCGCGGGCACCGCACCGGTCACCAGTTCGCCCTTCGACAGCGTGTCGTCGGGGACCAGCGTCCCCAGATTGGCGCTGGCGGGCGCAGTGCCATTGGTGCCTCCGGTGATCGGATTGACACACAGGATCGGCCCGTCGCCCCGCGGCTCGCCGTCATAGCCGACGGTCGCTTCGTAACGCCGCATGATCATGTCCGCATCGCCGTCGTCGGAAAAGGCCGACCACGCCAGCAGGCATTGCGGCTGCCCGGGTGCGGCGCAGGCGGGGAACGGCAGGACGGGCAGATCGTGTTCAACCGAAATCGGCCAGCCGGGCGCATAGACCGCGGCAACCCGTTCTGCGACCGGCGTGCCCGCCACCTTTTCCTGCAGCAGCCGCAGGATATGCGAGGCGCCCTGGCTATGCCCGGCAAGCACGATCGGCTTGTCGGCAGCGATGCTGTCGAGGAAATAGTCGAATGCCTGCGCAACATCTGCATAGGCAGCATCGATTGCCTGCTGCGCTTCGGGTCGGTCGGTCAGGAAGGCCCCCGCCGCGGCCTGCCGGTACTTGGGAGCCCAGATCTCGTCGGCGCGGTTGAAGGGGCTGGCAAGCCCGCGCAGGAACAGGCGGGCACGGTTGTCGGTCGTCGCGTCGCCCAGCGCCGCGTTCCAGTCGCCGCCCGCCTGGATATAGCTGGTCGGCGGGACGAAGAAGACGGCGAATTCGGGCAATGCCTGCGGATCGGCCGGTTCGCCGGTGACCGAACCCGTGGTGGCGAGCGGATCATTCCGGTCGAGGCTCTGTTCGGCGGCGGGCGCATCGGGCGAGGGGGTGCGGGCCGCCGGATCGGGGGCGGTCTCGGCGATCGCCGGCTGGTAGCGCGCCGGGTCGCCCGTGCCCAGTCCGGGCCGCGAATACCACATCTGCGGGTCCTGGTAGGCGTTGACGGCGAGCGGGTCCTGCTCGACGAATTCGCCGCGCGGAACGAAGGCGATCTCGGTCGCCTCGCGCGACCAGATGGTCAGCGCAATCGATCCGACGATCACGAGAACGATGCATACGGCTATAAAATACAGGAACTTACGTGCCATTTACGGCTTCCTTTCCACGTTTTTCGCCGTTGGTCCTCTCGGCCCTGCGTTCGAGCGCGACCTTGATCATCGCGAGCAGGGGGTCGGCCAGGAACAGGCCGAGGATGCCGAAGAGGATTCCCATGATCAGCTGGAATGCCAGCACCAGCGCGGGCGCCAGATCGACCGTTTTCTTGGCGATCATCGGGATGACGACATAGCCGTCGAAGTTCTGGACGAAGAAATAGACCGCGATGGTGTAGATCCCCATCTCCACCCCGCCCGAGAACCCGACCAGCATCATCAACGCGCCCGAGATGATCGCTCCAAGATTGGGGACGAAGGCAAGCAGGCCGGTAAGGATCGCCAGCAGCGCGGCCATCGGCACTGCGCCGATTCCGATCAGCGGCGCGACCCAGGCCAGCATGATGTAGGTGAACACCGCTTCCACGACCATGCCGAGCAGGCGCCCGGCCATCAGCCGCCGCATGGTGCTGCCCATCTTCGACGCGGTGACATAGAACCGGTCGCGATGTTCGCGCGGCATCATCCAGGCGACACCGCGTTCGTAAAGCTGCGGATCGACCGCGACATAGATCCCGATGACCAGAATCAGCAGGATCGTCGCTGCCCCGCCGAGTATCCCGCCCAGGGCCCGGGTGACGGTGCTGATGCCGCTGCCGATATTGCCGAGATAGTTCTGCAGCCGCGCCTCTTCGATCGCGAACCCCTGCGTACGGGCCCAGGCGAACAGCTCGTTGATCTGGCGTTCGATGATGGCGGGAAATTGCGCAGCTTCCTGCGAAATGGTCGAGCCGGCGAAATAACCGAGCCACACCAGGAAGGCGAGCGTTCCCGCCAGCACGATGGCGACGCGCCAAACGCGGGCGATCGGCAGGACGCGGGCAAGCAGGCGCGCGCCGCCCTCGATCATCGAGGCGAACACCATCGCGCCGAAAATCACCAGCAGCGGCCGCGCGATCCACACCGCGAGCACCGCGGCGCCGACGATGCCGACCCAGACCATCGCGCGCGAGACTTCGTGGCGAATGCGTGGATCGTCGATCCGCGAAGGGCTGGTACCGAGATCGTTGTCGCGGAAATCCTGCGTGTCGTCGGCCATACGCTTCCCCTGTGTGGTCAGGACCCTAGCGCTCGGCAGCGGGTTTTCGTTCCGCGATCGCCGGGCGCAGGGTGGACCACGCGCGGCCTTCGCGCAGGCTCGTCCACCAGGTCACCGGATTGAGCGAGGTCGTGCCGTCGAGCGAGAAGGTGATGAATTCCGCGCGCCCGCCGATATTCTCCAGCGGAACGGGGCCCAGCAGGCCTTGCGGATGCGCAAGTTCGCGGCTGTCGGAAGAGTGATCACGGTTGTCGCCCATCACGAAGACATGGCCTTCGGGAATCGTGATCTCGGCAAAATTGTCGAGTTGCTGGTTCTGGTGGTCGATCACGAGATAGGTGGCGCCATTGGGCAGCGTTTCGCGCAGGACCGGTACGCGGCAGACGTCGTCCCCCGCAGCGTTCTGCGCGCGGAAATCGTCGAACCCGAAGCCGTCGCAGCGCGAATTGGCGTCGAGCGGCAGTGCGATCGCGGGCTCGACCTTCTGTTCCACCGGTGCGCCGTTGAGGGTGATGCGCCCGTTCTGGACCGCAATCCGGTCGCCCGGCAACGCTACCACGCGCTTGATGTAATCCTCGTCGCGTTCGGGATGCACGGGAATGACGATATCGCCATATTCGGGTGTCGATCCCATCACCCGCCAGTCGCCCCGCGGGGCGAGGTGGAAGCTGACCGAGCTCCAGTTCCAGCCATAGGGATATTTGCTCACCACCAGCCGGTCGCCCACCAGCAGGTTCGGCATCATCGATTCCGACGGGATGTAGAACGGTTTGGCGATGAAGCTGTGAAAGGCGAACACCGCGAGCAGCATCACGGCCAGCCCGCGGATTTCGGCGATCCAGTCGACCTTGTCGTCGGATGTGTCGGTTTTGGTTTTCACTGCTGCCGTGCCGCTGGTCACTGGGGGAGGGCCTCGATGATGACGTAGGCCTGCGCCCATGGATGGTCGTCAGTGAGGGTAAGATGAATGCGCGTCTCATGGCCGGGCGGCACCATTTCCGCAAGCACGATCGCCGCGCCCCCGGTCAGCGACAGCGTCGGAGCGCCCGAGCGCGCGTTGACCACGCCGATGTCCTTCATGAAGACCCCGCGGCGAAACCCGGTGCCGACCGCCTTGGAGAACGCCTCCTTAGCGGCGAAGCGCTTGGCATAGGTGCCCGCAATGGTGAACGGGCGCCGCCGCGCCTTGGCGCGTTCGATCTCGGTGAAGACGCGGTTTTCGAACCGTTCGCCGAAGCGGTCGAGCGAGTTCTGGATGCGCTCTATATTGCAGAGGTCGGAACCGAGGCCGATGATCATGCGCGTGCTTCGTCCATCAGGTCGCGCATCCGCCGGACCGCGGCTTCCAGCCCGACGAAGACCGCTTCGCCCACCAGATAGTGGCCGATGTTGAGTTCGGCGAGTTCGGGGATGGCGGCGATGGGCTTTACATTCTCGTAGGTGAGACCGTGGCCGGCATGGGGTTCGATACCCATTTCGCGGGCGAGTTTCGACATGCGGGCGATCCGTTCGAGTTCGCGCGCGGCGCGCTCGCTGTCGCCGTCGAGGCCGGCATGGGCATATTCGCCGGTGTGGAATTCGACCACTGCCGAACGCAGCCGCTGCGCTGCTTCGAGCTGGCGTTCGTCTGCCTCGATGAACAGCGACACCCGAATGCCGTGGTCGGCCAGCTTCCACACGATCGGCGCGAGCTGGTTGTGCAGGCCGGCCGCATCGAGCCCGCCCTCGGTGGTGCGTTCCTCGCGTTTCTCGGGCACGATACAGGCGGCATGCGGCTTGTGCGCAAGCGCGATCGCCAGCATTTCTTCCGTGCCTGCCATTTCGAGGTTCAGCGGCAGGTCGGTGGCTTTCTGTATCCGTTCGAGATCGTCGTCGCGGATATGCCTCCGGTCTTCGCGCAAGTGGGCGGTGATCCCGTCGCCGCCGACCGCGGCTACGATCTCGGCCGCGCGCACCGGGTCCGGATGATCGCCGCCGCGTGCGTTGCGGATCGTGGCGACGTGGTCGATATTGACCCCGAGGCGCAGCCGTTCGCTCACGCCTTGCGGCTCCCAGGTTTGGTCACGGGGATGGCCGCCAGTTCCTCGGGCAGCTCGTCATCGGCATAGGTCGGGAAATTGATGTCGATCAGGGGATAGAACGGCACGCCGAGTTCGGCCGTGCCATTGCTGCGATCGATCAGGGCGACTTCGGCGACCACCTCGCCGCCTTCGCGCGCAACCGCGGCAATCGCCTCGCGGCTCGACAGGCCGGTGGTGACCACATCCTCGACCATCAGCACCTTGGCCCCGGGCTCGAGCCGGAACCCGCGCCGCAAGTGGAATTCGCCATCGGGCCGCTCGAGGAACATCGCGTCCTTACCCAGAGCGCGGCCCATTTCCTGGCCGATGATGATGCCGCCCATCGCCGGGCTGATCACGGCATCGATCTGGCTCCGTGTTTCGCGCGGGATCTTCTGCGCCAGCGCAAACGCCAGCCGCCCGGCGCGATCGGGGTTCATCAGCACGCGTGCGCATTGCAGATAGTGGCCGCTGTGCCTCCCGCTCGACAGTTTGAAATGGCCTTCGAGCAGGGCTTCGCTGGCGCGGAATTCGTGGAGGATTTCTTCTTCGGTCATGATGCATCGGTCCAAAGCGCCTCGCGCCCGATTGCGCAAGAGGCAAAGCTGGTTGCACATTTTTATCGGCCACCCGCTTGAGGCATCTGCATTCCCTGCCTATAGGCGGGCGCAATCGGGCCCAAAACGAGGGCGTTTCCGCCATGCAGGCGGGATTTGACTGCGCCGGCGAGCCCGTATCGAGACACGACACGAAAGAGTGCCAAGACGATGAAAATTCTCGGCTCCCTCAACGGGTTCCAACGGATCGCAGCCAGCCTGGCCATGGCCGCTACGCTGGCCTTCGGCGCACCGGGCGCAATCGCGCAGGATGCGGCTACCGCACAGCTCGAAGCTGTCGATCCGGCCGTGGCTGCCGATGCCTCGAACGAAGACGTGGCCGCCGGTTCGAGCGCCTACGTCCCGATGAAGCCGACCGAAGGCAAGGGTATGCCGGTGGCTGCGGGCATCGATGTGCAGGACCAGTTCTCGCCCATCGGCCAGCAGGCCAATGCGCTGCATATCGGCCTCGTCTGGGTCATGGCGCTGATCAGCCTCTTCGTGCTGGCGCTGTTCGTCTACGTCATCCTGCGCTTCAACAAGCGCGCCAATCCGGTGCCGTCGAAGACCAGCCACAACACCACGATCGAAGTTATCTGGACCGTGGTTCCCGCCCTGATCCTGCTGGGTATCGCCGTGCCGTCGATCGGCCTGCTGAGTGCACAATACCAGTCGCCGCCGAAGGATGCGATCACCGTCAAGGCGATCGGTTACCAGTGGTACTGGGGCTACGCTTATCCCGACAATGGCGATTTCGAAGTCGTCTCGAACATGCTGACCGAGGAAGAGGCCGCTGCGCGGGGCGAACCGCACCAGCTCGCGGTCGACAATCGCATGGTCGTGCCGGCGGGTGTCCCGATCCGTTTCCAGACGACCGCTGCCGACGTGATCCACTCGTTCGCCGTGCCCAGCCTGTGGTTCAAGCTCGACGCCATTCCCGGTCGCTTGAACGAGAAGATCCTCCAGATCGACGAACCCGGCGTCTATTACGGCCAGTGTTCGGAGCTTTGCGGCGCGCGTCACGGTTACATGCCGATCGCGGTCGAGGCGCTGCCGATGGACCAGTACAACGCATGGGTGCTTGCCCAGGGCGGGACGATCGCAGGCGCTGCCGATACCGGCATCGCAGCCGATCCGGCCGCCGCGCCCCTGCAGGAACCCGAAAGCGCGGTTCCCGGTGCCGCTGGTGCCGGCGCAGCCCCGACCGTCTAAGATTTACGTTTAGCTCGAGAGTATAGCACGATGGCTACCACCGCCGACAGCTTCCAGGCCCACACCGAAGACCATGCGCATGACGACCATCATGTGCCCGGGTTCTTCGCGCGGTGGTTCATGTCCACCAACCACAAGGACATCGGGACGCTCTACCTGATCTTCGCGATTATCGCGGGGATCGTGGGTGGAGCGATTTCGGGCATCATGCGTCTGGAACTGGCCGAGCCCGGCATCCAGTATCTGCAGTGGTGGGCCGAATTCATGGGCGGCACGTCGGACTTCGACACCTCGCTGCACATGTGGAACGTGTTCATCACCGCCCACGGCCTGATCATGGTCTTCTTCATGGTCATGCCCGCCATGATCGGCGGCTTCGGCAACTGGTTTGTGCCGCTGATGATTGGCGCGCCCGACATGGCCTTCCCGCGCATGAACAACGTCAGCTTCTGGCTGACCGTCGCCGGCTTCGTTTCGCTGCTGTTCTCGCTCTTCGTGCCGGGCGGTACGGGGCCGGGCGCAGGCACGGGCTGGACCGTCTATGCGCCGCTCTCGACCACCGGCTCGCAGGGCCCTGCAGTCGATTTCGCGATCTTCTCGCTGCACCTTGCCGGTGCCGGTTCGATCCTTGGCGCGACCAACTTCATCACCACCATCTTCAACATGCGTGCGCCGGGCATGACCTTGCACAAGATGCCGCTGTTCGTATGGTCGGTGCTGGTCACCGCCTTCCTGCTGCTGCTGGCGCTGCCGGTGCTTGCAGCCGCAATCACCATGCTGATCACCGACCGCAACTTCGGAACGACCTTCTTCGATCCGGCCGGTGGCGGCGACCCGGTGCTGTACCAGCACCTGTTCTGGTTCTTCGGTCACCCCGAAGTCTACATCATGATCCTGCCGGGCTTCGGCATGATCTCGCAGATTGTCTCGACCTTCAGCCGCAAGCCGGTCTTCGGTTACCTCGGCATGGCCTATGCCATGGTTGCCATCGGCGTGGTCGGCTTCGTCGTGTGGGCGCACCACATGTACACCGTCGGTCTCGACGTGAACACGAAGATGTACTTCACCGCCGCCACCATGGTCATCGCAGTGCCGACCGGGGTGAAGATCTTCAGCTGGATCGCCACGATGTGGGGCGGGTCGATCGAATTCAAATCGCCCATGGTGTGGGCGATCGGGATGATCTTCCTGTTCACCGTCGGCGGTGTGACGGGCGTGTACCTGGCCAATGGCGGTGTCGACGATGTCGTCCACGACACCTACTTCGTGGTCGCGCACTTCCACTACGTGCTGTCGATGGGTGCCGTGTTCTCGCTCTTCGCCGGGTTCTATTACTGGTTCCCCAAGATGAGCGGCCGGATGCACTCCGAACTGCTGTCGCACCTGCACTTCTGGGTATTCTTCATCGGCGTGAACGTGATCTTCTTCCCGCAGCACTTCCTGGGTCTGCAGGGCATGCCGCGCCGCTATCCCGACTATGCCGAGGCCTATGCCTACTGGAACGAGATCAGCTCGATCGGCTATATGATCATGGCGGCTTCGATGGTCTTCTTCTTCGTCAACATCGTCTATGCCTTCGTGGCGGGCAAGAAGGTCGGCAACAATCCGTGGGGCGAAGGCGCCACCACGCTCGAATGGACGCTGAGCAGCCCGCCGCCGTTCCACCAGTTCGAGACGCTGCCGGTCATCGAGGACCATCACACCGCTCACGATCACATGAGCAAGCCGCAGCCCGCTTAAGCAGCTGCGAAAGACTGGACACGAAAGAGCGGCCGGTCCCATGGTGGACCGGCCGTTTTTCTTTGCTTGCCCGGAGTCTGAGCGAATGCCCCAGATGCGTACCATCGATACCGGTTCAGCCAGCCTGCGCTGCGCCGTCGAAGGCGAAGGCCCGTTGGTCATCATGGTCCACGGCTTTCCCGAGAGTTGGTACAGCTGGCGGCACCAAATCGGCCCCGTCGCGGACGCGGGTTTCACCGCCTGCGCGATCGACGTGCGCGGTTACGGCGGATCGGACAAGCCAGAGCCGGTTGGCGCCTATGCCATGGAACATATCGTCGGCGATCTGGTGGGCCTGCGCGAAGCCCTTTCGCCCGGCGCCCCGGCGGTGCTTGTCGGCCACGACTGGGGGGCGCCGATCGTGTGGAATTCCGCGCTGACGCATCCCGGTCATTTTCGCGCGGTGGCAGGGCTGTCGGTCCCGTTCGCCGGCGTGCCGAACCGGCCATTCACCGAAGTCTTTCGCGAACATTTCACCAGCCAGGGCAAGTTCTTCTACCAGGAATATTTCCAGGAGCCGGGGGTGGGCGAGGCCGAAGCGGAACGCGACCCCCGCGATTTCGTGCAGCGGATGATGTATTCGATCAGCGGCGATGTGCCGCCGGGCGACTATTGGGACAAGCCGCTGGGTGCGACCTTCCTCGAGGGGCTGCCCGATCCCGCGCCGGTAGCCTGGCTGACCGAGGACGATCTCGATTTCTACGAGGCCGAATTTCGCGCGTCGGGCTTTCGCGGACCGCTCAACCGCTATCGCAACCATGAAACCGATTTCGAATGGCTGCAGCAGTGGAACGGCAAGCGCATCGAGCAGCCCGCCCTGTTCATCGGCGGAACCCGCGATCCCGCCACCTTCCTGTTCGGCGCGATCGAGGATCCGGTGGCGCTCATCCGCATGTTCGCACCGCGCATCGAAGGTCACGTGCTCGACGGCGTCGGTCACTGGACGCAGCAGGAACGGCCCGAAGCGGTAAATACGATCCTGATTGACTGGCTAAAGCGCCTGTAACGCCTTATATGGCGACCGATCCCATGACCCAGACCGTCCCCACCCAGCTCCCCGCCGAATGGCGCGATTTCTTTGCGCTGACCAAGCCGCGCGTGATGAGCCTTGTTATCTTCACCGGCCTGTGCGGGCTGCTCGCCGCGCCGGGCACTATCAATCCCATCCTGGGCTTTACCGCGGTGCTATGCATCGCGCTGGGTGCGGGCGGGGCAGCAGCGCTGAACCAGTGGTGGGAAGCCGACATCGACGCGGGGATGAAGCGCACTGCGGCCCGCCCGCTGCCCGCGGGGCGGATGAACCGCACCGATGCGCGCGACTTCGGCGTCCTGATCGCTGCCGCTTCGGTGATGATCATGGGCCTGGCGCTCAACTGGCTGGCGGCCGCGATCCTGGCGTTTTCCGTGTTCTATTACGCGGTCATCTACACGGTCTGGTTGAAGCCGCGCACGCCGCAGAACATCGTGATCGGTGGCGGGGCGGGGGCCTTTCCGCCGCTGATCGGGTGGGTCGCGGTGACCGGCGATATCACGCTGATGCCGGTGCTGCTGTTCCTCATCATCTTCATGTGGACGCCGCCGCATTTCTGGGCGCTCGCGCTGTTCGTGAAGACCGATTATGCCAATGTCGGCATTCCGATGATGCCGGTCGTCCGGGGTGAAACCTCGACGCGCCGTCAAATCTTCGCCTATGCCGTATTGCTCGTGCCGGTCGCGGCCGCCCCGTGGTTCATCGGCGGGACGGCTTACGTTTACGGTGTTGCTTCGCTTGCGCTGTCGCTTGCCTTCCTTGCGCTTTCGGTTCCGGTCGCTTTTCGGCAGACTGGTACCAATGACACGATGAAGCCCGAAAAGCGCCTGTTCGCTTTCAGCATCATCTATCTGTTCGCCCTGTTCGCCGCGCTGGTGGCCGACCGGGTAATGGCCAATCAGGGATGGATCGCATGACGCCCGAAGAAGAAACCGAATTCAAGCGCCGGCAGAAGAGCCGCAACCTCGTGGTTGGCGGTATCCTGCTGTTCCTCGCCGTTCTTTTCTATGTGATAACCATCGCTAGGATGTGAGCTTCGCCATGACCGCTGCTACTCTCGATACCCGCAAGAACCGCACCGCTCTGCTCGCTTTCGGTGGTGCACTGGCCATGCTCGGTCTGGGCTACGCAGCAGTGCCGCTCTACCAGTTGTTCTGCCAGGTTACCGGCTTCGGCGGTACGACGCAGCGCGCGACCGAGAGCGATGCGGCCATCGCCGAACGTCTTGGCGCCAGTGCCGGCGGGCGGACGATCTCGATCCGTTTCGACGGGACGACTGCGGGCGATGTGCCCTGGAGCTTCCGCCCCGAACAGGTCACCGACACCGTGACGATCGGTCAGCGCGACATGGCTATCTACCTCGCGAAGAACGAATCCGACGAGGCCATCACCGGGACCGCGACCTTCAATGTCGAACCCGAGCAGGCCGGGGCCTATTTCAACAAGATCCAGTGCTTCTGTTTCACCGAGCAGGTGCTGCAGCCGGGGCAGGAAGTGCGCATGCCGGTGCTCTATTTCGTCGATCCGAAGGCGCTCGACGATCCCAACATGGACGGGGTGGAGCAGATTACCCTGTCATATACTTTCCACCGGGCGCTGGAATCTGCCGAGTAGCCCCTAGACCCCAGCGCATTGGCGCATTAAGGGCACCCGCAAAGCGAAACCCAGGACGCGAGTACTATGGCTGGCAACGTCAATCACGAATATCACATCCTCGAACCCGATATCTGGCCCTTCGTCGGCTCGTTCTCGGCGCTGACCTTCACCAGCGGCATGGTGCTCTACATGCACGAAATGGCCAGCGCGCATCTCGTGCTCGGCCTCGGCATCGCCGGCCTGATCGCGACCTTCTTCGCCTGGTTCAGCAACATCGTGAAGGAAGCCGAACGCGGCGACCACACGCCGATCGTCCAGCTGCACATGCGCTACGGCATGATCCTGTTCATCGCCTCGGAAGTGATGTTCTTCGTCGGCTGGTTCTGGAGCTGGTTCGATTTCGCGCTGTTCCCGAGCGAGTTGTCCGATGTCGTGGGCGGGACTTTCCCGCCTGCTGCCATCGAATACGTGATCGATCCTTTCAGCCTGCCGCTGCTCAACACGCTGATCCTGCTGTGTTCGGGCACCACCGTCACCTGGGCGCACCATTCGCTGATCCACGGCGACCGCGATGGACTGAAGAAGGGCCTGTGGCTCACGATCATCCTGGGCGCCGTGTTCACCGCGATCCAGGCCTACGAATACGCCGCAGCGCCGTTCGAATTCGGCGGCAACACCTACAGCTCGGCCTTCTACATGGCGACGGGCTTCCACGGTTTCCACGTCCTCGTCGGAACGATCTTCCTGATCGTCTGCCTCGTGCGGACCTACAAGGGCCACTTTACCCCGCGTCAGCACTTCGGCTTTGAAGCTGCGGCATGGTACTGGCACTTCGTCGACGTGGTGTGGCTGTTCCTGTTCATCACCGTCTACGTCTGGGGTGGCTGGGGCGCCGCCGTCCACTGATGGCTGCCGACAGGCTCGAACAACAGGAAGGGCAGCCCGGCACCGCCGTGGCTGCCCTTCTTGGTTCTTGCCCCACGGTGGATAAACCAATGCCGACCCTGAAATCCTTCGCGGGCGGAAATAGTCGTATCGCGATCCCGGAGAGCAGCGCGCTGTGAGACGCATTCCGATATTCGCCACGGTCATCGTAGCCGCCGCCATTGCGGTCATGATCGCGCTCGGTTTCTGGCAGCTCGGCCGGATGGAGGAAAAGGACGCGCTGATCCAGCGCGCCGAACGGTCACTGGAGATGGCGGAGCCGGTCGGCTATCCGCGCGATCCGGCCCTGGCGGAGGAGTTGCTGTATCGCCGGACCGAGGTGACCTGCGCCGAGGTGGTCGGGATCAACACCGTCGCCGGGACCAGCCTGCGCGGCGAAAAGGGCGTCGCCCACCGCGCGACATGCGCGCTGCCCAGCGGCGAACAGGTCCGCATCGACCTGGGATTTTCGCGCAATCCCGCGCCGGTCGAATGGGTAGGGGGGCGGTTGGCGGCACCATTGCGCCGGGCGGCCGGATCGTCGCCGCGCAAGGCGTGGCCGGTCTTGCCCCGCTGGCGCCGCCCGATCCACGCGATTTGCCCAACAACCACCTTGCCTATGCGGGCCAGTGGTTCTTTTTCGCGCTCACCGCGCTGATCATCTACATCCTCGCGCTGCGGCGCCGTGCCACGCGGGCTAGGGACGTTTAAAGAGCCGCTTGCTTGCCCGCCCCGGCATGCCCCGCTAACCGCCTATCCCGATGAAATATGTCTCCACCCGCGGCAGCGCTCCGTCGCTCGATTTCGCCGGCGTCACGCTCGCCGGTCTGGCCAGCGATGGCGGGCTCTATGTCCCGGCACAGTGGCCGCGCATCACGCATGACGAAATCGCCGCGATGCGCGGTCTGCCCTACAGCGAACTGGCCGCGCGGGTGATGCAGCCCTTCGTCGGCGATTGCCTGACGCCCGAGCGGCTGCGCGAACTGACCGCCAAGGCTTATGGCCGCTTCGCCCATGCGGCCGTGACCCCGCTGACCCAGCTCGACGAGCGGCAATGGCTGCTCGAACTGTTCCATGGCCCCACGCTCGCCTTCAAGGACGTCGCGCTGCAATTGCTCGGCCTGTTGTTCGAGGAGTTCCTCGCGCGCGAGGATGGCAGCCTGACCATCGTCGGGGCTACCAGCGGCGATACGGGAAGCGCCGCGATCGATGCGGTGGCGGGGCTCGACCGGGTCGAGATATTCATGCTGCATCCCAAGGGCCGCGTCAGCGATGTCCAGCGCCGCCAGATGACCACCGTGCGCGCCCCCAATGTCCACAACATCGCGATCGATGGCAGCTTCGACGACGCGCAGGCGATGGTGAAGCGCATCTTCGCCGATCGCGACGTGACCGACACCCACCGGATCGGCGCGGTCAATTCGATCAACTGGGCGCGGTTGATGGCGCAGGTGGTCTATTATTTCGCCGCTGCGCTGCAACTGGGCGGGCCCGACCGCAAGGTGGCGTTCAGCGTCCCGACGGGCAATTTCGGCGATGTCTTCGCCGGCCATGTCGCGGCGCAGATGGGCCTGCCGATAGAGCGGCTGATCGTGGCGACCAACGTCAACGACATCCTGCACCGCGCGCTCAGCGCCGGCGACTATTCGGCCGGGGAGGTGACACCCACCGCTGCGCCCAGCATGGACATTCAGGTCAGTTCCAATTTCGAGCGGCTATTGTTCGATGTCGGCGGGCGCGACGGGATCGCTCTGGCCGAGCAGATGCGCGGGTTCGAAAGCGCACGCGCAATGCAGCTAACCAATGCGCAGCGCGAAGGCGCGTCTGCGCTGTTCACCAGCATGCGCGCCGACGAGGACGACATGGCGCGGGCCATGCGCTGGGCATGCGAGGATTGCGCGGAAATCGTCGATCCGCACACTGCGATCGGCTTGCACGCGGCGCGCGTGGCCGAACTGCCGCATGACGTCCCTGTGGTCACGCTGGCCACCGCGCATCCGGCGAAGTTCCCCGATGCGGTCGAGCGGGCGACGGGCACGCGGCCGGGGCTGCCGGCCCGGGTCGGCGATCTGTTCGCGCGCGAAGAAGCCTATCGCGAGCTTCCCGGCACCTATGAAGCCGTGCGCGACCATATCGTGGGGCATTCGGCCTGATGGCCCAAATGCGGCGCGATCCGGTGCTGATGGTCGGCGAAGGCTGGGACGCCTATCGCCTGCTCGACAGCGGGCACGGGCGCAAGTTCGAACAATATGGTGACTACCGCTTCATCCGCCCCGAACCGCAGGCGATGTGGTCGCCGCGCATGCCCGAATGGGACGCGCATGGCGAATTCGTCCCCGGCAGCGACGAGGACGGCGGTGGCCGCTGGCAGTTTGCGCGCGACGTGCCGCAGGATGGCTGGACGCTGCGCTGGGGCGACGAAGCGCGCTTCACGGCGCAATGCACGCCGTTCCGGCACCTCGGCTTCTTCCCCGACATGGCCCCGGTGTGGGAATGGATGGGCCGGCAACTCGGCGATGCGCGCGATGCCGAAACGATGAACCTGTTCGGCTATACCGGCGTGGGCACGCAGGCGCTCAGCCGCTTCGGCCGTGTGACGCATGTCGATGCGAGCAAGAAATCGGTCGCCCAGGCGCGCGAGAACGCCGCCATGGCGGGGCTCGATGAGCGTCCCATCCGCTGGCTGGTCGAGGATGCGATGAAGTACGCGGCACGCGAAGTGCGACGCGGGCGCCGCTATGACGGCATCATTCTCGATCCGCCGAAGTTCGGGCGAGGGCCGGATGGCGAGGTGTGGCGGCTCGAGGAAGGATTGCCGGAGCTCGTGTCCGATTGCCGCCAGTTGCTCGATGCCGACAGCCGGTTCCTTTTCCTGACCGTCTATGCCGTTCGCATGAGCAGCCTCAGCCTGGCCGGCCTGCTTCAGGAACTGTTCGCCGAACTGCCGGGCACGATCGAACATGGCGATCTGGCGGTGGAGGAGGATGGCAGCGGACGGCTGTTGCCCACCGCGATCTTCGCGCGCTGGTCGAATCCGCGCTAGGACGCTGCCCATGGACGATTCGCTGATCCTCGAAGTGGCCGATTTCGAGCACGACGTGCTCACCGGCATCTATTCCGAAGAAACCGGCCGGCCGCAGCCGCTGCGCTTTACCATCCAGGCGCAGATGAAGCCGCTGCGCCGCTATGATCCCGACACTTCGCTCGATCATTCGAAGAACTACATGGATCTCAAGTTCGCCGCCTCGGAAGCCTTGCCCGAAGGCGTCCATTTCAAGCTGATCGAGGCGGTCGCCGACCATGTTTGCGAAACGCTGTTCCTGCAGGACCGGCGCATTACCGCAGTGACGGTCAAGATCGTCAAGCTGGCGATTGCGGAGGCGGACGAGATGATCGGCATCACGCTCCACCGCGAGCGGCGTGAATGAAACGGATCGCGGTGGACGGCCTGCCTGGCGATCCGCTTGCGGCTGCGGCGCTGTTCCACGGACAATGGCTGCCGCAGGCGGAGGATGCCCTGGCCGGGGGCGATGACGCCGTCCTCGTCCTCCCATCGGCCGATCACACCCACCGCGAATGGCGGCGGGCGATCGTTGTCGCCCTGGCGCGCAAGCATGCGCCGCGCCGGATCAACATGATCGCGGGGGAAGGCGCGGCGCTCGCCGCGATCGAAAGCTACCTTGCAACGGCGCCCGGCGTGACCGGCCAATATCTGGAAGCCTGAACCATGGGCGTGCGTATCCTTTTCCTCGGTCCGTTGCGCGATCTCGCCGGGCAGGACGAATGCGAAGTCGCAGCGCCGCTCGGTTGGGACGGTCTGCTGGCCGCGGTGAACCCCGCGGTTGCCGAACAGCTGCGCGAGGCGCGGGTCAATCTGGCTTGCGCAGGCAAGGTGCTGGCGGACAAGACCCAGCTGTCGGCGCGGGATGGCGACGAGGTTGCATTGTTGCCGCCGGTGAGCGGTGGCTAGGCTCGTTCTCCAAACGCCGCTCGATGTCCGCGTGCTCGAGAAGGGGCTGTCCGTGGGAGAGGCACTGGCCGCCTTCAACGCGGCACAGGGCGCGGCCGGGGCGGTGGTCTCCTTTTGCGGCAAGGTCCGGCCGGACGGCGACGTAAAGGCGCTCGAACTGACGCAGTACGAACCGCTTACGCTCAGCGGCATGCTGGACCTCGCGCAGGCGGCAAAGATGCGCTTCGGGCTCGAAGGCGCGCTTGCCTGGCACCGCGTGGGGGTGATGACACCGGGTGAGGCGATCGTGCTGGTGGCTACCGCAGCACGGCATCGGCGCGATGCATTCGCCGGTGCCGATTACCTGATGGACCATCTCAAATCGGCGGCGTGGTTCTGGAAACGCGAGAAACGCGGCGATGCATGGCACTGGATCGAGCCGCGGGAACAAGATCATGCCGATCTGGAGCGCTGGAAATAAATTCCGTTCGTTGATCGAGATCAAGGAATCGTCGGCCGCTCGGGCGCATCAAGGCTTCAACAAAGGAGCCCGCCATGTCCAAGCATTTCACTCGCGAACTCGTTGCCGAACAAGCCGCCATCGTTGCGGCGCCCAAGACCATGCCCGAGACCGACCGCAGTTTCGAACTGCCCAAGGGTCTCTATATCGCGACGGTGGGCCTGTATCTGGGCTTTCTTGCAGTGATGGCTACGGGTCTTTCGACGCCGGGGCTGATCATCCCGATGGTCATCTTCACGCTGTTTATCGTCGCCGGCTTCGGCCTGCCCGCGCTGTGGACACGGATCGGTCCCGAGCATCGCGGGCGCAACATGAGCTGGGCGAAGCTCGTAAGCCAGGGAATCGTCACGCATACGGGCCGCGTGAAGGCGGGGGACGCCGCAGTCCAAATGCTGATCCTGCCGGCGCTGATCTTTTGCTGGGGCATTGCCACGGTGACGATCGCCGCCTTCGTATAGGCACCTTTCCGGGGGGGGGACGCGGGGCCGGGCAACCGGCTCCGCGTTTTTCGTATGCGCGATCAGCGGATTTGTGCGCGCAGCCTGGCCAGCACGTCGTCTTCCTCGCGCACCAGCGCGATGACGGTCTCCCGCGCTGCTGCGATCGCGGCGCTGTCCTGCGCCTGGACGGTCGCAGCGGTATAGAGGATATCGAGATCGCCCAGCGCCGTCGCGGCAATGCTGCGCGCCGAATCGAGATCGGCGAGGGCCACTTGCGCCGTCGCCCAGCTATCGCTGCCGATCGCGCTGCCGGCGGCGGCGCCGACCCTGCGCTCGGCTGCCGGGACGGCACCGGTGAACTCGGCATGCGCCCCGCGCGCCTGCTCGACGAGTGCAGCAAGCCGCTCATCAAGGCTGCCCGACATCGTTACCGGAACTTGCGGAACCTCCAGCTGTCGCCCCGGGACGGGCTCGAACGTGCCTTCGGCGCGCTCCACATCGCGTGTCGCCAGCGAAGGGTAGCGTTCGGACGCGGTGCCCGCGCAGCCGGCCAGCAGGAATATGGCGAGGGGGAGGGCGAAAAGCTTGCGATCGATCATCCTGTCTTCCATATCACGCAGGCCGCAGCGCACCAGCGGGGATGCAAAATTCCTCGCGGCGAGCGTTGACTTGCGGCAACCTATCGCTTAACGGCACGCTTCTTTCCGGGGCTGCTTCATGTAGCCTGACGGGCGCGCCGTGCATCGCAAGATCACGGCACAGCAATTTGAACGAGAGATAACCACCATGTTCGCAGTAGTGCGCACGGGCGGCAAGCAGTACCGGGTTGCCGCCGGAGACAAGATCGCGGTTGAGAAGCTGGCTGGCGAAGCCGGCGATACCATCACGCTGGGCGACGTCCTGCTCGCAGGCGAAGGCGATTCGCTTTCGGATGCCGGCAAGGTTACCGTTTCGGCGGAGATCATCGCACAGGCCAAGAGCGAAAAGGTGATCGTTTTCAAGAAGCGTCGCCGTCACAACTATCGCCGCAAGAACGGTCACCGCCAGCAGATGACGCTGCTGCGGATCACCGACGTCGGTGCCGGTTCGGCCAAAAAGGCCGCGCCGAAGAAGGAAGCCGCTCCCAAGGCCGATGCCGCGGAAGACAAGGCTCCTGCCAAGAAGGCTGCGCCCAAGAAGGCCGCTGCCAAGACGACTGAAGCCAAGAAGTAAGGAGCGCGGACGATGGCACATAAAAAAGCAGGCGGTTCGTCGCGTAACGGTCGTGATTCGGCCGGTCGTCGCCTTGGTGTGAAGAAGTTCGGCAGCGAGAACGTCATCGCCGGCAACATTATCGTGCGTCAGCGCGGCACCAAGTACTATCCGGGCAGCAATGTCGGCATGGGCAAGGATCACACCCTGTTCGCGCTTACCGACGGCAAAGTCCGCTTCCACAAGGGCAAGCTCGACCGCCAGTTCGTCTCGGTCGACATGATGGCCGAAGCCGCCGAGTAAACCGGACGCTCCGATAACGGGATCGTCCAAACGGGACGGTCCCAGCCGGGTCCACGATCCGGCAACCGAAGAGGGAGATGGGGCCGACCCGTCTCCCTCTTGTCGTTTCTCCTTCTTCGATTTCGCGGCGAAATTTTCTTTCGCCATCACGCAATTGTCACGCGTCCGGCCTAGGAGCCCGGAGCGTGGACCGAAGGGGAGATTACCTATGTTCCATGTGACCAAACGGCTGCTGTTGCGGCCGGCATGGCCCGAAGATGCCGAAGCGCTGCTGGGCGGAATCGCCGATGAGGCGATCGTCCGCAATCTTGCCAGCGCGCCGTGGCCCTATCTCCCCAAACACGCCCGCGAATTCGTCATGCGCCAGCACGACCCGCGCTATCCGGTCTTCCTCGTTACCCTGCCCACGGGCAGCGGCTCCGAAGTGATCGGCTGCATCGGCATCGATCCCTGCGACAGCGCAGATGCCGAGATCGGGTATTGGATCGCACGGCCCCATTGGGGCCAGGGCTACGCCAGCGAAGCGGGCCGCGGCGCGCTCGAAGTGGCGCGCCTTCTCGGCCACCAGCGGATCGAGGCGGGGCATTTCGTCGACAATCCGGCATCGGGCCGCGTGCTGCGCAAGATCGGCTTCCTGCCCACCGGCCGGGTCGCGCCCCGTGCGAGCCGTGCACGGGGCGGCGAAGCACCCTGCAAGCTCTTCAGCCTCGACCTGCGCGCCGATGCCCGCGCGCGGCCGCAGGCCGCCTGAAGCCAGGCAAGAGAAAGGCCCCGCAGGCGCTGTACCTGCGGGGCCTTTCTTCGTTCAGCTACGAAGCCTTACTCGGCGGGCATCAGCGCGTCGCTGAAATCGCCTTCGTACAGCTTGATCAACTCGCGGTCGTCATGATCCCACGGGTGGAAGCCCGGCTTGAAATAGGCCAGCCACGCGGGGAAGATCCGGCGCACGATGCCCGGGCTGACGGTGAGATATTTGAACAGGCCCCACTTCGCCTTCCAGCCGGTGATACCGTCCTGTTCGAGCAAAGCGAGCGCATCGGCCCAGCGGTTCTTGAAAAAGCGCGCAGTAACCGTGAGCATGACGAGGCTGCGCACGCGCCAGCGCTTGCCTGCGGTCCAGTCCTTGGTGGCGTGGTTCCAGGTGTCGAAAGCGACGCCCTTGTGCTCGATCTCCTCGGCCGCATGCCAGCGCCACATATCGCGCACTTCCTTGTCGGCGGCGGCGAAATGCTTCGGATTGGCGAGGAATTCGGCTGCCATCATCGCGGTGTAATGCTCGAGCGCCATGGTCACCGCCAAGTTCGCGATAGCCGGGCGCCCCTTGGTCAGCGCGAGCAATTCCGCCACCCGCGCGTCGATTGTCTTGATGTCGTAGCCCGCGTCCTCGGCCAGCCGATTGAAGGCGATATGTTCGCGGGTGTGGTTGATTTCCTGCTTCACAAAGGCGCGGATCTCGCTCTCGAGCTTGGGATTGGCGCCTTCGCGATGCGCCTTGACCGCCTCGATGAAGAAGGCTTCGCCGCGAGGGAAGGTGGCCGACAGGGCATTGTGCCAGGCAGTGCCGAAGGGTTCGCCCGCCCACCAGCGCCGCGGGCTGGTGCCGCGATTGAAGCGCTCGTCGCGCACGGTGATGGTCAGATCGGCCGGGGTCGGCGCGGTGTCACGCAAGTCGGTATCGATCGTAACGGGGGCGTTCATCAAAAGCTCCTCGGGATTAACTGACATTGATGTAAGTAAGGCCTACTTACATTGCTGTCAATAAATTGGCGTCACGCCTTTCGCGGCCCTGCGCAATGGGTTACCGCACCGGTCAATGGCCACGCGCAAACGACTATCGCCCGAGGAATCGCGACTTGCAGCGCTCGAGGCGGCACGCGTGCTGTTGATCGAAGCGGGGCCGCAATCGGTGACGTTGAAGGCGGTAGGCGCGCGCATCGGCCGCACCCATGCCAATCTGCTACACCATTTCGGATCGGCGGCGGGCCTGCAGAAGGCGTTGGCCGGCCATCTTGCCAAGACGGTGTGCGACACGATCATCGAGGCGGTCCGGGCGAGCCGCGCGGGTCTCGGATCGCCGCGCGAGGTGGTCGACCTGGCGTTCGACGCATTCGACAAGGAAGGCGCTGGCGCACTCGCCAGCTGGATGATCCTGACCGGCAACGAGGACGCGCTGACCCCGATCGTCGAGACCATCCATCAGCTGGTCGATGAAATCGCGCCCGAGGAAGCCGCGCATGGCGCTGCCCCGACGCAGGTGCATGAAGAGACATTGGCGCTGGTGCTGATGGCCATGGGCGATGCGCTGATCGGCACCGCGCTGTCACGCTCGCTCGGGCTTCCCGAAACAGCCGCGCGCGACCGGGCCGAGCGCATGCTCACCCGGTCGATGGATATCACTCTGCCGCAGGGCTGAGCGCGTCGCGCATCCATTCCGGTGCGCTGTCCGCGTCGATTGCATCCACCCGCAGATGGTCCACCGCCAGGCTGAGATCGGGGTAATCCGCCTTGCGCCGCTTGTCGTCGGAACGCTCGAGCGGGACTACCACCAGCCGCCGGTTGACCTTGCTGCGCCAATTCATCCGGGCGGTGTTCTCCTGCCCGATATAGCAGCCCTTGCCGAAGCTGACGCCGTGCAGTTCGGCGGCGTTGGTTTCCAGCCACAGGATGTCGCCCAGTTCGGCCCGGCCTTCGGGCACGCCCAGCGCGAGGCGGTGCGCCCGCCAGTCGGCGTCCGCTGCTTCATCGCTGTCGGCAACTGGCGCCAGCCAGCGCTGCCCGAGCGCGGCCAGTCGCGGGTCGGCAGCACCGCCATCGCCCATCTCAGCCTGCCAGTGCACGGCCACGCCTGCATCGACCGCGATCGCGATCTTGCGGCGCAGGCGGTAGAGCGACAGCCGCTTGGCCAGATCCTCGGCCGCCTCGGCTTCGCAATCGATTAGCACTTCCCCGGCGGCGCCGGGCCATACGAGGAAATCGAACAGCGTCTTGCCCTGCGGCGTCAGCAGGCCGGCATAGGCGGGCAGGGTCCCCGTGACATCATTCGTCACCAGTCCCTGCAGGAAGGCAATGACATCTTCGTCGGGGTCTTCGCTGGTAAGGCGGACGATGGCTCGGTCGAACAGGCGGGTGGCAGTCATGGGTGACAGATAGGCCGCCCGACGCCATAGGCAACCACATGGTCGAATCGTTGACAATCCGCCGCCCCGACGACTGGCATCTGCATTTCCGCGATGGTGACACGATGCGCGCCGTGGTCCCGCAGACCGCGCGCCAGTTCGCCCGCGCCATCGTGATGCCCAATCTTGCGCCGCCGGTGACCACCACCGCGCTTGCCGCAGCCTATCGCGACCGGATCCTAGCCGCAGTGCCCGCGGGCCTGGATTTCACTCCGCTGATGACCGCTTACCTGACCGACGAGAGCGACGCGGACGATCTCGCCGCAGGCCATGCCGACGGCGTGCTGACCGCGGCCAAGCTCTATCCCGCCGGCGCCACCACCAATTCCGCGCACGGCGTTACCGACGTCGCCAACATCATGGGCGTGCTCGAACGCATGGCCGATATCGGCATGCCGCTGTGCGTCCATGGCGAAGTGACCACGCCCGATATCGACATCTTCGACCGCGAGGCGGTGTTCATCGACCGCGTGCTGCAGCCGCTGGTCGATCGGCTGCCTATGCTGCGCGTGATCTTCGAGCATATCACCACCATGCAGGCGGTCGGCTTCGTGGAAAGCGCGGGTCCCAATGTCGCGGCGACGATCACCCCGCAGCACCTGCAGATCAACCGCAACGATATCCTCGTCGGCGGCATTCGCCCGCATCTCTATTGCCTCCCGGTGGCCAAGCGCGAACAGCACCGGCTGGCGCTGCGCGGCGCGGCGACCAGCGGATCGGCCAAGTATTTCCTCGGCACCGACAGTGCGCCGCACCACCGGCATACCAAGGAAACCGCCTGCGGCTGCGCTGGCATCTTCAACGCGCCCTTTGCGCTGGAAAGCTATGTCCAGGTGTTCGAGGACGAGGGCGCGCTCGACCATTTCGAAGCCTTCGCCAGCCTCAACGGCCCCGCTTTCTACGGCCTCGCACCGAACGAAGAGCGGATCACGCTGGAAAAGGCGCGGGTGGAAGTGCCGGCGGAAGTCGATGGCGGCGAGGCGCGGATCGTGCCCTTCCACGCGGGCGAGACGCTCAGCTGGCGGCTGGCTTCCTAGTCCGCGCGACGAGGTCCCACACGAAAATCGCTGCGGCCGCCCAGATGCAGGCAAAGCAGGCGGCCTGGACGGGCTTCAGCTCTTCGCCGAACACGGTCAGTCCCAGAACGAAAACGATGCTGGGAGCGAGGAACTGGATGAAGCCGAGCATCGAATAGGGTAGCTTGCGCGCGGCAATCGCGAACAGCAGCAGGGGGAAGGCGGTCACCACGCCGCCGGCCATGATCGCCAGGCTGAGTTCGGTCGAAACGGCGAAGGACGATCCCTGCGTCTGCGCGTAATACCATGCGACCGCGAGCGATGGCAGCAACAGCAGCGCCGATTCGATCGTCAGCCCGGGGACCGAACCGACGTCGAGTTGTTTGCGGATGAGCCCGTAGGACCCGAAGCTCAACGCCAGCGTCAGGCTGATCCACAGCGTGGTGAGCGCGCCCGCGGCCAGCAGGGAAACACCGATCCCGGCAAGCCCCGCCGCGGCCCATTGCGGGCGCGAGAGCTTCTCGCCGAGCAATACGGTGCCCAGCAGCACGTTGACCAGCGGGTTGATGTAATAGCCGAGGCTGGCGGCATAGACCTGCCCGTTCTGAATCGCCCAGACATAGACCACCCAGTTCACCGCGATCAGCGTCGCGCTCAGCGCCAGCAGGCCGAGCGTCCGGCGATTGGCCAGCGCGGCGCGCAGGTCGGGGCCCTGACGGCGGGCGAGCACGATCAGCAGGCACAGCGGCATGGTCCAGATGATTCGCCAGCCGACGAATTCGAACGCCGGGACGCTGCGGACAAGGATCAGGTAGAGTGGCAGGAAGCCCCAGATGACATAGGCGCTGAACGCCGCGGCAAGGCCCGTGCGGTCGGTCTGGGGTGGGGCGCTGGCGTTCATTTTCGCGCGCTAGGCCCCCGCGAACACGCCCGCAAGCGGCAATTCGTCGACGCGGAAGCGTCGGCCTGCCGGATTTTTCGAAAGCTGACGGCGTGGTTGCATACGGTTCAGGTTTGGCGGCCTAAAGCTTAACGGCATCGCAGGGCCTCCCCTCCTGCCTCTGCGCTCAGAAAGGAATAAACTATGCTCAAGTCTTTCCGGAATGCTTCGATGGCCATCGCCGCGGCAGGCCTCGCCTTCGCCATGCCGGCCAGTGCGGCGCCGGCGATGCACACCAACAGCGGCGCGCACGCAGCGGTTACCGGAGACTTGACCTTCGATCACAAGCGGCAGCGCGGGCATCGGCACGACCGGGATCGCGATTACCGCGATTACCGTGATTACCGGGGCGGGGGTGACTATCGCGGCGGCCAGTCGCGTCCCTATTACATGGGTTACGATCGCGGCTACGGCCAGCCGGTCCGCGCCAACACCCGCGTCTGGCGCGGAAACGACGGGCGTTATTACTGCAAGCGCGACAATGGCACCACCGGCCTGCTGGTCGGCGCGGGCGTCGGCGCACTGCTGGGCCATGAAGTCGCAGGCCAAGGTGGCGATCGCACGCTTGGCGCCATCCTCGGCGGGGCGGCGGGCGCACTGCTCGGCCGGTCGATCGACCGTTCGCAGACCCGCTGCGGCTGATGTGAATTTGCGTTTCGGCCGTGCCCACCCACGGCCGGACAGCGCGGCTCGCCACCGGGTCGTGCGGGCGTCGTCTGTCCTTCCCTTGCGGGGAGGCGGGCGGCGCCCTTTAGCTTTTCAAGCCGGCATGTCCCGCTATGGTGCAGCGCCTCCGGTCGGCTGGCAAAGTGCGGCACTTGCTGCGTAGGACAGTCGCGTTCCCAAGTTGAGGTCTATCGATGAACCGTCGCCTGCTCGTCTCTCTCGTTCCTGTTGCCCTTTTGGCTAGTTGTGGTGACAGGAACGAGGATGAGGCGGCAGGCGACGCCATGGACCCGGCGAGCGAACAGGCGCTGAACGACGAGCTATCGTCCGATCCCGATCTGGCCGGACGGAACGAAGCCAATGCCGCGCTGTCGGGCACCGGCAATGCCGCGATCCCCAATATCGACAAGTCGCCCCGCGCGATCGAGGCTGCGCGCAGCCGCGCCGCCGAACTGGTAGGCGGGCGCAGCGAACTGGTTTCGCCGCCGACCGCCAAGACGCTGGGCGACGACAATGCACCGAGCGCGGCAATGGTCGCCGCTGCCCGCGCCGCGGTTTCGCCGGGCGGCGAGAATTGCGGCGAGAAGGTCGACTACACCTCTGCCTGGGCGGCCAAGCTGCCCGCCGCCTTTCCCGTCTATCCGCGCGGCAACACGCAGGAAGCGGCCGGAACCGACGAAGGCCAGTGCGCGCTGCGCGTGGTGTCCTTCCTGACGCCGGTCGCGCTCGAGGAAGTGCTTGCCTTCTACTACACGCGCGCACGCGCCGCCGGCTACAATGCCGAACACACCAAGAGCGCGGGAGACAACATACTCAGCGGGACCAAGGGGCGTTCGGCCTATGTGGTCTATGCGCGACGGCTGCCGCAGGGCGTGACCGAGATCGACCTCGTCACCACCGACTGACCGCAGCGCGGTCAGCTTTCCCGGATACCGACCCCGATGCTCGCACGGGGTTGCTCCATCTCGTTGCTGGCGACCGGATAGGCGCAATAGTCCGCCGCATAGAACGCCGCGGGCCGGTGGTTGCCTGACAGGCCGACGCCGCCGAACGGTGCGGATGAGGATGCCCCGTTGGTGGGGCGGTTCCAATTGACGATGCCGGCGCGGATCTCGGTCCAGAAATGCTCGAAATCGGCAGGCTTGCCGCCGATCAGCGAGGCCGAAAGGCCGTAGCGCGTATTGTTCGCTTCATAGATCGCCGCGTCGAAATCGGGCACGCGGATCACCTGCAGCAACGGGCCGAACAATTCGATGTCGGGCCGGTCGTGGATCTCGGTCGCGTCGAGGATCGCGGGTGACAGGAAGGGCAGCGATTCGTCGCGCCGCTTCATGTGCATGATCGGCGTGCCGCCCCGGCTCATCAGCGCAACGAAGCTTTCGGACAGCAGGTCGGCGGTGGAATTGTCGATCACGCAGCCCATGAAGGGCTGGGGTTCGGCAAAAGGCTCGTCGACGATCAGCTTCTCGGTCAGCGCCTTTACCGCGGGCACGATCTTGTCGAACATCGAATCGACCACGATCAGCCGGCGCGCTGCGGTGCAGCGCTGGCCGGCGGTGGTGAAGGCGGACTGGACGATCGTTGCCGCCGCATCCTCGATCTTGGGCGTATCGAGCATGACGATGGGGTTGTTGCCGCCCATCTCCAGCGCGACGATCTTGCCCGGATCGGCGGCCAGCTTGCGGTTGATAGCGATGCCCGCGCGTGCCGAACCGGTGAACAGCACGCCATCGACCATCCAGTGCTCGACCAGGGCCTGCCCGACCTCGGCCCCGCCGTGGATGCATTGCACCACGCCTTCGGGCACCTTGGCCTCATGAAAGCAGCGGGTGAGGAATTCGCCCACTGCCGGGGTTTTCTCGCTCGGCTTGAAGATCACCACATTGCCTGCGATCAGCGCGGGCACGATGTGGCCGTTGGGCAGGTGGGCGGGGAAATTGTACGGCCCCAGCACGGCCATCACTCCATGCGGCTTGTGGCGCAGCGCGGCAGTGCCCTGCAGCGCGCTGTTGAGCTTTTTCTGCCCGGTGCGCTCGGCATAGGCGGTGATCGAGATCTCGACCTTGCCGATGACCGCTTCGACCTCGGTGCGCGCTTCCCACAGCGGCTTGCCGGTCTCGCGCGCGATCAGCTCGGCGAAGGCATCGCCGTGCTTGCGGACTTCATTGGCGAAACGGCGCACGAATTCGATCCTGCGGCCCAACGGTTCGCGCGACCATTGCCGCAGCGCCTTGCGCGCGCGCTCGATCGTCTCGTCGACATTGCCCGCCTGGCCGCGCCAGATTTCCTTGCCGGTCGCGGGTTCGGTTGAGACCAGTTCGGTCGTCATGGCGTATGCTTATCCTGTTCTGCGCCTCGGAATGTGCCCTAGGTGGGAGGTTGCGGGCGCTGCGTCAATTCAAGTTGCACTCTCGGCCGGGCGATGCCCTGCGGGTTGCGGGGGCGGACCATGCGCGGCGCCCATTTCGCGCAGCGCGGCCACCTTGTCGGCCAGCGGTTGCCAGTCGTCGTTTTCGGCGATGGCTGCCCAGATGGTCTCGACTTCCTCGATCAGCATCGATTGCGGACCGCCGCCATTCCAGTAGGGGTGCGCGCCAGCGACCGGCTCATAGCCTGCGAACGCTTCGGCCAGCGATCCCTCGGCCCCGCGGCCGCCGCGGTGCGCGAAAAAGAACGCATCGGGCGCGGTACCGCTGTCGCTCAGCGCCTTTTCGCAGGCCGCGACGAGGCGGCCGTCGGCCTCGGGTCCGCGGCTGGCGACGCCCAGCCTCCAGCACCAGCGCCGCCCGATCGCTTCCATGTAGAGCGGGCCGAAGCGTTCCATCGCGGCAATCAGCGGCGGCGCATCGGCAAGCAGCCGCAAGGCCACCGCCAGCTGGCCGCAGTTCCAGTGCAGCGCCTCGGGCTGGCGGCCGAAGGCGTAAAGGCCCTGGTGGTCGAAATAGGCCGCAGTGAAGCCCGGATCCCATCGCGGCAGGAAACGCCACGGGCCGTAGTCGAAGCTCTCGCCAGAGATGTTCATGTTGTCGGTGTTGAGCACGCCGTGGACAAAGCCCGCGACCATCCAGCTGGCGGCGAGATCTGCCAGCCGTTCGACCACCAGATGCATCAGCCGCACTGCCTGGTCCTCGCGTCCCGGGGCGTCTTCAGGCGGTGGCGGGCCGGGGAATTGCGCCAGGCAGTAGTCGACCAGCTGCGCCATGTGGGCGCGCTCTTCGAGGGCGAGCAACCGCTGGAAAGTGCCGATCCGGATGTGGCCATGGCTCAGCCGCGTCATCACTGCCGAGCGGGTGGGGCTGGGTTCGTCGCCGCGGGTCAGTGCCTCGCCGGTCTCGACCACGCTGAAGGTTTTCGAAGTGTAGACCCCCAGCGCTTCGAGCATCTCGGTGGCAAGGATTTCGCGGACCGCGCCCTTCAGCGTCAACCGGCCATCGCCCCGGCGGCTCCACGGCGTCTGCCCCGAACCCTTGGTGCCCAGGTCGAGCAACCGGCCATCGGCATCACGCAGCTGCGCGTATAGGAAGCCGCGGCCGTCGCCGATCTCGGGGTTGTACACGCGGAACTGGTGGCCGTGATAACGCAGCGCCAGCGGCTGCGGCAAGTTGCCGGCCAGCGGTTTGAACCGGCCGAAATGGCGGAGCCACTCGGCGTCGGACAAGTCGTCCAGTCCCACGGTCGCGGCATACCGCTCGTTGCGGAAACGCAGTTCGGTCTTCGGGAAATCCGCCGGTTCGACTGCATCGCCGATCCAGTCGGCCAGCGTTTCGATCGGCGTGTCGGGGCGATAGCTCGCGGCTTGCGGTTCGGCGCGCATCCAGCGATAGTGGGCGGCATGTCGGCCCGATACAAGGGCACCAACGCCAAGCGACCAAGGTTTTCTCCGCCCCATATGGATAACAGCTACACCGACCGTCACTGGCAGAGCCCCGACGGCCTCACCCTCCGCTTCCGTGACTACGGCAGCGCTACCGGGCGTCCGCCGGTAATCTGCCTCCACGGGCTGACCCGCAATGCGCGCGATTTCGAGGACCTGGCCCCGCATATCGCGGCGCAGGGCTGGCGCGTGCTGGTGCCGACGATGCGCGGACGCGGCGACAGCGATTACGCCGAGGAACCGGCCAGCTACCAGATCCCGACATACACCGCCGACCTGCTGGCGCTGCTCGAGGCCGAGGCGATCGATCGTTTCGTGTCGGTCGGCACCTCGATGGGCGGGCTCATCACGCTGGCGCTGGCAGCCCAGCAACCCGATCGGATCGCGGGCACGCTGCTGAACGATGTCGGGCCCGTTATCGAGACCGCGGGGCTCGATGCGATCAAGTCCTATATCGGGCAGGGCCGCAGCTTCCCCACCTGGATGCATGCCGCGCGCGCGCTCGAGGAAGTGCACGGGCCCGCCTTTCCGGGCTATGGCACGCAGGAATGGATCGCGATGGCCAAGCGCACGCTGACGCTGTGCAACAACGGCCGGATCGCATTCGATTACGACATGAAGATCGCCGAACCGATCCTCGCGGCGGACGATGCGGCGGTCCCGCCCGATCTCTGGCCGGCCTACGACCGGCTGGCGCAAAAGCCGCTCGCGCTGCTGCGCGGCGAATTGTCGCAATTGCTGTCGGCGCAGGCCTTCGCCGCCATGCAGCAGCGGGCCCCGCAGGCAATCGCGGCCACGGTGCCAGGGGTCGGCCACGCACCCACGCTCGATGAGCCCGAGGCGCGCGCCGTGGTGGATGCATTGCTGGCCCGCCTCGCATGAACCGGGCGCGCCGCGGCGTGGTGCCGCACATCCTCCATCTGCACTCGACCTTCGCCCCGGGCGGGAAGGAATTGCGCACCGTCCAGCTGATCAATGCCTTTGCTGCCAAGGCACGGCACACGATCGTTTCCGCCGAACCTGCGCAGCTGGGCGCGGCCGCACGGATCGCGAAGGGATGCGATGTGCGCATCCAGCCGGAATTCCCCAGCCTGAAAGGCTGGCCCCTGCCGGGCCGCCTGCAGAAGATCGCCCGGGCGATGAAGGGCTATGATCTGGTCTGCACCTACAATTGGGGCGCGATGGATGCGGTGATGGCGCACACATTGTTCAAGGATGTGCATAGCCTGCCGCCGCTGATCCATCACGAGGACGGCTTCGACGAAAGCGAGCTGAAGAAACTGAAAACCAGCCGCACCTGGTTCCGCCGGATCGCGCTGGGACGTGCATCGGGGCTCGTCGTTCCTTCCGAACGGCTCGAGGAAATCGCGCTGGTCGACTGGCAGCAACCGCTGGGCCGGGTGAAACGCATTCCCAATGGCATCGATACCAAGGGGTTCGCCATGCGTCCGAAGAAGGATGCACTGCGGCTGATCAAGCATCCGGGCGAACACTGGGTGGGCACGCTGGCGGGGCTGCGAACGGTCAAGAACCTGCCGCGGCTGGTACGGGTGTTCAACGATCTGCCCGAAAACTGGCAATTGGTGATTCTGGGCGAGGGCGAGTCGCGCGATGCGATCCTGGCCGAAGCCGATCGGTTGAGGATCAACCACAGGGTCCATGTGCCCGGGCCGGTAAGCGATCCGGCGCGGGTCATCGGCCTGTTCGACATCTTCGCGCTGTCGAGCGATTCCGAGCAGTTCCCGCTGTCGGTGGTCGAGGCGATGGCCGCGGGCCTGCCGGTGGTCGCGCCTGCAGTGGGCGACATTGCCGACATGGTGTCCGAGGCTAATGCGGAATTCATCGCGCCGCCGGGCAATGAAGAGGAATTGCGCATGGCGCTGGTCCAGCTGGCGGTGTCGAAGGACCTGCGCCGCGAGGTCGGTGAAGCCAACCGCGCCAAGGCAGTGGCGCAGTTCGACGAAGCCAAGATGGTCGCGACCTATCGCCGCCTCTATTCGAGCGCGATGGGCCTTGAGCTCTAGGCGCTTTAAGCCGCCGTTCACGCGGGCGGGGACAGGCAGTCCCGACCATTGCCCTTGTCCGCGCCTGTCCGTAAAGAGCCGCGCAAACCGACCCCTTTCCAGATGGAGCCCGCCGCTGTGGCCCTGACACCCAAGAACGAACTGTCCCGCGAAGAAAAACGCGCCAAGCAGGAAAGCGCACAGCAGGAAGCGCTGCTGCGCGAAGTCGACGACGCCGTGCGCCAGAGCGACGCCCAGGCGTTCCTCGACCGGTGGGGCAAGCCCCTGCTGGGCCTGATCATCCTCGCGCTGGTGGCGTTCGCCGGATATCTCTACTGGGACAGCCGTCAGGAAGCCGCGATGGAACGCGATTCCGAAACGCTGGTCGGCGCGCTCGACCAGATCCAGGCGGGCAATCTCGACAGCGGTTATGACCGCCTCGAGGAACTCGCCGCGGGCGAAGGCAGCGGCGCGGCGGTTGCAGCCAAGCTGATGCGTGCAGGCATTGCCGAACAGCGCGGCGATAACGACGAGGCCTCGGCGCTATTCAAGCAGATCGCCGCCGACGACGGTGCGGCGCCCGCCATGCGCGACCTTGCGCGGTTGCGCGACGTGGCGCTCAATTACGACGCGATGGACAGCGCCGACATCGTCGCTGCGCTCAAGCCGCTGGCGACCCCCGGCAAGCCGTATTTCGCCAGCGCTGGCGAGCTGGTCGCACATGCCTATCTCGATCAGGACAAGCGCGCCGAAGCCGGTGCCCTGTTCGCGCAGATCGCCAAGGATCAGACCGCGCCCGAAAGCGTGCGGTCGCGCGCCCGCCAGATGGCTGGCGTGCTCGGTGTCGATGCGATCGAGGACGTCGAAGCGCTGCTCGCAGAGCAAGGGGTCGAACGCGAAAGTGCCGCAGGTGAAGACGCCGCGGTCGCAACCGAATAGGGCAGGCTGCGGCCCGCCACCAGATACGGAACGAGGACACAGATGAACCGCACAATCCTATCGCGTACGGCATGCGCCGCTGCCCTGGCACTCGCGCTGGGTGCCTGCAGCGGCGGCCTGTTCGGCGGCGGCGACAAGAAGGTCACCCCCACGCTGGGCGATCGCCAGCCGATCCTGTCGCGGATCGAGACCGGCGCCAAGGTCGACCCGGCGCTGGCCACCGTGTCGATCGTCCTGCCCCCGGCGCAGGTCAATGACAGCTGGGCGCAGGCGGGCGGCAATGCGGGCAAGTCCTATGGCCATCTGGCCTTGGCGAGCGACCCGTCGCGTGCCTTTACCGTCGATATCGAAGGCGCCAGCCAGCGCCGCCGTTTCGGCGCGGCACCGGTCGTCGGCGGCGGCATGCTGTTCGCGGTCGGCAGCGACGGCGTGGTGTCGGCCTTCGACGCGGCGACCGGCGCGGCGCGCTGGAGCTACAACCCCGGCGTCGAGAGCGCGCTGAGGGATTCTGCTTTCGGCGGCGGCGTCAGCTATGCCGACGGCAAGGTCTACATGACCGACGGCGTGGGCGATGTGGCCGCGCTCGACGCGGCAAGCGGATCGGTGGTGTGGAAGGTGCGCCCCTCGGGCCCGCTGCGCGGATCGCCCACGGTGGCGTTCGGCTCGGTCTTCGTGATGACACAGGACGACCAGATTTTCGCGCTTGATGCCGCCGATGGATCGGTACTGTGGCAGGACACCGGTTCCTCGACGCAGGCCGGCGTGTTCGGCGTGGCCGCGCCTGCCGCCGCGCAGGGCACGGTGATCGCGGGCTACAGTTCGGGCGAACTGATCGCGCACCGGTACGAAAATGGCCGGACGCTGTGGGCCGATGCGCTCGCGCTGACCTCGATCTCGACGCAGGTCGGTTCGCTGACCGATATCGATGCCGACCCGATCATCGACAATGGCCGCGTTTACGCGCTGGGGCAGGGCGGCCGCATGGCGGCTTACGAACTGGTGACCGGGCAGCGGATCTGGGAACTCAACCTCGCAGGCATTTCCACTCCGGCAATCGCGGGCGAGTGGATCTTCACGCTGACCGACGATGCGCGCCTGCTCGCCATCGCCCGTTCGACCGGCAAGGTACGCTGGCTGACCCAACTGCCGCGCTGGCGCGACGAGAAGGACAAGAAGGGCCCGATCTTCTGGTCGGGACCGGTGCTTGCCGGGAACAATCTGTGGGCGGTCAGCTCGGAAGGCGAAGTCTACCGCATCAGCAGTGCGGAAGGTTCGGCCAGCCTGTTCACCGACCTCGACGAGCCGGTTTCGCTGGCCCCGATCGTAGCGAATAACACGCTTTACATTCTCGACGACAGCGGCCGGATCACTGCGTTCCGCTGATCGTCGTGCTAGCATGACCCGCCTGTTAACCATTCCGGGCTAACGAGGGGAGGTCATGAGCGCGCCTGCAACAGCACCCGCCGCGCGGCCGAAGAGCGATGTCTCCGCGGCCGTGGGGCTTGTTGGCCTCGCCGGGCTGCTGGCCTGGGTCGCTTTCGCGCGCGCCTTTCCGGCGATCGCCGAAACCTTCGACTGGGCGGTCCCGCGCGATACGCTGGGCGGGCGCAGCTCGGCGCTGGTCGGCCTGCTGGCCGCAGCGCTGCCCATGGCGGCGTGGTCGATCTTCGTCGAAAAGGTGCATTTGCGACCCTCGACGGGTCTCGACTGGTCGCTGCCCGCACGCCGCGAGCCCGACCGCGCGGTGACCTGGGTAAAGCTGGCCGGCCTGTGGGCGACCTGGGCAATCATCGCTGGCCTCTATTGTCTGTGCCGCTGGTACTGGGACGGGCAATATCTCTTCTCGATGCAGGTCCTGGCCTACGCGGCCTTTCCGCTGGTCGTACTCTCGCTGCTCTATGTCCCGTGGCTCGACAGGGCGCTGGTCGAGCCGCGCGATCATGCCTGGCACTTCGGCGCCATGCTGTTGCTGCGTCCCGGCTGGGACGCGCGAGAAGTCCTCAGTCACTGGCGCGTATGGATCATCAAGGCCTTCTTCACGGCCTTCATGGTCTCGATCGTGCCCTTTGCCTTCCATACCATCGTGACGGCCGATTTCGGCGAAGTTGCCGCGCGTCCCGAACGCATCGCGCTGACCATTATCGAGGCGATGTTCATGATCGATGTCATGATCGGGACGGTGGGCTATATCGTCACCATGCGCCCGCTCGACGCGCATATCCGCTCGGGCAACCCGCTGCTGGCGGGCTGGGTGGCGGCGCTGATCTGCTATCCGCCGATCGTCTGGGGCATCCTCGGCAATGGCCGGGCGATCAATTACGAACAGAACACCGCGGGTTGGGTACACTGGATGGCCGGGAACGACACGCTGCTGGCGCTATGGGGCGCCCTGCTGGTCGCGCTCACCGGGGTCTACGCATGGGCGACCTTCGCCTTCGGCCTGCGGTTTTCCAACCTCACCTATCGCGGGGTGCTGACCAATGGCCCGTATCGGTTCACCCGCCACCCGGCCTATGTGTCGAAGAACCTGTTCTGGTGGGCCGCGGTCCTGCCCTTCCTCGTGACCAGCGGCTCGCCGGTCGATGCAATCCGCAACAGCTTCTTCCTTGTGGTGGTCAACGCGATCTATTTCTGGCGCGCCAAGACCGAGGAAGCCCACCTGCTGGCCGAGGATCCCAAATACCGCGAATACCACGCATGGATGGCGCAGAACGGGCTGCTCACCGCGCCGCTGACGCGGATATGGAACCGGGTCAGGCCGCAGCCCGCAATCGCGCCGCAACCGGCGGAGTAATCAGCGCAGCGGCTGTCCCTCGTCGGTGTCGTATATGCGCAGATCGCTGGCCTCGGGCGGGTTCGCCCCCATGAACTCCTGAAACGCTGCCATGTGGTCGGACTTGCCATGCGCATCGAGCGCCGCCTGGTCGCGCCAGCGTTCGAACAGGATCAGCGTGTCGGGATCGGCGAGGTCGCTGGCAAAGGCATAGTCGATGCAGCCGTCCTCGGCGCGGCTGGCGCGGACCATTTCGACGATCGCCTTGCGCGTGGCAGCATCGATCGAGCGTCCCAGCCTGATTGTACCGTTGATCTGGATCATCGCTGTTCTCCCACGCTTCTCAGAAGCTGTACTTGTAGATGCGGTCGATATCGCCGCCCCATTCGCCGTTATAGCGGTCGAGCATGACCTGCGCCGGAACCTTGCCCGTGGCCACGATTTCGTCGAGCGTTTCGAGGAAGCCGGTCTCGTTGTCGCCCGATGAATTGAGACGGCCCCGCGCGGCGAGTCCCGCACGGGCGATTGCCATTACTTCCCTCGCCAGATCGTGCAGCTTGCCGCCACCGGGGATGGGCGCATCGAGCGCGAGCCGCGGCACCGCGTTGCGCAGTTCCTCGCGCTCTTCCATCGTCCAGTGCTTGATCAGGTCCCACGAGGCATCGAGCGCGGACTGGTCGTAAAGCAGGCCGACCCAGAAGGCGGGCAGCGCGCAGATCCGGCTCCACGGACCGCCATCGGCGCCGCGCATCTCGAGAAAACTCTTCAGCCGCACTTCGGGGAAGGCGGTGGACAGATGGTCCCACCAATCGCTTTCGGTGGGCTTTTCGCCGGGCAGGATTTCCAGTTTCCCGTCGAGAAAATCGCGGAAGCCGAGGCCGGCGGCATCGAGATACTTGCCGTCGCGGAAGACGAAATACATCGGCACGTCGAGCATGTAGTCGACCCAGCGTTCATAGCCGAAGCCGTCTTCGAAGACGAAGGGCAGCATGCCGGTCCGGTGCGGATCGGTATCGCTCCAGATATGGCTGCGATAGGACAGGTAACCGTTGGGTTTCCCTTCGGTGAAGGGGGAGTTGGCAAACAGCGCGGTGGCCAGCGGTTGCAAGGCCAGCCCAGTGCGGAACTTCTGCGCCATGTCGGCCTCGCTCGAATAGTCGAGATTGACCTGGATGGTACAGGTGCGCAGCATCATGTCGAGGCCCAGGTTGCCCACTTTGGGCATGTGCCGCATCATGATGTCGTAGCGGCCCTTGGGCATGACCGGCAGTTCCTCGCGGGTCTTGTCGGGCCACATGCCGAGGCCAAGGAAGCCAACCCCGCACCGTTCGCCGATTTCCTTCACCTGCGCGAGGTGGCGGCCGGTCTCGGCGCAGGTATCGTGCAGGTTTTCCAGCGGCGCGCCCGACAGCTCGAGCTGGCCCGCGGGCTCGAGGCTGACGGTTCCGTCAGAACCGCGCATGGCAATGACCTTGCCGCCTTCCTCGATCGGCTCCCAGCCGAACTCGCGCAGCGACAGCAGGATGTCGCGGATGCCGCCTTCTTCTTCATAGGACAGCGCGCGGTGGTCCTTGCTGCCATAGACCAGTTTTTCGTGCTCGGTACCGATCCGCCAGTCGGCCTTCGGCTTTTCGCCGCGCTGCATCGGGGCAACCAGCTGGTCGCGGCTTTCGATAATGGGGTCCTGTGCCCCCGATGTCTCGCGCGTGCTCATGGCGCGTGGCGATAGGCAAGGCGGCCGTGCGTGAAAAGGAAATTAATCTGCGTCCAGCCAGTCGCCCGCTTCGGCCATCCACACCGCCATGCCGGCAATAGCCGCAGTTTCGCCGCGCAGGATGCGGGGGCCGAGGCTGATCGCGACCGATGCGGGATGCGCGCGGATGGCTGCGCGCTCGGCGTCGTCGAACCCGCCCTCGGGGCCGACCAGCAGCGCGGCGGGCCCCTCGGCATAGCAGAAGGCATCGGCGGCCGGCTCGCCGCCTTCCTCGTCAGCGAAGAACAGGTGGCGATCCTGCGGCCAGTCACGCAGCAAGGCATCGAGCCGGGTCGGTACCGCGACTTCGGGCAGCGCGGTGCGTGCGCATTGTTCGGCCGCCTCGGTCACGATCGTGGCCGCCCGCTCGGCATTGAGCTTGTCGGCCACGCAGCGCCGCGTAAGCACCGGCGCAATCCGCGCCGCGCCCAATTCGGTCGCTTTCTCGAGCACGAGGTCGAAGCGGTCCTTCTTGAGCAAGGCCGGGCACAGCCAGAAATCGGGCACCGCTTCGCGCGGCCGCTGGTGGTCGCGCGGCTGCAGCACGATGCGGCGTTTGCCTGCTTCGATCACTTCGGCGGCCCATTCACCCGTCATGTCGTCGCACAGGATTACCGCATCGCCGGGGGCGACGCGCATGACCTTCGACAGGTAATGCGCCTGATTTCCCTCGATTCTGACCGGCGTATCGGCCGACAGTTCCTGCTCGACGAACAGACGCGGAGCGCTCTTGGGCGGCCAGGCGGGAGTAGCGGGCATGGCTCCTCTAATCACATCCGCCATTCGGGCGAAAGCCGGGATCGGGGTGCTTTCCTAAAGAAGGTCCACGGCGATCCCGGCTTTCGCTGCGATGGCGAGATTGATAGGGCCGGCGCGATGAATGAAACCGTCGTCCCCGACAGCGAACACCGCGGGCTGGTGGCGCGCCTCCCGCAACTGCCGCGCGACATGGCGCAACTCGCGCGGTTCGACCGGCCGATCGGCTGGTGGCTGTTGTTCTGGCCCTGCGTCTGGGGCGTGTGGCTGACCGGCGCGGGCTGGCAGCTGGGGCTGCTCGCGTGGCTGCTGCTGGGGGCTATCGCGATGCGCGGTGCGGGCTGCGTCTACAACGATATCGTCGATGCCGAGCTCGACCGGAAAGTCGCCCGCACCGCTTCGCGCCCGGTCGCCAGCGGGCGTATCTCGAAGAAGCTCGCATGGGCATGGCTGCTGGCGTTGTGCGCAGCCGGGCTGCTGGTGCTGTTGCAACTGCGCCCGCTGGCGCAGGGGGTGGCACTGGGCAGCCTCGCGCTGGTCGCGGCTTATCCCTTCATGAAGCGGGTCACCTGGTGGCCCCAAGCCTGGCTCGGACTGGTTTTCACATGGGGGCTCTTGGTCGGATGGACGCAGCTGCGCGCCGACAATTGGGACGCGCTCGCCGCGATGTATGCAGGCGCAGCGCTGTGGGTGATCGGCTATGACACGATCTATGCGTTGCAGGACCGCGAGGACGACGCGCTGGTCGGCATTCGGTCGAGCGCGCTGCGTCTCGGCGGGCATGTGCAGGGCGGGGTGGCGCTGTTCTATGCCGGTGCGGTCACGCTGTGGGCGCTGGCCTTCTGGCTCTATCGCGCGGATTGGGTAGCGCTCTTGGCGCTGTTGCCTGCTGCCGCACATCTGACCTGGCAGGTCGCCACGCTCGATGCCGAGGATGCCGGCAATCCGCTTGCCCGGTTCCGCGCCAACCGCTGGGCGGGGGCGCTGGTCGCGGCGGCCTGCTTCGTCGTGGGCAACGCCTGATGTGCAATCTGTACCGCATGACCAAGAACAAGGACGAGGTCGCCAAGTGGTTCGATGCGATCGACGACCTGGCAGGCGCGAATTTCGGTGCCGAAGTTTCGGCGCATTTATTGGCGCGGCGGTGGACCTGATCGAGCCATGAGGGACCCAAAACAGGCGGGATCCCCGCCTGCGCGGGGATGACGAAGGATTAGAACGGTGGATTTCGACATCGACATCGACGGCTGGCCCGCGGACGTGGAGTGGGATGCGCTGACCGTGCGCGCGCATGCGGCGCTGGGCACTGTCGAGCCCGCGCTGCACAATCCGCGGCTGACCGCTTCGGTGCTGTTTACTTCGGATGAGGAAGTGCACGCGCTCAACCGCGAATGGCGCGGCAAGGACAAGCCGACCAATGTGCTGTCGTTCCCCATGCTCGAGCGCGAGGACCTGCTCGACCTTGCACCCGAGGGGCCGCCCGAAATGCTCGGCGACATTGCGCTGGCCGCCGGCACCTGCGCGCGCGAGGCAGCGGAGAAGGGGGTGCCGCTGGAAACGCATGCGACGCACCTGCTCATACACGGTTTGTTACACCTTGCCGGGCACGATCACGTCGATTCGGACGTACAGGCCGAGGCAATGGAGGCGTTGGAAATCGCAACGCTTGCAAAACTGGGTATCGGCGACCCATATGGGGACCGCAATTGACTGGAGTACACTGGTAGGGCCATGCCCGATTCTTCATCACCCGCGGGAGACGCGGAGAGTAGCAGCGGGCTGATCCTCGCTATCCGGAAATTCTTCGACCCCGATCACGGCGAACGCTCGCTGCGTGCGCAGCTCGAAGACGCGATCGACGAGCACGAGGACGAGAACGGCGAGGATACGCCCGAACACAGCGGCACGGGCGACCTGTCGCTGGTTGAACGCCAGATGCTGCGCAACCTCCTGCATTTTTCCGAGCACGACGCCGACGATGTCGCGGTACCGCGCGGCCAGATCATCGCGATCGAGGCCACGGCGAGCTGGGACCAGCTCGTCGAGACCTTCGCCGAACACGGCCATTCGCGCATGCCGGTTTATCGCGAGCAGCTCGACGATGTGATCGGCATGATCCACATCAAGGATGTCTTCACCATCCTCGCGCGCGGCGAGACCCCGCCGGGCGACTGGACGGTGCTGCTGCGGCAGCCGCTCTACGTCCCGCAGACCCGCAACGCGCTCGACGTGCTGGCCGACATGCGCGCGCAGCGCATGCATCTGGCCATCGTGGTCGATGAATTCTCGGGCACCGACGGCCTCATCACGATCGAGGATCTGGTCGAGGAAATCGTCGGCGAAATCGAGGACGAGCATGACGATGCGCCCGAGCAGTGGATCGTCGATATCGGCGGCGGCATGTGGGATTGCGACGCGCGTGCCGAGCTCGAGGATGTCGCACGGCAGGTCTCGCCCGCGATCGTCGAAGTGGAAGAATCGGTCGATACGCTGGGCGGCGTGGCCTTCGTCCTGGCCGAGCAGGTGCCCGAAGTGGGCCGCGTGCTCGAACACCCCAGCGGCTGGCGGATCGAGGTAATCGACGGCGATGAAACGCATGTCACGCGGCTACGGCTACATGCGCCCGACCTGGCTGCCACGCCGGGGTGAGGTGAGTTGCAGATTTCTGCACATTCATGCTCGACAGGTGCGTTTGACGCTCATAGCATGCAACGGTCATGGCTACCCGGCGACTTCCCCCTCTTCGCGCCCTCGAGGCTTTCGTGCGCACTGTCCGACTGGGCTCCGCGCGTGCCGCGGCAGACGAACTGGGACTGAGCCCTTCGGCGCTGTCGCGCCGGATCGGCAATCTCGAGGACTTCGTCGGCAAGAAGCTGTTCACGAGGGCGCGGCAGTCGATGCAGCTGACCGATGACGGGCATGCCTTCTTCGAAGCGGTGAACCCGCAGCTCGAAGCGCTGGCGCGCGCAGTCGAAAGCCAGTCGGAAAACCTGTCGGTCCTGCGCCTGCATCTGGGCGTCCTGCCGCTGTTCGGCACGCAGCGCCTGTTTCCGCGGCTGGCCGAACTGCGCGAACGGCATCCGCTGCTGCATATCGACATCGATACCGGCGCGCATCTGGAGGACCGGGTGGGCGATGTGCTCGACGCGGCGATCATCCTGTCGCGGGGGCCCTCGCGCGGACTGCACGCGGTCCGGCTCGACTACAACAAGGTCCACGCGATTTGCAGCCAGGACCTGGCCGCCAAGATCGGGGATGAGCCCGATGCCGAAGTGCTCGGTCGCCAGACGTTCCTGATCCACAACGAGCTGCCCGAAAGCTTCACTGCGTGGCGGGCCGAGATCGGCCTGAACGATTTCGAGCCGGCGGCGATCGATCATTTCGATTCGGGCCAGATCATGCTCGAGGCGGCAGCGCAGGGATTGGGCATCGCGATCATGCACGACGACCACATGCGCCGCGCTGCGGACAACCGTCTGGCGACGCTGTTCGGTGCGGATGTCGAAAGCCCGTACAGCTATTGGTTCGTGTGCAAGCCGACCGCGCTGGAAGAGCGCCCGGTGCGGCTGTTCCACGACTGGCTGGTCAAGGCCGGGCTCTAGCGCAGGTCCGCGCCTTCAGGTCTCGTCCAGCGCCGGCGCGGTGTAGCGGATCGCTGCGACCGTATGGCGGAAATCGCGCAAGGGTTCGTCCAGCGTCGCGCCCAGTTCCTGCTCGATTTCCAGGCGTGCCTGCGCCGCGATTGCCTTGCGCCCGCGATAGTCTTCGGGGCTGAACGGTTCGAGATAGGTGATGCGAAGCGGGAAGCTGCCCTTGCGGCCCATTACGCGCATGGCGTTGTTGACCCCGCCTTCCTCGCCGATCCAGCCAATGAATTCGGCCACGTCGCCGTAATCGAGCACCACGGGCTGGACGAGCACGCCGGCGGGCGGCGGTTCGAGCACCGACAGCATCGAGCTCTTGAAGGGCAGCAGCGACCGGCCGTCGGTGGTGGTGCCTTCCGGGAAGACGGTGACCGACCAATTGTCGGCCAGCGCCTCCTTCAGCGCGTTGATCTGCTGGGCCACGCCCATCCGGTTCTCGCGCTTGACGAACACCGTGCGGTTGAGCCGGCACAGCCAGCCGATAACGGGGACCTGCGACAGTTCGAACTTGGCCACGAAGGCGGTTCCGGTGGCGCCGGCCAGCGCGAGTATGTCGATCCACGAGACATGGTTGGCGATGAAGAACACATCGCGCCGTAGCGGTGTCCCGTGGATTTTCACGCGCGCGCCAATGATCCAGGCGGTGTAGCGGAGGAACAGCATGGGGAAGGGCGACCCATAGGCGAACACGCGGTAGAGGTAGTGCAGCGGCACGCAAACCAGCAGCCCCAGCAGGATGCCCAGCGTCCGCAGGACGAAGCGCACCCATTCGCGCGGGGTCAATGGAGTGGTCTCGCCGCGCATCGCGGCAAGCCTGCGAGCGGATAGGGCGGCGAGGCGACGCTCGGCGTCGGCGCGATCGCTATCCTTCGCGGTCGAGACGGACGCCATAGAGTTCCAGCCGGTGGTCGACGAGGCGGTAGCCCAGCTTGGCTGCGATCTGCTTCTGCAGCGCCTCGATCTCGGGGTCGACGAATTCGACGACCTTGCCGGTTTCGACATCGATCAGGTGGTCGTGATGCGCTTCGGGTGCGGCTTCGTACCGTGCGCGGCCATCGCCGAAATCGTGGCGGTCGAGAATGCCCGCCTCTTCGAACAGCCGCACGGTCCGGTAGACCGTGGCGATCGAAATGCCCGAATCGATCTTGTTGGCGCGTTCGTGCAGCAGTTCGACATCGGGGTGGTCGTCGCTCTCGGACAGCACGCGCGCAATCACGCGGCGCTGTTCGGTGATCCGCAGGCCCTTGTCGGCGCACAATTGTTCGAGATCGATCTTCTGATGCACAGTCATTTCCAAATAAAACGCCCCCTACCCTTATCGGGCGGGGGCGTCTTGCTCAAGGCGAACCGGAAGCCTCAGGCTTCCTTCTTCTTGCGGCCGCGCTTCTGGCCGGGCTTGCGGCCCAGTCCGATCTTGACCGCAAGATCGCGGCGCGTGGCGGCATAGTCGGGAGCGACCATTGGATAGTCGGCGGAAAGGTTCCAGCGAGCACGATACTCTTCGGGCGAAAGACTGTGCTCGGTCGACAGGTGCCGTTTGAGCATTTTCATCTTCTTGCCGCACTCGAGACAGGCGAGATGGTCTTTCTTCACCGACGAACGGATAGAAACGGCGGGTTCGGGAGTTTCTTCCACCGCAGCATCGCCGATGTCGAGACCGGACAGGGCCGAATATACATTCGAAATAAGCGTGGGCACGTCCTCGACGGAAACACTGTTGTTGCTCACGTGCGCGGCAACGATGTCCGACGTCAGCGTGATGAGGGTTTCAGCCATGTCGGTATGGAATTCTTCCATCAGGATACCTTCTATATTGTGGTAAACACTTAGGTTTGCGACCCCGCGTGGGCGCCATTGTATAAAATGGACAAGAAATTGCAACAATTGTTGGCAATTCTGACTTTTGGCGCGTTTTTACAACTTTCGCGCGAAGGTAATGGCGTCCAGTTTCGCGCCATCCAGCGTCCGGTAATAGGCCGGTCGGCGGCCGATCGGCTCGAAACCGCAGGCCCGATACAGGCTTTCCGCCGGGTTGTTCGCGCGCATTTCGAGGAAGACGCGGTCTGCGCCGCCGTCACGCGCGCGCCTGGCGAAGGTCTCGATCAGGAACCGGCCGAGCCCTCTCCCGCGCATTTCCGGGCGGACGCCGATCAGCAGCAGTTCCTCTTCGCCCGGCGCCCGCCGAGCGAGGATGAAACCCGCGGCCGGATCGCTGCCGTTCGCGAGCTTCACGCTGGCGTCGGCGAGAATGGCGTAAGTGTGCGGCATGGCCAGCGAGTTGGCGACCTGCTGGCGGGTCCAGGCTTCGCGCCAGTGCGGGTCGAACGCCGCTTCCATCACGGCCATCAACTGGTCGAGCTGCTCCATTACCCCGGCAGCTTCGCATCGGGCGGGCGGCCGTAGAGCGGCGCCAGATTATCGGTCAGCAACGCATCCGGCAGCGCGAGCGCGTGGCGGGCGTCGGGCAGCTCGACCACGCTGGGCTCGATCTGCGCCAGTTCGCCCAGCGCTGCTGCCTTCGACCCGGCGATCAGCGGATGCGCCGCCCGCGCCGCAGCGGCCTTGGGTGCGAGCGAGGCGACCGCGCTTGCGGGCATGGCGCCCGCATCGAAATCTTGGACGAACCATTCGCCGTGCCCGCCGGTCATGCACACAGTAACCGGATTGCCCGCTTCGCCCCGCGCGATGGCCGCGACCAGTGCCAGCGTGGGATAGCCCCGGACTTGCGCGTGCCAGGCGATGCCCAGCGCCCGCGCGACTGCGAGACCGATCCGGACCCCGGTGAAACTGCCCGGCCCCAGCGACACGCGGATTTCCTTGGCGCGACCCTTGCCCGGCAGTTCGGCGATCATCGGAACGAGCCGTTCGGCATGGCCGCGGCCCAGCACCTCGTGCCGGGCATCGAGCAGCGTGCCGTCATCGAACAGCGCGGCCGAACAGGCTTCGGTCGCGGTTTCTATCGCCAGAATGCGCATCAGCGCCCACTGCCCCAGCGCAAACCGGTCTGCAAGTCAGTCGATACGGTTGAACTTGTCGAAATCGGGCCGCGGGCTGCGATCGAAAATGCTTTTCGGATCGCCGTGCCCGATCGCGCAGATGAAATTGCTGCGATGGCGCGGCTGGTCGGCGAAGAACGCCTTGTCGACCGCCTCGCTGTCGAAGCCCGACATCGGTCCGCAGTCGAGCCCGAGCGCCCGTGCGGCGATCATCAGATAGGCGCCCTGCAGCGAGGAATTGCGGAACGCGCCTTCCTTGCGGCCGTCTTCATCGCCGTCGAACCAGCTCTTGGCGTCGGTATGCGGGAACAGCCAGGGCAGTTCCTCGTGGAAATCGATATCGTAGCCGATGATCGCGACCACCGGGGCCGAGGTGATCTTGTCCTTATTGCCGTCGGACGCGCAGTCGGCCAGCTTGGCCTTGGCCTCGGGCGACTTGGCCCAGACGACGCGCGCGGGCTGCATATTGGCCGAGGTCGGCGCCATCTTGAGCAATTCGTAGATCGCGTGGATCTCGTCATCGCTCACCGGCTGGTCGAGCCAGTCGTTGTAGCTGCGGGCTTCGCGGAAGATGAGGTCGAGCGCGTCGGCGGAAAGGGTATCGGCCAAGAGGTTTGTCCTTCGCTTCGTGGAATTCAGGCGGCGCGGACTTCAACGACCTCGGGGACGTAATGTTTCAGCAAACCTTCGATGCCGTGCTTGAGCGTGGCGGTCGAGGAGGGGCAGCCCGAACAGGCACCCTGCATCTGCAAGTGGACGACGCCGTCGCGGTAGCCGCGGTACTGGATATCGCCGCCATCGCCCGCCACTGCGGGCCGAACGCGCGTTTCGAGCAGTTCGTTGATCTGCGCGATGATGTCGCCGTCTTCCTCGCGTTCGTCGACAAGCATGCCTTCGTCTTCGGGCGGAACCGCAATGCCGCCGGCGGTGCCGGGCACGAACAGCGGTGCCTGCGCCACGAAATGGTCGAGCAGGATCGCGAGCACCTGTGGCTTGAGATCGCTCCAGCTGACGCCGGGCACGGCGGTCACGGTGACGAAATCGCCGCCGAAGAACACGTTCACGACTTCGCCCGTATCGAAGATCGCCTGCGCCAGCGGGCTGGCCTCGGCGGCTTCGGGGGTGGCGAATTCGCGCGTGCCCTGCTGCATGACCGGCTGGCCGGGCAGGAACTTGAGGCTCGCGGGGTTGGGGGTGGTTTCGGTCTCGATGAACATGCCAGCGATGTAGGGAGGCGGGCGGTCCGGGGCAAGGAAGGAACGCTTGTCCGCGACATTCACCTAGCCTTCACGCATCGCCTGCCTATATGCTGAACCATGACCGATTTTACGCGCGCCTTGCGGCGTCTCGCGCTCATCCTTCCCGCCGTGTTGCTCGCTCCGCAGCCCTTGTTGGCGCAGGAGCCGGCCCCGCCGACCCCGCAGCATCTGACCCCGGCCGGCGGGACGCCGTGGATCTACGAAGGCAGCGACGTCCCCCGCGACGAGGAATGGATTTTCGGCGAACTGCCCAACGGGTTGCGCTATGCAGTGCGCAGCAATGCCGTTCCGCCCGACCAGGTCTCGGTCCGCGTGCGGATCGATGCGGGTTCGCTGCACGAGGACGAAAGCGAGCTCGGCTATGCGCATCTGCTCGAACATTTGCTGTTCCGCGAAAGCAAATATCTCGGCCCCGCAGAGGCGATCCCTACCTGGCAGCGGCTGGGCGCCACCTTCGGCAGCGATACCAATGCCGAAACCAGCCCGACGCACACCGTCTTCAAGCTCGACCTGCCCAATGTCGACGCGGGGAAGCTGGCCGAAAGCATGAAGCTGTTGTCGGGAATGGTCCGCAGCCCGGTGCTGAGCGATGCCAATGTCCAGGCCGAAGTCCCGATCGTGCTGGCCGAGAAGCGCGAGCGCGGCGGGCCCGCCGAACGCGCGGGCAACGCCAGCCGCGAAGTGCTGTTCGCCGGCCAGCGGCTGGCCACCCGCAGCCCCATCGGCACCGAGGCCACGCTGGGCGCGGCCACCGGCGCAAGCGTGTCGGCCTTCTATCGCCGCTGGTACCGGCCCGAAAACACCGTGGTGGTGGCCGCAGGCGATATCGACCCGCAGCAGCTGGCTGCCGAGATCGAAGCGTGGTTCGGCGACTGGGAAGGCGAGGGTGCCCTGGTGCCCGCGCCCGATTTCGGCGATCCGGTCGCCCCCGCGGGCGCCGACCCGACCAATCCGGTGGGCGAAATCGGCGTGGTGGTCGAACCCGACCTGCCGCGCAGCTTCACTTATGCAGTGATGCGGCCCTGGCGCCCGGTACAGGACACCGTCGCCTACAACGAAGGCCTGCTGCGCGACGCGTTGGCGCAGGCGCTGATCAACCGGCGGCTCGAATCGCGCGCCCGGGCCGGTGGCAGCTATCTCTATGCCCAGGTGTCGCAGGACGATGTCAGCCGCTCCGCCGACATGACCTTCGTCAATTTCGCGCCGCTCACCGGCGACTGGAAATCCGCGCTCGACGATATACGCGGGGTCATTGCCGACGCGCTGGCGACCCCGCCGTCGCAGGAAGAGATCGATCGCGAGCTGGCCGAGTTCGAGATCGTCTTCACCAGCCAGGTCGAACAGCGCCGGGTGCTGCCGGGACCGCGGCTGGCCGACGACATCGTCAACGCGGTCGATATCCGCGAGGCGGTCGCCGCGCCAGAAACCGTGCTGATGGTGTTCAACTCGATGCGCGAGACGATCACCCCCGAACGCGTGCTCGAGCATACCCGCGCGCTGTTTGCGGGCGATGTGATCCGCGCCGCCTACGTCACGCCCGAAGCCGGCGAGGCGAGCGAAGCGGCGATCCGCGCCGCGCTGGGCGAAACCATTGCCGCCGATGCCGAGGCCCGCATCACCGCGCAGGCAATCGCGTTCGACGACCTGCCCGCAGTGGGCGAACCGGGCGAAGTGGTGGCGCAGGCGCCGATCGGCGTGCTCGACATCGAGCAGGTCGAATTCGCCAATGGCGTCAAGGCGATCCTGTGGGCGAACGATGCCGAACCCGGCCGCGTTGCAGTGAAGGTGCGGTTCGGCACAGGCTATCGCGCCTTCGCGCCCGACGAGGCGGTCTATGCCAACCTCGGCTATGCCGCGCTGATCGGCTCGGGCATCGGCGAGCTGGGGCAGGAAGAGCTCGACGTGCTCGCCACGGGGCGCAAGTTCGGCTTCGACTTCCAGACCGGCGACGGCGCCTTCAGTTTCTACGCGCAGACCCGCGAACAGGATCTGGAAGAACAGCTTTATCTTTTCGCTGCGAAGCTGGCGATGCCCGGCTGGGATCCCAACCCGGTGATCCGCGCGAAAGCGGCGGGCAAGCTCGCTTACGAAAGCTATGGCGCCAATCCGAACGGCGTGCTGCAGCGCGACCTCGAATATCTCCTGCGCGATCAGGACCCGCGTTTCCAGACCCCCACGCCCGCGATGTTCGATGCCGCGACACCCGCGGGCTTCCGCGAGGTGTGGGAACCGCTGCTTGAGCAGGGGCCGGTCGAAGTGCTGGTGTTCGGCGAATTCGACAAGGCCGCCACGATCGAAGCGCTGCGCAAGACGTTCGGCGCGCTCGACCAGCGCGAGACCGCGCCCGCAGAGGTTCTCGAACGCGCGATCGACTTCCCCGACGCGGGCGAGACGGTCATCCGCCGCCATCGCGGCGATGCCAATCAGGCCGCCGCGGTCATCGCCTGGCCCAGCGGGGCCGGGGTCGACGGGCTGCGCGAATCGCGCCGTCTCGAAGTGCTGGTGTCGCTGTTCAACAACCGGCTGATGGAAGCGATGCGCGAACATGCCGGCGCCAGCTATTCGCCCGTCGTACGGTCCGACTGGCCCAGCGATGTCGACAGCGGTGGGCGCATCGCCGCGCTCGCGCAGCTGCGACCCGAGGACGTGCCGGTGTTCTTCGCCGAGGCCGAACGCATCGCGCAGGAACTGGCCAGCACGCCGGTAGGCGAGGATGAATACAACCGCGTGGTCGAACCGCTGCGGCAGTATGTCAGCCGCGCATCGACCGGGAACCTGTTCTGGCTCTACCAGCTCGAAGGCGCGACCGTGGACCCGCGCAGCATTGCCGACCTGCGCTTCCTGCTGGCCGATTACACGCAGACCGATCCGGGGGTGTTGCAGGCGCTGGCGCAGAAATACTTCGGTTCGCGCGCGGGCTGGCGCCTCGCAGTGCTGCCCGAGGGACAGGAACTGGCCACCGCGAGCGGACCAGCCAGTGCCGGCGAAGGGCGCTGATTCCGCTTACTGCAATCGCCCTTTTACGCTGGCCAAGCAAATGCTGCTTGCGACATGATGGGCGCTCGTCTGCTACAGACGGGCAATCAGGCGCCATTCCCGGCGCCGCAACCGGAAGATACCATGGCGACCAATTGGGCACCCGATAGCTGGCAGGGATACGAGGCAAGGCATTTGCCCGACTATCTCGACAAGGCCGCGCTCGAGGCTGCGACCACCACCCTCGAAACGCATCCGCCGCTCGTGTTTGCGGGCGAAGCGCGCGCGCTCAAGGCCGATCTCGCCGAAGTCGCCGAGGGCCGCGCCTTCCTGCTGCAGGGCGGCGATTGCGCCGAAAGCTTCGCCGAATTTCACCCCAACAACATCCGCGACACCTTCCGGGTGCTGCTGCAGATGGCGGTGGTGATGACCTTTGCCAGCAAAAAGCCGGTGGTGAAGGTGGGGCGCATGGCGGGGCAGTTTGCCAAGCCGCGCAGCTCGAACACCGAAACGCAGGGCGAGGTCACGCTGCCGAGCTATTTCGGCGACAACATCAACGGCATCGAATTCGACGCCGCGACGCGCACCAACGACCCGCAGCGCATGGTCCGCGCCTATTCGCAGGCTGCTGCCACGCTCAACCTGCTGCGCGCCTTCGCCACCGGCGGCTATGCCAATCTGCGGCAGGTGCACCAGTGGACGCTCGAATTCATGGGCCGCAGCCCGTGGGCGGACAAGTTTTCCGACATTGCCGACCGGATCGGCGAGGCGCTTGATTTCATGGAGGCATGCGGGGTCGATCCGCAAGTGCTCCCGCAATTGCAGCGCACCAGCTTCTACACCAGCCACGAAGCGCTGCTCCTACCTTACGAGCAGGCGCTGACCCGCCGCGACAGCCTGACCGGCGACTGGTACGATTGCTCGGCGCATATGGTGTGGATCGGCGACCGCACCCGCTTCGAAAACAGCGCGCATATCGAATTCGCGCGCGGCATCGGCAATCCGCTGGGGATGAAGTGCGGGCCGAGCCTGGAAACTGATGCGCTGCTCAAGCTGCTCGACACGCTCAATCCGGCACGCGAACCCGGCCGTATCACGCTGATCAGCCGGTTCGGCCATGACAAGGTCGAGGACGGCCTGCCGCGGCTGGTGCGCGCGGTGAAGGCGGAAGGCCATCCCGTCGTGTGGAGCTGCGACCCGATGCACGGCAATGTCGTCAAGTCAGACAGCGGCTACAAGACGCGGCCCTTCGACCGGATCCTGTCCGAAGTGAAGGGTTTCTTCGCCGTGCACCGCGCCGAAGGGACGCATCCGGGCGGTATCCATATCGAGATGACCGGGCAGGACGTGACCGAATGCGTCGGCGGCGCGGTGGCTATCACCGACGAGGCGCTGAAGGACCGGTATCACACGCATTGCGATCCGCGCCTGAACGCCGCGCAGTCGCTCGAACTGGCCTTCCTGATCGCGGAAATGCTCAACGAGGAACACGGGATCCGGCAGGCTGACGCCGCCTGAAACCGCCGCTTCGCGCGGCCGGTGGGGAACCGCCCCGGCCGCGCGGCATTGTTCGGGAATGCGCGACAGGCGATTGTACGGACACGGTTTTATACCCACGGCCTTTAAACCGAAATGGATTTCGGCCATGATGGATCATGGTCGCCAGCGTCCGGTGACTGCTACCTAGGGGGGACCGGCGATGTCCCAGTTGCAGCCCAGTTCGCGCCCATCCACCGGGAAAAGCCTCGACGCACGCTACGATACCGTCCGCTCGCTCAGCGAAGCGCTCGCCGCGCCGCTGTCCGATGCCGATGCGACGATCCAGTCGATGGAAGACGCCAGCCCTGCCAAGTGGCACCTGGCGCATACCACATGGTTCTGGGAAACCTTCCTCCTGCGCGACCGGCTGGAAGGGTACACGCTGTTCGACGAACGCTGGCCGTTCGTGTTCAATTCCTATTACGAAGCCGAAGGTGAACGCATCCACCGCTTTTCGCGCGGGATGCTGTCGCGGCCCACGCTGGAGGAAATCCTTGCCTGGCGCGCGCATGTCGATGCCGCGATGGAGCCGCTGTTCGCGCGCGAGGACCTGGCGCCGCTGATCGAGCTGGGCCTCAGCCACGAACAGCAGCACCAGGAACTGCTGCTCACCGATATCAAGCACGGCCTGTTCCAGAACCCGCTGGGCGCCCCGATGTGGGACGCACCCGCAGCCGCTGCCCAAGCGCAGCCGCAGGAGTGGCACGAACATCCCGGCGGGATCGCGCGCATCGGCCACCAGGCGGACGGGTTTTCCTTCGACAACGAAGGCCCCGCGCACCGCGTTCTGCTCGAACCCTTCGCGCTGTCGTCGCGGCTGGTGACCAACGGCGAATGGGATGCCTTCATCGCCGATGGCGGCTACGACACCGCCAGCCTGTGGCTGTCCGACGGCTGGGCGTGGGTGCGCGAACACGCCGTCGGGGCGCCGCTCTACTGGCGCGAAGGCGAGCATTTCACCCATTCCGGCTGGCAGCCGCGCGACCCTGATGCACCGGTCACGCATATCTCCTATTTCGAGGCCGATGCCTTCGCCAGCTGGGCGGGGCAGCGGCTGCCCACCGAATTCGAATGGGAAGCGATCGCGCGCGGGCAGGAAGGGCAGGCGCAGGCGCACGATCCGTGCGGCGGGAACCAACTCGACGACGCCGCCCCGCCGCTGCCCCGCGGCAGCGAAGGCCTGTTCGGCGATTGCTGGCAGTTCACCCGCTCGGCCTATCTGCCCTATCCGCGCTTCAAGCCGGCTGCAGGCGCCGTGGGCGAATACAACGGTAAGTTCATGAGCGGGCAATTCGTGCTCAAGGGCGCCAGCTGCGCCACGGCGCGCGGCCATTCGCGTTCCAGCTACCGCAATTTTTTCTACCCGCATCAGCGCTGGCAGTTCACCGGACTGCGGCTGGCAAAGGACATCTGATGGCTACCGACAAGGGGATCGCGCTCGTCGACCGCGACGAGGACGGCGTCGACCGGGCGTTTCGCGAGGATGTGCTGGCCGGGCTCCACCATGATCCCAAGGCGATCCCCGCGCGCTGGTTCTACGACGCGGAAGGCTCGCGCCTGTTCGAGAAGATCACGCAGGTGGAGGAATATTATCCCACCCGCTCCGAAACCGAAATCCTCGGCGCGCGCGGGGCAGAGTTTGCCGAGCTGATCGGGCCCGGACGCGCGGTGGTCGAATTCGGTTCGGGCAGCTCGGTCAAGACGCCGTTGCTGCTCGAGGCGATCGATCCCGCCGCTTACGTCCCGCTCGACATTTCGGGCGATTTCCTGCGCGAAAGCGCGGCCGCGCTGGGGGCCAAGTTCCCCGGTCTGCCGGTCCACCCGGTCGAGGCCGACTTCATGCGCCGCGTGACCCTGCCCGGCGAAGTGGATACGCTGGGCAAGCTCGGCTTCTTCCCCGGGTCGACGATCGGCAACATGGTCCCGCGCACGGCAGTCGACCTGCTGCGGTCGATGCGCGCGACGTTGGGCGCGGACGAAGGCGCCAGCCCGCTGCTGCTGATCGGCATGGACCTGATCAAGGACCGCGCCGTCCTCGAAGCCGCCTACGACGACGCCGCCGGCGTCACCGCGGCGTTTAACCTGAACCTCGTCACCCGGATCAACCGCGAACTCGGCGGCACCATGCCCGCCGATGCCTTTGCCCACGAAGCGCGCTGGAACGACGATCTGGCGCGCATCGAGATGCATCTCGTTGCCACGCGGGACGTCGCTTTCGAGGTCTCGGGCCAGCGCTTCGCGATGGAGGAGGGGGACACCATCCACACCGAGAACAGCCATAAATTCACCCCGCGTACCGCCAGCCTGCTGTTGCTCGCCGGCGGCTGGACCCCGCTCGAACGCTGGACCGATGAGCAGGACCGCTTCTCGGTGATCCTCGCCCGGGCGACCGACCAGCGCGAGGCGCCCTGACGCGCCGAGTTCATGGACGCGACACCGGCGCGTTCCTATATGTGCCGTATGGAACTCGAACCCGTCTTCAGCGCCGCCGCTGACACGCTGCGCGCAATCCCGCGTTCGGAACTGCTTATCGCCGCCGTCGCGGCCATGGTGCTCGGCTGGATCGGTGCGATCATCGCCAAGCGCTCGGCGCTCGGCCGGGTGCTGCGGCTGGCCAGCTCGGTGGCGCTGGGCGCGATCCTGTTGACGGTGGTGCTGCAGCTGTCGCGGTTCGACCCGCGCTTCGATGTCGCGGTGCCGCAGATCGGCCTGCCCGAACAGGTGGTGGAGGGCGGCGAAACACAGATCCCGCTGTCCGCCGACGGGCATTTCTGGGTCCGCGCCGAGGTCAACGGCGTGCCGGGCAATTTCATGATCGATACCGGCGCCACGCTGACCGCGATTTCCGCGCCGCTTGCCGAGCGCGCCGGCCTCGAGCCGCGCCGCGGCGGCATTCCGATCATGCTGGGCACTGCCAATGGCACGGTGCAAGCGCATGTCGCGACGATCGACAGCCTGACCTTCGGCAATGTCAGCGCCAGCGGGACCGATGCGGCGATCGCGGAAAGCTTCGGCGATTTCAACGTCATCGGGATGAATGTGCTGGCGCGGCTCGGTTCGTGGCGGGTGGAGGACAACACGCTCATCCTCGTGCCCCGGGCCGAGGATACGATTTCGTGAATTCCCCCGTTTGGACCACGCGCGCCGAAACGCTAGGGCAGCGCGCGATGGACGGCTCGACAACGCTTCCGCCCCCGCCGCCGCTGGCGCAGCTGCTTGACCGCGGCCCCGCTGCACTGTTCCTCGATTTCGATGGCACGCTGGTGGAGATCGCGCCGCGCCCGGGCGACATCCACGTGCCCGAGGGGCTGCTGGACCGGCTGCACGCGCTGCGCGACCGCCTGAAAGGCCGGCTGGCGCTAGTCAGCGGGCGCGCGCTCGACGATCTGACCGGGCACCTGGGCGAACCGGCGATCTGCCGGGCCGGGTCGCATGGCGCCTCGCGCTTCCTCGCCGATGGCACGCGTCTCGGTGACGAGCCACGCGGCTTGTCCGAAGCCTCGGTGGACGAATTGCGCGCCTTCGCCGAAGCGCATGGCCTGTTCTACGAAACCAAGACGCACGGCGGCGCGCTGCATTTCCGCGGCGCACCCGAAAAGCGCGAGGCGACCCTGGCCTTCGCAGAGGAATTCGCCGCATCGCGCGAACTGTGCGTCACCAGCGGCAAGGGCGTGGCCGAACTGGTGCGCCCCGGTGCGACCAAGGCGGCGGCTGTGTCGGCCTTCATGGAAGTCGCGCCTTTCGCGGGCGCCGTCCCGGTATTCATCGGCGACGATGTGACCGACGAAGACGGGTTTGCCGGCGCGGGCGAACATGGCGGTTTCGGGATCGCCGTGGGCGAACGTCCGAGCCGGCAGGCACGATACGGACTCGACAGCGTTGCTGCAGTGCACCATTGGTTGGAGATATGATGCAGTCGGACCTTGAGCTCTCCCCGATCGGCAACTGCCAGGTCAGCACGCTGGTCGATAGCGAGGGGGCCTTCGTCTGGGGCTGTGTCCCGCGCGTCGATGGCGATCCGGTCTTCTGTTCGTTGCTCAACGACAATGCGCGCGATCGCGGCATCTGGCGGTTCGAACTGGAAGGGCAGGCGCGCAGCAGCCAGCGGTACGAACGCAACACCGCGATCCTGGTCACCCGGCTCGAGGCCGAGGACGGCAGCGCGGTCGAGATCCACGATTTCGCGCCGCGCTTCGAACGTTCGGGCCGGATGTACCGCCCGGTTGCCTATGCGCGCATCGTGCGCCCCGTGGCTGGCGCGCCGCGGCTGCGGATCGTCCTCGCGCCGATGAACGGCTACGGTGCTTCGCTTGCCGAAACGACCAACGGCACCAATCACATCCGCTACATGATCGGCCCGCAGGCGCTGCGCCTGTCGACCGATGCGCCGGTGGGTTACGTCCTCGAGGGGCGCAGCTATCGGGTCGAGAGCGACCAGCATTTCTTCCTTGGCCCCGACGAGCCCTTCGATGGCAATATCCGCAGCGAAGTGCGGCGGATGGAGGCGATGACCGCGCGCTACTGGCAGCACTGGGTGCGCGGGCTGCATATCCCGCTCGAATGGCAGGAAGAGGTGATCCGCGCCGCGATAGCGCTCAAGCTGTGCCAGCACGAGGAAACCGGCGCCATCGTCGCCGCGCTGACCACCTCGATCCCCGAAGCCGCCAACAGCCAGCGTAACTGGGACTATCGCTACTGCTGGATCCGCGACAGCTATTATACCGTCCAGGCGCTCAACCGGCTGGGCGCGCTCGACGTGCTCGAAAAATATCTCGCCTATCTGCGCAACATCGTCGACCAGGCGCGCGGTGGGCAGATCCAGCCGCTCTATTCGGTGATGGGCGCGGACGAGCTTCACGAATTCGAGGCCGAGCATCTTGCCGGCTATCGCGGCATGGGCCCGGTGCGCGTGGGCAATGCCGCCTACAAGCAGGTGCAGCACGATTGCTACGGCCAGATCGTCATGCCGACCGCGCAGGCGTTTTTCGACACGCGCCTGCTGCGCATGGCGGACGAACGCGATTTCGAACATCTGGAAGAAGTCGGCGAAGCGGCCTGGGCCAAGCACGACCAGCCCGATGCCGGGCTGTGGGAGTTCCGCACCCGGCAGGAAGTGCACACCTATTCGGCGGTGATGTGCTGGGCCGCCTGCGACCGGCTGGCCAATGTCGCCGCGACGCTGGGCAAGGGCGACCGCGTGGTCCACTGGAAACAGCGCGCCGACGCGATTCGCGCCAAGATCGACGAGAATGCGTGGAGCGAGGAGGGCGGGCATTACGGCGCCAGCTTCGAAAGCGACTATCTCGACGCCAGCCTGTTGCAACTGGTCGAATTGCGCTATCTTACGCCCGACGACGAACGCTTCCTCAAGACCTTCGCCGCGGTCGAGCGCGATCTGCGGCGCGGCGATCACATGCTGCGCTACGCTGCAGAGGACGACTTCGGTGCACCCGAAACCGCGTTCAACGTCTGCACCTTCTGGCTGATCGAGGCGCTTGCGCTGGTCGACCGCCGCGAGGAGGCGCGCGAGATGTTCGAGGCCATGCTCAGCCACACCACCGCATCAGGCATGCTAAGCGAGGATCTCGACTACGAGACCGATGAATTGTGGGGCAATTTCCCGCAAACCTATTCACTGGTCGGTATCATCAACTGTGCCGGCCTGCTGAGCAAACCGTGGAGCGAAGTACGCTGACCGATCAACCCCGACTCGTCGTCATCTCCAACCGCGTTGCAGTGCCCAAGGCGCGCGGCGCAGCGGGCGCGCAGGGCGGCCTTGCCGGCGCGCTGCATGCGGCGCTCAGCGATCGCAAGGGGCTGTGGTTCGGCTGGTCGGGGCAGGAAAGCGAAAGCGGGCGCACCGGGCATATCGACACGCAGACCACTGACGGCGTGACCACCGCGACGATCGATCTGTCGCAGCGCGATATCGACGAATACTACAACGGCTATGCCAACTCGACGCTGTGGCCGCTGTTCCATTACCGGCTCGACCTCGCGCAATATGAACGCGAAACGGGCAAGGGCTACGAACGCGTCAACGAACGCTTTGCCGACCAGGTCGCGCCGCTGATCGAGCCCGACGATGCGGTCTGGGTGCACGATTACCACCTCATCCCGCTGGGCGAGCGGCTGCGCTCGCGCGGGCTCAAGAACCGCATCGGTTTCTTCCTGCACATTCCCTGGCCACCGACGCGGCTGTTCGTGTCGCTGCCCTATCACGAGCGGCTCGTGCGCACGCTGCTCTATTACGACGTGGTCGGTTTCCAGACGCAGGAATGGCTCGAGAGCTTCCTGCATTACTGCGAGCACGAACTGGGCGCCGAAGTCGACGGCGCGAAGGGCACCGTCAGCTTCGAGGGGCGCACCACGATCGCGCGCGCCTATCCGATCGGGATCGACTGGGACCACTTCTCGCAGCTGGACAGTGCCGGCGAAGCGCGGCAGGCGCAGCAACGACTGCTCAGCTCGTCGCGCCGACGCACCGCCATGATCGGGGTCGACCGGCTCGACTATTCGAAGGGCATTCCCGAGCGCATCGACGGAATCGGGCGCTTCTTCGACAAGCATCCCGAGCGGGTGCAGGACCTGGTCTTCATCCAGATCGCGCCGCCCAGCCGCGAGGATGTCGACAGCTACCAGGCGATCCGCGCCGAGCTCGAACAGAAATGCGGCCGCATCAACGGCGCGCGCAGCGAGGTCGACATGGTGCCGATCCGCTACGTCAACCGCGGCTACAGCCATGAAGAGCTGTTCGGCTTCTTCCGCGCCGCCAAGATCGGGCTGGTCACTCCCTTGCGCGACGGGATGAACCTGGTCGCCAAGGAATATATCGCGGCGCAGGACCCCGAGGATCCCGGCGTGCTGATCCTCTCGCGCTTCGCCGGCGCGGCGGCGCAGATGCCCGATGCGGTGCTGGTCAATCCGCACAGCCCCGACGATATCGCGCATGCGATCCAGACCGCGCTCGACATGACGCTGGAAGAACGCAAGGCGCGCTACCAGAAGCTGATCGCCACCGTGCGCGACGACAATGTGCAGGAATGGACCGCCAATTTCCTGCGCGATCTGAGCGAGGCCTGAGCGCGGCGCCGATCGCTGCGATTGCGCATGTCCTGCCGCGCTGCCACCGTCGCGCGCATGATTCGCGAACCTTTTCTGAAAACCCGGGGCATCCACAATTTCCGCGATTACGGCGGCTGGCGCACGCGTGACGGCGGCCAGGTGCGCACCGGGCTGCTGTTCCGCTCGGGCCACCATGTCGAGGCGACCGACGACGATCTCGCCGCGATCGCCCCGCTGGGCATCCACACGGTCATCGACCTGCGCGGGACAAGCGAGCGCGCGGCCAATCCCTGCCGCCGGGTCGAGGGGTTCGACGGGCAGGTGTTGTTCTACGAAGGCGAGACCACTTCCAGCCCGCCGCACATGGATATCGGCCCCGACACCAGCGCCGCCGATTTCGCGCGCGAACGCATGCTCGCGGTGTACACGCGCATGCCCGACAACCCGGCGATGATCGACATGTTCGGCCGCTATCTCAACATCCTCGCGCAGCGCGAGGGTGCCAGCCTCGTCCATTGCTATGCCGGCAAGGACCGCACCGGCGTGGCGGCGACCACGCTGCTGCACATCCTCGGCGTGGCCGAGGAAGACCAGCGCCGCGAATTCCTGCGCACCAACGACAGCCCGACCTTCGATGTCCTCGCGCGCCAGTCGCTCCCCGGGATCGAGGCGCGGCTGGGCCGCAAGCTCGACGAGGGCGCGGCGAAGGACCTGCTCGGCGTGCGCGAGGAATATCTCGACCGCTATCTCGAGATCGCAACCGAGCGCCACGGCAGCTTCGACACCTATCTCGAAGCCGCGATAGGTGTGGATGACGCGCTGCGCGAGGCGCTGATCGCCCGCTTCGTGGCGTGACTCTGCGGCTGCGGCTTCCCATATAGCCGCGAACACCCCTTCAGACTGACGGAAATTGACGACATGGCTACCCATCGCACCAAGATGCTCATCATCGGCTCGGGCCCCGCGGGCTATTCGGCCGCCATCTATGCGGCGCGCGCGATGATGGAACCGATCGTGGTGCAGGGGCTGCAGCCCGGCGGCCAGCTGACCATCACCACAGATGTCGAGAACTATCCCGGCTTCGCCGATGTCGTCCAGGGCCCGTGGCTGATGGAGCAGATGCAGAAGCAGGCCGAACATGTCGGCACGCGGATGATGTGGGATACGATCGTCGATGTCGATGTATCGAACGGCTCGCCCTTTACCGCGACTGGCGACAGCGGCGACGAATATGTCGCCGACGTGCTGGTGATTGCCACCGGCGCGCAGGCCAAGTGGCTGGGCGTCCCGGGCGAACAGGAACTGGGCGGCAAGGGCGTCAGCGCCTGCGCCACCTGCGATGGCTTCTTTTACCGCGGCAAGAAGGTCGCGGTTATCGGCGGCGGCAACACCGCGGTCGAGGAAGCGCTCTACCTCACCAACCATTCGGACGATGTCACGCTGATCCACCGCCGCGACGAATTGCGCGCCGAGAAGATCCTGCAGGAACGCCTGCTCAACCATCCCAAGATCAGCGTGATCTGGAACAAGGCAGTCGAAAGCTTCGAAGCCGGGCCGACCGGCGCGCTGGGGCATCTCAAGTTGCGCGACACGGTTACCGGCGAAGACAGCACGCTCGAAGTCGATGGCGCCTTCGTCGCGATCGGCCATGCGCCCGCGACCGAACTGTTCAAGGGCAAGCTGCCGATGGACGAGGGCGGCTACCTGCTAACCGAGGCGGGATCGCCCAAGACCGAAGTGCCCGGCGTGTTCGCCGCGGGCGATGTCACCGACCACGTCTATCGCCAGGCGGTCACTGCCGCGGGGATGGGCTGCATGGCCGCGCTCGATGCCGAGCGTTTCCTTGCCGGTCTGGAAATGGACGCCGGCGGCCACGTGCACGAAGCCGAAGCGGCGGAATAACGGTTGGCGGCCCCGCCGCGGCGGGGCCGCCTGATGCCGTATCTCAGGCGGCGAACACCGCGCTCGCCGCGTTGAACACCAGCGCGATTAGCGCCACGCTAGACAGTGCGTAGAGCACGAATCGCACCATCACGACATTGGCGGTCGCCTGCACCAGCGAGTGGATGATCCGCAGGCCGACGTAGATCCATGCGATCAGCGCGTTCATCCCGTCGCCCAGGCCGATCATCGCCAGCACCAGCGCAACCGCGTAGAACACCGTCGGCGCTTCGTGCAGATGGTTGTAATTGTGCGCTTTCCACTGGACGTTTGCGGGCAGCGTTTCATCCAGCGCCTTGGTCCGCCGCGCGTCGTTGGGTTCGATCCCCGCCTCGGACATCGCCGGGATGCGGGTGGCGTACATCCACAGCCACATGATCATGGTCCACGCCAGCAGCACGACGACGGGCTGGAGGATTTGCGATTGAATCATGGAAGTCTCCGTCAGACCGCAACGAGTGCGGGATCGTGGAACAGCGTCAGCGCAAGCGCGCGATAGGCGAGATAGATCAGCGCCACGGTCGAGGCGATGAACAGCAGGAAGCGGATCTTCACCACATTGACAGTGGCCTGCCAGATCGAATGGACGATCCGAAGCGCGACGTAGATCCAAGCGAAGACCACATCCACCGCGCCAGCGCCCAACAGCGCGATGATGACGGTGGCGGCGTAGAACAGCGTCGGCTGTTCCATCAGATGCGCGTAGTTGTGCGCCTTCCAGTTGATCCGGTCGGGCAATACGCCTTCCAGATCCTGTCCGCGCCCGCCGGGCTTGGCTTCGCCCAGGCCCCCGGCCTTGCCCAGCGCGGGTAGCCGCGTGAAGGCCATCCAGAACAGGACCACGATCGACCATGCGACAAGCACCGCGGCGGGTGCAAGCATCTGGGCTAGCATCAGTTATTCTCCCCTCAGACCCGTTTGCGCGCGAGAGTGGTGGTCCGCATCCGGATTGTCAAATGCAACCTATCGCGCTGCGGCTCAGCCGCGCAGCGTTTCGGCAAAGCTCGCCGCATCGGTATTGCCGCCGGTCACCATGATGACCGTGTCAGCATCGACCGGCACCTTGCCCGCGAGCGCTGCAGCCAGCGCCGCTGCGCCGCCGGGTTCGACCACCAGGTTGAGCTGCGCGAAAGCGAAGCGCTGCGCTGCGCGCACTTCGTCATCGGTTACGGCAACTCCCGGCTCGGCGCGGCTCTGCAGCACCGACAGCACGATTGGCGCGCTCGCATCGGGTTGCAGCGCATCGCAGATGGTGGAGGGCGGGTTGGCACCGACGCGAACCACTTTGCCGGCTTCGAGCGCCTGTCCGACCATGTCCCAGCCATGCGGTTCGACCACGTGCACCGCGCTATCGGGACAGGCCAGCGCCAGTCCTGCGGACAGCCCGCCACCACCGCAGCAGGCGACCAGCCGTGACGGCGCGCGGTCAAGCTGCGCGGCGATCTCGACGCCCGCACTGCCTTGCCCTTCGATCACCCACGCGTCGGCGAAGGCATGCACCAGCGTCGCGCCGGTCTCGGCCACGATGCCCGCCGCCACTTCGTCGCGGTCTTCGCCCGGCCGCTCGTAGAGCACGATGTCCGCGCCCAGCGCGCGCGTCGCGTCGAGCTTCACCTTGGGAGCATTGCGCGGCATCACGATGGTGGCCGCGATCCCCAACCGCCGCGCCGCCCAGGCGACGCCCTGCGCGTGATTGCCGGAAGACACCGCGACCACGCCGCGCGCCTTCTCCGCATCGTCGAGGTTCGACAGCCGCCACCAGCCGCCGCGGATCTTGAATGCGCCGATCGGTTGCAGGCTTTCCGCCTTCACATGGCAGCGCACCCCGCCGATCTCGACCGGCAACAGCGGGGTCGGCGGAAGCAGTTCGGCAATGGATGCGGCCGCGGCGAGAACGCCTTCGCGGGTGGGCTTGCGCATATCGTCTCGGATCATTTGGCCCCCGTAGCGCATTTCGCTAGAGGGCGCGCAAGATTCGAAATTCCACGAAAGAGGTTTACCCATGTCCACAGTCCTGGTGATCGGTGCGGGCGGCGTCAGCTCGGTCTGCGTCCACAAGATGGCGATGAACGCCGATATCTTCGGCGACATCCACCTCGCCAGCCGCACGAAAAGCAAGTGCGACAGCATCGCCGCCAGCGTGAAGGAGCGTACCGGGCAGGATGTGGCGACGTATGAAATCGACGCCGAGGAAGTCCCGGCGATGGTCAATCTGATCCGGAAGGTCGGCCCGAGCCTCGTCGTCAATCTCGCGCTGCCGTATCAGGACCTGCCGATCATGGATGCGTGCCTCGAAGCAGGCGTCGATTACCTCGACACCGCCAATTACGAACCGAAGGACGAGGCCAAGTTCGAATACAAGTGGCAGTGGGCCTATCACGACCGCTTCAAGGATGCCGGGCTGATGGCGCTGCTGGGTTCGGGCTTCGATCCGGGCGTCACCAGCGTCTTCACGATGTGGCTCAAGAAACACAAGCTGAAGTCGATCCGCCAGCTCGATATCCTCGATTGCAATGGCGGCGATCACGGGCAGGCCTTCGCCACCAATTTCAATCCGGAAATCAACATCCGCGAAGTCACCGCGCCTGCGCGCCACTGGGAAAACGGCGAATTCGTCGAGACCCCGGCAATGGGCAAGAAGGTCGAATTCGACTTCGAGGCGGTCGGCCCGAAGAACATGTACATGATGTATCACGAGGAGCTCGAAAGCCTCGCCAAGTTCAACCCCGAGATGGAGCGGGCGCGCTTCTGGATGACCTTCGGCGATGAATACATCAAGCACCTGACCGTGCTGCAGAATGTCGGCATGACACGGATCGACCCGGTCAAGTATCAGGGCAAGGAAATCATCCCGCTGCAGTTCCTCGCCGCCGTGCTGCCCAAGCCCGAAACGCTGGGCGAAACCACCAAGGGCAACACCAATATCGGCGTGATCGCGACCGGCGAGGCGCTCGACGGCTCGGGTGAGAAGACCTTCTACATCAACAATATCTGCAGCCACGAAGCGGCTTACGAGGAAACCGGCAACCAGGCGGTTTCCTATACCACCGGCGTCCCCGCAATGATCGGCAGCGCGATGATGGTAACCGGAAAATGGACCGGCGACGGCGTGTTCAACATGGAAGAAATGGATCCCGATCCCTTCATGGACATGCTGAACGACCACGGCCTGCCCTGGCAGGTCAAGGAACTGGACGGCCCGGTCGGGTTCTAGCGGGCAAGCCCGGCGTGCGGACGCGACCTTGATCGCCGCGAGCGAGGGGGCGACGTCCGCCGCGGCAAGCCAGATGAATACCGCTTTAAAAGGGAATTGACGCCATGGAAACCAAAGCTGGCGATCCGGGCGCTTTTGCCCAGTTCGACCTCGACCGAGTGGACAGTCCCGCCTTCGTGGTCGACGCGGCGAAATTGCGCGCCAATTGCCAGGTGCTGGCCGAAGTGCGCGATGCGGCCGAGATCAAAATGCTCAGCGCGCTCAAGGCCTTCTCGATGTGGGCGACCGCGCCGATTATCGGCGAATATCTCGACGGCGTGTGCACGAGCGGTCTGTGGGAAGCGCGGCTGGCGAGCGAGTTCTACGACGGCGAGATCGCGACCTATTCGGCGGCCTACAAGCCCGAGGAACTCGACGAGGTCTGCCGCCTGTCCGACCATGTGATCTTCAATTCGCCCGGCCAGCTCGAACGCGCGACGCTGATCATGGAGAACGCGCGCGCCGCAGGGCAGGATTTCGATGTCGGGCTGCGGATCAACCCGCTGCACCCCACGGGCGAGGTGCCGCGTTACGATCCCTCCAGCCCGGGCAGCCGGCTGGGCTTCCCGCTCGACCAGCTGACCCCCGAAATCATGGCGCAGGTCGACGGGATCCATTTCCACAATCTGTGCGAGCAGGATTTCGAGCCGCTGCTGGCCACCTGGGACAAGGTGTTCGACGCCATCGAGCCGTGGTTCGGCCAGCTCAAATGGATCAACATGGGCGGCGGGCACCACATCACCCGCGCCGATTACCAGCGCGAGGAGCTGATCGAGTTCCTGCGCGATGCGAAGGATGATACCGGCGCCGAAATCCATCTCGAACCGGGCGAGGCGGTCGCGCTCGATGCGGGCATATTGGTGGGCACGATCCTCGATACCGGTTTCAACGGCCTGCCCGTCGCGGTGGCCGACGTATCGGCCACCTGCCACATGCCTGACGTGATCGAGGCGCCCTATCGCCCCGCCATGCTCGGCGAGAGCAGTGACGAGGCGGTCCCCGCGGTGCGGATCGGCGGCCCGTCCTGCCTCGCGGGCGATGTGATCGGCGATTACCGGATTCCCGGCGGGGCGGACGTCGGCAAGCGCTTCGCCTTCCTCGATCAGGCGCATTATTCGATGGTCAAGACCAACACCTTCAACGGCGTCCAGCTGCCCAGCATCTACCTCTGGGACAGCGACAGCGACCAGCTCGAACTGGTCAAGGAGTTCGGTTACGACACCTTCCGCGACCGGCTGAGCTAGGGTTGCGGCCGGGGTGCGGAACACAGCGCCGTCTCAGCCTTTGATAGGGTAAGACGACGAGGCTGAACGCTGCGATTCCGCTTGCTTTATCGCGCATCTCGCTTATGTGCGCCGCTCCGCTGCCCCAAGGGGATCCGATCCGCAAGGCAGCCTTGTCTGAAACCTAGCCGTTTTGGGGGTCCCTTGAGTTGCACACATTTCCTGACGCCCGGTCCGTAGTTCGCGCTCTCCAGCCGGACGAACCGATCATCCTTAATCGCCCGCACGCCGCCGCGCGCGCCGCCCGATTCTTCGTCGAGAAGTTTCCGGGCAAGTCGCTCTATGCGGTAAAGGCGAATCCCTCGCCCGACCTGCTGCAGGTGTTGTGGGACAATGGCGTGACGCATTACGACGTCGCCTCGATCGCCGAAGTGCGGCTGGTGCGCGCCACGCTGCCCGGCGCGACGCTGTGCTTCATGCACCCGGTCAAGGCGCCCAGCGCGATCCGCGAAGCCTACCGCCAGCACGGCGTGCGCACGTTCAGCCTTGATTCGGTCGAGGAACTGGAGAAGATCGTCGAAGCCTGCCGCGACGATGAAGGCGAGCCGGCGCAGGACCTGCGCCTGTGCGTCCGGCTGCGCGTGTCGAGCGAATATTCCGAACTCAGCCTCGCGTCGAAATTCGGCTGCGACCTGACCGAGGCGCCCGCGCTGCTGCAACAGGCGCGCCAGCATGCCGACTGGCTGGGAGTGTGTTTCCACGTGGGCAGCCAGGCCATGACGCCCTTTGCCTACGTCCAGGCGCTCGAACGCGTGCGTATCGCCATCGGCGAGGCCTCGGTGGTGATCGACATGATCGATGTCGGCGGGGGTTTCCCGTCGGTCTATCCGGGGATGGAGCCGCCGCCGCTGGAGGACTACTTCCAGATCATCCACCAGAACTTCTACAACCTGCCGATCGCGTACAACGCCGAGCTGTGGTGCGAACCCGGCCGTGCGCTGTGCGCCGAATACAGCTCGCTTATCGTCAAGGTCGAGAAGCGCCGCGGCGAGGAGCTGTACATCAACGACGGCGCCTATGGCGCGCTGTTCGATGCCGCGCATGTGGACTGGAAATTCCCCGTCCGCGCGCTCGAGGACGACCTCATCAAGCCGGACATGGATTTCGCCTTCTACGGCCCGACCTGCGACGATGCCGACTACATGCAGGGCCCCTTCGTCCTGCCCGAGGATATCCAGGCGGGCGACTATATCGAGATCGGCATGCTCGGTGCCTATGGCGCGGCGATGAAAACCGACTTCAACGGTTTCGGCGCGGCCGACCGCGTGCTCGTCACCGACGAGCCGATGGCCAGCCTCTACGACGGCAGCCGCCAACGTCCTGCGGCGGACAATGTGGTGAGCCTGCGCTAACCATTTGCTCGACGGATCGACTCAATAAGCCCCGGCAGCCTCGCGCTCGCCGGGGCTTTTTGCTTGCATCACCCGGCGCGGACCTGAATTCTCCCTCGCGAGAGAGAAGGGGAGAGACTGCCGCATGATCGAATTCTTCACCGCGCCTGCGCCCAATGGGTGGAAGGTCGCCATCATGCTCGAGGAATGCGGGCTCGCCTACGAGCCGCGCTGGGTTAATCTGGCGGCGGGCGACCAGCATTCGCAAGAATATCTCGCGATCAATCCCAATGGCCGTATTCCCGCGATCACCGACCACGCGCCCGCCGACGGCGGCGAGCCGGTGACGGTGTTCGAATCGGGTGCGGTGCTGCTGTATCTGGCGGAGAAGGCCGGGCGCTTCCTGCCGACCGATTTGCGCGGGCAATCGCGCGTGCGGCAGTGGCTGTTCTGGCAGGTCGGCCATCTCGGCCCGACGCTGGGCCAGCACGGCCACTTCCACCTCTATGCCGAAGAGAAACTGCCCTATGCGATCGAGCGGTTCCACCGCGAGGCGCTGCGTGTCTACGGCGTGATGGATCGGCAACTGGCACAGGAGGAACACCTCGCCGGGGCGGATTACACTATCGCCGACATGGCCTGTTTCCCGTGGGTGCGGACATGGAAGGCGCAGGGCATCCCGCTGGCCGACTTTCCGCATGTTAAGCGGTGGTACGATGCCCTCAAAACGCGCGAGGGGCTGCGTCGCGGGGTGGCGCTGGGCAGCGATATGGCGCGGCGCGGGGAAATGAGCGCGGCGGAACGCCAGAACCTGTTCGGCACTGCCAAGGCGCGCGTGCAATGACCGTGCGGGTGGAGTTCTTCTTCGACCTGTCGAGCCCGTGGACACGGCTGGCCTTCGCCAACATCCGTCCCGCGCTGGACGGACTGGACTATTCCATCGCCTGGCGGCCCTTCTTGGTCGGCGGGGTGTTCAACGCGGTGAACCCGTCGGTCTATGAAAGCCGCAAGCCTGAAAACGCCGCGCGGCTGGCGCGCAGTTTCGGCTGGCTGAAGCAGTGGGCCGAACTGGCAGGCGTGGGGATGAACTTCCCGTCCGAGCACCATCCGCTGAAATCGGTCAACGCGATGCGCTTCTGCTGCGCGCTCGAGGAAGAGCAGGAGGCGCTCGAGCGCTTTGCCCATGCCGCGTTCGAGGCCTATTTCACCCACGCCCGCAATCTCGACGACCCGGCCGTGCTGGTGGCGGTGGCCAATGAGGCAGGGCTGGGCGGCGCGGCGCTGGCCGAGCGCGCGGCCAGCCAGCCGGTCAAGGATTGCCTGCGCGCCAACACCGACGAGGCGATCGCGCGCGGGGCATTCGGGTCGCCGACGATCATCGTCCACGATCCCACCGGCGAGGAGCAGCTGTATTTCGGCAACGACCAGCTGCCGCTGGTGCGCGCGAAGGTGGCGGCGCTGGCCTAGCCGTATTCGGCGCGGTGGGCGTCGAGCACCGGTTTGACCCGGCCCAGCGCCGCGCCGATCAGCTCGGGCAGCTCTTCCGCGTCGAGCGGCAACAACGCATTGTGCGCGGCCGCGATGCAGCCCGCGTCGGCCCAGTCGATCCCCAGCTCGATCGCCCATTCGCGGAATTCGTCTGCCGCGCCCGCACGCGGTTCGAGCGCCTTGGCCAGCGTCGGGTGGAAGCCGAACCGTCCGGTAAAGGGCAGCAGCGACAGCGGGAAACCCTTGCGCAGGTAGACGAAGGTGTCGTCGACATGGACCGTGCCGCTCGCGCGGTGCAGCGCCAGCACCGAGGAGAAGTGCACGCTCTCGTCGTCGCTCACCAGCGTCACCCCGCGCGGGACCGAGAAGGCGAAATCCTCGGCATACAGCTCGGCCAGCGCATCGTGTTCGCAGCGCAGCGTTTCCCACGGCAGTTCGGGCAGGTGATCGACATGGCGCGCCGTGCCGTAAAGCTTGGCCTGCGGGAAAGCCGAATGCATCCATTCGCAGTGCAGCGTGTGGAAGGGGTGGAGGTTGAGAATCGCCTCGACCTTCGTCCCGCCATCGGTCAGCGCGTCCACTTGGGCGCGGATCGCGTCGGTCAGCGGATAGCTGTCGAGAAAGACGAAATTGCCGCTCGCCAGCCGGACGAGCGCGCATTGCGTGCCGATATCCACGATCCCGCCAAGCCGCAGGCTGCCGCGCAGGCTCCAGAAGCCTTCGCCGAGGTCGACGAGCCGGTCGCTCATGGAAAGCCTACGAAGCGCGCGGCCTCGTCCACGCTCTTGCGTTCGCTGACCACCGCATTGGCGGGGAAGCTCTCGTCGGGCCAGCCCAGCGCGACCGCCTTCATGATCACCTGGTCGTCCGGGATGCCCGCATGTTCGCGCACCACCGGGCTTTGCATGATTCCCTGGCTGTTGATCACGCAGCCGAGCCCGCGGCTCCATGCGGCATTGACCAGCGCGGTGGTGACCGCGCCGCAATCGAAAGGCGTGTCGTCGCTGCCCGACAGCTCGCGGTCGTAAGTCACGATGACGCAGACCGGCGCGTCGAACTGGCGGAAGCCGCGCAGCACCCAGTCCTGCCGCTTTTCCTTGTCGTCGCGTTCGATCCCCATCGCGCCGAACAATTGCTTGGCGACGCCGACCTGGCGTTCGCGGTGGACGCCCGCGAAGGGTTCGCCGCGGCGGAACTCGCGGCTGTCGGGCTCGCCCGCGAGGATGCGTTCGGTATTGCCCTTGCGGATCCGGTCGAGCGGTTCGCCGGTGATGACGTGGAAATGCCACGGCTGCGTGTTCATCGAGGTGGGCGAGCGCATGGCGAGCGTCAGCACTTCCTCGATCACCGCGCGCGGCACCGGCTTGTCGAGATAGCCGCGGATCGAGCGGCGTCCCATCACCACTTCGTCATAGGTCATATCCGGATTGCCGCTCATTCAGTCTCGCTCCCGTAAGTTTCACTGCCATGCCTAGCGCGCCATACCGACGCGGACAAATCCCCTACGGGATTGCGGGCAGGCAGGTTCCGATGTCCGGCGCGGAAAACAGGCGGCAATCGAAGAATATTGCTTCGCCGCCATTGGCATTCGCCGCGGCGAAACTGAACCGCAGGCTGCGCCGTGCTGCATCGCTCAGCGGCAGGCTGGCCGGGACCTGCGCGGGATCGCTCCAACCCTGCACGCGGCAGTAGCCGCCGCCCGCGCACAGGCTGCGCGCCCGCTCGAGCAGCGCGGCCGGCGAATCGCCCGGCGATACGAGGACGAAATGCACGCCTGCGCCCGGGCCGGGCTGGCCGGAGGATGCGGCTGCGCGCGGCGGCTCGCCGGCGGCGCGCGCCACGCTGTCGCGGGTGATGCTGCGCACCGCCTCGCCGCTGCCCAGCAGTCCGGGCAGCGCATTGGCGGCAGCGGTGGCAAGCGCGGTGTCGCGCAGCCGCAGCGGATCGGGTTCGCCGCCCGCATAGCGTGCCGAGAGCGCCTGCCGGCTGCCCCAGAAGCCGCGCCAGCGGAAGAAGATATGCGGCCCGACCTTGGCCACCTTGTCGAGCCGGTCGCTCCACCACGGGTAGACATAGTCGGCATGGAAATGCGTGGCATTGCCGACGGGGGCATGCGTCGCGCCGCCCAGCATGTCCTCCGCCCGTGCGCGCGCCGCATTCCATGCCGCGTCGGAATAGCGCCGCGCGAGCGAGCCGTCGCAGGTGAAGCTGAACTGGCAGCCGGTGGGCCGCTGCGAGCCTTCGAACACCACCCCGCAGACGGTGCCCGCAAAGGCCGGATGGCGCACGCGGTTGAGGATCACCTGCATCACCGCGCGCTGGTCGCCATCGGCGCCGCCCGCCTCCGCCATCCCGGCGAGCGCGAGGCAGTCGCGCGCGCGCAGGCGGTCGGCCGCATTCCCGGCAAAGCCGAAGGGTAGGGGCGCGCCCGGGCCGATGGCTGCGAACGCCACCGCGGCATTGCGCGCCTGCGCATCGCCGGCGGCCAGTTCGGTCCCGACCACAGTGTCTTCGGGCGAGGCGGGGAGGTCGGGAAGCGGTCCGTCCGCAGCGGCAGGTGCCGGGTCGGCCGGGGCCACGCCGGACGCAGACCAGCCGCTGACCACTGCGAGCAGGACGAGCGGGAGCAGCACCAGCGCCGCGAAGGCGGCCAGAGCGGCGCTATCGCGCGGCGGTTCGGCAGAGGGGGCGGCGCTGTCCATTACGGCTATCTAGGCGCAATTCGCGCCCGCACCAGCCGCAAGGCGCGCCGGTCAGGCCGCCTTGGCCAGTTCCATGTCCATCCGGTCCCAGATCTCGACCAGCGCGCCGACCAGATCGTCCATCATTTCGGCGGTGTGCGCAGGGCCGGGGGTGAAGCGCAGACGCTCGGTGCCGCGCGGGACGGTGGGGAAATTGATCGGCTGCACATAGACGCCGTATTCGGCGAGCAGGATGTCGCTGATCTTCTTGGCATGCACCGGGTCGCCGACCATCAGCGGGACGATATGCGTGACGCTGTCCATCACCGGCAAGCCCGCGTCGCGCATCTTGGTCTTGAGCAGTTCGGCGGCGGCCTGCTGGCCTTCGCGCTCGACGCTGCTTTCCTTAAGATGCCGCACCGAGGCAAGCACGCCCGCTACCAGCGCGGGGCTGAGCGAGGTGGTGAAGATGAAGCCCGGGGCATAGGAGCGGATGCAGTCGATGATCTTCTTGTCGGCCGCGACATAGCCGCCCATCACGCCGAAGGCCTTGCCCAGCGTGCCTTCGATGATGTCGATCCGGTGTGCGGCCTCGTCGCGCTCGGAAATCCCGCCGCCGCGCTTGCCGTACATGCCCACCGCGTGGACTTCGTCGATATAGGTCAGCGCGTTGTATTTTTCCGCAAGGTCGCAGATTTCGTGGATCGGGGCGACGTCGCCATCCATCGAATAGACGCTTTCGAAGGCGATCAGCTTGGGCGTGTCGGCATCCTCGGAGGCGAGCAGTTCTTCGAGGTGCTCGAGATCGTTGTGGCGGAAGACGCGCTTCTCGCAGCCCGAATTGCGGATCCCCGCGATCATGCTGGCATGGTTGAGTTCGTCGGAGAAGATCACGCAGCCGGGCAGCAGCTTGGCCACGGTCGACAGCGTCGCATCGTTCGAGACATAGCCGCTGGTGAACAGCAGCGCGGCGTCCTTGCCGTGCAGGTCCGAAAGCTCGGCCTCGAGCTGGACGTGGTAATGCGTGTTGCCGCCGATGTTGCGCGTGCCGCCCGAACCCGCGCCGACATCGTGCAGCGCCTCTTCCATGGCGGAGATCACCTTGGGGTGCTGGCCCATCGCGAGGTAGTCGTTCGAACACCAGACGGTGACCGGCTTGGGCCCGTTGTGACCCGCGAAACAGCGCGCGTTGGGGAAGGCGCCCTTGTTGCGCAGGATATCGATAAAGACGCGATAGCGGCCTTCCTCGTGCAGCCGGGAAATCGCTTCGTCGAAGATCTGGTCGTAGTTCACTGGCGTAGTCGCCCGTATCTGCGCCGCCTTCCGCGGCCATCCTGTGCGGGTCGCCCTAATCGAATACGTTGCAAATCGCCACCGCGATCTTTGCGAGTGGTTCGCAGATCAGAACGCGCGCAGATCGTCGATCCCGTAGCGCGCGAAGGCCGGCGCAAGTCGTTGGAAATCGGCCAGCTCTCCCGTTCCTACCGCGAAATCGGGGGCACTGCGCGCGAAATCCTGCCCCTCGGTCAGCGATACGATGCGCCGCGCGATCCCCTCGGCGCCGTGGATGAACGCCACGCCTTCGCCGAACGCCTGCCGCAATTCGTCCTCGAGCAGCGGGAAATGGGTGCAGGCGAGGATCACCGTGTCGAGTCGCTCACCGTGGTTCTGCAGCACCAGCCCCGCTGCAGCGCGCGCGACATCGTCGACATCGACGCTCTCGCCACGCAGCTTGGCCTCGCCCAGCGCGACGAGGTTGTTCGCGCCGCAGCGCAGCAGCGTGCAGTCGCCGACGAATTCGCGTTCGAGCTCGTCGACATAGGCCTGCCGCATCGTCGCCTCGGTGCCCAGCAGGCCGATTACGCCGGTCCGGGTCATCTTCGCCGCGGGCTTGATCGCGGGCACCGTGCCTACGATCGGCGTTTCGAGCACGTCGCGCACCATGCCCAGCGCGATCGTGCTGGCGGTGTTGCAGGCGATGCAGATCAGCCGCGGCTGGTAGCGTTCGGCCATCCGCCCGAGCAGCCCGGCAACCCGGGCGGCGATTTCGGCCTCGCTCTTCGCGCCATAGGGCAGGCCGGCCATGTCCGCGGCGTAGATCACCGGTGCCTGCGGCAGCAGCTCGCGCAGCTCGCCCAGCACGGTCAGCCCGCCGACACCCGAATCGAACAGCAGGATGGGTGAGTCTTGGGCCGGTTGATCCAATTCCGTGTGTCCTGCGCTTGTCGAGTGGCCGTGTTTCCATTTAGGGCGGTAGAAGAAAGTGCGGGGTTTCGACAAGCTCGGCTCGAACGGTTTCCTGTTTTGCGGAGTGTGCTGTGCCGACCGATATGACCACCAACCTGATCTGGGCCGCGCTGCTCGGCTATCTGATCGGCTCGATTCCCTTCGGTCTGCTGCTGACCAAGGCGGCGGGCATGGGCGACGTGCGCCAGATCGGCAGTGGCAATATCGGCGCCACCAACGTGCTGCGGACCGGCAACAAGGGGCTCGCGGCGGGCACGCTGGTGCTCGACCTGCTCAAAGGCTTCGCGCCGGTCGCGGTTGCCGGCCATCTGTGGGGCGAAGTGGCGATGGCGTTTGCCGCCGGGGCCGCGGTGCTCGGTCACTGCTTCCCCGTCTGGCTCGGCTTCAAGGGCGGCAAGGGCGTGGCGACCAATGCCGGCGTGGCCTTCGGGCTCGCCTGGCCGCTGGGGCTGGCCTACGCCTTCGTCTGGCTCAGCGTTTTGGCGATCTTCCGTATCTCCTCGCTTGCCGGAATGGCTGCGGTGGTCGCGGCGGCGGCCGCCGCGCCGCTGTTCGGCTATCCGCAGTTCTTCCCCGTGCTCGGCGCGATCGCGCTGTTGATCATCTACCTCCACCGCGAAAATATCGCGCGGCTGGCCAGGGGCGAGGAGCCCCGCGTCGGCGGCAGCAAGGACACCGCCGGGGGATGACCGGCGCGGCGACCTCGGCCCTGTCGCAGGACGAGGCTTTCGCCCGCATCCGACTGCTGCGCTCGCCCAATATCGGCCCGGTGAGCTATGCCATGCTGCTGCAGCGTTTCGGCAGTGCGGTGCAGGCGCTCGAGGCGCTGCCCGATCTGGGCCGGCGCGGCGGGCGCCAGTACCGCGCCACCGCCGCCGAGACGGTGGAGCGCGAGGTCGAGGCAGTGCGCAAGGCGGGCGCGAAATACCTGTTCCACGACCAGCCCGATTACCCCGCGCTGCTCGGCCAGCTCGAAAGCGCGCCGCCGATCCTGATCTGGCGCGGCGATCTGGCGCTGGCCGCACGCCCCTGCGTCGCCATGGTCGGAGCGCGCAATGCCAGCGCGGCAGCGGTCAAGCTGGCGCGCGATTTCGCCAGCGGGCTGGCCGAGGCGGGTTTCACCGTGGTTTCGGGGCTGGCGCGCGGGATCGACGGCGCCGCGCATGAGGGCGCCTTTCCGCACACCGTGGGCGTGATCGCCAGTGGGATCGACATTGCCTATCCGCCGCAGCACGCCGATCTGCAGGAGCGGATCGCCAGCGAAGGGCTGCTGCTGGCCGAACAGCCGCCGGGCACCGAACCGCGTGGCAGCCATTTCCCCAGCCGCAACCGGATCATCGCCGGGCTGGCAGGCGGGACGCTGGTGGTGGAGGCGGCGGTCAAATCGGGCAGCCTCATCACCGCGCGGCTCGCGGGCGAGGCGGGGCGCGAGGTCATGGCGATCCCCGGCAGCCCGCTCGAGCCGCGCAGCCACGGCTGCAACCACCTCATCCGCGAAGGCGCGGTGCTGGTGCAGGAGCCGGGTGAAGTGGTCGAACTGCTGAGCACCTTCGCCGGCGAACCGCGCTCGACCTTCCGCGAACCCGCCAATGGCTTCGACTACACGCCCGAGGACATCGCTGCGGCCGAGCCCGCCGATATCGCCGCGCGGCTCACGACCGCACCGGTGGGGATCGACGAACTGATCCGCCAGTCGGGTGAAAGCGCCGCCGCGGTGCAGCTCGCGCTGCTCGAACTGGAGATCGCCGGTCGGCTCCAGCGCCATGCCGGGGGCCGCGTCAGCGTACGCTGACGGCATGCGCGGCCAAGTCGGTGCGGGCGGGCCTGGGCGTTTTGCCGCTTGACGCCTTCCGAACCCCGGTCCCATTTTCGCGCGTATACGCACGTACACACGTAAGGGACTGCCCACACCACCATGCAACTGGTCATCGTCGAATCGCCCGCGAAGGCGAAAACCATCGAGAAATATCTCGGCAAGGACTTCAAGGTTCTCGCCAGCTACGGTCACGTCCGCGACCTGCCGCCCAAGGACGGCAGCGTGCGCCCCGACGAAGGCTTCGCGATGGACTGGGAACTCTATCGCGACAAGCAGAAGCGCTTCAAGGAAATCAGCGACGCGTCGAAACAGGCCACCCGCCTCGTCCTCGCGACTGACCCTGACCGCGAAGGCGAGGCGATTTCGTGGCACGTCCAGGAACTGCTCAGGAAGCGCAAGACGCTGCCCGAGAAGGTCGACCGCGTGACGTTCAACGCTATCACCAAGCAGGCGGTGACCGAGGCGATGAAGACCCCGCGCGAGCTCGACCAGCCGCTGATCGACGCCTATCTGGCGCGCCGCGCGCTCGACTATCTCTATGGCTTCACGCTGTCGCCGGTGCTCTGGCGCCGCCTGCCCGGCGCGAAAAGCGCGGGCCGCGTGCAGTCGGTCGCGCTGCGGCTGATCGTCGGCCGCGAAATCGAGATCGAGCATTTCCGCGCCGACGAATACTGGTCGGTGATCGCCAAGCTGCAGCAGGACGGCAGCGAGTTCGACGCGCGGCTGGTCAAGTACGGCGGCAAGAAGCTCGACAAGCTCACGCTGGGCGATGAAGCCAGCGCCATGGCCGCCAAGGCGGCGGTCGAAGCGGGCAATTTCACGATCGAGGAGATCGAGACCAAGCCGTTCAAGCGCAATCCCGCGCCGCCGTTCACCACCTCGACGCTGCAACAGGAAGCCGCGCGCAAGCTGGGCTTCTCCGCGAGCCACACGATGCGGCTCGCGCAATCGCTCTATGAAGCGGGCGCGATCACCTACATGCGTACCGACGGCGTGCAGATGGATGGCAGCGCGATTTCGGAATGCCGCAAGGCGGTGTCCGATCGCTATGGCGGCCATGCGCTGCCCGAAAAGCCGCGCATCTACCAGTCGAAGGCCAAGAACGCGCAAGAAGCGCACGAAGCGATCCGGCCGACCGATTTCTCGCGCGACCGCGTGGGTTCGGGCGACGAGGGCAAGCTTTACGATCTGGTGTTCAAGCGCGCGATGGCCAGCCAGATGGCGGCCGCGCAGCTCGAGCGCACCACGGTCACGCTGCGCGAAGCCACCGGCCAGCACGAATTGCGCGCCACCGGCCAGGTGGTGAAATATCCGGGCTTCTTCGCGGTCTACCAGGAAGGCCGCGACGATGCCGATGACGACGAGGACGGCCTGCTTCCCGCGATGAGCAAGGGCGACAGCCCGCTCAAGCGCGGCGTTGACGCCAACCAGCACTTCACCCAGCCGCCGCCGCGTTTTTCCGAAGCGAGCCTGGTCAAGCGGCTCGAGGAGCTCGGCATCGGCCGCCCCTCGACCTATGCCAGCACCATCCAGACGCTGCGCGACCGTGCCTATGTGCGAATGGAGAAGAACCGCTTCTTCGCCGAGGAAAGCGGGCGACTGCTGACTGCTTTCCTCGAACGCTTCTTCCCGCAATATGTCGCCTTCGACTACACCGCCGGGCTCGAGGACGAGCTCGACACCGTCAGCGACGGGCGCGAGGACTGGAAGAAGCTGCTCGAGGCCTTCTGGCGCGACTTCAAGCCCAAGACCGAAGAGGTGATGGACAAGAAGCCTTCGGAAGTGACCGAGGTGCTCGACGAATTCCTGTCCGACTACCTGTTCCCCGAACGCGCCGACGGCAAGGACCCGCGCCATTGCCCGCTGTGCGAAACCGAAGGCCGCGAAGGCGGCCGGCTGGCGCTGCGCGGTGGCCGCTATGGCGCGTTCGTCGCCTGCGCCAATTACCCCGACTGCAAGTTCACCCGCCAGTTCGCCAAACCCGGCGGCGACGGCGATGACGGCGCCGATGACGGGGTGATGGGCGAGGATCCCGAAACCGGCCTGCCGGTCGAACGCAAGACGGGGCGCTTCGGCCCCTACATCCAGCTGGGCGAAGGCAAGGAAGCCAAGCGCGCGAGCATCCCCAAGGACCTCGACGATTTCGATCTCGAATGGGCCCTCAAGCTGCTCAGCCTGCCGCGCATCGTCGGCCAGCATCCCGAGACCGGCAAGGATATTGAAGCCGCGATAGGACGTTACGGCCCGTACCTGCGGCATGATGGCAAATACGCCAAGCTGCAGAGCACGCGCGACGTGTTCGACACCGGCATGAACGCGGCGGTCACGCTGCTTGCCGAAGCCGCCAATCGCAAGGGCGGCACGCGCGGCAAGGCTGAGCCGATCAAGACGCTGGGCGAACACCCGACCAGCGGCGGCGAGATGAAGGTGATGCCGGGCCGCTACGGCCCCTATGTCACCGATGGCACCACCAATGCCACGATCCCCAAGGACATGAAGCCCGAGGACGTCACCGAGGCGCAGGCGATCGAACTGATCGATGCGCGCGCCGCCAAGGGCCCGGCAAAAAAGAAGAAGGCCGCGCCCAAGAAGAAGGCGGCAGCGAAGAAGAAGCCCGCCGCCAAGAAGGCCCCCGCGAAGAAGAAGGCCCCGGCCAAAAAGGCAGCTACCAAGAAGGCGGAGGCCGGTTGATGGCGAAGGAGCGCTTCGAACGCCACAAGCAGCCGTGGAAGTCCGAGGAAGCGGGGCAATTGCGGCTGCTCGCGGGCAAGGGCAAGGGCCTCAGGGAAATCGCCAAGGCGATCGGCCGCAGCGAGGAATCGACCAAGGACTTCGCCAAGAAGAACAAGATCGAGATCCTGAAGAAGCGGTAGGGGACCGCCCGATCAGAGGCGCACGTAACCCGCGGCGAGGGTTGCCGCCAGCGCCACCATGCTGGCGCCCAGCGCCCATGCCGCGGGGCGGGCCTCGCGTCCGCCATAGGCAAGCGTGACACCCAGTTTCACGCTCATATTGGCAAGGATCGTTCCCGCGATGGCAAGCGCGGCGAGCCGGGGGCGATGGTGCCCGGCTCCAGCCCGCCGGCGGTTACGATGGCGGCATCGACGTCCATGCTGCCCATCAGCAGCAGCAGGACTGCGATCCCTTCCTCGCCGAAGCGCGTTTCGGCCCAGCGCGCGGCGACCGCAGCCACGGCCACGAAGGCGACGAAGGTCAGCGCGGGCAGCATGGCGATCGGATTGCCGGGCGGGGCGGGGCCAGTGGTTGCGGGCGCCGCTCGGTAGAGCCACAGCGCCGCAGCGAAGCCCGCCAGCAGCGCCGGGGCGACGAGGATCGCGAAATCGGCCAGCAGGCTCGTTGCCAGCACCGCGACCAGGATGATCACCCGCAGATACATGACCGCGCTGGCCAGCGCGATGCCCGCGTTCTCCGCACCGTGCCCGGCGCCTGCGCCAAGCCGCTGGGCGAAGGAATGCGTCACCGCGGTGGAACTGTAGGCGCCGCCGATGACGGCGGTCGCAATGGTCCCGCGGCGCGCGCCGAACAGGCGGTTGGCGACATAGCCGGCGAAGGAAAAGCCGGTGACGATGATGACCACCAGCCACAAGGTGCGCGGCTCCCACGCGTCGTAGGGGCCGTAGCGCCCTTCGGGCAGGAAGGGGAACACCGCCAGCGCGATCACCGCATAACGCGTGAAGGCCTTGATATCGGCTTCGTCGAGCGCGCCGACCCAGCGGTGGACTTCGGTGCGCAGCGCTAGGATCAGCGTGACCACCGCCGCGCCCGCAACCGCGAGTGCCTCCTCGCCGATCCCGGCCAGGAACCCGAGGCCCAGCGTGACCATCGCGGCGATGGCGCTGGTCGCATCGGGCCGGCCGCTGTCGAGCACCGCGCGTGAATAGCCGATCGCGACGATGGCGGTGGCCGCTGCAACCAGGAGACCCGAGGCCGCTGCGAAGCCGTGGCCCGCGATGATTCCCGCGACGCCTGCCGCGGCGCCCAGCAGGGTGAATGTGCGAATCCCGGCAACCCGCATGCCGGGGGTTTCGTCACGCAGCTTCCATCCCCGTTCGATCCCCACCAGCAGCCCGGCCGCGAGCGCGGCAGCCATCTGGGGGAGGGAATCGATCGCGAACATCTGCTGGATGAAGAGCTCCTAGCTCTTCCAGTCCAATCCCATTTCCTCGAACATTTCCTTGTCCTCGCTCCAGCGTTCGTCGGTCTTCACGTGGAGGAACAGGTGGACCTTCTGGCCGAGCAGTTCGCTCAGCTCCTCGCGCGCGGCCTGGCCGATCGCCTTGATCCGGCTGCCACCCTTGCCGAGCACGATCATCCGCTGGTTGTCGCGCATCACCACGATCTGCTGGTGGATCTCGACGCTGCCGTCCTTGCGCTGGATGTATTTCTCGGGCCGCACCGCGCTGTCGTAGGGCAGTTCCTCGTGCAGCTGCTGGTACAGCTGCTCGCGCGTGATTTCGGTGGCGAGCAGGCGTTCGCTGGCATCGCTGACCTGGTCTTCGGGATACATCCACGCGCCTTCGGGCATCATGGCAGCCAGCGCGTCCTTCATCTCGTCCACTCCGTCGCCGGTCAGCGCAGAGACGAAATAGACCGTCTCGAATCCGACCTTTCCGGTCAGCTCCTGCGCCAGCGCCAGCAGCGGTTCCTTCTTCGCCCGGTCGACCTTGTTGAGCACGAGGATCTTGCGTTCGGGCCGCGCGGCGATCTGTTCGAGCAGCGGTTCCAGCTCGTGCCGCCGCTGCTTGAGCGGATCGACCAGCAGCAGCAGCGCATCGGCCGCCTCAGCGCCTTCCCAGGCAGCGCTGACCATCGCCCGGTCGAGCCGCCGCTTGGGCGCGAAGATGCCCGGCGTGTCGACGAGGATCATCTGTGTGTCGCCGTGCAGCGCGATGCCCATCATCCGCGCCCGCGTGGTCTGCGCCTTGGCGCTGGTGATCGCGACCTTCTGGCCGACCAGCTGGTTGACCAGCGTGCTCTTGCCCGCATTGGGCGCACCCAGCACTGCGACCACGCCGCATTTGGTTCTTTCCTGCGTCACCCGAATGTCTCCATGAATATGCGTGCCGCCTGTTTTTCGGCTTCCTGCTTGCTGCCCGCGGTGCCTTCGGCCTCGCCGACCTTGTGGACTTTCACCCGCACGGTGAAGCGCGCCGCGTGATCGGGGCCCGACCGCTCGATCAGCTCGTATTCGGGCGGGCGCCGCTGATTGCCCGCGGCCCATTCCTGCAACGCGCTCTTGGGGTGTTTCGACTTGCCCGCGCCGCTTTCCAGCGCCGGACGCCACAGCAGGCGCACGACGTCGCGCGCCGCGGCGAAGCCGTTGTCGAGGAATTGCGCGCCGAGCAGCGCTTCCATCACGTCGCCGAGGATGTTGTCGCTGTCGCGGCCGCCATCGCTGCTCGCCTGGCGCGAGATCCGGATATGCGGCGCCAACCCGATGCCGCGCGCCACCTGCGCGCACATCGCCCGGCTGACGATCGCGTTGAGCCGCTGCGCCAACTTGCCCTCGGGCGCTTCGCTTTGCGCATAGAGCCAGTCGGCGATCGCGAGGCCGAGCACGCGGTCGCCGAGGAATTCGAGCCGCTCGTAATCGCGCGTTTCGCCCATGCTGCCATGCGTCAGCGCGGCGAACCACAGCGCCTCGTCCTGCACGGTGAAGCCCGTGCGGGTCAGCCAGTCGCGGGCATCCGGGTCGAGCGCGCTCATATGTCGGCCCCGATCCGGTCCCAGCGCGCGGCGGTGAACCAGGTCCACGGCAGCAGCCATTCGGCGCTGCCGTCGGTCGACCACAGTACGCGGCTGGCGCGGCCCACCAGCAGGTCGGTATCGACCAGTCCGACGCCACCGTCGCGCACGGCCGGGAAGCGGCTGTCGAGCGAATTGTCGCGGTTGTCGCCCATCACGAACAGCTGGCCTGCGGGAACCACGATCGGCGCGGCATTGTCGGGGTCGATGCGCAGCGGGTTGCCGCGTTCGTCGGTGGCGACACCGCGCGCGCCATCGCTGAGGAAGCGCGGCCCGACGGTGCCGAAATCGATCGTCAGGTAGCTTTTGCCCGACGGCAGGGTCTCGCGGAACTGGCGGTAGCGGCAGGTGGTCCCGCCATCGACCACGACCCCGCCATCGCTGCGGCAGGCGGTGTTGGGGCCCATCGCGATATCGGCGGCGCCCGCGGGCTGCTTGGGCAGCGGCGCGCCGTTAAGGATCACGCGGCCGTTTTCCAGCGCCAGCGTATCGCCGGGCAGCCCGATCACGCGCTTGACGTAATCCGCGCCGGTCACCGGATGCTTGAAGATGACGACATCGCCGCGGTCGGGCAGGCTGGCGAAGATGCGCCCGTCGAACAGCGCCGGTTCGCCCGGCAGCGACAGGTTGGAAAAGCCGTAGGGCCATTTCGCCGCGACCAGGTAATCGCCATTGCGCAGGTTCGGCAGCATGCTTTCGCTGGGAATGGTGAAGGGCGAGAAGATGAAGCTGCGGAAGATCAGCACCGCGATCACCAGTTTGGTGACGAACCACAGGAAACTGCCAAGGCTTTCCTTTTTCTCGGTCTCGCCCGGGCCGGCGGCAGGCGTAGCGGTATCCAGCGTTTGCTGTGTCATGCGGGGTTCTCAATCATTGCCGAGTTCCCTAGTCGCAGGAGCGCAGCCATCAAAGGATTTTTGCCCGCCATGACCACCGCCGCCCAGCTCTGGACCCGCCTGGAAACCCTGCCGCGCCCGACACTGGGCGAATTGTTCAGCGCCGCGCGCGATGGCGGCGAAGGCGCTGACGAGCCCGGCGGCGCCGACCGGGTCGCGATGCTCTCGGGCCGGATCGAGCTCGAGGAGGGCGGGATCCTGTTCGACTGGTCGAAGACGCATCTCGACCGCGCCGTGGTCGCGGGCTTCGAAGAGCTGGCCGAGGCGATGGACTTCGCCGGCATGCGCGCAAAGTTGTTCGCCGGCGAAGTGGTCAACCCGACCGAAGGCCGCGCCGCCGACCACGCGACGCTGCGCGGCACGGGCGAAGGCGCCAAGGTCGAGGAGGCGATGGCGCTGATCGACCGCATGGGCATGCTGGTCGAGGCGATCCACCAGGGCGCGCTGGGCGAGATCGAGCACCTGATCCACATCGGGATCGGCGGCAGTGCACTCGGCCCCGCGCTGGGGGTCGACGCGCTCGGCCGCGACCTCAGCTATTGCGACGTCCATGTCGTCTCCAACATCGACGGGGTCGCGCTCGAGGCAGCCTTCGCGAAATGCGACCCGGCCAAGACGCTGATCGCGGTGGCGAGCAAGACCTTCACCACCATCGAGACCATGACCAATGCCGCCAGCGCGCTCAAATGGCTGGGTGACAATGGCGTCTCCGACCCCGGTGGGCGCGTCATCGCGCTGACTGCCAATCCCGAAGGCGCGGTCGAATGGGGCGTCGACGAAACGCGCATCCTGCCGTTCCAGGAAAGCGTCGGCGGGCGCTATTCGATCTGGTCCTCGATCGGCTTTCCGATCGCCATGGCGGTGGGGATGGACGATTTCCGCGCCATGCTCGCAGGCGCCAAGGCAGTGGACGAACATTTCCGCGACACCGACGGCGCGGCCAACCTCGTGCTGCGCGCGGCCTTTGCCGATCTCTACTACACCCGCGTGCGCGGCTGCCAGACCCGCGCGGTGTTCGCCTATGACGAACGGCTGGGGCTGTTCCCCGACTACCTCCAGCAGCTCGAGATGGAATCGAACGGCAAGCGCGTCACTGCCGACATGCAGCCGGTCGATGGCCCGACCGCGCCGATCACCTGGGGCGGGGTGGGTACCGATGCGCAGCACGCAGTGTTCCAGCTGCTCCACCAGGGCACGCATCTGGTGCCGGTCGATTTCATCGCCAGCATCGCCCCGGGCGACGAGCTCGACCCCGCGCACCACCGCATCCTGCTGATGAACTGCTTTGCGCAAGGCGCGGCGCTGATGGCGGGCAAGCAGGGCGAGGACCCCGCTCGCAATTACCCCGGAGACCGCCCCAGCGCGACGATCCTGTGCGACGACCTCGACGCCGCCGCACTGGGCGCGCTGATCGCCTTCCACGAACACCGCGTCTTCGCCAGCGCGGTGTTGATGGGGATCAATCCCTTCGACCAGTTCGGGGTCGAACTGGGCAAGCAGATGGCCAAGGCGATCGAACAGGGCGGCGAGGCGTTCGATGCAAGCACCGAGGCGCTGCTGGATGCCGCTGGGTTGGGGTGAGCAACTTCAAACCAGCACGAAATACATCACAGCCAACGCGCCCATCACCACTGTGCCCGTCAGGCTCAGCGCCTTGATTGCGGTGCTTGGCCTCGCGTCGGTGGGCAGTTCGCAGCGCGTCACAACGAGGTAGTTCAGCAGCGCGAGCAGCGGCGCGACCACGAAGGTGGCGCTGGTCACGAAGTCGAGGAAGCTCGTGAACGCGCCCATCGCGGTGAACAGCACTAAGATCGACAGTCCGGCCAGCGCCAGCGTGCTTAGTACATATTGCGTGCGCGTGCCGCTCTGCTGTTCCGCGCCGCGCAGGACTTGGATCGCGGCGGGCAGGGTGCGGGCATAGGCGTCGATCGCGGCGATCACCGTGGTCAGCATCACCGAGAGCGCGGCCACGGCGGCCAGCGCTGCGGCGGTCGGCCCGAGCGCTTCGCGGTAGAGGTTCACCAGCTGGCCCGCGAAGCCCGGCGCATCGGACAGCGGGGCGATATCCTGTGCATGCATCACGCCCGCGCCCATGATGCAGAAGCACAGCGCCATCAGCGTGGTCATGACATAGGGCCACAGGAAGCTGCTGCGCGCCTGCGCTAACGTGGGATGTGCGCCTGTGGGCAAAGTGCGGTCGGCTTCCACCTTCCACAGCGACAGAGCGACCGAGACGTCGAGCGGGTTGGGCATGAAGCCCGCCAGCGCGACGATGAACAGCAGCGCGGCGGTCTGCCGCGTCCAGCCGAAATCGGTCAGCGTCGCCCATTCGACGCGCGGCAGGACCATGATGGTGGCCGCCACCGTCGCGATGACGAGGAAGGCGAGCAGCACGCCGTTGACCCGGTCGAGCAGCCGGTACCCGCCGGCGAAGAGCAGCGCGGAGGCGAGCGCGATCACCAGCGATCCCATGACCGGCAGCGGCAGCAGCGGGCCGAACACGGCAGCGAAGATTCCTGCCGTCGCTGCGCCCAGCGCGGCATAGACGATCGGTACCAGCGGGATCACGGCGACGAGGAACAGCCACACCGCCCATGGGCCCAGCTCGCGATAGCCGGACAGCAGCGAACGCCCGCGTGCATGTGCGTAATCGACGCCGAAGCGGTAGGCGGGATATTTGAGCAAGGTCGAGAGCACGATCACGCCCAGCAGGGCGACCCCGAACATCGCACCCGCGCGGGTCGATTGCACGAGATGCGAAGTACCGATGGCAGAACCGGTAAAGATCAGGCCGGGGCCCGCCAGACGGCGCAGGATCGCGTTTCTCATCTTATATCCCCAAGGCTCCGCAAGGCGCGGACGATGCTTCCGAAATTGCCGGTCACGCAAGCGAAATGATCGTTCGTTCTTGCGAAACAAATTGACATTCCGCGCCTTTGCGCCCATCTGCACTCCATCGAAGCGCGCTAGCCAGCGTGAAGCGGCGATCGGTTTACAGCGATTGCCCCGGCCGCGCCTCGGTTCCTTTTTCCAGACTTCCCTATTCACGCGGGTGGTTTCAAACCCCGCGACCGCGCCCGGATTCCGTCATGGAACGCTGAGCGCGCCGCATTACGAATGCGAGTTTTCATGACACAGTTTTCCGATCTTGGGCTGTCGCAGCCCGTCCTTCAGGCGCTTGACCTCAAGGGCTATTCCACTCCCACACCGATCCAGGAAGGGGCGATCCCGCCCGTTCTCGAAGGGCGCGACCTGATGGGTATCGCGCAGACCGGCACCGGCAAGACCGCCGCCTTCATGCTGCCCAGCATCGACCGGCTGCGCGAAGCCGACAAGCAGACGCCGTTCAAATCCTGCCGCATGCTAGTGCTCGCCCCGACGCGTGAACTGGCTGGCCAGATCGCCCAGAGCGCGAAGGATTACGGCGCGCTGGCGGGCCTCAAGGTCCATTCGATCGTCGGTGGCACCTCGGTCAACAAGGACCGCAACAAGCTTCACCGCGGCACCGACATCCTCGTTGCCACGCCCGGCCGGCTGCTCGATCTGATCGACCAGAAGGCCTTCACGCTCGACAAGGTGGAAGTGCTGGTGCTCGACGAGGCCGACCAGATGCTCGACCTCGGCTTCATCCACGCGCTGCGCCGGATCAGCCAGCTGGTCCCCGAAGACCGCCAGACGCTGTTCTTCAGCGCCACCATGCCCAAGCAGATCCAGGAACTGGTCGGCAAATACTGCCGCAACCCGGTCAAGGTCTCGGTCACGCCCGAAAGCACCACTGCCGAACGCATCGACCAGTATCTCTTCATGGTGCAGCAGGACGAGAAGCAGACGCTGCTCGAGATGATCCTGTCCGAACGCCACCAGGTGCCGGGCAAGTTCGAGCGCGTGCTGATCTTCGCGCGCACCAAGCATGGCTGCGACCGGGTGGTAAAGAAGCTGGCGCAGGTCGGCATTCCCGCCAACGCCATCCACGGCAACAAGAGCCAGCCGCAGCGCGAACGCGCGCTCGACGAGTTCAAGCGCGCCAAGACGCCGATCCTGATCGCGACCGATGTCGCCGCGCGCGGGATCGACATCCCCGGCGTGAGCCATGTGATCAATTACGAACTGCCCAACGTGCCCGAGCAATACGTCCACCGCATCGGCCGGACCGCGCGCGCGGGCAAGGATGGCATCGCGATCGCCTTCTGCGCCGAGGACGAGCGCGATTACCTCAAGGACATCCGCAAGAAGACCGATGCCGAGTTCGAACGCCTGCCGCTGCCGGACAATTTCCGCGCGGTCGTCGAAGGCGTCGGCCCGACCAAGCGTGCGGCCCCCGGCCAGCGTATGGCCAAGCCCAAGGTTCGCCCCACCGGCGACGCGGCGAAGCGGGCCAAGCCCAAGGACAAGCATCCCGCCCGCAAGGGCCGTCCCAGCGGCGCAGGCGGTCCGGGCGGCGGCGGAAACGCCGGTGCCGGCAGGCCCGGCGGTGGCCGCAGCCGCAATCGCCGGCGCAGCAGCGCCGCACGCGGCTAACTGTCAGGGGCGGGGCCGGTCGTTTCCGGCTCCGCTTCCCCGTTCATCAGCCGCAGCCGCGCAAAGGCTGCGGGCTGGTGGTCGGCCAGCCATTCGAGCATCCCTTCGCGGATGTCGCAGCGCAGGTCGAACAGCGTGGGCGAATCCTTCGCGCTCATCAGCAGCCGCACCTCGATCGCATCGCGCTTCGTGTCGGTCACCTGCACCACCTGCACGCGGCCGTCCCAGCGCGGATTGTCCGCGATCTGGCGTTCGAATTCGGCGCGGATCGGGGCGATCCGGGTCGCCGGGTCGAGATAGAGCATCACCGAACCCAGCAGCTGCGCGGTTTTCTTGGTCCAGTTCTCGAACGCGCCCTCGAGGAATTGCGATGTCGGCACGATCAGCCGCCGCTCGTCCCAGACCTTGACCACCACATAGGTCGTGCGGATGTCCTCGATCCGCCCCCATTCGCCTTCGACGATCACCACGTCGTCGATATTGATCGGCTCGGTCAGCGCCATCTGAACGCCCGCGATCAGCGATTTGAGCGCGGGCTGCGCCGCCGCGCCCACCGCGAGGCCGGCCAGGCCCGCCGAGGCGACCAGGGTCACCCCGATATCGCGCACGCCGGGGATCGACAGCAGCACCAGCCCGACGGTCACGAAAATGATGATGAAGGTCGCGATGCGGCTGAGCATCGTCAGCTTGGTGCGCTGGCGCCGGGCAGAGAGATTGTCCTCCACCGAGATATCCGCGCGCAGCTTCATCGCCTCGATCAGCGCCTGCAAAATCGCCAGCGCGATCCACCCGATCACCGCGGGCATGACAAAGCCGGCGACGCGTTCCCACACCGTCTCGAAGGCGGGAATCTCGCGCGCGGTCAGCACCAGCGCCAGCGCCACCAGCGCAAAGCGCGTGGGCATGGCGAGCCGCCGCACCAGCATCTCGTCCGCCTCGCTCCGCGTGCGCCCAACGACGCGGCGGAGCAGGCGGAACACCACCCAGTGCAGAAGCAGCGCGGCCAGCGTCGCGGCCACGGCCAGCGCCAGCAGATTCCATGGATGCGGCAGGATCGCCGTCCCGCGGGCGGCGTAATCGGCAAGCGTATCGGTCATGCGGTCTCCCGTTGGATGCATGCGGACAGGGCCGGCATCCCCTCCCAGGGACTTGCCCTTCCAACCCCGGTTCCCGCCGCGCGGTTCCCGCTTGCCTCTTGTGCCGCTGCGCGCGAGGCCCCAAGTGCGGCGCGCATTCACAACGGAGACAGGCTTTGGCGTCAGCACCCACCGGCGAGTACGATTTCGACCTTTTCACCATCGGCGCCGGTTCGGGCGGGGTGCGCGCCAGCCGCGTGGCGGCCGCGCACGGCGCGAAGGTGGCCGTGGCCGAGGAACACCGCGTCGGCGGGACCTGCGTCATCCGCGGTTGCGTGCCTAAGAAGATGCTCGTCTACGGCGCGCATTTCGCCGAAGACCTGAAGGACGCGCGCAATTTCGGCTGGTCGACCGAGAATGCGACCTTCGACTGGATCACGCTGCGCGACAATGTGCTGAAGGATGTCGAGCGGATCGAGGGCGCCTATACCAACACGCTCGAAAGCCACGAGGTGACGATCTTCAAGGAACGCGCCGAGATCACCGGCCCGCATGAGATCACGCTGGCGAGCGGCAAGGTCGTGACCGCGAAAACCATCTTGATCGCCACCGGTGCGCGCCCGCGTATGCCCGAATGCCAGGGCGCCGAACATGCGATCAGTTCGAACGAGGCGTTCCATCTCGACGAATTGCCAAAGAAGATCATCATCGCGGGCGGCGGCTATATCGCCAATGAATTCGCCGGCATCTTCAACGAGTTCGGCAGCGAAGTTCACATCGTCAATCGCGGCGACCGGTTGTTGCGCAGCTATGACGAGGCGGTGCGCGACCGGCTGCTGCAGATCTCGACGATGAAGGGAATCCAGTTCCGCTTCAACACCACCTTCGAATACATCAAGCCGTGTTCGGAAGGCGGCTATTTCGTGAAAATGTCCGATTGCGACGAGGAGAAGGCCGATCTGGTCATGTTCGCGGTCGGCCGCGTGCCAAACACCGAGGGGCTCGGCCTCGAGAATGCCGGCGTCGAACTGGGCGAGGGCGGCGAGGTCAAGGTCGACCGCTTCAGCAAGACCAATGTCGATCACATCTATGCCGTCGGCGACGTGACCGACCGCGTGCAGCTGACCCCGGTCGCGATCCGCGAGGGCCAGGCCTTTGCCGACAGCGTGTTCGGCGACGGCGACCCGGTGGCGGTCGACCACAGCTGCATCCCCAGCGCGGTGTTCAGCCACCCGCCGATCGCCGCGGTCGGCATGACCGAGGGCGAGGCCAAGAACCAGCTCGGCAGCGTGAAGGTCTATCTGTCGGACTTCCGCCCGATGAAGAACGTGCTTGCCGGGCGCAACGAACGCAGCCTGATCAAGATGATCTGCGACGGCGACAGCGGGCGCATCGTCGGCATCCACATGATCGCCCCCGAAGCGCCCGAGATGATGCAGGCTGCCGCGATCGCGGTGAAGGCCGGGCTGACCAAGGAAGACTTCGACGCCACCACCGCAATCCATCCGACCATGGCGGAGGAACTGGTGCTGATGCGCTAGGGCGCGGCGCCTTCCGCCTCGATCAACAGCACCCAGTCTTCGCCATCGCCCGAGGACGGCGGTACGAAGGACTGGATGCCCTGGCTCTGTTCGCTGCGGAAGCGGTAGGTCGCGCCGTAGCGCGGGTCGAACCAAGACTGCGTGTGCATCCCCCCGTCCAGCGCGCCGAGGTCGATGGTGAAGGGTGCGCCGCGCGGCGAATAGGCGATGATCCGCTGCCCGTCCGCCGCCCGCGCCAGCCGCACCTTGGCGGCGCCATGCCGTGGCCCGTCGAGGATCAGGTCCTGCCGCGGTTCGAGTGTGGCGAAGTCCTGCGCTTCCATGAAGCGGCGCAGCAATCCCATCTGGCGCGCCCCCGGATCGTCGATCGCATCGGACCATGGCCGGTTCGCGCCGATCGCGGGATCGCGCCCCGGTGCCCACATCTGCCACACATTGTTATTGCCATAGGTGTGCCCCGCCGCCCCTGCGAGCACTGCCCACCATGCCGCCTGCCGGGCATCGTCATCGTCGAAGCGCAGCCGCGGGTCGTGGCCATGGTTGTAGAAGCCGACCGGAATGCCTTCATACCGCGGTTCGCCGTCGATCACGGGGCGGCGCGGGGTCAGCGCGCGGTCGTGCTCGACATAGAGCCCCGTATCGAGATCGCGCGCCGCATGCGACGACTGGTTCATGTAGAAATCGAGCCAGTCCGCATCGCGCACCTGCGCCGATGAGAGCCCCGGGCCGCGGGGGTGGAAAGTGATCAGATGCCGGCCGCCGTCGACCTCGCGCAGGCCGCGCGCCATCGCGTCGATGATCGCGCGTTCATCGGCGGTGCGCACGTTCGAATCGCCGCCGAGGATCCAGATCACCCCCGCATCGCGGTAGCGTTGCCCGAGGAACCGCCCATAGGCATGCGCGCTGGCCGGCGTGAAAATCTGCGTGTCCCCATCACGCCAGTACCGCCCCCACGAAGGCAGCAGGCCCACGGTCAGCCCCAGCGCATTGGCACGCGCCACCACATGGTCAATATGCGCGAAATAGGCCTCGTTGGGCTGCGCCGGATCGCGCACGATCAGCGGCAGGTCGCCATAGGCATTGGGTTCGTCCAGGCCGCGCAGTTCGGCCAGCGCCACCGCCTGGATCACGGTGAACCCCTTGTCCGCGCGGTCCCGCAGATAGATTTCGGCCTCCTCGCGCGTCAGCCGGTGAAACAGCGCCCAGGCGGTATCGCCGAGGTAGAAGAACGGCTTGCCCTCGCTGGTCTGCAGGTGACGCCCGCCGGGGGCGATTTCGAGCGTGGGCCGGGGGTGTGCCGCCGTGGCCGGACCGCCGACCGCGGCAGCGACCCCGGCCAGCACCAGCGCCGCCGCCGCCGCGCGCCGTATCGATTTCGGATATGCGAATGTCGTCATGCTGTCCTCCCCGCCCGGCTCGCCACCACATGGTAACCGGTGTCATAAAGCCTGTTCGGGCACTGCCGCAAGCTGAAAAACGGGCGGCTGCGGCATGGTCACGACTGGGGATGGGACGGCGGGACGTCGGCGTGGTACGGTGCGCCATCGCGCGGCGCAGGCATGTCCGCTTTGCAGGAGTACAGCATATGACCACCGCACCCGATGCTTTCCGCATCCGCGAGGCCGTCGCCTATTTCGACGCCAGCACGGATCTCGAGGAAGCGATCGACGAGCTGCTCAGCTCGGGTTTCGACCGCGCGGAAATCAGCCTGCTGGCGACCGAGAGGGCGGTCGAGGACCAGCTCGGTCACCGCTATCACAAGGTTGCCGAGCTGGAGGACGATCCCGCCGTGCCGCGCGCGATCTACATTCCCAGGGAAGCGATCGGCGAGGCGCAGGGCGCACTGGTCGCCACGCCGCTCTACCTGGCGGCGATGACCGCGATCGGCGGTATCGTGGCCTCGGGTGGCTCGCTGCTGGCAGTGATCGTCGGCGCGGCGGTTGCAGGCGGGGCAGGGGGCGCGCTGGGCGCCGGGGTGGCCCGATTGGTGGGTGACCGGCACGCCGAAAACCTGCAGAACCAGCTTGAACATGGCGGGCTGCTGCTCTGGGTGCGCACCTGGGACAGCGGCGACGAACAACGCGCGGTCGACATCCTGACGAAGCATTCGGGTCACGATGTCCATGTGCATGGCTCGCCGCAGAACTGACCGTATGATGGGAGAATTACAGTGATTGCGAAGATGGTGGCACTCGGGCTCGCAGGGTTTACCGGATACGCGCTGTTCAAGCGCAAGGACGCATCCCGCAATGCTGCCTTTGCGGAAGACCAGCCGCATAATTTCCATACCGACGTGCGCGATGCCGGTCCCGGCGCTATGCGCGACCCGGAGGCGCGCGAATGGACCGAGACCGACGAGGATCTCGACGAAAGCTTCCCCGCCAGCGATCCGCCGGGTGGCTATTGATCCGCGCGGGGCATGACCGGGTGAATTGAATGGCGGCCAGGCTCGTCCAGATCTATCTGCCCGAAGACCGGGTACGCGATCTGGAGGTGATCCTCGATCGCCACACGCGCCGGTTCTGGCGGGAAACCGTGCCCGGGGCGCAGGAAAAATACACCTGCATCGTCCAGCAACGCTATACCGAACGCCTGCTCGCCGATCTGGACGAAGCCTTCGCAGACCTGCCCAACTTCTCCGCGCTCGTGTCCGAGCTGCAGGCGGTCCTTCCGATGGTCGAAGAAACGCCGGTCACCGAATTGCCGCTGTCGCCCGACCTGCCGACCCCCACGCGGATCGAGCGGTTCTTCAGCCGAGACCGGCTCAGCACCGATGAACTCTACGACGACATCGAGGAAAGCCTGCATCCCGGGCCCGCCTATTTGCTGACGGTGACGCTGTCGGCGATCATCGCCGGCCTGGGGATGCGCAGCGGGCAGGCCGCGGTGGTCATCGGCGCAATGATCATCGCGCCGCTGCTCGGGCCGACGATGGGGTTGGCGCTGGCGGCCACGGTCGGCAATTGGAAGCTGGGCCGGCAGGCGGCCGCGACGCTCGCCATCGGCTGCGTCCTCGCAGTGCTCGCGGGTGTCGTCCTCGGCATGACGGTGGCAATCGATCCGCTGGTGCCCGAATTGAAGAACCGCACGCTGGTCCAGCCCGCCGATATCGCGCTGGCGCTGGCCTGCGGTGCCGCGGGCGTGCTGGCGTTCAGTCGCGGCGCCTCGCTTGCGCTGGTCGGAGTGATGATCGCCGTCGCGCTGGTTCCGCCCCTGACCGCAGCAGGCATCTATACCGGTGCGGGCATTCCCGAAGCGGGCGCCAACGCGCTGTTCCTGTTCACCGTCAACCTCGTCTGCGTCAATGTCGCGGGGATCGCGATGTTCTTGATCCAGGGCCTGCCGCCGACCAGCTGGCGGATGACCAGCGGGATCATGCTGGTGTGGGTGGTGCTGCTGATCCTGCTGATGTCGATGATGGCGGGGCGGATTTTCCTCGGCTTCGGCTCGTGGGACTTCGTTATGGACTACCTGACCGCCAGCCGCTGAACGGTGGGGATTGCCGCCGCGGTAGCGCCCGGCGGCTGCGCTGCGCCCGTGCGGCACACCTGCCCGGGGGACCTGGCAGCGGACCAATAAACCTAGGCCCGGCGGATTTCCCTGCTATCGGTGCGGGATGACACCACGTCTCCATCCCCGGGAAGAAGAACGGCTGCGCGAGCTGCGCCGCTACAATATCCTCGACACCGAGCGTGAACGCGATTTCGACGATCTGGTCGAGATCGCGTCGCAGATCTGCGAGGTCCCGGTTTCGGTCGTCAATTTCATCGACGAGGGCCGGCAGTGGTTCAAGGCCGAGGTCGGGCTGGGCGTGCGCTCCACCCCGATCGAAACCAGCCTGTGCGGGCATGTGATCCTCGAAGGCGATTTCGTCGAGATCCCCGACACGCTGAAAGACGAGCGCATGGCCGACAACCCGCTGTGCACCGAGGACCCCGGTTTCCGGTTCTACGCCGGCGCGGTGCTGCGCACCGAGAAGGGGCTGCCGCTGGGGACGCTGTGCGTGCTCGATCACAAGCCGCGCACGCTCACGCCGCACCAGCGCCGCGTGCTCGAGGTGTTGTCCAAGCACGTGATGCGCGAACTCGAACTCCGGCTTGCGCTGGCGCAGGAACAGACGCTCCGGCGCGAGGTCGACCACCGGGTCAAGAATTCGCTTGCCTCGATCGGGGCGCTGCTGTCGATGAAGGCGCAGCGGGCAACCGATGAAGCGGTGCAGACCGCGCTCGAAGACGCCAGCATCCGTATCCGCTCGCTCTCATCGCTGCATGCCGAACTGCACGATCTGGCGCAGGGCGAGCGGGTGGAGCTGCGCTCGCTGTTCGAACGAATCGAACGCGATTTGCGCCAGCTGCTGCCCGACGGGATCAGGCTGGTGATCGAGGTCGGCGACGACCGCGTCTCGCCCAGCCTCGCCAATGCGCTGCTGCTGATCGTGAACGAATTCGTGTCGAACAGCGTCAAGCACGGGCTGCAGGACCGCAGCGGATCGATCGCCATCGCCATCCGCGTGGGCGACGACGGCTGGTCGATCGCCTGCAGCGACGATGGCAGCGCCACCGGTGCGGATGCCGAACGCGCGGCGCTGGCCAAGGGGCTGGGCACGCGTGTTATCCAATCGCTCGCCTCATCCTTCGGCGTGACGCCCGACTGGAGCGCAAACGGGTCGGGGATGCACCTGAGGATCGACGCTGCAGCCTAGGCGGGCTGCTATGCCGGCGGCGTTCGGAGGCGTTCCACTGCCAGCATCGCGCGGGTCACGCCCACCGCGCGCAGCTCCTCGGGCCACGGCCCGCCGGTCGCGGCCGCTTCCACGGCCAGCGCCATGGCGGGCGAGGTCTGCAGGCCGAACCCGCCCTGTCCCGCCAGCCAGAAGAAACCCGGCGCTTGCCGGTCGAAGCCCGCCACGGGCAGCCGGTCGGGGGCAAAGCTCCTGAGACCCGCCCATTTGCTCGCCAGCTGCCGGATTGTCAGCGTGGTGGCCTGTTCGACATTCCACGCCGCCAGCGCGACGTCTTCCTCTTCGGGCTGCGCGTCGCAGGGCGCGCTCGGGCCTTCCTCCATCGGGCTGGCGAGCAGCCGGCCATTGCCCTCGGGCTCGAGATAGAAGCCGGGGCCCACGGTCTTGGTGAAGGGCCAGTCGCGCACCGCGTGCTCGGTGTCGAAAGTGATCACCGTGCGCCGCAGCGGGGTGATCCCCAGCGGCGCGATACCGCCCAGCGCCGCGACCGGGTCGGCCCAGGCGCCCGCGGCATTGACCACCACGCGTGCGCTGTAGCTTGCCCCCGGCGTATCGGCAGTCCAGCGCTCGCCCGCGCGCGCCAGCCCCTCCACCGGGACGCCGTTCGCCAGCTTGCCGCCGCGCGCCAGCAGCTCCTTGCGATGCGCCTCGAGCATGGCATGCGCGTCGAGCTTGCGTGCATGCCGGTCGAGCAGCGCGCCGCTGATGGCGCCGTCGCCCTCGCGCAGCACCGGGGTGAACGCGCGCGCCTCGGCGGGGGTCAGTCGTTCGACGCGCGGCTCCCAGTCCCGGTAATTGGCTTCCAGCCTGTCGAGCGCCGCTTCCTGTCCTTCAAGCGCGATGAACAGCGCGGGATGCGGCGTTGCCCCGGGTTCGGCCAGCAGCGGCATGCTCGCCGCGGTCAGCGCGCGCACCAGCCAGGCGTCCATGTCGAAATGCGCGAAGGCGGCGCTGCGGCCCGAGGAATGCACACCGGGCGCGGTTTCGGCCTCGACCACCTGCGTGGTCCCGTGCCGTGCCAGCCGCGCAGCGGCGGACAGCCCCGCGATCCCGGCGCCCACCACGAGGAAATCGACCTGTTCCATAGCGACTCCGTTGCCCGCTGCGGCCATTCTGCCTAGTCTCGCGCCTAGCAAAACAGCGGGGGCGCAGACAGATGGCAATGACGATCCTGGTGACCGGGGGCACCGGCTATATCGGCGGCGAGGTGATCGAGCAGCTGCTGGCGCGCGGACACAGCGTCCACACCACGGTCCGCGATGCCGCGAAGAGCGAACCGCGGCTGCGCGCGCGCTGGAGCGATGCGGGTGAGCGGCTGAAGGTGTTCCAGGCCGATCTGCTCGACGATGCCGGCTGGGCCGAGGCCAATGCCGGCTGCGACGCGGTGGCGCATGTCGCCTCGCCGTTTCCGCTGGCGACGCCCCGGGACAAGGACGAGCTGGTGGTGCCCGCGCGCGAAGGCACGCTGCGCGCGCTCGATTTCGCGCACCGCGCGGGCATCACACGCTTCGTCCAGACCAGCAGCGCGGCCGCGATCGCCTATGGCCAGCCGGACAAGGACCATTTCACCCATCTCGACTGGACCGACCTGACCGCCGGCGTGCCGCCCTATATCGAGAGCAAGACCGTGGCCGAACGCGCCGCGCGCGACTGGGTCGCGATGCACGCGCCGGGCATGGCATTCTGCTCGATCAATCCGGTGGCGGTGTTCGGTCCCGTCCATGACGACGACCTGTCGACCAGCGTCGCGATGGTGAAGAAGATCATCGACGGTTCGATCCCGCTGCTGCCCGACATGGGAATCTGCGTGACCGACGTGCGCGATGTGGCCGAAGCGCATGTCCGCGCGCTCGAGGCCCCGGCACAGCAGGTTCGCGGCGAGCGTTTCCCGACCAGCCAGAAATTCCTCTGGCTGCGCGAAATGGCGGCGATCATCCGCCAGCGCGTGCCCGAGCATGCGGGCAGGGTGCCGAGACGCGGCATGCCCAACTGGCTGGTGCACATGCTTGCGCCCTTCATGGACGAAATGAAGCAGGTGCGCGGCGAGCTCGGCAATGTCCGCGACGTTTCCGGTCGCCACACCGAAGAGGTGCTCGGCTTCACCTTCATCGCCGCCGAACAGACGCTGGAGGACACCGTGCGGAGCCTCGTGGCAAAGGGCATCGTCACGCACTGACGGGGGCATTGCATTGCCAGTCCGCCGGGGCTTCGGCACAAGACGCATGAAACGAATCGTTGACGGGAAATTGACATGAACATGCTGGCGTCGCGCGGGCAGCTGCGCGCAAGTTTCCTTCGCTGGGCGCTCTTCACCGTGCCGCTCTGCGTGCTGCTCGGCTTTCTGTCCGGCCAGCTGGGCAGCCCCGACACCGCTTGGTTCCAGTCGCTCGTCAAGCCCGGCATCTATCCCGAACCCAAGTGGTTCGGCATCGTCTGGACGATCCTCTATGTCATGATCGGCTTCGCGCTGGCTCTGGTCGCCTCGGCATGGGGCGCGCGCGGCCGCACTGCGGCGCTGTGGGTCTTCGCCGTGCATTTCGCACTCAACCTCGCGTGGAGCTATGTCTTCTTCGGCGCCCAGCAGATCAGCGGCGCGCTGGCACTGCTGGTGGCGATCGTGCTGACGCTGCTGGTGGTGATCGCGCTGTTCTGGCGCGTCCGCCGGCTCGCCGCGGTGCTGCTGCTGCCCTATCTCGCCTGGGTCTGCTTCGCCACCGCGCTGAATTACCAGTTCCTCCAGCTCAATCCGCAAGCCGATGGCGGCACGCCGGAAGGCGCGGTCGAGCGGGTGAGGATCTAGTTTTTGCTTTTCGCACCGACATCCGTCGGTGCATCCTCGGGGCTGTTCCTTCGCTTCGCTACGGGCCCCTGCGGGCGCGCGGTCGCGCTTGCCGTTCGCTGGTCGCGAACGGGACTCGCTCGTTACCATAGCGGGTCGCACTGGTCCCGAGCCGCAGGCGAGGCAAGGGCGACCGCCCGCCCGCAGTGGAATCGAAGCGACAGCTGAGATGGCTGAAAGCCACCCGACCTTCAGGTCGCATGAGCGAGGATAGCCTAAGGCCGCGGACGCGGCCGCCGGCGCTTGAGGCTAGACAAAAGCAGCATCCCGTCCCATCTGAACCCTATGCAGAGCCAGAATCCCCTGATCGCCGATTTCGTCAAACTCGCCAATTCGGCAGCCGGTACGCTGGCCGGCATGGGGCGCGAGGCCCGCGACGCCGCGCGCGAACGCGCCAAGGAAAGCTTCGGCGGGATGGACTTCGTCACCCGCGAGGAATTCGACGCGGTGAAGACGATGGCCAGCAAGGCGCGCACCGAAGCGGAAGACCTCAAGGCCCGCGTCGCAGCGCTGGAAGCCAAGATCAAGTGACCGTCGCCCCTGCGCAGGCAGGGGCCCAACTGACGTCGCAGTCCGCGATAGAACGCTCCATAAGTCGACTTCGCCGTCTTCGCAGGATCGATGCGAGCGGCTAAGGCCGCCCCATGCAGCTTTCCGCTCCCGCCATCCTGCTTGCCGCGCGTGCGCATGGCGAGACCGCGGTCATTGCGCGGATGCTGACCGAGCAGCATGGCATGGTCGCCGCTTATGTCGCAGGCGGGCGCGGGCGGCAGCTGCGGCCGGTGGTGATCCCCGGCAATATCGTCCAGGCGGAAATCCGCGCGAAGTCGGATAGCCAGCTGCCCTTCGCCCGGCTCGAACTGGTCGCCAGCCGCGGGCCGTGGCTGGGCGAGCCGCTGGCGGCTTCGGCGATCAACTGGGTCACCGCGCTCACTGCGAGCGCGCTGCCCGAGCGCAATCCCTATCCCACGCTCCATTCCGCGCTCGGCGGCTTGCTCGATGCGATCTGTTCTGCCGACAGCGCACGGCAGTGGGTCGAGGCGCTGGCGGTCTATGAAGCGCTGCTGCTGCGCGAGCTGGGCTATGGCGGCCAGCGGCCCGCGATAGCCGGCCTCGGGCAGGCCTTGGAAATTCTTGATCGGCAGGAGCCGCTGATCGCGCGCTATTTGCTTGCCGACACCCGCGCCGACGTGATGGGCGCGCGAACGCTGCTGCGCCAGCGACTGGAACGGATGGTTTAGCCGCGTTCAAGAATGGTTCGTCGCCCCGGCCCATGCAGGGGCTTAGACACTGTCCGTTGAGCGCCCCAAGGGGCAGAAAGGCTCCTGCGCAGGAGCGACGAGGCTGGAGAAACACGCTTGAAAATCGCAATTTTCGCCGGCGACGGCATCGGGCCCGAAGTGATCGCACAGGCGCGCCGCTTGCTCGAAACGCTGGAGCTGTCCGGGCTGACGCTGTTCGAGGGCGATGTCGGCGCCGCCGCCTATCGCCGCCATGGCCACCCGCTGCCGCAAGAGACGCTCGACATGGCGCGCGCCGCCGATGCGGTGCTGTTCGGCGCGGTGGGCGATTTTTCCTGCGACGACCTGCCGCGCGAACTGCGCCCCGAACAGGCGATTCTCGGTCTGCGCAGCGAGCTGGGGCTGTTCGCCAATTTGCGGCCAGCGGCCGGCTTCCCGGGGCTCGAACACCTGTCCTCGCTCAAGCCCGAAGTCGCGCGCAGCATCGACCTGCTGGTGGTGCGCGAACTCAATGGCGATGTCTATTTCGGCGACAAGGGCGAACGCGGCAGCGCGGGCGGGCGCGAGGGCTGGGACATGATGTCCTATAACGAAGCCGAGGTTCGCCGTATCGCGCACAGCGCGTTTCGCGCCGCGATGGGGCGCGGCAAGAAACTGACCAGCGTCGACAAGGCCAATGTCCTCGAAACCAGCCGCATCTGGCGCGAAACCGTGATCGAAGTCGCGCAGGAATATCCAGAGGTCGAACTTGACCACATGTATGTCGACAATGCCGCAATGCAGCTGGTCAAGTCGCCGGGCCAGTTCGACACGATCGTCACCGGCAATCTGTTCGGCGATATCCTGTCCGACCAGGCCAGCGCCTGCGTCGGCTCGATCGGCCTGCTCGCCAGCGCGTCGCTGGGCGAACGGCGGACCGACTACGGCACCTTCGGCCTGTACGAGCCGATCCACGGCAGCGCGCCCGATATTGCCGGGCAAGGCAAGGCCAATCCGGTCGCGGCCGTGCTCAGTCTCGCCATGCTGCTGCGTCACTCGTTGGGGCGCGAGGAGGACGCCGTCCGGATCGAGCGTGCGGTTGAGGCGATCCTTGCCGATGGCGTGCTGGGCGGTGACCTCGGCGGCAGCGCTACGACGCAGGAAGTCGGCGATGCGATTGTTAGGAAGATTGTAACCATATCTTGAGGATTGCCGCATAACCGGGTCATGCAATGGACATGACACCGCAGATGCAGCCCGATCCGGCTACCTCCACCGCTGCCAGCGCTCGCCCGCTGGAGCTGGCGATCATCCTGCCCACGCTCAACGAGCGCGACAATCTCGCCCCGCTGGTCGAGCGGATCGAAGGCGCGCTGGGCGCATCGGGCTGGGAAGTGCTGGTGGTGGACGACAATTCCGCCGACGGTACCAGCGACGAAGCACGGCGTCTGTCGCTCTCGGATCCGCGCGTGCGGGTACTGCAGCGCATCGGCCGGCGCGGCTTGTCGAGCGCGGCGATCGAGGGCTTCTGCGCCACTGCGGCGCCCTATGTCGCGGTGATGGATGCTGACCACCAGCACGATCCCAAGCTGCTGGTCGACATGCTTGGCGCGGTGAAAGCGGGGGACGCGGATGTCGCGGTCGCCAGCCGCTTCGCCGAAGGCGCGAGCATGGAGGAATGGGGCCGCCCCGACCGCGAGAAGCTTTCCAGCGTCGCCAACATGCTGGCGCGCAAGCTCACCGGGGTCGAACTCAGCGACCCGATGAGCGGCTTCTTCCTGCTGCCCAGCGCGACGGCTCGGCGGCTGGTGCCCAGCCTTTCGGGCATCGGCTTCAAGATCCTGCTCGACCTGCTCGCCACTTCCGAAACACCGCTCAAGGTGAAGGATTTCCCGATGAATTTCTCCGCCCGCCGCTCCGGCGAAAGCAAGCTCGACCGCGCGATCGCGCTCGATTTCCTCGCCGGGCTGTACGACAAGAGCTTCGGTCGGATCATTCCGACGCGCTTCGCGCTGTTCGGCACGGTCGGGGTCATCGGCATCGGCGTGCACATGGCGATCCTCTATGCCTTCATGCTGGTGGCAGGGACCAATTTCGGCTGGAGCCAGGCGGTCGCGACTTTCGGGGCGATGACCTTCAACTTCTGGCTCAACAATTTCCTCACCTATCGCGACCGCCGGCTGAAAGAGGCGGACCGCCTGTTCTGGGGCTGGCTCAGCTTCATCGCCGCATGTTCGATCGGCGCCTTCGCCAATGTCGCGGTGGCCACCACGCTCAACGACCGGGGCTTGCACGAAGTCTTCGCCGCGCTGGTCGGGATCGGCATCGGCTCGGTATGGAACTACGCGCTGTCGAGCCGCTTCGTGTGGGGGCGGTATTAGGTTTGCCGCCGCAAGGTTAGGACATCCGTCCTGACTCTGCGGCGGCCTCAGCCCACGCCTGAGTTTTTGTTGTGTGCGCCTTCGACATCCGTCGAAGGCTTGCGGCACCAGCCCACTCCCCCACCCGGCCACCCAGTCAGTATGATCCCGTGGGTGGCCGGGTGGGGGAGTGGGCCGGTGCCGCCGCAAGGGAAGCGCGGATGTGCTTCACGCACCCCACCAAAACCCTACCGCCAGCTTTCCATCCAGGTCCACACGGCGAAGCTGTCGGGGCCGGCGAGCGGCGCGGCGCTGATGATCGGGTAGAACCACGCGAACACCAGCACGCTGCCGATCACCGGCGCCAGCGCGCTCTTGCGCCAGCCGCCCTGCCACAGCGCATCGCACACCAGTGCCAGCGCGGCGAGCAGCGCCATGCTCGGCAATGCGTAATGGTAGTAGAACTGCACCGGCTTGGTTGCGACCACCCAGAAACCCAGGCTCGCCGCATAGAGCAGCGCCGTGCCCAGCGCCGCCCAGTGACGGCGCATCACCCCGTGCCAGGCGCACCACGCCAGCGCGGGCAGGCCGAGCAGCATGGTCAGCGGATTGCCGATCAGCATGATCCCGCGCTGAATCCCCGCGACCGGTTCGTAGAGATACCAGATCGATCGCGCATTGAGCACCCATTGCTCCCAGGTCGACTGGTAGGGATGGGGCTTCAGCACCTGCTCCTGCTGCGACAGCATGAACTGGTGGTGGAATACCAGCCCCTCGGTGATCGGGTGCAGGCGGAAGAAGAAGGCCGGCAGGTAGGTCGCGGCATAGACCGCCAGCGGCACTGCGCCAAGCCACAGTGCGGCCTCGAGCAGCGTGGTCCCCGGGACGGGCGCGCCGCGGCGGCTGAGCAGCAGCCGGCGGCGACCCGCCAGAGTGCGCGCGACGAGGAAGGTCAGCCCCGGGAGCATGGCGACAACCAGCGCGTTCCATTTCGCGCCCATCGCCAGCCCCAGTGCGATCCCGGTCAGAGCCAGCCGCCAGCGACCTTGCTCCGGTTGCCGGATCGCGGCGGCGAACTGCCATGCGGCCAGCGCGAGGAAGGCGAGGTAGACGATGTCGAGCATGGCGATGCGCGCATGCACGAACAGGTGGAAACCGGTCGCCAGCAGCACGCCGTAGGCGAGGGTGGCGAAGCGGCTGGCGCTGGCGAACCACAGCGCCCGCATCGCGCCGAACAGCGCCAGCGTGCCCAGCAGCGTGGGCAGCAGCCGCCAGCCGACCGGATTGTCGCCGAACAGCGCGATCCCCAGCGCGATCAGCTGCTTGCCCAGCAGCGGGTGTTCGCGATTGGTGAATTCGCCCAGCACCAGGAGCTCGCGCGCGGCGGGGAGGTAGTGGACCTCGTCGAAATAGGGATGCGGCACCGCGGTCAGATACGGCAGGCAGCCGAGCCAGAAGACGAGCGCCAGCGCGGCGCACCAGCGAAGCGGATCCTGGACCTGTTCGGGCGCGCGGCTCATCGCGGACCGGCTTAGGTAAGCCGCGCACCCGCATCAAGGCGGATCAGCCGGTTGTGCGCCGTTCCAGCCAGAACAACCGGGCGACCATGACGAGCAGCCCGATGCTGGCAGTCGCCGCCACGAACAACAGCCACTGCGGCACCGCCATCCCCTGCGCGCGGGCGCGCGGAACGACGAAAAAGCACGCGATGCCCAGCGCGAACAGCAGGTCCCACCACACCTGGATGCCCCACAGGTTCGAAGTGTGGTTAACCCACACCGGCATCACGCCGTCGCGGGCGATCGTCACGGCGGTAAAGAGCCCGAAGCCCGCCGCAAGCAATGCGGCGAGGAGCGGATTGCCCGTCTCGGCACGAGCGGTCAGGATATGGGCGAGGGCGGCCAGCACTCCCACCAGCCCGGCAAGGAAGAGGATTACGTAGGGTGTCACGGTAGTCGGCTCCCGAATCGGATGTAGCGAGTGCTACACTTGTAGCCCCTTGTAGCGACTGCTACAAGATGCGCATGTCACCCGCCCGCATGTCCCGCGAAACGCTGCTGCCATTGCTGGCGGCGCATGTGATGGCGCACGGGCTCGCCGATGCCTCGCTGCGTCCGCTTGCCAGGGCGGCAGGGACCAGCGACCGCATGCTGATCTACCATTTCGGTAATAAGGACGCGCTGGTCGCAGCGCTGCTCGATTACCTTGTCGCCCGGTTCGCCGACGCGCTCGATTCCGCTTTCCCGCAAGCGCGCAGTGCCTCGCGCCGCGCCTGTGCGGAAACGGTCTATGCGGTTACGGGGCAGCCCGCATTCGCACCCTTCCTGCGGGTATGGTGGGACATCGTCGCGGGCTGCTCGGCCGGGAATGCCGCCTATCTCGCGGCGGCCGGCGGGATGATGGAGGTCCTGCTCGAATGGGTGGTCGATCACCTGCCGGCGAGCGATCCCGATCCGGCTGCGGGCGCCCGTGCGGTGCTGACCGCGATCGAGGGTGCCCAGGCGCTGCGCGCGGTGGGGCGCGGCGACATTGCCGAAGCGGGGCTTGCAGCCTTGGAAGGGCGACCCGCTTGATGCGCGCCGCGCGCGTGCTATCGCGCCTGCCATGAAGAACACCACCGGCACCGACCGTTCGATCACCTCCCGCTGGCGGCCCGCGACGCAGGCGGTGCGCGGGGGCACCTGGCGCAGCGAGCAGGGCGAGACCAGCGAAGCGCTGTTTCTCACCTCGGGCTACAGCTACGACAATGCGCAGACCGTCGCCGACCGCTTCGCGGGCGAGGATGCGGGCATGACCTATTCGCGCCTGCAGAACCCCACGGTCGCCATGCTCGAGGAGCGCATCGCGTTGATGGAAGGTGCCGAGGCATGCCGCGCGCAGGCCAGCGGGATGGCGGCGATGACCACCGCGCTGCTGTGCCAGCTTTCGGCGGGCGACCACGTGGTCGGCGCGCGCGCGGCCTTCGGTTCGTGCCGCTGGCTGCTCGATCACCTGCTGCCGCGCTTCGGGATCGAGACCACCGTGGTCGACAGCGCCGATAACGATGCGTGGGAAGCCGCGATCCGGCCCAACACCAAGGTGTTCTTCTTCGAAACCCCCGCCAACCCCACGCTCGACGTGGTCGATCTGGCGCATGTCTGCGCCGTCGCCAGGGCGCATGGCATCACCACCGTGGTCGACAACGCCTTCGCCACCAGCGCGCTGCAGCGCCCGATGGATTACGGCGCCGACGTGGTCGCTTACTCGGCCACCAAGCTGATGGACGGGCAGGGCCGCGTGCTCGCGGGCGCAGTGTGCGGATCGCAGCAATGGATCGACGAGGTGTTGCTGCCCTTCCAGCGCAACACCGGCCCCAATATCTCGCCGTTCAACGCCTGGGTGGTGCTCAAGGGGCTCGAAACGCTCGACCTGCGCGCTCGCCGCCAGAGCGCGAATGCGGTCGAACTGGGCACCTTCATCGAACCGCGGCTGCCGCGAATCCTGCACCCCGGGCTGGCCAGCCACCCGCGGCACGATCTGGCAATGGAACAGATGGTCGCCACCGGCCCGATCTTCGCGCTCGACGTGGGCGACCGGGCGACCGCATTCAAGCTGCTCGATGCGCTGCAGCTGGTCGATATCTCGAACAATATCGGCGACTCGCGCAGCCTGATGTGCCATCCCGCCAGCACCACGCACGCGGGCATGACGCAGGAGGCGCGCGACGCGATGGGCGTGACCGAAGGCCTACTGCGGATCAACGTGGGGCTCGAGGATGTCGAGGACGTAAAGGAAGACCTCGACCGCGCGCTTACCGCCGCGGGGCTCTAACCCGCCGCCGCGTTCAGCCGCGCCACGCGTTGCGTGTCGCCACCCGCTCCAGTTCCTCGCCCAGCGCATGCGCGGTGGTGAGCGCATCGGTGCAGCGCGCATCGTCGGTCAGCGCGCCATGCACGTCGAGCCCGCCGCCGCCGATCAGCGCCATCAGCAGCCCTTCGTCGCGCGTCATCCCTGCTGCGCAGCACGGCGCGAGCAGGATCTTGCGCCGCGAGGTGCGCGCCAGGTCGACGACCAGCGCGCGCGTCAGCACCAGCAGCCGCCGGAACTTCGCGCCGCTGGCATCGAGCGCGAGCATGGTCGCCCGCGCATCGTGCAGCCCGTGACCGGCGATCCGGCGGACGAGGACAAGCCCCAGCGTCTGGTGCCGCCGCGCAGGGAGCGGAAGGTCGAGTGTGGTCGAGATCGTGCGAATGGGCCATGCAATCTCCTTTGCCGGCCACCATCCTATGCTATTGCAAATCACTCGCAAGTATTATTTGCGGCTCTTCCACCGCCCGATCTCCCCCGCGGCACGCCCTATCGCCCGCGATAGGGTTCGCAGGCGACTCCGTCATTGTCGCGGTCGAGCGCGGGGCGATAGCCCGGCTGTCCGCGCAGGATCGGCGCGGCGCGTGCGGCGCGGGCCGCATCGCAATTAGCGAAATAGACGCCCCCGCGCAGCTGCGCAGTGGGGGCTTGCGGGCTGGATCGGCGGTTGCGGTGACAGTGATAGCCGCCGCTCTGCCGGTTGTTGTGGCATCCCTCGGCGTTCAGTCCGCCCGGGTGCGCCTGTGCGGGCGGTGACGGCAGGGCCAGCAGTGCACAGGGCAGCAGCAGGGAAAGATGTTTCATCCTCGCCTCCCTAGCACGCAGGCGTTATCGCAGTGAAAAGGGGAGGAACACGATGACTGCAACCGTCGAATTCATTTTCGATATCGCCGCGCCCAATGGCTATCTCGCCTGGTATCCGCTCAAGGACATCGCCGCGCGCACCGGGGCGCGGCTGGAGGTCACGCCGGTGTTCCTCGGCGGGATGCACAAGCTGACCGGCAATGCCCCGCCGATGATCCGCGATGCCGGGGTCAAGGGGAAGGTCGCCTATGCGGCGCTCGAGTTCCAGCGCTTCGTCGACCGTCACGGCATGCACCGGTTCAGGATGCACCCGGCATTGCCGTTCAATTCGATCCTGCTCCAGCGCGTGCTGGCGGCGGCGGCTGACGAAGCGCAGCGCCAGGCGCTCGTCGAAGCGCTGCTGCCGGCAGTGTGGGAACGCAACATCGATTGCAGCGATGCCGACGCGGTGGGTGCGGAATTGACGCAGGCGGGCTTCGATGCACGGGCGCTGCTGGCCGCGGCGCAGGACCCGGCAGTGAAGGCGCGGCTGGCCCAAAACACCGAACGCGCGGTCGAGCGCGGCGCCTTCGGCATCCCGACCTTTTTCGTCGATGGCGAGATGTGGTTCGGCAAGGAACGCCTGGGCCAGCTCGAGGATTTCCTCGGCGGCGGACAGCCTTAACCGAGCAATACCGCGATGATCGGCAAGGGCAGCGCCAGCGCCATACCCGATAGCAGATCGCCGCCTTCGTCGCGCACAAGACGCCTCAGCAATGCATAGAACATATTCCGACTCCCCCCGGTTGTCGGACCAACCAATCGGCCGTGCGACCCGAATGGCTCCGGCAATAATCAGGTGCGACCCTGCCATCCGTAATGCACCCGAGGGCTTGGGAATATCTCTACGATCCCGGTAAACCGATGTTAACTTGCCGCATTGCGGAGGAAAATTTTGCCCGTTTCCTTGCGCCACACGGTTGGCGCGCTAGATTGGGGGGTGATCAAGGAGCTCTTCCAGCATGCCGCCATGACCGACGGGATTACCGTCCGGGTCGCGGTGAACTTCCTGCCCGAACAATCGCAGCCCGACGCGGGCAAGTGGTTCTGGGTCTATCACATCCGCATCGAAAACGGCTCGCACGAACAGGTCCAGCTGATGACGCGCCACTGGCGCATCACCGATGGGGCCGGGCTGGTCAGCCATGTCGATGGCGAAGGCGTGGTCGGCGAACAGCCGGTGCTGAAGCCCGGGCAGAGCCACGATTACGTTTCGGGCTGTCCGCTCGACACGCCGCATGGCTCGATGGAAGGGTTCTACACCTTCAAGGCCGAAGATGGCTCGCCGCGCGAAGTGCGCATTCCCTTCTTCCCGCTCGCCGCGCCCGCCACGGCAAACTAGGCCGCGCGGCCGCAGGCACGCAAGCGGCGCGGGCTGGCTAGCGCGCCAGGCCCGCCTCGGCTTCGACGGGGCCCGATACCGGGCGATCGAGCACGGCTTTCGCCTCGGCTTCCAGCCGGGGCGTCAATTTCGCGGTACGCGGTTCCAGCGGCGTGCCGTCCCCGCGTTCGCCATTGGCCTCGATATCGGCCAGCAGCAGTTTCATTTCGGCGATTTCCCTCACCTGGGCCTCGATGATGGCATCGGCCAGTTCGCGCACGCGCGGATCGCTGATCGCGGCGCGCTCGCTGGTGAGGATCGCGATCGAATGGTGGGGGATCATGGCCTTCATCCACGCCTCGTCCTCGACCGTGTGCTGGCTGCGCACGAGGAACAGGAACAGCGCGAAGCCAACGCAGGCGAGGGCCATCACGGCGATCTTGGTGGCGAGGCTGCGGTACATGCCCCACATGAAGCCGAGCATGATCACGATCATGGCCATGCCCATCATCAGCGCCATCCACATGCGCGTCTGGCTGAAGAAGGCGTGGTCGAGCTCCCACAGCGCCGAATATTTCAGCACGAACATGGTCACGATGGAGGTCGCGATCATGGCGAAGAAGGTGGGCCACATGCCGTGGCCGGAACTGCGCTGTTCGTCGGTCATCGATTCTCCCCTTGTCGGGAAAGCCAACGGGCGGGCGCCGCGCGTTGTTCCGGCCCGCGGGGGTTACTCTTCTTCTTCCTCTTCCTCGCCGCCGAACTTGAAGCTGCCGACCTTGACCTTCGGTTTCAGGCCGAGCCAGTCGGCCAGTGCCTCGAACTCGCGCATGGCGGGATAAGTGGCCAGCGCCGCGCGGCTTTCGTCGAGCCGCAGGACGAGGCTCTTCTTCTTGCGCCTCAGCGCGCTGGTGGTGAGCGACATGCGGCTGCCGCCGCCCAGCCGCCGGGCGAGGCGGTAGCCCAGGCCCCAGGTGATGCCTTCGCGCAGGTCGTCGTCACTTGCCAGTTCGCTCAGCTTCTCGGGCACGTCGGTGCGGCCCATGCTGCCGAACAATGCGGCGCAGATCATCGCACGGCCGCGCGCGTCGAGGTCGATCCAGCGCTTGCCCAGCGGCCATTCGATCGCATGGCTGACGCGCAGGTTGGGTTCGACCCGCTGCAACGCGCCCGACAGCTGCGCGGCGGCCAGCCGCAGCCGCTCGTTGACGCTGCCATCGCCATCGGTGAGGCTGACCGTCCAGGCGGACAACAGCGTCGCATCGGTGATCGAGGCGTCGCGCGGCGAGGCATAGGCGGTAACCCCCGCGAGCAGCGGGTCGGCCTTCATCTGCGCCGGTTCGAGGCGCGCGTAGAGCAGGCCCTCGCGCAGGCCCCAGGACGAGAATATCAGCTCCTCGGGACCGATCGTGTCGAGTAGCGGGCGCAGCAGCGCGGCGGCGTCGGGCAGGTAATGCGCGCGCATCGCGCTGATGCCCGAGATTTCCATCAGCTGCTCGGGGTCGGCGGCGACCAGCTCCTGCGCCAGCCGGTGCGCGTCCTCGGGGGCGAGGGAAAAGCCGTGCGGGTCGGTCAGCGGATAGTCGAAATAGCGCATCGCATAGGCCGCCAGCGCGCGCCACGTGCCGCCGATCATGTACATCGGCCCGGGGTGCGCCGCGGCCCAGCCGGCCGAGCCGAGCTGCTTGCGCACCGCCTGTTCGAACGCTTCGGACCCGCGCGCGCGCAAGGCCGGCAGGCGCAGCGTGCCGAGCTGCAGGCTGGCGGCCTCGTGGCAGCTGTTGTCCGCCACCGAGACGAGTTCGAGGCTGCCCCCGCCGAGGTCGGCAACCACGCCGCGCGCGCCCGGGAACGCGCCGAGCGCGCCCATCGCCGAGGCGGTGGCTTCCTCCTCGCCCGAGAGCAGGCGCGGCTCCAGGCCGAGCGCAGTCACCCTGGCCAGGAATTCGCTGCCATTCGTCGCGTCGCGCGCGGCGGCGGTGGCGACGGTCTGGACGTCCTCCACCCCCAGGTCATGCAGGATCAGCGCATAGCGCGCCAGCGCGGCCAGCGCTTCCTCGGCGGCTTCCTCGGGGATCGCGCCGCTATCCGCCAGATCGCGGCCGAGCCGGGCGGAGACCTTCTCGTTCCACACCACTTCGGGCGCGCGCGCGGTGCCTTCGTAGATCACCATGCGCACGGTGTTCGAACCGATGTCGATGACCGCGCGCGGCGGCTGGATCAGGCGGCGCTGCCACTTGGCCGAACGCGACTTGTTCATTCGCTCGCTCCTCCCAGCGTGAGGCGCGGGACCTCGTGCTCGGCCAGCGCCGCACCGCGGCCCGACAGCGAGGGGTTGGCCATGAAATACTGGTGGCAGTTGAACCCGCCGTCGCCTTGCCGCAGCCGGTGGTACTGGCCATCGGGTTCGAGCTGCCAGCTCTGTTCGGTATCGAGGATATTGGCGAGCATGACCTGTCCCAGCACCTGATCGTGCACTGTTTTGTTGGTGATCGGCATCATCACCTCGACCCGCCGCAGCAGGTTGCGGCTCATGGCGTCGGCGCTGGTCAGATAGACCTTCGCCTGCCGGCTCGGCAGCGCCTTGCCATTGGCAAAGGCCCAGACGCGCGAATGTTCGAGAAAGCGGCCGATGATCGACTTGACGCGGATGTTCTCCGACACGCCCGGCAGGCCCGCGCGCAGGCTGCAGATGCCGCGCACCATCATGTGGATCTCGACCCCCGCCTGGCTGGCTTCGTAGAGCTTGTCGATCATCGGCCGGTAGGTGATCGAATTGAGCTTCGCCCAGATCCCCGCCGGCTTGCCCGCGCGCGCATTGGCGATCTCGGCGTCGATCAGGCTGAACAACCGCGCCTGCAGGTCGATCGGCGACAGCGACAGCTTTTCCAGATCGTCGGGCTCGATATAGCCGGTGATGAAATTGAACACCTTGGCCGCATCGCGCCCCAGCGCCGGATCGGCGGTGAAGAAGCTGAGGTCGGTGTAGATCTTGGCGTTGATCGGGTGGTAATTGCCCGTCCCGAAATGGCAGTAGGTGCGATAGCCGTCCTCTTCGCGGCGCACCACCAGGCTGACCTTGGCGTGCGTCTTCCATTCGGTAAAGCCGTAGATCACCTGCACGCCGACGCGTTCGAGCTCGCTGGCCCACTGGATGTTGCGTTCCTCGTCGAAACGCGCCTTCAGTTCGACCACCGCGGTCACTGCCTTCCCGTTCTGCGCCGCCTCGATCAGCGCCGCGATCACCGGCGACTGGTCGCCCGCACGGTACAGCGTCTGCTTGATCGACATCACCGCCGGGTCGCGCGCGGCCTGCCGCAGGAAGTCGACCACCACGTCGAAACTCTCGAACGGGTGATGGATCACGAGGTCCTTCTCGCGAATGGCGGAAAAACAGTCGCCGTCATGTTCGAGGATCCGCTCGGGATAGCGCGGGCTGAAGGGTTCGAATTTCAGATCGGGCCGCGGTTCGTTGCAGATCGTGGCGAGATCGGCGAGGCCGAGCATCCCGCCCGACTTGACAATCATGTTCTCTTGCACCTCGAGCTCCTCGCGCAGCATCGTCTCGGCGATGTCGTCGCATTCGTCGTCGAGTTCGAGCAGCACGGTACGGCCGCGGCGGCGCCGCTGGATCGCCGTGCGGAAGTAGCGCACGAGGTCCTCGGCTTCCTCCTCGACCTCGATATCGCTGTCGCGCAGCACGCGGAACACCCCGTCGCCGAGCACCTTGAAGCCGGGGAACAGCTGGTCGGCAAAGCGCGTCACCAGCTGTTCGATCGCGACATAAATCGCCTTTTCCCCCGGCACGCGGACGAAGCGCGGCGCACCGCTGGGGATCAGCACCATTTCGATCAGGTCGGCCTGGCGCTTGCCGCGCTTGAGCCGGAAGATCACGCCGATCCCCTTGTTGGCAACGAAGGGGAAGGGGTGGCTGGGGTCGATCGCCTGCGGGGTGATCAGCGGCAGGATGTCGCTTTCGAAATATTCGGCCAGCCAGTCCTGCTGTTCGGCGGCCAGCGCGCTGGCCGGGGCCAGCACGATGCCTTCTTCGGCCAGCAGCCCGCTCAGCCGGTCGAGGCTCTCCTGCTGGCGGTCTTCCAGCCGCAGCAGCTCGTCGCGGATCGCGGCCAACTGCTGGCGCGGGCTGGCCCCGTCGATCGCCTGCGTTTCGATCCCGCGGTTCACCTGGCCTTCCAGCCCGGCGATGCGGACCATGGTGAATTCGTCGAGATTGCTCGCCGAAATCGACAGGAAGCGCAGCCGTTCGAGCAGCGGGTAGCGTTCGTTCTCGCTTTCGGCGAGCACGCGCCGGTTGAACGACAGCCAGCTCAGCTCGCGGTTGGTGTAAAGGTCCTGCGCGGCGGCCGGGACGTCTTGCGCTCCGGCATCATTGGCCGGCGCCTGGGGGGAGGTTTCTGCAGTCATGGTGGTGCGGTGTGGAACATGGTCCTCGCATATGACGGTTGCGCGACAGTGTGGCCGACCGGCGCGCTAAAAGAAAGGGCGGGCGGTGGCATCTTGTTTCCTGCGGCTGCCGCATTTATGTCGCAACGCGCAATGAAGCGTACACACCTGCCTCTCAACGCCCTGCGCGTTTACGATGCCGCCGCGCGGCATCTCTCCTTCACCCGCGCCGCGGACGAGCTGGCAGTGACGCCCGCCGCCGTTGGCCAGCAGATCCGCGCGCTCGAGGATCACCTCGGCACGGTGCTGTTCCGCCGCACCAGCAAGGGGCTGGAGCTGACGCAGGAAGGCGCCGCGGGCCTCGACGCGCTGCGCGAAGGGTTCCTCAAGTTCGAGGAAAGCGTCTCCGCCATGCAGGCGGGCCAGGCTTCCGACAGCTATACGATCGCCTGTCCGCGCGAATTCTACGCGCAATGGCTGGCTCCGCGGCTGGCAACCTTCGGCGAGGCCAACCCCGATATCCGTTTCACCTTCGTTGCCGACGAGAACGCCGATTTCACCGAGGCGAACCTCGATTGCGCGATCCGGCTGGTCGACGGGCCGGGCGACCTGCAGGGCATCGAACTCGACGAGGCGCGCCGCGTCACGGTGGCCCGGCCCGCGCAGCACGGCGGCGCCCCCGACCAGTGGATCGATTGGGGCCTGCCCCTGCAGGACGGGATTGCGGCGCATGTAAGCGTGTCCAACGCGGGCCAGGCGCTGTCCTCGGCACTGGCCGGGCTGGGCAAGGCGATCCTGCCCGAACTGCTGGTCAAGGATGCGATCGATGCGGGCCGGCTCGAAGTGCTCGACGGGCCGCACACCGGCACACGCGCCTACTGGATGGTGGCACCGACGCCGCAATGGCGGACCAAGAAGGTCCGCACGCTGGTCGAATTCCTGTCCGCGGAACTGTAATCCGGCCGCGCGCGGCGCGCGCCAAGCCGTCACGGCAGGCATCGCCGAAGACGGCGGCCGTTAGCGTCCAACTTCCCCCGTTCCACCCGCCCCGCGGCAGGCGCGACCGCGAGCGCATGGTGAACCGATTTCAACCGGTTCTTAACCCGCGCAGGTAAGGTGATCTTAACGGTGCAACGGTTAGTCCGGGGCCACAGGGGGCTGGCTTTGTGAACCGTATGCTGCAAAATCTTCGTACCGACACCAAGGGCAACGCGCTGGCGATTTTCGCCGCAGCCTTGGTGCCGCTTGTCCTTGTGGTCGGCAGCGGGCTCGACCTGAGCTTCGCCTACATGGCGAAAGCCAAGCTGCAAAACGCCTGTGACGCCGCGGCGCTCGCGGGTCGCCAGTCAATGGACGGCACCAGATGGACGAGCGCGAACGAAGCGGAAGCCGATAAGTTCTTCGACTTCAACTTCCCCGAAGGAACGCTGGGCGCGCGCGACCGGGTCTTCGATATCGGCAAGGATCCCCTCGACAACACGCAGCTCCTGGGTGAGGCAAGCGCCACGATCCCCACGATGCTGATGTATATTTTCGGCTATGACGCAATCCCGATCGAGGCCGAGTGCAACGCCAAGCGCGACCTGGGCCATAACGACGTGATGCTGGTGCTCGACACCACGGGGTCGATGGCCCAGCGTCCCTCGACCGGCGGAAGCAAGGACAAGATCGAATTGCTGCGCACGGGCACCGCGGGACTGTTTCGCGCGCTCGACGATACCAGCAACGGCTCGATCACCCGCTTCGGCATCGTGTCCTATTCGCACACGGTGAACGTCGCGAGCAGCCTGGGGAATCACGATGTCCTCAAGGACCAGCTCTACGCAGGCGAGCAGTGGGAGCAGACCGTTTGCTCCCAGACCAAAGACGGCTGGTGGTGGCGGACCGATTCTTGCACGACGAACACCTATAATGACCGAGACAACGCACCTAGCAGTGGCTACAGAAACCAGAGCAGTACGCGGCGCACCTATACCTACGATCCGCAGTACAAATATCCCGGCGACGTTACGGTAAAGATCAACGATACCAAGTGGAAAAACACCAACGGTTTCCGCAGCACGAGCGAAGGGTGCATCGAGGAACGCTCGAGTGTCGGGCAGCGGGGCAGCCCGGTGACTATCCTGCAGACGGTTAGCCAGGCTGACATCGACGAAACCGCTTCGAACAACGGCAACAGCGCCGCCTATCAATGGGGCCGCTACGATCCTGACAGTCAGAACGGCCAGTCGCAGAACGGGTGCCCTTCGCAGTCGCAGAAGCTGAAAACCTACGCGTCCGAAACCGCGTTCCAGAACGCCGTGAATGCCGCCACCGCCAACGTCACCGGCGGTACCTATCACGACATCGGTATGCTGTGGGGGGCACGCTTCCTGTCGCCGACGGGCATGTTCGCCTCCGAAAATCCGACGCAGCACGGTATCGTGCCCGTCAACCGCCATATCGTCTTCATGACCGACGGGAAGCTCGATACCGGCGATACGCTGTATTCGGCCTTCGGCGTCGATCGCTATCACAACCGGATCCAGGGGTCGCAGTCGCAGACGACCAAGCACATCAACCGCTTCGATTCGATATGCGACCGCGTGAAGTCGACCGGCACGACCATCTGGGTGATTGCGCTCGACGTCACCGATACCGACGATATCGAAGACTGCGCAACGACCTCCGACCATTTCTATACTTCCGACGGATCGGACCTCGAGAGCATCTTTGAACGGATCGGTCGCGGGATCGGCAATCTGAGGCTGACGCGGTGAGGCAGGCGATGTCCAGGCTGCGCGGCATCCGCCGGGACGATAGCGGCGCGACGATCGTCGAGTTCGCGATCATCCTCGTTCCGATGGTCATCCTGCTGATGGGCGGGATCGAACTGGGGTACAACAGCTACGTGCGCTCGGTCCTGCAGGGGTCCCTCAACGATGCGGCGCGCCGGGCTGCGGTGGAAGCCCCCGCGATCAACGCTTCGGGTTCGACAGTGGAGGAAAAGGTCGAGAACCTTATCCGCGGCACGGTGCGCAAGGTCTCGCCGAATGCGACGGTAAACGTCACCCAGCAAAGCTATTTCGATTTCTCGAACATCGGGAACCCGGAAAAGCTGATGACCGATCACAACAGCAACGGCCAGTTCGATGCCGCCGACGGCGATTGCTGGGAAGACGCGAACGGCAACGGCCAGTTCGATACCGATGCGGGCAAGACCGGGCAGGGCGGGGCCGAGGATGTCGTGCACTATGTCGCCGATGTCAGCGCGCCGCGGTTATTTCCGCTTCACGCGTTCATTCCCACGATCAACCCGACCATCGAATTCGAACTGCAGGCTGCAGTGCGCAACCAGCCCTTCGGGCAGCAGGCCAACGCGGCGGTGATCTGTGCTTGAGATGCTGCGCTCCCTGCGCCGCGACAGCCGCGGCCTCGCCCTGACCGAGTTCGCCTTTGCGGCGCCGATCTTCCTCACACTGGTGCTGGCCGGTCTGGAACTGACGAACCTCGCCCTGGCCCACCTGCGGGTCAGCCAGATGGCGATGACCGTGGCCGATAATGCGGGCCGCGTGACCTCGGGGATCGACGAAGCCAATATCTACGAAGTGTTCAGCGGGGCGGAAGCGAATTCCAGCGCGCTGGGGTTCAAGGAAAACGGCCGTATCGTGCTGTCCAGCCTCGAGCACAACGGGCGCTCGGGCAGCAGGGAAGGGCAGACCATCGTCTGGCAACGCTGCTGGGGCGACGATACGGCTGTCTCGTCGTCCTATGGCGTCGAAGGCGACGGCAAGAACAACGACGACCTCGAGTTCGGGATGGGCAATGGGAGCAACACGATCACTGCGCTCGAAGGCACCGCGGTGATGTTCGTCGAGGCCACCTACGACTATCAGCCGCTGGTCGACACCGGTTTCTTCGATCCGCCGACGATCCGCTACGAAAGCGCGTTCAACGTGCGCGGGCGCCAGAACAACGAGATCAGCAACACGCAGAACCTCGACGAGATGGACTGCTGAGCGCAGCCCGCGCGGTTCCCGCCGTTCCTAGCCTGCCGGGCCATCGAAATGCGCGAAGATGTCGCTCACCCCGGGCGGGTGGCGTTCCTCGCGCAGCCGGTCGAGCGCGGGGGCGACCTCGAGCCGGTATTCGGCCTGCGGTCCGTCCTGCCCGACATGCACACCGCCGAGCCGCTTGATGAAGCTGCGCGCGGCGTCGTTTTCCGACAGTACATGCGCCCGCAGCGCCTCCATCCGGCCCGCCGCGGCGTCGATCAGCAGCGTCGCAGTGAGCAGCCGGCCCACGCCGAGCCCGTGGTAGGCATCGACCACCCCGACCGAGAATTCCGCCACCGCGTCGCCCGCATCGGGGCGCATCGCGTGGACCACGCCCATCGCCGGCTGCGCGGGATCGGTCAGGTCGAGCGCGCCCCAGGCGAGGTGCAGCACGCCATCGGCATCAAGCAATCGTTCGATCACCCAGTCGGGCGGGCTCGCCCCGCCGGAGAAGAACCGCAGGTAGCGCGAGCGCGGGCTCATCGCCGCAATGCCGGCGCGCAGGCGTCCCTCGTCGCCCGGGGTCACCGTGCGGATGCAGATCGCGCGCCCGTCTTCCAGCCGGGTGACGATCGACGCCTCGCCGCAATCGTCCGGCGCGCGCAGTCCCGCAGGTATGTCGCCGCTGTCGGCCATCGATCCTCTCCACGCTGTGCGGCACCCGCCGCGCGCGGCCGAGCCTAAAGCCATTCGCCGCGCCGCGCCAGCACCTGCGTCGCCCACAGATCGCTCACCCGGCCGAACCCCCGCGCAGCCACGCCAGCGCGCCCGCCGCCATGCCCTTGAACTTGGGCCAGCCGTCCGCATCGTCCGCCAGCGGCGCACAGGCGAGCGCGGCGTCGCCGGGCAATTGCCACTTGATCCGGTGATACAGCTTCGAGCGGCTCAGCGGCGAGCGGATCAGCCACAGCCCGTCGGCCAGCGGATGCCCGTCGCCATGCAGGTCGAGCGGCCCCGCGGGCGCGGCCTCGGGGTCGTGCCACACGAGGTACAGCGCCGCCGCGTCCCCGGCGGTATCGGTGGCTGCGGCGGGCGAATCGCTTGCGGTTGGCGGCATCGTCGATCTCCTTTGTAACTCAAAGGTAAAGGCCGCTTCGTGGTTCCACCTGCTTGACCGACTCGCGGTGCCATTTTACCCCGTCGGCATGACCTTGGCCTCTCCCTGTATCGGCGTTTGCCGCCTCGATCCGGCCCAGACCCATTGCACCGGCTGCGGCCGCAGCTGGGACGAGATCGGCGAATGGACCGTGGCGAGCGAGGCGCGCCAGCGCGAGATCCTCGCCGCTGCCGAGGTACGCGCCGCCGCCGCGCTGGCCGGCGATCCGCCCACGGGCGTGCTGCGGCTGGAACGCCGCGCGCCCGCGCACACCCCGCGCGACATCACGCATCTGGTCGACCCGATGACCGGCGGCCGCGCGCTGCAGCGCTGAACCGTTCCGCCATATCCCCGGCGCCTTGCGCATAGCGGTCAGAACGGCGGGTCCGCTTCCATCTCCGCCAGGATCGTCCGCGCGCGGCGCACCGCGGCATCGTCCCACGCGGGCAGCTGCGGCTTGCCATCGGCGTCCTCGGCCTCCCACGCATCGGTGATGTCGCCCGCCCTGGCGCCCGCCGCCTGCCGCTGGCGCCACAGCCGCCGCCGGCGGAAGGTCTGCAAGGCGATCGCGCGCGCGGCGACCTCGTCCTGCAAGGTTCGCTTGATCTCGGCCACTTCGGCGCGCGCCTGCGCGGCCAGCTCCTCCCACACCGGGTGGCCGGGGCCGATTTCGCGCGCCTGCGCGCCGTAGCGCGCGGGCAGGCGGTGCGCGAGGAGGAAGCGCAGCAGCGCATTGTCGGGCTTGTCCCAATGGCCGAGGATCTCGCCGCCCGAGACGATCGGCGTGCGCGTGCCCAGCATGGCGCGCTCCATCGCCATGTCCTCGAGCCGCGCCGCCCCGCGCTCGAGCGCCGCGTCCCAGGCCCCGGCGAACCCCTCCGCCCCCGGCCGCGCGCGCAGCTTGTACAGCGCCTCGAGGCTCTTCCCGATCCGCTTGGCCGCAACCTTTACGATGCCGGTCGCGGCGAGCGTGGATACGAAGCGCCGCTGGAGCTCGGGCGTGATCGAATTGCGGCGTGGGGCCGTGTGGAGGAAGGGCGCGAAGCCGAGGAGCGGATCGTCGTCCTCGGGCACGTCGCCGCAGTAAGCCACCACCGAAGTGGCTTGTCGTGCGATCTTACGGGTGGGTTCGTCCATAACCTGCCTTAACATGCAGGTTTTGGCGAAGTAGGAAAAAGCTTTCTAACTGAACAGCTGATCCAAACGCAGGGTTGAGCACGTAGATCGGCGGCCAATATTATAGCTAAGGTTTTTGAGAGAAGACGGTAAAGACGAAGCGAAGTGCGACCTAGAAGAAACAGACGCTCTCCGCCCGCCGTAGAAGAACGAAGTAATTCCGACTTGACGAATTATTTCACGTATTTCTATGCGGATCGCTTGGATTCAATTAATCCAGCGAGGTTGGGTCGGGGGAAATCTACTGGCGAAATCCAAGACGTCGCTAGCGATGCTGCTTTCGTTACCCACATCTACGGTGAAATCGAAGGGCAATTCTTTTAAATCTTCATAGGATACCTCGAAAGCATCACGATGAGATCCCTCGGCCGTTTGGGGTAGCTTCAATGGTAAAAGTAATCGACCCTCAAAGAGATTCCCTTTGTCAAGATGATAAGAAAGTCGCTTCTTCCAGTGGGCTCCATAATCGATAATATGTAGTGGGTTTTTGTGATCGAAAGCTAAAGGCTTTATGGCGGCTAGGTGCTCGTTCTTATAGCCCAGAGGAAGCTTAAGAGGTATAAGATCATCATTGATTGAGATGCCCTTAAAGTGCGTCAAGCCTCCCCGCTTCAATATCTGTCGAATATCTCGAACTAATGCGGATTCGAGTGCTTCAGGCTTTTCGAAATTTCGTTTGATAAATCTATCAAAAAGCTGATTTGTAAGTTCCGTGAGATGAAGGTCGCTCCTAATCACTCTTGGAGTAGAAAATAGGATGCTAGATTCTTTTAGATCCCAGAAGTGATCCTTTTCGCTAACTGAGTGTGAAGCGATTGCTTCCGGCAGATATTCGACAATTCTTGGAATTTCGATCCGCAAATTCTGGATAGCAAGTGAGTACGCGCCATGGGCTTTAGGGTCGAAAAAATGTCCGATTCTCGCAAAGCGCCGATTCGCCAAACGAAAATCCGCCTCATCGTTTTCAAGATCGAAAACGATCACACCAATGTTCGCAAATTCACCTGTTTCGGCATACGGGCGAAATCGCACAATAAGATACCGAAAAATGCCCACTAACCCATCTCATCCCAGAATTGATCAGAAGCTGACCTAGCTAGGGTCTTCGCAATCTGGTCTGCCAATCCATCTTCCGCATCTAGCCAGTCAGTTGGAAGATCGTCGATGAAGTGCCGCAAACCAGATGATGCTTCGTCAAATTTGCGTTCACACTCTCCTCTAAACACCAAGTTTTTGCTCTCGTCCAGCCACGCCTCGCGGCATGCATGAACCTCTAATTCTGTGGGGGAGTAGCTCTCTGAAAATGCGAGATTATGATCAAAAGCAATTAGGGAGTTCGACCCCAGCTCGATCATGAGATTTGGGTTGCCCCCATGCTCAGTCAGGCTCCGGTCGCCGTTCTTAATCCAGTGATCGAACGCATAGATGGTGGCCATGAGGCGGCTATCGAGTTCTGGGATTAGGGACCGTGGCAACGGTTGCGTCGGTTCAATCCACAACGATGCGAAACCATATCCTGCGCCTATCGAAGAATTAAACTGCGGATCACCTGCCGCTGTGATTAATACCTGATCGATGTGCGCGATCGCGAAGTCTGGAATTGGTATCCCCATTTTGCGTGCTAAGTGAGCACAAACAGTTTCGGAGATGAGCCCCTTTATGAGAGCTTGGCGGCCTTTGACTGCGTATAGGTTATCATCAGAAAGGCGGCACCGATAGGGCTCTGTCATGCCACTTGCGATTGGATCAATCACTTCAATGACTGATAGTGTCTCAATCAAATGCGGCATCCTTCGCTCGGGCTAGAGCTAAGCACATTTAGAGGGTGCGACAATAACTTCATTCTAGTTCCCCACACCCATGACCCATTGTAAGCCCCGCACGCTGCCCCCATCTTAAGGTCAGCTACCAGTCGTGATCGACGGTCCCGAGGGCCAGTTGCCTTCCCTTCTTTCCATTCCGCCTCTTAGCCCGCGCACAAGCGGTCGCTGATGAACGCCTGCGCGCAATTGAAGGAATGATCCCATGTCCCATTTTGGCAACATCAAGACCTATGACACCGGCAAGGGCAGCGGCACCATCTCGCCCGAAAAGGGCGGCGAACCGCTCGCCTTCGTCAAGGCCGATCTGCACAAGGACGCAGCCGCCCCCGAACAGGGCCAGCGCTTCGGCTACGAAACCCGCCAGGTCGACGGCAAGAAGCCCGAAGCCATGAACCTGCGCCGCGAAACGCAGGCAGTCGGCGACAAGCCCAAGCAGGCTGCTGCACAGACCAACTGATCGGGTCGGGGACCCGGGCGCATCGCAAGGTGCGCCCGGGCTTTTCCCACCGCGCCCGCCGCGCTCCGCCGACAGGGGCAATTCGCCGAAAGGGACTGTGCCATGGATCTCAACGAACTGCTCCACGCCCACCAGGTCTCGGTGATGCAAGCCAGCGCCGCCGGCGACGACCGGGGCCGCGACGACCATTTTACCAAAGTGGCGGAATATGCCGAACGGATCCGCCAGCTGCGCGCATTGCGGCAGGATCACGAGGCACCCATGCGGCTGGCCGAGCCCGACACGATCATCTACGGCACCTATGCCGGGGCGGCCGGGCAGCCGGCCGCAGCGGCGGCGGTCAATTCATGGGAAGGGGAGGGCGGTGCGCTCGACCCGCCCGAGGGGATCGCGCCCGCCGCGGTGCGGACCACGCTGCTGCGCCAGTACCATGTCGGCGCCTATGTCTATCAGGATCTCGACCTTGCGGTGGCCGAACACATGCGGCAGCTTTCGCACACGGGTGCAGCGGACGAATGCCGGACGGCTTGACCGCGCACCCCCATCCAACTATGTGCGCCCCCATCCGGTGCAGGAACCGCCTCGCGTGATTCCCTCACAGGGCAGATAGAGCTGAACATTGCCGGTCATGTCCCGGAGCCTGGTGCGTCATGCGCCCGGGCTTTTTCTATTGCAGCGATCCCCCTGGGAACGCTCGGGGCAGCCGTCAAAGTAACCCGGTGGCCATGTGGGCCGTGGGTGGAGTGATTCAGTTCAGTCGTCATTCCAGCGAACGCTGGAATCTCGTGCCGCTTGCGTCGTGCTTGCGGAAACAGACCCCAGCCTGCGCTGGGGTGACGCTGGACCAAATCACACCGCCGATAACCCGCTAGTCGTCACCTCCAACGCTTTGGCCCATCCGGGCCGGGCACACGGTGAAGAGAGAACTCATGCCGACGATCAACCAGCTGGTCCGCAAGGGCCGCGTTCCGCAGAAGGCCAAGAGCAAGGTCCCTGCGATGGAACAGAACCCGCAGAAGCGCGGTGTCTGCACCCGCGTCTATACGACGACCCCGAAGAAGCCGAACTCGGCTCTGCGTAAAGTGGCCAAGGTCCGCCTGACCAACCAGCGCGAAGTCATCTCCTACATCCCCGGCGAAGGCCACAACCTGCAGGAACACAGCGTCGTGCTGATCCGCGGCGGCCGTGTGCGCGACCTTCCCGGCGTGCGCTACCACGTGCTGCGCGGCGTGCTCGACACGCAGGGTGTCAAGGACCGCAAGCAGAGCCGTTCGAAGTACGGCGCCAAGCGTCCGAAGTAGGGTTTTTGTTTTCGGGTGCGGTCGACACATCCGTGTCGACCTCTGCGCCAGCCCGTCTCCCCCTCCCGACCACCCATGGCATTGTCCGATAGGGTGGTCGGGAGAGGGAGCCGGGCCGACACAGAGCCCGGGAATTCGTTTTCACGCGGATCCGGTTCGATCCTCCTCCCGGCTACCCCACCGAGGTAGTCTCTGGGTGGCCGGGAGGGGGAGCGGGCCGGAGCCGCAAGGCGAAACGGAGGTTTCGCCGCACTCCGAAGGAGTTTGAAAAAATGTCACGTCGTCGTCGTCCCGAGAAGCGGGAAATCCTGCCCGATCCCAAGTTTGGTGATCAGGTGCTGTCGAAGTTCATGAACAACCTGATGTATGACGGCCGCAAGGCGGTTGCCGAAGGCATCGTCTACACCGCGCTCGACGTGGTCGAGGCCAAGGCCAAGGCGAACCCGGTGGAAATGTTCCACACCGCGCTGGAAAACATCAAGCCGCAGGTCGAAGTGCGCAGCCGCCGCGTCGGCGGTGCGACCTACCAGGTCCCCGTCGAAGTGCGTCCCGAACGCGCCCAGGCGCTGGCCATCCGCTGGCTGATCTCGGCGGCACGCAGCCGTCCGGAAACCACCATGTCGGCACGCCTCTCGGGCGAGCTCATGGATGCCGCCAACAACCGCGGCAATGCGGTCAAGAAGCGCGAAGACACGCACCGCATGGCGGACGCCAACCGCGCCTTCTCGCATTATCGCTGGTAGGGCGCCCTGCTTGTAAGGCCGGGGGAGGGGGTTTCCTTCCCCGCGGTCTTCAAGCGGTCATACTGATACCCATATGGGGCGTGCAGCTGCGCTAACCCCGAAATCGAGGAAATCCACATGGCTCGCGAATATCCGCTGGAGCGGTACCGCAACATCGGCATCATGGCCCACATCGATGCCGGCAAGACCACCACGACCGAGCGTATCCTCTACTACACCGGCAAGTCCTACAAGATCGGCGAAGTCCATGACGGCGCCGCGACGATGGACTGGATGGAGCAGGAGCAGGAACGCGGCATCACCATCACCTCGGCCGCGACGACCACGTTCTGGCAGAACGAGGACGGCAAGGGCGAGAAGCACCGCATCAACATCATCGACACTCCCGGGCACGTCGACTTCACCATCGAAGTCGAACGCAGCCTGCGCGTGCTCGACGGTGCGGTTGCCGTGTTCGACGGCGTGGCCGGGGTCGAACCCCAGTCCGAAACCGTCTGGCGTCAGGCCGACAAGTACGGCGTCCCGCGCATGTGCTTCATCAACAAACTCGACCGCACCGGCGCCGATTTTTACTATTGCGTGCAGTCGATCATCGACCGTCTCGGCGCCACCCCGCTGGTGCTCTACCTCCCGATCGGCGCGGAAAGCGATCTGTCGGGCGTGGTCGACCTCGTGAATAACCGCGGTATCGTCTGGGAAAACGACGGGCTTGGCGCTGACTTCAAGTATGTCGACATCCCCGCCGACCTCGCTGACAAGGCCGCCGAATATCGCGAAAAGCTGATCGAGACCGCCGTCGAACAGGACGACGATGTCATGGAAGCCTATCTCGAAGGCGAAGAGCCCGACGCAGCGACGCTCAAGAAGCTGATCCGCAAGGGCACCATGGCGCGCGACTTCGTGCCCGTGATCTGCGGCTCGGCGTTCAAGAACAAGGGCGTCCAGCCCCTGCTCGACGCGGTGGTCGACTACATGCCGAGCCCGCTCGACGTGCCGGCCATCAAGGGCGTGCTGCCCGACAGCGACGAAGAGCAGACGCGCCCGTCTTCGGACGAAGCGCCGTTCTCGGCCCTGGCCTTCAAGATCATGAACGACCCGTTCGTCGGCTCGCTCACCTTCACCCGTGTCTATTCGGGTCACCTGACCAAGGGTTCGGTCCTGAACTCGGTCAAGGAGAAGAAGGAAAAGATCGGCCGCATGTTGCTGATGCACTCGAACAATCGCGAAGACATCGATGAGGCCTTCGCGGGCGACATCGTGGCGATTGCCGGCCTGAAGGAAACCACCACCGGCGACACGCTGTGCGATCCGGCCAACCCGATCATTCTCGAACGGATGGAGTTCCCCGAACCGGTCATCGAACTGTCGGTCGAACCCAAGACCAAGGCCGACCAGGAAAAGATGGGCGTCGCGCTCAACCGCCTGGCTGCCGAGGATCCCAGCTTCCGCGTGTCGACCGACCACGAAAGCGGTCAGACGATCATCAAGGGCATGGGCGAGCTTCACCTCGACATCCTCGTCGATCGCATGAAGCGCGAGTTCAAGGTCGAGGCCAATGTCGGTGCGCCGCAGGTGGCTTACCGCGAATATCTCGGCAAGCCGGTCGACGTCGACTACACCCACAAGAAACAGTCGGGTGGCTCGGGCCAGTTCGGCCGCGTCAAGGTCAAGGTCACCCCGGGTGAGCGCGGCCAGGGCTTCGTCTTCGAAGACGAGATCAAGGGCGGTAACATTCCGAAGGAATACATTCCCGCGATCGAGAAGGGCTTCCGCGAGCAGGCCGAAAGCGGCCATCTTGTCGGCTTCCCGATCATCGACTTCAGCGTCACGCTGTACGACGGTGCGTATCACGATGTCGACTCGTCGGCGATCGCGTTCGAAATCGCCGGTCGCGGTGCGATGCGCGAAGTGGCCGAGCGTGCCGGTATCAAGCTGCTCGAGCCGGTGATGAAGGTCGAAGTCGTGACTCCCGAGGACTACCTCGGGGACGTCATCGGCGATATCAACTCGCGTCGTGGCCAGATCCAGGGCACCGACAGCCGCGGCAATGCCCAGGCGGTCGATGCTTTCGTCCCGCTGGCCAACATGTTCGGCTACGTGAACGAGCTGCGTTCGTTCACTCAGGGCCGTGCGCAGTACTCGATGCAGTTCAGCCACTACGACGAAGTGCCGGCGAGTGTCGCGCAGGAAGTCAAGGAGAAGCTTGCGTAAGCGAGCTTTGAGGTCTAGGGGCGGCGCCTGATTCAGCGGGCGCCGTTTCCTCCCCGCAGAAATCCCAAATTTTAAGACAGAGGTTATTGGAAAATGGCGAAGGAAAAGTTCGAGCGTAACAAGCCGCACGTCAACGTGGGCACCATCGGTCACGTTGACCATGGCAAGACCACGCTGACCGCGGCGATCACGAAGGTGATGGCCGAAACCTATGGTGGTGCGGCTGTTGATTTCGCAAACATCGACAAGGCGCCCGAAGAGCGCGAGCGTGGTATCACCATCTCGACCGCGCACGTCGAATACGAAACGGACGGACGTCACTACGCGCACGTCGACTGCCCGGGTCACGCCGACTACGTGAAGAACATGATCACCGGTGCCGCCCAGATGGACGGCGCGATCCTGGTCGTGAACGCAGCCGACGGCCCCATGCCCCAGACCCGCGAGCACATCCTGCTTTCGCGTCAGGTCGGCGTTCCTGCGCTGGTCGTTTACCTCAACAAGGTCGACCAGGTCGACGACGAGGAAATCCTCGAGCTCGTCGAACTCGAAGTTCGCGAACTGCTCACCGCTTACGATTTCGATGGTGACAACATTCCGATCATCAAGGGCTCGGCTCTGGCCGCTCTTGAAGGCCGTGACGACAACATCGGCAAGGAATCGATCATCGAGCTGATGAAGGCCGTCGACGAGCACATCCCGCAGCCGGAACGTCCGGTCGACCAGGCATTCCTGATGCCGATCGAAGACGTGTTCTCGATCTCGGGTCGTGGTACGGTTGTCACCGGCCGTGTCGAAACCGGCGTTGTGAACGTCGGCGACGAATGTGAAATCGTCGGCATCAAGGACACCACCAAGACGACCGTCACCGGCGTTGAAATGTTCCGCAAGCTGCTCGATCGCGGCGAAGCCGGCGACAACATCGGTGCGCTCATCCGCGGTGTTGCACGTGACGACGTCGAGCGTGGCCAGGTTCTGGCCAAGCCCGGTTCGGTTACGCCGCACACCGAGTTCAGCGCAGAAGTCTACGTCCTGTCGAAGGACGAAGGCGGCCGTCACACGCCGTTCTTTGCGAACTACCGTCCGCAGTTCTACTTCCGCACCACCGACGTCACCGGCGAAGTGATCCTTCCCGAAGGCACCGAAATGGTGATGCCGGGCGACAACGTGACGATCAACGTCAAGCTGATCGCGCCGATCGCCATGGACGAAGGCCTGCGCTTCGCAATCCGCGAAGGCGGTCGTACCGTCGGCTCGGGCGTCGTGGCCAACATCACGAAGTAAGCTTCGTCGATCACAGTCAAATCGCGGGCCCGCTCCTCGTCACGAGGGGCGGGCCTTCGTTTTATGAGGGCGTGCTAACCGTTCTTCGGGCACGGGTCGCCGTGTCATATTCCGTCATCTTCAGATCGGCGGGATTGAGGGGTTGCCAGACCGGTGACTCACCCGTATAGGCGCGCTCACAGGATGAGGAATCACCGCCATTGGCGGCCTCGACAACGAATTCATGAAAGGTCGCCCGTTCCGGGAAACCGGGCGCTGACAGGGTGGGCCTTTCTTTTTTGTGGACCTTTGTTGGTCCATTGGCTCTTTCGCATCGGTGTAGGTAATGGAAGCTCAGAATATCCGCATTCGCCTCAAGGCGTTCGACCATCGCGTTCTCGACCAGGCAACTGGCGAAATTGCAGACACCGCGCGTCGTACAGGTGCACTTATTCGCGGCCCCATTCCCATGCCGACGCGCATCGAGAAGTTCACCGTGAACCGCGGCCCGCACATCGACAAGAAGTCGCGCGAGCAGTTCGAGGTGCGTACCTACAAGCGGCTGCTCGACATCGTGCAGCCGAACGCCCAGACGGTCGACGCGCTGATGAAGCTCGACCTTGCTGCGGGCGTGAACGTCGAAATCAAGCTCGCTTAAGAGTTTGCCGCAAGTCCCGCATGGCGGGATTTGCCGTCGAGCTGGCCAGACGCTAACTGGCCGCAAAGTTTCGGGGCACTCGATAGCCCCGCTGGACCGCGAGGTTCGGCAAGACATCGGGATACCGCCGGATTGATCCGGGTCTGCGTCCCCCGTCTCGCTGCCAAGGCAATTTGCCGAGGTGGCACTCAGCCCGGACGGGGCGACGCATCTTAAAACGGGCTGGCAAGCACCTCGGATGGGCCGGGGTGCCTCTGTGTTAGGAGTTTTACGATGCGCACAGGCGTTATCGCAAAGAAAGTCGGGATGACCCGCCTCTTCCAGGAGGACGGCCGGCACGTGCCGGTTACCGTTCTCGCTCTGGAAAATTGCCAGGTTACTGCTCACCGCACCGAAGATCGCGATGGTTATTTCGCGGTTCAGGTCGGCTCGGGCGAAGCCAAGCAGAAGAACGTCAACAAGCCGCAGCGCGAAGCTTTCGCCAAGGCTGAAGTTCCGCTCAAGATGAAGGTCGCCGAATTCCGCGTCGACACCGAAGAAGCCCTGCTTCCGGTCGGTGCCCGCATTTCGGCCGAACACTTCATCGCCGGCCAGAAGGTCGACATCACCGGTCACACCCAGGGTAAGGGTTTCGCCGGCGCGATGAAGCGCTGGGGCTTCGGTGGTCTGCGTGCAACGCACGGCGTTTCGCTCTCGCACCGTTCGCACGGTTCGACGGGTAACCGTCAGGATCCGGGTCGCGTGTTCAAGGGCAAGAAGATGGCCGGCCACATGGGCGACCGTCAGCGCACCCAGCAGAACCTCGAGATCGTTCGCACCGACGCCGATCGCGGCCTGCTCTTCGTCAAGGGTTCGGTCCCGGGTGCGAAGAACGGTTGGCTGCTGGTCAAGGATGCGGTCAAGATCGCGCACGGCGAACTCCCGTTCCCCGGCGTGATGTATCGCAACCGCGACGAGTTCGAGCATCAGGAAGCTGATGCCGGCCTGGTCGAGAGCGCTGCCGAGCACGAGCCCGGTACGGAAGTTTCCCCCGAGCAGCAGGAAGCGCTGCTGAAGGAACAGGAAGCTGGTGCCGAAACCGAAAACACCACCGATACGCCCGCAGCCGACACCGGCTCGGACGAAAACAAGGAGGGCTGATCCGTGAAGGTGAAGGTCCAGAAAATCGACGGCAAGGCGTCGGGCGACATCGAACTGAACGATGACGTCTTCGGTGTCGAGCCGCGTGCCGATATCCTGCATCGCGTTGTCACCTGGCAGCTCGAAAACCGCCGCGGCACCGCCCGTCCGACGCGTGAGCGTTCGGATGTCGCGCGTACCGGCAAGAAGTTCGGCCCGCAGAAGGGTTCGGGCGGCGCTCGTCACGGCGACCGCGGCGCTCCGATCTTCATTGGCGGCGGTAAGGCTCATGGCGCGCGCAAGCGTGACTTCGAGCAGTCGCTGAACAAGAAGGTCCGCGCACTCGGCCTCAAGATGGCTCTGTCGAGCAAGGCGAAGGACGGCCTCGTCGTCGTCGACAGCCTCGAGCTCAAGGACGCCAAGACCAAGGCGCTCAAGGGCCTGTTCGGCAAGGCTGGCTGGAACGGCAAGGTTCTGGTCATCGACGGCGCAAGCGTCGACGATGGCTTCAGCAAGGCGGCCCGCAACCTGCCCGGCGTCAACGTACTGCCGGCCATGGGCGCGAACGTCTACGACATCCTGAAGCACGACACGCTGGTCCTCACCAAGGACGCGGTCGAAAAGCTGGAGGCCCGGTTCAATGGCTAAGAAGCAGGAAGTGGAAGCGCGTCACTACGACGTCGTGCTCGCACCGCACATCACCGAGAAGGCCACGCTGGCGTCGGAAAACAACGCCGTCGTCTTCAAGGTCGCCAATGATGCGAGCAAGCCGCAGATCAAGGAAGCGATCGAGGCTATCTTCGACGTCAAGGTCATGGGCGTGAACACCATCGTGACGAAGGGCAAGACCAAGCGCTGGAAGGGCAAGCCCTACAAGCGCACGGACATGAAGAAAGCCATCGTCACTCTGAAAGACGGCGATTCCATCGACGTCACCAGCGGTATCTGAGGGGCTAGAGAGAAATGGCACTCAAGAACTACAAACCAACGAGCCCGGGCCGTCGCGGCCTGATCCTCGTCGACAAGTCGGGCCTCTACAAGGGCAAGCCGGTCAAGTCGCTCGTCGAAGGCAAGCGCAAGACCGGTGGCCGCAACAACAAGGGTCACGTCACTTCGCGCGGCATGGCCGGCGGCCACAAGCAGAAGTACCGCTACGTCGACTTCAAGCGTCGCAAGTGGGACGTCGAAGGCACCGTCGAACGGCTTGAATACGATCCCAACCGGACCGCGTTCATCGCCCTGGTCAAGTACACCGATGGCGAACTGGCCTACATCCTCGCTCCGCAGCGTCTCGCTGTCGGCGACAAGGTCATCGCTGCCGAGAAGGCCGACACTAAGCCCGGCAACGCCATGCTGCTCGGCCAGATGCCGGTCGGTACGATCTGCCACAACGTGGAAATGAAGCCGGGCAAGGGCGGCCAGATCGCCCGCGCAGCCGGTTCCTACGTCCAGCTGGTCGGTCGTGACCGCGGCATGGTCATCGTGCGTCTCAACAGCGGCGAGCAGCGTTACCTGCGCGCCGACTGCATGGGAACGGTCGGTGCCGTGTCGAACCCGGACAACCAGAACCAGAACCTGGGCAAGGCCGGTCGTCGTCGCTGGATGGGCGTCAAGCCGCTGACCCGCGGTGTCGCCAAGAACCCGGTCGACCACCCGCACGGCGGCGGTGAAGGCCGCACCAGCGGTGGCCGTCATCCGGTCACTCCGTGGGGCAAGCCGACCAAGGGCGCCCGTACCCGCAAGAACAAGCAGACGGACAAGATGATCATCCGTTCGCGCCACGCGAAGAAAAAGAGGTAATCCGACATGGCTCGTTCCGTCTGGAAAGGTCCGTTCGTCGAGCTCAGCCTTCTGAAGAAGGCAGAGACCGCCCAGGACGCCGGTGGCTCCAAGCCGATCAAGACTTGGTCGCGCCGTTCCACCATCCTGCCGCAGTTCGTTGGTCTGACGTTCAACGTCTACAACGGACACAAGTTCATCCCGGTCTCCGTCTCGGAAGAGATGGTCGGCCACAAGCTCGGCGAGTTCGCGCCCACGCGCACCTTCCCGGGTCATGCTGCCGACAAGAAGGGTAAGCGCTGATGAGCAAGCAGAAAGCACCCCGCCGCGTTGCGGATAACGAGGCTCTGGCCGTTGGTACCACGATCCGTGGTTCGGCGCAGAAGCTCAATCTCGTTGCCGGTCTGATCCGCGGCAAGAAGGCCGAAGAGGCGCTCAATATCCTCGCTTTCTCGAAGAAGGCGATGGCTAGGGACGCCACCAAGGTCCTCGCATCGGCGATCGCCAATGCGGAAAACAACCACAACCTCGATGTTGACGCGCTGGTCGTTGCCGAGGCTTCCGTGGGCAAGTCGATCACCATGAAGCGGTTCCACACGCGTGGCCGCGGCAAGTCGACGCGCATCCTGAAGCCGTTCAGCCGCCTGCGCATCGTCGTCCGCGAGCAGGAAGAGGCGTAAGATGGGTCAGAAGAGCAATCCGATCGGTCTGCGTCTGCAGATCAACCGCACCTGGGACAGCCGCTGGTACGCCGAAGGGCGCGACTATGCCAAGCTGCTCAGCGAAGACATCGAAATCCGCAAGCACATCGTGAACAGCCTGCCGCAGGCGGCGATCTCGAAGGTCGTGATCGAACGTCCGGCCAAGCTGTGCCGCATCTCGATCTATGCTGCCCGTCCCGGTGTCATCATCGGCAAGAAGGGCGCAGACATCGAAAAGCTGCGCACCAAGCTGGCCAAGATGACCGCAAGCGAAGTGAAGCTGAACATCGTTGAAATCCGCAAGCCGGAAATCGATGCCAAGCTCGTCGCCCAGGGCATTGCCGATCAGCTGATCCGCCGTGTCGCCTTCCGCCGCGCCATGAAGCGTGCGGTGCAGTCGGCCCTGCGGCTTGGCGCCGAAGGCATCAAGATCGTTTGCGGTGGCCGTCTGGGCGGTGCCGAAATCGCCCGCGTGGAATGGTATCGCGAAGGCCGCGTTCCGCTTCACACGCTGCGTGCAAACGTCGACTATGCGGAAGCCGAAGCGCTGACCGCCTACGGGATCATCGGCATCAAGTGCTGGATCTTCAAGGGCGAAATCCTGGCGCATGACCCGACTGCCCATGACCGCCTGATGATGGAAGCCCAGACCTCGGGCGTCCGTCCGGCGCGCTGATTGCAGGATTAGGAAAGAACCATGCTGCAACCGAAGAAAACCAAGTACCGCAAGGCGTTCAAGGGTAAGATCCATGGCCAGGCCAAGGGTGGCACCACGCTGAACTTCGGGTCCTACGGCCTGAAGGCGCTCGAGCCCGAGCGGATCACTGCACGCCAGATCGAAGCGGCTCGCCGCGCGATCACGCGCCACATCAAGCGTCAGGGCCGTCTCTGGATCCGCGTCTTCCCCGATGTGCCCGTGTCGAAGAAGCCTGCCGAAGTCCGTCAGGGTAAGGGCAAGGGTTCGGTCGAATACTGGGCTGCTCGCGTCAAGCCGGGCCGCATCCTGTTCGAACTCGATGGCGTTGCCGGCCCGCTGGCCGCCGAAGCATTCGAACGTGCAGCAATGAAGCTGCCGATCAAGACCAAGGTCGTTGCCCGTCTGGGCGACACCGCCCACCTGGGAGGCGAATGATGGCCAAGACCGAAGACCTGCGCCAGAAGTCGGACGACCAGCTGTCCGAAGAGCTGACGGCGCTCAAGCGCGAGCAGTTCAACCTCCGCTTCCAGGCGGCGACGAACCAGCTCGAAGCTCCGGCCCGCATCCGCGAAGTTCGCCGGACGATCGCCAAGATCAAGACGCTGCAGAGCGAGCGTTCGCGCTCGGCTGAAGCGAAGGCTTAAGGAGTAGACCATGCCCAAGCGTATCCTGATCGGGACCGTCACCTCCGACAAGACCGACAAGACCGTTACCGTGCTCGTCGAGCGCAAGGTGAAGCATCCCCTCTACGGGAAGATCATCCGCCGCTCGAAGAAGTACCATGCCCATGACGAGAAGAACGAGTTCACGCTCGGCGACGTCGTGCGCATCGAAGAAACCAAGCCGATCTCCAAGACCAAGACCTGGCAGGTGATCGACCGCGTTACCGCAGGTGGCACGCAGGCTGTCGAGGCTGACCTCGCTGTCGAAGCCGCCGGTAACTGAGCTTTATTGACGTAGGAACTGCCGGGCAATCGTCCCGGCAAGCCATTGAGAAGGAAACGGATCGATGATCCAGATGCAATCCAATCTCGACGTCGCGGACAACAGCGGCGCAAAGCGCGTCCAGTGCATCAAGGTGCTGGGCGGCTCGAAGCGCCGGACTGCTTCCGTAGGCGACGTGATCGTGGTTTCCGTCAAGGAAGCCCAGCCGCGCACGAAGGTGAAGAAGGGCGATGTCCATCGCGCCGTCATCGTGCGCACGAGGAAGGACGTACGCCGCCCCGATGGCAGCGTGATCCGCTTCGACAGCAATGCCGCGGTGCTCGTGAACAAGAGCGAAGAGCCGATCGGTACCCGTATCTTCGGCCCGGTGGTCCGCGAACTGCGCGGCCGCGGCTTCATGAAGATCATCTCGCTTGCTCCGGAGGTGCTGTAATGGCTGCCGCAAAGATCAAGAAGGGTGACAGCGTCGTCGTCCTGTCCGGCAAGGACAAGGGCAAGACCGGCACCGTCGCGAAGGTCATGCCGAAGGATGGCAAGATCGTCGTCGAAGGCGTCAACATCGCCGCGCGTCACCGCAAGCCGACCCAGCAGAACCCGCAGGGTGGCATCGACCGCTTCGAAGCGCCGATGCACCTGAGCAAGGTTGCGCTGGCAGACCCTAAGGATGGCAAGCCCACTCGCGTCCGTTTCGAAGAAAAGGACGGCAAGAAGGTTCGTGTCGCCGTAAAGTCCGGGGAGACTATCGATGGCTGATTATACGCCCCGCATGAAGCAGCGCTATGACGACCAGGTCGTCAAGGCGATGACCGAGAAGTTCGGCTACAAGAACGCTCTCGAAGTCCCCAGGCTGGAAAAGATCACGCTCAACATGGGCGTCGGCGAAGCCAGCCAGGACAAGAAGAAGGTCCAGACTGCGGCCGAGGAAATGGCCCTGATCGCCGGTCAGAAGCCGGTTATCACCAAGGCCAAGAAGTCGATCGCGCAGTTCAAGCTGCGTGAAGGCATGCCGATCGGTTGCAAGGTCACCCTGCGCCGCGAACGCATGTACGAGTTTCTCGATCGTCTGGTGACCGTGGCCATGCCGCGCATCCGTGACTTTCGCGGGCTCAACCCGAAGTCGTTCGACGGCCACGGCAACTATGCCATGGGCCTGAAGGAACAGATCATCTTTCCCGAGATCAGCTACGACCAGATCGACAAGGTCCGGGGGATGGACATCATCGTAACCACGACGGCGAAGACCGACGACGAGGCGCGCGAACTGCTCCGCCTGTTCGGTTTCCCGTTCCCGGCTGAAGAGTCGGCAGAGAAGGAGGCGGCGTGAGCCGCTAATAGAGGAACTTAAGTCCAATGGCGAAACTGAGTTCGATCAACAAGAACGAGCGTCGTAAGAAGCTCGTCAAGCAGTATGCGGAAAAGTTCGCGAAGCTTAAGGCTATCGCTGACGATGAATCGCTCGACGAGACCGAACGCCTGATGGCGCGTCTCAAGATGGCGGAACTGCCGCGCAATGCGAACCCGACCCGGGTGCGCAACCGCTGCTCCACCACCGGCCGCCCGCGCGGCTACTACCGCAAGTTCGGGCTCAACCGCATCGAACTGCGCGACCTCGGCAACAAGGGCCTGATTCCGGGCCTGACCAAGTCGAGCTGGTGAGGTAAAGACAAATGGCTATGACCGATCCCCTGGGTGATATGCTCACCCGTATCCGCAACGGCCAGCGCGCGAAGAAGGACAGTGTCCTCTCGCCCGCCAGCAAGCTGCGTGCGAACGTCCTCGAAGTGCTCCAGCGCGAAGGCTACATCCGTGGCTACAGCGATGACGCTTCGGCCAAGCATGCACAGCTGCGGATCGAACTGAAATATTTCGAGGGCGAACCTGCTATCAAGCACGTTGCCCGCGTCTCCAAGCCGGGCCGCCGCGTCTATTCGGGTTCGAAGGAACTTCCGATCGTGCGCAATGGCCTTGGCATCACCATCGTCTCGACGCCCAAGGGTGTGCTTTCGGACGCCGAAGCGCGCACCGAAAACGTCGGCGGCGAAGTGCTGGCGGAGGTGTTCTGATGAGCCGCATCGGCAAACGTTCGGTGGCGATCCCCAGCGGGGTCACTGCCAACATCAATGGCAACACGCTCAGCGTGAAGGGTCCCAAGGGCTCGCTCGAAATGGGTCTTTCCGACCTGATCGAATACAAGCTGGAAGACGGCGAGATCTCGGTCAAGCCGGCTAACGACACCCGTCAGGCGCGCAACCACTGGGGCATGCAGCGCACGATGGTTTCGAACCTGGTCGAAGGCGTGACCGAAGGCTTCACCAAGGTCCTCGAGATCAACGGTGTCGGTTACCGTGCGCAGGCGCAGGGCAAGAAGCTCAAGCTTCAGCTCGGCTATTCGCACGACGTCGATCTCGACGTGCCCGAGGGCATCGAGGTCAAGACGCCCGACCAGACTACCGTCGAAATCAGCGGTATCGACAAGCAGGCCGTGGGCCAGTTTGCGGCGAACGTCCGCAAGTGGCGCAAGCCCGAGCCCTACAAGGGCAAGGGTATCAAGTACCGCGGCGAGTATATCTTCCGCAAGGAAGGGAAGAAGAAGTAAGATGGCAAAGCTCTCTCTCTTTGAACGTCGCCGTCGCCGCGTCCGCACCGCGCTCCGCAACGTGTCGGGTGGCAGGCCCCGCCTGTCGGTGCACCGCACCGGCCAGCATATCTATGCGCAGATCATCGACGATTCGGCCGGCAAGACGCTCGCCGCAGCATCGACGCTTGGCGCGGACGGTACGGGTGCCAATATCGAAGCCGCCAAGAAGGTTGGCAGCGATATCGCCGCTGCTGCCCAGAAAGCCGGCGTAACCTCCGTCGTGTTCGATCGCGGTGGTTTCCTGTTCCATGGCCGCGTCAAGGCGCTGGCCGACGCCGCTCGTGAAGGCGGGCTGGAGTTCTGATGATGGCTGACGAAAACAAAACCGAAAACACCGAAGCCGAAACCAAGGTCGAAACGACTGAGGCCAAGGCCGAGACCACGCCTGCGGTCACGAAGGAAGAGCCGGCTGTCGCCGACACGCCTTCGGAAGCTGCAGCGAACCAGAGCCCTGCACAGGGTGCCGAAGGGCAGCCGCAGCAGCGCGAAGGTCGTGGCCGTGGCGGTCGTGACAACCGTGGCGGCGGTGGCCGTGGCCGCGGTGGCCGCGACAACAACCGTCGTGGCGGACGCCGCGAGGAAGAAGACGACGGCATCATCGAGAAGCTCGTCCACATCAACCGCGTCAGCAAGACGGTGAAGGGCGGTAAGCGCTTCGGGTTTGCTGCGCTGGTCGTGGTGGGTGACGGCCAGGGCCGCGTCGGGTTCGGCAAGGGCAAGGCCCGCGAAGTCCCCGAGGCGATCAGCAAGGCGACTGCCGCTGCACGCAAGATGATGGTCCGCGTCCCGCTGAAGGAGGGTCGTACCCTCCATCACGACGGCAAGGGTCGTTTCGGCGCGGGCAAGGTTACCGTTCGTACCGCGCCTCCGGGTACTGGCATCATCGCCGGCGGTCCGATGCGTGCCGTGTTCGAAAGCCTCGGCGTTGCCGACGTGGTGACCAAGTCGGTCGGTACGTCGAACCCCTACAACATGATCCGCGCCACGTTCGACGCGCTGACCAACCAGACTTCGCCGAAGTCGGTGGCCCAGCGTCGCGGCAAGAAGGTCGCTGACCTGCTTGGCCGTGGTGGCGCTTCGGTAGCAGAGGCTGAAGCCGACGCCGCCGCTATTGCGGAGTAAGATCGATGGCCAAAGCGAAAACCGTCAAGATCAAGCAGATCGGTTCGCCGATCCGGCGCCCGGAAAGCCAGAAGAAAATTCTGATCGGCCTGGGCCTCAACAAGATGCACAAGATCGTCGAGCGCCAGGACACCCCCGAGGTGCGCGGCGCAATCGCCAAGATCCCGCATCTGGTGACCGTGGTCGACTGATCAGGCAGCCTGTCTGCCGAACAAAAGGGCCGGGCCGCGTTCGATCGCTGCCCGGCCTTTTCGTTTGGACGACAATTTCGTTTACCGCGTGCGCGCCGTCCAATTGAGAGTCGACATGATCGGCCAAACAGACTATCGGCGCGCACTTCCCAACAGCGCGAACCCCGTCACGGGGCGTTAGAAAGCGAAAGCGAGTGCACTATGAAACTGAATGATATCCGCGACAATCCCGGCGCACGCAAGACCCGCATCCGTATCGGACGCGGCATCGGCTCGGGCAAGGGCAAGACCGGTGGCCGCGGCCAGAAGGGCCAGAAGAGCCGTTCGGGCGTCGCCATCAAGGGCTTCGAAGGCGGCCAGATGCCGCTGCACATGCGCCTGCCGAAACGCGGCTTCAACAATCCGTTCGGCAAGGACTTCGCCGAAGTGAACATCGGCATGGTCCAGAAGTTCATCGATGCCGAAAAGCTCGACGGTTCGAAGGTCCTCGACCATGAAACGCTGCGGGCCGCCGGCCTCGCGCGCGGTGGCAAGGACGGTGTCCGTCTGCTGGGCAAGGGCGAGCTCAAGGCCAAGGTCACCTTCAAGGTCGCCGGTGCCTCGAAGGGCGCCATCGAAGCGGTCGAAAAGGCTGGCGGCAAGGTCGAAGTGATCGCCGCCGACAAGCCCGAGCACGAGAAAAAGGCTGCTCGCGCCGAAGCCAACAAGGCTAAGAAGGCGAAGTAAGCGGGATAATTCGGGGGGACGGGTTCGACAATCCGTCCCCCTGTCCCTATCTAGCCTTCCTGTGCCGGGAGGGGCCGGCGCCAATTCAGGATTGAACAGATTCCCATGGCATCACGCGCCGACAATATCGCGAGCAATATGAGCCTCGCAAACTTCACCAAGGCCACCGAGCTGAAGAACCGTATCTGGTTCACCATCGGGGCCCTGATCGTCTTCCGTTTCCTCAGCTTCGTTCCGCTTCCGGGTGTGAACCCGCTGATCTTGAGCGATCTCTACGATCAGACGCGGGGCGGGATCCTCGACCTTTTCAATACCTTTTCGGGCGGCAGCCTTGAGCGGATGAGCCTCATCGCGCTCGGCGTCATGCCCTACATCACTGCCTCGATCGTCGTGCAGCTGGCAGCCGCGCTGCATCCCAGCCTCGCCGCGCTCAAGAAGGAAGGCACGGTCGGGCGGCAGAAGCTTAACCAGTACACCCGGTACGGCACCGTGTTTCTGTGCGCGATCCAGGGCTGGTTCCTCGCCTCGGGTCTCGAAAGCTTCGGCGCGCAGAGCGGGCTGCAGGCGGTGGTCGACCCGGGCATCATGTTCCGTGTCGGCGCTGTCATCAGCCTGGTGGGCGGGACCATGTTCCTGCTGTGGCTGGGCGAGCAGATCACCAGTCGCGGCATCGGCAACGGCGTGTCGCTGATCATCATGGCAGGCATCGTCGCCCAGTTCCCGACCTTCGTCTCGAATCTTGGGCAGGGGTATTCGGAAGGCTCGATCCCGACCGGCATCATCGTCGGCCTGATCGCCATGGTCGTCGTGCTGATCCTGGTCATTTGCTTCATGGAGCGCGCCCAGCGCCGCCTGCTGATCCAGTACCCCAAGCGTGCGACGCAGCGCGGCGTGATGCAGGCCGATCGTTCGCACCTGCCGCTCAAGCTCAACACTGCAGGCGTGATCCCGCCGATCTTTGCCAGTTCGCTGCTGCTGCTTCCGCTGACAATCACCCAGTTCGCGGGCAATTCGGTCGATACCGACAGCGCCGCGGGCGGGGTGCTCCAGTCGACGCTGCAATATCTGCAGCACGGTCAGCCGCTCTACATGACGCTCTATGGCCTCGGCATCATCTTCTTCTGCTTCTTCTACACCGCGATCGTCTTCAATCCCGAGGAAACCGCGGACAATCTGAAGAAGAACGGCGGGTTCATTCCGGGCATCCGACCGGGCAAGCGGACCGAGGAATATCTCGATTACGTGCTGACGCGCATTACCGTGATCGGCGCAATCTACCTGACGCTGGTCTGCGTGCTGCCGGAATACATGATCGCCCAGACCGGCGTGCCTCTGTTCCTCGGCGGCACCAGCCTGCTCATCGTGGTCAATGTCACGGTCGACACGATCAGCCAGATCCAGTCGCACCTGCTGGCGCACCAATATGGTGACCTCATCAAAAAAGCGAAGTTGAAGGGACGCCTGCGTTAAGGCACAGCACGGGCGAAGGGGACTTTACGCAATGGATATCATCCTCCTGGGCCCTCCGGGCGCCGGCAAGGGGACGCAGGCCCAGCGCCTGGTCGAACACCACGGAATGCTGCAGCTTTCGACCGGCGACATGCTGCGCGAAACACGCAAAGCCGATACCGAGCTGGGCCACAAGGTCGCTGACATCATGGATTCGGGCGGGCTCGTATCGGACGAGATCGTGTCGGCGATGATCGATGCCAAGCTGGCCGATATGGGGCCGGAAACGGGTGCGATCTTCGACGGCTATCCCCGCACTGCGGCCCAGGCCGACCAGCTCGACGATATCCTTGCTCGGCACGGCCGCAAGCTCGACCATGTGATCGAGCTCGAAGTGAACGAGGAAGCTCTGGTCGAACGGATCACGGGCCGCTTCACCTGCGCCAATTGCGGCGCCGGCTATCACGACGTGTTCAAGCAGCCGGCGACACCCGGCGTATGCGACAAGTGCGGATCGACCGAGTTCAAGCGCCGTCCCGACGACAATGAGGAGACGGTGCGCAAGCGGATGCAGGAATATCGCGGCAAGACCGCGCCGATCCTGCCCGGCTACGAACAGCGCGGCATCGTCAGCCGGGTCGATGGCATGGACTCGATCGAAGACGTTACGCACGCGATCGACGCTATCCTCACCCGCTGATCCCACTCGGGTTTCCATGACCCGGTACTTGGCCTAAGGCCGACCTCTCGACAGAGGGAGATTGGTCTTATGCGCCTTGCCGGAACCCTGTTTGCCGCTGCTGCGCTTGGCTTTACGGCGCCATTGTCCGCCGAGGTTGCGGAAACCACCGCCAGCGGCTTCGTCACGCGTGACATGGCCGAGGTTGCGGCTACCCCGATGCAGACCTGGCTGGCATTGATCCGTCCGGGCGCGTGGTGGAACGATGCGCATACATGGTCGGCAGATGCGGCCAACATGACGCTGACCCCGCAGGCGGGCGGCTGCCTGTGTGAACGCGTGCCGGGCGAGGACCGTGCCGACGGCTTTTCGCTCGATGGCAGTGTGCAGCACATGGTCGTGGTCCAGTCTTACCCGTTGAAGAACCTGCGCATGCGCGGGGGACTGGGTCCATTGCAGGGCGAACCCGCCACCGGTGTACTGACGATTACTCTGGAAGAGATCGACGGCGGGACACGGATCCGCTGGGAATATGTTGTCGGCGGCTACATGCGTTACGAAGTGCCGACTATCGCTGCCGCGGTCGATCAGGTGATGAGCCAGCAATTGCACGGGCTGCGCGATCATCTGGGCGCGCTCGGCGGAGCCGCGGCGACCGTGCCACGAGACAGCGATCCTGCGGCTGCTGAGGACGCAAGCCTCGAAGACCAGATCGACGCGTTGGACGGGGCGGGGTAGGCCAAGAGCCAGGTCGGGGACACCACGGCCGGGCGCCGATCATGCTTCCCTCAGGGTTTTGACGTATGGCGGCCGATGGGCTAGGGCGTGATCTTCTCGGACGACAGCGGCCGCATGGGTCGCTGTGGATCTCGCTGCGTGCTGGGCAGTTGACCTCGGCGTCGAATCCCCCTAAGCGCGCGGTTCATTCGACATTGCGGCGATTCCGGCGGATGGCAGTGATATCTGCGTCGAGCCGGATTTTGCGTTAGGCAGGGGCTGCAAGCGTCGGATTGAGCGATGAGATAGGACCGCCGGCCTCACCGGCGCCTGTGGAGCATGGAGAAGTAAGTGGCTCGTATTGCCGGGGTAAACATCCCCACCAACAAGCGCGTGATCATCGCGCTCACCTATATTCACGGTATCGGCCGAAACAACGCCGTCGAGATCGCCGACAAGCTCGGTATCGATCACACCCGCCGCGTGCAGGACCTGTCCGACGAGGAAGTCCTGCGCATCCGCGAGACGATCGATGCGGATTACACCGTGGAAGGCGACCTTCGCCGCGAAACCGCGATGAACATCAAGCGGCTCATGGACCTGCGGTCCTACCGCGGTCTGCGTCACCGTGCCGGTCTGCCCGTTCGCGGCCAGCGCACTCACACCAACGCCCGCACCCGCAAGGGCAAGGCCAAGCCGATCGCTGGCAAGAAGAAGTAAGCGCAGGGGCATTCCCCGCGCTTTTGCCTTCTTGATAGATTAGAGGAATACAGACCATGGCACGCGAACCCGGCCGCGTTAGGCGCCGCGACAAAAAGAACATTTCCAGCGGCGTTGCGCATATCAACGCCAGCTTCAACAACACAATGATCACCATCACCGACGCACAGGGCAATGCGATCAGCTGGTCCAGCGCCGGCATGATGGGCTTCAAGGGCAGCCGCAAGTCGACTCCCTATGCTGCGCAGGTCGCCGCCGACGACGCGGGCCGCAAGGCCGCCGAGCATGGCGTGCGCACCCTCGAAGTCGAAGTGAAGGGTCCGGGCTCGGGCCGCGAAAGCGCGCTGCGCGGTCTCGCGGCAGTGGGCTTCACCATCACTTCGATTCGCGACGTGACGCCGATCCCGCACAACGGGGTCCGTCCTTCCAAGCGTCGTCGCGTCTGATCCGTACCTGCCTGGCGGCTCGCTGACGCGGGCCGCCGACACCCTCTCACGGACCGGACGCTCTTACCGAAGAGCGCCGGTCCTGCCCGCATCCGAACCAGGGGATTTTCATGTCCGTCAACATTAAGAACTGGCAGGAACTCAAGAAACCCAGCGTCCTTGATATCAAGGCAGCTAGCGACAAGCCTCACAAGGTCACCTTCGTCGCCGAACCGCTCGAGCGGGGCTTCGGCCTGACGCTCGGCAATGCGCTGCGGCGCGTGCTCCTGAGCTCGCTGCAGGGCGCTGCGATCACTTCGATCAAGATCGAAAACGTACTCCACGAATTCAGCTCGCTCGCCGGCGTGCGCGAAGACGTGACCGACATCGTCCTCAACGTGAAGCAGATCGCGCTGAAGATGGAAGGCGAAGGCATGAAGCGCCTGCAGCTTTCCGCAACCGGCCCGGGTGAAGTGACCGCGGGTGATATCGCCGTTTCGGGCGACATCGAAGTGATGAACAAGGATCTCGTGATCTGTCATCTCGATGAAGGCGCGACGCTCAACATGGAACTGACCGCGGACACCGGCAAGGGCTACAGCCCCGCCGTGATGAACCGTCCGGCCGACGCGCCGATCGGCCTGATCCCGGTCGACAGCCTGTATTCGCCGGTTCGCCAGGTCAGCTACAAGGTCGAGAACGCCCGTGTTGGCCAGGAACTCGACTACGACAAGCTGTCGATCACCATCGAAACCGACGGCACCGTCTCGCCCGAAGATGCCGTGGCCTATGCCGCGCGCATCCTTCAGGACCAGCTGACGCTCTACGTCCACTTCGAAGACGGCATCCCGCAGCCGACCTCGGCCATGATCGGCCAGGCCGCCGAGCCGCAGGAAAGCGACACCAACCAGCTCAACCGTTACCTGCTCAAGAAGGTCGACGAGCTGGAACTGTCGGTCCGTTCGGCCAACTGCCTCAAGAACGACAACATCATCTATATCGGCGACCTGGTCCAGAAGACCGAAGCCGAGATGCTCCGTACGCCGAACTTCGGCCGCAAGTCCTTGAACGAAATCAAGGAAGTGCTCTCGTCGATGGGTCTGCGCCTCGGCATGGACATCCCCGGATGGCCGCCGGAGAACATCGAGGAAATGGCCAAGAAGCTCGAACAGGAACTCCTGGGCTAACGCAATCAGGGTGCCCCGGCGCAGGTCGGGGCTCCCTTCCATCGGCACAGCGCCGGTGGAAATACGAATGGGCGTAGGTGACGGCCCGCAACGGTCACCGGCTTCGGGCTACCTAGAACGGGCCCTTATCGAACAAAGGAAGAGATACGATGCGTCACAAGATTTCCGGCCGCAAGCTGCAGCGCAAGACCGGCCACCGTCATGCCATGCTGCGCAACATGGCTGCCGCGCTGATCAAGCACGAGCAGATCATGACCACGCTGCCCAAGGCCAAGGAAATGCGGCCCTACATCGAAAAGCTGATCACGCTCGCGAAGCGTGGCGGCCTGTCGAACCGTCGTCTGGCAATGAGCCGCCTGCAGGACGAAACGCAGCTCAAGAAGCTGTTCGACATCCTTGCCGAACGTTATTCGGACCGTGAAGGCGGCTACAGCCGCGTCATCAAGGCCGGCTACCGTGCCAGCGACGCCGCCCAGATGGCAATCATCGAGCTGGTCGACCGCGACGAAGACGCCAAGGGCCAGGATTCGGGCCCGGTGATGAATGAAGACAGCGAGTTCGAAGACGCCTGAGGCGCTCTCGAATGAAGACATGCGGGGCCGGGCGGGAAACTGTCCGGCCCTTTTGTTTTGCATGGGTGCGGCGGCATGGCACAAGGCGCGCATGATCAGACATGCCATCACCGCCGCCGCGCTGCTCGCCGCTGTTCCGCTTGCCGCCCAGTCCGTCACGCAGGAGCAGATCGTGACGCGCTACGACCGCTCCTTCGCTGCAGGGTACAAGGCGCTGTTCCTGTGCAGCGCAATCGCGAATGCTGAGCGCAACGGTGCATCGCGGACTGCCGAAAGCGTCTTCGAATGGGAACTGTCGGGCATTCAGGCACCCCTGGGGCCGCTGGCCGATGCGATGCCCTACCGGATCGCGCGCGGCGCAGACGGGACTGTCGAAACGGTCTCGGTCGAATGGGCTGATGACGCACCGCCGCGGATTGCCGTGCATGATTCGCGAATGGGCTGCGCGCAGCTTCCGATAGGGGGACGCCCCGATCCGGTCGTCACCAAGCGGCCCGCCAGCACGATCGAACGCAGTGCGCCGATTGCTGCCACGGGCGCATTGGCTGGCACGTTCGCGCATGGGTTCGGCGATACCTATGGCGAGGGAACGCGCACGACGGCGGTGCTCGCAATGCGCGATGGCGAGGTACTGGGCGAACTTTATGCGCCAGGGTTCGGGCCCGCCGTGCCGCAGCGCACATGGTCGGTCGCGAAAAGCATCGCCGCGACGCTGGTCGGCATGGCAGTGCACCGCGGCGAGGCGGCAGTGGACCAGTCCGCCGGGCTGGGGATCGACATCAATGACGCGCGCTCGCAGATAACGCTCGATCACCTGCTGCGCATGGCATCGGGACGCTATTCGGACACCGCGGGCAACCGCACCGATCCCCTGTATTATGGCGGATCGACCGTGGCCGAAACCGCTCTGCACTGGCCACTGGTGCATGAACCGGGCAGCATCTTCCGCTATGCCAACAACGACACGCTGGCCGCAGTCAATGCGATCGAAGCGTCGCTGGCGAAGCAGCCGCCCGCGCAGGTTTTCGCGCAGCTCAGCATGTTCGATACGGTCGCGGAAACCGACTGGCGCGGCGATTACATCCTGTCGAGCCAGGTATGGTCCACCGCGCGCGATCTCGCGCGGCTCGGACAGCTCTATCTGGATGACGGCGTGCTGGCGGATGGCACGCGGGTGCTGCCGGAAGATTGGGCGGATTACGTCTCCGCCCCCGACGGCCCGCAGCCCGATGGCCCCTTCGGCTACGGTGCCGGCTTCTGGCTGCTTGATGCGGTGAACGGCGTCCCAGCCGGTACCTTCGCCGCGATGGGGAACCGTGGGCAGTTCATCGTGATCGTGCCGAGCCGTGACACGGTCATCGTCCGGCGGGGCGAGGACCTGGCCGGGCACCGGTTCGATATCGCCGCCTTCACGCGCGACGTGCTGGCTTCGCTGGAATGAACCATTCATAAAAACGTCGCCTAAACTGAACAAAGGCTGTCGTCCAAGTTCAGCCTCGTCTCACGCCCGTTCATCTAGACCGATTCTCACAGCCGGGGCATTCCCGCCGCGGCCCTGATGAGGAGACCCTCGAGATGAAACAGTTCAGCAAAACGTTCGCGAAGGGTGGGATCGCAGCGGCAACGGTCGGGGCAATGGCCCTGGCGGGTGCCACACCGGCACAGGCACGCGGCGACGACGACGGGATTTCGGTCGGCGAGGTAATCGCCGGCGCAGTGATCATCGGCGGTATTGCTGCCATCGCCGGTGCTGCCAGCAAGGACCGCAACCGCGACCGCTACGGCTATAATGGCGGCGCCTACCGCTATGACAATGACTACCGCCGCGATGCCTACGCCAGGCGCGGCAATCCGCGCGCCGCAGTGCAGCGCTGCGTCAACGCCGCACAGGTCGATGCGCGCCGCTCCGGCTATCGCCACGCGTCGGTCACCGATATCCGTAGCGTGAAGGACACGCGCTATGGCTGGAAGGTCAGGGGCACGATGGTTGTCGATGGCCAGCGCGGTTACCGCGATGCGCGCTACGATCGCCGCCGCGACCGGTACAGCGCCCGCGATAGCGGCAAGTTCACCTGCTACATCGAACGCGGCCGCGTTGCCGATGTCGACTACAGCGGTATTCGCGGACTGCGCTGATCGCGTTGCACGCACCACCACGGGCGGTTCAGGCCTCGTTTAGCCCGGGCCGCCCATTCTTGCCGTATTGCCATACGCGTGCCGGGGTGAGCGCGCGACCGTAGGGGATCCATATGCTGACCAGACCATCCATTGCCGCGCTGCCGGCGCTGCTGGCAGCCACCTCGCTGGTGGCCATGCCCGCGCAGGCGGCCGAACTGCCGATCCCGCCCGCGATAGCCCAGCCGGTTGCCGCGGCTCCGGCCTGGACCCCGGGCGACGACGATGCCGCGAAGCATCGCCGCTACCGCGATCGCCGTTACCGCGACCGCGGGACCGATGTCGGCGACATCCTCACCGGACTGCTGATCATCGGCGGCATCGCTGCGGTCGCCAGCGCGGTCGACAAGTCGGACGAGCGTGAATACCCGCGCGATGCGCGTTATCCCGATCCCCGCCGCGACACCGATCGCGCCGACGATGCACGGGGGCTCGACCGCGCCGCCGCGATGTGTGTCGAAGCCATCGAACGCGATGCGCGGGTCGACACGGTCGATGCGGTCAACCGCGATGCGAGTGGCTGGAGGGTCGATGGCCGCATGTATGATGGCCAGGCCTTCACTTGCCGGATCGGACCGGACGGGCGGATCGATGGGATCGATTACGGCAGTGGCATGGCCAGTTACGACGCGGGCGGGGCAGGCAGCTACGGCTATCAGCCGGCGACCGACCGGCAATACGGCGCCGACGTCTACGCGGCGGCACGCGCGCGGGCCGATGGCGCGCAGCCTGCCTATCCGGGCGGCCCCCTGCCGGGCGACGACGTGATCGACGGGGATCTCGAATACGGGACCGCCTATCGCGGCACCGGCGGCTAGTCGCGGCCGTAGGCCGGCAGCGCGAGGTTCCAGCGGATCGCCGCAAGCCGCAGGCCATATCCCGCGGCGGTTGCAGCCACCCACACCCATTCGCGGCGGATGCCTGCCAGATCGCCCAGCACGGTAACGCTGGCGGAAAGCGCGGCGGCGGTGACATAGAGTTCGGGGCGCATGAGGATCGATGGACGCCCTGCCACCACATCGCGGATGATCCCGCCGACGCAGCCGGTGATCACGCCCATCAGCGCGGCGGTTACGGGCGGTATCCCATATTCGAGCGCCTTGGCCGCGCCAAGCACGGCGTAGGCCGCCAGCCCGAGGCCGTCGGCAATCGAGAGGAACCGGCCGGCCCACCATCTCGTCGGGATGAACCACGCGAACAGCGAGACCGCGAGGCAGACCACGGCCACCCCGCCATCGTGGATCCAGAACACCGGGGCACCGATCAGCAGGTCGCGCACGGTGCCGCCGCCAACCCCCGTGACCAGCGCGAAAAATGCCAGCGTGACGAAGGTCTGCCGCTCCTTCGCCGCCACCAGCGCACCGGTCAGCGCGAAGATGGCGACGCCGGCAAGATCGAGCCAGTCGAGCAGGGGGGTCAGGACCTCGGGATTCATGCGATAGCCGCGTGCGCGCCGTGCCCTGGCACGATCGCGTCCTCGCCGGCCATCCGGCCCGGCTGCTGTTTCCGCTTGCGGGCAGGGCGCTGAAGGCCGCGCTGGTATTCCATGTCGTCGAGGCTCCCTAGCCGTGGAGTATCGTGCCGATCGACTCCGCCGCGGCGATGCAGTCGAGATCGGCCCACCTGCGCGAGATCACCTGCATTCCGCAAGGCAGCCCGCCGGTTTCGCCCACAGGCAGGACGGTAGAAGGCAGGTTGGGATAGGTCGCGAGCCCCGCCCAGCACAGCGTGCTGCCACCGGGCTGCTGCGTCCCGTTTATCATCACGGGGCCATCGAACACGCGCCCTTCGCTGTGTTCGACCGCGAGGACGGGGGCGGGGGGCGCTAGCACGAAGTCGTAAACTGCGAACAGGCGGGCCCAGGCATTCTCGCTGCGCGCCTGCAGGTCGAGCATGTCGAACCAGTCGCTGGCGCTGGCCCGCTTGCCGCCGGGCCCGGGCATGCCGCGCGCCATCGCGACATTGAGCATCCGCATATATTCGGCATGCTCGGTTGCCAGATCGGGGACGAGCTCGCTTGCGCGGTCGATGGCCATGCCCGCGCGCTCGAGCTCTGCCGCGGCCGCTTCGATGGGTGCGCGCACCGCTGCATCGGTCGGGCAGGATGGGTGGTCGAGCAGCAGCAGCGCCCGGCAGTCTTTCAGCGGCTTGCCGCTTGCCTGAAGCGGGACCGAGCGGGTCAGTTCGACCAGCAATCGCAGATCGGCCGCATTGCGCGCTAGCGGGCCGGCAATGCCCAGCGCGCCATCATGCGCATTCCTGCCGGCAAGTTGCGGGTGCACATGGCCCTGCAAGGGGACGAGGCCCCAGCTGCTCTTGTGCCCCCAGATGCCGCAGAAATGCGCGGGCACGCGGACCGACCCCCCGATGTCGGTGCCGAAGTCGCACGCGACCATGCCGCTGGCCACTGCCGCCGCCGCGCCGCCCGACGATCCGCCCGGAGAACGGCCTGCATCATGCGGGTTGTTGGTCCGGCCGTAGACCGGATTGCGCGATTGCCAGTCGGCCAGGTCGGGCGGGACATTGGTCTTGCCGAGGATAACCGCGCCCGCGCCCTTCAGCAGGCTGACCACGCGGGCATCGGCTTTCGCGATATTGTCGGCATAGGCCTGATGCCCCCAGCAGGTGGGAAGGCCTTCGACATCGAAGCTTTCCTTGATCGTCATGGGCACACCGAACAGGGGCTGGTCGGCGGCGATCCCCGTGTCGGTCAGCGTGCGCGCGCGCTCGAGCGCGCGGTCGAAGTCGGTGGCCACCACCGCGTTGATGTGCGCATCGAGCCGTTCGATCCGCGCGATGGCCGCTTCCACGGCCTCGTATGGGGACATCTCGCCATTGCGAATGGCGGTTGCCGTGGCGATCGCGCCGGGCTTGTCGGTAAGTGCGGGGTAACCCATGCTGTCTCCTCTTGCCCCCAATGTCGGACAAGCGGCCAGCGTGGTCAATCGCGCTGTTCTAATCCTGGCGCGTATGCCGCGCGAGCGCCAGCGCGAGCCCATATCCAAGGATCGGCGCGGCGCCGTAGCCGATCAGCACGCTGGGATAATTCGACACGAACGCCGCGAGCGAAAAGCCGAACAGCGATCCCGCCAGCGCATGGCGCGTGGATTTTGCCGCGGGCAGGGCATGCGCAAACATCAGGAAACCGGCAAGCAGTGCCATGCCGAGACCGAGTGCAGCCAGCGGCTCGCGCAGCGCCAGATCGACCAGCACGCGCTCGACGAAGGGCTGTGCGGGCAGTTCGCCGCGCAGCACCGCGCCGATGCTGGCAAGAAAGGCTATTCCCGCGACGGGCACCATGCGCCAATCCTGGCCGGCATTGTAAAGCCCCACGGCGGCCATCATCACGGCAAGCGCGGTCGCGGCATCGGGTTGGAGGCTGGCGGCGAGCAGCGCGGCCAGCAGGATCGGTGGAGCGTAATCCTCGTCTCGCGCTGCCAGCACGACCAGCGCGGGCAGCGCAAGCGCCCCTGCATGCAAATTGACCGGCCCCAGGGGCAGCCATCGCGCCACTGCGCCGAGATGGGGCCCGCTGACTAGCGGGACGAACAACAGGGCGAGCAGGACCAGCGTAAGGACGCGCCGCTCGCGCTCGGCAAGCCGCAGCGGCGCAAACGCCGCGATCGGCACAGCTATGAGCAGGGCCAGTGCGTTGGCTAAGGGATAGGCGAGCGGTGCGCTGCCCAGCACGAGGTAGAGCAGTCCCGCAGCTACGGGAATGCCGAGCGCGAGCATGATCGCCGCGCGCCCGGCCATTCAGCGGTCCTTGCTCGTCGCAGGAAGGGCCGCGCCGTCAGCCACCCGATCAGACGTGGATGGGCTTGCCCTGGACCGCCATCGCCGCTTCCTTGATCGCTTCGGAATGCGTCGGGTGGGCATGGCAGGTATAGGCGATATCTTCGGACGTAGCGCCGAATTCCATCGCCTGGGTCGCCTGCGCGATCATCGTCCCGGCAACGCTGGCAATCGCCCAGACGCCGAGCACGCGGTCGCTTTCGGCTTCGGCGATGATCTTCACGAAGCCGTCGGGTTCGTGATTGGTCTTGGCGCGGCTGTTGGCCATCATCGGGAACTTGCCGACTTTGACCTTGGACTTGTCGCCGCCCATCTTTTCGATGGCTTCTTCCTGCGTCAGGCCGACACCGGCAAACTCGGGCCAGGTGTAAACCACGCCGGGGATGAGATCGTGGTTCACGATGCCCGTCTGCCCGGCGACATTCTCGGCGCAGGCAATGCCTTCATCCTCGGCCTTGTGCGCCAGCATCGGACCCGGCACCACATCACCGATCGCCCAAACGCCGTCGACCTTGGTGCGGAAATCGTGATCGATCTCGATCTGGCCGCGCTGGTTGGTTTCCAGACCGATGTTTTCCAGCCCCAGCCCATCGGTGTTCGGGCGGCGGCCGATCGATACCAGCACGCAATCCGCCTCGAGCGTTTCCTCGTCCCCGCCAGCGGCGGGTTCGAGCGTGAGCGTGGCTTTCTTGCCCTTGACCGTGCAGCCGGTGACCTTGGTCGACAGGCGCAGTTCCATGCCCTGCTTCTTGAAGATCTTGGCTGCTTCCTTGCGAACATCGTCGTCCATGCCGGGCAGCAGCTTGTCGAGATATTCGACGACGGTCACCTGCGCGCCGAGCCTGCACCAGACCGAACCGAGTTCGAGCCCGATCACGCCGCCGCCGATGACGACCATCTTTTTCGGCACTGCGTTGAGTTCGAGCGCCCCGGTGGAATCAACCACCACCTGCTTGTCGTTATCGACCTCGACACCGGGCAGCGGGGTCACCGAGGAGCCGGTTGCGATGATGATGTTCTTCGCGGTGACCGTTTCGTCACCGACCTTGACCGTATGCGCGTCCTGGAAGGTGGCGTGGCCGTTCTTCCAGTCGACCTTGTTCTTCTTGAACAGGAAAGCGACGCCCTTGGTCAGCCCCTCGACCGCATCGCGGCGCTGCGCATGCATCTTGTCGAGATCGAGCTTGGGCATGACCTCGATGCCCATCTCCGCCATCGTGCCGTTGCTGGCGGCGTTGAAGTATTCCGACGCGTGCAGCATCGCCTTCGACGGGATGCAGCCGACATTGAGGCAGGTCCCGCCCAACGTGTCGCGGCTTTCGGCGCAGGCGGTCTTCAGGCCGAGCTGGGCCGCGCGGATCGCAGCGACATAGCCCCCCGGGCCAGCGCCGATGACAAGGACGTCGTAGTCGTATTCAGCCATTATTCTTTCCTCAAAGGTCGATCAGCATCCGGGTCGGATCTTCGATCGCTTCCTTGATGATCTTGAGTGCGGTGACAGCCTCGCGGCCGTCGATCAGGCGGTGGTCGTAGGACAGCGCGATATACATCATCGGGCGGATGACGATCTCGCCGTCGACCACGACCGGGCGGTCCTCGATGCGGTGCAGGCCGAGGACGGCGCTCTGCGGCGGGTTGATGATCGGCGTCGACATCAGCGATCCGAACACGCCGCCGTTGGAGATGGTGAAGGTGCCGCCCTTCATGTCGTCCATCGTCAGCGTGCCTTCCTTGGCGCGCTTGCCGAAATCGGCGATGTCCTTCTCGATCCGCGCGAAACCTTTGTCCTGCGCGTCACGGATGACCGGAACGACGAGGCCGTTGGGTGCCGACACGGCGACCGAGATGTCGACATAGTCGTGATAGACGATCTCGTCGCCCTCGATATAGGCGTTGACCGAGGGGACGTCCTTCAGCGCCAGGCAGGCGGCCTTGGCGAAGAAGCCCATGAAGCCGAGCCGGATGTCGTGCTTCTTGGCGAACATGTCCTTGTACTTGCCGCGCGCCTCCATCACCGCCGACATGTCGACGTCGTTGAAGGTGGTCAGCAGCGCGGCGCTTTCCTGCGCGCCCTTCAGCCGCTTGGCGATGGTCTGGCGCATGCGCGTCATTTTGACGCGTTCCTCGCGGCGTTCGCCGCCCGTGGACGCGGGTGCCGGGGCGGAGGATGCCGGCGTGCTGCCGCCGGCGCGCTTGGCGTTGGCGGCGGCGATGACGTCTTCCTTGGTCAGGCGGCCATCGCGGCCCGTGCCCTTGATCGTTGACGGGTCGACCCCGTGTTCGAGCACTGCGCGGCGCACAGCCGGCGAAAGCGTCTGCGCGGCGTCCGACGAAGCGGCGGGTGCAGGTGCAGGCGTGTCGGCGCGTTCCTGCTTGCCTTCTTCGCGCTCTTCCTGCGCACGGCCGGCCTCGGCGCCCTTGGCGGCGGGCGCGGCGCCTTCCTCGATCACCGCGATGATGGCGTCGATCTCGACCGTGTCACCGACCGCGACCTTGAATTCCTTGATCACCCCGGCGACGGGCGAGGGGGCCTCGACCGCGACCTTGTCGGTTTCGAGACTGACGATCGGCTCGTCGACGGCAACGGCATCGCCGACGTTCTTGAGCAATTCGCCGACGGTCGCTTCGGTGACCGATTCACCCAGCGTGGGAACTTTGACTTCGGTGGCCATAATCTCGCTTTCCCGAGTTACTTGCAGTCACTGCGGACGTTGGGCGCGGTGCCGTTCAGTCCGAGTGCGATGTTGACGAGGGCTTCCTGCTGCACCTGGTGGCGGCTGGCGTAACCCGTGGCGGGCGAGGCAGCGACTTCGCGTCCCGCATAGCACGGGCGCATGCCCGACTTGCCGGCGGCTTCGGCCGCTTCCTCGATCAGGCGATCGACGAAGAACCATGCACCGTTGTTCTTCGGTTCTTCCTGGCACCAGACGATCTGTTCCAGATTGGTCATCCGGCTCAGACGCTTTGCCAGCGGTTCGCCCGGGAAGGGGTAAAGCTGCTCGATCCGCACGATCGAGACGTCTTCGAGCTCGGTCTCGTCGCGGCGCTGTAGCAGGTCGTAGGCGACCTTGCCGCTGCACAGTACGAGGCGCTTCACCTTCTCGTCGGGAATGGTCTTCGTGTCGGACTTGATCCGCATGAAGTGGTGATCGCCCATGAACTCGGCCGCGTCCGACTTGGCCATCGGATGGCGCAGCAGGCTCTTCGGCGTCATGATTACCAGCGGCTTGCGGAAGCTGCGCAGCATCTGGCGGCGCAGCACGTGGAAATAATTGGCGGGCGTGGTGATGTTGCAGACCTGGATGTTGTCGTTCGCGCACAGCTGCAGGAAGCGCTCGAGACGCGCCGAACTGTGTTCCGGGCCCTGGCCCTCGTAGCCATGCGGCAGCAGCAGGACGAGCCCGTTTGCGCGGAGCCACTTGGCTTCGCCGGCGGCGATGAACTGGTCGATCATGATCTGCGCGCCATTGGCGAAATCGCCGAACTGCGCTTCCCACATCACCAGGCTCTTCGGATCCGCCATGGCAAACCCGTATTCGAAGCCAAGCACGCCGTATTCGGACAGCGGGCTGTCATAGACCTCGAACTTGCCGTGCGGCAGCGTGGTCAGCGGGATGTACTTGTGCTCGTCCTTCTGGTCGACCCAGACGGCGTGACGCTGGCTGAACGTGCCGCGCCCCGAATCCTGGCCCGACAGACGCACGCCGAAGCCTTCGGTGACGAGGCTGCCGAACGCAAGCGCTTCGGCGGTGGCCCAGTCGAACCCTTCGCCGCTGGAGAACATGTCTTCCTTGGCCTTGAGCACGCGGCCCAGGGTCTTGTGGATCGTCAGGTCGTCGGGGGTCGTGGTCAGTGTCCGGCCGAGGCTGTCGAACAGCTTCTTCTCGATCGCGGTTTCGACGTTCCGGCGGGCGGTTTCCGGATCGGCGGGCTTGTTCATGCCCGACCACCGGCCACCGAACCAGTCGGCCTGGTCCGGCTTGTAATCCTTGGCTTCCTTGAATTCCTTTTCGAGGTGATCGGTGAATTCGGCGATCAGCCCGTCGGCGAAGCCCTTCTCGATCACGCCTTCGTCCTCGAGCCGCGCGGAATAGATCGCGCTGACCTTCGGGTGCTGGCGGATCTCGTCATACATCAGCGGCTGGGTGAACTTGGGCTCATCACCCTCGTTGTGGCCGAAGCGGCGGTAGCACCACATGTCGATCACGATGTCGCGGCCGAAGGTCTGGCGGTATTCGACCGCCAGCTTGCACGCGAAGGTGACCGCTTCGGGATCGTCGCCATTGACGTGCAGGATCGGCGCCTGGACGCCCTTGGCCACGTCGCTGGGATAGGGCGAGGAGCGCGCGAACTGCGGGCTGGTGGTGAAGCCGATCTGGTTGTTGATGACGAAGTGCAGGCAGCCGCCGGTGTTGTAGCCGCGCACGCCCGAGAAGCCGAGGCATTCCCAGACGATGCCCTGGCCGGCAAAGGCCGCATCGCCGTGCAGCAGCACGGGCAGGACCTGTTCGTGCTGCTTGAGATCGTCGCGGATCGCCTGCTGCGCACGGCTCTTGCCGAGCACCACCGGGTTGACCGCCTCGAGGTGGCTGGGGTTGGGAACCAGCGACATGTGCACGTTGATACCGTCGAATTCGCGGTCGGTGCTGGTGCCGAGGTGGTATTTCACATCGCCCGAACCGCCGACGTCGTCGGGATTGGCACTGCCGCCCGAAAATTCGTGAAAGATGACCTTGTACGGCTTGCCCATGACGTTGGCGAGCACGTTGAGGCGGCCGCGGTGGGCCATGCCGTAGATGATTTCGCGCACGCCCAGCTGGCCACCGTATTTGATGACCGCTTCGAGCGCGGGGATCATGCTTTCGCCGCCATCGAGACCGAAGCGCTTGGTGCCGACGTATTTCTTGCCGAGGAAGGCTTCGTACTGTTCGCCGCGGATCACTGCCGCGAGGATGGCCTTCTTGCCTTCCTCGGTGAACTGGATCGTGTCTTCGGGGGTCTCGAACTTGTCCTGCAGGAAACGGCGTTCTTCCGTATCCGTGATGTGCATGTATTCGAGGCCGACATTGCCGCAATAGGTTGCGCGCAGCGCGTCATAAAGCTCGCTGACCTTGACCCATTCGAAGCCGAACACGCCGCCGACATAGACCTCGCGGCCTTCCTGTCCGTCGAAACCGTGCCATTCGAGCGTCAGGTCCTCGGGCACCTCGCGATGCGACAGGCCCAGCGGATCGAGATTGGCGGCCAGATGGCCGCGCACGCGATAGAGCCGGATGAGCAGCATGGCGCGGATCGAGATCGTCCGCCGCCTGCTCGATCGCCTTGGGGTCGAGCGTCTTGCCCGCCTTCTGAGCCGCCTGCGCAACCGCCGCACGCATCTGCGTGGGGTCGAGCGCGGCGGTCAGATCCGCCCCGCTGTCGACCACTTCGGCGAGCCATTTGGGGTTGCCCCAGCTCGGGCCCGGCTGCGGGCCTTCCTGGTCACCCATTTCGGGAAGGAAATCGTGGCTTTCGTTACCCATCCGGGTCACCTTTCGCGCGCCGACCTGCTGTCGGCTCTCTATGGCAATGCCTCAGCGGCGCGGACGGTCCCGGGGAGGAGGGGGTCCGCGCCGAATGTCAGGCGTGTTCCTTCAACAGTGCGTCGAGCGTGGTGCCGAGTTCGCTCGGGCTCGGCGAGACGCGGATGCCCGCATCTTCCATGGCCGCGATCTTGTCGTCGGCGCCGCCCTGGCCGCCCGAGACGATGGCGCCCGCGTGACCCATGCGGCGGCCCGGAGGCGCCGTGCGGCCGGCGATGAAACCGACCATCGGCTTCTTGCGGCCCTTGGCGGCTTCCTGCTTGATGAATTCGGCGGCTTCTTCCTCGGCGCTGCCGCCGATTTCGCCGATCATGATGATCGATTCGGTTTCCTCGTCGTCGAGGAAGAGATCGAGCACGTCGATGAAATTGGTGCCATTGACCGGATCGCCGCCGATGCCGACTGCGGTGGTCTGGCCGAGGCCGACCTGCGTCGTCTGGTGGACGGCTTCATAGGTCAGCGTGCCCGAGCGCGACACCACGCCGACGCTGCCCTTCTTGAAGATGCTGCCGGGCATGATGCCGATCTTGCATTCGCCCGGGGTCAGGACGCCGGGGCAGTTCGGGCCGATGAGGCGCGACTTCGAGCCCTGCAGTGCGCGCTTGACGCGAACCATGTCGAGTACGGGAATGCCTTCGGTGATCGCGATGATCAGCTCGATCTCGGCGTCGATCGCCTCGAGGATCGAATCCGCGGCGAACGGCGGCGGGACGTAGATGCACGAAGCGGTCGCACCGGTTTCGGCCTTGGCTTCGGACACGGTGTTGTAAACGGGGAGGCCGATATGCTCGCTGCCGCCCTTGCCGGGGGTCACGCCCGCGACCATCTGCGTGCCATAAGCAAGCGCCTGCTCGGTGTGGAACGTGCCGGTATCACCGGTCATGCCCTGCGTGATGACCTTGGTGTCTTTGTTTACGAGGATGGACATTCACTTGTTCTCCGTTCGGGTTCCCACGACCAGTCGCATGGCCGGGGCTTCACGTGATCCTGTGGGGGCGATCTGAACGATGCGCCCTTGGGCACCGAACAGGATTTCGCCGTTTTCGTTCGCGTCTGGAAGCTTGCCTCCAAAGGCAGCCTTGAATTCGTTGTAGGTGTCGAAGCTCTCGATACGGGCATTGACCACGCAGAAGCCATCACTGCTGAGATTGCTCAGAATGATGATCGGGGCGCGTTCGCTGTGGCCGTAGATGATGGGGCCATCTTCGATCGTGCTGCCATCGCCGTCGCGCATCGTTGCGCGTGCCCAGCCGAGCTCTTCGAGAGACGATGCGGAAATCGAACCGCTGTCGGTTGCCGCGAAGCAATCCTTGTAGCTTTGCAAAATGTCCGGGAGCGCAGCCTCGCGAAGCTGCGCCGACGCCGGCGCAGCAAGCAAAGCCGCACTACCCAGAAAGATCAAAGCACGCTTAAGCAAGGCTGCTATCCAAGCCCTTGCAGGCTTCGAGCAGCTCCTCGACCGCGTCGGTCGAGACCTTGAGGTTGGCCTTTTCCTCGTCGCTGAGTTCGATCTCGATCACCTCTTCGGTGCCGCCCGCGCCGATCATCGTCGGTACGCCGACATACAGCCCGTCGAGGCCGTACTTGCCTTCGACATAGCTGGCGCAGGGCAGGATGCGCTTGGTGTCGCCGAGATAAGCTTCGGCCATCGCGATCGCGCTGGTGGCGGGGGCGTAATAGGCCGAGCCGTTGCCGAGCAGGCCGACGATCTCGCCGCCGCCTTTGCGGGTGCGGTCGACGATTTCGTCGATGCGGCTTGCCGACACGCCCTTGATCTTGGCGAAGTCGTTGACCGGGATGCCGTTGATCGTGGTGTAGCTGGTGACCGGAACCATGGTGTCGCCGTGGCCGCCGAGCACGAAGGCGTTCACATCCTTCACCGACACGTCGAATTCCCAGGCGAGGAAGGTGGCGAAGCGTGCGCTGTCGAGCACGCCGGCCATGCCGACGACCTTGTTGTGCGGCAGTCCGCTGAATTCGCGCAGCGCCCAGACCATCGCGTCGAGCGGGTTGGTGATGCAGATGACGAATGCGTCGGGGCAGTTGTTCTTGATGCCTTCGCCGACCGCCTTCATCACTTTGAGGTTGATGCCGAGCAGATCGTCGCGGCTCATGCCGGGCTTGCGCGGCACGCCTGCGGTGACGATCACCACGTCGGCACCGGCGATGTCGGCATAGTCGTTGGTGCCGGTGATCTTGGCGTCAAAGCCTTCGACCGGGCCGCACTGGCTGAGGTCGAGCGCCTTGCCCTGTGGCATGCCTTCGGCGATGTCGAACAGGACGATGTCGCCCATTTCCTTCTTCGCCGCGAGGTGGGCGAGCGTTCCGCCGATCATGCCGGCGCCGATGAGGGCGATCTTCTTGCGTGCCATGGAAATGAGGGTCCTTGTTCCTGCCGTGCGGGACAGTAATGATACCCGGACCGATGAGCGGGCCGTGCTTCACGTGTCCCGCAAAGGAGGCACAGCACCCGGTCGATTGCGAATGCGCCCTAGGCCCGTGCCCGAGCGATTGCAACCGCCAATACCAAGCGGCGCAAAACTATGTTTGCAAATAGTTATCAATTGCAATAAGCGCGCGTGCGCGTCGTGATACCATGGCCGGGAGCGGGGTGGTTTGCCGGTGGTCCTGGTGCCCCGCGAAGCACGCGGCAAGCCAACGTGCGATGGCGTTCAGCGAGCGCGCGAAGTCAGCCGATCAGCGCGGTTTCCGGCATCACCCGGCTTTCGAGTTGCCGCGCGAGGCGCGCGTCGAGCGTGCGGCAGATGCCGAGCCACCAGCGATAGCTGTCCTCGTCACCGGCACGGAATGCCTCTTCGGCCATGTCGCGCGCGGTTTCCGCCGCCTTGAGGCCATGCGCGCCGAAATGGCGCAGCGCCGCGCGCATTGCGCGGTCTAGCCCGGCTACCGGTGGCTGCGACGACGATCCCGCGGCCCCGCCATTGTCGTTCGCTGCCCTGCCATGGGCCTTCCTCGCCAATGCGCGCGCGATCGGCGAATGGGCGGTGGAGCGGGCGGCAGCGAAATGGAGGGGCATGCCTGGAACCTCGTGTAGCGACTGGGGGACGTTCTCCCTAGCGCAGCGCGCGCTAAACTTCGGTTCCGTGACATGGTTGGGGAGATGTAAAGGCCCCCCTGTGCCAATCCCTTAGGGTTGCTGCCCGGGCTGCGAAATCCAGCGTCCCGAATTGGCGTATTCCTCGCGCACGGTGCCCGATTGCGGCAGCTTGCCCGCGTCCCGCGGCGTATCGGCGGCCGCGGTTGCGCTGGCTGCCGGGGCGGCGGCCTCGAAGCCGGTCCGGGCCGTGGCAGCACTCGAGACGGGGCCGCTGTCCAGTTCGCGAACATCGGCGCGGCGGACGGTGGGCGCTGCCAGCGGTTCGCTGCCCGCATAGGCGTCGGTGAAGGCGCCTGCGGTCCCGGCGCCGCCCTTCCAGCGGTAGAAGCGATGCGCCCCGATCGTGCGGATATAGTCGAGGCTCGCCGCCCAATAGGGGTTCACGTAATTGGTGTGGTAATGCGTCGCCAGCCCGATCGGCCGATAGACCTCGCCCGCCAGTGCAGCCAGTGCGACCGACTGCGCAACCGCCCAGCCGCGCCGCGCCGGCGTGCGCCTGAGCGATCCGTCGCAGGTGAAGCTGAACTGGCACCCGGTCGTGCGTTCGGCCCCCTGGAACACGACACCGCACACGCTTGCCGGATAGGCCGGATGCGCCACCCGGTTGAGCACCACCTGCGCCACCGCCTGCTGCCCGCCGTAGCTCTCGCTCGCCGCCTCGTAATAGACGGCCATCGACAGGCATTGCAGCGCGCGCGCCTTGTCGACCCCGCTGCCCGCCTGGCGGAAGGCCTCGGCTGCGGCGCCCGCGCCGTGGCTTTCGGCAAACTCGACCGTTTCCAGCGCGCCTTCGTCCCCGCGCAGCTCCGCATAGTCCGTCGCCAGGCGCGGCGCGTCCTCGAGATAGTAGAAAGCGGAACCGGGAAAGCTTTCCCCCGGCGTCTCGAACGGCATGGCGGTGAGGCCAGCCTGTTCGTCCACCTTCCCCATGGCGCCGGCGAAATCCCACCATTCGCCCTGCGCTGCAAAGGTCGGCAGGGCGATCGCGGCTGCCAGCAACCCGCCGCGGGCCGCGATCTTGCGGCGCTGGCGCCGGCGCGCCTCGTGGCGCAGCGCACGCGGCGAGGGCGCGCGCCGGGCGCGCCGCTGATCCCTCGCTGCTGGTGTCCTCTGGCTCACGTTCGGTCCTGTTCTGCGCCGCAGCAATATAGCGTGCCCGCGCCATTCTTACAGGTGCACGGGCGGGGCATCCCGCGGCGGGACGCCGGTCTCGCGCCATGCTTAACAGATATTTGCTTAACGAAGAGCGTCTCTTGTGCATTGCAAAAACCCGCGTTAAGCGCCTCGGCGAGTCACGGGTTGGCCTGTTCACGCAGGCCCGAAGAGGGAAGGAGGTGCAAACCCTCCGCTGCCCCCGCAACTGTGACCGGGGAGCGATCCCGCCACATGCCACTGGGCCCTGGCCCGGGAAGGCGGCGGGAAAGCGTCGATCCGGGAGCCAGGAGACCTGCCCATGACTGTCGTTCGGCCGCGGGCGGGGTGTATCGTAGGCAAACGTGGAAGGAGCAATACTGCTCCCTCCCGTCATGGACGGCATTTCGTCTGTGATAGGAGGTTACGTGTACAAATACCTGTTTTTCCTGACGGCTTCGGCCGTGCCCGCTGCTGCATTGGCGCAAAGCTCGAGCGAACAGGCGCTCGCTGAGATCATCGATCGGCAGGATGCGGAAGGGGCCACGCCGGCCGCAGTCTATGCTCCGGCAGCGGCGCCGCGCGATGCGGCGGTGATCACGGTTACCGCCAACGGGCTCGGCACCGATCTGCGCAACACCGGCCAGTCGGTCACCGTCATCGAACGCGACGAGATCGAGCAGGTGCAAGGGGCCGACCCGGCGCGGGCATTGAACCGTGTCCCCGGCCTGTCGCTGTCGCGCAGCGGCGGGATCGGCCGGGTGACCAGCGTCAATCTGCGCGGGGCCAGTTCGGACCAGGTGCTGGTCCTGATCGACGGCGTGCGCGTGGCCGACCAGGCCAGCCCCTCGGGCGGGTTCGACTTCGGCAATCTGCTGCTCGGCACTGCGGGCAAGATCGATGTGCTGCGAGGTTCGAACAGCACGATTTGGGGTTCCGAAGCGGTCGGCGGCGTCATTGATATTTCCACGCGGACCGATCGCGGGCTCAGCGGCAGCATCGAATACGGCGCGCGCGATACGCTGTTCGCCAGTGCGGCGGCAGGCGCGGGCAATGATCGCGTGTTCATCGGCCTGACCGGTTCGTGGTACGAAACCGACGGCTTTTCGGCAGCCGCCTCGGGCACCGAGGCCGACGGTTCGCAGCAATTCGCGCTGGGCACGACCGCCTTCGTCAATCTGACACCGAGCCTCGAGCTGTTCGCGCATGGTAATTTCGCCGAGGGCGAGGTCGAGATCGATGGCTTCCCCGCACCCGCTTTCGTGCTTGCGGATACCGAGGATACGCAGAAGACCACCCGCTACTGGGGCGATGTCGGGCTGGCCTATTACGGCAACGACCTCACGCTGCGCGCCGCCTACAGCCGTTCGGACACCGAACGCGCCAATCGCAATGGCGCAGGCACCGAAACCTTCGCCAGCGACGGCAGCTCAGAACGCGTTTCGCTGCGCGGCGAATACCGTCTGCTGGGCGGACTGGCGCTGGCCTTCGGCGGCGACCACGAATGGACCGCGTTCGAAACCAGCTTCGATGCTTCGGCCGAAACCGAGATCAGCGGCGCCTATGCGCAGCTTGGCTGGGTGATGGGTCGGCTGGCCGCGCATGCCGGCGCGCGCGTGGACGACCACGAACAGTTCGGCACGCATGTCAGTTTCGGCGGCGATGTCAGCTATGGCTTCGGCAGCGACTGGCGGCTGCGCGCCAGCGTGGGCGAAGGCTTCAAGGCGCCGACGCTCTACCAGCTGCTGTCCTTCTACGGGAACACCGAGCTCGAACCCGAGGAAAGCACCAGCTATGACCTCGGGATCGAGAAGGGCCAGCGCGGTTCGGGCCTGCATCTGGCGCTCACCGGGTTTCGCCGCGACAGCGACAATCTGATCGGCTTCGGCTTCACTGCCGAGCGCCCGTCGGGTGTCTATCTCAACACGGCGCGCGCGCGGGCGCAGGGTGTCGAGGCCGAAGCCGGCATCGACCTGCTGCGCGGGCTGCGGCTGGCGGGGATCTATTCCTATGTCGATGCCGAGGACCGCACCACCGGGCTCGACCTTGCGCGCAGGCCCGAGCATTTCGGGACGATCTACGCCGACTGGCAAAGCGCTTTCGGCCTCGGTCTGGGCGCGGACCTGCGCATCGTCGGTCCGAGCTGGGATAATGGCGCCAACACCAACCGGCTCGACGGATTTGAACTGTTCGACCTGCGCGCTTCCTTCGGGATCGGCGACAATCTCGAGCTGTTCGGCCGGGTAGAGAACGTCTTCGATGCCGATTACCAGACCGTGGCCGGTTACGGCACTGCCGGACGCAGCGTGTTCGGCGGGATCAGGGCGAAGATGTGAAACCGCTGATCGTCGCATCGGTCCTGCTGCTCGCCGCTTGCGCGGGGGCGGGGCCGGTGCGCCGCCTCCCGAACGCGGGCCGACGATCGTCAGCCTCAATCCCTGCACCGACGCGATCCTTGCCGAGGTTGCGGCTCCCGGGCAGTTGCTGGCGATTTCGCACTACAGCAAGGACCCCCGCGCCAGCTCGATGGAAGCGGCAGTCGCGGCGCGGTTCGCGGCGACTGGCGGGACGGTCGAGGAAGTGCTCGCGCTCGATCCCGACGTGGTAGTCGCGGGCAGTTTCCTCGCGCCAGCGACCCGTGCGGCGCTGGCCGAACTGGGGATGGAGGTCGTCACCTTCGATATCGCTGCCGATGTCGCTGCCAGCAAAGAGCAGATCCGCGATCTCGCCGCGCTGGCGGGCGATGCATCCGCGGGCGCGCGCCTGATCGCCCGCATCGACGCTGCACTTGCTGCCGCCGCGCCCGCGGAGGGCGAAAGCGTCGCCACGCTGCTGTGGCAGCCGGGCGGGATCGTCGCCGGAGAGCACACACTGGTCAGCGACCTGCTGGTCCGCACCGGCTTCGCCAATGCCGCCCCTGCGCGCGGGCTGTTGCAGGCAGATTATGTCGCCCTCGAAGACGTCGTCGCCGCACCGCCCGAGGTCCTGTTGATCGCAGGCGGCGAACTGGGGCAGTCGCATCCGGTCCTTGGCCGCCTGGGCGATATGCACCGGGCGCGGTTCGATACCAGCCTGCTCTATTGCGGCGGGCCCACGATCATCCGGGCGGCCGAGCGGTTGGCCGCGATCCGGGCGGCCGCATCGTGAACCGCGCGATTCCGATCTTCGCCGGACTATTGGCCATCGCATTGCCCCTGTCGCTGCTGGCGGGGCGGGTGTGGCTCGACCCCGCAAGCACGCCCAATGCCGCGCTCATCCTCGCCGAATTGCGCCTGCCGCGCGCGGTGCTGGCGATCGTTGTCGGCGCGGGGCTGGGCGCGAGCGGCGCGGCCATGCAGGGCTATCTGCGCAATCCGCTGGCCGATCCGGGCTTGTTCGGCATCGCGCCGGGCGCGGCACTGGGCGCGGTCGCCGCGCTGTGGTTCGGCTATGCCGCTGCGCCCTATCTGCTCCCCGCCTTCGCGCTGGTCGGCGCGGGCGGCGCCATGGCGCTGCTGGCCGCGATTGCCGGCCGGACCGGAGGGATCGCGCTGTTCACGCTTGCCGGGCTGATGGTCGCCAGCCTTGCCGGGGCGCTGACCGCACTGGCGATCAGCATGGCGCCCAATGCCTTTGCGATGAGCGAGATCGTCATGTGGCTCAATGGCGCGCTGACCGATCGCAGCTGGCGCGATGTCTGGGTGGCCGCGCCGCTGGTGGTGCTGGGGGTGGCAGTGCTGTGGCGCAGCGGCCGCTCGCTCGATGCGCTGACGCTGGGCGAACCGGTCGCCCGGTCGCTGGGGGTCGATACCAACCGCCTGCTGTGGCTGCTGATTGCGGGGGTCGGATTGACCGTGGGCGCCAGCGTCGCGGTGGCGGGCATCATCGGCTTCGTCGGGCTGATCGTGCCGCATCTCGTCCGCCCGCTGACCGATCGGCGGCCCTCGCAGCTGATCCTGCCCAGCGCGCTTGCGGGGGCGCTGCTGGTGCTGGTGGCTGACAGCGCGGTGCGCGTTCTGCCGCTGGTTACCGAATTGCGGCTGGGCATCGCGCTCAGCCTGCTCGGCGCGCCGTTCTTCCTGTGGCTGCTGCTGCGCATGCGCCGGGGGCTGGCATGAGGCTGGCGGCGGCACAGCTGTCGATCGCCGAGCGGTTGGACCGGGTCTCGCTGATCCTCGAACCCGGCACGATCACCGCGATCTGCGGGCCCAATGGCGCGGGCAAGTCGAGCCTGCTCGAAGCGCTTGCCGGGCTGCTTCCGGCCGGCGACGGAGCGGTGTTTCTCGACCGGCAGCAGATCGCCGCGCTGCCCCTGCGCGAGCGGGCACGGCGTATCGGCTATCTGCCGCAAGCGCATGAAATCGCATGGGATGTGCCCGTGCGCAGCGTGGTCGAACTCGGCCGGCTGCCGCATGGCGACCGGCTGGCGGCACCGGTCGGTGCCGCGCTCGACGCGCTCGACATCCGGGACCTTGAAAATCGCCGCGCGCAGTCGCTGTCGGGCGGCGAGACTGCGCGGGTCCTGCTGGCGCGGGTGCTGGCGGGCGAACCGCAATGGATCCTCGCCGACGAACCGCTCGCCGCGCTCGATATCGCGCACCAGCTCGCGCTGCTGAGGCATTTGCGGCGGGCGGCGCAGGGCGGGGCGGGCGTGGTGCTCGTGCTGCACGATCTCGCGCATGCGATGAACCATGCCGACCGCGTGGTGGTGCTCGACCGCGGCGTGGTGGCCGCCGACGGCGCATGCGAAGACGCGCTCGACCAGCAGGTGATCGAGCGCGTCTGGAAGGTGCCCGTCCGGTGGATCGGCGAACCGCGCCACCGGGCCTTGGTCAGCCGGTGATCAGTTGACCGTGCGCGGCGGCAGCTTGCCGTCGGAAGCCTCGCTGTCCGCCGCTTCGTCACCCGCGATCAGGCCGCGCGCTTCGAGCATCGGGGTCACGTCGGGCTCGCGCCCGGCGAAGTTCCGGAACATCTCGAAATAGTCCATGGTCCCGCCCGTGCTCAGCACGGTCTTGCGATAATGGTCGCCATTGGCGCGCGTGAGCCCGCCATTGTCCATGAACCACTTGCGGCTGTCGCGGTCGAGCATCTCGGTCCACAGATAGCTGTAATAACCAGCGCTATAGCCGCTGGGCGAGCTGAAGATGTGGTTGAAATAGGTCGTCCGGTACCGCGGCGGCACCAGGTCGATTTCCAGCCCCAGTTCCTCGAGCGACTTGCGTTCGAAGGCGGTGACCTTCTCGGGCGTGTCGATCGCGGCGGCTTCCGCCTGCGACAGCGCGGCCCACTTCATGTCGAGCAGGGCAGCTTCGACGACTTCGCCGAAATCGTACCCCTGATTGAACTTCGAGGCGGCCTCGAGCTTCTCGATCATCTCGGCGGGGATGGTTTCCCCCGTCCGGTAATGCTTGGCGTAGTTCGACAGCACTTCGGGATAGGTGGCCCACATCTCGTTGACCTGGCTCGGATACTCGACGAAGTCGCGCGCGACCGCGGTACCCGACAGGCTTTCGTAGCGCTGGTCGGCGAAGAAGCCGTGCAGCGCATGGCCGAATTCGTGGAACAGCGTGTTGACGTTGTCGAAGCTGACCAGCTGCACCTCGCCCTGGGGCGCCTTGGGGATGTTGAGCACGTTGTAGATCACCGGCTTGGTGCCCCACAGATCGCTCTGGTCGACGAAGTTGCTCATCCACGCCCCGCCGCGCTTGGACTCGCGCTGGAACGGGTCGAAATAGAACAGACCCAGCTCGCTGCCATCGCGGTCGAACACCGTGTAGGTCGTTACATCGGGATGATAGACGGGCAGGTCGCTGCGCTTCTGGAAGGTCAGGCCGTAGAGCTTTTCGGCGGCATAGAACACGCCGTCCTCAAGCACGGTATCGAGCTGGAAATATTCCGCCATCGCGTCTTCGTCGAGGTCGTAGCGTTCCGCCTTGACCTTGTTGGCATAGCGGTACCAGTCCCACGGCTGGACTTCGAAATCACCCCCTTCGGCAGCGATCGCTTCGTTGAGCATGGCGGCTTCGCGGCGCTGCGTGTTGGCGAGCGCGGGGACCATGCGTTCCATGAAGCCGAGCGCGGTGGCGGGTTTTTCGGCCATGCGATCCCACATCGCGTAGCTGGCCCAGTCGGCTTCACCGAACAGCGCGGCTTTCTCGGCGCGCAATTCGGCGATCCTGGCAACCAGCGGGCGGGTGTCGATCGCGGTCGTGCCATTGGCGCGGTTGTAGCTTGCCTTGAAGAGCTTCTCGCGCGCGGCGCGATTTGTCATCGTCGGCAGCAGCGGCTGCTGCGTCGTGTTCTGCAGCGCGATCGCATATTTGCCCGCATAGCCCTTTTCGGCAGCAAGGTCGGCAGCCGCCTTGATGTCCGAATCGGTCAGCCCGGCGAGTTCGGCGCGGGTGTCGAAGATGACCGGCTGGTCGGCCATTGCGGCGCGTGCCTGCTGGCCGAATTCGGTCGTGATCTCGGACAGTTCGGAATTGATCTGCTTGACCCGCTCGCGCTCGGCTTCGGTCAGCAGCGCGCCGGCGTGGACCATGCCCTGGTAGGTCTCTTCGAGCAGCCTGGCGTCTTCGCGGGTCATCGCCATGGCGGCGCGGTTGTCGTACACCGCCTTCACCCGCGCGAAGAGTTCGGGGTTGAGCGTGATGGAATCGCCATGCGCGGTCAGCTTGGGACTGATTTCGGTGTTGATCTCATCGAGCCGGTCGGTGGTGTTCGACCCCGTCACGGCAAAGAACACGCGCGCCACCCGGCCGAGCATGCGGCCCGACTTTTCCAGCGCGACGATGGTGTTGCTCATCGTCGGCGGTGCGGGATTGTCGATGATCGCCTGGATCTCGGCCTTCTGGATCGCCATGCCCTGTTCGAAAGCGGGTAGGTAATCGTCTTCCGAGATCTTCGAGAAATCGGGCGTCTGGAAGGGAAGCGTGCTGTCCGCGGCAAAATAGCCGGTTGCCTCGGGCAGGTCGGCGGCCGCCATGTCCGGCTGGCCGATGGTATCGAGGTCTTCGCCGTAAGCGGCGGAGCACCCTGCCAGCAGTGCGGCGGATGCGACGGTGGCCAGTATCTGGGCCTTCATAGTGTTCCCCTCAGGATTGGCGCGCCGGCGGGTAAGCCCGGCGCTGGAATGCGAAGATGACTTGCGCGGATGGACGCCCCGGCACGCGCGCGCAAGCGTGGACACGTCACCGGTCGGCGCGTTTCCTACATTGGTCGAACGGCACGCGCTAACGCTGGTTCCGACCGGCTGGCGCAGACGCTGCGTCACGCGCCTCGCCCAGCGCGCGGCGATTGACGGTCATCAACCGCGGACGGCCGCCTTCGCGGTCGACCACCAGCCATACTGCACCCAGTTCGAAAAACCCGCCCTGGTCTTTCGCCACGCTCATTTGCGACAGGTCCAGCCGTTCCAGCAGCGCAAGCATGTCGGCATCGAAAATTTCGTCGAACACGGCTTCGATCCCGGCGCGATCGGCGATCTCGCGGCGGTCCCCATCGCCGTCGATATACAGCAGCGGCAGGCCGACCTCGCGGAGCAGCTTCGCCTTGTCGCCGCTGCGCGCTGCGGCGCGCAATGCAGTGATCGCGGCCTCGAACTGGCTCGCGCTGGTGCCGGTTGCGCAGGAAATCGCGCCGCCGTCGACGATATCGTGCGCGCGGTCGAATTCGGTGCGGCGTTCCTCCTGCGTGGACCACACCAGCAGCAGGCAATCGTCGGGCTGTGCGCTGCCTTCGGCAAGCAGGTGGGCGCGCACTTCGCTCTCGCGCTCGTCCTCGGGCATGCATCCGGCGAGCGCGCAGCCAAGGGCCAGCGACAGGGGAAAGGCGGTTGTCGGTTTCATTCCGGTTCCAGCGCATATCGCATTACGGGCTCGTAGACAGAGCCTTCGGGACGCAGGAAGCTTTCGTACAACAGATAGGCATCGACCTCCCACGGACCAAGACGCAAGCCCGCGGTCCGGGCCAGGAATGGCTCGAGCGAGCCGCTGGCTCGGTTGGTGCGCGCAAGGGTGACATGCGGATGGTACTTGCGGTGATCGGGTTCGACGCCGGCGGCAACGCAAATCTGTTCGATCCGGCGCCGCAGGCGCTGCAAGGTGACGTTGGGTTCCACGCCCGCCCACAGCGTATGCGTGCGGCCACTGCGGGCGAAGATACCGGTGCCCGAAAGCGCCATCCGGAAGCGGGGGAGGGCGGCAGCGCGCAGGCGCTCGGCCAGCTCGTCCGCCAGATGGGCGTCGACCTCACCGATGTAACGCAGCGTAACATGCAGTTGGTCGTCATCCTGCCACCGCACCGCATCGACGCCCTCCATCAGGTCGATCAGCGCGTCGCGGATCGCTGCGGGAGGGCGGATGCCGACGAAAAGGCGGTGGTACATGGTTCGGGTCTACAGGACGGTAGGGGAAAGTCCGCCGCCTTTGGCGGAAAATCCCGTGGATGATTAGCTGAAAGCGATCAGGTGGAGGCGAGCCCGGGCGTCTCGCGCGGGTCTTCATAGGCCGCTTCCATGAAGATTTTCGCGCGACGTTCGCTGCGATATTGCAAGCCCTTGGCGAATTGGCCGCCGGCATGCGTATAGTCCAGCTCGGCCGCGATCGCGTCGTAATCGCCGGCATCGATCGCGGCGTTCAGCCGCGGGCTCTCGCTCGGCGACACGTTGCCGATACCGACATTGTAAACCAGGTCGAGAAGCGCATCGAATTCGTGCTGGTGCAGCGGCAGGTCGCCGACCAGCTGGCGCACGCCTTCCTCGGCTTCGGCGAGATCGGCATCGAGAAACGCCAGCACCCGTTCCTCGCTGACCCGGTCACCGACGCGCAGCCTGTCTTCCGGTTCGACCAGATGGCCGACGCCCACCGTGGGGTAGCCCGCGACATCGCGGTAGACGGTGTAGCGCACGCCTTCTTCTTCGATCAGCGCCTGTTTGAACGTGTCGCTCGCTGTCAGCAGCGGTGCCGGCTTGCGCACGCCTTCGGCATATTGCGCGGTCATGTCCGCCGTATTGGACGGGGCGACGGGCGCTGGGCGGGGTGGACCGGTAAAGGCTGCAAGGCCGAGCGCCCCCGCACCCAGCATCAGTGTTGCCCGCTTGCGCGTCGATAGCTGCGGCCTGACATCGAAGGCCTGTGCGGCGGCCCGGCGCGCACGGCGCAATTCACGGCGGTGCTGGCGTTCGCGGCGCAACCGCTTGAGCAGGCTTCGCGGGCCTTCGCCGCGGCTGCCGCGCAATGTCGTATGCGACCAGTCGACCGCGTCGAGCGGCCGGTCCAGTTCGTCGAGAATCGCCTGCAGTGCATCGGCGTTCCGGTTGTTTCGCGCTGTGTTCTGCCCGTTGGGGCCTGATGGTTGCTTCCTGTGCGCGGTGTCCATTTCCATTGGCAGGGCACCTTTCGTTGATATTCGAATGAAGACACCTGCAAGTCTGGTCCGGGGTACGCGATTTCGTGAACCCGGCGCGGTGTCGGTCTTTCCCAATCAACGGGTAGGGCGGCTGGACGGTCCTCGGCTCGTCCCGGCGGGGCAACGCCCGGTCGGTGGCGGGTGCCCGTCAGGCGGCGCGGCGCACGCGGTTGCGGCCGGTGTTCTTCGCTTCGTAGCACGCCGCGTCGGCGCGCAGCAGCGCATCGTCCAGGCCCTCGCCGAAGCGCCAGCCGGTCAGGCCGATCGAAGCCGAAATACGGATATCGGGGTGCTCGCTGAACCCGCGGGCGATCTGCGCGATCGCGCCGCGGAGGCGTTCGGCAGCGTCGGCCGCCGTGCCATCGTCCAGCCCGCGCGTGATCACGAGGAATTCCTCGCCGCCCAGCCGAAAAGCCTGTTGACCGGCGGCTGCGGGCAGGGTGCCGCCCCATTCGCGAATGGCATCGGCCGTCGCGATCAGCACGTGGTCGCCCACGCCGTGACCGTATGTGTCGTTGATCGCCTTGAACCGGTCGAGATCGATGGTCATCAGGTGGCGCGGCTGGGTGCTGCGTTCGATCCGCGTTTCCTCGAACAGCTTGCGGCGGTTGAACAGACCCGTAAGCGGATCGCGCCAGCTGAGGAATTCCGCATGCGCCAGCGCATCGGCCAGGTCTTCCGACAACTGGCGGTTCTCGACCAGCACTTTCGCCGCGCTCTGGATGTGCTCGCCGGTGGAAGCGCTGTAGATGCGTATCCCGATGACGATCAGCGCAAGAATGACCACCAGCGCAGGATGCTGCACCCCGGGATGCAGGACAATCATCCCCAGCACGGTGAGCCAGAAGCTCGCCAACATGGCGTCGCGTGCCACTGGCAGGGCGGCAAGGGTGACGGCGATGAGCGTCACGACGATTACCACTACGCCGCGCACCAGATTGACGGCCACGACCGAACTGTCGGGCGGCGGCGGCCACAGCATCAGCGCCAGCGTGATGCCGGTCAGACACATGGCGAACAGGACGACCCGTCTGGCCGATTGCGCAGGCTTGCGTGCTCGCATCACGCGTTCGAGCTCGCCGACGGCCTTATGTGTATAGACGAAGGACGTCGCGCGCAGCAGCAGGAGGACCGTCATGGCAGCCGCGTTGGGCAGCATGGCGACACCGGCGGCGAGCATGGCCAGCCCGATCATGCTCGCCAGAACTGAGCGACGCTCGCGCTCGAGCATGGCAATTACCGCCTCGCGCTCGATCTCGAAAGGATCGACCGCCAGCCGCGTGAGCCCCTGGCTCGCAGTGTCGTCAAAACGGCTATCGGTGAACAATGGTGCGACCCTTCGTGTCCCGCGCATCGCGGGCGCTGCGGCATAGCGCCAATTGGTTAACGAACTCCAACGCGAAAATCACCATGTAGTAGCCTGCCACGACCGTGCCCCTACCGGTAGCTCGATTGTGACAATGGTTTGACAATCGATCGGTGCCCGCTGCCCGCTGCAATCGATCGGCAGCGTTGTAAATCGCGCCGGCGAACCCACATTCGCGGCACCACTGCGGCCGCCCATGCGTTCGGCCCGTACCCGCCCTTGACCCTAGCGAACAATTCGGGAACACGTTTCCTTCATGGCACTCACCAAAATTTCCGTCCGCGGCGCGCGTGAACACAATCTCAAGGGCGTCGACATCGACCTGCCGCGCGACAGCCTGATCGTGATCACCGGCCTCAGCGGTTCGGGCAAGTCGAGCCTCGCCTTCGACACGATCTATGCCGAAGGGCAGCGGCGCTATGTCGAGAGCCTCAGCGCCTATGCGCGCCAGTTCCTCGAGATGATGCAGAAGCCCAATGTCGAGCATATCGATGGGCTCTCACCCGCCATCTCGATCGAGCAGAAGACCACCAGCCGCAACCCGCGCTCGACCGTCGCGACAGTGACCGAGATCTACGACTACATGCGCCTGCTGTGGGCGCGCGTGGGCGTACCCTATTCGCCCGCCACGGGACTGCCGATCGAGGCGCAGACCGTCTCCAACATGGTCGACCGGGTAATGGAACTGCCCGAGGGCACACGCATCTACCTGCTCGCCCCCGTGGTGCGCGGGCGCAAGGGCGAATACCGCAAGGAACTGGCCGAATGGCAGAAGGCGGGCTTCACCCGCGTGCGCGTCGACGGCGAGCTCCATGCGATCGAGGACGCGCCCGCGCTCGACAAGAAGTTCAAGCACGACATCGAGGTGGTGGTCGACCGGCTGGCGGTGAAGGAGGGCATCGAGACCCGCCTTGCCGACAGTTTCGAAACCGCGCTCAAGCTGGCCGAGGGGCTCGCCTATGTCGATCTCGCTGATGGCGCGGTGCCCGGGCGCGAGGACGAGGGGGCCGCGGCCGGCGGCGCGATGAAGGGCGCGGGGCTGCCCGCCAACCGCATCGTCTTTTCCGAGAAATTCTCCTGCCCGGTCAGCGGCTTCACGATCGAGGAGGTCGAACCGCGCCTGTTCTCCTTCAACGCGCCGCAGGGCGCCTGCCCGACCTGTGACGGCATCGGCGAGAAGCAGCTGTTCGACCCGCAGCTGGTCGTCCCCAACGAAGCGCTCAGCCTCAAGAAGGGTGCGGTGGTGCCCTGGGCCAAGAGCAACCCGCCGTCGCCCTATTACATGCAGGTGCTCGCCAGCCTCGCGAAGGAATACGAGTTCGACCTGACCACCCCGTGGCAGGAGTTCGACGCCGAGATCCGCGACATCATCCTCCACGGCACAAAAGGCCGCGCGATCCCGCTGACCTTCAAGGACGGGCGCAAGAGCTACACCGTCAAGAAGCCGTTCGAGGGCGTGATCGGCAATCTCAACCGCCGCATGCTCCAGACCGAGAGCGCGTGGATGCGCGAGGAACTGGCCAAGTTCCAGACCGCGCAGCCCTGCGAGACCTGCAACGGCAAGCGGCTCAACCCCAAGGCGCTCAGCGTCAAGATCCCCGGCCCCGCGGGCCCCACCGACATCGCCACCCCCACGCAGATGAGCGTCGCCGATGCCAAGGCGTGGTTCCTCGGCCTCGACGGGCACCTGACCGACCAGCAGGCGCAGATCGCCAAGGCCATCCTCAAGGAAATCAACGAGCGGCTGGGCTTCCTCGACAATGTCGGGCTCGACTATCTAAACCTCGACCGCACTTCAGGTACGCTGAGCGGGGGCGAGAGCCAGCGCATCCGCCTCGCCAGCCAGATCGGCAGCGGTCTCTCGGGCGTGCTCTACGTGCTCGACGAACCCAGCATCGGCCTCCACCAGCGCGACAACGACCGCCTGCTCGAAACGCTGAAGCGCCTGCGCGACCTCGGCAATACGGTGATCGTGGTCGAGCACGATGAAGACGCGATCCGCGCCGCCGATTACGTGGTGGATCTCGGCCCCGGGGCGGGGGTCCACGGGGGCGAGGTGGTCGCCGAAGGCACGCTCAAGCAGGTGCTGAAGAACAAGAAATCGCTCACCGCCGCCTATCTCACCGGCCGCCGCGAAATCGCGGTCCCGCCCAAGCGGCGCAAGGGCAACGGGCACCAGCTCACCGTCCACGGCGCGCGCGCCAACAACCTTGCCAACGTCACCGCCAGCCTGCCGCTGGGCACCTTCACCTGCGTCACCGGCGTCTCGGGCTCGGGCAAGTCCAGCTTCACCATCGACACGCTCTACGCCTCCGCCGCGCGCGAACTCAACGGCGCGCGTATCGTCGCGGGCGCGCACGACAAGGTCACCGGGCTCGAATATTGCGACAAGGTGATCGAGATCGACCAGTCGCCGATCGGCCGCACCCCGCGCTCCAACCCCGCCACCTACACCGGCGCCTTCACCCAGATCCGCGACTGGTTCGCCGGCCTCCCCGAAAGCCAGGCGCGCGGCTACAAGCCCGGGCGCTTCAGCTTCAACGTTAAGGGCGGCCGCTGCGAGGCGTGCCAGGGCGACGGCCTCATCAAGATCGAGATGCACTTCCTGCCCGACGTCTACGTCACCTGCGAACAATGCGGCGGCAAGCGCTACAACCGCGAAACGCTCGAGGTGAAGTTCAAGGGCCACTCGATCGCCGATGTGCTCGACATGACGATCGAGGATGCGGAGGAATTCTTCAAGGCAGTCCCGCCGATCCGCGACAAGATGCACATGCTCAACGAGGTCGGGCTCGGCTACGTCAAGGTCGGCCAGCAGGCGACCACGCTGTCGGGCGGCGAGGCGCAGCGCGTCAAGCTCGCCAAGGAACTCGCCAAGCGCAGCACCGGGCAGACGCTCTACATCCTCGACGAGCCCACCACGGGCCTGCATTTCGAGGACGTGCGCAAGCTGCTGGAAGTGCTCCACCGGCTGGTCGAGCAGGGGAACTCTGTCGTGGTGATCGAGCACAATCTCGATGTGATCAAGACGGCGGACCATGTGCTCGACCTCGGGCCGGGCGGAGGTGTGCGCGGCGGTGAGGTGGTTGCGCAAGGGACGCCCGAGGAAGTGGCGGCAGTCGACGCGTCCTACACCGGTCATTATCTGCGCCCGATGCTCGACCGCGCGAAGGAAGCAGCAGAATAGCTCACCGTCGCCCCGGACCTGATCCGGGGCCGGTGCTACCACTTCCTACTACCGAGCGGTTTCTACCCGCCGTCTCACCATTCCTTTTCGGGCGCGGCGGCGACCATGGGTAAGCACATTCCCAAGGCCGTCGGCGTTGCCATCCTCGCCGTGATCACACCGCTCATCATCTGGGACGCAAGCCGCACCAGCGACGCGCTCGACGAGCTCGACCGCGATGTGCGCGCCTCGCGCTACGAGGCCTGCCGCGACAAGAGCCACGAACTCGGCCTCCCGCTGCACAAGGCGCAGCCCTTCTGCCGCTGCGTGACTTATGTTCGTACTGAAGGATTTCATCAGCGGAAACGAAGGGATTTTGCGCGGCAGTTTTGAGTGCGGTTTGATGTTGTCCTAACTCGGGCAGCGGCTGGGGATAATCCTCTTTCTACTTAGACATTGTAGGTCTTAGACAATACACAAAACAACTCAGCAAAGTTGGACAGCATTCTGGTGTCAGTATCACGCCGTTTTGATAAATTTCTCGCTGATGCGAGGCTCACTGCAACTCAACTGGCGGAGGGGCGGCGAGCGAAGGAAAGCGTCGTAGCAACCTTAAATCGGCATTACTATGGCATCCGTTCCTCGGACCAACACAGCCGATTTATTGGATCATGGGCAAAATCCACACGGATACGGCCGCCTCGTGACGTCGACGTTCAATTTATACTTCCTCAATCGGTACGGGACAGATTCGATCTGCGCGTAGGCAATAAGCAGTCGCAGATTTTGCAAGAAGTTAAAGGCGTCCTTTCAAAAGAATATTACTCTACGTCCATTCGCGGGGATGGCCCCGTTGTCCAAAAACCTTTCTCAAAAATTCTCGTCGAGGTGGTGCCCGCTTTTGTTCGATATCCCAGTGGGACATATGTCTGCGTGACGTCGTATGGGGGCTATTACAAAGCAGAGGACTATCCTGCTCAAGAGGCTCATATAAACGCTAGCAATTCTCGTACGAATGGTAATACAAAAGATCTGATTAGAATGTTGAAGGTCTGGCAGCGCCATTGCAATGTGCCTCTCCGCTCATTCCTAATTGAGCTAACTTCCGTTGGTTTCCTTGATAATTGGGGGAGTTCCGGAAAGTCGTCGACATACTACGACTGGATGATCCGAGACTATTTTCAATATCTGTTGAGGCTTCAGAATGGCACGGCTTACGCTCCGGGTACGGGTGAAGCGATATCTTTGGGCGATGCGTGGGCTAGCCGCGCGGAGACAGCACTTGCTAGAGCGCGTAGAGGCTGTGAATTCGAGAGCGCAGAATTAATAATTTCTGCGGGCGAAGAGTGGCAGAAGATATTCGGGGCTAATATACCAAAATATGTCTGAGAAACAGCGAGAAGCATTAATAGCTGAGTGCCAGCGACAATACGAGTCCTGCTTGTATACGGCAGCGAGCCTTTGGATCTATCAAAGATCAGCTAGAAGGCAAAAACTGTTCTTTATAGTAGCCCCAATTATATTCGCTGCGTTGGCAGGATCGGATATTTTGGGGTATTTTGGGTCTGGTGAGACTGGTTTGGCGCTCTTTTTCGCGCTTCTAGCTGGTTTTTTTCCGTCGATATATTCTGCGCTAGAGTTGGGCCTGCGCGAGAAAGAAATTGGTAGAGCGGCAGCTGATTTCACGAAGCTACGGGATGACTTTCGACAACTGGCCCATGTGCATAGTCATGAATCATTTTCCGATTTCTTCGCCAAATTCGAGCGTGTTAAGGAACGGAAAGAGTTTGTCCGCTGTGATGCACCAAACGCTCCAGAGCGGTTTTTCAAAGACGCTCAGGCGAAGATAAACAAAGGCGATTATACCTTTTGGGTTGATGATCAACGAGACCCTACGCTGCCTGACGCGGTAGAGGATCCGCGATTGGAGGGTTAAAGTCGCGTGATTATAAGCAATAGCCTTTCCTTCATTTGGTTCAGTTTGTATTACTCCTCAAACGAACATAACTAACCCAGTTCGCTCCAAACGAGGACGGACCGTGAGCGCTTTTTTTGTTCGCGCCCATAAGCGCTGTTCGCGACGCGTCCGCGCTCTTTGGATTGGCGCTTCGCACTATCGCCCCGAATTCCGCGCATAAGCTCGTTCGGCCGGTCGATCTTGCTTCGGCGTTGGCTTGGCTACCTTCACCAGTCAGCGAGTAGGTGCCATCTGGGTTGAACGAGTAATCCTGTCCTACACGTCCCTCACTGTCTAAATAACCCGGTTCCCTTCCTCGCAAGCAAGGCGAACCGATGCAGACCTCCCCCTATATTCCCGCAAACCACCCCATCATCCTTCACGCCGACCTCCATGCCGAGGACGAGCGCGCGCCGCAGACGCAGTTCGTGGTCGAGCGGCAGGTGGCCTTTCTCGAGGCGCTGGCGACCACCGGCAGCGTGCGCGCGGCGGCGGCGCGGGCGCGGGTGTCGCACCAGACCTGCTACCGCGCGCGCCGCGCCCAGCGCGGGCTTCGGGCGCGCCTGGGATGCGGCGCTGGTGGTCGCGCGCGGCGCGGCCGAGGCCAAGCTCGCCGATTACGCCATGAACGGGATCGAGGAGGAGGTGTGGTATCACGGCGAGCACAGGGGCGAGCGCCGGCGCTTCTCCGACCGGCTGCTGCTCGCGCATCTCGCGCGGCTCGACCGGATGCGCGGCGATGAACGGATCGAGGCACTCGCGGAGGATTTCGACGGCATGATCCTGCGGCTGCGCCGCGGCGGGCCGATCGAGCCCGAAGTGGCCGATCCCGCCCCCGCCGAGCCCGCGCAGGAGGGGTGCGGCACTTCTTCGCCTGGACCGTGTAACAGGCGGTCCATGTCTCCGGCGGACCCGCAGGACGATGAGGGGGCGGGGGCAGCCTCCGACCCAGGCGAACCGCGCTGCGACTGCGCCGGTGCGCGCCACGGGACCGATCGCGGGCAGAAGCATTACCGGCGCGGGGCGCAGGGGCCCGAACCGGTGATCAATGTCGCGGGCGAGGGGCCCTGCTGCGACGCGCCCGACTGGCCGCAGTGCCGCGATTGCCCGCACTATCCCCCCGTGGGCCGGATCCTGCGCGAAATGGAGGAAGCACGCCCCGCCGGCGCCCCCGCTCCGCACGAACAGGGCAACGGCGCCGCGGTCGAGGGCGTGCAGATCGAGGCCTTCTGCGCGGGGCTCGCGCAGTGGTGGCTGCTGACCAGCGAAGAAGAGCTGCAGCGCGCGCTGGCGGAGGGGATGGGGGAGGATGAGGAAGGGTAGGGAGTGAGAGAGGGAGAGAGAATCCTTGTCTTACGCACCCGCATCCGCGGGCGCATCCTCGGGGCTGTTCCTTCGTCGCTGCGCTCCTACGGGCCCCTGCGGGCGGCCGGTCGGCCTTGCCGGGCCTGCGCCGGCCCGGTTCTCGTACGCATCGGACAGGTTGCGCTGGTCCCGAGCCGCAGGCGAGGCAAGCGCGGAAGCGTAGTCGAAGACGCAGCTGGCCGAAGGCCACCTGCACGCCCGCCCGCAGCGGGTGCAGCTTGCTGCACGTCTAGCGAGGACGAACCGACGGATGTCGGTTCGAAACACAAAGACTCCCCCGCGGATGCGGCTTCGCAAACCTACACGTTGATCAGCCCGAACTTGAGCCCCTTGACCGCGGCCGAGGCGCGGTCGGTCACGTCGAGCTTGGCGAAGATGCGCTTGATGTGCGTGGCGATGGTGGGGCGCTTGTTGCCGAGGATCATCGCGATCTCCTCATTGCTCTTGCCGCGCGCGATCCAGTGCAGGATGGTGATCTCGCGCGGGGCGAGGTGCGGGCGCTCGACCTCTTCGGACGCCAGCTGGTCGATCCGCAAATGGGTTGCCTGCGCGACGCTGTGGAGGATCGGCACATCGGCATGCGCGATGCGGTCCTCGTGGTCGATCATGGTGATGGAGAACACCGCGATGTGCTGGCGCGGGCCGAAGGTCGGCAGCAGGAAGCCGTCGGTCAGCCCGTGCTCGCGCGCCGCGTCGATGAACAGCTGCTGGTTGCCGGTCAGCCGGCCTTCGGCGACATCGACCAGCCGCAGCGGCCGGCCCGCGCGCGCGGCGAGGCCGGGCAGCGGGTCGTATTCGGCGAGGCGTTCGCGGTAGCTGGCGACGAAGCCCTCGGGGAAGCCGAAGGAGGTCACCTCGCTGCGCCCGGGATCGGTGCGCGAGGGGCGCGCGTAGCTCAGCGCGGCGAAGCCCTGCGTGCGGAAGAAGGCGCGCGCGACCGCGAAGACCGCGCCTTCGTCCTCGGCCGCGGCGATCTGGCGGATGGCCTGGCTGTCGTCCATGGCGTGCGTCGAACCTCCCCCGAAGGCATGCGGGCTGCGGCATGCCTTCACTGGATGTCATCCACTCGCATGACATGCAAGCGTGTCGGCATGTTGGCGGGCAAAGGGCCGTACATGAATACCGCATCGGGCCCGTTGGCGCTGCGAAGCACGTATCTCTACGTAGTGTCTATGGATGTAGTGCACATGGGTGACATGCATTCAGACGACTAGGGAAAATACCGCGTTAATCATAGTCAAAGGGCAGGGCCGGGGGGACCATCGCTTGACCGACCCGGGGGGAATTGACGGAACGGGATCGTCACGCGATGCAAAACTCTACCTTTGTTGTCATCGACAGCAACTATCGGACACGTCACGAGCTGGTGCGGGCACTCGGCACGATGGCCTATGTGGTGCCCGCGGATTCGCTCGAGGAGCTCGGCGGGCGCTGGCCCGAACAGGGCTGGCTGCTCGTCCACGACACCGGCACGCAGGTGGCCGACACCCAGCGCGCGCTGCGCGAGGCGGGGCAGTACCTGCCGGTGGTTCCCTATTCGCAAGGCGCCAGCATCGCGCATGTGATGGACGCGCTCTCCGCCGGTGCGGCAGGCTATCTCGAATGGCCCTCGGCGCATGACGCGCTGCAGCGCAGCCTGGAAACAATCATGGCGCGCAAGTGGCAGGGCTCGGCGACATCGCTGGCACAGGCCCGCGCCAAGCAGCGCATCGACCTGCTTTCGCCGCGCGAGAAGGAAGTGCTGACCAGCGTATGCGAAGGCTATTCGAGCAAGGAAGTCGCGCGGACGCTCGGGATCAGCCCGCGCACGGTGGAGCTGCACCGCGCGAATGTGCTGACCAAGCTGGGCGTGCGCAATGTCGCGGCTGCGGTGAAGCTGTCGGTCGAGGCGCGGTTCGAGAGCGCCGCCGCCGAGATGGCACAGTCCGAGACATCCGAGATGGCTGCCTGACGACGGGGCACCTGCGGCCCGCGGGCCGTCCTATGGTTCGAGTATGGCGAGGTGGACGGTGCCATGCCCGCGGCGGATCAGGCCCAGCTGCGATGCCGCCTCACGGCTGACGTCGATCACGCGGTTGCCATGAAACGGCCCGCGGTCGTTGATCCGCACCGTAACGCTTTTCCCGCTGCTGGGGTTGGTCACCTCGACCAGCGTGCCGAACGGCAGTGTGCGATGCGCCGCGGTCAGCGCATGCATGTCGAAGCGCTCGCCGCTGGCCGTGCGGCGGCCATGGAAACGGCGGCCGTAGTAGGATGCCACACCCACACCCAGCGGGCGCGCAGCGGGCGCGACCTCGACCGGTGGTTCGATCGTCGAAAGATCGACGACCCGGCCTGCCGGTTCGGGCGGGGGCGGTAGCGCCTCGAAACGCGCAAAGCTGGTCTCGAAGGCCGGCTGCCCGCCAGCCGCATGTGTGCGTTCCTGCGGCTGCGCGGCAGTGGCCGGCATGGCAAGTGCGGCAAGTATCACCATGCTGCGCAGCGCGCGATTGACCATGATCGGACCTCCCGTTCGGTTCACGGGGATATAGGCGATAGAAACGGGCGAGTCCCACCGGCGGGCGCCGGTTGCCCCATTGGCGCCACAGTTCGTCGTGTCTCGCGATGCCGGGCGGAAACTTCCGGGTTCGCCCATCGGCGGTGCCCCGCAAATGCAAAAGGGGCCGGCATCGCTGCCGACCCCACTCTCACCGATGCGTGGACTTGCCTTGCGACAAGCACTTGGCATCCAGTGCCTGTCCTTCCAGCCTGTCCTGAGACAGGGGCGGAAGGATCCGTCACCGGCGCTCGCACCGGCATCCGACCTCGCCCTCCAGCAGGCCCATCGGGGTGCGTCAGGCCGAAGCCCTCGCTTCCCTTGCCGAGCCGGCCTTCGCCGGGCGGTGCCGCGATCCGGCTTTCCGTTACTGGCCGAAGCCTCGAGCAGAGGGGCGCGGATCGGGTATGAAACCGTCAGCTGCGCCGCCTCCTCGGCATTCGACCGGATCAGCCCGATCCATGGACAATGAACTTTGCGCTTCCGTCATCGACCGTCTTGCTGCGGGCTTGCGCCTTCCGCAATACGGCCTCTGGAAACACATGGACAGCATTCCCCATGTCTTTCCGGTGTGGAATTCTAAAGCGATTTCAAGCCGTTAAGCCCTGATCGCGTTGGCTTTCCAAGCCGTTCCGTTAGATGAAAGCTGCGCCCGGTCGAACGATTCGTCCAGCGCCGGACGGGCAAGTTTTCCACTTTTCCAGCTTTTCGCTGTGGAGGATAGTGGACAACTCAACCGGCTGCCGCAAACCTGCTCCGAAGCAGGTCCGCAGTCAGCGATCGCGCTTGGCAAGCAGCCTGAGGCGCAGCGCGTTGAGCTTGATGAAGCCTTCCGCATCCTGCTGGTCGTAGGCGCCGGCATCGTCCTCGAACGTCACATGCGCTTCGGAATAGAGCGTGTCGTCCGACTTGCGGCCGACCACCATGGCATTGCCCTTGTACAGCTTGAGCCGCACGGTGCCCGAAACCTTCTCCTGGCTGAGGTCGATCGCCGCCTGCAGCATTTCGCGCTCGGGGCTGAACCACAAGCCATTGTAGACCAGCTCGGCATAGCGCGGCATCAGTTCGTCCTTCAGGTGCGCGGCGCCGCGGTCGAGCGTGATCTGTTCGATCCCGCGATGTGCGCGGGCGTAGATCTCGCCGCCCGGCGTCTCGTACATACCGCGGCTTTTCATCCCGACGAAGCGGTTCTCGACAAGATCTAGCCGGCCGATGCCATGCTTGCGGCCAAGGTCGTTAAGCGCGGCGAGCAGCGTGGCGGGGCTCATGGTCTTGCCGTCGAGCGAGACGCCGTCGCCCTTCTCGAAACCGATCTCGATATATTCGGGGGTGTCGGGCGCGTTTTCCGGATGGTCGGTGCGCGAATAGACGTAATCTGGGGTCTCTTCCCACGGATCCTCGAGTACCTTGCCTTCGGACGAGGTGTGCAGCAGGTTCGCATCGGTCGAGAACGGGCTTTCGCCGCGCTTGTCCTTGGGCACAGCGATCTGGTGCTTTTCCGCCCATGCGATCAGCGCGGTGCGGCTGGTCAGGTCCCATTCGCGCCACGGGGCAATGACCGTGATGTCCGGGTCGAGTGCATAGGCCGAGAGTTCGAAGCGGACCTGGTCGTTGCCCTTGCCCGTGGCACCATGCGCGATCGCATCGGCATCGGTTTCCCGCGCGATTTCGACCAGGCGTTTGGAAATCAGCGGCCGCGCGATGCTGGTGCCGAGCAGGTAGTCGCCTTCATACCGGGCATTGGCACGCATCATCGGGAAGACGAAGTCGCGCACGAACTCCTCGCGCAGGTCCTCGATGTAGATGTGCTTGTCGGGAATGCCCATTGCACGGGCTTTCTCGCGCGCGGGTTCGATTTCCTCGCCCTGTCCCAGATCGGCGGTGAAGGTCACCACTTCGAGCCCGCGCTCGACCTCGAGCCACTTGGCGATGACCGAGGTATCGAGACCACCGGAATAGGCGAGGACGACGCGTTTGATATCGGACATTGGGGCACCTTCACTGTTCGAGGCGCGCCGCTAGCAGGGCGAGGGGGCTCTAGGCAATCGATTCACGCTTTGGCGGCAACAAGCGGACATGCGCCGATGTCTTGGCCGCGTCCTGAGGCCGAGGAGGGCGGATAGGGGGCGCCTGACCCGGCAGCGAGCGCGGGGCCACACCGAGTATCACGTGGAAAAGCGTTCAGCGAAGCTGGCTGTCCTTGCTGCCGCGGCGGTTGATCCCCGTGCTGCGCGCGCTGGCATCGAGACCCGACTGGCATTCGACGCAGCGCTTCACGCCCGGCAGCGCCTGACGCCGCCGCTCGGGGATTCCCTCGCCGCATTCGATGCACCACTGTTCGCTTTCGCCCACGGGCATGCGCGACCGTGCGGCGCTGACCGCGTCGGAAATAGTGTCGTCGATCTGGTCCTGTACCGCGCCGTCGCGCGCCCAACCACCTGCCATGACTTTTTCCTTTCCGGGCGAATGTGGGTGTCCAACCAGCTGGAATCAACCAGATGCGTAGCGTCAGCGGCTTTCCAGCATGCCGCCAAAGTGCCAGACTACGCCTGCAGGCAGACAGGGAGAACTTGGATGGCCGAGCCAAAGACGCAGCCCCGCGAAACGGACCCGGCCGATTTTCTCGCCACGGTCGAGCCCGCGCGCAAGCGAGAGGAAGCGCGCCAGCTCGACGCGCTTTTTCGCCGCGTCACCGGGGAAGAGCCGTGCATGTGGGGACCGAGCATCATCGGATATGGCGCCTATCGCACGACCTACGCGAGCGGGCGCGCAGTGCACTGGATGCGGACCGGTTTCAGCCCGCGCAAGGCACGGCACTCGCTGTATCTGATGGGCGGCTATTGCGACGAGGAAACGGGCGGTCGCCACGCCGCTTCGCTCGAGCGGCTGGGCAAGCATGCGCGCGGCAAGAGCTGCCTCTATGTGAACAAGCTGGCCGATATCGACCTCGCAGTGCTCGAAGAGATGATCCGGACGGATTGGGAAGCGATGAAGCGCCGCTATCCCGATTGATCAGATCCCCGCATACCACTGGTAGCCGGCGCGATCTTCCCAGTAGCCGCCCTTGCCGAGCCCGATATCGTCGAGGCTGGCGACGGCTTCGATCCCGGTCAGATACTTGGCGTGTTTGTAACCCAGCTGGCGCTCGATCCGCATGCGCAGCGGCGCCCCATTGCGGATGGGAAGCGGTTCCCCGTTTAGCCGGTGCGCCACGATGGTTTGCGGGTGGTAGGCATCGATCAGGTCGACGCTTTCGTAATAGTCCTGGCCGTTGAGATTGTCGGCGCAGCGGAAGACGATGAAGCGTGCTTCCTCGCGCAGACCGGCAGCGTCGAGCAGCAGCGACAATTGCGGTCCGGTCCATTCGCCGATCGCGCTCCACCCCTCGACACAGTCGTGCCGCGTGATCTGCGTGCGCTGCGGCAGCCGCCGGATATTCTCCATGCTCAGGCTGAGCGGTGTTTCGACCAGCCCGCCGACGGTCAGTCGCCAATTGGCAAAGCCTTCCTCCGCATGCGCCGGATAGCCGCCCGTTTGCGGATCGGTCGATCCATTGCCGCGGAAATAGGGCGAAATGGCGCTGCGCGGGTATTCGGGCGCTAGGGCGGTGCGGTCGGTCAGCAGCCGATGGGCGCTCTCGTGCCATTTCTCCGCTGCGCCCAGCAACGCCTGGCCCGGCTGGCTATCGGCCACCCGGTTGCATCCGGCGACGAAAGCCGCACCCAGGGTGACGAGGAAATTGCGCCGCTTCATGCCTGGCTGCCCCCGGAGATCATCGCGCGCATCTGTCCGATGGGGCCGGACAGCAGGACCAGCAGGACATGGACGACGAAAAATCCCGCCAGTGCGAAAGCGAAGATAAAGTGCAGCGAACGCGCGGATTGCCGGCCGCCCATCGCTTCGACCAGCCAGCCGAAGGTGGGTTCCATCCCCGGGCTGATCGCGATGCCGGTCAGGACCATCATCGGCAGGAACACCCCCAGTACAAGGCCGTAGGCGAGCTTCTGGAGGAAATTGTATTTTCCCGCGCCGTGATCGAACTCGAGCCGCAGGTGCGCGCGGACATCGCGCCATATCGCAGCGGGACGCCATTCGCTGCGGCGAGTGGCGATGTCGCGAACGAAGTGCCGATTGGCAAGCATGGCGACCCACATGAACAACAAGCCCAGCGCATAGGGCCACGCCATCAATATGTGCCAGTCGCGCGCGACTGCGAGGCTGTAATAGCCCGGAATGGTCATCCAGTCGGGAAAGCGCGGCACTGCCAGCCACGCCTGTTCGGGGGCAAAGCCCCAGTCGCCCCAGTACAGCCGGCGATGCGCATTGGAGATCGTCAGCCCGGACATGAACAGCACGACCACACACAGCAGGTTGAGCCAGTGCCACAGACGGGTGCTGAGCGCGTGGCGCTTCACGCTGCCTGCCCCGCGCGCGCGAGGTAGATCACGTCGCGCGGCTGCGACAGCAGGTGCTGGCCGCTGTCAATATACAGCGTCTGCCCGCTGGCGAGGTGGCCAGCGGCAAGGAACAGCGCGGCATCGGCCACTTCGTCGGCGCCGGTCTTGCGGCCCAGCAGGTTCATCCGGTGCGAAATCTCGGTTTCCTCCTCGCTCTGGTCGTGGCTGGCAAGGATCGCGCCTGGCGCCAACGCATAGACCCGGTCGCGCGCGCCCGCCGCACCCATCGCGAGCATCGGCACGGTCGCTGCGACCGCATGCTTGCTCATGGTGTAGCTGAAGAAATCGGGATTGGGATTGGCCATCTTCTGGTCGGTCAGCTGGATGACCCGCCGCCCGCCCGGGGCCTGCGCCCCGGCAAGATAGGCCTGAGCCATGCGTGTCGGGGTGCGCGCGTTGATCTGCATCGTGCGCGCATTGGTTTCCGGATCGAGCGCAGTCACCCGGTCCGGGTCGAATATCGCCGCGCAATTGACCAGTGCGCGCCAGTCACCCAGCCGCTGCGCCAGCGTTTCGACCATCGCCACCGCCGCATCACCATCGGCAAGGTCGCACTGGAGGCATTCCGCCGATGGCAACGTTTCGGCAAGGCGTTCGGCTTCGCTGCGCGAGGAGCCGTAGTGGATCACGACATGCCAGCCCGCCGCGCCAAAGCGGCGCGCGATGGCGGCACCGATCCGTCTTGCTCCACCGGTTACGAGCACTGCTGGCCTGGGATCAGTCATCGCCTACGACCATAGCGCCGCGCGCACCAAAAAAGGCGCGCCGCCACCTGAGGGGAGGGTGGCGACGCGCCTCGTGCACAGCCCCCGAGGGATCGGAAGGGGGCTGGATCAGGAGTGGATCAGGCGGTTACCGGCACTGCAGGCTGCCGCGGTCGATCTCGCGACCGACGAGCCCGCCGACCGCGCCGCCGAGTATTGCGCCGAGCGTGCGATCGCCGTTGCCGGCAAGCTCGTGTCCGGCAAGCGCGCCGACCCCGGCGCCGATCACCAGCCCGGTCGTGCCGTTGTCGCGCTTGCAGTAATACCGGCCGTCACCGCCGCGCCACATGCGGTCGCTGCGGCTGATCCGGCGCGGTTCGTAATAGCGTCCGCGGTCGTCGTAGACGCGGTCCTTGGCGCGCTTGCCGTGGGCGGGGGCCCAGGAGGGCGGGTCCGCAGCGGCCGGGGCGGAAAGGCCGGCACCCGTAAAGGCAAGCGCTCCGGCGGCGAGGGTGAGGGTGAGTTTCTTCATTGTCGTATCCGTTCGGCGATTGTGTCGGTTCGGGAACGGCGAGACATGGCGCCGGGTCCACAACCTGTGATGAACGGGACGCCGAACTGGGAATAACGCGACAGACCGTGCAATATCTCGCGATAAAGCGTTAGGTTTGGAGCCGTGCGCGCGCCTCGCCGCGCAGTTCATCGCTCAAACGGGGGAGCGCAGCCAGTTGTTCGCATTCCTCGCGCGTGGGCTTGTGCGCCGGATCGTAGAACTTGGCGAACACATGCGCGACGTTCCACACCGCATGTCCGATTTCGACACGTTCGAGCGTATCGCCGGCCTGCGCCGCGCCTTCTTCGATCACCCGGTAATACCAGCCGCAATTGTGCTGCTTGACGATGCGCGCGACCATGCCCTTGCGGCCGAAATGATGTTCGATTTTCCAGCACGGTTTGCGCGGCTGGCTCACTTCCAGCAGCGCGCTGCCCAGCCGGAAACGGTCGCCGATATGGACCGCGTCCTCGGTCAGACCCTCCGCAACGATGTTCTCGCCAAATGCCGCGGGGCGCGAAAGCACGTCGTGTCCGCCCAGCCACGCGTCCCATTCGGCATAGTGGTCGCGCGGGTAATGGTGCACCGCCATATCCGGCCCGCCATGATGTTCGGTATCGGCCACCATGTCCCCTGCGAGGCCGAAACTGCGGATCGCGACGGTTCCTGCCAGGGGACGCTTGTCGATCGCGCTCATCTCGGCGCCGTTAAAGGGCTGGGGCTGTCCGGCACACAGCGCGTTGACATCGATTTTCATGCAGGCTCCTTGCGCAGGGTAAAGGCCGCCCAGTCGCGCTGGACGCCGTCGGCACCCTTGCCGCGATAGCAAACCGTGTCGACGATCGCGAACCCCGCCATGCGATAGGCGCTCTCGAGCCATGGCTCGCCGGGCAAATTGGTCAGCCGCCCCAGCGGATCGCGGCCTTCGCCCGTTCCGAGCTTGTAATTGGCAAAATGCCAGCCACCGGGACGGAGCGCATCATGGATGGCGGCCAGCACCGCGGGCAGGTCCGTGCGCGCGACATGCAACAGGCAGGCATGCGCCCAGACCGCGTCATAGGCATCCACCGCATCGAGCTCGTCGAAGCGCATCACCCGCGCACCCACGGCGAAGCGTTCATTGGCCTTGCGCACCATTGCGGGCGTGCCATCGGTCGCATCGAGATCGAAGCCGCGCTCGGCGATCCGGGCGGAATCCCGTCCTGCGCCGCAACCCAGTTCGAGCACGCGCGCTCCGGGATCGAGCCGGTCGAGAAAGCCATCCAGGTGGTGGCTGGGCGCCTGGCCGAAGCTGAAAGTGTAATACGCCGCGTTCGCCTGGTAATAGGCGATCGTCGCGGCGTCGGCGCTCATCCCGCGGCGACCTCTGCCGCAGCGGCTTCGCGATCGCGCTGGGCGCGGCTCTTCTTTTCCGCCGCGGTCTTGAGCTGGCCGCAGGCGGCATCGATGTCGCGCCCGCGCGGGGTGCGCACCGGTGCGCTGATGCCGTGGTCGAAGACGATTTCCGAGAAGCGCTTCACCCGCTCGGGCGTCGAGCATTCATAGGGCGCGCCGGGCCACGGGTTGAACGGGATCAGATTGACCTTCGCGGGCAGCTTGTAATGCTTGATCAGCCGGACAAGCTCATGCGCATCCTCGTCGGAATCGTTCTTGTCGCGCAGCATGACGTATTCGAAGGTGATCCGCCGGGCGTTGCTTGCGCCGGGATAGGCGGCGCAGGCCTCGAGCAGTTCCTCGATACCGTATTTGCGGTTGATCGGCACGATCTCGTCGCGCACTTCCTTGGTCACCGCATGGAGCGAGACCGCGAGGTTCACGCCGATCTCTTCGCCGCAGCGCTGCATTGCGGGGACGACCCCGCTGGTCGACAGCGTGATCCGGCGCTTCGACAGCGCCAGCCCGGCGCCGTCCATCACCAGCTTGAGCGCGCCTTTCACATTGTCGAAATTGTAGAGGGGCTCGCCCATTCCCATCATCACGATGTTGGTCAGCAGGCGGCCATCCGACCGGTATTCGCTGCTGTCCTCCTCGGTATCGAGACCCGCCATCGACCCCTTGGGCCATTCGCCCAGAGCGTCGCGGGCAAGCAGCACCTGACCGACGATTTCGCCCGGCGTCAGGTTGCGCACCAGCTTCATCGTACCGGTGTGGCAGAAGGTGCAATTGAGCGTGCAGCCCACTTGGCTGGATACGCACAGCGTGCCGCGGTCCGCATCGGGAATGAAGACCATCTCGAATTCATGGCCGTCGGGGGTCTTGAGCAACCACTTGCGCGTACCGTCGGACGAATGCTGCGCTTCGACCACCTCGGGGCGGCCGATGTAGAAGCGCTCGGCAAGCCACGGCCGCATCGTCTTGGCGATATCGGTCATCGCCTCGAAGTCGGTCACGCCGCGATGATAGAGCCAGTGGAACACCTGCTTGGCACGCAGCTTGGCTTGCTTGGCATCGAGCCCGGCCTCGGCAAACAGCGCGGTGATCTGGTCCTTCGGCAAGCCGATCAGATCGACGCGGCCGTCGGGGCGGGGCGTGATTTCACGCGCAACGGGAACCGGGTCAACCTGCCCGGGAATGCTCATGAGTGTCGTATCGGCCATGGGAGCGGCGCATATAGGGACAATCGGCGCGAAAGCAAAGCACAGCGCGAGGCACTGCGCTTTCGCTGCCGACGATCACACAGGCGAGGGGAGAGCGCGCGGAGCAAGCGGCTCATTCCGTTCATCGCGCATCAATCACAGCTGATCGCGCAACATGTGTTCAAAATGCCACAACTTCGTGTTGTGTGAGGTTAATGAAACTCTTTCGGCTTTCGCGCCGTTTTCCCGGTCCACGCAGCGCAAAAGCTGCGGGTCAATCAAACGGAGTTCGCACATGAACAAGATTTCCACTCTGCTCGTTGCTGGTTCGCTGGTCGCCTTCTCGGCACCTGCAATGGCTCAGGACACCGGCAGCTTCGATGGCTTCCGTATCCAGGGCGTCGCCGGTTATGACGCACTGAAGGCAGGCAGCAGCGTCGATGACGACGCCAATGCGGACAACGATCAGTCGATCGACGGCCTCGTATACGGCGTCCAGGTCGGTTACGATTACGATCTCGGCAATGCGGTCATCGGCCTCGAGGCCGAACTGACCGATTCCACCGCCAAGACCGAATTCGTGAACGGCGATTTCGAAGGCTTCGGCTTCGGCCAGGTCGAAGCGGGCCGTGACCTGTTCCTCGGCGCGCGCGCCGGTGCAAAGGTCGGACCGGACCTGCTGCTCTACGCCAAGGGCGGTTACACCAACGCCAAGCTCAACATCCTCGCGAATGACGGCACGACCGAATATAACGAGGACTTCGATCTCGACGGCTGGCGTGCCGGTGCGGGGCTCGAATATGCGATCAACCCGCGCACCTTCATGAATGTCGAATATCGCTATTCGAACTACAGCGAAGGCGAAGTCGATTTTGACGGCGACCTGGCCGACAGCGACCGTTTCGACGTCGATCTCGACCGTCACCAGATCATGGCCGGTCTCGGCGTTCGCTTCTAAGCGCGCCCGACCGATCTGATCGAGGGCCGGGGAGCGCGTCATGCGCTTCCCGGCCTTTTCGTATCAGCGGCGCGCGCAGGCGAGCGTGGCGGCATCCATCGCAGTGGCCGCCCCGGCCAGCGAGTAGGTGTTCGAGAATCGCCGTCCGCGCGTATCGGTGGCGCGGATTACCATCCGGTCTGCAGAGCGCATGGCCGCAACGATCGCCGCATCCATCGTGCGGTCCCTTGCCCAGGCATCGCCGCCGCCGCCGGTCAGTTCGAAACGCTTGCCGCCGATCGACACGGTGATCGAGGAATCGCGCCGCAGTTTGCGAGAAAGCCGGAAATGGACCTGCCCGCGAAGGCCGCGCCGCGGCCAGGTGCCGATGGTGGCGAAGGGTTCGAAATCGCGTTGCAGCCTGCTGGCCGCGGGCATGGCGATGGCATAGCAGCGCGGCACGGCGGCATCGCGGAACGCGCCCCAGTCGGAAAATACGCCCAGGCTGTCCTTCGCGGACAGGGGCGTCGTCAGCGCCAGCCCCGCGATCATGGCGAACAGGACGGCGCGAAGCCGCAACGGCTTCGAAGAAGGGCAGGTCTGGAACAGCGTTCGGCGCATGGTTAGCGCCAGCCTTATGGCGCTGCGCGTGATCAAGCTAGGCCCCGGCATGTTCGCGGGCTAGCGGATAGGAAATCGCCACGATCTCCCATTCCTTCACCCCACCGGGCAGCCGGACACTGCGCAGATCTCCGATCGCTGCACCCTTGAGCGCGCGCGCGAGCGGGGACGACCAGCCGATCCGGCCCGTGCCGGCATCCTGTTCGTCGTCGCCCACCAGCGTCACGATGCGTTCCACGTCATCTTCGTCGGCCAGCGTAATCGTGGCGCCGAAAAAGGCGCGCGAGGTGTCCGGCTGGTCGGCGGGATCGATAACGCGAGCGGCCTTGAGCCGCCGCGCGAGATGCGCCAGTTCGCGATCGATTTCGCGCATACGCTTGCGGCCGTAGAGGTAATCGCCGTTTTCGCTGCGATCGCCATTGCCTGCCGCCCAGCTGACGATCTCCACGATTTCGGGTCGCTCGGTGCCAAGCAAATGGTCGTAGCGCGCCTTCATCGCGGCATAGCCGGCGGGCGTGACGGGATTGGATTTAGGCGTCATGGAGCATGCGCCCCTAGCGCAAATCAGCCTGGCAGGTAATTGCGAATATCACGTTCGTAACCCGCCGACTTGTCAGGATGCATATTGGCATAGCTGACTGCGTTCCCGATGACGCGCATGACGTAATAGCGCGTTTCGAAATTGGACGGGATCTGTTCGATCCAAGTCGCCCAGTCGACTGCGCCCGTGCGCGGATCGCCGTTGAGCCGGAGCCATTCGTTCACCCGTCCGGGGCCGGCGTTGTAGGCGGCAATGGCCAGCGGATAGGCCCCGCCATAGCGGTCCATCAACCGGGCGAAATGGGCATCGCCCAGCCGGATATTGTAGCTGGGGCTCTCGGTCAGATTGGCCGACATGTAGCGCACGCCGATCTTCCCGGCTTCTTCGCGGGCCGTGCCGGGCATCAGCTGCATCATGCCGCGCGCACCGGCATGGCTTACGCGGTTGCGGTCGAACTCGCTTTCCTGGCGCGCGATCGCGTGGACCATCGTCCAATTGGCGCCTGCATGCGTTTCGACCGTCGGATAACCGATGCATTCGAACCCTTCGAGACCGTGTTCGCCGGCGACCAGACCCGCGACGACCGCCATTTCGTTCAGTCCGGTATCGCGAGCGAGTTGCCCGACCAGCGCCATCTGCTCAGGCGTGTCGGCCTTGTCCGCGATCGCCTCGAAGAAAGCACGTTCGGTCCGCCAGTCGCGGCGATTGCGCGCGATCGCCCGTAGCGCACCGGTAAGCGGATCGGCTTCGAACGCGGCGCGCTTGGCGCTGTCGGCTGCCGGAACCGTAGCAAAGCCGGGCATCGGCTGCCCGAGCTCGCTCAGCGCCAGCTGGCCGTAATACCAATCGGGATAGTCGGCAGCCATGGCCCAGTACCGCTGCGCGCCTTCGGTATCGCCCGCGCGCGCTGCGGCGCGGCCCGCCCAGTAGAAACCCTTCGAGCGGGTCAGCGGAGTCTTCGCGGCGGTGCCATAGCGATAGAACAGCGGTGCGGCCTGCGCGCCGTCACCCAGCGACCAGAGCGCCTTGGTGCCGCCCAGCCACATCAGGTCGGTATATTTGTCGCGCAGCGTGAAGGAGCCGTCCGAAATATCGGTGCCCGGCGCAAACACATCGTCGACCTTCGATGCGATGCTGACCGCCTGCGTCGCGCCTGCGCTCTTGGCGACCGCGAGCGCTTCGCTGATGAACTGCGTCCCGTCGAAAGCGGGGGTGGTGAAGGCGGCGCGGCTGGCAAGCAGGTTGACCGCCTCATAGGGCTGGCCGGAGTTGCGGTAGTAGCGCGTCAGATTGTAGACATAGCCGGCATCGCGCATCGCATCGGCGGGAAGGCGCAAACCTGCCTGCTGCGGCGTGCTGCCCTGCAGCAGCGCCAGCCGCGCCTGCGCCGTGTCGCGATAGGCGGGGGATACCCGCATAACATGACGCGAGGCAGCCTCGTAATTGCCCTGCCACAGCAGCGCATCCATCCGGGCGTCGTGATCCTCCGGCGCGAAACGGCTGCCGAACAGGCCCTGCATGTAAAGCTCGGCAGGGCCGCTCATGGTGCCGCTGCGCCAGGCTTCGCGTGCCACTTCGAGCGCTTCGGGCCGATCAAGCGAGGCCAGCGCGAGCGCGTAGCGCGCGCGGCCGCTGTTGGTAAGCGGCGAATGACGGTCGAAGAAACCGACGAGGTCCTGCGGGGAGGGCGCTTCCTCGTCGAGTGCTGCCTCGGCGCGGCGCTGAAGCAGTTCCTGCTTGGGGAAATCGGGGTAGGAGGTGATGAACCCGGCATAGGAGGCAAAGGGCAGGTCGTCGCGCGCGGTGAGATATTCCCACTGGCCAACCGCCTGGTCCATCTGACCCGGCTGCTGCGCGACGAGGCTGCTGCGACCGGCCTCCTGCGCCTGCGCGGTGGCGGGGAATGCCAGTGCGGTACCGGCCATCAGTGCGATCGAGTAAATAGTTTTTCGTCCCATGCTGGACATAGTGCCCGGCCCCTCCTTATCAGGCGCTGAATGAATTGTGGCGCACATGCGCCGAAAATCGCCTTGTTTCATACCCCTAACGCAGGACCACCGTAAATGTTCTCAGGCTCGATTCCGGCTCTGGCGACTCCTTTTCGCGACGGATCGTTCGATGAAGCCGCTTTTCGCAAGCTGGTCGATTGGCAGATAGACAACGGCAGCAAGGCGCTGGTTCCCTGCGGCACCACTGGTGAGACCTCGACGCTGTCGAATGCGGAACATCACCGCGTGGTCGAAGTGTGCATCGAACAGGCCGCCGGGCGCGTGCCGGTCATCGCCGGTTGCGGATCGAACGACACGCGCAACGCGTTGATGCACATGCAGTTTTCCAAGAAGGCCGGGGCTGCCGCGGGCCTGTGCGTCGCCCCCTATTACAACCGGCCCAGCCAGGCCGGCCTGATTGCCCATTTCAGCTATCTGGCGGAAAACAGCGATCTGCCGATCGTGCTCTACAACGTGCCCAGCCGGACGGTGACCGACATTGAGGATGAGACCGTGGTCGAACTCGTCCGCATGCACCCCGACCGGATCGTGGCGATCAAGGACGCCAGCGGCGACCTTTCGCGGGTGGCCGACCACCGCATGGGGCTGGACAGCGAGTTCTGCCAATTGTCGGGCAATGACGAATTGTGGCTGCCGCATTCGGCCGCGGGCGGTGCGGGCTGCATTTCGGTGACCGCGAATGTCGCCCCCGCGCTGTGCGCCGAGTTTCACGAGGCCATCGCCGCCAACGAACTGGCGAGAGCGCGCGAGCTCAACGACCGCCTGTTCCCGCTGCATTACGCAATGTTTTCAGACGCCAGCCCGGCGCCGGTCAAATATGCGCTCAGCCGCGTGCACGACTGGTTCTCGCCCGATGTCCGCCTGCCGCTGTGCAATGCGAGCGAGGCGAGCCGCAAGGCGGTGGACGAGGCGCTGGAAATCGCCGGGCTGGTCTAGAAGACTTCGTCCTCGTCGAGCATGGGTGCGGCGGGGAAGGGCGGATCGCTGACGGCGAGCGCCTCGACGATGCTGTCGGCATGGTCGCCTGCATGGTCGAGCGCGTCGACCGCGGCGACGTGAAACAGCGCATCGCCCTGGTTGACGATCGGCAGCGTCGCATGGCCGATGATGACCCCGTCGCTGGGGCTCACGAGGTCTTCCTGATCCTCGCCGAACAGCCCGCCGACGCGCGCCAGCAGGTCGCCCGTGCGCACGATGTCTCCCGATTTGCGGACGCGGTGCGAAACTCCGCCGCGCGGCGCGCGTACCCAGCTCGACCGGCTGGATCGTACGGGCACGTGCACTTCGGCCAGCCCGTCGTCGGCATCGATCATCCCGATATGTGCCAATACGCGGAGCACGCCCGCGACGCCGGTCTCGATCGAGAAGCGGTCGAAGCGCAGCGCCTCGCCCGCTTCGAGCAGCAGCATCTGCACCTCGCGGTCTCCAGCGAGCGCGCGCATCGAACCGGGCCGTAGCGGGCTCTCGATGATGATCGGCGCGCCGAAGGCCATCGCCAGCTCGGACAGGTAGGGGCTGCCCGATGCGATGCGGATCTGGGGCAGGTTGTAACGGTGGACTGCAGCCGAATGGATATCGATCCCCAGCGCGCAGCGGTCGATCACATGGGTAAGGAAGCTATGCGCCAGCTGCGAGGCGAGGCTGCCGCGCTCTGCCCCCGGGAAGCTGCGGTTGAGATCGCGGCGATCGGGCAGGTACCGGCTGTGCGCGACGAAGCCGTAGATATTGACCGCAGGGGCTAAGATGATTGTCCCCGCAAGCATGTCGGGGGCAAGCCGCGTAAGCAGGCGCTGGATGATCGCCGTGCCGACGATCTCGTCGCCATGCACTGCCCCGCTGACGAAGACGCAGGGGCCGGGCCGCGAACCATGCATGACGCGCAGCGCCAGCGCCGCATCCAGCCCGGTGACCTGCTGGCTGACGGGAATGGCGACCGTCGCGCAGGTGCCCGGCATGATCGTCTTGTCGTGAAGGCGGAAGGCTTCGCCGGTATCGTCGCTGCTCATGCGCGCCCCCCGCCATGCAAAACCGGCGCAAGGCAAGAGAATTCCGCGTGCGGCGGTTTGGATTTGGGCACCGTTGCAAGCAAAAATCGCGCCGGAAAGTACCGAGATCAGCGAGCAATGCGTCGGCAGAGAGAGATGGCGCCCCGCCTGCCGACGCATATTGCTTTTGCCAGCTGCGCTGGACCCGTCAGTCGGCCGGGTTGTGCCGTTCGACGAAGCCCACGGCCGCTTCGAGCATCTGCAGCCGGGTGCTCGACAGCGACAGCCAGTGATCTTCGCCTTCCAGCCGGACGAGCTCGTAAGACTTGCCTGCGTCCTTCAGCGCATCCGCCATTTTGTCCGAGTGGCTGAAGGGTACGACCGTATCGTCTTCGCCGTGGATCAGCATGATCGGAGCATCGGCACGGTCGGCAAACCGGCGCGGGGATACTTCGTCCCAGCGATCGCGCGGGCCGAGCTGGTCGAGCAGCCGTTTCTTCGTAATCCGGTTCTGTGCCGTGCGCGTGTCTTCGTTGTACATCGCGGCAATATCGCTGACCGGGGCGACGGCAACAGCGCATTCATACAGGCCCTGCTGAAGCGTGACACCTGCAAGCGCGGCATAGCCGCCATAGCTTGCCCCGACGATGCAAGCGCGATCACGATCGACAATGCCTTTGTCCGCCAGCATGGCGAGGCCATCCGATATGTCGGTCTGCATTTTCCGGCCCCATTCGCCGTAGCCGGCCAGTTTGAAAGCGTCGTCGCGGTTGGTCGATCCGCGAAAGTTGGGCTGGAACACGGCGTAACCCCGCGACGCAAACGCCTGCGCCCACCAATCGAAAGCTTCGGAATCGGAGCTATGCGGGCCACCGTGGGGGAGCACTACCACCGGGAGGTTCGTTGCCTCACGGCCCGGCGGGAGCGTGAGGATACCGTCCATTTCAAGCCCGTCCGAAGCCGTATATTCGACGGTCGATACCGCACCGACTTCATTGGGGCCGAGCTCCTTGCGTTCGTAGGCGATGGCGTCGGCTTTGCCGGATGTCAGGTCCACCACGAACCAGGTGCCACTGTCCTTGTTGCCACTGGTCCTGACGAGGACCTTCTTGAAGTCCGGCGACCAGTCGACCATCCGCATGTCGAAATCGGCAAAGGCGTTGCGAATGCCAGTCGCCGCAGACTGGAATGCGGGATCGCGGAAGACGGGCCCCTTCTTCTGGTCGAGATAGCCGATCAGATTGCCGGTCCGCTCGTCCCAATACAGGCGGTCGACGCGTTCATCCGGCAAGAACGGCGTGGCCACACCGCCTGCCAATGGGACTTCGTACCACTGGGTGATGTTGTCTTCGTCACGCTCCGAATAGATGACCGTTGTGCCGTCATATCCGAGGCCGACGAGGCCGACGCGGCCATTGCGCTCATTGCCGCTGGCAATCACATCACCTTGCGGACCAGCAAGTCTCCAGTCGCCGTCATCGGCACTGACATCCATCATCGCAGCGACTTCGCCGCGCGCGTCCAGCAACCAGTCGCGCGAGACGCCCTCGCGCGCGGCAGTGGCAACGCGTGTGGGTTGGTTCTCCCTGGTGTCGACGCCATAGAGGTAACGGCGGCCGTGCTTCCAGATCATGTTGGTGCTGGCAACACCGCCTGCCTTCTCCAACTCGATCGCGCCGAAATAGGCCATCCACCGATTGTCGATGAAGCGTGTGCCATAGCTACCCCAAACCGCATCCACCAAATCGCGCGAGCTGCCGAAGACTGTTTCGATCTCGCCCTTATATGTGACCGGGATCAGGCGGGCGACGTTGAATTCAGCCATGTTGGTGGTGAAGCCCCGGAGATCTTCGGTCTGGCCGGTGACGAGCAGGATCTGGTCGTCGCCGACCCAATCGAAATACCGCACCTTGGCGTCGCCGACCGTCAGGCGGCTGATCAGCTTCATGTTCGAATCGAGGAAGAACAGTTGCCGGGTTCCCTCATGCGTCAGCAGAATTGCGATATTCGTTCCGCTGGGCGAGATCGAGGCGTCTTCGACGTCCGGAAGCGCGCCGAAAGCCGCCAGCGGGACCTGTTCCTGCGCGGCTACACTCGGTGCGGAAAATGCGAGAGAAAACGCGGCGAATGCCGCCGCGAAATGCGGAAATACTTTCATACGACCCCCTGAAAACGTTCGATAATCCTGCCGAAGTGCCCAGCGCGTTTCAAGGGGCAACCTTCAAGGGCTTGGCGTTTCTCCCGCCAGCACCTACATGCGCCCACCCTATGGCACGCCCCAAACCCGCCACTTTCGACAAGCAGAAGACCGTCGCCGACAACCGGCGCGTGCGGTTCGACTATTTCGTCGAGGAAACCTTCGAGGCCGGGCTCGCGCTGCAGGGGACCGAGGTCAAGGCGCTGCGGGCGGGCGAGGCGAGCATCAAGGAAAGCTATGCCGAGGTCCGCGACGGGCAGGTGTGGCTGGTGAATGCCAATATTCCCGAATATTCGCACGGCAACCGACTGAATCACGAGCCGCGCCGGCCGCGCAAGCTGCTGCTCAATGCGCGTGAGATCGAGAAGCTGTTCGGCGCGGTCGAGCGCAAGGGCATGACGCTGGTCCCGCTGTCGGTCTATTTCAACTCGACGGGCCGGGCCAAGGTCGAACTGGCCCTGGCCAAGGGCAAGCAGGCGCATGACAAGCGCCAGACGATAAAGGATCGCGACTGGAAGCGCGACAAGGCACGGTTGATGCGCGATCGTGGATGAGCGGGCCGGCGGGCCCTTTTATTGCGCGCTTGCGTTAACCACATCGACAGTGATGCCGCATTCGTCGCAAGCCCCTTCCGCCGCGCCCTTGCAACCGCCAATGAGGCGGCGCATGGCAAGGGCGTGGCAATGAGCAAGCGTAGATCGAAAACGGCACTCGCGGACTGGCTCCGCCTGCGCATGCCGACGCGCGAGCAAATGGCGCGCAACAAGTACCTCCAGCCGATCGCGCACCGGTTCCTGACGCCCGAACTGTGGCGCTTTACGCGCCGCAGCGTGCCGCGCGGCGTTGCGCTGGGCGTGTTCGCCAGTTTCATCATTCCGGTCGGACAGATCTTCCTGGCCGCGTTCATGGCGCTGCCTGCGCGTGCCAACGTACCGCTGTCCACGCTGGTGACCTTCATCACCAATCCCTTCACCTTCCCGTTCTGGGCAGTGGTTGCAAACAAGCTGGGCGCGTTCCTGCTCAAGGTCGATCTGGCAGCCACCGGCGGCGCGGCGCAGGAAGAAATCACCAGCGGGCGCTGGGCCTGGTTCATCCAACTGTTCGCCGATGTCGGGGTCACCGTGCTCGTGACGATCTTCGGCTTCATCGTCCTGGCACTGGTCGGGGCGGCGCTCGGCTATCTGGTTAGCAGCGTGGTATGGCGCTTCGTCGTCGCGCACCGGCGCAAGCGCAGGCTGCGCGCGATGGTACGGCGCACAGCGGAGGAACTGCGCGAATGATCGCCAAGGACGAGCATCCGGTATCGACCCTGCCGCCTGTGCCGCTCATGCTCGGCGTGGCGGCGGCCGCGGCCGTATCGGTGGCCCTGGTGTGGCTGAGCACGCCGGAATCGGCCGTCGCGCTCGCCTATGGCGGGGCGCTGGTCACGGTGCTGCTGATGTTGCTGGTCATCGCCCGGCTCAAGAGCCCGCCGGCCGAAGCGCAGATTGCGCAGACCGATTGGTCGATCACCAGCGCGGCAATGGAAAACCGCCGCCGCGCCATTGCAATCATCGACCGCGCCAACCGGTTGGTCTGCGCCAATTCGTCATATGAGGTGTGGTTCGAGAGCACCGCGGCGCCATACGATCTGGCGTTCGAACCGGACACGCAGGAGGCGGTAATCGCGGGAACGCGCAATGCCTGGCGCGACGGATCAGCCCGGGTCGAGGATATTCGCCTGACTGGGTCGGACGCCAGCTACGAGCTCCAACTCGAGCGCATCGGCCGCGGCGAGGCCTATCTGCTGTGGCGTTTCTCCGAAATGCACCAGGAACGCACTTACGATGGCCTTTCCGAACAATTGTCGGGTGCGTTCGGCGAATTGATGTCGCGTGCGGGGATCGAATCCGCGCTGGTCGCGCCGAATGGTATCGTTCTGACAACGACCCCCGGACTGGCCGAACGCGCGACCGGCAGCCGCGACAATTCGCTCGCGGGGCTCGAATTCGTGCAATTGCTGCGCTCGGACGATCGCGACCGCATCTTCTTCGCGCGCGAGGGACAGCAGGGCTCGCCGCAGACGCTGATCCATATCCCGCTCGATACGCCTACCAGTCCGCGATTGAGCGATGCCGACGAAGCGCCCTCGTTGATGCTCCTGATCGACAGTTCGGTGGGTATCGGCGGGGGAACGGACAGCAATGGAAAGGCGGCGATCCCGCAGCTCGAAGCCCTGCTTTCGGCGCTGTCGCTCGGTCTCGCGCTAACCGATCGCGACGGGCGGTTCCTGTTCGCCAACAAGGCTTTCCTGCGCGCGGTCGAACGCGTCGATCGGGGGCTGCCGCAATTCCCCTCCGACCTTGTGGTGGGGGAGGACAAGGCGGCGATGGCCGATACGGTGCGCCGCTTCGCCAAGGGCGCGACCGCCAGCGGCGACATGGCGGTGCGGCTGGCCAACGACAAGGAAGAACCCGTGTCGATGGGCCTCGCCGGGGTGCGTGGTCTCGGCGATGCGGCAGTTCTGCTGTCGATCTCCGATTCCTCGGAAGAAAAGCGCCTGCGCCGGCAGGTGGCTCAGGCCACCAAGATGCAGGCCGTGGGCCAGCTTGCCGGCGGCGTCGCGCACGATTTCAACAATGTGCTGACCGCCATCATCGGCTATTGCGACCTGATGCTGCTGCGCCATACGCCGGGCGACAGCGATTACGACGACATCCAGCAGATCAAGGCCAATTCCAACCGTGCGGCCAGCCTGACGCGGCAATTGCTCGCCTTCAGCCGCCAGCAGACCCTGCGCCCGGTGGTGTTGCAGCTGCCCGACGTGGTGAGCGAGGTCAGCCAGCTGCTCAAGCGGCTGATGGGCGAGAAGATCGAGTTTTCGGTCCGTCACGACCGCGAACTGGGTTCGGTCCGGGCCGACCCGCAGCAGCTCGAACAGGTCATCATCAACTTGGCGGTGAACGCGCGCGATGCGATGCAGGCCAATGCGCTCAAGCGCGGCAAGCAGGACTGGAAGGGGCGGCTCACTCTCGCCACGCGGCGCGTATCCGCGCGCGACGTACGCAAGATGGGCATCGATATCATGCCCGCCGACGACTACACCGTGCTGATCGTCCAGGATACCGGCGGCGGCATACCCGAAAGCCATCTCAACAAGATCTTCGAACCCTTCTTCACCACCAAGGAGCAGGGCAAGGGCACCGGGCTGGGCCTTTCGACAGTCTACGGGATCGTCAAGCAGTCGAACGGGTTCATCTTCGCCGATAATGTGCAGGGTCCCGACGGCACCCCGATCGGCGCGCGTTTCACCATGTACCTGCCGGTGCACAAGGGCGAGCTGCCCGCGAACATGCGCAGCGAGGAAATCGAGGAACCCAAGGCGACCGAATGGTCCGCCGGCGGCAAGCTGCTGCTGGTCGAGGACGAGGACATGGTCCGCGCGGTGGCCGAACGTGCGCTGGTGCGCGCGGGCTATACCGTGACGACCGCGGCCGACGGCGAGGAGGGGCTGGCGGCAGTAGCCAATGGCGATACCGAGTTCGATATGATCGTGTCCGACGTGGTGATGCCGACGATGGACGGGCCGGCCATGGCGCGCGCAATCCGCAAGGTTAAGCCCGACATCCCGATCCTGTTCATGTCGGGCTATGCCGAAGAACAGCTGCGCAATGACATCGATATCGCGAACATGCATTTCATCCCGAAGCCGTTCAGCGTGCAGCAGATCAATGCGAAGGTTTCCGAAGTGCTCAGCGAACAGCGCGGATAGGGCTGGCGGAATTAATTTCGTTCCCTACTTGTTCTTTTAGAACAAAGCCGATACATACTGCGCCAGTTGAAGAGTCGGTAGCCGGCTCTGGCCAAGCGCAGGAGGTAGTGTCATGGCGGCAAGTCTGAAGCTCGTAGAGGACAAGAAAGTGAACGCAGACCGCCAGAAGGCATTGGACGCCGCGCTCGCACAGATCGACCGCGCATTCGGCAAGGGTTCGGCAATGAAGCTGGGCCAGAAGGAAGCCATGCAGGTGGAATCGATTTCCACCGGCTCGCTCGGGCTCGATATCGCGCTGGGCGTGGGCGGTCTGCCCAAGGGCCGGGTGATCGAGGTCTATGGTCCGGAAAGCTCGGGCAAGACCACGCTGGCGCTGCATGTCATCGCCGAAGCGCAGAAGGCGGGCGGCACGGCCGCTTTCGTCGACGCCGAACACGCGCTCGACCCGGTCTATGCCAAGAAGCTGGGCGTCGACATCGAAGAACTGATCGTTTCGCAGCCCGACACGGGCGAACAGGCGCTCGAGATTACCGATACGCTGGTCCGCTCCAACGCGATCGACGTGCTGGTGGTGGACTCGGTCGCTGCGCTGGTCCCCCGCGCCGAGATCGAAGGCGAGATGGGTGACAGCCATGTCGGGCTGCAGGCCCGCCTGATGAGCCAGTCGCTGCGCAAGCTGACCGGTTCGATCAACCGCTCCAAGTGTATGGTGATCTTCATCAACCAGCTGCGCATGAAGATCGGCGTGATGTACGGTAACCCCGAAACCACCACCGGCGGCAATGCGCTCAAGTTCTACGCCTCGGTCCGCCTCGACATCCGGCGCACCGGCCAGATCAAGGACCGCGACGAAGTGATCGGCAACGCCACTCGTGTGAAAGTGGTCAAGAACAAGGTCGCTCCGCCGTTCAAACAGGTCGAATTCGACATCATGTATGGCGAAGGGATCTCGAAGATCGGTGAGATTCTCGACCTCGGCGTCAAGGCGGGCGTGGTCGAGAAATCGGGCAGCTGGTTCAGCTACGACAGCGTCCGCATCGGCCAGGGGCGCGAGAACGCCAAGAAGTTCCTTACCGAAAACACCGAAATGTGTGCCAAGTTGGAAGCCGCAATTCGCGGCCGCACCGACGAGGTCGCCGAAGAGATGATGACCGGTCCGGACGCGGACGAGGACTGAAGTCTCTTCAAGCGGGAGCGCGTCGGCCTTCATCCCCTGGCCGGCGTCCCAGCCGGACTGTCCCCCGGCGCTCCCGACAGAACGGAAAGCCGGTGCGCGCCGCTCGATGGCCGCACCGGCTTTTCCGCTTTTCGGCTGGCGACAGGTGCGCGGCAGCGCCCTAGGGTGCGCGCAGATCGCCGAATAGGGGAGCTGTCATGTCGATTACCGTCCATCACCTCAACAACAGCCGCTCGCAGCGGATACTCTGGCTGCTGGAAGAGCTGGGCGCGGATTACGACATTGTGTCCTACCAGCGCGATTCCGAAACCAATCTCGCGCCCCCCGAACTCAAGCAGGCGCATCCGCTCGGCAAATCGCCGCTCATCGAGGATGGCGGCACCTGCGTTGCCGAAAGCGGCGCGATCATCCAGTATCTGTGCGAACGCCATGGCGGCGCGGACTGGCTTCCCGCACATGATAGCGAGGAGCATGTCCGGCATCTCGAATGGATGCAGTTCGGCGAAAGCAGTTTCTTCGTGCCCGTGATGCTGAAGATCTACGCGGGACGCCTCGGTGATGCCGCTGCCCCGCTGATGCCGCGCGTGGAAGAACAACTCGCCGCGCATGTCGCCTATGCCGAAGAGCACATTTCGGATGATCTGCATTTCTGCGGCGAGGGCTGGTCGGCATCGGATGTGATGATGAGCTTTCCTGCAGAAATAGCGGTTATGCAGGGCTATGCGGAGAAGGCGCCCAAGCTGGCACGCTTCGTCGAGGCGGTTCATGCGCGGCCCGCATGGCAGCGCGCGCGCGAACGCGGCGGGCCCTATTTCATCTGGTGATGTGCGGGACCACGGAGGCTTGCAATCGCCTGGGCATCCCCACAGAAGGCGGGCATGACCGCGGCTCGCGGCAGGAATAGCAGACGGGACACTGGATGAAGATCGCCGTTTTCGGCCTTGGCTATGTCGGCCTTTCCAACGCGATCATGCTCGCGCAGCACAATACCGTGGTTGGCTGCGACGTCTCGCCCGAACGCGTCGCCATGCTGACCGAGCGCCGCTCGCCGATCCAGGATGAGCTGGTCGAGCAATATTTACGGCGCAACGATCTCGATCTCGCGTTCACCACCGATGCCGCGCAAGCCATTGCCGGGGCGGAATTCGCGATTGTTGCGGTGCCGACCAATTACGACGTCGACACCAATTTCTTCGACACCTCCGCGGTGGACATGGTCATCGAACAGGTTCTGACGGCCAACAGCGACGCGGTGATCGTCGTCAAATCGACCGTTCCGGTGGGATATGTCTCCGAAGCGCGGGCGCGGCACGCCAGCGACCGGATCATTTTCAGTCCCGAGTTCCTGCGTGAAGGCAAGGCGCTGTACGACAATCTCCATCCTTCGCGCATTATCGTCGGCGAACGATCCGAGCGCGCGCAGCAGTTCGCCGATCTGCTGCTGCAGCCCGCGCTGGAAGATGATGTTCCGGTGCTGCTTACCAATGCCGAGGAAGCCGAGGCGATCAAGCTGTTCGCCAACACCTATCTCGCCATGCGCGTCGCCTTCTTCAACGAACTCGACAGCTATGCGCTGTCGCGCGGGCTCGATACCCGGCAGATCATCGAGGGTGTCGGTCTCGATCCGCGCATTGGCGGGCATTACAACAACCCGTCCTTCGGCTATGGCGGCTATTGCCTACCCAAGGATACCAAGCAGCTGCTGGCAAATTATTCGGAAGTCCCGCAGAACCTGATCCGTGCGATCGTCGATGCCAACCGGACCCGCAAGGATTACCTCGCCGACCAGATCGTGGCGCGAAGCCCCCGGACCGTCGGCATTTACCGCCTCGTCATGAAGGCGGGGTCGGACAATTTCCGCCAGTCGTCGATCCAGGGCATCATGAAACGGGTCAAGGCCAAGGGCATCGAGGTAATCGTCTACGAACCGGTGATGGACGAAGACAGCTTCTTCGGCAGCCGCGTCGAGCGCGACCTGGAACGGTTCAAGGCCGATGCGGATGTCATCGTTGCCAACCGGCTCGACGAGGCTATCGATGATGTGCGTGACAAGGTTTTCACGCGCGACCTGTTCGGGGCCGATTGATGGGCGAGAGCCGGACTGCGCTGGTCACCGGTTCGGCGGGTTTCATCGGTTATTTCATCGGCAAGCGACTGCTCGCCGACGGTTTCCGCGTTGTCGGCATCGACTCACTGTCCGATTACTACGATCCGAACCTGAAACGGCGACGCCAGGCGGAACTGCTTCAGAACGCCGGCTTTTCTGCGACGAATGAGCCGATCGAAACGCCAGGCCTCCTGGCCGATCTCTTTGCCGAACATCGACCCGACGTGGTCGTCCATCTCGCAGCCCAGGCGGGTGTGCGCTATTCAATCGACAATCCGCGCAGCTATCTCGAAAGCAATCTGGTCGGTACCTTCGAACTGCTCGAGGCGGCCCGCGCGCATCCGCCGCAGCACATGCTGCTCGCCTCGACCTCGTCGGCCTATGGCGCCAATACCGAGATGCCCTATCGCGAGACGATGAAGGCCGATCACCAGATGTCCTTCTATGCCGCGACAAAGAAGGCGAGCGAGGCCATGGCGCATTCCTACGCGCATCTCTTCGGCCTGCCGGTGACCATGTTCCGCTTTTTCACCGTCTACGGGCCGTGGGGCCGGCCCGACATGGCGCTGTTCAAGTTCACCCGCGCGATGCTCGCGGGCGAGAAGATCGACGTGTACAATCACGGCGAAATGATGCGCGACTTCACCTATGTGGAGGATCTCGTCGAAGCGGTCCGGCGGCTGATCGACACTCCGCCCGTACGGCCCACTACGGCCGAGGACATCGCCGAAGGCGACAGCCTGTCGCCGGTCGCGCCGTGGCGGGTGGTCAACATCGGCAATTCGCAGCCGGTCCAGCTCGGCGACATGATCGCCGCGATAGAAGACGCGCTGGGTACCAAGGCCAAGCGCAACTTCATGCCCATGCAACCCGGCGACGTCCCCGCGACCTGGGCCGATGCCGAGCTGCTGCGATCGCTCACCGGCTACGTTCCCGGCACCGATATCCGCGAGGGCGTGAGGCGCTTCGTCGCGTGGTATCGCGATTACTACCAGATCTGAGGTGCAATGACCGATCAATCCGAATGGACCGGCAAGGTCGGCAGTGTCTGGGCCGAGGAATGGCAGCGCACCGATCGCAGTTTCGGACCGCTGACCCAAAAGCTGCTCGCGGTCGCGCGCAGTGGACCGTTCGCACAGGCACTCGATATCGGTTGCGGCGCAGGCGAGATCAGCCTGGCACTCGCTGCTGGCGCGCCATCCTCGCATGTACTCGGCGTCGATATCAGCCACGATCTGCTGCAGGTCGCACGGGTGCGGGGCAAGGATCGGCCCAATCTTCGCTTCGAATTGGCCAATGCCGCCAACTGGCATGCGGGCGCGGCTGAAAGGCCCGACCTGGTCGTCTCGCGCCACGGGGTGATGTTCTTTGCCGATCCCACCGCGGCCTTCACGCACATTGCCGGTCAGGTGGCCCCCGGGGCGCGGCTCGCCTTTTCCTGCTTCCGCGAACGCGCCGACAATATCTGGGCGCGCGAACTGGCATCGATCGCGCCGCCGGGCGAAGAACCGGCGCCCGACCCCGAAGCCCCCGGGCCGTTCGCATTCGGGCGGGGTGAACGGACCGAGACCCTGCTCGCGCAGTCCGGGTGGACCGATATCGCGTTCGAAGCGGTGGATTACGGCATGGTCGCCGGCGAGGGCGCAGAGGCGGTCGCCGATGCGCTGTCCTATTTCCAGCGCATCGGGCCGGTCGCCCGCGCGGCAGCGGCGCTGGAGGCTGCTCCGCGCGCGACAATGCTGGCGAAGCTGGAAGCACTGCTCGAAGCCCATCACCGCGATGGACAGGTGTCCTTGCCCGCGGCCTGCTGGATCGTGACTGCCCGCGCACCCGGTTGATCGTCTCTCCTGCACAGCCTGGCCGGGCATTCGCGCTTGTCGCCCGCGCGCCGATTGCCTAACTGCCCGGTCATGACTTCGACCAACGACATTCGCCGCAGTTTCCTCGACTATTTCGCACGCCATGAGCATGCCGAAGTCGCCAGTGCGCCGCTCGTCCCCTTCAGCGATCCCACGCTGATGTTCGTTAACGCCGGCATGGTGCCGTTCAAGAACTCGTTCACCGGGCTCGAAACCCCGCCCGCGCCGCGCGCCACCAGCGCGCAGAAATGCGTCCGCGCCGGGGGCAAGCATAACGATCTCGACAATGTCGGCTACACCGCGCGGCACCACACTTTCTTCGAGATGCTCGGCAATTTCAGCTTTGGCGACTATTTCAAGGAGCAGGCGATCCTGCATGCCTGGACGCTGCTGACCGAGGAATGGGGCCTCGACAAGGACCGGCTGCTGGTCACCGTCTACCATACCGATGACGAGGCCTTCGACCTGTGGAAGAAGCTGACCGGCTTCGCCGACGAGCGCATCATTCGTATCCCGACAAAGGACAATTTCTGGGCGATGGGCTCGGATGGTCCCTGCGGGCCGTGTTCGGAGATCTTCTACGATCACGGCGACCATATCTGGGGCGGCCCTCCGGGATCACCCGAGGAGGACGGCGACCGCTTTGTCGAGATCTGGAATCTCGTGTTCATGCAGTTCACGCAGGAAAACGACCAGATCGTCGGCGACCTGCCCAAGCCGAGCATCGACACGGGCATGGGGATCGAGCGCGTCGCCGCGGTGATGCAGGGGGTGCATGACAATTACGACACCGACACTTTCAGGAATTTGATCGCGGCGAGCGAGGGGCTGACCGGAGTGAAGGCCGAAGGCGACAGCACTGCCAGCCACCGGGTCATCGCCGACCATTTGCGTTCGACCAGCTTCCTGATGGCCGATGGCGTCCTGCCTTCGAACGAAGGCCGCGGCTATGTCCTGCGGCGGATCATGCGCCGCGCCATGCGCCACGCGCACCTGCTCGGCGCGAGCGAACCGCTGATGCACCGTCTCGTGCCCGCTCTCGTCACCGAGATGGGCCAGGCCTATCCCGAACTGCAACGCGGGCAGGCGCTGATCGAAGAGGTGCTCGAACGCGAGGAAACGCAGTTCCGCCGCACGCTCGACAAGGGCCTCAAGCTGCTCGACGAGGCAACCGGCACGATGGGCGAGGGCGGGACGCTGGACGGTCAGACCGCGTTCAAGCTCTACGACACCTATGGCTTCCCCTACGATCTGACGGAAGATGCGCTGCGCAGCCGCGGCATCACCGTCGACAAGGACGGATTCGATGCGGCGATGGAGCAGCAGAAGGCGGCTGCCCGGGCGGCGTGGAAGGGTTCGGGCCAGTCGGCCAGCGAAGAGGTCTGGTTCGATATCGCCGATGCGCAGGGATCGACCGAGTTCACGGGCTACAATTCGACCACCGGCGAAGCCGAGGTCGTTGCGATCGTCAAGGACGGTGCGCAGGTCCAGTCGGCCGGGGCCGGCGATGAGGTGGTCGTTCTGACCAACCAGACGCCGTTCTATGGCGAAAGCGGCGGCCAGACCGGGGATGCCGGGCGGATATGGACGCCCGAAGGTTTGGAATTCGCAGTCGAGACCACCAACAAGCCGCTGGGCCGGCTGCACACGCATGTCGGCAGGATTACCGGCGGTTCGGTCAAGGTCGGCGACGCGGTTCACCTGGAAGTCGATGCCGAACGGCGCGACCGGATCCGGGCGAACCATTCCGCGACGCACCTCGTCCATGCCGCACTCCGCAATCGCCTCGGCGATCATGTCACGCAGAAGGGTTCGCTGGTTTCCGAAGACCGCTTCCGCTTCGATTTCTCGCATCCCAAGCCGCTCGGCGATGACGATATCGCGGCGATCGAGGTCGAGGTGAACGAGGAAATCCGTGCCAACGAACAGGTCGGCACACGGCTTATGACACCCGACGATGCGGTGGCTGCGGGCGCGCTGGCGCTGTTCGGCGAGAAGTATGGCGACGAAGTGCGTGTCCTCTCGATGGGCCGCACGGTCGGCGAAGGGCGCAATTATTCGGTCGAGCTATGCGGCGGTACGCATGTGAAGGCGACCGGCGATATCGGCCTGTTCAAGATCGTTTCAGAAAGCGCGGTCAGTTCGGGTGTCCGGCGGATCGAGGCGCTGACCGGCGAAGCAGCGCGCAAATGGCTTGTCGCGCGCGACGAAGCGGTGCGGGTCATCGCGGGCGCGCTCAAGACTTCGCCCGAGGAGGCGCCGGCGCGCGTCACCGCACTGGTCGAGGAACGCAAACGGCTTGAGAAGGAACTTGCCGAAGCCAAGCGCGCGCTTGCACTCGGTGGCGGCGGCGCGAGCGAATCCGGCCCCGTCGACGAAGAAGTCGGGGGCGTCACATTTTCAGGTCAGGTGGTTGAAGGGCTTAATCCGAAGGACCTGCGCCCGCTGCTCGATGAGGCCAAGGGCCGGATCGGCTCGGGCATCGCCGCTATCTGTGCGGTTAATGATGGCAAGGGCGCCTTTGCAGTGGCCGTTACCGACGATCTGACCGAACGCTTCAGCGCAGTTGATCTGGTGCGTGCCGGAGTCGAGGCGCTGGGCGGGAAGGGCGGCGGCGGCCGCCCGGACATGGCCCAGGGGGCGGTCCGGACGGTGCCAAGGCCGACGAAGCGATCGCCGCGGTGCGCGGCAAACTCTCCGCCGGATAGGTTGCTTAGCTACGGTTGCGCGATTTGCGGCCGACTTCGGACTGGCTGCCGCGCGGGAGGTCCTGACCGCCCGTATCGGCGGGCTTGTCGGCATTGGCAGTCGGCGGTTCGACCGTGCTTACCGGATCCTGCACGTTCTGCGGCTTGAACTTCTCGCTGTTCGGCGTCGGCTTGGTGGGGTCGGGGTTGCTCATGTCTTTCTCCTTTGCCCCACCAACGCATGGGCCAGCCGGAAGTTCATGAATTCCGCAGGGCATCCGGATCGAGCGCGGCAAATACCTGCCTGACGTCGGATTGGGCCTTCGCAATGCGGGCCGATTCGCGCAGCGTCTCGCGCGACGCGGCTATTTCCGCCAGTTCAGCCTGGAGCGCTTCGAGCCGGAGGATCGTGTCCGGATCGGGCCCGCTGGCGAGCGCGCGACTTACCAGGAAGGCCAGATCGCTCACCGGGCGCATGGCGAGGAATGTCTCGATCATCGGCCCCAGCAATTCCCGGTCGTCGCGCCAGTCGCGCCCTTCGAACAGGGTCTGGACGACATGCTGCCCCGCGCCGAAGCATTCGAAGCGGAGGCAGCCAGCAAAGCCCTGTTCCGCGCGGTCCGCATAGATCGTACAGAGACCGTCATGACCAAGCTTGGGGCAGGGCTGGCCCGCTTCCTTGGCGGCGGCGAAACCAGGCATGTCCTCGGAAGGGTAGGCGATACAGCACAGCGCTGCGCAGCGTGTGCAATCCGAACGGGATTCCAGCCTTGTGGCCATCGGCTAAGCCTCGGTCGTACTGGTCCGCAGCTTGGGCTTGTAGGCCAGCGCGCCTTCCTGCTCGATCTGTCCGCGGAACTCGTCGCGCTTCTCGTGGATCGAGGCGATCACCGGGCCCATTGCGACGCCGATATCGACCAGCACGGCCTCGGACAGCTGCAGCGAGCTTTCGAGCGTTTCGGGTACCGCGTGGCTCGCGCCTGCGCGGTAGAGCTGGGCCGCATGCTGGACATCGCGCGCACGGCACACGATCAGCAGGTCGGGATGTTCGCGGCGCAGCTTGGCTACCAGGCGCTGCACGAGAACGGGTTCGTCCATCGTCAGCACCACCGCCAGCGCGTTCTCGATACCCAGCCGGTCCATCGAATCGCCGCGCGCGGCATCGCCGAAAGTTGCGCGGAAACCGCCGCGCTTGGCGCTTTCGATCAGGTCCGGGTCGGCATCGAGCGCGATATAGGGCTTGTCATGCGCGGTGAGCATCTGCGCGACGAGCAGGCCGACACGGCCCGCGCCGACGATGATCACGCGGGGTTCGTCGGCCGTATCCTCGGGCAGTTCGGGGACGGGTTCGACCCGTCGGGCTATGACCCGGCCGAGACGCGCAAGCAGCGGGGTGACGGTCAGGCCGATCGCGGTGACGATCTGCCAGAACTGCGCGGTGCCTGGCTGGATCAGCAGCGCCGAGCTGGCCGCTGCCAGAATGATCAGTGTCGTTTCGGACGGACTGGCCATGAGAATGCCGGTTTCCGCCGCCGTGCTGCGCCGCGCCCCCATCATGCGGAGCAACATCCCGGTGACCAGCGCCTTGAAAGGCAGGATCAGCAGCACCGCTGTCGCGATCAGGCCGAAATTCTCCCAGATCGTCTGGAGGTCGATGCTCATGCCCACGGTGATCAGGAAGATACCGAGCGCGAGGCCCTTGAACGGCTCCATGATCGTTTCGACTTCGGCGTGGTATTCGGTCTCGGCGATCAGCAGGCCCGCGATCAACGCGCCGACGATCGGCGACAGTCCGACCGCCGCGGTGGCCAGGCTCGCGCCGATCACCACCAGCAGCGACGCGGCAAGGAACAGTTCGGGGCTCTTGGTGCGCGCCGCCTGCCCGAACAGCCGGGGCAGGGCGAAGCGGCCGAGGATCATCATCGCGGCGATGACCAGCCCGCCCTGCCACAGCGTGGTGAGCATGCCTTCCCAGCCTTCGCCCGCGGCATTGGGGGCCATGGCGCCGAGGATGAAGATGATCGGCACGATCATGATGTCCTCGAACAGCAGCATCGACAGCGCTGCCCGGCCGACCGGTGAATGCGTGCCGGCAATCGGCAGCACGATGGCGGTGGACGAGAACGCCAGCGCGAAGCCCAGCGCCAGCGCGCCGGTCCAGAACTGCCCCATCATCGACAGGGCGATCGCCAGCGAGCTGCCGATCACCAGCAGCTCCATCGCGCCGAGCCCGAAGACAAGCTTGCGCATCTGCCACAGCCGGTTGAAACTCAGCTCGAGCCCGATCGTGAACAGCAGCAGGATGATGCCGAATTCGGCAAAGGGTTCCAGCGCCTCCGGATCGGATATCGTTATGTGATTGAGCCAGGGGTGCTCGAACACCAGCCGCCCGAGGCCATAGGGCCCCACGAGGATGCCGATCAGGATGAAACCGATGATCGGCGTCACGCGGAAGCGCGTGAACACCGGGATCACCAAGCCGGCCGCGCCGAGGATGACCAGCGCGTCGGATACTGCCGGACTTGCGAATTCAGCCGATGCCATGGGACCTTCCGTAACCGCGCCGTGTCAGGCTGTCACGAAGCGATCCGCGCTAACCCCCACCCGGATGCGCGGGGCCGAGTGGTTCGCGGCGCGGACGGGGCTTGCCCGGGTGCTTGCCGTCCTCGTCCCATTCGATCCGGTAGAGGTCGAAGCGGCGGTCGGCGAGATTGCGCACCGTCCCTTCGGCGCGTGCCCAGCTGAGATCGGCGAGATTGATGTCGCTGATCGTCAGCGTCTCGACATTCTCGCTCGCCTCGGCGGCGATTCCGTCGCGGGCAAAGGGGAAATCGCAGGGCGTCAGGATACAGCTCTGCGCATATTGGATATCCATGTTCGCGACATTGGGCAGGTTACCGACATTGCCGCTGAGCACGACGAAGCACTGGTTCTCGATCGCACGGGCCTGGCCGCAATAGCGCACGCGCAGGTAGCCCTGGCGGCTGTCGGTGCAGAAGGGCACGAAGATGATTCGCGCGCCTTCGTCCGCCAGGCGCCGCGACAGCTCGGGGAACTCGCTGTCATAGCAGATCTGCACCCCGATCGGACCGCAGTCGGTCTGGATCACCTCGACCTTGTCGCCGCCCTTGATGTTCCACCAATAGCGCTCGTTGGGGGTGGGGTGGATCTTTTCCTGAGCATGCACCGCACCATCGCGCAGGCAAACGTAGGCGACATTGTGGATGTCGCCATCCTCCATCCGCGTCGGATGCGAACCGGCAATGATGTTGATGTTGAACCGCATCGCCATCTCGGAGATGTCGTTACGCAGCCGCGGGGTGTACTCGGACAAGCGCTCGATTGCCTCGACGGGCGAGAGTTCCTTCTCCTCGAAGCTCAACAGCATAAGCGTGAAGAGCTCGGGAAAGACGATGAAGTCCGCCTCGTAATCGCTTGCGACATCGACGAAATATTGCACTGCACGCATGAACTCGTCGTAGTCGGCTACCTGGCGCGCCTGCAGCTGGCAGGTCGCGACGCGCACCGCCTCGACCCCGCGGGGCAGCCGCTGCTTCACCGGTTGGTCGCGCTCGACATAGGGGTTGCGCCAGACCATCAGCACCGCATTCGCCATCGAGGCCTTATCCTCGGGCAGGTAGCCTTGCATGATCCGCTCGGGTTCGAACCCGTTGGCCAGCTGGAAGCGCAGCACGGGGTCGTGCAGCCTGCCCTCGACGATCTTGTCGAGGTAATCCTGCGGGCCCTCGACCCGTCGGCGGAACCGGCGGTAATTGGGCATGCGGCCGGCAAAGACGATCCCGGTCAGGTCCTTTTCTTCGGCCAGCGCACGCCGCTCTTCGTAAAGCCGGCGCCCGATGCGCACACCGCGCACCTTGGGATCGACGCACATTTCGTAGCCGTAAAGCCAGTCGCCGGTCGGATCGTGGCGGCTGCCGTAACCATTGCCGGTGATCTCGTCCCAGTCATGCGGCTGGAAGGCGAGCGCTTCGGCCAACTGCATGGTCGCGCAATAGCCGACGACCTCGTCATCGAGCAGTGCGACGAAGCAGCCTTCGCGGAAATTGTTGATCTGGCCGCGGATCTCGCCGTGCGTATAGGCAGGCATGTCCTCGTACACCCGGCGCACGAGATGCGCGATGCCGGGAATGTCCTTGATCATCGCATTGCGCACTTCGAGCCGGCGCTGGCCGAACTTCTCGGGGCCCTTGCGTTTCACGGTGCGCTTCTTGTTTGCCGGTGCGGCCATGTCATCCCTGTCTTTTCTGGTGACCCCTTACGACAAGACCGGAACCGGCGCGTGCCGGTCCCGGTCTCGTGCGTCACTGCCTAGGCAATGACGAAGTCGGGGGTTGGTTTCAGGCCCAGGCCTGCATTTCCGTTTCGAGGTTGTCGACGATCGCCTCGAAGAACTGCTCGGTGGTCATCCAGCTCTGGTCGGGACCGATGAGCAGCGCGAGGTCCTTGGTCATCTTGCCGCTTTCGACGGTCTGGATGCAAACCCGCTCGAGCGTCTCGGCGAACTTCACCACATCGGGCGTGTTGTCGAAGCGCCCGCGATAGATCAGGCCGCGCGTCCAGGCGAAGATGCTAGCGATCGGATTGGTGCTGGTCGCCTTGCCTTCCTGGTGCTGGCGATAGTGGCGGGTAACCGTGCCGTGCGCGGCTTCGGCTTCGACGGTCTTGCCATCGGGCGTCATCAGCACGCTGGTCATCAGGCCAAGCGAGCCGAAGCCCTGCGCAACCACGTCGGACTGGACGTCGCCGTCGTAGTTCTTGCAGGCCCACACGAACTTGCCGCTCCACTTGAGCGCGGCGGCGACCATGTCGTCGATCAGGCGGTGTTCGTAGGTGATGTTCGCTTCGGCGAACTTGTCCTTGAATTCGCTTTCGAACACTTCCTCGAACAGATCCTTGAAGCGGCCGTCATACTTCTTGAGGATGGTGTTCTTGGTCGACAGATACACCGGCCAGCCACGGTCGAGACCGTAGTTCATGCAGGCACGCGCGAAGTCGCGGATGCTGTCGTCGAGATTGTACATCGCCATGGCGACGCCCGAGCTCTGGAACTCGTAAACGTCGAGATCGATGTTCTCGCCATTCTCGCCTTCGAAGACGAGGCGCAGCTTGCCGGGGCCGGGGATCAGCGTGTCCTTGGCGCGGTACTGGTCGCCGAAAGCGTGACGGCCGACGACGATTGGGTCGGTCCAGCCCGGGACGAGGCGCGGAACGTTGTCGATCACGATCGGCTCGCGGAAGACGACCCCGCCGAGGATGTTGCGGATCGTACCGTTGGGGCTGACCCACATCTTCTTGAGGCCGAATTCCTCGACGCGGGCTTCGTCGGGGGTGATGGTGGCGCATTTTACGCCCACGCCATATTGCTTGATCGCATTGGCCGCGTCGATCGTGATCTGGTCATCGGTTTCGTCGCGCTTCTCGATCGAAAGGTCGTAATACTTAAGGTCGACGTCGAGATAAGGCAGGATCAGCCGCTCGCGAATCCACTGCCAGATGATTTTCGTCATTTCGTCGCCGTCGAGTTCGACGATCGGGTTCGCAACCTTGATCTTCGCCATGGGTATCCTGTTCGTTCAAAATGAATTGCGCGCGCCATAGCAGAGCACGGCGCGAGGGCAAGGTTGGACAAGAGTTTCGCCGAGGGGACAATCGGTGCGGATAGGTAGCCCGACCTGCGCAAAAGGGTCAGGCTGGTGCCGACAATCCAACACCAAGGTCGCTTTCACTGCCGGGTAAAGCCGCGACGCATAGGGCCGCTTGCAGAAGTCTCATTTCCAAGAAGTAAACGCACAAAGAAAAACCGGCCGCGGAGAGAACTCCGCGGCCGGTCCGTTTCAAGCTAGCAGCTTAAATTATGCGCTAACCGGGGTATCGTCGTCGTCGTCAGCGGCGATAACAACGCCTGCCACAACTGCGATACCGGCCAGGATGGCGATGATGAGGCCAGCGCCACCAAGTTCCGAGGTGTCTTCAGCGGCAGCCGACGAACGCTCGACAGCAACCGGAGCAGCCGAAGCGGCCACAGGCGCGAACGCCATTGCAGCAGCCGAAGCCGAAATCAAAATTTTCTTCGCAATCATCTTGTTCTCCATTGTGAATTCAGATCTTTAGCCGAAACGCGAGAAGCGAGCCGACTGCGCCCGTATTCGAATCATACCTAGTTGATCTAGCCGGCGCTAGCAACCCCGTTAATCTCCGTGAGTGACCCATTCGTCTCACGTGGGAAGGGCATAAATTACATTCGTTCTCAAAAGGTTGACTTCAGAACCCTATCTGTCGCTCGGCACCGTTTTACTTTCCAACCTCTGGTGTGGCCTTTATGCAGCAATTACAAGGGCATTATGATTGGCGCTGGATGCTGTACCGTGCGAATGGAGCAACCTCGCAAAGGAAGTACGGCGCAACTATTGGCACCAAATATCAAAGCATCGCATCTTGGCGACGGGGCCCAGGCCTCCACGATGACACTGTTCAAAAAGTGATGTGGTACGAAAAAGCCCGCCGTTTCGGGCGGGCTTTATATGCCTTGGAGGCTTCGATGGTGGGCGTAGCAAGGATTGAACTTGCGACCCCTACGATGTCAACATAGTGCTCTACCACTGAGCTATACGCCCGCACCATCGAGCGCCCCTTCGCGGGGCAGGCCGGCCCTTTAGCGAGCCTGGGAAAGCCGCGCAAGGCCCTATTGTCGACTTATTGAAACTGGGCGCTGATGCGGTCGTCGAGGACCCGTTCAACCTCGAGAACGAGGTCGCGTAGATGGAACGGTTTGGACAGCACCTTGGCGTTCGGCTGCTCGCGGCTGGCCTTCAGTGTCACGGCCGCGAAACCGGTAATGAACATGACCTTGGTGTCGGGGCTGATCTCGTTGCAACGCTGCGCGAGTTCGATGCCGTCCATCTCGGGCATGACGATATCCGACAGCAGCAGATCGTAGCCCGTCTCCTTCAGCAACGGGAGGGCCTCGGTTCCGCGATCGACCGCATCGACGGCGTAGCCGGCATTGACGAGCGCGCGTTCGAGATAGACGCGCATCGCATCGTCATCCTCGGCAAGCAGGATTCGCTGGTTCGGTGTTACATTCATGGATGCGTGCATAACGCACGAGCTTTAAAAAACCATGTATCGGAAACGAGTATTGTTAACGGCGCCGGGGCGAGATGGTGGCTTCGGGCACGTCCTGACAGTTTATCGGGGACGAGTGCCCGACAGCGCCGCAATTCCGCGCTTGCCTAATCGCCGCGATCGCACGAACGTGGGGTGATGGTACATACGTCGGCAGCAGCGCAGGAGCGCCTCCAGCCACTTACGGGCGGACGCATCCCGGAGAACGACGGGCCATCATACCGCCTGTGGCAGCGGGAAGGGGGGCACTTACCGGCTTTGATCGCGGTGCCGCATAGCGGGCGGTGCTATCCTGCTTTTCTGCTCGCAGCGCTACGCCAGCCCGAACGCGCCAGCCTGCGCCTGGAAGACCGCTATGTCGATGCGCTTGCCCTGCCTGCAGCCGAAGCGACGCAAACCAGTCTTCTGCTGGCCGATGCACCACGCGCGATGATTGATCTCAACCGGTCGGCGGACGATATCGATTGGGGCATGGTTCGCGGGCCCAAGCCGCGCATGACACGTCATTCGCTTGCCAACCGGCGTTCACGCAATGGGCTCGGGCTGGTGCCCCGGCGGCTTCCGGGTATGGGCGAAATCTGGCGGCGAGCGCTCGATCGGAGTGAGCTCGATAGCTGGATCGCGGGGATCTATCATCCCTACCATGCGGCTCTGAGCCATGAACTCGAGCGCTTGCGCGACCGGTGGGGCACGGCGCTGCTTATCGATCTGCATTCCATGCCGCCCTTGCCCAAAGCGCATCCGCACGATCAGCCGGCCGAGTTCGTAATCGGCGATCGGTTCGGCGCGTCGTGCGAACCGGGGCTGGTCGATCTTGCGATCAGGTATTTGGCGAACAACGGCCGCCGAGTGGCGCATAACCGGCCCTATGCGGGGGGATATGTTCTCGACCGCTACGGACAGACGGCGCGCGGTATTCATGCGATCCAGGTCGAGGTCTGCCGTAGCACCTATCTCGATGCACGGTTGGACCAACCCAGCGTACGGGCAGGGGCGATCGCGAAGCTTTTATCGGGCCTGATACGCACACTCGGCATCGAGGCGGCGTTGATGGGCAACTCCGGCGCCGCCGCGCAAGCGGCGGAATGACCCAGAAAAAAACCACCCCACGCAAGTGCGCAGGGTGGCCAAGGTTCAGGGAGGAATGCACTCGCGTGCATTACCGGACGAGCGATGAGGGAAAGCGTCGTCCGGCACAGGAAAAATGGGTTCGGGCGGTTTTGGTTTCAAGAGGCGGCCTGCCGTGAAAGCGTCACGGTTGAGCGCAGGATCAGGAAGCCGTCGCCGGGGCGGGTCAGCGCCTTGGCTGCGCGATCAACAGCAGCGCATCGCCGTGCAGCATATCTGAGCGCGGACCGTGAACAACAGCGCATTCGCCAACGGCCAAGTCTTCCTTTCCTATGGCGACCGTTCCCGAGAAGGGAATGAATAAAGCCGGGTGATCGGCAAACCCAGGGAAGGGCGCTTCGCCGCTGCAGCGCCAGTAGAACAGGTCGAAATGCGGCCCGTCGACAAGTTGGCCGGCGTCACCATCGATTCTGCTGCGCAGCGAAGCCGGGTATGGGGCTGTGTCAGCGATTTCGACGCCGCGGTCGAGATGGAGTTCGCGTGGGCGACCGTAGTCGAACAGGCGAAAGGTAATATCGTTGTTCTGTTGCACCTCGATAAGACTCACCCCGCCGCCAATGGCGTGGACAGTGCCGCCCGGGATATAGAATGCATCTCCCGGATAGACTTCGTGCCAGTCGAGCAGATGGATAATGCTACCATCCAGCGCGGCCGCTTGCATGTGCTCAGCACTGATCGTTTCGCGAAACCCGGCCGCAATCCTCGCGCCCGGTTCGGCATGAGTGATGACCCAGCATTCGCTTTTTCCAGTGGTGCCGAGGCCCAATGCTCGTGCCTGCTCATTCGTGGGGTGAGCCTGAACCGACAGTCTTTCGCTGGCAAAAATGTATTTCGCCAAGAGCTGGTCTAGATCGCGTGTCGGTTCGAACCAGACCTCTCCAATTGGTTTCTGAAACGAGTGACCAAACAGCGGCGGAAGTCGCGAAACACCCCATACTTTTTCGACGAACCGGGTTCGGAGCTTCTGGATCATGAATTCCTGCAACGGCTTGCCTCGCCGATCCGTTGGGCAGCGTCGCGCGCCACGACAAGAACATCGTTACCGTCGACAACCACCACGGTGTCGTCCACGCCGATTAGTGTGACATGGGGACCGTCGCTGTCGATCATGGAACCTGTCGCACCCAGGATTTCCCCGGGACCGACGACAACGTTCGGCTCGTTGGCGGGGTTTCGCTCGCGCAAAAGCGCATCCCAATTGCCGATGTCGGACCACCCCATGGAAACATCGATCATCGCGGCACGGTCGGTGTTCTCCATAACCGCGTAGTCGACTGACTCCGCACATATCGTTGCAAAGCAATCGGCGTCGGGGCGCATGTCGCTGCCGGATCTCACGCCCTTTGCAAGGGCTGCTGCAGCCGCGATAGCCATTTCAGGTCGATGCTTCTCCAACTCACTGAGGTAGGTTCCGGCCTTGAAAGCGAAAATGCCGCCATTCCAAGCGTATCCACCGTCCGCCAGGAAACCCAACGCCGTTGCGAGATCGGGCTTTTCGACGAAACTCCGCACTTCGTACCCGGCGCCGAGTGGTGGGCCGCGATGTAGATAGCCATAACCGGTTTCCGGCGCGGTGGCTTCGATCCCGAATGCCACCAAGTGATCTTCGCTCGCCAGTTCCGCAGCTGCGCCTGCCGCGTCCCGAAATGCCTGCGGATCGACGATGTGATGGTCGCTCGGGCATACCAGCATAATTTCCTGCGGCTCCAAGGCCATCGCCGCAAGGGCAATTGCCGGTGCTGTATTGCGACCCATCGGCTCGATGACGAACTGCGCATCTGGCGCGATCGCCGCTGCCTGTGGTTTGGCGAATTGAAGGTGATGCTCGCCAATCACCACGATCGGAGCGGAAAACAGGTGCCGGTCTGTGCACCGTGAAAGGGTGGCTTCGAAGAGCGTGTTCGAGCCCAAGAGCGGAATAAACGGCTTCGGTTTGCTGGCACGGCTTCGCGGCCAAAGGCGCGTTCCACTGCCCCCGCACAAGACAACAGGTACGATTGTCGGCACGCGCATCGCCTCCCCGCGATTGGAAGCGATTGATGTGGCAGACCCGAGGTTTTCTGAAAAGGGGCTGCCAGGCCTTTACGCCAAGGAGATTGCTAATTCGCCTCGTGCGGAATTTCCAGTTCGGGAACGAAGCCCGTTTGCCAATCGGCCAGGCCCGCTGGGTGGGACTGTGCAGCCTCGGCGATTTTCGCCAGTTCGGCTTCGATGAATTCGACGCGTTCGTCCCAGCCGTCATGCGTACGCTTGCGGAAGATCCAGCCGCCATGCTTCGGGCCCCAGGTCCGCATGAAACGGACCGCGGCTGCGGGATCGTAGCCGGCATTTTGCAGGATCCACGGCATCAGCCGGTCGGCATCGCGCTCGGAGAGCCGGACGAGTTTCCTTTTCCAGCCGATTTCGGCGAAAGTCTGCGGATGGCGCAGGATGTTATGCGCCATTTCATGCGCTATCGCGGCAGCGAATGATGCTTCGTCATACGCAAGGCCCGGAAAGTTCTCCCCGACCAGCACACGGCTGCCGTCGGCCGCCGCGCTGCTCTTGGAATCGACGAGCTCGAACCGCGTGGGGCAGGCCGGGACCCCGATGATCGAAGCTGCCAGCACCGGCGATTCGGCGCGGCTCAAGGAAAGATCCAGCGTTCCCCGGGATAGCGCATCATCGACTACGTCCCTCAGCGCCGACACGCGCTGCCAGCGCGGATTGGTCAGTGGCCATTCGGCCTCGATCGTGCGGCCAGCGATAGCGAGGATCGTGTCATTCTGCCGAATTCCTGCGGCGTCAGCCGGAGACAGCGGCGCAACCGCTTGCACGCCGATATCGCCGAGCAGGCCAAACTGCCGACGCACTGCGGCGGGATCATTGTAACTGCCTGCATCGTGGATCAGGAGGCCGGAAACCCTCACCGTCTGGTCGCAGAATGCCGCGTTCGCGGTAGCCAGACGGTATCCGACCCGGAAGAGCCGATCCTCGCTGCGCTGAAAGGTTTCAAGAGGTTCGGGCGGGTCGCTACCGTCCGCAGCCGCCGAAGCCATGCTCCCGGCCATGCCCAGAGCGAGCGCGGCGACTATCGTGCGCATGCGCGCAAATCGAGGCACGGGAGCGCGAGCCGGAGTGGTGCGCGCTCCCGTACTCGAATGATTATGCAGTCGGGACACCGGCGGTCGCAGCATCGGGCAGGGGAACCTTGCCCTGCTGGAGCTGGCGCCCGAAAATCGTGCGCATCACGTCCATCGAGAAGATCTGCGCCCAGATCAGGGGCAGCAGGCCGCTCTCGGTCCATTTGCGCAGCTGGTCACCGCGAAGTTCGCGCAGCTTGTCCTGGTTGATCATCTGGAAGCCACGGTAGATGAAGGGCTTGTCGCTGCCCTGCTGCGTGATGGAAATCTCGCCATCCATCAGCAGGTCATGGTCCTTGAGTTCCTTCATGAAGGCCTGCGTGCGCTGACCGGCATGCTCGAACTGCTCGCAGAACTCGAGGATCTGCTTGGTGCCTTCGCTGGCTTCCCCGTTCTCGAACAGCGGCTGGCCGTCTTCGAATTCGCCGATATTCTCGGCGGTGGGATCGAAGCAGAGCGACAGTTCGTCGCTGTCCGGCTTGAGCCGTGCAAGCATGAAGGGGTAGCGGCGGACGTAAGCGGGGATGTAAACCTGTTCGGTCACCGTACCTTCGTCATCGACGAAAGTGTTTACGCCGTCGTTGAGCCCCATCAGCGCGAGCGGAACGGCATCCGGACCAGTCGAGAAAACGATCGGCAGGTCGCGCTGCGCCTGGACGAATTCATCAACCGTCAGGGGCACTGCGTGCTGGTTGGCCAGCCAAGGGGCCTTCGGCATCGGACGCGAACGATAGTTCGCATGGTCCTTGCTGTTGAGCGGCATCAGGTCTTTGAAGAACAGGGGCAGGTTGGGCTGCGGCGCGCTGGCCATGGATTTCTCCGAAATTCGATTGGATTGAGCAGCACACCCCGGGAGGATATGCGCGCGAAGCGCGGGCTTTAAGGCCTCGCCGTCTCAGGCGCAAGCGGTACGAGTTTGCCTGGGTTGAGCAGCCCCTGAGGGTCGAGCGCCTGCTTGATCGAGCGCATCAGTCTGAGCGAGACAGGATCGCCGAGCCGGCCCAGTTCGTCCCGCTTCATCTGCCCGATTCCGTGCTCGGCGCTCAGCGATCCGCCATATTCGGTGACGCGGTCATGGACGAAAGCGCTGATGGCCTTGCCTTCGCGCTCTTCCCATTCGCCCGCAACGGCGGCCTCGGGCGCGAGAACATGATAATGGATATTGCCGTCGCCCAGATGCCCGAAACCCGCAACCAGAGTGCCGGGAAAGCGCGTCTCGATCTGCGGCGAAACCGTCTCGACGAATTCGGCCATGCGCGACACCGGGACGGAGATGTCGTGCTGCATCGCGGGCCCGATCGCACGTTCCGCCGGTGAGATGCTTTCGCGCAAGTGCCAGAAGCTTTCGGCCTGGCTCTCGTTGGCGGCGATAACCGCGTCTTCCAGCAGCTCGCGCTCCATCGCGGTTTCGAAAACCGTCTCCACCAGGGTATCGAGTCCGTCGGTGACGCCTGCAGGTGCGACCAGTTCGATCAATGCGTACCAGGCGTGCTCGTTTTCCAGCGGGCTGCGCGTGTCGGGCAGATAGGCCAGCACCGCATCGAGGCAATGCCGCGGCAGGACTTCGAACCCCTCGAGCGCGTCGCCGGCCTGCTGTTCGCAGTGCATCAGCAGTTGGCGTGCCTGGGCAATGCCGGCGAGACCGACCCACGCGACGCGCCGTTCGCCGATTTCCGGAGCGAGCTGCAAGGTGGCCGCCGTAACGATGCCCAGCGTGCCTTCCGAGCCGATCAGCACTTGCTTGAGGTCGAACCCGCGGTTGTCCTTCTTCAGGGGCACGAGCCCGGAGAACACATCGCCGTTCGCCAGCACTGCCTCGATCCCGAGCACCTGAGCCCGCATCGTCCCATGGCGAAGGACCTGCGTACCCCCGGCATTGGTCGAGATCAGGCCGCCGACCGTGGCCGAACCCTTGCCGCCCAGCGTAAGCGGGAACCGCAAACCTTCTTTCTCCGCGGCCTCGTGCAGCGTCTGGAGGATCACGCCCGCCTCGCACGTGATTTGCATGCTGTCCTTCTCGAGGTGGCGGATTGCAGTCATTCGCCGCAACGAGAGGATAACGCTATCGCCGGTATCGTCGGGTGTGGCCCCGCCCGACATTCCGCTGTTGCCGCCTTGCGCGACGATTGGGACACCGTGCTCCGCGCAAAGCCTGACGAACTGGGCGACCTCTTCAGTCGAGGTCGGCGAAGCAAGACCGAGCGCGCGGCCGGTATAGCGGCCTCGCCAGTCGGTCAGCCACGGATCGAGCAGGTCGGGATCGCAGGTAAAGCCGCGCGGCCCCAGGAGACCAGCGGCGGCTTCGTGGAAGGTCTGGGCGTCGGTCATCGCATGTCCTCCTGCCACAATTCGCTGGCCGATTGCCACCACTTGCCAATCGAAAGCAAACAATTAAGCCCGCATTCAACCGTGAGGGTACAACCGAGCACGTGACGTACCCGCATGGTGTCCAACACGCGGCCAAGGAGCGATCGAACCCGACCGATGTCCCTGCTTTCTCCCCTCGCTGCCATGCTGATCGCATTGGGCTCGTCCCAGGGCGCCGGCGACGATGGGGTGGCCCGGCAGGCCGCGGTTCCGAGTGAAGCACCGCTTGGCGCGGCGCCGCTTGTGGGGCGGGGCTCGATATGGTCATCCGATGCTGCATCCGCCGGGAAGGCCCCTATCGCCCGGCAGGTGCGGATCGAGCGCCGCGTGATCATGCGCATCACGCCGCAACCGGGCAATTCGCGCCGCGGGTTCCTGTCGCAATTGCCGCGCCAAACCGCTCCGCGCGTCGTCGAGCGGCCCCACGGTGAATGCGTCGATGCCGGCGAGATCGTCGGCGTGGCCGATCGGGGCAGTCGGCTGGTCATGTATATGCGCGACCGGCAGATCATCTCTGCCGAACTCGAAAAGGCGTGCAGCCCGCGCGATTTCTATCTCGGTTTCTATGTCGAACGCAGCCCCGACGGGCAGCTCTGCGTCAACCGCGATCGGTTGATGTCGCGCGCCGGGGCAAAGTGCCGGATTGCCGATTTCCACCGATTGATCGCCGTCGCGGACTGACATTCGCGTCGGGCCTGCCGGGATTTCTTGACTTTTGGGCCGATTCCGGCGAATGGCGCGCCCAGCCAATGCTGCGGACGCGCGGCGACTTGTAGGCCAATGTTCCAGGGACAGTTTCTAACCGCATGACTTTCGCCGATCTCGGCCTTTCCGAAGACTTGCTCAAAGCAGTAAGCGAAGCCGGCTATACAGAGCCGACCGACATCCAGCGCGAAGCGATTCCGCCGATCCTGATGATGAAAGACATCATCGGAATCGCGCAGACGGGCACCGGCAAGACTGCCAGCTTCGTGCTGCCGATGATCGACATCATGGCCAGCGGACGGCGGCGCGCACTAATGCCGCGTTCGCTGATTCTCGCGCCGACGCGCGAACTCGCAGCCCAGGTGGCCGAAAACTTCGAGAAATACGGCAAGAACCACGATCTCAAGCTCGCGCTGCTGATTGGCGGCGTGCAGATGGGCGATCAGGTCAAGGCGCTGAATGATGGCGTCGACGTGCTGATCGCCACGCCGGGCCGGCTTATGGATCTTTTCGAACGGGGCAAGATCCTGCTCAACGGCTGCGAATTGCTGGTCATCGACGAAGCCGATCGCATGCTCGACATGGGGTTCATCCCCGATATCGAATTCATCTGTTCCAAGCTTCCCGAAGCGCGGCAGACGATGCTGTTCTCGGCGACCATGCCGCCACCGATCGAGAAGCTCGCCAAGAAGTTTCTCAACAATCCTAAGCGGATAGAAGTCAGCCGCGCGGCGACCACGAACAAGGACATCACCGCGTTCAAGGTTCCGGTAAAGGCACGGCAGAAGCGCGACACGCTGCGTTGGCTGCTGGAAAACGACCACGTCGAGACCGCGATCATCTTCTCCAATCGCAAGACCACCGTGCGCGAGCTCAACAAGAGTTTGCAGAGCTATGGCTTCCGCAGTGGTGAGATCCATGGCGACATGGACCAGTCGAACCGGCTGAAGGAACTCGAACGCTTCAAGCAGGGCGAGATCAACATCCTCGTCGCTTCGGACGTCGCGGCTCGCGGGCTCGACGTCAAAGGCGTGAGCCACGTGTTCAATTTCGACACGCCCTGGCACCCGGACGATTACGTCCACCGGATCGGCCGTACGGGCAGGGCAGGGGCCAAGGGCCGCGCCTTTACGCTCGTGGCCGAAGAAGATGCCGAAGCGATCGCCAATGTCGAGAAGCTGACCGGCGCCGAAGTGCCCGTGTTCGGCAAGAAGGACGTTCGTGTCGATCTGGTCGACACGGCAGCCGAACCCAAGCCCGCGCGCGAAGACAAGCCCGAACGCGCGGCAAAGCCCAAGCGTTCGCCCAAGCCCGACACGGACGCCGAAGCGGCCGCCGAAGAAAAAGCCCAAGCGCGCTCGCAAGAAGCGGGACGATGACGAGGCACCGCGCGAAAAGCCGGCGCGCAAGGCCCGGGCTAAGAGCGAAGGGCGCCAGCAGCGCGGCGACGATGGCGGTTCGGTCCCGGCGGGCGAATGGAACGGTCCGCGCCCCGGTTTTCTGGATATTTCTGCGACCTGATAGCGATCCGGGCGTACGTGCGCCCGGCGATAATCCTCAGTCGGCCAGGCTGACGAAACTGTCGAGAACGCGCTTCTCGCCTGCTTTCTCGAATTCTATCGTCAGCTTGTTGCCTTCCTGGGCGGTCACGCAGCCATAGCCGAACTTGTCATGGAAGACGCGGGCGCCAAGCGCGATATCGCTGCGCGGCTTGGCCGCGAAGCTCGCCGCACTGCGGCCCGGTTCAGCGAGACGCTTGGGCGTCGTGTCATAACCTGACGAGAGCGCCCTTTGCCAACCGGGACCCCGCTTGCCGGACCGGTCCGGCCGGCTGGTCGAGACATGCGCGAACGGGTCGTCGGTCTCGCTCCAATTCGCCCGCCAGAGCGAGGCACCGCCGGTCATCGTGGTTTCGGACGTGATATAGTCTTCGGGAAGGTCTTCGATGAACCGGCTGGGGATCGAGCTTGTCCACTGGCCGTAGATGCGGCGGTTCGCTGCATGCAATATCGTGCAACGGCGCTTGGCGCGTGTGATCGCGACATAGGCCAGCCGGCGTTCTTCCTCGAGGCTTGCAAGGCCGCCCTCGTCGATGGCGCGCTGGCTCGGGAACACGCCTTCTTCCCATCCGGGCAGGAAGACGTGGTCGAATTCCAGCCCCTTGGCAGCGTGCATGGTCATTATGGTGACCTTCTCGCCATCGCCGGCGCGCTCATTGTCCATCACCAGGCTGACATGCTCGAGGAAATCGCCGAGCGTCTCGTATTCTTCCATCGCCCGCGCGAGTTCGGTGAGGTTCTCGAGCCGCCCCGCGCTTTCGGCGCTGCGATCCTTTTGCAGCATGTCTTCGTACCCGCTTTCCGCAAGCACGCTGCGCAGCAGTTCCGACGGGGTGACCTTGTCTGCCTGTTCGCGCCAGTGAACGAACTGGCCCAGCAAGGCGACAAGGTTGTTTCGCGCCCGCGCAGGCAGTTCGTCGGTATCGCACAGGTCTAAGCTGGCAGCGGCAAGCGGCATCTGCAACTGGCGTGCATGACGGCGCATCGCCTCGAGCGTCTTCGCGCCGAGCCCACGCTTGGGCTGGTTGTAGATCCTTTCGAAGGCGAGGTCGTCGGCCGGCTGCGCGATGACGCGCAAATAGGCCAGCGCATCGCGGATTTCGGCGCGTTCGTAGAACCGGAAACCGCCGACGATGCGATAGTTGAGGCCGATCTGGATAAACCGGTCTTCGAATTCCCGCGTCTGGTACTGCGCGCGCACCAGGATTGCGATCTGGTCGAGCGGTGCGCCCTCGCTTTCGAGCCGTTCGATCTCCTCGCCTACGCGGCGCGCTTCCTCGGGCGCGTCCCATACGCCGATGATCCGCACCTTCTCACCGGGCGGCAGTTCGGTCCACAGCGTCTTGCCGAGACGTTCGCTATTGGCATTGATCAGGCCCGAGGCCGCCGCCAGGATCTGCGGTGTCGAACGGTAGTTCTGTTCCAGCTTGACCACTGACGCGCCGGGAAAATCTTTTTCGAACTTGAGGATATTGGCGACTTCCGCGCCGCGCCATGAATAGATCGACTGATCGTCGTCGCCCACCACGCAGATATTTTTGCGCGTCTGAGCGAGCAGCCTCAGCCAGAGATACTGGACCTGGTTGGTGTCCTGATATTCGTCGACGAGGATGTATTTGAAGCGCTGCTGGTATTGCGCGAGCACGTCGTGATGCGTGCGGAAGATGTTCAGTATGTGCAGCAAGAGGTCGCCGAAGTCGCAGGCGTTGAGCGTCTTCAGCCGGTCCTGATAGAGCTTGTAGAACTGGGCGCCGCGCCCGTTGGCATAGCTTTCATTCTCGACTGCATCGAGATCGCCGGGATTGAGCCCGCGATTCTTCCACCGGTCGAGCAGGCCGGCCAGTTGCCGCGCCGGCCAGCGCTTCTCGTCGACGTTGTTTTCCTGGATCAGTTGCTTGAGCAGGCGGATCTGGTCGTCCGTGTCGATGATCGTGTAATTGCTTTCCAGCCCGACCAGTTCGGCATGGCGGCGCAGCATTCGTGCCCCGATCGAATGAAACGTGCCCAACCACGGCATCCCTTCGACCGCATCGCCGATATGCCGGCCCACGCGTTCGCGCATTTCGCGCGCCGCCTTGTTGGTGAAGGTGACGCAAAGAATTTCGCTGGGCCATGCACGCCGCGTTGCGATGAGATGTGCCAGCCGTGCGGTGAGCGCCGCAGTCTTCCCGGTGCCTGCCCCGGCGAGCATCAGAACGGGGCCTTCGGTGGTCAGCACCGCCTCGCGCTGGGGAGCATTCAACCGCGCCGCATAGGCGGGAATCTGCGCATCTGCGGGCGCGTCGGACGGGGTGGGGAGGTCTGTCATGGAGTACGGAACAGCTAGGGAACGAAGCGGCGCAAGACAAGCCCCGGCCACATGGGCGCGCCGGAACCGACGACCGGGGCGCTGCGTAGGTTAGCCGTACACACCAAACAAATGGAGGAATCTCCTATGCGTAATCTGATTCTTGCCGGCGCTGCAGCGCTTGCCTTTACCGCTGTTCCGGCTGCTGCCGACGATCACATGTCGGGCGAAAGCTACAGCTGGTCCACCGAGCAGGAAGCCGCCTATGACCAGTGGCCCGCCGATCGCCAGACCGCTTATGATGCATGGCCCGCAGGCGTTCAGGAATATTACTGGACGCTGTCGCCCGTGCAGACCGAAGGCTGGTGGGTGCTGACCGACGAACAGCGGGTCGCCATCTACGAAATGGAACCGGTAACGCGCATGCAGGCGTGGAACCAGATCGCTGCCCAGATGAATGGCAATCCGGCAACTACGTCGAGTGCATCGTCGAGCGCGACCACGTCGCCCCGCTTCGTGAGCAACGCCGTGACACAGTCGGTTCCGCCCGAATACACCCCCGCCGACAATGCAAACCTGCCGGTATGTTCGGCCATGCAGCAGGATGGGTGCATCAACAGCTGGGCCAAGAACAAGACGGGTAATCGCCCGCTCGAATACTGGCCGGGTCAGCCCGCCAGCATGATCCCCCAGAAGCTTCCCGCAACCAAGCCGGGTTCGTGAACTGAATTGAATGCGCGTCCTGCCAGCGGGCAGGGTGCGAAACGAATGGGTGGGACCGCCAAGGCGGTTCCGCCCTTTTCGCGTCTCAGGGATCTGCGAGGTCGGTACCGGTTTCGAACCTGTCGCCGCCGGCTGCGCGGTTCAGGCCGCGAGGCGCAGCAACGTGATCTTCGCCTTGCCGGTCTTTCGCTCGGCAATGATATCGAAGGCCCGCAGAGCGCCTTCTTCCTTCGCGCCGGTTTCGAGCGCGACCCAGGTCGCCGGCCCGATCCAGCCGAGCCGCGCGAGCCGGTCGAGCGCAACATGGCCGGCACCCGTATCGTACGGCGGATCGAGGAAGATCACATCGTGCGCCGCCTTGGCCGGGCTGAGACTGAGCACGGAACCTTGCTGGACCACGCTGCGTCCACGTGCGTCCAGCGTCTCGATATTCTTGCGGATGGCCTCCACCGCGCGCGCATCCTGTTCGACGAACAGGCAGGATGCAGCACCGCGCGACAGAGCCTCCAAGCCTAGCGCGCCCGATCCGGCAAAAAGATCGACTACGCTCAGCCCGTCGAAACTGCCCACGCGGCTGGCCAGCATGTTGAACAGCGTTTCGCGCGTCCGGTCGGCAGTGGGGCGGGTCAGATCGCCCGGCGGCGCGACGAGTTTGCGGCCGCGCCAATCGCCTGCGATGATCCTCAAAGCTGGCCCCCGCGCCTGAGTTGCTTGCGGAACCGCTCGACATCGGCCTGGCGGATTTCCACTGCCTGGCCGCGCGGCAGGTCGGCCAGTTCGAACGGGCCATAGGCGGTCCGCAGCAGGCGATTCACCTGCAGGCCGAGATGTTCGAGCACGCGGCGAACTTCGCGGTTCTTGCCTTCAGTCAGCGTCATTTCGACCCAGCGATTCTTGCCCGAACCGCGCTCGAGGTCGGCCTCGATCCGACCGTAGCGAATGCCGTCGATCTCGACGCCTTCGATCAGTTCGTCGAGTTGCGCCTGCGTGACATCGCCAAAGGCGCGCGCGCGGTAAGTGCGCGGTATGCCCGACGAGGGCAGTTCCATCGCCCGTTTCAGTTCGCCATCATTGGTCAGCATCAGCAGACCTTCGGTGGTGAAGTCGAGACGGCCGACGGGAATCACGCGGCCCGCATCCTTGGGCAAGGCGTTGCGCAGCGCGGTGTAAATGGTGGGCCGGCCGCGGGGATCGCGTTCGGCGGTGATCAGCCCCGAAGGCTTGTGGAACGCGAACAGCCGCGCCGCCTCCGCCCGGCCGACAGCCCTGCCATCGACCGTCACGCCATTGAGATTCGCCAGCTTGACTGCGGGCGTGTCGAGGTCCTTGCCATTGATCGCGATCCGCCCGTCGGCGATCATACGCTCGATTTCGCGGCGGCTGGCGACGCCGGCACGGGCGAGCAGCTTGGCGATCCGATCGCCTTCTTCTGGTAAACGGTTATCGGCCATGCGCGCGCCAATACACACAACCCCCTTCATGCGGAAGCGGTGATCGCCGCCGACCTGCCAGCGATGTGCCCGGACTACCGCGCCAAGTGCGCGCGCCGGGTTCAATTCACGGCGCGCAGCGCCTCTTCCACGGTCTCGTGATAGCGGCGGATACCCCCTTCGAGCGTGCCGAGTGTAAGCTGCGGCACCGCGCCGGTGGCCAGCCCCTGTTGCCCGAGTTCGGCGGCGCGGAAATCCTCGCCCGCGAAGACCCCGCCGTCGAGCAGGGCCCAGCTGCGTTCCCAGTGGTTGCGCGCCTTGTCGGTCCTGGGATGTTCGGGAATGAGCATGAAATCCTCCACCAGCGTGCGATCATGCGCCTGCGGCATCATCACCATGACATTGATGTAGTCCGGGCTGGGGATGACCAACGCGCCGGGCAGCAGCTGATAGGCAAAGGTCACCACGCGGCGCAGTGCGGCCATGTCCTCCAGATCGACCCCGTCCATTTCCTCGAGCCGGCCCACCGCGCTGCGGGCATGCGGTCCGATCATGTCGCCGCTGGTTGCGCCGTCCTTGAAGAACGGCCCGATCGTCTGCGCATGCAGGCGGGTGACATGATAGCTTTCGAGGAAAGCATCCATGATCAGTTTCCAGTTCCCCGCCACTTCGTGCGTCTTGCGGCGGAACAGCACGTGTTCGCCCATGCCGAGCGCGTCGAAATCCTCGCCGATCTTGTCCGCGAAACCGAAATCCGCGCTGTCTGCGCAAGGGGAGAACCATATCAGCCCGCCGGTTTCGCGGCTGGGCAGTTCCACGAGGCCGTAATCGCCCTTATCGAGCCCGGGGAAGGTATCGGGCCGCGGCAGGGCCAGCAAACGGCCGTCCACCGCATAGGTCCATGCGTGATAGGGGCACACCAGCCTTTTCGTGCACTGAACCTCATTGCCTTCGACCAGCCGCGTGCCGCGGTGCCGGCAGACGTTCAGGAAGACATGCGCCTTGCCCGATGCATCGCGGGTCACCAGCAAGGGGCGCCCGGTGGCGTTATGCGGCAGCGCCATGCCGGGATCTGGCAACAGCGCAGACGGGCAGACGATCTGGGGCAGCCGGTCGTAGATCGCCGCTTTTTCTCGCTGCCAGTAATCCGGATCGGTATAGACGCTTGCGGGCACCGTGGTCGCACTACCGGCATCGCGCTGCCGACCTTCGGCGATATCCCTGGCCAGGGCCAGCATGCCACGGGTCGGGCGATGCGCGGGTTGTTTGGTGTCGACATCGCTCATGACGCCTGTTCCTCCCTCTCTCTGCCGCTAGTGTCGCAAAAATCACACCGAATTGGAAGGATGCCAGCGAATGGCTGCGGTCGCAGAAGACAAGAAGAAGATTTCCGCTTGGCGCGCGCTCGGCATGGCGCTGGGCAATCGCAAGACCGGCTTCATGTTGCTGTTCGGTTTTGCCAGCGGTCTGCCCTTCGCGCTTTTTCTCGGCACCCTGTTCGCCTGGCTGACCGAAGCCGAGGTCGATCTCGAGACGATGGGCATCTTCTCGCTCATCGGTTTGGCCTATGCTTTCCAGTTCCTCTGGTCGCCGCTGATCGACAAGGTGAACATACCGGTGCTGCGCCGGCTGGGACGGCGCAAGCAGTGGATCGTGCCGATGCAGCTGGTGCTGGGCGCGATCCTGATTACGATGAGCGTGCTGGAACCGCGTACCCAGCTCGGCTGGTTCAGCCTGCTGGCGGGAATCGGCGCGTTCGCCAGCGCCACACAGGATATCGCGATCAATGCGTGGCGGATCGACGTGGCCGACGAGCGCGCGACGATCGACATTCTCTCCACTGTTTACCAGATGGGCTACCGGCTGTCGTCGCTGGTGGGCGGGGCGCTCGGCCTGATCATTGCCGCGCGGATCGGCTGGCCCGAAACCTACGCGCTGATGGGGGCGATCCTGCTGGGCGTGGGCTTCATCGGCCTGTGGGCGCCCAATGCGAGCGAAAACGCCGCGGATGTGGCGACCGAAAGCGAACGGCAGGTGCGCGCGCTGCGTCATGCGGGGGAACTCGAACCCGCGATCCGCAATCGCGCGCTGGCGCTGGTCGCGCTGCTGTGGGCGGGGGCGATCGGCATCGTCCTGACGTTCATGATCATGTCGATGACCTACGCCCCCGAAGATCGGCCCAACCCGACCGAATTCACGGTCAATGTCGGCCCGTGGATCATCGTGGCAACCATCATCCTGCCCGCGCTGATCGCCGGCTGGCTCGCCTCGAAGAAGCGCCGCGGCGAACACCTGCTGACAGCCGACGAGGAACCCGCCAGCGGCGGCAATTACATCCTCGATCACCTGTACCGCGCGCTGGTGCTGCCGCTGGTCGAATTCGTGGGACGGATGGGATGGTCGCTGGTGCTGATCTTGGCGGTGGTGCTGACCTATCGTATCTGCGACGCGATCTGGGGTACTTTCGCCTATCCCTTCTATCTCGGGGAGCTCGACTACACGAATGACGACGTCGCTTTCGCGTCGAAGTTCTTCGGCGTGGGGGCAATCATCGCAGGGCTCGCGCTCGGCGGCCTGTTGCTGACCACCATCGGCCGGATGGCGACACTGCTGATCGGCGGGATACTCGCCGCGCTGACCAATCTGCTTTACGCGGATATGGCCGTGGGCGGATATTATATGGAGGCCTTCAGCGGGGCGATCGGTTTCACCTACCTGATCGAACAGGTACCGGGCATCGGCGATGCGGACCTTGCCAAGCTTACCATCACCATCGCGTTCGAGAACCTCGCGATCGGCATAGCCGGGGCCGCCTATATCGCATGGCTCTCCTCGATCGTCTCGAAGAAGTTCAGCGCGGTGCAGTATGCGCTGCTGTCGTCGCTGACGCTGCTGGTGGGCACGCTGGGGCGCGGCGCCCTTGGCGAAATGATTGAAAACCAAGGCTATTACGACGTCTTCATCCTGACCACATGGATCGGACTGGGGGCGGCGGTGCTGGTTTGCATCGAATGGTATCGCGAAAGCCGCTCGCGTGCCAATTCGGGCGTGGTCGCGCCCGAAGCGGGGCAGGCGGTCGCTCCGGCGGAATAGCGCCGGGTCTATTCCGGCGCTTCGCCGTTGCGCCGCAGCACATCGCCAGCAAGGTAGAGCGACCCCGCGATCAGGACGGGCATCCCATCTTCGGGAATAGCCGCGAGCGCGTTCACGATATCGGGAAAGAAGCGCGCTTGCGGGGCGATCGCTTCTGCCGGATGCCAATCGTGGCCCGGCACCGGGACCACAGCGAGGCTGGCGATCATGGGGGCGAGGGGATCGACCAGCGCAGCCGGATCCTTCGCATCGAGCATGCCGAGCACGAGGTGCAGCTGCTGCCCGGCAAAATGCGCGCCCAGCATGCGCCCGGCATCAGCGTTGTGTCCGCCATCGAGCCATATTTCGCGGTGACCTGCCAAGGGACCGGGGGCAAGGCGCTGCAGCCGGGCGGGCCAGGCCGCCTGCTCGATTCCCTGCGCGAGCGCATGGGGCGTGATCGGCAGCACATCCTGCGCGCGAAGCATGGCGATGGCGAGCGAGGCGTTCACCGCCTGATGCGCTCCGGGCAGGGACGGTAGCGGAAGCGCGAGTTCGCCCTCTGCATCGCGGTAGAAGAGGTGACGTCCTGTTTCCGCCACCCATTCCGCGCCGCGTGCCGATAGCGGTGCCCCGGCGCGCGCGGCTGCGGCCTCGATCTCCTGCTGCGCTGCCTGCGGATAGGACAGGCATGCGAGCGGCACGCCCGCTTTGGCGATTCCGGCCTTTTCAAAGGCGATTCGCGCCACCGGATCGCTGGGTACACCGTCTTCCGGTGCTAGCAGGAAGCGTTCATGGTCGATCCCCAGCGCCGCGATCCCGCATACCGCAAGCACGGCTGGCTCCAGAACATTGGTTGCATCGTAGCGTCCGCCCAGTCCGACTTCGACAACGCAGGCATCGGCCGGGATGCGGGCGAACTCCAGGAACGCTGCGGCTATGGTGACTTCGAAAAAGCTGGGCCCGAGATCTTCGCCCGCGTCGAGCACTTCGGACAGGAGCGAGGCAAGCCGTTCATCGCCGATTAGCTTGCCCGCCAGGCGGATACGCTCGTTGTAACGCACCAAATGCGGGCTGGTGGTGACGTGGACCGAATAGCCTTGCGCCTCGAGCATTGCGCGCAGAAACGCACAGGTCGATCCCTTGCCGTTGGTGCCTGCGACATGGAACACCGGTGGCAGAGCACGGTGCGGATTGCCCAGCAGGTCGAGCAGGGCGCGCACGGTTTTGAGACCCAGCCTGCCATCGGGAACGGAAAGGCGCCCCAGCCGGTCGAGCTGTGCCTGGACTTGGGGATGATCGGAGCGGGCGAAGTCCCGCATGGCGCAGGTCAGGCGGCCTTGGCGGGGGCCAGGTAATCGAGCAGCGTCGCCAAAGTGTCTTTCAGCTCGTGACGATGCACCACCATGTCGACCATGCCGTGCTTGTGCAGGTACTCGGCCCGCTGGAATCCATCGGGCAATTGTTCGCGGATCGTGTCCTGGATCACGCGCTGGCCGGCAAAGCCGATCAGCGCGCCGGGTTCGGCGATATGCACGTCGCCCAGCATCGCATAGCTCGCAGTGACACCGCCCGTGGTCGGGTCGGTCAGCACGACGATATAGGGCAGCTTGGCTTCCTTCAGGCGCCGCGTCATCACCGTTGCCTTGGGCATCTGCATGAGGCTGAGGATGCCTTCCTGCATGCGTGCGCCGCCCGCCGCGGTAACCACGATATAGGGGCAGTGCCGCGACAGCGCGCGTTCGGCGCCCTGGCAGAAGGCGGTGCCCACTGCCATGCCCATCGAACCGCCCATGAAGCCGAAATCCTGCACGCCGACGACCGCGGGCTTGCCCTCGATTGCACCCGAACCGACAAGGAAGGCGTCCTTGTGCGGGCTCTTGGCGCGCGCCTTCTTCAGCCGGTCGGTGTATTTCGCCGTGTCGCGGAACTTGAGCGGGTCTTCCTTCACATCGGGGATGGGAAGGACCTCGAACCCTTCGTCGAGCAGCTGCCGCAGCCGTTCGTCGGCACCGATCCGGCCATGGTGGCCGCAGCGCGGGCAGACATAGGAATTGTCCTCGTATTCCTGCGCGAAGACCATCTGCTGGCAGCTGGGGCACTTGACCCACAGGTCTTTTTCCGTGCTGCGCTTGGACAGCGAGGTGATCGAATTGCGGACGCGGGTGAACCAGTTCATGCGCTGAGCCTATAGTCAGGTTGTCACAAAGCTCAAATAGTCAGCGCACCGCCGGAGCGTCATCCCTGCGCAGGGGCGACGAACTAGCGGGCTGATCGCACCGCTTCGGCAAGCGATGAAGCCAAGGTGCGCAACTTCGCCGGAGCGTCGTCGCCATGTTCGGCGACCAGTTCGACCAGCGCCGAACCCACCACGACTCCATCGGCCACGCGTGCGATCTCGCTCGCCTGCTCGGGTGTGCGCACACCGAAGCCGACCGCGACCGGAATGTCGGTCGATCGCTTGATGCGCGAGACATTGGCTTCGATCGACTCGATCGCCGCCTGCTGCATTCCCGTGATGCCCGCGACTGCGACGTAATAAAGGAAGCCCTCGCTGCCTTGGATCACGGCGGGAAGGCGCTTGTCGTCGGTGGTCGGCGTGGCCAGGCGGATGGGGGCGATTTCCGCAGCACGCAGCGCCGGACCAAGCGCGTCATCTTCCTCCGGCGGGATGTCGACGCAGATCACTCCGTCGATGCCCGCTTCCTTGGCCGCGGCCGCGAACCAGTCGGGCCCGCGGCGAATCATCGGGTTGGCATAGCCCATCAGCACCAGCGGAACATCGGGATGACGCTGGCGAAATGCGGTAGCGATGGCGAGCACGTCGGCCGTCGTCGTTCCGACGCCCAGCGACCGGATATTGGCCGCCTGGATCGCGGGGCCATCCGCCATCGGATCAGTGAAGGGCATGCCCAGTTCGATCACATCGGCGCCGCCTTCGACCAGTGCATCGAGATTGGCAGCGGTGTCCCCGTCGCCGGCAGTCAGGAAGCAGACGAGCGCGGGGTGGGGCTTGGCGAAGGCGGAGGCGAGGCGGGTCGAGGTACTCATAGGGTCAGGTTCGTCCATCTAACTTGGCAGAAGTCTGAGACATGGACCGCATGTTACACTGTCCAAGCGGTAAAAAGCCGGAGGGGGGCAAGCGGGCTTCTTGGGGTGCGGCGGGAGGAAGAGAAACGCGGCAGTTCATGCACTTCCCATGGCATGGAATGAGCCGTGTAGGACAGCGTCTATCCACCCCTCGTCACCCCGGCCCCCGAGCCGGGGTCCCGCTGGTTTGAGCGCCGCGGTGGAAGTAGCTGGACCCCGGATCAAGTCCGGGGTGACGAAGAAAGTTAGCGTGATCATTCGCCGATACTAAGGTCCGTTCCGCACCAGGGACAGAATTCGATAGCAACCATCGACGATCCGCCATCATGAATCAGGATGCCGTATCGTTCGAATTCAGGATTGAACTCGATGAGACAATCGGGGCAGTCGGAGCGATCCCGATGCTCTGAACACGTTTTTTCGACATTCTCCCGCATCATGTCGCAACAGTGCGTCGTCAAATCTCCACTCCCAGCCGCTCGGCCACGGTGAAGATGTCCTTGTCGCCGCGTCCGCACAGATTGGCGAGGATCACGCTGTCCTTGGGCATGTCCTTGGCGACCTTCGCCACTGCCGATATGGCGTGGCTCGGCTCCAGCGCGGGAATGATTCCCTCGGTGCGACAGAGCAGCTGGAACGCCTCCAGCGCCTCGTTATCGGTCACCGCAGTGTATTCGACGCGGCCTGAATCCTTGAGCCACGCATGCTCGGGACCAATGCCGGGATAGTCGAGCCCGGCGCTGATCGAGTGACCTTCGGTAATCTGGCCGTCCTCGTCCTGCAGCAGATAGGTCTTGTTGCCGTGAAGTACGCCGGGGAAACCGCCGAGCAGGCTTGCCGCGTGTTCGTTGCCATCGAGCCCGTGACCCGCCGCCTCGACGCCCAGCAGCTTGACCTCGGCGTCGTCGAGGAAGGGGTGGAACAGGCCCAGCGCGTTCGAACCGCCACCGATGCAGGCCACGGCCAGGTCGGGCAATCGTCCGATCCTCTCGAGCATCTGCGCACGCGCTTCCTTGCCGATGATGCTCTGGAAGTCGCGCACCATCTCTGGATAGGGATGCGGTCCGGCGGCCGTGCCGATAATGTAGAAGGTGTCATGGACGTTCGCGACCCAGTCGCGCAGGCCTTCGTTCATCGCGTCCTTCAGCGTCCCGCGCCCGCTGGTGACGGGCACGATTTCCGCACCGAGCAGCTTCATGCGGAAAACGTTGGGCGATTGGCGCCGCACGTCTTCGGCACCCATGTAGATTACGCAGGGCAGGCCGAAGCGTGCGCAGACCGTTGCGGTGGCGACGCCGTGCTGCCCCGCGCCGGTTTCCGCGATGATGCGAGTCTTGCCCATCCGGATGGCGAGCAGGATCTGCCCGATGCAATTGTTGATCTTGTGCGCGCCGGTGTGATTGAGTTCGTCGCGCTTGAACCAGACCTGCGAGCCGTGGCCCTCGGGCGAACCGGCGCGCAGCGCCTCGGTCAGCCGTTCGGCAAAATAGAGCGGCGAGGGGCGGCCGACGTAATGTTCGAGCAAATCGTCGAATTCGCGCTGGAATTCCGGATCGGCCTGCGCCTTGCGGTATTCACGCTCGAGATCGAGCACCAGCGGCATCAGCGTTTCAGCGACATAGCGTCCGCCGAAGTCGCCGAAATGGCCGCGCTCGTCGGGCTGGTTGCGATAGGAATTGGGATTGGTTTCGGTCATCGCGCTCCCCATGCCGTCCGCAGCAGGCGAAGTCGAGACAGCTTTGCTTTTTCACGAGGCATCAGGACTGCGGTTTGGCAGCCACGGGCCGCAGATCAGGCGGCGAGCGCGGCCCGGCAGAAATCGGCGATACGCTGCGGATCCTTCACTCCCGGTGCGCTTTCAACACCGCTCGACGTATCGACCAGCGGCGCACCGGTCGCGCGGATCGCTTCGGCGACATTGCCCGCCGTGAGGCCACCTGCCAGCGCCCAGTCGATCTTGTGGCGGTGCCCGGAAAGCAAGGACCAGTCGAAAGCCGTGCCATTGCCGCCGGGCAGTGCTTTGGCCGGTGCGTCGAACAGCAGGCGGTCGACCTTGCCGATGTATTTCTCGCTCCGGGTCAGCGTGCCAGCGTCCTTCAGCCCGACCGCTTTCCACACCTCATAGGGTAGGCTGCGACGGATACCGCCAATCCATTGCGGTGTCTCATTGCCGTGGAACTGGACCACGTCGGGCTGGATCGCGTTGAGGGCGCGTCCGGTGGTTTCGGGATCGGCATTGACCAGCAGCAGCACCGCCTTGGCCTTGCCCCGGGCCTGCTCGCGCAGTTCGCGGGCCAGATCGAGCGCGACATGGCGGGGCGAGGGTTGGTAATGAACCAGCCCGATATGCGTCGCGCCCGCGGCAAGCGCTGCATCTACCGTTTCGGGCGTCGAAAGCCCGCAGATCTTGATCTGGACCGCCATGGTGAAACCTACAGCGTGGCTTCGATGGCGCGGGCGGCCTGCGCCGGATCGTCGGCCCGGCTGATCGGGCGTCCGATGACCAGCACGCTGGCACCATCATCGCGCGCCTTGCGCGGGGTGACGACGCGCTTCTGGTCGCCGGTGCCGCTGCCCGCGGGGCGCAATCCCGGGACGACGAAAAACCCGTCCTTCCACTGGTCGTGGACCGATTTCACTTCCTGGCCCGAACAGACGATCCCGTCGAGACCGGCGCGGTGCGCAAGATCGGCAAGGCGCAGCACCTGATCGTGCGCGCTGCCTTCGATCCCCGTGCTCGCCAGATCGCGATCGTCCATGCTGGTCAACATGGTCACAGCAACGACCTTGGTGTGTTCGCCCGCTGCGGCCTTGGCATCCTCGAGCATGGCGCGCCCGCCGCTGGCATGCACGGTGACGATGCGCGGCTCCAGCACATGGATCGCCTGCATCGCGCCCGCGACGGTATTGGGGATGTCGTGGAACTTCAGGTCGAGGAAGATCGGCAATCCGAGCTGGCCGACCAGATGAACCCCATGCGCGCCATGCGCGCAGAAGAATTCGAGGCCCAGCTTCACCCCGCCGACATGGCCCTTGACCTTCCGGATCAGGTCGAGGCCGTCCTGGAGATGCGGGAGGTCGAGCGCGAGATAGATCGGATTGGTCATGCGGGCTTCGCAGGATCTGTGTCGACGGGGTCGACGGGATTGACCGGTTCGGGCGGCGGGTTGTGCACCGGAGCCTCGGGCGTAGGAGCAGGCGCGGGCTGGACGGTTGCCGAAGCATCGGGAGCGGGCGTAGCCGCGCCGAACCGGCTGGTCGCCGCCTCCAGCGCATTGATGCGCCTCGTCGCGCGCCACTTGCTCGCCCGGTGCACGAGCCACATCGGGATCAGCCCCAGCAGGAACGAGACCACTACCAGCGCGGGCAGCTTGGTTTCGAGCACGAGGTTCGACCAGATCTGAACCTCAACCGGCTTCCAGTTGAAAAAGCTGAATGCGAGCAGCGAAAACAGCAGCAGGACCCAGCCGATGGTGCGCACGATTTGCATGGAATGTAGCCCTCTTTCGTCTTGGCGTGGGATGCTAGGCCGGGACCCGTCCCGCGTCTAGCCGAAGACCCGCGCGAAGATCGTGTCGACATGCTTGAAGTGGTATTCGAGATCGAACTTCTCTTCGAGCTGCTCCACACCCAGCGCGGCGGTAACCTCCTCGTCGCGCTTGAGCAGATCGAGAAGCGTCAGCCGGCCGTCCGATTCCCACACCTTCATCGCATTGCGCTGGACGAGGCGGTAGGCGTCCTCGCGGCTGACCCCGTTCTGCGTCAGCGCCAGCAGCACGCGCTGCGAATGGATCAATCCGCCCATGCGGTCCATATTCGCCTGCATGCGCTCGGGATAGACCAGCAGCTTGTCGACCACGCCGGTCAGCCGCGCTAGCGCGAAATCGAGCGTGATGCAGGCATCGGGACCGATGAACCGCTCGACCGAGGAATGCGAGATATCGCGTTCGTGCCACAGCGCGACGTTTTCCAGCGCGGGCAGTGCATAGGCGCGGATCATGCGCGCCTGACCGGTAAGGTTCTCGGTCAGGATCGGGTTGCGCTTGTGCGGCATCGCGCTCGACCCCTTCTGGCCGGGCGAGAAATACTCTTCCGCCTCGAGCACTTCGGTGCGTTGGAGATGGCGGACTTCGACCGCCAGCCGTTCGATCGAACCGGCGATGACCGCCAGCGTCGAAAAGAACATGGCGTGGCGATCGCGCGGGATGACCTGCGTCGAGACGGGCTCCACGGTCAGGCCGAGCTTGTCGGCGACATGCTCTTCCACCTGCGGGTCGATGTTGGCGAAAGTGCCGACTGCACCCGATATGGCACAGGTCGCGATTTCCGCGCGCGCCGCGACCAGGCGGGTCTTGCAGCGGTCGAATTCGGCATAGGCCTGCGCTAGCTTGAGCCCGAAGGTCACCGGTTCGGCATGGATGCCATGGCTGCGCCCGATGGTGGGCGTGTATTTGTGTTCCTCGGCGCGGCGCTTGATCGCCTCGAGCAGGCCGTCGAGATCAGCCAGCAGGATATCGGCAGAGCGTGCCAGCTGAACCGCCAGCGTCGTGTCGAGCACGTCGCTGCTGGTCATGCCCTGGTGCATGAAGCGCGCTTCGTCGCCGACATTCTCAGCCACCCAGGTAAGGAAGGCGATGACATCGTGCTTGGTGACCGCCTCAATCGCATCGATCGCCTCGACGTCGATCTTGGGATCGGTTGCCCACCAGTCCCACAGCGCCTTGGCCGCGCTCGGCGGGACCACGCCCAGTTCGCCCAGCTTTTCGGTCGCATGCGCCTCGATCTCGAACCAGATGCGATACTTCGCTTCGGGCTCCCACAGGGCAGTCATATCGGGACGGGCGTAGCGGGGGACCATATAAGAGCTCCGATTGCGGGTCAGGCGGGATTCGCGGCTGCGCGGCGGCTAGGCCGAGCCGGCAGAATTGGCAAGGTTTGCCCCCGGGGGGGGCCGTCCTGAACAGATCAGAGGAGGCCCTTGGCGCGCAGCGAGACGTTGCCTTCGCGCCCGATGATGACGTGGTCGTGGACGGTGACCCCCAGCAGGCGGCCTGCTTCCGCGATCCGCGCGGTAATGGTGATGTCGGCGCGGCTGGGTTCGGGATTCCCGCTGGGGTGGTTGTGGACGAGGATCAGCGCCGTCGCGCCCACATCGAAGGCCTTGCGGATGACCTCGCGGGGATGGATGGCGGCTTCGTCGATCGACCCCTCGCTGAGGAGGTGGTCCAGGATCAGCCGGTTCCGGGTGTCGAGATAGAGCCCGCGCACCCGTTCATGCGTCAGATGCGCCATGTCGATGTTGAGATAGTCGAGCAGCGCTTGCCAGCTACCCAGCACCGGGCGGTTTTGCACCGCACCGCGCGCCATGCGCCGCGCCGCCAGCGCATTGGCGTGCAATGCCGCAACACTGGCATCGCCCATGCCCTTGACCTGGCGCAGCGCCTGCGGATCGGCCGTGAGCACCGCGGCGAAAGACCCGAAGTGTGCGATCAATGCCTTGGCGAGCGGTTTCGTATCGCCCTGGCGGATGGCAGCGAACAGCAGGAATTCGAGCAGTTCGTAATCGGCCAGCGCTTCAGCACCGCCGTCGAGCAACCGTTGGCGCAAGCGTTGTCGATGGCCGGTACCGGCATGGCCCGCCGAATTTTTTGGATCTCCCGGCAACCGATCCCCCACATCCCGCGTTTGAGGCACTTGCATTGCCTTTAGCAGGCATATCGCGCAAGTGTGGGATCGATGGAGCGGGCCGCGAGCGACAATGACATGACGGCCGACGATTCCGTCAGGCGATCCCGCTGGCGCCGCAAGCGCTGGGCGGCGCTGCTGGTCGTGCTGGGAGCGCTGCTACTGGCTGGCCTCGGCCTATGGCTGTCGCGCGAACGGATCGTCGACGACATCATTCGCGACCAGCTCGAGGCCTATGATATCCCGGGCAGCTACACGATCGAGCGGATCGGCGGGACCACGCAGATACTGTCCGACGTCGTGCTCGGAGATCCTGACAATCCCGACTTCACCGCCGAGCGGCTGGTGGTCACCCTGCGCCACCGGTTCGGCATTCCGGAAATCGGCGGCGTGGTGCTGGTCAAGCCGCGCCTCTATGCCAGCTACCGCGATGGCGAACTGAGCCTCGGGCGGCTCGATCCGCTGGTGTTCGGCGGGGACGACAGTCCGGCGAGCCTGCCCAATCTGAATTTCGAAGTCCGCGACGGCCGTGCGCTGCTGGCGACCGACTACGGGCCGGTCGGCATCAAGCTGGCGGGTTCCGGACTTCTCAGCCATGGCTGGCAGGGATCTATCGCGGCGAGCGCCCCCGAGCTCGCGACTGCGGGCTGCGGTATCGAGAATGCCACCGCCTTCGGCAAGCTCACCTCGGTATCGGGTGAGCCGCAGTTCGCAGGACCCGTCCGCTTTGCGGCGCTCACCTGCGAGGAAAGCGGCCTTGCGCTCGACGACTACGCGATGGAGCTGAGCGTCGTTGCCGATACGGCGCTGGCCAATCCCGCGATCGAAGCAAGGCTCGAGGGGGAGAAACCCGGTTCGGCGACCAGTCCGCTGCAGCCTTGCTGGGCACGGTCCGCGCCCAGATCCGCGACCGGCTGACGACCGCCAGGTTCACGCTCGCCGCGCGCGGGGTCGATACACCGCAGGCGCTTGCCGCAGTGCTCACCGCCGAGGGGCAAATGCGGGCGACCGACGGCTTCGACCACGTCCAGCTCGACAGCAATCTGGAAGGCAACGGGCTAAGGCTGGGCCGCTCCACGATTGCAGCGATCCGGTCGCTGGCGCAGACCGGGGAGGGCACGCTGGTTGCGCCGCTGACCGGCAAGCTGGCGGCAGCGCTTCAGCGCGAAGCCCGTGGCAGCGCGCTCGATGCCGATATACGCCTGCGGATCGATCCGCAGGGCTACTCGCTGCTCGCGCCGCGCGCCGAATTGCGCGGTGGTAGCGGGGCGCAGCTCGTATCGCTTTCACGCGTCGAGATTGCTGCGCCGGATGGCGAAGCCCCTTACGTTGCGGGGAACATCGCAACCGGCGGCGCGAACATGCCGCGGATCAGCGGTCGGATGGAACGCAGCGAATCGGGTGGATCGATATTCCGCCTGGCGATGGAGCGATATGCCGCGGGCGACAGCGCTCTCGCCGTCCCCCAGATCGTCATTGCGCAGGGGCCGGGCGGCGCCCTCGGATTTTCTGGCCGGGTGCTCGCAAGCGGACCGCTGCCGGGCGGCTCGGCGACGAACCTCCTGCTGCCGCTCGAAGGCCGCTACGCGGGCGGGCAACTGGCGCTGTGGCGTTCCTGCATGGACGTTGCGTTCGACCGGCTTCAGCTCGCCGACCTCACATTCGAAAAGCGCGGGGTCACACTGTGCCCGGCACGGGGACGCCCCATTCTCTCCAGCGGGCCGGGCGGCCTGCGCATAGCCGCCGGCACCAGCGGGCTCGATCTCGAAGGATCGCTGGGGGAAACCCCGATACGGATTGCCACCGGTCCGATCGGGTTCGGCTATCCCGGCGTAATGACCGCGCGGGAAATCGATGTATCGCTGGGCCCGGTCGAGACCGCCAGCCGGTTCCGCATTTCCGACTTGGACGCGCGGATCGGGCAGGACATCGCCGGAACGTTCAGCGATGCGGATATCGCGATTGCGGCCGTCCCGCTCGATCTGATGCAGGCAAGCGGACAGTGGCGCTTCGCCGATGGGCGCCTGGCGATCGAGGAAGGCGCGTTCACGCTGGTCGATCGCGACGAATCGCCCCGGTTCGAACCGCTTATGGCGCGCAATGCCACGCTGACACTGGCCGAGAATGTCATCGACGCGCAGGCGCTGCTGAGGAATCCGGCAAGCGAACGCGTGGTGACCGCGGTCGATCTGCGCCATGATCTTGGAACCGGTGCGGGCTGGGCGGATCTCGACGTGCCCGGTGTCCGGTTCGATGAAGACTTGCAGCCCGAACAGATATCGCAGCTGGCCAAGGGGGTGATCGCCAATACCCGGGGAGTGGTCACGGGCGCCGGACGTATCGACTGGGCCGCAAACGGGACTGTGACCAGTACCGGGCGTTTCTCCAGCGACGATCTCGATTTCGCGGCTGCGTTCGGACCGGTGAAGGGCGCGGCGGGGACGGTCGAGTTCACCGACCTGCTCAACCTTACGACCGCACCCGACCAGACGATCCGCGTTGCCTCGGTCAATCCGGGGATCGAAGTCTTCGATGGCGAGGTCGGCTTCGAGTTGCGCAATGGCGAAGTGCTGGCGGTATCGGGCGGATCGTGGCCCTTCATGGGCGGCGAATTGCTGCTCCGCGATGTCGATCTGACGCTGGGGATCAGCGAGGAGCGGCGCTACATCTTCGAAATCGTCGGGCTCGAAGCTGGCACCTTCGTGACCGCGATGGAACTCGAAAACATCTCGGCAACGGGGCTGTTCGACGGAACGGTTCCGATCGTGTTCGATGAACGCGGCGACGGGCGGATCGACACCGGCGTGCTGATTTCGCGGCCCCCGGGTGGCACCGTCTCCTATGTCGGCGACCTGACCTATGAAGACCTCTCACCGATTGCCAATTTTGCCTTTGATGCCCTGAAAAGCCTCGATTATTCGCAGATGCGGATCGTGATGGAAGGCCCCCTGACGGGCGAAATCGTGACCCGTGTGCGTTTCGACGGCGTGCGCCAGGGCGACGCGGCCCGGTCCAATTTCGTCACGCGGCGCCTGGCGGCACTGCCCCTGCAGTTCCGCATCAATGTGCGGGCGCAGTTCTACCAGCTGCTGACCAACCTCAAGTCGCTCTACGATCCCGCATCGGTGCGCGACCCGCGCGAACTGGGCCTGCTGTCCGACGACGGCACGCGCCTGCTGCGGCGCTCGATTACCGGCGAGGAAGCCGAACCCGATATCGACCCGGACGACATCGTGCCGGATGAAGAACCCATTCAGGAGCAGGAAAGCGAGTGAGGGCTATGAACGACCCCAAATTGACCGGGAGGGTGGCTGCCGCCATGCTCGCCACAGTCGCGCTCGGTGGTTGCATTACCGTCAATGCACCCGAGGAGCCGATCGTGATCGAGCTGAACGTCAACATTCGCCAGGAAGTGATCTACCGCCTCGCCGAAGACGCGGGCAATACGATCGAAGACAATGCGGATATCTTCTGATGGGTGAGGTTATGAACAAGCTAACGAAATCGGTTCTCGCTGCGGCGGCCCTGGCGACTGCGCTGGGCGGCATCGCGTCCCCGGCATTCGCCCAGCGCGATCCCGCCTATGCCTCGGCGCGTGCCACCGGGCAGGTGGGCGAGCGGATGGACGGATATCTCGGCATCGTCGTGGCGGAGACCCCGGCGCTGCGCCGCATCGTCAACGACATCAACATCAAGCGCCGTGCGGTCTATTCCGAACGCGCCAAGGCAACCAATGCCACGATCGAGGAATATGCGCTGACTGCCGGGTGCCAGGCCATACTCGCAACCGCAGTTGGCGAGAAATACCAGGCGCCCGACGGCAGCTGGCAGACGCGCACTTCGGCCGCTCCCCTGCGCGACCCGCGCTGCCCCTGACCCTTAGGCCCGACCGCCGGTTGGGCGGATTTGTGAACGCCGGCGGGCCATGCTGCCCGGTCTGTTTCGATTTTCCCGACCTTGGATGCACAGCACGCGCCGGTCCGTGTTGACTCGCCAACACCCCCCTTCTAAGGGGGCGACGCCCTCGGCGGGCAAGTCCGTGCCCGTGCCGCGCAACCCCCTTAAAGGAGCAAGGCATGAGCAACGACGAACCCGCACGGGAACCTGTTAAGGAGGATGCGCGGATCGACGCGCTGGAGGCGCGGCTTGCAGCCGCGCAGCAGCGCGAAGAGGAACGCAACCGTCCTCAGGCTTCGGGTGCCGATGCGAATTATCGCAGCGGAAACCGGGTCCTGGCGGATCTTCTTGGCGGGCTCCTTGGCGGTGCGGTGATCGGTTATGCCATCGGCTTCTTTACCGATACCAACCCGTGGGGTCTGTTGGTCGGGCTGTTCCTCGGAATAGTGGTGGCCTTCAGGAACGTTATCCGCGCGGCAAACCGGCGCCCCGGTGAATAATCCCCGAACCGAGGGGGTTACGGGGTGTTCGTTACAGGATTTAGGGACGTAAGAGACGTGGCAGCCGAACAGGCCAAAGTCGACCCGATGTACCAGTTCACGATCGAGCCGCTTGCCGGTTCGGGCGGCTGGGAAATCGCAGGCTACAACATTGCCTTCACCAACAGCGCGCTGTGGATGCTGATCACCACGGTGGTGCTGTTCCTCTTCGTGCTCGGCGGGATGAAGCGCGAACTCGTGCCCGGACGCTGGCAGATGGTCGTCGAATCCTTCACCGGGTTCATCGACGATATGCTCGAAGCGAACATCGGCAAGGAAGGGCGCAAGTATGTGCCCTATGTCTTCAGCCTGTTCATGTTCATCCTTTTCGCCAACCTGCTCGGCCTGATGCCGCTGGGCGTGTTCGGCCTGCACCCGTTCACTTTCACCAGCCACTTCACCGTCACCGGCGTGCTGGCGATCATCAGCTTCTCGATCGTGCTGCTGGTGGGTTTCTGGAAGCACGGGTTGCACTTCTTCTCGCTGTTCGTGCCCGAAGGCACGCCGCTGCCGATGATCCCCATTCTTGCACCTATCGAGTTCATCTCCTTCATGGTGCGCCCGTTCAGCCTTGGCCTGCGTCTGTTCGTGGCCATGATGGCCGGGCACGTTCTGCTCGAAGTGCTGTCGAGCTTCGTGATCGACGGGACCAATGCCGGCGCCACCTTCGGCCTGATGGTCGGTTTGCCCAGCTTTATCCTGATGATCGGCATCTGCGCGCTCGAACTGCTCGTAGCCGGCATTCAGGCTTATGTTTTCGCCCTTTTGACGTCGCTGTACATCAACGACGCCGAGAACCTTCACTAATCGTTTTAATTTAGCGTTTTTCCAAAGGAGTTTGAAATGGAAGCTGAAGCTGCAAAGCTGCTCGGAGCCGGTCTCGCCGCTGTTGGTGCCGGTCTCGCCTCGCTGGGTGTCGGCAATGTCTTCGCCAAGTATCTCGAAGGCGCACTGCGTAACCCCGGCGCCGCCGACGGTCAGCAGGGCCGCCTGTTCATCGGCTTCGCCGCTGCCGAACTTCTCGGCCTGCTGGCGTTCGTCGTCGCGATGATCCTGATCTTCGTCGCCTAAGCACGACCACCGATATTGCACCGGCCGGATATGCGTCCGGCCGGTGCCGTGATTTTACCGTACCCGCCTTTCGAGAGCTGACATGCCCCAGATCGCACAGCTTGCCGAAACATGGTCCAGCCAGGTCTTCTGGCTGCTGGTCTTTTTCGGCATCACTTTCTTCGTCATCGGCCGCGGCATGGTGCCGAAGGTGATGGAAACCGTCGCCCAGCGTGACAGCCAGATCGCCGCCGACCTCGGCGCGGCCAAGGCCGCCCGCGATGCAGCCGACGAGCAGGAAGAGGCCTGGCGGGTCCGCGAGAACGAGAACCGCGCCGCGGCGCAGGCGATCGTGGCCAAGGCCAAGGACGAGGCTGCCGCCAAGTCCGAAAAGAAGCTCAAGGCGGCGCAGACCCGTCTCGACAAGAAGCTGGCCGAAGCCGAAGACCGTATTGCCGAAGCACGCACGGCGGCGCTGACCGAAGTCGAGGCAGTCGCTGCCGAAGCGGCTCAGGACATCGTCAGCCGTCTGGCCGGTGTAAAGGTGACCAAGCCGGTTGCCACCAAGGCGGTCAAGGAGGCGATAACTCATGGCTAATCCCGTAACCGGAGCGCCCGAAGTGTTCGCCACCGAAGCTGCCCAGACCCTGGTCGAGAATGGCAATGGCGGCGCACCGGTCCACGTCGAGCCCGAATTGTGGGGGCTTGCGCCCTTCCAGATCGTCTCGATCTCGATGCTGGTCCTGCTCCTGTTCGCCTTTTTCGGCGCCAAGGTTCACAAGAAGCTGGCCGGCGGGATCGACGGCAAGATTGCTGCGATCAAGGAACAGCTCGAAGAAGCCAAGCAGCTGCGTGCCGAAGCCGAGACGCTGCGCGAGGAATATGCGCAGAAGATCGCCGGGGCCGAAAAGGACGCCGAAGCGATGCTGGCCAATGCCCGTCATGAAGCCGACGCGATCCTCGAGAAGGCCGAAGCCGACAGCAAGGACATGGTCGAGCGCCGCAAGCGGATGGCGGAAGACAAGATCGCCGCTGCCGAACGCGAGGCAGTGGCCGACGTGCGCAACCGCGCGGTCAGCGTGGCGACGGCGGCAAGCCGGTCGCTGATTTCCGACAAGCACGATGCCGAAGCCGACAGGCTGATGGCCGACAAGGTCATCGCCGGGATCTGATCCCGCTCGCGGCAGCCCGACATTCGAGAGGGCGGTCCTGCGGGGCCGCCCTTTTCGTATGTGCTGCGTCTCGGAGGAGGCACCGGAGCCAAGGGCGGTGCCAGTGCCAGCGGGAGGCTACGGTTCGAGGACCAGCTTGCCGACGCTGTCGCCGCAGTCCATCCGTTCGAAGGCTTCGCGCCATGAGGTTAGCGGCAGCGTGCAGTCGACATGCGGCGCAATCCGTCCCTCGCTTGCCAGCGTGTCGATCGCGCGGGCGACATGCTCGCCGCGCTCGGGAAACCGCCTCGCATATTCGCCGGCGCGGATGCCCACTACCGAGAACCCCTTGATCAGCGGGATATTGACCGCGATTTCGGGAATCCGCCCGGAGACGAAGCCGATCACCAGCAGCTTCCCGCCGAAGGTCACGCAGCGCGTGCTTTCATCGAAAACGTCTCCGCCCACCGGGTCGAAAACGAGATCGCACAGCCGACCATCGGTCAGCCGGGCAATGTCTTCGCGGAACCGCCCGGTGTTGAGAATGGCAGCGTCGGGTCCGGCGACTGTGCGCAGCATTTCGAGCTTGTCCTCGCGGTGCGTTGCCGCGATGACCCTGCCGCCCAGCGCGCGCGCGAGGTCGCAGGCGGCAAGACCCACCCCCCGCTTGCCCCATGCACCAGCACGGTCTGCCCGGGCTGCAAGCCGCCGATTTCCACCAGCGCGACATAGGCAGTGTGATAGGCCGCGCCCATTGCCGCCGCAGCAGGGAAATCCATTCCTTCCGGCATATGGCGCAGCGCGGACGCGGGGAGCGCGACGTATTCCGCGAACGCGCCAGTCTTGGCCCCTCCGCGCACCCGGTCGCCTACGGCAAAGCCGCTGCCGGGCGCCGCTTCCACGACCTCGCCGGCCATTTCCAATCCCGCGATGAAGGGCGGTTCGGGTTTGAACTGATAGTCCCCGCGCGTCATCAGCAGGTCGGGATAGTTGAGCGAGGCGGCGCGCATGCGCACCACGACCTCGCCCCGGGGCCGTTCCACCTCGGCAAGTTCGACGCCCGACAGGTCGGGCGAAAGCGCGGTGACGAGGACGGCTTTCATTGCGGTCAGAAACTGTCCTTGGCGGCGCGCAGGGCGGCGAAGGTCTCCGCCGGGATGGTCCCGCCCCAGCGATCGCGCAACGCGTCCGCATCCGCCCGCAGGAAGGGGTTGGTGGCCAGTTCGCGCGACAGCACGGTCGGCACGGTGGGTTCGCCCTTGGCGCGTTGTTCGTCGATGCGCGCGGCATAGAGCGCCAGTTCGGCATTGTCCGGATCGGCATGCAGGGCGAACTTGGCATTCGCCTGCGTATATTCATGCGCGCAATAGAGCAGCGTGTCGGCGGGCAACTGGCGGATCCGGTCGAGGCTGTTCCAGAACTGCTCGGCTTCGCCTTCGAACATGCGGCCGCAGCCGAGTGCGAAGACGCTGTCGCCGACGAAAGCCATGTCAGCTTCGGCGATGTGATAGGCGATATGGCCGTTGGTGTGGCCCGAGACATCGATCACGCGTGCCTGCCAGTCGCCCAGCATCACGCTGTCGCCATTGCCGACCACGCGGTCGATCCGGCTGAGTTTGTCGACTTCCTGCGGGGCGATGACGGTGGCTCCGGTCGCATCCACGATCGCCGCATTGCCGCCCGCATGGTCGGGATGCCAGTGCGTGTTCCAGATCTGCGTGATCTGCCAGCCCTTGGCGCCGGCCTGTTTCAGGTATTCCGCCCCGTCGGGAGTATCGATCGCCGCGGTTTCGCCGCTGGCGGGGTCATGCAGCAGGAAACCGTAATTGTCGGACAGGCACGGGAATTGGTGAACTTCGAGCATGACGGGGAACCTAGGCGGGTTCCCCCGTATAGGAAAGGCCCGCTTGCGGATCTCGCAAGCGGGCCTTCCTGTGTTCGTCATCCCGGCGCAAACCGGGATCGCTGACGGCACCGCGGGACTTGTCGCCCATGATCCTGGATCAGGTCCGGGATGCCGGTGCGGCAGGCGCCCGCTGCGCGGGCGCCAACCTGTTACCGTCAGTCTTCCTTCTTCTTCAGCGCTTCGCCGAGGATGTCGCCGAGCGAGGCACCCGAGTCGGACGAACCGAACTGCTGGACCGCTTCCTTCTCTTCGGCGATCTGACGCGCCTTGATCGAGAAGTTGGGCTTCTTCGAACGATCGAAGCCGGTGACCATCGCGTCGACCTTGCTGCCGACCTGGAAGCGCTCGGGGCGCTGCTCGTCGCGGTCGCGGCCGAGATCGCTGCGCTTGATGAAGCCGGTCGCGCCGTCTTCGCCAACCTGCACTTCGAGGCCGCCATCGCGTACCTCGAGGATCGAGACGGTGACGGTTTCGCCCTTGCGGACCGAACCGGCGGCACCGGCTTCGGTCGGTGCACCCTTTTCGAGCTGCTTCATGCCGAGGCTGATGCGCTCCTTGTCGGTGTCGACATCGAGGACGACGGCTTCGACCTGCTCGCCCTTGCGGTGCAGTGCCAGGGCGTCTTCACCCGAGATGCCCCAAGCGATGTCCGACATGTGGACCATGCCGTCGACGTCGCCGTCGAGACCGATGAACAGACCGAATTCGGTGGCGTTCTTGACTTCGCCTTCGACCTTCGAGCCGACCGGGTGCTTGTCCGCGAATTCTTCCCACGGATTGCGCTGGGCCTGCTTGAGGCCGAGGCTGATGCGGCGCTTCTCGCTGTCGACTTCGAGGACCATGACTTCGACTTCCTGCGAGGTCGAGACGATCTTGCCCGGGTGGACGTTCTTCTTGGTCCAGCTCATTTCCGAAACGTGGACCAGGCCTTCGATGCCCGGTTCGATTTCGACGAAGGCGCCGTATTCGGTGATGTTGGTCACGGTACCGGTCATCTTCATGCCGACCGGGTACTTCGCGGCAACGCCATCCCACGGATCGCTTTCCAGCTGCTTCATGCCGAGGCTGATGCGCTGGGTTTCTTCGTTGATGCGGATGATCTGGACGGTCACCGTGGCGCCGATTTCGATCATTTCGCTGGGGTGGTTGACCCGCTTGTAGCTCATGTCGGTGACGTGCAGCAGGCCGTCGATACCGCCGAGGTCGACGAAGGCGCCGTAATCGGTGATGTTCTTGACCACGCCGTCGATCACCTGGCCTTCGGCCAGCTTGTCGATCAGTTCGCTGCGCTGTTCGGCGCGGGTTTCTTCAAGCACGGCGCGGCGCGACACGACGATGTTGCCGCGGCGGCGGTCCATCTTGAGGATCTGGAAGGGCTGGGCCATGTCCATCAGCGGGGTGACGTCGCGCACGGGGCGGATGTCGACCTGGCTGCCGGGCAGGAAGGCCACGGCACCGTCGAGGTCGACGGTGAAGCCGCCCTTGACGCGGCCGAAGATGCGGCCTTCGACGCGCTTGCCTTCGCCGAATTCGTTTTCGAGCTTGTCCCAGGCGGCTTCGCGGCGGGCGCGGTCGCGGCTGAGCATCGCTTCGCCTTCGGCGTTTTCGACGCGGTCGACATAGACTTCGACTTCATCGCCGACGCCGGGCGCGGTTTCGGTTTCGGAGCGCTGGAATTCCTTGAGATCGACGCGGCCTTCGCTTTTGAGGCCGACATCGATGTGCGCCATGCCGTTTTCGATGGCAGTGACGGTGCCCTTGACGACGCGACCCTCGAAGCCGCCGTCATCGGCGCCACCGAGCTGCTCGTCGAGCATGGCCGCGAAATCGTCGCGGGTGGGATTGGCTGAAGTTGCCATGTGTGAGTAGTCCTAACTTACGTTTGCTACCGGCCACCGGTTTTACCGGGGTCTTTACCCGTCTCTGCGCACGATTGCGCAGGCCAACGGGGCAAGAGGGCCGCTGTCTCCCGCGAGGCCGGATGCCGCCGCGGAAGTCCTTTCAATCGGGGATTGAGAGAACGGGCGCGCGCCTAGGCGAAACGGGCGCGAAAAGCAAGCGAATTGCGGGCCGCTGCCGATAGACATGGACCGCATGTTACACGGTCCGGAGCAAAAACCGGTGCTGGCGCTCCGCTTCGTGCAAACGGCGGGATTCCGCAGGGTCGATAGCAAGGGGAGGGGCATCGCTGGCACCATGCGCCGGCCCGGGCCATGTAGGAAAGCGCCCCGCGCGCCGCTTCCCGGGACCGCTCAGCCGATGGCCTGCTCGACTGCCTCGATCGCCGCGGCGACGGCCTCGTCCTTGTCGAGGTTGCTGGTGTCGATCACCATGGCATCGGGGGCCGGTACCAGCGGCGCGACGGCGCGGTTGCGGTCGCGTTCGTCGCGGCGCCGCAGGTCGTCCTGGATCTCGAGCAGGTTCACGCCCGCGCCGCGTTCGCGCATTTCGAGGAAGCGGCGCTGCGCGCGCGCCTCGACGCTGGCGGTGACGAACAGCTTGGCCTGCGCCTCGGGCGCGATCACCGTGCCGATGTCGCGCCCGTCGAGCACGGCGCCGGTGTCGCGCGTGGCGAAGCTGCGCTGGCGGTCGAACAGCGCCTGCCGCACCGCCGGGTGAACCGACACGCGGCTTGCCAATCCGCCGGTCTGCTCATCGCGCAATGCGGGATCGCCGAGCAAGGTATCGGGAAAGGCGGTGGCGGCGAGCGCATCGCCGGCGTCGTCCGGGTCGCCGCCATCGAGGAAGACCTGCCGGCCGACCGCGCGATAGAGCAGCCCGGTATCGAGATGGGGCAGGCCGAAATGAGCCGCCAGGGCCTTGGCAATCGTGCCTTTCCCGCTGGCAGTCGGTCCGTCTACGGCAATGATCATGCTTCGCGTTCCTGTGTCTTGCGCGTGCCCCGCACGGCCTTGGCGATGCCGAAGATCGCGATGGCGGCCCAGAATCCCTCGAGCACGAGGCTCGGCCAATTGGTATGCACCAGCAGCGAGACGGTAAGCAGCGCTGCCCCCATGAGATTGGAGCCATGCAGAACGAACGGGTTGGGCGCATCCTTGATGGTCAGATAGCCATAGGCGCCGATAATGCAGGCGGTGCCGACGAAACCAACCCAGCTGGCCCAGTCGAGCCCGGTCATGCCGCGGCCTGCGCGATCAGATCGATGAAATTGGGGAAGCTGGTGGCGATCGGTTCGGCGCTGTCGATGGCGACGCCGTCGCCGCTGGCGAGCCCTGCGACCGCCATGCTCATCGCGATGCGGTGGTCGAGATGCGTGGTAACCGGACCGCCGCCGGGCAGCGGCGTGCCGCCGGTGCCCGTTATGGTCAGCCCGTCGTCGCTTTCCTCGACCTTTGCCCCGGCCAAGCGCAGCGCGGCCGCCATGGCGGAGAGGCGGTCGCTTTCCTTGACGCGCAATTCCTCCAATCCGCGGGTGATGGTGGTGCCGCGCGCCAGCGCTGCGGCCACGAACAGCACGGGGAATTCGTCGATCATGCTGGGGGCGATCGCCGGGTCGACTGCAATCCCTTCGAGGACGGCGTGGCGTACACGCAGATCGGCTACCGGCTCGCCGCCGACCTCGCGCTCGTCGATGAATGCGATATCCGCGCCCATCTGCCGCAGCACGCGGAAGATGCCATCGCGCGTGGGATTGAGGCCGACGTTCTCGATCATCAGGTCGCTGCCGGGCACGATGCTGGCGGCGACGGCAAAGAACGCCGCCGATGATGGATCGCCCGGCACTTCGATATCGCAGGGGTGCAAATCGGCGGGGCCGTGGATGCGGATGATCCGCGCGCCATCATCCTCTTCCACGCTCAGTTCGGCACCGAAGCCGCGCAGCATACGTTCGGTATGGTCGCGTGTGGCGACCGGTTCGATCACACTGGTGATGCCGGGCGTGTTGAGGCCCGCCAGCAGCACCGCGCTCTTGACCTGCGCGCTGGCGACCGGGAGGCGGTATTCGATCGGTACGGCGGGCTGGAGGCCTTCCATCATCAGCGGCAAGGTGCCGCCGGGGGAGGGGGTGAAGCTGGCCCCCATCTGCGACAGCGGATCGATCACCCGGCCCATCGGGCGCTTCGACAGGCTGGCATCGCCGGTAAAGGCGGCGGTGATGCCATGGCTGGCGATGAGCCCCATCAGCAGCCGCGTCGAGGTGCCCGAATTGCCCATGTCGAGCGCCTCGCCGGGCTGCAGCAGCCCGCCGACGCCGACCCCGTCGACCACCCAGTCGGACCCGTCGCGATCGATCCGCGCGCCCATCGCGCGCAGCGCGGCCGCAGTGGCCAGCACGTCTTCGCCCTCGAGCAGGCCCGAAATGCGGCTGCGGCCCACGGCCAGCGCCCCGAACATGAGCGCGCGGTGGCTGATCGACTTGTCGCCGGGGACGCGGATGCGCCCGGTCAGCGGGCCGGAAGGAAAGAAGGTATGGGCGGTCAAGCGATTGTCCCGTATGACGCTGGTGGCGGAACGCCGCGCTTTGACAGTGGCAATGCGTTCTGGCAAGGCGCGCGCGCTGTTGATTCCTGCATGGCAGGTTCCCATCAATACGATTACGAATTCACGGCCCCGGGCGTAACGGCTGGGGCGGCACACTCAAGGATTACACATGGTCAAACCGGAATGGGGCACCAAGCGGACGTGCCCGAACTGCGGCACCCGCTTCTACGATCTGAACAAGGACGAACCCGTCACCTGCATCGAATGCGGTGAGGAATGGTCGCCCGAACCCGTGCTCAAGTCGAAGCAGCCGATCCTTGCCGAGGAAGAAAGCAAGAAGAAGAAGGACGCCGAAGCGGACAGCGATCTGGGCGGCGACGACGACGATGACGATCTCGACATCGATATCGACGAGGACAGCGATTCTCCCGACAATGAAGTCGACCTCGGCGGCGACGACGACCTCGGCGTCGAAACCAAGTCCAAGGGCGACGACGACAACGTCGACGAAAGCTGATTTTTTCTCTTGCGTTGCGCGGGGCGGCCCCATAAAGGGCTGCCTCCGCAAGGCTGGCGCACCTCCCAGGGGGCGCCATGAAAAATGGCTCGGGGCCTTAGCTCAGCTGGGAGAGCGCTACAATGGCATTGTAGAGGTCAGCGGTTCGATCCCGCTAGGCTCCACCATTTTCCCCATTGCGGGCCGGATATGTTGGTAGCAGGCCGCGACGACGGTTGCGGCTTGCTTCCACCACACCCGGGCAGACAGTTCTGGGTTTCACCGGGGAATTCCCCACGCTGGCCAACGAGTTTTCGTTCGCCGGCGTTTTTCGCGTCTATTCGGGCCGCCCGCGGTTCGGAAGGAGTAAGCAGGCATGTTCGACAATCTGTCCGATCGCCTCGGTAACGTCTTCGACCGCCTGAAGGGGCGCGGCGCGCTGTCCGAAAGCGACGTGCGCGAAGCCATGCGCGAGATTCGCGTGGCGCTGCTCGAAGCCGATGTCGCGCTGCCCGTGGTGCGCCGCTTTATCGATGCGGTGACCGAGAAATCGGTCGGCCAGGACGTGCTGCGCTCGGTCACGCCGGGCCAGCAGGTCGTCAAGATCGTCGATGACGAGCTGGTGGCGATGCTCGGCGGTGGCGGGGATGCCGATCCCGCCGACCGCGAACTCAATTTCGCGGCCAAGCCGCCGGTGGTGATCATGATGGTCGGCCTGCAGGGTTCGGGCAAGACGACCACGACTGCCAAGCTGGGCAAGCTGCTCAAGGAAAAGCACGGAAAGAAGGCGATGATGGCGTCGCTCGACGTCAACCGTCCGGCGGCGCAGGAACAGCTCAAGGTGCTCGGCGAACAGGTCGATGTCGCCACGCTGCCGATCATCGAGGGCCAGCAGCCGGTCGATATCGCCCGCCGGGCGATGGACAGCGCCAAGCTGCAGGCCGCCGACGTGCTGCTGCTCGATACGGCAGGCCGCCTGCATGTCGATGAAGCGCTGATGGCCGAGATGAAGGCCATCGCCGGCGTCTCGACGCCGACCGAAGTGCTGCTGGTGGTCGACAGCCTGACCGGCCAGGACGCGGTCAATGTCGCGCAGAGCTTCACCGGCGAAGTGCCGCTGACCGGCGTGGTGCTGACCCGCATGGATGGCGATGCGCGCGGCGGTGCGGCGTTGTCGATGCGCTATGTCACCGGCAAGCCGATCAAGTTTGCAGGGACCGGCGAAAAGCTCGACGCGATCGAGGCGTTCGACCCCAAGCGCGTGGCGGGCCGCATCCTCGGAATGGGCGATGTCGTCAGCCTGGTCGAAAAGGCCGCGCAGGGCATCCAGCAGGACGAGGCGGAAGCGCTCGCCAAGAAGATGGCCAAGGGCCAGTTCGACCTCGAAGACCTGCGCATGCAGTTGAAGCAGATGCAGAACATGGGCGGGCTGGGCATGCTCGCGGGGATGCTGCCGGGCATGAAGAAGGCCAAGGCGGCGATGGCCGCGTCGAACATGGACGATCGGGTGCTGCTGCACATGGATGCGATCATCGGGTCGATGACCGCCAAGGAGCGCAAGAACCCCGCGCTGCTCAACGCCAAGCGCAAGAAGCGCGTGGCAGCGGGGTCGGGCACGCAGGTGCAGGACGTCAACAAGGTGCTGAAGATGCACCAGGAGATGTCGCGCGCCATGAAGCAGATCAAGAAGATGGGCGGGCTCAAGGGCCTCGGCGCTTTGTTCGGCAAGGGGGGCATGGGTGCCGCCATGCCGGGTCTTGGCGGTCCGGGCGGCGGGATGCCCGGAATGGGCGGCGGCAAGGGGCCGGGGGTGGATCCTTCCACGCTCCCGCCCGACCTGCAGGACTTGCTCAACAAGAAATAGATTTCAGACGTTTACATTCGAAAGGTAATATCAAATGGCAGTTGCAATCCGTCTTTCGCGTGGTGGTGCGAAGAAGCGCCCCTACTACCGCATCGTGGTTGCCGATTCGCGTGCTGCACGCGACGGCAAGTATCTCGAGCAGATCGGCACCTACAACCCGATGCTGCCCAAGGATTCGGGCGAGCGCGTCAAGCTCAACGAAGACCGCGCCCGCCACTGGCTGAGCGTCGGCGCCAAGCCGAGCGACCGCGTCCACCGCTTCCTCGATGCCGCCGGCATCCTCGAGCGCAGCCCGCGCAACAACCCGAAGAAGGCCGAGCCGGGCGAAGCCGCCAAGGAACGCGCCGAGGAAAAGGCCGCGAAGCAGGCTGAAGCCGAGGAAGCCGCCAAGGCTGCCGCGGAAGAAGCCAATGCTCCGGCCGAAGAAGCAGCTGCCGAAGACGCTCCCGCCGAGGAAGCCGCAGCTGAAGAAGCTACCGAAGACAAGGGCGAGTAAGCACGCCCATGTCGGACAAGCCCGTCACGCTCGCTGCCGTCACCGGTGCGCATGGCGTGACGGGCGAAGTCCGCCTGAAGCTGCTCGGCGAGGGCTATGAAGCGCTCAAGCCACACAAGAGTTTCAACGGGGGTTCGCTGACCCTCACCAAACTCCGCAGCGATAACAAGGGCGGCGCGATCGCGCGGTTCGCCGAGGTGGCCGACCGGACCGCAGCCGAACAGCTGCGCGGTACCGCACTTGCGGTTTCGCGCGAGAACCTGCCGGCGCTGGACGAGGGGGAATTCTATTTCTCCGACCTGCTCGATCTGGCCGTCGTCACCGATACGGGCGAAGCGGTGGGCCGCGTCTGCGCAGTGGAGAATTTCGGCGCGACCGATATCGTCGAGATCGAGAAAACCGACGGCAAAAAGTTCATGGCGCCGCTGACCGCGCAGGCAGTGCCGCGCTGGGACGCGAGCCAGCTGGTGATCAACCCCGATTTCATCGGCTAGCCGGGAGGCGCCCGCAAATTCAGCGCCTGAGCGGACGTTCGCGGGCGAGGTGATTGCGGATCGTGGTCGCGGCAACGCCTGCCTGTCCCATCGCATGGCTGATCTGGTCGAGTCCGATCACGACGTCGCCCGCAGCGAACAGCCCCGGCACGCTGGTTTCGAGATGGTCGTCCACCAGCACGCAGTCCTGTTCGCTGACCTCGGCCCCGCAGCTGACTGCCAATCCCGAACGCACCAGCGATCCAAGCGCGGGATAGATGCTGTCGAAGGCCATGCGGCCCGCGCCAGTGTCGAAGGCGATCCGGCCATTCTCGATCGCATAGCCGCTGCACGGGCCCGCCACCCGGGCGATCCCCGCCTCGTCCAGCGCCTGCGAACACTGTGCGGACAGGTCGTGGCCGCCGTGCGGTGATACCAGCGTAAGGTCGGCCGTATAGGTGCGGATGAACTGCGCTTCGGCGGTGCCATGGTCGGCGGTGCCGATCACCGCCACGCGCTTGTCGGTCACTTCGTAGCCATCGCAGACCGGGCAATAGCGCAGCAGCCCGCGGCCGAGCGCTTCGGCGTGGAACTGGTCGTCCATCCCTTCCGGCCGGTTGTTGACCACGCCGGTCGCCAGCAGGACGGTGCGCGCGCGGAACTCCTCGTCGTCGCAGCGCACGATGAAATGGTCGCCATCGCGCCGCAGGTCGGTCACGCGGCGGGGTTCGCGCAGCGCGCCGTAGCGAGCCGCCTGGTCGCGCATGCGTTCGAGCAGTTCGTTGCCGTTGATCCCGTCGGGAAAACCCGCATGATTGTGGCTGGTGGGGATCCAGCTCGCCCGGCTCGTACCGCAATCGAACATGCGGATCGCAAGGTGATAGCGCGCCAGATAGATCGCGGCGGTCAGCCCGGCGGGCCCCGCACCCACGATGATGCAATCGTCGACATTCATGGCAGGACTACGCACCACGCGCCGATGGGTGCCGTTCGCCGAGGCAGAATGGCCGCCGGACCGATCCGCGCTTTGCATGCACACGCCGGCATGGCAGGACCTTCGGCAAGGGAGGACAGCAAACGATGATCGACAATATGGTTTTCCTCGCCGGCGCTTACGCAGCGTTGGCCGCCGGGCTCGGTGCAGGTGTCGGCAGGGTGTCGCCTTCGATCGGGCCGCGGCTGCGCCATGCTTTCGCGGGCATCGCGCCGCTTGCCGCGGTGCTCGGGATGAAGCTGACCGAGGCCGACAGCGTGACGCTGCATGGCGCGGACCTCGCCGCGGGCGGCGGACTGGTCGTGCTGGGTATCGCCGCGTCGGTAATGGCCGCGAAAGCCTTGCCTGCCGCCAGGCGCGCTGCGCCTGCAGAGGATCGCCTGCCGATCGGCTGATCCCCGAGGCCGGCTATGGCGCTGCTGCCGATTGGCGGCTAGGGCGCGCGGCATGGGTTTTGCAGCCACCATTCTCACGCTCTATCCCGAGATGTTCCCCGGTCCGCTGGGGGTCAGCCTTGCCGGTCGCGCGCTCGAGCGCGGCGACTGGTCGTGCGAGACCGTGCAGATCCGCGATTTCGCCACGGACAAGCACCGCACCGTCGACGATACGCCCGCGGGCGGCGGCGCTGGGATGGTGCTCAAACCCGATGTGCTTGGCGCGGCGATCGCCAGCGTGGGCGAGGGGCGGCCGATCCTTGCCATGACGCCGCGCGGCAAGCCGATATCGCAGGCGCGCATCCGCGCCATCGCGCAGGGCCCCGGCGTGGCCATCTTGTGCGGCCGTTTCGAAGGCTTCGACGAACGCATTTTCGAGGCCTATCCGCAGATCGAGCAGGTCAGCCTCGCCGATATCGTCCTGTCGGGCGGCGAGACCGCTGCGCTGGCCATTCTCGACGCTTGCATTCGCCTGCTTCCCGGCGTAATGGGCGCGCCCGATAGCGGAGTCGAGGAGTCCTACGAGAACGGGCTCATCGAATACCCGCAATATACCCGACCTCAGCAATGGGAAGGGCGCACGATCCCTGAAGTGCTGCGATCGGGGGATCATGCGAAGATCGCTGCTTGGCGCAAGGCAAGGAGCGAAGATGATACTCGGTTACGCAGGCCGGACCTTTGGGAGCGTTACTGTGACGCTCGGGACCGACCTGCCTCTGGCGCGCGGCGAAAAGACTAAGGATACGGTTCGATGAACCTCATTCAGCAGCTCGAAGCGGAAGCTATCGAGAACCTCGGGAAGGAAATCCCCGAATTTCGCGCCGGTGACACCGTGCGCGTCGGCGTCCGCGTTGTCGAAGGCAACCGTGAACGTGTCCAGAATTTCGAAGGCGTTGTCATTGCCCGCTCGAACCGCGGCATGGGCAGCAACTTCACCGTGCGCAAGATGTCGTTCGGCGAAGGTGTGGAGCGCGTGTTCCCGCTCTACTCGCCGATCATCGACAGCATCACCGTGGTGCGTCGCGGCATCGTGCGTCGTGCCAAGCTCTATTACCTGCGCGGCCGCACCGGCAAGCGCGCGCGTATCGCGGAACGCCGCGACAACGCGCCCAAGGCGTAAGCGCAAACAGCAGTTCTCTTCGCGAGAATCTTGGGGCGGTTTTCCTTCGGGGAGACCGCCCTTTTTGCATCTTGCGCCGCAGTTGCCTGGCGAGGGAGCACGAGCCTTCACCGGGCCGGCGGGGCATGGCGCGGGCCCGGAGCTTGCAATCGCGCCACCGCGTTGCGAGGAAGCAGTCGATCGATCCTTGGGGAGAACCTATGAAAGCCATGTCCCTTGCCGCCGCGCTGGCGTTCGGCACCTGCCTGTCTGCCCCGGCCAATGCCCAGACCACTACGGAGACCGCGCCCATGGACCTGACCTTCGAGCGTGTCTTCGCCTCGCCCGGCCTCGACGGGCCGACGCCGCGCAAGGTGAAGCTGTCACCCGACGGGCGTTATCTCACCGTGTTGCGCAATCGCGCCGACGACCGCGAACGCTACGATCTGTGGGCCTATGACCGCAATGCGGGCGAATGGGCGATGCTGGTCGACAGCGAGGTGCTGGGTTCGGGCCGCGAACTGTCCGAGGAGGAGAAGATGCAGCGCGAGCGCGCGCGGGTCGGCAGCCTGAAGGGCATCATCGACTATCAGTGGACCGAGGATGGCACCGGCGTGCTGGTCCCGCTCGATGGCGATCTCTACCTCGCGCGAGTGGGCGGGGAAGTGGTGCGGCTGACCGATACCGAGGAAAGCGAACTCAATCCCGCGCTCAGCAACACGGGCAGCCACGTTTCCTTCGTCCGCGATCGCCAGCTGTGGGTCGGCGAGACGGGGGGCGAGACCGCGCCGATCACGCCGCGCGAAGGCGAGGCGGTACGCTGGGGCGAGGCCGAGTTCGTCGCGCAGGAGGAAATGGGCCGGATGACCGGCTATTGGTGGAGCCCCGACGACCGGCGCATCGCGGTCGAGCGCTTCGACGAGAGCATGGTCGGCATCGTGACGCGGGCGGCGATCGGCGCGACGGGCACCAGGGTGTTCGACCAGCGCTATCCGGTCGCGGGCAGCGAAAACGCCGATGTCGAACTCTATGTGATGGATCCCGACGGCGAGAACCGGGTGAAGGTCGATCTCGCCGCGCATCAGGAGCCGGGAATCTATACCGAAGGCGATCCGACCGATTTCTACCTCGCCCGGGTGGACTGGGCGCCCGATGGCAGCGCGCTCTACGTCCAGCGCCAGAACCGCGCGCAGACCGTGCTCGACATGCTCCGCGTCGATCCGGAGACGGGCGCGGTGTCGCCGGTCTTCACCGAAAAGGCCGCGGTTGCGGATTACTGGATCAATCTTGGTGACGATTACAAGCTGCTCGAGAATGGCAGCCTGGTCTGGTGGTCCGAGCGCGACGGCTTTGGTCACCTCTATCTCTATTCTGCCGACGATGGCTGGAAGGATGCACGCCAGCTTACGCGCGGGTCATTCGTCGTCACCAAGTTGGTGGGTGTGGACCAAGCAGCGGAGCGCCTGTTCTATCTCGCCACGAGCGAGGAGGACCCGCTCGAACAGCATATCTATGCGCTCGATTATGCCGATCCCTCCGCGCAACCGCTGCAGCTGACCGAAAGCGGCTTCACCCATACGGCGACGATGGACGGGAAGGGGCAGACGCTCGTCATCATCCGCTCGAACGACGACACGCCGCCACAGAGCTACATCGCCGACCAGGAGGGGCAGCGCCTCGCATGGATCGAGGAGAACGCGCTCGATGCGGATCATCCCTACGCGCCCTACCTCGCCAGCCACCGGCCGACGCAATACGGCACGATCCCAGCCGAGGACGGCACGCCGCTGCACTGGGAAATGATCACGCCCGAAATGGAGCCGGGCAAGCGCTATCCAGTCTATTACTATCACTACAGCGGGCCGGGCCCGCAGATCGTCAACCGGGGCTGGAACGGCGCGTTGCCCCAGGCCATCGTCGACAGGGGCTATATCTGGTTCGCGCTAGACAACCGCGGCAGCAATTACCGCGGGGTTGCCTTCGAACAGCCGATCTACCGGGCGATGGGCGGGGTCGAAGTGCGCGACCAGAAGGCCGGGGCGGAATATCTCAGGACGCTCGACTTCGTCGATCCGGACAAGATCGCCGTGGATGGCTGGTCCTATGGCGGCTACATGACGCTCAAGCAGTTGCAGGCCGACCCGGGCCTCTACGCCGCGGGCATCAGCGGCGCGCCGGTGACCCGCTGGGAGCTTTACGACACGCATTATACCGAGCGTTACATGGGCACGCCGCAAGACGACGGCGCAGCCTATGATGCCGCCAGCGCAATCCCCGATGCGACGAAGATAAGCGATCCGCTGCTCATCATCCACGGCATGGCCGATGACAATGTGGTGTTCGAAAACGCGACCGAGATCATCTCCGCGATGCAGGAAGCCAATGTGTCGTTCGAGATGATGCTCTATCCCGGATACACCCACCGCGTTTCGGGCGAACAGATCTCACCGCATCGCTACAACACCGTGTTCCGCTTCCTTGAGAGCCATGGTGTAACCCCGCCCGAGTGAGGCTTTAGGGTGCGCAAACGTATGTGCGCTTGCGGGGGCGCAGCTAATCGCTATCTCGGCGACACAGAAATACTGGAGATGTAATTTGGGTTATCGTGTTGCCGTGGTCGGTGCGACCGGGAATGTCGGCCGGGAAATGATGCAGGTCCTGGCAGAACGCGGCTTCCCCTGCGACGAGGTGGCAGCGGTTGCCAGCAGCCGCTCGCAGGGCACCGAAGTCGAATTCGGCGACACGGGCAAGATGCTCAAATGCAAGAACATCGAGCATTTCGACTGGGCCGGCTGGGACATCGCGCTGTTTTCCGCGGGCAGCGGACCGGCCAAGGAATATGCGCCCAAGGCGGCGGCGGCCGGCTGCGTCGTGATCGACAACAGCTCGCTCTACCGCATGGATCCCGATGTGCCGCTGATCGTGCCCGAGGTGAACCCCGAGGCGATCCACGATTATGCCAAGCGCAACATCATCGCCAATCCCAACTGCTCGACCGCGCAGCTGGTGGTGGCGCTTGCGCCGCTGCACAGGGCGGCGCGGATCAAGCGCGTGGTGGTCTCGACTTACCAGTCGGTCTCGGGCGCAGGCAAGGCGGGGATGGACGAGCTGTTCCAGCAGAGCCGCGCGATCTTTGTCGGGGATTCGATCGAGCCGGTGAAGTTCACCAAGCAGATCGCCTTCAACGTCATCCCGCATATCGATGTCTTCATGGACGATGGTTCGACCAAGGAAGAATGGAAGATGGTGGTCGAGACCAAGAAGATCCTCGACTCCAAGATCAAGCTCAACGCGACCTGCGTGCGGGTGCCGGTGTTCGTCGGCCACGCCGAGGCGGTGAATATCGAGTTCGAGGACGAACTGTCGGCCGAACAGGCGCAGGACATCCTGCGCGAGGCCCCCGGCATCATGCTCGTCGACAAGCGCGAGGACGAGGGATACGTCACTCCGGTCGAAGCAGCGGGCGACAGCGCGACCTACATCAGCCGCGTGCGCGACGACCCGACGGTCGACAATGGCATCACGCTGTGGTGCGTCTCCGACAATCTGCGGAAGGGCGCCGCGCTCAATGCGGTGCAGATCGCCGAGCTCCTCGGCCGCGAATGCCTCAAGAAGGGATGATCCGCACCGCCCTCCTGCTTGCGCTCCCGCTGGCCCTGGCGGGATGCGGTTCGGCGTCGGACCAGCCCGTCGCTGAAGCGGGCGAGCAGGGCGATGCCGCGCAGCAGCGCATCGTACAGGCGCGGATCGTGGTGAACGCCGACGGGCTTTCGGCGGGCGGCGAAACGCTCGGCTTCAGCACACCGCGTGCCGAGGTCGATGCCCTGGCCGAACAAGCGTTCGGCGCAGCGCCCGCAAAGTCGCGCAATGAAGAATGCGGCGCAGGGCCGATGGATTTCAGCCAGTTCGGTCCGCTGCAGATCGCCTATCTCGACGGCAGCTTCGCCGGCTGGTTCCTCCGCGCCGGCGAAGGCGTGGTTACCGCGGATGGCATCGCCCCCGGTGTGACGACCTTGGACGCATTGCAGGACGAGCGGCAGGTACAGCAGCTCGACACCACGCTGGAGGGCGAGTTCCAGTACACGACGGGCGATTACGGAACGATCACCGGCTTCGCCGCGCCCGATGGATCGATCGACGCGCTGCAGGCCGGAATTAGCTGCTTCTTCCGTTGAACGTCATCCCGGCTCGAGCCGGGATATTGCTCCACCCGCCGCAACACCGATAGCGGACCCGGGTTTCGCTGGGTCGACGGAGATGTATAAGTCCCTGCATGACCCTGACCGCAGAGCTCTATTTCAGCTTCCGTTCGCCCTACAGCTATCTTTCGGTCGGCCGGTACCGCGCCATGGCCGAGGAATACGATCTCGACATCGCGCTTCGTCCCGTCTGGCCGCTGGCAATCCGCGAACCCGACTTCTTCGAGCGCAACCATCCCAACTGGCTGGCCTATACGCTGCGCGACATGATGCGCGTGGCGCAGTTTCACGGCATTCCCTTCGGACCGCCGCGGCCCGATCCGATCGTGCAGGATGCCGCCACACGCAAAATCGCCGCCGATCAGCCCTATATCCGCCGCGTCACGCGGATGGGGCAGGCCGCGGCACGAAGAGGCAAGGGCCTCGTCTTCGCGCATGAGGCGGGGCAGTTGATCTGGGGCGGGCAGGAAAACTGGCACGAGGGCGACCACCTCGCCGGCGCGCTGACCCGCGCCGCGCTCGACGCGGCGGAGATCGATCGCGAGGTGGCCGCCGAGGAAGACACGCTCGACGCCGAAATCGCTGCCAACCAGGATGCACTCGAGGCCTCGGGTCATTGGGGCGTGCCGACGCTGGTGTTCGAGGGCGAACCGTTCTTCGGGCAGGACCGTATCGCAATGGCGCGCTGGCGGATGGAACAGCAGGGTCTGGCGAAGCGATGACCACCGAATTCTTCGACAGTTTCGACGGCACGCGGCTGGCGCTGCATCGGCATGGGGCAGGGCGCCCGTTCGTCCTCCTGCACGGCCTGTTTTCCAGCGCGCAGATGAACTGGATCAAATGGGGGCACCACGAGGCGATCGCCGCGCAGGGGTTCGAGGTGCTGATGCTCGATTTCCGCGTGCATGGCGACAGCGCCGCGCCGCATGATCCCGAAAGCTATCCGAGCAATGTGCTGGTGCGCGACGTGGCCGCGCTGGTCGATCATCTCGGGCTCGACGATTACGATCTCGGCGGGTTCTCGCTCGGCGCACGCACATCGCTGCACGGCGCGGCGCACGGCGTGTTGACGCCTGCGCATCTGGTCATCGGCGGGATGGGGACTGCGGGGCTGGGCGAATGGCAGCGCCGCGCGGCCAAGTTCCGCCGCGTGATCGACGAGTTCGATGCCATCCCGAAGGGCGATCCCGACTATTTCTCGATGCAGTTCCTCAAGTCGCAGGGGGTCGACCGGGTCGCGGCGCGGCTGCTGCTTGACACCATGCCCGATCTCGATCTCGCCTTGCTCGACAATATCACCATGCCCACGCTGGTCGTGTGCGGTGACGAGGACCGCGACAATGGCTCGGCCGCCGATCTGGCGCAGCTGTTGCCCGATGCCGATTTCGCCGAAGTACCCGGGACGCATATGAGCAGCGTGACCAAGCCCGACCTCGGGCAGGCGATCGCCGACTGGCTCGGAGCGCAGACATAGGCAGACCCGCGCCTGCGCTGACCTGGTGGCTGTGGGGCCTGCTGGCCTTCGCCGTCGTCGTTGCGTTGAGCCTGGCGGTGACCGCGCCCGACGATGTGACGCTGGGCATTGCCGAACACCAGGCGGCCGGCACTGCTGCACGGGTCGATGCCATCCAAGCACAGTGGCATGCGGGCGGCGTGCGTCCGCTGGCCGTCTTCGCAATGTTCGGCGATCTGGTCTTTATCGGCATATATGGCGCAGGCAGCTGGATAGCCGGCCGCAGTTTCATGCGCATGGGTGGCACGGTGCGGACGATCGGCGCGGTCGTCGCAGCCGCGGCGCTTGTATTCGTGCTGACCGATTATACCGAAACGCTGCTGCAGCTGGCCCAATTGCTGCGCGATGCGGGGTCAGACCAGTTGGCGGGCATTGCTGCCACCGCGCGTCCGGTCAAGGTCGCGGCGTGGGTCGTGACCTTCCTCGGCGTAATCGCGGCATGGCTCATCCGCCGGTTTGCTGCGCCAACCGCTTGATTAAGCTGCGCGGCAGGTGCAATCCGGTAGCACGTGAAACCACATCATTCCGATCCTGAGAGGACCCGCATGAAATTCGCAACCGTCGCGCTCTCCGCGCTTGCCGTCTCGCTCGCTACGCCGGCCATGGCCGATGACCATGCGGAAACGCCCGCAGCCGCAGCTGCTGCTTTCCCGATGACCCCGCAGGGCGCCGCCGACTGGGTGGCGATGGTCGAACAGGACATGTTCGATTTCTCGGTCGAATACGGCCGGGTGCTGTGGCTCAACTCGACCTATATCGTGCACGACAGCAACCAGCTGGCAGCCAAATACGGCGCGCAGGCGACGGAAAAATCGGTCCGGTACGCGAACGAGGCCGCGCGCTATGCGCAGGTCGCGGGGCTTGACCCCGAAGTCGCCCGCAAGCTCGACATCCTGCGCAACGGCATCGTTATGCCCGCGCCCGTCCGCGACGGCGCCGCGACCGAGCTCAACGAAATCGCCACCAAGCTCAACAGCCAGTACGGGCAGGGCAAGGGCATGCTCGGCGGCGAGCAGATCAACGGCAGCGATATCGAGGCCGAGATGGGCAATCTCGAGCGCACGCCCGCCGAACTCGCCGAGATGTGGGCGAGCTGGCACGACAATGTCGGTGCGCCCATGCGCGAGGATTACCAGCGCATGATCGCCATCGCCAACGAAGGCTCGAAGGAACTCGGCTTTGCCGACCTGGGCGCGATGTGGCGTTCGAACTACGACATGGACCCAGACCAGTTCGCCGCCGAGACCGAGCGCATGTGGCAGGAAGTAAAGCCGCTCTACATGGCGCTGCACACCTATGTCCGGGGCAAGCTCAACGCCAAGTACGGCGCCGAAGTGCAGCCCGCCGACGGCCCGATCCGCGCCGACCTGCTCGGCAATATGTGGGCGCAGGAATGGGGCAACATCTATCCGCTGGTTGCGCCCGAGGGTGCCGGCGACATCGGGTACGATCTGACCGACCTGATCGCGGCCAAGGGGCTCGACGAGATCCAGATGGTGCGGACCGGCGAAGGGTTCTTCTCCTCGCTCGGCTTCGAACCGCTGCCGGACACGTTCTGGGAGCGCAGCCAGTTCATCAAACCGCGGGACCGCGAGGTTGTGTGCCATGCCAGCGCGTGGGACGTCGACAATGTCGACGATCTGCGCATCAAGATGTGCATCAAGAAGAACGCCGACGATTTCGTGACCATCCATCACGAGCTGGGCCACAATTACTACCAGCGCGCCTACAACCAGCAGGACTACCTGCACCTCAACGGCGCCAACGATGGCTTCCACGAGGCGATCGGCGACATGATCGCGCTGTCGATCACTCCCGAATATCTCGTCCAGATCGACATGCTTGACGAGGCAGACGTACCCAGCGCGGACAAGGATATCGGCCTGCTGCTGCGACAGGCGATGGACAAGGTCGCCTTCCTGCCTTTCGGCCTGATGGTCGACCGTTATCGCTGGCAGCTGTTCGACGGCACCATCCCGGCCGACCAGCTGAACAAGGGGTGGAACGATTTGCGGCTCGAATACCAGGGGATCGTCCCGCCGGTGGAGCGCGATGAAAGCGGGTTCGACGCCGGCGCGAAGTACCACATCCCCGGCAACGTGCCTTACACGCGCTATTTCCTTGCGCGGATCCTGCAGTTCCAGTTCTTCAAGGCCGCCTGCGACCAGGCCGGCTGGGAAGGGCCACTGCACCGCTGCTCGTTCTACGGCAATGAGGAAGTCGGCAAGAACCTCGCCGCCATGCTCGAAATGGGCGCCAGCAAGCCGTGGCCCGATGCGCTCGAGGCCTTCACCGGCGAGCGGCAGATGAGCGGCACGGCAATGGTCGAGTACTTCGCTCCGCTGAAGGCGTGGCTCGACGAACAGAACGCCGGCCAGACCGAAGGATGGTAAGCCGCCTCGCGCTGCTGCTGGCGCTTCCGCTGACCGCCGCTTGCGCCCCCATGGCGCCAAGCGGCGATGCCCGCGCGCCGATATCCGGACAGCCGGTCGAGGGGGCGCTGTTCGTGGCGGGCAAGTTCGGCAACACGCTGACGAAGGTGGAGCTGGCATCGGGCGAAACCGTCGCGAGGGTTGCCAGCTGCGCCAATCCGCACGAACTCGCCACGTCGCCCGACGAAAGCCATCTCGCGCTTGCCTGCTATGGCGGGCGCACGGTCGATATCTTCCGGACGTCGGACCTCGGCAAGGTCGCCAGCGTGAATCTGGGCGAGGGCGCGCGGCCGCACGGGATCGTGTGGCATGCCAATGGCGATATCTACGCCACGGCGGAGGGGCGCCGCTCGATTTTCTGGATTCGCGATCCGCTCGGTGCGGCGGAGGCATTCGAATATGGTTCGGGGCAGGATGGCACGCATATGCTGGCGGTCGCGCCGGATGGCCGCCATGCCTGGACCACCAATCTGGGTTCGCGCACGGTCAGCCTGATCGACCTCAAGACCCGGCGGGCCCCGCGTTCGGTCGAAGTGGGCGAGGAACCCGAGGGCATTGCGCTGGCGGATGATGGCCAAACGCTGTGGGTTTCGGCGCGCGGTTCGAATGCCGCGTTCAAGCTCGATCCCGAGACATTGGCGATACGGCAACGGATCGAAACCGGCGCCTTCCCCCTGCGGATCGTCGTCAGGCCGCAGGGCGATTACGCGGTCACCTCCGATCTTGCCGATGGCGGGCTGAGCGTGATCGATACCGCCACCGGCGAACTGGTCCGCAGCATTGCAGTGTCGAGCCCTGCCGAGGCCGAGGCGCGGACGCAGGTCACGATCCTGTTCTCCCCCGATGGCGAGCGGATCTACGTTGCCGAAACCACCGCCAACACCATTGCCGAGGTCGACTTCGCCAGCGGCCGCGTGCTGCGCCGCCTGCCCGGTGCCGGGGGCGGCGACGGCATCGCCATCATCGAATGAGCGCGAACCGCAAGCCCCTGCCGCCGATCGGCTGGCGCGAGCTGGTTCATCTGCCCGAGCTCGGCCTGCATTCCGTTCCGGCCAAGATCGATACCGGCGCGCGGACATCCTCGCTGCATGGAACCGTGCTCGCCGAATTCGAGCGGGACGGCGAGAAATACGTGCGTTTCGCGGTCGATTTCGAACGGCAGCACGTGCGGCAGGTGTGCGAGGCGGTGCATGTCGATATCCGCGGCATCACCAGTTCGAATGGCGAAACGCAGCGCCGCTATGTTATCAAGACCCCGCTGAAGATCGGCGACGTCGAGTTTCGCGCCGAACTCAGCCTCGCCGACCGGCGCGACATGCGTTTCCCGATGCTGATCGGACGTTCGTCGCTGCGCCGCCGGTTCGTAGTGGACAGCGGCTATTCGTGGCTGCAAACGCCCGAAATGAAGGTCAAGAAAGGCCACAAACCATGAAAATCGCGATGCTGGCGCGCAATCCCAATCTCTATTCGCACCAGCGCCTGCAGCAGGCCGCCGAGGATCGCGGGCACCAGCTCGATATCCTTAACACCCTGCGCTGCACGGTGCATATCGCCAGTCACAAGCCCGAAGTCTTCTACAATGGCGAACCGTGCATCGGTTACGATGCGGTGATCCCGCGGATCGGTGCGTCGATCACCAATTACGGCCTTGCGATACTGCGCCAGTTCGAGATGCGCGGCTGCTGGCCGCTCAACGAAAGCGTGGCGATCGGGCGCAGCCGCGACAAGCTGCGCAGCATGCAGATCCTCGCCAAGCACGGGCTGGGCCTGCCGCTGACTGCCTATGCCAACGACCCCAAGGCGGCGGAGGAGATCATCAAGGCCGTCAAGGGGCCGCCGGTGGTGATCAAGCTGCTGGAAGGCACGCAGGGCATCGGTGTCGTCCTCGCCGAAACGATGTCATCGGCCAAATCGGTGATCGAGGCGTTCCGCGGCGCCAACGTCAACATCCTCGTGCAGGAATTCATCAAGGAAGCGGGCGGCACCGACATTCGCGCACTGGTGGTCGGCGGCAAGGTGGTCGCGGCGATGAAGCGCACCGGCGCGGCGGACGACTTCCGCAGCAACCTGCACCGCGGCGGCAGCGCCGAGCTCATCAAGATCACGCCCGAAGAACGCTCGACCGCGGTGCGCGCCGCCAATCGCATGGGCCTCAACGTGTGTGGTGTCGACATGCTGCGCAGCAACCACGGGCCGGTCATCATGGAAGTCAATTCCTCGCCCGGCCTGGAGGGGATCGAGAAGGCGACCGGCAAGGATATTGCCGGGCTGGTGATCGAGTTCATCGAGAAGAGTGCGCGCGACGGCAAGACCAAGACGAAGGGGCGGGGGTAGGAAAATTTGACTGAGGGCGTTCAAGCTCCGCCAGATGTGACCGTCTGTCTTCGAAAGCTGGCGCCTAATCTCCCAAGTAACATTCGCTATCGCTTACTCAATTGTCTTGACCATTTTGACCGCGCCGAATGCCTCTTCGAGGTTGACCGCGAGATGGCTTCTTTCCGTGCAATAACCGGAGAGGAAGAAGCGGCGACGTGTGTAATTCTCGCGATGAAGGCACGTCGTTACGAACATAGCGAGCGGTTCCGCCCATGGAACCATCTCGACAAGGCCGCTGTAGTTTCAGCGTTGATCGCTATAGCGCCAACAGTAGTGCCTCTACTGTCCGAGTTTCAGCTCGTGTTCGATTTTAGCAAGTGTCGTATCGATTTAAAGATTCCGTTGTCGAACTTTAACATCGACGGGGGCGAAAATGTTGCGGTTCAACCTGTTGAGCCTCTTGATCAAACTTTTAGCAGGCCATACATCCCTGAAAATGAGGCGTTTGATGCCGCGTTCGAACGATTGACTGGTGAAGAAGGCCCGCAGTCGCTTTTGACGCTCATTAGGAAAGCTGCGCAGTCGAGGAACACAATCCTCTATGCTTCGGATACAGCATTACCTGAAAGTAAGGCCACCAAAGAGAGTTTATATTCTCGTCGTATAAAAGCCCAAACCCTTTTGGTGATTGCCGTAATGATTATTCAGCATAATGGTCACGCTAAGCTCATCTCACAACTAATCGTCCCTGTGCTGAAAGCGATTGAGCGCGCACCATCGTAGTTATCACGCATTGCGCGCCATCAGCCCGCCGTCCACCGGGATCACCGCGCCGGTAATGTAGCTCGCCGCGGGGAGTACGAGCGATAGCGTCACATGCGCGACTTCTTCCGGGTCGCCATAGCGCTTCAGTGCCGTCCGCCGCTTGGCATAGATCACCTTGTGTTCGTCGGGCACTGCATCGGTCATCGCGGTGCGGATCGGCCCGGGACAGATGCAGTTTACCGTGATGGCTTCGGGCCCGAGATCGACCGCCAGCCCGCGGGTAAGGCCGACCACGCCCGACTTGGCCGCGACATAGGGCGTGTCGCCGGGCGTCGCACCGAGACCTTCGGTGCTGGCGACGTTGACGATCCGCGCGGCATCGCTTTTCCGCAGATGCGGGAGCGCGGCGCGAACCATGCGCTGCTGCGCGGTCAGCATCACGGCCAGGGCGCGGTGCCAGGTCTCCTCATAGGCATCGTCTTCGAGTGCGCAGAAGCTCGAGATGCCGGCATTGTTGACGAGTATGTCGATTCCGCCGAAATCCGCTGCGACCTGCGCCACAACCTGTGCGATCGCATCCGCGTCCGACACGTCGAGCGCATAGGCGCGCGCGCCGTCCCCGCACGCTGCCGCCACGGTTTGGCATCCGGCGATATCGAGATCGGTCACCGCGACGCGCGCGCCTTCCTTTGCCAGCAGCATCGCGGTTGCGCGGCCCATGCCGCTGGCGGCCCCGGTGACGATGGCGACCCGGCCCGCGACCGAGCGCGAGCGATTGGGTATTGTGGTCATGCGATCAATTTCCTCCCCGACAGCAGGCTATCGAAGAATGGCATCGCCGTCACGGCCGCCAATCAGGCGGCCTTGATACTGGCAACGAAGTCGCCGGCCGATCGCTCGAGCGAATGGATGGTCTCGAGCAGCGCCTTCACGTTCTGCCGGGCATCGCCGGACAGCTTCTGGGTGGTGCTTGCGCGGTTCGCCAGGACGGCGCTGTTGTGGGCCATCTGTTCGGTGCCCGCAGCGGTGTCACCCATGGTCTGTTCGATGCTGGAGGTCGCCGCCCGCTGGTTGTCGACATCGCTGCGCACCGTCATCGCCGATCTGGCGAGTTCGGCGATTGCCCCGCTGAGCTTGCCGAAGCTGTTCTCAGCTTCGCCGGTGCCCTTGCTGATGCCCGAGAGCAGGTCCTCAATCTCGCGCGTGGCACGTGCGGCCTGCGCGGCGAGCTGCTTTACCTCCTGCGCCACCACGGCGAAACCCTTGCCGGCATCCCCTGCGCTGGCAGCCTCGATCGTGGCATTGAGCGCGAGCAAATTGGTCATTTCGGCAATTTCCGCGATCGAACGCGTCGCATCGCCGATGGTCTTCGACTGGTTGGCAAGCGATCGGACCGCGTCGCCGCCGGTTTCGGTGCGCGTTCCTGCCTCGCTGGCGAGCTCGTCCTGGCGACCGGCGGTCACTGCGATGTTGCCGATCGAACGGGACAATTCGGTAACGCTGCCGGCCACCGCATCGATGGCACTGGATACCTGCGAGGCCGCCGCGGCGACTTCGCCTGCCTGCTGCCCGGTGTCGCGCGCATTCTCGTCCAGCGAATGCATCACCTCGTCGAGTGCGCGAGCGCTCTTGGCCACCGCCATCGTGACTTCGGAAACCGAGCTTTCGAAATCGGCCGCGATCCGCAGCATGTCTTTGCGCCGACGGGCGGCGAGGTTGCTTTCCAGCCGGCTGCGTTCGGCGCGCTCCGAATCGGCAAGGCGGAGCGCCTCTTCGGCAGACCGCGTGGCCTGTTCGCTTTCCGCCAGCGCAGAACCGATGCGCGTGATCAGCGAATTGAGCGTGGTGGCAATATAGCACAATACGCCTGCTTCCAGCACCACGGCCAGCGCGTGGATGAACACCCGGTTCACACCTCCGCCACCGGAAAAGACCCAGCTGGGCGCGGCAATCGACAGGATGAGGTGGTGCAGGGCGACGGTCGCCGCAGCGAGCAGGATCGGGCGGACGTCGCACAGGATCGTGAGCGTCGCGATGGCGACGAAGAAATACATATGCATATCGATCTGCCACGGAGCACCGCGCAGCGCGTAGAGCATGAGCGCAGGCTGCAGCGCGGCCATGAGCGCGACCGCCATGCGTGCAGCGCTGTCGTAGCGGCGTTGCCAGGCCGCGATCGTCGGCAGCAGGTTCAGCAAGACGCTCGCGGCGAGTGCATGAAAAGCCTGCGTGCCCATTGCCGGGATAAGTGCGGCAAGGCTCAGCGAGGCAGCCCAGCCTGCGATCGCAATTCCTATCACGCCTTTGGTGCGCAGCGCATTGATTTCGTTATGTTCCACTGACTGCTCCGGTGCAGCCGCCCTGCGGGACGGCGAGAACGAGGATGCCGTGCTCGAAGAGAAGCTCGAAAAGCGGCGGACGCGCACCCTGCATGACATAACCACCGCCCAGCGCGGTGCGGGCGACAGCGCGCCGCCCGTCCTGAAACACGATTCCGGGCAAGGCCCGGTCCGCCGCAGGAGATATGGGGTAGAATGCCAATTGGCCGAAAGCCGGCGGCGCCAGCAGCAGGCCGCCGACCGCGCCGATCGCGATTACGGCCTGGGACAATCCCAGCAATCGGCGCGGCTTCGGCTTGGATTCGGGCTTCGCGATATGCATCGCGATGGCTGGTGGCAGCAAATCCTCCCCAAGCCGTTAACCTTGATGCCGCGGTTTTCCCAAGGGTCTATCTGAACGGCGGCTCGTTGAACGCGCGCAGCTTGCGGCTGTGGAGGCGGGGGCCTTCTTCGCGCAGCCGCTTGCAGGCATTGACCCCGATCTGGAGATGCGCGGCAATCGCTTCTTCGTAGAAGGCATTGGCCTGTCCGGGCAGCTTGATCTCGCCATGCAGCGGCTTGTCCGAAACGCACAGCAAGGTGCCGTAGGGGACGCGGAAGCGATAACCCTGGCCGGCGATGGTGGCGCTTTCCATATCCACGCCGACCGCGCGGCTCAAGCTCATGCGCTTGGCCGACTGCGTGAAGCGCAGTTCCCAATTGCGATCGTCGGTCGTGACCACCGTACCGGTGCGCATCCGCTTCTTGAGATCGGCACCATGTTCGCCCGAAACCGCTTCGGCCGCACCCGCCAGCGCCTGCTGCACTTCGGCGATCGCGGGGAGCGGGATTTCCGGCGGCAGCACCGGGTCGAGCACGTGGTCGTCGCGCAGATAGGCATGCGCCAGGACGTAGTCACCGATCTTCTGGCTGGGGCGCAGACCGCCGCAGTGCCCGATCATCAGCCATGCTTCGGGCCGCAGCACCGCAAGGTGATCGCAGATCGTCTTGGCGTTGGACGGGCCGACGCCGATATTGACCAGCGTGATCCCTTCGCGATTGGGGCCGACGAGGTGGTAGGCGGGCATCTGGTGCCGGCGCCATGCGGTGTCGGACAGCTGCGCGCGCGCATTATCGGTCTGTTCGGTAAGCATCATGCCCCCGGCACCGGCCAGTGCGGTGTAGCCGTTGGAGCCCAGCTGCGCGCCCGCCCAGTCCACGAATTCATCGACATAGCGATGATAATTGGTGAACAGGATGAAGCGCTGGAAGTGGTCGGTGCTGGTCCCGGTGTAATGCGCCAGCCGGGCCAGGCTGAAATCGGTGCGCAACCCGTCGAACAGCGACAGCGGGATCGGGTCGTCATCGTTTTCGAGCACGATGCCATCGGCCAGCTCGTCGCCGATATCGGCCAGTTCGGTCGAGGGGAAATGCCGCGCGATCAGGTTGGGATCGACGCCTGCCAGCTCGGCCCCGGCGCCCCCGTCGAGGACATAGGGGAAGGGGATTTCCTGTTTCGAGGAACCGACTTCGAGTTCGACCTCGTAATTCTCGCTGATCAGTTCGAGCTGCTCGCGCAGATAGTCGCGAAACAGCTCCGGGCGGGTGACCGTGGTGGTGTACAGCCCGGGCGCATTGAGGCGGCCGAACGCGCGGTTGCGGTCGGCAGGCTGATCGCCGCCGCGGAAGCGCAGGCGCAATTCGGGATAGGCATAGCTGCCGTCGTGGCGCCGTTCGGGCGCGGGAAGCTCGCGTTCGCGGCCGAAGGCGATCACGTCCTCGCGAAGCCGCTCCACGGCAGCGTCATAGATTTTCTCGAGCCGGTCGAGCGTCTGTTCGATGGATTCCATGGGCGTTGCTCCTGCCTCTTGTTGTTTTAGGATTTGTGTCGCCCACCCACATAGGGTGCGCAGGCGGTTCTTACAAAAAGGGCGCGGAGACCGAAGCCGCCGCGCCCTGATTGTCGATCGCACGAAGCGACGAAGCTTACTCGCCTTCGGGCGCGGTCGCTTCGATCTTGGCTTCGGTCTCGCTCATGCCTTCGGGCGTGCTGATGCCGTCTTCGAGCATGTCGGCGGGGATTTCACCCGGTTCGAGCGTCGGGTCGGTCCGGTTCGCTTCGGCCTGTTCTTCGATCTCGCGCTGCTCGTCTTCGAACATCTGCGCCATCACGTCGATACCCTGGCTCTGCAGTTCGGCTTCATCGTCGCTGCGGGCGACGTTGGCCTTGATCGTGACCGAGACCTCGGGGTGCAGGTCGATGCGGACTTCATGCATGCCGATCGCCTTGATCGGGTCACCCATGATGACCTGCTTCTTGTCGATCTCGTGGCCCTTTTCGGCCAGCGACGCGGCGATGTCGCGCACGTTGACCGAACCATAAAGCTGGCCGGTGTTCGACGCGGCACGGATCAGGACGATTTCTTCGCCCTGGACCTTCTCGCCGGACTTTTCGGCTTCGCTGCGACGTTCCGCGTTTTCCTTTTCCAGGCGGTCGCGGTTCGCTTCGAAGACCTTCTTGTTGGCTTCGTTGGCGCGCAGTGCCTTCTTCTGCGGGAGCAGGAAGTTGCGGGCATAGCCGTCCTTCACGGTGACGACGTCACCGATCGAGCCGAGCTTTTCGATCCTCTGAAGGAGAATGATATCCATGATTATTCCCCTTACTTCACGATGTACGGCAGCAGGCCGATGTGACGGGCGCGCTTGATGGCCTTGGCCAGTTCACGCTGCTTCTTTGCGCTGACGGCGGTGATGCGGCTGGGGACGATCTTGCCACGTTCGGACATGAAGCCCTGCAGCAGGCGGACGTCCTTGTAGTCGATCGTCGGGGCGTTCTTGCCCGAGAAGGGGCAGGACTTGCGGCGGCGGAAAAACGGGCGGGCCATCAGTTACGCTCCTCGCGGTCGCGGCGCTTCTTCGCATCGCGCTCGTTCTTGCGCATCATCACGCTCGGACCTTCTTCGTGCTCTTCGACACGGATGGTCATGTAGCGGATGACGTCTTCATTGATGCGGGTCTGGCGCTCGAGCTCTTCCACGACGGCACCGGGGCCCTCGATGTTGAGCATCACGAAATGCGCCTTGCGGTTGCGGTCGATCTTGTAGGCGAGGTTCTTGAGGCCCCAGGTCTCCGTCTTGGTGACCTTGCCTTCGTTCTTCTCGACAATCTCGGTAGCGGTGGCGGCGAGCTGGTCGACCTGAGCCTGGCTCAGGTCCTGTCGCGCCAGGAAAACATGCTCGTATAGAGCCATGCCCTTGTCCTTTCACATGTGGCCGATCGCTGGCTTGTCCGCGGGATTGCGGGGCCCCTCCGGCTTTCTTCGAATCCCCGCCCACAGGCAGGGGATGCGCGCACATAACGGGATTGGCGACGAATGCAAGCCAATCTCGGGGCTTGGCAGGGTGGAACCGGGCGGGCAGGGCGGCATTGGTTGGAAAACGAAGGAGTAGTGCGTGCCCGGTGGACTTGTAGCCCTGCTAGACGACGTGTCGATCATCGCCCGCGCGGCGGCGGCCTCGGTCGACGATATTACGGTTGCGGCGGGCAGGGCGGGCTCGAAGACCGCCGGCGTCGTGATCGACGATGCGGCGGTCACGCCGAGTTACGTCACGGGCCTCAGCCCTGCGCGCGAACTGCCGATCATCTGGAACATCACCAAGGGCAGCCTGAAGAACAAGCTCATCATCCTGCTGCCCGGCGCGCTGCTGCTCAGCTGGCTGCTTCCCAGCGCGATCGTCTTCATCCTGATCCTGGGCGGTTGCTACCTGTCCTATGAAGGGGCGGAAAAGGTGATGGAAAAGCTGGGCGGCCAGAAACACGGCGTCACCGTGGAGGATGAGATCACCGACCCGGCGGCGTTCGAGAAACAGCGGGTGAACGGCGCGATCCGAACCGATCTGATCCTCTCGGCCGAAATCATGGCGATCACGCTGAACGAAGTGGCCGCGGAAGACTTCATCGTACGCGCGGGCGTGCTGGCGATCGTCGGTATCGGCGTGACACTGGTGGTCTATGGATCGGTCGCGCTGATCGTGAAGCTGGACGATATCGGATTGCACCTGCGCGAGAAGACTTCGGCCGCAGCACAGGCCTTCGGGCAGTTTCTGGTGACCTCGGTACCCTATCTGCTGACCACGCTGTCCTTCATCGGCACGATCGCGATGCTGTGGGTCGGCGGCGGCATCATCCTGCACAGCCTGCACGAACTGGGCATCCATGGTCCCTCCGATTGGGCGCATGGGCTGCAGCACACGGTGGAAGCGGTGACCGGCGGACTTTCGGGCATCCTCGGCTGGGGAACCTATGCGGCGCTGTCCGCCCTGACGGGGCTCGCGCTCGGCTTCGTGCTGGCGATCCTCATCCACAAGGTCTTCAAGATCGGCATTACCCATGGCGATCACTGAGCCGCCGGTCCTCTACACCTGCGCGGGTTCGCGCGGGCTGCGGGCGACCTGGGCGGCGGAAGAGGCGGGGGTCGCTATCGACCTGCGGCTGTTGCCGTTCCCGCCCCGCTTCAAGGCGCCCGACTACCTTGAGGTCAATCCCCTGGGTACGGTACCCATGCTGGTCGATGGCGCGGCGCACATGACCGAGAGCTGTGCGATCGCGCATTACCTTGCCACCAAGGGCGCGGACCAGTCGCTGGTCGTGGCGCCGGACGAGATGGATTATCCCGCCTATCTCGATTTCACCTACCACGCCGATGCCACGATCACTTTCCCGCAAACCGTCTATATGCGCTTCGCCCTGTTCGAGAAGGACAAGGGCTGGAGCGAGGCGGGCGAGGCCTATGCCAAGTGGTTCTGGAAGCGCCTCGTCAAGCTCGAGCAGCGCCTCGAAACGCGCGACTACCTGTGCGCGGATCGCTTTACCGCGGCCGATATCTGCTGCGGTTACGCGCTGATCCTGGCGGGCCGGGTGGGATTGGACGAGGGCGTACCGCAATCGCTCAGGGACTACCGCGACCGGCTGACCGAACGCGAGGGATATCGCCGGGCCGTGGCGCGTGAAGCCGCAGGCCCCGCCGCGATTTAGGGCAGCCGGTCGAACAGGCCGCGCGCAAATACGCTCAGCGTGTCATCGCGCGCGCCCATGACAACGATCCGGTCCCCTGGCTGCGCGAGTTCGGCGAGCCTGTCGCCCACCGCCGTGCGCTCGGGAATGTGTTCGGCCTGGCCGCCCGCCTGCTCGATCAACCGCACGATCTCGCTCGCTGCCTTCGCTGCGATCGACGCTGCCGCCGAAATAGACCGGGTCGCACAGGATAACGCGGTCCTCGTCACCCAGTTCATGCGCGAAGGTCTGGGCCAGCTCCTCGCCCATCTGGCGCAGGGGCCCGTAGCCGTGCGGCTGGAAGAAGGCGAGCACGCGGCCCGGGTGCGCCTTGAGCGTGCGCAGCGTGGCGGCGCATTTTTCCGGATTGTGGCCGAAATCGTCGATCACGGTGATGGCGGACGGGCTGGTGCCGACGATGTCGAACCGCCGCGCGAGACCTTCGAAACCGGCGAGCGCGGCGACCGCATTGGCGACCGGTATGCCCGCTGCCGCTGCCGCTGCGATTGCCGCCAGCGCGTTGGCCAGATTGTGCCGCCCGGGCAGGTTGAACATCAACGGATGTTCGCTGCCGTCGTGCCGGTCGACGACCAGCGCGGCCTGCCGCATCGGGCCTTCCGCGACCGAGCCGGGGACCACGCCGATCTGCGCCTTTTCCTGCTCGATCCCGAAGGTGACGACTTCCTTCGCATGCGGCAGCAGCGCCAGCGCTTCGGGATCGTCGGCATTGATCACCGAAATGCGGCTGCGCGAAAGGTAGTCGCCGAACAGCTGGCGCAGCTCTTCCATGCTCTTGTGGTCGAGACTGACATTGAGCAGCACGCCGACAGCCGGACGATAGAGCGCGATCGACCCGTCGCTTTCGTCGACCTCGCTGACATAGAGGCTCTGCCCGCCGACCACCGCGCTGGCATAGGGGCGTTCGGGCGAGACGAAGTTCTTCATCACCGCGCCGTTCATGATCGTCGGCTCGCGTCCGCAGGCGTGCAGGATCCAGCCGAGCATGCCGGTGACGGTCGACTTGCCGCTGGTCCCGGCAACCGCCAGCCCCGCACCGCTGGTGTTGAAGAGGATCGAATTGAGCTCGGCGCGGGTCAGCCGCAGGCACTCCAGTTCCTTGGCGCGTTTGGCATCGGGTACGGTATCTTCCACCGCGGCGCTGGCGACGAGGATCTGCTTGGCCGAGACGATCCCGCTGCCGTCCTGCGGATGCAGCGTGAAACCCTGTTGTTCGAGCGCGGCGAACTTGTCGGGCGTGCGGGCCTGATCGTGGCTGCGGTCCGATCCTTCGACCGTGCAGCCGCGACCTTTCAGGATCTGCGCCAGCGGCAGCATCCCCGATCCGCCGATCCCGCAGAAGAAAAAGGGGCGGGCGAACAATTCATCTGGAGTGGGCATATCGCTCATGCGCGTGCAGCTATTGAGTTGTGCCGCGCGATACAAGCACGCTAGCAGGGCGCATGGTCAGAATTGCGATCTGCGCCCCCGGAAAGCGGTTGAAGCGCGAACGCGCCGCGGCGGTCGAAACGCTGGTGGCGGGGCGCAGCGACGTGTCGTTGCACTTTCACGATCAATGCTTTGCCGAAGACGGGCATTTCGCCGGCGGCGACGCGGTGCGGCTCGCCGCCTTGCTCGATTGCGCCAACGATCCCGGATTCGATGCGGTGTGGTTCGCGATGGGCGGTTATGGTTCGAACCGCATCGCCCCGCAGGCGGTGGCGGAAATGAACGCGGCAGCGCGGGACAAGTCCTATCTCGGCTATTCCGACACCGGCTTCCTGCTCGCCGCGCTGTACAGGCATGGCATCGGGCGCGTCGCGCATGGGCCGCTGGCGGGCGACGTCCGGCGCGAGGGCGGCGCCGCTGCGATCGAGCGCGCGCTGGACTGGTTCAAGGGCGGCACCGATGGCCTGGAACCGGATCTCGATGAACGGCCTGCGGCGGCCTTCAACCTGACGACCCTGGCGATGCTGGCGGGGACCGAACTCGCGCCCGACCTGTCGGGTCATGTCGTCATGATCGAGGAAGTGGCGGAGCATCTCTATGCGGTCGACCGCCTGCTGTTCCATGCTACGCAGCATCTGCAGGGAATCGCGGGCCTGCGGCTGGGCCGCATCAGCGATGTCCCCGTCAACGACCGCCCCTTCGGCACCGACGAAGTCGCCATCGCGCAGGACTGGTGCAGGCGCAGCGGCATCCCCTACCTCGGCCGGGCGGATATCGGCCACGATGCTGCCAACAAGATTGTCCCCTTCGGACTTGAGACGCGGGGCGCTCGCGCCTAGTCGCGCGGTCGAGGAGATTTTATGACTGCATTCATCTTTCCCGGCCAGGGCAGCCAGAAGGTCGGCATGGGCGCCGATCTCGCCGAAGCCAGCGCGCATGCGCGCGAAGTGTTCCAGGAAGTCGACGAAGCGCTCAAGCAGAAGCTTTCCGCGCTGATGAAGGATGGCCCCGAAAGCGAACTGACGATGACTGCCAATGCGCAGCCGGCGATCATGGCCAATTCGGTGGCCACTGCTCGGGTATTGGAAAAGGAATTCGGCGTGACGCTGGCCGACACGGCCGCTTGCGTCGCGGGCCATTCGCTCGGCGAATACAGCGCGCTGTGCGCCGCCGGGGCATTCTCGCTGACCGACACGGCCAAGCTGCTGCGCCTGCGTGGCATCGCCATGCAGGATGCGGTTCCGATCGGCGTCGGCGCGATGGCCGCGCTGCTCGGTGCGGATATCGAAAAGGCCACCGCGCTGGCCGAGGCAGCGGCCCAGGGGCAGGTCTGCGAAGTCGCCAATGACAACGATCCGACGCAGGTGGTGATCTCCGGCCATGCCGAGGCGATCGACCGCGCGATCGAGATGGCCAAGGATCACGGGATCAAGCGCGGCATCAAGCTGCCCGTTTCGGCGCCGTTCCATTGTTCGCTGATGGGTCCTGCTGCGCTGCGCATGAAGAACGCGCTCGAAACGACGCCCCCGCAGGCCTTTGCAGTGCCGCTGTTCGCCAATGTCACTGCCGCACGCGTCACCGATCCGGCCGAAGAACAGGCGCTGCTGGTCGATCAGATCACCGGCCGCGTCCGCTGGCGCGAAAGCGTTCTGGCAATGCGCGAGGCAGGCATCGAACGGTTTGTCGAAGTGGGCGGCAAGGTGCTCGCCCCGATGGTGGGCCGCATCGACAAGGAGGCCGCAACCGTCAGCCTCGTCACCATGGAAGACCTCGAAAACTTCGCCAAGGAGCACGCATGATGTTCAGCCTCGAAGGGAAGACCGCGCTCGTGACCGGTGCCAGCGGGGGGATCGGTTCGTCGATCGCCTACGCGCTGGCGAAGCAGGGTGCGCGCCTCGCGCTGTCCGGCTCCAACGGCGACAAGCTGCGCGCCTTCCGCGAACAGCTCAACGACGAATTCGGCCATGACCATGTCGAGATCACCTGCGACCTTTCCAATCCGACGCAGGTCGAGGAACTGATCCCGGCCACCGTCGACACGCTGGGTTCGATGAACATCCTCGTCAACAACGCCGGCATCACCCGTGACAATCTGGCGATGCGGATGAAGGATGACGAATGGGACCAGGTCATCCGCATCAATCTCGAGGCGAGCTTCCGCCTGATGCGCGCCAGCGCACGGCCGATGATGAAGGCCAAGGGCGGGCGGATCATCTCGATCACCAGCGTGGTCGGGCATACCGGCAACCCCGGCCAGATGAACTATGTCGCCGCCAAGGCGGGCCTGACCGGCATGTCCAAAAGCCTCGCGCAGGAACTGGCGAGCCGGAACATCACCGTGAACTGCGTGGCCCCCGGCTTCATCCGCACAGCGATGACCGACGCGTTGAACGACGAGCAGAAAGCGGCGATCAACGGGCGCATTCCGATGGGCCGCATGGGCGAAGGCGACGAGATCGGCGCTGCGGTTGCCTACCTTGCGAGCGACGAGGCAGCCTATGTTACTGGCCAAACGCTCCACGTGAACGGCGGCATGGCGATGATGGGCTGATTTCACCCACTTTTCCCCAAGGAATTGCGGCGCCGCGGCGTCCGGCCTTGCCCCGCATGCCCGCCCCGCTAGGGTGACTATCCGTATTCCGGCGCTGGTGGGGCGATTCCGGCCTGCCAGGCGCCCAAGAGGGACGAAAGTAGGACCATGAAGGCCACCATCGAACGCGCGACGCTGCTGCGTTGTCTCAGCCACGTCCAGTCGGTCGTGGAGCGCCGCAATACCATCCCGATCCTCTCCAACGTGCTGATCGAAGCCGAAGGCGACAATTCGCTCAGGGTCATGGCAACCGACCTCGATCTGCAGGTGATCGAGCATATGGAAGCCAATGTCGACAGTGCAGGGGCAATCACCGTTTCGGCGCACCTGCTGTTCGATATCGCACGCAAGCTGCCCGAAGGTTCGCAGGTCAGCCTCGAAGCGGCGGAAAACCGCATGGCGATCAAGGCGGGGCGCAGCCGCTTCTCGCTGCCGACGCTCCCGCGCGACGACTTCCCGGTCATCGTCGAAGGCGATCTGCCGACCAGTTTCGAACTGCCCGCCAAGACCTTCGCCGACCTCATCGATCGGACGCGTTTCGCGATTTCGACCGAGGAAACCCGGTATTATCTGAACGGTATCTTTTTCCACGTGTCGGACGACAACGAACCCGTCCTGCGGGCGGCTGCAACCGACGGTCACCGGCTCGCGCGCTTCACGCTGCCGCGGCCTGATGGGGCAGAAGGCATGCCCGACGTGATCGTACCGCGCAAAGCCGTGGCCGAACTGCGCAAGCTGCTCGACGAGTCGCTCGACGGCAATGTCCAGATCGACCTGTCGGCCAGCAAGGTCCGCTTCACGCTCGGCGGCGAGGGCGGAGTGGTCCTGACCAGCAAGCTGATCGACGGGACCTTCCCCGATTATTCGCGCGTTATTCCAACGGGTAACGACAAGCTCCTTAAGCTCGACCCGAAGAGCTTCCACGAGGGGGTCGACCGCGTGGCGACGATCGCCACCGAGAAGACCCGCGCGGTCAAGATGGGGCTCGATCGGGACAAGGTCACGCTGACCGTAACCAGTCCCGACAATGGCACCGCGACCGAGGAAGTGCCGGCGGAATATTCGTCCGACGGGTTCGAAATCGGCTTCAACGCGGGCTATCTCAAGGATATCCTCAACCAGATCGATGCCGACACGGTGGAAATCCATCTGGCCGATGCCGGCGCCCCGACGCTGATCCGCAAGGACGAGAATTCGCCCGCGCTTTACGTCCTCATGCCGATGCGGGTTTAAGCGCTCGCATTGGCGTAGATCTGCGGTTAGCGTCGCTCTCGAAGGAGAGACGCGAATGCAGCAAGTCCATGTCCGCAAGAATGCAATCGGCGAGGCCCGACTGGTCGATTGCGACCAAGGAAAGCTGGCCGACGATGCGGTGCGCCTGGAAATCGAAAGCTTCTCGGTCACGGCGAACAACGTGACCTATGCGGTCGTCGGCGACGGCTTCGGATACTGGAACTTCTTCCCCGTGCAGGGGGCAGGCACCGACGGCATGGGCATCGTGCCCATGTGGGGCCATGCACGCGTGATCGAAAGCAATGTGTCCGAGATATCCGTGGGCGAGCGGGTCTATGGCTACCTGCCTATGGCGACGCATCTGGACGTCGTGCCCGGAAAACTGTCCGCCAGCGGCTTTACCGACATGGCCGCACATCGCCAGCCGATGAGCCCGGTCTATAACAGCTATTCGCGGCTTGCAGCCGACCCGGAACACGATCCGGCGCGCGAAGGCGAACGGATGATCTTCGGTCCGCTGTTCAAGACCGGTTTCCTGATCGAATACTTCATGCGCTCGCAGGACTGGTTCGGCGCCGGACAGGTAATCCTGACCAGCGCATCGTCCAAGACTGCCATGGGCCTTGCCAGTACGGCCAGGCATCGTTCGCCGGATATCCGGCGGATCGGCCTGACCTCTTCGGGGAATGTCGCTTTCGTGAAGCAGAGCGGTCTCTACGACGAAGTGCTGGCCTATGACGATGTGCAGGCACTGGCAGGTCAGCCCGCGGTATCGGTCGATTTTGCCGGCAACGCCCGTCTGCTGGGCGCGATCCATGCGCATCTTGGCGACGCGTTGAAGTACTCCTGCCTGGTGGGGGCGACGCATATCGAGGAGCGCGGCGGCGGGGCGGGGGACCTGCCCGGACCGGCGCCGACGCTGTTCTTCGCACCCGACCATGCGGTCGCGCTGTTCAAGGACCTGGGGCCGCAGGAAGCGGGCCGCCAGATGGCCGAGAGCTGGCGTATATTCCTTGCCGATGCCGGCGACAGCGTGACCATTGAACGCCATGCGGGCCTTGCTGCTGCACGCGACGTTTTCGTCAGGATGGCCGGCGGCAGTGTCGATCCCGCCAAGGGAATCATCATCGAACCGTGATGGGCCGCCGGGGGCCGGTGGAGGCCGGCCCCGCGATACCCGGTCAGTGTCCGGTCCCCGCTACGGCAGGCAACCGCGCGCCTAGATCTCGACTGCGATCTTGCCGAAGTGGCTCCCGCTTTCCTGATGGCGGAAGGCATCGGCGAGGTCGGCTAGCGCGAAGGTATCGCTGATGACCGGCTTGATGCCGTTGGCCTCGATCGCAGCGATCATGTCCTGCTGCATCGCGCGGCTGCCGACGGTTAGGCCCTGCACCTTGAGGTTCTTGGAGAACAGCAGCGCGGTTTGCACCGGCCCGGCGAAACCTGCCAGCACACCGATCAGCGCGACATGCCCGCCAACGCGTGTGGCCAGCATCGATTGGTCGAGCGTGCCCGCCCCGCCGATTTCGACCACGCAGTCGACCCCGCGCCCGCCGGTTATCTCCAGCGCCTTCGGGCCCCAAGCTTCGATTTCCTTGTAATTGATCAAATGGTCCGCCCCCAGTTCGCGCACCCGTTCGAGCTTCTCGTTCGAAGAAGAGGTGGCGATGACAGTGGCGCCCGCGGCCTTCGCGAACTGCAGGGCGAAGATCGAGACCCCGCCCGTGCCCTGGACCAGCACGGTGTCGCCCGGCTTGACCGCGTAGTCGACGAACAATGCGCGCCAGGCGGTCAGCCCGGCGCAGGTCAGCGTTGCAGCCTCGGCATGGCTGAACCCGGAGGGTGCGCGCGTGAACCAGTGGGTCGGGGCAGTCACTGCCCCGCGCGCATAGCCGTCGATCCCGTCACCGGGAACGCGGGTGAACGCGCTGGACGGCGGGCGGCCGTCGAGCCAGTCGGGGAAGAAGGTGCTGACCACCTGGTCGCCCACGGCGAATTCGGTCACCCCGTCGCCAACCGCCGAGACGATGCCAGCGCCATCCGACAAGGGGATGCGACCCGGTTCGGTCGGGATCATGCCTTTCACGACGGCGTAATCGTGATAGTTGAGCGAACTGGCCTTTAGATCGACGGTAATCTCGCCCGGACCGGGCGCCGCTGCGGCGACGATATCGACCCATTCCAGCGCATCGAGGGTGGACGGCTTCGCGCCCGTACGGATTGCTTTCATTCTGCAGCCTCCAGCATTTCGGCCCGCTGCGGGCCGCGGATCAGGCCACCGGGCGCCTCGCCCGTCCATTCGCCTTCGCGGAATGTGACCTTTCCGTTCTTGATCGTCGCGACATAGCCCTCGGCCTTCTGCAGCAAGCGTTTGCCGCCCGCAGGCAGGTCGAAGGCCAGCCAGGGCTTGCCCAGCTTGATCCGGCCCATGTCGATGATGTTGATATCGGCCAGATAGCCGGGCGCCAGTACGCCGCGGTCCTCCAGCCCGTAGAGCCGGGCCGTGTCGTTGCATTGCCGCTTGATCGCATTTTCGAGGCCGATCGTGCCGCGCGCCCGGTCACGCACCCAGTGCTGCAGCATGAAGGTGGGCGAGGCGGCATCGCAGATCGTCCCGCAATGCGCGCCGCCATCGGACAGCGAATTCACCGTGTCGTCGGCGTGTTGCAGGTCTTTCAGGAAATCCAGATTGCCATCGGCGTAATTGAGGATCGGCAGGTAGATGAAGCCCTTGCCCTCGTCGCGGCACAGCAGCTCGTAGGCATATTCATCGCCCGACATGCCCGCTGCCTTCGCGCGTTCGAGAATACTTTCTTCCGCGGTCGGTTCGTAATTGAAGTCGGGGTCCATTTCGAACTGCATGTTCCAGCCGCCGCAAACGACCATGATCAGGCCCATGATGTCCTGGTTGACCTCGGAAAAATCGTGCTGTTCGGCGATGAGGCGCGCCTTGAACTCGGGGTCGAACAGCTTGGCCTTCTGCTCTTCCCACGGGAGGTCCTCGATCTCCTTCCAGCTCGGTTTGAGCCGGAAGGGATGCACGGTGCCCTGCCACGCCATGACGATGCCGTTGCCGCGCAGCGCGATCTGCGCGACGATGTTCGCGCCATTGTCGTTCTCGGCGCGCATGCTCGCGATCTGCTCGTCGAGCGGAAGTTCCTTGGCGATCGACTGGAGCGCCGCGAAGGTGACCGGCAGCCCGGTCTCGCGGCTCATCTTGCCCATCCAGCCGAACTCGTCCCATTCGCGCATCATGTCGCTGGCCATTTCGAACACGCCGTGCCCGGCGCGGCCCATTGCGCGGCCGATCTCGACCAGCTCCTCGGCAGTGGCGGTGGTGCCGGGGACGACCTCACCGCCGATATCGCGGTGGAGCACCGTACGCGAAGTGGAGAATCCCAGCGCGCCCGCGCGCACGCCGTCTTCGACGATGCGGCTCATGGCGGCGATGTCTTCGGCGGTCGGAACGGCACCGGGGCGCTCGCGATCGCCCAGAACATAGGCGCGGACCGAACCGTGCGGGACATGGGTGCCGACATCGACGGTACGGGGCAGTTCTTCCAGCGCATCGAGATATTCGGGGAAGGTTTCCCAGTTCCACTTCATGCCCTCCGCCAGCGCGGTCCCGGGAATGTCTTCCACGCCTTCCATCAGGCCGATCAGCCATTCGTGCTTGTCGGGACGCGCCGGAGCGAAACCGACACCGCAATTGCCCATGACGACGGTCGTTACGCCGTGCCAGCTCGACGGGGCCATTTCCTGGTCCCAGGTCGCTTGTCCGTCGTAATGCGTGTGAATGTCGACGAAGCCGGGGGTGACCAGGTGACCCTCCGCATCGATTTCCTCGGCGGCGTCGCCGCTGACGTGGCCCACTTGAGCGATAAGCCCGTCCTTCACGGCGAGATCCCCGGTAAAGCGGTCCTGTCCGGTACCATCGACAATCGTCCCGTTGCGAATGATCAGATCATATGCGGGCATGTTGGTGCTCCTCTCTCCGCCGAGGAAGGTTCCACATTGCAACCGATGAGTCCAGCGCCGAGCTATTCGGCGTGCGTGGGCATGCGGACAGCAAGCAGGACGAGGAAGCCGATCGCGAACAGCAGGTGGATCGAAGTCATGCCGATCCGCTGGTCGCCCGTCCACAGGGTGAACTGTTCGACCAGCAGCGGCCCCATCCATACGGTGATGGTGCCGGCAATCGCGTAGAGGCCGAAGAATTCACCGCTACGCCCCCCGGGGCAAGCGTGACCAGCATCGTGCGGCTCGACGAAATGCTGGCGGTGGCGGTCACCGCGATCACGCTGATGAGACCGAGATAGACGAGGTCCGACAGGGTGCGGAAGACGAGCCCGTCCCACACCACCACATTGTCGACCAGGCCGAGGAACAGGCTTTCGCGGGTGATACTCAGCTGGAGCAGTCCGACACCCACCATGGCGAGAATTTCCAGCGCCAGCGCGCGCTTTACGCCGACCTTTCCTTCCAGCCAGCCGCCGAAAATGCCGCCGCCGAATGCGCAGGCGCTGGCGAAGATCGCGTAGCAGAGCATTTCGAGGAAATTCCAGCCGAGGAAGAGCGCGACATAGACCGCGCCGAGCGCCAGCAGCGCGGCCATCGCGTCGGCGTAGAACATCCGCGCGATGAGGAACCGCATCAATTCGCGGTATCGCGCTGCCTCGCGCAACGTGCGTGCAACGCTGCGTGCGCCTTCCCGGAAGGCGCGCATCCAACTGGCCCCGGGTACGCCCGGGTCGCGTGCCCTGGTGAAGAAGGGAATCGAGAACAGCACCAGCCACACCGCGCAGATCGGGCCGGCTAGCCGCGCATGTTCGAACGTCGTCAGGTCGATTCCGAATTGCGGCGCCGCGAATGGCCAGGCGATCGCAGCGGGCAGCACGAAGAGCACGGCAATCGCGAGAAAGATCAAGGTCGCAGCGAGGTTGCCGAGACCCAGTCCGAGACCCGATATCATTGCCAGTCGGCGTGGTTCGCCCGACACGCTGAGCGTCGCATTGTGCGTCACTTCTGAATAGGTGTAGCCGACATAGGCGACCACCAGCAGGGCCATGATCGCGGGAACCGGCAGGCCTTCGCCCCCCGGCATCGCGAACCACAGCAGCGCCGAACAAACCGCGATGGCCCCGAGAAACAGCGCGAGGATCGGTTTCAGCCGCCCGCCGCGGTCGAGCGCCGCACCCAGGACCGGCGCGGTCAGGGCGGCAATGAAACCGGCCCATTTGGTCACCGAGGCTATGGTTGCCTGCCCCTGCGCATTGGCCGCGGCAAGCGCGTCGCCGGGCGGCAGGTCGTCCAGCGCACCGCTGGCAAGCAGGTCCGCGCCGATAATGTCGCGCGCAAAATAGGGCGCGAAGATGTAGATCACGATCAGGATGTAATAGGGGTTGCGGGCCCATTCGAAGATCGCCCAGGCAAAGCCGGTTCGACCGAAAGCGCCGCCTTCGCCCGTAGTCTGGCGGGGCGGTTGGCTGGCAAGCGGGTTCGCTAAGAGCGCGGGATCGGCAGTCATGTCATTGTCCTTGCGATCCGCCTGGTCCGGGCTGGACAGCAGTGCTGGGGGTATCGATTGCGAAGCGGCCGGGCGGGCAAGGGCGGTATCCCCCGGTCAGCTTGGCCGGGGTGTCGGACCTGTGCGAGCGAAGGACGATCACGTGCCGCGTGCTGCGATCATGCTTTCGATATCGACGAACTTTTCCCGCGGCGCTCCTTCGCGCGCGGCTGCGAATTCGGCTTCCTCGATTTTCTGCCAATCGCGGAAAGTGACGATCTCGATCCCGCGTTCCTGCGCCAGTTCGTCGAAACCCGCGCGGCCAGCTTTGCCGGAGCTTGCGGCGATGTCTTCATCGACCGTGTCGATGACCCCATATCCATCGGGCCGGTTGGTGCCGATCGTGCCGCTGGGGCCGCGCTTGGCCCAACCGACGCAATAGAGGCCGGGCAGGATCCGGCCCTCGTCATTGGCGAAATGTCCCGCCCGCTGGTCGAACGGCACGCCCTCTATGGCCGAGGTGCGATAGCCGATACAGCTGACGACCAGATCGGCCGGCAGGTTATCGGTTTCGCCGGTACCCACCGCGCGCCCGGTTTCGAGGCGGGTCCGCTCCACTTCTATGGCACTTACCCGGCCGTTCGTGGCGGTAATGGCTCGGGGACTGGCGAAGAAATCGAACTCGATAGAAACCGGTTTGGCATCGCGGTCGGCTGCCGCAGGCTGCGCGAATTCGCGCAGCAGCGTGACCGATTTGCGCACCCCCGGTTCGAGAACGGCATCGTCGGCAACCGGCGGCAGGTCTGCCGGATCGACCTGCGGAGCGGCGCGGTCGAGCGTCCCCAACTCGCCCAGTTCCTTGGGCGTCATCATGATCTGGTGCGGACCGCGCCGGCCGAGGATGGTGATTTTCTCGATAGCGCTGCCGCGCAAAGCCTCCAGCGCGTGGGCGACGATGTCCGAGCCGGCAAACTCGCCTTCGGTCTTGGCCAGGATCCGCGCCACGTCGAGCGCGACATTGCCCATCCCGATGACGACGGCATGCTTGCCCGACAGCACGGGGTCCATCCCCGCAAACTCGGGGTGGCCGTTGTACCAGCCGACGAATGCCGCACTGCCAAAGACATTTCCGGTCCGCGCGCCAGGGATTTCCAGCGGGCGATCCTGCGGCGCGCCCGTGGCCAGGATGACCGCATCGTAGAGCGAACCGAGCTCCTCGATGGAAACCGAACCACCGACGTCGACATTGCCGATGAAGCGTACCGATTGGCCGATCGCCGTTTTTTCGTACCGGCGCGCAACCGCCTTGATCGACTGGTGATCGGGCGCGACGCCGGTGCGGATCAGGCCGAACGGCACCGGCAATTTGTCGAAGATATCGATCCGGGCGTCATCGCCCCATTTCTTGACGGCGGCTTCGGCCGTGTAATAGCCCGCCGGACCCGATCCCACGATCGCGATATGCCGCATGTCTTTCTCCCCCGAGACATGCCTTCAATGCACATGGTCGGGGCAGCTGGCAAGCAGCGGACGATGTGCGGTACACCGCAGATCACATGGTTATCCGTTTGGAAAGAAGTTGCGTTTATCTACATGGTTCGCTGCGCTGAGAGGGAATTTCGGCGCACAGAGGCTACTCGGGAGCATGAGTTCACATGGCAGGGTTCTTCTCGCGTGCGTCGCGGGCGAAGACGGAACGACGCGAAGGTTCACAGCCTGCGCCGCTGCGTCCGATCGCCATCACCGATGCCGAACGCCGGGTGGAACTGCTCGACAGTTTCGAGGCCGCAGGTCTGGGCTGGTTCTGGGCGACCGATGCCGAAGGCCGGCTCATCTACCTGTCCGACAATGCGGCGAAAGAGCTTGACTGGACGCAGGGCGAAGCGATCGGCAAATCGCTGAGCGAACTCTTCATCCCCGAGAAGGTCGATGATCCCGACCGGCCCGAGCGCCCGCTCGCGTTCCTGCTGCGGGCGCGCAACTCGATCAGCCAACTCAATGTCCGCCTCGCCATAGAGGGGCGCGAAGTCTGGTGGGAAATCGCCGGCAAACCGCAGTTCGACGAGCAGGAGCGCTTTACCGGCTATCGCGGTAGCGCGAAGGATATCACGGCCAGCCGGGAAAACCGGCGCGATGCCGAACGGTTGGCGCAATACGATCCGGTTACCGGTCTGGCCAACAGCCACCGGATGAACCGGCGTCTGGCCGAATTGCTCAAGGCCTATCGCAATTCCAAACGGACCTGCGCGTTGCTGATGGTCGACCTCGACCGGTTCAAGCAGATCAACGATTCGCTGGGTCATGCTGCGGGCGACGAACTGCTGAAGCAGGTTGCTGCGCGGCTTGAACGGATCATCGGGAGCAAGGGGGAAATCGCACGCCGGAGCGCGGACTCGTTCCAGATCGTGTTGCCCGACATGGATGACCGCGGCGCTCTGGGCGATCTGAGCCAGCGCGTCATCCAGATGCTGTCGCAGGCCTATTCGATCAACGATCTCGCGCGCGGTCGTCGGAACGTCGGTCGGGGTCGCTATTGCGCCTTATGACGGGCTCGATCCGGAAGGGCTGATATCGGCCGCCGATCTGGCGCTGCATGCCGCCAAGAGCGGTGGGCGGGGCCAGTACCGCTTCTATTCGGCCGAGCTCAAGGACGGCGCGAAACATCGCCGGCAGATCGAGGAAGACCTGCGCGACGCCATCGAGAACGGGCAGGTGGTCATGCACTACCAGCCACTCGTCTGCGCCAAGACGCATATGGTCCGCGGGTGCGAAGCCTTGATGCGCTGGAATCATCCGGACCGCGGCGCGATTTCGCCCGAGGATTTCATCTCCGTGGCCGAGGAAATCGGCATTGTCGGGGAAATGGGCGAATGGGCGTTGAACGAGGTCTGCCGACAGGCGGCCGAATGGCCGCTCGAACTGCGCGTGGCGGTAAACGTCTCGCCGATGCAGTTCGCGCACGACAATTTTCCGCAGATCGTCGCCAACGCGCTCAAGCAAAGCGGCCTGACACCCGAGCGGCTCGAACTCGAAATTACCGAGAGCGTGTTCCTCGGCGATGCCGGACGCACCCAGCGGATTTTCGAGGAATTGAAGGCGCTCGGCGTAAAGCTGGCGCTCGACGACTTCGGGACCGGATACAGCTCGCTCAGCTACCTGCGCACTGCGCCGTTCGACAAGATCAAGATCGACCAGAGCTTCGTGCGCGGCGCGACCGAGGAAGGCAACAACAACGCGGCCATCCTCAGCGCTATCGTCAGCCTTGCAGATGCGCTCGACATGGAAACAGTGGCAGAGGGCGTCGAGGCGAAGGACGAACTCGATCTCGTGACCAAGCGCGGGGCAACACTGGTCCAGGGGTATATCTTCGCCCGCGCCATGCCTCACGCAGAGTTGCTCGAACGGCTGGAAGCGGGCGAGCTCAAATATGAACCGCGCGGCCCGGCGAAATACCGCGCGACCCGCAAGACCGTGTTCCGCCGCATCGGACTGATCCACGAAGATAGCCGCTACCGGGTGGTCATGCGCAATCTCTCGAAGACCGGGGCGCGGATCGAGGGACTTATGGACGTGCCCTTGGGCACCGAAGTCGTGCTCGACCTGGGCAATGGCCAATTGGCCGTCGCAACCGTACGCCGGTCGAAGGGCTCGGTGCAGGGCGTCGAGTTCGAGACCCCGTTGATCAGCGACGGCGCCGACGGCCTGTGCACCCGCCACCGCGTCTCGCCCTATCAGATCGAAGCGGCCGGCAGCCCGCTGACGACCTTGCCGCAGGATCCCTACTCGCTGATCATGGCGGGGCGGGGGAAGCCTCGTCGAAGCGCAAGTTCGTCGAGGTCGAGGTCGGCACGCCCAAAGCGGGTACCAGCTACTGATTATCGGAGCAGCTGCGGGAATCGCGTCGCAGAGGGCGCTTGGCGAGAATGCCTGCCACGGCTAAGGCGCGGGCGAGGCATGTCTTGTGCCATCTTTTCCGATTAAGCAGTTTGTATGACCGATCTCAGAAAAATCCGCAATTTCAGTATCATTGCCCATATCGATCATGGCAAGTCGACGCTTGCCGATCGGCTGATCCAGCATTGCGGGGGGCTGACCGATCGCGAGATGTCCGAGCAAGTGCTTGATAACATGGACATCGAGAAGGAGCGCGGGATCACCATCAAGGCGCAGACCGTGCGCCTCGACTACACCGCGCGCGACGGCGAGACCTATGAGCTCAACCTCATGGACACGCCCGGCCATGTCGACTTCGCCTATGAAGTCAGCCGCTCCCTCGCCGCGTGCGAGGGCGCGCTGCTGGTGGTCGACGCGGCGCAGGGCGTCGAGGCGCAGACGCTCGCCAATGTCTACCAGTCGATCGAGCACGACCACGAGATCGTCCCCGTCATCAACAAGATCGACCTCCCCGCCGCCGAACCGCAGCGCGTCGCCGAGGAAATCGAGGAGATCGTCGGCATCGAGGCCACCGGCCCGTGGGAAGAGGGCGGCGCGGTGCTCACATCCGCCAAGTCGGGCATCGGCATCGAGGAAACGCTGGAGGCGCTGGTCAAGCGCATCCCCCCGCCCACCGGCGATCGCGACGCGCCCTTGAAGGCCATGCTGGTCGACTCATGGTACGACCCCTATCTCGGCGTGGTCATCCTCGTCCGCGTGATGGACGGCGCGATCAAGAAGGGCCTCAATGTCCGCTTCATGCAGGGCGGCACGCAGCATTTGATCGACCGCGTCGGCTGCTTCACCCCCAAGCGCACCGATCTGCCCGAACTGGGCCCGGGCGAGATCGGCTTCATCACCGCGCAGATCAAGGAAGTCGAGCAGGCGCGCGTCGGCGACACGATCACCACGGTGAAGGGCGGGGCGGACAAGGCGCTGCCCGGCTACAAGGAAGTCCAGCCGGTGGTGTTCTGCGGGCTGTTCCCCGTCGACGCAGCCGATTTCGAGAAACTGCGCGAAAGCATCGGCAAGCTGCGGCTCAACGATGCCAGCTTCAGCTTCGAGGCCGAAAGCAGCGCCGCGCTGGGCTTCGGCTTCCGCGCGGGCTTCCTCGGCCTGCTGCACCTGGAGATCATCCAGGAACGCCTCACCCGCGAATACGATCTCGACCTGATCACCACCGCCCCCTCGGTGGTCTACCGCATCCAGCTCAACAAGTCGCGGACCGACCCGGCGCAGGAGCTGATGCTGCACAACCCCGCCGACTATCCCGATCCCAGCCGCATCGAGCAGATCGAGGAGCCGTGGATCAAGGCGGTGATCTACACCCCCGACGAATATCTCGGCGCGATCCTCAAGCTGTGCCAGGACCGCCGCGGCATCCAGGTCGACCTGACCTATGTCGGCGGCCGCGCGCAGGTGACCTACGAATTGCCGCTCAACGAAGTGGTGTTCGATTTCTACGACCGGCTGAAATCGATCAGCCGCGGCTATGCCAGCTTCGACTATGAACAGATCGGCCTACGCGAGGGCGACCTCGTCAAGATGAGCATCCTGGTGAACAACGAACCGGTCGACGCGCTGTCGATGATCGTCCACCGCGATGTCGCCGAAAGCCGCGGGCGCGGCATGTGCGAACGGCTGAAGGACCTCATCCCGCGGCACCTGTTCAAAGTGCCCATCCAGGCCGCGATCGGCGGCAAGGTGATCGCGCGCGAAACCATCGCCGCGATGCGCAAGGACGTGACCGCCAAATGCTATGGCGGCGACATCAGCCGCAAGAAAAAGCTGCTCGAAAAGCAGAAGAAGGGTAAGGCGCGGATGAGGGAATACGGAAACGTCAGTATTCCCCAGGAAGCGTTCATTGCCGCGCTGCGGATGGGCGAGGAATAGGGCGCGTCCCAGCGCCAGCGCTGTCCAGCCCCCCCCCACACACACAGCCGGCGCCCCCCGCCGGCCAACCAGAAACGAGATTACCGCCTATGTCCGGATATAAGGACCCCGATTTCCAGGATCGCCGCGCGCTTGCGCAGAAGGCGCGCGCCAAGGCGCTCGAGAAACTGGCCGACGCGCCCAAGCTCGACGAGGCGACGATTGCCAAGCGCAAGGCCGCGCAGGAAGCGCGCGAAGCCGCCATCGCCGAAAAGAGCGCCGCCAAGCGCGCCGCGATCGCGCAGGCCAAGGCCGACAAGCAGGCCGCCGCCGCAGCCAAGGCCGAAGCCGACGCGGTGCCTGCGCCGACCGAAGCGGAGCTCAAGGCCGCGCGCGACGCGAAATATGCGGCGCGGAAGAAGCGGAAGAAGGGGTAGGGTTGAGCTAAGGAGGGGGAGAAGCAAGGCTTCTCTCTTTCGCGCGTCTAATAGCAGCTTCGCGCCCTTGTCCGGTCATTCTCATGACAGTCGAAAAATCTCTAAACTTGGCATAAGGCTCTTTTAGTAACCGTCAGCCTTACAACTTCGAAGGGCAAGGTAACCGGTTGGATTCGGATGCCGCAGCCGCGAGGAGCTCTGGTCGGATTCGGCACATAAATTGGTTCATTTGCTAAAGATGTAGTTAATTAGATTCGGGACGGGTATCTGTGGGCTTATCAACGGACGAACTCATTGGAAATTTGAAAAGCCTCGGCGACCAGGTCGCTGGAGGTGGTCATGGCCATCCCTCACCTAAGGAGCTTGCCGCCGCTTTTGGCTGGAACGGCGATCGAGTGCGAGAACGTAGGATAACGATAGGCGAGACTGTTCTGGACGTAGGCAGAGGGTTCTTAGGCGTCCAGCCTGCGGCTCTTTTTGCGTCCCCAATACATCGTAACGGGGCGGACCCGCTGAGCGGCGCAGCGCTCTACGGCTATCATGCCGCAGTCCGCTGGGGATTGTTTGCAGATGAACGCGGGCTCACGGCCTTCAACTCGCACTGGCTTGCTCAAGATGACTGGTTCGCGATGCCGACCGTTCCTTGGGACCGCCTAGATGCAGAACACAAATTTCTTAGTGCATTTGGGCCAGAGCAGGTGGCGGAGGGCGAACCAGATCGGTTCGCATTGGAGCGCTATCCAAATCCCAAACTTCTGCAGCCGGTGGATGACGAGTTGGTTGATCGGCTTGATGCTTGGCGCGATGAAGCGCTGAAATCATCACGCACCCACTCCGGCGTAGACGAACATCTGCAGACGTTGTTCGCGAAGCTCTTCGTACTTAGAACAATTGAAGACCGTGGACTGGCTCCAAATGTGAAACCGCTGAGTGAGGCAATTTCCACTCAAGCTCCGCTCGATGTGGAAGCCTTGGTGTCCACCTTTCAGGAAGCAAGAGAGTACATCGGTAGCGAGCTTTTCGACAATGTTCAGTTGGACGTTATCCCGAAGCACGTGATTTCCGGAATAATCGGTGACCTCTATAAGCCGCGCCGCCTGCCCTTTGCAGGAAGCCGTTACAATTTTGCTTGGATAGATTCCGACGTTCTTGGCCTAGCCTACGAGAAATACCTTTCGACAATCCTGCATCCGCTGCCGCCAGCGCCACAGATGGACCTTTTCCAGCCGTCCTTTAGGGACGTTGCCCGGATCAGTGTGCGCCGGGCCGGTGGCGTTTATTACACGCCGGAATACCTCACGAAGTACTTGGCAATGAAGTGCATCGATCAGCACGTAACGCCAGATTTCTTAGCGCAATTCTTGGCACAGCGGGCAGACGGCGGCCATTCTGAAGGTGAAGAAGCCGCGCTTGCGCTGCCGAAGGTGGTAGATTTCGCTTGCGGATCGGGCTCGTTCCTAGTCGCAGCAGTGGATTGTATGCTCCGTCGACTAAAGGAGCATGATCCGGAGACCAATTGGGGTAAGCTCCTCATCGACGGTGGACACATAAGTGGGGTGGACATTGATGAGAAGGCAGTCACTGTTGCGCGACTGAATATCTGGAACCGACTGACCGAAGAGCCCGACCCCCTCCCGCTACCCAAACTCTCCAAGGTTATTGTGAAAGGCGATGGGCTAGACCACTCCGCATGGAAGCAGTTGGGCCAGCGGTTCGATATCGTGCTCGGGAATCCACCGTTCCTCGCAACTTCTCGTGTGACCAATCGTGACGGGCTAGAGAATAGTTTTGAGACTGCTAAGGGGCGGTACGACTATTCGTCGCTTTTCGTTGAACAAGCAATTAAAGTTACCGAGCCTGAGGGCACGATCGGAATGGTCGTGCCAAACCGCATGTTCATCAACCACAACGCGGCGAGCATTCGATCATATCTCACTGAACGAATGAACATCGACGTTATCGTGGATTTTGGATCGAACGAAGTCTTTCAAAACACGAGCGCATACGTTGGCTGCATCGTTGCAAAGCATCAGCCAATAATGAGCACACCCGCACCGGCAGTGAAGGTGATCGACGTCAAGGCGCTCCCAGAGCAATTTGTCGCCGCTCTGCTTCTGGAGGCCGAAGCTGCTGGCACAGTCAACAAGCGGGACATTCGCGTGTACACCGCTCAGCACCCGCGAGGAGGTGGCCCTTGGACCTTGTTATCCATGCAAGAAAAAATGGAGCAGGTAAGACTATCCGATGCGTCGGAGAGATTGGATAATATCGCCGGCATTTTCCAGGGAATCCGGACAGGCGCCAACGACATTTTCATCCTCAAGATCGTCGCGGAAGATGATCGCTACGGAGCAGAATTACTGAACGGGCTTGGCGACTCTGCCGTGCTCGAAGCAGGGCTTCTAGAGCCTGTCGTGTTCGGCGCCGAGGTGAGAAAGTTCGAAGCGGTTAGCTATAGCAAGTATCTACTCTATCCCTACGAAGGCGGCTCGGCCATCAGCGAGGGAGAATTGGAACTGCGATACCCGCAGGCATTCAAGTATCTCCACTCCTATCGTGATATCCTCTCTTCGCGCGCGAGTATCGCCTCATCTGGTCTTAAGTGGTACGAACTTGTGAGGCGAAGAGACGAAGAGTGGTTGCGTAGGCCGAAGCTCCTAATTCGGGACTTAGCACCTGAGATATCATTCGCTGTGGATGCCGATGGCGAGGTATTCATTGTGGGTGGAACTGCTGTCGCGCCAGAACAGGAGGAATTGCTTTTTCCGCTCTTGGCCTATCTTAACAGCAGTCATGTTAATGCTTTGGTGAAGCGCACAACTCCTCAATTCCGAGGTAGCTTTCAGAAATTCGAGCCGCAACATCTCCAAAGCATACCCGTCCTGCGCCGCTTGATAGAGGACGAAGCATTCCAACGACAGCTAGATGAGCTTGCTCGTCTCGCAGTGACATCGAGCGGAGAAGCTAAGTCGACGGCAGTGGGTGACATTGACAGAGTGGTTGAAGCGGCAATGCGCGAAGCCAACATCGTCGCGGCCGAGTAATATGCCCGACTGGATCGTCGCTGAGCGAGCTTATGATTTGCCCAGAAACATAGCTCTGCTCGATACGAACGTCCTTATTGCGCTCGCCAACCCGAGAGATGGCAACCATGCACATACGGTTGGGGCCTTGGATTTGGGAGAATACGCTTGGGCTGTTCCTCACGCGTGCCTTATAGAAGCCTGGAACATGCTCGTCGGGCGGGAGCGGCGGACAGACTTAGCTTATTGGCTAATGCAGTGGGTTTTAACACCGGGGAAGGTGATCCTCGTTGGCGATGCCATAGAGCCCGTGTCAGCAGCACATACCTATTCGCAGACATTCAAAATCGATTTGGTCGATGCGAGCCTAATCGAATTGGCGACACGAATTAGCCGAGAATGCGGGATGCATCCTGCAGTTCAGATTGCCACCTACGATACTGGAGACTTCGTTCGATTTTTTGGTCATGCTGAACTTAGCTTCAACGTGTACGACATGCTAAATACGTCTTCTACAGCCGATGCTGCATGAATGATGCCACATAGAATTCGCGGCATTTTGCTTAGAAGTATACTGCTTAAAGGCAACCCTCATCGATATGACACTAAACCCACAATTCCGCTGACCGCTCTAAATCTAGCGGATTAATCTTGCGGCGTGGAAAGAGGTGTTTTTGCCCATATACGCTTGGCTTTCGCCCCGCCTTCTGCTCCCGCACCCCCTTGGCAGGCCTTCGGTCATCTCAGCTTAGCCTCCATTCCGCTTGCGATAGCTTGGGCGGCGGGTCGAGCTTGCACTCGACTTTGCTTCGCGGGACTAGCGCGAGATTGGTAAGCTCCGCGAACCGCAAGGCATGCGGAAGGCAAACCCTCAATCCCACCCATCATCCTTGATCGACCGACAGCGAGGACCCGTGTCTTCGGACGGCTCCTCCGGCGCCTCACCCGCGCCCCTCTCCGGCGACGGTAACGGCATCGCCTTATCCACCTCGTCCCACTGCGCCTCGGGGTCCTGGTAGAGCTCGTGCTCGGGGTCGTCGTAGCAGAGGTAGCCTTCCTCGCGGTCGAGCGTTTCCAGCCGCCGGTATTCCTTCCACGCGGCGCGGGTGCGGGGGCTTAGCTGGGCGTACCAGTTCTCGTAGGACGCGTTCAGCTTGGTGTTGAGCGAGCGCAGCGTCTCGGCCTCTTCCTCGCCTGCGGCGGCGCTCACCGCTGAGGTCTTTCCAGGGTTCGAGTCTTTTGTTTGCGCCCTCAAACGCCGGGCGGGGCGCATCCGCGCCCCTTGGCTTCGCGGCATAAGCCGCGGCGCGCGGTCGCGCTTGCCTCGCCTTCGGCTCGGAGCCATCGCCGTATATCAAACCAAGCTCTCTCCCTCATCCTTGATCGACCGCCAACGCGCCTTCTTCGGAGGCTTTGGCTCGGAATCCTCCACCTCGCGATCGGCCGCATCGGGCGAGGGTGGGGGCATCGGCTCTTCCTTCACCTCCTCCCCGCGTTCCGCATACAGCGGATGCTCCGGGTCGTCGCTTGCTTTGTAGCCGCGCGCGATGTCTTCGTCGCGCAGGCGTTCGAATTCGGCGTAGGCGGCCAGCGTGCGCGGGCTTAGCTGCGCTTCCATCTGCTGGCGGAAGACCGCGACCTTGCGCGCGATGGAGGCGCGCACTTCGGCGGGGGAGGTGCGGCGCTGCTCCTTCTCCCACTGCCGCCGCCATTTCGCCTTGAGCCGCTTCTTCTCCATCCGCCCGATCGCGTTGAGCGCCTTGGGGCGGCCGCCTGCAAAGCGCTCGGGCGCGCGGTTGCGCAGCATGAACATCAGCAGCCGGTCGTTGTGCACGCGGCGGCTGCCGACGAGCTTGCCATAGGAATAGACCGGCACCTCGACCCGTTCAGCGCGCGGTCCATCGCGACATCCTCGATCCGCTGCATGCCGAGATCGAGCGCGGCCTGCCACGCGGCGCGGAAGCTGGCGGCCTCGGGGTGGCGGCGCAGGAGATAGGCGCCGACCTCGGCGCGGCCGACCTGGCGGCAGGCGCTGGCGACGCTGCCGGTGTCGGCCAGCGCCTCGATTAAGGCGCGCTGGACCTGCGGCTTCCACCCGTTCGACCGCTCCTTCGCGCGCGGGACGGGGATGAAGGCGGGCAGTGTGCCGCGCGCGCTCTGCGGGTGCTGGGTGGGGGCGGTGTCGGGGGTCGTGGTCGGCCATCTGCGGGGATGGAGCAGATTTGGCGCGAGTAGGAAAATCTGGGGGAGGGGGAGTCTTTGCTTTTCGAACCCGCATCCGCGGGTTCGTCCTCGGGGCTGTTCCTCCGTCGCTGCGCTCCTGCGGGCCCCTGCGGGCGGCCGGACGGCCTCGCCGTTCGCTGGTCGCGAACGGGACTTGCGCGTTACGATAGCGGCTCGCACTGGTTCCGAGCCGCAGGCGAGGCAAGGGCGGAAGCGTAGTCGAAGACGCAGCTGGCTGAAAGCCACCTGCACGCCCGCCCGCAGCGGGTGCAGCTTGCTGAACATCTAGCGAGGACGAACCCGCGGATGCGGGTTCGCAAAACCAAACCAGCTTACGGCCGCGTCTGCCCGTCGCCGTGGACGAGGTATTTAAAGCTGCACAGCTGTTCGAGCCCGACCGGGCCGCGGGCGTGCATCTTGCCAGTGGCGATGCCGATTTCCGCGCCCATGCCGAACTCGCCGCCATCGGCGAACTGCGTGCTGGCGTTGTGCATCACGATCGCGCTGTCGATGCTGGTCATGAACTTGCGCGCGGCGGCGTCGTCCTCGGTGATGATCGCATCGGTGTGGTGGCTCGAATGCTCTTCGACCCAGGCGATCGCCTCGTCGAGCCCGTCGACGATCTTCACGCTGGCGATGGGGTCGAGATATTCGGTGTGCCAGTCGTCCTCGGTGGCCTGCGTGAGGCGGCCGTCGATCGCCACGGCATCGGCATCGCCGCGCAATTCGCAATCGGCGCCCATCGTGTCGGCGAATTTGGGAATGAAGTCTACGGCCACAGCGCGGTCGACCACCACGCTCTCGGTCGCACCGCAGACGCCGGTGCGGCGCAGCTTGGCGTTGCGGATGACCTTGACCGCCTTGTCGAGATCGGCGGCGGCGTGGACGTAGCTGTGGCAATTGCCGTCGAGGTGGAGAAGGGTGGGGACGCTCGCCTGGTCGCGCACCAGCTCGACCAGCCCGCGCCCGCCGCGCGGGATCACCAGGTCGACGAATTCGTCCGCCTTGAGCAGCGCGGCGACCGCACCGCGATCGGTGGTGCCGACGGTCTGCACCGCGTCTTCGGGGAGTCCCGCCGCGGCGAGGCCGTTGCGCATGCATTCGACGATCACGCGGGTGGAATGGCGGCTTTCGCTGCCGCCGCGCAGGATCACCGCATTGCCCGACTTGAGGCACAGGGCGGAGGCGTCGGCGCCGACATTGGGGCGCGATTCGTAGATCATGCCGATAACCCCGATGGGCACGGCGACCCGCTCGATGGTGAGGCCGTTGGGGCGCTCGAAGCTGGCGAGCTGGCGGCCCACGGGATCGGGCAGTTCGGCGATCTCCTCGAGCGCGCCGGCCATGCCCTCGATCCGGTCCTCGGTCAGGCGGAGACGGTCGACGAAGCTCTCGGGCTTGCTGCCTTCGACGCCTTGCACGTCCTCGCCATTGGCTTCGAGCAGTTCGCCCATCCGGCTGCGCAGCGCCTTGGCGGCTTCGCGCAGCGCGTTGTTCTTCGCCTCGGTGCTGGCGGACAGCAGCGCGCGCGCGGCCTTGCGGGCGCGCTGGCCGAGGTCGTGGATATGGATCTGCGGGTCGGGGGTCTGGTCGGTCATAGGTTCTCTCGTATGCTTGCGTCGGGGCGGGAGGCGCCGGGTATCAGCGCAGCTCGACCGCGCGGTCGTAGGCTGCCTGCAGTGTATCATGCAGCCGGGTGGAAAGGCCACCATCGCCATTGAGCGCGTTCAGGCCCGCGGCGGTGGTGCCGCCCTTGCTGGTCACCGAATTGCGCAGTTCCTCGAGGCTGGGTGCGGCCGGTTCGCTGGCCATCGCGATCGCGCCGCCGATCGTGCCGAGCACCATGTCGCGCGCCTCGTCCTCGTCGAAACCCTGCGCCATCGCCGCTTCGGCATAGGCGCGCGCGATTTCGAAGACGTAGCCGGGGCCCGATCCGGCCACTGCGGTAACGCGGTCGAGCTTTTCCTCGCTGTCGACGGTGATCGTCGCACCCGCGCGGCGCATGAAGGCCTCGGCATGCGCGACATGGTCGCTGGTGGCATGCGGGCCGGGGCAGATCCCGCTCACGCCGCGGCCGATCGCCGCGGGGAGGTTGGGCATCGTGCGGATCACCGGCGCATCGCCCATCAGCTGCGACAGGCGTCCGGCGGAATAGCCCGCGGCAATCGACAGGACATAGCCGCCGGGGGCGAGATGGTCGGTATAGTCGGCGAGGATATCGTCGATCAGCTGCGGCTTTACCGCGGCAATCACGAGGTCGAAGCGCTGGTCGGCGATCGCGGCGCGGTCGGTCACCAGCGTAACGCCATCGGGAACTTCGCTACCCGCGGGATCGACGACAGTTATCGCTTCAGGGCCCTCGACCCACTGCGAAAGTAAAGCGGAACCCATCTTTCCGCATCCGACAATACAAACAGTTTTCGTAATGACTAAAATCCGTTTCCGAGCAATCGGGCTCTTGTGGTTTCTTGTACTTACTTGACTATAGAATATCCCGCGGTGCAGTACTTGCCTTTAACTTTGTCAGTTACCATGCTTTTCGCGACCGGCGGATATTCTCAAAATGTGGTTGTGCAGTGCACAAACGCTATCTATATTGCCGTTGAGAAATTTCAAGTCTGTGCAATAATTGAAGTCTATGGCAAAAAAACGAAACATCGTCGTCAAAATCGGTTCGGCCCTGCTGGCCAATCTTGAACTCCTTACACCGCGTTACGGTTTCCTCCAGCGCCTGCTGGAAGACGTCGCCCAGCTCCGCGCCGAAGGGACCAATGTGATCCTGTGCTCGTCGGGCTCGGTCGCCCTAGGGCTGCGCATCATCGGGGAAACGCCCGAAAGCGCGGGTGTTTCCGACAAGCAGGCCGCCGCCGCCTGCGGCATGCCGCTGCTGCTCAACGCCTACAAGCAGGTGGGGCATGAATTCGGCTTTGAAATCGCGCAGGTGCTGCTCACGCTCGGCGACTTCGAGGACCACCGCCGCTTCCTCAACACGCGCAACACGGTGCACCGCCTGCTCGAGGCCAATGTGGTCCCGATCGTGAACGAGAACGACACGATCACCACCGAAGAGATTCGCGTCGGCGACAACGACCGGCTGGCCGCCAAGGTGGCACAGATGGTCGGGGCAGACGATTTCATCATCCTCACCGGGGTCGACGGGCTGTACGATCGCAACCCCGATGAACCCGGCGCGCAGTTCATCCCCGAGGTCGACGACGTGAGCCAGTATATGGACGCGACCAAGGGCAAGAGCACGCTGGGCACCGGCGGCATGGAAACCAAGCTGCTGGCAGCGAACATGGCGCAGGAAGCGGGGGTCACCACCTGGATCGCGCAGGGCGAAGTCGATCACCCGGTCTCGAGCGTGCTGGCGCAAACGCGCCGGTCGACCAAGATCCTGCCGCATCCCAACCCGCTGTCGGGCTGGGACAGCTGGATCGCCAACCGCCTGCAGATGGCGGGCAGCCTGGTGATCTCGGATACGCTGGCAACCGCGCTCAGCGGCGATCGCCCGATCCGGCGCGAGGACGTGATCTCCATGACCGGCGATTTCAGCCGCGGCGACGTGCTGCATATCTACGACAGCAAGGGGATCGAGCGGGCACGCGGGCTGAGCGATTTCACTTCCGAAGAATTGCGCGTGCTGACCAGCAATCCCGATACGCAGGCGGAAAAGCTGCTCGGCTATCGCACTAAGGGCGAAGTGATCCGCAGCGCCAATCTGGTGATGCTGGAAAACCGCCACCTGCTGTGGGACGCACCCGAGGAAATCTCCGGTTCGGCCTGACGCCGGGCCGGGTCCGCGCACACGCGGGGGACAGCGGCGCGAACTTCACTTGGCGTTCATCGGCACGCTGGTTATAGGCTGCTTCCCATGACGACCCAGACCCGCTCTCCCAGCAAGCTCATCCTTGGCGCCGCCCTTGCGGGGGCGACGCTGCTCACCGCCGGATGTGCGGGCGGCGATGGAGGGCCGCGCGATACCGCCTATGTCGCACGCGACGTGGAAACGCTCTATTTCGAAGCCAAGCGCCGGCTCGACAACGGGCAAGCGGAAATGGCCGCTGCGCTGTTCGACGAGGTCGAGCGCCAGCATCCCTATTCGCCCTGGGCGCGCCGCGCGCAGCTGATGGGTTCGTTCAGCTATTACGTCGCCAAGGATTACAACAAGGCGATCCAGGCGGCGCAGCGCTTCCTGCAGATTCACCCGGGCAACAAGGACGCACCCTATGCGTTCTACCTCATCGCGCTCAGCTATTACGAGCAGATCAGCGACGTGCAGCGCGACCAGCGGATCACCGACCAGGCGCTGACCGCGCTGAACGAGATCAACCGCCGGTTCCCCAACAGCGATTACGCTGCCGACGCGCGGCTCAAGATCGACCTCGTGCGCGATCACCTGGCGGGCAAGGAAATGGAAATCGGCCGCCACTACGAACGGTCGGGCAAGTGGATTGCCGCGCAGATCCGTTTCCAGAACGTGGTCGACACCTATGAAACCACCAGCCATGCGCCCGAGGCGCTCTACCGGCTGACCGAAACCAGCCTGGCGCTGGGCGTTCCTGCCGAAGCGGTCAAATATGCCGCGGTGCTCGGGGCGAACTATCCCGGCACCGAATGGTACGAAAAGGCCTATGAACTGGTGCAGGACCATGCACCGGACGTCACCCCCGGCTGAGCCGGTTCAGGCCTGTCGCGCGGGCCGTGACGGGGTGCGCGCCTGCGCAGCGGCATCCTTTTCGAACGCCTCGACGCGGTCGCGGCCTTCATCTTTGGCGCGGTAGAGCGCACGGTCGGCCTGGCCGTAAAGCGCGGTCCAGTCTTCCGCCTGCGTGACCACTGCATCGGCCACCCCGATGCTGGCGGTGACCGCTTCGCCATGCGGCATTTCCGAAGTGCGGATTTCGCGCAGCAATTGCAGCGCCAGCGCCGGGTCGAGCGCATCGCTCCGGCTGAGCATGGCGAATTCCTCGCCCCCGAGCCGGGCCGCGCAGATATCCCCGCGCGCATGCGACAGCAGCACGGTGGCGATGGTCTGCAGCACACGGTCGCCCATATCGTGCCCGAAGCGGTCGTTGATCCGCTTGAAGCGGTCGATATCGATGACCATCAGCCGCAGCGACGCACCGCTGTCGGCGAAACCTTCGAACTGTTCGATCAGGGCACGGCGATTGGCCAGCCCGGTCAGCGGATCGCGCCGGGCAAGTTCGCCCGATTTGTGGCGTTCCTCCACCAAGCTTACCAGCAACTGCTGATGGCGTACCATCATCACCATCTGGAACCCCACCGCGATAAGGATCGACACCGCCAGCACGCGGTCCATCGTCGCGCCCGTTCCTGCCAGCACGCAGGCCACGGGCCCGAGTGTCACCAGCAGGACCGACATGGCGACGCTGCGCACTGCCATGAGGCAATAGCTCAGCATCAGTGCGCCCAGCGACATGATCGCCGGATAATAGAGCCGCACCTCCACCGGTGCGCTGGCCCAGCTGGCGACGCACCAGAGGCTGCCGAGCGCGGCGGCGAGCAGGCACAATTGCCACAGCGTGTCGATCGTCTTGCGCGCTTCCTCGGCAGTGGCCGAAGGGGCGAGCGGGCGCGCCACGCTGGCCAGCGCCAGCGCGCACAGCACGAAAATGGCAGCGGGCAATCCGTAGGCAACCAGCGGCCTCGCGCCCGGGCTGGCGCCCAGGACGACCATCGGCAGGCTGAAAATGAAACCGACGAACAAAAGCCGGGCCTGGCCGCGCATGTGGCGGGCGGTAAGCAGGGTGAAGTCGTCGCGCAGGTGCACGGGTATGTCCGGCCCGAGAAGACCGTTGCAGATGCGTTTCCAACTCACGCCTCCCTTCTATGCATCATTTGCTAACTCTGCGTTTACGGCGGCGGATGCGTGCGATTGCGGCAAGCTTGTCGATTGCCGGCGATGCGCTACTGACTCGGGTTTCGGCATTGGCTAGGAGGGAGGCCGAATGCTGACCCGCCTCTCCATCCGCAACATCGTGCTGATCGAAGCGCTCGACCTGACCTTCGGGCGGGGACTGGGCGTGCTGACGGGCGAAACCGGGGCGGGCAAGTCGATCCTGCTCGACGCGCTGGGGCTGGTGCTGGGCAATCGCGCCGACAGCGGACTGGTGCGGGGCGGCACCGACAAGGCCAGCGTTTCGGCCAGTTTCGAATTCGCCGCGCTGCCGCAGGGGCTGGCCGAGCGGCTCGACGATGCGGATATCGAGGTCGAGGACGGCGAACCGCTGATCGTGCGCCGGCAGCTCAGGCCCGACGGCAAGAGCAAGGCCTTCGTCAACGACCAGCCGGTCAGCGTGGGCCTGCTGCGCGAAATGGCGGGTTTCCTCGTCGAACTGCACGGCCAGCACGACGACCGCGGCCTGGTCAATCCGCGCGGCCACCGCACGCTGCTCGATCGCTTTGCCGGTGTCGATGGTGCGCAGCTCGCAGCCGCCTGGCGCGCGTGGCGCAGCGCCGACGAGGCGCTGGGCGAGGCGCGGCTCGCGGTGGAAACCGCCAAGGCCGACCAGGACCTGCTGCTTGCGCATCTGGCCGAACTGACCGCGCTCGAACCGCAGGCGGGCGAGGAAGCGCGGCTCGCCGCGGCGCGCACCGATATGCAGAAGGGCGAGAAACTGTCGGGCGATCTCGAGGAATTGCGGCACCTGTGGGAAGGCTCGGATTCGCCGCTCGCATCGCTGCGCGTGGCGGCGCGGCGGCTCGACCGCATCGCGCCCGAACACCCGCTGCTGGCCGAGGCGCTGGGCGCGCTCGACCGGGCGGTGATCGAAGCGGGCGAGGCGGAGGAAAAGCTGCAGGCCGCGGCCGAGGCGCTGGTCCACGACCCTGCCGCGCTCGATGCCGCCGAAACCCGGCTGTTCGAACTGCGCGCGCTGGCGCGCAAGCACCGCTGCGAGGTCGACGAACTGCCCGAACTGATGCGCACGATGCGCGGCCAGCTCGACAGCATCGAGGGGAGCGAGGCGCAGCTCGACGCGCTCGAGGCCGCGGCGAAGGAGGCGGGGCAGCGTTACCGCGCGGAAGCGCAGGCGCTGCACGACCGGCGCGTTGCCGCGGCGCTGCGGCTCGACGAGGCGGTGGCGCGCGAACTGGCGCCGCTCAAGCTCGACGCGGCCCGCTTCCGCACTGCGGTCACGCCGCTGCCCAAAGACAAGTGGGGCGCGGGCGGCACCGACGCGGTCGAATTCCTCATCGCGACCAATCCGGGCGCCGATTTCGCGCCGCTGACCAAGATCGCCAGCGGCGGCGAACTGTCGCGCTTCATCCTCGCGCTCAAGGTCGCGCTGGCCGAGCAGGGCGGCGCGGCGACGGTGATCTTCGACGAGATCGACCGCGGGGTTGGCGGTGCGGTGGCCTCCGCGATCGGCGAACGGCTGGCGCGGCTTTCCGCCGACGGGCAATTGCTCGCGGTGACGCACAGCCCGCAGGTCGCCGCGCGCGGGCGCATGCATTACATGATCGCCAAGTCGAGCGACGGGACGGTGACCAAGACCGGCGTCGCGCTGCTCGACCCCGCCGGCCGCCAGGAAGAAATCGCGCGGATGCTCAGCGGCGCGGAAGTCACCCCAGAGGCGCGAGCGCAGGCGGATCGGCTGCTGGAGGGGGCGTAACATGGCAGTCGACGTCACCGAGGCCGAAGCCGCCAATGAATTGATGCGGCTGGCGAAGCAGATCGCGAAGCACGACCGGCTCTACCATGCCGAAGACGCGCCCGAGATCAGCGATCCGGAATATGACGCGCTGGTGCGGCGCAATGCCGCGCTGGAGGCGGCGTTTCCGCACCTCGTGCGCGAGGATCTCGCCCAGCCGCAAGGTTGGGCACACGGCCACCGCCTCGCCGCTGAGCAAGGTGACGCACGAGGTTCGCATGATGAGCCTCGACAATGCCTTCAACGCCGAAGAGGTCGAGGAATGGGTCGCGCGCGTGCGGCGGTTCCTGTCGCTGTCGGATGGCGATCCGGTGGCCTTCACCGCCGAGGACAAGATCGACGGGCTGTCGTGTTCGCTGCGTTACGAGAAGGGCAAGCTGGTGCGCGCAGCGACGCGCGGCGACGGGCAGGTGGGCGAGGATGTGACGCCCAATGTCGCGCATATCGCCGACATCCCGCAGCAATTGCCCGGCGATGCGCCCGAGGTGTTCGAGATCCGCGGCGAGGTCTATATGGGGCGCGCCGACTTCGAGGCGCTCAACGCGCGGTTGATGGATGACGCGCGCGCTGCGGCGGAGGAAAAGGGCGAGGAGCTCGACCTGGCCAAGGTCCGCCAGTTCGCCAACCCGCGCAATGCGGCGGCGGGATCGCTGCGGCAGAAGGACGCCGAGGTCACCGCGCAGCGCCCGCTCAAGTTCTGGGCGCATGGCTGGGGTGCGGCTTCCGACGTGCCGGGCGGCACGCAGGAAGAGGTGGTCCGCGTGATCGAGCGCTGGGGCGTGCCCGTCTCGCCGCTGTTCGCGCGGTTCGACAATGCCGCAGCGATCCTCGCGCATTACGAGACCATCGCCGCGGCGCGGCCCGACCTGCCCTATGAAATCGACGGCGTGGTCTACAAGGTCGACCGGCTCGACTACCAGCAACGGCTCGGCTTCGTCGCCAAGGCGCCGCGCTGGGCGCTGGCGCACAAGTTCCCCGCCGAACAGGCCGAGACCACGCTCGAGAGCATCGATATCCAGGTCGGGCGGACGGGCAAGCTGACCCCGGTCGGGCGGCTCGCGCCGGTCCTCGTCGGCGGAGTGACCGTGACCAATGTCACGCTGCACAATCGCGACGAGATCGCGCGGCTGGGCGTGCGGCCGGGCGATCGCGTGGTGGTCCAGCGTGCGGGCGATGTTATTCCACAGCTTGTGGATAACCTCACGCCCGAGGTGGAGCGCGATCCCTTCCACTTCCCCGACCATTGCCCCGAATGCGGCAGCGAGGCGGTGGCGGAAGAGGGCGAGGTCGACGTGCGCTGCACAGGCGGTCTGATATGTCCCGCACAACGCACGGAAAGGCTTAAGCATTTCGTCAGCCGCGGCGCACTCGACATCGACGGGCTGGGCGAGAAGACGATCGACCAGTTCTTCGCGCTCGGCTGGCTCGAAAGCCCCGCCGACATCTTCCGCCTGAAGCAGCGGCGCGCGGACATTCTCGCGCTCGACGGGTGGAAGGAGCGCTCTGTGGATAATCTGTTGGAATCTGTGGAAGCGCGCCGTGAACCCGATGCCGCGCGGCTGCTGTTCGGGCTGGGGATCCGCCATGTCGGCGCGGTCACCGCGCGCGACCTGATGAAGGGGTTGGGCGATATCCGCCTGCTGCCCGGAAAGGCCGCTGAGTTCCGCACCTATTGCCTCGAACACCCGCGCGCCGAGGGCGAGAAGGAAAGCCCGTTCAAAACGCGCATGGTCGAGGCGGTGAAACGCATTTTCGAAGTCCGCACCGACGGGATCGGCACTGCGGTGGGCCATGCACTGGCCGACTTCTTCCATGAAGAGCACAACCGTAGCGTGTGGAACGATTTGATCGGCGAGGCACCGGGCGAAGGGGTGGTCGAGCCCCAGCGCTACGAGGTCGAGACACGCGACAGCCCGGTCAGCGGCAAGACGGTGGTCTTCACTGGCAAGCTCGAGACGATGAGCCGCGATGAGGCCAAGGCGCAGGCCGAACGGCTTGGTGCCAAGGCCAGCGGCTCGGTCAGCGCCAAGACCGATCTGCTGGTCGCGGGGCCGGGTGCGGGCAGCAAGCTGAAGAAGGCAGCCGAACTCGGGATCGAGGTGGTGGACGAAGCCGGTTGGGCCGAAATCGTCAAGGCGGCCGGCTGACATGCTCGAGCAGACCCACGAACAGGCGCTGCGCATTGCCGATCTACTGCGCCAGCGCGGCGAGAAGGTCGCGGTGGCCGACGGCGCGACCGGCGGGCTGGTTGCGGCTTCGCTGCTGACCGTGCCCGGCGCACTCGACTTCTTCGTCGGGGGCGGGGTGGTCTATTCCTTCCGCGCGCGCGACATATTGTTCGACCTGCCGCGTGACGCCTATGCCGGCATGACCGGCGCGAGCGAGGAATATGCGCTGTTACAGGCGCGCGCGATCCGCGACAATTTCGGCGCGCAATGGGGACTGGCGGAAAGTGGTTCGGTCGGCGGGTCGAGCCATCCCAGCGGTGCGCCCGCGGGGCGCAGCTGCGCGGCGGTGGTCGGGCCCGGCGGGTTCGAATTCACCCGCCGGACCGAGACCGGCAGCGAGGACCGGATCGCAAATATGGAAGCCTTTGCGCGCGCCGCGCTGGCGACGCTGGAAGAGGCGCTGCAGCGCTGATCAGCCGGTCGGCATGATGTGAATTTCGCGCACTGCGGCGGTTTCGGGCTGCGAGATGGCGAAGATGACCGCATTCGCGACATCGCCGGGCTGGATCTTGTCGGGCTTGGGTTCGTCGAAGAACGGCGTGTCGACCATGCCCGGTGAAATGACCGTGCAGCGGCCGCCCCATTCGCGCATTTCTTCGGCGAGGTTCCCGGCAAGACCGTGGACGAACCACTTGGTCGCGCCATAGACCGACCCCTTGAGGTGATCGCGCCCCGCCTTCGATCCGGTGACCACGAAATGCCCCTTGGTCTTGCGCAGATGCGGCAGGGTCGCATGCGCGGTGGACAGCACGGCCATCACGTTGAGCTGGATCATCTCGTCCCATTCGGCCGGAACGCCCTGTTCGATACCCGGGCTGGACACGCCCTTGCCGGCGTTGGCGAAGACCGCGTCGAGCCCGCCGAAATGGTCGACGGCCCTGTCCACTGCCGCATTCAGCGCGGCGCGGTCGGTCACGTCGCAGGGCAGCGCCAGCGCACGCTCGCCGATCTCGCCGGCGAGGCTGTCCAGTTCGTCTTGTGAACGGGCGAGCAGGGCGACCTGCCATCCGGCCTCGGCGGCGGCGCGGGCGGTGGCTGCTCCGATACCGGTCGATGCGCCGGTGATAAGCAAGGTCTGGGTCATGGTGTCTCCTGAAAAGAGGTTTGTCCTGAGAGCGTATCGCTGCTGCCAAGGTTCCACCGCTGCGCCGTCGATGTCGTTCCTGTCCTCGCTTCGCGGGCCGAAATCCATTATGCTGCCTGCGGGTGCAAGGCAGGGGGCAGGTCTTGATCAGGAAATATTTGCGTACGCGCCGCGAACGTGCGGCCGACCGGCGGGCGATCGGCACCGATGGCAAGCGCTGGGTCCGCTCGTGGATCAACGTCTATCGCTGCGAAACCGAAGCGCGCGTTCCGCACGATGAAACCGCATTGGCCAAGCTGGTGAGCGAAGGCCGCTACAGTTGCGTGGGCCAGTCGCATTCCTACAACGGGGTCCAGGTAGTCCCCGGCGTCACCGCGATGATGATGCGCGAAGGCGGGATCAAGACGCTGTCTTACGATCCTGCCAGTGAAACCGTGCGCGTGGGCGCTTCGGTTTCGGTGCGCGATCTCAAGCTGTTCCTGCGCGACGAGCACGGGCGCGGCTTGCACAATTCGGGCAATTACATGGAACAGTCGGTGGTCGGCGCGCTGGCCACGGGCACGCATGGCTTCGGTCCGCGCGCGGTGATGGCGGACAGCGTGGTCGAACTGACCTTCCTCGACGGGAAGGGGCAGCGCGTCACGCTGCGGCGCGGCGATCCCGAATTCGCCTATGTGGCGCTTTCCTTCGGCACGATCGCGCCGATCGTGGAGCTGGTGCTGGAGACCAAGCCGCTCGAATCCTACATTTCGGTCAGTTCGATGAGCCGACTGTCGAAGCTGGACGAGCTGCGCCAGGGCGGGATCGCGGTCAATTGGGCGGTAATGCCCTATACCGATCCGGACGATCCGGTGGTGATGACCCACGTCCTTGCCGAATGCGCCGACGAGAAGGTCGTGGTCGCGCATCCCAAGGCCAGCGGCAGCGGCAAGTTCGCCGCATGGTTCCTGCGCCATTATTACAAGCTCGATCGGTTCCTTCCCCGGCTGCGGCGGCCGATGCAGCGCTTCATCGACTGGCTCGACCTCGAGCAGAGCGAACGCGTGATCACCGATCCGGGCGATCTCGACTATCTTTACGATCCCAAGCCCGGGCTGAAGGAAAACCGCGCGCCCAGCATCACCCGCGGGCTGTTTTCGACCACTTACACCGGATACAATCTGGCCTTCTTCGTCCCACTCGAACGCGCCCCTGCGGTGGTCAAGTTCATCATCCGCGAAGCCGATGCGCTGCGCGACCTGGGTTTCTTCCTCAAGGGCATCATCTCGGTGCGCGAATTGCCGGGGGTGGCGGAGCCGGTCTTCGCGGCCAATGCGCGGCGGCCGATGGCGGCGATCGACCTGTTCGCCGACCCGCGCGACTATGCCTGGCTCGAACGGCTGCAGCGGCTGGTGATGCGCTATGAAGTCGATACGCGCCCGCATTTCGGCAAGAGCGCGCTGGGGCCGCAATTCCGCAGTTCGCTGGGGCTCGATCATCTCGACCAGCTGATGCGGATCTACGAACGCTATTTCCCCGAAGGCAATCTGATGTTCTCCGAGCGCGTGCGCGCGATGTTCGATGTCGGCCGCCCGCTGCCTGGCGAAGCCGCAGCGGATGCCGGGCTGGTCTAGCGAAAGCTTCGGAAACCAGCGCGCTGCAGCGCGTTGAGGAAGAGTGACGCTTCCCTTCCGTTTCCTGCTCGTTGCGATCCCGGTGCTGCTGCTGGCGCTGCTGGTCGTGTGGCTTCCGCACCTGCAGGCGCCCGCCGATCCGCTGGTCGAACAGGCCAGCGAAGCGGTGGAAGCGCCGCCGCTGACGCCAGAACAGGCCGCGCTCGACCGCGCGATCAGCCGGATCGGCGGGACTTTCGATGGCCATGTCGGGATCGCGGTGCGTGATCTTGCCGCGCGGCGCACTTTGCATTTCAACGGGCTGGAGCAGTTCCCGCAGCAGAGCGTGAGCAAGCTATGGGTCGCGCTGACCGCGCTCGACGAGGTCGATGCAGGCCGGCTCGACCTTGGCGAAATGGTCCGCATCCGTCCTGGCGACCTGACCGTTTTCCACCAGCCGATCCGCGATATCGTCCGCCGCGACGGCAGCTTTTCGGCCGATTACGCCGAGCTGGTCGAACGCGCGATCACGCAGAGCGACAACACTGCCAACGACCGCATCCTGCGGCGCGTCGGCGGGCCTGCGGCGGTGCAGGATTTCCTCGACACGCATGGCCTGTCGAGCATCCGGTTCGGCACTGACGAGCGCAGGAAGCAGAGCACCATTGCGGGGCTCGAATGGCGGCAGGACTATGCGCAGGGACCCGCCTTCTTCGAGGCGCGCGACGAGGTTTCGCCCGCCGTGCGGCGCAGCGCGTTCGAGGCCTATCTCGCCGACCCGCTGGACGGGGCGCCGCCGGTGGCAGTGGTCGGCGCGCTGGCGAAGCTGCATCGCGGCGAATTGCTCTCGCCCGGCTCGACCAGCCTGCTGCTGGGTACGCTTGCGCGCACGCGCAGCGGACCGCAGCGGCTCAAGGCCGGGGCGCCGGAGGACTGGACCGTGCGGCACAAGACCGGGACCGGGCAATTCTACGACGGCGAACAGTCGGGCTATAACGATATCGGGCTGATCACCTCGCCCGCGGGCCGCACCTATGCGGTCGCGGTGATGATCGCCCGCACGCGCGAGCCGACACCGGTACGGATGGAGATGATGCGGGAGGTCGTGCGCGCGGTCGTGCGCTATGACGAAGCCTTGTCCGCCGCTACGCCGGACGCTGGCTGACCCGTCGCCGCGGGCTCGGGCACCCATTTCATCACGCCGCCGGCCAGCGGGGTCCAGCGCCCCATCGCAATTCCCGCATGCGCCAGCGTATCGCCGACCCACTGGTTGCAGGTGTTCGCCAGCGTGTAGCGTCCGGTGGCATCGTAATTGCGCGCGCCTTCCTCAAAGCTGTCGTAGGTGTCGCGCGTTTCGCCCGGTGCGAGCGGCGGCAACGCGGCTTCGACGCGCTCGACGAGGCGGGCGTATTCGGCCGGGCGCAGCGTCAGCGGGCGGTGGTATTCGGACGGCGCGGGGCGCACGTAATGGCCCACGCGAACGAGCCCCTCGCCACCGCGCAGAGCGATCCGCAGCGCGGTGGCGGGTTTGAGGTCGCTCCACGTAGGGGTGCTCAGGAAAACCTCCTTCTCGCCCCAGCCGATCGCGACATGCGTGGGCAGCTGCCCGTCGGCGCGCGGCAGGCCGGCGGAAGGGAAGGTCGCGCGCCAGTCCTTCACTGGGCTGATCACGGGCATCACGATGCCGGTGTGGATGCCGTTGGTTTCAACCATGATGGTGACGCCCTCGGCCGGTTCGGTCCAGTCCGGATTGCGCGGCAGGCTGCTGCCGATCCATGCCGCGAGCAGGAACAGCGCGAGCGCGGCGCAGGGCAGGGCGAGCAGCCCTGCAAGCCAGCGCCGCCAGCGCGTCACCGCACGCGGCTCTTGCGCAGCCACAGGATCGACCAGTCGCCGCACACCAGCCGCCGCGCGAGGCGGAAACCCTGTGCGCGGTAGGCGCGGCGCACGCGCGCTTCCTGCGTCTCGAGCAGCCCCGCCAGCAGCAAATTGCCTCCCGGCGCGGTGGCGGCGGCAAAGGCGGGCGCCAGTTCGACCAGCGGCCCGGCGAGGATGTTGGCGATGAACAGGTCGTAGGGCCCGCGCAGCCGCAGCAACGGGTCCGCCATCCCGTCGGCGATGACCATCGTCAGCTGGCCCGGACCGCCGCCTTCGGCAATCGCATTGCACGCCATGTTGTCGCGCACCACGCCCGCGCAGACCGGGTCGATATCCGACGCGGTGGCGCGCGCGCCGGGCCAGAGATGGAGCGCGGCGAAGGCCAGCAGCCCGGTACCGGTGCCGATATCGGCATGGTTGCGTGCGGTCACGCCCGCGCGCTTCATCAGGTCGAGCATGGCAAGACAGCCGGCGGTGGTCTGGTGCTGGCCGGTGCCGAAGGCCTGGCTTGCGGGGATGACGAAATCGACGAGGCCGGGATCGGCCGGGTGCTCGGGCGTGCGGACGTGGAAGCGGCCCGCGCGGATCGGTTCGACGCCCTTCTGGCTTTCGGTCACCCAGTCGGTCGCGGGCAGCTTTTCCGCCGTCAGCCGCGGCGGCGTGCCGGCGAACAGCGCCGCGACGCGCTGCAAATCGTCCGGCCCCGGCTCGCGGTCGAGATAGACTTCGACCGTCCAGTCGTCGGGCAGGTGGTCGGCGACTTCCATGCCGGTCACGACCCATTCGGCCGGCCAGTCGAGCGCTTCCTCATGCGCGACGAGCGCGGCCCGCGCTTCCGTTTTCGACACTTCGGCGACGATCTTCCAGGCGTCAGCCATCCGCTTCCTCCGCCAGTCGCGCATCGAGCCGGGCCTCGGCGGCATCGGCATAGGCGGCGCAGCTCATCCCGCCGACCAGCGTTCCGCTCGCCGCGCGCGCGACCATCTCGCTCGCGGAGGGGTGCGGGGTCAGCAGCAGGTCGCAGGCGGTTTCGCGCAGCCGCTGCAATCCGGCGCGGAACGCGGCGACATAGGCGGGATGGTCGGCAAAGCGGTATCCTTCGCGGCTGATCGCGGAGAGCGAGTCGGCATAGACCATGTCGAGGCAGTCGCCCGCCGCGTCGCATGAGCGCCATGTCCAGCTCAGCGCGCCGGGCGTGTGCCCCGGCGTGGCGATCGCGGTGAGCGTGGCGGTTTCGCTGCGCACCGTCTCGCCGCCGCGGACCAGCACGTCGACTGCCACCGGCGCCATCGGTTCGTGCAGTCCGTATTGCGGGTCTTCGGCAATGCTCAGGCCGCTGCGCAGCGCAGGCGCGGCAGCGGGCGAGGCGACGACATGCGCGCCGCTGGCTTGCTTGACGCGCGCATGACCGCCGGTGTGGTCGAAATGTTCGTGGCTGTGCAGCAGGCTGGCGATCTCGTCGGGGCGGAAACCGAGCTTGCCGATGTTGTCGAGCACCACTTCGGCGCCCGCCTCGGTCCCGCTGTCGATCAGCAGGTGTCCGGCCGGCCCCGCGACGAGGATCGCCGAGATGCCGCAAGTGCCGACATAATAGGTCGAGCCGTGGATGCGGTAGGGCGCGGCGGGCTTGTCCCAATCGTCCCATGGCTCGCAACCGGCAGCCCATTGCTGCGGCGTAACCTGCTCGGGCGCGGGCAGGTCGGGACGGGACTGGATCGGCGGTGCGCAGCCGGCGAGGCACGCGGCCGCAAGCGCGAGGCCGGCTCCGGTTCTAGCGGACATAGCTGGCGCCGTTCGCATCGAGCGTGGCGCCGGTCATGCTGGCAGGTGCATCGAGCGCGCAGAACGCGATCAGCGTCGCGATCTCTTCGGGTTCGGCGACGCGGCCCAGCGGGATATCCGCCAGCAGGCCGGGCCCGCCGCGGCTTTCGAGGTAATCGCCCGCCATCGCGGTGTCGGTGAAGCCGGGAGTGATCGCGAAGCTGAGAATGCCTTCGCCGGCATAGGCGCGGGCGATGGTCTTGTGCATCGCCAGCATCCCGCCCTTGGCCGCGGCATAATGCCAGTGCGCCGGCGAATCGCCGCGGTGGCCCGCCCGGCTGGCGACATGGACGATGCGGCCCGCAACGCCGCGTTCCTGCCAGTGGCGCACCGCGAAGCGGCTGAGCTGCGCGGCGGCGGTGAGATTGATCCGGAGCGTGTCTTCCCAGGCATCGAGCCAGGCGATGTCCGACCGGTCGAGCGGGCTGGGATCGAACAGGCCGGCGTTGTTGACCAGCACGTCGATGCTGCTGCCGGCGCGCGCCAGCGCGGTTTGCCACAATTCCTGCGGCGCGCCCGGTTCGCAGAAATCGGCGGCGACCATATCGGTCGAATCGGCCTTGGTGGCCTGGCCGACCACGCGCGCACCGCGCGCTTCCAGCGCCCGTTTGGCGGCGGCGCCGATCCCGCGGCTTGCGCCGGTAAGTAGAATGCATGTCATGCAAACCCTATTCGAAAAAATTGCGCATCTTGTCGAGGCCCCCCGCCTTGTCACGCACGATCACATCGCTAAGGGAGGCGTTCCAAATTGTTTCTATCGGAAGATCACCATGGCCAACCGCCCGATGGCGCCGCACTTGCAAGTCTGGAAATGGGGTCCGCACATGGCGGTCTCGATCCTGCACCGTATCACCGGCGACGGGATGGCACTGGTCGGTCTGGGCGTGCTGCTGTGGTGGCTGGGCGCGATGGCCGCGGGGCCGGGCGCGTATGAAACCTTCGCCACCATCATGGGATCGCCGCTGGGCATGGTCGTTCTGGTCGGGCTCTCGTGGGCCTTTTTCACCCACATGATGAGCGGCCTGCGCCACTTCGTGCTCGACATCGGTGCCGGTTACGAGCTTGAAACCAACAAGACCTGGTCGATCCTCGCGCCGCTGATCGGCATTCTTCTCACTGCGGGCTTCTGGGCCCTCATCCTGCTTCGCTAAGGGCTACACCATGGGTAACGGAACCTCGATCGGACGCGTGCGCGGGCTCGGCTCGGCGCATGAAGGCGCGCATCACTGGCTGGTGCAGCGCTTCACCGCCATCGGCAATCTGGCGCTGATGCTGTTCCTTGCGTTCAGCCTCGCGCTCTTGCCCGACTATTCCTACGGCACGGTTGCCGGCTGGGCGGCGCAGACGCTGCCGGCCACTGCGCTGGCACTGCTGATCATTTCCGTCTTCTGGCACGCACGCCTCGGCCTGCAGGTGCTGATCGAAGACTATGTCCACGACGCCGGGACCAAGTTCGGCGTCATCGCCCTTCTCAACCTTGCAACCATCGGCGGCGGCGCCTTCGGTCTCGTATCGATTGCCCGCCTCGCCCTTGGAGGAGCCGCCTGATGGCCCGTACCGAAACCTTCAGCATCAATGGCCGCGAATACCCGATCACCGACCATACCTATGACGTGGTCGTCGTGGGGGCCGGCGGCTCGGGCCTGCGGGCCACGATGGGCGCCGCCGAAAGCGGCCTCAAGACCGCCAACATCACCAAGGTCTTCCCGACGCGTTCGCACACCGTCGCCGCGCAGGGCGGGATCGCCGCCAGCCTCGGCAACAACACGCCCGACCACTGGTCGTGGCACATGTACGACACCGTCAAGGGGTCGGACTGGCTGGGCGACCAGGACGCGATCGAATATCTGGTGCGCGAAGCGCCGCAGGCGGTTTACGAGCTGGAGCACGCCGGCGTGCCCTTCAGCCGCAACGACGACGGCACGATCTACCAGCGCCCGTTCGGCGGGCACATGCAGAACATGGGCGAAGGCCCGCCGGTGCAGCGCACCTGCGCCGCCGCCGACCGGACCGGTCACGCCATGCTGCACGCGCTCTACCAGCAGAGCCTGAAATACGCCGCGGACTTCTTCATCGAATATTTCGCGCTCGACCTCATCATGAAGGACGGCGCGAATGGCGAGAAGGAATGCGTCGGCGTGATCGCCATGTGCCTCGACGACGGCACGATCCACCGCTTCCGTTCGAAGGCGGTGGTGCTGGCAACCGGCGGCTATGGCCGCTGCTACTTCACCGCCACCAGCGCGCATACCTGCACCGGCGACGGCGGCGGCATGGTGCTGCGCGCAGGCCTGCCGATGCAGGACATGGAATTCGTCCAGTTTCACCCCACCGGCATTTACGGTGCGGGCGTGCTCATCACCGAGGGCGCACGCGGCGAGGGCGGCTACCTTACCAATTCGGAAGGTGAGCGGTTCATGGAACGCTATGCGCCGAGTGCGAAGGACCTCGCCAGCCGCGACGTCGTCAGCCGCTCGATGGCGCTGGAAATGCGCGAAGGCCGCGGTGTGGGTCCGGAAAAGGACCACATCTACCTCCATCTCGACCACATCGATCCGACCGTGCTCGGCCAACGCCTGCCGGGGATCACCGAGAGCGGCAAGATCTTCGCCGGGGTCGACCTGACCCGCGAACCGCTGCCCGTCACCCCGACGGTGCATTACAACATGGGCGGCATCCCCTGTAACTATCACGGCGAAGTGATGGCGGGCGACAAGAACGATCCCGAAAAGATCGTCCCCGGCCTGTTCGCGGTGGGCGAAGCTGCCTGCGTTTCGGTCCACGGCGCGAACCGCCTCGGTTCGAACTCGCTGATCGACCTCGTGGTGTTCGGCCGCGCGACCGGCCACCGCCTCAAGGAACTGATCAAGCCGGGCACCAGCCATGACGAACTGCCCAAGGACAGCGCCGAACTGTCGCTCGGCCGGCTCGACCATTTCCGCTATGCCGATGGCGGCACGCCGACGGCTGAGCTGCGTGCGGACATGCAGAAGACCATGACCCGCCATGCCGCGGTGTTCCGCGACAGCAAGCTGATGGCCGAGGGCGTGGAAAACCTGAAGCAGATCAACAAGCGGATGGAGGACGTGAAGGTCTTCGACCGCTCGCTGATCTGGAACAGCGATCTGATCGAGACGCTCGAGCTCGACAATCTGATGGCGCAGGCCAATGTCACCATGGCGAGCGCGGAAAACCGCAAGGAAAGCCGCGGCGCGCATGCGCATGAGGATTTCCCCGACCGTAACGACGCCGAATGGATGAAGCACACCATCGCCTGGTTCGATGGCTGGGGTGGCAGCGGCGGCGGGGTGAAGATCGACTACCGCCCGGTCCACGAATACACGCTGACCGACGATGTGAAGTACATCGAGCCGAAGAAGCGGGTTTACTGATGCGGGCGGGGGCGCTCGGCTTCGTCGCGGGTCTCGCGGCGCTGCTTGCCGCCCCCGTCTCCGCGCAGCTCAGCAATGCAGAAGAGGTCATGGTCGAGACCGTCGCGGACGGGTTCGAGGATGACGTTGCGCTGCTCGAGCGGATCACGCTGATCAATTCGGGTTCGCACAATCATGCGGGCGTGAAGGCGGTGGCCGATGTGCTGGCGCCCGAATTCGCGGCGCTGGGCTTTGACGTCGAATGGATCGACCAATCGGCGCAGGGGCGCGCAGGCCACCTGTTCGCGCGGCACGAAGGCGTGCCGGGCACCACGAAGATGCTGCTGATCGGTCATCTCGACACGGTGTTCGAACCCGGTTCGCCCTTCACCGGCTTCGTCCGCGAGGGCGACCGTGCGGTCGGGCCGGGCGTGGTTGACGACAAGGGCGGCATCGTGGTGATCCTCGCCGCGCTGCGCGCCATGCAGGCGGCTGGCACGCTCGAGGGTGCGAACATCGTCGTCGCGCTGACCGGCGACGAAGAGGATGCGGGCGAACCGCTGGAAGCCGCGCGCCGCGACCTGGTCGAGGCGGGCAAATGGGCCGATGTCGCGCTGGGTTATGAAGGACTCTCGGTGCTGGACGGCAAGGACGCAGGCGTGATCGCGCGGCGCTCGTCGGGCAGCTGGACGCTGACTACGCGCGCGGGCAGCGGGCACAGCTCGGGTATCTTCTCAGACCATGCGGGCTATGGCGCGATCTATGAAATGGCGCGCATCCTCGATGCCTTCCGGCGCGAATTGCCCGAGGAAAACCTCACCTACAACGTCGGCTTCATGGCGGGCGGAACCCCCGCCGAGCTGGGCGAGGACGGCCTTTCCGCCACCACCAGCGGCAAGACCAACATCATCCCCTCGCACGCCATTGCCCGCGGCGATCTGCGCGCGCTGACGGGTGAACAGAACGAGCGGGTCGCCGAGAAGATGCGCGCCATCGTCGCGCAGCACCTGCCGGGGACCGAGGCGACCATCGCGATCGAGTTCCGCTATCCGCCGATGGCGCCGACCGCGGGCAATGCCGCGCTGCTCGCCCGGCTCAATGCGATCAACGCCGATCTCGGGCGCGAGGCGATGCAGCCCTATCCCCCGTCGCGCCGCGGGGCAGCCGATATCAGCTTCGTTGCGCCCTATACGGTCGGTCTTGCGGGCATGGGCCCCGCGGGCAGCGGCAGCCATGCCGAGGGCGAGTCGATCGACCTGCGCTCGATCGTGCGGCAGGCCCAGCGTTCGGCGATCCTGATCAGCCGGCTCGCCCGCGAACCGTCGCCGCAATAGCCGCGGTCATTCCGCGGGTGCTGCGGCGCTCTCCACCCGGCGCATTTCGACGATCTCGACGGGCTCGGCCAGCAATTGGCCCTTCATCCAGCCTTCGCCCTTGTCGGGATCGATCGGCGCGGCATGGATCGCATGGACCACTTCCATCCCGTCCACCACATAACCGAACACCGCAAAGCCCAGCTGCAGGTTCGGGTCGCTCGAGGCGGGATTGGCATCGAGCCCGGTCTGGTCCTTGATCATGATCGAGAAGTCGCCCGTCGCGGTGCCAGGCTCGTAGCGTGCCATCGACAGCGCGCCGTCGGTATGACTGAGCCCGGTTTCGGTGGTCGGTTCATGCGCGATCGGGTCGCGCACGCGGTCGGGGTGCATCTGCGTACCGCCCTGCAGCAGGCCGTTGGGCGGTTCGCCCCAATCGAGATGCATCGCGCGGTAGAATTTCGTCCCGTCGAACCGGTCCTCGTCGACATAGTGCAGGAAATTGCCCGCGGTGATCGGCGCGCGTTCGGTCTCCAGCGCAACCGTGATGTCGCCCATGGTCGTCTCGATCACGACGCGCTGCGTGGCGTAGTCGCGCGGAGGCGGGGCGGGCGGATCGTCCTGCGCGGCCAGCGGACTGGCCAGGACAGCGAACGAGGCGAGCAGGGGAAGAAACCGGGTCATCGGTCAAGAGTGATATGTCGTTGGTCGAGAAGCAAGCGCGTTTGCCCGATATTGATCCATGGTGCAGGTTTACAACCGTAGTCATTGCGGCTACAGACGTAATCGTCACACCATGCGTGGCGGAACGAGGAGGCGGGAATGGCCAAGCGCAGCAACGGGCCGGGCGAACGGATCAGCGAAGCGGAGCATGCCATCATGGAAGTGCTGTGGGATCGCAACCCGATCTCCGCCGCCGAGGTCTGCGACGCGATCTGCGCCGAGCGCGACTGGTCGATCCCGACGGTCAAGACGCTGCTCAGCCGGCTGGTCCAGAAGGAGGCTGTGGGTACCGAGCCCGAGGGTCGCAAGTTCCTCTACCGCCCGCTGATCGCACGGTCGGACTATGTCGGCGGGGAAAGCCGCCGGCTGGTCGACCGGCTGTTCGGCGGCCGCGCCGCCCCGCTGTTCGCGCAGCTCGCCGAAAGCGAGGCGCTGACCGATGACGATCTGTCCGAAATCGAGGCGCTCTTGAGGGAGATGCGCAAATGACCGAACTGCTTCGCCAGTATTGGCACTGGTTCCTGTTCGACACGCTGGTGTGGACGGGCGCCCTGATCGTTCTGGCGCTGCTGCTGCGGCGCCCGGTGGCGCGGCACCTGGGGGCGGGGGCTGCCTATGCACTGTGGTTCCTGCCGCTGGCGCGCCTGCTGTTCCCGCCGGTTACGCTGCCGTCCTGGATGCAGCCGCTGTCGTCCACTACCCCGCCGCCCGCGCCCGAGCTGGCGCTGTCCCCCGCCGCCGCCGGGGGGTTCGCCGATAACGCACTCGTCGCGCCGGTATCGCCCGTGCCGATGGATGCGCCGATCGACCTGCTGACCCCGCTGCTGATCCTGTGGCTCGCCGGGGCCGCGATCTTCATGACGCGGCGGTTCTGGCTCTATGGCCAGCTGCGCCGCGAACTGCTCGAAGAGGCGCGTCCGGTGGGCGAGGTGGGCGCCATCCGCCTGATCGAAACCCCGGCGATTTCGGGGCCGATGGCATTCGGTGTCTTCGACAAGGTCGTCGCGCTGCCCGATGGTTTCATGGCCAGCCGCGAGCGCCTGGTCCGCGACCTCGCGATCGCGCATGAGCTGGCGCATCACCGCGGCCACGACATCCTCGTCAACGTCCTCGTCCAGCCGCTGTTCGCACTCCACTGGTTCAATCCGCTGGGGTGGATGGGCTGGTCGGCCATGCGCCGCGACCAGGAGGCGGCCTGCGATGCCCGGGTGGTGGCCAGCCGCAGCCGCGACGAGCGCGCCGCCTATGCCGCGATCATCGCCGATTTCGCCCGCCGACCGCAAATCGCGCCCCGCCCCGCACTGGCGGCGCCGATGGCGTGCCCCGTGTTGGGGGACAAGTCGATCATCCACCGGCTGCGCAGCCTGCCGATGACCGACCATTCGCGCCGCCGCCGGCTTGCCGCGCGCGGCGTGGTCGCCGCTGCGCTGCTCGCGCTGCCGATGACCGCGAGCATCGGGTATGCCGAGACGGTGACGGCCCCGGAGGAACGGGCATCCACGCCTATGCCGCCCGCTGCGCCGCAGTCGCCTGCGGCTGTCGCGCCGCCTGCGGCGGACTGGGCTCCGCCGCCGCCGCCCGAACCTGTCGCTCCGCCACCTGCGCCGCAAAGCAAGCGCGAATTCGTCGCGGCGCTGGAGCGCACGATCGAGCGCGAATTCGAAAGCGCCGAACGCGATCTGGAACGCGCCGAGCGCGAGCTCGAACGGGCCCGCCGGACCATGGCCAGCGTCGAGCGCAATCCCGAGCGGCATGCGCGCTGGAACGGCAAGGTCTGGGACGAGATGAACGACAAGGAACGGCGCGCGTTCAAACGCGAAATGGCCGAACTGCGCGAGACGCTGGCGGAGGACGGCAGGCTGGCCCGCGAAACCGAGCGGAAGTCTGCTTTGAAAGTCACGGACAAGGCCGAAGCGCGCCGCGAGGTGAAGATCGCGATGGCCGAGGCCCAGGCCGACGCTGCGCAAATGAGCGCCGAAGCGGTTGCCGTTCGCGCAGTGGCGAATGCGCCGCAGGTCGTGATGAAGTGCCTCGACAAGAACAGCCCCGTGACCACCAAGGTCGACAGCGCGGGCCGCGTGACGATGTATGTCTGCGAAAGCTACGGGCAGAAATTGGCGCTTACGACGCTGAAGAGCGTTCGCAAGGCCATCGCCGCTGATCGCAGCATGTCCGCGGCGGACCGGGCCGAGGCGCTCGGCGAAATTGACGCCGAACTCGCCGAATTGGCGCGCTGATCAGCCACCGCGTGACGGCGAGGACGCGGCCCATGCGCCGCGCCCGCCCGCCTCGACAGCGCTTGATCAGCCGATATTGGTGATCCGGTCGCAGGCGCGGTCATCGCCCTGCAGGCCCAGCCGCAGGGCATCGCTGCGCTGCTGCGAGGTGCCATGCGTGAAGTTCTCCGACGAGATCCGTCCGCCCGTCAGCCGGTCGTCGCCGATCGCGGCGGCAGCGTTCATGCCTTCCTCGATATCGCCCGGCTCGATCAGATTGCGGTTCTTGCCCGCCCAGACCCCGGCATAGCAATCCGCCTGCAATTCCATCAGCACCTGCAGCTGGTTGGCCCGGCTCGGGTTCTGCTGCTGCGCGCTGCGGATCTGTCCCGAAATGCCGGTGATCGTCTGGATATGGTGGCCATATTCATGCGCCAGCACGTAATAACGCGCAAAATCGCCGCCCGCGCCGAGCTGGCGTTCGAGCGTGTCGTAGAAGCTGGTGTCGATGTAGATCGTCTGGTCGGCGGGGCAGTAGAACGGCCCCATCGCCGACGTGCCGTTGCCGCACCCGGTGCGGACCCCGCCGCCGCCGTAAAGGTCCAGCGTGGGCTGCTGGAACTGGTCGCCGTAGCCCTGCGCGTCGAAGGTCGCCGCCCAGGTCTGGTTGAGCGATTGCAGCCCGTTGCAGGCTTCCAGCGCATATTCGCTGCTGGTGCACACTTCCTGTTCGTCGGTGTTGGCCGGGCCTGCCTGCTGCTGGCCCTGCTGCACGCCTTCGACCATGCCCGCAGTCTGCATCGGGTCCAGCCCGAAGACGAAATAGCCGATCGCCGCGATCACGATCGTGCCGCAGCCGATCCCGCCCGCCTTGCCGCCGGGGACACCGCCGCCGCTCGATCGTACGTTGATATTGTTGGTGTTGAACGGATTGAGCCGCATGTCTTCCCCCGATGTCTGGCCGCTTTACAGCCGCTGGTATGTGCGCGATGGCCGCAATGAACAGTTTCTACAACGCCCGGAGGCCCAAATGTTTCTTGCCGGCAAGCGCGCGCTCGTCACCGGATCGACCAGCGGTATCGGACTCGCGATTGCGCGGTCGCTGGCTGCCGAAGGGGCGACGCTGATCCTCAATGGTTTCGGCGATGCGGCCGTGACCGCGGAGCTGTGCGAAGAGCTCGGCGCGACGCATTCGGGCGCCGACCTGACCGATCCCGCGCAGATTGCCGCGATGATGGATGCGGCGGGCGAAATCGACATCCTCGTCAACAATGCGGGCATGCAGCATGTCGCGCCGGTCGAGGATTTCCCGGTGGAGAAGTGGGATACGATCATCGCGCTCAACCTGACCGCCGCGTTCCACACCACGCGGCTCGCCGTGCCCGCGATGAAGCGGAAGGGCTGGGGCCGGATCATCAACACCGCCAGCGCGCATTCGAAGGTCGCCAGCCCGTTCAAGGCGGCCTACAATTCGGCCAAGCACGGGCTCGACGGTTTCACCAAGACGATCGCGCTCGAACTGGCCGAGCACGGCGTGACGGCGAACTGCGTCAGCCCCGGCTATGTCTGGACCCCGCTGGTGGAAAGCCAGATTCCCGATACGATGAAAGCGCGCGGGCTGACCCGCGAGCAGGTCATCAACGATGTGCTGCTCGTCAAGCAGGCGACCAAGAAGTTCGTCCAGCCCGAGGAAATCGGCGCGCTGGTCGCTTTCCTGTGCCGCGACGAGGCCCAGAACGTCAACGGCGCGAACTGGAGCGTCGATGGCGGCTGGACCGCGGAATAGCAGCGCATGCCCGTGTCGCTGACGCTGTTCCTCGCGGCGATGGCTGCCAGCCTGATGGTAAGCGGCGCCGCTGCCATCGCCGCGCTGCGCGAGCCGGCACTGGGGCTGAAACCGCTATGGGCACTGCTCGCGCTGACCGGGCTGGGCGGGGCGGCGCTGGCGCCGGCTGTGCCCGGCGCGCTTTACTGGTTTCTCGGCATGGCGCTCCCGACCGCCTCGTTCAGCGCCGCTGCCGGAAGCTGGCAGCCCGAAGTGCTGCGGGTGCTGTTCCCCTTCGGTGCGCTTGCGGTGCTCGTCCGGATCGCGGTTCACCGCCGGCGGCAACGGGTGTCTCGCGGACGGGATGGCGCGCTGGCCGGGCGCCGCTAGGCGACCGGTGCGATGCGCCGGCTGGCACCGCGCGGTTATGGGCACTAGCTAGTTTTCCAAACCGTCGTTACATGGGCCGCCACATTTCTCCCCCCGGCAGGCGATTCTCCACGTGGCACATTTCGACATCCCCCTCGGTCTTACTTTCGACGACGTGCTCCTGCGTCCTGCCGAGAGCGATATCCTGCCTTCGCTGGCGAACACCGCCACGCGGCTGACGCGCGATATCGGGCTCAGCATCCCGGTGGTGTCCAGTGCGATGGACACGGTGACCGAGGCCGACATGGCAATTGCCATGGCGCAGCTTGGCGGGATTGGCGTGCTGCACCGCAATCTCGAAGTCGACGAACAGGTCGCTGCAGTGCGCGCGGTCAAGCGGTATGAAAGCGGCATGGTGGTCAATCCGATCACCATCCACCCCGAAGCCACGCTGGGCGAGGCGCAGGACATCATGTCCGTCAACCGCATCAGCGGTATCCCGGTGACCGATCGCGACGGCAAGCTGGTCGGGATACTGACCAATCGCGACGTCCGCTTTGCCGAGAACCCGCGCCAGCCCATCGGCGAGTTGATGACGACCGAGAACCTCGCCACCGTGCCGCTCGGCACCGGGCAGGAAGAGGCACGGCGGCTGCTCCATCAGCGGCGGATCGAAAAGCTGCTGGTGGTCGATGATGCGGGGCGCTGCGTCGGGCTGATCACGGTCAAGGATATCGAGAAGGCGGTCGCCTATCCCGATGCCACCAAGGACCCCACCGGGCGCCTGCGCGTCGCTGCCGCGACCACCGTGGGCGACAAGGGCTTCGAACGCACCGAAGCGCTGATTGATGCCGAGGTCGATGTGGTAGTGATCGACACTGCGCATGGCCACAACATGGATGTCGCGCGCGCGGTCGAACGGGTGAAGAAGCTGTCGAACAGCGTGCAGGTGATCGCGGGCAATGTCGCCACTGCCGAAGCGACCAAGGCGCTGGCCGGCGCCGGCGCCGATGCGGTCAAGGTCGGGATCGGCCCCGGCTCGATCTGTACCACGCGCGTGGTCGCCGGCGTCGGCGTGCCGCAGCTGACCGCGGTGATGGACAGCGCCGAGGCGGCCGAGGAATATGGCATCCCGGTCATCGCCGATGGCGGTCTGCGCGCGAGCGGCGATGCCGCCAAGGCGCTGGCTGCCGGCGCAAGCACGGTGATGGTCGGTTCGATGCTGGCCGGGACCGAGGAAGCGCCCGGCGAGACCTTCATCTACCAGGGCCGCAGCTACAAGGCCTATCGCGGCATGGGCAGCGTGGGCGCGATGGCGCGCGGCAGCGCCGACCGTTATTTCCAGGCCGATGTCAGCCAGCAGAAGCTGGTCCCCGAAGGGATCGAGGGGCAGGTCCCTTACAAAGGCCCTGCCGCGGCGGTCGTCCACCAGCTGGTCGGCGGGATCAAGGCGGCGATGGGCTATACCGGCAGCGCCACGATCGAGGATCTGCGCAAGCGCGCGCAATTCGTACGGATCACCAATGCCGGGTTGGCCGAAAGCCATGTCCACGACGTGGCGATCACCCGCGAAGCGCCCAACTATCCGACGCGCTAGGCCATGACGCCCGCTGCCCGGGTCCAGACCGCGATCGAGCTGCTCGACAGGATCGTCGAGGCCGCGCGCGCAAAAGCCGCGCCCGCCGACCGGATCCTCGCCGAATGGTTCCGCAGCAACCGCTTTGCCGGGTCGAAGGACCGGCGGGCGATCCGCGAACTGGTCTATGCCGCGATCCGCGCCTGCGGCCCGGTCCCCGCGACCGGCCGCGCGGCGATGCTGCGGCTGGCGCAGGACGATCCGGCGATCGCGCTGCTGTTCGACGGATCGCACTACGGCCCCGCGCCGCTGGCCGACAACGAGCCGGTGGCCGAGGGCGGGGTCGCGCCGCGCTGGTTGGTCGACCGGCTCGCCGCCTCGGGCATGGACGGCACCGATGCGGCCGCGTTGCTCGACCGGGCTCCGCTCGACTTGCGGGTCAACACGCTCAGGGCCGAGCGCGCCACGCTCGCCTTGCCCGAAGCCGCCGTGCCCACCGCCGCGCCGCATGGCCTGCGGCTCGCCACCGGCACCCCGGTCGAGCAATGGGACGCCTTCCGCGCGGGCGCGATCGAAGTGCAGGACACCGGCTCGCAGCTGGCTTGCCTCGCAGCGGCTACACGGCCCGGCGAAACGGTGGTCGATCTATGCGCGGGCGGGGGTGGCAAGACGCTCGCGCTCGCAGCGGCGATGGACAACCAGGGACGGCTCGTCGCCTCCGATACCGATCGCGGCCGCCTGTCCCGGCTCGCTCCGCGCGCCGAACGGGCAGGCGCGACCTGCATCGAGACCTTGCTGCTCGACCCCCGGCGCGAAATGGAAGCGCTCTCCGGATTGGCCGGACAGGCCGACACTGTGCTGGTCGACGCCCCCTGTTCGGGCACGGGGACCTGGCGGCGCAATCCCGAAGCGCGCTGGCGACTGGACGAGGCCGAACTGGCGCGGCTGGCCGAGCTGCAGGCCTATCTGCTCGACATCGCGGCGCAGCTCATCAAGCCGGGCGGCCGGGTGGTCTATGTCACCTGCTCGCTGCTCGACGAAGAGGGCGCGGGGCAGTTCGAAGCCTTCCTCGCGCGGCATCCGCAGCTGCAGCCGCAGGCCATGGCGCTGCCACTGGGGCAGGCGCGCGGCCAAGGGATCCGGCTCGCACCGGCGCATGACGGGACCGACGGATTTTTCATCGCCTGTGCAGGGTGAACGTGTTAGCCATTTAGATTATGGCTGATGTGCCACCTTTTCGACGGACGACCCCGCTGGAGACGATCATGCGTTTTGCCCCTGCCGCTGCTGCCCTTTCCCTGGCGCTGGCCGTGACATCGAGCGTTGGCTGGGCCGGGAACGACGCGCCCGAGCCGCGAGCGGGCGTGCTGATCGCCAAGGGCGAAACCGCGCTGGCGCAAGGCGATACGCAGGGGGCGATCGACGCCTTCGAGGCCGCGCTGGCGGTCGACCCGGGCCACACGCCGATCTTCCTGCGACTGGCCGAAGCCGCCCGCGCCGACGGGCTGCAGGGCAAGGCGATCCGCTATTACCGCGAAGCGCTGACGCGCGAGCCGCGCAATCTGGCCGCGATTGCGGGCGAGGGCGAGGCGCTGGTCGAAAAGGGCGCGGTCGAAATGGCCAAGGGCAGCCTGGCCAAGCTGGAATCGCTGTGCGGCGAAAGCTGCCCCGAAACACAGACGTTGTCGGCAACCATCGCGGCCGGTCCGCCGGCGCGGGTGCAAACCGCTGAAGCGTTGCTGCCCGACGCCGCGGTGCCGCAGTCGAACTGACCGGATACCCCGGCAGCGGTCGCCGCGGCGGGTCCGTCAGACCAGTTCGCGGAAAGCCTCGACCACCGCGCGATACACGCGTTTCTTGAACGGCACGATGAGGTCGGGAAGCTGTTCCGCCTCGACCCATTTCCAGTCGCAGAATTCGGGCGGGTCATGTGCCTCGAGATCGATATCGGTATCGCTGCCCGCGAACCGCGCGAGGTACCAGACCTGCTCCTGCCCGCGGAAACGGCCGCCCCACAGCTTGCCGATCAGTTCTTCGGGCAGGTCGTAACGGATCGGTTCGTCCAGCGCCTTGAGGATAGTGACATGCTCGCTCCGCACGCCGGTTTCCTCGTGCAGTTCGCGCAGCGCGGCCTCGCGCAGGTCCTCGCCGTCATCGACGCCGCCCTGCGGCATCTGCCACCAGTCGCCTTCCTTGTTGTCGATCCGGCGGCCGACGAAGACCTTGCCGTCGCTGTTGACCAACATCACGCCCACGCAGGGACGGTAACCGAGCCCATCGCTCACCTGTATCGCTCCACCATCAGTTTCACGGCGTCGAGAAACGCCTCGAGATCCTTCTGTCCGCTCGGTATCGCTTTTCTCAGCGTGGTAAAGCCGTGAACGATGCCGGGGAACTCGAGAAACACGGTTTCCGTGCCGAGTTGCACCAGATGTGCGGCGTATTCCCGTCCCGAATCGCGCAGCGGGTCGAGTCCGGCGGTGCACACCACGGTCGGCGGCGTGTCGGCACAGTCGCCCACCATCGGAGTGTGCCGCGGGTCGCTCGCATCGCCGCCATATTGCGAGGTGAACCAGGCCATCGCCGCGCCGGTCAGCAGGAAGCCCTCGGCGAACATCGCCAGGCTCCGGTGCTGGCTCAGATCGCTGGCGACGGGGTAGATCGGCGCCTGGACGATCACGGGGACGTCGGCGGGCTCGTTGGTCAGCTGGTTGGTGGTGACGATCGTCAGATTGCCGCCCGCGCTGTCGCCGGTGATGACCAGCCCGGTGATTTCGCGCCCCAGTTCGGCAGGCGAGGAAGCGACCCAGCGCGCGGCCGCTTCGCAATCGTCGGGCGCAGCGGGGAAGGGGTGTTCGGGGGCCAGCCGGTAGTCGACCGAGACCACCGGCAGGTCGAGATGGTGCGCGATCTCGGTGCACAGCGCATTGTAAACTACCAGATCGCCGATGACGAAGCCCCCGCCGTGGAAGAACAGCACGCAGGGCCCGGGTTCGCGCTCTGCGCGCGGATCGTAGAAGCGCAGCGGGATCGGGCCGGCGGGACCGGGGCAGGTGAGGTCCTTCTGCACCGCCATCGCGCGCGGCTCGGCTTCGGCCAGGGCGCCCATGGCGCGCATCTGTTCGCGGCCTTCCTGTGCGCCGACCTCTTCGACACCCTTGCCGCCCATCGCTTCGAGCATGTCGAGGAAGCCGCGCACGTCGTCGCGGACATAATGTTCTGTATCGGCCATGTCGTTCTCTCTCCAAAATCCGTTGCGTTTTGGAACTTAGCGTGTTTGGAGCGCTTTTCCATGAGGCTTTTTCGGCCTAGCAGAGAAACTTCATTGCGAGAGAATGGGGCGCGGCCTAGGTGGCGCTTCCAATTGGAAACGGCGCCGCCGGTGGGTGGCGCAGACAAGGATGACCCGGATGGCTACAGCCGCCACGGCGCCGCAGGACGGCCTCCCCGAAACCCCCGAAAGCGTAGTCGTGCGCTTCGCCGGCGACTCCGGCGACGGCATGCAGCTGACCGGTGGGCAGTTCACGCTGTCGACCGCGCTCGCGGGGAACGACCTGGCCACCTTCCCCGATTTCCCCGCGGAAATCCGCGCGCCGCAGGGCACGCTGTTCGGCGTTTCCGCGTTCCAGATCAATTTCGGCAGCCGCGAAATCAACACCGCGGGCGACGCGCCCGACGTGCTGGTGGCGATGAACCCCGCCGCGCTGAAGGTGAACCTCGCCGCGCTCAAGCCCGGCGGGCTGATCATCGCCGATACCGGCGCCTTCACCAAGCGCAACCTCGAGAAGGCGAAATACGACGCCAATCCGCTCGAAGATGGCAGCCTGGGCAAGTTCGACCTGCTGGCCTTCGACATCAGCGAGAAGACGATCGAGGCGGTCAAGCCCTACGGCCTTGGCAACAAGGACGCGCTGCGGTCGAAGAACATGTGGACGCTGGGCCTTGCGCTGTGGATGTTCGATCGTCCCCGCGACCCGATCCACGACTGGCTGAAGAGCAAGTTCAAGTCCAAGCCCGAGATCGCCGATGCCAATATCGCAGCGCTCGACGCGGGGCATGCCTATGGCGAAACGGCGGAACTCGCGGGGCCGCTGAAGCAGGTCCATATCGATCCGGTTCCGTCCAAGCCCGGCCTCTATCGCACCGTCACCGGTGCCGAAGCGGTCAGCCTGGGGCTGGTTGCCGGCGCGCAGCTGGCCGAACTGCCAATGTTCTTCGGCGGTTATCCGATCACGCCGGCTTCGGCGATCCTGCACCACCTTGCGCGGCTCAAGGAATTCGACGTCACCACCTTCCAGGCGGAAGACGAGATCGCTGCGGTCTGCGCCGCGATCGGCGCCAGCTATGCGGGCAGCCTCGGCGTGACCAGTTCGTCGGGCCCGGGGATCGCGCTCAAGACCGAAGCGATCGGGCTCGGCATCATGACCGAACTGCCGCTGGTGATCGTCAATTCGCAGCGCGGTGGCCCTTCGACCGGCCTGCCGACAAAGACCGAGCAGAGCGATCTCTACCAGGCGGTCTACGGCCGCAACGGCGATGCGCCGATGCCGGTCATCGCCGCCAGCAGTCCGTCGGACGCGTTCGATGTCGCAATCGAGGCCTGCCGCATCGCGGTGCAGTACATGACCCCGGTGATGCTGCTGACCGACGGTTATATCGCCAATGCCGCCGAACCGTGGAAGGTGCCCGACCCGGCCAGCTACACGCCGTTCCCGGCCAGTTTCCTGACCGAAAAGAACGCGCAGGACGACGAAGGCGAGGGTGTCTTCCTGCCCTACAAGCGCGACGCCAAGGGCGCGCGTCCCTGGGTCAAGCCGGGTACGCCGGGGCTGATGCACCGCATCGGCGGGATCGAGAAGCACGAGCTGACCGGCAATATCGACTATTCGCCCGACAACCACCAGCGCATGACCGATGCGCGCAAGAACAAGATCGAAGGCATCACCGTGCCCGACCAGGAAGTCTGCCTCGGCGAGACTTCGGGCAAGCTCGCGGTGGTCGGCTGGGGTTCGACCTATGGCCCGATCCACCGCGCGGTCGACAATGCGCGCCGCAAGGGGCTCGATGTCAGCCATATCCACGTTCGCCATATCTGGCCGATGCCGGCCAATCTCGGCGACCTGCTCCGCAGCTTCGAACACGTGCTCGTGCCCGAAATGAATACCGGGCAGTTCAAGACCGTGCTGCGCGACCAGTTCCTCGTCGATGCCGTGCCGCTGACCAAGACCAGCGGCCAGCCGTTCCAGATTGCCGAGCTCGAAGAGGCCATCGGCAAGTATTTCGATGGTATCGATGGCAATGAAGGCGGGCAGGTGTCGGTCAATGACGACCAGCTGCCGCATCTGGAAACCGGACATGACGACGGCTCGCTGAAAGACCAGGCCTCGCCGCAATCGCAGGAGCACAGCTCGTGAACGCACCAGTGAAAATCGAAACCACGCTCAAGGACTGGGAAACCGACCAGGAAGTCCGCTGGTGCCCGGGTTGCGGGGACTATGCGATCCTCAAGGCGGTGCAGCGCACGCTGCCGCAGCTGGGCGCGGACCCGGCCAACACCGTCTTCATCAGCGGGATCGGCTGTTCGAGCCGCTTCCCCTATTACGTCGAGAGCTACGGCTTCCACACGATCCACGGCCGCGCGCCCGCGTTCGCCACGGGCGCGAAGCTGGCCAATCCCGATCTCGACATCTGGCTGGTGACCGGCGACGGCGACGGCCTGTCGATCGGCGGCAACCATCTGATGCACGTCCTTCGCCGGAACGTGAACATGCAGATCATGCTGTTCAACAACGAGATCTACGGTCTCACCAAGGGCCAGGCCTCGCCCACCAGTCGCGAGGGCACCAAGTCGCCCTCGACCCCGATCGGCAGCTACGACCATCCCGCCCGTCCCGCCGCATTCGCGCTGGGTGCCGGGGCGCGCTTCGTCGGCCGCGGTTTCGACGTGTCGAAGCACCTGCCGGATGTGCTCAAGGCCGCCCATGCACACGAAGGCGCCGCCTTCATCGAGATCTTCCAGAACTGCATCGTCTACAACAAGGACGTGTTCAACGATTTCGCCGCCCCCAAGGGCGCCGAAGACCAGCAGCTGTGGCTCGAAAACGGCAAGCCGATGCTGTTCGCGAAGGATGCCAAGGGCATTGCGCTCAACCGCGACACGCTCAACCTCGAAGTGGTCGATGTCGTCGATGGCGACTGGGAAGCCGCGGGGGTGATCGTGCACGACGTCACCAACCGCTCGATCGCGCACATGCTCGTCGAGATGCCCTTCGGCCCGTTCCCGATGGCGCTGGGCGTGCTGTACGACGATCCGCGCCCGACCTTCGAGGCTGCTGTGCTGGCCGAGAAGGCCGCCGCAAGCGCAGGCAAGGAGGCCAATCTGGCCAAACTGCTGGGCCAGGGCCAGACCTGGACCGTCGACGGGACCGCGCAAGACCCGGTCTGACGCATCCGGCGATCGGTTTCGCGCGAGGCGGACCGATTGCGGTGCGGCTTCGTTGGTTGGACATTCCCCTGCCGCCGGCAGGACGTTCAACCAATGGAGGACACATGACCATTCTGAAGAAAACGACCGCGCTTTCCACACTTGCCCTGGCGCTTGCCGCTTGCGGGGACGACGTCGCCGAAGATCCGGTGGTCGGCAGCGAAATGGCCGATGTCGAGACCGCCGCGACTGCCGAATACGACCCGATGACGCGCGACTACGCGCTCTCGGACGACGCGCAGACGCGCCGCGACGCATTCGACGCGGATGCATTTCGCAGCGAATATGACGGCTACCGCGACGAGGTTGCGGCGGAGCAGGTCGCAAATGCCGACGAGGCAGCGATCGCAGCCGACATGAGCGAGGACGAGCGGAGCGAAATGGAAGCCGCCTCGCAGGAGCGTGACGCAGACACCAACATGCGCCGGCGCCAGAACATGACCTGGGGCTATCTCGACCGGAACGATGACGACCAGCTTTCGGTCGCCGAATATGCGATCTGGGCCATCCCGCTCGATCCGCAGCATGAAGCGCTCAACGACCAGGGCGAGCCCGAGCTGAAGGCGGAAACGATCAACAAGGCTGCCGACAGCTTTTTCTATTACGATACCGACGGCGACACCTATCTCGACCGGCGCGAATTCACGTCCGCCCGCCGCGGCGAAAACTTCGATTCCTGATTCTCAGGCAATCGGCTTGACAAGGGCGGCGGGGCAACCTGCCGCCCTTTCCTTTTGGGCGGGGCGGGCTATCACTCGCGCGCAATGGACAATCTCACACACAGCCTCGTCGGGGCATTGATCGGGCAGGCGGGGCTCAAGCGGAAGACCGGGCTGGCGATGCCTGCGCTGATTATTGGCGCAAACCTGCCCGATGTCGATGCGGCCTGTTTCTTCTGGCTCGAAGGAGTCGAACACCTCGGCTTCCGCCGCGGCATCACGCATGGTCCGCCCGCCATGCTGCTGCTGCCGCTGATGCTGGCGGGCCTGCTCTACGGCTTCGACCGCTGGCAGGCGAAACGCGGCAAGCGCCCGGAGGCGCGGCTTCCGGTCAGGTTCAAGTGGCTCTACGCGCTAGCGCTGCTCGGCTGCCTGACGCATCCCGCGCTCGACTGGCTCAATGTCTACGGCATCCGCCTGCTCGAGCCGTTTTCCTCGCGCTGGTTCTACGGCGACACGCTGTTCATCATCGATATCTGGCTGTGGCTGCTGATGGGCTTTGCCACATGGTTCTCGCTCCGGCGGCAAAAGCGGGGTGGGGAGTGGCGCAGGCCGGCACGCGCGGCGCTCGCGGCGGCGCTCGCCTATATCGGGCTCAACGCCATGATCACCGCAGCCGACGAAAACGCGCTCGACGCCAGCCCGACCGGGACCGCAACCGTGATCGCCAGCCCGGTGCCGTTCAACCCGCTCGCGCGCGAGATGATCAGCGGCGGCAACGGGCTGTACACGCTCGGCGAAGACACCACGCTGCCCGGGGTCCCGCTCGACCGGTGCGATCTGGCAGCGGCGCGGGCAGGCGATAGCGCGGTCGACGCCTTCCTGTTCTGGGCACGCACCCCGCTGATCGAGCCGCGCGAGGATGGCTCGCTGTGGCTGCGTGATGCGCGCTTCTACGATCCGCGGGTGGGCGATCGCTTTTCGGTCGAACTGCCCGCGGGGGTCTGCCCCGGCGTGCAAACGGAACCCACGCCAGCACCCGGCGGTTAGAACGGCATGACTGCACCCCACATCGTCTGGCTGCGGCGCGATCTGCGCATGGCCGATCATCCCGCGCTGTATGCCGCCGCGCAAGCCGGACCCGTCATTCCGGTCTACGTCCTCGACGACGACCGCGCGGGCGACCATGCCTATGGCGGGGCGTCGAAGGTCTGGCTGCATCATTCGCTCGAAAGCCTCGGCAAGAGCTATGGCGCGCACAATTCGAGGATCGTGCTGCGCCGGGGCGACGCCACGCAGGTGCTTGCCGCGCTGGCCGACGAAACCGGCGCCACCTGCATCCACGCGATGCGCCACTACGAGCCATGGTGGAAGGAAGCCGAAGACGAACTGCGCGACGCGTTGGGCGGGGACAGGCAATTGTGCCTCTACGACGGCAACTACCTGCTTCCGCCCGGCAGCGTGACCACCGGTTCGGGCGATCCCTACAAGATTTACACTCCGTTTGCGAAATCCATGCTGGAGGTTATGCCTCCGCGCGACCCGCTGCCAGAGCCCGAGACGCTGTCTTCGCCCGATAGCTGGCCCGAAAGTGACGAACTGGCTGATTGGTCGCTCCTGCCCACGAAGCCCGACTGGGCTGGCGGCATTCGCGAATTCTGGGACTTCGGCGAACAGGCGGCGCATGACCGGCTCGACTGGTGGGCCGATGTGGTGGGCGATTACGACGAGGGCCGCAATCTGCCGTCCGAAGACACCACCTCGCGCCTCTCGCCGCATCTGCACTGGGGCGAGATCAGCCCCGCGCAGGTCTGGCACAGGCTGAAAGACAAGCGCAGCGACGGCTGGAACACCTTCGCCAAGGAGGTGATCTGGCGTGATTATGCGCAGAACGTGATCGACCAGTTCCCCGATTACCCGCGCGAAAGCTACCGCGACTACGACGAGCGCACGCTGTGGCGGAACCCCAATGCGGGACATCTGATCGCGCAGGACTTCGCGTGCTGGCAGAAAGGCATGACCGGCTATCCGGTGGTCGATGCGGGCATGCGGCAGCTGTGGCAGACCGGCTGGATGCACAACCGCGTGCGGATGATCTGCGCCAGCTTCCTGGTGAAGCACCTGCTGATCGACTGGCGCTTCGGCGAACAGTGGTACTGGGACTGCCTAGTCGATGCCGATTACGGCAACAACGGTGTCAACTGGCAGTGGATTTCGGGCACCGGGGTCGACAGCAACATGTTCGTGCGCATCATGGCCCCGCTGACGCAGAGCGAGAAATTCGATGCGGCAGGCTATATCCGTGAATATGTCCCCGAACTGGCCGGGCTTGGCGATGACGAGATCCACGATCCTCCCGAAGACCGGCGCGGCGATTACCCGGCCAAGGTGATCGGCCACCGCGAAGCGCGCGAGCGCGCGCTGGAAGCCTATCGCAGCGCAAAGGGCTGATCCGCCGCCGCGGCGCAGCGGTGAATGCCGCGGGCTTGTGAACGACAGATCGCCGAGCCATAGCGCGGACGATGGATATGCCGACCACCTCCCGCGGGCGCGAGCTTGTCGCCGGATCGCAGCGTTTCGTTCGCAGGCCCGGTCTGGTCGCGCGGCTGGTTGCGCCCGGCATCGGCAAGATCATCGACCGGATCGACCGGGCGCTGGTTAGCGGCGCGATCCATGCCACGCTGCCCGACGGCACGCGGCGCACCGTCGGCGGGCGTTCGCCGGGCTTCGAATGCACGGTCGAACTGCGCAGCTGGAACGCGCTGGTGCGGCTGGCCAGCAATGGGTCGGTCGGCTGGTACCAGGCGTGGGAAGCCGGCGAATGGTGGAGCCCGGATCCGGTGCCGCTGTTCGCCCTGTTCATGCAGCATGCGCAGCACCTGGGCGATACTGCACGGGCCAAGGGGCCGTTCCGCCACGCGCTGAAGCTGGCGCATCTGTTCAATCGCAACACCCCGCAGGGCGCGCAGAAGAACATCAGCGCGCATTACGATCTGGGCAATGATTTCTACGCTGCCTGGCTTGATCCGACGATGAGCTATTCCTCGGCGCTGGCACCGGCGGACGACGGGCTGGAGGCGGCGCAGCGGCGCAAGTGCGGTGCGCTTGCCGGCCGGATCGGGGAAGCGTCCAGCGTGCTCGAAATCGGCTGCGGCTGGGGCGCGCTGGCGGCAAGCCTGGCCGCGCAGGGCCGCAGGGTGACCGCGATCAGCCTGTCCGACGAGCAATTGGAGTGGGCGCGCAGCCATCATCCGGACGTGGCCGAGTTCCGCAAGCAGGATTACCGCTACTGCGACGGCCGCTACGACGCCATTGTCAGCGCCGAAATGGTCGAGGCGCTGGGCCGCGAATACTGGCCGACCTTCATGGACTGCATCGCACGCAATTTGCGCGCCGGGGGCCGCGCGGCGATCCAGTATATCTCGATCCGCGACGATCTGTTCGACGCCTATGCGCGAAGTGCGGATTTCATCCAGGCCTATATCTTCCCCGGCGGGCTGCTGATCCGCACCAGCGAATTTCGCCGCCTTGCCGAGGAACGCGGACTTGCATGGCAGGACCAGCACGATTTCGGCCACGATTATGCCGATACGCTGCTGCACTGGCGCCGGAACTTCGATAGGGCAGTGGCGGAGGATCGCCTGCCGCAGGGTTTCGATCGGGAATTCTGCGACTTGTGGCGATATTATCTGATGTATTGCGAAGGCGGGTTCCGCGGGGGCGGGATCGACGTCCACCAGGTTACACTGGTGAAAGAGGGAGAGAAATGATGCGCGGACTTATGATTTCGGTGGCGGCACTGGCGCTGGTCGGCTGCGGCACGGCCTATGGCGATGGTGGCACCGCCACGGCGACGGCGGTTCCGCCGCCTGCAGTGACCCAGTCGATGCCTGAGCAGATGGCCAGCCTCGATCCCAGCGACTCGATCCTGTTCTGGAGTGATGAGCGCCGCTCGGCAGTGTTCCGCGACATGGAAGGATCGTTCCCCGGGCTCGAGGTCGCGCCTGCCAGTACGGTTCGCGAATTGCCGCGCAGCGCAGCGCCGCTGCCTGCCTCGCTGCAGGCCGAACTGCGCGAATACATGGCCGAAACGCAGGCTGCCGGCCTGATGGTGCTCAAGGACGGCGAAGTGCTGTTCGAGGATTACGGTCTGGGTTTCGGCCCGACCGGACGCTGGACCAGCTTCTCGGTCGCCAAGAGCTTCACGTCCACGCTGCTGGGGGCGGCGATCGCCGATGGTGCGATTGCCAGTGTCGACACGCCGGTAACCGAGATCATCCCCGCACTGGCGGGCACCGCCTATGACGGCGTCAGCGTCGGCCAGATCGCCACCATGACCTCGGGCGTGGCATGGAACGAGGATTACACCGATCCCGACAGCGACGTTGCCAAGATGCTGGCGGTCGCCCCGGTTGCGGGCGAATCTCAGGCGGTCACCTACGCGCGCACGCTGACGCGCGAGGCGCCCGCTGGCGAAAAGTGGGTCTACAAGACGCTCGAAACCAATCTGCTCGGGCTGATCGTCGAACAGGCGACCGGCCAGTCGCTGGCCGCCTATGCCGCGGAAAAGATCGTCGAACCCGCGGGCTTCGAAGGTGGCCTGTTCTGGATGCAGGATCTCACCGGCGGCAATATCGGTGGCTGCTGCCTGTCGCTGCGGCTGGCCGACTATGCGCGCATGGGCCAGTTCGCGCTGGAGGGCGGGGCGGGCACCGTACCCGCAGGCTGGTTCGCCACCGCCGGTTCGCCGCTGGTCGACTTCGCACCGCAGGCGCCCGGCTTCGGCTATGGGTACCAGTGGTGGACCTATCCTGGCAGCATGTACGGCGCGCAGGGCATCTTCGGCCAGGCGATCACCATCGTCCCGCAGGAACAATTGGTGGTGGCCGTGGTCAGCAATTGGGAAACCGCGACCAGCGGTGCGAACCGCGACGGCTTTCGCGCTCTGATCGGCAAGATCGTCGCGGCGGCTGAGTAACCGGCCGGTGGCGGCGTCCCGGCAAGGGCTACGCCGTCACCACCTGACCGGAATGGGCGTTCAGAAAGGGCGCTGGTAGCTCGGGTCGCCGAACCGCGCGAGGATGCTGTCATGCACCAGCGGGCTCAGCAATTCGCTGAACGCGCATCCGACCATGCTCTTTTCCCACCACACGACCTGCGCCTGGAGCGATTCGAGCCCGGGCATGGTCAGCCAGCATAGCTGCCCTTCGTGCATGCGGTTGAGCGCAGCGGCGGAAAAGCCGGATACCGACAGGTCGTGGACGACCGTCTGGAAGGCACGGCCGCCGCTCGCGCGCAACTGGCCGGGAATGGCCAGCTTCGCGCGCGGCGCGCTGCGATCTTCCTGCGCGGCGAGTGAATAGCGATCCTGCGACTGGTGGATCATGGCGGCGCCCCTTTTCGATCTGTCCCGCTTGGTCCTGGCGCGCATTCGGGCGCGCAGGCAGCGGATATGGTCGATCAAGGTGGCCAAAGCGTTCCCGGACTTGGTTAACTCAGGCTTCGACCCGCTCGCGGTGGAACCCGTCAAAGCCCTCGACCAGCAATTGGGTGAGCCGTTCCGCCACGGTTTCGGGCGGTTTGACCGTCTGCGGGTCTTCCCCCGGATAGGCCTTGGCGCGCATGGCCGTGCGCGTGGCGCCCGGATCGACCAGCGCGACGCGCACCTTCGAGGTCTTCTCGACCTCCTGCGCATAGCTTTCGAGTAGGTTGTCGAACGCCGCCTTGGTCGTGCCATAGGCCGCCCAATAGGCGCGCGGGCTCGCCCCGACGCTGCTGGTCAGGCCGATCACGCGGCCCGCTTCGGCACGCTTGAGTAGCGGGTCGAAATTGGCGAGCAGCGCCTGGGTCGAGAGGAAATTGACCGTCAGCGCTTGGCTCAGCTGCTTGCCGTCGATCTGCGTGACCGGGGTCAGCGTGGGGAGGTAGGCGGCTGCGGCGACGAGTACGTCGAGCTTGTCCCAGCGGCTGGCAATTGCCGAAGCGAGCCGCGCGATCCCGTCGCTTTCGGCCAGATCGACCGGTGCGATGGTGGAAGCGCCGCCAGCGGCATGAATCGTGTCCTCGACCGCTTCGAGCGCGCGTACGTCGCGCCCGGTGAGCACCACATGGGCGCCGGCTGCGGCCAGCGCCTGCGCGGTGGCGGCGCCGATTCCCTTGCTCGCCCCGGTGACCAGGGCCAGGCGGTTGTCGAGCGGTTTCGTCATCAGGCGACCTGTTCGGGAGGGAAGGAAAGCTGCTGCTGCTTGTCGTCGCGCCGGGCGAGATCGGTCAGCGAAGTGGGATAATCGCCGGTGAAGCAGGCATCGCAGAACTGCGGGCAGGCGGCATCGCGCGGCTTTTCGCCGACCGCGCGGTACAGCCCGTCGATCGAGACGAAGGCGAGGCTGTCGGCCCGGATGAATTCGCGCATCGGTTCGACGTCCATCCGCGCGGCGAGCAGCTTGCTGCGCTCGGGCGTATCGACGCCGTAGAAGCAGCTGTGCGCGGTGGGCGGGCTGGCGACGCGGAAATGCACTTCGGTGGCCCCGGCCTCGCGCATCATCTCGACGATCTGCAGGCTCGTGGTGCCGCGCACTATGCTGTCATCGATCAGGACGATGCGCTTGCCTTCGACCAGCGCGCGGTTGGCATTGTGCTTGCGCTTGACGCCGGCATGGCGCGCGCCGTCGCTCGGCTGGATGAAGGTGCGGCCGACATAGTGCGAGCGGATGATCCCCAGTTCGAACGGGATGCCCGCTTCCTGCGCATAGCCGATGGCCGCGGGCACGCCGCTGTCGGGCACCGGGATGACCAGATCGGCCTCGACCGGAGTCTCGCGCGCAAGCTCGGCGCCGATCGCCTTGCGTGCAGCGTAGATGCTGCGCCCGTCGAACACCGAATCCGGGCGGCTGAAATAGACATGCTCGAAAATGCAGGGCCGCGCCGAATGGTTGCCGAAGGGATGCAGCGAATCGACATTGCCGTCGAAATCGACCTTGATTACTTCGCCGGGTTCGACCTGGCGGACGAATTCGGCGCCGACGACGTCGAAGGCGACGGTTTCCGACGCGAACAGCGTGGCATCGCCGATCCGGCCCATCTGCAGCGGGCGAATGCCCAGCGGATCGCGGCAGGCGATCATGCCCTCGGGCGTCATGACGATCAGCGCATAGGCGCCTTCGAGCAGCCGCAGCGCATCGATCAGCCGGTCCATGATCGTGGGATATCGGCTGGTGGCGACGAGGTGGATGATGACCTCGGTATCGCTGGTCGACTGGAAGATCGACCCGCGCCGGACGAGGTCCTCGCGCAGCATGCCCGCGTTCGAGATATTGCCATTGTGCGCCACTGCAAAACCGCCACTGGCGAGGTCGGCATAGAGCGGCTGGATATTGCGCAGGCCCGACCCGCCGGTGGTCGAATAGCGGACATGGCCCGCCGCCATCATGCCGGGCAGTTCGGCGATCGCTTCCTGGCTGGAGAAATTCTCCGCCACATGGCCGAGCCCGCGGCGGGTGTAGAATTCGGCCCCGTCGAAGCTGGTGATGCCCGCGGCTTCCTGCCCGCGATGCTGCAATGCATGGAGGCCGAGCGCGGTGACGGCGGAGGCATCGGTCGCATTGACCGCGCCGAACACGCCGCACTCTTCGCGCAACTTGTCGCCATCCTCGTCTAGAAACGGGTGCGTGAGGTTCATCGAAAGGCCTGTCCGCCGAAGCTGATCGGGATGCGCGCCCAATGGCGGTGTTACGCCTCGATTACAAGGGCAGTGCGACCAATGCCGCGAGCGGCCACACGATTTCATTGCGCAGCAAGGATTGGCTGCCTAAACGCGGCTCCATCCGCAGGCAACAATCAGGGCCGCCTTGATCCTCTCCCCCTTCGAATGGACAATCGCCAAACGCTATCTGCTTCCGGGCAAAAGCGAGGCCTTCATCGCGCTGGTGGCGAGCATCTCGATCGGGGTGGTGATGCTGTCGGTGGCGATGCTGGTCGTGGTGATGAGCGTGATGAACGGCTTTCGCGCCGAACTGCTCGACAAGATCGTCGGGCTCAACGGCCATGCCATCGTCCAGGCCTACGGCGGGCGGCTGGACGATTGGGAGGATATCCTCGCCGAAGTCCGCGCCACGCCGGGAGTGGTCGATGCCAGCCCGCTGATCGAACAGCCGCTGCTGACCAGCTTCAACGGCCGCGTCGAAGCGATCCTGGTCCGCGGCAACACCGACGAGGACATCGCCGAGCTGGCGACCAAGGCAGTGGCGGGCGATTTTGGCCAGTTGCAGGCGGGAGCAAGCAAGGTGGCGATCGGGGTCCGGCTGGCCGAGAATATCGGCGCGCGAGTGGGCGATACAATTACGATCATCAATCCGCAGGGGCGCTCGACCCCGTTCGGCACCGTGCCGCGGCAGATCGGCTATGAAGTGGCCGCGATCTTCGAGATCGGCGTCTACGATTACGATGGCGCCTTCGTCGTCATGCCGATGAAGGATGCGCAGACGCTGATGCTGATCGGCGATACGGTGGGCATGATCGAGGTGACGGTAGAGGATGCCGACGAGGTCGGCGAAATCCTCGAACCGGTGCAGCGCGCGGTGCAGGGCCGGGCCGTGGTATCTGACTGGAAGACGATCAACGCGACGCTGTTCGAAGCGCTGCAGGTGGAACGCGCGGCGATGGCCTTCGCGCTCAGCTTCATGGTGCTGGTGGCGGCGTTCAACATCCTATCCAGCCTCGTCATGCTGGTGCGCGCCAAGACCCGCGACATCGCGATCATGCGCACGCTGGGCGCGACACGGCAGAGCCTGATCAAGATCTTCGTCACCACCGGTTTCACCATCGGCGCGATCGGCACGCTGGCCGGGCTTGCACTGGGCTTCCTAATCCTTGCCGGGCGCCAGCAAATCGTCGAGGGGTTCGGCGTGCTGACCGGGCAGGATCTGTGGGACCCGCAATACCGCTTCCTGACCACCATCCCGTCGAAGGTCGATGGCAGCGAAGTAACCATGATCGTGCTGCTCGCGCTGGGCCTCAGTTTCCTCGCCACGCTCTACCCCGCGTGGAAGGCGGCGAACACCGATCCCGTGCAGGTGCTGCGTTATGAATAGTCCCGGCGTGAAACCGGTGGTCGGGCTCAAGCGGCTCACCCGCAGCTTCGAACAGGGCGGCGAGCGGATCGACGTGCTGCGCGGGGTCGATCTCGCGATCCGTCCGGGCGAGATCGTCGCGCTGCTCGGGCCGTCGGGATCGGGCAAGTCGACGCTGCTGCAGGCGGTCGGGCTGCTCGAAGGCGGGTTCGGCGGGGAGATCCTGATAGCCGGCCATTCGGCCGAGAAGTCGAATTCGCATGCCCGTACCGTGCTGCGCCGCGAACACCTGGGCTTCATCTACCAGTTCCATCACCTGCTGCCCGATTTCAATGCGCTGGAAAACGTGGTCCTGCCGCAACTGGTAGCGGACAGGCCGCGCGCCGAAGCCGAGGCACGCGCGGAAGAACTGCTCGTCGCGCTGGGGCTCGGCCACCGGCTCGATCACCGCCCCAGCCAGCTGTCGGGCGGCGAACAACAGCGCGTGGCGGTCGCCCGCGGGCTGGCCAACAAGCCCGATCTGGTGCTGGCTGACGAGCCCACCGGCAATCTCGACGAAGCGACTGCCGACAGGGTGTTGGGCGAGTTTCTCAGCCTTGTCCGGGGCGAGGGCAGCGCGGCGCTGATCGCGACGCATAACGAGCGGCTGGCGCAGAAGATGGACCGCGTCGTGCGCCTGCATGAAGGTGTGCTCGAATAGCGGACCCGTAGCGCGCTTCGCTCGTTGGTCGCTCAAAGGAGATTTTCATGACCGACCATCCGAGCACCTTCAAGGGCGACCACGACCACCACGGCGGCATTCAGTGGGACGACCGCGCCAGCCTGCACCACACCGGCGACGGCAATGGCGTGCTCGACGGTGCCAAGGGCCTGCGCAGCGGCAGCTTCGCCGAACTGGTCCGCCATCTGATGCTGCTGCCCGAGCAAGAACGCGCCGATTATTACATCGAGAAGGCGGGCGACCGCGAATACCATGCCGCGGAGATCGCGGAACTGTCCAAGCGCCCCGATTTCCCGCGCGAGTGACGCGGCGCCGCGCTTGGCTGCGCCCGCGCTATCGATACAGGAAACTGCAAGAGCATGACCACCATCGCCGATTTCACCGTCGCCACCAACAAGGGCGAACCTCTCGAGCTGAAGGACAAGCTCGGCACTGTTCTGCTGGTGGTCAACACCGCCAGCAAATGCGGCTTCACCCCGCAGTATGACGGGCTTGAAGAGCTGTACCAGCGGTTCGGCGACCGCGGTTTCGAGGTGCTTGCCTTTCCCTGCAACCAGTTCGGTGGGCAGGAGCCGGGCGATGCGGGCGAGATTGCCGAATTCTGCAAGGTCAATTTCGGGCTGACCTTTCCGCTGATGGGGAAAGTCGACGTCAATGGCGACAATGCCAGCCCGCTGTTCGACTGGATGAAGCGCGAACAGCCCGGACTTATGGGATCGAAGGCGATCAAGTGGAACTTCACCAAATTCCTGATCGACCGCGAAGGCCGCGTGGTGAAACGCTACGGGCCGGCGGACAAGCCGCAGGGTATCGCCAAGGATATCGAAAAGCTGCTGTAGCTCCCGGGAAATGACTGTCGCCTCTGCCTAGGCGGGGACCCGGGTGATCTAGCCTCCGGCGCATCGTTTCCGTTATCGAGATCCCTGCCTTCGCCGGGATGACGGAACGGAGGAAAGCGCGACGCGCGCGGGTTGGCGAATCCCCTCCCGCGCCGCATATTGGGACGCATGTCGTTCAAGCCCTTCGTCCCGTTCCGTATCCTGTCGGCCTATACCATGCTGGAAGGGGCGATCGATCCAAAGGCGATGGCCAAGCTGGCCAAGGAGCGGGGCTTTCCGGCTGTCGCGATTGCCGATCGCAACGGGCTCTACGGCGCGGTCATGTTCGCCAATGCCTGCAAGGCCGAAGGCATCCAGCCGCTCATCGGCACACTGCTGGGCGTGGCGCGCCCGAGCCGCGACGAAGGGGCGGAAGGCAAGCAGGTCGATTACCTGCCGCTCTACGCGCAGGACGAGGCGGGGTATGACAATCTGTGCCACCTCGTGTCGAAGGCGCATCTCGAACGCCCGCTCGAATTCGAACCGCACGTCCGGATCGGCGACCTCGATGGCCGTACCGACGGCTTGATCGCCTTCACCGGTGCAAGCGAAGGTGCGGTCACGCGGCTGCTTGCCGAAGGCGAGCAGAGCCATGCCGAGGCCCTGCTCGACCGCCTGCAGGCGCTGTTCCCCGACCGGCTCTACATCGAACTGGCGCGGCGCGGCGATCCGGTCGAGGAGCGCGCCGAAGCCGCGCTGGTCGATCTCGCCTATGCACGCGACCTGCCGCTGGTGGCGACCAATCCCGCCAATTTCGCCGAGCCGCACATGCACAAGGCGCATGACGCGATGCTGTGCATTGCCGGCTCGACGCATGTCGATGCGGAGGAACGCGCGCGGTCGAACCCCGAAAGCTATGTGAAGACCTACCACATGATGGAGGAGGCCTTCGCCGACCTGCCCGAAGCGGTGCAAAACACCGTGGTGGTGGCGCAGCGCTGCGCCTATGCGCCGCCCTATCGCAAGCCGATCCTGCCCAGCCTCGCTGGCGACCTCGAAGGCGAGGCGCGCGCGCTGGAGGAAGATGCGCGCAAGGGGCTGGAGGCCCGGCTAGAACCCTATGGCGAGATGAGCGAGGAGGAACGCAAGGTCTATTTCGACCGGCTGCAGTTCGAGGTCGACATCATCAACCAGATGGGCTTCCCGGGCTACTTCCTGATCGTTGCCGACTTCATCAAATGGGCCAAGGACCACGATATTCCCGTGGGACCGGGGCGTGGTTCGGGCGCGGGCAGCCTCGTCGCCTGGGCGCTGACGATCACCGATCTCGACCCGATCCAGCTCGGCCTGCTGTTCGAACGCTTCCTCAATCCCGAACGCGTCTCGATGCCCGACTTCGATATCGACTTCTGCGAAACCCGCCGCGGCGAGGTGATCCGTTACGTCCAGCAGAAATACGGCCACGACCACGTCGCGCAGATCATTACCTTCGGCAAGCTCAAGGCGCGCGCGGTGCTGCGCGATACGGGGCGCATCCTGCAGATGAGCTACGGCCATGTCGACCGGCTGTGCAAGATGGTGCCCAATCACCCGACCGACCCCTGGACGCTGCCGCGCGCGCTCAATGGCGCGGCCGATTTCAAGAACGAATACGACAATGACAACGAGGTGAAGCGCCTCGTCGATTTGGCAATGCAGCTCGAAGGCTTCCCGCGCAACAGTTCGACCCATGCGGCGGGGGTGGTGATCGGCGACCGGCCGCTGGCCAAGCTCGTGCCGCTCTACCGCGATCCGCGCTCGGACATGCCGGTGACGCAGTACGACATGAAGAATGTCGAGAGCTCGGGACTGGTCAAGTTCGACTTCCTCGGGCTCAAGACGCTGTCGGTGCTCAAGAAGGCGGTCGACCTGCTCAAGCGGCGCGAGATCGACATCGACCTGTCGCAGCTGCCGCTCGACGATCCCAAGGTCTACGAATTGATGAAGGCGGGCAACACGGTGGGCGTGTTCCAGCTCGAATCGGAAGGCATGCGGCGCACGCTGACAGCGGTGAAGCCGACCAATTTCGGCGACATCATCGCGCTCGTCTCGCTCTACCGCCCGGGCCCGATGGACAACATCCCGCTGTTCGGCAAGCGCAAGGCGGGCGAGGTCGCGATCGAGTTTCCGCATGCCAAGCTCGAAGGCATCCTGGCGGAGACCTACGGCATCTTCGTCTACCAGGAACAGGTGATGCAGGCGGCGCAGATCCTTGCCGGCTATTCACTCGGCGACGCCGATTTGCTGCGCCGCGCGATGGGCAAGAAGGTCCAGGCCGAAATGGACATCCAGCGCGAACGCTTCGTCACCGGGTGCAAGGAAGTCAGCGGGATCGAGAAAGCCGAGGCCAATGCGCTGTTCGATTTGATCGACAAGTTCGCCGGTTACGGTTTCAACAAGTCGCACGCCGCCGCCTATGCGCTGCTCGCCTACCAGACCGCGTGGCTCAAGGCGCATTACCCGGAAGAATTCTACGCTGCCTCGATGTGTTTCGACATGCACCAGTCCGAAAAGCTGGCGGTCTTCGTCGACGATGCGCGCCGCGGAGGGATCACGGTGCTGCCGCCCTCGCTCAATCATTCGGAGGCGGAATATACCGTCGAGCAGACCGACGATGGTTACGCCGTGCGCTATGCGCTGGCGGGGATCCGTAATGTCGGCGAACGCGCGATGGAAGCGATCGTCGAGGAACGCGAGGCGGCGGGTCGGTTCGAAAGCCTCAAGGACCTGTTCGAACGCCTGCCCAAGGGCTCGATGAATTCGCGCCAGCTCGAGGCCTTGATCAGCGCGGGCGCGCTCGACGAATTCGAAGCAAACCGCGCCAAGCTGATGGCCAATGCGGACATGCTCTTGGCGGTGGCCGACGCGGCCGAGCGCGAGCGCTCGAGCGGGCAGGCGGGCCTGTTCGGCGGCGAGGACGCTGCGGTCGATGACGATCTGCGATTGAAGGACGCGGAAGATTGGTCGCTCAGCGAAGCGCGCGCCCGCGAGAAGGAGAACATGGGCTTCTCCTTCAAGCAGCATGCGACCGCTGCCTATCGCGAGATCGCCAGCGCACAGGGGGCCCGTTCGCACGCCTCGCTGATGTCCGGCGGCGTGCCCGGTGGCGGCCGCATGGGCGCGGTGATGGCGGTGCAGGTCGAAGGCGCCAGCAAGGGCACGACCAAGCGCGGCAAGCCCTTCATCCGCGCCGATTTCTCCGACGCCTCCGGCCAGTTCAGCGCCGCCTGTTTCGAAGAGGGGCTGGTCGAGAAGTTCCTCGAATGGGCCAGGAATGGCACCTGCGTGAAGCTCGATGTCGAACTCGACAGCCCGAGCCCCGACGAACCGCCGCGGATCACCGTGCGCGGGGCGGTCCCGCTCGACGCGGTGCGCGGGAGCATGGCGATGCTGCTGACGCTGGAGGTCGAGAGTGTCGAGGCGGTGACCCAGCTGGCGCTGGCGCTGGGCGAGAGCGGGCAGGGGGGCGACGAGGCGGTCGCAACGCTGCTCACCGGCGACCCCACCCCGCCTGTCGTGCGGCTGGGCCGAACATTTTCTATCGACGGCGAGCTCGCCGAACGCTTGGCAAGCGTGCCCGGCCTTGCCAAGGTGCAGTTAACCGCGCGACGAGGGAAGGCAAACCTGCGCCTCGTCGCTTGATCTGGGACCTGATTGGGTGAGAGGAATACATATGTCGCTTGGCGCGATGCAGGACTGGAGCATGCGGATCTCGCATGTGATTGACCACGCAGCCCGGGAAGCCCCGAACCGTGAAATCGTCACCCGCTGGGCGGATGGCAGCGAGACCCGCACCGACTGGGCGGGCGTACGCCAGGATGCGAAGAAGATGAGCCAGGCGCTGCAGGCGCTGGGCCTCGGCAAGGGCGACAAGGTTGCCAGCCTCGCCATGAACCACGCGCGCCACCTGGTCAGCTGGTTCGGCGTCGCGGGGATGGGCGGCGTGCTGCACACCTGCAATCCGCGCCTGTTCGAGGACCAGCTCGAATACATCGTCAATCACGCCGAGGACAAGGTGATGATCTACGATGCGGCGTTCCAGCCGATCGTGGACAAGATGCGCGACAAATGGCCCACGGTCGAGCATTACATCTGCTTCGACAGCGGCGAGCACACCACCAGCTTCGAAGACTGGATCGGCGAGCAGGACGGCGATTTCGAATGGGTCGATGGCGACGAGCGCGATCCCTGCATGATCTGCTATACCAGCGGCACCACGGGCAATCCCAAGGGCGTGCAGTACGAGCATCGCTCGACGCTGCTGCATGCGCTGGCCGGACTGCAGCCGTCGACCTTCAACTTTACCGCGTCCTCGGTGATGCTCCCGGTGGTGCCGATGTTCCACGCGGCCAGCTGGGGCCTGCCCTATGCCGGGGCGATGGCGGGGATCAAGTTCGTCTTCAGCGCGGTCAACGACCCGGCGGTGCTCGACGAGGTGATGAAGACCGAAAAGGTCACCGATTCCGCAGGCGTGCCCACGGTGTGGCTGGCGCATTTCCAGTATTGCGACGCCAACAATCTCGAACTGCCCAAGCTGCGCGCGGCGACTATCGGGGGTTCGGCCGCACCGCGCTTCATGATCGAACGGCTGATGAAGAACGGCACCCGCGTCCAGCATGCCTGGGGGATGACCGAGACCTCGCCGATCGGCACCGTTGGCGGCCCCACGGCCGACTGGGACCAGCTGACCTTCGACCAGAAGGTCGAGAAGACGATGAAGCAGGGTCGCCCGATCTTCGGCGTGGAACTGCGGACGGTGGATCTCGATGATCCGACCAAGGTACTGCCGCGCGATGGTGAAAGCTCGGGCGCGCTGCATATCCGCGGGCCTTGGGTGGTGAAGCGCTATTTCAAGGCCGAGGAAGACGCGATCGATGCGGACGGCTGGTTCAACACCGGCGACGTGGCGATCCTGCATCCCGACGGCACGATGCAGATCACCGACCGGACCAAGGACGTGATCAAGTCGGGCGGCGAATGGATCAGCTCGGTCGAACTCGAAAACGCCGCGGTGGGCCACCCGGCGGTCGCCGAAGCCGCCGCGATCGGCATGATGCATCCCAAGTGGGACGAACGGCCGGTGCTGTTCGTGGTCAAGCAGGAAGGCAAGGAAGTCACCGCGGAAGAGGTGATCAATTTCCTGTCCGACAAGGTCGCCAAGTGGTGGCTGCCCGATGCGGTCGAATTCGTCGACGACATCCCGCACACCGCGACGGGCAAGATCAGCAAGAAGGATCTGCGCGACCGGTTCAGCGACTACGCGCTGGAGATCTGACCATGGCCAGCAGCTATATCGATCCGAGCCCCGCGAACTTCCAGGCGTTCAAGGACCTGCCGCGCGACGAGCCGATCCACATGCTCAACCTGCTCGAATATCGCGAGCAGGCGGAATATCCGGAAGGTCACGAACACGTCGGCAAGGGCTGGAGCGGGCGGCGCGCCTATGAGGAATACGGCAAGACCAGCGGCCCGATCTTCCGCCGCGTGGGTGGCACCATGGTCTGGCGCGGTGCGTTCCAGACCATGGTCACCGGCCCCGATGCCAAGCGCTGGCACGACGGCTTCATTGCGCACTATCCCAATGCCGGCGCCTTCTTCGAAATGATCAAGGATCCCGAATACCAGCAGGCAGTGGTCAACCGCACCGCCGCGCTGGTCGACAGCCGCCTGATGCGCTTCACGCCAGGCGAGGCGGGCGAGGGGTTCTAGCCTCCGCGGATCGGGGAAAATGTCATAGCAACCGCATCTGACCGCCCAACGTGGGCGGCCTGAACTGCGTGCAATCCAGCTCGAACTTCGCCTTGCCCATTCCGGCGCGCTTGCAGGCAAGGCGGAAGCGCGCGCGGAAGAGGTCGGCCCACACGCCGCTGGGCTTCATGCGGGTGTTGAAATCGGGATCGTTGTCGCGTCCGCCGCGGATCGAACGGACGATGCTCATCACCTTGTCGCCGCGCTCGGGATAATGGACCGACAGCCATTCGCGGAACAGCGGGGCGACCTCGTGCGGCAGGCGCAGCGGGATCCAGCCGACGCTGTCGACCCCGAGCGCGGCCGCGCGCTGGACGATCTCCTCCATGAACTCGTCGGTAATCGCGGGAATGATCGGCGAGACCGAGCAATGCGTCGGGACCCCCGCCGCGGCCAGCCTCCCCAGCGCCTGCAGCCGCTTGGCCGGGGCCGCCGCGCGCGGTTCGAGCTTGCCCGATAGTTTCGGGTCGAGCGAAGTGACCGAGATCGCCACCGCCACCAGCCGCCGCTCGGCCAGCTCGGCCAGCAGGTCGAGATCGGCGAGCACGCGGTCGGACTTGGTGGTGATCGTAACCGGATGGCGCGCGTCGAGGCACACTTCGAGCACCTGCCGCGTGATCCGGTAGCGCGCCTCGATCGGCTGGTAGGGATCGGTATTGGTCCCCATCGCCAGCGGGCGCGGGCGGTATTTGGGCTTGGCCAGCGTGGCACGCAGCAGCTCGGCCGCATTGGGCTTCGCGAACAGTCTGGTTTCGAAATCGAGCCCGGGCGAGAGATCGTGATAGGCATGCGTGGGGCGCGCAAAGCAATAGACGCAGCCATGTTCGCAGCCACGATAGGCGTTGACCGAGCGGTCGAAGGGCACGTCGGGCGACTGGTTGAAGCTGAGGATGGTCTTGGGGAATTCCTCGGTCACTTCGGTGCGCAGTTTGGGCGGAGCATCGCCCTCCAGTACGGCGAGCTGCTCCATATGATCGCGCCAGTCGCCGTCTTCGTCGCGCGTGGCGAGGCCGAAGCGCGTAGGCACCGACGCGCCCTGTGCGCCGCGGCCTGATATAGCAGGGGCGAGTCGTCGTTCCATATGTGAGAACATATATAGAACACGAGTGGTGCGCCAGTCGGAATTGGTGGGCGGCAGCGGGCTAGCGCGGCAACCTACCGCGCTCTTACTATTATTCCGTCATCCCCGCGAAGGCGGGGATCCCGCTGCTGTTTGGCATCCCCAAGGTTAGCGGGACCCCCGCCTTCGCGGGGGTGACGGGGGTGGATGGGGTTCGAAGCGTCCTGGTCGGGCCCGTGCCCCTCTGGTTGCGGCTGCTAGCCTCAGCCATCTCCCATTTGGCGGACGCAGAACGGGGAGGATACTTGGTGCCTATCGTTCCCTGAGCCGCGGCATCAGTTCGACGAAATTGCAGGGGCGGAACCGGCTGTCGAGCTGGTGGTGGAGGATCTTGTCCCAGCCGTCCTTCACCGCGCCGTTCGATCCGGGCAATGCGAAGATATAGGTGCCGCGCGCAAGCACGGCGCAGGCGCGGCTCTGGATGGTGCTGACGCCGATCGTTTCGTAGCTGAGCCAGCGGAACAGCTCGCCGAAGCCGGGAATGTCCTTGTCCTTCACGCGGTCGAGTGCTTCAGGCGTGACGTCGCGCCCGGTGAGCCCGGTGCCGCCGGTGGTGATCACGCAATCGACCATTTCATCGTCGATCCAGCGGTGCAGGTGTGCGGCGATCTCGTTCTTGCTGTCGCGGCTGATCTCGCGCGCGGCGAGTTCGTGCCCGGCATCGGCGATGCGCGCGGCGAGGATGTCGCCCGAGCTGTCGTCGGCCAGCGTGCGCGTGTCGGAGACGGTCAGCAGCGCAATACGCACCGGCTGGAACGGGCGGCTCTCATCGATCGGCATCAGCGCACCTTCGGGAATTGCGGCCAGTCGTTCTCGGCCAGGTCGATCCGGCTGGGCGCGGGGGCATCGGCCTGCCGCAAATACATCCAGTAATTGCGCATAACCACCGCGACATAGCCGCGCGTTTCCCAATAGGGGATGCTTTCCATGTAGAGTAGCGGGTCGCCCGCATCGCGGATTTCGCTTTCCCAGCGCGCCACGGGCGAGGGACCGGCATTGTAGGCCGCCATGATCTTGGGCAGCCGCCCCTGCGTATAGCCCGCGGTCGAAAGCGATTCGAGCGTGCGCTGGCCGAAGGCGAGATTGACCGCGGGGTCCTTGAGATCGGCATCGCTGCTCATGTTGATCGAGGCGGCATATTCGCGCTGCGTGATCGGCATGATCTGCATCAGCCCGATCGCGCCCGCGGGGCTAACTACGCGTTCGCGGAAATTCGATTCCTGCAGCGCATGCGCGAAAGCAAGCGCCGGGTCGACGCGCCAGCCACCCACCGGGGTGCGGAAGGTGACGGGGTAGCGCAGGCTGGGATGCGCGCCTTCGCCGCGCGGCGCGTTATAGGCCATGAAGGTCTGCGCGCCGGTCAGCCCGAGTGCGCGCGCCAGCCGCGACAGCGCGGGGTAATCGTCGGGATCACCCGTGCGAACCAGCCAGACCAGATCGTCCGCCGCCTCGTCGCGCCGCCCGATTTCGGCGAGCATGACTGCCTGCTGGACCGCATCTTCATCGCGCAGCCGCCGCCAGTCGGCTTCGGTCAGGTCGGGCTGGGCGTGCGTTTCGGGCAATTCGCGGCCCAGTTGCTCATACGCGAGCATGCCATAGAGCGTTTCGGGGAAGCGCGCCGCGCCGCGCAATTGTTCGTCGGATTTTTCGGGGAAGCGGCAGCGGATCAGGGCGCGGCTGGCCCAGTAATGCGCAGCGGCAGTGAGGTTGGGATTGGTCGATACGGCGGCGCTGCGCTGGAACGCCTCGGCCGCCTTGTCGCAATCGCCCAGCCGCCATGCCGCGAGCCCTGCGGCCCAGTCGCCCTCGGCGACCCACGGGCCGCTGCCATTGTCGCGCACGGTATCCGCCAGTACCCAGGCCTGCGCATCCTGGTTCTCGATATAATAGCTCCACGCGACGCGGTAGCGCCATTCGGCGCGCGCCTGCGGGCTCAGCGTGGCATCGACCCCGTCGAGCAGCAGCCGGGCGCCGTCGGGATCGTCATTGGTGATATGCTCGAGGATTGCGGCCCGCACGCTGGCGGGCATGGTCCCGTCGTTGATCGTGCCGGGGCGGATGCGCTTGCTCGACCCCGGCTGGCGGACGAGATCGCGTGCGCCGGGTAGGCGCGGCGGATTTTCCAGCCCGCGCGTCTGCCCCAGCCGGACCATCGCCTCGGCCTGCGGCAGCTGCGCATAGCGCGCCAGCCAGGCCTCGATCCGCGGCAGTTCGACCCGCGGGCTTTCGGGGTGCAGGTAATAGGCCGCCAGCGCGGCGCCATGCAGCGGCCCTTCGCTGCGGCCGGCAAGCATGACTTCGACCCGGTCCCAGTTGCGCGCCTCGATCGCGGCGAACAGCGATGCGTAATAGCCGCGCTCGTCAGCCGACAGCAGCTGCGGCAGAGCGGCGGCGTGCGAGCGGGTAAAATAGTCGACGCTGTTGCCCTGGCCCATCACGGGCGCGGCCGAGGCGAGCGCGGATGCCGCTAGAGCAGCGGCGGCGAGGGGGCGTAGGATCATCGGGTCCAGTCCAGCCAGCGGTTCCAGAAATTCTCCCGGCGCACGGCCGAGCGGGCGAGATTGCGCAGGTCGGGTGCGGCCAGCAGCGCATGGGGCGAGCCGTTGCAATCGACCGACAACGGCTCTCGCGCCTGTTCGGGCGCGATGCCGAACAGCGCGAGCTGCGCGCGGCCGCAAAGCAGGACTCGCTGCGGCGCGGCGAGCGCGATGTGGTGTCGCAGGACCTGGCCCAGCCCGGCCGCAGCCAGTCGGTCCCATTCGGGCATGGCCATCGGCGCGGGCAGCGCGCTGGCGAAATAGACCTCGTGCTCGGCGATCCCCATTGCGCGCAGCATGGCCGCGCAGAAGGGGCGGCGCCGCCGGTCAGCAGGCCATCGCCATCGTCGTCGAACGGCTGCGGCAGGACAATCATCAGCCGGGCTCCGGCGACCCCGCGCGGCGGCACGCGGCGGTCGAGCGCGCCCTCGGCCAGTGCGGTGTCGGTCATCCACCATTCGCGAAATTTTTCGAGCGTGGCGGGCAGGGCTGCGGGGTCGATTGCGAGCGAGGGGGCGCCGGGCTGTTCGAGCGCGCGTTCGAGTGCGGTCTTGCGCTGGATCGGCGGCGGGGCGGGCGGGGGCGGGGCCGCTACGGCATTCTCGCTCTCGGGCTCGACCAGCCAGCCGCTCGCCTCATCCGCGAAATCGGCATCGACCCCGGCCTCGCGCCACCAGTCGAGCGCGCCTTCGAGGCTCTCCAGCGCGGTGAAATCGCGTGTGTTCAGGGGATCGGCGTGCATCATTCCTCGGTCCGCAGGTCTTGACCTCAATAGCGCCACCAATCAAGGCACTCTCACAAGTTACGCGACGAAAAGAGAGAGTCATGAGCGAACGCGAATCGATGCCCTGCGACGTCGTCATCATCGGCGGCGGTGTCGCCGGCCTGGCAGCGGCAATCCGGTTGAAGCAGATCAACGAGGACCTCGAGGTCGTGGTGCTCGAGAAGGGCAGCGAAATCGGTGCGCACATCCTGTCGGGCGCCGTGGTCGACCCCCGGGCATTGGACGAACTGCTGCCCGAATGGCGCGACATGGACTGCCCGATGGCGGAAACCCCGGTGACCGAGAACCACCACTGGGTGCTGTCCGAAACCGGCCAGTCCGACCTGCCCGAATTCCTTCTTCCCCCCTTCATGGGCAATCACGGCAATTACACCGGTTCGCTGGGCAATCTGGCGCGCTGGCTGGGCGAACAGGCCGAGGGCCTGGGCGTGATGGTCTTCCCCGGCTTCCCCGCTGCCGAAGTGCTGTTCGACGAGCAGGGCGCGGTTACCGGCGTGGTAACGCAGGACATGGGCATCGCCGAAGATGGCTCGCAGAAGGGCGATTACCAACCGGGGATGGAGATCCACGCGAAATACACGCTCTTCGCCGAGGGTGCGCGCGGCAATCTGACCAAGAAGATGAAGGCGAAATACGACCTCGAGGCCAATTGCGAGCCGCAGGTCTACGGCCTCGGCATCAAGGAACTGTGGGATATCGATCCCGCCAAGCACGAGCCCGGCCGCGTGATTCACACGCAGGGCTGGCCGCTGAGCGAGAGCGGCACCTGGGGCGGCGGGTTCCTCTACCACCAGGCCAATGGCCAGGTCGCGCTCGGCTTCGTCACCGCGCTCGATTACAGGAACCCCTACGTTTCGCCTTACCAGGAATTCCAGCGCTGGAAGCACCATCCGGCGATCGCGGCGATCCTCGAAGGCGGCAAGCGCGTCGCCTATGGCGGCCGCGTCATCAACGAGGGCGGCTGGCAGTCGGTCCCCAAGCTGGCGTTCCCCGGCGGCGCGCTGATCGGCTGCGCTGCGGGCTTCGTCAACGTCCCGCGGATCAAGGGCAGCCACACCGCGATGAAGAGCGGGATGCTGGCGGCCGAGAGCATCGCTGCGGCGATTGGCGGCGGCGCGGAACATAGCGAGCTGATGGATTATGACGACGCGGTCCGGTCGAGCTGGATTGCCGAAGAGCTCAAGATGGTGAAGAACGCGCAGCCCGCGGTGGCCAAGTGGGGCGAAGACCTCGGCACGGTGCTGGCGGGCATCGACATGTGGATGCGCACGCTCAAGATCGGCCTGCCGATCACGATGAAGCACCACCGCGACCACGAGATGCTGCAGCGCGCCGACCTGCATCAGAAGATCGCCTATCCCAAGCCCGACGGGAAGCTGAGCTTCGACAAGCTGACCAATGTCGCCTTCAGCTACACCAACCACGCCGAGGACCAGCCGGTCCATCTGAAGGTGTGCGACTGGGAGCTGCAGAAGACCAGCGAACTGGCCGAATACGACGGCCCGTCGAACCGCTATTGCCCCGCTGGCGTCTACGAATGGCTTGCCGACGAGGACACGGGCGAGATGAAGTTCCAGATCAACTCGCAGAACTGCATCCACTGCAAGACCTGCGACATCAAGGATCCGAACCAGAACATCGAATGGACCACGCCTGAAGGCGGGGGCGGCCCGAACTACCCGAATATGTGATCGCCGGCGTCGCTTGCTCTGTCATTGCGAGGAGCGAAGCGACGCGGCAATCCACGGCAGCGCCCTGGATTGCTTCGCTTCGCTCGCAATGACGTGGGAGCCTGCGGGTGGCCATTGCTGAGACCGCCTACGCCAAGATCAACCTCGCGCTGCATGTCCGCAGGCGGCGCGAGGATGGCTATCATGAGCTCGAGACGCTGTTCGCTTTCGTCGATACGGGCGATGTGCTGACGGCGCGCAGTGCGGCTCAGGACAGCGTCACCGTCTTCGGTGAATTCGCCGGCGGGCTCGACGATCCGTTCGACAACCTCGTCGCCAAGGCGCTGGGCAAGCTCCCGCGCGCCGATGGGCTGGCGGTTACGCTTGAGAAGAACCTGCCCGTCGCGGCGGGGTTGGGGGGCGGATCGGCCGATGCCGGCGCGGTCTTCCGCATGGTGCAGGCGCGCTTCGGCCTGCCCGAGGACTGGCACGCGCGCGCCGCCGCGCTCGGCGCCGATGTGCCCGCCTGCGTCGAGAGCCGCACCTGTGTCGGCCGGGGGACCGGAACCGAGCTGGAGGCGGCGGACGACAGCCTTGCCGGCACCCCGGTGTTGCTGGTCAATCCGCGCCTCCCGCTCGCCACCGGTCCGGTGTTCGGACACTGGGATGGCCAGGACCGCGGCGCACTGCCTGCCGGGGATGCGCGGAGCGTGGCAATCGCGGGCCGCAACGACCTCGAGGGGCCGGCAATTTCGCTATGTCCGCAGATCGCCGGGGTGCTGGCGGAATTGGGCGGAACATCGCCCATCCTCGCCCGTATGTCGGGCTCGGGCGCGACGTGTTTTGCGCTCTACGAAAGCGTCGCGGCGCGTGACGCGGCAGCTTCGCAGATCGGCAAGCTCCACACGGGCTGGTGGCAGATGAAAGGGCTCCTGCGATGATGATCGACAACCTCCCCTACCGCCAGGTCGCGGCTGACGACCTGCGTCCGGGAGGGCTGCTGTGCGTCGCCGACCACGCCTCCAACCACGTCCCGGAAGACATAGAGCTGGGCATCGACCCGGCCTTGCTCGACGTGCATATCGCGGTCGATATCGGCGTCGAGGGCATTGCCGACCGGTTGGCCCGGCGCCACGGCATGCCCGCGCATATCGCCACGGTCAGCCGCCTCGTGTGCGACCTGCATCGGCGCGAGGACGATCCCGCAGCGGTGCCGAGCGAGAGCGACGGGACGCTGATCCCCGGCAATATCGGCTCCAATGTCGAAGCCCGGCTGGACCGGTTCCACCGTCCGTATCATGCCGCGCTGGCCGAACTGATCGCGCGGGCCCAGCCGCGCCTGATCCTGGCGCTGCACAGCTTCACGCCGAAAATGGCGACCAGCGACGAACAGCGCCCGTGGGAAGTCGCGCTGCTTTACAACCAGGACGACCGCGCGGCGCGGCATGCGATCCGCCTGTTCGGCGAGCAGGGCCTCAATGTGGGCGACAACCAGCCCTATTCCGGCAAGCAGCTCAATGCGACGATGGACCGCCACGCCGAGGCGCAGGGCATCCCCTATTGCACGGTCGAAATCCGCCAGGACCAGATCGGCACCGCCGCTGGACAGGCGCGCTGGGCGACGCTGCTGGCCGATGTGATGGGCCGCGTCGCGCTCGAGGTCTGAGGAGGCGCTTCGTCGCTCGCGGTTTGCGGAGCGTCGATATCGCACCCCAGACGCGAAGACAGGTTTCCTTCCGCTTTCCCGTCATCCCCGCGAAGGAAGGGATCCAGCTGACGCGGCGTTAAAGAACGAAGGGCATCTGGGCTACTGCCTCCGCAGGGGCGACGCGGCGGATGCGGGCCCGAAGGTTCCTCCGGACCCCAGCGCGCAAATCCCGCATCTAGCTTCGCGTAAAGATTTTCCGCTTCGACCCGCACCCGCGATCCTCTAGTCTGTCCTCCTCCCCGAAGCCGACCGGACCAATATCATGCCTGCCTATCGTTCCCGCACCACCACCCACGGCCGCAACATGGCCGGCGCGCGCGGATTGTGGCGCGCCACGGGCATGAAGGACGGCGATTTCGGCAAGCCGATCATCGCGGTCGTGAACAGCTTCACGCAGTTCGTCCCGGGCCATGTCCACCTCAAGGACCTCGGCCAGCTGGTCGCGCGCGAGATCGAGGCCGCGGGCGGCGTGGCCAAGGAATTCAACACCATCGCGGTCGATGACGGCATCGCCATGGGGCATGACGGCATGCTCTATTCGCTGCCCAGCCGCGACCTGATTGCCGATAGCGTCGAATATATGGTCAATGCGCATTGCGCCGATGCGATGGTCTGCATCTCGAACTGCGACAAGATTACGCCGGGCATGCTGATGGCCTCGATGCGGCTCAACATCCCGAGCGTGTTCGTCTCGGGCGGGCCGATGGAAGCGGGCAAGGTCGTGGTGAAGGGCAAGGAAGTCGCGCTCGACCTGGTCGATGCGATGGTCGCGGCGGCGGATGAGAGCTACACCGACGAGGAAGTGACCGCGATCGAGCAGAACGCCTGCCCGACCTGCGGATCGTGCAGCGGCATGTTTACTGCCAATTCTATGAACTGCCTGACCGAAGCGCTCGGCCTTTCGCTGCCCGGCAACGGGTCCACGCTGGCGACGCATGCCGACAGGCAGGGGTTGTTCGAACGCGCGGGACGGCTCGTGGTGGCGCTCGCCAAGCGCTATTACGAGGAAGACGACGCAAGCGTCCTGCCGCGCACCATCGCCAGCTTCGAGGCGTTCGAAAACGCGATGAGCCTCGATATCGCCATGGGCGGGTCGACCAACACCGTGCTGCACTTGCTGGCCGCCGCGCATGAAGCCGGGGTCGATTTCACCATGAAGGACATCGACCGGTTAAGCCGCCAGGTGCCCTGCCTGTCGAAGGTCGCGCCTGCCAAGGACGATGTCCACATGGAAGACGTGCACCGCGCCGGCGGCATCATGGCGATCCTCGGCGAACTCGAGAAGGCGGGGCTGCTCCACACCGCGCTGCCGACCGTCCACAGCCCGACCATGGCCGATGCGCTGGACGATTGGGATATCGGCCGCACACAGAACAACACGGTGCGCAATTTCTTTGCCGCCGCGCCGGGCGGGGTGCCGACGCAGACCGCCTTCAGCCAGTCCAACCGCTGGCCCGAACTTGATCTCGACCGCGAAAACGGGGTGATCCGCAGTGCCGAGCACGCCTTCAGCAAGGATGGCGGACTGGCAGTGCTTTACGGCAATATCGCGCGCGACGGGTGCATCGTGAAGACGGCGGGTGTCGACGAGAGCATTCTGAACTTCTCGGGTCCGGCGAAGGTTTACGAAAGCCAGGACGATGCGGTCACCGCGATCCTCACCGGGCAGGTGGTCGAAGGCGACGTGGTGGTGATCCGCTACGAAGGGCCGCGCGGCGGGCCGGGCATGCAGGAAATGCTCTATCCGACCAGCTACCTCAAGTCGAAGGGGCTCGGCGCAGGCTGCGCGCTGCTGACCGACGGACGCTTTTCGGGCGGCACATCGGGGCTGTCGATCGGCCATGTCTCGCCCGAAGCCGCCGAGGGTGGGACCATCGGCTTGGTCGAAGAGGGCGATCTGATCGAAATCTCGATTCCCCAGCGTACGATCACCCTGGCCGTGCCCGACGACGTGCTGGCGGAGCGGCGCGCCGCGATGGAAGAGCGCGGGTGGCAGCCGGTCAAGCCGCGCGACCGGCGCGTCTCGCCCGCACTCGAGGCCTATGCCGCCATGACCACCAGCGCCGCACGCGGGGCCATCCGCGATGTCGGGCAGCTGAAAAAGCGCTGACACTTGCCCCGCGGCCGCGCGCGTGGCAGCGGCGGCGGATGGTCAAACCAAGATCCCTCTCATGCGCGCCGCTGGCGGCGCTGGCGCTGGCCGCCTGCGATGTATCCCCCGGGATCGAGAGCGAGGGCGGCACCAGCGTCGCCTGCGCGCTCGGCGGCGCGAGCGACTTTGCCAGCGAATGCCGCCTGGTCCAGAGAGGCGAGGGCACAGGCGCGGTGTATGTCATGCGGCATCCCGATGGCGGTTTCCGGACGCTGGTGCCTGCGGACACCCCCGCCGGCCTCGCCGAATCCGACGGGTCGCAGATCGCGACGAGCAAGCGCGAGGGGGGCGACATTGTCCTGATGATCGGCGACGACCGCTACCGCTGGAAGGAACCCGGCCGATGAGTGAGCCCGTGTTAACGGTCGAGCAGATGCGCGCCGCCGAGCGTGCCGCAGTGGATGCCGGGACCAGCGAATGGGAACTGATGCAACGCGCCGGTCGCGGCGCGGCGCTGTGGGTCATGCGCGCCGCTGCCGGGCGCGGCGTGACGGTGCTGTGCGGGCCGGGCAACAATGGCGGCGACGGCTATGTTATTGCGCAATGCCTGCTTGGCGCAGGCTATGCGGTCGAGGTGATCGCGCCGCGCGAACCCTCCAGCACTGCGGCGCGCACCGGGCGGGCGCATTACGAGGGTCCCGTGAGCGAAGCGGCCCGGCCGCAGCACCCCGTGGTGGTTGATTGCCTGTTCGGCTACGGGCTTTCCCGCACAGTCGAGGGCCCTTTTGCCGAACTGCTCGAAGATCTAAAGGCAAATGACTGTTATCGTATCGCAATCGACGTACCCAGCGCGGTCGAAAGCGACAGCGGCCGGGTGCTCGGACCGCTCCCCCGCTACGATCTCACGCTGGCGCTCGGGGCATGGAAACAGGCGCATGCATTGATGCCGGCGGTTGCCCGGATGGGGGCCCTGCGACGTGTTCCGATCGGGATAGAGACCGGGGGCGGAACGGCGGCGTTTGCCGCGCCGCCGCATCTCGGCGCTCCGGCCGCCGATGCCCACAAATACCGGCGGGGCCTGCTCGCGATCGTCGCGGGCGCGATGCCCGGCGCACCGTTGCTGTCGTCCGAGGCGGCAATGCGCGCGGGGGCGGGCTATGTGAAATTGCTCAGCGAACACGCGCATCCCGATGCCCCCGCCGAACTGGTGATCGAGCAGGGGGATTTCGCCGGGGCCATTGCGGATGAGAGGATCGCGGCGCTCCTGGTCGGCCCCGGGCTGGGACGCGACGGCGCTGCCCGTTCAAGGCTCGCGGCGGTCCTCGGCCGGGGGCTGCCGGCGGTGCTCGACGCCGACGCGCTGCATCTGCTCGATGCGAAGCTACTGGCGGAGGCCGATGCTTCGAATCTGTGCGTTACCCCGCATGAAGGCGAACTGGCGGCGCTGTGCGAGGCGTTCGGCGTCACGGCGGAGTGCAAGCTCGACCGCGCACGGCGGCTTCATGACGTCACCGGGATAACCGTGCTGGCCAAGGGCGCAGACACGATACTCGTGGCTGGCGGCATGACGTCATTCTTCCCGCGCGGGTCCAGCTGGCTTTCGGTCGCGGGCACCGGCGACGTCCTTGCCGGCATCTTCGCTTCGCGGCTCGCGGTACACGGCAATACGCGCCGCGCTGGCGAAGAAGCGGTGTGGTTGCATCACGAAGCGGCGCGGCGCGCGGGCCCTGCCTTTACTGCCGGCGAGCTGGCCCGGGCGGTCCGGACCGCAATGGAGACATTCCTGTGAGCGACAGCGAGATCATCGAACGGATCGCCGCCCGCGGTGACGGCATCACGGCATCGGGCCGCCACGTCGCGGGCGCTGTACCCGGCGACGCGGTTGCCGCCGATGGGACGCTGGTTGCCGGGCCGCATCATGTCACGCCCCCGTGCAGCCATTTCCCGGAATGCGGCGGCTGCCAGTTGCAGCAGGCCGATGAAACCGCGCTGCGCCAGTTCGTTACCGACCGGGTCGTCCATGCCGCCGAAGGGCAGGGCATTGCCATCGGCGAGGTGCTGCCGACGCATCTCTCGCCAGCCAATTCGCGGCGCCGCGCGACGCTGCACGCGCTGCGCACCGCTCGGGGTGCAGTGCTCGGTTTTCGCGAAGGCGGGGCGCATCGCATCGTCGACATGCGCGAATGCCATATCCTCGTTCCCGAGCTTTTCGCACTGGTGGGGCCGCTGCGTTCGCTGGTTGCCGAACATGGGGCACGCCAGCCGGTCGATATCGAACTCACGCTGGTCGACGAAGGCGTGGACTGCACGCTCAAGGGGATCGAGGCGGATGGCCTCGCGGCGACCGAGGCGCTGCTCGATTTCGCGCGCGCCAATGCGCTCGCCCGGCTCTCGCTCGATCGCGGTTTCGGCCCCGAGACCGTGTGGGAACCGCAGCCGCTGACGGTCACGCTCGGCTCGTTCCCGGTGCCCTTCCCGCAGGGCAGTTTCCTGCAGCCCACCAAGGATGGGGAGGGCGTGCTGGTCGGCGATGCACGCGCCTTCCTCAACGGGGCGACGACGATTGCGGATCTGTTTTCGGGTCTCGGGACCTTTGCGTTCGCGCTGGCGGGGCCGCGCAAGGTGCTGGCGGTCGAGGCCGCGCGCGACGCGCATCTGGCGTGCAAGGCCGCAGCCAACATCCGCGGTGTGCCCGTGCTCGCGCTGCACCGCGACCTGTTCCGCAATCCCTTGCAGCCCGAGGAAGCCGGGCGCTTCGGCGCGATCCTGCTCGATCCGCCGCGCGCGGGTGCGCGCGACCAAGTGGCGCAGATTGCTGCCAGCGATGCCACGCGCGTGGCATATGTCAGCTGCAACCCTGCCAGCTGGGCGCGCGATGCGAGGACGCTGGTCGAGGCGGGGTTCAGGCTCGAAAAGCTACGTCCCGTGGGCCAGTTCCGCTGGTCGACGCATGTCGAGCTGTCGAGCTACTTCACCCGGTAGGCACGCAGCGTTTCGAGCAGGCGGGCGCGCAGCCAGGCGCGCGCTTCGCCATCCGAAAAGGCGTGATCCGCCCCCGGGCACCGCGCGATCCGGTCATCGTCTGCATCCCAGCGCTCGGCAAAGACTTGCGCAGTGCGATCGGCTTCGGCGAGCAGGAAGCGGACCGGCCCGCCAAAGCCGTCGAGCCCACTCTTCATCTGGTCGGCGAGCGACGAGGGGGTGCTGCGCGGGCGCATCGCCTTGACCATCCCGCGCGACAGTTTCTTTAGGTCGACACCGCCTGAAAGGAGCCGGGCAAGTTCCTGCGGGTTCTTGAGTTTTTGTGCATAGCGCGAACGGATGGCCGCGGGCGGCGGGGTGCTGTCTTCGCTTTCGTCAATCGTCCACGGGTTGCTGAGGACCAGGGCATCGCATTCCGCGCCCCCGGCCAGCATGAGGGCGCTGGCAGCATCGCAATTGCCGAATGCCACCACGCGCTGGACCTGCGGAGCGATTGCGCGGAAGGCGAGCAGCGCGGCCGCGATATCGCGGCCCGAGCGGCGGAACCCGCGATTGATGCCCTCACTGTCGCCGATCCCGCGCCGGTCGAAGCGGAACACCGGGAAACCGGCGCGCGCGATCGAGGCGGCAAGCTGCGACTGGCCGTTGAACGCGCCCGCGCGTATCTCGTTGCCCCCGCTGACGATCAGCAGCCCGGTGGTACCCGGGGCGCTGTCCAGCGTGGCACCGCAGCGCTGCTCGCGGCATTCGAAGGTAAGATGCAACCTGCTCATCGGTCGGCCATTTCTGCCATCACGATCGCCGCGAGCGTGTCGGCCTGCGCGGCATCGAAATCGTTTTCGGCGCGCAGCCACAGCGGCCGCCCGCCAAGCTCGGCCTGTTCGACGACCCGGTGCCGCGGCGAAGGATCGTAAACTGCCGTTTCCAGTTCGCCGACCAGCTCGGCGCCGAGCTGCCAGCCCGCGAGCACGATGCCGTTCGACCGCGCATCGTCGAGCAGTGCCTCGGCGGTTTCCGGATGCCCGGTTTCCTTTGCGGCCAGCACCCGTGCGCGCAGCATGTTGCGCAGGACCTGTGCAGGCTTTGCAGGAGCATGGAGCGCGGCGGGCATGTCATCGGGCACCAGCCAGCAGCCCGAACGCATCGCAAGGACATGCGCGGCACCGAAATGCGCGGCAGCTGCTCCGACCGCCTGCCGCCAGCCGGCGAGCGTCTGCGCCTGTAGCGGCGCCATGCTTTCGTTGCAGCCGGGCAGGTCGGGGAGGAAACAATCCACGCCGCCTTCATCGAGTCTGCGCATGATTTCAGAGAATTGATGGCGGAACTTGTTGGCTTCATCGAACAGCGGGGGAATCACCAGCAAGCGCCGGGACCGCCGTTGTTCGAAGCACAGCGCCATTTCCTCGCCCGACGTGCCGTCCGGCAGCGGGCAAGGCCATGTGACATACATGTGCGCGGTCAGCTTTCGACGACCTTGGCTTCGGCGAAAGCCAGCAGGCCGCTGTAGGTTTCGAGCATTTCGCCATCGACGTCCTCGTCTTCGATGACGATGTCGAGCCGGTCTTCCATTTCGGTAAGCAGGCCCGCGACGGCCATCGAGTCGAGTTCGGGAAGGTGGCCGAACAGCCCGGTATCGCCATCGAAGCCGTCGACCTGCGCCTGGTCGAGGCCGAGAACGTCGCGCAGGATCGCGCGCAGCGTCTGGTCGATGTCGCTGCGGCTCGGCCCGGTCGGTGCGGCGTGTGCGGTTTCGGCGTTCATTTCCTCGGCTTCCCCTGCCTTTGGCCCTGGTTTGGAGGCGCTGCCCTTAGCTGGGCCTATTGTGCGGTGCAAGGTGGCGGACCCAAGCCCTGGCGATGGCCGGCCAGGCCCGCGGTTGGCGCCAGTCGAGACAATCGAGCCGGTAGCGCGGCCGGTTCGCTTCCATCCAGTCGCGCTTGTAGGCATCAGCGCCGGTACCGAAATCGACCAGCGACACGCCATCCGTATCGATAACCCGCTCGAACAGCGCCGCGCTCAGCGTCGTCCCCGCCGAAAGCGGTTTGGCCGCCTCGATATGCGCCAGCTTGTGGATATAGGCGGTACCGCCTTCCACCGTCCAGAACTGCGCCGCGACCGGCTCGCCAGCGGCATAGGCGAGCCCCAGCCGGATCCGGCCGGCAGCGCCTTCCGCGCGGGCAAACGCCTCGAGGATATCCGCGCGTTCCTCCCGCGGCTTCCAGCTTTGTGCATAGACCGCTTGATAGTCGGCCCAGGCCGCCTCGTCGAACCGGGTGAGGATCTTCACCTCGACCTTGCGCGCCTTGCGCTTGAGCGTGGTCCGCATCTTGCCCGGGCGCGCGGCCCAGTATTCGGCAAAGCTGCGGCCTTCGACCGGGAGCACGTGGTTTTCATCGCATGCGCTGCGAAAGACCAGCCAGCCGGCCTCGCGGAACGCCTGATCGAGCGCGTCCGCACTGCCGTCCTCGCCGGGAACGGGGGCAAGCACGATGCGGCCGGCCTGTCGCCGCAGGTCGCGGGCGAGGGCGGTGAGCAGGGCTTGCGAACGGCCCAGCGGGCGCCAGCTGAAGCTGAACCAGTAGGTCAGGCTGGCGAGGTGTTCATGTTCGCGCCGCAGCGGCAGCAGCACGCGCTCATCCCCGCGCTCGGCCATGGCGGCCAGCACGGGGCCGAGCAGGCCGAACCACTCCAGCCTGTCGAAAGGACCGTCCTGCGGCCAATCCAGCGCTTGCAGTTTGGTAAGGCTCTCGTGATAGCTGACCGCGATGTCCACCGGATTTCCCTCACTCAGGAGCGTTAATGCCTGATCCCACGCCGCAGCCGCTCGATCGACTGGCCGAGCGCGGGCGAGACGATGCGCCTGCGCTCGTTCTGCGCGAGCGTACGCTTACCCATGCCGAGCTGAGAAAGCGAGTGGGCCTGCTTGCAGGCTGGCTCGCGGGCCGTGTGCCGGCGGGCGCGCGTGTCGCCAGCTGGGCGGCGAAGGGGGAATTGACCTGCCTGCTGCCGCTCGCCGCGGCCCGCGCGGGCGTGGTGCACGTCCCGATCAACCCGTTGCTCAAGCGCGCGCAGGTCGCGCATATCCTTGTTGACAGCGGCGCGGTGTTGCTGATGGGGACCAGGGCACGGTTGGCCACGCTGGAGGACGCGGACCTGCCGCCAGCGTGTTCGCCGATCGACGAAGCCGATGTCTTCGCGCTGGCCGAAGCGCAGGGCGACCATGCAGGGCCATCCGCGCACGATCCGGACGCCTTGGCGGCCATCCTCTACACCAGCGGTTCGACCGGCCGGCCCAAGGGCGTCATGCTGAGCCATGCGAATATGTGGCTGGGCGCGGTCAGCGTGGCGCATTACCTCGGCATGGCGGAGGACGACGTGACGCTGGCGGTGCTCCCGCTGAGTTTCGATTACGGCCAGAGCCAGCTGCTATCGACCTGGTATGCGGGGGGCTGCGTGGTCCCGCTCGATTATCTCTTCCCGCGCGATGTGGCGAAAGCCTGCGCCCGGCATGCGGTGACGACGCTCGCTGCGGTGCCGCCCCTGTGGCTGCAACTGACCGACGTCGAATGGCCTGCGGAGGCGATCGGGAGCATGCGGCGGCTGACCAATTCCGGCGGCGCGCTGACGCTCGACCTCGTACGAAATTTGCGCGGCATGTTCCCGCAATCACAACTTTTTCCGATGTATGGCCTGACCGAGGCATTCCGTTCGACCTATCTCGATCCGGCGCTGGTCGATACCCATCCGACGTCGATGGGCCGGGCCATTCCCTTCGCCGAGATACTGGTGATGGCCGACAGTGGTTCGCTGGCCGGACCGGGTCAGGAAGGCGAACTGGTGCACTGCGGACCGCTGGTGGCGCAGGGGTACTGGCAGGATGCCGAGCGTACAGCCGAACGCTTCAAGCCGGCCCCGGCGATGTCCGAATATGGCGGCACGGCCGTCTGGTCGGGCGACCGGGTCTTGCGCGATGCGGACGGGCTGCTCCATTTCGTCGGACGGCGCGATGCGATGATCAAGAGCGCGGGGAACCGTATCAGTCCGCAGGAGATCGAGAGCGCTGCCGTGGCGAGCGGCTTGGTGGCCGAAGCGGTCGCGCTCGGGGTCCAGGACGAACGCCTCGGTCACGCGATCCATCTCGTCGTGCGTCCTGCCGTAGGCTCGGACGACCCCGAAAACGGCCTTCGCAAGGCCCTGCAGAAGGAACTGCCCAATTTCATGCAACCGCACGTGATCCATTGGCGCGACACGCTGCCGCTCAATCCCAACGGCAAACTCGACCGGACCGCGATCGCCGCGGAGATCGGCGCATGAAGCCGCTGGGACCCATTCCCGCGGGCTATACCGCGATCGGCGGCGAGCTGGCCATCGGCGGCAAGCCCGCCAGTCATTGGGTGGAGGCAGCGGGGCGGACCCCGCTGTTCGTCTATTCGAAGGATTTGATAACGCACCGCCTTGCCGATCTGCGCGCGGCGATGCCCGACCGGATCAAGATCAATTATGCAATCAAGGCCAACAGTTTCGCGCCGGTTCTTGACCATGTCTCGACGCTAGCGGACGGGCTCGATATCGCATCGGGCGGCGAGCTGGAAATGGTCCGGGCAATGGGTTTCGACCTGACGCGGGTGAGTTTCGCCGGGCCGGGCAAGCGCGACAGCGAACTGGAAGCGGCTATTGCCGCAGGCGTCACGCTCAACCTCGAAAGCGAGGCCGAGGCCGACCGCGCGCTGGGTATCGCAGCGCGGCTCGGCAAGACGCCGCGGATGGCGATCCGCGTCAATCCCGATTTCGAACTCAAGGGATCGGGGATGAAGATGGGCGGCGGCCCCAAGCCATTCGGGATCGATGCCGAACGGGTGCCGGCACTGATCGCGCGGATCATTGCGGCAGGCTGCGAATTTCGCGGATTGCATATCTTTACCGGCAGCCAGGCACTGTCGGCCGAAGCGGTGATCGACATGCAGGCGAAAGTGCTCGACTGCGCCGATCGCCTGGCGGGCGAGGCGGGGGTCAAGCTGCCCAAGCTCAACATGGGGGGCGGCTTCGGCATTCCCTATTTCCCGGGTGACGAGCCGCTGGACATAGCTGCCGTAGGGGCCGCCCTGCACGACCGCTTCGCGCACCTGCCCGAGACGCTGGCCGATGCTGAACTCTTTCTTGAACTCGGCCGCTATCTCGTTGGCGAAGCTGGGGTTTATCTCACACGTATCGTCGATCGCAAGGACAGCTACGGCGAAACCTATCTGATTACCGATGGCGGCCTGCATCACCAGCTGGCGGCCTCGGGCAATTTCGGCACGGTGGTCCGGCGCAATTACCCGGTGGCGATCGCCAGCCGCTTCGCCGCCGAACCGGAAGAAACCGCCAATGTGGTCGGCTGCCTGTGCACCCCGCTCGACCGGCTTGCGGACAAGGCGCATCTGCCCCGCGCCGAGGTGGGCGATCTGGTCGCGGTGTTCTGCGCGGGTGCCTATGGCGCGAGCGCGTCACCCAGCGCCTTCCTCGGACAGGGGCCGGCGGCTGAAATGCTGGTGTGAACGTGGCGGGGTAAGGCCCGCGAATCCTGCGGTTTCTGCGGTTCCCGGGCGCTATGGCTAACTGTATGTTCACCTTTCTTGGGCAATAGTCTTCCCAAACAGGGGCCAACGGGCGCAATCGGCGTCCGAAACGGCCGTGGACAGATGCCGGGATAGATACATGCGTTTGAACCGACCAAGCTTGCTTTTTGCCGGATGCGCCGCACCCATGCTGATGCTGGCGGGCTGTGCCGCCGGCGGCAACACCGAGCTTCCCCCGCGACTTTCGTCGCCATGCAGGAAGGCCCGGGCGAGGAATATGTGATCGGTCCGCTCGACCAGCTGACCATCCATGTCTGGCGCAATCCCGAACTGGGTGCGGAAAAGATCCAGGTGCGCCCCGATGGCCGCATCACCATCCCGCTGGTCAAGGACATGCCGGCGGTGGGCAAGACACCATCGATGCTCGAGGAGGATATCCGCCTCCAACTCAGCCAGTATATCGAGGATCCGCTGGTCTCGGTCATCGTCAACGAATTTGCCGGGACCTTCAGCCAGCAGATCCGCATTGTCGGCGCCACGGCGCAGCCGGCCTCGCTGCCCTACCGCGCGAACATGACCGTGCTCGACGCGATGATCGCGGTCGGCGGCCTGTCCGAGTTCGCCGCCGGCAATCGCGCCAAGCTGATCCGCTTCGACAAGCAGCTTGGCCGCCAGCGCGAATATGCGCTGCGCCTGACGGATCTGCTCAAGCGGGGCGACAGCAAGGCCAATGTACTGCTGCAGCCGGGTGATGTGATCATCATCCCCGAAAGCACCTTCTAGGGGACTGCGGGGGCATGCAGGAAGTCGTCGAAGAACTTCGCAGCGCGCTGCATACGGTGTGGAACCGCCGCTGGCTTGCGCTCGCGGTGGCCTGGGCCGTGTGCATCCTCGGCTGGCTGGCGGTTGCGTTCATCCCCAACAGCTATGAAAGCCGGGCGCGGATCTATGTCGAGCTCGAGGATGTCCTGTCCGAGCAGCTGGAGATTTCCGGCGACGGCAAGCAGGCGATCACAAAGGTCCGCCAGACGCTGGTCAGCGCGGTCAATCTTGAGCGCGTGGTACGCAGCACCAAGCTGGGCGAGAAAGTCGCCACCGACAATGAGATGCAGAGCGCGGTGCAGAGCCTGACCGAGAACATCGTGGTCGAGAGCGAGCAGGACAATCTGTTCACGATCACCGCGACGGTCGGCAAGTCGAGCCTGAGCGATGCCGAGAACGCCGCGCTGGCGAAAGACGTGGTCCAGAAGCTGATCGATATCTTCCGCGAATCGAACATCGCGGGCAACCGCGGCGATGTCGCCGATACGATCGCGTTTCTCGACCAGCAGCTCGACGACCGCAAGGCCGAGCTCGAAGCCGCCGAACAGCGGCGCCTGGCCTTCGAGGCGGAACACCCCGACCTGATCGGCGGCACTGGCACCGTGACCGGTCGCTTGCAGACGATGCGCACCGAAATGCGCGGGATCGATGCCGATATCGCCGCGGCGCAAAGCGCGCTGGCGGCCATCAACGGCCAGATCGCCAGCACGCCGCGCAGCATCGTGACCGCCGGGGGCGGGGGCGCACGCGGGGCGTTGATGCAGGCGCAATCGAACCTCTCGGCCATGCGTGCGCGCGGCCTGACCGACAGCCATCCCGACGTGCAGGCGCAGCAGCGCCAGATCGCCTCGCTGCGCGAACAGGCAGCCAGCGAACCGGCGGGTTCGGGCGGTTCGCCCAACCCGGCCTACACTTCGCTGATGTCGATCCGCGCCGAACGCCAGGCCAATGTGCAGGCGCTGCAGGCCCGCAAGGCGGCGGTGCAATCGGACATTTCCGCGCTGATCGCCGCGCAGGCCAACGAGCCTGCCGTGGCGGCCGAAGCCAATCGCATCAGCCGCGACTACGAAGTGCTGAAGGACAAGTATGACGACCTGCTCAACGACCGCGAGGAAATGCGGCTGCGCGGGCAGGTCGAAACCGAACGCAGCGCGTTCCAGTTCGAGGTGATCGACCCGCCCACCGCGCCGCGCAATCCCGCGGCTCCCAACCGGCCGCTGCTGCTGCTGGGCGTGCTGATCGTCGGCCTCGGCGCGGGCGCGGGGGCCGCATTCGTCCTCGGCCAGCTCCGTTCGAGCTTCACCACCGCGGACAAGCTCGAGCGCTCGCTCGACCTGCCGGTGATCGGGACGATTTCGCGTTCGGTCACCGAAGCGGCGCGCAAGCACCAGAAACTCCGTCTGAAGCAATTCTTCGCCGGTGTCGGTGCGCTGGGGGCGGTATGCTTCCTGCTGCTGGTCGTCGAAATCGTCCAGGTCGGATCGGTGGCCTGAGGGAACATGGCAGTGAACAAACCCACGCAGATAGAGCCGTCGAACGATGACGATGGCAAGCCCAAGCGGGCATCGCTTCTCGAACGCGCCAGCGGCACCTTCGGCTTCGACCGACTGATTCCCGCCGCGGTTCCGGCCAAGCTCGACAGCGACAAGGCGAAGAAATTCGCCCCGCGGCGGACCATCGAGGTGACGCCGACGCCCGCGCCGGCGCCCGTACCGCAGCGCCGCGCGAGCGATGCGCATGCGTCCACCGTTCCCGAGCCAGCCGCGGCTCCACCCGCCGATGTGGAACCCGACCACCCGGTGGTCGCCTTTACCGGGCCAAAACGTGAAATCGTGCGCGCCATGCTGCGCGAGCAGGGCCTGATCGATCCCGATGGCGGGGCATCGACGCTGCTCGAGGAATTCCGCATCGTGAAGCGCCAGGTGCTGGCCACCACCAAGACGGAGGGCAGCCAGCTGGCGCGCCGCGTGCTGGTCTGTTCGCCGCACCCCAACGAGGGCAAGACCTTCTGCGCGCTCAATCTCGCCATCGCGCTGGCGGGTGAACGCGACATGGAAGTGCTGCTGGCGGATGCCGATTTCGGCAATCCGTCGGTCATGGAGAAACTCGGCCTGCAGGAATCCGCGGGCTTCATGGACGTGCTGTCCGACCCTGCTGCGCAGGTCGCGGATTTCGTCGTCAGTACCGATATTCCCGGGCTGTTCGTCCTGCCTGCAGGCAAGCGCACCGGACGTGACAGCGAATATCTTTCGAGCGAACGCACCCGCGATGTGCTCGACCAGCTCACGCGCGGCGCGCGCAACCGGATCATCGTGTTCGACAGCCCGCCGGCACTCGCCGCGACGCCGGCTGCCGAGCTTGCCAAGCAGGTGGGCCAGGCATTGCTGGTCGCCCGCGCCGATCTGACCGGGCGCGCGGCGCTGGAAGATGCGGTCGACCTGCTTTCGGCCTGTCCCGACATCAAGCTGCTGCTCAACGATGCGACCTTCAGCCCCAGCGGGCGCAGGTTCGGAACCTATTACGGATATGGCGAGTAAGCCCATGATCTACCGAATGAAAACACCCTATCTGGCAAGCGCCGCGACGGCTGTTGCGCTGTTTGGCGCCGTGCCGCTGCAGGCCCAGTCCTACCAGGGGGCCGACAGCGGTTCGGCGGGCAGCGCGGCCGAAGGCGTGTCCACTGGCCGCGGGCGCACCAGCATCGATCCCTATATCGAGGCCAATTCGCTGGCGAGCTGGCAGATATCGCCGGGCAGCGACGTGCTAACCTACACGCAACTTGCCGCAGGGGTCGACGCCTCGATCGCTGGGCGCAACAACGGCGGCAGCGTGTCGGTGCGTTACGAACGCAATTTCGCGCACCAGTCCAACGGCGCCGATTCGGATACGATCACCGGCGTGGCGCGCGGCTATGCCTCGATCATTCCGCGCGTCCTGACGGTGGAAGCGGGCGCGCTGGCCAGCAGCACGCGCGTGGATGCGCAGGGCCGTTCGGTGATCAATCCGATCGTCGACGATACGCTTTCGACCCAGACATACTCCGCCTATGCCGGACCCACACTGCAGACGCGCGCGGGCGATGTCGAAGTGAACGCGAACTACCGTATCGGCTATACGCGCGTCGACAGCCCCGATTTCATCACCGCCACAGGCACCGCTGCCGACCTGTTCGACGAAAGCGTTTCGCACAGCGCCAGCGTGCGCGCGGGCACGCGTCCCGGCCAGCCGCTCCCGGTCGGCCTCGGGGTCGGTGCCGGCTATTACCAGGAAGATGTCTCCAACCTCGATCAGCGCGTGCGCGATGCCTATGTCCGCGGCGACGTGACCGTTCCCGTCACGCCGACGCTGGCAATCGTCGCGGGTGCGGGCATCGAGGACGTCGAAGTGTCGAGCCGCGATGCGGTGCGCGATGCCGCGGGCAACCCGGTTATCGGCGAAAATGGCCGTTTCATCACCAATGAAGCCAGCCCGCGGATCATCGCCTATGAAGCCAGCGGCCTCATCTGGGATGTCGGGGTCGTATGGTCGCCCAGCAGCCGGACGCAGCTCGAAGCGCGGTTCGGCCATCGCTATGACAGCGAAACCTTCTACGGCAGCTTCAGCTGGCGGCCGAGCAGCCGCAGCAGTTTGCAGATCGGTGTCTATGACGGCATCCAGGGCTTCGGCGGCCGGCTCAACAATTCGCTCGCTGCATTGCCCACGGATTTCACCGTCTCGCGCGATCCGGTCACGGGCGAGCTGACCGGCTGCGTCAATTCGATCGACGGCGGCGGCTGCCTCGACGGCCTGTTCGGTTCGCTCCGCTCTTCGGTCTTCCGGGGCCGCGGCGTGGTCGGCAGCTACAGCCGCCAGATCGGCCGCATGACCGCCAGCATCGGCGCGGGCTACGATCGCCGGACATTCATCGGTGCGCCCGGCACGGTGCTCGAACTGGCCGACGGCCTCGTGGATGAAAGCTACTACGTGACGGCCGGCTTGTCCGGCCCGGTCGGCCAGCGCGGCCGCTTCTCGGTCAACAGCTATGCCAACCGTTTCGAAAGCGGAACGGCGGGCGCCGAAGATGTGACCGCGATTGGCGGATCGGCCAGCTACAGCGAAGAGGTCATCCGCAATCTCTCGGCGCGCGCGGCGGTGGCGATCTCGATGCTCGACAGCGATATCGCGCCCGACAATTTCACCACTGCATCGGCCCTGCTCGGCCTGCGGTACGATTTCTGATAGGACTGCGCAGATGTACGAAGAATATTACGGTTTCAGCGAGCGTCCTTTCCAGCTCACGCCCGACCCGGCGTTCTATTACGAAAGCGTCACGCACAAGAAGGCGCTGAGCTATCTCGGGTACGGCCTCAACCAGGGCGAAGGCTTCGTCGTCATCACCGGCGAGGTCGGTTCGGGCAAGTCGACGCTGGTGGCCCATCTCAAGCAGAAGCTCGACAGCGACCGCATGACCGTGGGCGAAGTGGTGACCAGCGCGCTCGATGGCGAGGAAATGATCCATGTCGCAGCGCGCAGCTTCGGGCTCGACGCGGGCGGCGACAAGGCCGCCGACCTCGCAGCGATCGAGATGTTCCTGCACGAAGAGGCGCGCAATGGCCGCCGGGCGTTGCTGATCGTCGACGAGGCGCAGAACCTGTCGATCGGCGCGCTCGAAGAACTGCGGATGCTGTCGAACTTCCAGCTCGGTTCGCACCCGCTGCTGCAGACGCTGTTGCTCGGCCAGCCCGAGTTCAAGCAATTGCTGGCCCATTCGGACGAGCTCGAGCAGCTCCGCCAGCGCGTCATCGCCGCCCACCATCTCGAACCGATGCAGCCGGGCGAGATCGAACCCTATGTCGAGCATCGCCTGCGCCATGTCGGCTGGGACAACCATCCCGAACTCGACGGGAGCATGTGGGTCAAGCTGCACAAGGCGACCGGCGGTATTCCGCGCAAGATCAACCAGGTCATGACCCGGTTGCTGCTGCTCGGGTCGGTCGAGGAAAAGTCCCGGCTCGATGTCGAGATGCTCGACACGGTGGTCGAGGAGATGTCCGGCGATGCGGCACCGGCCGAAGACCATGTCGCGAAGCCGCGACCCGACCGCGATGGCCGCGCGCTCGAAGCGATCGCCCGGGCCAGGCAGGAAGCGCGGCAGGCCGAAGCCACCGCGGCGACAGGCGGCGCGAAGGATGGCAAGCCTGCGACGGATGAGGGCACCGGTGCGGCTCCGCAGCAGACCGGCTTGCTCGATCACCAGATTCAGGCGATCGAAGCTGCCTTCGCCGAACGCGACAAGCATCTGCGCGCCATGCGCGAGGAAGTGGACAAGCTCGCCAAGGCGCCTACGGCAGGCGAAGCATCTGCTGACACCGGCGAGCGCCTGTCGGCCATTGAGGCGCGCCTCGACGAGCAGGAACGCTCGCTGCGCCATGTGCTCGCGATGATGATCGACTATTTCGAATCGCAGGGTTCGCGCGCCGCAGCGTGATGCCGGGGAGGGTGCGTTGAACGAGATTACCGTCGTCAACGGCCTGTCGGTCGATGTGGAAGACTGGTTCCAGGTCGGCGCGTTCGAGAACACCATCGCGCGCAGCGACTGGGACGCGCTCGAACTGCGCGTGGGCGACAATGTCGCGCGCATCCTCGACCTGTTCGATGAAGCCGGGGTCAAGGCGACCTTCTTCACGCTGGGGTGGGTCGCCGAACGCAACCCCGCCGCAATGCGCGCCATCGTCGATCGCGGGCACGAACTTGCCAGCCATGGCTATGACCACACGCGCGTCTTCACGCTGAGCCGTGATGAATTCGCCGCCGACCTCATGCGCGCCCGCGCCATTCTGGAGGATGCGGGCGGGCAGGCGATCACCGGATACCGGGCGCCGAGCTTCTCGATCGATTCTGCGCAATGCGTGGGCGCATGACGTGCTGGCGGAACACGGCTATGCCTATTCGTCATCGGTCGCGCCGGTGGTGCACGACCACTATGGCTGGCCCGAGGCGCCGCGCTTTGCCTTCGCGCCGGTTTCCGGAAGCGATCTCGTCGAAATCCCGGTGACGACCGCAATGCTGCGCGGGAAACGTCTGGCGGCGGGCGGCGGCGGCTTTTTCCGTGTCCTGCCCTATGGATTCAGCCGCTGGGCGATCCGGCAGGTGAACCGCGAAGGACACCCCGCGGTGTTCTATTTCCACCCGTGGGAAATCGATCCCGGGCAACCGCGCGTAGCGGGCGCGCCGCTGCGATCGCGACTGCGCCACTATACCAATCTGTCCAAAATGGCGGGCAAGCTGTCCGGCCTGCTGGGCGATTTCGAATGGGGGCGGATGGACGCGCTGGCCGCGCGCGAACAGGCGCGGAGCCTGGACTGGGCGGCATGAACGCCCCGATGGTGCACACTCCCGTCATACGCGAGGCAGACCTTGCCGATCGGGGCGAAGCGGAAGCGATCGAGGCATTCGTCGCGGCGAATGAGGGGGACGTCTTCCATCGTCCGTTGTGGCTGCAGGCCATCGCGCACGGCACGGGCAACAGCGCGCGCGGCCTGATCGCCGAACGCGGAGGCCGCCTGGCGGGCTGGCTTCCACTCAGCGACGTGCATTCACCGCTGTTCGGCCGCGCGCTCGTTTCCAGTGGCTTCGGGGTCGGTGGCGGCGTGCTGGCAGCGCGGGACGACGATGCACGACGCTTGTGCCGCGCGGCAGAGGAACTGGCCGGCCGCCTTTGCGCGGCCAGCGTCGAACTGCGCGGGGGAAGCGCGCCGGCGGACTGGACCACGATAAGCGGCAAGCACGCCAATTTCGCCGCCGAGCTGGCGGCCGATGACGAGGCGCAGCTGCTGGCCATCCCGCGCAAGGCGCGCGCCGAGGTACGCAAGGGCCTCAAGCACGATCTGACGGTTACCACCGGCACCGCCGAGACCGACCGCGCCGCGCATTATGCGGTCTATGCACAGAGCGTCCGCAACCTCGGCACGCCCGTGTTTCCGCGGACACTGTTCGATGCCGTGCTCGACCGGTTTGGCGACGACGCCGATATCCTTACCGTCCGTCAGGGGGAACTTCCCGTGGCCAGTGTGCTCTCGCTCTATCACCGGGAAACAGTGATGCCCTTCTGGGGCGGCGGCACATGGAGCGCGCGCGGACTGAGGGCAAACGAGCGCATGTATTACGAACTGATGACCCATGCCCGGCGGCGGGGGTGCACGAGGTTCGATTTCGGCCGCTCGAAAACCGGCAGTGGGCCCTATGCGTTCAAGAAGAACTGGGGCTTCACGCCCGCGCCGCTGACCTATTACGAATGGTCGCCGCCGGGCACCGCGCCGCGCAATATCGATCCGACCGATGCCGGCTATTCGGCGAAGATCGCGCTGTGGAAGCGGCTCCCCTTGCCGGTGGCGAACCGCCTGGGGCCGTGGATCGCCCGCGGGCTTGGCTAGCATGGGCGAAACACTGTTCCTGGCGCACCGCGTGCCGTTCCCGCCCGACCGCGGGGACAAGATCCGTTCGCACCATCTGCTGCGGGCATTGGTTAAGCGCGGGCCGGTCCATGTCGGCACCTTCGGCGAGACCGAGACGGACCTTGCGCAGAAATCGGCGCTCGCCGCGCTGGCGCGCACCCATGCGCTGATCGAACGCAAAAAGCCGCTGGCGCTCGCCGGGGCCGAGGCAGTGCTGAAACGCAAGCCGGTCAGCCTCACCGCATTCGACGATGCCGCGATGCACCGCTATGTCGCCAAGACGCTGGGCAATCACCGGATCGAGACGATCTTCGTCTTTTCGGGACAGATGGCCCAATATGTGCCCGACAGCTTCACCGGACGGGTGATCGTCGACCTCTGCGATGTCGATAGCGCGAAGTTCGAAGCCTATGCCGATGCCGGGCGGCGCGTCTGGCTCAACCGGCGCGAGGGCCGGCTGCTCGCGCGCGAAGAGGAACGCATTGCCGCGCGCGCCGACCGGGTGCTGCTCATCAGCGGGCACGAGGTGGAACTGTTCACGTCGCGGCTGGTCGATCCCGGCGCAGCCACCTGCCTGGCCCTTGGCAACGGCATCGACGCGCAGATATTCGATCCGCAAACCGTCGCCCGGCAGCAGGATCTCGACGAGGGCGAGGATCCGCAGCTCGTGTTCACCGGGCAGATGGACTACGCTCCCAATGTCGCGGCGGCCCAGTGGCTGATCGACAACGTCATGCCCAATCTGCGCCGTGTCTACAGCCGTGCGCGGTTGCATGTCGTCGGCCGTGCCCCGGTGCCGGCGCTCACCAGACGGCATGGCGAAAACGGCGTCCGGGTCTGGGGCGAAGTTCCCGACGTGCGACCCTTCCTCAAATCGGCCGACCTCGTCGTCGCGCCGCTGCTGATCGCGCGGGGGGTACAGAACAAGGTGCTCGAGGCGATGGCAATGGCGCGCCCGGTGGTGCTGACGCCGGGGGCCGCGACCGGCATAGAGGCACGGGACGGATGCCATTTCGCAATTGCTCCTGCCGAGGGCGCAGCGATGCTCGCCCGGATCACGGGCCTGCTGGGCGATCCGCCCCGGGCCGAGCAGATGGGACAGGCGGCCCGCAAGTTCGTGATCGACGAGATGAGCTGGGAAAGCGTGGAACGGGCATTGAGCGAAATCCTGGCCTGCGCGGGCGCGCCGCACGATGCTCAGTAGTCCGGCCGCAGCTGCCACGCGCAGGGGCGCGTTCGCCATACCCGGGGCCATGCTGGCGCTCGCCGCGCTCGTGCTGGTGGCGCTGACATTCGCGGAATGGCGCGCGATGGCGCATCAGTGGTGGAACATCGACACCTACAGCCATATCCTGCTGGTCCCGCCGATCATTGCGTGGCTCGGGTGGATCCGGCGCGACGAACTGGCGCGGGCCGGGCTGCGGGGCTGGTGGCCCGGGCTCGCATGGCTGGTGCTGGGCCTTGCCGTCTGGTTCGTGGGCCGCGAGATCGCGATCAACACCATCGCGCAGGGCGGAGCGGTGATGGCATTGCAAGGCGCCGTGCTGGCGCTGTGGGGCCTGCGCGCCGGGCTCGTGCTGGGCTTTCCGCTTGCCTATGCCTTCGTGCTGGTGCCGTTCGGCGACGAAATCATTCCCCCGTTGCAGATGGTCACTGCGGAAATCGCCACCGCGCTGACCCGGTGGAGCGGTATCGAAACGGTGGCGAGCGGCATTCTCATCGATACACCCGCGGGCTTGTTCATCGTTGCCGAGGAATGCTCGGGCGTGAAGTTCCTCGTCGCCATGCTCGCATTGGGGCTGCTGGTCGCGCATACCTGTTTCGCCAGCTGGAACCGCAGGGCGTGGTTCCTGATCGCCTGTGTCGTCGTTCCGATCATCGCCAATGGCATCCGCGCCTGGGCGACGATCTTCCTTGCGCAATATGTCGGCGCCGAAGCCGCTGGCGGGTTCGACCATATCGTCTACGGCTGGTTTTTCTTCGCGCTGGTGCTGGCGCTGGTGCTGGGGGTGGCCTGGCGCTGGTTCGAGCGCGAACCGGAAGAGGCTGGCTGGACCGCCGCCGGGATCGCCGCGCTGCCGCATGTCGCGCGGTGGGAAGGGCCGGGCGCAGACCGCAATCTCGTCCTTGCCGCGATCCTGCTTGCCGCAGGATGCTTTGCCGTCGCCGCGCGGCTGGTCTAGGCAGCCCCGCATGTGCGGCATCGCGGGGATTTTCCATTACGAAACGGTCAAGCCGGTCGATCCCAGGCGGGTCGAACGGATGGCCGATGCGCTTGCGCATCGCGGACCCGACGGCAGCGGGGTATGGACCGCGCCCGGAGTGGGGCTGGGACATCGCCGGCTGTCGGTCATCGACCTCGAAGGTTCGCCGCAGCCGATGCATTCCGCCGACGGGCGCGCGGTTATCGTCTTCAATGGCGAGATCTACAATTACCGCGAACTGCGGCGCGAACTGATCCAGGACGGCGCGCAGTTCCATACCGATGGCGATACCGAGGTCATTCTTGCCGCCTGGCGGAAATGGGGCCCCGATTGCCTCCACCGCCTCGAGGGAATGTTCGTCTTCGCGCTCTATGACTGCGACCGGCGCCAGCTGTTCCTCGCGCGCGACCGGCTGGGGGTCAAACCGCTTTATCTCGCGCGGCTCGAAGGCGGGGCGCTGGCCTTCGCGAGCGAGCTCAAGGGCCTGCTTGCCCATCCGCTGCTGCGTCGCACGATCGATCCGCTGGCGATCGAGGATTACATGACCTGGGGCTATGTCCCCGATCACCGCAGCGTCCTGAAAGGCGTCGAGAAGCTCGCTGCGGGCCATTTCCTGCTGCTCGAACATGGGCGTACGCCGGAGCCTCAGCGGCAGTGGTGGGACGTGTCCTTCGCCGAGCGTGAAAAGGGCGGCACGCGCGACCTGTCGGCGCAGCTGCTGCACCGCATGCGCGAAGGCGTGGGCAGCCGGATGGTCGCCGACGTGCCGTTGGGGGCATTCCTGTCGGGCGGTGTCGACAGCTCGTCGGTCGTCGCGCTGATGAGCGAGGCCAGCAACAGCCCCGTGACCACCTGCTCGATCGGTTTCGATGTCGAAAGCGTGGATGAGACCCGATACGCGCGGCAGGTGGCCGAGCTGTTCGCCACCGATCACCACGAACGCATCGTATCGGCCGACCAGTTCGATGCGATCGACAGCATCGCGGCAATCTTCGACGAACCCTTCGCCGACGCCAGCGCGCTGCCGACCTTGCGCGTATGCCAGCTGGCGCGGGAGCATGTCACCGTGGCGCTGTCGGGCGACGGGGCCGACGAGGCGTTTGCCGGGTACCGCCGGCAGATGTTCCATGCGCGCGAGGAACAGGCACGCTCGGTGCTGCCCAGCGCCTTGCGCCAGCCGCTGTTCGGTTCGCTGGGGAAGGTGTGGCCCAAGGCCGACTGGGCGCCGCGACCGCTGCGCGCCAAGTCCACTTTGCTGGCGCTTTCGGCGGGCGGCGAGGCCGGCTACGCGCGCGCGCTCGCCATTCTGGCGCCCGAGCAGCGCAGGACGCTGTATGGCGATACCATGCTCCGCGAACGCGGGAGGTACCGCGCCGAACAGCCGTTCGAGGAAACGATGCGCGATGCTCCCGTGCGCAGCGGGCTCGACCGGGCGCAATATGCCGATCTCAAGTTCTGGTTGCCGGGCGACATCCTGACCAAGACCGATCGGACAAGCATGGCGGCGGGACTGGAGGCGCGCGAGCCGCTGCTCGATCACCGCTTGATCGAGTTCGCGGCGCGGCTGCCGCAGCGCCAGCGCCTGCGCGGCACCACCGGCAAATGGCTGATGAAGCACACGATGGAGCGCTATCTGCCCGAAGACATCCTCTATCGCCGCAAACAGGGCTTCGTGACCCCGCTGGCGGAGTGGTTCCGCGGTCCGCTGGCGGGCGAGGCGAGGGCGGTCGCCGCGAGCGAATTGCTGACCGGGAGCGGATGGTTCGCCCGCAAGGCGCTGTCACGCCTCGCGGACGACCATATTTCCGGCCGCAGCGACCATGGCCGGGTGCTGTGGCAGCTGTTGATGCTGGAGCGATCGCTCCGCCATCTCGCCCCCAGCGCCTAGCGCGCGTCGACCAGCACGATTTCGGCGTCGTCGATCGCCTCGACCACGATTTCGCTCTCGCCGGTCACGGCGATCCCGTCGCGCGGCTGCGCTTCCCGGCCATTGACCGTGACCCGACCCTTGGGCGCGACCAGATACTGGTGGCGTTCGCCCGAAGTGTTCCAGACCGCGCTCTGGCCTTTCGCCAGCGTCGCCGCGGCGACCTTCGCATCCGTCCGGATCGGCAGCGCGTCATCCGCTTCGGCATCGCCGCTTGCGAGCACTTCGAAGCCGCCTTCGCGCGTGGCCTTGGGAAACTCGCGCTGGCCCCAGCCGGGCTGCTCACCCTGCCGATCGGGAATGATCCAGATCTGGAACAGCGTCGTCGCTTCGTCCTCGAGATTCATCTCGGCATGGGTGATGCCGGTGCCTGCGCTCATCACCTGCACGTCGCCGGCGGCGGTGCGGCCTTCATTGCCGAGGCTGTCGCGGTGCGTGATCGCCCCGCTGCGCACGAAGGTGACGATTTCCATGTTGCGGTGCGGGTGCGGGGGAAAGCCGCTCTGCGCCGCGATGGTGTCGTCGTTCCACACGCGGATGCTGCCCCAGCCCATCCGGTCGGGGTCGTGGTAATTGGCGAAGCTGAAATGGTGCCGCGCGTCGAGCCAGCCGTGGTCGGCGTGGCCAAGCGTGGCGAAGGGTCGTATATCGATCATGGTTCAGTCTCACATCGGCGGGGTGTTGACGCCGGTATGCGGGCGATGTGGGGGCGGCGCGAAAGCCGTCAAGAAACACCCATGTTACTGCCCGGTGCCGGAGGTCAGGCTGCCCCGTGGCCGCGCGCCATGTAATCCGCGCTCTGCATTTCCTTGAGGCGGCTGACCGTGCGTTCGAACTCGAACGCGCCGTCGCCGGCGGTGTAGAGGTCTTCCGGTTCGGCCGCCGCGGTGACGAACAGCTTGACGCCGTTCTCGTAGAGTGCGTCGATCAGCTTGGTGAAGCGGATCGCCTCGTTGCGATTGTCGGGTGACATGGCGGGGACGCCGACCACGATCACGGTGTGATAGGCATGCGCGATCGCGAGATAGTCCGCCGCCCCGCGGTTCTCGCCGCACAACCGCTTGAAGCTGAACACGCCCACGCCCTTGAGGCTCTTGGGCACGTGGATCGTCCGCCCGCCGCCCAGTTCCAGTTCGGCGCTGGGAACGTGTTCGGCATCCTCGGGCGCGTAATCGGTGAGGCGGAAAAAGGCCTCGCGTACCTGCGCGGTCGCCTCCTCGCCCAAGGGGGCGTGCCACGTCGCGATATCTCCCAGCCGGTCGAGCCGGTAATCGGTCGGACCGTTGAGCGGCAGCACGTCCATTTCGTCCTCGACGAGGTCGATGAACGGCAGGAACAGCGAGCGGTTGAGCCCGTCCTTGTAGAGATCGCGCGGCGGGCGATTGCTGGTGGTAACCACGGTCACGCCCTCGTCGCGGATCAGTGCGGTGAACAGCCGCGCCATGATCGCCGCGTCGGCGGTGTTGTTCACCACCATCTCGTCGAAGGCGAGGCAGCGCACATCGGCAGCGATATCGCGCGCGACCTTGCCGGTCGGATCGCCGGGATCGCTGGTCCGCCGCTCGCGCATGCGCCGGTCGACCTCGAGCATGAACTCGTGGAAATGCGCACGGCGTTTCTCGGCGATCCCCAGCGTCTCGACGAACAGGTCCATCAGCATCGACTTGCCGCGCCCGACGCCGCCCCACATGTAGACGCCCTCGGGCCGCGCCTTCTTCGGCTTGAACAGCTGTGCGAGCAGCCCGCCCGAGCTATCTGCCTCGAGGTCCTTCTGCAGCCGGTCGAGCCGCTGGGCGGCACGGCGCTGGTCGGGATCGGCCTGCAATTCGCCCGCCGAGACGAGCCGCTCGTAGCGGGCGAGCATTCCGGTCACGCGGCGGCGCGGGGCTTGATCTTCTTGACGATGCCCGAGAAGCTGGCGACCGCGTGGTCTTCCTGGACCACCGTGCCGCGCACGAACACCATGCTGCCCGTCTCGCGGACGATCTCGCACACCGCGTCGAGCGGCATGTCGGGCTTGCCGCCGCCCACGAACTGCGTCGACAGCTCGACCGTCACCGAGGGTCCGGCATTGCCGCTGCCGATATTGTGCATCGTGGTGAACAGCGAAATGTCGATCAGCGACAGCGTCACCGCGCCGTGGATGATGCCCTGCAGGTTCTGGTGGCGCCGTTCGGGGAACATGCGCAGCCGCGCCTTCCCGTCATCGTCCACCCGGGTGATGAGCTTGCCCATCACCGCGCCGTTGAACAGCGTTTCGTCCTTCAGGTTCCAGTGCCGCCAGCCGGGGTTTTCCGGGTCGGGGCCATGGTCGAATACCTCGTCGCGCAGAGCCATCAGATCGCGCGTTCGGCGATCATCTTCTTGGTTTCGGCGATTGCCTTGGCCGGGCTCAGGCCCTTGGGGCAGACATTCGCGCAGTTCATGATCGTGTGGCAGCGATAGAGGCGGAAGGGGTCTTCCAGCTGGTCGAGCCGTTCACCGGTCATCTCGTCGCGGCTGTCGGCCAGCCAGCGATAGGCCTGCAGCAGGATCGCCGGGCCGAGGAACTTGTCCGAATTCCACCAGTAGCTGGGGCAGGCGGTCGAGCAGCAGGCGCACAGGATGCATTCGTAGAGCCCGTCGAGCTTCTCGCGCTGTTCGGGCGACTGCAGCCGTTCCTTGCCGCTGGGCGTGGTCGAGACGGTCTGCAGCCAGGGACGGATGCTGGCGTATTGCGCATAGAAATGCGTGAAGTCTGGCACGAGGTCCTTGATCACGTCCATGCTCGGCAGCGGGGTGATGCGGATCTCGCCCTTGAGATCCTCGATCGCGGTGGTGCAGGCGAGACCGTTCTTGCCGTTGAGGTTCATCGAGCAAGAACCGCAGATGCCCTCGCGGCACGAACGGCGGAAGGTCAGCGTCGGGTCGATCTCGTTCTTGATCTTGAACAGGGCATCGAGGACCATCGGCCCGCAATCGTCGAGGTCGAGCTCGAAGGTGTCGTAGCGCGGATTCTCGCCGCTGTCGGGATCGTAGCGATAGACCTTGAACTTGCGAATGCGCGCGCCGCCTTCAGCCTTGTGAGTGCGGCTCTTGCCGGTGATCTTCGAATTCTTGGGAAGGGTGAAGGTCGCCATTACGCTGTCAGTCCTGTTGCTTTGCGAAACCCATCTAGCGGTTCGGGCGCTTGGTGCAAGGCCATGTATGACGCAAATCCTGCAACGGGTGTCCTACAACATGGACCGGGTGTTACACGGTGCAGGGCGACAACACTTTCTTGCGCCAAAAGCCCGGTAATCGGGTGAATTCGAGGGAACCACGAGCGGTTGCCGGAGGTCTAGATCGGTATGATGAATGTAGGAAACCCCTTTCGGCGTGCCGCGATCTTCGGCGCCAGCGGCGGTATCGGCGCCGCACTGGCTACGAGGCTGGCGGAAAGCGGCGTCGAGGTATGGGCAGGAAGCCGTTCGGGCACGGCAGCCGACCCCGCCCTGCGCGCCTTTCGCTTCGATCTGTCCGACGAAGCCTCGATCGCCGCTGCCGCTGGCGCGATGGCCGACGCGCCCCCCGATCTGGTGGTGGTCGCGAGCGGTGTGCTGACACTGGCCGATGGCTCGGGCCCCGAACGCAGCTACAAGCAGATCGACGGCGCGGCGATGGACGAGGTGTTCCGGCTCAACACTATCGGCCCCGCGCTGGTGGCCAAGCACGTGCTGCCCCTATTGCCGCGCGACCGCCGCAGCGTCTTCGCCGCGCTGTCGGCGCGGGTCGGATCGATCGGCGACAACCGCATCGGCGGGTGGCACAGCTACCGTGCCAGCAAGGCCGCGCTCAACATGCTGCTCAAGAATTTTGCGATCGAGCTGGGCCGGACGCACAAGCAGGCGATCGTGGCAGGTCTGCATCCGGGCACGGTGGATTCGGCGCTGTCCGAACCCTTCCAGGCCAATCTGCCCGCGGGCCAGCTGACCCGGCCCGCCGATGCGGCGGACAACCTGCTGGATGTCATCGACGGGCTGACGGTGGCGGACAGCGGCGGCGTGTTCGACTGGAAGGGCGAAGCCGTCCCGGCCTAGGCGGCCAACGCGCCCGCCCGCCCGGTTTCGGCACGCTCGAGATTGAAGGCGAGCAATTCGCCATAGCGCTGGCCTGCCAGACCCTTGCGGCCGCTGCGCTGCGGCATCAGCACCCCGGGCTTGGCATTGCCTTCGACCACCATCGGCCCGTCGGGCGTGAACGCGATATCCCAGCCGATAAGCGTATATTCGGGGAACGCCGCGGCATGCGCGCGGCAGGCGAGCGCCACGGCCTTTTCCCAATCGGGCAGCTGCAGATCCCCAAAGGCCGCGCCGCTGACCGGATGGCATTCGTAATCGCCGCCACCATAGCCCTTGCAGGCGGTACCCGCGCGCCCGGTTTCGAAATCGACCGGCATGATCAGCCCGCCCGCCTTCATGTTATCGATCACCGGGCCGCGCAGCGAAGGCACGCGAAGCACGGTGCTGACCAGTTCGGGTTCTCCCGTCTCATTGCGCATCGTGGTGAGCCGCGCAGTCGCCAGCGCATCCATCGCATAGTCCGCCAGCGCTGCGTGGTTGCCCAGTGCGCGCTGGATCACCCACACTTGCCGGTCATCGACATAGGGCGCGATCGCCTGGGCGAAGGCGGCCTGGTCGGTGATATCGGACACGGCATGGGGGAGCAGCGCGACACCGCGGCCGCCTTCGCCGTGCGTGGGCTTGGCAATCAGCGGGTGTCCGCGGGCGGGGCGAAAATCGCGCAATCCGCGATCGTAGACCGCGTGCACGGCGGGATGGGGCAGGCCGTGCGCGGCGCAGCGGCGATAGAACGCCGCCTTGTCGACCAGCACGCAGGCGCGGCTCCATCCCTGCGAGTTGATGATCTTGTTGAAACCCGCATCCTCGAACCGCCGGATATAGTGATCGAGCTCCTCGGGCCGCTCGATCCGGAACAGCGCAATGTCGTTGGGATCGACGAAGCGTTCGCGCGCGATTGCCAGCGCCTGCCGTTCCCACTGCGCATCCATGCCGTACTTGCACGCGACAGCGCGGGTTCGTGATGGCAGCCACGCGGCAAAGCCCCGCGCAATGACCCGGTCGAGCATTGCGCGCGCCGATGACCGGCTGCGGCGGCGGCGCTCGTAATGCGCAGCGAAGGCCGGAGCGCTGGCGGCTTCGGCCCCGCCGGGGAACAGCGCGAACGCCTTCTTGGCGTAATAGGCGAGTTCGGCGGGGTGCATGGCGGGTCAGACTTCGATGGTTTCGCCGCCGACATCCTCGGGCATCATCGCCAGATCGAACGGCACCCGTTCTGCCGTGATCACTCCCTGCCGGTCCATGCTGTAGGCCGCGATATGCTCGATCAGCTGGGCATGCGTCAGCCCGGCCAGTTGCGCCGCGCCCGAGACGGTCTTCTTCGACCACAGGTTGCACGACAGATTGACTTCCATGAACAGCACTTCCCCGGTCGTCGGAGTATAGCGGAACTCGAAACGTCCGTAATCGAACGGCCACAGTTCGGGCAGCATGGCGCGTGTGTATTCGCGGATCTTGCGCGTCATGACCGGGTTTTTCATCGCCACCAGCCGTTCCTTCGGACCTTCGGACAGCCCGCGCTTTTCCTCGTAGGAGCGAAAATTGCCTTCATCGCCCGGCATTTCGAAGCGCATGGTCGACAGCAGGATCGGTTCGGCTCCGCCAAGGACGGGGACCACCACGTCATAGGCACCCTCGTAGCGTTCGACGATCACGTCATGCCCCTCGGCATGCAGCTTGGCGATGTCGTTCTTGGCGGTTTCCCAGTCGGTCGGCATGCTGACTCCCCAGCTGGCGGAAGACGCATTGGGTTTGACCACCAGCCGTTCGAAAGCGAAGTCGGGATAGGGGATCCACTGGCATCCCCGCCGCGCGATCAGCCACGGTGCCACCGGCACGCCGCGCGCCACTGCCACTGTCTTCATTAGATGCTTGTCATCCGACAGGCCGCGCAGGATCGGGGAGGCACCGAGCGCGGGCAGGCCGATGCGCTGCGCAAGCAGCGGGCCGAGCATCTCGCTCATCGGATAGCCGGCCCGGTTGAGCAGTGTGAACAGGTAGTCGTGATCGGTCGGACCGAACAGTGCCGTGAAGTCGCTCGCGGGGGTCACGTCGAGGCCGATGGCGCGCAGCGTCGTCAGCACTTCGTGGTGATAGACCGCATGGTTGCCGTCCTCGCCATGCAGCGATCCGCCGGATTCGGCGTGCTTTGCCAGAAACAGGACGCGCAGCCGCTCCTTGTCGGCGGCGGGGATGCGGAACAGGTCGATCTTGTTGCTCATGCGCCGCGCTTTAGGCGCAGGCCCGGGGCCGGTCACGAATTTTGTGCTTGCCCGATTATCGTTAAGCGATAGCCTTACGGCCGGAAAAGCGGCTGAGGAGCGCGCGATGGGGTTGAAGCGCTGGTACGATGCACATGTGATGCCGCGGCTCATTACGCGCGCCTGCGGCCAGCCGGGGATCGAAGACCGCCGCCGTGCCATCGTCCCGCTCGCTCGCGGCAGGGTGTTCGAACTGGGCTGCGGCGGCGGATTGAACCAGTCGCTTTACGATCACGACAGGGTTACTGCCTTTTCCGGGATCGATCCGCATGGAAAATTGCTCGCCCGGGCGCGCCAGCGCGCCGAAGCGCGCGGATGGCCGGTCGATATCCGCCAGGGCGCGGGGGAAGACATCCCGTTTCCCGATGGCTCGTTCGATACGGTGGTGTGCACCTATACGCTATGTTCGGTCGATGATCCGGCGCGGGTCATGGCCGAAATGCGCCGCGTGCTGGCACCGGGCGGCCGGCTGCTGTTCCTCGAACACGGCCGTGCCCCCGATGCGGGCGTGGCGCTGTGGCAGGAGCGGCTCGAACCACTGTGGAAACCGCTGGCGGGTGGCTGCAATCTGACGCGCCCCGTGGGGGCGGCGCTGCGCGGTGCCGGTTTCGCGGTCGAACCGCTGGGCCAGGCCTATCTCGACAAGGCCCCGCGCGTGCTGGGGTGGATGGAATGGGGCGTGGCGCGCAAGGCCTGAGGGCCGGCAAGCGCAGCGGCTCGCCGACCCTCGAGGTCCTTATTCGTCGCCGAAAGTCCGCTGCCACCAGCCCCGCTTGGGCTTGGGGGCTTCAGCGGCCGGGGCCGGCTGTTCCGTAGCTTCGGGCGCAGGCGCCGGAGCAGGGGCGGGCTGGGGCGCCGGTTCCGCGGGGGCCTCGGCGGCCGGTTCCACTGCGGCATCGGCGGCAGGTTCGGCTTCCGCCTTCTTCTTGCGCGGAGCCCGCTTCTTGGGCGCGGGCTTGGCTTCGGCCTCGGCCTCGCTTTCGCCCGTTGCCGGATCACCGGCTTCGGCATCTGCCTTCTTCTTGCGCGGGGCGCGCTTTTTCGGTGCGGGCTTGGCTTCGGCCTCGGCCTCGCCGGTCGCCGGATCCGCCGCTTCGGTGTCGGCCTTCTTCTTGCGCGGTGCCCGCTTCCTGGGTTTGGGTTTTTCTTCCTCTTCCGCGGCGGCTTCGGCCGTTTCGGGGGAATCGCTCGGACCGGCGACGACTGCCATGTCGTCGACCACGGCTTCCGACACCTGTTCGAGGTTCTGCGCGTCTTCGGCGTTCACCTCGTCCGCGTTCCGGCCACGGCCGCGTCCACCCCGACGGCGTCCACCCCGACGGCGGCGCTTCTTGCCGTTGTCGTCACCGTCGTCGCCATCGTCATTGTCATTGTCCGATGAGGCGTCGTCATTGCCGTCGTCGCCATTGTCATCGTCATTGTCGTCCCGGTCGTCGTCCTGCGAACGGTTCTTGTTGCGACCACGGCCGCCCCGGCGCCGACGACGCTTCTTCCGCGGACGATCATCGTCGTTCTCGCCGTCGCCGTCGTTTTCGGCAGTTTCCTCGGCGGTTTCTTCTTCGTCGTCGTCCTCGTCCTCGTCCTGCTCATGGACGATCGGATCGAAACGCGGCGCGTCCTTCGGCTTGGGACCGTGGCTCGACACCACCATCTTGGCGCCTTCGTCCTCGCCCTCGGGCACGACTTCGACGGTCACGTGGTAGCGCTGTTCGATCTCCATCAGATCGGCGCGCTTCTCGTTGAGGAGATAGACCGCGGCTTCGGTGCTGGCGGCCAGGCGAATGACCGATCCCTTGCCCTTGGCAGCCTCGTCCTCGATCAGGCGCAGCGCCGAAAGACCCGCGCTCGACGCGGTGCGGACCAGCCCGGTGCCATCGCAGTGCGGGCATTCGCGCGTGGTCGCCTCGAGCACGCCGGTGCGCAGGCGCTGGCGGCTCATTTCCATCAGGCCGAAGCTGGAAATCCGGCCGACCTGGATCCGCGCGCGATCGTTTTTGAGCGCATCCTTCATCGCGCGTTCGACCTTGCGCGTGTTCGAATGGTGTTCCTGGTCAATGAAGTCGATGACCACGAGCCCGGCCATGTCGCGCAGCCGCAGCTGGCGAGCGATTTCACGCGCGGCTTCGAGATTGGTGTGCAGCGCGGTCTGCTCGATATTGTGCTCCTTGGTGGAGCGGCCCGAGTTGATGTCGATCGAAACCAGCGCTTCGGTAGGGTTGATGACCAGATAGCCGCCAGACTTGAGCTGGACCATCGGGTCGTACATCGCCTTGAGCTGATCCTCGGCGCCATAGCGCTGGAACATCGGCACCGGGTCGGAATATTGCTTCACGCGCCGGGCGTGGCTGGGCATCAGCAGTTTCATGAACTGCTTGGCCAGCTTGTAGCCTTCCTCGCCCTCGACAACGACTTCCTCGATCTCGCGATTGTAGATGTCGCGGATCGCGCGCTTGATCAAATCGCTGTCCGAATGGATCAGCGCGGGCGCGCTGGAGGACAGCGTGCGTTCGCGGATTTCGTCCCACAGCCGTGCGAGATAGTCGAAATCGCGCTTGATCTCGGTCTTGGTGCGGCTGAGTCCGGCGGTGCGCACGATCAGGCCCATGGCGCGCGGCAGGCTCAGCGAGCTGACGACCTGCTTGAGCCGCTTGCGGTCCGATGCGCTGGAAATCTTGCGCGAAATGCCGCCGCCGTGGCTGCTGTTGGGCATCAACACGGTGTAGCGACCGGCCAGGCTGAGATAAGTGGTCAGCGCGGCGCCCTTGTTGCCGCGTTCTTCCTTGACGACCTGGACGAGCAGCACCTGGCGGCGCTGGATGACGTCCTGGATCTTGTAGCGGCGGCGCAGCGCCATGCGCTTGGCCCGCGCTTCGTCGACTTCCTTGGTCCGCGCGCGGCCCTTGCCGTTCTGGCGGCGGCCACGCGGGCGGCGACCACGGCCGCGTCCGCGCGACTTGTCGTCGTCATCGTCCGAACTCTCGTCATCCGAATCGTCGTCGTCCTCATTGCCGTCGAGATGGCCTTCCTCGATCGTGGCGACATCGTCCTTGTCGGAGGTGTCGACTTCCTCGAGCCCGTCTTCGGCGAGGTCTTCGGCAAGCGCTTCGGAGCTTTCGTCGTCGGCGTCGTATTCGTCGCCGGGCATTTCGCCGCGGTCTTCTTCCTCTTCACGCAGCCGCGCTTCTTCCTCGGCAGCTTCGGCCTCGGCTTCGAGCAGCGCTTCGCGATCTTCCTTGGGGATCTGGTAGTAGTCGGGGTGGATCTCGCTGAAGGCGAGGAAGCCGTGGCGGTTGCCACCGAAATCCACGAAGGCCGCCTGCAGCGACGGTTCGACCCGTGTAACCTTGGCTAGGTAGATATTGCCTTTGATCTGCTTGTGATCGGCAGATTCGAAATCGAATTCTTCAATCCGGTTGCCCTTGAGCACCGCCACCCGGGTTTCTTCCTGGTGGCGCGCATCGATAAGCATGCGCGTTGCCATGTATCTGTCTCCAGCCGCGTCGGGGCAGGGATGACCCTGCAAAAGCGCGGCGATTTATGTTGGAAAATCCGCGGCCCTCCTGGGGCATCGCGGTGTTTGCGAACCGGCCGCGCCCTGCTGGTGCAGGAGGCCGGGTATTCGTGACTGCGGGAGTGGCCGCGCGCTGTTTCTGCGCTGTCCGACCCGACACGGCTGCACGGGCTTGCGCCAGTGCTGCGAATGTCGGGGAGTAACGGGCCATGTCCGGCATCAACCTGTATTGACTTGGGCCTGAGCGGGACTGCCGCTGCGGCCTGAAAAACCACGGTTTTTCCATGTGACCCTCTTCGTCGCGCATTGTTCGCGCCGATCGGAGGCACCGGGAAACCGATGACATGTCGCTAGCACCGTGGGTTTCACACGGCAACCATATTGCGTCATTCGGCAACAAGGCCGTAACCATGCGGCCAATGTCGATACGGGCGCAAATCCTCCTGCTCATTCTCTTGCCGCTCGCCGCAGTGGCGCTGCTGGTCGTTTCGGCGCAGCGCATACCCGTGCCCGAAATGGGGCGTGGCTATGTCCTGCGGGTGGAATTGCCGCGCGTCGACAGGCCGGCCGACCTGCCCGAGGTCGCGGGCCGCGCGGGGCTGCCGCTGGTGGTGATCGATGCCGGTCACGGCGGACACGATCCCGGGGCCTCGGGGCAGGGTTACCGCGAGAAGACGATCGTACTGGGTCTCGCCCGCGCGCTGCGCGACCGGTTGGAGGAAGAGGGCCGGGTGCGGGTCGCGCTGACGCGCGATGACGATCGCTATCTCGTGCATGCCGAGCGCGTCGATATCGCCCGCCGGCTCGATGCCGACCTGTTCCTGTCGATCCATGCCGACAGCGCGGGCGAGGCGGCGGAGGTGACCGGGGCGAGCATCTACACGCTGTCGAACAAGGCATCGAGCGAGGCCGCCGCGCTGTTCGCCGAACGCGAGAACGCATCCGACCGGATAAACGGGACCGATGTCGGCGCGCAAAGCGACGTCGTCAGCACGATCCTGGTCGAACTCTCGCAGCGCCGTACGCAGGAGCAGTCGGACGCCTTCGCCCGGCTGATCCGGCGCGAGGCCGAAGGGGCGATCCGGTTCCATCCGCAAGCGCGCAAATCGGCCGCGCTCAAGGTGCTGCGCGCACCCGACGTGCCATCGGTGCTGTTCGAAAGCGGCTTCATCACCAATGAAGACGACGCGCGCCGCCTGGCGTCGCCCGAGGGGCGGGCGCGTTTCGCCGAAGTCATGGCGCGGGCGATCCGCAGCTATTTCGCCCGCCAGCAAGAAAGCTGATCCCACCACGCTGTTCGTTCTGGCGATTTGCAGAATGACCATGCTAGAGGTCCTCGCACTATCATGCCAGAACAAGCCGCCCTGCAATATTATCGCTACCGTATCAGCCGCGATCCCAAGCGGCTGATCGCGTGGTTCGGTGACAATTGGTCGCACAATCGCAAGCTGCGCGTGCTCAGCTATCTCGGCGGCTTCGCGGTGGTGGCCATCCTGCTCGCCTGGGCGACGCTGGGTCGCAACCTGCCCGATGCCGAATCGCTGCTGGAATATGAAACGCCGCTGCCCACGGTAGTGCGCGGGATCGACGGCGAAATCGTCAGCACCTATGCGCGCGAACGGCGCGTTCAGCTGCAGTATGTGGATTTCCCCGAGCGGCTGACGCAGGCCTTCCTGTCGGCCGAGGACAAGACGTTCTTCAGCCATGGCGGGGTGGATGTCACCGGCACGGCGAATGCAGTGATCGACTATGCGACCAAGTTCGGGTCGGGCGAACGCGCGGTCGGCGGGTCGACGATCACCCAGCAGGTCGCCAAGAACCTGCTGCTGGGCGACGAATATTCGGTGACCCGCAAGCTGAAGGAAATGATCCTCGCCACGCGCATCGAAAGCGTGCTGACGAAGGAGGAAATCCTCGAACTCTATCTCAACGAGATTCCGCTGGGGCGGCGCAGTTTCGGCGTGCAGGCGGCAGCGCGTGCCTATTTCGACAAGGATGTCGGCGATCTCGACCTGCATGAGATGGCCTTCCTTGCCATCCTGCCCAAGGCCCCCGAGCGCTATGGCCGCGAACGGTATCGCGACATGGCGATCGTGCGGCGCAATTTCGTGCTCGACCAGATGGTGGCGAACGATTTCGTCGCGTCGGAAGAGGCCGAAGCGGCCAAGCGGAAGGGCCTGGGGCTGGTCGAACAGCAACGGACGCGTTCGGCCGATGCGGGGTATTTCCTCGAGGAAGTCCGCCGCCAGTTGATCGACCAGTTCGGCGAAACCGCCGACGATGGCCGCAACAGCGTCTATTCGGGCGGGCTGTGGGTGCGCACCTCGCTCGATCTCGAACTGCAGGATGCCGCGCGCGACGCGCTGCGGGCGCAGCTTATCAGCTATCACGGCAATCGCGGGTTTACCGGGCCGATCGCCACGCTCAATCCCGACAATGGCGATCTTACCGCGCAGCTCGCTTCGTCCAACATCGGGATCAACTATCGCGACTGGCGCGTCGGCGTGGTGACAGCGCCGGGGCGGATCGGCTTTTCCGATGGCGAGGAATTCGCGCTGTCGGGCGGGCCCTCGTCGCTCAAGCCAGGCGATGTGGTCGCCGCGGCAAGGTCGGGCGCGGGCTATGCGATCCGCGGCGTTCCCGAGGTCTCGGGCGCGTTCCTTGCCGAAGCGCCGCAAACCGGCCGGGTCCTCGCCATGCAGGGCGGCTTCGACAGCCGGCTCGGCAGCTTCAACCGCGCGACGCAGGCGCTGCGGCAGCCGGGGTCGACGATCAAGCCCTTCGTCTATGCCGCCGCGCTGGACCAGGGAATGACCCCGGCGACGCAGGTGCCCGACCAGACGTTCTGTGTCTGGCAGGGCGCCAATCTGGGCGAGAAATGCTTCCGCAACTTCGGCGGCGGCGGGGGCGGTGTCCATACGCTGCGCTGGGGCCTCGAACAGAGTCGCAACCTGATGACGGTCCACATTGCTGACGATGCCGGAATGGACAATGTGATCAAGACGATCGACCGGCTCGGCATCGGCTCCTACGAACCCTATTATTCCTTCGCGCTGGGCGCGGGCGACACCACGGTGGCGCGGATGGTCAACGCCTATGCCGCGCTGGCCAACTGGGGCCGGCAGAACCCGGGCTCGGTGATCGATTACGTCCAGGACCGCGACGGCAAGGTGATCTTCCGCACGGACACGCGCAACTGTTCGGGATGCAACATGGCCGAATGGGACGGGCAGCCGATGCCGCGCTTCGACGTGTCGGGCAAGCAGGTGCTCGACCCGCGCACCGCGTTCCAGATGGTCCACATGCTGCAGGGCGTGGTCACTCGCGGTACCGCGGTCCGCCTGCGCAGCCTCGACCTGCCGCTGTTCGGCAAGACCGGCACCACCAATGGCCCGACCAATGCCTGGTTCGTCGGCGGCTCGCCCGAAATCATCGCCGGCATGTACGTCGGCTTCGACCAGCCGCGCAATCTGGGCGGCTGGGTGCAGGGCGGCAATACCGCGGCCACGATCATGAAGCGCTTCGTCGAAGCCACTCCGGATCGCTGGCAGGCCGAGGATTTCGTAGCCCCGCCGGGCGTGCGGATGGTCAAGATCGACCGCCGCAGCGGCAAGCGCGTGTTCGAAGGAACCCCGTCGAACGAGCCCACCGCTTCGATCATCTGGGAAGCCTTCAAGCCCGACACCGAACCGCCGCGGGCGACACGCAGCGATGCGATCGCCGCCAAGCGCAACGAGATTCTCGAGCTGATCCGCCGCGGCCGGCAGGGGCGCTATCGGCGCGCGCGCGCGATGGCGGCGACCAGCCCAACGATTTCGTCGAGGACCAGGGCGGCATCTACTGACGCACGCGTCACGCCGCCGCTGCACTTTACAATCGCCCTGCGCATATTAGGGGCAGGTCCAAGCAGATCCGAAGGAATTTCCTATGCGTGCCGAAGGGCAGGCCCATATCGACCGTATCCAAGCCGCGCTGTCGCTGGTGCGCCAGTCGCTCGACTGGGAGCAGGCGCTGCGCCGGCTCGACGAACTCGACGCGCGCGTCCAGGACCCCACCCTGTGGGACGATCCCAAGCAGGCGCAGGCGATCACGCAGGAACAGAAACGCCTCGAAACAGCGATCAACACGGTGCGCGAAATCGAGAGCGAGATGGCCGATGCGATCGAATTCGTCGAGATGGGCGAAGCCGAAGGCGATGCCGAGGTCGAGCGTGAAGGGCTCGATCTCGCTCGCCGGGCTGGCCGACCGCGCCGACCGCGACAAAGTCCAGGCGCTGCTTTCGGGCGAAGCCGACGGCTCCGATACCTATCTGCAGATCAACGCCGGTGCGGGCGGCACCGAAAGCCAGGACTGGGCGGACATGCTGCTGCGCATGTATGCGCGCTGGGCCGAACGGCGCGGCTTCAAGGTCGAAACGGTCGAATATGCCGCGGGCGACCAGGCCGGGATCAAGAGCGCGACGCTGCTGATCAAGGGCGAGAACGCCTATGGCTATGCCAAGACCGAGAGCGGCGTTCACCGGCTCGTGCGGATCAGCCCCTACGACAGCTCGGCGCGGCGCCACACCAGCTTCAGCTCGGTGTGGGTCTATCCGGTGATCGACGACGACATCGACATCGAGATCAATCCCGCCGACCTCAAGATCGACACTTACCGCGCCAGCGGCGCGGGCGGGCAGCACGTCAACACGACCGATTCCGCCGTCCGTATCACCCACCAGCCCACCGGCATCGTCGTCGCCAGCCAGAACGACCGCAGCCAGCACAAGAACCGCGCCACCGCGATGAACATGCTGAAAGCGCGGCTGTTCGAACGCGAGATGGCCGAACGCGAGGCAGCGGCTTCGGGCGAATACCAGGAAAAGAGCGACATCGGGTGGGGGCACCAGATCCGGTCCTATGTGCTGCAGCCGTATCAGATGGTGAAGGACCTGCGCACCGGCGTTCAGTCGCCCACGCCCGACGACGTGCTCGACGGCGCGCTCGACCCGTTCATCTCGGCCGCGCTGGCGCAGCGGGTGACCGGCGAGAAGGTCGAGGTAGAGGATACCGAGTGAGGCACCGCCTCCTCTCGACCCTGCTGGTCGCGGCGGCATTGGCCGGCTGCGAGGGCAATGCGCGATTGGCCGATGACGGCCCGCGCTTTCCCGAACCCGACCGCCCGGTGTCCGAACTGGGATCGAACCAGTTCTCGACCGAAGACCAGCGCGACAGCCGCGGCGAGGCGAGCACGGTGATGGAGCTTGCCGAGATCGCCGAGGGCATGACCGTGGCCGACATCGGCGCGGGCAATGGCTATTACACCGTTCGCCTGGCCGAACGCGTCGGCGATGACGGCCGCGTGCTGGCGCAGGATATCGACGGCGCCGCGCTGACCCGGCTAGCCCGCCGGATCGAGCGCTACCGGCTCGAAAACGTCTCGATCCGCCAGGGCGAACTGGCCGATCCGATGCTGCCTGCCGACAGTTTCGATCGCATTTTCATGGTCCACATGTACCACGAGATCGAAAGCCCCTATGAATTCCTCTGGCGGATGTGGCCCGCGCTGCGCGAGGGCGGGCAGGTGGTCGTCGTCGATATCGACCGGCCGACCGACCAGCACGGGATCGACCCGCTGCTGCTGAGCTGCGAATTCGAAGCGGTCGGTTACGAGCTGGTGGCGTTCAAGGACGCGCCCGAACTGGCGGGGTACTATGCACAGTTCAAGGCAGCCGCTACGAGACCCGCTCCCGGAGAGATAGAGCGCTGCCGCGGCGATCGTGCCGCGCTAGGCGCCAGGGCCGAACGGCCTGCATAAGACAAAAGCAGAGAAAGCGTTGAGTTTATGAGTTTCAAGGGTCTCGAGCCGATCAGCTATGGCGGCAAGGAAGTCTGGCCGCTGGTCGAAGGCGGCAAGGGCGTGTCCGCCACCAATCACCTGAGTTCGGGTGCCTGGGCCGCCGCGGGCGGCATCGGCACCGTCAGCGCGGTCAATGCCGACAGCTATGACGAGGACGGCAACCCGATCCCGCAGGTCTATCCGCAGGCGACCCGCGTCGAACGCTTCGAACAGCTGGTGCGCTACGGCATCGAAGGCGGCACCGAACAGGTCAAGCGTGCGCACGAAATCTCGGGCGGCAAGGGCGCGATCAACATCAACGTGCTGTGGGAAATGGGCGGCGCGCAGCAGGTCCTCGAAGGCATTCTCGAAAACTGCCCCGGCCTCGTCACCGGCGTCACCTGCGGCGCGGGCATGCCCTACAAGCTCGCGGAAATCGCCGCGAAGCACAATGTCCACTACCTGCCCATCGTCAGCTCGGCGCGCGCGTTCCGTGCGCTGTGGAAGCGCAGCTATTCCAAGGTCCCCGACCTGATGGCGGCAGTGGTTTACGAAGACCCCTGGCTTGCGGGTGGCCACAACGGCCTGTCCAACGCCGAGGACCCGACCAAGCCCGAGGATCCCTATCCGCGCGTTGCCGCGCTGCGCGACACGATGCGCAAGGAAGGCGTGTCCGAAGACACTGCCATCGTCATGGCGGGCGGCGTGTGGTTCCTGCGCGAATGGAACGACTGGATCGACAATCCCGAGCTGGGCAAGATCATGTTCCAGTTCGGCACGCGTCCGCTGCTGACGCAGGAAAGCCCGATCCCCAATGTGTGGAAGGACATGCTGCGCACGGTCGAGCCGGGCGACGTATTGCTGCACAAGTTCAGCCCGACCGGTTTCTATTCCAGCGCGGTGAAGACGCCGTTCCTCTACGATCTGATGCATCGCAGCGAACGCCAGATCCCGATCTTCAAGCGCGACGAGGAGGAAGGGACCATTCCGCTGGCCGATCACGGCAAGGCGAAATATTTCTTCGTCCATCCCGGTGACCAGCGCAAGGCGCAGGCGTGGATGCACGAGGGCTTTACCGAAGCGCTCAAGACGCCCGACGACACGGTGGTGTTCACCACGCCCGAAAGCGCCGAGCAGATCCGCGCCGACCAGCAGGCCTGCATGGGCTGCCTGTCGCACTGCCAGTTCTCGAGCTGGAAGGATCACGACAACCACACCACCGGGCGGCTTGCCGATCCGCGCAGCTTCTGCATCCAGAAAACGCTGCAGGACATCGCTCATGGCGGCGACCCGGACGAGAACCTCGCCTTTGCCGGTCACGCGGCCTACCGCTTCAAGCAGGACCCGTTCTATTCGAACAACTACACCCCCACGGTGCAGGAACTGGTCGAGCGGATTTTGACGGGGGATTGAGCGCCTTGGACGGGGATGGCGGCTCGGACACGAAGGCTCCATCGCTTCTGAAATGGATGCGGGAGCCCCTCATGTTCCCGAAGATCGCGCTTGCCCCGTACCGACGCCCCGTGACCACCGAGCCCATGGGGCAAGGGCGTCCTGTCCTTGTCGTGCCGGGAATGGCATCGGGTGACCGTTCAACCGCGTTTCTTCGCTCCTCGCTCGCCGCTGCCGGCTACAAGCCATACGCGGCGGGCCTGGGCCGCAACCTGACGATCTCAGCTGTGAAGTTTATGGCTCTGGAAACGCTGTTGTCGGACATCGTCGATCGGTCGGACCAAAGGGCGATTTTGCTGGGCTGGAGCCTTGGTGGCTTCTACGCTCGCGTGCTTGCCCAACGACATCCGGAGAAGGTCGCGATGGTGCTGACGCTTGGCACTCCGTTTTCGGGGGACAGGAGAGACAATAACGCCTGGCGGCTCTACGAATTGTTTGCCGACCACACAGTCGATCATCCCCCAATACACGATGACCCCGCCACCAAACCCGAGGCCTATACGGTCGCCATGTGGTCGCCCGTCGATGGGGTTGTTTCGCCTCGGAGTGCCAGGGGTGAGGCCACTGAACGGGATGAGGAGGTAAAGTTCCCTTTCCGCCATTTCGAGATGGGGTGTTCGCGTTCCGCCGTAAGGCGGATCGTGGAACTGGTGAACGAACGGATCGGCAAGTTACACTAGCCCGCTAAGCACCTGATCGGGCGGGCGGTGGCCGTCGGCCCACATGCGGATATTGGCGATCACCTTCAGACCGCTGTCCTCGCGCCCCTCGCGCGTGGCGCTGCCGATATGCGGCAGTGTCATCACGTTGGGGTGGGCGATCAGCCGTGCGTCGACATCGGGTTCGTCGGGATAGACGTCGAGCCCCGCACCCGCGAGTTTGCCGCTTTCCAGCGCGGCGATCAGCGCTTCCTGGTCGACCAGATCGCCGCGGGCAGTGTTGATGAGGCAGGCGCCGTCCTTCATCAGGCCGATCCGCCGCGCATCGATCATGTGGTGCGTATCGGGGCCGGCGGGACAGTGCAGCGACAGGATATCGGCTTCGCTCATCAGGTCGTCGAGCTGTTCGACCCAGCGCGCCTTGAACATGCGTTCCACCGCTTCGGGCAGCCGCTTGCGGTTGTGATAGGCGATCTCGAGCCCGAAAGCATGCGCCCGGTGTGCCACCGCCTGGCCGATCCGGCCCATGCCGACGATCCCCAGCACCTTGCCCGCCAGCTTGGTCCCGAGCAGCGCAGTAGGCGTCCAGCCGGTCCACCGGCCGCTGCGGATCAGTTCGACCCCTTCACGGATGCGGCGGGGCACGCCGATAATCCCCGACATGGCGAGATCGGCGGTGTCGTCGGTGAAGACGCCCGGGGTGTTAGTGACCAGGATATTGCGCGCGGAAGCCGCTGCGAGGTCGATGTGTTCGGTGCCCGCGCCGAAATTGGCGATCAGCCCCAATTGCCGGCCGGCAGCGGCGATCATTTCGGCATCGATCCGGTCGGTCACCGTCGGCACCAGCACGTCGTATTCCTGCATCGCGGCGACCAGCTGTTCGCGCGCGAGCGGCTGATCCTCGGTGTTGAGGCTGACGTCGAACAGCTCGCGCATGCGGCTTTCGACCGAAGGCATCAGGTGACGCGTGACGAAGACGCGCGGCGTGCGTTCGAGACGCTTGGCGGGGCGGGTGTCGGGGCTTTCCATGTGTGCAGTAGCGCTAGGACGGCGGCGGCGCCGTGGTCAAGGATCTGCCTGCGATATCGCGCATCAAGGGCGTTGACTGGAAGCGCGCGATGCCCGATTCACCACCGCGATGTTTGCACGCCTATTCATGCCTTTCCTGCTGCTGGCCGGCCTTGCTGCTCCCCTGCAGGCGCAGGACCGCGAAACCCCCTATTGGGCGACGATCCGTGCAAGCGTGCTCAACATGCGTGTCGGCCCGAGCGCGGATTACAAGATTGACTGGGTCTACCGGCTTCCCGGCCTGCCGGTGAAGGTCCTGCGACTGATGGAAGGCTGGCGGCTGATCGAGGATCCCGACGGCGCGCAGGGGTGGGTCGTGGCCCGGCTGCTCAGTCCCGATCGCGGGGCCATTGTCATCGGGGACGGCCTGGCCGAACTGCGCGATGGCCCGTCGCACGACGCGATGCTTAAATGGCGCGTCGAACCCGGCGTGGTCGGCGCGCTCGGAGGCTGCGACGATGGCTGGTGCGAACTTCGCATCGACGATTATCGGGGCTATATCGCGCAGAACCGGCTGTGGGGCGCGGGCGAACCCTGAAGGTTATCCGCCGATCGGGCGGATCGTGTAGCTCTCGCTTCCGTCGTCGCGCGTGCTTGTGAAACTCCCGTCTTCGGCCAAGGCGGAATTCGTCCAGCAGCGTTCCTGCTGATCGGGCCCGTCTCCATCCGGATCGAAGCAGGCGAGGCCGCGCTCGTCCAGCCAGGTTCCGCGTCCGACTTCATTGCCTTCGCCATCGAGATCCGCATAGGTTCCGTCAGGCTTGACGACAGTCTGCGAATAGACCGTTCCGTCACCGCCCTCGATGGCATATCTGCCCGGTCCCATCACATAGGCGGCAGGAGAGGCACGTTCGCTCCCTTCGATCGGCGTTTGCATGTCGGCGTTGGTCTCGTTGCTGCATCCGGCAATCAGCGCCCCAAGCACAACGATCGGCAAAAGCTTGAACGTCATGAAATCCTCCCTTGCGAACGATAAGGGCGGCTAGCGTAGCGCCGCCCTGATCGTTTGTCATTCCGACGGGGCGGCCATCGCTTGGGCTTCGACCTTGCGGACGGAGGACTGGACCGTGCCGTCTTCGCCGCGCATTTCGAAAGCACCGTCTTCTGCCGGCGCACCCCCGGTATAGCATTCCTCGGGATCGTTGCCTTCCGGATCGAAGCACATCGTGCCATTGTCGCCGGTGCGCCAAGTGCCGCCGCCGATGCGGGTGCCATCGGGAGTCGTGTCGACGTAGGTACCATCGGCATTGATGGTCTGCATCGTGACGCTGCCGTCGGCGAGCTTCACCTCATAGGTGCCGGCGACATTACCGGTGGCGGTGCTGTCGAGCGTCGTGTCAGCGGTTTCGATCGGCTCGACCGGAGCCTCTGCCTCGTTGGAACCGCAGGCGGCAAGCGCCACACTGGATGCGGCGACCAGAAACTTCTTCATGGATACTTCCCCTTTCGCCCGCCTCAACGCGCGCGAAAGGGGTAAGTGCCCGAATATCAGACCAGTTCGACTGCGACCGCCGTGGCTTCGCCGCCGCCGATGCACAACGAGGCGACACCCCGCTTCTTGCCCTGTTGCTTGAGGGCGTTGAGCAGCGTCACGATGATGCGTGTGCCGCTGGCGCCGATCGGGTGGCCGAGAGCCGTGCCGCCGCCGTTCACGTTGATCTTGTCGTGCGGGATGCCGATGTCGCGCATCGCGAACATGGCGACGCAGGCGAAGGCCTCGTTGACTTCCCACAGTTCGACCTCGTCCGCGCTCCAGCCGGCCTTGTCGAGGACCTTCTCGATCGCGCCGATCGGGGCGACGGTGAACTGCGCGGGTTCCTGCGCATGCGCGGCCATGGCGACGATCTTCGCTACCGGCTGCTGGCCATTGGCCTTGGCGACGCTTTCGCGGCTCAGAACCACGGCCGCCGCACCGTCGGAGATCGATGACGAGGTCGCTGCGGTGATCGTGCCGTCCTTGGCGAAGGCGGGGCGCAGCTGCGGGATCTTGTCGGGACGGCCCTTGCCGGGCTGCTCGTCATGCTCGACCGTGACTTCGCCCTTGCGGGTCGAGAAGGTGACCGGGACCACTTCGTCGGCAAAGGCACCGCTGTCGATCGCGGCATTCGCGCGGCGTAGCGATTCGATCGAGTATTCGTCCATTTCCTCGCGCGTCATCTGGTAGTCATTGGCGGTTTCCTGCGCGAAAGTGCCCATCGCGCGGCCTTCTTCGTACGCGTCCTCGAGCCCGTCGAGGAACATGTGGTCATAGGTGGTGTCGTGCCCGAGGCGCGCGCCGCTGCGGTGCTTCTTGAGCAGGTAGGGAGCATTGGTCATGCTCTCCATCCCGCCCGCGACGACATAGTCCACCGTGCCGCTGGCGAGCGCTTCGGCGCCCATGATCACCGTCTGCATGCCGCTGCCGCAGACCTTGTTGACGGTGGTCGCCTGGACCGACTTGGGCAGGCCTGCCTTGATCGATGCCTGCCGCGCGGGCGCCTGGCCGAGCCCGGCGGGAAGGACGCAGCCCATGTAGGTGCGGTCGAAACTGTCCACCGGCACGCCCGAGCGCTCGACCGCGGCCTTCACTGCCGTGGCCCCGAGATCGGTGGCCGAGACATCGGCGAGCGCGCCCTGCATGCCGCCCATCGGGGTGCGGGCGTAAGACAGGATGACGACGGGATCGGATGCGCTGAACTGGGTCATGCTTGTGTATGTCCTTCGGTTCTGGAATATCGGTTGCCAATGGCGACCTATCTGGTGGCCCACAACCTAGTGCTGCGATGCAGCAATATCAAACGGAGAGAGCAATGGCGGACGACCGGAAAACCGAAATGGAAGCCGTATTGCGCAAGCAGCGCGCCGCGCACCACCAGATGCGCCCCGAACCGCTGGCGCTGCGCAAGGACCGCATCCAGCGCGCGATGAAGCTGCTCACCGATCATGCCGACGACCTTTGCAAGGTGATGGCCGCCGATTTCGGCAATCGCTCGCCGCACCAGTCGATGATCACCGACATCGCGGGCACGGTGAACTTCGGCAAGTACTGTCTCAAGCACATGGACAAATGGTCGCGCCCCGAAAAGCGCCATGTCCAGTTCCCGCTCGGCCTGCTGGGTGCGAAGGCCGAGGTGCGCTACGAGCCCAAGGGCGTGGTGGGCATCCTCAGCCCGTGGAACTTCCCCGTCAATCTCAGCTTCGGCCCGCTGATGCAGATCTTCGCTGCGGGCAATCGCGCGATGATCAAGCCGAGCGAATTCACCGAGAAGACCAGCCTGCTGACCAAGGAACTGGTCGAGGAATACTTCACCCCCGACGAATGCGCGGTGTTCACCGGCGGGCCCGAAGTCGCCGCCGCGTTCAGCGAACTGCCGTTCGACCACCTGATCTTCACCGGTTCGACCGCGACGGGGCGCAAGGTTATGGAATCGGCGGCCAAGAACCTCGTCCCCGTCACGCTCGAACTGGGCGGCAAGAGCCCGGTGTTCCTCGGCGAAAGTGCCGATTTCGCCAAGGCGGGCGAGCGGGTGGCATTGGGCAAGATGCTCAATGCGGGCCAGATCTGCCTCGCGCCCGATTACCTCTACGTCCCCGAAAGCAAGCAGGACGAGGCAATCCACGGCGTGTGGCAGGGCACGGCCAACATGTACCCCACGCTGCTCGATAACGAGGACTACGCCAGCGTCGTCACCGACCGCCATTTCGACCGCCTGCAGGAGCTGGTTGCCGATGCGCGCGACAAGGGCGCAGAGGTGATCGAGGTCAATCCCGGGAACGAGGATTTCTCCAACACCAATGCGCGCAAGATGCCGCTGACGATCCTCAAGAACGTCAATGACGACATGCGCGCGATGCAGGAGGAAATCTTCGGCCCGGTCCTGCCGGTGAAGACCTATCGCCACATCGACGAGGCGATCGATTACGTGAACGACCACGATCGCCCGCTGGGCCTGTATTTCTTCGGCCAGGACAGCGACGAGCGCGAGAAGGTGCTGTCGCGGACGATCAGCGGCGGCGTGACGGTCAACGACGTTATCTTTCACGTGTCGATGGAAGACCTGCCGTTCGGCGGAGTCGGACCGAGCGGGATGGGCAGCTATCACGGGGTCGAGGGCTTCCGCGAATTCAGCCACGCACGCAGCATCTATACCCAGCCCAAGATCGACGTCGCCAAGCTGGGCGGATTCAAGCCGCCCTATGGGCCCGCGACTGAAAAAGCGGTCAAAACGATGATGAAGTAACACCCCGGGGCAGGGGGTGTGCGCGGGGTGCGGAATTGTTGCGAATTGTTCGCATTTCTGCACCCTTGCGCCATCTGGGTGAGGGGCCTAGAGGCGGGCGCGAACCAAGCTTTACGCCTAGGAATCATTCGTGGTCGACCTCGAACAATACCTGCCCATCCTGATCTTCCTGATATTCGCCGCAGGGCTTTCGGCGCTGTTCGTCTTCCTGCCGATGGGCGTGTCGCGGCTGACCGGAGCGCACAAGCCGGATGCCGAGAAGCTTAGCGAATATGAATGCGGTTTCCCCGCCTTCGAAGACCCGCGGAGCCAGTTCGACGTCAAGTTCTACCTCGTGGCGATCAGCTTCCTGCTGTTCGATCTCGAGGCCTCGTTCCTGTTTCCCTGGGCGGTAAGCCTCGAATACACCGGCTGGACCGGCTGGATCGCGATGATCATCTTCCTCGGCATTCTGGCGGTCGGCCTGGCCTATGAATGGAAGATGGGCGCACTGGACTGGGAATGACATGAGCAATTCGACCATCATCACCCCGCCGCAGACCGTGCCCGCCGCGCAGGGCGGCGAAACCCGCCAGCCCGACGCGGACTATTTCAACGCGCTCCAGACCGAGGTGAACGACAAGGGGTTCCTCGTCACCAGCACCGAGGACCTGTTCCAGTGGGCGCGCACCGGATCGCTGTGGTGGATGACCTTCGGCCTCGCCTGCTGCGCGGTCGAGATGATCCACGTCAACATGCCGCGCTACGACATGGAGCGCTTCGGCGTCGCTCCGCGCGCCTCGCCGCGGCAGAGCGACGTGATGATCGTCGCCGGTACGCTGTGCAACAAGATGGCGCCCGCGCTGCGCAAGGTCTACGACCAGATGTCGGAGCCCAAGTATGTCATCTCGATGGGCAGCTGCGCCAATGGCGGCGGCTATTACCATTACAGCTATTCGGTGGTGCGCGGCTGCGACCGTATTGTCCCCGTCGACATCTATGTTCCCGGGTGCCCGCCGACCGCCGAAGCGCTGCTTTACGGCGTGATGCAGCTGCAGCGGAAAATCCGCCGCGCGGGCACGATCGAGAGGTAGGGCGCAATGGCTACGCTACATTCCGCACCCCGCTTCACGCAGATCAACGGGCTGAAGGACACGCTGGGTAAGGCGCTCGGCGCGCACTTGCTCGATGTGCATGAAGAGCACGGCGAACTGCTGTTCACCGTAAAGCGCGAGAGCATCGAGGACGTGCTGCGCATCCTGCGCGACGACCACAAGTACCAGCAGCTGATGGAAATCGCCGGGGTCGACTATCCGAGCCGCGCGGAGCGGTTCGAAGTCGTTTACATGCTGCTTTCGCTGACCACGAACAACCGCATCATGGTCAAGTGTTCGGCGAGCGAGGACACGCCGGTCCCGACGGCAACGACGCTGTGGCCCAATGCGGGCTGGCTCGAGCGCGAAGTGTTCGACATGTACGGCGTGCTCTTCGCGGGCAACACCGACCTGCGCCGGATCCTTACCGATTACGGTTTCGAAGGGCACCCCTTCCGCAAGGATTTCCCGCTCACCGGCTATCACGAGCTGCGCTATTCGGAAGACGAGAAGCGCGTGGTCTACGAACCGGTCGAGCTCGCGCAGGACCTGCGCCAGTTCGACTTCATGAGTCCCTGGGAAGGGGCCGATTACGTGCTGCCGGGTGACGAGAAGGCGGATGTCCCGCCGGTCGACGAACCCAAGACCACCGAAACGCCCAAGGACACGGGTGCGGGCAAGAAAACCGACGAACATGCGGCCGACAAGGTCAGCGCCGGTGCCCCGGCCGAGGAAGACGGCGGCGAGAACGCCCCGGCTCCCGAACCGACCGAGGACCAGCCCGCACGCGCCGAGCGCGAGGGCAAGACCACCGACACCGCCGAAGCGACCGAGCCGGATGCGCCGGATAACGATGCCGGCGGCCCCGCGCCTGCGGCCGGGAAGCGCAAGCCATGAAGCGGCTGCTCCTGATTGCCCTCCCGCTGGCGCTCGCCGGGTGTTCTTCGGAACCCGCCGAGCAGGAAAGCGCCGACGATTTCGCCAGCCGTATCGGCCAGGACGGCAATGCCACTGGCGGACCGCAGGCCGATCCCGACCTGCCCAACACTGCAAGCGTTACGGCGCCCGGCGGTGCCGATCTGACCCAGCTCCAGAAGCTGGGCGATATCGGCGGCGTCGACCTGGGGGCGCGCGACGGCGGCTGCACGCTGATGGTCGGCAAGGACGAAATGCTGATCGCCGGTGCGCCCGATGACGCCTCGGTTCCCGGCAAGGCGGTGGTGCGCCTGGGCGACAGCCTGGTGCTGACCGATGCCGCGGCGGGCGGTCTCGACGCCATCCGCAACGGGACCAGCTTCGCGGGCGAAGGCTTCACCGTCTCGGTCGCTCCCGCTGCGGGCACCGAGCAACGCCGTCCCGCGAATGTCACCGTGACCGACGCGGCGGGCAAGACGCAAAGCTACAGCGGTAACTGGATCTGTTCATGAGCCACGCCATGCATCTGGAAGAGTCGCCGACCACCGGCGACGAAGTGATCACCAATTACACGATCAACTTCGGGCCCCAGCACCCCGCGGCGCACGGCGTGCTGCGCATGGTGATGGAGCTCGACGGCGAGATCATCGAACGGATCGATCCGCATGTCGGCCTGCTGCACCGCGGCACCGAAAAGCTGATCGAGCACAAGACCTATCTGCAGGCGCTGCCCTATTTCGACCGGCTCGACTACTGTTCGCCGCTGGCGCAGGAATACAGCTACGTCCTCGCGATCGAGAAGCTGCTCAATGTAGAGGTGCCCGAACGCGCGCAATACCTGCGTGTGCTGTTCGCCGAGCTGACCCGCATCTGCAATCACATGCTCAACATCGGCGCCCATGTCATGGATGTCGGCGCGATGACGCCGAACCTGTGGGTGTTCGAGCTGCGCGAAGACTGCATGAACTTCTTCGAGCGGGCCTCGGGTGCGCGCATGCACAGCGCCTGGTTCCGCCCCGGCGGCGTCCACCAGGACGTGCCTGAAAAGCTGTTGGTCGACATCGGCAACTGGGTCGATGGCCGGCTCCAGGAACTGTTCGGCGATGCGATGAGCCTCGTGCTCGACAACCGCATCTTCAAGCAGCGCAATGTCGATATCGCCGTGGTCAGCAAGGACGATGCGGTCGCCTGGGGTTTCTCCGGCCCGATGATCCGCGCTGCAGGCATCCCGTGGGACCTGCGCAAGTCGCAGCCCTACGACGTCTACGAGCGGATGGAATTCGACATTCCCGTGGGCACCAATTCCGACTGCTACGACCGTTTCGTGGTGCGCGTGAAGGAAGTCTACGAAAGCGCGAAGATCATCAAGCAGTGCCTGGCGCAGATGCCCGGCGGGCCGATCTGCTCCCACGACCGCAAGGTCTCGCCGCCCAAGCGCGCCGAGATGAAGCAGTCGATGGAAGCGCTGATCCATCACTTCAAGCTCTACACCGAAGGGTTCCACGTCCCCGCCGGCGAAGTCTATGTCGCGACCGAAAGCCCCAAGGGCGAATTCGGCGTCTATCTGGTCAGCGACGGGTCGAACAAACCCTATCGCTGCAAGATCCGGCCGACCGCGTTCAGTCATTTGCAGGCGATGGATTTCATGAGCCGCGGCCATATGCTGCCCGACGCCACCGCCATTCTCGGCGCCATCGACGTCGTGTTCGGGGAGTGTGACCGGTGATCGCGCGCGAAGTATTCATCTTCATCGCGGCATTTGCGGCATTCGCTTCGGCGGTTGCTGCCTATCTGTTCGCCTTCCATGGCGAAAGCTCGCTCAAGGAAATCCTTTCGACGGCCTTCGCTGCCGTCATCGGTCTCTATGTGGGCCGTTATGTCGAACGCAGGTTGATCAATGGCTGACCGTTCCCTCGCTCCCGATACCCCCGAGCTGCGCGAGCGCTGGGGCGGTTTCGAGTTCACCGAAAGCTACCGGGCCCGTGCCGACAGGGCGATTGCGCGCTATCCCGAAGGGCGCCAGCGCTCGGCAGTGATGCCGCTGCTCGACCTCGCCCAGCGCCAGGTCGGCGAAGAAACAAACACGCAGGGCTGGCTGCCGCTGCCGGTGATCGAATATGTCGCCGATTACCTCGACATGCCGGTGATCCGCGTACTCGAGGTTGCGACCTTCTACTTCATGTACAACCTCCGGCCCGTGGGTAAGTACCACGTGCAGGTGTGCGGCACGACGCCGTGCATGCTGCGTGGTTCGGACGGCCTTCTCGCTACCTGCAGCAAGCGCGGGATGAAGAAGGGCCACGTGTCGGAAGACGGGTTGTGGACGCTGACCGAAGTCGAATGCATGGGCAATTGCGCGACTGCGCCGATGGTCCAGATCAACGACGACAATTACGAAGACCTGACCCCCGAGCGCCTCGACGCGGTGCTCGACGCACTGGCGCGGGGCGAGCAGCCGAAGACCGGCACGCAAGAACCCGGCCGGCACACTAGCGAACCCGCCGGCGGGCCGACCACGCTGACCGAGATGGTCGATGCCAATCACGATTACCGGAAGGAATGGTGATGGAGATCGTCACTATCCTCGTCGCGTTGGTGCTCGCCTGGATCGCCTGGAAGGTGCTGGTGGGCCTCGTGAAATTCGGCGTTCTCGCGCTTATCGCGGTCGCTGCCATCTATTTCCTCTCGCAAGGGGGCGCATTCTGATGCTTGCCGACAAGGATCGCATCTTCACCAATGTCTACGGCTTCCAGGACTGGGGCCTCAAGGCGGCGCAGCAGCGCGGCGACTGGGACGATACCAAATCGCTGATTGCGCGCGGCCATGACAGCATCATCGACGAGATGAAGGCTTCGGGCCTGCGCGGGCGGGGCGGGGCAGGCTTCCCCACCGGCCTGAAATGGTCGTTCATGCCGAAGGAATCGAAGGACGGCCGTCCCAGCTTCCTCGTCATCAATGCCGACGAATCCGAACCCGGCAGTTGCAAGGACCGCGAGATCATCCGCCACGATCCGCACAAGCTGATCGAAGGCGCGCTGGTCGCCGGCTATGCAATGCGTGCGCGCGCGGCCTATATCTATATCCGCGGCGAATACATCCGCGAGGCGGAGACTCTTCAGGCCGCGATCGACGAAGCCTATGATGCGGGGCTGATCGGCAAGAACGCTTCGAAGTCGGGCTACGATTTCGACGTCTTCCTGCACCGCGGCGCGGGCGCCTATATCTGCGGCGAAGAGACCGCGATGATCGAGAGCCTCGAGGGCAAAAAGGGCCAGCCGCGGCTTAAGCCCCCGTTCCCCGCGGGAGCAGGTCTCTACGGCTGCCCGACCACGGTCAACAATGTCGAATCGATTGCCGTCGTGCCAACCATCCTGCGTCGGGGCGCATCGTGGTTCAGCTCGTTCGGGCGCGAGAACAACAAGGGCACCAAGCTCTTCCAGATCAGCGGCCATGTGAACAAGCCCTGCGTGGTCGAGGAAGCGCTCAGCATTCCGTTCAGCGAGCTGATCGAGAAGCATTGCGGCGGTATCCGCGGCGGCAAGGACAATCTGCTCGCGGTGATCCCGGGCGGATCGTCGGTGCCGCTGGTTCCGGCCGAGCAGATCTGGGATGCGCCGATGGATTTCGACGGGCTCAAGGAGCTCGGCTCGGGTCTCGGCACTGCCGGCGTCATCGTGATGGACAAGTCGACCGACATCGTCCGCGCGATCAGCCGCATCAGCTATTTCTACAAGCACGAGAGCTGCGGCCAGTGCACGCCCTGCCGCGAAGGTACGGGCTGGATGTGGCGGATGATGGAGCGCCTGCGCACCGGCGATGCCGCGATCGAGGAAATCGACATGCTGCAGCAGGTCACCAAGCAGGTCGAAGGCCATACCATCTGCGCGCTGGGTGATGCGGCTGCCTGGCCGATCCAGGGCCTGATCCGCCACTTCCGCCCCGAGCTCGAGCGCCGGATCGAAGAACACAACGCCAAATTTGCCGAGGCAGCGGAATAATGCCCAAAGTCACCGTAGACGGACAGGAAATCGAGGTCCCCGATGGCGCGACCGTCCTTCAGGCCTGCGAGCTTGCGGGCAAGGAAATCCCGCGCTTCTGCTATCACGAGCGGCTGAGCATCGCCGGCAACTGCCGCATGTGCCTGGTCGAAGTGAAGCCCGGACCGCCCAAGCCGCAGGCGAGCTGTGCGCTGCCGGCTACCGACGGGCAGGAAATCCGCACCGACAGCGAAATGGTCAAGACCGCGCGCGAAGGCGTGATGGAATTCCTGCTGATCAACCATCCGCTCGACTGCCCGATCTGCGACCAGGGCGGCGAATGCGACCTGCAGGACCAGTCGGTCGCCTATGGCCGCGGGGCCACGCGCTACGAAGAGAACAAGCGCGCGGTGACCGAGAAATACATGGGCCCGCTGATCAAGACGGTCATGACCCGCTGCATCCACTGCACCCGCTGCGTGCGCTTCTCCGAAGAGATCGCCGGCGTGGACGAAATCGGCGCGCTCTATCGCGGCGAGGACATGCAGATCACCACCTATCTCGAGCAGGCGGCCGAGCATGAGCTGTCGGCCAATGTGATCGACCTGTGCCCGGTCGGCGCGCTGACCAGCCGCCCCTATGCCTTCGAAGCGCGCCCGTGGGAGCTCAAGAAGACGCTCAGCATCGACGTCTCGGATGCGGTGGGGTCGAACATCCGGCTCGACAGCCGTGGCCGCGAAGTCATGCGCGCGCTGCCGCGCATCAATGACGACGTCAACGAGGAATGGATCTCGGACAAGACCCGTTACCAGGTCGACGGCCTGTCGAAGCGGCGCCTGGACAAGGTCTTCATGCGCAAGCGCGGCAAGCTGCAACCGGCGAGCTGGGACGAGGCGTTCAAGGCGATCGCCAAGGCCAAGCCGGGCAACAGCATTGCCGCCATCGCGGGCGACATGGTCGATTGCGAAACCATGTTCGCCGCCAAGACGCTGCTCAAGGCCTGCGGTTCGTCGCTGATCGAAGGCCGCCAGACCGGCATGGATTACGACGTGTCGAACTTGGCCGCGGTCAATTTCAATTCGACCTTTGCGGGTATCGAAACCGCCGATGCTATCCTGATCGTCGGCAGCCACATCCGCTGGGAAGCGCCGCTGGTCAACGTGCGGATCCGCAAGGCGGTGAAGCGCGGCGCCAGGGTCTTCGTGGTCGGTCCGCAGTGGGACACGACCTATCCGGCGCAGTTCCTCGGCGAGGACCTCGCAGTGCTCGGCGAATTGCCCAAGGAGGTGGTCGATGCCTTCGCCGGCGCCGAACGCCCCGCCATCATCATGGGCGGCGCGGCGCTTGCCAAGGGCGCGCTGGGGGCAGGCCTCGCCTTTGCCGAAACGCACAAGCTGGTGCGCGAGGGCTGGAACGGCTTCAATGTGCTGCACTTCAGTGCAGCACGGATGGGCGGATTGATGCTCGGTTTCGCGCAGAAGGGCGGGATGAAGGACATCGCCGCGGCAGGGCCCAAGGTGGTCATCAGCCTGGGCGCCGACGAGATGGATTTCGAACCCTTCGCCGACAGCCTGAAGGTCTATATCGGCCATCACGGCGACAAGGGCGCGCATGCAGCGGACATCATCCTGCCGGGTTCGAGCTTCGCCGAGAAGGACGGGACCTACGTCAATACCGAAGGCCGCGTGCAATTCGCCGAACGAGCTGTGTTCGCGCCGGGTGACGCGCGCGAGGACTGGACGATCCTGCGCGCGCTGGCCGATGCGCTCAAGGTCGAGGTCGGCTTCGACAGCTTTGCCGAATTGCAGGCCAACATGATCCGCGAAGTCCCCGCGCTGGGCGAGGAAGGCCTTGCCGCTTATGGGGACTTGCCCAAGGGTGGCAGCACGGCCAGGGCGGAAGGGCGGATCACCGCCTATCCGATCAAGGACTTCTACCTCACCAATCCCATCGCCCGCGCCAGCGCGGTGATGCAGCAATGTTCGAGCGAACTGCTCGGCAGCGGCGAGCTTGCGGAGGCCGCGGAATGACCGAATTCTTCCAATCGCTGGGCATGACCTACGAATGGGCCTGGGGTCTTGCGACCTTTGCCGGGATCCTGCTGATCGCGCTGCCGCTGATGCTCAGCGTCGCGATGGTCATCTATGTCGACCGCAAGGTGTGGGCGGCGATCAACCTGCGCCGCGGTCCCAATGTGGTAGGCCCGTTCGGCCTGCTGCAGAGCTTTGCCGACGGGTTGAAGGTGTTCCTGCAGGAAACGATCATTCCCTCGGCGGCGAACAAGGGGATCTTTCTCCTCGCTCCGATCCTCACCTTCACCGTCGCGCTCGGCGCGTGGGCGGTGGTGCCGTTCAGCGCCGAAGCGGTGCTGGCGGACATCAACATCGGGCTGCTCTACATTCTCGCGATCAGTTCGCTGTCGGTGTACGGCGTGGTGATGAGCGGGTGGGCGAGTAACTCGAAATACCCGTTCTTCTCGGCCATGCGCGCCGCTGCGCAGATGATCAGCTACGAAGTCTCGATCGGCTTCATCCTGGTGTGCGTCGTGCTGTTCGCGGGCACGTTCAATCTGAACGACATCGTCCGCGCGCAGGAAGGCTTCGGCCTCGGCTTCATCAACGCCTATGGCATCCATCCGCTGCTGTTCCCAATGTGGGTGATGTTCTTCATCAGCTCGCTCGCGGAAACGCAGCGCGTGCCGTTCGATCTGACCGAGGCGGAAAGCGAGCTCGTCGCCGGGTACCAGACCGAATATAGCTCGATGAGCTTCGCGCTGTTCTGGCTGGGCGAATATGCCAACATCCTGCTGATGTGCATTCTCAATGCGCTGCTGTTCTGGGGTGGCTGGCTGCCGCCGTTCGACTGGGCGCCGCTCTATTACGTGCCCGGGATCGTCTGGCTGCTGCTCAAGACCTTCTTCTTCTTCTTCATGTTCAGCTGGGTGATGGCGACCGTACCGCGCTATCGCTACGACCAGCTGATGCGCCTGGGCTGGAAGGTGTTCCTTCCGATCAGCCTCGGCTTCGTCGTCGTCATTTCGGGCTATCTGATGGCCACGGGACATTACGGATGAGTATCGCGCAAACCATCAAGGCGTTCACCCTGTGGGAGTTCGTGAAGGCGCATGCCCTCACGCTGAAGTATTTCTTCAAGCCCAAGGTCACGATCAACTACCCGTTCGAGAAGAACCCGATCTCGCCCCGCTTCCGCGGCGAGCATGCGCTGCGCCGCTATCCCAACGGGGAAGAACGCTGCATCGCCTGCAAGCTGTGTGAGGCCGTCTGCCCCGCGCAGGCGATCACGATCGAGAGCGAACCGCGCGAGGACGGCAGCCGCCGCACCACGCGCTACGACATCGACATGACCAAGTGCATCTATTGCGGCTTCTGTCAGGAAGCCTGCCCGGTGGATGCCGTGGTTGAGGGGCCGAACTTCGAATACGCCACCGAAACGCGTGAGGAACTGCTGTACGACAAGGCCAAGCTGCTGGCGAACGGGGACAAGTGGGAGCGGGCGATCGCCGCGAACCTTGAAGCCGATGCGCCCTATCGCTAGGGGCCGCGCGTGACTGGGGCATACCAACTCACCACCATTTCCGTCATCCCCGCGCAGGCGCGGATTCATCAGGCGGCAGTGGCACCATGCAACGTTATCCGGACCCCCGCCTTTGCGGGCGTGACGCAAGAGGTTTGAGGGAAAAGTGATACAGACTATCGCCTTTTACCTGTTCGCAGCACTGGTCATCGCCAGCGCCGTCATGGTCATCATGTCGCGCAACCCGGTGCATTCGGTGCTGTGGCTGATCCTCGCCTTCTTCAATGCGGCCGGGCTGATGGTCCTCGTCGGCGCCGAATTCATCGCCGCGCTGATGGTCATCGTCTATGTCGGCGCAGTCGCGGTGCTGTTCCTGTTCGTGGTGATGATGCTCGACATCGACTTTGCAGAACTGCGCGCGGGCTTCATCAAGAACTTCCCGCTGGGTATCGCGATCGCGCTGGTGCTCGCTGCCGAGCTGATCTTCGGGATCGGTGCCTATCAGGCCGGGCGGATCGACCTGGGCGTCGCCAGCGGCGCTGCTGCCCCCATCCTCGGGGAATCCAATACCGCCAGCATCGGCGCGGTGCTGTACCGCGACTATATCTTCCTGTTCGAAGCCGCAGGCCTGATCCTGCTGGTGGCAATGGTCGGCGCGATCGTGCTGACGCACCGTAAGCGCCCCGACGGTGCGCGCGGCCAGCAGGACATTACCCGCCAGGTGCGCCGCAATCCGGACGAGGCAACCGTCATGAAACAGCCCGAAGTGGGCAGGGGGGTCGAGCTGTGATCGGCATCGAACACTATATCGTGGTCAGCGCGATCCTGTTCGTGCTGGGCGTGCTGGGTATCTTCCTGAACCGGAAGAACATCATCGTCATCCTGATGGCGATCGAACTGATCCTGCTCAGCGTCAATCTCCAGCTGGTCGCGTTCAGCGCCTTTCTCGGCGATCTGGTGGGGCAGGTCTTCGCCATGTTCGTGCTGACCGTGGCAGCGGGCGAAGCCGCCGTCGGTCTCGCCATTCTCGTCACCTATTTCCGTAGCCGTGGCACGATTGCCGTCGACGACGTCGACCGGTTGAAGGGATAAGCACCCGTGCACCCGATCCTCTTTATCGTATTCCTGCCGCTGCTGGCGGCGCTCGTCGCCGGCCTGACCAACAAGGCCGCGCCGCCGGTCTTCGCCAAGGCGGTGACCACCGGGGCGCTGTTCATCAGCGCCGCGCTCAGCTGGCCGATTTTCCTCGGCTTCGTGGGCGGATCGTCCGAAGCGACCGTGGTGCCGGTGCTTACCTGGATCCAGTCGGGCACGCTGGCATTCGACTGGGCGCTGCGCGTCGATACGCTGACCGCGGTCATGCTGGTGGTGATCAACACCGTTTCGGCGCTCGTCCACCTCTACAGCTGGGGCTATATGGACGAAGACCCCGACCAGCCGCGGTTCTTCGCCTATCTGTCGCTGTTCACCTTCGCCATGCTGATGCTGGTGACGGCGGACAACCTCGTCCAGATGTTCTTCGGTTGGGAAGGCGTGGGCCTGGCATCCTACCTGCTGATCGGTTTCTGGTTCCGCAAGCCGAGTGCCAATGCCGCCGCGATCAAGGCCTTCGTGGTCAACCGCGTCGGCGACCTTGGCTTCATGCTGGGCATTTTCGGCACCTATCTGGTGTTCGACACCGTCTCGATCACCGAAATACTCGCCGCCGCGCCCGGTATGAGCGGGGCGACGATCGGCTTCCTCGGCTTCACCGTGCAGACGATGGACGTGCTGTGCATCCTGCTGTTCATCGGCGCGATGGGCAAATCGGCGCAGCTCGGCCTGCACACCTGGCTGCCCGACGCGATGGAAGGCCCGACGCCGGTGTCGGCACTGATCCATGCCGCGACCATGGTGACCGCGGGCGTGTTCATGGTCTGCCGCCTTTCGCCCATGTTCGAAACCGCGCCCGTGGCGCTGGGCATGGTGACCTTCATCGGCGCTGCCACCTGCATCTTTGCCGCCACAGTCGGCACCACGCAGTGGGACATCAAGCGCGTGATCGCCTATTCGACCTGTTCGCAGCTGGGCTACATGTTCTTTGCCGCGGGCGTCGGCGCATATGGCGTGGCGATGTTCCACCTGTTCACTCACGCCTTCTTCAAGGCGCTGCTGTTCCTGGGTGCGGGCTCGGTCATCCATGCGATGCACCACGAACAGGACATGCGCTATTACGGTGAGCTGCGGAAGCACATCCCGCTGACTTTCTGGGCGATGATGATGGGTACGCTGGCGATTACCGGCGTGGGCATCTATCATCTCGGTGCAGGCTTCGCCGGCTTCTGGTCGAAGGACGCGATCCTTGAAGTGGCCTATGGCCGCGGGACAGAGCTGGGCAATTTCGCCTTCTGGATGGGCACCTTCGCCGCGCTGCTGACCAGCTTCTACAGCTGGCGGCTGATGTTCCTCACCTTCTGGGGCAAGCCGCGCTGGATCGAGAGCGAGCACATCCAGCATTCGGTTCACAAGACCCCCGCCGAAGCGGGCGAGGACACGACCGGCGGCTATCATCCGCATGAAAGCCCGCTGTCGATGCTGATCCCGCTGGGCGTGCTGTCGATCGGTGCGGTCCTGGCCGGACAGATTTTCGCGCCGACCTTCCTCGATGATGCCGCGTTCTGGGGCAGCTCGATCTTCTACAACGAACCGCTCATCCACGCGATGCACGGCGTGCCCTATCTGGTGAAATACGCCGCCTTCATCGTCATGCTGATCGGCCTGTTCGTCGCCTGGCTGGCCTATATCAAGGACACCAGCATTCCGGGCAAGACGGCCGAACAGCTCGGGCCGATCTACCGCTTCCTCTACAACAAGTGGTATTTCGACGAGCTCTATCACTACCTGTTCATCGTCCCCGCCTTCTGGCTGGGGCGCCAGTTCTGGAAACTCGGTGATGTCGGCACGATCGACCGCTTCGGCCCCAATGGCATTGCCTGGGTGGTCGAGAAGGGGGCCGTTGGCGCCCGCCGCTTCCAGACCGGATATCTGTATAGCTATGCGCTGGTGATGCTCCTCGGGCTCGTCGCCGCCATCACCTGGGTGCTGTTCTGATGGAATTCCCCATCCTTTCGCTGATGCTCGCCGTGCCGCTGGCCGGCGCTATCGCCTGCCTGTTCCTTGGTGCGCACACCGCGCGCATGATCGCGCTGGTGGCCACGCTGGTCGATCTCGCGCTCGGCGTGTTGCTGTGGCTCAATTACGATATCGGCGGGGCGCAGTGGCAGTTTACCGAACGCGCGGAGATCTTCGCGGGCTTCAGCTATGCGCTGGGGATCGACGGGATCGCGCTGATGCTGATCATGCTCAGCGTGTTCCTGATGCCCATCTGCATCCTCGCCAGCTGGGATGCGATCAGCAAGCGCGTCGGCGAATACATGAGCGCCTTCCTGCTGATGGAAGTGCTGATGATCGGCGTCTTCGCCTCGCAGGACATGTTCCTGTTCTACATCTTCTTCGAAGCCGGCCTGATCCCGATGTACCTGATCATCGGCGTATGGGGCGGCGATAACCGCATCTACGCCTCGTACAAATTCTTCCTCTACACGCTGCTCGGTTCGGTCCTGATGCTGATCGCGATGCTGTGGATGGCGAACGAAGCGGGCACGACCGATATCCCGACGCTGCTGAACTACGACTTCTCGCCGCAGGCGCAGACCTGGTTATGGCTGGCCTTCTTCGCCAGCTTCGCCGTGAAGATGCCGATGTGGCCGGTGCATACCTGGCTGCCCGATGCCCACGTGCAGGCGCCGACCGCCGGATCGGTCATCCTCGCGGGCGTGCTGCTCAAGCTGGGCGGCTACGGCTTCATCCGCTTCAGCCTGCCGATGTTCCCCGAAGCCAGCGCGCAGTTCACCTGGTTCGTCTTCGTCCTGTCGATGATCGCGGTGATCTACACCTCGCTTGTCGCGCTGGTGCAGAGCGACATGAAGAAGCTCATCGCCTATTCCTCGGTCGCGCATATGGCGATCGTGACCGCGGGAATCTTCGCGTTCAACGCGCAGGGCATCGAAGGCGCGGTGATGGTCATGCTGGGCCACGGGCTGGTCTCGGGCGCGCTGTTCCTGTGCGTCGGCGTGATCTACGACCGGCTGCACACGCGCGAGATCGCGCGCTATGGCGGCCTCGCCATCAACATGCCGCGCTATGCGCTGTTCTTCCTGCTGTTCACGATGGCCTCGATCGGCCTGCCGGGCACCAGCAACTTCGTCGGCGAATTTCTTGCGCTGGCGGGCCTCTACAAGGTCTCAACGCTGGTCACGCTGGTCTGCACCACCGGGATCATCCTCGGTGCCGCCTACATGCTGTATCTCTACCGCCGCGTCGTCTTCGGGCTTCAGGTCAACGAAGATGCCGCGCGCATGCCCGACCTCAACGCCCGCGAATGGGCCATGCTCGCCCCGATCGCAGCCGCCGTGCTGTGGATGGGCGTCTATCCGGAAAGCTTCCTAGCCCCCATGCGTCAGGATATTGCCGCTCTCGAGGCGCGCGTGGCACGCGCCGCACCCGATTTCGATGCCGACAACACCATCGGCACGCCGCGCGAACACAATGCCAATTACGTCGGATCCGCGCATGGCGAAGCCCGCGGTGAAGAGGGAGCGCACTGATGTCCTACGCTACCTCGCTCTATCTCACCGCGGCGGAAATCGGCCTGTCGATCACCGCGCTCGTCCTGCTGCTGCTCGCCGCATGGAACGGGGACCGGTCCGCCCGCCTGCTGACCATCATCGCCGTGGCCGCGCTCGTCGGTGCAGCGATCTTCAGCATCGGCTTGTTCGACCGCAGCGCAAGCGAAGTCGCCGAACGGGCTTTTGGCGATCTTTACCGTGCCGATGCCTTCGGCAGCTTCGGCAAGGTGCTGATCTATCTCGCCTCGGCGGCGGTCCTGATCGTCACCCCGCGTTTCTTCACCCAGCTGGGCGGTTACCGCGCCGAATATCCCGTGCTGATGCTGTTCAACGCGGTCGGCATGGGCATCATGGTGTCCGCCACCGACCTGATGACGCTCTACATCGGTCTCGAAATGTCGAGCCTGTCGAGCTACGTGCTGGCCAGCTTCCTGCGGCAGGACGACCGGTCGAGCGAGGCCGGGCTCAAGTACTTCGTGCTCGGCGCGCTGGCGTCGGGCATCATCCTCTACGGCGTCAGCCTGGTCTACGGTTTCACCGGTTCGACCAATTACGACGGCATCCGCGCCGCCTTTGCGCTCGATTTCTCCACCGGTGCATTGTTCGGCGTCGTCTTCGTGCTGGCGGGTGTCGCCTTCAAGATCAGCGCCGTGCCGTTCCACATGTGGACCCCCGACGTTTACGAAGGCGCACCGACGCCGGTCACGGCCTTCTTCGCCAGCGCACCCAAGGTCGCGGCGATGGGCGTGCTGGTGCGGATCGCGATGGATCCCTTCGCGGGCGAAGTCGATGCTTGGCGGCAGATCATCATCTTCGCCGCGCTGGCATCGATCGTGGTGGGCGCGCTCGGCGCCATCGGGCAGCAGAACCTCAAACGCCTGCTGGCCTATTCGTCGATCAACAACGTCGGCTTCATCCTCATCGGTCTTGCCGCCGCGACCGCGGCGGGCGTCGCCAGCGTGCTGACCTATCTGACGATCTACGTCGCCATGGTGATCGGCAGCTTCACCGCGCTGTTGATGCTGCGCGACCCGGCCGGTCAGAACCTCGAAACCTTCGCCGATATTGCCGGGCTCTCGACCCGGCGGCCGGCGCTCGCCTGGTGCCTGCTGGTGCTGATGTTCAGCCTCGCGGGCATTCCGCCGCTGTTCGGGTTCTGGGGCAAGTTCGTGGTGTTCCAGGCCGCCGTGCAGGCCGATCTGGTCGCACTGGCGGCTATCGGGATCGCCGCCAGCGTGATCGGCGCGTTCTATTACCTCAAGTTCATCAAGGTGATGTTCTTCGACGAACCCACGCGCGATGTCGAGACGAGCAGCCCGGTGAGCCACTGGGCCGTGCTGGGCGTGTGCGTCGCGATCCTGTCGCCGCTCGGCTACCTGCTGACCATCCCGCTGGGTGAATGGACGGCGCAGGCCGCGGCATCCTTCGTCGCTGCGATGTGATCCGCTTCGTAACCGAAACCGGTTCGACCAATTCCGATCTCGCCGCGCAGGTGCGCGCGGGCGAGGTGGTGGCCGAGGGTCACTGGCTGGTGGCCGATCGGCAGGTCGCGGGGCGCGGGCGGCAGGGACGCAGCTGGTTCGACGGCAGCGGCAATTTCATGGGCTCGACCGCGGTTCGCATTTCGCCGCGCGATCCCGCCCCGGCAACGCTGGCGCTGGTCGCGGGCGTGGCGGCCTACGAGGCCGTGTCCGCCGTGCTGGCCGAACCCGGCAAGCTGCGGCTAAAATGGCCCAACGATCTCATGCTCGGCGATGCCAAGCTGGCCGGCATCCTGCTCGAACGCGAAGGCGACAGGATCATCGTCGGCATGGGCGTGAACTTGGCTGCCGCGCCCGACCTGCCCGACCGCAAGACCGTGGCGCTGGCCGAACTGGGGCCCGCGCCCGATCGCGACATGTTCGCCCGCACCCTGGCCGAGGCCTTCGACCGCGAACTCGAGCGGTGGCGCACCTACGGCCTCGAACCGCTCACGCGGCGCTGGGCCAGCGTGGCCCACCCGCCCGGCACGCGGCTGACCGTGCAACCGCCGGGCGAGGAGCGGATCGAAGGCGCCTTTGCCGGTTTGACCCCCGACGGCGCGTTGTCGCTGCGCTTGGCGGACGGATCGACCCGTGCCATCCATGCGGGCGACGTGATGCTCGCAAACGAGGAGAGCTGAGCCATGCTGCTCGCCGCCGATGTCGGAAATACCAATGTTGTCTTCGCGCTGATCGACAAGGGCGAGATCAAGGCGCGCTGGCGGATCGCCTCCGACCCGCGCCGGACGGGCGACGAATATGCCGTATGGCTGCTGCAACTGGCCGAATTCCAGGGCTTCGACAGCGGCGAGATCGATCAGGTGATCATCGGCTCGGTCGTTCCCAAGGCGATCCACAATCTCACGGTCCTGTCGGAAAAGTATCTCGGGATCACGCCGCTCATCGCGGGCCAGGACAAGGCGGCCTGGGGAATCGAGCTGGATATCGAACAGCCCAGCTCGCTGGGTGCGGACCGCGCGCTCAACACCATTGCGGCGCATGCCAAGCACGACGGCGATCTTATCGTCATCGATTTCGGTACCGCGACGACATTCGACGTCGTCGATTTCAACGGCGCCTACAAGGGCGGCATCATTGCGCCCGGGATCAATCTGTCGCTTGACGCGCTGGTAGGGAACACGGCCAAATTGCCGCGGATCGCCATCGAGAAGCCCGAAAGCGACAGCGTCATCGGTCGCAACACCGAGGACCAGATGCTGATCGGGGTTTTCTGGGGCTATGTATCTCTGATCGAAGGACTTGTTGCCCGCATGAAGGCTGAAATCGGACGTCCCGCCAAGGTGGTCGCGACAGGGGGCCTGGCGATCCTGTTTGATGAACACACCGACCTGTTCGACGTGGTCGATCCCGACCTCACGCTCGAAGGGCTTGCCATTCTGGCAGGGCGCGCCGCGTGAAGAAGGACTTCACCCCCGAAGACGAACTGCTGTTCCTCGCGCTCGGCGGTTCGGGCGAAATCGGCATGAACGTCAATCTCTATGGCTGCCAGGGCAAATGGCTGATGGTCGATCTGGGAATGACCTTCTCGGGCGACCAGTATCCCGGCGTCGACCTGGTGTTCGCCGATCTGGAATTCATCGAGGAACGCGCCCATCAGCTCGAAGCCATCGTGCTGACGCATGCGCATGAAGACCACATCGGTGCGGTCCCCTATTTCGCCGCCGATCTCGGCGTGCCGATCTATGCCACGCCGTTCACCGCCGACCTCGTCCGCCGCAAGCTCAAGGAAGCGGGCCTGGTCGACGAGGTCGAGCTGCATGTCATCGAAGAGGACCACGGCCAGTTCGCCGTCGGCCCGTTCGAGGTGACCTATATCCCGCTCGCGCATTCGATCGCCGAAGGCAATGCGCTGCTGATCGATACCCCGCACGGGCGGATCTTCCACACCGGTGACTGGAAGCTCGACGAAGACCCCATCATCGGCGAACCGACGACCGAGGAAGAACTGGTCGCGATCGGCGACGAGGGCGTGCTGGCGCTGGTCTGCGACAGCACCAATGTCTTCAATCCCGCGCCGAGCGGTTCGGAAGGGGCGGTCTACAAGGGCTTGCTCGAGGAAGTGCAGCGCCATGCGGGCAAGCGGGTGATGGTGACCACCTTCGCCAGCAATGTCGCACGGCTCCAGACGCTGGGCGATGTCGCGCGCGAAACCGGCCGCCAGGTTTGCGTCGCCGGCCGCTCGCTCGACCGCATCATCGAGGTCTCGCAGGATAACGGCTATCTGCAGGACTTCCCCGACCCGGTCGATTTCGACACCGCGATGGGGCTGCCTCGCGGCGAAGTGCTGATCATTGCGACCGGCGGGCAGGGCGAACCGCGCGCCGCGCTGGCGCGGGTGGCGGACGAAAACCACCCGATCGAACTGGTCAGCGGCGATGTCGTGCTGTTTTCGAGCCGGCAGATCCCGGGCAATGAACTGTCGATCGGGATCGTGCAGAACAAGCTCGCTGCGCGCGGTATCACCATGGTCACCGACCGGCAGAGCATGATCCACGTGTCGGGCCATCCGGGCCGCCCCGAGCTGGAAGCGCTCTATGGCTGGATCCGGCCGGACATCCTCGTCCCCGTGCATGGCGAGATGCGCCACATGCAGGAGCAGGGCAGGCTGGGTAAGGAATGCGCGATACCCGACCAGGTCGTCCAGCAGAACGGCGATCTCGTGCGGCTCGCGCCCGGTGCGCCCGGCAAGATTGCCGAAGTGAAGGCGGGCCGCCTGGTGCTCGATGGCGATCTCATCATCCCGGCCGATGGCGAGGCGATCGCCATGCGGCGCCGGATCATGCGCGAAGGCGTGCTCATCGTCGCGCTCGACGGCGATCTCAACCCGCGGATCGACAGCCTGGGGTTGCCGCTGGACGAGGATTACGACGATTTCGTTGCCGAAGCGACGCGGGACATCACCGCCGCGATCGGCAAGCTTCGCGGCGGCGACCGGCGCGACGAGGCAAGCGTTCACGAGGCTGCGCGGCTCGCCGCGCGCCGGGCGGCGCAGCGCTGGTCGGGCAAGCGACCGCAGGTGCGCGTGATCGTACCCAATCTGTAGGAGGCGCAGCCATGCAGTGGACCAGCATTCTCGCGATCTATTTCCTGTTCTTTGTGTTCAGCGCCTTCGTGCTGCTGCCCTTCGGCGTGCGCACGCATGACGAGGCGGGGATCGAGAAAATCCCCGGGCAGGCCGATAGCGCGCCGGTGGAATTCCGCGCCGGCCGTTTGCTGCTGCGCGCGGTGATCCTCTCCGCGGTCGTCACCACGCTTTACGTGCTCAACTACATCTACGGATGGATCACCGTGGACGACATCATCCTGTGGGGCCCGTCGGCGGGCTGATCACTGGCGCAGCCGTTCCAGCGCCTGCGCCAGCACTACATAGAGCTTGCCCATATCGCTGCTGAGCAGCGTCACGCTGATGGCATTGCCGTCGCGCGTGGACAGCAGCGTGCGCAGCATCGCTTCAAAATCGTGGATGTAGCGGCTGACATGGTCGCGGAAATCGTGGTCCGCATCGTACAGTTCCGCGATCTCGCGCGCCTCGGTGTTGTCGAGCAGGCGGACCGCGCGCCGGGTGAAGATCCCCCGGTCGCCGCGCAGATAGCTGGTCCACGCGGTATCGGTCACATCGGTCGACAGTGCCTTGGTGATGTCGATCGCGTTCGAATTGAGGCTTTCGCTGATCAGCGCGACACGGCGTGAGAAATCATTGTCCACGTCCTCGGCCGCGCGTTCGCGCGCGTGGGCAATGCGGCTTTCCAGATTGGCGGTCAGTTCGTTGACCTTGGCCAGCTGGTCGCGCAGCTGCCGCGTGATCTCGCGTCCCGCTGCGGCGGAACGCTCGCTCGCGGCGTCCAGTTCGGTCAGCGCATGCGCGGTCTGCTCGCGCAGCGCGTGGTCGATCGCCTCGGCGCTCTGCTGGCCGACCTCGCGCGCGATCCCGGCGATGCGTTCGGCCTGTTCGGTCTCGATCGCAGCCAGCGCTTCGCGTGCGCTGGTTTCGAGCGCGGTGATCGCATCGCGCAGCGCGGTCTGCGCCTGTTCGGAAACCCCGGCGCTCTCCTCGCCCAGCGTGGCAATGCTGCCGCGCAGCCGGGCGATTTCATGGGCATGCTCGGACGCGGTTTCGCCGAAACGGTTCTGGAACACCTCGATCCCGTCCATTGCCTCGCGGCTGCGCGCCTCGGCGGTATCCATGCTCGCGGTCAGCGCTTCGCCGGCGGATTTCGCCTGGTCGAGCAGCGCCTTCACCTCTTCGGCGCGCTGTTCGATCCGGTCCAGCCGCGCTTCGCTTGCCTCCATCGCCTGCGGCAGATCGTCGCGGCTGTGCTTCGCGCTCGCCTGGATCAGCTCGAGCAGGCGGACGCTGGCGTCGGTCAGCTGCGATACCGCTGTCTCGGTCCCGTCGAGCGCGCCGCGGCTGTCCGCCAGTTTCGCGTTGAGCGCGCCGATCCCGTCGGCGAGTTCGGTCCGCGCCTCGCGGCCCTGTTCGGCAATGGCCGCGAACACCGTACCGAGCGCCGCGATGCGTTCGCCCAGTTCGTCGCCTTCCGCAGCCATGAGCGACAGCTGTTCGGCCTGCGCCGCCCGGCGATCGGCAATCGCTTCGTCGAGCGCGGCGAGCCGCTGGGTCAGGCGTTGCTGGGCTGCCTCTTCGGCCTCGGCCATGGCGACCTGTCGCTCGGTGGTCTCCTGCGCGAACATCCGATTGCGTTCGGCAATCCGGTTATCGACGCGTTCGGCCTCGGCAGCCAGTGCCGCAAGCTTGGCATTGGCCGCTTCCAGCGCGGCATCATCGACGCGGGCGATTTCCTCGACGGCGTCGTTCATCCTCTCGCGCATGGCCTCGATCTGCTCTTGCCATGCGTTCATCGCTTGCGCTTCGCCTTTGCGTATGGTCGCCGCCGCATGCGCGGTTTCCTCGCGAATGGCGGCGAGCCGCTCGGTCAGGCTGGCGACCGCGGTTTCACGGTCCGCCGCGGTAGCGGTCTCGGTCTCGGCGAATTCGCTGCGCAGCTTGTCGAAGCGGGTGCGCAGCGATGCCAACGCCTCGACTTCGCGGCGGTCGAGTTCGCCGCGGAAATCCTCGCTGCCCTCGCGCAGTTCCGAGAACCGCCGATCGGCGATCTCGGCGAGATGATCGGCCTGCTGTGAAAAAGCCTCGAGCGCGCCATCGATCCGCTCGCGTAGCGAGGCGACCTGCCGCTCGCTCGCACAGCCGAACTCGTTGAGCCTGGCGAAACCGTCAACCAGCCCGTCGAGCTGGTTCTGCGCTTCGCGGCCGGCGCTACCGATCTGGTTCGACACATCCTTGGCCGAGCTGGCGACAACAGGCAGGTTGTCGCGGAGTTTGTCCATGTTTTCCAGAGCGGTAACGCTCACACGTGCGATCGCTTCGACCTGTTCGCCATTGTCCGCGACCAGCGCCTGCAACCGGTCGGCATGTTCGGACAGCCGGTCGGTCGCGGTCCGACCGAGATAGTCGAGATCGCGCGTCTGGCTGGTCAGGAATTCGCGCGCGAGGCTGAGTTCGCGGTTGATCGTTGCCAGCCGGCTTTCCAGTTCGGCGCTCTGCGCTGACAGATCGTGGGCGACAGTGGCGAAGCGGCGCGCTTCGCGGGCCGAATTGCGCATTGCCAGAAGCCATACGCCGATTACCAGCAGGACGGGCACTGCCCATTGGGTGACCAGCGCGGTCCAGGCGCGGGGCGTGGGGAAGGCCATCAGCTGGCTGGCATGCGCCCAGGCAAAAAACGCCGTCCAGCCCGCTATCGCTAGGATCGCGGCAGCTGGGAGCAGCCAGGTAAAGCGCCGCCGGGCCGCGGACTCATCGTCCCAGACCACCTCGTCGTCTTCTTCGAGTTCCGGCGAAGTTTCTGCGACAAACTCTTCGGAAACAACGGTTTCCTCATGGGTTTCGTCAGGCGTCTGATCGACGGCCTGGATAAGCGAGCGCTTTCTCATAATGGGGCAAACTACCACCAAAGCGATCAGGCTTAAACCTGAATTAACCGCCTCGCGCTTACGGTTGCCCGATGGCCTATCACACTACAGGTTTCGAAGCCGCGCTGGCCCATGCTGCCGGGGACGACTTCGCCCTGCGGGAAGACCTGAAGCAGGCGTTCGTGCAGAGCGCGTCGGCGCATCACGACCTGCTGCGCCGGGCCCGGTGCGATGCCAATTGGGCAATGGCGGCCGAGCGGCTCGGGAAACTGGCCGCGAGCTTTCATGCAACCGAACTGATGGATCTCGCCGAAGAAGCCCGCGCCGGGGCACCGGGAGAACCCACGGTGATCAGCCGCATCGAAAGCGTCATCGCCGCTCTCAACTGAGGGAAACCGCCGCCGCACCCTTGGCGGAAGCTGCTCTGCACACCTAGAAGCATGACCACCCGTCGAACCGCCAACCGGAGTCCTGCGTGCGCGTCGCCCTGCTGTCCGTGCTCGATCGCCAGACCGGCCCGCAGCAGGTGCCGGCTCCCTTTCGCCTGCTTGCCGGCGCGAGGCTGGTAGAACGCCAGCTCGACATCGCGCTGGCTGCGGGATGCGAAACCATCGCCTGTCTCGCGCAGGCGGTCGGCCGCGAGGTGATCGAACTCCAGCACCGGGCGGAGGCCGCCGGTGCGCGTTTCATCGCGCTGCACGAACCCCGCAAGCTGTCGGGCATGGTGAGTGCATCGGACGAATTGCTGGTCATGGCGCCGGGCGTGCTGCCCGAAGAGGAGGCGGTGCTGCGGCAGCTGGCCAAGCCGGGCGTGCTGGTCTTTCCCGAGGATCCTGCGGTGCAGCGCGGCTATGAGCGCATCGATGCGCATTTCGCCTGGGCCGGCGTCCTGCTGACGAGGGGGCAGGCGGTCGAACAGCTCGCGCAATTGCCCGACGATGTCGATACGCCCTCCGCGCTGCTGCGTATCGCGCTGCAATCGGGCACGCGGACCTATCCGCTCGAGACCCGCCTGCTCGACGAGGATATCTGGCTCAACGACCCGGCGCCCGAACAGCTTGCAGTGCGCGAACGCAGCTGGGTGGCGGGGCATGCCGACGTCGCGCCGTTCAAGGCCCCCGGCCTTGCTGTCGCGGAACGCATGGGGGCGCGGCTCGCGCGCGATACGATGCGCGGCAATCTGGCACGCTTCCTCGCGCTGGGTTCGGCTGCGGCCGCCGTGCTTGCGCTGGCCGTTGCAGTATTCGGGTGGCTGGTGCCCGGTTTCGGCCTCGCTGCGGTCGCCGCGTTGCTGTTCGCGATGGAGGCGGTGGTGCGCCGTGTATCGTCGGCGGGCCAGGTCCGTCCGCGCGTGCCCTTGCTGGTGCAGGCCCTGGCCATCCTCATCGATCCCGTGATCGTCCTGCTGATCGTCCTCGCATCGCCTGAAGACACCGCCTGGCTGCGGCTTTTCGTGCCTGCGGTCCTGTTCGGCCTGCTGCACCTGGGCGAGCGGTTGGCGCAGCGCGACTGGCGCCGCAGCTATGCCGATCGCGTCATGCTGACGGCGCTGCTGATCCCCGCGGCGCTGTTCGGCGTGATCCAGCCCGCGGCCGCGGTGGTCGCGCTGGGCGTTCTCGTGTCGCTTTTTCTCACTGCACCGCCGCGCGGCTAACCGCCATTTAACTATGGCGATGGTACCAACCGGTCATGTCGATCCCTGATCCCGCATCCGAGCCGCAGGGCGCCGGCCACGATTCGCTGCGCGAAGCCCTTGCGCAGGGCAATGCGTCGCTTGCACGGATCACGCCGATCCTGACGCATCTGCTGGCCACGCCCGATCATTCGTTGTTCAGCGACGAGATCGTCGCCCGGGTTCGCGGCATGTGCCACCACCTCGCCTGGCAGGTGCTGCGTGCGCAGGCCGAGGCGGCGGGGCAGTCCGAACGCGAAACCTTCGTCGAACGCCACGGCGAAGCCCTGGCCGAACATTTCGTCGGACGGCCCGCTCTGCTGGCGCATTGCCATTCGCTGGCGATCGAGTGGCAGCTGGCGGAAGCGCTGGAAGTGCGTTCGGGCATCGATCCGGTGCTCTCGCCGCTGGTGCAGGAACTCATCGCGCATGACGACGATGGCGTCTCCGGCGCAGCGATGGCCGCATTGACCGCACAGGCGCGCTTCGCCCAGACCCAGCGCCGCATGGAATTGCCGCTCAGCGAATTGCCGGGCGACCTCCTGCACGACCTGCTGGTCGGATGGCGCGAATTCAGCAACCAGCTGCGTTCGGATGCCATGATGCGGGCCGAAACCAAGCTCCGTTCCAGTTTCGACGAAGGCGCAGGGCGGCTGTCGCTGCTTGCGCGGGTCGTGACGGGTATGGGGGCTGCGGGCGCGCGCGCGCTCGATATCGATCGCGCTGGCGTGGCGCTGTTCCTGACAGCGCTGGCGACGCGATCGGGCCAGTCGCGCACAGCTGCGGTGCTGTCGACCAACAACCGCCAGACTGCGCGCCTTGCGCTGGGCCTGCGCGCCGCAGGGCTGTCGGGCGAGGACGCCGAACGACAGGTCCTGCGGATCAATCCGCAGGCCGAACCGCCCGCCGAGGCCGTTACCATCGATCCCGACGATGCCCGCCGGCTGATCGCCGATACACCGCTCACCGAGGTAGACTAACCATGGCGACGACTGTTGGAACCCATTATATCGCCCGGGCCCGCGCCGATGCCGAGGCGCGACTGGTCGAAGCGGACGAAATCGTCGCGCGCCTCCAGCATGCCTGCGGTGGTTCGCTGGGTACGCGTATCGCCATTCCCGAACTGCTTGCGCTGGTCGAGAAGGCCCAGCGTTATGGCCTGCGCCTCGCGCGCCAGTTCGAAGCCATCGACGGCGAGAACCGGGTCACCGCCTGGGTCGAAATCGCGCCGGTGACAAACGAGGCGGGCGAATCCGATGGCTGCGCGATCGACGTGGTCAGCTGGCACAGCGAGGAACTGCCGCCCGAGAACGATATCGAAGCGGCCCGGCGTCGCGTCGAGATCAACCGCCATACGGCCGACTGCACCGCGCGACTCGATTCGCAGCAGCGGCTCCTGTCGCTCGAAACCGAAGCTTCCGACCTTGCCGAGTTTTCCGAGCAAGCACGGGCAAAGGTCGGCAAGCCGTGGACCGAGCTGGTCGACCTGCCCGGCACCAGCCACCAGCAGCCGCTGCACTGGCGCCTGCTCGACGGTGCGAGTTGCAGCATCGCGGGGTCGAACCGCAACTGGACCGCGCATCTCGAACCGCTGGGACAGTCGCAGCCCGGCAGCGCGGGTTTCGTGCTCTATCTGACCGCCGACCGGCCGCTGGCCAAGGGCGATGCCGAGGACGAGGACGAGGGCGCGGAAGGGCCGTCGTTCGGACGCGACCTCACTCCCGTCCTGCGCCAGCCGATCAACCGGATCATCGCCAACGCCGAGACGATCCGGACCAAGCTGGCGGGACCGCTGGCCGACGAATACAGTTCCTACGCCGCCGATATCGCCACCGCCGCGCAGCACCTCCTCGCGCTGATTGATGATCTGTCCGATCTCGAAGTCGTCGAATCCGAGGATTTCGTGACCGCGCCCGACCGGATCGAACTGGCGGATGTGGCCCGGCGCGCCTGCGGTATCCTCGGCGTGCGCGCGCGCGAGAAGGGCATCACGCTCGTCGCGCCGCCCGAAGGGGAAAGCCAGCTGGCAATCGCCGAATTCCGGCGCGTGTTGCAGATCCTGCTCAATCTCGTCGGCAATGCGATCCGCTATTCGCCGGATGACAGCCAGGTATGGATCCGGCTCGACCGGATCGGCAGCCGCGCACTGATCACCGTCGCCGACCAAGGGCACGGCCTGGGCGAAGACCAGCAGGAACGGATTTTCGAGAAGTTCGAACGGCTCGGGCGCAGCGGCGATGGCGGGTCTGGTCTCGGCCTCTACATTTCGCGCCGCATCGCGCGTGCGATGGACGGCGACCTGACCGTCGAAAGCGCGCCGGGGCAGGGCGCGCGCTTTACGCTGTCGGTCCCGGCCGCAGAGGATTTGCGCCAGACACCGCGCTGAAGCCTTGCCGTTGCCGCGCTCGCGCGCAGCGGCAGTAGCATCCCCAACGAAAAACGGGCCTTGCGAGGGGCGGGAAGCCGCCTCGCAAGGCCCGTTCGTGTTACCTGGCGTGAGCCTTAACGCTGGCCGATCTGGACGTAATCGCGTTCGGTCGGGCCGGTGTAAAGCTGGCGCGGACGGCCGATCACCTGAGCGGGATCCGAGATCATTTCGTTCCACTGCGCGACCCAGCCCACGGTGCGGGCGAGTGCGAACAGCGCGGTGAACATGGTCGTCGGGAAACCGATCGCGTTGAGGATGATGCCCGAGTAGAAGTCGACGTTCGGGAAAAGCTTCTTTTCCTTGAAGTAGTCGTCGTTGAGCGCGAGCTCTTCAAGCTTGAGCGCGGTCTCGAACACCGGGTCGTTGACGTTCAGCGCTTCGAACACTTCACGCAGCGTCTGCTGCATCACGGTCGCGCGCGGATCGTAGTTCTTGTACACGCGGTGGCCGAAGCCCATCAGGCGGAACGGGTCGTTCTTGTCCTTGGCGCGCTCGATATAGTGCGGGATGCGATCGGGCGAGCCGATTTCCTGCAGCATGTTGAGCGCCGCCTCGTTGGCGCCGCCGTGCGCCGGACCCCACAGGCAGGCAATGCCGGCCGCGATGCAGGCGAAGGGGTTCGCGCCCGACGAACCGGCCAGTCGCACGGTCGAGGTCGAGGCGTTCTGTTCGTGGTCGGCATGGAGGATGAAGATGCGATCCATTGCACGCTCGATGGCGGGATGGATTTCATATTCCTCGGCCGGCACGCCGAAGGTCATGCGCAGGAAATTGCCCGTGTAGCTCAGCGAGTTGTCGGGCTGCATCATCGGCTGACCGACCGAATACTTATACGCCATGGCGGCGATGGTCGGCATCTTGGCGATCAGCCGGTGGCTGGCGATCTTGCGCTGCTCGGGATCCGAAATGTCGGTGCTGTCGTGATAGAAGGCCGACAGCGCGCCGACCACGCCGCACATGATCGCCATGGGGTGCGCATCGCGGCGGAAACCCTGGTAGAACTGGCGCAGCTGGTCATGCAGCATGGTGTGCCGCGTGATCGTGTAGGTGAAATCGTCGAGCTCGGTCTGCTGCGGCAGTTCGCCGTTGAGCAGCAGGTAGGCGACTTCCATGAACGACGAATTTTCCGCCAGCTGGCCGATCGGATAGCCGCGGTGCAGCAGGATGCCTTCTTCGCCGTCGATATAGGTCAGCGCGCTTTCGCAGCTGGCAGTCGACTTGTAGCCCGGGTCGTAGGTGAACTTGCCGGTGGTGCCGTACAGCTTGCGGATGTCGACCACGTCGGGGCCAACGCTGCCCTGCAGCACGGGGAATTCCTGGGTCTGACCACCCAGATCGAGGGTTGCCTGCTTGTCGGCCACGCGTGTCTCCTCACTCGTTCTCTTCGGTGCCTGCGGGCGAGGCGGCCTGCGCATCGATACGCAAGAGCGACTCTTCCTTGCCCAACAGGACCAACACATCGAAAATGCCGGGTGACGTCGTCGTCCCCGTCAGTGCTGCGCGCATGGGCTGCGCGAGCTTGCCGAGACCCAGTTCGAGCTGCTCGGCATAGGCCTTCGTAGTGGCTTCCAGAGCCTCGATTGTCCAGTCATTTTGCACATGCAGCATTTCGGACAAGCCGGCGAGCCGCGCCCGCGCTTCATCATCGAGCAACCCCGCCGCCTTGTCGGTCATCTGCAAGGGGCGCGTGGCGAAAAGAAATCCTGCACCCTCAGCAAGTTCATTGATGGACCTTGCACGCGTCTTGAGGACCGGCATGGCTTCGGCAAGCAGCGCGCGGTCGGCTTTCTCACCGATCTTGTCGGCGACGATGTCGGCCAGCCGTTCATCATCCGCCTCGCGGATGTAATGGCCGTTGAGGTTCTGCAGTTTCTTGATGTCGAAACGCGCCGGGCCCTTGCCGACGCCATCGAGGTCGAACAGTTCGATCGCTTCGTCGCGGCTGATTTCCTCGCGATCGCCATGGCCCCAGCCGAGCCGCAGCAGGTAGTTGAACAGCGCTTCGGGGAGCACGCCTTCTTCGTCGCGATAGGCTTCGACGCCGACCGCGCCGTGGCGCTTCGACATCTTCGCCCCGTCGGGTCCGTGGATCAGCGGGACATGCGCATAGACCGGATCGGGCCAGCCACCCTCGATCGCATCCATCGCGCGGATCACCGGCAGCTGGCGGAAGGCGTTGTTGAGGTGATCGTCGCCGCGAATGATGTGCGTGACGCCCATGTCGTGATCGTCGACCACCACCGCCAGCATATAGGTCGGCGTGCCGTCCGCGCGCAGCAGCACGTAATCGTCGATCTCGGCATTCTTCACCGTGACCTTGCCCTGGACCTGGTCGTGGATCGTGGTTTCGCCCTCGGTCGGGACCTTGAGCCGGATCACATAGGGCGCGCCCGCGGGAGCTTCGCTCGCATCGCGATCGCGCCAGCGGCGGTCGTAGCGCATCGGCTGCTTGTTTGCGCGTTGCTCGGCGCGCATCGCCTCGAGTTCCTCGGGCGTGGCGAAGCATTTGTAGGCATGGCCCGCCTCGAGCAGCTTGTGCGCCACTTCGGCATGGCGCTCGGCGCGGTCAGACTGGAACACCGGTGCATCGTCGAAATCGAGGCCGAGCCAGCCAAGCCCGTCGATGATCTTGTCGATCGCGTCCTGCGTGCTGCGCTTCTTGTCGGTATCTTCGATCCGCAGCAGCGCGCGGCCGCCGTGATGGCGCGCATAGAGCCAGTTGAACAGCGCGGTCCGCGCCCCGCCGATATGCAGATAGCCGGTGGGCGAGGGAGCGAAGCGGGTGACGACCGGAGGGGTCTCGCTGTCACTATCGCTTGCCATTGTCACTCGCTTCCTTTCAAACATTCACATGGCGACACGGGGGACGCCTTCGATACCGATGGGAGAAGCGGGCGAAACCGCCCGCGAAACAGTGCCGCGCCCTTGGCGCATGCGCGGCGCAATGTCCAGTTTGGCAGCCCGGTTCGAGGCATTTCTCGCGGGCGCCGAATTCGATCGCGGTCCATGGCTGGCGGTCGCCTTCGGCTGCGGCATCGGGCTGTGGTTCCTCCTTGCCGGGCCGTGGCAATGGCTCGCCGTGATCGCCGGTTCGCTGGTCGTCGCCTTCGCAGCCATCGCCGCATGGCGCGGCCGCGAGAACCGCAATTATGCGCTTGCTGCGCTGCTTTCGATTGCTCTCGCCATATCGGCGGGCACCGCGCTGGTCTGGGCGCGGTCGGCGACAGTGGGTGCCGAGCCGATCCCCTATCCGCGGTTGGAACGGATCGATGGACGCATCCTTGCGCGCGAGGAACAGCCGGCGGAAGGACGGGTAAGGCTGGTGCTGGCGGCACGCGACCCCGAGACAGCCCGGGCAGTCGCCTACCGCGTCAATCTGCCGCTGGAAGCCGACGGGCCGCAGCTGCGCGAAGGGGCACGGATCCGTCTGAGCGCGCGGTTGATGCCGCCATCGCCGCCGATCGTCCCGGGTGCTTACAATTTCGCGCGCCGGGCATGGTTCGATGGCCTGTCCGCCACCGGATCGGTGGTCGGTGACGTCGAACTCGTCGAACCGCCCGCGGAGACGCTTGTGTCGATCGCCGTGATCCAGCGCCGCCTGTCGGCGCATGTGCGGCGCAATCTCGACGGGACGGCGGGCGCTATCGCGGCCACGCTGGCAAGCGGCGACCGCGGTGCGATCCCCGAGGCCGACGAAGAAGCCATGCGCGATGCCGGGCTCACCCATCTGCTTTCGATCAGCGGCCTGCATGTCAGCGCGATTATCGCCGCGACCTATCTGGTGGTGCTGAAACTGCTGGCAGCCTGGCCTTGGCTGGCGCTGCGCGTGCGGTTGCCGTTGGTGGCGGCGGGTGCAGCCGCGCTTGCGGGCATCGGCTACACGCTGCTTACCGGCGCGCAGGTGCCGACCGTTCGCAGCTGCATCGGCGCCTTGCTCGTGCTCGTCGCGCTGGCCCTGGGGCGCGAACCCCTGTCGCTGCGGATGGTTGCGATCGCCGCCGGCGTGGTGCTGGCGCTCTGGCCGGAATCGCTGGTCGGGCCGAGTTTCCAGATGAGCTTTGCCGCGGTCATCGCCATTGTCTCGCTCCACAATGCCGCTTGGGTCCGCAGCTTCCTGGCGCCGCGCGAGGAAAGCTGGCTATCGCGCCTGGCACGGCGTGCAGCGATGCTGTTCCTGACCGGGCTGGTCATCGAATTTACGCTGATCCCGATCGTGCTGTTCCATTTCCACCGTGCTGGCCTCTACGGCGCGGCGGCCAATCTGATCGCGATCCCGCTGGTAACCTTCGTGTCGATGCCGCTGGTTGCGCTGGCGCTCTTCCTCGATCTGGTGGGGGCGGGGGCGCCGGCCTGGTGGCTGGTCGGCCAGTCACTCGACGTGCTGCTTGCGATCGCGCATTTCTTCGCCGAGCAACCCGGTTCGGTCAAACTGTCGCCGCGCATCGGCATGGGCACGATGGCGCTCTATATCGGCGGTGCACTGTGGCTGGCGTTGTGGCAGGGCAGGGCAAGACTGTGGGGCGCGGTGCCGATCGCGCTGTCCACGATCCTGATCGTGACAGCCCCGGTTCCCGACCTGCTGATCACCCGTGACGGGCGCGATCTGGGTATTGCCAGCCAGGCCGACCGCCTGCTCGTCCTCCGCGACAGTGCCGGGGGCTATGCGCAGCAGAACCTGCTCGAACTGGCGGGAACCGACCGCGAGCCCATGGCCATCGCGGCGTGGCCGCAGAGCCGCTGCAGCCCCGAGTTCTGCGTCCTCCCCGTCAAGAGAAGCGGAAAGACATGGAGCGTGCTCGTGGCCCGCAATCGCGACTTGATCGCCGAACGTGCGCTGGCCGCAGCCTGCGGGAAGGCGGATATCGTCGTGTCCGACCGCTTCCTGCCGCGCAGCTGCCGGCCGCGTTGGCTCAAGGCCGATCGGCGCTATCTGCAACGCGAAGGCGGCGTCGCGGTCTATCTCGATCGCGAACGCGTCGATACGGTCGCGCAGGACCAGGGGGCGCATGGCTGGTGGCCGGCCCCGCGCCGATAGGGCGCGGTGCCCGCACCATCAGTGATAGCGGCGCAAGAGCCCGGCGAGCTTGCCCTGTACCTGAACGCGGTGCGCATCGTAGACCTGGGGGTCATAGGCGCCATTGGCCGGATCGAGGATCACGCGCCCCGCGTCCTTGCGCAGATATTTGAGCGTGGCTTCCTCGTTGTCGACCAGCGCCACCACGATTTCGCCATCGCGCGCGCTGTCGGTTCGTTTCACGAGAGCGAAGTCGCCATCGAAAATGCCGGCCTCGATCATCGAATCGCCCGAGACTTCGAGCGCGTAATGTTCGCCGGGACCGAGAAGGGCAGCGGGAACCGGCATGCTCGACTGGCCTTCGATCGCCTCGATCGGCGCGCCAGCGGCAATCCGTCCGTGCAGCGGCACGTCGATGATGTCGTTGGCGGGTTCGGGTGCCACGGTCTTGGTCGGCATTGCCGCCCCGACCAGGTCGTTCGCAGCACTGGGCTTGTCGCTCCCGGTAACTGCGTCTTCGGGAAGCTTGACCACTTCCAGTGCGCGCGCACGGTTGGGCAGCCGGCGGATGAAACCACGTTCCTCGAGCGCCGAGATCAGGCGGTGAACGCCCGACTTGCTCTTGAGGTCGAGGGCTTCCTTCATTTCCTCGAAACTCGGGGAAATGCCGGTGTCTTCCAGGCGTTGCTGGATAAAGCGGATCAATTCGTGCTGCTTGGCGGTCAGCATGGTGCGAACTCCCGTATCGCCTGTTCACAAAGCTGTGAACGAATACGGAACAAGTAGGCAACCCGAATCGGCAAGTCAAGCAATTGCGCCGGTTTAGCGGTATGGAGGCGAGAACAGCTGTTCCTGCTTTGCCCCGGGCGCGACGGTTCAGCCGTGCAGCAGCGTCCTGGTCGCCGCAGCGACATCGGCCTGCCGCATCAGGCTCTCACCAACGAGGAAGCTGCGCACACCCGAACCTGCGAGACGGGCACAATCCGCATGCGAGCTGATCCCGCTCTCGCCCACCAGCAGGCTTTCCGCCGGGGCCCGCGGGGCAAGCTGCTCGGTCGTTGCGAGATCGGTGGTGAAGGTTTTCAGGTCGCGGTTGTTCACCCCGATGAGCCGCGAGGAAAGCCGCGCCGCGCGGTCCATTTCGGCGGCGTCGTGGACTTCGATCAGCACATCCATCGAATGGTCGAGCGCGGCCGCCTCGATCTCGGCCATGACGCTGTCATCGAGCGCCGCGACGATGATCAGGATGGCATCGGCACCGAGCGCGCGTGCTTCGGCGACCTGCCACGGGTCGACCATGAAATCCTTGCGCAGGACGGGCAGGTCGCAGGCCTCGCGGGCGGCGATGAGGTAATCCTCATGGCCTTGGAAATAGGGCGCATCGGTCAGCACGGAAAGGCATGCCGCGCCCCCTGCGGCATAGGCCCTGGCATGCGCCGCAGGCTCGAAATCGGCGCGGATCAGGCCCTTCGACGGCGAGGCTTTCTTGATCTCGGCAATAAGTCCGAAGCCGTCATGCTGCGCGCGGGCGAGTGCAGCCTGAAACCCGCGCGGCGGGGTCTGCGCACGGATCGCGGTTTCGAGATCGGACAGCGAGCGTTCCTGCTTGCGGGCAGCCACTTCTTCGCGCTTGGTGGCGCAGATTTCTTCCAGCTTGTTCATGTCAAACGCTCAGTGCGATCCAGTCGCGCAGGAGGGTCAGGGCAGCGCCGGAATCGAGCGCCTCGGCAGCGATCTGGGCGCCTTCGGTCCAATCGTCGGTCCGGCCGGCGACGATCAGCGTGGCGGATGCGTTGAACAGCACCGCATCGCGATAGGGGCCGGGGGTGCCTGCCAGCAGCGCCTCGAGCGCGCGGGCGTTGTGCGCCGGATCGCCGCCGCGGATGGCTTCGACCGGGGCGTGCGGCAGATTGGCCTGCACTGCCAGCACGCGGCGCATTTCGAAGTTGTTGCCCATCACGTCGGCAAGTTCGTTGCCGCCCGCGAGGCTGAGTTCGTCGAGGCCCTCGTCGCCCGAGGCGATGAAGCTGCGCTCGGTTCCGAGCCGGGCCTTGGCCGCGGCATAGATCGGAACATAGGCGGGGCGGGCGATACCGATCAGCTGGCGCCGGACCCCGGCGGGATTGGAGAGCGGCCCCATCAGGTTGAAGATCGTGCGCACCCCGAGCTTCTGGCGGATGGGCTGGATCCGGCCCATTGCCGGGTGGTGGTTCTTGGCGAACAGGAAACAGATGCCCAGTTCGGCGAGCGTCTTCTCCGCGCTGCGGCCTGCCGCTTCCATGTCGAGTCCGAGCGCTTCGAGCGTATCGGCCGCGCCCGCCTTGCTGCTGGCAGCGCGGTTGCCGTGCTTGGCCACTGGGACGCCGCAGGCCGCCACGACCAGGCTGACCGCGGTGGATACGTTGAGCGTATGATGGCCATCGCCGCCGGTGCCGCAGCAATCGACCGTACCCTCGGGCGCAGCGATGGGGATCATCCGGTGACGCAGGGCTCGGGCCGCGCCCGCGATTTCCTCGGAGGTTTCACTGCGCGCCGACATGTCGACCAGGAAACGGGCGATCGCGTCGTCATCGGCTTCGCCATCGAGGATCCAGCCGAAGACTTCCTCGGCCTCGGCTTCGGCAAGGTGCCGGGTGGCATCGGGGAGCTGTTTCATGCGGGCACCTTGGCGGCGATGCCGCAGATGGCAAGGAAGTTCGCCAGCAGGGCGTGGCCGTGTTCGGTGGCGATGCTTTCGGGGTGGAACTGGACACCGTGGAGCGGAAGATCGCGGTGGCGGAACCCCATGACGCTGCTGCCGTCGAGGCCCGGGGTCTCGCTGGTCGCGTTGATCGCCAGGCAATCGGGAATGTCTTCGACCACCAGCGAATGGTAGCGCGTCGCGGTGAAGGGCGAGGGCAGATCGGCAAACACCCCGTCGCCTTCATGCGTGACGGGCGAGGTCTTGCCGTGCATCAGACCGCCGCGCACCACGCGGCCGCCGAAATGCTGGCCGATCGCCTGGTGGCCGAGGCAGACGCCGAGCAGGGGTTTGCCCGCTGCGGCGCAGGCCGCGACGATATCGAGGCTGATGCCGGCTTCGTTGGGAGTGCAGGGTCCGGGAGAAATCAGATAGCCCGCATGACCGCCATCCATCGCCTCGACCGCCGATATGGCATCGTTGCGCACCACCTCCACGCGGGCGCCCATCTCCATCAGGTAATGGACCAGGTTGAAGGTGAAGCTGTCGTAATTGTCGATTACGAGAATGGATCGGCTGTCGGTCATCGATACGGTCCTTGAAGCGATGGCGACGTGCTTTCAAGCAAGGAAAGGTTTGCAGGCCAGCGCGGCCGGCGCCGCGTGTCGCGCAGCAAATCAGCCGGTCTTGCCGGCCAGCTTGTCCGTGGCGCGGACGAGGCCATCGACGATGCCCGGTTCACCGGCGCTGTGACCGGCATCGGGCACGATCCACAGGTCGGCTTCGGGCCAGGCCTTCTTGAGCGCCCATGCCGCGCCCGGCGGGGTACAGATATCGTGGCGGCCCTGAACGATGATCCCGGGTATTCCCGCCAGCGCATCCACGTTCCGCAGCAGCTCGCCTTCCTCGAGGAAGAAGTTCTCGAGGAAGAACTTGGCGCAGATGCGTGCAAACGGAACCGCCTTGGCCGGATCGCCGAAGCTTTCGAGCAGGTCTTCATTGGGCAGCAGTGTCGCGACATGCCCTTCCCACAGCGACCATTCGCGCGCCGCGGCAAGCCGGGTCGCCTCGTCCTCGCTGGTCAGGCGGTTGTAATAAGCGCGCACGAGGTCGCCGCGCTCGGCTTCGGGAATGAGACCGGTGAACGCATCCCATTGCTCCGCCATGATCTCGCTCGCGCCATAATCGTAGAGCCACGACTTTTCCTGCTGCCGCGCGAGGAACACACCGCGCAGCACCAGCTCGCTCACGCGGTCGGGATATTTCTGCGCATAGGCAAGCGCGAGCGTCGAACCCCAGCTGCCGCCGAACGCCTGCCACTTTTGGTGTCCGCACATCTCGCGCAAGCGCTCGATGTCCTCGACGATGCGCCATGTGTCATTGTGTTCTATTTCAGCAAAGGGCAGCGACTTGCCGCAACCGCGCTGGTCGAACAGCAACACGTCGTAGAGTTCAGGGTCCCACTGGCGGCGATGATCGGGAGCCATGCCCCCGCCGGGCCCGCCATGCAGGAAAACCGCCGGCTTGGCGCCCGGTGTGCCCACGCGCTCGTAATACAGCGAATGGCTTTCGCCGACATCGAGCATGCCGGTCTCGTAGGGTTCGATCTCCGGATAGAGCGTGCGGCGGGTATCGGTCATTCGCTTGCTTTCTTTCTGACCACGAGGATCGGGCCGATGGCGGCACCGGTGTCGAGCCGGTCGGTCGCCGGATTCCACAGCAGCGACACGGTATCGTCGAGGAACAGCGCGTTCTCGGCCTCGAGCTCGTTCTTGTAGAACCGGGCGAGTTTGCCGAAGGAAATCGGGGCGTTCGAAATCACGAAATGCGCGCGCCCTTCGCCATCGATGCCCACCGCATTGCGGATCTTGCGCGACGGGCCGTCATGGACGATCTGCGGATGGATCTTGCCGCCGACGATCAGCATCGGCCCCGACTGCGTGCCGAATTGCGGGCGCTCGGTGACATTGGCGAGGAACCAGTCGGTCTCGCGCACCTGCCAGTCACCGCCGCTGCCGTAGAACACCCCGTTGGGTTTCATGTAGAAATTGCCCGATCCCGAACCGGTGTCGAGTTCGCTCAATCGTTCGGAATCTTCCACGAAATAGCCCGCCGGGCGTTCGCCTTCGCCGAAAATCCCCGCGTTCATCGCGAAGGCGATGGTGTCGCCGTCATTGGCATCGGCATATCTGGCGAGGCTGCCGTAGCGCGATCCGCCCCGGTCGAGCGCAGTCGAGATCTTGTGGCGTTCGGGCACGGCGAGGCAGTGCGTCAGCGGCGTATCTTCGAAAATGATCGAGCGGCAGGCGCTTTCGACCTGGCTCGCCAGCGTCGCCGCCGGAGTGGGCGTGTCGCCGGCTGCATCCTGCGGCTGTCCGTCGATCCGCGCGCGGGCCACCGGTTCACCCTCGGGTTGGGCTTCGCATGCAGTCAGCGCGAGCAGCGCCAGCGCGGCAAGTGTCGTTCTCATTGGCCGAATCCGGGTTCCTTCGCGAGGCGGACGGCTTCCTTCGCCGCAGCGAGCAAGGCGCCCGCTTTCGCTTCGCATTCTCTCTGCTCATACGCGGGTTCGCTATCGGCGACTATCCCCGCGCCGGCCTGCACGTGCATGGTTCCGTCCTTCACCACCGCAGTGCGCAGCACGATGCAGCTGTCGACCGAACCATCGGGCGCGAAATAGCCCACGCCGCCGGCATAGGGGCCGCGCGTCGCCGGCTCGAGTTCCGCGATGATCTCGCAGGCGCGCACCTTGGGCGCACCGCTTACCGTGCCCGCGGGGAAGCCGGCGAACAGCGCATCGATCGCGTCTTTCGCCGGATCGAGCTGGCCGGTCACATTGCTGACGATATGCATCACGTGGCTGTAGCGTTCGACCATGAAACTGTCGGTGACGGTCACGCTGCCCGATTGTGCCACGCGTCCGACATCGTTGCGGCCCAGGTCGAGCAGCATGAGGTGTTCGGCGCGTTCCTTCGGGTCCGCCAGCAGCGAGCGTTCGGCGTCGCGATCCTCGGCCTGCGTCGCGCCGCGCGGGCGAGTGCCGGCGATGGGCCGGATGGTCACTTCGCCTTCGCGCACGCGGACCAGGATTTCCGGGCTCGACCCCACGATCGCAAACCCGGGCATGTCGAGGAAATAGAGGAAGGGTGAGGGATTGACCCGTCTGAGCGCGCGGTAAAGCGCCATCGGCGGCAGTTCGAACGGGGTGGCGAAGCGCTGTGACAGCACGACCTGGAAGATGTCGCCGGCCTCGATATAGTCCTTCGCACGCAGCACCATCGCCTCGTAGTCCGCGGCGGGCATCGTCGGCGTCAGAGCGGGTTCGGGATGATCGGCGGCGCGTGTTTCCGACGGGATCGCTGGCCGGGCGAGCCTGCGCAGCACCTCGTCGATGCGTTCGCCCGAACGTTCGATCGAACCGCCCGACCATACCGGGGCAATACAAAACAGCGCGTCGCTGAGCCGGTCGAACACCAGCAGCACGGTCGGCCGCACGAACAGCATGTCGGGTACGTCAAGCGCACCCTGCGGCGGGCGCGGGAGTTTTTCGACCAGCCCGATGGTCTCATAGCCGAAATGCCCGACGAGGCAGGCGAGGGCGGGAGGCAGTTCGCCGGGAACCGCGCAATGGCAGCTTTCGACCAGTGCGCGCAAGCTGTCGAGCGTGCCGGCATCGCAGGGCTCGAAAGCCTCGCGGTCGTGTTGCCAGCGACGGTTGATCGCCGCGCTGTCGCCCGTCGCGCGAAACACCAGATCGGGATCGAGCCCAATGAGGCTGTAACGGCCGCGGACTTCACCGCCCTCGACCGATTCGAGCAGGAAATCGCCGCGCCCTTCCTCGAACAGTTTGAGCGCCGCGCCGACAGGGGTTTCGGTGTCGGCCACGATTTCGCGCCAGATCAGCGCGGGAGTGCCCTGCGCCAGTGCGGTGCGCGCCCGGTCGACGCCTTTCAGGCCGTTATCCAACTGGACCTCAGTTGCCGGAGAGCTGGGCACGCACGGCTTCGATCGCCGTGGCATTGCGCGAGACGCCCAGTTCTTCGCGCATCGCGCGGCTGAACTGTTCGGCGTATTCTTCGCCCAGCAGCGGACCCATCTGGCGGGTGGCCTGCGCGATTAGCGGATCGTCGCCGGCGATCTCGCCCATGGTGATATCATCAACATCGACCACGAAAAAACCGGCATTGTTGCCCGCCTCGAGCCGCTTCGTCGTTCCCTCGGCCATGCTGAACAGCAGGGCGATCGGGGGCGGGATGCGCTGTTCGCGCTGGCGCGCGAGATCTTCGCGGGTCATGTCGACGCTCTGCGCGGGGGGAACACGGCGCTCCTCCTCGGCGAGCGCGGCTGCCATAGTCTTGCCCGACCGCACGCGTGCGATCACCCGGTCGGCCGCGGCCTGCGCGGCTTTCATGCCCTCGGTAGCACGCCAGCGCGCTTCGACCGCATCGGCGATCTGTGCATAGGGGGCGACGGCAGCGGGCGTGATGTCGTCCACTTCGTAAACCAGATAGGTCTGCCCGCTTTCGATCGGGGCGATCTCGGGTTCTTCGACTTCCATCTGGAACAGCGTGGCAAGGGCGGGCTGGAGCACCTCGGGCACCGTGCCGCGGGGCTCGTCGAACAGCTGGCCATTGGCGAAAACCGGGCCGACCGTTTCCAGCTCGAGACCCAGTTCTTCGCCCACTTCGCTGAGCGTGGCGCCGTTTCCGAGCTGCTCTTCGATCTCGCTTGCGAGATCTGCCAGGCCGCGCACTCGCTTTTCCGCGCGCAGCGTATCGGTGATATCGCCGCGCACCTGGCTCAGCGAGCGGGCAAGAGTGGTTTCGACCGCGTCGATCCGCGCGACATGCCAGCCCAGCGGGCTGCGCGCGGGCGTGGTCATCGCGCCGCGTTCGGCGGAGAAATAGGCTGCGGCGACCGCAGGCGACGCCTGGCTCGCGAGACCTTCGCGAACGACATCGACCACGGGCGAAGCGCGCAGCCCCGCTTCGCGGGCGACCTGTTCGAACGACGCGCCACCGGCAACGCGGTCACGGATCGACTTGGCGGCGGCTTCTGTCGGTACGATCAGCTGGGTGACGTCGCGGGTTTCCGCAGCGGCGTATTGTTCGGCATCGCGTTCATAGCGCGCGGCGATTTCGGCATCGGTCGGTTCCGCCCGGTCGCCCAGTGCTGCCGCGTCGAAGGTGGCATAGCGGATCGTCCGGCGTTCCGGCCGTACGAACGCATCACGGTTCGCATCGAAATAGGCGCGCAAGACCTTGGGGTCGGCTGCGCCGCTCGGGGCGTATGTCGCTGCGGGGAGCAACGCGATCGAACCTTCGCGCCGTTCCTTGAACAATTGCGCATAACGGTACGCAAGTTTGTCGGGCACGGTCGCTCCGAAGCTCGCAGGAAGCAGCATCTGCTGCGACAGCAGGCCGATCCCCAGGTCCTCGCGCACGTCGGCATCGCTCAGCCGCTGCAGGGCCAGCGCCTGACGATAGGTATCCTCGCTGAAATTGCCGTCGGGGCCGCGGAACGCGGGAATCATCCGGATTTCGCTGTTGACCAGATTGTCGCCCGCCCGGAGCCCGTAGCGCTGGGCATACTCCTTCAGCGCGGCGCGGCTGATCAGCGCTTCGAGCGCGGAATCGAGCCCCCCACCGCGCAGGAAGGCCTGCATGGTGGCCGTAGGCTGGTCCTGCCGCACCCGGTCGAGCCCGTTGTTCGCGCCCTGGATCAGATCCGCGGTGGATATCTTTTCATCCCCGACGACAGCCACGCGGTCACCGCCCGCGATGCCGCCGAAAGTCCCGGTGGACGAAACATCCGCGCTGGCGAACGCCAGGGCGATCAGACCGAGGAAGGCGAGCGCGATTGCCAGCCCGAGCTTGGTCTTGAAGAAATTGCGGAAGAATTGGAACATGATAGACGGACGATCCGGTTGGATGGCTGCTGTTGTTCAGGCGGAGCCTGGATGGGTTGGGGCGCTTTATCCCCCCTGCGACCTCGCGGCAACAGGTTGCAAAGGGTTTTGACGCGGGAAGAAACCTTGTCTAGCGGAGCGCATTCCAAGCCCCATATAGCGGGCCACACATTTCAATAAATCGCAGGACCAAGACATGGCCGAACGGCCCTACATCGTCGGAAACTGGAAAATGAACGGCACGCGCGCCATGCTTTCCGAAGCACGCGCGATCGATCGTGCCGCGCAGCGTTACATGAAGGTCGAGGTCGCCGTGGCGCCTCCCTACACGCTGATTCACGCGGTCCATAAGGAAGCCGAACAGATCGGCGTCGGCGCGCAGGATTGCCACCCGGGCGCGGAAGGTGCGCATACCGGGGACATCAATTCCTCGATGGTTGCCGATGCAGGCGCGAAGTTCGTGATCCTGGGCCACAGCGAACGGCGCCAGGGCCACGGCGAAAGCAACGAACTGATCAACGCCAAGATCGAATCGGCCATCGAGTCGGGCCTGCGCATCATCCTCTGCTGCGGCGAACCGCTCGATACGCGTGACGCGGGCAAGGCCGAAGAATACGTGCTGGCCCAGATCAAGGCCGCTCTGACGGTGGTTGAAGATCCCGCCGAGCGCCTGACGATCGCTTATGAACCGATCTGGGCGATCGGTACCGGGCGCACCGCAACCGGCGAGGATATCGCAGCCATGCACGGGGCGATCCGCCGGCTGCTCGACGAAACCTATGGCGAAGAGGAATCCGCCAAGGTCCGCATCCTCTATGGCGGTTCGGTGAAGCCCGACAATGCGCGCGAGATCCTGGCGACCCCCGATGTGGGCGGCGCGCTGGTCGGCGGTGCCAGCCTGTCTGCGGAAAGCTTCCTCGGGATCGTGGTCGGCGCCTCCGAAGCCGAAGAGGCCTGATCGCACCCGACCTTGCCGTTTGCCGCCGGCGCGCCTAGATGCGCCTGAGCTCCGCTAAAGCCTTTCCAAGAGTATTCGCATGTTCCTGTTCCTAACCGTCGTCCAGGCGATCATCGCAGCCGCGCTTGTCGGCGTCATCCTGATGCAGCGCTCCGAAGGCGGCGGGCTTGGCATCGGTGGCAGCCCGTCGGGCATGCTCAGCGCGCGCGGAGCCGCGGATTTCCTGACCCGTTCGACCAAATGGCTCGCGGTGCTGTTCGTCGTCCTGTCGATCGCGCTGGCTGCAGTCGCAGTCGAGACGACCGGCAGCGACGCCATCGAATCGACGCTCGATCGCACGGTTGCACCGGCCGATCCGCTGGGTGCGGCCACGACCGGCGAAGCCGCTCCTGCCGCCGATCCCCTGGGCGCTCCTGCGGACGGCGATCCGCTGTCCGGCGCGACCGAATAATCTCCAATCCATCGCAGAGCTGTGGATTGCGCCGTGCAAATGGCGCGATCCATGTGCGTTTGCGCTTGCCCCGACTCAATCCCACAGCTTAAGGCCCGACCCCCATGGCGCGGTATATCTTTATCACCGGCGGCGTGGTCTCCTCGCTTGGCAAAGGTCTCATGGCAGCATCGCTTGCTGCCCTCCTCCAAGCGCGTGGCTACAAGGTCCGTATCCGGAAATTCGACCCCTATCTCAACGTCGATCCGGGGACGATGTCCCCCTATCAGCACGGCGAGGTCTATGTGACCGACGACGGGGCAGAGACCGATCTCGATCTCGGCCATTACGAGCGTTTCACCGGCGTATCGGCGCACCAGGGCGACAACATCACCTCGGGCCGGATCTACCAGGACATCATCGCCAAGGAACGCCGCGGCGACTACCTCGGCGCGACCGTCCAGGTGGTCCCGCACGTGACCGACGAGATCAAGGCCTTCGCGCTGGCCGGGCAGGACGACCATGACTTCGTGCTGTGCGAGATCGGCGGAACCGTGGGCGACATCGAAGGCCTGCCGTTCATGGAGGCCATCCGCCAGCTGCGCAACGAGTTGGAGCCGTGGCAGACGCTGAGCGTCCACGTCACGCTGGTCCCCTATATTGCCGCGGCGGGCGAGTTGAAGACCAAGCCGACGCAGCACTCGGTGCGCGAACTGGCCAGTCTCGGGATCAAGCCCGATGTGCTGCTGTGCCGCGCCGAGCATCCGATCCCCGAATCCGACCGCCGCAAGATCGCGCAGTTCTGCAACGTGCGGCAGGAAGCGGTCATTCCGGCGCTGGACGCGCCGTCGATCTATGCCGTGCCGCTGCAGTATCACGGCGAGGGGCTCGATACCGAAGTGCTGCGCGCCTTCGGGATAACCGATGCGCCCGATCCCGACCTGTCGCGCTGGTACGACGTCGTGGATCGCCATTCCAACCCCGAGGGCGAAGTCACCATCGGCGTGATCGGCAAATATGTCGGCCTGCAGGATGCTTACAAATCGCTCAACGAGGCGCTGGTGCACGGCGGCATGGCGCACCGGGTCAAGGTCAACATCAAGTGGATCGACGCCGAAGTGTTCGAAGGCGACGATGCCGACATTGCCGCCAAGCTCGAACCCATGCATGCCATCCTCGTGCCCGGCGGGTTCGGTGAGCGCGGCAGCGAGGGCAAGATAGCGGCAGTCCGTTTCGCCCGCGAACGCAAGGTGCCGTTCTTCGGCATCTGCCTTGGCATGCAGATGGCGTGCATCGACGCTGCGCGCGAGGCCGGCTTTGCCCGCGCCTCGTCAACCGAATTCGGCGAGACCGAAGAACCGGTGGTCGGCATCATTACCGAATGGATGACCGAAGAGGGTCTCCAGAAACGCGAAGCCGGCGGCGATCTCGGCGGGACCATGCGGCTGGGTGCATATGATGCCAAGCTTGCGGTGGGCAGCCACGTGTCGAAGGTCTATCACGGGGCGACCAGCATCTCGGAACGCCACCGCCACCGCTACGAAGTGAACGGGGCCTATATTGAGCCGCTGGAGAAACAGGGCCTGGTCTTCTCGGGCATGTCGCCCGACGGCCTGCTTCCCGAAATCGTCGAACGCCCCGATCACCCATGGTTCGTGGGCGTGCAGTTCCATCCCGAGCTGAAATCGCGGCCCTTCGAACCGCACCCGCTGTTCGCCGGTTTCGTCGGCGCGGCGCTGGAACAGGCACGTCTGGTCTGATCCAGCGCCGAGATGGCGGCATTTTAAGCCTCTGATTTCGTTGGAGGCGTCGAAATTACGCTTGTAGCTATGCGACAAAATGATGTCGCGGGCACGAGACCGGTTTATCTTTTGTTATGTTTGGGCCAGAATACGGCTGTTCCACACCTCGGGTGTGGGCGCATGGAGACACATGCTTTGCCAGCACGAGGCGGGGCTTGCTTCGAAGCCGGTTGTCTTCTGCGACCCGGACGGCCGATTTCGGGGTTTGGCGGCGTTCAACGTCGCGGGGGCGGAACCTGGTTCCGCCCCCTATTCATTTCACCAGTGCAGGTGAAGGCGGGATCAGGCCGCCTTGGTCGTGTCGCCGTCGCGCTCGTCGTCCTTGACGACTTCGAGCGGCTGCGTTTCGCCGATGGCGATCTTCTTCGGCTTCATCGCATCGGGCACTTCGCGCACCAGATCGATGACCAGCAGGCCATCGGCCAGGTCGGCATGGGCCACGCGGACATAGTCGGCCAGTTCGAAACGGCGTTCGAATCCGCGATTGGCGATCCCGATATGCAGCATTTCGCCGTCGGTGAGTTCGTCGCGCTTCTTGCCGGTCACGACGAGCAGGTTCTGCTGCGCAACGATATCGAGATCCGGCTTGCGGAAGCCCGCGACCGCCAGCGTGATGCGATATTCGTCATCGCCGCGGCGTTCGATGTTGAAGGGGGGTAATTGTCGCCGCCGGCATTGCGAGCCTGACGTTCCATCAGGTCGAATACACGGTCGAAGCCCACGGTGGAGCGGCGGAAAGGCGTAAGGTCCATACGGTTCATCGAAACAAATCCTCTTGTGAGCGATTCTATGATGGCGGGGCCCGGTATCGGCGCCCCGTCGCCGCCACGAACACCGTGACGGTATTTTCGAGATAGGCGCGTCCTTTGCGCTTTCAAGACTTCTTGTCGCGCGCTAGTTTCGCCGCGGAAAACAAGGGAATATCAATGAGCCACCACCCGGTCGACATTTACACCAAATTCGGTTGCGGATTCTGCGTCCGAGCCAAGCGCCTGCTCGACGAGAAGGGCGTGGACTATACCGAACACGACATCACGATGGGCGGGCCGAAGCGCGAAGAGATGCTGGAACGCGCGCCTACCGCGCGGACCGTGCCGCAGATCTTCATCGGCGATACGCATGTCGGCGGTTCGGACGAACTCGCCGCGCTCGAGCGCGAAGGCAAGCTCGACGCGTTGCTGGCGGGCTGAATGGCACGCGTCGCTGTCCTGCAGATGACTTCGGGCATCGATCCCGGGGCCAATGCCGTAGCGCTCGAAGACGCGGTCGCACAGGCTGCGGCCGGGGGCGCCGACATGCTGTTCACGCCCGAAATGTCGGGCCTGCTCGATCGCGATCGCGAACGCGCTTCCCGGTCGATCTGCAGCGAAGACGCTTCGCCCGTCCTTGCCCGTGTCCGTGAAGCTGCGCGCCAGCACGGCCTGTGGGTATCGCTCGGCTCGCTCGCACTCGACGGCGGTGGTGGGGGCGAATGGGTCAACCGCGCTTTCGTCATCGCGCCTGACGGCACGATTGCCGCGCGCTACGACAAGATGCACATGTTCGATGTCGACCTGGCAAGCGGTGAAAGCTGGCGCGAATCCAATGCCTATCGTGCAGGTGACAGCGTCGGGCTGATGGAGGGCACACCGCTCGGCCGGCTCGGCCTCACCGTGTGCTACGACATTCGCTTCCCTGCCTTGTTCGAGGCGCTGGGGCGCGCGCACTGCGACTGCATCGCCATACCCGCTGCTTTTACCGTACCGACCGGCGCAGCGCATTGGCACGTGTTGCAGCGCGCCCGCGCCATCGAGGCGAGCGCTTTCGTCGTGGCCGCGGCGCAGGTTGGCGAGCACGAGGACGGCCGCCGGACCTATGGTCACAGCCTGGTGGTGGATCCGTGGGGCGAAGTGCTGCTCGACATGGGCGGAGAGGAGGCCGGACTGGGTTTCGTCGATGTCGATCTGGAGCGGGTGGCCGAGGTGCGCGAACAGGTGCCCAGCCTTGCCAACCGCAGGCATATCACCGCATAGGCCGCCGCATGATCGTTTACGACCTATCCTGCAGCGAAGGCCACCGCTTCGAGGGCTGGTTTTCGTCCTCGAGCGACTACTCGGACCAGAAAGCGCAAGGCTTGCTGCAGTGTCCCGCCTGCGGGTGCGAAGATGTCGGCAAGGCGCCGATGGCCCCCTCAGTCCCGGCCAAGGCCAATGCCGTCGCAGCCCCGGCGGGAGAAAAGGCGCAGCTAAGCACGGGCGACATGCCCCCGGCCGTCAAACAAGCGTTCGAAGCGCTGGCGAAGGCTCAGGCCAAGGCGCTCGAGAGCAGCACCTGGGTCGGCGACTGCTTTGCCGAAAAGGCCCGCGAAATGCACTATGGGGAAAGCGAAAACGCACCCATTCACGGTCGCGCCACGCGCGACGAGGCCGAGGACATGGTCGCGGAAGGCATCGCCGTCGCCCCCCTGCTGGTGCCGGTCGCGCCGCCCGACGAACTGAACTGATTGCTTGCGCGCGATCGTCTGCTAAATGCGGCGGCGGGCGCCCGTAGCTCAGTCGGATAGAGCACCAGATTCCTAATCTGGGGGCCACAGGTTCGAATCCTGTCGGGCGCACCATTTCCGAACATCGCTGGAAGATGGCGACAGGTGCCGGAAAAAGCTCGCTGGGCTCAGCGGATTGAGCGCCGTGACTTCACGGAGAGAGCCCCCGGTGCCGCGGGGCGCCGGGGGCTTTTCGGATTTCGGGTTCGTAGGCGGAGCGACGCCGCCCGATCAGAAGCGATAGCTTACGCCTGCGCTCAATACCCACGGGTCGAGCTTGTGTTCGGTTTCGATTGCGAGCGTGTCGCCGGCATACCAGCGCGCGGTCGTGTCGACAAAATAGCGTTTCGCGTCGATCGTCAGGCCGAGACCGCTGTCGCCAAGCGCGATATCGGTACCTGCCTGCAGCACGAGGCCGAATTCGTCCGACAGCGTGGTGCGCGTCACACCGAGCGGAATGGTGTCCGCACCCGGTTCGACATCGACCCACCAGAAATAGGTGGCCCCGGCACCGAGATAGGGTTTCACGCCGCCGAGATCGAAATGGTACTTCGCCGTGAAAGTTGCGGGGATGACCTTGGCGTCTGACACCAGCTCTGCACCCGGCAGCCCGGCCACCGCATCGACATCATGTTGTGTCACGCAGCAGATCGTCTCGATCGAGAAATTCGGCGCGGCGAAATATCCGATTGCCAGCGTGGGTACGAAATTGTCGCTCGCCTCGGTCTGCGTCGTGGCGGGAAGGCCCACGATATCCGTGTTGATATCGGTGATTTTGCCATTGGGTGCGACAAGGGTGCCGAGCAGCTTTACCTGCAGCTTGCCGTCGTTGTCCGCGGCCTGGGCAGGTGCGGCGAACATTGCCGTACCGGCCAGCGCAGCTACCAGATACTTCTTCATTCGATCGTCCTCGAGCGCGGCAGTGGCCGCCCCATGCGGCCCAGGGATGTTGCAGCGCTGGGATGGCTGTGGCGCGAAAATTTCTTGCCGGCATTGATCTGGGTCAAGGAAGCGCCGGCTTATCGGGGCGAGGGCGGCTTCATGATCACACCAGCCGAACCCTTCCAGCGATTTGCCAACCGGATACTTCCCGCAAATCTGTCGGATACCGTATACCTCCGGTTCCAGGCGCTCGCCCGGGCAAGCCGGCTTGCCAAGGCGCATTCGCTGGATTTCGCGGGGGCGGGCCAGCAGATCGTCTTCGTCGTCGACGGGGCTACCAAGCTGGTGGCGCACGCGTCAGAGTCGCGCGACCAGATCGTCGCTTTCCAGTTCGCTGGCGAGGTCTTCACTGTCCCCGGTCCCGACAACTATTCCTACTCCGTCAGCGCGCTCAAGGACTGCGACATCCTGGCTTTCGACTCGGCCGAATTCCTCCGGCTGGCATCGAGCGAAGCGGGGGTCCTTCACCATTTGCTGGAAAACACCACGCTTTCGCTGCGCCGGTGCCGCGAGAAGACGATCGCGCTGGCCCGCAAGACGGCGGGCGAACGCATTGCCGTGTTCCTGGTCGGGATGGCCGCGCGGATCGGGGTCGAGCAGGACGGCCGGCTGGTTCTCGAATTGCCGATGTCCCGCCGTGATATCTCGGACAGTCTCGGGCTCACGATCGAGACTGTCAGCCGTCAACTATCGAAGCTGAGGGACGACGGGGTGATCGAGACGGTGGGCCGTTCAGGCGTGATTTTGAACGCCCTGGAGAGCCTCCGGGACCGCGCGGGTTTCCTGCGCGAGGCCGCGTGAAATCTTTTCCGAATTTGATCTGGGTCAATGCCCTTCGCGGGATACCCGCTTAACCCCCTGCAAAAGGACGGAGAATTCTATGCAAGCGGAAACGGCGCTGGGCCGGGTGGGCCTGTGGTTCCTGGTCATGCTGGTCGCGATGGCGGCAGCGCTCGGGGCGGCGGATAGCGGCTTCGCGGCGCACGCCTGGATCATTGCGGCCCTTGGTTTCGTGATGATCTGGGTCAGCGCCTCGCGGTTCGACCCGCTGGGCAAGGCGCGGGGCTTCTTCAAGCTTCCTGACGGACCTTCGCGGTATGACGACGATCCCATTCGCTGGGGCGTCATCGCCACCATGTTCTGGGGCCTCGCGGGCCTTCTGGCGGGCGTTTTCATCGCTGCCCAGCTGGCTTATCCGCAGCTGAATTTCGAACCCTATCTCAATTTCGGACGCCTGCGTCCGCTGCATACCAGCGCGGTGATCTTCGCCTTCGGCGGCAACGCCCTGCTGGCGACGAGCTTCTACGTCGTGCAGCGCACCTGCCGCACACAGCTGGCTTTTCCCAATCTCGCGCGGTTCGTCTTCTGGGGCTACCAGCTGTTCATCGTGCTGGCAGCGACCGGCTACCTGCTCGGCATTACCCAGTCGAAGGAATATGCCGAGCCCGAATGGTACGTCGACTTGTGGCTGACGATCGTCTGGGTTGCCTATTTCGTGGTCTTCGTCGGCACGCTGGCGCGCCGCAAGGAACCGCATATCTACGTCGCCAACTGGTTCTATCTCGCCTTCATCGTGACGGTTGCGATGCTGCACATCGTCAACAACCTGGCGATGCCAGTGAGCCTGCTGGGCGCCAAGAGCTACAGCGCGTTTGCCGGGGTGCAGGATGCGCTGACGCAGTGGTGGTACGGCCACAATGCGGTCGGCTTCTTCCTCACTGCGGGCTTTCTGGCGATGATGTATTACTTCGTCCCCAAGCAGGCTGAACGCCCGGTCTATTCCTACCGGCTGTCGATCATCCACTTCTGGTCGCTGATCTTCCTCTACATCTGGGCGGGCCCGCACCACCTGCACTACACAGCGCTGCCCGACTGGGCGCAGACGCTGGGCATGGTCTTCTCGATCATGCTGTGGATGCCGAGCTGGGGTGGCATGATCAACGGGCTGATGACCCTCAACGGGGCCTGGGACAAGGTTCGCACCGACCCGATCATCCGCATGATGGTAATGGCACTCGCCTTCTACGGCATGAGCACCTTCGAAGGACCGATGCTGTCGATCAAGAGCGTCAACAGCCTGTCGCACTACACCGACTGGACCATCGGCCACGTGCATTCGGGCGCGCTCGGCTGGAACGGCATGATCACCTTCGCCTGCGTCTATTTCCTCGTACCGCGCCTGTGGAAGCGCGAACGGATGTATTCGCTGCGCATGATCAACTGGCACTTCTGGCTCGCGACGATCGGCATCGTTTTCTACGCCGCGAGCATGTGGGTTGCCGGTGTCACCCAGGGCCTGATGTGGCGTGAATACGGGCCGGACGGATACCTGGTGAACAGCTTCGCCGACACCGTTGCCGCGCTGCACCCGATGTATGTCATGCGCGCCGCGGGCGGCCTGATGTACCTCGGCGGTGCCCTCATCATGTCCTACAACATCTGGATGACGCTGGCCGGGAAGCAGCGTGTCGAAGCTCCGCTCAACGACGCTGCCTACGATCCCGAAGCGGATCGTCCGATCGTCAACCAGCCCAGCGCCGTTCCGGCCGAATAGGATCACCCAAGCCATGACCGATCCCGTCGTCGAAGAAACCGTCAAGGGCCACAAGCGGCTCGAGCGCAACATCACCCTGCTGGCCATCGGCACTTTCGTGACCGTCGCCATTGGCGGTCTCGTCCAGATCACGCCTTTGTTCTATCTCGACAATACCATTGAGGAGGTCGAGGGCGTGCGCCCGTACACCCCGCTCGAACAGGCAGGGCGCGACATCTACATCCGCGAGGGTTGCTACGTGTGCCATAGCCAGATGGTCCGCCCGTTCCGTGACGAGGTGGAGCGCTACGGCCACTACAGCCTCGCTGCCGAAAGCATGTACGACCATCCGTTCCAGTGGGGCTCCAAGCGCACCGGACCCGACCTCGCGCGCGTGGGTGGCCGCTATTCCGACGAATGGCACGTCCAGCACCTCGAGGACCCGCAAAGCGTGGTGCCCGAAAGCGTCATGCCGCAATACGGCTTCCTCAAGGAGACCGAACTCGAAATCGGCGATCCCGAAGCGACCATGGTCGCGCTCATGCGGGTGGGCGTGCCCTATACCGAGGAAGACCTCGCGAATGCCGAGGCCGATATGCTCGCGCAGGCGGATCCCGATCGCGATCCCGGCGATCTCGCGGCGCGCTATCCCAAGGCGCAGATCCGCGATTTCGATGGCAATCCCGACAAGCTGACCGAGATGGATGCGCTCATCGCCTATCTGCAGATGCTTGGCACGCTCGTCGATTTCGACAGCGCCGCACCGCTCGAGGAACTGGCCGAGGAGAAGGGCCGATGAGCATCTACGAAACCCTGCGCCACTTCGCCGACAGCTATGCGCTGGTGCTGATGCTGGCGCTGTTCGTCGGGCTGTGCGCCTGGCCGTTCCGACCCGGCGCGAAAGAACGCAACCGCGACGCTGCAAACCTGATCTTCGAAGGAAAAGCCGATGGCGAATAAGCGCATCGACCAACCGACCGGCACGCCCACCGTCGGCCATGAATGGGATGGCATCGAGGAACTCGATACGCCGCTGCCGCGCTGGTGGCTGTGGACCTTTTATCTGACGATTGCCTTCGCGGTGGGCTATGTGATTGCCTATCCAGCCTGGCCGATGATCGACCGGGCGACCGAGGGCGTGCTGGGCTGGTCGAGCCGGGGGGAACTGGCAGAGGAAATGAGCGCTGCCGACCAGGCCCGCGCTACCGTGCGCGAGCAGCTGGCCCGCATTCCGATCGAACGCCTGCCCGAAGACGGCCCGCTGATGCAGCAGGCGGTTGCCGGTGGCGCAGCTGCGTTCCGCGTCAATTGCGTGCAGTGTCATGGTTCGGGCGCGGCGGGCAGCCAGGAACTTGGCTATCCCAACCTCAATGACGACGACTGGCTATGGGGCGGCGATCTCAAGGCGATCGAATACACGCTTGCGCATGGCATTCGCCAGGCTGGCGACGACGAGACCCGCAGCAGCGTCATGCCGCCCTTCGCGGGCGCGTTCGATACCGACCAGCTCAATGCCCTGACCGATCACGTTCTCGCCTTCAGCGGCAAGGCCGAGAGCAATCCGGTGGGTGCACAGATCTATGCCGACAATTGCGCTGCCTGCCACGGCATCCGCGGGGAAGGGGACCGGGCGCAGGGCGCACCCACGCTCAACGACGCGATCTGGCTGCGGGGCAGCAGCCGCGAGGCGATCAAGCAGCAGATCCTAAATCCGCGTATGGGCATGATGCCCAAGTGGGAGGGCCGGCTCGATCCGGTGACGCTGAAGATGTTGGCGGCCTATGTACACTCGCTCGGGGGAGGCGAAGACTTCGTGGAAGTTGCCGAGGATCCCGAGGTAGCGGTCGATGAACAACCCTGAAGACAACAAGCCACCGGGTGAACGCGACTGGTCGGTAGTCGTCGAGGACGGCATCGCCAAGAGCAACCAGCCGGTCTCGAGTGCGATTGCCGATCCTGCGGCGACGACGCGTCGCCACGAACCGCACGAACCCGTGCGAGAGCACTTGCCCGAACGGCTCTACGAGCCGCGCAAGGCTGTGCACAACAAGCGGATCGACGGGCCTTTCCGCCGGTTCAAATGGCTGGTGATGCTGGTCACCCTGGGGATCTACTATGTAACGCCGTGGATCCGCTGGGACCGCGGCCCCTACGCGCCCGACCAGGCCGTGCTGGTGGATCTCGCCAATCGCCGCTTCTACATGTTCAGCATCGAGATCTGGCCGCACGAATTCTACTTCGTGGCCGGGCTGCTGATCATGGCGGGGATCGGCCTGTTTCTCGTGACCAGCGCCGTGGGGCGCGCATGGTGCGGCTATGCCTGCCCGCAGACAGTGTGGACGGACCTGTTCCAGCACGTCGACCGCTTCGTCGACGGCGATCGCAATGCGCGCATCCGGCTCGACGCGGCACCGTGGACCTGGGGCAAGGTGGCGCGCCGCGCCTTCAAGTGGAGCATTTACCTGTTCATCGGGTTCTGGACCGGTGGCGCGTGGATCATGTATTTCGCCGATGCGCCCACGCTGGTCCAGGATTTCTGGCGCGGCGAGGCGGCATCGGTTGCCTACATAACGGTCGCGGTGCTGACACTGACTACGGTCACGCTGGGCGGCTTCATGCGCGAACAGGTGTGCATCTACATGTGCCCCTGGCCGCGCATCCAGACGGCGATGATGGACGAAAAATCGCTGCTGGTGACCTACAAGGACTGGCGCGGCGAGCCGCGCGGAAGCGTCAAGAAGGCAGCGAAGAACCCCGACCGGTTCGGCGACTGCATCGATTGCACCCAGTGCGTGCAAGTGTGCCCGACGGGGATCGATATCCGCGAAGGACCGCAGATCGGCTGCATCACTTGCGGGCTGTGCATCGATGCCTGCGACCGGGTCATGGACGATATCGGACGCCCGCGGGGTCTGATCGATTATGCGACGCTCGAAGATTGCGAGCGCGAGGCAGCCGGCGAAGCCGTGAAATCGCCCTGGCGCACGCTGCTGCGGCCGCGCACGATCGCCTATACGATGATCTGGGCTGGGATCGGCGGAGCGCTGCTGTTCGCGCTGGGTACGCGCAGTCATACCGAACTGACCGTCGCCCCCGATCGCAACCCGCCCTTCATGCTCATGTCGGACGGGTCGGTGCGCAATTCCTACACGCTCAAGATCCGCAACATGGAAAGCCGCCCGCGCGCCATGGAGATCGCGGTCGAGGGCCTGGCCGGCGCTCTCATGTGGACCGACACGATCAACCGCGACGAGGCCTCAGCCACGCAGCGGGTTACAGTGCCGGCCGATCTCGTACGGGCAGTGCGCGCCTATGTCGCCGTGCCGGTCGGCACCGCACCGCAGCAATTCGAATTCCGCGTCACCTCGCTCGACGAGCAACGTGAAACGGATGTGGTGGAAACGCGCTTCGATGCACCGGAGGATGAATGATGCGCCGTGAATTCACAGGACGGGACATGGCCATGGTCATGGTCGCCGGTTTCGGGGTCGTGGTTGCGGTGAATTTCTACATGGCCTCGCTTGCGATCGGCGGTTTCGGCGGCGTGGTGGTCGAGAACTCCTATGTCGCGAGCCAGAAGTTCAACGGCTGGCTCGACGAGGCGCGCGAGGGCCGCAAGCTTGGCTATGCTGCGCAGATGGCTCGCGCCGCGGACGGCAGGCTGATGGTAACGACGCAGGGTGTGCCGGCGGCGGCACGCGTCTCCGCCGATTTGCGGCGACCGCTCGGCCGGCCGCAGGACATGTCCTTGCAGCTGGAGCAGGCAGGGGCGGGCAGCTATCTCTCGGCCGAAACCCTGCCCGCGGGCCGCTGGATCGCGCGCGTTACCATCGCCGTCGGTGACCAGCGCTGGATGGATGAAGCGGAAGTGCAATGAACGCCCCGCTTGCACTCGACACGCAGGGTAGCATGCACTTGCGCGACAGCCGGTTCACCGTGCCGGGCATGCGCTGCGCCGGGTGCATATCGAAGATCGAGCGCGGGCTGGTGAAGCTCGAAGGTGTCGACGCGGCGCGGGTGAACTTCTCCGCCAAGCGTGTCGCCGTCCGCCATCACGCGCGACTGGGTGAGGATGACCTGGTCGAAGCGATCGCCGCCATCGGGTTCGAGGCCCAGTCCGTGGCCGACAATCCGATGGCGCGCGACGACCGCGAATCGGCGGCGCTGATGCGGGCGCTCGCCGTGGCCGGCTTCGGCATGATGAACATCATGCTGCTTTCGGTCAGCGTATGGTCGGGCGCGGAAGGGGTTACGCGCGACCTGTTCCACTGGCTGTCGGCGATGATTGCCCTGCCGGTGGTGGCCTATGCCGGCCGGCCCTTCTTCGCGAGCGCTGCAATGGCACTGCGCCACCGACGCACCAACATGGACGTGCCGATCTCCATCGGGGTCCTGCTGGCGACGGGCTTGAGCCTCTACGAGACCATCGCGGGCACGGGCCATGCCTATTTCGACAGCGCGGTCATGCTGCTGTTCTTCCTGCTTGCCGGGCGCGCGCTCGACGCGACGATGCGCAACCGGACGCGCGCAGGAATCGGAGCCCTGCTATCGCGGATGGGTCGCAGCGCGATGGTCCTCGATGAAAGCGGGGCGCATCGCACCGTCGCTGCGGAGGATCTCGAGCGGGGCATGCTGATGATCGTTGCGGCGGGCGAGGCGCTCGCAGCCGATGGCGTGATAGAGGAAGGCGAGACGACGCTCGACAATGCCATGCTGACCGGGGAAAGCGCACCGCAGGCGGCACGGGTCGGCGATACGGTTTATGCCGGGGCGATCAATCTTGGGAATGCAGTGCGCGTGCGGGTGACAGAGGCCGCTTCGGATACGGCGCTCGCGGGGATCGCGCGGCTCATGGACGAGGCGGGCCAATCACGCAGCCACTATGTCCGCATTGCGGATCGCGCATCCCGGCTTTACGCCCCGGCGGTGCACTCGCTCGCGCTGCTGGCCTTTGCCGGGTGGATGATCGCCGGGGCGGGTTGGTACCAGTCGCTGGTGATCGCGATTGCGGTGCTGATCATCACCTGCCCGTGCGCAATGGGGCTCGCGGTTCCGGCAGCGCAGGTCGTGGCGTCAGGGGCACTCGCCAGGAACGGCCTGCTGGTCAAGGATGGCAGCGCGCTAGAACGGCTTGCCGAAATCGATACCGCGCTGTTCGACAAGACGGGCACGCTGACCGTGGGCGAGCCGGTGCCCGAGTTGGGCCATCTTACCGACCGGCAGGCAGCGATCGCCCTGGCACTTGCCCGCACCAGCCGCCATCCGCTGAGCAAGAGCATCACCCGCGCGCTCGAAGGGCGCGGCGTGCAACCCGTCGACTTGTCGAGTGTGCAAGAAACGGGCGGCAACGGTGTCTCCGCTGTCTTCGGCGATATCGCAGTCGCGCTCACCCGCCCCGATACCGACGGGTTCCGTATCGCTACCGGACTGCGCATCGGCGACGAGGTCACGAATATCGCGTTCGACGACCCCGTTCGGCACGATGCCCAAGCGACATTGGACGAGCTTGCCGCTGCGGGCATTGAAAGTACGGTGGTCTCGGGTGACAGGGCGGGGCCGGTGAGCGCGGTCGCCGGCGACCTGGGGCTCGAGTGGAAGGCCGAACTTCACCCCGACGCCAAGCTTGCACATATCGAAAAACTCAAATCGGCCGGGCATCTCCCGCTCATGGTGGGGGATGGCATCAATGACGGCCCGGCGCTGGCCGCGGCGCATGCTTCGATAGCGCCGGGCAGCGCCAGCGATGTGAGCCAGCAGGCAGCCGATGCGGTCTTCCTCGGCCGGTCGCTGCGTCCCGTCGTGCTGGCGGTACGGGTCGCCCGTCGGACCATGCGGATCGTGCGCCAGAACTTCACTTTCGCGATCGTCTACAATGTCTTTGCCGTGCCACTGGCGCTGGCCGGTCTTGTAACGCCCTTGATCGCAGCGGTGGCGATGTCGCTCAGCTCGCTCGTCGTGGTAGGCAATTCGCTCAGGCTTGCCAGGGCGGCGCAATGAGCGGCCTCGCCTTCCTGATCCCGATTGCGCTGGGTCTTGGGATGCTCGGTCTCGCCGCGTTCTTCTGGGCCATGAAGCGGGGCCAGTTCGAGGATCTCGATGGCGCTGCGCAGCGTATCCTGATCGACGATGAGGAGGACGAGCGATGACCGGATCCGTGCTTCCGGGCATCCTCGTGTTGCTGCCACTGGCGGTCGGTCCGCTGCCGCAGCCCGCACGGACCATCACCGCCGATCTGTGCAACGGCGGATCGGTGGAAATTCCCGTCGATCGCAACCCGGCGCGTGAGGAGCCCTGCGCCGTGAAGGCGTGCCACGCAGGTTCATGTCGCAAGAGATTTGATCTGGCGCAATGACGCGCGTGGTGCGCGCCTTCAAGCAGGCCCGCATGTGGACATACTACCCCGATCTGCTCGCCAGGCCCGTGCCGCGTTACACGAGCTATCCCACCGCCGCCGAATTCGGCGACATCGACACCGGCCTCTATCGGCAAGCTCTGGGCGGGGCCGGAGGCGATATCTCGCTCTACGTCCACATCCCGTTTTGCGAGAGGATATGCTTCTATTGTGGATGCAACACGGCTGCATCGGGCCGGCGTCAGCGGCTCGAGACCTATCTGACCGCCCTCCACCGCGAGATCGAGCTGGTCGCTGAGCTGCTGCCGGACTCTGCCCGGATCGCGCGGGTCGCCTTCGGTGGGGGCAGCCCGAATGCCATCGAGCCTGACGATTTCCAGCGATTGGTCGACCGCCTGCTTGCAAACCTTCATGTATCCAATCCGACTTTCTCGATCGAGCTCGACCCGCGGACCATGACGCGGGAATGGGCCGATGTGATCGGGCAGGTCGGTATCGAACGCGCCAGCCTCGGCGTACAGACCTTCTCGGCCCAGTGTCAGGAGGCGATTGGCCGCGTGCAATCGGAGGATTGCATCGTCCAGACCGTCGACTGGCTGCGAGGGGCAGGGGTGACGTCGCTCAATTTCGATCTGATGTACGGTCTGCCGGGCCAGACGATGCATGACCTGGAAGACAGTTTGCAGCGCACCCGTGTGCTCGGCGCCGACCGGGTCGCGCTGTTCGGCTATGCTCATGTGCCGCACATGGTACCGCGGCAGCGGGTGATCGATGGCAGCAACCTGCCAGACCAGCGCGAACGCTTTGCCATGGCCCAGATGGGATACGCCTATTTCGCCACGCATGGCTACACGCCGATCGGCTTCGACCATTTCGCCAAGCCGGGGGAGACCCGCTCGCCCGTGCGGCGCTGGACGGGACGTTGCGGCGCAACTTCCAGGGGTTCACCGACGATCCCAGCGACATCCTGATCGGGCTGGGCGCGTCGGCAATCAGCAGCTTCCCGCAATTGCTCGCGCAAAACGAGAAGAACAGTGGCCGCTATCGCATGCTCAGCTCGCAGGGACACCTGCCGGCCGGTCGCGGCATCGTCCGCAATCCCGACGACCGTTACCGCGCAGCGGTGATCGAACGGCTGCTGTGCCAGGGCCGCGCGCAGTTAGGGGCGTGCCTCATGCGGGAAGCGAACGAGACGCTCCGCCCGTTTCTAGAACGAGGGTTGGCGTCGATCGACGGGCAACGGCTTACCATCTGTCCGGAAGGGCTCCCCTATGCGCGAACGATCGCCGCCGCGTTCGATGCGTATCGGCAGCCGAGCGCTCGGCAGTTCAGCTCCGCGGTCTGAGCGTCAGCGGCCATACCGCCGCGCTGCGAAGGACAGCGCAGTCAGAGCGAGCGAACATCCCGCCAGCAGCGCGCAGGTCCCGGCCCAGCCGTGGATGTCATAGGCCAGCGTCCCGGCATAGCTGCCGATTCCGCCGCCGATGAACATGATCACGACATAGATCGTGGTCAGCCGGGTGCGGATCGCGGGATCGAGCGAGAGGAAGGTCATCCGGCCGGTGACGTCGATTCCCGGCCCGACGAGATTGGCGATGAACAGCGGCACCAGCAACCCCCACAGCGTCCCGCCCAGCGGCCACAGCAGCAGGATCCCGACGAGCTGTATCGAGGCGAACACCATTCGCGCAGTGCGCGGGCCGATCGCATCGGACCAGCGGCCTAGCCATGGCGTGGAGGCGATGCTTACCGCCGCCAAGCCTGCAAGGTAGCCGACCGTGTCGGTGCCATACCCCATCTGCGGTGAGGTGAGATAAAGCGCCAACCCGAGCCAGAGCGCGATGAATTGTGCGAAGTTCAAGCCCTGAATGGCGCCGGCAATGAGGATTTCGCGGTGGCGCGATAGCAGCGGAAACACCGAGAGGATGAGCCCGGTATAGGACTGCCTTCCGCTGGCCGGCCGCTCGCCGCCTTCCATCAGTCGAGGCAGGGCGAGGGTGACTGCAAGCATCAACCCGGTCGCGGCCCAATAGACCGCGCGCCAGCCAAAATGCTCGGCGACGACGCCCGCGCCCACCCGGGCGACGAGAATGCCCAGGATGACGCCCGCAGTCAGCTTGGCGGTGACCTGTCCCAACCGTTCGGGAGCCACGCGTTTGGAAGCATATGCGGGCAGCAAGTATGGGGCGATCGTGAAGAACCCCAGCAGCGTCGATCCGAGCACGAAAAGCGTAAAGCCCTGTGCGAACGTCATGAACGTCAGCGATACCGTCTGTCCGGTGGCAAAGGCGATGGTAAGGCGGCGGTTGGAAAACCTGTCGCCCAGCGGCAAAAGCAGGAAGATGCCGACAGCCAGAGCGAGTTGGTTGAGCGCCGGGACCAGTCCGATCCGTGCGTGGCTGACCCCGAAGTGGTCGGCAACCAGCGCGATGATCGGATGGATGTAATAGGCGTTCGCCGTCACCACCGCCGCGGCGATCGCGAGCGAGGTTTCCTGCGCGGCCGTCAGTCGTGCCGTATGGTTCAACCGAGGTGACCCGCCTTGCGCGCCATCGCGATGACGCCTTGCGCGAGAACACCGGGCTGGTCTTCCTGGCAGAAGTGCCCGCAGGTGCCCAGCGTCCGGTGCGGTTGCCCCGCAGCGCCCGCAATTCGTTCGATCAAATGCTTCTCAGCGCCGCGTGTGATGGGATCGTCTTCGCCGAAAAGGGTCAGGAACGGCTTGTCGTAAGCGGCGAGCACGGGCCAGGCTCGCTTGTTTTCCTCGACCCCCGGCATCCCGTCAGCCGCAGGGACCAGCGCCGGGAAGGCGCGGGCGCCCGCTTTCGAAGGCTCATCGGGGAAGGGCGCGTCATAGGCAGCGATCTCCGCCTCGCTTCGCGGCGTCGCGGTGGCGCGGTCGAGCAGCGCGCCGATCCTGAAATCGGGCGAACTTCGTGCAAACTCGCGCCAGGCCAGGAAAGCTTCGCTTGGCGTGCCGCCTGCGGGCAGAAAGGTGTTGCTGGCGACGACGCAGGAAAACAGATCGGGATCGTCGGCAACCATCCGCAGCCCCAGCAGTCCCCCCCAATCCTGACAGAACAGCGCGGTCGGGCGCGGTTCGACTGCAGCGCGCCACTGCTTGAGCCAGTCGACATGGCGGGCATAGGTGTAGAACGCAATGTCGTCGGGCTTGTCGCTTTTTCCGAAGCCGATCAGATCGGGCGCGAGCACGCGGAAGCCAGCCTCCACCAGCGGCGGGATCATCTTGCGATAGAGGAACGACCAGCTCGGCTCGCCATGGAGGAGCAGGACGGGCGGGGCATCGCGCGGCCCCTCGTCGACGTAATGCTGGCGAGCCTTAAGGCCATCGCCGAGGTCGACCTCGAACCAGTGCTCGGCAAACGGATAGTCAGGAATGCCGGCAAAGCGTTCGGCGGGCGTGCGCAGGATCTGCAACGGTTTCTCCTCCCGGGCGACCGAAGATCCGGTCCTGATTCGAAACCTTAAGGCGTCGGATGACTGGTGTCACCCAAGTGGCTGACCGGAACCGTTTCCTTGAAGGTATGCGTCACATAGGGGAAGGGGATTTCGATCTCTGCATCGTCCAGCGCCGCCTTGATTGCGCGGATAACCTTGTCCTTGCTTTCCCAACCGTCGCGCGGGGAAGATCCCGCCCACCAGCGCACCAGGAAATCGACCGAGCTGGAATTGAATTCCTGCGCGAAGATGTCGATCCCCTTGCTGGCGAGGACATGGTCGACCCCTTCGACCGCGCGCCGGATCACGCTCGCAGCATGGTCGAGCTGCGTGTCGTAGGAAACGCCGACCACGACCTCGTGGCGGCGCTGGCTTTCGTCGGTAACGATTTCGACCGGGTTCTTGAACAGGATCGAATTGGGCACGACTGTAAGTTCGCCCGAGAGCTTGCGAATATGCGTTTCGCGCAGGGTAATATGTTCGACCTTGCCCGAAATGCCCTCGCACTCGATGACATCGCCGATGCGCATCTTCTCGCGGACCATGATGAGCACGCCGGCGAGGAAGTTCTCGAACACGTCCTGAAAGGCGAAGCCGATGGCGACTGCGCCGATCCCGAGCCCGGCGAGCAGGCTGGCGGCGGTCAGGCCCGGCAGGACGACGACAGCCGCAATGAAGATCCCCGCGACCCAGATGCCCAGCTTGACCAACGTGTCGATCAGCGTCTTGAGACTAGCCCGCAGGTCGGTCCGGCCGACCAGCATGTCCGAAATACGCGCAGCAAAGCGCGCGAGGATCCAGGTAATGAAAAGGATGAAGATCGCAATCGCGATGCTGGGAAGGCTCGCCACTAAACCTTCGCCCATGTCCTGCAGCTGTTCGCGCAGCGTATCGATGTAATTCACGAGTGCGAAACTCCCTTTGCGCTGCAACGCAACGCAAAGGGTGAGGTTCCTAGGTGGTGTGGATCAGCTGACCCGGTGTTCCTTCCGGGCAAGTTCGTGCAGCCAGTCCGCATGGCGGGGCGCGGTCTTGGTCTCGCTCCATTCGTCGAGCATCATCGGCGCCACGCGCTTGAGTTCGGCATATTGTTCATCGGTCCCGATATCGGCGGCCAGTTCGACGCGGTGACCGTTGGGATCGAAGAAATAGATCGACTTGAAGATGCCGTGATGCGTCGGGCCGAGCACGTCGATGCCGAGGCTTTCGACGTGGTCCTTGGCGGCCAGAAGCTCGTCCTCACTTGCCACCTTAAAGGCAAGGTGCTGGACCCAGGCGGGCGTGTTCTCATCGCGCCCCATGTCCTTCTGGTTGGGCAGTTCGAAGAACGCCAGGATATTGCCGTTACCGGCATCCAGGAAAACATGCATGTAGGGGTCGTACTCACCGGTCGAAGGAACGTGGTCCTCGGCGAAGGCGGTGGTGTATTCCATGCCCAGCACCTTGCCGTACCATTCGACGGTCTCCTTGGCGTCCTTGCAGCGATAGGCTGCATGGTGGACGCCGCCCAGTTTCACCGGATGTTCGGTCACATCGCTCATTCTGCCGGCTCCTTCGCAGCGGCTTCGGCTTCCCCGACGGTCAGCGCGCCGCGCTTGATCTGGTCGCGTTCCATGCTTTCGAACAGTGCCTTGAAGTTGCCTTCGCCAAATCCGTCGTCGCCCTTGCGCTGGATGAATTCGAAGAACACCGGCCCGACCTGCGCTTCGGCGAAGATCTGCAGCAGCAGGCGCGGCTGACCGCCTTCGGTCGTGCCGTCGAGCAGGATGCCGCGCATCTGGAGTTCGTTCTCGTCTTCGCCGTGGCCCGGCAGACGCTCGGAAAGCATCTCGTAATAGGTGGCGGGCGGGGCGGTCATGAAGGGCACGCCAAGCTGTTTGAGATTGTCCCAGCACTGCAGAAGATCGTCACAGATCAGTGCGATGTGCTGGATGCCTTCGCCATTGAATTCGCGCAGGAATTCCTCGATCTGGCCCTTGCCGCCTTCGCCTTCCTCGTTGAGCGGGATGCGGATCTTGCCGTCGGGCGCGGTCAGCGCTTTCGAGGTCAGTCCGGTGTATTCGCCCTTGATGTCGAAGAAGCGGATTTCGCGGAAATTGAAGAGCGTTTCGTAATAGTCCGCCCAATATTTCATGCGGCCGTTGTAGACGTTGTGCGTGAGGTGATCGATCACGTTGAACCCGGCGCCGACGGGAAACTTCTCCACGCCGTCGAGATACTCGAAATCGATATCGTAGATTGACAGGCCGTTGCCGTGGTCATCGGCATAGCGATCGACCAGGTAAACGATCGCGCCGCCTATGCCGCGGATCGCCGGGATCCGCAGTTCCATCGGGCCGGTTTCGACCGCGACAGGCTCGGCCCCGCGTTGGAGCAGTTCGTCATAGGCCTTCTTCGCATCGCGGACGCGGAAGCCCATGCCGCAGGCGGAGGGGCCGTGCTCGCGGGCGAAGAACCATGCCGCGCTGCGCGGTTCGTAGTTCAGGATCAGGTTGATCTGCCCCTGCCGCCAGAGATCGACATCCTTCGAGCGGTGCGATGCGACGTGGGTAAACCCCATGGCCTTGAAAACCGGTTCGATGACGCCTTTTTCGGGGGCGCAGAATTCGACGAATTCGAAGCCGTCGAGGCCGATGGGGTTTTCAAACAGGTCGGGCATTGAGATCCTCTGGTACGGTGTTTGGTTGCAATGGAAACTAAATACCTGTCCCGGGTGGTTGTTGTCAAGCCGGGCAGGGGCTGGCGCCACGCGCTGTTCCGCCGGTGCGACGAACGGTCCCACGCGCAAGAATGCGCTTGCGCGAGCCGGTTAACTGTGATTCTGTCGAATGATGCGGCGCACTCGCTCTCGATCCCCGATTCAGCAGGCGAAGATCACCCAGCACACTGCGCTGGCGGCTTTGCTGGTGATGGGCGGTTTTGCCATTGCCGGGCCTTCGGGCCTGCTCGCGTGGAGCGAAAACCTGCGCGTGCTCGATCAGCGTGAGGCCCAGCTCGCTTCTTTGGAAGCGGAGCGCGAGGCGTTGAAGAACCGCGTCGCACTGCTGCATCCGGACCATGCCGATCCCGACATGGTCGGCGAATTGCTGCGCAGCCAGCTCAACGTCGTCCATCCCAACGAAGTGGTTATCAAGCTCGAGGACTGACTGCTTACGGAAACCACCGCGTTCCGTAAGGGTTTTCGTATGCATGCACGCTCTGCCGTTGCGCGGTACGCGTGGCTGTGCCTATAGGCGCAGCCGATATTCCTCCCCGGAAGAACAAGGATCCGAAGTCTTGGCCAAAGCCCCCGGAGCAAGAAAACCGCCCCCAAGTCACCAGCAGAGGACAGCGAGTTCGCGCTCCACTCGCTGCAGGACGCGTTCGAACAGGACTCGCGGTTCAAGGCCAGCAAGGAACAGCTGCTCTACTTCTACAAGCAGATGCTGCTCATTCGCCGGTTCGAGGAACGTGCCGGCCAGCTCTACGGGCTCGGCCTGATCGGCGGCTTCTGCCACCTGTACATCGGCCAGGAAGCGGTCGCGATCGGCCTCCAGTCCGCGCTCGACGGCGACAAGGACAGCGTGATCACCGGCTATCGCGATCACGGTCACATGCTTGCCTACGGCATCGATCCAAAGGTCATCATGGCCGAACTCACCGGGCGCGAGGCGGGCATTTCGAAGGGCAAGGGCGGGTCGATGCACATGTTCTCGACCGAGCACAAATTTTACGGCGGGCACGGCATCGTCGGCGCACAGGTCTCGCTGGGCGGCGGCCTCGCGCTAGCGCATCAATATAACGACGATGGCGGCTTCTGCCTCGCCTATTTCGGCGATGGCGCGGCCAACCAGGGCCAGGTCTATGAGACGATGAACATGGCGGCGCTGTGGAAGCTGCCGATCGTCTTCGTCGTCGAGAACAACCAGTACGCCATGGGCACCGCGGTCGGTCGCAGTTCGGCGGAAACCGAATTCCATCGCCGCGGCACCGCTTTCCGCATTCCCGGCATGGATGTGAACGGGATGGACGTGCTCGAAGTGCGGCAGGCCGCCGAAATCGCGTTCAAGCACGTGCGCGAGGGCAAGGGCCCCGTGCTGATGGAATGCAACACCTATCGCTATCGCGGGCATTCGATGTCCGATCCCGCCAAGTACCGAACGCGCGAGGAAGTGCAGGATATCCGCGAACACAAGGATCCGATCGAGGCAATCAAGAAAGTGCTGCTTGAGAACGGTTCGACCGAGGACGAGCTCAAGGCCATCGATAAGGATATCCGCAAGACGGTGACCGAGGCGGCAGATTTCGCCGAGAGTTCGCCCGAACCGGAACCCGGCGAACTGTACACCGATGTTCTCGTGGGGGAGTACTGAGCGATGGCTATCGAACTGAAAATGCCCGCGCTGTCCCCGACGATGGAAGAAGGCACGCTGGCCAAATGGCTCAAGTCGGAAGGTGACGCGATCGTCGCCGGCGACATCATCGCCGAGATCGAAACCGACAAGGCCACGATGGAGTTCGAGGCCGTCGACGAAGGCACTCTGGGGAAAATCCTGGTCGATGAAGGCACCGAAAGCGTGAAGGTCGGCACAGTCATCGCCATGCTCGCCGGCGAAGGCGAAGATGCATCAGAGATCGAGGCTCCCATCCAGGACGCAGCGGTCGAGGACACGCCGGGCGAAGGCAAGGATGTCGGCCGCGATCCGAGCGAAGCGGAGATTACCAAGCCTGCGCGCAAGACCGATGCTAAGGACCCCGAGGTTCCCGAAGGAACGGCATTTACCGCCACCACCGTGCGCGAAGCGCTGCGCGACGGCATGGCCGAGGAAATGCGTGCCGACGAACGCGTGTTCGTGATGGGCGAGGAAGTTGCGCAGTACCAGGGTGCCTACAAGGTCACACAGGGCCTGCTCGACGAATTCGGCCCCAAGCGCGTCATCGACACGCCGATCACCGAATACGGGTTCGCCGGCATTGGCACCGGGGCAGCGATGGGCGGCCTGCGCCCGATCGTCGAATTCATGACGTTCAATTTCGCCATGCAGGCGATCGACCACATCATCAACTCGGCGGCGAAGACCAATTACATGTCGGGCGGCCAGATGCGCTGCCCGGTGGTCTTCCGTGGCCCGAACGGCGCGGCCAGCCGCGTCGGCGCGCAGCACAGCCAGAATTACGGTCCGTGGTACGCCAGCGTGCCGGGCCTCGTGGTGATCGCTCCCTACGATGCTGCCGATGCCAAGGGGCTGATGAAAGCCGCCATCCGCTGCGAAGACCCCGTCGTCTTTCTCGAGAACGAACTCGTTTATGGCCGCAGCTTCGACGTCCCCGATCTCGATGACTACGTCCTGCCGATTGGCAAGGCGCGGATCATGCGCGAGGGAACGGATGTCACGATCGTCGCCTATTCGATCGCGGTCGGTCTCGCGTTGGAGGCAGCGGACGAGCTGGCGGATGAAGGCATCGATGCCGAGGTGATCGATCTGCGCACGCTGCGCCCGCTGGACCGGGAAGCGATCCTCACCTCGCTGGCGAAGACCAATCGTCTGGTCATCGCGGAAGAGGGGTGGCCGACATGCTCGATCGCATCCGAGGTCATGGCAATCTGCATGGAAGACGGTTTCGACCATCTCGACGCGCCGGTAACGCGCGTGTGCGACGAGGACGTGCCGCTGCCCTATGCCGCCAATCTCGAGAAGCTGGCCCTGATCGACACCCCGCGTATCGTCGCTGCCGCCAAGAAGGTCTGCTATCGCGACTGATATGGAGCAGGACCAGGCAGCCGTGGGCGACCTGCTCGACGAATGTCCGGAAGTGTCGCGCATCGCACTGGCGAGTGCCGGGTCTCGGCGAGACATCTGGCTGGCCGCCTTTGCGCTCGACGGGCGCATCGGACGGACGGTGCTCGGCGCGAGCGAGCCGATGCTCGGCCAGATGCGGTTGGCATGGTGGCGCGATCAGCTGGGGGCGGCAGCGTCCGCTCGCCCGCATGGCGATCTGCTGCTCGACCTCATCGGTAGGACATGGACGGACAATGAGGCACCGCTGCTCGCGCTGGTCGACGGGTGGGAAGCATTGCTTGGCGAACGTCCGTTTGGCGCTGCCGACATGCAGCGCTTCATCGACGGGAGAGCGGGGGTGGCCCGCGGGCTGGCTGCCCGTCTCGGGGCAGCCAACGCAGAGGTACGGGCGGAAGCGGCAGGACGGATCTGGGCCCGGGCGGACTTGGCCGCTTATGCCTCCGAGGACGGCGAACGCGATCGCGCGCTCGATCAGGAGCGGGGCGCCGCCCGGGCCGAAGGGCAGCTTCCCGCGGCGCTGCGCCCGCTGGGCGTGATCGAAGGCCTCGCTCGGCGCTCGCTTCGCGCAGGGGGCGGGCCGATGCTGGGCGATCGTCTGAGTCCGCTGGTGGCCTTGCGACTGGGCCTGTTTGGACGCTAGGCTCGCTCTTAACGGCAGGAGGAGCGGGGGCAATGAACCGGATCGTGCTCGGAGCGATAATTGCACTCGCCCTCGCGGGGCTGGGTGCCTTCTGGTGGCAGGGCCGCGCGCAAATCGAACGTGGCGCCCCGCCGCCGGTTCCGGCCGAGCCTGTCGTCGCCGAACCCGAGGTCCCAGCGAGCGACCCGGGCGACATGGTCGGCCCCGCGCCGCCCCAGGCGAGCGAATTGACCAAGGAACAGCGCCGCTTTTTCCGCTACGACCGCAATCGCGACTGGCGGATCACCCGCACGGAAATGCTTTCGAGCCGCACCGACGCGTTCCGCAAGCTTGATGTGGATGGTAACAACCTGCTCGATTTCGAGGAATGGGCGGTAGCCACGGTCACCAAATTCGAAGGTGCCGATGCCGATAGCGACAACCAGCTGACCCCGGGCGAATTTGCCACCACTGCGCCGAAACCACGGCGGAAAACCCGTTGCGCCTGCTAGGCGGGCACGGCTTCCATCGCCCCGAGCCACTGCCCGAAATCTTCCTTGGCCCGGTTGGTGTAGGCTTCCTTGCGCACTTTTTTGCCGACGTCGTGAAGTGGCGGGAAGAGCCCGAAATTGACGTTCATCGGCTGGAAGGTCGCGGCTTCCGCATCGCCGGTGATATGCGATAGCAGCGCGCCGAATGCCGAGGTCCGCGGCGGCGCCGACCATTCGTGGCCGGCCAGTTCCGCAGCGGCCATGAGTCCTGCCATCAGGCCGACCGCCGAACTCTCGACATAGCCTTCGCAGCCGGTGATCTGGCCAGCGAAGCGGATGTGCGCGCCGCCCCTCAATCGCAGCTGGCGATCGAGCACTAGCGGCGAATTGATGAAGGTGTTGCGGTGCAGCCCGCCCAGCCGCGCGAATTCGGCATTCTCTAGGCCCGGAATCGTGCGGAAAAGCTCGATTTGCGCGCCATATTTGAGCTTGGTCTGGAAGCCGACCATGTTCCACAGCGTGCCCAGCTTGTTGTCTTGCCGCAGCTGCACCACCGCATAGGGCCAGCGCCCCTGCGGGTGTTCCTCGCTGGTGTCGTAGGGATTGTCGAGCCCGACGCCCTTCATCGGGCCATAGCGCAGCGTCTCGACACCGCGCGCGGCCATCACCTCGATCGGCATGCAGCCATCGAAATAGGGCGTGTCGGCTTCCCATTCCTTGAATTCGGTCTTGTCGCCGTCGATCAGGCCTCGGTGGAAGGCGAGATACTGCTCCTTGGTCATCGGACAGTTGATGTAATCGCCGTCCTCATTGCTCGCCGCCGTGCGCTTGTTCCAGCGCGACTGGATCCAGCACTTGCTCATGTCGATGCTATCGCGGTGCACGATCGGCGCGATGGCATCGAAGAAAGCGAGCCGGTCCTGCCCGGTGGCGCCGACAATGCTTTGCGCCAGGGTCTGCGCGGTCAGCGGTCCCGTGGCGACGATCGTCGGCCCTTCGGCGGGCAAAGCGTCGACCCGTTCGCGCACCACGGTGACATTGGGATGTTCTTCCAGCGTGCGCTGCACCTCGGCGGAAAAGACGTCGCGGTCGACCGCCATGGCCGAACCCGCGGGGACGCGCGCGACTTCGCCGGCCCGCATAACGATGCTGTCGAGCCGGCGCATTTCGTGATGCAGCAGTCCGACCGCGTTCTTGGTATCGTCGTCCGAACGGAAGCTGTTCGAACAGACCAGTTCGGCCAGGCCGTCGGTCTGGTGCGCTGGCGTCATCTCGCCGCTGCCGCGCATTTCGGACAGCCGCACCTTGAAGCCGCGCTGCGCCAGTTGCCAGGCCGCCTCGCTGCCTGCGAGGCCGCCACCGATTATGTGGATATCATGGGTCATCGCGCGCGCCCTAGTGCTTGCATGGCCCCTTCGACAAGGCCTAGCGTCGTGCGATGCCGCATCGCGCCCTTATCAAGCACCGGCCCTGGCTGCTGGCCAGCCTCGTCGCCGGCGTCTCCTATTTTTTCGTTGCCGACGATCCGATCGGCGGCGCATGGCTGATGCTGTGGAAAGGGGCCGGGGTCGGATTTTTGGCGCTCTACGCTGCCTTTCGCACCCGGGGTTTCGACGGTTTGCTGATTGCCGGCGCGCTCACGCTGGGCGCATTGGGCGATGTGACACTGGAGATCAGCTTCCTGATCGGCGGGGCGTTGTTCGCGCTGGGTCATGCAGTCGCGATCATCCTGTATTTGCGCAATCGCCGTGCAAGCACCAGCAGCAGCCAAGTACTTGCGGGTGGCAGCTTAATTCTGCTGACACCCCTTATCGCGGGTTTGATTGCCTATCCGCTGTCGAACTGGATCGTCGCTACGGCCTATTCCGCAGTGGTTGGGGGCATGGCAGCTGCCGCCTGGACGAGCCGCTTTCCGCGGTACCGGGTGGGCCTGGGGGCGGTAATGTTCGTGGTGAGCGATCTGCTGATCTTCGCACGCGAAGCAGCGGCCTTGCCCGATTTCGTCACCGCATGGACGATCTGGCCCCTCTATTTCGGCGGGCAGTTTCTTATCGCGACCGGCGTGGTGCAGACGCTGCGCACGGATCGGCGGCGGGGCAAAACCTGATCCAGAGCCCGAGGGCCAAAGGGGCCGGACCAATGCAGGACCGGCCCTCTGATTGTCAGCCGCCCGGTTCGCCTTCGATATTCTTGTCCGAATGCGCGGTGGTGTAGGGCTCGGTCTTGTCGAGCCCGCCACGGTCGGCAATCTCGTCCGCTACCGCCTCTTCGGCCGGGTTTTCGGGTTCTTCATTCTCATCGATCCTCGCGGCACCGACGATCTGTTCACCCTTGGCGACGTTGAAGATGCGAACGCCCGACGAACCGCGCCCCGAGATCGAGAAGCCCTCGTGCGTCTCGAACCCGTTTTCGAGCATATGCCGGAATTGCAGCGGCAGCCGGATCAGCTTGGCGCGGTCCGTCACCAGCATCAGCTGCATGCCGTGCCGGACCGGGAAGCTGGCCACCACGTGCCCGTTGCGGTCGGGGTTGCTGGTGGGTTCGCCGATATTGGTCAGCCCCTGACCGCCGCGCCCCGTCGTGCGGTATTCGTAGGCGGAAGAGATCTTGCCGTAGCCATTGGCTGTCAGCGTCAGGATGAACTCTTCCTGCTCGGCCATTTCCTCGACCTTTGCCGCGTCGAGAGTGGGGGCATTCTCGTTGTTCTTCCAGTCGGCAGCGCGCAAATAGGCATCGCGAACTTCGGTGTCGCGTTCGCCGGTGACAAGCACCGCCATCGAGACGACCTTTTCGCCGTCCTTGAGCTTCATCCCGCGAACCCCGATGCCCGTCCGGCTCTTGGTTTCGCGCGCGTCAGTGGCGGAGAAGCGGATGGCCTTGCCGGCATCGGATGCGAGGAAGATTTCCTGGTCTTCGCGCAGCAGCCGCACGCCGATCAACCGGTCGCCACTGCCTTCGACGAAGCCCATGGCGTATTTGCCATTGCTGGGGACGTTGGTGAAGGCGTCCATCGAATTGCGCCGCACCATCCCCTGCTCGGTGGCGAAGACGATGTTGAGCGCGCTCCATTCGCTTTCGTCCTCGGGCAGGGGGAGCACGTTGGTCACGCGTTCATCGTCGCCCAGCGGAAGCAGATTGACCATCGGACGGCCCTTGGTCTGGGGACCGCCTTCGGGCAGCTTCCATACCTTGAGGCGATAGACGCGGCCGGTATTGGTGAAGAAAAGCACGGGGTTATGTGTCGAAGTGACGAACATTTCGACGACCGCGTCTTCGTCCTTGGTCGCCATGCCGCTGCGACCCTTACCGCCGCGCGCTTGCGCACGGAAGGCATCGAGCGGAGTGCGCTTGATGTACCCTCCATGGGTGACCGTGACGACCATTTCCTCGCGCTCGATCAGGTCTTCGTCCTCGATCCCGTCCCATGCGGGGGCGATTTCGCTGATACGAGGGGTGGCGTAGGTGTTGCGGATTTCTTCGAGCTCTTCGCGCAGCACGCCGTAGAGCTTTACGCGGTCGGCGAGGATTGAGAGGTATTCCTCGATCGCGATACTGAGTTCCTTGAGCTCGTCTCCGATCTCGTCGCGGCCCAGAGCGGTCAGACGGTGAAGCCGAAGGTCGAGGATCGCTTTGACCTGCCGTTCGGACAGGCGGTAGGTCCCGCCCGACTGTTCGTCGGTCGGCTCGATTGCTTCGACGAGCGCGATGTATTGCGCGATGTCGCCGATCGGCCATTCCTTGACGAGCAGCTTGGCTCTCGCCTCCGCCGGATTGGGCGAACTGCGGATCATCGCCACGACCTCGTCGAGGTTGGACACGGCGACGACCAGGCCAAGCAAGATATGCGCGCGTTCGCGGGCCTTGTTCAGTTCGAACTTCGTCCGCCGCGTGATGACCTCTTCGCGGAAGCTGATGAAGGCCTGGATGAAGTCGCGCAGCGTGAGGACTTCGGGCCGACCACCGCGGATCGCCAGCATGTTGGCAGGAAAGCTCGCCTGCGCGGGCGTGTAGCGCCAGATCTGGTTGAGGACGACTTCGGGCGAAGCATCGCGCTTGAGGTCGACCACCACGCGGACGCCTTCACGGCTCGATTCGTCGCGGATGTCCGCAACGCCTTCGATCCGTTTCTCCTTGGCGGCTTCGGCGATCTTTTCGACCAGTGCGTTCTTGCCGACCTGGTAGGGGATCGCGGTGAGCACGATCGCCTGTCGATTACCCTTGGTTTCGACCTCATGCCGCGCGCGCATCAGTACCGATCCGCGTCCGGTCGTGTAGGCCGAGCGTGCACCCGACTTGCCCAGGATGAGCGGGGCGGTCGGGAAATCGGGACCGGGGATGATCTCGAACAGCTCTTCCGAGGTTATCGCCGGGTTATCGATATAGGCAAAGCAGCCATCGATCACTTCGCCCAAATTGTGCGGCGGGATATTGGTCGCCATGCCGACGGCAATGCCGCCCGCGCCGTTGACCAGCAGGTTTGGGAAGCGCGCGGGCAATACGGTCGGCTCGCGCCGCGAACCGTCGTAATTGTCCGTGAAATCGACCGTGTTCTTGTCGAGATCGTCGAGCAGCGCGTTGGCGACCCTCGCGAGCCGCGCTTCGGTATATCGCATGCTGGCCGGCGGATCGGGGTCCATCGAACCAAAGTTGCCCTGACCATCGACCAAGGGCACGCGCAGCGACCAGTCCTGCGTCATGCGGGCGAGCGCGTCGTAAATCGCGGAATCGCCGTGCGGGTGATAGTTGCCCATCACGTCGCCGACGATCTTGGCGCTCTTGCGATAGGGGCGCCCGGCCACGAAGCCGCCTTCTTGGCTGGCGAACAGGATCCGGCGGTGAACCGGCTTCAGACCGTCGCGCACATCGGGCAGCGCGCGGCTGACGATCACGCTCATCGCGTAATCGAGATAGCTCGTCTTCATCTCATCGACGATGTCGATGCGGGCGTAACCGTCACCGCCGGGGGCGGGCGTTTCCAGAATGTCGGTGTCGTCTGACAAAACGTGTAATTCCGTACTGCGAAAAACTATTTTCCGATGGCCCGCGACCCTAGGGCAAAGGGGGGGAAGGCGCCACTCGGCAATGGGAACCAAAGCCAGCTTTCGCGCGCTTTTTCCACATATGGCTGCACAATTCCGCGATCATCACGATGAACTGCACCGCGCGGGTGCATTCAATCGCCGTTCAGCACGCTTCCGGTAGAAGAATTTGCAATGAGCGTGCACTCGCGGCATGTCCCGCGCAGTCATTTTTCCAGGTGTTCGACGCGCTCGATCCCCTTTCATCCTTGGGAGTTTACCACATGATTTTCACTCGTCTTGCCCGCAAGAACGGCGCGGCTTCCACCCTCGCGCTCGCCTTGGCGCTGGCCACGGGCGGCGCTGTTGGCCTGGCAGCCATCGAGGCACCCGCAGTCGCGCAGAAGAAGCCGAAGTATTCGAAGGCCTTCATCGCAGCATATTCGCCGCTCGAGACGGCGCTCGGCGCTGAGACCGTCGATCCTGCTGCAGTCAAGGCAGCCGTCCCCGCAGTCGTCGGTGCCATCGAAAACGCGTCGGATCGCCATGCTGCCGGCGGCGCGATCGTGAACGCGGGCCAGAAGCTCAATGACATGGGTCTGATCCTCCAGGGGCTCGAACTCATGCTTGAAAGCGGGCAGGTTGCTCCCGAGCAGCTGGGCATGGTCAATCTCCAGACCGGCCAGATCGCCTATAACCAGAAGCAGTACGGGAAAGCTCGCACCTATCTCCAGGCTGCGCTGGATGCCGGATACACCGAGAACAATCCCGAAGGCATCATTGCGGAAAGCTATTTCGCCGAAGAGCGTGATGCGGAAGGCCTTGCCTATCTTTCGGGCGTGATCGATGCACGCAAGAGCGCCGGTCAGCCAGTCGACGAAACCTGGCTCCAGCGTGGCCTGGCTGTCGCCTATCGCGCCTCTATGACCGAGGACGCGCAGAAGTTCGCTGGCTGGTACGTCGCCGACTATCCCAGCGAAACCAGCTGGCGCGACGCGATCGCCATCCTGCTGAATACCGGCGGATACGAAAAGCCGGAAACGCTCGACCTGCTGCGTCTTGGCCGCCGCGTCGGCACACTCAACGACGACCGCATCTATCTCGAATATGTCGAGGCGGCCGATTACCGCCGTCTGCCCGCCGAAGTGGTTTCGGTGATCGACGAGGGTGTCGAGAAGGGAATGCTGGCGGCTGACGATCCCTACGTCACCGATACACGCAGCGAGGCGGCCGGCCGTGTTGCAGCCGATCGCGCCGATATGGACACCCTCCTCGCCGACGCGCGCGCGGATGGTGCCGGTGTCCGCACGGTAATGGCTGCAGGCGACGCGCTGCTCAGCCTCGAACGTCCCGCGGAGGCCGAGGAGTTTTATCGCAAAGCCGCCGGGATGGCTGGCGCCGAGGCGCCGATGGCGCTGACCCGCCTGGGCATTGCGCAGTTCGACCAGGGCAAGTTCGCTGAAGCCGAAGCGGCCTTCAACGAAGTGGAAGGTCCGCGTGACGCGATCGCCAACCTCTGGGCAATCTACGCCGCGCAGCAGACTTCGGGCACTGCGATGTAAGGGCTGACAGCCTAAGAATTGCAGAAGGGCGCGGGCTACGGCTCGCGCCCTTTTTCGTTAGCGCAACCGCTTAACGAAGCTCTGGCCATTCCCGCGCCGCTCGACGGAAAAATTGGGAATCGTCTCGATCAGGTCGGTGAGCCGCGCGAAACCGTAATTGCGCGTGTCGAAGCTTGACCGGTTGCCCGCGCGCTGTCCGACTTCGGACAGATTGGCATAGCCCTTGTCGTCGCGCTTGCTGGCGGCATAGGCGTCGAACAGCAGGTCGAGCAAATCCTGGTCGAGGACGTTCGATGCCTTGCTCGGCCCGCCTTCCTTGGGGGTGTCCTTTTCCGCCTTGATCAGCGCATTCACGTCGATGAAACGCGTGCATGCCTGGCGGAATGCCTCTGGAGTTTTGGCACCGCCGAACCCGTAGACCGGCAGGCCGTCCTGCCGGATGCGCATCGCAAGCGGCATGAAATCGCTGTCCGAGCTCATGATTCCGAACCCATGGACCCGGCCGCGATAGAGCAGGTCCATCGCGTCGATCGTCATCTTCATGTCGGTAGCGTTCTTGCCCTTGGTCATGTCGAACTGCTGCTGCGGTTCGATGCCATAGCGATGCATCAGATCGATCCAGCCCTTGAGGCTCGTCTTGCGCCAATTGCCATAGGCGCGGCGGATGTTCACCTGACCCAGTTCGGCAAGCACGGTGAGCACCGGATCAATGCCCGAAGGACTGGCATTATCCGAATCGATGAGAAGAGCGATATTGCGTTGTTCGATATCCGACATGTGCGCTTCCATGACCGCAAGCCGGGTCACGCGCAAGTCACGGGGCGGGAACGAATTCTCCGCTAACCTCGTCGAGCAGGTGCAAAATCCCGTCGGAAATGGCGAAATAGGCGCCCCGCAGGGTGAGACTGCCATTGCCTTCCTTTTCCTGCACGCAGGGGAAGGTGCGAAGGTTCTCCAGGCTGACCTTGACCGCGGCCAGTTCCATTGCGCGTTCGGCGATGCGGCCGCTCGTGCCCTTTTCCGCAGCGATCGGTTCCCGCACCGCGTCGAGCATGTCGATCCAGTGCGCCACGAATCCGCCTTCTCCCAGCGCGTTGCCATGCAAGTCCTGCGTCAGCGCAGCCTTGCACCCCCGCACATGCCATGGCCCATGACCACCACTTCGCGGACCTTGAGGAACTGGACAGCGAATTCGAGCGCCGCGGATACGCCGTGCCGGCCGGGCGTCGTTTCGAACGGCGGGACCAGCGCGGCAACATTACGCACCACGAAAATCTCGCCCGGATCGACATCGAAAATCTGTGCAGGGTCGACGCGGCTGTCGGAGCAGGCGATCACCATGACCTGCGGCGACTGGCCTTCCCTGAGCTGTTCCCAGCGGTCGTGCTGTTTGTGCCAGTCGCCTTCGCGAAAGCGGCCGTAACCCTGGATCATCTGTTCGAAAGTCTTCATGCGATCATCGCTGCCGTGAAATGGTCCCGGTGGCAAGGGGCGGCGCATAGCTATGCGGGTTGCCGTTGGCGGGCAGGGGGCCTAGATGGGCCGCGCTATGAACGACCTTTCTTCCGCACCGCGGCCCGAGGGCGAACGCCCCAAGATGCAGCGCAAGCCCGACTGGATCCGGGTGAAGGCGCCCGTAAGCAAGGGCTATCAGGAAACGCGCAAGCTGATGCGCGAACTCAACCTGCACACGGTGTGCGAAGAGGCGGCCTGCCCGAACATTGGCGAGTGCTGGACCAAGAAACACGCCACGGTGATGATCCTTGGCGATACCTGCACGCGCGCCTGCCGGTTCTGCAACATCAAGACGGGCATGCCGATGCCCGTCGATCCGCTCGAGCCCGAGCACACCGCGACCGCTGCAGCGGCCATGGGTCTCGAGCATATCGTGATCACCAGCGTCGATCGCGATGACCTGCCCGATCGCGGTGCGGGGCAGTTCGTCAAGGTGATCAACGCGCTGCGCCGCGAAACGCCGAATACGACGATCGAAATCCTGACTCCCGATTTCAAGGGACGGATGAAGCAGTCGATCGCAGAGATCTGCGAGGCGGGCCCCGATGTCTTCAATCACAATCTCGAGACCGTCCCGCGGCTTTATCCGACGATCCGCCCGGGCGCGCGCTACTATGCCTCGCTGCGCCTGCTCGAAGAGGTGAAGGTCCATAATCCGCTGATCTTCACCAAGTCGGGCATTATGCTCGGCTTGGGCGAAGGCCGGCTCGAGGTCCATCAGGTGATGGACGACATGCGCAGCGCGGATATCGATTTCATCACCATGGGCCAGTATCTCCAGCCTACGCCCAAGCACGCGAAGGTGGAAGAATTCGTCACGCCCAAGCAGTTCGCGGCCTATGGCTCGATCGCGCGGGCGAAGGGCTTCCTCCAGGTCGCATCGAGCCCGCTGACCCGCTCGAGCTATCATGCGGGCGACGATTTCGCCGAAATGCGCGCCGCGCGCGAAGCAAAGCTCGCCAAGCAAGGCGCCTGATGCCCGGCATCCGTGAAAAACGGCGGCTGCCTTACAGCCAGGAACAGATGTTCGACCTCGTCGCCGATGTGGGCAGCTATGGCGAATTTCTGCCGTGGGTGGTCGCGACGCGCGTGCGCAGCGACAGCGAAACCGAAATGGTCGCCGACATGCTCGTCGGCTTCAAGGCGATCCGCGAGAAGTTCACCTCCCGCGTCGTCAAGCAGCGTCCCGAGCACCTCGAAGTGTTCTACGTCGACGGACCGCTCAAGGATCTCGACAACAACTGGACCTTCACCCCGACCGAGGACGGAGGGTGCGAGATCGATTTCTGCGTGGATTTCACTTTCCGCAACGCGGTCTTCGAAGCATTGGCAGGCCAGTATTTCGACCGTGCCTTCCGCAAAATGGTGCAGGCGTTCGAAGATCGTGCGGACGAACTGTACGGCCGCGAAAACGCCGCCGCCAACCTCTAGGGCAGCAAGAGTTCAAGCGCGCAGATCGTCGCCTCGCGGCGAATGTCGGCGCGCGAAGTCGGCTCGAACCGCTTGAGTTCGCCTTCGGGCTCGATGCCATCTCCGCGAACGACACGCGCGAAGACGACCGTCCCCACGGGCTTGAGATCGGTACCGCCGCCGGGCCCGGCGACCCCGCTGATGGCAACCGCCACATCGGCATGGCTCCTGTCGAGCGCGCCCTTGGCCATGGCCCAGGCGCAGGCGATCGAAACTGCCCCGAAGGTTTCGATGATCTCGAGCGAAACGTCGAGACATTCCATCTTGGCTTCGTTCGAATAGGTTACGAAACCGCGGTCGAGCACGGCCGACGATCCCGGGATTTCGGTTAGCGCGGCAGCGACAAGACCGCCGGTGCAGCTTTCGGCAACGGTCACCTTGCGCCCGAGCGCCGCGTTTTCCTCGACTACGCGGCGGGCGAGCGTCTCGATGTCGTCGGGAAGCAGTCCGCCGGTCATGGCTGCTCAGCCGGGCAGATGTCGGGTTCCTTTACATCGGTAACATCGAGAATGAAGGTCAGCAGTCCGCCGAAATTCTCCGGGGGAAGGGGCGCCAGCAATTCCATGGCCTGCTCGATCTTCGGGCAATCCCCGGGCTTGATCTCTTCCCCGATCTTTTGCGCCAGGAAGGCGTCGACGATCGGGCGCAGTGCCTCGGGTGGCAGGTCGGACAGCATCGCGGCCGTGCCGTCGTCTTCCCTGCCGTTCGCCAGCGCCAAGAAGGTGCGGAAAGCGCCGGGCCAGCGATCCGACTGGATCGAGGCATAGGGCGCGACGAATGCTTCGCCGCGGGTCGCGAAAAATCCGTCCTCGGCCAGGTAGGGCGTGCACGATGCCCGGAAGCCTTCCGCCAGGATCGGGACCGCATAGATGCCGGTATCGGTCACGTCCTGCGGGGCGATGCAGCGTTGCGCCAGCGCCGGCTGCGCCGCAAGCAGGCCAAATGCAGCAAGCGCTGCGGCGCCCATCCGTTTGCGATATCCCATGCGCATCAATCTACTCCCTGATGACGGTTGCCACGGCCTGCGCTGCAATTCCTTCGCCGCGGCCCGTGAAACCGAGCCGCTCTGTTGTCGTGGCCTTTACCGATATGGCGGTGATGTCAACGCCGAGCAGTTCGGCGATCCGCGCGCGCATGGCGTCGCGATGCGGCCCGATCTTCGGCGCTTCGCAGATGATCGTCAGATCGATATTGCCAACGCTGTAGCCGGCTTCGCGCACGAGCCGGGCAGCGTGTTCGACAAAGCGGTCGCTGCTCGCTCCTTTCCACTGCGCGTCGCTGGGAGGGAAATGGCTGCCGATATCGCCTTGAGCGATCGCCCCCAGCAATGCGTCGACAATGGCGTGCAGTGCCACATCCGCATCGCTATGGCCGGCCAAGCCCTTGTCGTGTCCGATCCGGACCCCAGCGAGCCACAGCTCTTCGCCTTCGGCCAGCCGGTGGACATCGTAGCCAATGCCCGTGCGCAGGGGCGGTAATCGAGTCATGAAATCCTCCGCGAAAGTGAGTTTGGCAAGCCGCTCGTCGCCCGCGACATGCGCGATTTCTCCGCCACTTGCACGCAACACCTGCGCATCGTCGCCCGCATCGGTTTCGCCGGCCCAGATGGCATGCGCATCGCGAATGGCGGCAAAGCGGAAAGCTTGCGGTGTCTGGACCCGGCGCAAATGTTCGCGCGGCGCGGCGCCGGCCATCATACCCTCTTCCTCGAAAGCCAGGCTGTCGACGACCGGGAGGACCGGAATGGCGCCAGCGTGGGTTTCAAGCGCGCCAAGCAAGCGTTCGATCACCGCGGGCGGAAGGTCCGGCCGCGCCGCGTCGTGGATCAGCACGGTATCGGCGCTTTCGATAGCGCTCAGCGCCCGGGCAACCGATTGCTGACGTGTCACGCCTCCGGCGACGAGGGTATAGCCCGCCAGTCCGTCCAGCGCCGTGTGCGCAGCCGCTTCACCGTTTTCGGGGATCGCGATGACGAGCGGGGCCGCCCCGGCTTCGAGTAGGGTTTCGACCGAGTGGCGCAGCACCGGTTTGCCGCGCCAGTCCGCAAATTGCTTTGGCAGCGGCTGTCCCGCCCTGATACCCTTCCCTGCGGCGACGATGATTGCCGCGAAGGCGGGAAGGGGGCGCGTGTTGCATACGAAAGCAGCGCGCTAGCGGCTTGCCGTTTTCGCTGCAACGCACTATGTGCCTGCCCAATATTTAGGCAATGAATTCCTTATGACGACGCAACCGCTCCCGCCCGCACCCCCGCAGCCGATCGAGGTCGGCAACGTGTCGATCGACACGCCGGTGGTGCTCGCGCCGATGACCGGCGTGACCGACCTGCCGTTCCGGCGCCTGGTGCGGCGCTATGGCTCGGGCCTCAATGTGACCGAGATGATCGCCAGCGAAGCGGCGATCCGCGAAACGCGGCAGAGCGTCCAGAAGGCGGCTTGGGACGCGATCGAGGAACCGGTGTCGATGCAGCTGGTCGGTTGCGATCCCGACAGCATGGCCGAGGCGGCCAAGCTGCAGCAGGACAACGGCGCGGCTATCATCGACATCAATTTCGGCTGTCCGGTGCGCAAGGTCGTGGGTCAGCTGGCCGGGTCGGCGTTGATGCGCGAAGTGCCGCTGGCGACGAAGCTGATGGAAGCGACAGTCAAGGCGGTCGATGTGCCCGTGACCGTCAAGATGCGGATGGGCTGGGACCATGCCGATCTGAACGCCCCCGAACTGGCGCATATCGCGGAAGACCTCGGCGTGAAGATGATCACCGTCCATGGCCGAACCCGCAACCAGATGTACAAGGGGCAGGCGGACTGGGCATTCATTCGCAAGGTGAAGGATGCGGTCTCGATCCCGGTCATCGCCAATGGCGATATCTGCACGATAGCCGACGCTGCGGCCGCGCTCGAGCAATCGGGTGCCGACGGCATCATGATCGGGCGCGGGGCTTACGGAAAACCGTGGCTTCTGGGGCAGATCATGCATTGGTGGCGCACCGGCGAAGTGCTCCAAACTCCCTCATTCGACGAGCAATACGACGTGCTGGTTGAGCATTACGAGTCGATGCTCGACCATTACGGCGAAGGGGTCGGCACCAAGATCGCGCGCAAGCATCTGGGCTGGTATACCAAGGGCATGCACGGCTCCGCCGAGTTCCGCAATTTCGTCAATTTCATCGACGATCCGCACAAGGTGCTCGAGGAAATCGAAGCCTTTTACGAGCCCTTCCTGCGGCGCCGCGCCGCGTGACCCCGCCATCCGGCGCACCCGATGCGCGCGCCCAGCTTGCCGCGATGATTTTCGCGGTGCTGCTGCTGGACGAGGACGATCGCATCGTCGAAGCCAATTATGCAGCCGAAGAAATGCTCGGCCGCAGCGCCCGCAAGCTATCCGAGAAGCGGTTCTGGGATGTGGTGGGAATCGCTGACGAACGGCTCACGGAGCGCCTCTCGAGTGTCGATGCGCAGGTCATCGCCCGGGGCGTGACCATCGCCACCGCTGTCGGTGAGCGGAGGATCAATATCAGCAGCTCGCCCATTTATGCATCCGCGGGATGGCGCGTGCTCACGTTGTCCGACGCAGGGCAGCCCGACAATGACGAGGACGCCGAAGAGCGCGTCGAATTGCGCGCACCCGCGGTTCTCGCACATGAAATCAAGAATCCGCTCTCCGCCATTCGGGGGGCGAGCCAGCTACTGGCCCGCCGCGTTGCGGGGAAGGACAAGCCGCTGGCGAAAATGATCTCCGCCGAAGTCGATCGGATTGCGCAGCTGATCGATCGCATGCAGCAGCTCGGCGCGAAGCCGATCGAGATTACCGGGCCGTGCAACCTGCACGAGGCCATTCGCAACGCGATGGCGACAGTGCGCGCGGGAAGAGACGATCCCTGCGAATTGGTGGAGGAATTCGATCCCTCGCTCCCCCCGGTCGCGGCGGATCAGGGCGCGCTCGAGCAGGTCCTTATAAATCTCATCGCCAATGCCTGCGATGCCAGCGCCGCGCTCGACAGTGCCCGGGTGCGTGTGCGCACCCGCTTCGTCAGCGGCCTCGTCTTCAACACCATCCGTCTGGGCAAGGCGACCCGCCTGCCGATCGAGATCACGGTCACCGATGGCGGATCCGGGATCGAACCGGCGCTGCGCGATCACGTGTTCGAACCGTTCGTTTCGAGCAAGCCGCACGGGCAAGGGCTCGGGCTTGCCCTGGTGCGCAAGCTGCTGCGCGACATGGGCGGGCGCATTTCGCACCAGCGCGACGAGCGCGCGGGTGAAACCCATTTTCGCATCAACCTGCCGGTCGCAGGGTAGGGGAGCACATGGCACGCACGGTCCTGCTGGTCGAAGACGACAAGAGCATCGCAACGGTGATCACCGAAGCGCTGCGCGATGATGGGTTCGAAGTGACGGCATGCGATACGCTCGCCCGGCGCGATGTCTTGCTGGACGAGCAGGCGTTCGACGTCATGCTGACCGACGTCATTCTGACCGACGGCGACGGTCTGGCGTCGATCGATGCCGTGCGATCGCGCGCGCCCGACATGCCGGTGATCGTCCTGTCGGCCCAGAACACGCTCGATACGGCGGTCCGCGCAAGCGATAGCGATGCTTTCGAATATTTCCCCAAGCCCTTCGATCTTGACGAGCTGACGCAGGCGGTTGCGCAGGCGGTTGCCAGTCGGCCGGTCCTCGAGGGCGCGGATGACAGCGAAGACAGTGCGCTTCCGCTGATTGGCCGCAGTCCCGCGATGCAGGGCGTGTTCCGGATGATCACGCGGGTCCTGCGCAACGATCTCACGGTACTGATCACCGGTGAAAGCGGCACGGGCAAGGAACTGGTCGCCGAGGCGATCCACCAGCTTGGCGCGCGCAAGACCGGTCCGTTCGTGGCGGTCAACATGGCGGCGATCCCGCACGATCTGCTCGAAAGCGAGTTGTTCGGGCACGAACGCGGTGCATTCACGGGCGCGGTCGGACAGCAGATCGGCAAGTTCGAACAGTCGAACGGCGGCACGCTGTTCCTCGACGAAATCGGCGACATGCCGGCGGAAGCGCAGACGCGCCTGTTGCGGGCGCTGCAGTCAGGGCGGATCCGCCGCGTCGGCGGGCGGCAGGAGATCGGGGTCGACGTCCGGATCGTGGCGGCCACCAATCGCGACCTCACCCCGATGATCGCCGACGGGCGTTTCCGCGAGGACCTCTATTACCGTTTGAACGTCGTGCCGATCCACCTGCCGCCGCTGCGCGAGCGGCGCGAGGACATCGGCGCTCTGGTCCGCCATTTCCTCGGCCAGGCGGCGAATGAGGGACTGCCCGTCCGCAAGGCCAATGCGCAGGCGATCAACGCGCTCGAGGCGCGACCCTGGCAGGGCAATGTGCGCGAACTGCGCAATGCAGTCTTCCGGCTCGTCCTCATGGCGCGCGAAGATGTAATCGATGCAGCCGCGGTCGAAGACATCCTCCCTGCCGCGCGCGGAGAGACGGGCGAGGGGCAGAAGGACGGTCTTGCAGCCGCGGTAGAGCGCTGGCTCGAACACGCGCGGCCGGCCGACGGGGCTGTCTATCACACCGCACTGGCTGCCTTCGAGAGGCCCCTGTTCGAACTCGCGCTCGAACGGACCGAGGGCAATCAGCTGCGCGCTGCGAGGATGCTTGGCATCAACCGCAACACGCTGCGCAAGCGGCTTTCCGAACTCGACATCGCTCCTGAAAGCTACGCTCGTCGCCGTTGATCCCGCGTTTCGACCGGACCGCGGCGGGTTTGACGAATTTATACTTGCAAAAGTGCAACAGTCCCGTTGTATGCGCGCCACGATGGCGACGCGAACAGCAGGAAGTGGACGACAGACGCCCCGCTGGTGGCGCAGGTTCGTCGTAACCTCGCGCAAACGCAACATGGTCGGCTATATCGAGGTCGTCGCCGCAATCGCTTTCCTGGTCATGGTTGCCAGCACTTGGGCAACCTTCACCAATGCACCGCCCGATGGCGCGCTCCTGCCATCGCGGCAGGTAGCCGGCCTGCTGATCGGTACGCTGATTCCCGCCATGGCGCTGCTCGTGCTTGCCGGGCGGCGGATCGCGCTGCGGCGCGCTGCCGGCAGTACCGCGCGGCTTCATGTCCGACTGGTGTTCTTCTTTTCGATGATCGCAGCGGTCCCGACGCTGCTGGTGGCGGGGTTCGCCGCTTTCCTGTTCCAGTCGGGCGTCGATTTCTGGTTTTCCGACAATTCGCGCGGACTGATGGAAAATGCCAACCAGCTCGCGGAAGGATATTACGAGGAAAACCAGCTCGATCTCGGCAATGAAACGATCTCGATGGCAATGGACATGCGCGCCATCCTTGCGCGCGTGCAGGTAACCGATCCCAACTTTGCGCTCGTCTACCAATACCAGGCCGAACCGCGCGATGTCATCGAAAGCGCCATCCTCCAAGCGATGCCCGACGACACCATGCGCACTGCCGTGGTCTATGGCCTGAGCGAGGCAAGCGATCCGCGAACCTTCGCCCAGGATGCCTATGAAAAGCTTGCCCGCGGAGAACAGGTTGCGGTTCGTGGCAGCGCCGAACGGATCGAGGCGGTGGCGCCGATCGATCGCGAGGCGGGAATCTATCTCTACACCGCGCGCAATGCGGAGGCGGCGACCTTCCGCAGCTGGCAATCCGCCCGCTCGATTTCCGCTGCCTACGAGGAACTGACCAAGCGTGCACGTGCGCTGCAGTTGCGCTTCAATCTCGCGCTGTTCTTTGTCTCGTTGGCGCTGGTGGGCGTCGCGGTATGGTTTGCCTTGCGGTTCGCGGACCGGCAGGTTGAACCGCTTACCGATCTGGTCGCCGCTGCGCGCAAGGTCGGCGCGGGCAATTTCGCGCTGCGCGTCGAAGGGCGCACCGGGGCCGACGAGATCGGCCTGCTCAACCGCGCCTTCAACCGCATGACGGCGCAGCTCGAAAAACAGACCGATGCGCTGCTTTCCGCCAATATCGAACTCGAGGAACGGCGCGGGTTCATCGAAGCGGTTCTGGAATCGGTGAGTGCAGGTATCATCTCGGTCGATGCCGACCTGAACCTGTTGCTGATGAATGCCCCCGCGCAGTCGATGCTGGGCTACGATGCGGCGGGCGAAAGCACGCCCGCGACACTCGACGACCTGGCCCCGCAGATCGGCGCCATGGTGCGTGGCGGGCTGACGCGGGGCGTCATCTCGCACAGCCGCAATGGCGAACTGCTGACCTTCGCCGTGAAGATCGGCCGCGAGAGCGATGGCCATGTGATCACATTCGAGGATATCACGCGGCAGTTGCTCGACCAGCGTCAGGCGGCATGGTCCGATGTCGCGCGCCGGATCGCGCATGAGATCAAGAACCCGCTGACCCCGATCCAGCTGGCGACCGAACGGTTGAAACGGCGCTATCGCAAACAGATCGAGATCGACGGCGAACTGTTCGACGAACTGACCAACACGATCGTTCGCCAGGTCGGCGATTTGCGCAAGATGGTGGACGAATTCTCCAGCTTCGCGCGGCTGCCCAAGCCGACCTTCCGGACGGAAAACGCGATCGACCTGATCCGCCAGTCGCTGTTCCTGCAGGAAGTGGCGCATCCCGCGGTGGATTACCGTTTCCAGGCCCCAGACGAAGGCCCGCTGCGCATCCGCTGCGACCGTCACCAACTGGGTCAGGCGCTGACAAACACGCTCAAGAATGCCTATGAGGCGATCGAGGCCAAAGCGCAGTCGGCGAGTGTCGACTACCGCGGCAGGATCCGCGTCGAGGTCGAGACCGCCGAGGATTCGATTTCGGTCTCGGTGGAAGACAATGGTATCGGCCTGCCGCAAGACCGGGTTAATATCCTCGAACCCTATGTGACGACGCGTGAAAAGGGCACCGGGCTGGGCCTCGCGATCGTCAACAAGATCGTCGAGGAACACGGCGGTGAAATGACGTTCACCTCGGTCGAGACCGGGGGCACGCGGGTGACGATGCGCTTCGCGCGCGATCCACTCGCCGAGGAAAGCGAAGCGCAGACAACGACAAAGAATGAAGGATAGGGACGCATGGCGCTGGATATTCTGATCGTCGACGACGAACGCGACATCCGCGAACTGGTGGCCGGGGTGCTGAGCGACGAGGGCTACGAGTGCCGTACCGCCGCCGACAGCACCGCCGCGCTGGAAGCCATCGACCAGAAACGGCCAAGCCTCGTGTTGCTCGATGTTTGGCTGCACGGCAGCCAGATGGACGGGCTGGAAGTGCTCGACGCGATCAAGGTGCGCGAACCCGATCTGCCGGTCATCATCTTTTCGGGCCACGGAAACATCGACACTGCGGTCAGCGCGGTCAGCCGCGGCGCGGTCGATTTCATCGAGAAGCCGTTCGAGGCCGAGCGGCTGTTGCACCTGGTCGAACGTGCGACCGAAACCGAACGGCTGCGGCGCGAGAATACGCGGTTGCGCGAAAACCAGGGGCAGGGTGACGAGTTCACCGGCAATTCGGCAGTAATCAATGCGGTCCGCGCCACACTGAAGCGCGTCGCCAGTACCGGCAGCCGCGTCCTGGTCACCGGCCCTGCCGGGGCAGGCAAGGAAGTGGCGGCCCGGCTGCTCCACAGCTGGAGCCCGCGTGCCGACAAGGCCTTTGTCATCGTCAATTCGGCCCGGATAACACCCGAACGTTTCGAAGAGGAGCTGTTCGGCGAGGAAGCCGATGGCAAGCTCGTCCGTCCGGGCCTGCTCGAGACCGCCGACGGGGGGACGCTGTATCTCGACGAAGTGGCCGACATGCCGCTTTCCACGCAGGCACGGATCCTGCGGGTGCTTACCGAACAAAGCTTCGTCCGCGTGGGCGGCACCCGGCAGATCGGCGTCGATGTGCGGGTGGTCTCGTCCACCTCGCGCGATCTCACCGGCGAAATGGAGGAGAAGCGCTTCCGCGAAGACCTGTTCTACCGCCTCAATGTCGTGCCCGTCGAAGTGCCCTCGCTGGCCGAGCGGCGCGACGATATCCCCGCGCTCGCCGACGGGTTCTTTGCCCGCTATGCTACCGAACAGGGTCTGCGCCCCCCGACCATCAGCGACGAGGCGATGGCGGCGCTGCAGGCCTATGACTGGCCGGGCAACGTGCGCCAGCTGCGCAACGTGGTCGAACGCACGATCATCCTGACCCCGCGCGAAAATCTCGAACAGATCGAGGTCGACATGCTGCCCGAGGAAGTGCTCGGGGGTAAGCTCGGCGGAAACGGCGGGGTGGGGGCGATGATGGGAGCGCCGCTGCGCGAAGCCCGTGAGAATTTCGAGCGCGAGTATCTCACTGTCCAGATCCGTCGCTTTTCAGGCAATATTTCCAAGACCGCGACCTTCATCGGGATGGAGCGCTCCGCGCTGCACCGCAAGCTGAAGCTGCTGGGTATGGTCGAACGCAAGCCGAGCGAGCCGAAAAAGTAGGAGCGATCGGGAAAGTTGCGCGTTGTGCGACAGAATAAGGAATGCATTGCGCACGACGGTGCGATGTCCCACATTAATGGCGTTCGCAAAGAGTTGCGGATGCACACACGGGCGTCGCGGGCGCCCAGATTGCGGCTCGGTGGAGGGCCGCCAAGAAACGGGAAAAGACATGTCCGGCGAAAAGACACTCTCGGCACGACCGCGTCCGAAACCCCCTGAACCTGCATCGGGCGGCCGTCCCGTGAACCTGCAGGATGCCTTCCTCAACCTGCTGCGCAAGAACAAGTCCCCGGTGACCATGTTCCTGGTCAAGGGCGTGAAGCTGCAAGGCATTGTCACCTGGTTCGATAATTTCTCGATCCTGTTGCGCCGCGATGGCCAGTCGCAGCTGGTCTACAAGCACGCGATCAGCACGATCATGCCCGCGCAGCCGGTCGATACCGAGCAATTTACGAGCCAGGGTTCGGGGGCCAAGCAGCGGCTGTTGCAGGACGTGTTCCTGAGCCGGGTCCGTCAGGCGGAAGCGCAGGTCACCATGTTCCTAGTCAACGGGGTGATGCTGCAGGGCCGGATCGCGTCCTACGATCTGTTCTGCATGCTGCTCGAGCGTGACGGTTACGTCCAGCTTGCCTACAAGCATGCCGTATCGACGATCCAGCCCGCAACACCGGTCGATCTGACCGAAGACTGGGAAGAGGACGACAACTGAGTTTCGATGACGACTTGATGGGCGAGGTCTCTCGCGGAGCACGGGCGCTCGTGGTGTGCCCGGACATTCGCGGGATGGCCTATGACCTCGACGCGCAGTCGCGGCTTGCAGAAGCCGAGGGGCTTGCTCTGGCGATCGGCGTGGTCATCGCCGAGAGCTTTGTGCTGCCCGTTCGCGAAGTGCGCCCGAACCTGCTGTTCGGCGCCGGCCAAGTCGATAACATCCGCATCGCCTGCGAACAGGACGAGGTCGAACTGGTCGTGGTCGACGGCGCGCTCACGCCGATCCAGCAGCGCAATCTGGAAGACAAGCTGGCGCGCAAGGTCATCGACCGCACTGGACTGATCCTCGAAATCTTCGGCGAACGCGCGGCCACTGCCGAGGGCCGTCTTCAGGTCGAACTCGCCCATCTCGATTACCAGCAGAGCCGGCTCGTGCGCAGCTGGACCCACCTCGAACGGCAGCGCGGCGGGTTCGGCTTCCTCGGCGGTCCGGGTGAAACCCAGATCGAGGCCGACCGCCGGATGATCCGGCAGCGGATGGGGCGGCTGCGCAAGGAACTCGAACAGGTGCGCAAGACCCGCGGCCTGCACCGCGAACGGCGCGAACGCGCGCCGTGGCCGGTGGTCGCGCTGGTCGGCTACACCAATGCGGGCAAGTCGACGCTGTTCAACCGGTTGACCGGGGCGGGGGTGATGGCGGAAGACCTGCTGTTCGCCACGCTCGACCCGACGATGCGCGCAATTGCATTGCCCGGGGTCGAGAAGGCGATCCTGTCCGATACGGTCGGGTTCATTTCCGACCTGCCGACGCAGCTCGTGGCCGCGTTCCGCGCAACGCTGGAAGAAGTCACCGCGGCCGACGTGATCTGTCACGTTCGCGATATCTCGAACCCGTCGACCGGCGCGCAGAAGGCGCAGGTGCTCCAGGTTCTCCGTGATCTCGGGGTGGCCGACGAGGAAGGCGAAGAGCCTTCGATCCCCGTCCTGGAAGTGTGGAACAAGTGGGACCAGTTATCGCCCGTAGATGCCGAAGAACTGACCGAACAGGTCGTCGGCAATGACGATGTGGTAGCGATGTCGGCCCTGACGGGTGAGGGGGTCGATACCCTGCTCGAACGGCTCGGCGAGATGCTTACCCGGAATGCCTCGCTCCGCACTTTCGAGGTTCCCGCTGGCGATGGCCGGCGGATTGCCTGGCTGCATGCGCATGGCGAGGTGATCGACGATGTCCTCGAAGAGGAGGGCGGCGCAAACCGGCTGATCACGGTGCGGCTCAACCCCAAGGAACTGGGGCAATACGAGGCGCTCGACTAACCAATCGTGCGCTTGGCGCGCTGCCAGTAGGTTTCCTTGCCATCGAGGTCGAGCGCGGCGAAATCTTCGCCCTCGTTCTGCGAAAGTTCTTCCATCTTCCTGAAACGACGTTCGAATTTGGCGTTCGAAGCGCGCAAGGCTTGTTCGGGATCGACTCCGTAGCGGCGCACGATGTTGACGACGGAAAACAGCACGTCGCCCGCTTCCATCAGCTTTTCGTCATCGGTCTGTGCCTGTGCGAGCTCGTCCAGTTCCTCGCGCAGTTTGTCTATCGGGCCGGTGACATCGGGCCATTCGAAACCGACCCGTGCTGCACGCTTCTGCAATTTGTGCGAACGCAGCAAGGCGGGAAGCGCGTTTGCGAGGCCGTCCATCGCGCTGTTTTGTCCCAATCGCGACCGTTCTGCAGCCTTGATATCCTCCCACCGGCCGTCTTCCATGATGCCGCTTTCATCGCCAAAGATATGCGGATGACGGGCCTCCATTTTGTCGGCGATGCTACGTGCGACGTCTTCGAAGGCAAAATCTCCGGCTTCTTCGGCCATGCGCGCATGGAACACGACTTGGAAAAGCAAATCACCGAGTTCGCCGCGCAAATCGTCCATGTCGCTGCGTTCGATGGCGTCGGCGACCTCGTAGGCTTCTTCGATCGTGTACGGCGCGATGGAGGCAAAGTCCTGCGCCGTGTCCCATTCACAGCCGCCGACGGGATCACGAAGGCGGGCCATGATGCGGAGCAAGCGGTCGGTCTGATTAGACATGGTTGTCTTCTAACGCCAATGCTGCAGAAGGGTAAGCCTGCTTGGAAGCGGCTTATCCTCCTCGTATGGAATGATAATATATATTATGTTAACTGACGTCGTTGAGCGAAGAGGAGCTTCTGCGTGCTGCCCTACCGCACCAGATCGATGAATAGGACGACGATTGCGAAGATGCCCACCCATGCTGCGGCCATGTAGAAAGCCTTTTTCACGTTCACACGGTGTGACCGGAATGCGCCGGTCATCAGGATCAGGAACCCCAGCAGCGATATCAGCGAGACGATCTGGTATTCGTTCATGCGGTCATCGTCAGGCCATCGTAACCGACCGTTACATGATCGGGTACTTCGTCGCACAGGCTGCGGTAGTCCATGCTCTTGTCCATATGCGTCAGGACCGTGCGGCCAACCTTGACCCGCCGAGCGAGATCGAGCGCCATGTCGAGATGCGCATGCGTGGGATGCGGCCGCTTGCGAAGACAGTCGACGACAAGAATGTCGGCCCGGTCGAAGCATTTGAGCATGCCAGCTGTAATCTCACTGAAGTCGGTCGCATAAACGATTGATTTTCCATCCGCTTCGAACCGGAAACCGGTACTGGTCACCGGTCCGTGCGGCATTTCGACATGGTCGAAGGAGAAACCGGCAACGAGCCTGGCGTCCGCGATATCCTTGAGCGACATCAGCGTGGGATAGCCGTGCTGTCCTTCGAATATGTAGTCGAACCGGCGACGCAAGTTGTCGCAGGTCTTGCTGCTGGCATAGCCTGGCAGCGGGTTGCTGCGATCGTAGCGCATGACGCGCAGATCATCGATGCCGTGGCAGTGATCGGCATGGTCATGCGTCCAGAAGACCGCATCCACCTTGCCGATCCCGTTCGCCAGCAATTGCGCGCGCAGGTCGGTCGAGGTGTCGATCAGAATCCGCTGTCCCGCCTGGTTCTCGATGATAATCGAAACGCGCGTGCGCCGGTTGCGCGGTTCGTGCGGGTCGCATTCGCCCCAGTCGTTGCCGATCCGCGGCACGCCGGTCGACGTGCCGGAGCCGAGCATGAGCAGCTTCACGCGGCGGCCTTGCTGAACAGGCTGTAGAAGTTGCGCGTGGTATAGGCGGCCAGATTCGCGAGCGGTTCCTCGCGAAGGTCGGCGAGGAACTGCGCGGTGTCACGGACGTAGCCGGGTTCGCATGGCTTGCCCCGATGCGGAACCGGCGCGAGGAACGGGCTGTCGGTTTCGACCAGCAGCCGGTCCTGCGGGATGTCGCGCGCGAACGCCTGAAGATCTTTTGCGTTCTTGAAGGTAACGATGCCCGAAATCGAGACCGACAGTCCCAGATCGATGACCGCCCTCCCGAACTCGGCCGACGCGGTGAAGCAATGGATCAGCGCTGGGAAAGCCCCCTTCCCCAGCTCGTCTTCGAGGATCGCGAGCGTATCATCTTCTGCGTCGCGGGTGTGGATGATAACCGGAAGTCGGACCTCGCGGGCCACATCGATGTGCAGGCGGAACAGGTCCTGCTGCACGGCGCGGTCCGAATGGTCGTAATAGTAATCAAGTCCGGTTTCGCCGATCCCGATGACTTTAGCGTCGTGCGTTGCCGCGAGCAGTTCTTCGCGTGTCAACTCGGCGTGATCGTCGGCATTGTGCGGATGAATGCCGACGCTGGCATAGACGCCGCGTTTGGCCCTTGCGGTAGCGACGACCTGGTCCCATTCCGCGCGCTTCGTCGAAATGTTGAGGAAGGCCTCGATCCCCGCTTCGCGCGCCCGATCGAGCGCCGCGTCCTGGTCTTCGACGAGGCCTTCGTATTCGAGGTGGCAATGGCTGTCGACGAGCATCAGGCCGGCTCCTCTTCGGGCAATTCGAGCCGCGGGAAGACCGGGGTCGGCTTGTCGATAGCATGGCCGCTCGCCGCCAAAGCGCCGAACCAGTCCGCATCGCCAAGGTTGGCATAGGACCTGCGATCCGCCGGGATACCCAGCTGGTCGAGCACTGCCGCAGCCTTTTCGGGGACGACGGGCTGGATCGCGATGGCGAGGTCGCGGATGGCGATGAACAGCGTTTGCAGCACCGCCTTCATCCGTTCGGGATCGGTCTTCTTGAGCCCCCACGGCGCCTGTTCGTCGACATAGGCATTGCAGGCATACACGGCTCGCAGCCAGGCTTCGATCCCGACCGAGAAATTAAGCGCTTCGAATTCTTGCGGCAGCGTTTCGGCGCAGGCCTTCCCAACTGTGGCCAGGAGCGTATCGTCTTCGCTGGCTGCGGAGAACAGCTCGAGCTTGCCGGCCATGTTCTTGGCGATCATCGAAAGCGTGCGCTGTGCAAGGTTGCCGAAACTGTTGGCTAGTTCAGCATTTACCTTGTTAACAAGCGCTTGCGCCGAATAGCTGCCGTCCTGCCCGAAGGTAACCTCGGCCATGAGGAAGTACCGCAGCGCATCCACGCCGAACCTGTCGGCCAGCTCCATCGGATCGGTGACATTGCCCGCTGACTTGGATTCCTTGACCCCGCGATTGAGCAGGAAGCCATGCCCGAAGACCTTTTTCGGGAGCGGCAGGTCCGCGCTCATCAGGAAGGCCGGCCAGTAGATCGTATGGAAGCGGACGATGTCCTTGCCGATCAGGTGGAGATCGGCGGGCCAAAACTTGTCCCACAATTCGCCGCCATCGGGATAGCCGACGCCGGTGATGTAATTGGTCAGCGCGTCGACCCAGACATACATGACGTGGCCATCGCCGCTGGGCACCTTGACGCCCCAGTCGAAACTGGTGCGGCTGACCGACAGATCCTGCAATCCGCGTTCGATGAACGCGACCATCTCGTTGCGCCGGCTCACCGGTTCCAGGAAGCCGGGCGTCTTGAGCAGTTCGAGCAGGGGCTCGGCATAGTTGGACAGGCGGAAGAACCAACTTTCCTCCTCGGTCCATTCGACCGGAGTGCCCTGCGGCGAGAGCTTGGCCCCGCCCTCGCCTTCGACCAGTTCGCCTTCGTCGTAATAGGCTTCGTCGCGAACCGAGTACCAGCCTTCGTAGCGATCGAGATAGAGGTCGCCCTTCTTCTCCATCGCCTCCCAGATCGCCTGGCTCGCGCGGTGGTGATCGGGATCGGTGGTGCGGATGAAACGGTCATAGGAAATGTTCAGAACATCGAACAGTTCCTTGAAATGGCCCGACATTTCATCCGCAAGCTCACGCGGGGTGCTGCCGATGTCGCGGGCTTTCTGGGCCATCTTCAAACCGTGTTCGTCGGTCCCCGTCTGGAAGCGGACTTCACGGCCGCGCAGGCGCTGGAAGCGGGCGATAACATCAGCCGCGATCGTCTCGTAGGCATGGCCGATATGCGGCTTGCCATTGGGATAGTGGATCGCGGTGGTCAGGTAATAGGGTTCAGCCATCGGCTCGCTCGCTAGCGGTAGCCGCCTTGGCGAGCAAGGTGCCGATTTCCATCGCCAGCAGTCCCGCATCGAAATTATAGGTTGGTTGCTCGCCGGTCAGGCGGACCAGTTCGCTATGCGTGTCGATGACGGGTCGCGGATCGGCCATCGCCCCGTCGAGCCGTTGCGCCACTGCCGAGCGGGCCAGTTCGAGCACCGCGCGGATCCGCTCGCGGTCGGGCCGCGCACCGATCAGCCCCGCGAGTGTGCCGCGCAGCTGGAAATCGGGATCGCCGCGGGCCAGGATTGCATCCATCGCCTGACGCACCTTGCCCAGTTCCATGTCGACGAACTGAAGCGCGGCGCCGGGCGAACCACCCGCCGCCGCAATCGCCGCCGCGCGTGTGGCAGGGTCCGCTCCCGGCGAGAGATTGGCCAGCAGCCGGTCCATCTCGGCATCGGATACCGTCGGAAAGCGCAACACGCGGCAGCGCGAGCGGATGGTCGGCAGCAGGCGGGCCGGACTGTGCGCGACCAGCAGGAAATAAGTGCCGATCGGCGGTTCTTCGAGGCTCTTGAGCAGCGCGTTGGCGGCATTGCGCTCGAGATCGTCGGCCGGATCGATGATGATCGCGCGCTTGTCGCCGAGTGTCGGGCGCGTTCCGAGCCGCGCCTGCATGCCGCGCACCTGCGCGATACGGATGCTGCGCGCGACCTCGTATGGCTTGCCGTCGGCGCGCTTGCGTTCTTCCTTGTCGTCCTTGGGAGCGTAGGTGAGCGTCAGTATGTCGGGATGGTTCTGGGCATCAGCGGGATCCACACCGACCAGTTCGCAGGCGGCGGCGAAGGCAAAGCTGCCCTTGCCCACGCCGCGTCGCCCGGCCAGCAGCCAGGCATGGTGCATGCGTTCCCCGCCCAGGGCCTTGCGCCATTCGCGCCAGGCAGTCTCGTGGCCGAGCAGCATCAGTCCGCCCCATCACCGAACCGCGTGGCGATTTCCGCCAGGATGCGCCGGTGCACATCCTCGACGCTGCCGCTGCCGTCGACGACCGCGAACCGATCGGGTTCGGCACGCGCGAAGGCGAGGAAGGCTGCGTTGACGCGCGCATGGTAATCGGCTGCACGTCCGCCGATAGCGTCGCTAACGCCGCCATCGCGCTGCGCAAGACGTCCCGCCACCGCCTGCGCGGGCGCATCGATGACGATTGTCAGATCGGGCAATAGCCCCGCGCTGCCCAGCGAATGCAGCGCCATCACGCGGTCATCGCCCAGCGTCCCGGCCTCGCCCTGATAGGCCCTGCTCGAATCGATGAAGCGATCGCAGACAACCCAGTTGCCCGCGCCGAGCGCAGGCCGGATCAGCCGCGCCACGTGATCCGCCCGCGCTGCGGCGAACAGCAGCGCCTCGGCCTCGAGCGTCCAGCCATCAGCCGGCGGATCGAGCAGCAACGTACGGATCGCTTCCGCGCCCGGCGTACCGCCCGGCTCGCGCGTGAGTTCGACCCCGAGACCGCGCTTGCGCAAGTGGTCCGCCAGCAGGCGCGCCTGGGTGGACTTGCCCATGCCCTCCCCGCCTTCGAAGGCGATGAAGCGGCCCGCGCTCACCCGAGCCAGCTCTGGAATGCGTTGAAGACGCGGCGGACGATCGAGGCTTCGGACACCTCTTCGGCCGCGACCAGCGACACGCGGTGTTCGGGCATGCCGGCGATCGACACCACCAGTTCGGCCACTTCTTCACCCTTCGCGACCGGAGCCTGCAGTGGTCCTTCATAGCTGATCGTCAGCGATATCTCGGGATCTCTGCCGCGGGGCACGGCTATGCGCAACGGCCGGGGCGTGGTCAGCCCGACCGTGCCTGCCCCGCCCTCCTGCACGCGCGCCGTGCCGATGCGCGCGTTCTGCGCGAAGAGCACGCGGCTGTCGAAATTTCGAAATCCCCATTCGATGAACTGCCGCGCGGCGCGGCGCCGCTCGCGTCCGCCCGGGCTGCCCGCCACCACCATCACGAGGCGCTGGCCGTCGCGTTCGGCGGACCCGAGGAAACCGAACCCCGCCTGGTTGGTATAGCCGGTCTTGATGCCGTCGGCACCGGGCACGACACCGGTTATCGGATCGTGGTTGCGCTGTTCGATCCCATTGTACTCGAGACCCTGCGCGCCGACGAAGTGCCGGTATTTCGTCGGGTGCCGCACCACCATGGCTTGCGCCAGCGTGCCGAGATCGCGCGCGGTGACGAACGTCCTGCCTTCGTCCATCCAGCCATTGGGATTGCCGAAATGGCTGTTGGCCATGCCGATCTCGCGCGCCTTGGCATTCATCGCAGCGACCCAGTCCTCGACCGATCCGGCCGCGCCTTCGGCCAGCACCACCGCGCCGTCATTTGCGGAGACGGTGGTCACGCCGTGAAGCAGGTCGTCCACCGATACGCGCGCGTCTTCGGCGAGGAACATGGTCGAGCCCTTGCGGTGCCACTGGCGGAAAGTCTCCGGCCGCACACCGAAGATCCGTTCACGCAGGAGGCGGCCCTCGTCGATCCATTCGAAAGCGAGGAAAGTCGTCATCACCTTGGTGATCGACGCGGGCATGAACCGCCGGTCTATCTCCCGCTGATAGAGAACCTGGCCGCTTGTGGCATCGAGCAGATAGGCGATCGGCGCATCGGCCTCGCTGGGAATGGCGGCGTCCGGCGCACGCTGCGCGCCAAGCGGCGCAGCGATGCAGGCCATTGCCATGCTAGCCAGTAAAGTCAGGCGGTTGCGCAAGTGTGCTCCCGTCGCCGGGCAGGAGCCGCGGCGGATCAATCGAGTGGTCGTATCAGCGCGTCGCTATAACCGCGTGAGCGAAGCTTGGCGAGCGCCTCCTCCGCCTGTCCACGGGTTGCGAAGGGTCCCACGCGAACGATTGCCAAGGCACCGCTGTCTTCAACATAGCCCTGCACTTCGCGCGCCAGCTTCTGCGCATTGGCCCTGACCGAAAAGGCGCCGAGCTGGACCGCGAACTTCCCGTCCGGATCGGTCGGAACCATGACCGGGGCCCGGGCAGGACCGCCTTCGACTGCATTGCGCAACTGCGGCCGTCCGGCCGGCGGTTCGGCCGGCGTGAGTACGGGCTCTTCCGCTTCATTCGTAGCATCTTCCACCAGCGCCTCCTCGTTCGGGTCGCGGGTTTCGATGACCTCGGGCGTCGGCGCGACACCGCTCACCTCGGCTTGCCGCGGATCGCCGAGCGGCGCCGAGCCGCGCGGCGGCAGCCTGCGCTTGAGGACTTCGAGCAGGCCCTGCGGCGTGTCCATCCGCGGGGGTGCCTCGCGCCCGGCGCGCAGTTCCGCACGCTGTTCCTCGGGCGGGTTCACCCGCCGCATGCGGATGGGAGCGCCCTCACCGATCCCCAACTGCGCGATAGCGTCGGGTGCCAGTGCGATAAGCCGGTCGTTGGTCATCGGTCCGCGCCGTTCGAGCCGGACAAGGATGGTCCGCCCGGTGTCGAGCGAGGTCACCTCGACATAGCTCGGCAAGGGAAGTGTCCGATGCGCGCCGGTTACCCCCGTCACGCCGGCCTCTTCGCGCCCCGCATAGCCGACCTGGTCGTAATTCATCGTATCGACCGGGGTATAGGTTACGCCGTCGATGGTGAATGGATCGCCCACCACGACGGGATAATCGGCGGCAGGGCCGTTGCCCACTACGGGCGCGGTGCTTGCGGCCGGGGCTTGCGCGTTCGAAGCGCAGGCACCGAGGCCGAGCAGGCCCAGCCCGGCGCTCGCAGCAAGAAGTATCCTATTCGGCGATTTCATCTGCGAGCAGCCCCACACTCATGGCGTAATAGTTCGAACAGTTGTATTCGAGGATCACCCGATAATTCGAGGTTAACAGCCAAGCCGGCGTGCCGGGACCGTCGGGCTGGAACAGCGTGACCAGCACGTCGTCGCCGATTGCGCGCTGGGGCTGGATGCCGAGTGCGCGCCATTCCGACACCGGCTTGTAGACGCTGTGCCGTTCATGGACGCGCGAACACACCGGGGCCGCGATCGGCGTGCGGTAGGCCGCGACGTCGAAGCCGGAGGGAACATAGGCGCCCACGCCCCAGGGCTGGCCTTCGCGCCAGCCCGCGTCGCGGAAATAGTTGGCGATCGAGGCCAGCGCATCGGCGCTGTCGTTCATGATGTCGGCGCGGCCGTCGCCATTGCCGTCGGCGGCGAGCCGCAGGTAGACCGAAGGAAGGAACTGCGGATTGCCGAAGGCGCCCGCCCAACTGCCCTGCAGTTCGCCGCGGGAGTAGCCCTTGTCGGCCACCTTCATCAGCGCGACCCACTCGCTGGCGAAGAGGCCGCGGCGGCGGCCTTCCCAGGCGAGCGTGGCAAGCGCCTGCGAAAGGTCGAACCCGCCTTTGACCGCGCCATAGGCGGTTTCATGTCCCCAGATGGCGACCACGATTTCGCCTGGCACGCCGTAATCGCGTTCGATGGCGCGCAGCGTGCCCGACCACTCGGCCCGGGCGCTGCGTCCCCCGCGGATGCGCGCGGCATCGACGTGTCGCGCGATATAGGGCGCAAGAGCCGGATAGCCGGACGAGGTCGGCGATCCCGGCTGCGCACGGTCGAGCCGGATCACCCGGTCGTTTGGCTCCAGTCCCGCGGTCATGCGCGCCAGAGTCGCTTCGCTGACCCCTTCGGCGCGTGCCTTGGCGATCAGCAGCTGGACATAGGCATCGAAGCTCAGGTCCTGCTGGGCGGTGGCGGGAACGGCGGGCAATGCGAGCGCAAATGCCCCGGCGGCGGCGAGAAGGGGTTTGAATTTCATCCGGCGATTGTCGCAGAGCGAAGCTTAACGGCAAGTGTCATTTGGCGTTTACGGGGCACGGCCCGTCCTCCTTGCAGGTAAATGCGTGACAAGCCCGGCCGAAGTGACTAGCTAGCCCGCGCTCGCGGAGAGGTGGCAGAGCGGTTGAATGCACCGGTCTTGAAAACCGGCAAGGGTGCAAGCCCTTCGTGGGTTCGAATCCCACCCTCTCCGCCACGATCCCCGATCAGTCCTTGTCGCCCGGCTTGCGGACCAGCGATTGCGCGCTGCGATCGCCCTTGGGGTAGTCCTGCGGGTCGATCGAAGACTGGTTCTGCAGGGCCTTGTGATCCTTGATGGTCTTGCTGTCCTCGGCGTCCTGCGCCGCGTCGTCCTGGGCTTGGGGGGTATCGCGCTTCGGGATTGTCATCGTGTTCTCCTTTCCTCCCCCAACGCGCGGCATGCTGACTGGTTGCGTCTAGCGTCCGCGCGCGGCGATTTCGTCCATCGCCTCGCGCAGCTTGGGATCCCATTCGGCCTTGAGCTCCCTGATCTTGGCAAGCAGTTCCTCGTTCTCGTAAGACGGCGTATCGAGCCGGAAGACATCGGCAATCTCGCGCATCGAGGTGCGATCCATCTCCTCCCACGCTTCGACCATGGCGGTGGCCGACTGGTGGTCGTGACCCAGCGCCTCGTAGACCGAACGGCCCATCCGCAGGCTGCTGTCATAGGTTTCGCGGACGATGTCGCGGCAGCCCATCGCCCACAGGTGATAGACATGGTCGCGGTCCTTGGCGCGTGCGACGACGTGCAGGCCCGGGAAGTTGGCACAGGCATAGCGTACCAGCCGGTCGATCTGCTCGCGCTCGTCGAGCGCCACGACGAGGATCCGCGCGCGGTCGATCCCCGCGCTGGCGAGCAGGTCGGGCCGCGTCGCGTCGCCGTAATAGGTCGTGACGCCGAACTTCTTGAGCACTTCTAAATGCTCGCTGTTGTAGTCGATCACCGTCGCGCGGTGTCCGGCGGCATCAAGCATGCGGTCGACGATCCCGCCGACGCGCCCGCGCCCCGCGATGATGATCGGGTTGTCCTCGTCGATGGCATCGGCCTCGCGGCCGCCCTGCCCGGTCGAATAGGCATGCGCGATGAGCTTGTCGTAGAGGATGAACAGCAGCGGGGTGACCAGCATGGTCAGCGCGACGATCAGCAGCAACTGATCGGCGAAGGCGGGTTCGAACACCGCATTGGCGACGCCGAAGGCGATCAGGACGAACGCGAACTCGCCCGCCTGCGGTAGGCTCAGGCAGAACAGCCACAGCGCCTGCCGCCGCAGGCCGTAGAACCAGCCGACCAGCAGCAGCACTGCCATCTTGGCAGCCACCGTCACCGCGGCCCAGAACACCACCGAATCCCAGATCGTGCTGGCGAGCGCGAAGTCGATCCCCGCGCCGACAGTGATGAAGAACAGCCCCAGCAGCAGGCCCTTGAACGGGTTGATGTCGCTTTCGAGCTCGTGGCGGTATTCGCTGGTGGCAAGCACCACGCCCGCGATGAAGGCGCCGAGCGCGGGCGAGAGGCCGACCAGCGACATCAGCAGCGCGATCCCGATCACCACGAGCAATGCTGCGGCGGTGAACAGTTCGCGCAGGTTGGCGCGCGCGATGTAGCGGAACAGCGGGCGGATCGCGAAGATGCCGATGGCGACCACCGCCGCCACCGCGCCAACGCGGGTCGCCGCCGCAACCCAGATCGACATGGGCGCGGTGAGGTCGATCCCGCCATGCGCCCCGCCCTCGCCGTGACTTGTGGCCAGTGACGCAAGCTCGGGCAGCGCGAGCAGCGGCACCAGCGCGAGGATCGGGATGACCGCGACATCCTGCACCAGCAGCACTGAGAAGCTCGCCTCGCCCCCCTGCGTGCGCATCAGCCCCTTTTCGGTCAGCGTCTGGACGATGATCGCGGTCGAACTCAGCGCGAGGACCATGCCGACCGCCAGCGCGGTCTGCCAGGGTTGGTCGGCGAGCAGCGCGATACCGGTCAGCACCAGCGTGGTCAGCACCACCTGCCCGCCGCCGAGCCCGGCGAGCTTGCCGCGCATCGCCCACAGCCGCTTGGGTTCCATTTCGAGCCCGATGATGAACAGCATCATCACCACGCCGAATTCGGCGAAGACCTGCAGCGCCTCGACATCGACCGACAGCGCTGCGAGCAGCGGCGCTATCGCCATGCCTGCAAGCAGGTAGCCGAGCACCGAGCCGAGCCCGAGGCGGGTGGCCAGCGGCACCGCGAGGACCCCGGCCAGGAGGATCAGGAAAGCCAGGATCAGGAAACCGGTCACGCTGTCATCCCCCTCGCGCCGCGGCGCGTGTCAGGCCTCAGATATGGAGCGCGCGGCCATAGCTCGCAAGCACGCTCTCATGCATCGATTCGCTGATCGTGGGGTGCGGGAACACCGTCTGCATCAGCTCGGCCTCGGTGGTCTCGAGCGTCTTGCCGACGACGAAGCCCTGGATCATCTCGGTCACCTCCGCGCCGACCATATGCGCGCCGAGCAGTTCGCCGGTCTTGGCGTCGAACACGGTCTTCACGAAGCCCTCGGCTTCGCCCAGCGCGATAGCCTTGCCGTTGCCGATGAAGGGGAAGGTGCCCGCCTTGACGTCGTGGCCCGCTTCCTTCGCCTTGGCTTCGGTCAGGCCGACGCTGGCGATCTGCGGGTGGCAATAGGTGCAGCCCGGGATGTTGGCGCGGTCGAGCGGGTGCGGGTGGACCTCCTTGTTGCCCAGTTCCTTCGCAATCGCCTCGGCCGTAGTGACGCCCTCATGGCTCGCCTTGTGCGCCAGCCACGGCCCCGGTGTGCAGTCACCGATCGCCCACAGGCCCTTCGATTTGGTGCGGCCGTAATCGTCGATCTGGATAAAGCCGCGGTCCATTTCGACCAGCTTTTCCAGTCCGACGTTTTCGGTGTTGGGCACGATGCCGATCGCTGTGATGCAATGGCTGAACTCGGTCTCGGTTACCTTGCCCTTGCTGTCCTTGATCTTGGCTTTGACGCCCATGGCAGTGACCTTGAGGTCCTCGACGCCCGCGCCGGTCATGATCGTCATGCCCTGCTTGGTCAGGCTCTTCTCGAGGAAGGCAGAGACATCCGCATCCTCGACTGGCACCACGCGGTCGAGCATTTCGACCACGGTCACATCGACGCCCATGTCGTTGTAGAAGCTGGCGAACTCAATGCCGATCGCGCCGCTGCCGATCACCAGCAGCTTTGTAGGCATTTCCTTGGGCGTCATCGCGTGGCGATAGGTCCACACGCGCTCGCCATCCGCCGGGGCGAAGGGCAGGTCGCGCGCCCGCGCGCCGGTGGCGACGATCACATGCTTGGCGGTGAGCTTCTCCTCGCCCTTCTCGCCTTTCACGGTGAGGCTGGTGGGGCCGGTCAGCGTGCCCTCGCCCATATGAACCGCGATCTTGTTCTTCTTCATCAGGTGCGTGACGCCCTGATTGAGCTGCTTGGCGACCCCGCGGCTGCGCTTCACCACTGCGTCGAGGTCGGCCTCGATCTCGCCGGCGATCTTGAGCCCGTAGTCCTTGGCATGCCGCGCATAATGCAGGATCTCGGCCGAACGCAGCAGCGCCTTGGTCGGGATGCAGCCCCAGTTGAGACAGATCCCGCCGAGCAGTTCGCGCTCGACGATGGCGGTCTTGAGCCCCAGCTGCGCGCAGCGGATCGCCGCGACATAGCCGCCCGGGCCGCTGCCGAGCACGATGACGTCGTAATTGGTGTCAGCCATGATTCGTCTCTGTAGTCTCTCGTTTGGTCGCAGACATGGACCGGGTGTTACACGGTCCAAGCGAAGAAAATCCGTGGCGCGCGGGACCGCGCATTGCGGCGGTCCGGGGCGGAGAATGCGTGCGGGTCATGCGGGTGCATATCGCATGGGCCCGGGCCTGTAGGACAGCGCTCATAGCCCCTCTCCCCTCGCGGGAGAGGGGTTGGGGAGAGGGGGCCGAAGCGCAGCATGGATCGCCTCGCCCACCGCATCGGTGTCGCGCAGGATATCGTCATTCCAAAATCGCAGGATTCGAAAGCCCTGCGATTTCAGCCAGCCATCGCGCGCCTGATCCGTATCGCTCTCGACATGCTGCGATCCGTCCGCCTCGACGATCAACCGCTCGGTGAAACACACGAAGTCGGCAATATAGTCGCCGATCTGCTCCTGGCGCTTGAATTTCGCGCCGTCCATCCGACCTCCGCGAAGGATCGACCAAAGACGGGTCTCCGCCTCGGTCGGCTCGCGCCGCATACGTTTGGCGAGAGGGAGGAGGTCGCGCTTGCCCCCTCTCCTTCCCACCGCTGCGCGGCGGGCCCCTTCCTCTCCCGCAAGGGGAGAGGCGTTCACCGTCCCCCTCCCCCTTGCGGGAGAGGGTTGGGGAGAGGGGGCTGCGACATTCCTGTCAAGCCCACCGCTCCGCCACCGCGCGGGGGCGGTCGTTTTCGTCGAGCAGGACGAATTTGAACGTGCCCTGCGCCACTCGGGTTTCGGCCTCGCCATTACGCTCGCGGCCGATCGCCTCGGCGGTGATGGTGAGCGAGGTGGTGCCGGTGGTGGCGATGGCGCAATAGACCGACAACTCGTCGCCGACCTGCATCACGCCGGGGAAGGCGAAATCACTTGCCGAGACAACCACCGCCTTGCCCTGCCCTTCGCGGCTCGCAAGCGATCCCGCGCCGAGCGCCATCTGTGCCATCAGCCAGCCACCGAACACCCCGCCATAGGGGTTGAGATCGGTCGGCATGGCCGTGACGCGGATCTGGGGCTGGCGGTCAGTCATCATCCGTCACCACGGGGGGCAAGATCGTCTGAAGGTCATTGGGAATTTCGAGGTCAAATCGCTCAGCGATGAAAGCTAGATGTTGACCATATCCCGCTCGCATACGACCAAGTCCGTCTTGAAAATCCATACTCCCACCGACCCCCTCCAGGTGCCAATCTCCGTCTCTTTCGCTTGTCCCGATACGATCGAGAAACTCGCGTGCCCCAGCAGCAAGCGCTCGGACATGCGCTTTGAGCAACGAATTGTCAGCGAGGTGCTGCGCAAGCTCAATCAGATAGTGCCTAATTTCGATGATAGATTGAACACAGTCGTTTGGGTTTTCAGCGTGGTAGGGGTTATAGAGCACCCGTCGATTCTCGAGAAAAAGGATGAGATTTCGACCACCTTCTCGTTCGGAAATCGGAGCAGTCCAATTGGCACCCCCAAGAGGGGTAGAAATACCCGTCAGCCTGCTCCCAAATTGCTTAAAGCGCGGAACTCTCAAACCACCAGCCCCATCGGGTTCTCGCACAGCTGCTTGAAGGCTTCCATCAGCTGCGCACCGTCGGCGCCGTCGATGGCGCGGTGGTCGAAGCTGCCGCTGGCGGTCATCACGCTGGCGACCTGCAGTTCACCGTCGACGACATAGGGACGCTGCTCGCCCGCGCCGACTGCCATGATCATGCCCTGCGGCGGGTTGATGACCGCGTCGAACTGCTTGATCCCGAACATGCCGAGATTGGACAGGCTGGCGGTGCCGCCCTGGTATTCATGCGGCTGCAGCTTGCCGTCGCGTGCCTTCTCCGCGAGCGTTTTCATCTGCTTGCTGATCGCGGCAAGGCCCTTGGTATCGGCTTCGGTGATGATCGGCGTGATCAGGCCAGTGGGCGCTGCTACCGCGACCGACACGTCGGCGCGGGTGTAGCGGTGCAGCGTGTCGCCCTGGAAGCTGACATTGCACTGCGGCACGCGCATCAGCGCGCTGGCCAGCGCCTTGATCAGCAGGTCGTTGACGCTCAGCTTGACCCCATCGGCCTCCAGCCCGGCATTGAGCTGTTTGCGCAGGTCGAGCAGTGCATCGAGCCGCACGTCCACGGCGAGGTAGTAATGCGGGACCTGCTGCTTGCTCTCGGTCAGGCGGCGGGCGATGACCTTGCGGACGTTGGTGAGCTTTTCTTCCTCGTAAGGCGCGCCATATTCGCTCTCGGCCGGCGTCTTGCTGGGCACACGCGGTTTGGCCATTTCGGCGGTAGCGTCCTGCCTGGTGGGAGCGGCTGCCTTGCCGCCTTCCGCGCCTTCGACATCGGCCTTCACGATGCGTCCGCGCGGGCCGGAGCCGGTGACACTGGCGAGGTCGATACCCTTCTGCTGGGCAATGCGGCGCGCAAGCGGTGAGGCGATAATGCGCTCTCCGCTGTCGTCCTTCGGTGCTGCGGGGGCTTTTGCGCCGTTCGTCACCCCAGCGGAAGCTGGGGTCGCTTTCTGTTGCGCGGCTTCGTTAGCGGCCCCAACTTTCGCTGGGACGGCGCTCTCTTTATCGGACCCAGCATCAGCGGAAGTGGGTTCGGGTACTTCACCGTCACCTTCGGGAGCAGCCGCAGCGGCCTCGTCGAGGTCCTCGCCTTCCTCGGCGAGCATCGCGATCACGGTGCCGACCTTTACGCCTTCGCTGCCTTCATCGACCGCGATGCTGGCAATGGTGCCTTCGTCCACCGCCTCGAATTCCATCGTCGCCTTGTCGGTTTCGATCTCGGCCATGATGTCGCCGGCTTCCACCTTGTCCCCCGGCTTCACCAGCCATTTGGCGAGCGTGCCCTCCTCCATGGTGGGCGACAGGGCGGGCATCTTGATCGGCGTAGGCATGGTTTGACGTTACGTCCTCGCTGGGGAGAGAGTTGTGCCGCGACCTCTGCCGAAGATGCCCCTGCGCCGCAAGGTCCTTGCACAGAATACGAATTACCGGGTAACGCGCTGCGAGGGATCCGGGGGAGCCGCTATGCGCACATACCTTGTCGTGATGGACGAGACCGAAGAAGCCAGGCAGGCGCTGCGGTTCGCCTCGCTGCGCGCCCAGAAGACCGGCGGATCGGTGCATATCCTGGCGCTCGTCCCGCAGCAGACCTTCAACGCTTTCGGTGGAGTGCAGGCCACGATCGAACAGGAGGCGCGCGAACGCGCCGAGGTGATGGCCAATTCGGCTGCCGGCAACATCTTCGGCGAAATGGGCAAGATGCCCACCATTGCGGTGCGCCCCGGCCCGGCGGCGGATGTCGTGCGCAAATATATCGACGAACATGCGAGCATCGCCGCGCTGGTGCTGGCGACCAGCGCGGAAGGCGGGTCGGGTCCGCTGGTGACGCATTTCGCGGCGCATGCAGGGCAATTGCCCTGCCCGCTCTATCTCGTCCCCGGCGGGCTCAGCCGCGACGAGATCGACGCGCTCGCCTGACGCTCAGGTCAGGGTGCCGCGGGTGGGATAATCCTTGTCCAGCGTGAAGCTGATGCCGCTCAGCAGGTCATCGAGATCGGGCCGCGTGAACGGCGCGTTCTGGACCACGGCGAAATGCAGCGTGCCATCGGGCTTCACCAGGAACAGGCCCGGCTCGGAGAAGATGTCGGGTTCCTCGCTGCCGTCACGCTTTTCACTGATGTAGAGGCCCCATTCGCGCGCCTTGTCCTCGCTCAGCGAATGCGCCAGCGGGACGTCGCCAGTGTCCCATTCCTCATGGCTGACCGCGGCGCGCTCGGGGCTGTCCATCGACACCGCGAAGACGTTGATGCCCTTTTCGGTGAACTGGTCGAGCTTGCCGCTCAGCTCGGTAAGGTACTTCTTGCAGATCGGACAATGCTTGCCGCGATAGAACACCAGCATGGTGAACGCTTCGGGCTGCTGCTTCGACAGTTCGAAACGCGCATCGATGGTGAGCGGCAGGTCGAGATCGGGGACGGGCTGGCCGGGGATAAGCTGGGTCATGAAGGCTCCTTTACCAACCCAATGAGCCGCCCCCCGGCCCGTTCCGTCACTTCTTCTTGCGGCCCTGGTGGCGGATGTTGCCCGGGCGTCCGCGCTTGCCCGCGGGATGCGACTGGCGCGGGGCGCCCTGCGCCTTCTTGGGGCGCTTGTTCTGGTGGGTCCGCTTCTTTTCCGGGGCGCGGTTGCCGCGTGGTTCGACCCCCGTCCCGTCGCTGTCGGGCACTTCGAACTTGAGCGCGCCGGTCAGCGCATTGGCTTCGGCAAGCTTGAGCTTGAGCCGGTCGCCTACGGCATATTCGGTGCCGCTGCGCTCGCCGACGAGCTTGCGCGCGCCTTCGTCATAGCTGAAATATTCGCGCCCCAGCGTGCTGACCGGGACCAGCCCGTCGCCGCCGAGTTTCTCGATCGTGGCGAAGAAGCCGAAGCCCTGCACCCCGGTGATGCGCGTGTCGAAGGTCTCGCCCACGCGGCCCGACAGCCAGGCCGCGACATAGCGGTCGATCGTGTCGCGTTCGGCCTCCATCGCGCGGCGTTCGGTCTGGCTGATCGCGTCGGTGATCTGGTGCAGCGCGGTCTTGTCGCGATCGGACAGGCCCGAGCCTTCGGGCAGGTCGACCTTGGGTTTGGGCTGTTCGAGCTTGTAGGCATCGACCAGCGCGCGGTGCACCAGCAGGTCGGCATAGCGCCGGATCGGCGAGGTGAAATGCGCATAGCTGCCGAGCGAAAGGCCGAAGTGGCCCGCATTCTGCGGCCCGTAGAACGCCTGCGTCTGGCTGCGCAGCACCGCTTCCATGATCAGCGCCTTTTCCGCCGGCTCGGAAATGTCCTTGAGCATGCGGTTGAACAGCCCCGGCGTGATCACCTGCCCCAGCGCGAACTTCTTGCCCTGCGTGGCGAGATATTCGCGGAAGGCGAGCAATTTCTCGCGGCTCGGCTGCTCGTGGACGCGGTAGACCACCGGCGCGGCCTTGGCCTCGAGCGCCTTGGCCGCCGCGACATTGGCGGCGATCATGAAATCCTCGACCACGCGGTGCGCATCGAGCCGTTCGCGGATCGCGATTTCCTCGATCACGCCCTCGTCATTGAGGCGGACCTGCCGTTCGGGCAGTTCGAGGTCGAGCGGGTCGCGTGCCTGCCGCGCCTTGAACAGCAGCTTCCACGCGCCCCACAGGTTCTGCAGATATTCGGGCGCGTCGCCCGCGTCGATTGCCGCCTGCGCGTCCTCGTAGGCGATGTTCCTCGCCAGCCGCACGATAGCGCGGGTGAAGCGCCAGTCGCTGACCTTGCCGTGCTTGTCGATGCTTATGTGGCAGGCCATCGCGGCGCGGTCGACATCCTGCTTGAGGCTGCAGACATCGGCGCTGAGCACTTCGGGCAGCATCGGCACGACGCGGTCGGGGAAATAGACCGAATTGCCGCGCTTGCGCGCCTCGCGGTCCAACTCGCCGCCGGGGCGGACGTAATAGCTGACATCGGCAATCGCGATGATCGCGCGGTAACCGCCTTTCCCGTCGGGTTCGGCCCAGATCGCATCGTCATGGTCGCGCGCATCGGCGGGATCGATCGCGACGATGGGCACGTCGCGCAGGTCTTCCCTGTGGTCGGGCGAGAGCGGCAGGTCGACCGCGCGCTCGGCCTCGGCGATGGTTTCGCTCGGGAAGACATGCGGGATGCCGTGCTTGGCGATGGCGATCAGGCTGAAAGCCTTGGGCGCCAGCGGATCGCCGACCACCTCGACCACCTTGACCTTCGCGCGGGCGGATTTGCCCATGCGTTCGGCCAGCACCAGCTCGCCTTCCTGCGCTTCGCCCAGGTCGCCGATCGGCGCACTTTCGCGCACGCGCTTGTCGACCGGGGCGAGCCATGGCTTGCCCGCGCCGTCGAATTCGACGACGCCCATCATGCCTTCGGTGCGTGCGGGAAGCTTCTTCATCGGCGTCGCGCGCCAGCCGTCACCGGTTTCCTCGTTGCGCGCGAGGATCCGGTCGCCGCGCTTCAGCGCCGCCATCTTGGTCGTTTCGCGCACCACCAGCCGCGGCGGCTTTTCCTTGCTGTCGGGGGCCCAGTTCTCGGGCTCGGCAATTACTTCGCCATTATCGATCGCGACGACCTTGAGCACGGTCACCTTGGGCACGCCGCCCATCCGGTGATAGGCAGTGCGCTTGCCGTCGATGAGGCCTTCTTCGGCCATGTCCTTGAGACGCTTCTTCAGCGTGATCTTTTCCTGACCCTTGAGCCCGAAAGCCTTGGCGATTTCGCGCTTGCCCGCGGGCGTGTCGGAGGTCTGGATGAATTCGAGTATCTGTTCTTTCGACGGCATCCCCTGACGCCGCCGGTTCGTGTTCTGTTTTGTCATGCGCGCCATATGGGGATGGCGAGGCCCGGTGTCACGGTCTGACTAATAGGCCTTGGCCAGCAGCACGCGCTCGACCGTGGGTTCGCCGGTGAAGATGCACGCGCCGTCGACCGGTGCAGCGTCCATTGGTACGTTGCGGATGGTGAGCTTGTGGTCCTTCAGCCGCTCGACGACCTTTTCCAGCGCCGCGCCGGTCGGCTTCGACCATTGCACTTCCACCCAGCCGGGATAGCGCGAGCCGGAGAAGTGCTTTTCCACCTCGGCGAAATCGGTGACCCCGCGAGTGATGTTCGCATCGCGGCGCTCGGCAGCCTGGGTTAGCAGCGCTGCCTGCATGTCGGCGAGGATCGCGGGAATGGCCTCCCCTGCAGCTTCACGCGTCGGGTTCTCGAAGGCGGGCTTGCCGGTTTCGGCATCCCACAAGCGGTCGCGGCGCAGCAAGCTGACGACGCCATTGTCCATGTCGCGTCCGCCGACCTCGACGATCACCGGCGCGCCCTTGCGGACATAGTCCCAGCGCTTCTGCGCCGCCTTGCCCGGACGCGTGTCGAGCAGCACGCGGAGCGGTTCGCCCAGCACGCTCTGGCCGGCCAGCGTGGCGCGCAGGACCTCGCAATAGTCGATCAGCGCCTGGTCTTCGGGCTTGTCGCGTAGCATAGGCAGGATGACGACCTGCTGCGGCGCGATCTTGGGCGGCAGGCGCAGGCCGTCGTCGTCGCCATGCGTCATGATGACGCCGCCGACCATGCGCGTCGAAACGCCCCAGCTGGTGGTATGCGCGAGGCTCTCGCCGCCCTCGCGGTTCTGGTACTTGATCCCCGAGGCCTGCGCGAAATTGGTGCCGAGATAATGGCTGGTGCCCGCCTGCAGCGCCTTGCCGTCCTGCATCATCGCCTCGATCGACCAGGTCTCGACCGCGCCCGGGAAACGCTCGTTCTCGGGCTTTTCACCGGGCACCACCGCCAGCGCGAGGTCCTCGTCGGCAAAGGCCCGGTAAACCTCGAGCATGGTCAGCGTGTGCTCTTTCGCCTCCGCCTCGTCGGCATGCGCGGTATGGCCTTCCTGCCACAGGAATTCGCTGGTCCGCAGGAACATGCGCGTGCGCATTTCCCAGCGCACGACATTGGCCCATTGGTTGAGCTTCAGCGGCAGGTCGCGCCAGCTCTGGATCCAGCGCGCCATGGCATCGCCGATGATCGTTTCCGAGGTCGGGCGCACGACCAGCGGTTCTTCCAGCTTGGCTTCGGGGTCTGGAATCAGCCCGCCATCCTTGCCCGCGATCAGCCGGTGATGCGTGACCACTGCCATTTCCTTGGCGAAGCCTTCGACATGCTCGGCCTCGCGCTCGAAGTTCGACAGCGGGATGAAGATCGGGAAATAGGCGTTTTCATGGCCCGTCGCCTTGATCCGGTCATCGAGCAGGCGCTGCATGCGCTCCCAGATGCCGAAGCCCCACGGGCGGATCACCATGCAGCCGCGCACGCCCGATTCCTCGGCCATTTCGGCGGAACTGATGACATCCTGGTACCACGCCGCGAAATCGTCTTCGCGCCGGGTATTCAGGGCATGGCGGATATTGGGCATGATCGTGGGGGCCTTGGCTAATGGCGCCTCGTTCCGGCCCCACCGTCGGGTGCGGGCAGACGAAGAACCGTCATTCATCTGGCGCGCCCATAATGGGAAGATGCGCCCTTCGACAAGCGCGCGGCGCAGGAAAATGGCCGCAGGCGGGGCAAGCCCCGTGCTATTTGCCCATTTTGTCGAGCTTCTCCTGCATCGCGGCCATTTGCGCGCGCATTTCGGCCAGCTCGTCCGCCTGCTCGCTCGCGGGTGCCTGCCTTGGCGCGGGCGCCTTGCGCGAGCCGGGAATGAACGCTTCGGCGGCGTTCTGCATCATCTTGAAATTGGCTTCGGCCATCTGCGCCAACGGATTGGTTTCGAGTCCCTTGGCGAAGGCTTCCTGGATCTGTTCGCGGTTCTTCTGCAGATTGGTCATGCTGGCTTCGAGATAGCTCGGCATCATGGCCTGCATCGAATTGCCATACATGCGGATCAGGTCGCGCAGGAAGCTGACCGGGAGCATGTGCGAACCATGGCTTTCTTCCTCGACGATGATCTGCGTCAGGATGGTGTGCGTGATATCGTCGCCCGACTTCGCATCCAGCACGTGGAAATCGACGTTCTCGCGGACCATCTTGGCGAGATCGTCGAGCGTGATGTAACTGCTGGTGTCGGTGTTGTAGAGGCGCCGGTTGGCGTATTTCTTGATGATGATGGGTTCGCCCTCGGCGCTCCGCTTGGCCATTCTCTCATGCTCCCCATTTGTGCAATGCAAGAGGATTAGCACGCGCGAAAAGTGCAGTGCAACATGACGTAAAGGTCAACCGAAGCGATTGCCCAGTACGGTGAGCAATTCATATTGCGATAGAGTGGTTTGCTGCGCAGCATCAGGAAGCCGGTAGGGCAGGTCGAGCCAGTCCCCCTCGGCCAGTTCGGGGGCCGCCGACAGGTCGAGCACGATCATGTCCATCGATACTTTGCCGAGGATCGGCAGGCGGCGTTCGCCATGGGTGAAATGCGCCCCGCCCCAGCTGCGCAAAATGCCATCGGCATAGCCGAGCGAGACGACGCCGATGCGCATGTCCTCGCCCGCGGTGAAGGTGGCATTGTAGCCCACGCTGGCGCCCGCCGCGATGTCGCGCACCTGGATCAACGCCGCCTGCGGATAAGCGACCTGCGCGATCCGATCTTCCAGTTCGGGCCGCGGGATGCCGCCGTAAAGCGAGAGCCCCGGGCGCGTGAGATCGAAGGCGTAGTCGCTGCCCAGCGCTACGCCCGCGCTGTTGGCCAGGCTGGTCTCCTCGTGAGCCACGGCGGGGATGCAGTCGCGGAAAGCGGCGAGCTGGCGCGCGTTCATCGCCGCGTCCTCGTCGGCGCAGGCGAGGTGGCTCATCAGCACGCGCACCTCCAGCGCCTGGATCGACGGGTCGGCCAGTTCCGCGGGCGCAATGCCCAGCCGGTTGATCCCGGTATCGACCATCAGGTCGCAGGCGCCGCCCCCGGCTTCGGACCACAGCCGCGCCTGCCGCAGGCTGTCGATCACCGGGCGAACGCCGGTCTCGCGCGCGAACCGGACATCGTCGGCACCAAGCGGCCCATGCAGGACCGACAGGCGCTGTGCCGGGACATGCGCGATGACGCCGGGCACCTCGCTCCAGTGCGCGACGAAGAAATCGCGGCAGCCCGCCTCGTACAGCACGGGCAGGCAGCGATCGACCCCGAGGCCGTAGCAATCCGCCTTGACCGCCGCTCCCGCCCGCGCCGCGCCCGACATGGCGTCGAGCGTGCGCCAGTTCTGCGCCAGCGCGTCGCTGTCGATATGCAGCCGCAGGCTCGGCGGCGGAGGGCGGGTCATGGCAGACTCATGGCAGCACGGGCGAGACCGGCGGGTCCTGCACGCTGTCTTCGAAATCGCGTGGCGGACCACCGGGCAATCCCCACCAGGCAACGATCACGCCGAAACCGACCACCACGATCGTGTACCACAGCCCGGCATAGGCATTGCCCGTCATGGCCACGATATAGCCCGCGATCAGCGGCAGGAAACCGCCCAGGTAGCCCGCGCCGATATGGTAGGGGATCGACATCGAGCTGTAGCGGATGCGCGCGGGGAACATCTCCGACAGGAGCGCCGCGACCGAACCGTAGGTCAGCGCCGACAGCATGCCCAGCACCAGCAGCAGCGCAATGATGCCGATGATGCTCGCCAGTGGCGGGACCTGCCGTTCGAACGAATAGCCATTGCTCTCGAGCCAGCTCTGGACGATCGCGCGGCGGGTGTCGGAAGGCAGCCCTTCGTAGCTGTAGCTCTGTGTGCCGATGGCCAGTTCCGGCTGCGGCTCCTCGGTCACCGTATAGGGCACGCCCAGCGCGGTCAGGTCCTGCAGCGCGCGGCCGCAGGGGCTGGCCTGCACTTCGGCGAAGGGATCGTATTCGCAGGCCGGGCCGCTGACCGTGACGGGGGCCGCGCGCGCGCTGTCCTGCAGGCCCGGGTTGGCGAGCGCGCCGATCCCCCAGAACACGGGGAAGAGCAGCGCCAGCGAGGCCAGCGCGCCGATGATGATCGGTTTCTTGCGCCCGACGCGGTCGGACCATTTGCCGACGATGATATAGAAGCCCATCGACAGCGTACCCGCGATCAGCAGCATCCATTCGACCACGTTCTCGTCGACCCGCATCGGGCCGCGCAGGAAGGACAGGCCGGAGAAGAAAGCGGTGTACCAGATCGTGGTGAGCACCCCGGTGATGCCGAACAGCGCCACGAAGATACGCTTGGGGTTGCCGGGATAGGTCAGGCTTTCCTTGAACGGATTGGCGCTGGTTTCGCCTGCGGCCTTCATAGCCTGGAAGACGGGGCTTTCCGACAGCTTGAGCCGCATCCACAGCGAGATGAACAGCAGCACGATCGACAGCAGGAACGGGATCCGCCAGCCCCATTCGGCGAAGTCCTGTGCGGGGATGAACGCGCGGCAGGCGATTACCACCAGGATCGACAGCACGAAGCCGCCGACCACGCTGGCCTGGATGAAGCTGGTGTAGAAGCCGCGTTTCTCGGGCGGCGCGTGTTCGGCGACATAGATCGCCGCGCCGCCATATTCGCCGCCGAGCGCGAGACCCTGGAGGATGCGCAGGCAGATCACGATCAACGGCGCGGCGATGCCGATGCTGGCCGCGCTGGGGATGAGGCCCACGCCGGCGGTGGCGATCCCCATCAGCGTGACCGTCACGAGGAAGGTGTATTTGCGCCCCAGCCGGTCGCCGAGGAAGCCGAACAGGATCGCGCCCAGCGGACGGAAGCCGAAGCCGACCGCGAAACCGGCCCACACCAGCAGGATCTCGAGCGTCTCGTTATCGCTCGGGAAGAAGGCCGCGCCGATCAGCCCGGCGAGGGTGCCGTAGATGAAGAAATCGTACCATTCGAAGATAGTCCCCGCGCTGCTTGCCGCAATGACGAGGCGTATTTCCTTCTCGGTCGGTTCCCTGTGCGGTGTGACGGCACCTGTGGCCATGTCGCGCTCCCCCTGCATCGCGAGTGTGGTTTTCGTTCGATCGGTCTAGCCTGCACCCCCACCCTTGGAAAGCGCGTCGAGCGCGGCCTTCCACGGCAGGAGAATGGCCCCGTGGCGGGCGCGGTAGGCGCGCGCGGGTTCGAGCATGTCGATCCGTGCGAGCGCGGGCGCGGCGGCATCGCCTTCGAGCCATTCGCCGAGGGCACCCAGCGTGCGTGACACCGCGGCCGCGTCCATGCCGCCCGCTTCGCGCGCGAAAATGGCCGCCGAGGCCTGCCCGACTGCGCAGGCGCTCACCTTCAGACCGATCCGCTCGAGCCGGCCGGTGTGGACCGACGACAGCGAAATCACGCTGCCGCAGCTGCGCGACCGCGCCTCGCCCACCGCGACCGCCTGCGCATCGAAGGGATAGTCCGCCAGTTCGACCGCCATGGCGAGCAGTGCGGGAGAATACAGCGCCGGCGCGCGCGGGGCCGCCATCAGGCGCCGTCGGCGGCCTGTTCGCGCAGCCGGGCGCGCCGTTCGGCCAGCACTTCGACCAGCGAGCGCGAACTGGCGTCCACCAGTTCATAGCTGCGCGCGGTGGTGATCCAGTTCGGGCGGCCCTTGTAGCTCCACACCGTGTCGTAGCCGACCACCAGCAGCGAAAACGCGATGACGACGATCAGCATGCCCTTGAGCGCGCCGAAACCGAAGCCGAGCACCCGGTCCACCGGCCCGAGCATAGACGAGCGCGACACCGCGCCGACATTGTTGGCGATCACCTTCATCGCGGCATAGGGGATCAGCAGCAGCAGTGTGAACGCCAGCAGCGCGGTGGTGATGTCGGTGCCGATGTGGTCCTGCAGCGCCAGCGTCAGCGGCGTATGCAGCGCGCGGATCGCGAATGCGGCGAGGACCCACGCCGCCAGCGACAGGACTTCCTGCAGGAATCCCCGCATGAAACCGCCCGCCGCGGCAATGCCCACGATCAGCAAAACGATGTAATCGAAACCAGTCATGACCTGCCCATGCGGCCGGACTTATGAATTCCCGATTATGCGGTCAACGAGATTGGCCAATTGTCCCAAGCCGTCATAGGTCAGCGCGCTGCCCGCGCCCTTGACGTCTACCGGGCCGAAACCGCGATCGAAACCGAGCTTGGCGGCTTCGCGCAGCCGCAGCCCGCCATGCGCCACCGGGCGGATCTCTCCGGCGAGCGAGACTTCACCGAGCCATACGCTGCGTGGCGGGAGCGGCTTGTCCGCCATCGCGCTGACCAGCGCCGCGGCCACCGCAAGGTCGGCAGCCGGGTCCGACAACCGGTAGCCACCGGCCACGTTGAGATAGACCTCGGCCGCCGAGAAGTTGAGGCCGCAGCGCGATTCGAGCACGGCCAGCAGCATCGCCAGCCGGCCATTGTCCCACCCCACGACCGCGCGGCGCGGCGTCGCGCCCGACTGCAGGCGGACGATCAGTGCCTGGATCTCGACCAGCACCGGCCGGGTCCCTTCGATCGCGGGGAACACCGCGCTGCCCGCCATCGGCTCGTCCCGGCCCGAAAGGAACAGCATCGAGGGGTTGTCGACTTCTTCCAGCCCCTCCCCCGCCATTGCGAATACGCCGATCTCGTCGACCGCGCCGAACCGGTTCTTGAGCGCACGGAGGATGCGGTACTGGTGGCTGCGCTCGCCCTCGAAGCTCATCACCACATCGACCATGTGTTCGAGCACGCGCGGCCCGGCGATGCTGCCGTCCTTGGTGACGTGCCCCACCAGTACCAGCGCGACGCCGTTTTCCTTGGCGTAGCGGATCAGCTCGAAGGCGCAGCCGCGCACCTGGCTGACCGTCCCGGGCGCGCCTTCGATCGTGTCCGAATGCATGGTCTGGATCGAATCGATCACCAGCAGTCCCGGCGCATCCATCGATCCGAGCGAGGTAAGGATATCGCGCACGCCGGTGGCCGCAGCGAGTTTGACCGGCGCATCGGACAATCCGAGCCGCGCGGCGCGCATGCGCACCTGCCCGCTGGCCTCCTCGCCGCTAACATAGACCACGCCGCGCCCTTCGCGCGCGATCCTGGCCGCGGCCTGCAGCAACAGCGTCGACTTGCCGATACCCGGGTCACCGCCCAGCAAGATCGCCGATCCCGGCACCAGTCCGCCGCCCAGCGCACGATCGAATTCGGCCAGGCCGGTGGGCTGGCGCTGCGGCAAGGCGCCGGGCTTGTCGAGTTCGACGAATTCGACCGCGCGGCCCCCGCTCGACAGATCGTGTTTCATCGAGAACACAGTCGCCGGCGCGTCTTCCGCCAGCGTGTTCCATTCGGCGCAGTCGGGGCACTGCCCCTGCCAGCGATGCGACACGCCGCCACATGCCTGGCAGACATAGCGTTTCTTCGGTTTGGCCATGCCCGATCGCTAAACGGAACATTTCACGAACGCAATTGCCTTTACCGATTTATCCCGCCATGACCGGGCGATGCGGCAAAAGGAATTGCGGATAGCGCTGGTCTGCTACGGCGGCGTCAGCCTGGCGATCTACATGCATGGGGTCACGCGCGAGCTGTGGCAGCTGGCCCGCGCCAGTCGCGCGTTCCACGCCGCAAGCGGTCCGTTGCAAGGGGTGGAGGCGGTCTACCGCCAGCTGATCGAACGGATCGAGGACGAACACGGCCTGCGGCTGCGCATCCTGCCCGATATCATGAGCGGGGCCAGCGCGGGCGGGATCAACGCGGTGTTCCTCGCGCAGGCGGTCCATTCGGGCCAGTCGCTCGAACCGCTGACCGACCTGTGGCTCGAGGTCGCCGATGTCGACGAACTGGTCGATCCCGCCGCGCGCCTGAAATGGCGCTTTTCGAAGATGTGGGCGCAGCCCTTCGCCAACTGGCTGCTGAGCCGTCCGGGCAGCGGCATCACCGATGCAGTCGCGCCCGAAACCCGGGCCGAGGTGGAGCGCAAGGTATCGCACCTCATCCGGGGGCGCTGGTTCGAGCCACCCTTTTCCGGCCTCGGTTTCTCGCGCCTGCTCGAACGCGCGTTTTCGGCCATGGCCGAGGGCCCGATCGACGAACCGCTGCTGCCGCCGGGCCATCCGCTCGACCTGTATGTCACCGCCACCGATTTCCACGGGTACCAGGAATTGCTGCGGCTCCACAGCCCGCCGGTGGTCGAGGATACCGAACACCGCATGCCGATCGCATTTCGCGCGCGCGCGCCGCTTGCCGGCGGAACCGATCTCGCGAACCCACTCGAACTCGTCTTCGCGGCGCGCGCGACCGCCAGTTTCCCGGGCGCGTTCCCCCCGCTGCGGGTCGAGGAAATCGACCGGCTGTCCGACCTGACCGAACGGAACTGGCCTGAAAGGGAAGCTTTCCTCAAGCGCGTCATGCCTGTCCATGTTGCGCGGGAAACGCTTGATAACGTGTCGCTTATCGATGGGTCGGTGCTGGTCAACAAGCCCTTTGCAGGCGCGATCTCGGCCTTGCAGGGGCGCCCCGCGCAGCGCGAGGTGGATCGGCGCTTCGTCTATGTCGACCCCCGGCCCGACCGGTTCGGAGAACGAGCCGACGGCAAGAGCGAACCGGTCGGCTTCTTCTCGGCGATCTTCGGTTCGCTGTCGACGTTGCCGCGCGAACAGCCGATCCGCGACAATCTCGAACAGCTCGAGGAACAGAGCCGCGAGGCCGAACGGCTGGGCCGCATCGTCGCCGCGCTGCGCCCCGAGGTCGATGGCGCAGTGGAAAAGCTGTTCGGGCGCACGCTGTTCTTCGACCGACCCACCCCGGCCCGGCTCAAGAGCTGGCGCCAGAAGGCGCAGCAATCCGCCGCCGAACGCGCGGGTTATGCCTTTCATGCCTATGCGCAGGCGAAGTTCACCGGTATCGTCGGACGGCTCGCGCGGCTGGTTCTGGATGCGGCACCCAAGCTGGCAATCGATGATCCCGCGCCGATCGAAGCGGTGCTGCGTGAAGAACTGATCCGCCGCGGGCTGGAAACGCTGGCATCGCCTTCGGGCGGGGCGTCGGCCGAAGCGATCGCCTTCTTCCGCGAACACGACATCGGCTTTCGCATCCGCCGTCTGCGATTGCTGGCGCGCCGTCTGGCTCGCGACTGGGAGGCCGATCCCGAAATCCCCGACGACGCGCTGGAGCAGGCCCGCGACGCGGTGTACCGCATCCTGTCGCTCTATTTCGAGAAGGAAGGCACGGCCGCGCTGGGCAGCCGCTTCGGCGATCTGGCAGAGCGCGTCCTGCAGGATCCGGGCACGCTGCTCGACCTGATCGAAGCCCAGCGCCTGCTGCCCGAGCTCGATGACCGCGCCGAGGAAATGCTGGCCGAAGCGCTGGAGGTCATGCCCAAGAACCTGCGCCGCCGGATGTTGCTGACCTATCTCGGCTTTCCCTATTACGACGTCGCTACCCTGCCCCTGTTGCGAAACGAAGGTTTGACCGAGTTCGACCCGGTCAAGGTCGACCGGATCAGCCCCGACGATGCCCGCAGCATTCGCGAGGGCGGCACCGCCGCGACGCTACGCGGGATCGAGTTCTACAATTTCGGTGCGTTCTTCAGCCGCGCCTATCGCGAGAACGATTACCTGTGGGGCCGGCTGCACGGGTGCGAACGGATGATCGATCTTGTCTGTTCGACGCTGGACAAGCCGTTCGCGCCCGAGACGTGCGCGCATTTCAAGCGTGAGGCGTTTCACGCGATCCTGGACGAGGAGCAACGCACGGGGCGCTGTGCGCTGCGGCTGATCGACGAGATCCGCGGCGAAATCGTCGCCCGGATGCCCTAGCGTCCCGCACGCGCGAAGAAGAGCAGCATGACGAGCCGCGCGCTTTCGGGATCGGTGCCGAAACCCGGCGCGGCGGTGTGGAACTGCCACGGCGAAAACAGGACCAGCCGGTTGAAGCGCATGGGCACGCGCATCACGCGTTCCCACTTGGCCGGATGGGTGGTGTCCTTGTTGACCACGTCGGCGACGAGATCGTCCACCGTATCATAGCCGGTCGCGGCGAGTTCGGCGCCATTGGCGGGGACGCGTTCGAGGCCGGTGCGCTTGTGGCGGAAGAAATCGGTGCCGCCCGCGCCGGGCTTGAGACAGTCTTCCGGCCGCGAGAGATAGAGAATGCCAGAGTAGAACGCCGGATCGACATGGACGCCGCTGCGCCCCCTGTCGGCTTTCAGCGTCATGCGGCAATGGCCATGTTCGGTGCCCGGCGCACCGACCAGTTCCACGCCGAGATGCCGCGATACCGACGCGTCGATCGCGTCCACCGGCAAGGCCCCGGTCGTATCGCGCCCGGGGTAATTCCCGCCCGCCCCCGGCGGCGCATAATCGAGCGCCAGCGCGGCGCGGCGCGCGGCCCAGGGATCGGACAGGAAATCGTCGATGATCGTCAGCGCAGGCAGCATGGCGCGCTTATCGCGGGCCCTGCCGTACTTGGCAATCACCCGCCCAGCGCGCCCTTGAGCTTGTCGAAGAAGCCGCGGCTCTCGGGACATTCGTCACCGGTTTCGAGCTCGCGGAACTGTTCGAGCAGCGCGCGCTGTTCCTTGCTGATCCGCGTCGGTGTCTCGACCGCGATTTCGATCACCAGATCGCCGCGTCCGCGGCCCTGCAGCACGGGCATGCCCGCACCGCGCTGGCGGAGCTGCTTGCCCGACTGGATGCCCGCCGGGATTTCGAGCGTGACTTCCTCGCCGTCGATATTGGGAATGGTGATCGATCCGCCCAGGGCAGCCTTGGTGAAGCTGATCGGGACGCGCGTGGCCAGCGTGGTGCCTTCACGTTCGAAGATCGCATGCGGTTTGACGTGCAGGAAAATGTAGAGATCGCCCGGAGGTGCGCCGCGCGGGCCGGCTTCGCCCTTGCCCGAAAGGCGGATACGCGTACCGGTATCGACGCCCGGCGGGATTTCCACCTCCAGCGCCTGCGCCTTGTCGACGCGGCCTTCGCCGCGGCAGTCGCGGCAGGGCGAGGAAATGACTTCGCCGCTGCCGTGGCAGTTGGGACAGGGGCGTTCGACGACGAAGAAACCCTGCTTGGCACGGACCTGTCCCTGGCCGTGGCACAGGTTGCAGGTGCGCGCGCGGGTCCCCGGCGTCGCGCCCGATCCATGGCAGGTCTCGCAGTTTTCGGAGACCTCGATCTCGATCTCGGTCGACTTGCCGCTGAAGGCATCCTCGAGATCGATCTGCAGATCGTAGCGCAGGTCGGCGCCGCGGCGCGCCCTCGTGCGGCCACCCCCGCCGAATGCGCTGCCGAAGATGGTTTCGAATATATCGCCGATATCGCCGAAATCGGCGCCCGGATGACCGCCGCCGCCGGGACCGCCCTGCTGGAACGCGGCATGCCCGAAACGGTCGTAGGCCGCCCGTTTCTGCGGATCCTTGAGCACTTCATAGGCAGCGCTGACCGCCTTGAACTTGCCCTCGCTCTCGGTGCAACCGGGATTGCGGTCGGGGTGGTGTTTCATTGCCAGCTTGCGATAGGCGGACTTGATCGTCGCCCCATCGGCATCGCGGCTGACGCCGAGCAATTCGTACAGGTCGGTTTCGGTTGTCGACATGGCTTCCCAATAACTAATCGCCACCGGTGCGCTGGGGCACCGGTGGCGACTGGTTTCTCATCGTTCGATCAGTTCTTCGCGTCTTCGTCGACTTCGGAGAATTCGGCGTCGACCACCTCTTCCTCCGCGCCGCCGTCGCTCGCGGCTTCGCCTTCCGGAGCTGCGGACGCGGCATTCGCCTGTTCCTGCTCGTAGATCGACTGGCCCATCTTCATCGCGCTCTGCGACAGGTCTTCGGCCTTGGCGTTGATGTCGGTGGGGTCATCGCCCTCGAGCGCGGTCTTGAGCGCGGCGACCTTCTCCTCGACTTCGCTCTTCAGCGAAGCGTCGATCTTGTCGCCATGCTCTTCGAGCTGCTTCTCGGTCGCATGGACGAGGCTGTCGGCCTGGTTGCGGGCCTCGGCGCCTTCGCGGCGCTTCTTGTCCTCGTCGGCGAACTTCTCTGCATCCTGGACCATCTTCTCGATGTCGTCATCGGACAGACCGCCCGAAGCCTGGATGCGGATCTGCTGCTCCTTGCCGGTTCCCTTGTCCTTCGCAGACACGTTGACGATGCCGTTGGCGTCGATGTCGAAAGTGACCTCGATCTGCGGCACGCCGCGCGGGGCAGCGGGAATGCCGACCAGGTCGAACTGGCCGAGCATCTTGTTGTCCTGCGCCATTTCGCGCTCGCCCTGGAAAACACGGATCGTCACCGCGTTCTGGTTGTCCTCGGCGGTCGAGTAGGTCTGCGTCTTCTTGGTCGGGATCGTCGTGTTGCGGTCGATCATCTTGGTCATGATGCCGCCCAGCGTCTCGATCCCCAGCGACAGCGGAGTCACGTCGAGCAGCAGCACGTCCTTGACGTCGCCCTGAAGGACGCCGGCCTGGATCGCTGCGCCCATGGCGACGACTTCATCGGGGTTCACGCCGGTGTGCGGCTTGGAACCGAAGAACTCTTCGACCACTTCGCGCACCTTGGGCATGCGGGTCATGCCGCCGACCAGGATAACCTCGTCGATCTCGTTCTTCGACACGCCGGCGTCGGCCAGTGCCTTCTTGCACGGCTCGAGCGTGCGCTTGATCAGGTCGCCGACGAGCTGTTCGAGCTTCGAACGGCTGATCGTTTCGACCAGATGCAGCGGGGTCGAGCTGCCGCCTTCCATGCGGGCAGTGATGAAGGGCAGGTTGACTTCGGTCGAAGCCGAGCTCGACAGTTCGATCTTGGCCTTTTCGGCGGCTTCCTTGAGGCGCTGCAGCGCGAGCTTGTCGGTCCGGAGATCCATGTTCTCCTTCTTCTTGAACTCGTCTGCGAGATATTCGACGATGGCGCTGTCGAAGTCTTCGCCGCCCAGGAAAGTGTCGCCATTGGTCGACTTCACTTCGAACACGCCGTCACCGATTTCGAGCACGGAGACGTCGAAGGTGCCGCCGCCAAGGTCGTAGACGGCGATCGTCTTGCCGTCTTCCTTGTCCATGCCATAGGCAAGCGCCGCGGCGGTCGGCTCGTTGATGATGCGCAGCACTTCGAGACCGGCGATCTGGCCGGCGTCCTTGGTCGCCTGGCGCTGCGCATCGTTGAAGTATGCGGGAACGGTGATCACTGCCTGCGTGACGGTTTCGCCAAGATAGCTCTCGGCGGTTTCCTTCATCTTCTGCAGGATGAAGGCCGATACCTGGCTGGGCGAATAGTCTTCGCCGCCGGCTTCGACCCAGGCATCGCCGTTCTTGCCCTTGACGATGTCATAGGGGACGAGCTCCATGTCCTTCTTGGTCAGCGGGTCGTCGAACCGGCGGCCGATCAGGCGCTTGATCGCGAACAGCGTGTTGTCCGGATTGGTCACTGCCTGGCGCTTGGCCGGCTGACCGATCAGACGTTCGTTGTCCTTGGTGAAGGCAACGATCGAAGGCGTGGTGCGCGCGCCTTCCGAATTTTCCACGACCTTGGGCTTGCCGCCGTCCATCACGGCGACACAGCTGTTGGTGGTGCCAAGGTCGATACCGATAACTTTGCTCATGGTTTCCCCATCTGTTTCAAGTCGTTGGACACCGCACGCTGGGTTCCCCGATCCTGGCGGAACCGGTTGGCGGCTCTATCCGGTGGTGTGTTACACGAGCGATATAGGTGCGGTTTTTCTTGGCACAAGGGACGTGCCGCGCTAGTTTTTGCGCAGGACGAAGAGGGGATCAAATCCATGAAATTCACGCATTTCGCGCCGCTGGCGCTGGGTTTTGCGATGGTTGCGCTGGCAGGTTGTTCGGATACCGGCGACGAGGCCGCCGCCCCCGTCGCGGACGAAGTCATGCTCGAAGTCAGCAATGCGCGGCTGATGTTGCCGGCGGTTTCGGACCGCCCGGGCGCGATCTATTTCGACGTCGAGAACACCGGCGATCGCAATTACGCGATCCGCCGCGCCGATGTTGAAGGCGCCGGCAGCGCCGAACTGCACGGATCGATGGAAATGAACGGCCAGATGATGATGGACAGCGTCGGTCAGGTGCTGGTCAATGCGGGCGAGAGCGAGAGCTTCGCCCCCGGCGGCTTCCACGTGATGGTGTTCGATGTCGATCCCGTACTCGAGGCCGGCGGCACCACCGAGATGACGCTGACCGTGGTCGGCGGCAAGCAGAAGACCTTCCCGGTGGAAATTCGCGCCGCGGGTGACGAACGCTGAACGATCTGCGCGACACGCTGGGAATGGAAACCCACGACCAGCCTGTCGCGCATTCCTGCCCGGCGGGGGGCGAACGCCGCCTGACGCGGGGCGAGGTAAAGCTCGCGCGGAGCGTGTTCGGCGACGCGATCGATTACGGCAAAGTGACGATCCGGCGGCGGAAATGGTTTCCGTTCCAGCCCCGCCGGATCACGATGGCGCCGCGCGGTCACGTCCATTTCCACCCGCGGGGCGATGCCTATTGCGACGATTTCTCGACTGCGAACGTGCTGCGCCAGGGGCTGTTGATCCATGAACTGGTGCATGTCTGGCAGGTCCAGACCATGGGCGACTGGTACCTGGTCACGCGCCGCATGCCGTGGGCGCGCTATGACTATGCGCTCAAACCCGGTTGGTCGCTCGATCGCTACGGGATCGAACAGCAGGCCGAGATCGTGAAGCACGCCTTCTGGCTGCGCAATGGCGTCAAGGTCGCGGGCATCGCCGATCCCGCAGCATACGACCTGCTGGTCCGCTTCCCGGGGGCTGAGCGCTAGGCCCTTTGGGCAGCCGATGCTAAAAGGGCCGCCCCATGCGGGACGGCCCTTTTAGTTTGATCGGGTGTTCATCCAGCCAGGCGATCAGCGCCAGTAGCGGGCGTAGCGATCGTCATCGCGGCAGTCGTCGTCGACATAGCGGCCATCGCCGTAATAGCCGTCGCAATCGTCGTCCTTGTCGCTGACATAGCCGATCACCCCGCCGATCGCGGCACCGGCTAGCGCATAGGTTTCGAGGTCTTCGCCCAGCAATGCGCTCAGCCCGGCACCGGCGGCCGCACCGGCAGCTGCGCCCTCGACCGCGTAATTCTGCGCGCAGGCGCCCAGACCGAGGCTCGAGGCGAGTAGCGCGGGTGCGAGTAACAGCTTGGTGTTCATGGTATCTCTCCGTTTGCGTCCCTGTCGGATCACATACGGACGAGCGGCCTCGCCGTTCCTCAGTCGTAAGTCACGCCGGGCAGTCCCTGCCCGCCATCGGCGATAAAGGCATCGATGCGCGCTTCGAGCGCGGGCAGCGGCACCGATCCCAGCGCCAGAACCACATCGTGGAACTTGCGGATATCGAAGCGTTCGCCCAGCTCCTCCTCGGCCTTGGCGCGAACCCTGCGAATGGTCATTTCGCCCAGCTTGTAGGCCAGCGCCTGGCCGGGCCAGCTGATATAGCGATCTATCTCGGTCCCGACTTCGCGGTCAGACAGGGCAGTATGGCTCGACAGGTAATCGACCGCCTGTTCGCGGCTCCACCCGTAGTGGTGGATTCCAGTATCGATGACCAACCGCGCCGCGCGCCACATCTCATAGGAAAGCCGACCGAACTTCTCGTAGGGCGTGCGGTAGATGCCCATCTCCTCGCCGAGATGTTCGACATAGAGCCCCCAGCCCTCGCCGAAACCGGAGAAATAGGTCTGCCGGCGGAACCGCGGAGCTTCCTCCTGTTCGAGCGCGACCGCGCCCTGGAAACTGTGCCCGGGCGCGCATTCGTGCAGCGTCAGCGCGGGGATGTTATAGAGCGGGCGCGACGGCAGGTCGTAGGTATTCATCTGGCACGCCTCGAGCCCGCCGCGTCCCGCGGTGTAGAAGGGGGCGATTGCGGGATCGACGGGGCGGATCGTGAAGCGGTGGCGGGGCAGGAAACCGAAGTAATCGGCCAGTTTCCCGTCGACGCGCTTGGCGACATAGGATGAGACGCCCATCAGCTCGTCGCCGCTGCGCGCCACGAATTGCGGATCGGTGCGCAAAAAGGTCACGAATTCGGCCAGCGTCCCCGCGAAGCCGGCTTCGGCCTTCACCTTTTCCATTTCGGCGGTGATCCGCGCGACTTCGTCGAGCCCGATGCGGTGGATCTGCTCGGCGGACAGGTCGAGCGTGGTGTATTGGCGGATCTGCTGCGCGTAATAGGCCGCCCCGTCGGGAAACTCGCTCGCGCCCAGAGAGGTGCGGGTCTGCGGCAGGTATTCTTCGCGAAAGAAGGCGAGCCATTCGGCATAGGCGGGCGTCACGCTTTCTTCAATCGCGGCGCGGCCGGCGGCGCGCAAGCGCGCTTGATCGGCCGGCGAGATGCTGCGCGGCATATCGGCGAAGGGGGTCCAGAACGCGCTTTGCTCGGGATCGTCCACGACATAGGATGCGATCGAGACGTCGCGTCCCTCGAGCGTGACCCGCGGTACCGAGAACCCGCGCGCCAGCCCGGCGCGGGCATTGGCGGTGTGTTCGGCGAAATAGCGCGGGATGTCGCGCATCCGGCCGATGTAATCCTCATATTCCGCGACTGTGGTAAAACCGGAACGCGGTGCGAGATAGGACCAGAAATTGCTGTCGCTGTCGAAAGGCATTTCCCATTCGGCGAACCGCGCATCACCGATTTCGGCTTCGAGCAGGGTCCGCAGCACCAGCGCATTGGTGCGCTCCGTCGCGTCGAGGGCGGACAGGTCGATGGCATCGAGCCGGGCGAGGTAATCGGCATATTGCGCCGCCCGTGCCCGCTGCGCTTCGGGTGCGACCGACCACAGCGCGGGGCCGCGCCGGGTGCTGCCGTTGGCAGTCTCGATCTGGCCGAATTGTTCGAGCCGGTAGTCGTAGAAGGCATCCGCCAGCGTCGAAAGCCGCGTGGCAGGCGTATCCTGCGCTGCCACCGGCGCTGCCAGCGAAGCGGCGACGAGGACCGCCGCACCGTAGATCGCAGTCCTCATCGTCACTTCCCCTTGTCCGGCAATCAGTCCGGTTTCTTCGCCACGCCGACCATGGCCGGGCGCAACAAGCGGTCCTTGATCATGTAGCCGGCCTGCATTTCCTGCACGATGGTGCCCGGTTCGACTTCGTCGCTCGGCACTTCCATCATCGCCTGGTGCTGGTTGGGATCGAGCGGCATGCCCTTGGCCGCGATGCGGGTGATGCCATTGCTGGCGAACACTTTCTCGAGTTCGCGCTGGGTCGCCTCGATACCCGAGATGAAATTCTTGGCCTTCTCGTGATCGCGCAATTCATCGGGCACATGGTCGAGCGCTCTGGCCAGATTGTCCGCCACGCTCAGCACGTCGCGGGCGAAATTGGTCGCTGCGTAATTGCGCGCGTCCTGGACGTCCTTTTCCATGCGGCGGCGCACGTTCTGCGTTTCCGCGCGGGCATAGAGCACGTCCTGCATCGCGGTTTCGAGGTCGCCCTTGAGCTTGGCGAGCGCATCCTCGACCGGCGTTTCGTCGCCCGCTTCATCCGCATCGTCACGCAGATGTTCGGGCACGCCTTCCATTTCGCGTAGCACTTCGTCGTCGACCGCCTTTTTCTGCGGTTCGTTGTTGTTTTCGTCGGTCACGTAAAAACCCTGTCAGCCAATGCGTTTGCCCAAGGAACGGGCGGTGAAATCAACCATGGGGACGACCCGCGCGTAATTCAACCGCGTCGGGCCGATCACCCCCAGCACGCCGACCACCCTGCCCTCGCGGTCGCGATAGGGCGAGGCGATGACCGACGATCCCGAAAGCGAGAACAGGCGGTTCTCGCTGCCGATGAAGATCCGCATCGCTTCGGCGCGGCGCGCGCGTTCGAGGAGGCTGGCGACCGACTGCTTGCTTTCCAGATCGTCGAGCAGCGACCGGACGCGCTCGATATCGCCCAGCGCCGCCTCGTCGAGCAGGTTGGCCTGCCCGCGCACGATCATCACCGGCCGTTTCGCGGCATCCTCGCTCCAGGTCGCTAGACCGCGGCGCACCAGATCGCTGCTGGCTTCGTCGAGCGCCGATTTCCCGCTGGCGATCTCCTCCTCCACCGCGCTGGCCGCTTCGGCCAGCGTACGGCCGCGCTGCGCGCGGTGAGGTAGTTGCTGGCCTGTTCCAGAGACGTGCCGAGCGCTTCGGCGGGCAGCGCGATGATCCGGTTTTCGATCTGGCCGTCTTCGCCGACCAGCACCGCCAGCACGCGGTGCGTGTCGAGCGCGGTGAGCGAGACCTGCGCCAGGCGCGGCTCGCGCGTCGGCACCATGACCATGCCCGCCGCCCCCGAGAGGTCGGACAGCAGCGCGCTGGTTTCCTCCAGCGCGCGTTCGATCGGTCCGGGCTCGCCCAGCCGCTGCTCGATCGCGTCGCGTTCCTCGCGCGTCGGTTCGGCCACCTGCATCATCGCGTCGACGAACAGCCGCAAGCCCGTATCGGTGGGCATGCGCCCCGCGCTCGTATGCGGCGCGGACAGAAGGCCGCGCGCCTCGAGATCGGCCAGCACGTTGCGGATCGAGGCGGGAGAAAGGTTGACGCGCCCCTCGCCCGCGAGCGCCTTCGATCCGACCGGCGAGCCGCTGTCGAGATAGCCTTCGACGACGAGACGGAATATCTCGCGGGCGCGTTCTGTAAGATCGTTGAGCGGCGGGGAATTCATGCCCCCTATCTAACCACTCCCCTTGCGGCCTCAAGGGGCTTGCGCCACAGGCACTCGCGAGATCCGACTGCAATGGAGAACCCCATGCGACCTTCCGGCCGGGCGCCCGACGAAATGCGCGCCATCACTATCGAAACCGGTTACACCAAGCACGCCGAGGGCAGCTGCCTGATCAGCTTCGGCGAGACGCGGGTATTGTGCACCGCCAGCGTTGAAGAACGCATCCCGCCGTGGCTGCGCGGCAAGGGCGAAGGCTGGGTCACCGGCGAATATTCGATGCTTCCGCGCGCCACGCATACGCGCGGCCAGCGCGAGGCGGCCAAGGGCAAGCAGAGCGGCCGGACGCAGGAAATCCAGCGGCTTATCGGACGCAGCTTGCGCGCGGTCGTCGATCACAAGAAGCTCGGCGAACGGCAGATCACGCTCGATTGCGACGTGATCCAGGCCGACGGCGGCACGCGCACGGCGTCGATCTCGGGCGCGTGGGTCGCACTGCGCCTCGCGGTCAACGGGCTGCTCAAGTCGGGCGACATCACGCAGGACCCGATCACCGCCAAGGTCGCGGCGATATCCTGCGGGGTCTACCAAGGCACGCCCGTGCTCGATCTCGACTATCCCGAGGACAGCAATGCCGATGCCGACGCCAATTTCGTGCTGATCGAAGGCGGTAAGATCGCCGAGGCGCAGGCAACCGCCGAAGGCGCGCCCTATGACGAGGAAGCCTTCCTCCGCCTGCTGCGGCTGGCGCAGATGGGCTGCGCACAGATATTCAAGGCGCAGGACGAGGCCACGCGCAAATGACGCGCCGGCTCGGTTCGGGCTCTCTGGTTATTGCCACGCATAACGCCGGCAAGCTGAAAGAGATTTCCGCGCTGCTCGAACCGCATGGCATGAAATGCCTGTCGGCCGGGTCGCTGGGTCTGCCCGAACCGGCCGAAACCGGCACCACCTTCGTCCAGAACGCGATGCTCAAGGCACGCGCAGCGGCGGAGGCGTCGGGCATCGTCGCGCTCGCCGACGACAGCGGCCTGTCGGTCGCTGCGCTCGGCGGGCGGCCGGGCGTCTATACCGCCGACTGGGCCGAACGGCAGTGGTTCGAAGGCGATCCGGGCCGCGACTGGTACATGGCGATGGGCAAGGTCGAGGGGCTGTTGCAGGAACAGGGCGCGGATGTAGACCGGTCCTGCGCGTTCCACTGCGTGCTGGCACTGGCATGGCCCGATGGCGAGCACGCGGTCTACGAAGGCACCGCTCCCGGCAGCCTCACCTGGCCGCCGCGTGGCGAAATGGGCTTCGGTTACGATCCGGTGTTCGTGCCCGAGGGCAGCGAGCAGACCTTTGCCGAGATCGAACCGGCGCAGAAACACGCGATCAGTCACCGCGCCGATGCGTTTGCGAAGCTGGTCGCGGAGCAGTTCGGCTAAGCCTCAGTAGGGCTTCTGACCCCAGATGTTGCCGGCGGGCCAATAGCGGCAAACCAGCACATCGTTGCCCGCGGCGGTAGCGACGGCGCAGCCCACTTCCTGCGTGTCTCGCCAGACCACCTGCGTGTAATGCCCGACATCCGCCCAATTGCCGGTGTGCGAGATATCGGGGAAGCGGGCGTGGCGGTAATGCCGTTTTTCGGCGATGAACATGTCGACCATGGTCTCGACCGGCCAGTGACCGGCGGTCCCCATCCAGAGGTTTTCGCCCGTCCGGTTGCGCTGGCGGCTGTCGGCATGCTGGAGCCGGCCGATGCGCGAGAGATGCTGTGCCCATTCCTCCGCCTCGCGTTCGAGATGGACGTTCCACTTGAGCGGCTGGAGACGCAGGCGATGGCGCTCCTCATTATGCGCGCGCAGGATCCGCGCGGCGAGGTGCCGATCGGTCGCAGTGTGCAGCGCGCGGGAGTGGGTGAACGCGCCATTCGCCGCTGCGGGAGTCGACGAACCGCTTGCAGCGAGGCCCAAGGCCATGGCACACGCCACAGACAAAGCACCGAACCACGACATTCTGCGATTTCCTACGCTCTTCATGCGTCGGGCAAATCGGTTACGATCGTTAAGATTGGGTAAACTCACAATTGGCCCGCGCACTCTACATTCACTGGCCTTTCTGCATCGCAAAATGCCCTTATTGCGACTTCAACAGCCATGTCCGGAAAACTGCGGAGACCGCCGTCTGGAAAGACGCGCTCATAGCGGACATGCGCCATGAACATGTTCAGGCAAATTCTGAAGAACCGCTGACAAGCATCTTTTTCGGCGGCGGAACACCGTCTCTGATGCCGCCCAGCCTGGTGGCAGAACTGATCGCCGAAGCCGATCGGTTGTGGGGTTTCGATCCCGCTGTCGAGATCACACTTGAAGCCAATCCCAGCAGCGTGGAGGCAGCCAATTTCGCCGATCTGGCCATGGCCGGGGTCAATCGGGTGTCGCTGGGCGTCCAGAGCCTGCACGACGAGGCGTTGCGTTTCCTCGGCCGGCTGCATGGCGCAAGCGAAGCACTGCAGGCGCTGGAAGTCGCACAGCGGCATTTCAAACGCGTTTCGATAGATCTCATCTATGCCCGCCCCGGTCAGACCGAGGCCGATTGGCACGCCGAGCTGGGCCGCGCGCTTGCGCTCGGTACCGACCATATGTCGCTCTACCAGCTGACGATCGAACCCTCGACACGGTTTGCCACCGATGTCCGCCAGGGGATCTTCGCACCGCTGCAAGACGACCCGGCAGCCGACCTCTTCGCCCTCACCCGCGAAATGACCGAGGCGGCGGGACTACCCGCCTACGAGACCAGCAATCATGCCTGTCCCGGCCAGGAGAGCCGCCACAACCTGACCTATTGGCGCTATCTCGACTATATCGGGATCGGACCCGGCGCGCATGGCAGGCGCTGCGACACCGCCACGGTGCGCCACCGCAAGCCCGAGAACTATCTGGGCGCATTTGCAGCGCAGCAGCACGGGATCGCCGAGGCGCGGCCGCTGGGGCGCAGCGAACAGGCGAGCGAGGCGCTGCTGATGGGGCTGCGTCTGCTCGAAGGCGTCGACCTCGCGCAGCTGGCACAGCGCTTCGGCGCGCAGCCCGAAACGCTGATCGACGCCCGCAAGCTGGCACTCTACCGCGATCTGGGCATGGCGTGGTCCGACGGGCCGCGGATCGGTGTCACGCCGCGCGGAATGCCGGTGCTCGACGCGCTGCTCGGCGAGCTGGTCCAGGCAGACCTCGTCACCTCATGACCGGCGCCGACATGCTCGCGGCCTGGCACGACCATCTGGCCCTCGGGCTGCGGCGCTCGCCGCACACGGTACGGGCCTATGGCACGGCGGCGCAGCGGCTGCTGACGCGGATGGATCTGGCGACATGGGACGAGGTAGCCCGATTGCCGGCAACGCGGTTGCGTACGCATCTGGCATCGCGCCGGGCCGACGGGCTTTCCAATGCCTCCGCCGCGCGCGAACTGTCTGCGCTCAAGGGGTTCATCGCCTTTGCCCGCGCGCAGGCTGGCCACGCGGTATCCGAACCCCCGCGGCTGCGCGGTCCGCGTATTGCGAAGGGACTGCCGCGCCCGGTAACGCCCGACGATGCGGTCGGGCTGGCCGATACGGTTGCCGAACTGGCGAGCGACGATTGGATCGGCGCGCGCGATCGCGCGGTCTTGCTGCTGCTCTATGGTGCCGGCCTGCGGATTGCCGAAGCGCTGTCGTTGACCGGCGCCGACCTGCCGCTGGGCGAACGGCTGACCGTGACCGGCAAGGGCGGCAAGCAGCGCGTGGTCCCGTTGCTCCCGATCATTCGCGAGGCGGTGGCCGATTATGTCGCCCGGTGCCCGTGGCCGCTCACCCAATCGGAGCCGCTGTTCCGCGGGGCAAAGGGCGGCGCATTGTCACAGGGCGTGCTGCAGAAGGCGACCGCGCGGGCGCGCAGGTCGCTCGGCCTGCCCGATAGCGCCACGCCGCATGCGCTGCGCCACAGCTTCGCCACGCATCTGCTGGGTGCCGGGGCCGATCTCAGGAGCCTGCAGGAACTGCTGGGCCATGCCAGCCTGGGATCGACGCAGATCTATACCAAGGTCGATGCGGCCACCCTGCTCGATACCTATCGCAAGGCCCATCCGCGCGAACAGGACTAGCGTTCGGCGCGCGGTTTCCAGGTCACGACCCGCCACGCATAGCCAACCAGCGTCAGGCCGAGCAGGCCGAGGGTGATCCAGCCGAGCACCTCTTGCGATTCGGCGAGCCATACCGCCAGCCGCCGTCCGCTCTCGACCAGCAGCAGGTTCCAGATGAAGGCCCCGGCAAAGGTGAAGCCGAGGAACCGCCACAGCCCCATATGCGCTAGTCCCGCCGGCAGCGAGATCATCGTGCGAAAGACCGGGGTGAAGCGGAAGACGAAGACTACCCAGGGCCCGTGCCGCTGGAAGAAGCCCTGCGCGCGTTCGACATCCTGCCACTCCATCGTCAGCCAGCGCGCCCAGCGGTTGACGAAGGGTTCGAGCCGCGTGCGCCCCCAGTGGTCGCCCAGCCAGTACCAGACGTAATTGCCCGCGGTCGAACCGACCGTGCCGACGATCATCAGCGGCCAGAAATCCATCGTTCCGCGCGATACCGCGACCCCGCCCAGCCCCATGATCACTTCGGACGGGATCGGCGGGAAGATGTTCTCGACTGCCATGAGCAGGAAAATGCCCAGCAGCCCGCCCTGCTCGATCGCGCGGAGGATAAATTCGTGCATAGGTGCCCTAACGGCCCGGCCGCGCCAACGGTCCTACATCGCCGCGTGGCGGCGTTCGATGGCATCCCAGATCAGGCCCGCACTGTCGGTCCCGTTGAACTTGTCGATCGCGACGATGCCGGTGGGCGAGGTGACGTTGATCTCGGTCAGCCATTTGCCTCCGATCACGTCGATGCCGACGAAGACCAGCCCGCGCCGTTCGAGCTCGGGTCCCATCGCCGCGCAGATTTCTTCCTCGCGCGCGGTCAGCGTCGCCGCTTCCGCATGGCCGCCCTGCGCAAGGTTCGAACGGAACTCGCCTTCACCCGGGAAGCGATTGATCGCGCCGACGAATTTGCCATCGACCAGCACGATCCGCTTGTCGCCTTCGCTGACTTCGGGGAGGAACGGCTGGACCATGTGCGGTTCGGGCCAGGTCTGGTCGAACACTTCGGACAGCGCGGACAGGTTGGTGCCCTGCTCGTCGATGCGGAAGATCGCCTTCCCGCCATTTCCATGCAGCGGCTTCACCACGACCGAACCGTGGCGTTTCTGGAAATCGCGCAGATCGTCGAGATGCCGCGCGACCAGCGTCGGCGGCATGAACCGCGCGTAATCGAGCACGAACATCTTTTCCGGTGCATTGACCACTTCGCGCGGATCGTTAGCCACCAGCGTGGTGCCCTTGAGCCGGTCGAGCAGCAAGGCGGCACTGATATAGCCGAGATGGAACGGCGGATCCTGCCGCATCAGCACAACGTCGATATCCTGCGCCAGATCGATCCGGCGCCGTTCCCCGACGGTGTAATGGTCGCCCTCGACCCGCTGGACCGTCACCGGCGCGGCATGCGCGGTGATCCGCCCGCGGGGCGTGCCGTCGCTTTCATAGGCCAGGCTGGTGACATCGTAATGCCACAGCTCGTGGCCGCGTGCCTGAGCCGACAGCATCAGCGCAAACGAACTGTCGCCCGCAATCCTGATGCTTTCGAGCGGGTCCATCTGGATGGCAACGCGGAGCGACATGCACTTACCTTTCGCTTGGCGTGTCCGGGCGGTGCCGGGCACGGTAGGGAATTCCGGCCGGCCCGCTCACCACCCGCTGCGCACCGGACGTGCAAGCGGAGCTCAGGGCTGCCATGCGTTGGCGATGTGGCGAGGGAAGCTGCCCGGTGCAAGCAGGATCACGTCGAGCCGGATATCTTCGCCGCTTCCGGCATAGCGATGCGCCACCGCTTCCACGGCAGCGGCCACGCGCGACAGCCGGTGTTCGTCGACTGCGTGATCGAGATCGGCGCGCCGGCGGCGCCACTTCACTTCGACGAAGGCGATCACCCCGCTTCTTCTGGCGACAATGTCAATCTCGCCCGCCGGTGTCTTGACCCGCCGGTCGAGGATTTGCCAGCCCTTGGCCCTGAGCCAGACCGCAGCGCGGGTTTCGCCGTCGCGGCCGCGTTTCTCGGCCAGCCTGCGCGTCATTCGGACCGCAGTTCCAGCGCCCTGGCGTAGAGTTCCTTGCGATCGAGCCCGGTCGCTTTCGCCACTTGCCCCGCGGCCTGCGACGGCTTGAGCGTGCGCAGTGCATCGGCGAGCAATTGTTCGGCGTATTCGGGGCTGGCCACGCGCTCGGGCGGCGGCCCGACCAGCAGTACGATCTCGCCCTTCGGGGGATGCGCCTCGTAATAGGCGATCAGGCCGTGCGGCAGGCCGGGGCGAAGTTCCTCGTGCAGCTTGGTCAGCTCGCGCGCCACGGCGACATTGCGGTTGGGCAGCGCCTCGGCGATGGCAGCCAGCGACTTGGTCAGTCGCGGTGCGGTTTCATAGAACACCAGCGTCGTGTCGACATCGGCCAGTTCCTCCAGCGTTTCGCGCCGCGCCTTGTCCTTGTTCGGCAGGAAGCCGGCGAAAAGGAAGCGGTCGTTGGGCAGTCCGCTGAGCGCGAGCGCCGTGACCGCGGCGCAGGCGCCGGGCAGCGCGGTCACCGGAATACCCTCGGCGCGGCAGTCGTTGACGAGGCGATAGCCGGGATCGGAAACCATCGGCGTGCCCGCATCGCTGACCAGCGCGACCGCGCGATCGCGCATCGATTCGACCAGCCGGGTGCGGTCGCGGTGTTCGCTGTGGTCGTCATAGCGCCACATCGGCTTCGATATCCCCAGATGCTTGAGCAGCTTGCCGGTGACGCGCGTATCCTCGCACGCGACCCCGTCGCAGCGGCGCAGCACGTCGACCGCGCGCAATGTGATATCCCCTAGGTTGCCGATCGGGGTGGCGACGATATAGAGCCCGGGTGTAAGGGCAGTTTCGGGAGTGGGCGCATCTGTCACCCCCCTCCTTTGAACCAAGAATGAGGGACGCGGCAAGATGAAGCGCTGGACTATCGACCGCCGGGCAATGGTAACCGTGGGGCTGGCCGCCCTGCTGGGGGCCTGTTCGGTCATTCCCAAGGGCGCCGACCGCGCCGGACCGGTGGTCACCACGCCGACCCCCGAACCGACCCAGAGCCTGCCGAGCGACGAAACGCGCCACCGCATCGCGCTGCTGGTACCGATGTCTGGCACCAACGGCGCCGTGGGCCAGTCGATCGCCAACGCCACCACCATGGCCCTGCTCGACACCAATGCCAGCAATCTGCGGATTACCAGCTACGATACCGCCAAGGGCCCCGAAGCGGCAGCGCGCCAGGCGATCGCCGAGGGCAACAAGCTGATCCTCGGCCCGCTGCTCGGGTCGAACATCCCGTCGATCACCGCCACGGCGCGGGCGGCGGACGTCCCGGTCATTTCCTTCTCGAACGATACCGGCGCGGCCGGACCCGACGTGCTGATCATGGGGCACATTCCCGAGCAGTCGATCATGCGGACAGTGCAATATGCGCGCAGCCGCGGATCGCAGAATTTCGCCATCATCGCTCCCGATGGCGAATATGGCGCCCGTGCCGAGGAGGCCGCCCGCCGCGCGGTGGCGGCCTATGGCGGCACCATGGTGTGGACCGAACGCTACGCCCGCGGCAATACGTCGATCGTCAGCGCCGCCGAACGGCTCAAGGCGCATGGCGGGTACGACACCGTGCTGATCGCCGACGGCGCGCGTCTCGCGGCGCAGGCGGCCGGCGTGCTCAAGCCGCGTGCCGGCGGCACACCGCAATTGCTCGGCACCGAATTGTGGAGCGGCGAAGGCTCGGTAACGCGGGCCTCCGCGCTGCGCGGCGCGCTGTTCTCGGCTGTGTCCGACAATCGCTACAAGCGGTTCGTCGACAGTTACGAGGCGCGCTTCGGCAGCCAGCCCTATCGCATCGCCACGCTCGGCTATGACGCGGTGTTGCTGACGCTGCGCGTGGCGCGCGACTGGCGCGTCGGCCGCGATTTCCCCGACCGGGCGCTGCGCAGCGAGGACGGTTTCCTGGGTCTCGACGGCGCCTTCCGCTTCGGCCCCAACGGCCTCGTCGAACGCGCCTTCGAGGTCCGCGAGGTCCGTGACGGTGCGGTCGTGGTGGTCGAGAACGCCCCGGCCCGTTTCTGACCTCGTCCCCGCCCCGCTGGACGCGGCCCGCGCGCCCCGGCCTCGGTACGGTGGGTAAATCCGGCCGCGCCGCTTGTAAGGCAGCGGCCTAGAGCGGTATTCCTGCAGCATGTCCGACGATCTGTTCGAAAACACGCCCACGTCCAGCGGCGATTACGACGCTTCCTCGATCGAAGTCCTCGAGGGGCTCGAACCTGTCCGGCGGCGTCCGGGCATGTATATCGGCGGGACCGACGACCGCGCGCTGCACCATCTCGTGGCCGAAGTGCTCGACAACGCGATGGACGAAGCCGTGGCCGGGCACGCGACACGGATCGAACTGCGGCTCGAGGAAGGCAATCGCGTCGTCGTCAGCGACAACGGGCGCGGCATCCCGGTGGGTGAACATCCCAAATATCCGGGCAAGTCGACGCTCGAGGTGATCCTCTCGACACTGCACTCGGGCGGCAAGTTCTCGGGCAAGGCCTATGCCACCAGCGGCGGCCTGCATGGCGTCGGCGTATCGGTGGTGAACGCGCTGTCGAGCGATACGCGCGTCGAAGTGGCACGCGACAAGCAACTCTACGCACAGAAATTCTCACGCGGCGAAACGCTCGGGCCGATCGAACAGCTCGGCCCTACCCCCAACCGCCGCGGAACCACGGTCAGCTTCGTGCCCGACACCGAAATTTTCGGCGACCGGCAGTTCCATCCGAAGAAGCTGTTCAAGCTGGCGCGCTCGAAAGCCTATCTCTTCGCGGGGGTCGAAATCCGCTGGAAATGCGCGCCCAGCCTGACCAGCGACGATGTACCCGCCGAAGCGGTGTTCAAATTCCCCGGCGGCCTTGCGGACCACCTGGCCGAACAACTCGGCGGTCGCGAATGCGTCACCGCGCAGCCCTTTGCCGGCACGCAGGATTTTCCCGACGAGGCCGGGCGCGTCGAATGGGCGATCGCCTGGCCGCTCTATTCGGACGGGTCGACCAGCTGGTATTGCAACACCGTGCCCACCCCTGACGGCGGAACGCACGAACAGGGCCTGCGCGCTGCGCTGACCAAGGCCCTGCGCGCCTTCGGCGAGCTGACCGGCGCGAAGAAGGCGAAGGACCTGACCGCCGACGATGTCATGGTGGGTGCCGAAGTCATGCTCTCGGTTTTCATCCGCGATCCGCAATTCCAGAGTCAGACCAAGGACCGGCTGACCTCGCCCGAAGCGGCACGGCTGGTCGAGAACGCAGTCCGCGACCATTTCGATCATTTCCTGTCGGACAATATGGACCGCGGCAAGGCGCTGCTCGGCCAGGTCATGGAGCGCATGGACGAGCGCCTGCGGCGCAAGCAGGAACGCGAGATCAAGCGCAAGACCGCGACCAATGCCAAGAAGCTGCGCCTGCCCGGGAAGCTGACCGATTGTTCGGGCGAAGGCGAAGGCGAGACCGAACTGTTCATCGTCGAAGGCGATTCTGCGGGCGGCAGCGCCAAGCAGGCGCGCAACCGTAAGACGCAGGCGATCCTGCCGATCCGCGGCAAGATCCTCAACGTGGCCAGTGCCACGGCGGACAAGATCCGCGCCAACAGCGAGATCGCCGACCTGACGCTGGCGATGGGCTGCGGCACGCGCAAGGACTGCGAGCCTGAAAACCTGCGCTACGATCGCATCATCATCATGACCGACGCCGATGTCGACGGTGCGCATATCGCCACGCTGTTGATGACCTTTTTCTTCCAGGAAATGACCGAAGTGGTGCGCGGCGGGCATCTCTACCTCGCGCAGCCCCCGCTCTATCGCCTGACCGCGGGCAAGGAGAGCCGCTATGCCCGCGACGACGAACATCGCGCCGAACTCGAGGCCACCGTGTTCAAGGGCAAGAAAGTCGATGTCGGCCGCTTCAAGGGGCTCGGCGAGATGAACCCCGCCCAGCTGCGCGAAACCACGATGGACCCGGAGACCCGCAGCCTGATCCGCATCACCCTGCCCGCCGAGTTCGAACAGCGCGCGGTGGTCAAGGAGCTGGTCGACCAGCTAATGGGCCGCAATCCCGAACACCGGTTCAACTTCATCCAGAACAATGCCGGCGACATGGACCGCGAGATGATCGACGCCTAACGCAAAGGAACTTCGGTAGAATTGCCTAGGTAGCAGAACGAGTTGTCGCGTACATAGCCTCGTTCCGATACGTCGTTATCTCGCAGGGCTTTTTGATATTGTGGCCAGTAGTAATCGTCGAATCCATCCCAAGAAGACATAGGTATCACCCTCAGATAACCTGCTTCACGATTGTCTGCATTTTCTTTCCATGCATAGCCGCCACCATAAGAAACACCCGAATGAATGGCCCAGGCCTTCAGTTTGGATGCATTCGATTCTTTCATTCCGATCATCATCAGATTGTCCGATTGGGCGCGGCTACAAACTTGTGACCAGTAAAGGTAATCGTGCACGACAGCAGCACGGCTATATTTTCCGCGAGTTCCAACAAGCGAACGAAGCACAGGAGGCACACTCGCATAGTCCGTCACAAAGCCTGCAGGTACGACGATCGTCCTTCCGCTATTGCCGATTTCCCATACTAAATCCTGCTTCAACATAGCATGCTTGTCGTGCGTATCCGAAACTGTAACCGGCGACGGGATAGTCTTACAACCCGACAATAGGAGTGCGCTTAGTAAAAAAACTGCCCGATGTTTCATTGACCCCCTCCTCTGACACATCACTAGACTAGATTCTTTGTATGTATATGCAACCCGCCCTCAAGGGTCTCGTGGACCGGGCATTTGTCGGCGATTTCGATGATCCGGCGGCGCTGGTCTGCATCCAGCGCGTCGCCGTGCACTGCAATCCGCCGGTTAAGCGCCTGCATCTTGGTGCCTTCCGCCATGGCTTCGGCGTGGTCGCAGCGATCCGCGTGGTTGCGCTCATGCGTGACTTCCACGGTCACGCCCTCGAGCGGCCAGCCCTTGCGGTCGGCATACATCTTCATTGTCATTGCCGTGCAGGTACCCAGCGCCGCGTTGAGCAGGTCGTAGGGCGTCGGGCCGCTGTCGTCGCCGCCATAGCTGCGCGGTTCATCGGCCACGAAGCTGTGGTTCGAGGTATGCACTTCGGTCCCGAACTTGCCGTGGCCGGTCTTGGCGACGATCCCTTCTTCGGGCAGCGGCCAGTCGTCGCGCAGCGGGAGATAGCGCTTGGCCCAAGCGGCGATCATGCCAGCTGCGAATTCTGCCGACTGGCGGTCGAGCAGCAGGTGGTCGGCGCCTTCGAGGCTGACGAAGCTCTTGGGATGCCGTGCCGCGCCGAACAGCGCACTGGCATTCTCGATACCGACGATATCGTCCGTCGGCGAATGGAGGAACAGCAAAGGGCAACGCAGCTTGCCGACTTCCTCGAGCAGGTCGATCGCCTCCACCCGCTCGATGAATTCGCGGCTGAGCGAGAAATCGCGGCCACCGATCGTGACCGGCCCTTCCCCCTGCTCGCGGATGGCGTCGATATCGCCTTCGATCCGGGCCAGCACATGCGGCACATCGCTGGGCGCGCCGATGGTGGCGATCGCGGCGACCTTGTCGAATCCCAGATCGTCTGCCGCAGCGAGCACCGCCGCCCCGCCGAGGCTGTGCCCGACCAGCAGGACGGGCTGCGCAAACCGGTGCAGCAGGTCCTCGGCCGCAGCGACCAGGTCGGCGACATCGGTGGCGAAACCGGCACGGCCGAAGTCGCCTTCACTGCCGCCCAGCCCGGTGAAGTCGAACCGCAGACAGGCAATGCCTTCACGCGACAACGCGCGCGCCACGCTGACCGCCGCGCGGCTCTGCTTGGTGCAGGTGAAGCAATGCGCGAACAGCGCCGCCCCGCGCACCAGCCCGGTCGGCATTTCCAGCGAGCCGGTCAGCTCGTGCCCCGCATCGGTGGCGATCGTGATCGTTTCGGTAGGCATGCAATCTCCCTCGCGTCTGAACCCATAACGCCCCCTTGCACGAGCGGTGCCCGGCCCCTAACGCTAACGTAAAGTTGCAAGGGAAAACCGATGACAGAACCGACCCGTTTTGAAGGCACCAAATCCTATATCGCGACCGACGACCTCAAGGTCGCGGTCAATGCCGCTGTTACGCTAAGGCGTCCGCTGCTGGTCAAGGGCGAGCCGGGAACGGGCAAGACGGTTCTGGCGCACGAGATTTCCAAGGCGCTCGACGCACCGCTGATCGAATGGAACGTCAAGTCGACCACCAAGGCGCAGCAGGGCCTTTACGAATATGACGCGGTGGCCCGCCTGCGCGACGGCCAGCTCGGTGACGAGCGCGTCCATGACATTTCCAACTACATCCGGCGCGGCAAGCTGTGGGAAGCCTTCACTTCCGAAAAGCTGCCCGTGCTGCTGATCGACGAGATCGACAAGGCCGATATCGAGTTCCCCAACGACCTGTTGCAGGAACTCGATCGCATGAGTTTCGACGTCTACGAAACGCATGAGCGGATCGAGGCGAAGGAACGCCCAATCGTGGTCATCACCTCGAACAACGAGAAGGAACTGCCCGACGCCTTCCTGCGCCGCTGCTTCTTCCATTACATCAAGTTCCCCGACACCGAGACGATGCGCGACATCATCGAAGTCCACTTCCCCGGGGTGCAGAAGAGCCTGGTGACCAAGGCGATGGAAGTGTTCTACGAAATCCGCGAAGTGCCGGGTCTGAAGAAGAAGCCCTCGACCAGCGAACTGCTCGACTGGCTCAAGCTACTGCTCAACGAGGACATGCCGCTCGAAGTGCTGCAGGATGCCAACCCCAATGCCGCGATCCCGCCGCTGCATGGCGCGCTGCTGAAGAACGAACAGGACATCATGATGTTCGAACGGCTCGCCTTCATGGCCCGCCGCCAGAGCTGATCGCGCACAGCGAAATACGCATGTGAAAGGGGCGCGGACCGGATATGGTTCGCGACCCCTTTCGCGTCTGGAAAGCCGCCGTCAGTTGAAGCTGTACGCCAGTTCGAAATCGCCCCAGCGGCGGCCGTTGATGACCAGCGGGACATAGACATTGCGCACGACGACATAGTTCCGGCCGTCGCCTTCCTGCCGGTACACCGCCATCATGTAGGGATCGGTCTGGCTCTTGGCCTTCTTGTCGATCGCATAGAGCATGACGCGCCCGTTGCGGCAGTAGGTCGTATCATGCGTGACATCGCCGGTCGGCGCGCGGCAGCGATCGGTGATATGCGTCGGCAGGAAGCCGTTCATATCCGCTTCCGAACACATCAGGATCGGCCCGCCCTGCGCGACCACGCGGTCGTTGATCGGGCGCCAGTTCGCATCGGCCCAATCGCTCAGTGCAGTGCGGTACTGTTCGGGGTTGGTGCCGGGGACGTATTGGTAATCTCGGTCGAACAGCTGGTCCATGCTGAGCGATCCGTCGGCAATCGCGGCTTCGGCGACGCCGGCGACTTCCGCCGCGAAACGGCGCGCCTGTTCGACCATCCGGCTGTCATCGGGCGAAAGGTCCGCCTTGACCAGCTGGTCGAACATCTCGCTCGCGGTCATTTCCAGATCCTCGATCCGGGCATGCGCCGTACCGAGCTTGGTTTCGTTGACCGTGACCGCTTCGTCGAAATCGTCAAGCACACCCTGCACGCGGTGGACATGCCCCGAAATGGTGGCGGTGTTGCGCGCAATCAGGTCCTGCTGGCCGTCGACCTCGAGCAGCAGTTCGGTGACGCTGCGCATGGTATCCTCGATCGAGCCGACCGAGTTCTTCGCCTGACTGCTCGCTTCCGCGCCGCTTTCGATCTTCTCGATCACCTGACCCGCTTCGTTGCCGAGCGTGTCGATCGTCCGCCCGATCTCCTCGGTTGCCTTGCGGGTCTGGCTGGCAAGCGATTTCACCTCATTGGCGACGACCGCGAAAGTGCGGCCCTGCTCGCCCGCGCGCATCGCCTCGATCGTCGCATTGAGCGCCAGGATGTTGGTCGTCTCGGCGATCTGGTCGATTTCCTGACTGGAGCGGCGCACCTGTTCCATCGCCGCGGCAAAGCCGGTGACATGCTGGGTCAGCGTTTCGACCAGGCTGAGCAGATTGCCGATCTCGTTCAGCGAGTTGTTGATCATCGTCGAACCGTGCCTGAGCCGTTCGATCGCGCGTTCGGAGAGCAGCCGGGCCTCGTCGCTCGCTTCGAGCACCTTGCGCTGATCTTCGTCGAGCGTCCGCACGGTGCCCTGCAACTCGCCATATTCGCTGCGCAGGTGGCCGAACGAATCGATCACGCCCTGGACGATACCCGCCACATCGGAACAGCCGACGGTGACCTTGCCGCAGGCGGCCGGAATTTGATCGAGAGCGGACGCGCCGCCCTTGTCGATCGCGCTGAGTTCCATGTGCTTACGACCCCCTTATTCGTCTTGATCAGCGAGGTTTAGGCGCTGATGGTTAGTGGAGGGTAAAAATCGGTTGCGATTCACACACTGGTGCACTCGCTCCACACGCGCTAAGCCGTTCGGCATGTTCTTCAATTTCGTCGACGAGCTTCGCTCTGCGGGCATTTCCGCAAGCTTCAAGGAACACCTCACGCTGATCGAGGCGCTCGACCGCGACGTGATCGAGCAATCGCCCGAAGCCTTCTACTACCTCAGCCGGGCGACCTTCGTGAAGGACGAAGGGCTGATCGACCGGTTCGACCAGGTGTTCCAGAAAGTCTTCAAGGGCATCCTCAGCGATTACGGGCAGAACCCCGTGGATGTCCCCGAAGACTGGCTGAAGGCAGTGGCCGAGAAGTTCCTGTCCGAAGAGGAGATGGAGAAGATCAAGGCCCTGGGCGACTGGGACGAGATCATGGAGACGCTCAAGAAGCGCCTCGAGGAACAGGAAAAACGCCACCAGGGCGGCAACAAGTGGATCGGCACGGGCGGGACATCGCCCTTCGGCAATTCGGGCTACAACCCCGAGGGCGTGCGGATCGGCGGGGAAAGCAAGCACAAGCGTGCGGTCAAGGTGTGGGAAAAGCGCGAGTTCAAGAACCTCGACAACACCAAGGAACTGGGCACGCGCAACATCAAGATGGCCCTGCGGCGCCTGCGCCGCTTTGCCCGCGAAGGCGCCGCCGACGAGCTCGACCTCGATGCGACGATCGAGGGCACGGCCAAGCAGGGCTGGCTCGACATCCGCATGCGGCCCGAACGGCACAATGCGGTCAAGCTGCTGCTGTTCCTCGACGTCGGCGGGTCGATGGATCCCTTCATCAAGGTGACCGAGGAACTGTTCAGCGCGGCCACGGCCGAATTCAAGAACCTCGAATTCTTCTACTTCCACAACTGCCTGTATGAAGGCGTCTGGAAGGACAACCGCCGGCGCTGGCAGGAACGCACCAAGACCTGGGACGTGCTCCACAAATACGGGCACGACTACAAGATCGTGTTCGTCGGCGATGCGGCAATGAGCCCCTACGAGATCACCCATCCGGGCGGCAGCGTCGAGCATATGAACGAGGAAGCCGGCGCCACCTGGATGCAGCGCGTGACCAGTACTTATCCGGCTACCGTGTGGCTCAACCCGGTGCCCGAAAAGCAGTGGAGCTATTCGCAGTCGACCAAGGTGATGAAACAGCTGGTCAACGACCGCATGTATCCGCTGACGCTCGACGGGCTCGACGACGCAATGCGCGAACTGAGCCGCAAGACCGGGGCATGAGAAAACCCCGGGCGTTGCTTACGCCCGGGGTCGTTGCTTCCAGCGGGTAGCGGGCCACGCGGCCCGCCCCGGCTAGTCCTTCTGATCGAGTTCCTCATTGAGGCGCAGCGAACAGCGCCAGAAGAAGAACGCCGGCAGCAGCCCGAGGAACGTCGCGCCGTAAAGCACGTAGCGCACGCTTTCCTCGCCATAGGCGGGCTGCAGCAGATCGGACATCATCCCGAAGAACAGCGGTCCCAGCCCCAGCCCGATGAGGTTCTGGAAGAACAGCAGCACGGCGGCCGCGATCGCCCGGGCGCGCAGCGGCACGAGGCCCTGCACGCTCGAATAGGTGGGGCCGTAATAGAGCGAATTGCAGATCGTCGGGACGATCAGCAGGGACAGCGCCAGCAGCCAGTTGTCGGTCATGAAGGCGAGCAGCGCGAAGGGTATCGTCACCACCATGCCCACCGCGGGCGCGGTGAGCACATGGCGGCGGTTCTTGGCGCCCCAGCGATCGGCGATATAACCGCCCAGGACCGTGCCGGCGATGCCCGCCCCGCCATTGACCAGCCCGAACCACAGCCCGGTTTCACCCGGGGTCAGCCCGTGCGTGCGCTGGAAGAAGATCGTGATCCAGGTCACCTTGCCGTAGGCGAGGAAGGCCGCGGCCGAACCTGCCGCCACCAGCAGGACGAAAGCGCGCGAGCTGAACATTGCCTTGAGCGCGGCTTTCATCGGCATCTGTTCGGCCGACTGCTGCGTGCCGGCCTGCATCATCCCGGTGCGCCGGGGATCCTTCAGATAGGTGAAGACGACCACGGCCAGCGCAATGCCCGGAAGCCCGACGATCAGGAAGGCGTTGCGCCACCCGACCGAATCGGCAAGCAGGCCGCCGATCAGCATGCCCAGCAGCGTGCCGATGGGAATGCCGAGCGCGTAGAAGGCCAGCGCGGAGGAGCGCTTGGATGGTTCGACCATATCCGCGATCAGCGAATGCGCAGGCGGCGTGCAACCCGCCTCGCCCACGCCCACACCAATCCGCGCCAGCAGCAACTGGATGAAATTCTGCGCCAGTCCGCACAAGGCAGTCATGGCCGACCAGATCGCCAGCGCACCGCCGATCAGCCATGGCCGGTTGGTGGTCGAGCGATCCGAGAAACGCGCGATCGGCAGGCCCAGGATCGTGTAGAACAGTGCGAAGGCCAGGCCCGTCATCAGGCCGATCTGCGTATCGCTCAGACCCAGTTCGAGCCGGATCGGCTCGGCCAGGATGTTGACGATCTGCCGATCGATGAAATTGAAGATGTAAACTATCAGAAGGATCCACAGGGTAACCCTGACCGATCCACCAGTCTGCCGTGCTGCCGCAGTCGCCATTATAACCTCTCCCGAAGCGCGGGTATGCCCGTCACTTTCAAGTAGGCTCGCCTTCCCGGGGCCTTAGGTCAAGACCATTGATCGAAAATCGAACTTGCGGTCGGGTAGAAAAGTTTGCCGCTGTCCAACCCTGCGACCGCGTAGGGACGGCCGGTGCCGCCCGACCGGTCAGCTGTAAGCCAGATGCGCTGCGATCGATTCGCGCCAGGCGGCTTCGTCCGCGCTGGCGACCCGGTCGAGATCGTCGGGAACTGCTTCACTGTCGTCGACCCATTCGCGCAGCACCGAACCCCCGTTGATCACATCGATCGCCAGGCGGTCGAGTTCGTATTCGTAAGGGAAATCGCGCCAGATCGGATAGTCGGAATAAAGCGCGCGGATGGCCTTGAAAGCCAGTGCCTGCAATCGCCACGGGCGGAACGCGTGGTGATCGTAGAACTCGCCTTCGGCATGGATCATCAGCCCGTTGCACAACGCGCCCGTGTGCTTGTGGAAAGTCGGTTCGAACCAGCATTCGCGAAGCGCCGAACCGCGCATCCAGACCGGGGCCAGACGATGCATTTCGGCCAGCACCGCCTTGGCATCCACGTCGGGCGCCCCGAACAGGACTTCCAGCGGCCGGGTCGTCCCCCGGCCCTCGCTCAGCGTGGTGCCTTCGAGCATGACGGTGCCGGCATAGGCCCGCGCCATGTTAAGGCTGGCCGCATTGGGGCTCGGATTGATCCAGATGCGGCTTTCGGGCCAGCCATAGCCGGGGGCACGGCCGGGCGACCAGCCCTGCATCTCGATCACCTGCAGATCCACGTCGAGCTTGAAATGCGCGACGAACCAGCGCGCCATTTCGCCCATGGTCAGCCCGTGACGCATCACCATCGGCGCGGCTCCGACGAAGCTCTCCTGACCGGGTTCGAGCAGGGTTCCTTCCACCGGCCCACCGGCAGGATTGGGGCGGTCGAGCACCCATACGGACTTACCCGCCTTCGCCGCCTCCTCGAGCAGATACAGCAGCGTGGTGACGAAGGTGTAGATCCGGCAGCCGAGGTCCTGCAGGTCGAACAGGAAGACGTCGGCGCTGTCCATCATCTGCGCGGTGGGGCGCCGTACTTCGCCGTAGAGGCTGAAAACGGGGATGCCGTAGTGCGGATCGACTTCGTCCCCGGTCTCGACCATGTTGTCCTGCTTGTCGCCCTTGAGCCCGTGCTGCGGACCGAAGGCGGAGGTCACATTGACCCCGCGGTCGATCAGCGCGTCGAGCGAATGCGTGAGGCCCGCGGTTACCGAGGCAGGATGCGCGACCAGCGCGACCCGGCGCCCTTCCAGCGGCTTGCGCAGTTGCTCTTCCGTGACGAGCCGATCGATGCCGAATTTCATGGCGCGCTAGCTGCCCCAAGCCGCGCGGTGAAGCAAGACGGATCGTGGAAATCGGGCGCGTCTCTGCCATGAGCGAGCGCCCAGTAGCTCTTGTGCCCGCCGGTCTCCTCGATCACGCAGTTGATGCCCATCGCGCACTCGGTCTGCGGCAGCCCCGCGGCGGGCAGCGCGGCATCGAAGATCGCGAACTTGCCGCCAGGGCGCATAGTGCAGACCGCATCGCGCGGCATCGGCCATTCGCTCATGCCGTCGCGCGGGGCCGAGAAGCGGTAGGCATTCCAGCGCTCGGAGGGCGACAGATTGAACTCGTGATAGGCGGTGTCCCCATCGGGCCGCAGGAAGAGCTCGAAGCAGGTGGTCTGCCACAGTCCGTCGGCGCGTCCCTTGCCGGCAAATCCGGGGAGGACGAGATCATGCGCAGCCTCGATCCGCCAGCGCAGCGTCAGCCAGTTGGCATCGTGCGCGGTCACGCGCGCCTCCACCGCCGTTACCCCCAGTGCAGGGCATGCCGGATGCGGTTCCAATCGATAGATTTGCATGCCGCCCCTTACCTGCTAGCGCGCGCCTCGTCATGAACAACTATACGTCCGAACTCATGCGCGTGCTCGACGAGCGCGGCTATATCCACCAGGTCACCGATGCCGCAGGGCTCGATGCGCTTGCCGCCAGGCAGATCGTCCCCGGCTATATCGGTTTCGATGCCACCGCGCCGTCGCTCCACATCGGCAGCCTCGTCCAGATCATGATGCTGCGGCGCCTCCAGCAGGCGGGCCACAAGCCGATCGTGCTGATGGGCGGCGGGACCACGCGGATCGGCGATCCGACCGGCCGCGACGAAAGTCGCAAGATGCTCACCGACGAGACGATCGCAGCCAATATCGAGGGGATCCGCACCGTCTTCGAACGGTTGCTGACCTTCGGCGAGGGGCCGACCGATGCAGTCATGGTCGACAACCAGGACTGGCTGGGCGAACTCGGCTATATCGAAATGCTGCAGAAGGTCGGCACACATTTCACCGTCAACCGGATGCTGACTTTCGATTCGGTGCGGCTGCGGCTCGAGCGCGAGCAGCCGATGACCTTTCTCGAATTCAACTACATGATCCTGCAGGGATACGACTTCCGTCACCTGGCGCAGGACATGGGCGTGCGGCTGCAGATGGGCGGCAGCGACCAGTGGGGCAACATCGTCAACGGGATGGAGCTCGGCCGCCGGATGGATGGAAGCGAGCTGTTCGGCCTGACCACGCCGCTGCTGACCACCGCCGATGGCGGCAAGATGGGCAAGACCGCCTCGGGCGCGGTCTGGCTCAACGAAGCGCAGCTGCCAAATTACGACTTCTGGCAATATTGGCGCAATGTCGACGACCGCGACGTGGGCCGCTTCCTGCGGCTGTTCACCGACCTCGACCTGGCCGAAATCGCCCGGCTCGAAGCGCTCGAAGGCGCGCAGATCAACGAAGCCAAGACGGTTCTTGCCAATGAGGTAACCACGCTCGTTCGGGGTGCGGAAGCCGCGCGGCTCGCCGAGCGCACCGCGGCCGAGACCTTCGCCGGCGGCGGCGCGGGCAGCGATCTGCCGACGCTTGCCGTGGGCGCGGACGGCATGCGGATCGGCGCGGTGCTCACCGAGCTCGGCTTCACCGCTTCGAACGGCGAGGCCAAGCGCAAACTGGCCGAAGGCGCGGTCAAGCTCGACGGGGCAGTGATCACCGAACCGGGGCATCTGGTAACGGTTGCGCAAGACGGCGAATGCAAGCTCAGCCTGGGCAAGAAGAAGCACGCAATCATCCGCGCGCAATAAGCGGCGAAGCGAGCATCAGGAACGTCGAAAGGCCCCGATTGTTTACCATTTGGAAGACTTTTCCGCGCATAGTATATTTCGTCTTAAGCACTTCAAAGGGAACGCCAGCATGACTGTCGGAGCACAACTGAGCGTAACCGACCAGCGCCGGATGGCGCGTCATCCGGTCGACCATCCCGTCATCGCCGAACATTTCGGAAAAGGCGACGTGCACCTGCATATCGCCAACGTCTCCTCCAACGGCTTCATGATCGACAATGCGGAAGACATCGCCCGCGGCGAGCGCGTGATCGTGCGCTTGCCGGTCATCGGCCGGATCGAGGCCTATTGCATCTGGATCCGCGACAACCGCGCCGGCTTCCAGTTCGAACGGATCATCCGGGTCGACGATTTCCTGGCGATGATCGACACGCTGCAGCCCAATCCGCGGCTTCGCAAGCTGCGCTGATTTCCAACCGCTTCTTCTAGAACGACAAGCAGGCCCGTCTTCACAACCGAAGGCGGGCCTGCCATGCGTCCGGGGTGAACGACACCAGCAAGCTTTCCCCCGACGCATCGCCCCTCAGGATCGCGAATTTCCGCGCCTACTGGCTCAGCCGCCTGTCGATGACGCTGGCGCAATATGCGATGATGCTGATCATCGGCTGGCAGACCTACAATCTGGCACGCGACGGCGGGATGGGGGTCGGTGCGGCGTCGGGCCAACTGGCGCTGATCGGTCTGCTGCAATTCATCCCGCTGTTCCTGCTCACGCCCTTCTCCGGCTGGGCGGCGGACCATTTCGACCGGCGCAACATCGCCCGCCTGACCGTGCTTGCCCAGCTGGGCTGCGCGGGCACCCTCGCCTGGTTCACCTGGAACGAGACGCTCACGGTCACCGTATTGTTCGGCGTGGCGATCGTGCTCGGGATCGTCCGCGCGTTCAACGGCCCCGCGCTGTCCGCGCTGGCCCCCAATCTGGTACCCAAGGCGATCCTGCCCAACGCCATCGCGCTGTCGAGCATCGCCTGGCAGGTCGGGATGATCGTGGGCCCGGCGATCGGCGGCTACACCTACGCCATAATGCCCGCCCTGCCCTATATCACCGCCTTCGCGCTGTTCGCGGTATCGCTGGCCGCGCTGAGCTTCATCGGCAAGGTGCAGCAGCCGGCACGCGCGGCGAACAGGCGCCCGATCCACCAGATGGTCGAAGGGCTGCGCTACGTGGTCCGCAACAAGATGGTGCTGGGCGCGATCACGCTCGACCTGTTCGCGGTCTTTCTCGCCGGGGCGACCGCGCTGTTCCCGGTCTATGCGCGCGATATCCTGGAGGTCGGCGAAACCGGGCTGGCGCAGCTGGCGATGGCGCCGGCAGTGGGCGCCGCGCTTACCGCGCTGTGGTTCAGCTTCCGTCCGCTTAAGACCAATGTCGGGCCCAAGATGCTGTGGGCGGTGGCGGTATTCGGACTGGCCACGGTGGTCTTCGGGCTCTCCAAGACGATGCCGCTCAGCCTCGCCATGCTGTTCATCATCGGCGCGGCGGACATGTTCAGCGTCTATATCCGCCAGTCGCTGATCCAGCTGCACACGCCCGACGACAAGCGCGGCCGCGTGTCCTCGGTCAGCCTGCTGACGATCAGCGCGTCGAACGAATTCGGCGATTTCTTCTCGGGCAGCCTCGCCTTCCTGTTCGGCCCGGTGATCGCGGTGGTCGGCGGCGGGGTCGGCGCGATCGCCACGGTCGCGCTGTGGTCGCGAATTTTTCCCGTCCTGCGGACAACGCGGACCTTTGACCCGCCTGACGAATTGTTAGACACTCCCCCCGAAGAGAAATTGCAGGAGCAGATGCCATGAAAGCCGACTCCGTCCTCGCCACGATCGGCGATACAGCCCACATTCGCCTGTCGCGCCTGTTCCCCGACCACGAGGTCTGGGTGAAGAACGAGCGCGCCAATCCGGGCGGTTCGATCAAGGACCGCATCGGCCTCGCGATGATCGAGGATGCCGAGGCGGCGGGCAAGCTCAAGCCCGGCGGCACGATCGTCGAACCCACCAGCGGCAACACCGGGATCGGCCTGGCGATGACTGCCGCGGTCAAGGGTTACAAGCTGGTGCTGGTCATGCCCGAAAGCATGAGCGTCGAACGCCGCCGGCTGATGCTGGCCTATGGCGCGACCTTCGACCTGACGCCCAAGGAAAAGGGCATGAAGGGCGCGATCGAACGCGCGCAGGAACTGGTCGAACAGACCGAAGGTGCCTGGATGCCCAGCCAGTTCGACAATGAAAGCAACTGGAAGGTCCACGCGCGCACCACCGCCAAGGAAATCCTCGACGATTTCGCCGATACGCCGATAGATGCGATGATCACCGGGGTCGGCACCGGTGGACACCTGACCGGCTGCGCCGAAGTGCTCAAGCAGAGCTGGAGCGCGATGAAAGCCTATGCGGTCGAACCGCAGGGCTCGCCGGTCATCAGCGGCGGCCAGCCCGGCCCGCACCCGATCCAGGGCATCGGCGCCGGCTTCGTCCCCGACAATCTGCACACTCAGGCAATCGACGGCGCGATCCAGGTCGATCCCGAGGATGCCAAGGAAATGGCCCGCCAGTGCGCTGCGAAGGAAGGCTTGCTGGTGGGTATCTCCAGTGGCGCGACATTGGCCGCAATCAAGCAGAAACTGGCCGATCTGCCTGCCGGATCGCGCGTGCTGGGCTTCAATTACGACACTGGCGAACGGTACCTGTCGGTGCCCGATTTCCTGCCCGAGTGATGCCTTTCGAGAAGGTCGGATATGAAGACGGCGCGGTCGCGCTGACCGCGCTTTACGCGCGGCCCGCCGTCCCGGCCCGCGCCGCGGTGGCGATCTATCCGACCTTCATGAACACCACCCCCGCGGTCGAGGCGAAGGCCGCCGCACTCGTCGATGCCGGTTACGCAGTGCTTATCGGCGATTTCTACGGGCCCGAAACCCCGTCCGATGCCGACCAGGCTTTTGCCGCCATGGGCCGGCTGCGCGGTGACCCGCCGGCAATGCGCCAGCGCCTGCGTGCCACGCTCGATCTTCTGCGCCGGCTCGAACCCGATGTGCCGCAAATGGCGATCGGTTTCTGCCTCGGCGGCATGGCAGTGCTCGAAATGGCGCGCGACGGGCAGGATCTCGCTGCCGTGGTAAGCTTTCACGGCCTGCTCGAAACCGCCCTGCCGGCCGACAAGCCAATTATACCGCGGATCCTGGTGTGCCACGGCGACGCCGATGCGCTGGTCCCCCGCAGCCAGGTTACCGGTTTCTGGGAGGAAATGGACGCTGTGGGGGCCGATTGGCATTTTCACAGCTACGCAGGCGTCGAGCATGGCTTCACCACGCCGCGCATGCGCGACGGCTCGCCCAATCCCGCCTATGACGCAAGTGCCGACCGCCAGAGCTGGGCGGCGATGCATGCGCTGTTCGACGAAGTGCTCGGATAGGGTAAGCGGCCTACCGGAATTGCGCCGCGAGGTCCGGGAGCAGGCTTAACCGAAAGATTGGACCAATCGGTCGGATGGGGCGGCAAATTCCGCCGCTTCAGCGTTGGGCTTGACGGACCGCAGGCGTGGAGCGGCACAGACCGTGTCACGCCCGGCCGCTTTCGCTTCGTAAAGCGCCAGGTCGGAGCGGCGGCAAAGATCCGAAAGCCGCTCGCCGAATTGCAATTCAGCCACGCCGAACGACGCGGTAACCGCGGGCGCGTGGTCGAGCCGCACCGGCAGGTCCCGCGCCACCGCCCAACGCATCCGTTCGGCCAGAGCCTGGGCCTGCGCAGTGGTGCGCCCCGGCAGGAGGATGGCGAATTCTTCGCCCCCCAGACGCGCGACCAGATCGTCGCTTCCCACCGTATCGTCCAGCAGCCCGGCGAGATCGGCAATCACCCTGTCGCCTGCCGCGTGGCCGAAACTGTCGTTGATGGCCTTGAACCGGTCCAGATCGAGCGTGATCAGCGACAGGGGCTGGTCGGTCCGCCGGGCCCGGACCACCGCCCGATCACCATGCGTTTCGAAGCCGCGCCGATTGAGGGCGCCGGAAAGCGGGTCGGTTTCCGACCGGGCGATCATTTCCATCGTCGTGTCGCGCATGATGACCAGCAGCAGCACCAGCGCGAGTGCGATCAGGACCACCGATCCCATCGTCTGCGAGATCGCCGCATAATCGGAAGCGAGATAGGCTTGCGCGTGGTCCGCAGTGCCGATCCACCAGGCAATCGCGGGTTTGGTCAGGTAGACCAGCACCGCGAGGGCGCCGACCGCGACCAGCAGCCGGTCGAGCGCCAGCTTACCGCCGGACCGCACGACGACCGCGACCATCAGCACCTGCATTGCCGCATAGGGGAGCTGGTAGAGGAGCGTCCGCAGGGCCGAGCCGTACGGCAGTCCGAGCATGACGGGGACGAAGGCCAGCCCGGCAAGCCAGACGATCGCGGTGGCGGACCGGGGCAGCGCTGCGCCATAATGCCGGGCGACGCCGATCAGGCCGCAGGTCAGCGCCGCCAGATAGCTGACATAGATCGCCACCACGACCGGAGTGGGCTGCGCCAGCAAGGGCAGGATGAACTCCAGCGCCACATCGATCACGCCAATGCCATAGGCCGCCGCTAGCCATCGCGCGCCGCGAACCGTCGGGTTGGTCGACGCCACCACGGTGAACGCAACCGCGAACAGGGCGGCGATGAACATGTTGATGCTGAGTACGAACGCGGCTGTCATAGGCGGGATATCCGAGAAAGGTCTTCCCTAACCGGCAAGTCCGAAATCTTGGTAAACGCAGGCATGTTCGGGCGCGCTGATTTGCTCCGCAGGCGGTGCGTGCCGGGCCGACGCGGCTGCGATCACCACTGCGGAACCCTGCGCAAGCCCCTGCCAGGCAAACAAAAAGGGCCGGGGACTGGATCGCCCCCGGCCCGTCATGCCTTCCTGCGGAAGGTTAAGCTGCGGTCGCGAACGCGTCCTCGTCCAGCGCCATCAGGCTTTCGCTGCCCGCTTCGAGCTTGCGGCGCAGCGCGCCGGCGTCGGGCAGGTAGCGGTCCATGTAATAGCGCGCGGTCGCGATCTTGCCTTCGTAGAAGGCCTTGTCCTCGCCGCCTGCGGCAAGCGCGGCCTGCGCGACCTTCGCCATGCGCAGCCACATCCAGCCCAGCGTCACGATGCCCATGATGTGCATGTAGTGATGGGCGCCTGCGCCAAGATGATTGGGGTTCTGCATCGCGTTCTGCATGAACCACATCGTCGCCGCCTGCTGCTGGCCCAGCGCCTTTTCGATCGCTTCGGCCATCGGGGCGAGCGTATCGTCGCCCTTGGCGTCGGCGATGTCGTCGCCCACCACCTTGAAGAAGGCCTGGATTGCCGCGCCGCCCTTCTGCGCCAGCTTGCGGCCGCACAGATCCATCGCCTGCACGCCATTGGTGCCTTCGTAGATCTGCGCGATCCGGGCGTCGCGGACGAACTGGCTCATGCCCCATTCCTCGATGTAGCCATGGCCGCCGAAGACCTGCTGCATGTTGGTGGCGACTTCATAGCCCTTGTCGGTGCCGTAGCCCTTGATGACCGGGGTCAGCAGCCCGATCAGCATGTCGGCCTGTTCGCGCTCTTCCTCGGTCTTGGCCTTGTGGGTCAGGTCGACCTGCAGCGCGCCCCACAGGCACAGGGCCCGCATGCCTTCGGTGAAGGCCTTGGCGTCCATCAGCATGCGGCGCACATCGGGGTGCACGAAGATCGGGTCGGCCTGCGCCTCGGGTTCCGCCGGGCCGGTCAGAGCGCGGCCCTGCCGGCGATCGAGCGCATAGGCGACCGCGTTCTGATAGGCGACCTCGGCCTGGCTGAGACCCTGGACGCCGACGCCGAGACGCGCAGCGTTCATCATGATGAACATCGCGGCGAGGCCCTTGTTCTCCTCGCCCACGAGCCAGCCCTTCGCGCCATCGTAATTGAGCACGCAGGTGGCGTTGCCGTGGATGCCCATCTTGTGCTCGATCGAACCGCAGACCACGCCGTTGCGCTCGCCGATCGAGCCGTCGTCGCCGACGAGGAACTTGGGCACGACGAACAGCGAGATGCCCTTGCTGCTGTCGGGTGCGCCGGGGGTCTTCGCCAGCACGAGGTGGATGATGTTCTCCGCCATGTCGTGTTCGCCGGCCGAGATGAAGATCTTGGTCCCGGTGATCGAATAGCTGCCGTCGGCCTGCGGTTCGGCCTTGGTCCTGATCATCCCCAGATCCGTCCCGCAATGCGGCTCGGTCAGGTTCATCGTACCGGTCCATTCGTTGGAGATCATCTTGGGAAGATACTTCTCCTTCTGCTCCTGGCTGCCCTTGGCGAGCAGCGCGGAGACCGCCCCGTTGGTCAGGCCGGGATACATGCCGAAGGCCTGGTTGGCGCTCGACACGAATTCCTCGAAGGCGAAGCCGAGGACATGCGGCATGCCCTGCCCGCCGAATTCTTCGGGCTGCGACAGCGTGCCCCAGCCCGCTTCGCGGAACTGGTCGAAAGCTTCCTTGAAACCCTTGGGCGTGGTGACCGAACCGTCTTCGTGGCGGGTGCAGCCTTCCTGGTCGCCCGACTGGTTCAGCGGGGCGAGCACTTCGGCGCAGAACTTGCCGCCTTCGTTGATCACCGCATCGGTGACATCGACGCTGGCGGCCTCGAAGCCGGGCAGGTCGGCATAGCCGGCGAGATCGAGCATCTCGTTGATGATGAAGCGGGCGTCGCGGGTCGGCGCGGTGTAACTGGGCATCTGCGTGTCCTTAGGGTTGGGGGGTGTCGGTTGTAGGGGCCTTGCGGCACATCATTCGGTTTCGAGCCGTTCGATCTGGTCGATGAACTCGGTCAGATCGGTGATCGAGCTGTCGATATCGTCACGCTGTTCCTTCAGCTTGGCGACATGCGCCTTGCACTTCTCGATCGTGACGCGCCGCTGTTCGACCCGGCCATCGCCAAGATCGTAGAGGTCGATCATCTCGCGGATCTCGGTCAGCGAGAAGCCCACGTTCTTGGCGCGCATGATCCACGCGAGACGGGCGCGATCGCGCTTGGAATAGATGCGGGTCAGGCCGATCCGCGAAGGCGCGATCAGCCCCTCGTCCTCGTAGAATCGCAGCGCACGCGCGGTGCAGCCGAATTCGCTGGTAAGGTCCGAGATCGAGTATTGTTCGCGCCCCAGCTCGTCGGGCCGTTCGATATGTGCGCCGGCGTGGCGGCGATCGCTGGTTTGCGCACGAGGATCGTTGGGCAGCGGCTGTGTCATGCCGCGTGCATAATGGAACGTTTACGTAAGCGTCAAGTCTTGACGGGTTGGAGAACGTCACCGACGAGTTCGCGGTAGAAACAGCTTGGCGCCCCCGTGTGGCAGGTCGGCCCCGCGGGGGTGCACGACAGGACCAGTGCGTCCTGGTCGCAGTCGACAAAGATCCGTTCGACCCGCAGGACATGGCCCGAAGTCTCACCCTTCTGCCAGAGCTTCCCGCGCGAGCGCGAATGGAAGTGCGCGAGGCCGGTTTCGCGCGTCGCAGCCAAAGCCTCGGCATCCATGAAGCCGACCATCAGCACCGCCTGCGTCGCATGGTCGACGACCACCGCGGTCAGCAATCCCTTGTCGTCGAACTTGGGCATGAAGTCGCTGCCGGCTTCCCGGTCGGTACGCTCACTCACTCTCTCGGCCTTTCACATCAGAAACTGCGCGCCCTGTTGTTGCAAGATAACCACAAAGTCGACCCAAAATCGGACATTGTTGCAAATGCCTGTTTGATGATCGCGAAGTTTCGGGAACATATGCGGCGCAGGCAAGTGAGGCCTGCCCACCGGAACAACGGTGCCATCAGAGCGCCAGGGTTCAGGGGGTCACCGGGTTCGCTGCCGCGATCGAGGGGTTGCGGCGCATCCGGGAACGATGAGGGATGGATCCGAGGTGCATGCTGGGGGGCTGCACCATGCCGCAAGGCCGGTCCGGTTATATTCGTCACGTGGCGCCCGGGATCGCAAGATCCCGGGCGTTTCGTTTCTACCGCGCGCTATCGGTCCTGCGCGCGTCGCGCGCTTCGTCGAGCACCCTCGCAAAACACGCGATGATTACGCTGCGGGCGCCGCCCCGCTTGAGCGCGCGGACACAAGCGGTGCTCGTCGCCCCGCTGGTCAGCACATCGTCGACCAGGATGACATCGGCATCCGAGATCATGCCCGCGCGCGCGGGGTGCAGCGTGATCGCCCCGCTCAGCGTGCGGGCCCGTGCCTTCTTTCCCAATCCGCCCAGCGGCGGCGTCGGCCGATTGCGGACAAGGGCGTCGACGCACAGCGGGCCATGACCGAGCTGGTGCAATTGGCGGCCAAGCAAGGCGGCCTGGTTGAAGCCGCGCTGCCAGATCCGCCTGCGGTGCAGCGGCACCGGTACGATCACCCGGTTGCCCATTGCCGGCGGGAGGCGCACCGCGATCAGCCGCGCGAGCAAGGGGGCCAGCGCGATCCGGCGACCGTGCTTGTACGCCAGCACCAGCTTGCGCGCCGTATCGGTATAGAGCGTGCCCGCCGCGATCCCGTCGTGGAGCGGAGGCGTAGCCAGGCAGACCGCACAGGATGCCCCCTCCCCCGGCCCGGTGCTGGCGAACGGGCGCTGGCAGGACACGCAACAAGGTTCCGACGGGATCGACAGGTCCTCCCAGCAGGCGGCGCACAAACCGCCCTGTTCGCCCACGCCCCCGCCGCATGCTGGGCAGCGTGGGGGATAGACGAAATCCAGCACGGGCGCGAAGCTGGCGCGCAGGAGGCGGCTTGTCGACACCTTGCAATGGTGCGCCGCTTGCACGGCGCTGGCAAGCGCGGCAGGGCAATGGGCGATGAACAGCCATGCTCCCCCGCGCATCTTTTCCCGCCAGCGCCGGATTGCCGGGTTGCGCCGCGCGCGCGTTCGCCAGGCACACCGCGATGCCGCGCGTTACCTGCTCGACGACATGGTCGAGGACGTGCTCGACCGGCTCGAATTCATCCGCCTGTCGCCCGGCCGCGTGCTGGTAATCGGCGACTGGACCGGTACTCTCGCGCTTTCGCTGCGCGGCGCGGGGGCCGAGGTCGACGAACACGATGCCGCCAGCCTGGACGAGGAACGTCCACTCGACGGCGGCCCCTACGACCTGATCGTCAGCCTCGGATCGCTCGACCGGGTCAACGATCTGCCCGGCGCGCTGCTCCATTTGCGCAATGCGCTGGCCGACGACGGACTGATGATCGCCAGCTTTCCCGGTGCGGGCAGCCTGCCGCACCTGCGGCGGGCGATGCTCGCCGCAGAGCCCGATCGGCCCGCGGCGCGGATGCATCCACTGATCGACAACCAGGCCGCTGCCGGCCTGCTTCAGCGCGCGCTGTTCAAGCGCCAGGTGGTCGACAGCCATACGCTCACGGTGTCGTTCGGAGGGCTGCACCGGCTGGTGTCCGACCTGCGCGACCAGGGCTTGGGCAGCGTGCTGGCCAGCGCCGCCCCGCCGCTCGGCAAGGCCGCGCTCGAACGCGCCGAACACGCCTTCATGAAGCAGGCGAACAACAAGGGCCGCGTGCTCGAAAGCTTCGAGATCCTGACGCTGACTGGCTGGAAAGACTAGCGAATTGCCTAGCGCAGGCTGGCCTGTGCTGCCGCGAGCCGCGCAATCGGCACGCGATAGGGCGAGGCGCTGACGTAATCGAGCCCGGTCTTCTCGCAGAAGGCGATGCTGGCCGGGTCGCCGCCATGTTCTCCGCAGATGCCCAGCTTGAGCCCGTCGCGCGTCGCGCGCCCGCGTTCGGCGGCGAGTTCGACCAGCTGGCCGACCCCGTCGATGTCGAGGCTGACGAAGGGATCGCGCGCGAAGATGCCCTTGTCGACATAGGTCGTCAGGAAGCGGCCCGCATCGTCGCGGCTCACGCCCAGCGTGGTCTGTGTCAGGTCGTTGGTGCCGAAGCTGAAGAATTCGCCCACTTCGGCGATTTCGCCCGCCATCAGCGCGGCGCGCGGCAGTTCGATCATCGTGCCGACGAGATATTCGAGCGTCGTCCCGGTGGCCGTGAACACTTCCTTGGCCACGCGGTCGACGACATCCTTGAGCAGTTCGAGTTCGCGCCGCGTGGCGACCAGCGGGATCATGATCTCGGGCACCGGCGCATCGCCGCTGTCCACGGCGACCTGGCAAGCGGCCTCGAAGATGGCGCGCGCCTGCATCTCGTAGATCTCGGGATAGGTGATCCCGAGCCGGCAGCCGCGATGGCCCAGCATCGGGTTGAATTCATGCAGCTCGCCCGCGCGGCGGCGCAGCTTTTCGATATCGACACCGGTGGCGCGCGCGAGGTCTTCGAATTCGCCATCGCCATGCGGCAGGAATTCATGCAGCGGCGGATCGAGCAGGCGGATCGTGCACGGCAGGCCCGCCATGACTTCGAAGATCGTCACGAAGTCGCTGCGCTGTTCGGGCAGAAGCTTGTCGAGCGCGGCGCGGCGGCCGGCTTCGCTATCGGCGAGGATCATCTCGCGCACCGCGCTGATGCGGCCGGCATCGAAGAACATGTGCTCGGTGCGGCACAGGCCGATGCCTTCGGCACCGAACTGGCGCGCCATGCGGCATTCGGTCTCGGTTTCGGCATTGGTGCGCACGCGCATCCGGCGGTGCTTGTCGGCCCATTCCATCAGCGTGCCGAAATCGCCCGCCAGTTCGGGTTCGATGGTGGCGACTTCGCCCGCCATCACCTGTCCGTTAGCGCCGTCGATGGTTATGACATCGCCTTCCTTGAGCTCGCGGTCGCCGATCGTCAGCGTGCGGCCTTCGCGCGCGATCGACACCTGCGATGCGCCCGACACGCAGGGGCGGCCCATGCCGCGCGCCACCACAGCGGCATGGCTGGTCATCCCGCCTCGCGCGGTGAGGATGCCGGTGGCGGCATGCATGCCGTGAATATCCTCGGGGCTGGTCTCGACGCGCACGAGCACGACCTTCTCGCCGCGTCCGGCCCACAGTTCGGCAGTGTCCGCATCGAGCACGATCTTGCCGCTGGCCGCGCCGGGCGAGGCCGGCAGGCCGGTGGTCAGCACGTCGCGCGGCGCTTCGGGATCGAGCGTCGGGTGGAGTAGCTGGTCGAGCGCCATCGGATCGACGCGCAGGATCGCGGTCTTCTCGTCGATCAGCCCTTCACCGACCATGTCGACCGCCATCTTGAGCGCCGCCTTGGCGGTGCGCTTGCCGTTGCGCGTCTGCAGCAGCCACAGCTTGCCCTGCTGAACGGTGAACTCGATGTCCTGCATGTCGGTGTAATGCCGCTCGAGCAGGTCGAACACGCGCGCAAGCTCGGCAAAGGCTTCGGGCATGGCTTCTTCCATGCTCGGCTTGTCCGCTCCGGCCATCTCGCGTCGCGCCCTGGTGAGGTATTGCGGCGTGCGGATGCCCGCGACCACGTCCTCGCCCTGCGCATTGACCAGCCATTCGCCGTAATAGGCCTTCTCGCCGGTCGAGGGGTCGCGGGTGAAGGCGACGCCGGTGGCGCTGGTATCGCCCATATTGCCGAACACCATCGCCTGCACATTGACCGCGGTGCCCATGTCATGCGGGATGTCGTTGAGGCGGCGGTAGATCTTGGCGCGCTCGGTATCCCAGCTGTCGAACACCGCGCTGATCGCGCCCCACAACTGCTCGACCGGGTCCTGCGGGAACGGCGCGCCGAGCTCGCGCTCGACGATCGCCTTGTATTCGGCGACCAGCACCTTCCATTCTTCCGCGCTCAACTCGGTATCGGCGTAATAGCCCTGGTCTTCCTTGGCGATTTCGAGCGCTTCCTCAAACAGGCCGTGATCGACGCCGAGCACGACATCGCCATACATCTGGATGAAGCGGCGGTAGCTGTCCCAGGCGAAGCGTTCATCGCCGCTGGTGTTGGCCAGCCCGGCGACGGTGTCGTCGTTGAGGCCGAGGTTGAGCACGGTATCCATCATGCCGGGCATCGACACTGCGGCGCCCGAGCGGACCGAGACGAGCAGCGGATCGGCGGCATCGCCGAAGCCCTTGCCCACGGTCTTCTCGACATGGTTCAGCGCGGCGGCGACATCGCTGCGCAGCTTGGCGGTGAAGTCGCTGCCGCCGGCGAGATAGGTGAGGCATTCCTCGGTCGCGATGGTGAAGCCCGGCGGGACCGGCAGGCCGATGCTCGCCATTTCGGCGAGGTTGGCGCCCTTGCCGCCGGTCACGGTCTTGTCCTTCTGCCTTGCATTCGTATGCGGCGCGTTCCCGCCGAAGGTGAAGACCGTGTCGTTACTCATCAAGGCAATTCCTACAACTTGGACCACATGGACCACGGTCCATGGAGCAATAATTCATCAGCCCTCGATGCGGCTGAAATCGGCGACTTTGTGCACCGCAGCACGGAAGCGCGCAAGCAGGTCGAGACGGTGCGCCCGCTTGTTTTCTTCATCGGCATTTACCGTCACTTCTTCGAAGAAACGGTCGATCGGCGCCCGCAAAGCGGCCAGTGCGGCCATGGCGGCGGAAAAGTCTTCATCTTCAATGGCTCGGCTCGCTGCCGGTTCCGATTTCGCAAGCGCATCCATGAGCGCCTTTTCGGCCGGTTCGGCCGCGTAGGAAAGCTCGCTGGCGTGGCGCTGCTCCATCTTGGCCGCGACCACTGCCTTCAGATCGGGATCGTCGACGATCGCCAGCGGGTCTTCCTCGCCGGTCCGCGCGATTTCGCCTTCGGCGCCGTGCCAGTCCTCCTTCTTGAGGATATTGGCCGCACGCTTGTAGCCGGCGAGCAAATTGGCGCCGTCTTCGCTGTCCATGAAGGACTGGAGCGCATGCACGCGGGCAAGCAGGCGGACAAGGTCGTCCTCGCCGCCAAGCGCGAAGACCGCGTCGATCAGGTCGTGGCGGACACCTGCTTCGCGCTGCTGGACCTTGAGCCGGTCGGCGAAGAAGTCGAGGAGGTCGCCTTGGGCAACGCCGAAACGAAGGTCGTTGTCCTGTACGATGCGGATAACACCCAGCGCCGCACGACGAAGTGCGAAGGGGTCTTTCGATCCGGTGGGCTTCTCATCGATCGAGAAGAAGCTGCGCAGCGTATCCAGCTTGTCCGCCAAGCTCACCGCCACCGTCACCGGTGCGGTCGGAACGTCGTCGCCCTGCCCCACCGGCTTGTAGTGATCGCGGATCGCGTCGGCGACGGAATCGGGCAGGCCCTCGGCGCGGGCGTAATAGCCGCCCATCAGGCCCTGTAGCTCGGGAAACTCGCCGACCATTTCGGTGACGAGGTCGGCCTTGGCGAGCCGCGCGGCCTGTTCGGCCATGTCGGCGAGGTCTTCCCGGCTCAAGCCGTCACCCCCGCGCAGGCGGGGGTCCAGCTGGCCTGAATTGCCCGTACCACCGCCGTTATCTGGGTTCCCGCCTTCGCGGGAATGACGGGTGTTGGGTTTGACGATTTCTTCCTCGACCAGCCAGCGCGCCAGCTTGGCCACGCGGTCGACCTTGTCGGCCACGGTGCCCAGCTTCTCGTGGAAGGTGATCCGCTCCAGCCCCTTGGCGTGCTCGGCGAGCGTTTTCTTGCGATCGACGTCCCAGAAGAAGCGCGCGTCGGACAGGCGCGCGGCGAGGACCTTGCGGTTGCCGTCGACCACGCGCGCGCCGCCATCCTCCGCCTCGATATTGGCAGTGCAGATGAACGCGTTGGCGAGTTCGCCCTTCTCGTCCTCGCAGACGAAGTACTTCTGGTTGACGCGCGCGGTCAGCTGGATGGTCTCGGGCGGGACCTCGAGGAAATCCTCCTCGAACCGGCCGAGCAACGGAACGGGCCATTCGGTCAGGCCCGCGTTCTCGATCACCAGCCCCTCGTCCTCGACGAGGCGGAGGCCGGCTTCGCTGGCAACCTTGCTAGCGCCCGAACGGATCAGGTCCTGCCGTTCCTCATGGTCGACGATGACGTGACCCGCGCGCAGCTTCATCGCATAGTCGTCGGCATTGCCGATCGTGATGTCGCCCGAGTGGTGGAAGCGGTGCCCAAGCGTCACCGCACCGCTGGTGACGCCATGCACTTCGCAGTCGACCACTTCGTCGCCCAGCAGCGCGACGATGCCCGACAGCGGGCGCACCCAGCGCAAGGATTCGGTGCTGATCGAGGCGCCGCCCCAGCGCATCGACTTGGGCCAGCTGAAGTCGCGGATAATCGCGGGGATCGCTTCGGCGAGCAGGTCCGCTGTCGCGCGGCCGGGTACGTTCTTCACTGCGAAATAGGTTTCGCGGCCCTTGACCTCGCGCGTTTCGAGATCGGCCTTGGCGACGCCCGCCTTGCGGCAGAAACCGTCGACCGCCTGATCGGGCGCGCCGACGGGCGGCCCCTTCAATTCTTCGCTGACAGCCTCGGTCGCCAGCGGCAGGCCGCGCGCGATCAGCGCAAGGCGGCGCGGGGTCGACCAGACGGTGACCTCGCCCGCTTGGACACCGGCGGCGTCCATTTCGCGGCGGAACAGCTTTTCGAGTTCGGCGCGCGCGCCAGCCTGCATGCGGGCGGGGATTTCTTCGCTGCGCAGTTCGAGGAGGAAATCAGACATTCGCCACCTCCGTCGCCCCTGCGCAGGCAGGGCCCCAGATAAGCGCGTTGGCGAGCTCCTCAGAGGGCAGATAGGCTCCTGCCTGCTTAGGAGCGACGGGAGCGGGTAAACGGATCATTTCGACCACTCCGGATATTTCTCGGCCCAGGCGGGCGCTTCCTTTGCCATATGCGCTTCGCAGCTCCCGCGCGCGAGGTCGCGGACGCGGCCCATGTAGCTGGCGCGCTCCTGCACGCTGATCACGCCGCGGGCCTGCAACAGGTTGAAGATGTGGCTTGCCTCCACCGCCTGTTCATAGGCGGCGATCGGTACGTCGTTGGCGAGCGCGTTCTTGCACTCGGCTTCGGCCTTGTTGAACAGGTCGAACAGCGCGTCGGTCTCGGCGACTTCGAAGTTCCATTTCGACATCTGCTTCTCGTTCTCGAGGAAGACGTCGCCGTAGGATACGCCGCGATCGTTGAAGGCGAGATCGTAAACGTTGTCGACGCCCTGGATATACATCGCCAGGCGCTCGAGTCCGTAGGTCAGTTCGCCCGCCACCGGCTTGCAGTCGAACCCGCCCATCTGCTGGAAATAGGTGAACTGGGTGACTTCCATCCCGTCGCACCAGACTTCCCAGCCCAGACCCCAGGCCCCCAGCGTCGGGCTTTCCCAGTCGTCCTCGACGAAGCGGATATCGTGCTTGAGCGGATCGATGCCGATCACTTCGAGGCTCTTGAGATAGAGGTCCTGGATGTCGGGCGGGCTCGGCTTCAGGATCACCTGGTACTGGTAATAATGCTGCAGCCGGTTGGGGTTTTCGCCATAGCGACCGTCGGTCGGGCGGCGGCAGGGCTGGACGAAGGCGGCGTTCCATGGCTCGGGGCCGAGCGCGCGCAGCGTCGTCGCGGTGTGGAAGGTGCCTGCGCCCATGCGCATGTCGTAGGGTTGCAGGATGAGGCAGCCCTGCGCGCTCCAGAAATCGTGCAGCGCGAGGATCATGTCCTGGAAGGAATTTTGCGGATTGCGGTCCATGGCGCGGGGCAATGGCGCAAGGTGTTTCACCGGTCAATGCCGCAGCGCGGCGCGCTTCCCCGGGCAATATGCCAGCGCGGCTTGGCAAGCAGCCCCAAGCGCCGGTATCCCGCAACGCCCAACCGAACGGAATCATCGCGCATGCCCATATCCAAGCTACGTCCGGCGCTGCTGTCGCTCGCCCCGCTGGCCTTCGTCCTGCAGGGCTGCGCCAGCTACCCCGCGACCGAAAGCCCCACCCCGCCGCCCGCCCCCGTCGCCGAACCGCCGGCGCCCGCGGGCCCGGGCCTGTGGAAGGTCGCCGACGAGGACACAACGATCTATCTGTTCGGGACCGTGCACGCGCTGCCCGAAAGCGTCGAATGGTACCGCGGGCCGATCGAGCAGGCGCTCGCGCAGACGCAGGAACTGGTGACCGAGATCCCCAGCGGCGCCGCGCTCGATCCTGCAGCGCAGCAGCAGGTGATGACGAAGGCGCTGCTGGCCGACGGGCGCACGCTGCGCGACCTGCTGGGCGAGGATGATCGCGCGAAGTTCGAAGCCGCGCTGGCCGGGATGAACATGCCGCCCGCCGCCTTCGACCAGTTCGAACCGTGGTTCGCGGCCATGACGCTGTCGATCGTCCCCCTGCTCCAGGCCGGCTACAAGGCGGAGAGCGGGGTCGAGATGAAGCTGGAGGAACTCGCCCCGGCCAGTGCGGCGCGCGGCGCGCTCGAAACGCTCGAATGGCAGATCGAACTGTTCGACACGCTGCCGGTGGAATCGCAGGTCGCCTTCCTGATGGTCTCGGCCGACAATATCGACGACATCGTCCCGATGATGGACCGCATGGTCGAAGAATGGCTCGATGGCGATGCCGACGGGCTGGCCGCGCTGCTCAACGAGGGGCTGACCGATCCGGTGCTCGCCAAGGCGCTGCTCTACGATCGCAACGAGCGCTGGGCCGAATGGATCGATACGCGGCTGGATGAGCCCGGCACGGTGTTCGTTGCCGTGGGCGCGGGGCATCTGGCGGGCGCGATGAGCGTGCAGGACTATCTCACCGGCCGCGGGCTGGCGGTGACCCGCGTGCAATAGCTGTCCCATCGTCGGACCGCGGGCTTTTCCCGGCTTGCGCGGCCGCGCGTTCCATGCAGACAGGCCTTGTGACGTTTCGCTTATCCTCCCGGCCTGCCCGCGTACTCGGCCTTGCGCTGGCGCTGCTGCTTGCCGCTTGCGACAGCACGCCCGATGCCGCCAAGCCCGATGGGCCGCACCCCGCATTGTGGGAAATCACCGATAGCGCGGGCGCAGTCGAGGGATGGCTGTTCGGCACGATCCACGCGCTGCCCGACGGGGCCAAGTGGCAATCGCCGCGGCTGACCGAAACGCTTGGCGATGCCGACATGCTGGTGGTCGAAGTGGCCGATCTCGGCAATGGCGAGGACCTGTCGAAGCTGTTCCAGCAGATGGCCTTCGACCGGCGCGAGGGGCCGGTGATCGAGCGGATCGATCCCGCGCTGCGCGGCGAATTCGAGGAACTGCTGGTCAAGGCCAAGGTCCGCCGGAGCTATTTCGACCCGATGGAAAGCTGGGCTGCGGCGCTGGCGCTGGCGCAGGTCGCGCAGACAAACAAGGCGGAAAACGGCGCCGACCGCGTGCTGCTGGCCGCCTTCGACCAGCGCGAGGTCGTCGAACTCGAGGGCGCGCGCGCGCAACTGGCCATCTTCGATACGTTGCCCCAGACCGAACAGCGCGACCTCCTCAATGCCGTGATCGAGGAAGCGCGCGAATATGGCGACAAGGGCGATACGCTGGCCAACGCCTGGCTGGGCGGCGACACCGACCGGCTGATCGAGCTGACGCGGCGCGGGATCCTCGCCGACCCCGAACTTGCGCAGGTCCTGCTGTATGACCGCAACCGGTCCTGGGCGGCGCAGATCGAGAACCTGCTTTCCGCCAGCGAACGCCCACTGATCGCGGTGGGCGCGGGCCACCTGCTCGGCGAATGCGGTCTGCCCGCCCTGCTCGAAAGCCGCGGCTACACCGTCAGCCGCCTCGAATAGCGCCGCCCGGCAGGCGATGCCGCTTGCTTTTCACGCCCGCCCTGCGTATGCGCGCGCCCTTCGGCACCATGGTCATCCCTGGAGGCGTGGTGGACCGAGCAACCAAATAGCATTCGAAAGGTAAGTGCCATGAGCGACGCTCTGACCCTGCCGGCCGAGGCGCGTGAACGGGCTGGCAAGGGAGCCTCCCGTCAGCTGCGCCGTGAAGGCCGTGTCCCCGCCGTGATCTACGGCGGCAAGGAAGACCCCATTATGATCCACGTCGAGGAGAAGGAACTGGTCAAACAGCTGATGACCGGTCACTTCATGAACTCGATCGTCGAGGTCGAAATCGGTGGCAAGAAGGTCAAGACGCTTCCCAAGGACGTCGCTCTCAACCCGGTCACCGACCGTCCCGAGCACGCCGACTTCTTCCGCCTCGCCAAGGGCGGCAAGATCGAAGTTTCGGTCCCCGTCGTGTTCCTCAACGAGGAAGCCAGCCCCGGCCTGAAGAAGGGCGGCGTGCTGAACGTGGTCCGTCACGAGCTGGAACTGGTCTGCGACAACGACAAGATCCCCGGCGAGATCGAAGTCGACGTCACCGGCAAGGAAGTCGGCGATTCTGATCCACATCAGCGAAGTGCAGCTGCCCGCCGGCAGCGAAAGCGCGATCACCGATCGCGACTTCACCATCGCCACGCTGGTTGCTCCCTCGGCGCTCAAGAAGGCCGAAGGCGATACCACGCAGGACGGCGAAACCGATCCGCAGGATGTCCCCGCCACCGAACAGGGTGTCGACGAGGACGCTGCGCAGGAACAGGCAGACAAGAGCGAGTAATCGCCTCTTGCCTCACCGCAACGAAGCGCCGGTCCCGCGAGGGGCCGGCGTTTTGCGTTTGGCCCCATCCTCGCTAGAGGACCCTGCATGCAGATCTGGACAGGCCTTGGAAATCCCGGACCGAAATATGCCATGAACCGGCACAATGTCGGCTTCATGGCGGTCGACGTCATCGCGGCGATGTACGATTTCGGCCCGGTCCAGAAGAAGTTTTCCGGCTGGGCGCAGGAAGGCCGGATCGGCACGCACAAGGTGCTGCTGCTCAAGCCCGCGACCTTCATGAACGAAAGCGGCCGCGCGGTGGGCGAAGCGCTGCGGTTCTACAAGCTCGAACCCGATGCGCTGACGGTGTTCCATGACGAGCTCGACCTTGCCGCCTTCAAGGTCAAGGTCCGCATGGGCGGCGGGCTGGCGGGCCATAACGGGCTGCGGTCGATCAACCAGCACCTTGGCCCCGATTTCCGCCGCGTGCGGATCGGCATCGGCCACCCCGGATCGAAAGAGCGCGTCCACGGCCATGTACTGGGCAATTACGCCAAGAGCGAAATGGACCCGCTGGCCGACATGTTGGCGGCGATGGCGGCCGAAGCCGAATGGCTGGCCAAGGGCGACGACGCCCGCTTCATGAACGATATCGCGCTGCGCCTGCAGGACTGAAGCGGCAACAAGTCGAAATGTCCCGGTCGGAGACAATCGTGCAAAGACGGTTCGAAAAGTTCGAATGTTCCATTATCGCCGCATTCGAATAATTCGGGGATCATTCATGCGCCTGTTGCAGACAGCACTTCTCACCGCCAGCCTGCTGGTCACGGCCACTTCCGCGGCGGCGATGACCCGCCCGCCCAGCGATTCGGGTGGCGGAAACGGGAGCGGCGGAACTGCGGTTCCCGAACCGGGCGCGTTGGCGATGATGGGGACCGGTATCGCGGGCTACGGTGCCGCAGTGTCGCTCTACCGGCGCAAGAAGCGCAAGCGGGGCGGCTAGCTTCGGTCCGGCGCGGCGGCTTCCGAACCGCTGGCCAATCGGGGCATTTGGCGGCATGCTTCCGCGGAAGGGAGACTGCCATGCCTGATTTGACCCGCCGCACCCTGCTTGCCGGAGCCGCCGCTACCGGGGCGCTTGCCGCCACTGCCGTCCGGGCGCAGGACGACAAGCTGATCCCCGCGCCCGACCTGACGGGCAAGGCGATCCTCATCACCGGTTGCTCATCGGGCTTCGGGCGCCTCGCCGCCGAACATTTCGCCCGCGCCGGAGCGACTGTCTTCGCCACCATGCGCAACACGCCGCGGCCCGAGGCCGAAGAGCTGATGCAGCTGGCGCGCGACGAATCGCTCGATATCCGCGTACTTCGGCTCGACGTGCTGCTCGATCACGAGGTCAGCGAAGCCGCCGCCAGCGCCGAGCGCGAAATCGGGCGCGGGCTCGACGTGCTGGTCAACAATGCCGGGATCGGCATCACCGGCCCGGTCGAAGTCCAGGACATGGAAGCGACCAAGCTCGCCTTCGATACCAATGTGCTCGGCTACCACCGGCTGGCCCGCGCGGTGCTGCCCGGAATGCGCGCGCGCAAGCAGGGCCATATCTTCGCTGTGTCGAGCCAGCTCGGCCGGGTCATGGTACCCTATACCGGGCATTATTCGGCGACCAAGTTCGCCGTCGAGGCGATGTTCGAACAGCTCGCTTACGAACTGGTCCCGCACAATATCGGCGTGACCGTGATAGAGCCGGGTGGCTACCCGACGCAGATCTGGGTCAACCGCAACCGCTATTCGCAACAGCTCAAGGACCGCGCCGACCAGACGCATCTGGAGGGGTACCCGCAGATCGTCGCGGGCATGGGAACGGCGGACGGTTCGGGCCGCAGCGCCGATCCGATGGATATCCCGCGCGCGATGATGCGGGTGCTGGGCATGGTCCCGGGGAGCCGGCCGGTACGCCTGCCGGTGAGCGGCGGAGCGATCCCGCAGACCGCGATCAACGAGGTCAGCGCCAGGACGCAGGTCGGCTGGCTGGGCGAAAGCGGCTACGGCCCGCTGATCAAGGCGGTGCACAACGTCTGACGCTCTGGCTATTCGCGTGCGGCGCGGCTAAGGCGCGCGCCACACACATATACCGGAGTTTCTGATGGGTTTCCGCTGCGGGATCGTCGGCCTGCCGAATGTCGGCAAGTCCACCCTGTTCAACGCACTGACCGAGACGCAGGCCGCGCAGGCCGCGAACTATCCGTTCTGCACGATCGAGCCGAATGTCGGCCAGGTCGCAGTGCCGGACGAGCGGCTCGACAAGATTGCCGCGATCGCCAAGTCGGCCAAGATCCTGCCGACGCAGCTGGCCTTCGTCGATATCGCCGGACTGGTCAAAGGCGCGAGCCAGGGCGAAGGGCTGGGCAACCAGTTCCTCGGCAATATCCGCGAAGTCGATGCGATCGTGCATGTGCTGCGCTGCTTCGAGGATGACGACATCCAGCACGTCGCCAACAAGGTCGACCCGCTGGCCGATGCCGAAGTGGTCGAGACCGAATTGCTGCTGGCCGATCTCGAAAGCCTCGAGAAGCGCGTTCCCGCTGCCGCCAAGCGTGCCACCAGCGGCGACAAGGAAGCCAAGCTGATGGCCAGCGTGCTCGGCCAGGCGCTCGAGCTGCTCAAGGACGGCAAGCCTGCGCGGCTGACCGAGCCCAAGGACGAGGAAGAGGCCCGCGTCTTCCGCCAGGCCCAGCTGCTGACCGCCAAGCCGGTGCTCTATGTCTGCAACGTCGCCGAAGAAGACGCTGCCAGCGGCAATGCGCTGTCCGAGCTGGTTTTCGCCAAGGCCAAGACGGAAGGCGCCGAAGCTGTGGTGGTCTCGGCAGCGATCGAAGCCGAACTGGTCGCGATGCCGGTCGAAGATCGCGGCGAATTCCTCGCCGAACTGGGGCTGGAAGAATCGGGACTGAGCCGGGTGATCCGCGCGGGCTACAAGCTGCTCGGCCTGCAGACCTTCTTCACCGCCGGTCCGAAGGAAACGCGCGCCTGGACTTTCCCCACCGGGGCCAAGGCACCACAGGCCGCGGGCGAGATCCACACTGATTTCGAGCGCGGGTTTATTCGCGCTGAAACAATTGCCTACGATGATTACCTTGCACTGGGCGGAGAAAGCGGTGCGCGCGAAGCGGGCAAGCTGCGCCAGGAGGGCAAGGAATATCTGGTACAGGACGGGGACGTCCTGCTGTTCAAGTTCAACGTCTGAGGTCACTTCCATGAACCGGATTGCCGCCGCCCTCGCCCTCGGTCTTGCCAGCGTGCTGGGCGGCTGCGCCGTCTATGCCGATGCGCCAGCCGCCAGCATGGCGGTGGCCCAGCAGCGCGAACCGGTAACGATCCTGGTATCGATCGACGGCTTCCACCCGAACTATCTCGAACGCGGGCTGACCCCGACGCTCTCGCAGTTGGCCAGCGACGGTACGCGCGCGGCGATGCGGCCGTCCTTCCCGACCAAAACCTTCCCCAATCACTGGACGCTGGTGACCGGCCTGGTGCCCGATCATCACGGCATCACCGCCAACCGCATGGAAGATGCCGCGCGCCCCGACGATCCCTTCACCATGGCCACGGTCGATCCCTATTGGTGGAGCGAAGCCAAGCCGGTCTGGGTCGAGGCCGAGGAAGCGGGCATCCGCAGCGCCGCAATGTTCTGGCCCGGCTCGGCCGTGGCCTGGGGCGGAACGGCAGTGCGCTACGGCCCGGTGACCGATGGGACGATGGCCAGCGACTGGCAGGCCTTCAGCATGCAGGTTTCGAACACCCAGCGCGTCAATTCGGTGCTCGACTGGCTGCGCCGGCCGGCCGAAATCCGGCCCGAATTCGTCACGCTCTATTTCGACACGGTCGACAGCGCTGGCCATGGCGCCGGGCCGGCTAGCGAGGAAACCGACGCCGCGCTGCGCGATATCGACGGGCACATCGCCAGTCTCGTCGCCGGGCTCGAGACGCTGGGCCAGCCCGCCAACCTGGTGATCGTTTCGGATCACGGCATGGCTGCGACAGGTTCGGACCGGGTCATCGCGCTGGCCGATATCGTCGATCCGGCGCTCTACCGGCTGGTCGAAGGCGGCGCCTATGCGACTTTCCAGCCCACCGAAGGCAATGCTGCGGCGCTCGAGGCGGCCCTGCTGCGCGATCACGCGCATATGGAATGCTGGCGCAAGGGCGAGATCCCGGCGCGCTTCCAGTACGGCACGCATGATCGCATCCCGCCCTATCTGTGCCTGCCCGATACCGGCTGGACGATTTCGGCCACGGCGCCGGGCGCACAGTGGAGCGGCGGCAGTCACGGATACGATCCCTTCGCGCCGGAAATGGCATCGTTGTTCATTGCCCACGGGCCGGCCTTCCGCAACGGCGTGACGCTGGACGGCTTCCAGAACACCGCGGTCGCGCCGCTGCTGCGCCATCTTGTCGGCTTGCCGCAGGCAGCACGCTCGGATGGCGACCTGGCCGATGTCCGCGGTGCTCTCGCCCAGCAAAATTAAGCGCCGGGCGGAACGAGACCGCCCCCACCCCGTTGCCAATCAAAGCTCAACGGGGAGACAGATGTGGTCGACAAGTCGGAAAAATTCAGCACTTTGGTACGCGTCGGATATTTCAGCCGCGCCATCCTCTATTCGGTGCTCGGCCTGATCGCGCTGACCAGCGCAGGCCGGATCAGCGAAGGCACCAACGGCATTTTCCAGGCGATCCGCGATTTCCCGCTCGGCACCGCCATCCTGTGGCTGATGGTGGTGGGATTGCTTGCCTATGCACTTTTCCGCTTCGCCTCGACATTCTTCGATATCGAGAACCACGGGACCGACACCAAGGGTTGGGCGGTAGGGCTTGGCCATGCGGGTAGCGCAATCGGCCACCTCGCCCTTGCCTATTCGGCCTACAAATTCGCCAATTCCGGCAGCGACAGCAGCGGTGGCGGCGCACAGGACGCGGCTTCGGGTGTCCTGTCGATGGAGTTCGGCGGCGTGGTGCTGGGCCTGCTCGGCATCGCCTTCTTCGCAACTGCGATCTTCCAGGCCAAGAAGGGCGCGACCGGCAGCTTCATGAACCGGATCAGCGGCCGTGCACCCTCGCAGACCCGGATCGTCGGCGGCATCGGCTATATCGCCCGCGCCGTCGTCTTCCTCGTCATCGGCTGGTCGCTGTTCAAGGCCGGTTTTCTGTCGGGCGGCTCGGACCAGGTCAAGACACTGGGCGATGCCGTGGCCAGCCTTGCGGGCGAAGGTATCATCTTCACGCTGGTGGCGATCGGCCTGCTGGCCTTCGGGATCTTCAGCCTGGTGCTGGCCCGCTACCGGATCATTCCAGACATGGGTTCCGACGGCCGGGTCCCGCAGTTCCGGGCGTAGTTCCACCACCCATCCAACGCATCAGGCGCGCGGCTTTAAACCCGCGCGCCTTTTCGCGTCGCAGGGGCGCGGCTCCATTTCCATGTTGCGTCGGCCGCGCGATTGATCCATTGCATTTTGCAATGCAGTTCTACGAAGACATCGCCATCGGGCACAAGCAGGCCTTCGGGCACTATGAAGTGACGCGTGAAGAGGTGATCGACTTCGCCTCGAAATACGATCCGCAACCCTTCCACCTCGACGACGAGGCGGCGGCGCAAACGCATTTCGGCCGCATCTCCGCCAGCGGCTGGCACACCTGTGCGATGACCATGTCGATGTTGGTCGCCAATCTCACCAAGCACAAGCAGGCGGGGCTCGGGTCACCCGGGGTCGACAAGCTGCGCTGGAAGAAGCCGGTTTACCCGGGCGACACGCTGCGCTGCGAAAGCGAAGTGATCGAGAAACGCCGCAGTGCCTCGCGCCCCGAAATGGGCATCTTCAAGAGCCATCTCACCGTCTTCAACCAGAACGACGAACCGGTGATGGAAATGGTTTCGAACGGGCTGATCCGCACACGCGATCCCGCCGGGACCGACTAGCTCAGACGCCGCATTGCGCGATGCCCGACTTGCGATAGACCACCTGGTCGTTGGCATTCGAGATCGTCAGCGTGGCGGGAAAATCGCTGACTTCCGCAGCCACTTCCTCGCCCGCATCCTCCTCGATCTCCAGCGTCATGGAATAGGCCGTCCCGTCATACTTGCTGCGCGCAAGATAGGGCAGTTCGGCGCTGCCCTTGTCGGCAGCCAGCGTCTGCATTTCGCCATCGCGCAGAAAATGCCCGGTTTCTGCCATGGCCAGCGCCACCGCCGCCACTCCCCCGCCCGCGGGCGCAAAGCTGCAGCCTGCGCCGTAGAGGTCGTATTCCTCGATCTCGCGATAGCGGATCGCGCCGGGTTCGAGCTGTTCGGGCGGCGGCGTCTGGTGCGCCTCCACTTCCGCCACGGCGGCAGCCCGCTCTTCCTCGGTCGGCTCGTCCGCACAGGCCGCCAGTCCCAGCGCCAACAGGAGCGGTATGGTAATGCGCATCAATGCCTCCCGAACAGTTTCTCGACGTCTTCCATCGACAGCTTGACCCAGGTCGGCCGGCCGTGATTGCACTGGCCTGAACGCGGGGTGCGTTCCATTTCGCGCAGCAGCGCGTTCATCTCGTCGACCCGCAGCACGCGTCCCGCGCGGACCGAGCCGTGGCACGCCATCGTGGCGAGAACGAGATCGAGCTTTTCGCCGAGCAGCAGCGCCTCGCCATTGAGCGCGAGGTCGTCATCGATATCGCGCAGCAGCTTTTCCGGATCGGTCCGCGCAATGGCGTGCGGCAGGCTGCGTACGAGCATTGCCCCGGGCCCGAAACGTTCGATCGCAAGCCCGTGTTCGGCAAGCCGGGGTGCAGCTTCCTCGAGCCGGTCGCAGCTGGTTTCGTCGAGCTCGACCACTTCGGGGATCAGCAGCGCCTGGCTGCGCGCGACCGCTTCTTCGGCGCCCGCAGCCCGCAGGCGTTCGAGCACGAGCCGTTCATGCGCGGCATGCTGGTCGACCAGCACCAGCCCGTCCTGCGCTTCGGCGACGATATAGGTGTTGGCGACCTGGCCGCGGGCAATGCCCAGGGGATAGTCCTGCGCGGACGTATCCGCCGGTACCGCTTCCTCGGCCCGGCCACGCGGCTCGGCCATGGTGCCGCCCTCGCCCGCGTGCCAGGTCCGGCCCGGCTCGGCCACGCCGGTGGCAGGCGCGGACCAGTCGCGCCCTTCGAAGATCGAGCGCAGCGCGGGCGACGGCTCCTCGCGCACGGGTTCCTGCTGCCAGCGCGCCATGGCACCCGCGTCGGGGTTTTGCGCGCTGCGCTTGTCGCCCGTCGCCAGCGCGCGGCGCAGGCCCGAGACGATGAATCCGCGCACGCCCTGTGCATCGCGGAACCGCACCTCGGTCTTGGCGGGGTGGACGTTCACGTCGACTTCTTCTGCCGGCAGGTCGAGGAACAGCGCCAGTACCGCGTGGCGATCCCGCGCGAGCATGTCGGCATAGGCGCCGCGGACTGCACCGGTGAGCAGCCGGTCCTTCACCGGGCGGCCGTTGACGAACAGATACTGGTGGTCGGCCACGCCGCGATTGTAGGTCGGCAGCCCCGCGATCCCGGTCAGGCGCATTTCGCCGCGGTCCATGTCGATCGCGACGCCGTTGTCCTTGAGCTCGCGCGCGATTAGCTGCGCGACGCGGTTGGCCAGCCCTTCCCCGGCCTGCAGCGCGAATATCCTCCGCTCGCCGTGATCGAAGCTGATCGCCACGTCGGGCCGCGCCATGGCAAGCCGCACGACCACGTCCTTGCAGGCGGCGTATTCGCTCCGCGCCGTGCGCAGGAACTTGCGCCGCGCGGGGATTTTGGCGAACAGGTTTTCGACCCGCACCCGCGTGCCGGGCGGCAGTGCGGCGGGGCCTTCGCCGGCGATCTCGCCGTGATCGACCACCCGTTTCCAGCCCTGCTCGGCCCCGGCCGGACGGCTCTCGATCGTGAACCGGGCCACGCTGGCGATGCTCGGCAGCGCCTCGCCGCGAAACCCCAGTGTCGCGACCTGTTCGATCGCCTCGTCCGGCAGCTTCGATGTCGCGTGCCGTTCGAGCGCCAACGCCATTTCGTCGGGGCTCATCCCGCAGCCGTCGTCGGTCACCTCGAGACTGGTCAGTCCGCCTTCGACCAGCTTCACCGCGATCCGCGTGGCGCCGGCGTCGATCGCGTTTTCGACAAGCTCCTTGAGCGCCGAAGACGGCCGTTCGACCACCTCGCCCGCAGCGATGCGGTTGACCAGATTCTCGGGCAGGCGGCGGATTAGCGGCATGGGCAGATCGTTCTAGCGGTGAAGCGCCGCGATTCCGAGGCAATGCGTTCACCTATCCCCCACGGGAATAGCGGAAAATTTTGGCATTCGCGCGATAATCTCGCTAAGGCTCGCCCACCATTTCCTGCTGGAGAGGTGCGAGCGGGTCGCTCCCCTTCGCCGGATCACGCGACACAACGGAAAATCGAACGAAAATGGGCTTCTGGAACAATCTCTTCAAATTCGGCGTGCAGAACATGGCGATCGACCTCGGCACCGCCAACACGCTGGTTTACGTGCAGGACCAGGGTATCGTCCTGAATGAACCAAGCGTGGTTGCGCTCGAGACGATCAACGGCATGAAGCGCGTCAAGGCCGTGGGTGACGATGCCAAGATGATGATGGGCAAGACGCCCGACAGCATCGAGGCCATCCGCCCGCTGCGCGACGGCGTGATCGCCGATCTCGACGTGGCCGAAGAGATGATCAAGCACTTCATCCGCAAGGTAAACGGGCGCAAGAGCCTGATGCGCTATCCCGAAATCACCATCTGCGTGCCGTCGGGGTCGACCTCGGTCGAACGCCGCGCGATCCGCGATGCCGCATCGAATGCGGGTGCCAGCCAAGTCTATCTCATCCTCGAACCGATGGCCGCGGCGATCGGTGCCGACATGCCCGTGACCGAACCGGTCGGCAGCATGGTCGTCGACATCGGCGGCGGCACAACCGAAGTCGCCGTGCTGTCGCTGCGTGGCCTCGCCTACACCACCTCGGTCCGCACCGGCGGCGACAAGATGGACGAAGCGATCGTTTCCTATGTCCGCCGACATCACAACCTGCTGATCGGCGACAGCACCGCCGAGCGGATTAAGAAGGATTTCGGCGTCGCACGTCCGCCCGAAGACGGCGTGGGCGAAAGCATCACGCTGAAGGGCCGCGACCTCGTCAACGGCGTGCCCAAGGAAATCACGATCAACCAGGGCCACATCGCCGAAGCGCTGTCCGAACCCATCGGCGCGATCGTCGAAGGCGTGCGCATCGCGCTGGAAAACACCGCGCCCGAGCTGGCGGCCGACATCGTCGACCAGGGCATCGTGCTCACCGGCGGCGGCGCGCTGATCGGCGGGCTGGACGAATATCTGCGCGAGGAAACCGGCCTGCCGGTCACCATCGCGGAAGATCCGCTGTCCTGCGTCGCGCTCGGCACGGGCCGCGCAATGGAGGACCCGATCTACCGCGGCGTCCTGATGACGGCTTAGGAAAGGCAGGGGAATGGCGCCGACAGGCTCACGGCGCTCGGGGTATTCTCGCAGGGCGCAGTACAATCTGTTCACCGGATACGTGATCGCGGGCATCGGCGCGCTGATCGGCGCGATCCTGCTTGCGCTTTCGTTCTTCCAGCCGCAGCTGTTCGGCGGAGTGCGCGGCGCGGCGCAGGGCGGCCTGTCGCCGGCCACCGAAACCGCCGCCACGGTGCGCACCGGATCGAAGAGCGTCTGGGAGAACATCAGCGGCTATTACCGCGCGGGTTCGAAGAACGCGCAGCTCAAGCGCGAAATGGAAATCGCGCGTATCCGGCTGCGCGAGGCCGAGGCGGTGAAGCAGGAAAACGTCCGCCTGAAGGGCCTGCTCGACCTGCACGAGGCAGAGACCAAGCCCGTCGCGGTGGCGCGGCTGGTGGGTTCGTCCGCCTCGAGCACGCGGCGGTTCGCCTATCTCGGCGCGGGCAGCGACGATGGCGTCGCGGTCGGAATGCCAGTGCGTTCGCCGCGCGGCGTTGTCGGTCGGATTCTCGAAACCGGCAGTTCCAGTTCGCGCGTCCTGCTGCTGACCGATACCGAAAGCGTGCTGCCGGTCCGCCGCGCGGGCGATGAAGTGGTCGCTTTCGCCGAAGGCCGCGGCGATGGCTTGCTGCGCATCAAGCTGATCAACCTCGGCATCAACCCGCTGGAGCCCGGCGACCTGTTCGTCACCAGCGGTGCGGGCGGCTATTATCCGCCAGGTATCGCCGTGGCGATACTGACCGAGACGACTGATGATGGCGGTCTTGCGCGGATTGTCAGCGATCCGGCGGCCGCGGACTACGTCAGCGTGGAACAGATCTACGAACCCGAAGCGGCGCTGGGCGCGGAAACCCCGATCGAACGCGAGCTGACGGATTGATGGAGCGCAACGATCCACGGGCGCGCACCGATGCCTATGGCAGCCGGATAAACCGATCGCATTCGAACATGCTGGCCAATGCGGTGCCCTGGGCATCGATCATGGTCGCGTCCATCCTGCCGGTATTCCCCATCGCCACCGCGCTGCCGGTGGTCCCGCCGCTGGGACTTCTGATGCTGCTGGGGTGGCGGCTGGTACGGCCGGGCCTGTTGCCCGTCTGGGCCGGACTGCCACTGGGCCTGATCGACGATCTGTTCAGCGGTCAGCCCTTCGGCTTCGCGATGTTCGTCTGGTCGCTGATCATGCTGGCGATCGAAGTGGTCGAGATGCGCTTGCCGTGGCGAGCCTTCTGGCAGGACTGGTTCACGGCGGGTTTATTGATCGTCGGCTACCTGTTCGCAGGCTGGCTCCTGTCGGGCGCGCAGCCCACCATCCATTCGCTCGTCGCCCTGGTTCCGCAACTCGTGCTCACCATCCTGCTTTTTCCGATCGCGGCGCGTTTCGTGGCCATGCTCGACCGCTTCCGGCTGACCCGCTGGAGAGCGCTGTAATGCGCCTGCGCCGCCGTGCCCGGCCCCGCGAGGTCGTAACCCAGTCGACGCTGGACAATGCCTTCGACCGGCGAACCTTCGTCATCGGCACCGCCATGGGCGGGCTCGGCGTGCTGCTGGCCGCGCGAATGGGCTATATCGCCATCGCCGAGAACGAGAAATACGAGCTCGAAAGCGAGAGCAACCGCGTCAACCTGTCGCTGATCCCCCCGCGGCGCGGCTGGATGCTCGATCGCAACGGCGCTCCGCTGGCTTCGAACCGGGCCGATTTCCGCGTCGACATCATTCCCGATCGCACCGAAGACCCCGATGCGACGATCGACGCGCTTACGACCATTCTCAATCTCGACGACAATCAGGCCGCCGATATCCGCAAACGGGTCGACGATGGGCCCGGCTACCAGCCCGTCGAGATCGCCTCGGGTATCAGCTATGACGAATTCGCCGCAGTCAGCGTGCGCCTGCCCGACCTTCCCGGCGTGGTTCCGCAGCGCGGCTTTTCGCGGTTCTACCCGACCGGGCCCAGCGTCGGCCATTTGCTCGGCTATGTCGGTCCGGCCAATGCCGAGGAATACGAGGAGCAGGACCGCAACCCGCTCTTGATCACGCCCGGGTACAAGATCGGCAAGGATGCGCTGGAAAAGCAGTTCGAGCTCGACCTGCGCGGTGTGCCCGGCGCGCGCCGGGTCGAAGTCACCGCTTCGGGACGGATCATCCGCGATCTCGAGACCCGCGAAGACGTCCAGGGCGATCCCGTTCGGCTGACGATCGACGGCCCGCTGCAGGACTACGCGGCGCGCCGCATCGGCCTCGAAAGCGGCTCGGTCGTCGTCATGGATTGCGAGACGGGCGACCTCTTGTGCATGGCGTCCATGCCCAGTTTCGACCCCAACAGCTTTTCGCAAGGCATCGGGCGCGTCGAATACGCCATGCTGCGCGAAGACGAGCGCGTGCCGCTGCGCAACAAGGTGCTAAAGGGCCTCTATCCCCCCGGTTCGACGGTCAAGCCGATGCATTGCATGGCCTTCCTCGATGCGGGGATCAAACCCGACGAGGCGATTATGTGCGGTGGCGGGCGGCGGATCGGCAACCGCTTCTTCAATTGCTGGAGCAATCACGGCCGGGTCGACATGGCGAAAGCCATCTATCAGAGCTGCGACAGCTATTTCTACCATTTCGCGCAGCAGATCGGTTTCGCCAAAGTCGCCGAATGGGCGCACAAGATGGGTCTGGGCGAGGAATTCCCCCTCCCCGTGACCAGCCAGTTCTACGGCACCGTGCCCTCCCCCGAATGGAAGCAGCGCAAGCACGACAGTGCCTGGCAGCCCTATGACACGGTGAATTCCTCGATCGGCCAGGGTTACTACCTGACCAACCCGCTGCAGCTGGCGGTGATGAGCGCGCGGATGGCAACCGGGAACAGGGTCATGCCGCGCCTGCAGCTGACCGGCGAAACCCCGCAGTTCGAGCATTTCGATTTCAGCCCCGACGAGATCGGCTATGTCCGCCAGGCGATGAGCGACGTGGTCAACGGACCGGGCACCGCCGGGCGTGCGCGCCTGCCGTTCGACGACATCAAGATGGCCGGCAAGACCGGAACCGCGCAGGTCGTCTCGCTCAGCGTGTCCAATGGCCGGACCGGCCCCTGGAAGTATCGCGACCACGGATTGTTCGTGTTCTTCGCGCCCTTCGACAAACCGAAATACGCCGGCGCGGTGGTGATCGAGCACGGCGGCGGCTCGGGCGCGGCCTATCCCATCGCCCGCGATGTGATGACCTTCATGTTCGACCCGGCCAAGGGCATGGACGCACTGCGCCCGCTCGAGGAACAGTGGGGCGGCAGCGCGCAGGAACGGCTGGATGCGAAATACCGCGCCTATGCCGCCGCGCAGGGTGAGGCGGTGCCCCCGGCCCCCTCGCGCGACGAGGATATCTTCGACCAGGTCGAGGCCGAAGCCCGCGTCGCGGCCCGCCAGCCCGAAAGCATTGCCGAAGAAGTCGGCCCCTCGCGCGTCGATACCCGTTCGCCCGAGGAAGTGTCGCAAGCCGCAGCCAGCGCGCGGGCGGACGCCGCGCAGGGCGATCCTGCCGCGCCCCCGCCGGACACCAGTGAATGAGCTCGATCGTTCCTGTGCCGATCGCGCGGCAGCCCTGGCAGATGCTGTTCCCGCTGTTCGTCCTGATCGCCTTCGGGGCGCTGGTCCTGTTCTCGGCGGCGGGTGGCAGCTGGGATCCCTACGCCTCGTCGCACGTGATCCGCTTCAGCGTGTTCCTGGTCATGGCGTTCGTCCTCAGCCGGTTCTCGCGCGAGCTGGTGCTGTTCTTCGCCTTCCCGATCTACGGCGTCGTCCTGGCAATGCTGCTTGCGGTGGAGGCGATCGGCTTCGTCGGTGGCGGCAGCCAGCGTTGGCTCAATCTCGGCTTCATGCAGCTGCAACCGTCCGAGCTGATGAAGCCCGCGGTCGTGCTGGTTCTCGCGCGCTACTATTCCACATTGCCGGTCGGCATGGTCCCGACGCTCGGCGCGCTTGTCGTGCCCGGCCTGCTGATCCTGACCCCCGTGGCGCTGGTGCTGCTGCAACCTGATCTGGGCACGTCGCTGGCGATCGTCTTCGGCGGGTCGATGGTGATGTTCGCCGCCGGCCTGCCGCTGCGCTGGTTCATCGGTGCGGCTGCGGCGGGCGCGGTTCTGGCGCCGGTCGCGTTCTTCTTCGGTCTGCAACCCTATCAGCAGAAGCGCGTGTTCACCTTCCTCGATCCCGAAAGCGACCCGCTGGGTGATGGCTATCACATCACCCAGTCGAAGATCGCCATCGGTTCGGGCGGTTTCTCGGGCAAGGGCTTCAACGAAGGTTCGCAGAGCCATCTCAACTACCTGCCCGAACCGCATACCGATTTCATCTTCGCCACCATGGCGGAAGAATGGGGTTTTCTGGGGGAATCGTGGTGCTGGGCGCTTTCGCGATGATCCTGCGCTGGGGCCTGTCAGTCGCGCGCGCCAGTAGCGACCGCTTCGGCAAGCTGATCGCGCTGGGCATGACCGCGACGATCTTCTTCTATGTCGCGATCAATTTGATGATGGTCATGGGGCTTGCCCCCGTGGTGGGCATCCCGCTGCCGTTCATGAGCCATGGCGGCAGTTCCATGCTGACCAACATGATCTGCATCGGATCGCTGATGCTAGTCCACCGCTGGAACCGCAAGGCGCCGCGCACCGGGCTGCTGCGCTAAAGCTCGACCAATCCCAGCTTGAGCGCGCGCACCGTCGCGGTGACCCGGTCATTGGTGTCCAGCTTGTCGAAGATCCTCCGGGTATAGGTGCGTACGGTTTCGGGCGAAATGTCGAGGATCGTTCCGATATCGACCGACGACTTGCCCCGCCCCATCCATTCGAGCACCTCGCGTTCGCGTTCCGACAGCGAGACAGACGCCCGGCCGCCATCCATGATCTTGCAGATCTGGAGATGCGCCGCGAGCAGCAGCGAATGGATCTGCTGCAATTGCTCGTTCGAGAAATCGGCAGGGTCGCGCTCGAATCGCATCGAGCAATAGGCATTGCGGTTGCGCGGGCCGAACACGGCGAAACCGACCCAGTTGTCGACCCCCGCAGTGACGGTTTCCTCGAAGAACCGCTCGGCCTTCGGGTCGCCGCGGCCGAGCTCGATCGCGTCGCGCCAGACCAGCACCGGTCCGTATTGGAACGTCAGTCGAGGAACCGGATCGATCTCGCGCCACGCACCACTGACGTAGCGCCGCTGGAATTCGAGCGGATAGTCACGCGACCAGATGAAGGTCTTCTTGGAAGTCTGCGATTCGAAGATCGGCGTGAAATGGTAGCTGAACCAGGTGGCACCATTGTCGAGGCAGTTTTCGTAGACGAATTCCAGTATGGCCTCGCAATCGGCCATCTTGGCAATATCTGCCGCAAAATCCCACATCGCCTAATCAGCCCAAGTGCTTGTCCCCAAATTGAGGGACTGCACATGTATCAGATTCGACTGCATAAGGACAACCAACGAACCGAAGGTGACGAAGGTAGGGCTAGTCGCTGGAGAACCAGGACATCTGACAGAATGACGCCCGAAAACCATTTGCAGAAAATACACGACGGCGATTTTGCATCGTGCGGCAGCTGCAGCTTCGACACCTGCTGCCCCAAGATTCGCGACCTCGTCCTGTCCGCCGTGCGTCACGCCCAGGCCCGCGACAAGCCGATGACGGTCTGGGATCTGCCCAACGCGACCGACCTCACGCTGAAGGCCGCCTACGCCGCGGTACGGAATCTGGAATGCGAGCGACTGCTGGTGATCGGCGACTGGTCGGGCCACCCGTTCGATGCGGTCCTGGCAGTGGCGGAGCCGGCGTCGGACACGAACCGGCACCAGCGCGCGGCATGATCCGCATTTAGGGCTTTTCATCCGCGAGAAGCCCGCTATATGAGCGCCTCCCGAGTCGGGAACGCCCCTTCCACGGGGCCGCGGTACGCCGCAGTGTGGACGCATAGCTCAGTTGGTAGAGCAGCTGACTCTTAATCAGCGGGTCCTAGGTTCGAGCCCTAGTGCGTCCACCACCTTCCCCATTCCGTCATACCCCACACGCCGGTCCAACGACCATGGCTTTGCGCGCGAGGATGGTTCGTCACACTCGATGTGATACTCGCCATTGGCAATCACATTACGATGTGATACCTCGCCCGCCATGGATACGATCGAAAAAGTTCGCACACTCGTCTCGCAGGGCCTGATGACTCGCGCCGGGCTTGCCCGGGCGGCTGGCCTGCACGCCAACACGCTGCGCGACTGCGCCGAGGACAGCTGGAACCCGACCTCCGAAACGCTCGGCAAACTCGAGGCTTTCCTCGAAGCCAATGACGACACCCCGGTTATCGTCGGCGCCGAGGAGATCATCGACGAGGCACGCAATGGCCGCATGTACATCCTCGTCGACGATGAGGACCGTGAGAACGAGGGCGATCTGATCATCCCCGCGCAGATGGCCACGCCCAGCGCGATCAATTTCATGGCCACGCATGGCCGCGGGCTGATCTGCCTGTCGCTTGACCGCAAGCGCGTCGAGGCGCTGGGGCTCGAACCGATGAGCCGCGACAATCGCGAAAGCATGCAGACCGCTTTCACCACCTCGATCGAGGCCAAGGAAGGCGTCACCACGGGCATCAGCGCGGCCGACCGGGCCCGCACGGTCACCGTGGCGATCGATTCGGCCAAGGGTCCGGACGATATCGTCACCCCGGGTCATGTCTTCCCGCTCGCGGCGCGCGACGGCGGCGTGCTCGTCCGCGCCGGCCATACCGAGGCGGCGGTCGACATCTCGCGCCTTGCCGGGCTCAACCCCTCGGGCGTGATTTGCGAGATCATGAACGAGGACGGGACGATGGCCCGCCTCGATGACCTGATCGGCTTCGCGCGCAAGCACGACATGAAGATCGGCACGATCCGCGACCTGATCGAATACCGCATGCGGCATGACCACCTCGTCGAACGCGTGGCCGAAGACGGCTTCGAATCCGATTACGGTGGCGACTGGCGGCTGATCACCTATCGCAACACGGTCGACGAAAGCGAAAGCTACGTCCTGCAGAAGGGGCATGTCGTCGAAGGCCAGCCCACGCTCGCGCGCGTCCACCCGATTTCGATCTTCGATGATGTCCTCGGCAAGCCCGGCCCGCGCAAGCGTACGCTGCAGCGCGCAATGCAGGCCGTGGGCGATCATGGCTCGGGCGTGATCGTGCTGATCACCGGGCGGCCCGCGGGCAATCGCGGCTACAGTGAAAGCGATTCCCAGCGCAATGTCGGCATCGGCTCGCAGATCCTCGCCGATCTCGGGATCGACGACATGATCCTGCTCAGCAATTCGCAGCCCAATGTCGTCGCGATCGAAGGCTACGGCCTCAACATCGTCGACCACCTGCCCATTCCGGAGTGACCCCCATGGCCCGTTTCCTTATTGTCGAAGCCCGTTTCTACGACCATCTCAATGACATGCTCGTGGCCGGTGCACGCGCCGCGCTCGAAGCGGCGGGACACGACGTCGATGTCCTCACCGTGCCCGGCGCACTGGAAATCCCCGGCGCGATCGCGCTGGCCTCGGAAAGCGGCCAGTATGACGGCTATGTCGGCATCGGCGTGGTCATCCGCGGCGAGACCTACCATTTCGAGATCGTCGCCGGCGAAAGCGCCCGCGGGATCATGGCACTGACGATGGACGGCATGGCCATCGGCAACGGCATCCTGACGGTCGAGAACGAGGACCAGGCGCTGGTTCGCGCGGATCCCAAGCAAAAGGACAAGGGCGGTGAAGCCGCGCAGGCCGCCATGGCCCTCCTGAAGCTGCAGGAACGCTTCGCCGGCTAACGCGCTCCGTCGAGGAACTCGTCGAGGCCCAGCGGGGCGAATGGGCCGATGATCAGCTGTTCGAACACGCCGATCCCTTCGGACCCATCGCTTCCCGTGACCAGGACGGGAACCTGGACATGCAGGTTTTCCGGCGCCAGCGGGTCGCAATCCGCCAGCACGATGTCTTCGCGTTCGATCCTGAGCGGGCCGTGGTGCATACCGTGGCCCCACTCGGGGCTGGTGTAGCCCAGCCCGCGCATTTGGAACCGGCCCAGCGGTTCGAAAGTGACCTGTTCGGGCGCACCGCGTAGCGCGAGCGACAGCGTGCCCCCCAGCGGCCAGCGAGTCCCCGGTTCGAGCCGGGTACGCATGCTGCCGTGCCCTTCTGCAACCTCTGCCGCGCCCGCGCCCTCCCCGGCCCATGCGGCGCGGGTGTTCCACGCCTTGCCGTGCTGGTCGTTGTTGACGTGGAAGAACAGGCTGCCGGCGGGGAAATTGATCGGCGTCCACTGCCAGAAAAAGCCGGGAAGCGGCGCACCGGGCATGGGCTGCGGGTCGCGCGCGCCGATCGGGCGGACACCCCAGCTGCGATCGCGCGTCCCCATCGAACCGGCTGCCAGGTCCTGCTTCTCGCCATCGACCTCGATCCACCCGGCATAGCGGCCGTTCTGGGTCATCCGCGTGGAGTCCATGAAGGCGCGCGGGCCGATACGGTGCGTGAAGCGCGGTTCCTCGATCGGGAAGGCGCGCCCGGTGAAGGTGATATCCGCGGCGACTCCTTCGAACGGTTCCACGCGCAGGCGGAGCACGTTGAGCGCCTCGACGATTTCGATCGAGATCGGCCCTACCGCCATCGCCATCCGCTCCATCCCCAGTTCCGCACTGGCGTGGACGCAGTGCTGGACCCCGTCGCGAACCACGGTGAAATGCGCGTCGATGATGTCGAGATGTGGATAGACCCCCAGCGCGGCGGCGAAGAACCCGCTCCCGTCGGGGGCATAACCATTGAAGAAATAGCGGTCGTAGAAATTGCGATCGGTGCCCGAATAGGCCACCGGCTCGGCGGTCTGGTGGATCGGATATTCGTCTCCGCGGCTGAGAACCACTAGATCACCTCTTTCAATGCTTCGATACTGCCGCGCGCCTGCGCGAGCGAACAGGCGCCGCGCGCCATGGACAGGAAATTGGCATCCCCGCGTTCGGTCCGTTCCACGAAGGCGGCGCTGAACACTGCGGTCGAAACCCCGTGGAGGATCCCCAGTCGGTAATCGCGCTCGATCTCGTCGTGGGTCAGCGCAACGCCGCGCTCGCGCATTTCCGCGCGCCACAGGTCGAGCAATTCACGCTCGTGTTCGCGCCATAGTCTTTCGCCCACGCCGCACCCGATGAAGTAGCCGACATCGGTCATCGGGCGGCCGGCCGCGACGGTCTGCCAATCGAGTATGGCGATCGGCTCTTGCCCGCCGCGAATATCGAACAGCATGTTGTCGAGCCGGAAATCGCCATGCATGAGGCATTGCGGGGGATCCTCGCGCCCGAACCAGGCGGAACTCGCCTCGGCCAGCTGGTCGCATACCGCCATGCAGTCCGGGTCGAGACTGTCGGCGTAGCGCTCGCGGAAGATCGCCTGGGCCTGCGGATACATCGCGCCGAGCCGTTCGCGCAGGTCCGGCGGCGGCGCGATCCAGTCCGCCTCGAGCAATTCGGCACGGGCCCAGCTCGGCGCGTGGATCGCGGCCGCCTGGCGGATTGCCGCACGGGCGTCGGCGATATCGCAGCCGGCAATCTGGTCTCCTTGCCGGGCGGGACCGACATCCTCGAACACCAGCAGGAAATCGGCGCCGGTCTCATCGGCATCCGCGAAGAAGACCCGCGGCGCGCGCACATCGAGCAGCGGCGCAGCCTCCCGGTAGAATGCCACTTCCTTGCGATAGAGGCCGAACATCGCGGCTGTCGTCCGGCTGGCGGTGTCTGCGGCGGGAAACTTGCCCGCCAGCGTCGGCGGCACATCGCCATCGCCCTCGATAAAGAACCGGACGCTGTCCCCGACCTGTCCGGTGCCGATCGGCTCCCAGCGCAGGGCATCGACCCGCACGCCGAGCTGTCCGCCCAGCCACGCGGCCGTGACCTCGTCCGGATGTACCGGAAATCGTTCCAAGCCCCTCTCCACCAAGAGCAATGAGGGAACGCTAGCGGGCGATATGCGTCCTGACAATCATGCAGGATACAACCCCATGAACGGCCCCCTCGAATGGATCACCTCCATCGGGACGGTCGCCGCCGCATCGATGATCGCCTTCGACCTCGGACGCCGGGCAACCGCGTGGGGCTTCGTGCTGTTCTGCCTCGTTTCGGCGCTGTGGATCTACATCGGGCTGACCGAAGACGCAGTGCCGCTCGCCGCGATGAACGGCGTGCTGCTGCTGATCAACGCCTGGGGCGTGTGGCAATACTGGTTTCACCCGAAGAACAGCGCCTAGCGCCGCTCCGGACGGAAGCGCTGGTCAGGAACCGATACGGCCGAAGCAGTGATGCCCGGCATAGGCCGCGCTGTCGCCCAGTTCTTCCTCGATCCGGATCAGCTGGTTGTATTTCGCCAGACGGTCCGAACGCGCGAGGCTGCCGGTCTTGATCTGACCGCAATTGGTCGCGACCGCGAGATCGGCAATCGTCGCGTCTTCGGTTTCACCCGAACGGTGCGACATGACTGCCGTGTAACCCGCGCGGTTGGCGATGCTGACTGCTTCGAGCGTTTCCGACAGGGTGCCGATCTGGTTGACCTTGACCAGCAGCGAATTGGCGAGACCCTGGTCGATCCCGTCGCGCAGGCGCTGCGGGTTGGTGACGAACAGGTCGTCTCCCACCAGCTGGACGGTGTTGCCGATCCGATCGGTCAGCGCCTTCCAGCCTTCGAAATCGTCTTCCGCCATCCCGTCTTCGATCGAGCGGATCGGATAGTCGCGGCACAGCTTGTCAAGATATTCGGCCATGCCCGGCCCATCGAGCGACAGGTCCTCGCCCGAGATACGGTACTTGCCGTCCTTGAAGAATTCGGTCGAGGCGCAGTCGAGCGCCAGCGCGATATCCTCGCCCGGCTTGAAGCCGGCCTGCTCGATCGAGGCCATGATGAAATCGAGCGCGTCGCGCGTGCTGGCGAGCTCGGGGGCGAAGCCGCCCTCGTCGCCCACTGCGGTGGCGAGGCCTTTCTCATGCAGCTTCTTCTTGAGCGTGTGGAACACTTCGGCCCCCCAGCGGACCGCTTCGGCAAGGCTGTCCGCGCCGATCGGCATGACCATGAATTCCTGGATGTCGATCGGATTGTCGGCATGTTCGCCGCCATTGATGATGTTCATCATCGGCACCGGGAGGACGTGCGCCGAGACACCGCCGATATAGCTGTAGAGCGGCAGGCCGCGGGCATTTGCCGCCGCCTTGGCCACCGCCATGCTGGTGCCGAGAATGGCATTGGCGCCCAGGCGTCCCTTGTTCGCCGTGCCGTCGAGAGCGATCATCGAAAGGTCGATGTCGCGCTGGTCCTCGGCATCGAAGGCGCCGACCAGCAGATCGCTGATTTCCGTGTTCACCGCGTCGACCGCTTTGGTCACGCCTTTGCCGAGATAGCGCTCGCCGTCACCGTCGCGCAGTTCGACCGCTTCATGCGCCCCGGTCGATGCGCCGCTCGGCACCGCGGCCCGGCCGAAGCTGCCGTCGTCGAGCAGGACATCGACTTCTACCGTGGGATTTCCGCGCGAGTCGAGGATTTCGCGGGCGTGAATGTCGATGATCGCGGTCATGGTTGGTGACGCTCCCGGCAAAGGTGTTGTAATTAGCTAAGACACTCCCGATCTGGGAGTCGCGGAGGCTCTATGCGCCGGAACATTGCTGCGCAAGTTGCGTTGCACCATCGAAGGCGTATCGCCGAACCAATACAGACCGAGGGGAAGGACAAAACGATGGCAGACACACCCGCAGCCGGCGCGCCGAAAAAGCGCAAGACCCCGGCCACCAAGACATCCGCAGCCAAGAAGACCAAGGCTGCCAAGAAACCCGCAGTACAGGAGACAGCCCCCATGACCGACACCGCTACTTCGACCGACCATCGCAGCGAAGCCAAGTCGCGCTTCAACGCCGCGCTTGAAGAAGCCAAGGCCGGTGCCGCCGCGCTGAAGGCGGAAGGCAAGGACCGCGCGAATGCCTATCGCGAGCAGGCGAAGGGCAAGGGCAACGACTGGACTGCCGATGCCAAGGCTGCCGGCGAAGATGCCAAGGTCAAGGGCGTCGAATTGGCGACCGAAGGCAAGGTCAAGGCAGGCGAAGGCCTCCGCTCGCTCAGCAAGATGGTGAACGAGAACGCCTATCAGATCGACGAGAAGCTGGGTGCCAAGTACGGCGACTATGCCCGCAACGCTTCGAAATCGCTCGACGGCTATGCATCGCGCCTCGATGAGAAGAGCGTCGACGAACTGGTCGAAGACGGCCGTGAATTCGTCCGTCGCAGCCCCGGCAAGGCGATCGGTATCGCCGCAGTCGTCGGCTTCATGGTCTCGCGCCTGTTTCGCGGTTCGCGCTAAGGACTGTGACGACGGGGGCATACATGCGCGATGACAACACCGAGCGGGCCGCGGATCATCCCGGCCCGCTCGATCTTCCCGATGGGCACGGCGCCGATCCCGCGCCGACCGATGCGAACCAGCAGCCATTCTCGCTGGTGGACGACGTCTTCGCACTGATCGAAGACGGCAAGACCTATGCCGAGGCGGAAGTCCGCTTCCAGAAAAGCCGCGCCGGTTTCGTCGGCAACCGCATCAAGGGTGCGATTGCCTTCGGCCTTGGCGCGTTCGGCGTGTTTCACCTTGCCTTGATCGCCGCGACCGTCGGGCTGGTCATCGCACTGGCTCCCATCGTGGGGCCGTGGGGTGCAACCGCTATCGTGACGCTGGCACTGATAGCTGCCGGCATCGCGCTGCTGTGGCTGCTGAAGGGCCGCCTCGACGATATCCGCGACGCCTTCGACGATGGAGAGAGCGAATGACCGATCGTCTCGCCCGCATGCTCGAAGACAAGTATCTGCGCGATTCCGCGCGGGCCCTGGTCGAAGCGGATATCGAACATCTCAAGACCGACGTGTCTCAGAAAAGCCTTGCCACACGCGCGATGGAGCGCGCCCGCGAAGGCGCAGCCGAGCTCTATGAGGAAGCCATCGACATCGCGGACGACAACAAGGGGGCACTCGCTGCCCTGCTTGCCGCAGTGGTCCTGTGGTTCGCGCGCAACCCGATCCTGGAGATGCTCGGCTTTGCATCCGACCATGACGGCGCAGACCGCGCTGATGACGACGATGCGGAACATTAGGCGCACGGCGCACGTTGGACTGACGAACAGCAAATTCGGAGAAACACCATGGCAGACACTGCAGAAACCAACGTCACGCCCATCAGCGCGGACAGCAAGCTGACCGACGAACAGAAGCGCGAAAAGCTGCGCGAGCGCATCGAAGCAGGCGAACAGCGCAACGAGGAACGCACGCTGGCCGAACAGGCCAAGGATGCTGCCGATAGCGCAATGGAATTCACCAAGAAGCATCCCTTTGCAGTCGTCGGCGGTGTGCTGCTTGCCGGCCTCGCAATTGGCGCGATGACGCGTCCGGGCCGCCGGATCGGGCGGCGCGGCGGTGCCTTCGCGGCGCTCGCGGCCGACACCGCCCTCGCCTATGGCGCGCGGATGGTCGACGGAGTGCTCGATGGAGCGCAATATGCCGGGGACCGGATCGAAGACCTGGGCGAAAGCACCGCGACCACCGCACGTGGTCTGCGCCGCGACGCCGCCTACAAGCTCGATGTTGCCGGCGACGCGCTGCGCGCATCGAGCCGTAAGGCCGGTCGCAAGGGCAGCCGCGCCTACCGTTCGTTGCGGACACGCATCACCCACTGATCGCGTGAAACAAACCGATGCCGTAGCGGCGCGCCGGGCTTGCCTGTCGCGCCGCTTTCGCTATGTGCGGCACGCATTCCTCCCTCCCCATCGAGAAAGAAACAGCCATGGAAGAAAAAGAGAGCAAACAGACGCTCTACCTCGTCATGGGCGGCCGTGTGTCCGACCCGCGCAGCGTGACCTTCACCGATCCCGAGAGCCTGCATGTCGCGGGTGTGTACAGCACCTATGAGAATGCGGTCGAAGCGTGGCGCTCGAACGCGCAGCGCACCGTGGACGACGCCGAAATGAAGTACGTGATCGTCCACCTGCACAAGCTGCTCGATCCCGGCGCCTGATCGCGCGATGGCCCATGTCGTCAGGCCTTACCGCGATGACGATGCCGAAGCGCTGGCCGGGATACTGGCGGCGGCGATCACCCGGATCGGCCCCGCCGCCTATTCCGCCGAGCAGGTCGCTGCCTGGTCGGCGCGGCATCCCGGGGCCGCGCAGTACCGCCAGCGCGCGGGGGCAGGCGACGTCATCTTCGTGGCCGCGGATACCGCCGATCTGCCGGTCGCGTATCTGTTGATGGAACCCGATGGTCATGTCGACCATCTTTATATCCATCCCGATCACACGCGGTGCGGACTGGCCACGCAACTGCTTGCCGCGGCCGAGACGCATGCCCGGCGCGAGGAGTTCAGCCGCCTCTACACCGAGGCGAGCGATCTTGCGCGCCCCGTTTTCGCCCGCGCAGGCTATGCGGCGACGAAAAAGCGCGAATTCGCCATCGCCCATGAGGGTCGGGAAGTCCCGATCCACAATTGGGCGATGGAAAAGACGCTCAGATGAACTCGATTTTCTCGATCAGGTAGAACTTTTCGCCCGAGGGCACGGTCACTTCGACCTCTTCCCCGAGCTGCTTGCCGATCAGCGCGCGGCCGATGGGCGAATTGTAGCTGATGCGGCCCTTCCCCGCATCGGCCTCGGTCTGGCCGACGATCTGGTACCTGATCGGCTTCTCGTCCTCGTCCAGCAGCGTCACCGTGGCACCGAAGATGACACGGTGACCCGAGAGCGTCGCCGGATCTATGATCTGCGCGCGGCTGACCTTGTCCTCGATATCGGAAATGCTCGCCTCGACCTGGCCCTGGCGTTCCTTGGCCGCGTGGTATTCGGCATTTTCCGACAGGTCGCCATGTGCCCGCGCTTCCTCGATCGCATCGACGATCAACGGGCGCTCGGCGCGCAGGACCTTGAGGTCTGCAGTCAGCTTTTCATAGCCCTCGGCCAACATCGGCACTTTTTCCATGGGCTTGTGTCCTTCCTGTTCCAGCATTACTTCCCGACAATCCTACCGCGGCCCGCAGCGTGCGGAACCAGGCCGGTTCGAATATGAGGAGGAATACGCGTGTTCTTCGTCAGCTATAATAGTCTTGCAACGAACGCACTTCAAGCTGGTCGGGCGAAACCTCTGCTATCGCCTGTGCAACGGCAAGGCAGGCAGCGGCGGTGGTGTAATAGGGCAGCTTCTTTTCCAGCGCGGCTTCGCGGATCGACTTGCTGTCGAGCAATGATTGCCACCCCTCGGTGGTGTTGAAGATCAGCTGCACATCGCCGTCGATAATCGTGTCGACCACATGCGGGCGCCCTTCGGCCACCTTGTTGACCAGTTCGACGTCCACGCCCTGCTGCGCGAGATAGGACTGCGTGCCGTCGGTGGCGATGACGCGGAAGCCCTTGTCCAGCAGCGTGCGCACTGCCGGCACGATCAGCGGCTTGTCGGTGTCCTTGACCGATACGAACAGCGTACCCGACTGCGGCGGTGTCATGCCTGCGCCCAGCTGCGACTTGAGGAAGGCCGCCGCGAAACCGCGGTCGATGCCCATCACTTCGCCGGTCGATTTCATCTCGGGCGACAGCACGGGGTCCGCCCCCGGGAAGCGCGCGAAGGGGAACACCGCTTCCTTGACTGCCATGTGGTTGGGGTTGAGATCGAACGGTTCGAACGCGCTCAGCGGCTCGCCCGCCATGACGCGCGCGGCGACCTTGGCGATGGGCCGGCCGATCGCCTTGGCGACGAAGGGCACGGTGCGGCTGGCGCGCGGATTGACCTCGATCAGGTAAACCTCGCCATCCTTGACCGCGAACTGCACGTTCATCAGGCCGCGTACACTCAGCGCCACCGCCAGTTCGGTAGCTTGGCGTTCCATCTCCCCGATAATCTCGGCGGGCAGGCTGTAAGGCGGCAGCGTGCAGGCGCTGTCGCCCGAATGGACTCCGGCTTCCTCAATATGCTGCATCACGCCGGCGATCCGCACCTCGGTGCCGTCGGCAACCACATCGACATCGCATTCGATCGCATCGCGCAGATACTGGTCGACCAGCACCGGGCTGTCGCCGCTGACATTGACCGCCGTGGCGATATAGTCGTCGAGCTGCGCTTCGCTGTCGACGATTTCCATCGCGCGGCCGCCGAGCACGTAGCTCGGGCGTAGCAGCACGGGATAGCCGATCCGCGCCGCGACCGCGGCGGCCTCGTCGCGGCTCTTGGCGATGCCGTTCATCGGCTGCTTGAGCTTGAGCTTGTTGATCAGCTTGGCAAAACGTTCGCGGTCTTCGGCAAGGTCGATCGCATCGGGCGAAGTGCCGAGGATCGGAATGCCTTCGCGTTCGAGCGCGGCGGCCAGCTTGAGCGGGGTCTGCCCGCCGAACTGGACAATGACGCCGACCACTTCGCCCTTCGACATCTCGACGCGCATGATCTCGAGCACGTCTTCCTCGGTCAGCGGCTCGAAATAGAGCCGGTCCGAAGTGTCGTAATCGGTCGAGACGGTTTCCGGATTGCAATTGACCATGATGGTTTCGAACCCGGCCTCGGCCAGTGCGAAACAGGCGTGGACGCAGCAATAGTCGAACTCGATACCCTGCCCGATGCGGTTGGGTCCGCCGCCCAGGATCACGATCTTCTTGCGGTCGGACGGCATCGCCTCGTCCTCGGCCTCGCCGAAGCTGGGCGCTTCATAGGTCGAATACATATAGGGCGTGATCGCCTCGAATTCGGCGGCGCAGCTGTCGATCCGCTTGTACACCGGATAGACCCCGAGCTTGCGGCGCAGGTCGCGCACTTCCTGCTCGCTGGTGGCCCCCGCCATGGCACGCAGCGCGTCATGCAGCAGCCCCGAACGCTTGGCCTGCGTCTCGCCGAGCCCGCCGGCCACGCCGACCGAGCGGACCGCCAGCGTGGCCAGGCGCTTGTCGGAGAAGCCCATCGCCTTCAGCCGGCGCATTTCGTCCGCCGTATTGGGCAGGCCATTGTGCGCGATCATCTTCTCTTCGTAGATGATCGCTTCGATCTGGCGCAGGAACCACGGGTCGAAACCGGTGATCCGGGCGATTTCCTCGACGGTGAAATCCTCGCGGAAGGCCTGCGCGATCTTGAGGATGCGGTCGGGCGTCCGCTTTGACAGCGAGGCGGTGATGACCTCGCGGCTGACGCCTTCGAATTCGGTGATGCGGTTGAACCCGTCGAGCCCGGTTTCGAGCCCGCGCAGCGCCTTCTGCATCGATTCGGCAAAGCAACGGCCGATCGCCATGACCTCGCCGACCGATTTCATCGCGGTCGACAGCTCGTTCTTCGATCCTTTGAACTTCTCGAATGCGAAGCGCGGGATCTTGGTCACGACATAGTCGATCGTCGGTTCGAAACTGGCCGGGGTCGCGCCAGTGATCTCGTTCTGGATTTCGTCGAGCGTGTAGCCCACCGCCAGCTTGGCGGCGACGCGCGCGATCGGGAAGCCGGTGGCCTTCGATGCCAGCGCGGAGGAACGTGATACGCGCGGGTTCATTTCGATCACGATCAGGCGGCCGTCGGCGGGATTGACCGCGAACTGGACATTCGAGCCGCCGGTTTCGACACCGATCTCGCGCAGCACGTTGATGCTGGCGGTGCGCATGATCTGGTATTCCTTGTCGGTCAGCGTCAGCGCGGGCGCCACGGTGATGCTGTCGCCGGTATGCACCCCCATCGGATCGACATTCTCGATCGCGCAGATGATGATGCAATTGTCCTTGCGGTCGCGCACCACCTCCATTTCGTATTCTTTCCAACCGAGGAGCGATTCCTCGATCAGGACTTCGGTGGTGGGCGAGGCATCGAGCCCGTCGCGGACGATCCGTTCGAACTCGGCCTTGTTGTAGGCGATGCCGCCGCCGGTCCCGCCGAGCGTGAAGCTGGGGCGGATGATCGACGGCAGGCCGGTGCGTTCGAGCACCGCATAGGCCTCGTCGACCGTGGTGGCGACGCCGCTGCGTGCGCTTTCGAGGCCGATCTTGTCCATCGCCTCGCGGAAACGCTGGCGGTTCTCCGCCTTGTCGATCGCATCGGCATCGGCGCCGATCATCTGCACGCCGTATTTCTCGAAGGTGCCGTCGTTGAACAAAGCCAGCGCGCAGTTGAGCGCGGTCTGCCCGCCCATCGTGGGCAGCACCGCATCGGGGCGTTCCTTCTCGATGATCTTGGCGACGATCTCGGGCGTGATCGGCTCGACATAGGTCGCGTCGGCCATATCCGGATCGGTCATGATCGTGGCGGGGTTGGAGTTGACCAGGATGACCCGGTAGCCCTCTTCCTTCAGCGCCTTGATCGCCTGCGTGCCGGAATAGTCGAACTCGCAGGCCTGGCCGATTATGATCGGACCAGCGCCAATGACGAGGATCGAGGAGATGTCAGTACGTTTGGGCATCTTGGTCCGTTATCATCTGAATGTGGAGGGGAAAGCCTTCGACCCGCGCGCGTTCGAACACGCATTGTATCGTGAGGTCGTTCTCTTCATTGATTTTTAGAAGCGAGAACGGGACGCCATCGAGACCATTTGCATCTTTCATGTAGAACTGCTTGGCACCGCATTGTCTCAGCAACTTGCCGCTTGTTTGAGCGATAGCTTCCATTTCATTTAGCTCATTGGGAGTAAGTGCACGTTCGGAAACGCTGAGATAGGGCTCGATGATCTTCTTGCCCGAAAAGGCAAAGTTAGTCGCCATCACAGCGACCGAAGATGTCGCGGCCCCCAAGGCAAACCAGATGAGGCGAGATCGCCTCACCCCAACATCCCCACGAACTTCTCGAACAGGTAGAAGCTGTCCTGCGGGCCGGGGCTTGCTTCGGGGTGGTACTGCACGCCGAAGGCCTTCTTGCCCTTGATGCTGATCCCGCAATTGGTCCCGTCGAACAGCGAGACATGGGTTTGCTCCACACCATCGGGCAGCGTTTCGCCATCAACTGCGAAACCGTGGTTCATGCTGGTGATTTCGACCAGGCCGGTGCTCTCGCCCCAGCCCTCACCCACTCGCTGGACGGGATGGTTGGCGCCGCGGTGGCCCTGGAACATCTTGGCGGTCTTTGCGCCCGCTGCAAGGCCGAGCATCTGGTGGCCGAGGCAGATGCCGAACAGCGGAACGTCGCGTTCAAGCAGCCCCTCGATCACCGGCACGGCATATTCGCCCGTCGCCGCCGGGTCGCCCGGGCCGTTCGAGAGGAACACGCCATCGGGCTGCAACGCGAGCACTTCGTCGAGCGTGGTACGCGCGGGCACGACGGTGACCTTCGCCCCTGCCTGCACGAGATTGCGGAAGATGTTGTCCTTGGCGCCGTAGTCGATCGCAACAACGTGCGGCTTGGTGGCCTTGCCCTCGCCATAGCCGAAGCCGAGCTGCCAGTGGCCGCCGGTCCAGTCTTCATTGGCGTCGCGGGTTACGCCGGGGACGAGGTCGAGCCCTTCGAGCCCGCTCCATTCGGCGGCCTGCGCCTTCAGCGCCGGAAGGTCGAATTCACCACGCGGGCTGTGCGCTATCACCGCATTCGGCGCGCCGGCCACGCGGATGCGGCGGGTCAGCGCGCGCGTATCGACACCCGACAGGCCGATCTTGCCGTGATCCTTCATCCATTCGACAAATTCGTTCTGCGCGCGGAAGTTCGAATGCGGGGTCACTTCCTGCCGCACCACGCAGCCCACCGCGCCGAGGCCGCGACTTTCATGGTCTTCCTCGTTCGCGCCGACATTGCCGATATGCGGGAAGGTGAAGGTGACGATCTGGCTGTCGTAGGACGGATCGGTCATCACTTCCTGATAGCCGGTCATCGCGGTGTTGAAGCAGACTTCGCCCACCGCGCTACCGGTGGCACCGAACCCCTTGCCCCAGATGACGGTGCCGTCACCCAGCACGAGGACTCCCGTCGCGCCTGAGGGTTGCGCGTGCGAAGATGCGGACAGGGCCATGGGCACTCCGGGTAAAAGTTTTCCAGCGATGTTGCTAAGCCTCAGCCGCTAGAGACGCGCAGCCGTTCCGTCAAGCGCAACACTTGGCTTTGCGGCAGCTTGTTCTACAGGACATATGAACCATCCACAGTCCAGCGCATAGAGGCCCCATGCTCCGCGAGAAAATCCAGTCCGAAACCGTTACCTCGATGAAGGCCAAGGACAAGGAACGCACGGCCGCGCTCCGCCTGATCGGCGCCAAGATCAAGGACCGCGACATCGAATTGCGCACCGCGGACAGCAAGCCCGACGATGACGCCATGGTCACCGACGTGTTGATGAAGATGGCCAAGCAGCGCCGCGAATCGATCGAGATGTACGAAGACGGCGGCCGCACCGAACTGGCCGAAAAGGAAAAGGCCGAACTGGCGGTGATCGAGGAATTCCTTCCCCAGCAGATGAGCGAGGATGAAACGCGCGCCGCGATCGCGCAGATCAAGGCCGACCTCGGTGCGGAGGGGATGAAAGACATGGGCCGCGTGATGGGGGAACTCAAAGCCCGCCACGGCGCTACTCTCGACATGAGCAAGGCCAGCGGGCTGGTAAAGGAAGCGCTGTCATGAACCGATTGTTTCTCGCCCTTCCGCTGGCGGCGGCGCTGTCCGCCTGCGGCAGCGCGGACGAACCGCCCACCGACCTTGAAGCCGCGCGCAGCGACGGCGAGGCGCAGGCGCTGGCGCGCAATATCGAAGCGGGCGATTTCCTCGACCTTGCGCTCGGCCCCAAGATCGCCGGGCCGCAGGGCGAGGAAGTGGAAAGCGCGCTTTCGAACGCGGAAGGCAATTTCGCCGACATGCGCAGCTTCGTCGCGTGCCCCGCTGCAATGGCAGTGTGCGATCCGCAGACCGCGCCGGAGGGGACCGTCTATACCTATGTCCACGTCGTATTCCCCGGCGAGGACAATGAAGCGGACACCGGCAGCGGCGAAGCCAACGATTCGTCCGATGTCGAACGTGCAACGTCCTTCCGCATGACGCAGCCGGCGACCGGTTTCACTGGCGCGGCAGGCTATTCCAAGGACGAAGCGCTGGCCGCGATCGGCATGAAAGCGGACGTCGTCATCACCTGCGACGAAGGCGCGCTGGTATGGACGGTCAGCGCAGGCGACGGCGGCGACCAGTGGGAACAGGCCGAACCGCTGACCTTCTGGTGGCAATCGACCGTGCCGCCCGCGGGGCCCGCACCGGCCTATGCCATTCTCGCCAATTACACCCCCGCGACCGGCAACGGCCCCTATCCCGCTGCGGCACCCGACGCAGTCAACGCCTGCCTGGCGCCATCACTCGACGGATCAGAGGATTGATCGCTTGACCAGACTGAAGAATTTCGCGGCACCGGTGGCATGCATGGTGCTGGCGGCTTGCGGGTCAAGCGAGCCCGAGCCCGTGCCGACCCCCACGCCCACCGTGGCCGCGCCGCGCACGCTGATCGGTGCCGATCTCGACCTGTCGACGCTGGGCGCGCGCATCGTCGGCCCCCAGGGCGCGGAGATCGAAACCGCTCTCAGCAACGGCACCCGCCAGGTGGGCACGCTGGTGAGCTATGTCGCGTGTCCGGAAGGCATCGAGACTTGCAACCCCGGCGAATTGCCGGACGACACGGTCTATACCTATGTCCACAAGGTCACTCTGGCCGAGATCGACGATGTGGGCGCAGACGAGGCCATCGATGCGCCTGCCACCGGCGAGGCCCCGCCGACGCTGTTTCGCACGACGCGAAAGGTGAGCGGGTTCACCCAGTCGGTCGGTTATTCGACCGCCGAGGCCGAAGCCGCGCTGGGCGATCCCGACGCGATTTCGATCATCAACGACAATGGCAATCTGATCTGGCGCGTCGCCCGCGGCCCCGGCTGGCAACCCGGCGGCACGGTCACGCTGTGGTGGCGTTCGACCATGGCACCGCAAGGGCCGGCAGAGGCCTATCTGCTGGAAGTGGATGGCGAACAGATCGCTGCCACCGGCCCCTTCCCGCCCGAAGAGAAGCCTGTGGAGGGTTCGGCCGCGCGCTAGCGGTATACGCCGGGCTGCAGTAGGATAGCGCCTTCATGGCCCTGTCACCCCAATGGTTAGACGAATTGCGCATGCGGACCACGCTGTCCGCGGTGATCGGTCGCACCCTGCGGTTGACCAAGGCCGGGCGCGAATTCAAGGCCTGTTGCCCGTTCCACAACGAAAAGACGCCGAGCTTCTACGTCAATGACGAGAAGGGCTTCTACCACTGCTTCGGCTGCGAAGCGCATGGCGATGCGATCCGCTGGCTGACCGACCAGCGCGGCCTCCCGTTCATGGACGCGGTGAAGGAACTGGCGGCCGAAGCGGGCATGGAAGTCCCCGCCCCCGATCCGCGCGCCGCCCAGCGCGCGGAAAAGCGCGCCAGCCTGCACGATGTGACCGCCGCGGCGCAGGCCTGGTTCGAAGGCAATCTGCGCGGTGCCGACGGGTCGCAGCCACGCGCCTATCTGTCCCGCCGCGGGTTTTCGGACGCCACGATCCGCGAATTCGGCTTCGGCTACGCCCCGGGCGACCGGCAGGCGCTCAAGCGCGCGCTTGGACAGTTCGATGAAACCATGCTGAGCGAAGCCGGCATGCGGATCGAGGTCGAAGGCAAGGATCCCTACGACCGCTTCCGCAACCGGCTGATGCTGCCGATCCACGATGCACGCGGCCGGGTCATTGCCTTTGGCGGCCGCATTCTCGACAGCGAGGCCAACCCCAGCGCCCCGAAATATCTCAACAGTCCCGACACGCCGTTGTTCGACAAGGGCCGCACGCTCTACAATCTGCACCGCGCCGCCCCCGCCGCGCGGCAAAGCGGGCGGATGATCGTGGTCGAGGGCTATATGGATGCGATCGCGCTGGCCAACGCGGGCATCCGCGAGGCGGTCGCCCCGCTGGGGACCGCGCTGACCGAGAACCAGATCGAATTGCTGTGGCGGCAGGTCGAGCGCCCGATCCTGTGTTTCGATGGCGACAATGCCGGACAGCGCGCCGCAATGCGCGCCATAGCGCGGGCGCTGCCCATGCTGCGCCCGGCGCATTCGCTGGCTATCGTGCGCCTGCCCGCGGGGATGGATCCCGACGACCTGATCAAGGACAAGGGCCCCGAGGCAATGGAGGCGCTGCTGGCGCATCCCGACAGCCTGCTCGACACGCTGTGGGAATTCGAACGCGCGGCCTCGCCGCTCAATTCGCCCGAAGACAAGGCCGGGCTGAAGGCGCGGCTGCTCGACCATGTCGACAGCATCCAGCACCCCGATATCCGCGCGCTGTACAAGCGGGAATTGCTCGAACGCTTTTCCGCCTTCGCCTTTCCGCCGCGCCCTCCGCGCGAAGCGCGGCCGCGGGGGGACTGGAAGAAGTCCGGCTTCAAGCCGGCGGCCCCGACGCTTGCGCCCGAGGCGCGCGAGCGGCTGATCCGCGCGATGCAGGGCGGTGCACGCGACGCGTTGACCCGGGCGGTGATCGCCGGCCTGGTGCGTTTTCCCGACCAGATCATGCGCCATGAAGACACGCTTTCGGAACTGGCACGGCGTGATCCAAATGTCGGCCCCGCCATCGATTCGCTGCTTGAAGCTGCCGAGGCGCTTGATTTGTCCGCGCAATCGACCATATCGCTTGAAACAGGCCTACCCGCCCCACCGGAAAAAACCTTGTTCGCCTTCCTCGATGAAGGCACCGACCCGGATGATGCGCGCGAGGATCTGGCCGAAGCCGTGTCGTTGCTGGTCGAAAGGCCGGCGCTGGAATCCGCCCTTTCGGCGGCTACAGCGCGGTTCGAACGCGATCCTGAAGGCTCCATCGCCGAACAGGCCCGATTGCGCGAGCGGTTGTTGGCCCTTAACGAGCGGTTGAAGCGTTTTGGTCGCAGGAAGGCTGCAGCGGCCGACGAATCGGAATCATGATCCCCACGGGTGCGCGGCCCAAGGGCAAGACAAGACTGGACTGAATTACCTCATGGCCACCAAGTCGAAGACCAAGGACGACGGCGACGCTCCCCTGATCGATCTCAACGAGGCATCGGTCAAGAAGCTTATCACCAAGGCAAAGCGCAAGGGTTACGTCACTTACGACGAGCTCAACGATGCGCTGCCCCAGGGCGAGATGAGTTCGGACCAGATCGAGGATATCCAGTCCGCGCTGTCCGATATGGGCGTGCAGATCGTCGAAAGCGACGAGGAAGCCGAGGCTGCTGCCGAGGAAGCCGACGAAGTCGAAGAACTGGCGGCCAGCGCCAAGAAGGACACCAAGACCGCGGCAAAGCCCGCAGTCAAGAAGGCTGCCACCGGCGAACGCACTGACGATCCGGTGCGCATGTATCTGCGCGAAATGGGCGCGGTCGAGCTGCTGAGCCGCGAGGGCGAAATCGCCATTGCCAAGCGGATCGAGGCCGGCCGGGACATGATGATCATGGGCCTGTGCCAGAGCCCGATCACTTTCCACGCCATCATCCAGTGGTCCGAAGCGCTCAATGCCGAGGAAATGCAGCTGCGCGAGATTCTCGATCTCGATGCCATGCTGTCGAAGGAACCCCCGCCCGAGAAGATGGCGGAGGAAGAGGAAGACGATGACGGCGAGATCTCGGAAGAGACCGCCGGTCCGACCATCCGTGACGACGACGATGACGATTCGGACGAGGAAGGCGAAGACGGCGAGGAAGGTTCGTCCAAGCGCGACGACGAAGAGGAAGAGGACAACACCATGTCCCTTGCTCAGATGGAAGCCGCGCTGAAGCCCGACGCGATCGAACGCTTTGCCCGGATCACCGACTTGTTCGGCAAGTTCGAAAAGCTCCAGAACGAGCGCGTCGATCTGATGGCCCGCGGCGAGACCTTCACCGCGGCCAAGGAAAAGAAGTACGAGGCGCTGTCCGAGCAGCTGACCGCCGAGGTCGAAAGCGTGCAGTTCCACGCGACCAAGATCGAATTCCTGGTCGACAATCTCTATGCCTTCAACCGCCGGCTGACCGCGCTGGGCGGCCAGATGCTGCGTCTGGCTGAGCGTCACAAGGTCAAGCGGGTCGATTTCCTCGATGCCTATATCGGCAATGAGCTCGACGATGCGTGGCTCAAGGAGCGCGCCAAGAAGGACAAGAAGTGGGCGGCCTTCGCCGAGAAGGAAGCCGACGCGGTCGAGCGTATCCGGACCGAGATTTCCGATATCGCCAGTCAGACCGGCATGGCGCTGGAAGAATTCCGGCGCATCGTGACCAAGGTCCAGAAGGGTGAACGCGAAGCGCGGATCGCCAAGCGCGAAATGGTCGAGGCCAACCTGCGTCTCGTGATCTCGATCGCCAAGAAATACACCAACCGCGGCCTGCAATTCCTCGACCTGATCCAGGAAGGGAACATCGGCCTGATGAAGGCGGTCGACAAATTCGAATACCGCCGCGGCTACAAGTTCAGCACCTATGCCACCTGGTGGATCCGGCAGGCGATCACCCGCTCGATCGCCGACCAGGCGCGTACGATCCGAATTCCAGTGCACATGATCGAAACGATCAACAAGCTGGTGCGCTGCAGCCGCCAGTTCCTGCACGATCAGGGCCGCGAACCGACACCCGAAGAGATGGCCGAGAAACTCTCGATGCCGCTCGAGAAGGTGCGCAAGGTGATGAAGATCGCCAAGGAACCGATCAGCCTCGAGACGCCGATCGGCGACGAGGAAGATTCGCATCTCGGCGATTTCATCGAGGACAAGAACGCGATCATCCCCGTCGATGCAGCGATTCAGGCGAACCTTAAGGAAACCGTGACCCGGGTTCTGGCCAGCCTGACCCCGCGCGAAGAACGTGTGCTGCGCATGCGGTTCGGTATCGGCATGAACACCGATCATACGCTCGAGGAGGTCGGCCAGCAGTTCTCGGTTACCCGTGAACGTATCCGGCAGATCGAGGCGAAGGCGCTCCGCAAACTGAAGCACCCGAGCCGCAGCCGCAAGATGCGCTCGTTCCTCGACCAGTAAGCACACGCGCGGCCAGCGGCTGCGCGTGTGCCTCATAGTGCCCCGAACAAATATTTCCGACAGGCGGGAACCGCATGGTGCCCAATGCTTTTAGGCGCAATGCGGGGAAAAACAAATGGGGCAACGGTCGGGGGATCGACCGGCACTCGAAAGATGCAGATGTCGGACGGGTCCATCGATTTCAGAAGGGTGCTCGAGCACTCCCCCAACCCCTATATGCTGCTCGATGCCGAGTTGCGCATAAGCTGGGCCAATGATGCGTATCTCGCGGCCGTGGGACGCGACTGGGACGATCTTGCGCTTACCCATGTGTTCGATGCTTTTCCGGGTTCGGGTGAAAGCCATCAGCTCATGAAATCGTCATTCGAGCGCGTGCTTGAGACCGGCGAACCCGACGAGATCGCCCATCTCAAATACGATATTCCCAACGCTTCGGGCGGTATGGACGCGCACATCTGGAGCACGACCCAGGTGCCGATCCTCGACGACAGCGGGGCGGTCCGATACATCCTCCAGCACCCGGTTCAGATCACCAAGATCGAGCAGCGCGACACGGCGAGCGTGGTCCGCCGCGCCGAAGCGGTCGAACAGCGTTGGCGCGGCGCAACGAAGGAGCTCGAGCGATTGCGCGCCTTGCTGGAACAGGCGCCCGGCTTCGTCGCCGTGCTCGCCGGGCCGGAACATCGTTTCGTCATGTCGAATGCAGCCTATCGCCGGCTGATCGGCGAGCGCGACCTCGACGGAAAGAGCGTGGCAGAAGCCCTGCCCGAGATCGCCGAACAGGGCTTCGTTGACATCCTCGACAAGGTCATGGAGACCGGCGAACCCTATTTCGGGCGCCGGGAAAAGGTCATGCTCAAAAGCGGCGAGCATGACGAGTTGCGCGAACGGCATCTTGAATTCATTTTCCAGCCCATCAGCGGCCCGGATCGCTTCGACGGGGTTCTGGTCCAAGGGTATGACGTGACCGAGGAAGTGCTGGCTGAAGACAGCCAGCGCATCCTGATCAACGAACTCAACCACCGCGTGAAGAACACGCTGGCCGTCGTCCAGGGGCTGGCCCAGCAGTCGTTCAAGGGCGACAAGCAGAACCCCCAACTCGATATCTTTGTCGAGCGGCTCGCCGCGCTGGCCAGCGCGCACAGCTTGCTGACCGAGCGGCGCTGGGAATCCGCCGACCTCAGAACGATCGTGCGCGGCGCGCTCGAGGCGACGGCCGGGACCCAGCAATCGCGCTACACGCTCGACGGGCCGGACATCAGGCTGGAACCGCAACCCGCCGTTGCGCTGTCGATGGTCATCCACGAACTGTCGACCAACGCCGTGAAATACGGTGCCTTTTCCACCGACGATGGCTCGGTCGACATTCAATGGTCGTTCGAAGCCGGCGAAGATGGCGGCACGCTGATCCTCGACTGGCGTGAAAGCGGCGGTCCTTCAGTCGCCACGCCGGATCGCACGGGTTTCGGTTCGCGACTCATCCAGCGCGGGCTGGGAACACCGGGTAGCCAGACGACGATCGAATATCTGGCGGACGGGCTGCATTGCCGGCTCGAGGGCAAACTATGCCTCTGAGTGGCAAACGGATCCTCGTCGTCGAAGACGAACCCATCATCGCGTTTGCGCTCGAGGACATGCTGATCGAGGACGGCGCCGATGTGGTCGCCGTCGGTTCACTCGAGGGAGGTCTCGACCAGGCCGAAGCAGGGGTGTTCGATTTCGCCATTCTCGATATCAACCTGCATGGCGAGAAAAGCTACCCGATCGCCTTCCGGCTGGGGAGCAAGGGCGTACGATTCGTCTTCGCCAGCGGCTATGGCGTTGCCGAACATCCCGAAGAACTGGCGCATGTCACCACGCTAACGAAACCCTATGTCCTCGCCGACATCCGCAACATCGCAGTGGGCGGCTGACTGGCCGGAGTTCAGCGTGGGCAAACCGCCACAAGGAGGTGGCGAGCGGCACCGGAAACGACTATGGGGCTGCGCATGCGTATTGCCATTGCTTCCGACCACGCCGCTTTCGATCTGAAAGCCGATTTGCGCGACTGGTTGATCGAACAGGGTCACGAGGTCGCCGATCTCGGCCCGGATACCGCCGACAGCGTCGATTACCCCGACTACGGGTACAGGCTGGCCGCGGTTGTTGCCGATGGCACCGCAGATCGCGGCGTTGCCCTGTGCGGCAGCGGGCTTGGCATCTCGATGAGCATCAATCGCCATCCCGCCATCCGCTGCGCGCTGGTTTCCGAACCGTTGTCCGCTTCGCTGGCGCGGGAACACAACGATGCCAACTGCATTGCGATGGGCGCCCGCCTCGTCGGCAGCGACATGGCTAAGGCGTGCCTGTCCGCCTTCCTCGAAACCGATTTCGCCGGCGGCCGCCACCAGCGCCGCATCGACAAGCTATCCAACCCGGACATCTGATCTATGGCTACCCAGGCAAAAGACACCGCGCGCGACCCTATGGACCGCTTCTGGCACGATACGCTGGCGGAAGCCGATCCCGAGATCCACAATGCGATCCGCAATGAACTGGCGCGTCAGCAGGACAAGATCGAGCTGATCGCCAGCGAGAACATCGCCTCCAACGCGGTTCTCGAAGCCACGGGCAGCGTGTTCACCAACAAATATGCCGAAGGCTATCCGGGCAAGCGCTATTACGGCGGCTGCGATTATGCCGACGTCATCGAAACGCTGGCGATCGAGCGCGCGAAGCAGTTGTTCGGGTGCAATTTCGCCAACGTCCAGCCCAATTCGGGCAGCCAGATGAACCAGGCGGTTTTCCTCGCGCTGCTGCAGCCGGGCGATACCTTCATGGGTCTCGACCTCAATTCGGGTGGTCACCTCACGCATGGATCGCCGGTCAACATGAGTGGCAAGTGGTTCAACCCCGTCAGCTACGGCGTGCGCCAGGATAACGAGCTGATCGACATGGACGAAGTGATGGCGCTGGCGAAGGAGCACAAGCCCAAGCTCATTATCGCCGGTGGCACCGCCTATTCGCGTAGCTGGGACTGGGAAGCCTTCCGCAAGGTGGCCGACGAGGTCGGGGCCTACCTGATGGTCGACATGAGCCACATCTCCGGGCTCGTCGCGGGCGGCGCGCATGCCAACCCCTTCCCCCATGCCCATGTCGTCACCAGCACCACTCACAAATCCCTCCGCGGGCCGCGTTCGGGCGTGATCCTGTGGAACGACGAGGAACTCACCAAGCCGTTCAACATGGCGGTTTTCCCGGGCATGCAGGGCGGCCCGCTGATGCATGTCGTGGCTGCCAAGGCAGTCGCCTTCGGCGAAGCGATTCGCCCGGACTTCAAGGATTACGCCGCGCGCGTGGTCGAAAATGCCCGCGCTCTGGCCGAAGCCATCGAAGCCAATGGCCTGCGCGTCGTGTCGGGCGGGACGGACAACCATTCGATGCTGGTCGATCTTACGGCCAAGGACGTGACCGGTAAGGCCGCCGAAACCGGTCTCGATCGCGCATGGCTGACCTGTAACAAGAACGGCATCCCCTACGACACGCGCAGCCCCTTCGTGACCAGCGGCATCCGCCTCGGCACACCGGCAGGGACCACGCGGGGTTTCGGCCCTGAGGAATTCCGGACGATCGGCGCGCTGATCTGCGAGGTGGTGGACGGAATGTCGCGCAATGGCCCCGAAGGCGATGGGCAGGTGGAAGACAAGGTGCGCGGCAAGGTGGCCGAATTGTGCTCTGCCTTCCCCGTCTATCCCGGCCGCTGAGGAGAAAAGCGATGGACGACCAGAATCCCAAACATCAGGATCACGAACTGCTTTCCGACGCGAAGCACGAAGTGAAGGACATGGCGAGCAAGGGCCTCGACCACCCTTCGACGAAACCCGTGCTGACCGGTGCTGCCGTGGGCGCAATCGCAGGGGGCCTGCTGCCCGTCGTGACCTGGCCGATCGGGCTCGTCGCGGGCGCGGGATACATGCTCTACAAGCGTCTCCGACCGTAAATGCGGTGCCCTTTCTGCGCGCATGACGACAGCCAGGTAAAGGACAGTCGTCCGACCGAGGATTCGACCTCGATCCGGCGGCGTCGGCAATGTTCGAGCTGCGGCGCGCGCTTTACCACCTTCGAACGGGTACAGCTGCGCGAAGTCACCGTGGTCAAGTCGGGCGACCGCCGCCAGCCTTTCGAACGCGGCAAGCTCGAACAGTCGATCGCGCTCGCCTGCCGCAAGCGCGACGTTCCGCAGGAACGCATCGACCAGCTGGTCAGCGGGATCCAGCGCCAAGTCGAAACCGCGGGCGAGGCCGAAATAGGCTCGCAGCGTATCGGCGAAATGGTCATGGACGGGCTCCGCGGGCTCGACAGCGTCGCCTATATCCGCTTCGCCTCGGTCTATCGCGACTTCAGCGAAGCGCGGGATTTCGAAGAGTTTGCCAGTACGGTGCAGGAAGCGGCCGCCCATGAGCGCGGCTGACACGCACAAACCCGTCGTCGTGCTGGTGCGCCCGCAGCTGGGCGAGAACATCGGCAAGGCAGCCCGCGCGATGCTCAATTTCGGGCTGACCGAGATGCGACTGGTCGAACCGCGCGATGGCTGGCCCAACCCTTCGGCGGGTCCGGCAGCGGCCGGGGCCGATGTCGTGCTCGACCGGGCACAGGTCTTTGCGACCACTGCGGAGGCGGTGGCCGATTGCGCGCATGTCTACGCCACCACGGTGCGCAAGCGCGGAGTGACCAAGCCGGTCGTCACGCCCGAGGAAGCAAGCCAGGAAATGGCCGCCGCACAGGGACGCAGTGCAATCCTGTTCGGACCAGAACGCTCGGGCCTGGAAACCGAGGACGTCGCGCTTGCGCGGGCGATCCTGACGGTGCCGATCAATCCGGAATTCGGATCGCTCAATCTGGCGCAGGCGGTAATCCTGTGCGCTTATGAATGGTCGAAGCACGAGCAACTGGTGCAGCCCACGCAGGAAGAACTGCTCCCCCTGCACCGCAGGAAGAGCTCGACGGGCTGATCGCGCATCTGGAAACCATGCTCGAACCCAAGGGCTATTTCCTGCCCGCGGCACGCGCGGAAGCCACCCGGCGGACCTTGCGCGGAGTGCTTACCAAGCCCGGCTGGAACCATCTCGAGGTGCGGACGCTGCGCGGTGTCCTGTCGTCGCTGGGGCGCGGACCTAAGCCCTGATCCGGTCCCATTCGGCCAGTTCGTAGTCGATCGACGTCTCGACCAGCATTTCCCAGATCTGCGCAATCGGCTCTGCCGGCAGCGAGCGATCCTGCGCGTGGCGGCGCGCATTGTCGATGACCGCGCGCTTGCGTGCTTCGTCGCGCACGATCGCCCGATCGGGCTTGATCCGCGCGGCCGCCCGCATGTAGCCGAACCGCCGGTCGAGCAATTCCATCAGCTCGCGGTCGGTGGCATCGACGCCGGCGCGTACATCACGCATGTCGGCGCAGTTTTCAGGCAGCTTGAAATCATCGTTCATGGCAATGCGCCCTGCCCCGCCTGCCGGTGCTTGTCGAGCGCCTATCTTCGTGCTTGACGAACCGCGCCATATTGCTACTAGCGCGCCTTCGCGAATTGGCTCCGCACCCCGGTGAAGCGGTAGCCGCGTCGAACTCCTGAGCGTGTCGAAGGAACGACGGTGCGATGCCGGGTTGAATGGCCGTCAACGGGATGGCCCAGCAAATTGAAGGAAAGACTATGACGAAGCGCACCCGCGCCAAGTACAAGCTCGACCGCCGGATGGGTGAAAACATCTGGGGTCGCCCGAACAGCCCCGTCAACAAGCGTTCCTACGGTCCGGGCCAGCACGGCCAGCGCCGCAAGAGCAAGACGAGCGACTTCGGTCTCCAGCTGCGCGCCAAGCAGAAGCTCAAGGGCTATTACGGCGACGTGACCGAGAAGCAGTTCAAGCGCACCTACATGGAAGCGTCGCGGATCAAGGGCGACACCGGTCAGAACCTGATCGGCCTGCTCGAACAGCGCCTCGACATGGTCGTTTATCGCGCCAAGTTCGCACCGACCATCTTCGCTGCGCGCCAGATCGTGAGCCACGGCCATATCTATCTCAACGGTGTGAAGACCAACGTCGCCTCGGCGCGCGTCAAGGTCGGCGACGTCGTTTCGCTGGGCAAGAAGGCACAGGAAATGGCGCTGGTCATCGAAGCGCAGAGCCTGCCCGAGCGTGACATTCCCGACTACGTCAGCCCCGATGGCAACGACAAGGTGACCTTCACCCGCGTGCCCAAGCTCGACGAAGTGCCCTACCCGGTCACGATGGAACCGAACCTCGTGGTCGAGTTCTACTCGCGCTAAGCCCAAGCGGCAGCGACACAGCAAAAGGGCGGTCCCTCACGGGGCCGCCTTTTTTGTTGTCCGGTCAGTATCGGCTGGCAAACCGAAGCGACAGCCACACCATGACGAGGATCGTCAGCGTGATCAGGCCGCCCCAGAACCAGTAGGGCAGGAACAAAGCGTCGGCGATGAGGCCGGTGTCGGATCGCGCGGACTTGCCGCCGACCGTGCCGCCCGGGCTGAACAAATAGCCAAGGTCCTGATAGACGCTCACCACGCCTTGTACCCCGAGGAATTCCGCCGTGATCCGCTGCCATTTGGCACTGCCGCGCAACGCGATGTACCCGGCTGCTGCAGCGAACAGCGGAAGCACCACCCATCCGGCGACCGAGCGCACCCACACCGCCGTCGAGATCGCGAGCGCCCATGCGAGAACCAGCAGCGCCAGCTGCGTGGCCCGCCGCGAGCGCGATGCGACGATCAACAGGCAGCCCGCGACACTGGGACCCAGCAGCCCTGCCGCCGCGATGGCCGCCTGCCCGAGGTAGCCGATGCTGCCGGAGAACTCGGCAAAGCCCGAGCCATTGGCGAAGATCACGAGGCGATGGAATTCAGCGCCGAGCGCCATTGCGCTCAGCCCGTGCGCCATTTCGTGAAACCAGGTGGCCAGCAACGTGAACGGCATCAGCGCAAGCGTTCCGAAGCCGGTCTGCCAGGCAAGGATCGTCAGCCCGGCGAAGGCGAGAATATAGCTCTGTTCGCGCGGCATTGCCTTGCGATTGGGGGAAAGCCCCCATCTCGCGGGAGCAGCGGAACCGGCGCGGCCTTTTCTCATACCCGCACGGTATCGCCGGTTCGTCTCACTGCAAGTAGTCGCGGCGGAAATCGCGCGCGAACTGGGCGAACCGCGCTTCCGCGATCGCATCGCGCATCGCCTGCATCAGCTGCTGGTAAAAGGCGATGTTGTGCTCGGTCATCAGCATCGCGCCGAGGATTTCCTGCGATTTCACCAGATGGTGCAGGTAAGCGCGCGAGTAGGTCCCGCAGGTATCGCAGGTGCAGCGGCTGTCGAGCGGTTCCTCGTCTTCGGCAAAACGCGCATTGCGCAGGTTGACCGGCCCGTTCCAGGTAAACGCCTGTCCGTTGCGCCCGGACCGGCTGGGCAGCACGCAGTCGAACATGTCCACCCCGCGCTCCACCGCACCGACGAGGTCGTCGGGCTTGCCGACCCCCATCAGATAGCGGGGCCGGTCGGCGGGCAATTGGCCGGGTGCGAAGTCAAGTGTGGCGAACATCGCTTCCTGGCCTTCGCCGACCGCCAGCCCGCCTATGGCATAGCCGTCGAAACCGATATCGGTGAGCTTGTCCGCGCTTATACGGCGCAATTCCTCGTCCAGCGCGCCCTGCTGGATACCGAACAATGCGGATCGCTGCGCGTGTTCGCCGCCTGCATCGAACCCATCGCGGCTGCGCCGGGCCCAGCGCATGCTCATTTCCATGCTCGCGGCGATTTCGTCGCGCGGCCGATCGGCGCGCGGGCATTCGTCGAACGCCATCACGATGTCGCTGCCCAGCATGCGCTGGATTTCCATGCTGCGCTCGGGCGTAAGCATGTGCTTGGAACCGTCGATGTGGCTGCGGAACTCGACCCCCTTCTCGGTGAGCTTGCGCAGTTCGGACAGGCTCATCACCTGGTAGCCGCCACTGTCGGTCAGGATGGGCCGTTGCCAGTTCATGAACTTGTGCAGGCCGCCAAGCCTCGCCATCCGCTCGGCGCCGGGTCGCAGCATGAGGTGGTAGGTGTTGCCGAGGATTATGTCGGCTCCTGTCTTGCGGACGGTTTCGGGCTTCATCGCCTTGACTGTCGCTGCAGTCCCGACCGGCATGAAGGCAGGCGTGCGAATGGTGCCGCGCTGCATGGCGATGCGCCCGGTGCGCGCAGCCCCGTCGGTCGCGTCGATGGTGAATGCGAAACGTTCGCTCATGGTCAGAAGCCGTAGATGAGAGTGGCACGAGTCAGCGTATCGGTGCCGACCGAGCCGGCCGGCGGATTGCTGTCATATTCGATCTTGTAGGACAGCCGCGAGCGCAAGCGGTTGCTGACCCGGAAATCAAGTCCGGTAACGAGATTGACGGTGGTGTTCGCGCTATCGAAAATCACCGTCGCGCGGCCGCCGGTTTCCGCCAGCGCTTCCACATCCTGCGTCAATTTCAACCGTTCGAGCAGCTGCCAGTCGAAATCGAGGCCGACGAGCCCCGCGATCCGGCTGGCGCTGCTGCCATCGGTGAACTCGGTCACACGGTAAGCCGGGCCAGCCTTGACCGACAGCTGCAACGGTCCTCCGTCGATCACACGGTAACCCAGACCGCCCGATAGCGAGTAACGCGCCGAAAAGCCCTGAATCCGGTCGTATTGAAATTGCGCGAGGCCATAGGCGAAGACGTTTTCACCGAACTGCCAGCGCGGTTCGTAGGACGCGACATATTGTTCGCGGCTGGTGGTGCCGTTCTGGCGCTGGTAATCCGCGCTCAGCCGGATGGTGTGCGTCCAGTCGATGCCTTCGCGGTCGAGCTTGAGCGATGCTGCGACACCGACCGAATCCGTATTGCCCCCCGACTGGAAGGCGCCCAGTTCGCCCTGGCCGCTCCACCGGTCAAACAGACCCGCGGTCCGGATGGCTTCGGCTTCCTGCGCGGCGCGTTCGGCCGCCAGTTTCGCGCGCTCCGCATTGCGGGCAGCCAGCGCCGTATTCCATTCCTGCGCGATCGCATCGATATCCGCCGCCTGGTCGGGCCAAGTGCTGCGGGCGAGATCAAGTACGGTGGCGACCTTCTCCTCATCGCCGGTCGCAATTGCTGCTTCCAACATAGCGCGAGCGCCTTCGGGAAGCTCGGCATGGGCGGGCGAGCTAGCGAGGACAAAGAGCGAAGGGATGAGGAACACCGTGAACCGCATACACTGCGATTAGCGTCTTGCTCCGGGCCTCGCCACCCCGCAATCGATCAGTCGCATTATGCGCGCAGGCGCCATCCCGTGCGGAAAATGAACGCAATCACGGCCACGCAGATCGCCAGGAAACCCAGCGTTATGCCGAAGCTGATCCAGATGTTCACATCGCTCTGGCCATAGAAAGTCCACCGCAGGCCGCTGACCAGGTAGACCATCGGATTGGCCAGCGCGATCGTGTCCCACGGCCTGGGCAGCATATCGATCGAATAGAACGTCCCCCCGAGAAAGGTCAGCGGCGTGAGGAACAGCATCGGGATGATGCCCAGCTTCTCGAAATTATCCGCCCAGATGCCGAGGATGAACCCGAACAGGCTGAAGGCCGCCGCGACGAGCATGATATAGAACACCGCCAGCACAGGGTGCGCGATCGAATAGTCGACGAAAAGGCGCGCGGTGAGCAGGATGATCGCGGCGAGCAGCAGGCTTTTGGTCATTGCCGCACCGACGAACCCCAACAGCGTCTCCGATACTCCGACAGGCGCGCTGAGCAGTTCGTAGATCGTCCCGGTGAAACGCGGCATGTAGATCCCGAAACTGGAATTGCTGGTCGTTTCGCCCAGCAGGGTGAGCATCAGCAGGCCCGGAATGATGAAGGCGCCGTAATCCACCCCGCCCAGATGAGGCATGCGCCCTCCGATCGCCGCGCCAAAGACGATGAAATATAGCGATGTGGTGAGTACCGGCGCGAGCACCGACTGGAAGGCGGTGCGCAGGAAGCGCATCAGTTCGCGGGTGTATATCGACCAGGTCGAGCGCCACGAGATCATGCTGCCTTCCCTTCACCGAGCAGCGAAACGAAGATTTCCTCGAGGCTGCTTTCGCGTGTGTCGATGCCGACGTAATCGATGTCCGCGGCAATCAACGCCTTGGTTAGCGCAGCCACTTCGGCCTTGCCCTTCCCCGTTCCGTCGCCGCCGCGGTAGCACAGCACTTCCCCACCCGGTTCGAGTTCTACCGGGAAGCGGGCGATTTCGGGCGGCAAGGCGGCAAGTGGCCTGGCCAGCGTGATATGCGCTTCGGTTCGGCCGAGCCGCGCCATCATCGCATCCTTCTGGTCCACCATCAGCAGTTTGCCGCGATTGATGATGCCGACACGGTCGGCCATCAGCTCGGCTTCCTCGATATAATGCGTGGTGAGAATTATCGTGACACCGCGCTCGCGCATCGTGTCGACGATCGCCCACATTCCCTTGCGCAACTCGACATCGACGCCTGCCGTGGGTTCATCGAGAAACAGTAGGTCCGGCTCATGTGCCAGAGCCTTGGCGATCAGTACCCTGCGCTTCATCCCGCCGGACAAGGCCATGATGCGCTCGTCGCGCTTGTCCCACAGGCTGAGCGACCGCAGGATTTCCTCGATCCGGTCCCGGTCGGGGGCAAGCCCGAACAAGCCGCGCGAATAGCTTACCGCGCGGTGGACGGGTTCGAACATGTCGGTGCTGAGTTCCTGGGGAACCAGGCCGATACGACTGCGTGCGCGGCGCCAGTCGGACGCCAGATCGTGCCCGAAAGCGCGAATACTTCCCGAAGTCGGGCGCACGAGCCCGCATACTGCGCCGATCAGCGTGGTCTTGCCTGCCCCGTTAGGCCCGAGCAGTGCGAAGACCTCGCCCTTGTTGATGGTAAGATCGACATTGTCGAGCGCGGTCAGCCCGCCGGGATAGACCTTCGACAGGCCGGAGAGTTCGAGAATCGGCTCCACATCTCCTAGCTAGCGGCGATCCAGTTGCCGTGGAAGCCCGGAGGGATCAGGTGCGGGATCTCGACCGTCCCGACCACGCCGAGCGTCATCGCGTCGAGAATCTCTAGCGCGCTGGTCTGCCGGTTGCGGTCGATGACATAACCCATCATCCAGCCATCGCCCTCGGCTGCATCGGGCGTGCGCGGAACGAAAACGAATTCACCGGGAATGCGGCCTTCGCCGAAATCGCGCTGCACCCGTTCGCCGGTGGCAAGGTCGTGGCGATAGAGCGGCATCGGCGCAACGAATTCGAGATCGCCATCGGCGGGCATGCCGATCGCCCACAGGTAGCGATGCGCCTTGGTAAAATAGCGTTCGTCCGGTCGCGGGAATTCCTGTCCCGCCGTGTCGAGCGTGTCGCGGACGACTTTCCCGCCCTGCCCGTCCACCGTCCAGCGCTCGAGCCCCAGAGGCTTGCCGTATGGCCCGGGCATTTCGCCGTCGAAGATGGTTTCATAGGGGCAGACGTCGATGATCACCCGGCCGGTTTCGTCTTCGAAACTGTTGCCGACGTGGAAGACATAGCAGGGGTCGACCTCGTGCCACACCACGTCCCCGTTGCTACCCCCGCGCGGCAGCAATCCGACCCGTGCGCGGTGGCTGCGGTTCCAGCGATAGGGAAACTTGTGCCCCGCAATCAGCGCCTGCATTGAGAAGGTCACCGGCAGGTCGAGGATGACCGCGAAGTTCCGGGTCAGCGCGCAGTCGTGGATCGAGGGGCCATGCCTTACCGCGATCTCGGTTTCGCTCAGCACCCTGCCGCTGCCGTCCATGGCGACGTGGCGGATGGTATCCTGCGACGGGCCATCGTAGCAGATCGCGTGGTATTCGCCGGTGTCCGGGCATTGATGCGGGTGCGCGGTAAAGGAACCGGTCAGCCCGCCGCCGAAGTCGGAATAGGCGACGCTATCGAGATTGCCGTCGAGTTCGATAGGGAAGCTGTTGGCCTCGACCAGCGCCATGATCTTGCCGCCGATATCGAGGACATTGGTGTTGACCGTATCGCCGAAGCCGCGCCGCGGACCGCCAACCGCCGCCGGGCCGCCCTTGCCTTCGAGCTCTGCGGAACGGATGAAGCGGTTGCGGTACCACTCGGCCTTGCCGTCCCTCAGCCGGACGCCGTGAACCATCCCGTCGCCGAGGAACCAGTGATGGCCCTTACCCGCCTTGCCGAAGGGATTTGGCCCGATGCGGACATAACGCCCGTCGAGCTCGCCAGGAATGGTTCCGGTTACGGTGGGATTAGCGAGCGTCAGTTCATCGGCCATCGGGGTATGGATCCCCCGCAGGAAAGGGTTTTCAGCCGGACCGGGCAAGCGTGCCCGGTTGATGCTGGCGACTGCCTGTACGGCAGGCGTAACCGCCCTGCGGATGGTTTTCTCGACGACACTTGCCATGACCGACTCGCTCCGATTAAAGTGAACGCCGTAAACATAGAGGTTATGATAACAGTGTCAACATCGCCCGAAGCCTATCATCACGGGAACCTGCGCGACGCCTTGCTGGCAGCCGGACTGGCCGCGCTCGAAGGTGCCGAAGGCAAAGCGCCTTCGCTGCGCGAATTGGCGCGCGTGGTCGGGGTCTCTGCGACCGCAGTCTATCGGCACTTTCCCGACAAGCAGGCACTCGATGCCGCGCTCGCCCGCGCAGGACTGGACCTGCTGGGCAAGGAACAGGCCGCTGCCGCCGAACGTGCAGGCGGTGGATCGCAAGGATTTACCGAAACGGGCCGCACCTACGTCCGCTTTGCGCTCGCCCACCCTGCCCTGTTCCGGCTGATGTTCACCCAGGGCCACCCGGTGGACGGATCGGCGACACCCGATGAAGCATACGCATTGCTGACAGCCAATTCACGCGCGCTGGTCGGCGATCCAGACGGCGCCGAAACGCTCGCCCTGCAGTCGTGGGCAATGGTGCACGGTATCGCCATGCTGATGCTCGACGGGCGCATCCCCGCCGACGACGCTCTGATCGAGCGGTTGCTCGATACCGGCAATCTGTCCGCTCAGTCGTGTGGCAGCAGCAGCGAGGAATCGCCGTAGCTGTAGAAGCGGTATTCGCTGTCGATGGCGTGCGCGTAAGCGTCCATCATGCGTTCGCGGCCCATCAGGGCGCTCACCAGCATCACCAGCGTCGATTTCGGCAGGTGAAAATTCGTCATCAGGCCATCGACCGCGCGAAAGCGGTATCCCGGGGTGATGAAGATATCGGTATCGCCAGCGAAGGCACCGATGATCCCGTCTTCCCCCGTCGCGCTTTCGAGCAAGCGCAGGCTGGTCGTCCCCACCGCGATCACCCTGCCGCCGGCCGCGCGCACGGCGTTCAGGCGTGCCGCGGCTTCAGGTTCGATCCGGCCCCATTCGGAGTGCATCGCGTGATCGCTGGTATCGTCAGCCTTCACCGGGAGGAAGGTGCCCGCACCGACATGCAACGTCAGCGTCTCGCGCCCGATCCCGGCAGCGTCGAGCGCCCCGATAAGTTCAGGCGTAAAGTGCAGCGCGGCAGTCGGCGCGGCAACCGCGCCGTCCTCGGCTGCGAACATCGTCTGGTAGTCTTCACGGTCCTGCGCATCGGTGGCGCGCTTGCCGGCGATATAGGGCGGCAATGGCATACGTCCGGCGCGTTCGAGCAGGATTTCGACGGGCTCTTCGCCCGCGAAGGCCAACACGAAACTACCATCCTCGAGCCGCTCTTCCGCGGTCGCTGCCACGCCGCCGCCGAATTCGACGACATCGCCGATCCGCAGTCGCTTGGCATTGCGCACGAAAGCCTGCCAGCGTCGCAGGTCGATCCGCTTGTGCAGAGTCGCGCCGATCCGGGCTTCTCCCCGCCGCCCTTCGAGCTGCGCAGGTATGACGCGGGTGTCATTGAACACGAGCACGTCGCCCGCCCGCAACATCTCTGGCAGGTCGCGCACGCCGCGATCCTCGAAGGGGCCAGCGCCGCGCACCACAAGCATGCGTGCGGCATCGCGCGGGCGCGCGGGGCGAAGCGCGATCCGCTCGGGCGGGAGTTCGAAATCGAAAAGGTCGACTTTCATCGCGCCGCCCCTAGTCCGGGTGCGACGCGATGGAAAGTCAGTTGCCGAGCGGCGCGTTCAGATCGCTGGCCGAAATGTCTTCGTCCTGCACCCGCGGAGCTGTCATGGCCGGCACCGGCTTGTTGTCCGCCGCGATCGAAGCCTGCACGATCCGCGTTGGATTCGCAGGCGGCTCGCCGCGCTGGATCGCATCGACTGCGGGCATGTTGGCGATCACGCGCCCGAAGTTGGTGTAGTTCTGGTCGAGGTTGAAACGTGGATAGAAAACGATGAAGAACTGGCTGTTGGCGCTGTCGGGGCTGCCCGCGCGCGCCATCGAGACGGTACCGCGGACATGCGGCATGCCGTGAAACTCTTCCGCGATGTCGGGCAGCTGCGATCCGCCCGTGCCAGTACCGGTGGGATCACCGGTCTGAGCCATGAAGCCGTCGATGACGCGGTGGAAAATCACCCCGTCGTAGAATCCCTGCCGGGTCAGCGTCTTGATGCGTTCGACATGGTTGGGCGCCCAGTCGGGCTTCAGCCGGATCGCGACGCGTTCGCCGTTCGACAGGTCTAGTAGCAGGATGTTTTCGCGGTCTTCTTCGACATTGAAGTTCACTGGCGAAAACACCCGCGTATCCGCAGCGGTTTCCGCCGTAGCGGCAGCGTCGACAGCGGCGTCGTCCTGCGCCTGGGCGGCGAAGGGTGTCGAAGCGAGCGCCAATGCGGCGGCAAGGGCAAGCGAAGTCTTGAGCATCGTCATTCCGTGGCAATGTCCTGGGTTGCAGGCCCCTAGCGAGGGGCGTCTGTCCGTTCAATGAATAGGTGCCTGCGAAGCTCAGCCCCCGCGCGGCCCGAGTTTCTTCACTCGCGCCTCGACGTCCTGCCGCACGGCAGGCGTGACGAACTTGCCGATCGGGCCGCCGTAGAAGGCGATTTCCTTTACCAGGCGGCTGGCGATCGGCTGCAGTTCGACATCGGCCATCAGGAATACCGTTTCGATGTGATCGTTGAGCTGCCGGTTCATCCCGGTGAGCTGGTATTCATATTCGAAGTCGGTCACCCCGCGAATGCCGCGGATCACGATGCCCGCTTTCATCTGGTCGGCGAAATCCATCAGCAACGAATTGAACCCGACCACACGGATGCTCTGGTTGGCAATGCCGGCAACTTCGCGTTCGACCATGGCGATACGTTCGTCGTCATCGAACATCGGCGACTTCGCGATATTGGTGGTCACGCCGATGATCAGTTCGTCGACCAGCTTCGCGCCGCGCTCGATTATGTCCATGTGACCCAGCGTGATTGGATCGAACGTGCCCGGATAGATGCCGATGCGCTTGGCCATTAATGGTCCCTCTTAACAATGAAATGCGCCAGTTCGACAAGCAGCCGGGCATCGTCGCCGTAGCTGGCGAGATGGTCGCCCGCCTGTTCCACCAGCATCGTCGCCTGCGCCCGCGCCTGTTCGACGCCCATCAGCGTGACGAAGGTCTGCTTGCCCTGTTCCTCGTCCTTGCGCAGCGCCTTGCCGGCCAGCGTCTCGTCGCCTTCGACATCGAGCAGGTCGTCGGCAATCTGGAAGGCGAGCCCGATATCGCGCGCATAGGCGCGCAGATGGGTGCGTCCTTCGGGCGCCACCCGCCCCAGCACCGCGCCCATCTCGACACTGGCGGCCAGCAGGGCACCGGTCTTGAGTTGCTGCAGCCGGGTGACCTGGCGCAGGTCGTAGGATTGTTCTTCGGAGACGATATCCATCATCTGGCCGCCCGCCATCCCGTCGTGCCCGCTGGCGCGCGCCAGCGTGGCAACCAGTTCCGCGCGAACGAAGGGATCGGTGCTGGTGTCCGGCTGGGTCAGAATGTCGAACGCCAGCGCATGCAGGCTGTCCCCCGCAAGCACGGCAGTCGCTTCGTCGAACGCCTTGTGCAGGGTCGGCTTGCCGTGCCGCATCTCGTCATCGTCCATGCACGGCAGATCGTCGTGGATGAGCGAATAGGCATGGATCGCTTCGACTGCACAGCCCGCGTTGATCGCGGCGTTGCGATTGACGCCGAACAGTTCCGCGGTCGCCACCAGCAGCAGCGGGCGCACCCGCTTGCCGCCTCCGATCACGGCGTAACGCATCGCCTCGATCAGCCGTGCGCGCGTATCGTCGGGCACGGGAAGGAACGCATCGAAGACGCTATCGACTTCAGACTGGACCTGCTCGAAAGCTTGGCCGAGCAGGCTGGGCATCGCGGTTGCGACGCTCACGCGGCCCCGCCCGCATCGAACGGCTCGGTACCCGCGGGCTTGCCGTCGCTGCCCGCTACGATCTTCTCGATCCGCGCCTGTGCAGCGTCCAGCCGCGACTGGCATGCCTTGCGCAGTTGTTCGCCGCGCTCGTACAGATCGATGCTCTCGTCGAGCGGTACATCGCCGCTTTCGAGACGCCGGACGACACTCTCAAGCTCGCGCAGGGCCTGCTCGAAGCTCATCTCGGAAATATGTGACTGTTCCTCTGCCATTGCCCGCGAGCATTGACGGTCTGCCTGCGCCCGGTCAAGTATACCGAAACGGGGGAGCGAATATGACGTGGATTGTCGCCTTCATCGCCGCAGCTCTGGTCTTCGGCGCTTTGGACGCCGCGTGGCTCGGCTGGGCCGGGCCCAATTTCTACCGTCCCCGGCTGGGAGACATCCTCGCCGACAGTTTCCGCATGGCTCCGGCGCTGGTATTCTACGCTGCCTATATCGCCGCCATCGTCTGGTTCGCGGTGCGCCCGGGACTGGCCCAGGGGCTTGCCGCCGCTGCGCTCAACGGGGCGCTGCTGGGGGCGATTTGCTACGCGACCTACGATCTGACCAACCAGGCGACGATGCGAACCTGGTCCACTGCGGTGACCGTGGCCGACATTGCCTGGGGCGCATTTGCTACCGCCCTGGCCGCTTCTGCCGCGACGCTGGCCGCCGACAAATTCGGCTGAGCGCATGTTCATAGGCCATTTCGCTCCCGCATTCCTGGCGCGCGGGATCAGCGAGGACGCCCCGCGGCTCGGCGTGCTGTTCATCGGGGCGCAGCTGACCGACTGGGCCTTGTTCACGCTGACCCTCGGCGGGATCGAGAGATTGCGGATCGTGCCCGGTATCACCGCGATGAACCCGCTCGACCTCTACTATATGCCCTATACGCACAGCCTGCTTGGCACCGCACTCTGGGCGATCGGCTTTGCCGCCTTGATCTGGCTGGGGACACGAAGTCTAGTGGCTGCGAGCTGGGCGGCCTTCGTCGTCGCAAGTCACTGGGTGCTCGACCTGCTCGTCCACAGGCCGGATCTGACGCTTGCCGGAGGCGCGGAGAAATACGGCCTCGGACTGTGGAACTTCCCCATCGTCGCGATCCCGCTCGAACTGGGCCTCCTGCTGCTCGCCTATGGTTTCTATATCGCCCGCACCAAGGGGCCGCTGCTTCCTCCGCTGATCCTGCTGGCCGCCTTGCTGCTGTTCCAGGCACTGAACTGGTTCGGCTCCGAACCCGAACACGCCGGGGCGTCCTTTTCTGCGACCGCCTTCCTGGCCTTCGGCATACTGACTGCGCTCGCGTTCTGGGTGCAGTCGACCCGGTGGCATAAAAACCACGTGGGACTGGCGGTCGGGAGCGTGCAGCGCTAAGCGCGCGCGTATGGCATCTGTCGAATCCGCGATCACCCCCGAAGTCGTCGAGCAGCACGGCTTCAGCCCCGAAGAATACGACCGCGTCCTGAACGCGCTTGGCCGCGAGCCCAATCTGGTCGAGCTGGGGATTTTCTCGGTCATGTGGTCCGAGCACTGCTCCTACAAGAGCTCGCGCCTCCATCTCAAGAAACTGCCGACCGAGGCACCCTGGGTGATCTGCGGCCCCGGCGAGAACGCCGGCGTCATCGACATCGGCGACGGGCAGGCGGCGATCTTCAAGATGGAGAGCCACAACCATCCCAGCTATATCGAGCCCTACCAGGGCGCGGCGACCGGCGTCGGCGGCATCCTGCGTGATGTCTTCACCATGGGCGCGCGCCCGGTGGCGAATGCCAATGCGCTGCGTTTCGGGCGGCCCGACCACCCCAAGATGCAGCACCTGGTCAAGGGCGTCGTCTCCGGCATCGGCGGCTATGGCAATTGCGTCGGCGTGCCGACCGTATGCGGCGAGACCAATTTCCACCCCGCCTATGACGGCAATATCCTCGTCAATGCGATGACCGTGGGCGTCGCCGACCAGGACAAAATCTTCTATTCCGCCGCCACCGGCGTGGGCAATCCGATCGTCTATGTCGGATCGAAGACCGGGCGCGACGGGATTCACGGCGCGACCATGGCCAGCGCCGATTTCGAGGAAGACGCCGATGCCAAGCGCCCCACCGTGCAGGTGGGCGACCCCTTCACCGAAAAGCTGCTGATCGAGGCCTGCCTCGAACTCATGGCGACCGACGCGATCGTCGCGATCCAGGATATGGGCGCCGCGGGCCTGACCTCTTCCAGCGTCGAAATGGCGACCAATGGCAAGGCGGGCATCCGTCTCGACATGAACAAGGTGCCGTGCCGCGAAGACGGGATGACGCCCTACGAGATGATGCTGAGCGAGAGCCAAGAGCGGATGCTCATGGTCCTCAAGCCCGGCAAGGAAGCCATGGCGCAGGCCATTTTCGACAAATGGGAGCTCGATTTCGCGATCATCGGCGAAGTCACCGATACGCAGCACATGGTGCTCGAATTCGATGGCGAGGTCGTCTGCGACATTCCGCTCGGCCCGCTAGCGGCAGACGCGCCCGAATACGACCGGCCCTATCTGTCCAAGGAAGACTACACTGCCTGGGCAGGCATTGCGCCGATGCGCGAGCGTCCCGACACCGACGATGTCGGCGGTGACGTGATGAAGCTGCTCGCCTCGCCAAACCTGTCCTCGCGCCGCTGGATCGCCGAGCAATACGACAGCCAGGTCGGCGCGGATACGCTGCAGACCGGCGGCGATGCCGGTGTCGTCCGCGTGCACGGGACGAAGAAGGCGCTCGCGATCACTACCGATTGCACGCCGCGCTATGTTCATGCCGATCCCTATGAAGGCGGCAAACAGGCGATTGCCGAGGCCTACCGCAATCTGTGCGCGGTCGGCGCGCGCCCGCTGGCGGTGACCAATTGCCTCAATTTCGCAAACCCGCAGCGCCCCGAGATCATGAGCCAGTTCGTCCATGCGCTCGAAGGCATGGGCGCCGCCTGCCGCCTGCTCGACTTCCCGATCGTGTCGGGCAATGTCTCGCTCTACAACGAGAGCAAGGCGACTGGGGGTGGCAGTGCAATCCTGCCCACACCCGCTATCGGGGGCGTCGGCCTGATCGACGATTACGAGCACATGATGACCATGCCATTCAAGGCAGCGGGCGAAACGATCTACCTGCTCCATGCGGAGGAGTGGGCGACCGCGGACCCCGAGCGTTCGCATCTCGGCAAGTCGCTGTGGCTGTCCGAAATCCATGGCCGCGACGAAGGCCGCACCCCGCCGACCGACCTCACCGTCGAAAAGAACGCGGGCCGCATCGTCCGCCAGTTGATCGCCGACGGTCTCGTCAGCGCCGTGCACGACGTTTCCGACGGCGGTCTCGCCATCGCACTCGCAGAAATGGCGATGGCGGGAGGTATCGGCGCCGAGGTCGAGTGGAACGAAGAGTATTCCAAGGCGGCCTGGTGGTTCGGCGAGGATCAGGGACGCTATGTCGTCACTGTTCCCGACACCCAGGCACTCAACGAGGCGCTCGCCAAGGGCACTGAAAACGATGAAACCGCCTCGATCGGTTTCCGCCGCATCGGTCGCACCGGGGGCGATACGCTGTTCGGCAATTCGGTCGCGGCGATGCGCGCCGCACATCAGAGCTTTTTCGCCGACTGGATGGAAGGCTGACCGCGTGAAGGCTGACTATCGCGAGACACCTCTGGCGAAGAAGCTCAGCCTGCGCGATGGCCAGCGGGTGTGGTTCGACGGCATGCCCGAAAGCATTCAGGACGAAATCGGTGAATACGCACTCGAGCTTACGTTCGTTCGCGGCCCCGAAGAGGGGCCCGATGCTGCACACATCTTCGTGACCGAACAGGCTGCGCTTGCATTGAAGCTCGCCGAACTGCGCGAACATATGGCAGGCGACGGCCATGTCTGGGTCAGTTGGCCGGCACGGGCGGACGGTGCGCCCTTCGCCCTTTCCGAGGAGCTGGTTCGTGAGATTGCGCTCCCGCTGGGACTGGTGGACACCAAGCAATGCGCGGTCAACGAGGACTGGTCCGGCCTCAAGCTGGTGGTCCGCAAGGAATTGCGCTGAACGCCGCTTGGTATAGATCCGCATCATGCGCGATCACGAAACCGTCCCCTACTCGCTCCCCGACCTGTCCGATGGCGAACGCATCGCGCGGGCGGAGGCCATGCGCGACCGGCTGAAGCTACGGCGGTCCTGCCGGTATTTCGCCGACACGCCGGTCCCGCGCGCGATTGTCGAAGCCGCCATCGAAGCGGCCGGCAGCGCGCCCAATGGAGCAAACCACCAGCCCTGGCATTTCGCGGCGATTTCAACGCCCGAAACCAAGCGCGCGATCCGCGACGCGGCGGAAGCCGAGGAACGCGAGTTTTACGCGGGCAAGGCCGGGACGCAGTGGCTCGAAGCGCTGGAGCCGCTGGGGACCGATGCCGACAAGCCCTTCCTCGAAACCGCACCGTGGCTGGTGGTCGTCTTCGCCCAGCGCAAGGGCGGGATCGAGGAGGATGGTGAGACGCAGAACTACTATGTCAGCGAAAGCGTGGGGATCGCCTGCGGCCTGCTGCTTGCCACGCTGCACGAAGCCGGGTTGGCCACACTGACCCACACGCCCTCTCCGATGGGCTTCCTGCGCGCGATTTGCGGCCGGCCCGATCATGAAAAGCCGGTGATGATCGTGGTGGTCGGGCACCCGGCGAAGGATGCAAGCGTTCCCGCGCACGCGCTGGATAAGAAACCGCTCAGCCGGATTGCCAGCTGGCTCTAGGATCAGGCCACAGCGGCGACCTCGTCCCCCTGCTGCGCCAGAAGGTCATAGGGATCGATCCCGTCCTGACGCCAGACATGGTGGCAGACACGGTACCAGTGTGGATCGGGAATACGGAATTGCGCCCGCACTTCGGCGAGGTTCTTGCCCAGCAGTTCGCGGATCGAAAGGCCTACCAGCGGCGGGCAGGCTTTCCCGGTCCGATGCGCTTGCCGCACGGCTTTCATCACCGGGGCTTCGCTTCGGACTAGCCGCTTGAGATGCAGGGCACCGGCATAGCCCAGCAGCAAATGACCATGGCTGGGGGATTGCCCGTGCGTAAACAACAATACGCATTGTTCACCCAGTGCATCCCGCCCATATCCGGTGAGCACATGCATCAGATCGTGCGTATCGCGCTGGCGATAGCCGTACCACTGGATCAGGTCGTCATAGCTCTGACTGCCCGACTTCTCCGACTCTTCGACGAGCCCGGCGGCAGTCAGGCCTTCACGTTCCATGAAATCGCAATAGGCGTGCGCCACCGTACCCTCGGGATGGCGGCGCAAGGCGGCATGGTCGTCGAGAATGGGCGGCAGGAACGGTTCGCTCGCGCGTAGCGCCTCGCCATGCGGGCTGAGCGCGAGTTCGCGTACACGCGGCACGAACTGCCCGGACGGCAGCGCATCGTAGATCTTGAAGACCTCGGCAGTATTCTCCTTGTCCTTCAGCAATTCGCGGAAGTGACCGAAAGCGGCGAAGGGGCGATAGCGCGGCCTGGGGCGGCGCGGGTCGCGCAAGGGAGTGCCGTCGCGCGCCGATCTGAAATCGACAGAGGTGAAAGCGCCGAGGCTGATCTGATCGTTCATGGTGCCCGTTTGCTACCAGTTCAGCCCCATCTCGCATTGGAAAAGCGCGCCATGGCTAGGCCGGATCGAAATCCTCCACCCATTCGCTCTCCGCAATTCCGAGCAGCTTGAGGATCGCAGTCAGTTCGACGCTGGCAATCCGGCCGTTGGCTGCTTCGCGCGCCTTGGGCTTGGCGCGGTAGGCGATGCCGTAATCGGCGGCCTCGATCATCGGAATGTCGTTGGCCCCGTCGCCCGTCGCCAGCACGCGCGCGCCCTCGCCAAGTTGGGAGCGTTCGTCCTCCAGCGTAGCGAGCTTGGTCGAAGCATCGCTGACCGGTCCGGCCAGAAGCCCGGTCAACGCCCCGCCCGCCACGCCGAGGCGGTTGCCCACGACGCGCTCGAAGCCGAGTTGCTCGGCCACCGGATCGGCGAAATGATGGAATCCGCCAGTCACCAGGACCGTACGGCAGCCCTTGCTGCGCAGGGTATTCACCAGCGCCCGTGCACCCGGCACCGGCTGGATGCGCTGGTCCAGGCAGGTGGCGATAGCGCCTTCCTCGAGCCCTTCGAGCAGCCCGACACGCTCCTTCAGTGCGCTTTCGAATTCGAGTTCGCCGCGCATCGCGCGTTCGGTAATGTCGGCGACCTTGTCCTTTATACCGGCGAAATCGGCGAGCTCGTCGATGCACTCCTGCCCGATCATTGTTGAATCCATGTCGGATACGAACAGCCGCGGCACCTCGATCTCGTGATCCGCGACCAGCAGGTCGCATTCGCCGAAATGTTCGGTCAGGAAGCCGGTAAGCCGGGCGCGCTCGCCGTTCGGAAGCGAAATCTGGAGCACGTCGCTACAAAAATCGAGCATGCCTGCCATGGCCACCGGCATCCCGGCATCGGCGCATGCCCGCAGCGCGGCGTCGAGACGCGTTTCCACGCCGTCCATGTCTGCTATCAGCCGCGCGATGAGCACTTCGAAATCTCCCGAGAACAAGCCGGTGGCGCTCATTGCAGGGCCGACTGCCAGCGGCAAGAGCCAACTCGCGGTTGATCTGGCGCAGCGGCTGGCGCGCGACGGGCGCCGCGGGGTCGTCGTCAACGCCGATAGCCAGCAGGTCTACCGCGAGCTGCATATCCTCTCGGCACGCCCCTCGGAGGATGAAACGCAGGGCATCGAGCACCGATTGTTCGGAACCTGGGACGGGGCGCAATCCTGTTCGGCCGCAGATTGGTCCGCAGCGGCGCGCGACACCATTCGCGAGATTCACGCCAGTGGCGGCGTTCCGATCCTGTGCGGCGGAACGGGGCTCTACCTGCGCACCCTGCTGGAGGGCATCGCCCCCGTACCAGAAATCGACCCGGACATTCGCGCGGCGGTGCGGGATCTGGACCAGGTGCGCGCGCGGGCGGCGCTCGAGGCGGAGGATCCCCAAGCGGCGGCGCGCCTTGCGCCTGCCGATGCCACGCGAACGGCCCGCGCACTCGAAGTCATCCGGTCGACCGGGCGCACGCTGGCGCAATGGCAGGCGCATAAACGCGGGGGGATCGCCAAGGAAGTGGTGCTTCACCCACTCGTGCTGCTGCCCGACCGCGGTTGGCTCAACGCGCGCTGCGACCTGCGTTTCGAACGCATGCTCGATACCGGTGCGATCGCCGAAGTGGAGGCGCTGCTGGCTCGCGAACTCGACCCCGGCCTCCCGGTGATGCGCGCCATCGGAGTGCGTGAAATCGCCGCCCTGATCAAAGGCGAACTATCGCGCGCTCAAGCTATCGCGGCTGGCCAGCTGGCTACGCGCCAGTATGCCAAGCGCCAATACACGTGGTTTCGCAACCAACCACCCGCCGACTGGGTGCGTACGGATAACAAAACTATCGCCAAACACGATTTTTTTGTTTCTTTGTTTCATGCAGAAGGTTGACCGCGTAATTGAAGCATCGTATTTGAGTGCATGTCGGCCCGGCGCTTGAGACCCCAGCGTCGGGCCGACTTGTGTTCTGAAATGCCCGGATCGGGCTGGAGGATAGTGTGACCACCGAGCGCAGCGGCGCTGCAATCCTGATCGAATGCCTCAAGCGGCAGGGTGTCGAATTCGTTTTCGGCTATCCCGGCGGCGCGGTCCTGCCGATCTACGACGAACTCTTCGCCGATGAAGATATCCGTCACGTTCTCGTTCGCCATGAAGCGGGCGCGGCGCATGCCGCCGAAGGCTACGCCCGTTCGACCGGCAAGCCCGGCGTCGTGCTGGTAACCAGCGGACCGGGGGCGACCAATGCCGTGACGGGCATCGCCGATGCCTATATGGATTCGATCCCCCTGGTGGTGATCACCGGGCAGGTGCCCACGGCGCTGATCGGGACCGACGCGTTCCAGGAAGCCGACACGGTCGGATTGACGCGCCACTGCACCAAGCACAACTACCTCGTCAAAGACCCCGAACGGCTGGGCGCGACGATCGAAGAAGCATTCCGCATCGCCACCACGGGGCGTCCCGGCCCGGTGGTCGTCGACATTCCCAAAGACGTCCAGATCGCGCTGGCGACGCAGAGCGGACAGGACGGCACGCCGCTGCCCTCGCATCGCTATCAGCCGCGCATGGTCGGGGCTGCCGACGAGATTGCCGAAGCGGTCGAAATGCTCGCCGCGGCCGAACGGCCCGTGTTCTACACCGGCGGCGGGGTCATCAATGCCGGTCCGCAGGCGAGCGAATTGCTGCGCAAGCTCCAGTCTGCCACCGGAGCGCCGGTGACCAGCACGCTGATGGGCCTTGGGGCCTTTCCTGCCGAGCATCCCGATTGGCTCGGCATGCTCGGCATGCACGGCACCTACGAAGCCAACATGGCGATGAACCGCGCCGACCTGATCGTCGCGATCGGCGCCCGCTTCGATGATCGCGTGACCGGGCGGCTGGATGCCTTCGCGCCCGGAGCCCGCAAGATCCACATCGATATCGACCGCGCCAGCATCAACAAGATCGTCCCCGTCGATCTGGGCATTATCGGTGATTGCGCGCATGTGCTCGATCAGATGCTCGAAGCGTGGGGTGGCCGCAAACCGCGGGACTTGTCCGAATGGCAGGCTCGTATTCTCGGCTGGAAAGCGCGCGATTGCCTTGCCTATCCCGAACGCGGCAGCGATTTGATCATGCCGCAGAAGAGCATTGAGCGGCTGTTTGCGCTGACCCGCGACCGTGATCCGATCATTACCACCGAGGTCGGCCAGCACCAGATGTGGGCGGCCCAGTATTTCCGGTTCTTCGGCCCCAACAAGTGGCTGACCAGCGGCGGCCTGGGGACCATGGGTTATGGCCTGCCCGCCGCGATCGGTGCGCAGCTTGGCAATCCGGACAGTCTCGTGATCGACATTGCGGGCGAAGCAAGCATCCAGATGAATATCCAGGAACTGGGCACCGCCAGCCAGTATCGCCTGCCGGTCAAGGTGTTCATCCTCAACAATGAATACATGGGCATGGTCCGCCAGTGGCAGGAGTTGACCTATGAAAGCCGCTATTCGAACAGCTATTCGGACAGCCTTCCCGATTTCGTGAAGCTGGCCGAAGCCTATGGCTGGAAAGGCATTCGCATCGAGGACGAAGGCCAGCTCGATTCCGGGATCGAAGCCATGCTTGCACATGACGGACCGGCGATCGTCGATTGCCGGGTAGCGAAGGAAGCGAACTGCTTCCCGATGATCCCCAGCGGCGCGGCGCATACCGACATGCTGCTCTATGGCGATCAGGTGGGCGGCACCATGGACGATGAAGCAAAGGCGCTTGTGTGATGGGCATGATGGCGAATTTCCCGAACCGCTTCGAAGCGCGTGCCGAACGGCGCAACTGGTTTGCCCGCAAGGATGCCGAAGCACTGCTTGACTGGGTCGAGGACTGCGGACACCGGTTCATCGGGCTCGAGGTCGCGCAGAAGCAGGACGACGGAACCTGGACCCTGCTGGCGGACTCGCTCGACCTGTCGCGCCAGACCGAGAATTTCGAGGCCATCCGCATGGGCCGCGTCTTCCTGTCGGAATATGACGGCGAAGGGCGGATGTTCGAACCCGTCTGGCAGGACCGCGCACAATGAAGATTGCCCAGCAGGCGGCCGAACGGCACGTCCTCAACGTCATCGTCGACAACGAGCCGGGCATTCTCGCCAAGATCACGGGGATGTTCACCGCGCGCGGCTACAACATCGACAGCCTGACGGTGGCCGACATTTCGGAAGATCACGCGATCAGTCGTATCACGATCGTCACGCGCGGTCCCGAGCCGGTGATCGACCAGATCCGCGCCCAGCTCGAACGGCTGGTGCCGGTCCACAAAGTGATCGACCTCACCGAATCGGGCGGGCATGTCGAACGCGAACTGGCGCTCATCAAGGTCGCCGGGAAAGGCGACAATCGCGTCGAGGCGCTGCGCATCGCCGAACTGTTCCGCGCCAATGTGGTCGACACCACAACCTCCAGTTTCGTCTTCGAACTGACCGGCTCGCCCGAGAAAATCGACAGTTTCATCGCGCTGATGCGCGAGCTCGGGCTTGTTGAAGTGGGGCGTTCGGGAATCGTGGGAATGGTCCGCGGGCCCGAGCCGAACTGATCGAATGAATTTCGTCGCTCCTGCTCAGGCGGGAGCCTATCCAACCTATCGCCAGCCGGCGACCAATTCTGGGCCCCTGCCTTAGCGGGGGCGACGCGAGGGAAGAAAATGCAAGTCTATTACGATGCCGATTGCGACCAGCAGCTGATCAAGGACAAGAAGGTCGCAATCGTCGGCTATGGCAGCCAGGGCCATGCCCACGCGCAGAACCTGCGCGATAGCGGTGTGGGCGAACTCGCCATTGCGCTGCGCGATGGCTCCCCCAGCGCGAAGAAGGCCGAAGGTGCGGGCTTTACGGTTAAGACCGTTGCCGAAGCCGCCGAATGGGCCGACGTGCTGATGATCCTCGCGCCCGATGAACACCAGGCAGCGATCTACGCCAACGAAGTCGCCGGCCGGATGCGCCCGGGTACTGCGCTTGCCTTCGCGCACGGTCTCAACATCCATTTCGGGCTGATCGACCCGCCCGCCGACGTCGACGTCATCATGATCGCGCCCAAGGGGCCGGGTCACACGGTGCGCGGCGAATACATCAAGGGCGGCGGCGTACCCTGCCTCATCGCGGTGCACCAGGAATCGAGCCAGTCGGGCGGCAACGGCTTCGCCAAGCAGCTGGCCTTGTCCTATGCGAGTGCGGTTGGCGGCGGCCGGTCGGGCATCATCGAAACCGATTTCAAGGAAGAGTGCGAAACCGATCTGTTCGGTGAACAGGCCGTGCTGTGCGGCGGGGTCACCCATCTGATCCAGGCCGGCTTCGAAACGCTGGTCGAAGCCGGATATGCGCCCGAGATGGCCTATTTCGAATGCCTCCACGAAACCAAGCTGATCGTCGACCTGCTGTATGAAGGCGGGATCGCCAACATGCGCTATTCGATCTCGAACACGGCCGAGTATGGCGACATCAAGACCGGTCCGCGCATCATCACCGAAGAGACCAAGGCCGAGATGAAGCGCGTGCTGAAGGACATCCAGTCGGGGCGGTTCGTCAAGGACTTCGTGCTCGACAACCAGGCCGGCCAGCCCGAACTGAAGGCCAGCCGCAAGGCCGCCGCGGCGCATCCGATCGAAAAGACCGGCGCCCAGCTTCGCGCGATGATGCCCTGGATCGGCGCGAACAAGCTGGTCGACAAGGACAAGAACTGACACTTGCTATCGGCATCCATTGGTCAGATCCCGGCCAATGGATGCCGTTCACCGACCCGTTGTGGTGTGCACCGCAGCCGACCGGCCCGGCACACTCCGGGAACGCGTTACTGGCGCGGGGCATTCTTCAGTGAGGTTCAACAGGAGGCCGACCATGAAGACATCTTTCCTCGCCCTTGCGCTTGCAGGCAGCGGATCGCTGGCCGTCACTGCGATATCCGCGCAGGATCAGCCGCAGATCCCGGGCGTCGTCGACGTCAGCCGGGTCGCCGCCGGTAGCTATTCGCTCGATCCATCGCACACGCTGGTCAGCTGGCAGGTCGGTCACTTCGGCTTCAACGACTACTTCGGACTGTTTGGCCAGATCGACGGCACGATGACGCTCGACCCAGCCGATATCGACGCGACGCAGTTCGACATCACGGTTCCGATCACCAGTGTATCGGTGCCCAGCGAAGGTCTGCGCGACCATCTGCTGCGCCCGGGCAAGGATGGCGCGGCCCCCGACTTCTTCGGCCCCGAACCTGAAGCGGCGCGGTTCGTTTCAACCTCGGTCCGGCGGACCGGTGAAACCACCGCGGTCGCCAGCGGAATGTTGACGATGAACGGCCAGACCGGCCCGGTTACCATGCTGGTGGAATTCACTGGCGCCGGACAGAATCCGATGAGCGAAGCACAGACCGTCGGCTTCCACGCACGTGCGCAGATCGATCGTACCGACTGGGGGATCAGCTACGCCGCCCCACTGGTCGACAACATGGTCGACCTGGAAATCAGCGCGGCTTTCGAACGCGACTGAACCCCACTCGACAAGCGCATGGCGAGCGGCCACGGTCCTCCCCATGCGCTTGTCATACTGCCACAATATCGATGATTTCCGCCGGCTCGCGAAACAGCGGCTGCCGTGGCCCGTGTTCGACTATATCGACGGGGCTGCCGATGACGAGGTGACCAAGGCGCGCAACACCAGCGCGTTCGATACGGTGGATCTCGTGCCGGACGTGCTCGCGGGCGTCGGTCAAATCGACACCTCATGCCAGATCATGGGCCGCCACAGCGCGTTGCCGCTGGTCCTCAGCCCGACCGCGTTGCAGCGCGCCTTTCACCGCGACGGTGAACGGGCCGTCGCGCAAGCGGCGGCCCGGTTCGGCATATGGTTCGGCATTTCCAGCCTGGCCACGCACTCGATCGAAGACATCGCGGCGCTGACCGACGGACCCAAGCTGTTCCAGCTATACGTTCACAAGGACCAGGGACTCAACGCCAGCATGATCGAACGCTGCCAGGCAGCGGGCTTCGATGCCCTCGCGCTGACGGTCGACACCATAGTATCGGGCAAGCGCGAACGCTGCTTGCGTTCGGGCTTCACCACCCCGCCCCGCTTCAGCGCATCCTCGCTCTGGAGCTACGCCACGCGCCCCCGCTGGACGCTCGATTACGTGTTCGGTCCGAAGTTTCGGCTGCCCAACCTCGATGGACATGTCGAAGAAGGCAGCGGCAAGGCAGTCAGCATCCAGGACTATTTCAACACCATGCTCGATACGAACATGGATTGGGATACCGCGGCGCGCATCCGGCAGGATTGGGGCGGGACTTTCGCCCTCAAGGGTATCATGAGCGCGGGCGATGCGCGGAAAGCGGTCGAGATCGGTGCCGATGCTATCTGGATTTCCAACCATGGCGGACGCCAGCTCGACGGCAGCCGCGCGCCCTTCGACCAGCTAAGGGAGATCGTCGAGGCCGTGGATGGCGAGATCGAGATCATTCTCGATGGTGGTGTGCGCCGCGGCACGCATGTCCTCAAGAGCCTGTCCGCGGGGGCGACAGCCACCTCGGGCGGGCGGCTGTATCTCTATGCGCTTGCCGCTGCGGGGCAGGACGGGGTCGAACGGGCGGTGCAGATCCTGAAAGAAGAAATCGAACGCGGCATGCGGCTCATGGGCGTGACTTCGATCGACCAGCTTGCGCCCGACCGCTTGCGTCGGCGCTAAGTATCGGTTCAGCGGCGATCACGGCATGGCGGCCACACAGGCGCGCAGCTCGCTCACGAACAGTTCCGGCTGCTCCCACGCGGCAAAATGCCCGCCCTTGTCCAAATCGTTCCAGTAAACGAGATTGGTGAGCGTTCGCTCAACCCACTCGCGTGGCGCGGGCAGGATCTCTCCGGGAAAGGCGCTCGCCCCCGCAGGTATGCTCACCGTGCCGTCGCCGAACTTGCCAAAGCTTTCCCAGTAGAGCCGGGCCGCGGAGGCGCCCGTAGCCGGCAGCCAGTAGAGCATGACGTCGTCGAGCACCTGGTCCATCGTCAGCACATCCCAGGCCGAACCCTGGTTATCGGTCCAGTAGTGCACTTTCTCGAGCATCCATGCCGCCAACGCGGAGGGCGAATCCACCAGGCCATAGCCGATCGTCTGCGGACGCGTGCTTTGCTGCTTGGAATAGCCCGAATCCCATTCCTGATAGAACCCGAGGCGCTGCAGCGCCTTGAGCACCTTGGGGTCCTTGCTCTGCATGTCATCAGGTCCCGGACGGCCGATTGGCATGTTGAGGTGGATGCCCCTGCACTCGGACGGGGCCAGTTGCCCGATCGCCATCGTGACTGCCGCGCCCCAGTCCCCGCCCTGCGCCATCCAGCGCCGGTATTCCAACCTCTGCATCAATTCGGTCCAGGCCTGCGCGATCCGTTCCACCCCCCATCCCGTAGCCCCGGGCTTGGCGGAAAAGCCGTAGCCGGGCAGCGACGGGGCGATGACATGGAACGCCTGCGTGTCTGCCACAGTCGGCTCGGTCAATTCGTCGATCACGCCGAGGAATTCGACCACCGAACCGGGCCAGCCATGCGTCAGCAACAGCGGCACGGCGTCGGAGCGCGACGAGGGCTTGTGCAGGAAGTGGATATCCAGCCCATCGATCTCGGTGACGAACTGCCCGACCGCATTCAGCCGCGCCTCGCATCGCCGCCAGTCGTAACCGGTCCGCCAATAGGCGATAAGCTCCCCAAGCGCGGCAAGCGGTGTGCCCTGCGTCCAGTCGTCGACCGTTGCCGCTTCGGGCCAGCGCGTGCGATCGAGGCGCGCTGCCAAATCCGCTAGATCCGCCTCGGGAATGTCGAGCGTGAACGGCCTGATCGCGTTCATGGCTACGCGTCCTCCGTCGCTTTTTTCGATGCGGCGACCACTCGGTTCATATCGGCCAGCAATATCGTGCTCGTCGCCTTGGCGAGGACGGTCCCTGCCGCGTCCTTCAAATGGCCTTCGTAGAAGCTGGTCCGCTTGCCATGCCGTTCGACCCAGGCTTCTGCGATGACGAGCCCGGGGCGCGTCGGGGCGAAATAGCTGACCTTGAGTTCCAGCGTCATCGGGACAATGCCGGGGCCGTTCCTGGCCATTGCCGCATGCGCCATGGCCGCGTCGATCCAGCCACTGATGAAGCCGCCCTGCACAACCCCGCCCGAATGGCACTGCGCCTGCTTGGCTTCGTATTCCAGCCTCGCATGTCCCTCGGCGTCAGTCGACACGACCCGTATCAAACCAAGTGTCTCGTTAAGCGAATGCCCCTCGGCCATGCTCTCTCCCATCTACCGTGAAATATAATTTCTCGCGATGCCCAAGACTGTTTTGCTTTACAACCCCGGCTGGCTTTCGCATACGCCGTGGTATGACGAATGCACTCGGCCTAATTATCCTGCGACTTACTCGCCCTTGGGCGTGATATCTGGCGTGCCTTTCCCGGTGCGCTGAGCGCCCAAGGGACCGACCGCCACCCTACACTTTCGCAGATACCGAGTTTCCCCGATGTCCATGCTCCGCGACCCGAGCGTCAAATATTCGCCCTTCCCGCAGGTACCGCTTGCCGAACGCCGGTGGCCCACGCGCACCATCACCGCGGCGCCGCGCTGGCTGTCGACCGATCTGCGCGATGGCAACCAGGCAATTGTCGATCCGATGGATGCGCACAAGAAGGGTCGCTTCTTCGACCTCCTCGTCGAAATCGGGGTGAAGGAAATCGAAGTCGGTTTCCCCAGCGCCGGTGCCACCGAGTTTGACTTCATCTCGGGCCTGGTTCGCGACGGGCGCGTACCCGACGACGTGCTGGTGCAGGTCCTCACCCAAAGCCGTGAAGACCTGATCCGGACGAGCTTTGCCAGCCTTGGAGGGGCCAAGCAGGCGATCGTCCATCTCTACAATGCCGTCAGCCCCGCCTGGCGCGAAGTGGTGTTCGGGATGAGCAAGGAGCAGGTCCGCGACATTGCAGTGCATGGCGCCAAGATCATGCGCGACGAAGCGGCCAGGCAACCCGACACCGCGTGGCATTTCCAGTACAGCCCCGAAACCTTCTCGACTGCCGAACTCGATTTCAGCCTCGAGGTCTGCGAAGCGGTGATGGAGGTGCTGGCGCCCACTCCCGAACACCCGATCATCCTCAACCTGCCCGCGACGGTCGAGGCGGCGACCCCCAATATCTATGCCGATCAGGTTGAATACTTCGTCGGCAACCTGCCCGCTCGCGACAGCGCGGTGATCAGCCTGCACACGCATAATGACCGCGGCACCGGCGTGGCCGCGGCGGAACTGGCTTTGATGGCCGGTGCCGACCGCGTCGAAGGCTGCCTCTTCGGCAATGGCGAACGCACGGGCAATTGCTGCCTGGTGACGATGGCGCTCAACATGTACACGCAGGGCGTCGATCCGCAGCTCGATTTCTCCGACATCGACCGCGTGATCGAGACGGTGGAATATTGCAACGAACTGCCGGTCCACCAGCGGCACCCCTATGGTGGCGAACTGGTCTACACCGCCTTTTCAGGTAGCCACCAGGATGCGATCAAGAAGGGATTTTCGGCGCTCGAGACGCAGAACGATCCGCATTGGCGCGTACCCTACCTGCCAATCGACCCGGCCGATCTGGGGCGCAGCTACGAAGCGGTGATCCGGGTCAATTCGCAATCCGGCAAGGGCGGCTTCGCCTGGGTGCTGGAACAGGACCAGGGGCTCAAGCTGCCCAAGAAAATGCAGGCCGATTTCAGTCCGCATGTGCAGGGGATGGCAGACAAGGTCGGTCGCGAGCTCAATGCAACCGACATCTGGGAAGCGTTCAAGGCGGCCTACCATGTCCAGACCGCCGACAAGCATTTCCAGTTGGTCGATTACGAGGAACGGCGCGGCAGCGATGGTACCCGGCTGTTCACCGGAACCATCGCGGTTGCTGGACAGGAACAGACCGTTTCAGGCCGCGGCAACGGCCTGATCTCGTCGGTCCTGACCACGCTCGAGGACGCTTTCGGACTCAGCCTGGAAGTGGTCGACTACACCGAACATGCACTGACTGCCGGACGGGACAGCCGCGCTGCCGCCTATCTCGAATGCCGGGACGCCGCCGGGCGGACCATCTGGGGCTGCGGGGTCGACGAAGATGTCGCGACGGCAAGCGTCAGAGCCGTGCTCAGCGCAGCGAATTCGGCGATGGACGCAGCCTAGCCGGCGACGGCGATCCGCGCCTGTTCGATTGGTGCTCCGCCTCTGGTAAGTCGTCCGAAGCCCTGCGCCCGGCAGGTGCGGTTGCGGCCCGACGCCTTGGCAAGATAGAGCGGGGCGTCCGCGGCCTGCAGCGCCATCGACGCGTTGCAGCTTTCGCTGATCATGGCGAAACCGAGGCTCGCGGTGACGGTAAAAGCCTTGCCATCGCTGTCGGCCATGGGGTGTTTCTCGATTGCCAGACGCAGGCGTTCGCAGATGTCTGCCGCTGCTTCTGCCAGCGGGCGCTTCACGATGATGGCGAATTCCTCGCCCCCCAGCCGTGCGAAGAAGAACGTATCGGACGCCATGCCGTTCATGATCGCGCCGACTTCGCTAAGCACCTTGTCACCGATGGCATGCCCGTGGGTATCGTTGACCTGCTTGAAATGGTCGAGATCGACGAATGCCAATCCGAACGGCTCCTGATCGGCAACGTCCAACCGTCTCTCGAGGATATCGAGGAATGCGCGGCGGTTGGGCAAGCCGGTGAGCGTATCGGTCCGTGCTTCGCGCGTCATCTCCAGCTCCTCGAGCTTGCGTGCGGTAATGTCACGGATCGTGACCACGAAGCCGCATACTTTCCGACCCGAGGTTTCCACTGCACGCAGCTTTGCCTCAAGCCAGCGGGTCTTCCCGCCCCGCCCCACCGACCGCTCGAGTATTTCGGTCCGGCCCGGATGGCGGCTGGCTTTATCGAGCGCGCGGTCGACCTTCTTACGATCGAACTCGCTGAAAAATGCCGCAAGGTGCAGCTGTTCCACGCTGCCGCGACCGCTCAACCGGGTCGAAGCCGGTGACGCGAAACGGATGGTTCCACTGCTGTCGAGGTGTAGCAGGGCGTCGTCCGAATGGTCGGCGATCAGGCGCTGCATCGCCTCGCGATCACCGAGTTCGTCGAGGATCCGCTGACGTTGCTGGATTATGACGGCCATCGGAAAAGCAATCAGCAACAATGTCGCGAGATAGAACTGCAGGAACAGCGCCTTCTGCCACAGTGGCATGGCAAGTTCGGCGAAGACCCCGGTTCCCATTCCCAGAGAGAACGCCGCCGCGACGGAAATCACCAGCACCGCGATAGCGGCGCCGAACCGGCGAAACCGGAAACTGACGAAAACGAGTGGTACGATGGGCAGGAACAGCAGCGGCACGGCAGACTGGTGAAACGCAAAGCCCGAGACCAGCGCGGTGAGGCTTACCACGCCCGCAAAGGCCAGAACCCGTGCGCGATCGCGCATATTAGCGAAGTCTTCCCTGCGATAGGACTGCAAGAGCAAGGCCAGCGGAAGCACCAGCAAGGTGCCAAGTCCGTGCCCGACCCACCAGGAAAACGCATGGAACAGCCACGTTCCGCCGACGATCTGGACCGCCATCAACCCGCCCACGATCGCACTAGGAAGGGGTCCGACAAAACCGGCCCAGAACCCGAGCGAGGCGACGCCGCCTTCGCTTTCGATAAAATCGCGCTCTGGCCTCCAGCGCACCAGCAGCCACGCGATGAACCAGCCTTCGAAGATATTCGCCACTGCCAGCGGGAGCGCCCAGGCCGGTCCGAAACCGAACAGCGCCGTCGCCGCCGTGCTCAGGCCCATGAGGATCGCAAAAGCTCCGAGGTGGTGGACGCGGGGCAGGGTCAGGAACAGGGCTGCAGCCAGTGCGGATCCCACCCAGACCAGCGCGAGACCGCCGGCGAAACGGGTCCAGAAGATCGTGGCCGACGTGACCACGAAGAACAGCGCCCCGTACAAGGCGATCCGCATCGCTGGATGCGTCATGGAGCAACCGTTCCCATGGTGGCGCGGTAGACCGGGGAGGTTAACGGCCTGAAAGGATTTGGCTGCGGGTTGCCCCGTAGCAACGCGTAGATATCCGTGCGCGGACAGCGTGACGGCAAACGGCAGCGCCCAAGGCATGAGGCCACCCTTCCCGCGCATCCTTTTCGCTTGTCAGAAAGGGCGGACCTGTGTTCCATCACCGGGAGAGGCCGAAGGCAGCCGAAGGGGGGAGCGCAGCCAGTGACCGAAGATATTCTCGAACCCGAACTGCCGATCATCGATCCGCACCATCACCTGTGGGACCTGCGGCCGCTGGTCGGGGCATTCCCCGAACCGCGGCATGCTTTCATCGAAGCGATCTCGGGTGCCGCCTATTATACCTTCGACCAACTTTACGCCGATACGCACTCCGGCCACAATGTCGTGGGCACGGTGTTCATGGAATGCGGCGCCTTCTACGATGCCAGCCGCGACGAAGCGATGAAACCCGTCGGCGAAGTCGAATTCGTCAATGGTGTGGCGGCACAAGGGGCCAGCGGCTTGTACGGCGATTATCGGCCCTGTGCCGGGATCGTAGGCCATGCCGACCTGACCCTTGGCGATGGTGTCAGGCCGGTGCTCGAAGCGCTAATCGCGGCGGGCAACGGGCGCTTCAAGGGCATCCGCCATGCCGCTGCCTGGGATGCCGATCCCGAAGTACTAGGTCCGCCGTTCCACGCCCCCGAAGGTCTGTATGGGTCGGACGCGTTCCGGGCTGGGTTTGCCGCCTATGCCGAGCATAATCTGACGTTCGATGCCTGGTTGCTCGAACCGCAACTAGGCGACCTCATCGATCTCGCGCGGGCCTTTCCCCACCAGCAGATAGTGCTCGACCATTGCGGCACCCCGCTGGGGATTGCCTGCTATCAAGGCAAGCTGCACGAACGGTTCGACACTTGGCGCAAATCGATCCACGCGCTTGCCGAATGTCCCAATGTCGCGGTGAAGCTTGGCGGGCTGGCAATGGCTTTTTGCGGACTGCCCGAAGAAGGTCCCGACAAGGGCTATGGATCGGAACACCTGGCCGGCCTATGGCGACCGTATATCGAAACCTGCATCGAGGCGTTCGGACCCGATCGGGCGATGTTCGAATCGAATTATCCGGTCGATCGCTGGGGGGCGACCTACCCCGTGCTGTGGAACGCCTTCAAGCGACTGGCAGCAAAGCACAGCCCGGCGGAAAAGCGCGCGCTTTTCGCTGGCACTGCGGCGCGTATCTACGACATCGAACACGTGCTCGAGCTGCCGTCCGCCGCAGCTTGACGTTTACGTAACGTCACTCTCGACAAGCGGGTGAACGCACCATACGCCACTCGCCTAGCGACTAATGAGAGGAATTTGCCCGCCATGCCCCTGCCCGCCCCCTTCGACAAGCTGCGCCTCCCCGTCATCGGGTCGCCGCTGTTCATCGTTTCCGGGCCCGAACTGGTCATCGCGCAATGCAAGGCGGGGATCGTCGGCAGTTTCCCCGCGCTCAACGCGCGGCCGCAAAGCCAGGTCGATGAGTGGCTGCACCAGATCACCGAAGAACTGGCGGCGCATAACCGCGATAATCCCGATCGTCCCGCAGCCCCCTATGCGGTCAACCAGATCGTCCACAAATCGAACGACCGGCTCGAAGCCGACATGGCGACCTGTGCAAAATGGCAGGTGCCGCTGGTCATCACCTCGCTCGGAGCGCGGGAGGAAGTGTTCAGCGCGGTCGAAGGCTGGGGCGGCATTACGCTTCACGACGTGATCAACGACCGTTTCGCACGCAAGGCAATCGAAAAGGGCGCCACCGGCCTGATCCCCGTGGCCGCCGGCGCCGGCGGTCATGCCGGCGTGCTGAGCCCCTTCGCGCTGATGCAGGAAATCCGCGAATGGTTCGACGGCCTGGTCGCGCTTTCGGGTTCGATTGCACATGGCCGTTCGATCCTTGGCGCGCAGGCACTGGGCGCGGATTTCGCTTATATCGGTTCGCCGTGGATCGCCGCGAGCGAGGCGAATGCCGACGAGGGCTACAAGAAGGCCATCGTCGACAGCAGCGCCGAAGGCATCGTCTATACGAACCTGTTTACCGGAGTTCACGGCAATTACCTGCGCTCGAGCATCGAAAGCGCTGGTCTCGATCCCGACAACCTGCCCGAAAGCGATCCCAGCAAGATGAATTTCGGCAGCGGCGGCAATTCCAAGGCCAAGGCGTGGAAGGACATCTGGGGTTCGGGCCAGGGCATCGGCGCGGTCACCCGGAGCGCTCCCGTCGAAGAGACCGTCGCGCGGCTCGAACGCGAATATATCGCCGCAAAGGAAGCGCTGGCAAAGGCCACCGCCTAGTCCGCGCTCGCTTCCCACAGGAGGCCCGCCATCGCGTCGAGATCGGTAAAATCGACGCGGGCGGCCTGGCGATCTTTCCGGTTGAGGCGAAGGGGTTTGCGCACATCCAGCAATCGCCGCCGCAGGGCCCGCTGCAACAGCGCAAGCCGCATCAGGGCGACGGCAGCGGCTTCGTCCGGGCGCGACTGCTTCTGAAGTGACCAGCGCCGCTCAATACGTCCCATCCGCTGGATGACCATTTCGTTGTAGCGGCGATGCGGCCCGCGATGGAGCGGCAGCGCCAGACGCAGCGCTGCATCCTCGCGCGCAGGCAGCAGCAGGCCGTTGCAGCGAAAATCGTCGAACCCGATCCGATCGGCTCCCACCGTTTCGATCAATCCCGTAAAACATCGCTTGTTCAGCGCCTGGCGAGGCAGCAGATGGTGTTTCTGCAGCGCGGGGTCATGTTCAGCAGTGCCGGAACGGTTGACCGCACGGAAGGGCAAGTGCGGGCGGGCGAAGTGGGCTACAGTGTGCGTGCCGCGATCCACCGTGCCGCTAGACGGGATCGATGCGAATCACGCCAGCGGCCAAGTCTGGCACCATTTCGAGTTCCGCTCCCCCCTCGATGACAAAACGCAGCGGTTCGACGGGCAATTCATAACCGACCAGTTCCTGGACGATGCGGACAACAAGCCGTGTCGCGGCAGCACGGTCCTGCGAAAGGGATGACGCCAGCGCCAGTTCGCAGCCGATGAAGAAGGCCAGTCCCTCGGTGCGAAGATGGCCGCCCGGACCGGCATATATACCCAGCATCCCAAGCGCAGGGAATGCCCCGCCGGCGATCCACGCTTCGACCGTGCCAGTAAAGAACTTCGGCGCGATCGCAGTGCGCGCCGGCGGCCAGCACACCACACGAACATCCGGCAGCCGCGCAGCCAGTTCCCCCCAGCGCCAGCAAGGTCCGCATCACCGGCAAGGAGTGGGCCCCTGCTGCGATATGCGGGCCGGGGCGCAGGCTGACGGCCTCCGCACCTGCAAGGCAATCGACATCGCAGCTGAACCGGTAGGCCACTTCGGGGGCGACCATTGCCGGACCGGGCGCCAGGCCCCGCAAGTCGAAGGTCAGGCCGTCGAGCAGGAGTTCGAGCCAGTCGGTGTCGCGGGACGCTTGCGAGAGTTCGGCTGCGACATGGTGCGACGTATCCGCGTTAGCGGGATCGAAACTGATCGACGCGCGGGGGAAGCATTCCAGCGCTTCAACTATCGCCGCGCGATCGGGACGGCGGCCGTGCTCGAACATGAGCACAAGCCCAGCCGCGCCGGCCCCCGCCGCACCGGTCCTCGAAGCTCCGACCGTCACCGTGCCGTCCGTCCTGCTGCCATGCCGGGCTCTTGTGGTCGCAATTAGCCGCTGCGTCGAGACCGATCCGGCGGCATGGCTCCGAAACGGACCCGATCCCTAGAAAATACCTTGGGCGATGCCCTCGGCAAGTGCCGTACCCAGATCCCGAGCGCGGTCCAGGGCTTCCGGCTCAACGGTCTTCGGAGCAAGAATGGCCTCTGCTTCCTGTGCCTCGGTGTTGACGATCCACCGATCGGTCACGCGTTTCAGCCGCCAACCGGTGGCGATGCGATCGATCTGCCGCTGGGCCCCCTCCCCGTCCGACCCCGCGGCGATCACCGTCGCGTAGGGTCGCCCCTCGATCTTTCCGAGGACGGGATAGTAGCACCGGTCGAACATTTCCTTCATTTCGCCGCTCATGCTCGCGAGGTTCTCGGGGCAGCAGAACAGATATCCGCCCGCTGCCAAAAGATCCTCCGGTTCGGCATCTTCCGCGCGCAGCAGGCGGCTATCGGCGCCAGCTGCCTGGTGTGCAGCCTGCGCCAATTGCTCGCTGGTACCGGTGCGGCTGTGCCAGATAGTCAGAAGCGGTCCGGTGGACATGGACCAAGCATCGCGCGCGGCTGTCGATTGTCAATCGGCGCAACTTCCGTTGCCCCCAAGCACAGGCTATTGCCCGCGCATGGCATCGCAGGCCCTTTCACATGTATTCGGCGTATCATCCTCCCTCACGGGCCGCGCATGGCGCTGGCGCGGTGGGAACATGGAACTCGGCGGATCACAGACCCTGGGGGACGATATCGTTCGCCAGCTGCTGTTGTCGCGCGGGGTTGCAGCAGAGGATATCGAACGCCACCGGCAGCCCACCCTGCGTAACTTCCTGCCCGACCCATCGCTTTTCCGCGACATGGACGTGGCCGCTGACCGCATCGCGCAGGCGGTACTCGCAGGCGAAACGATCACGATCTATGGCGATTACGACGTCGATGGCGCGACCAGTTCCGCGCTGCTCATCCGGCTGTTGCGCGACCTCGGGGTCGAAGCAGGCTATTACATTCCGGATCGCCTGCTCGAAGGCTATGGTCCCTCGGGCGAAGCCTTGGTCCGGCTCGGCCAATCGGGTTCGAGCCTGATCGTCACCGTCGATTGCGGCGCTATGGCACACGAAGCGCTTGCCATGGCGCATGACGCGGGGATCGACGTGATTGTCGTCGATCACCACAAGTGCTCGGCCGAACTTCCCAAGACGGTCGCGCTGGTCAATCCCAACCGGCTGGACGAGGAGGACGACGCTGCCGCGCATGGCCACCTCGCCGCAGTCGGGGTCGCCTTCCTGCTGGGTATCGCACTGGTGCGCACGTTGCGTCAGCGCGGCTTCTTTGCCGGTCGCAAGGAACCCGATCTGCTTGCGCTGCTCGATGTCGTGGCGCTGGGCACGGTAGCCGATGTCGCTGCATTGCACGGGCTCAACCGCGCTTTCGTGGCGCAGGGGCTGAAGGTGATGGCGCGGCGCGACAACATCGGCATGTCCGCCCTGATCGATGCCAGCCGGCTCAAGCGCAGTCCCGCCTGTTCTGACCTCGGCTTTGCCCTGGGGCCACGGATCAACGCCGGCGGCCGCGTGGGCGAATCGACGCTCGGCGTGCGGTTGCTGACCACGCGCGATCCCGAAGAGGCGCGCACCATCGCCGCGCAATTGTCGGCGCTCAACGACGAGCGGCGCGCGATCGAGGCCGAAGTGCAGGAAGCGGCCGAGCAGCAGATTGCTGCCCAGCACAGCCGGGCGGTGCATCTGGTGGCCGGCGAAGGGTGGCACCCCGGAGTGATCGGGATCGTAGCCGGGCGAATCAAGGAAAAGACCGGCAAGCCCGCAGTGGTCATCGCGCTCGACGGCGATACCGGAAAGGGATCGGGCCGCTCGATCAGCGGGGTGGACCTTGGCGCTGCCATCATCCGTGCGCGCGGCGAAGGTCTGCTGGTGGCGGGCGGCGGCCATGCCATGGCAGCCGGGCTCACGGTGGACGCCGACAAGGTAGACCAGCTGGCTGACTGGCTCGACCATACGCTCGAGGGCCATGTCGCCCGCGCCTCCGCCACGCGCGATATGGCGCTCGATATTGCCGTGGCGCCCGGCGGGCTGACGTCCGAGCTGGTCAATTCGCTCGAAGAGGCCGGCCCCTACGGGGTCGGCTGGCCCGGGCCGCGGGTGGCGGTCGGCCCGGTACGGCTGGTCAAATGCGATATCGTGGGCACCGATCACGTCCGCCTGATTGCCGCGGGCGACGATGGCAAGAGCTTCAAGGGCATCGCCTTCCGCGCCGCCGAAAGCGACATGGGACAAGCCTTGCTGCACGGATCGCGCGGCCGCCGCCTGTGGCTGGCAGGCCGCGTGAAGATCGACGATTGGGGCAACCGCCCGCAGGCGGAACTGCACCTGGAAGATGCCGCCTGGGCCGATTGATACTTTTGCGTGCGAAGGAGGGTTGACGGCCCGCAGCCCCACGCCTAATTGGCCCGCCACGCCACCGACCCGCAACGCGGGTGTGGCCCGTTCGTCTAGCGGTTAGGACGCGGCCCTTTCACGGCTGAAACACGGGTTCGATTCCCGTACGGGTCACCACGGTGGTGGTATTGCCATGGCAATCCGCGCAAAGCGCCACTTTTGTGGCCCGTTCGTCTAGCGGTTAGGACGCGGCCCTTTCACGGCTGAAACACGGGTTCGATTCCCGTACGGGTCACCACTTCTCCACCACGCTGAAAAGCGGCTGGCGCGTCCGCGGATGCGCCGCTAGGCCGCATGGCCATGACCAAGCCCAGCTTTCCCTGGCCCGGATTCGCGCTGGCGATGATGGCCTGCATCATCCTGGCCTCGCTTGGCGTGGATCTGATCTATGTCGCGCTCGTCCTGCTGGTCTGGATCGGCTCGCTCTATCTGGTGGCCGCGCGGCCGGACGAAGCGCGCCCCAAGCCGCAAGGCCCTGCCTTCACCCGCGACAATATGGCCGACCTGTTCGAACATTCCGAAACACCCGTGGTCATCACCGAACGCGACCGGGCGATTATCGCCAATCTGTCGGCGCGCCAGTTGCTGGGGGGACATATCGTCGGGCAGGATGTCCGCATGGCGCTGCGACAGCCCGAAGCGATCCGCCTGCTCGGTCGCGACGTCGACGGCGGTGCGGTCGTCCGCGGCCTGGCGCGACGCACCGATATCTGGCGGATCAACCGCAAGACGCTGCCCGGCGAACTTGCCGTCATCGAATTCGTCAACAAGACCGCCGAAGCCGATATCGCGCGGGCCCATACCGATTTCGTCGCCAATGCCAGCCACGAACTGCGCACGCCGCTGGCTTCGATCATCGGCTATGTCGAAACGCTGCGCGAGGATGTCGATAATCTCGATCCGCGCATGGCGGACAAGTTCCTCGGCACGATCCAGCGCGAGGCGAAGCGCTTGCAGGACCTGGTAAGCGACCTGATGTCGCTGTCACGAATCGAGGCCGTGAAACACGACCTGCCCGAGACCACGCTCGACCTGGCCAAGCTCGCCGAACGCGCGGCGCATGATGCCGCCAATGGCGAACGGCTCGAACTGCTCGACTTCGAGGCGACCGGCGAATTCCCGGTCCGCGGCGATCGCCAGCAATTGGAACAGCTGGTCCGCAACCTCGTAGACAACGGGTTCAAATACGGTGAACCCGGCCAGACGGTGACGGTGCGCATCCATCCCAAGGGCGACAACCGGTTAAGGCTGACCGTGACCGATCGCGGCGAAGGCATCGCGGCCGAACATATTCCGCATCTCACCCGCAGGTTCTACCGCACCGATCCGGGCCGCAGCCGGGCATCGGGCGGCACCGGACTGGGTCTGGCGATCGTCAAGCACATCGTCGAACGGCACCGGGGCCGGCTGGATATCGACAGCACGCCGGGCGAAGGCACGCGCGTCACGGTTACCCTGCCGCTGGAAAAGCAAGACGAAGACGACTGACGCGGCTTGTGCCGGTAGCAGCGGGGCATGCCAGCCTGTTCCGGTTGTTACACGATGTCATATATCTGAAACATCGCGGTCATAGTGGCGTCGTCGTTCCGTAACCCTCTGATCAAGTGATTTGAACGATGCCCCGTAGCACCCGCTTCCCGCTGGCAATCTTTGCGCTCGGCTGCGCTGCCCCCGCACCCCTGCTCGCGCAGGATGCGGACGAAGATCTGGCGGCCATGCGCATGCAACTGGCGGCCATGAACGCACGTATCGACCAGCTCGAAACCGAGCTGGAGGCAACGCGTGCCGCCGCAGCGGCGGTGCCGGCTCCCACCACCCCGGCAGAGCCGGCAGCAGCCGCACCGGTTGCCGTGCTCGCCAAGTCCGACGGCTGGAGCTTCAAGCCCCGCGGCCGTCTGATGGTCGATACGGGTTTCACCAGCGCCCCTTCGTCGACCGGGGCCAGCGATGGCTTCGGCAGCGAACTGCGCCGCGCCCGCTTGGGCGCTTCGGGGGATATGCCCGGAGGGTTCGGCTACAAGTTCGAGATAGATTTCGCAGGCAACGAGGTTTCCGTCACCGACGCCATCCTGAGCTATGAGGACGGTCCGCTCGAAGTCGCGGTCGGGCAACACAACAACTTCCAGTCGCTCGAGGAACTGACCAGCAGCCTGCACACGACCTTTATCGAGCGCGCGGCCTTTACCGACGCGTTCGGCTTCGAACGCCGTCTGGGTGCGTCGATCACTTACGGTCGAGGCGATATCCTCATCCAGGCGGGGGTCTTCACCGACAATATCGAGGACACGGACAGCAAGAACCGGGGCGTGGATGCGCGGATGGTCTTCATGCCAGAGGCTGGCGACACGCAGCTTCATTTCGGCGGATCGGTCCACTACAACGACCTCGACGATCCTGCTGCCGAGGTGCGCTATCGCCAGCGCCCGCTGGTGCACTTCACCTCGCAACGGTTCATCAACACGGGCAGCATGGGCGCCCGCAGCGAAACCGGGTTCGGGCTCGAGGCCGCAGCGATCGCCGGGCGTTTCCACGCCGCCGCCGAAGGCTATTGGCAGACGGTCGACATGCCAGCTCTGGCGAGCGACCCCACCTTCTTCGGCGGCTATGCCGAGGCAGGGGTATTCCTCACCGACGATTCGCGCGGATACAAGGGTGGCAAGTTCGATCGCACCAAGCCGCAGCGGCCGGTTGGCGACGGCGGGTTCGGATCGCTCCAGTTCACGCTGCGCTACGACCATCTCGACCTCAACGACGCCGGGATCCTCGGCGGCCGCCAGGCAGGCTATCTCGCCTCGCTGATCTGGAAACCGACCGACTATACCGCGCTGTTGGTCAATTACGGCCGCTTGCAGTACGAAGACGCGGTCCTGCCCGCCGCGAATGGTGATACCTCCTACGGTGTCGACGCTTTCGGCGTGCGCGCGCAAATCGATTTCTGACCGGCGGACGATCCGCCAATTCCGGGCCTCCGGGCGCCGGGTCAAACTATTGTCGCAACCCTGTAACATTGGGGCGCTTTTGCGCCGCTAGCTATACATCTAAGGGGCTATCCATGACCAATACCAAATCCTTCATCTTCGCCGCAGTATCGGCGCTCGCGCTCACCGCGTGCGGCGGCAACGGAGCCGATGGCGGCTCGCGCGACTCGATCCGTGCAGTCGGTTCGTCGACCGTGTTCCCGTTTGCTAAGGCAGTTTCCGAAGCCTTCGTTCGCAACCAGCCCGATTATCGTTCGCCGATCATCGAATCGACCGGCACCGGCGGCGGGATGAAGCTGTTCTGCGCCGGTCTCGGCGCCGACACCCCCGACATGACGCACGCCTCGCGCCAGATGAAGGCGAGCGAATTTGCCGACTGCCAGGCCAATGGCGTTACCGACATCATCGAAATCCAGGTCGGTCTCGACGGGATCGCTTTCGCGTCGGCGCAGGGCGGCATCACGATGAGCCTGACCCCCAAGCAGGTCTACGAAGCGATTGCGGCCTCGCCCTATGGCGGCGAGCAGACCAACCAGACCTGGTCCGACGTCGACCCCTCGCTCCCCGACCAGCCTATCCTGGTATACGGGCCGCCGAGCACGTCGGGCACGCGTGACGCGCTCAAGGAACTGGTCCTGGAAGTCGGCTGCGATACCAATCCCGAAATGGAAGCGCTCAAGGAAACCGACAAGGATCGCCACGCACAGCTGTGCACCGAGGTCCGTTCGGACGGCGCCTATGTCGACCAGGGCGAACAGGACAATCTCATCGTCCAGAAGATCGAAGGCAATCCCAACGCCGTGGGCGTCTTCGGCTACAGCTATCTCGAAGAGAATGCCGACAAGGTGCAGGGCCTCGAGATGAACGGTGTCGCTCCGACTTACGAGAACATCGCGAGCTTCGCCTATCCCGGCGCGCGCCCGCTCTACGTCTACGCCAAGAAGGCGCATCTCGATGCGATCCCCGGCCTGCGGGAATACCTGCTGCAGTGGACGAAAATGTGGGACAAGGATGGTGAACTCGCCAAGATCGGTCTTGTCGCATCGCCTGCGGACGTTATGGCGGCGAACCTGAAAGCAGCCACCGAATACACCACGCTCGATGGCGCGCAGCTCAAGTAAGGTCTGAAAGCAACTTATGTCGCCAGCTATCCTGCTCTTCCTGGCCCTCGGGCTCGGGCTCGCCGGATGGCTGGCGGCCCGTGCCCGCGCATGGGCCTTCCGGCGCGACAGCGCCGAACGGCGGCTGCCCAGCCTGCCGGTTTACCATGCGTGGTATGTCGCGCTGTGGATCATCCTGCCGATGGTCGCGTTCATCGCGCTGTGGAGCGCCATTGCTCCCGGCCTAGTGACGCAGCAGGTCCTGGCGAGCCCGGCGGCAGCCGAACTGCCCGCCTTCGGCTTCCAGCGCCAGACCATCCTCAACGAAGCGCGTGCGGTGGCGACGGGCGCGGCCTCTGCGGTCTTCAATCCGCAGGCTGCAGCGCTCGTCGAACCCTATCGCGAAGCGCTGTTCTACTACAACACGATCGGGATCATTGTATCGCTGCTGGTCGCCTTCCTGGCCGGCACCTTCGCTTTCCTGCGGCTGCGGCCCGACTTCGCCGCGCGCAGCAAGGTCGAACGCATCGTCATGGCGATCCTGCTGGGCGCTTCGCTGGTGGCCATCCTGACGACGATCGGCATCCTCGCCAGCCTGGTGTTCGAGACGGTCCGGTTTTTCGGCATGGTGTCGCCGCTGGACTTCCTGTTCGGCACGCATTGGGGCCCCGACCCGATGGCCAACCCCGACAATCCCGATGGCACCCGCTACGGCGCGGTGCCGCTGTTCTGGGGCACGCTGTTCATCGGTGCGATCATCGCCATGATCGTCGCCATCCCGCTGGGCCTGATGAGCGCGATCTACCTGACGCAATATGCCGACCCGGCGCTGCGGCGCTGGATCAAACCCGCGCTCGAAATTCTCGCCGGTGTCCCGACCGTCGTCTACGGCTATTTCGCCGCGCTGACGATCGCCCCGGCGATCCGCGATCTCGCCATCGGCATGGGCGTATCGAACCCGTCGAGCGAAAGCGCACTCGCCGCCGGCCTCGTGATGGGCGTCATGATCATACCCTTCGTCTCCTCGATGGCCGACGATTCGATCGCCGCGGTCCCCGGCGCCATGCGCGACGGCAGCCTCGCGATGGGGGCCACGCGCTCGGAAACGATCAAGCGCGTAATGATTCCCGCCGCGCTGCCTGGTATCGTTGCCGGGATCATGCTGGCGATCAGCCGCGCCATCGGTGAAACCATGATCGTCGTCATGGCCGCCTCGACCGCCGCCAATCTGTCGGCCAATCCGCTCGAATCGATGACCACCGTCACCGTGCAGATTGTCGCCATGCTGACCGGCGAAGGCAGTTTCGACCATCCCGCCACTCTCAGCGCGTTCGCCCTCGGCTTCGTCCTGTTCATGGTGACGCTGGGATTGAACTTCGTCGCCCTGCGCGTCGTCAAGAGGTACCGCGAAGCATATGAGTGAGCGCATCGCCCCCACGCGCACGCCCGAATTCGAAGCGCGGCTGAAGAAACGCTACGCTTCCGAGCGCCGCTTCCGCGCGCTCGGTCTCGGCGCCATCGTGTTCTCGGTCGCGGTTCTGGTGTTCCTGCTGGGAACGATGACCTTCAACGGCATCGGCGGTTTCCAGCGGGTCGAAATGGAAGTGCCGATCGATTTCACCGAGGCCGGTATCGCCGCCGACCCTGCGGCGATGGAGCAACCCGGTGCGTTGGCATCGCTCGAGGCGCAGGGCCTGCGCGATGTCGTGCAGTATTTCGCCGAGGAAGAACTGGGCGAAGCGGCTGCGGAAGAGCTCGGCGCGCAGGCGTGGCGCGACGTCGCTACCGCGATCATCGCCGATCCGGCGGTTCTCCAGCGCAGCGAAAGCTTCTGGCTGCCCGCTTCGGCCAACCTCGCCTCGGGTTACGAGGGCGAAGGCTCGCCCGAAATGCAGGCCCTGGCGGCGGGGCTTTACGAAGAAGGCCGGCTGGCAAAGAATTTTGACCCGGGCTTCCTGGGCCGGTCCGATGCCACCAACCCCCAGCAGGTCGGGATCTGGGGTGCGCTCAAAGGCTCGCTTCTGACGATGGTGGTGACGCTGCTGCTCGCCTTCCCGATCGGGGTGCTGGCCGCGCTTTATCTGGAGGAATACGCCCCCAAGAACCGCTGGACCGATCTGATCGAACTGTCGATCAACAATCTGGCCGCGGTGCCGTCGATCATCTTCGGTCTGCTCGGGCTCGCGGTGTTCCTCACGCTGTTCCCCAATCTGCGATCGGCCCCGCTGATCGGCGGTATGACGCTGGCGCTGATGACCATGCCGGTCATCGTTATTGCCGGTCGCAATGCGATCAAGGCAGTGCCGCCGAGCATCCGCGACGGCGCGCTCGCAATCGGCGCCTCGCCCGTGCAGGTGGTCTTCCACCACGTCCTTCCGCTCGCCTTGCCCGGCATCCTGACCGGCACCATCATCGGCATGGCCCGAGCGCTCGGCGAAACCGCGCCGCTGCTGATGATCGGCATGCGCGCCTTCGTGGCCACGCCGCCCGACGGCTTCACATCGCCCGCAACCGTGCTGCCGATGCAAATTTTCCTGTGGTCCGATGAAATCGACCGCGGCTTCGTGGAACGCACCAGCGCGGCGATCATCGTGCTATTGCTGTTCCTGCTCGTGATGAACGGGCTCGCCATCTACCTGCGTAACAAATTCGAGAAAACCTGGTGACCGTAGTCCACGACAACCTCGAGAAAACCGAAGCCAAGATGAGAGCCGAGGCGGTCTCCGTATTCTACGGCGACAAGAAGGCGATCGACGAGGTTTCGATCGATATCCCGACCGAATATGTGACCGCGTTCATCGGTCCCTCGGGCTGCGGCAAATCAACGTTCCTGCGGACGCTGAACCGCATGAACGACACGATTCCCACGGCGCGGGTCGAGGGCAGCATCCAGCTCGACGGCGAGGATATCTACGCCTCGGGCATGGATGTCGTCCAGCTGCGCGCGCGTGTCGGCATGGTGTTCCAGAAGCCCAACCCCTTCCCCAAGTCGATCTACGACAACATCGCCTATGGCCCCAAGATCCACGGCCTCGCCGAAGGCAAGGACGAACTCGACGCGATCGTCGAGAAATCGCTGCGGCGCGCTGGCCTGTGGGAAGAGGTCAAGGAACGCCTGCAGGACAGCGGCACGGCGCTGTCGGGCGGTCAGCAGCAGCGGCTGTGCATCGCACGCGCCATTGCGGTCGACCCTGAAGTCATCCTGATGGACGAACCTTGCTCCGCGCTCGATCCGATCGCCACCGCCAAGATCGAGGAACTGATTGCGGAACTTAATGGTCGCTATGCTATCGTCATCGTGACGCACTCGATGCAGCAGGCTGCACGTGTCAGTCAGCGTACTGCCTTTTTCCATCTCGGAAAGATGGTCGAATATGGCCGTACGTCCGATATATTCACCAATCCGCATGAGCAGCGGACCCAGGATTACATCACGGGCCGCTACGGTTAAGGCTATGAATTCGATGCAAGAACATACCGTCAAGGCATTCGACGAGGACATCACCCGCCTGCGCGGACTGATTGCCGAGATGGGTGGTCTTTCCGAAGCGGCGATCGCGCAATCGCTCGAGGCGCTGGTCAATGGCGACGACGAGCTTGCCGACCGCGTCGTCAAGGCGGACAAGAAGATCGACGCGCTCGAAAGCGAGATCGACAAGCTCGCGGTGCGGATCATCGCGCTGCGTGCGCCGATGGCGGACGATCTGCGCGAGGTGATCGCGGCGCTCAAGATTGCCGGCGTCGTCGAACGGATCGGGGACTATTCGAAGAACATCGCCAAGGCGAGCAAGGCGATCGGGGGCAACCGCAAGCAGTTCGAACCGCTGACCCTGCTCCCCGCGATGGCCGACGTAGCCGCCGAAATGGTCCACGACGTGCTGACCGCCTATGCGGCGCGCGATGCCGAACTGGCACGCGAGGTCATCGCTACCGACGAGAAGGTCGACGCCTTCTACAATTCGATCTTCCGCAACCTCGTCAGCCATATGGTCGAAAACCCTTCGACCATCTCGAGCGCGGCGCAGATGCTGTTCGTGGCCCGCAACCTTGAGCGCATTGGCGACCACGCGACGAATGTGGCTGAAATGGTTCACTTCGCCGCTACCGGAACATATCCTCTCGACGAGGATGGCTGACATAAAACTGTAGCGCTGGGGTCATAATGCCGTGCCGACCGAGACTGAAACTCCCCGGAAAGGCAAGCATTTGCACGCTGCGAAACTGTTATTGGTGGAAGACGACCCGGCTCTTTCGGAGCTGCTCGAATACCGCTTCACCAACGAAGGCTACCAGGTTCGCACGACCCCAGACGGCGACGAGGCACTGTTGCTCGCGACCGAGGATGTGCCCGACCTCGTCATCCTCGACTGGATGATCGAAGGCACCAGCGGGATCGAGGTTTGCCGCCGGTTGCGGCGCGACAAACAGACCGCGCATGTCCCGATCATCATGCTCACCGCACGCGAGGCCGAGGACGACCGCGTGCGCGGGCTCGATACGGGCGCCGACGATTACCTCACCAAGCCCTTTTCCCCGCGCGAACTGCTCGCGCGCGTGGCGGCGGTCATGCGGCGTATTCGCCCCGCGCTGGCCGGCGAAAGCATCGAGGTCGGCGATATCACGCTCGACCCGGTGGCGCACAAGGTCACCCGCCGCGGGCGCACCTTGCAGCTCGGCCCGACCGAATACCGTCTGCTCAAGTTCTTCATGGAAAGCCCGGGCCGCGTGTTCAGCCGCGGGCAGTTGCTCGACGGGGTCTGGGGTACCGAAAGCGAGATCGAACTGCGCACGGTCGATGTCCATATCCGGCGCCTGCGCAAGGCGATCGAGATCGAAGGCGCGAAGGATCCGGTGCGAACGGTGCGCAGCGCGGGCTATTCGCTCGAGGCCTGACCTAGCGGCAGACGCCGCGCCAGCGCGGGCTCATGTCGAGATGGAAATGGTCCGCATGCGCGGCATTGTAGTCGGGTGACAGCACGGTCGCGAAGCTGCTGCACGCACCATCGCGCACGGTGCGCAGGAATTGCGCTTTGTCCCCCTCACCGGACCAATCGCGCAGCACGCTGATCCGCGTCCCGTCGGCAAGCACGAAGCCGGCGATATCGATCGCGTTGGCAGTGGCATGTTCGCTCCAGGCGCCGCTGTCACGGCCATAGAAACGGCGGCAGGAATAGGCGCCAAGATGCTCTATCCGCGCGATTTCCGACCCGAATATGTCGTGTGCAGTGGGCTTCAGGACATCGCGCTCCCATAGCAACAGCGCGATCGACGCAGGGCAGGTGACCGGCGGCGTGTTCGGGCTGAGCGGATAGTCGGTGAGCCGCGTGCGATCCTCGCGGCGACACGCGCCCTCGCCCGCGGGTTCGAGCACATCATGCGCGATATCGCTGCGTTCGAGCACTGCACGGCATGCCGGAGCATCCTCGCGCAGCGCGAGCAGCTTGGTTTCGGTCGCCCAGCCCGGCGGATCGCGCAGGTCGAGCGGTGCCCAGGGATTGTGCTCGGGATGCTCGGCGAGCCAGACCCGGCCGCTCAGCAGAAGTCCCGCCATGACGAGCAGCAGTGCCACCCGCCGGTCGCCGGCAAAGTGTCCGATTCGTCGCGATATCATCCGTGTCACAGCTCCGTCCCCAATAATTCGGCCAGCACGAGGGCCGCTATCAGGAGGAAAACCGTTCCAATGCCGCGATCGATCCAGCGCCGCGTGGCCGCGCGCGCCATCAGGCGGGCGAGCCGCTGCCCGGCACCGATGTACAGCGCCCCGACCGGCACGTCGATCACGAGAGCGAGAACGGCGAGAAGGATGATCTGCGGACCGATCGGCGATGCGGCATCGACGAAGGGCGGGATGATCGCGAGCATGTAGATCAGCGACTTGGGATTGCCGATGGCGATGAGGATGCCGTCGCGAAAGGCATGGTGCGAAGGCCCGCGGGCAGTTGGCGGTGCTTCCTCTCCCGCGTGGAAGGAGTGCCGGATCGCCGCAATGCCGAGCCATGCGAGATAGCCGATCCCCGCAAAGGCCAGCACCCGGAAGGCCAGCGGATAGGCCGCCGCCAGCGTGCCGAGCCCCAATGCGACCAGCACCCACCACACCAGGTAGCCGATCTGCATGCCCAGCAGCGCCGCCCAGCCCGAGCGCGCACCGCGCCAGACTGCCTGCCCCATGACGAACAGCATCGATTGCCCTGGCACCAGGCTGGTGGTCGCGGTCACCAGCGCGAAGGCGGCGAGCTTTTCGGCATCGATCATGCAGCGCGCCTAGTGGAAGTCGCGGCTCGGGGGAATGATCCGCGCATCACGCGGATGCCCGCCCGAATTGGGGCCGAACCACCCGCATTCGCGATTGCCCGGCGGGGGCTCCTCCCACGGCTCGACCGGCCGGTAGGGGTCGTCCCCGCCTTCCCTGAGATTGTCGCGCGGATTGAACTTCGCGGGCAGCGGCGTCGTGACATGGTCCGCGCGCGCGACCGGCGCATTGAGCATGTCGTCGGAGAGCCGGTAGAGCTGGTGCGTCGCATCCTCCATGTGATGCGCGATCACATGGATCACCTCGTCGTCATATTCGACCCGGCCGCGCACCTCCATCAGCCGTGAACCCATGACCACACGGCGTTGTTTTTCCTTCAGATCCGGCCAGACCACGAGGTTGATGACACCGGTCTCGTCTTCCAGCGTGATGAAGCAGACCCCCTTGGCGCTGCCCGGTCGCTGGCGGATCAGCACCACGCCCGCGACATGCACCATGCTGCGGAACTTGCGGCTGCGCAGATCGCAGGCGCGCACGAAACCGCGTTCAGCCAGGCTGGCGCGCAGGAAGGACATCGGGTGCGCTTTCAGGCTGAGCCGCGTGGTCTGGTAATCGGCCACCACTTCCTCGCTCAGCGGCATGGCGGGCAATTGTGTCCGCGCGGTCTCGGCGCCCTCGTCGCGCGCTGCGGCGGCGGCAAACAGTGGCAGGTCCGCCCCGCCCACGATGCTGCGCGCATCCCACAGCGCCTGCCTGCGCGACAGCTGCATCGAACCGAAGCAGTCCCCACTGGCCAGGCGTTCGATATGCGCCGGGCCGATCCGCGCGCGGTCCTTGAGCGCGGCAACGTCGGCATAGGCCCCGCCCGCCTCGCGCTCGGCGATCAGCCGCGCCGCCACGGCCTCGGGCAGGCCGTCGACCTGCCGCAGGCCGAGACGTAGTGCGATGGTTCTCTCTTGCCGGCCCCGCGCCCGTTCTCGGCCGTTCGCGGGCGTCCCGCCGCCAATATCCTCCAGCGTGCAGTCCCATTGCGACAGATTGACGTCGGCGGGCAGCACGCTGACGCCATGCTTGCGCGCGTCGCGCACGATCTGCGCGGGGGCATAGAATCCCATCGGCTGCGAATTGAGCAGCGCGCAGCCGAAGGCGGCGGGGAAATGGCATTTGAGCCAGCTCGAGACATAGACCAGATGCGCAAAGCTGGCGGCGTGGCTTTCGGGGAAACCATATTCGCCGAAACCGCGGATCTGGTTGAAGCAGCGCTGCGCGAATTCGCGGTCGTAGCCGCGCTCGACCATGCGCTCGACCATCATGTCCTGCAATTCGTCGACCATGCCGCGGCTGCGGAAGGTCGCCATCGCCTTGCGCAGCCGGTTCGCCTCGCGCGAGGAGAATTTCGCAGCGTCGAGCGCGATCTTCATCGCCTGTTCCTGGAAGATCGGCACACCCAGCGTGCGTTCGAGAATGCTCGACAATTCGTCAGGCGGGCCATGCTCGGGGGCAGGCGCGGGAATGACGACCTGTTCGGCCCCGCGCCGGCGCTTGAGATAGGGGTGCACCATGTCGCCCTGGATCGGCCCCGGGCGCACGATGGCGACCTGGATCACGAGATCGTAGAATTCGCGCGGGCGCAGCCGCGGCAGCATGTTCATCTGCGCGCGGCTTTCGACCTGGAATACGCCCAGCGAATCCCCCTTGCGCAGCATGGCATAGGTTTCCGGGTCCTCGCGCGGGACGCTGGCAAGGCTGAGCGGGCGATTGTAGTGATCGTCGAGCAGGTCGAGGCACTTGCGGATGCAGGTCAGCATGCCCAGCGCGAGGACATCGACCTTGAGGATGCCGAGCGCCTCGATATCGTCCTTGTCCCATTCGATGAAACTGCGTTCGGGCATCGCCCCATTGCCGATCGGCACGGTTTCGGTCAGCGCGCTTTCGGTGAGGATGAAACCGCCGACATGCTGCGACAAATGCCGCGGCATACCAATCATTTGCTCGGTCAGTTTAAGAACCCGGCGCAAGTGCGGATCGCGCACATCCATGCCCGTCTCGGCAGCGTGTTTCTCGCTGATCTCGCGGCCCCACCCACCCCATACGGTCTTGGCCAGCGCAGCGGTGACATCCTCGGTCAGCCCCATCGCCTTGCCCACTTCGCGGATCGCCATGCGCGGGCGGTAATGGATCACCGTGGCGCACAGGCCGGCGCGGTGGCGGCCGTATTTGCGATAGATGTACTGGATCACCTCTTCGCGCCGTTCGTGCTCGAAATCGACGTCGATATCGGGCGGCTCCTTGCGTTCTTCCGAAATGAAACGGTCGAACAGCAGCGCGTGCTTGGCCGGGTCGACGCTGGTGATGCCGAGACAATAGCAGACCGCCGAATTGGCCGCGCTGCCGCGCCCCTGGCACAGGATCGGCGGATCGACCCCGCGCGCATAATCGACGATATCCTTGATGGTGAGGAAATATCGCGCCAGGTCGAGCTTGCCGATCAGCGCCAGCTCGCGTTCGATCGTTTCGCGCACAGTCTCCGGCACGCCGCCGGGATAGCGCCAGGCGGCCCCTTTCCAAGTTTCGCTGGTGAGATACTGCTGCGGCGCCTGCCCGTCGGGGTATATTTCCTCGGGATATTCATACGCCAGTTCGTCGAGACTGAAATCGCAGGCATCGGCCACTTCGCGCGTGGCGGCAATCGCATGCGGCCAGCGATCGAACAGCCTGATCATGGTCGCGGGCGGCTTGAGATAGCGTTCGCCATTGCTTTCCAGCAGGTGCCCCGCCGCCGCGACGGTGGTCTTGTGGCGGATCGCGGTCATCACGTCCTGCAACGGGCGCCTGTCGGGCGTGGCGTAATGCACGTCATTGGTGGCGAGGATGCCAAGGCCATGCGCCCTGGCGAGCGCATCGAGCCGTTCGATCCGCGCGATATCGCTGTCGGTATAGAGGAAGCTTGCGGCAAGGTGGCGAAGGGTGGGAAGCTGGGCCGCGATATGCGGCAGGATATCGGACAGCGTTCCTTCCACACGCGCCCGATCCGCTTGCCCGCCTTCGGATGCCTTTGTCCGGGAGCCGGGCGGAAAGGGGACGACATTGTTCGGCACCGTCACGGCGAAGCGCTGGTCGAGATCGCGCGGGGGCAGCAGGATCAGCTGCACATCCCCGGTATGTCCGGCCAGCATCGCGAGACTGATGTCGCAGGCGCCCTTGGCCTGCCATTCCCCGTCGAGCGTGCGCATCCGTCCGGCCGAGATCAGGCGGCACAATTGGCCATAGCCGGCGCGATCCCGCGGATAAGCCAGGAAGGCAAGACCTTCGACAGTTTCTATCCTGCAACCGATAAGCGGCTTCAGTTTAAGCGTTTTTGCCTCGGTATGAATGCGCACCACGCCCGCCATCGTATTGGCATCGGCAATCCCGATCGCATCGTAACCCAGCGCCCGCGCCTGCAGCACCAGGTCGACCGCATCCGACGCCCCGCGCAGGAAGCTGAAGCAGGACACGAGTCCGAGTTCGACGAAGGGCGAACGCGGCGGCGCCTCGATGCTCGCGGGATCGAGCTCGATCGTCCGCTTGGGGATCTGGAGATCGTTTTCGGGCATGACGGGCAGGTCTCGCCGTCATTCCTGCGAAGGCAGGGATCCATCCACCTGCGCCGCTGGGCGAAAGCTTGGCTGGACCCCCGCCTTCACGGGGGTGACGAGAGAAGTTGAGGGCATCATGGCGCGGCTAGTTCCGCGAGCCGTGCACGCACCGCGGCAAGGTCGGCATCGAACAGGCGCGCCTGTTCCTCCCGCGCGAGCCCATCGAGCCGCAACAGGTAGGACGGATGCGCGGTGACCCACAATTCGCTGCCATCCTCGAGCGGGATGGGGCGGCCCCGCGCCTTCGTGATGCTGACCGTCTTGCCCAGCATCCCGCGCGCCGCACTGGCGCCCATGGCCAGCACCAGTTTCGGCTGCACGATCGCGCGTTCGCTTTCGATCCACCAGCGGCAGGTGTCGATTTCCTTCGCGCCCGGATTCTGGTGCAGCCGCCGCTTGCCGCGCTGGACATATTTGAAATGCTTCACCGTATTGGTGACATAGGCGCCGCGCCGGTCGATCCCGGCCTTTTCCAGATGCACGTCGAGCAATTGCCCGGCGGGCCCGACGAAGGGGCGTCCCGCCAAATCCTCCTGGTCGCCCGGCTGTTCGCCCACGATCATGAGCGCGGCATCGTCCGGCCCCTCGCCCATCACCGCATGGTTGTCGAGCTGGCCGATCGGGCATTTGCGGCAGGCATGGATCGCCTTGTCGATCGCCGCCAGCGTATCGGGCCGGTCCTCCAGCCCGTCCGCGAACAGCGACTTGCCCTTGTCGACCATCTGCGCCTCGCGGTTCTGCGCGCCCGCCACCAGTTCGGGGATGAGCGCAGCCTCGGGCATGTTCTTCCAGTATTTCTTGGGCATTTCCTTGAGCATCGCGCCGATCTTCAGCCGCGCGGGATTGAAGATCGAGGCGTAATAGCTGCGCCACAGATCTTCCGTCGGATCTCCTTCGGGCGCATCGGACCGCTCGGCCGGCGGGCCTTCGGACATGGTCGTCCCGTCCCAGTGCAGCGAACCGCGCGGGGTCAGGATCGACCAGCGCATGTTCGCAAAGCGCCGCATGAAGAAGCCCGCATTGGCGCGCAGGATATGGTGATCGGGTTCGAACCAGGCGACGTAATGCTCGCCCACCTCATCATCCTCGTCCTCCACCAGCCGGAAGCGGACGAAGGCATGCATCTTGTGGCTGTCGCGGCGGACATTCTTGGCCAGCTCCTCCACCCGGCGCACATCGGGATCGGCCTTGTCCTCCATGATCCGCCCGTTCGCCTGCAACCGCCACAGCAGGCGATAGAGCAGCGCGAACCGCTCGGGGTCGGAATGGAGGATGGCATTGCGCGCCAGCGTCACGAAGCGCTTGCTCGCGCGCACCAGCCGCGCATCGGCGGGCGGGACGGGCATGCCCCGTTCGCTTTCCGCAGCCGGTGCAGCCGCGAACAGGTCGCCATTGCCGCCCGGCTCGACCCAGGCGATGCGATCGGGCGGGACCTCGCATTGCACCAGCGTGCGGGCCTGCTCGCGCCAGAACTCGAAATCGTCCGGCTCGGGCAGATGGACCACATGGTAGCTGGCGAGCCGGGCCTGCGGGAGCGCGTTCATGCCGGCCCCTTCAAACCGTCGCCCCTGCGCAGGCAGGGGCCCAGATAAGGTCTGCAACACAAGCCACGTCCGTTGTCTGGATCCCCACCTTCGCGGGGATGACGGTGAAAGAGAAACAGGAAATTCATGCGGTGAACAGCTCCAGCTGCTCGGTCTTGGGCGCGAGCAGGCTGCGCAGGTCGGCACGGTCGGTCAGCATGACGGGCCGCCAGTCGACGGTGCAGATAAAGGGCCGCACCTTGGTCACCGACAGCGTCAGCCGGGCCACATCGTCAAGCCGCAGATTGCGATGGCGGCGGCTGGCGAGGATCTTGCCCACCGCTTTCACCCCCAGCCCGGGCACGCGCAGCAATTGTTCCTTGGTGGCACGGTTGACATCGACCGGGAACTGTTCGCGGAATTTGAGCGCCCAGGCGAGCTTGGGATCGATGTCGAGCGGCAGGTTGCCGTCGGCCTCGGTCGCCTGCATCACTTCGGCCGGCTTGTAGCCGTAGAACCGCATCAGCCAGTCGGACTGGTAGAGCCGGTGTTCGCGGATCAGCGGCGGACGTTTCAGCGGCAGCACCGCGCTGGCATCGGGGATCGGCGAGAAGGCGCTGTAATAGACGCGGCGCAGGCGGAAATTGTCATACAGCCGGCTCGCCTTGCCGACAATATCCGCATCGGTGGCGGCATCGGCGCCGACGATCATCTGCGTCGACTGGCCCGCGGGGGCGAAGCGCGGTGCGTGCTTGAAGCGCTTTCTGGCGTCTTTCAGTTCGCTTATGTCGCTCTTGACCCGGCCCATCGCGCCTTCGATCTGCCGCGCATCCTTGTCGGGCGCGAGCCGGGTGAGGCCGCTGTCGGTCGGCAGTTCGACATTGATCGATACGCGGTCCGCATAAAGCCCCGCCTGGTGGACGATCTCGGCATCGGCCTCGGGAATGGTCTTGAGATGGATATAGCCGCGAAAATCGTGTTCTTCCCGCAAGATACGGGCGACTTCCACCAGCTGTTCCATCGTGTGGTTCGAGTTCTTCACGATGCCCGAGGACAGGAACAGCCCCTCGATGTAATTGCGCCGGTAGAAGGACAGCGTGAGATCGACGACTTCCTGCGGCGTGAACCGCGCCCGCGCGACGTTCGAACTCTTGCGGTTGACGCAGTAATGGCAGTCGAACACGCAGTGATTGGTCAGCAGGATCTTGAGCAGCGAGATACAGCGGCCATCGGGTGCGTAGGCGTGACAGATGCCCATCCCCTCGGTCGAACCGATTCCCTTGCCGCCCATGCTGGTGCGTTTGGCCGTGCCCGAGGACGCGCAGGAAGCGTCGTATTTTGCCGCATCGGCGAGAATCTCGAGCTTCTGAAGGACGGTTTGGGTAGCCATTCGTTCTATATATGTTCCACACAGCCCCCTGCCAATGTCGAATGATGCATCGAGGCGGTTTCAGGCACACAAACCGTGCAGGTACCAGTCGGGAGGGCCGCCCCGGCCATCGCCGATGATGCCCAGGCGGTAGATCCAGTACCGCCGGCCGGCTTCGTCCTCGATCCGGTAATAGTCGCGCAACCGCGCGCCGCCGCGTTCGCGCCACCATTCGGGCGCGATGCGTTCGGGCCCTTCAACCCGCGCCACCTCGTGCACTTGCCCGCGCCAGCGAAACCGCTGCGGATAGCCATCGGGCGTCGCATAGAGCACGGCAATGCTTTCGGGACTGTCGAGCAGCTTGAGCGGGCGCGCATGGAAAGCGAGCTGCCCTTGCGAGGATGCCTCGGGTTCGAGCGGCGGCTGCCAGCGCTGCGCGCGCTCGGGAATATGGCTGGCAAAGGGCACGGGGCGGGTAACCGCCTGCGCCCCGAGACGGACGGTCAGCCGGTCGATACAGGCCGCCAGCGACGTGCCGTGGGTTTCCGCCGCGGTCTCGATATCGTCCTGGGCAAGTGCCAGCGGTTCCGCCCAGCTGGCCCGCAGGCGCAGCATCTCGATCCCGAACCCGGCATCCACATCGTCGAGCCGCGCCGCGAACAGCCGGACGATATGCGCCGGATCGCGTGTCGCGGCCGCCAGTTCGAGCCGGCGAACCACCACTTCGCCATCGACGCGCCACAGCCCCAGTTCGAGACGCCGGGCACCCTGCCCCTGCCCCTCGAGCTCGCGCGCCATGTCCCCGGCAAGATCGGTGACCACCGTATCGAGCAACTGGCGATGGCGGATCGGTTCGAGCAAGCGCCGCTGGACCAGCGGCACCTGCTGCGGAACCACGGGCAGCAGCGGTTCGGGCACGCGCCCGAGCAGCTGGTCGAGCCGGACCAGCGGGTTGGCGGCAGGCGACTTGCGGTTGCGGAAACGGCGCTGGATCGCATCGCGCCCCAGGGTCGCGATCTCGCCCAGCCGCTTGAGCCCCAGCCGGCGCAACACGGTCACCACATCCTGGTCGAGCCGCAGCGCGGCCACGGGCAGATCGGACAGGGCGCGTTCGATCGCTTCGGCCCCCTCGACGATAGCCCCGTCGCGGCCATGATGCGCCAGCGCCCAGGCGGCTCCGGCGGTTGGCGCAATCGCCGTGCGAACCGCCAGCTTTCGCTGGGCAAAGGCCTGCTGCACATCGGCAAGCAGCCGGTTCTCGCCGCCGAAGAGATGCGCCACCGCGGTCACATCGACCAGCAGCCCGTCGGGCGGGTCGAGCGCGGACCACGGCCCCCAGCGCTGCGCCCAGATTGCCAGGGTCTCGAGAAAGCCGAGATCGCCCGCCGGATCGCTGGGCGCGGTGGCGATTTCGGGGCAGAGCGTACGCGCATCGGCGAGCATCATGCCCTCGTGCGCGCCGGCAGCGGCCCCCGCACGGTTGACCGCCTCGATCCGCGGGCCGTGCGCCGTGTCGGCGATCAGCACCAGCGGCCCCCTGTCCAGCACGCGGCTGTGCTCGTCCGCCATCACGCGCCAACGGTCGATCGCCAGCGCGGGCAGCCAGATCGACAGGATGCGGCGGGACCGCGATGATCCCGCCTCCTGCGGGCTCACGCCCGGCGCAGCGGATGGCGCAAGCGCAACCCGGCCGCCCAGTTCGCCGCCGCCTCTCCGGTTTCTTCGTCCGGCTTGCGGGCCATCAGCCCGCCCTGCTCCTCGCCCAGCACCCATTCGCCCGGCGCATGCGCGCGCGCGCGGAACAGCTCCGCCCGCCAGCGGGGCGTACCGGGGGCCCGCTGGTTCCAGTGCGGCGCAGGCGACGGGGCCGAGGCGACTTCCCAGCGCATGCGTGCCGAAGACAGGTCGCGCGCGGCATCGAGCCGCACGAGGAACAAGGGCACCCCGTGCCTTTCGCTCGCCAGCGTCAACCGGCGCGAGGCAGTGAAATCGAACGCCTTCGGATTGCCGGCGATCTCTCCCAGCACGAAGGCCAGATCACGGCAGCGCAATCCTTCTTCCAGTGCGAAGAGCGCATCTTCCGCCTTTTCCGCCAGGACATGGATCACCCTCCCCTGCAGGGTCTGTGGCAGGCCGGCGCGATAGGGCCGACCCACCCGCCGCGCGGCCTCGCGCGTCTGGACCCACAGCACGCTGCGCCGGTCCTGCGCTTCGTCCCCGGCTTCGCGCGGCAGGCAGCGGGCATCATCGAGCGCCAGCGCCAACGCGGCGGCGCAGCCCGCACTCTCGCGCGTGGAGGCGAAGACCTCGTTGTGCAGCGCCAGACCCTGATGTGCCGCCAACCCGGGGCGCCACCGCGTGCTGCGCCGTGCGGACAGCGCGGCAACATCGGTAAAGGCCGTGAACGGCAAGGAGACAGGATCGGGTTGGTACATGACGGAACGACTCGTTTGTTCCTTTTATGTTCCATATCGGAGCGATTCGCAATTCGGCGCACCCTGTCATCCCCAATCACACGATCCGGGACCGAACCGCGCGCTCGTACATTGATCGGGTAAATCCAATTCAAGGAGACACCATGAAACACGCCGCAGGGAACCCCGACGAACTCAAGGAACAGTTCTGGAAGGCACTGGCAGATTCGCCCTTCCTCTTCCTCCAGCTCGACAGCCAGAGCTCTACCGCAGTGCCGATGAGCCCGCAGCTCGACAAGGATGCGAACAGTTCCATCTGGTTCTTCACGCATACCAAGAGCGATTTTGCCAAGCTCGGCCGCGCGACGGCCACTTTCGAGAGCAAGGGCCACGAGGTCTTTGCGCGCTTCGATGGCACGCTGACCCGCGAGACCAGCAAGGAGCGGTTCGACCAGTTCTGGAGCAATTTCGTCGAAGCCTGGTACGAAGGCGGCAAGGACGATCCCAACATTCTGTTCCTGCGCATGGATCTCGGCGACGCCGAAATCTGGAACGGCGACCTGGGCCTGCTCACCACTGCCAAGATGGCGCTGGGCAAGACCGTGGTCGACGAAGCCGAAGAAAAGCACGCGAAAAGCGTCGATCTCTAGGATTTCGCCTCCGGGCAAACAAAGGGCCGCTCCCACATGGGGGCGGCCCTTTTCATGTCCGGCATTGCTTGTCGGCTATCCCGTTCGCTCGGCGCAATGGCGCGGTCCCGGTTCCGCCGCTGGCGGCGCTGCGCTCAGCCGCCGAGAATGGCGGGGAACAGCCCGGTGACCAGGATGATCGCCACGGCCAGCGGGCACAGCCACGCCAGCAGGAAACGCCAGATTCCGAACGCTAGGGGCGACAGGCCGGTGGTCGTACGCAGCAAGTTCGTATCCGCCTTCCAGCCGATGAATATCGACGTCAGCAGCGCCCCGACGGGCAGCATGACCTTGCCTGTGAAGCCATCGACCGTGTCGAGGATATCGGTATCCGCGAACAGGTCCCAGAAGCCCAGCGGGCGGACATCGGACCACACGTTGTAGCCCAGCAGACAGGCGATCCCGATCAGGAACGCACCGCCGCCGAAGATCAGGGCCGACTTGGGCCGGCTCCAGCCGCGCTCGCCGATCCCGTAGGCGGTCGGCACTTCGAGCAGCGAAATCGAGCTGGTGACCGCGGCGACCAGGATCAGCAGGAAGAACAGCAGGCCGAACAGCGCCCCGCCGGGCATCGTCTGGAAGGCGAAGGGCAGCGTCTGGAACACCAGCGTCGGACCGGCAGCGGGATCGAGCCCGACTGCAAAGACGATCGGGAAGATCATCAGACCGGCAAGCAGCGCCACACAGGTATCGGCGATCGCGATGATCGCGGCCGTCGGGCCAAGCGCGCTGCCTTCCTTGATATAGGAGCCGTAAGTGATCAGCCCGGCCACGCCGAGCGAGAGCGAGAACAGCGCCTGGCCAAGCGCCGAGTTCATGACTTCGGGGGTGAGTTTCGACCAGTCGGGGGTGAACAGGAACGCCGCCGCGTCGCCGATGTCGCCTTCGATCGCGCCATAGATCACCAGCCCGACAAGCAGGACGAAGAACACCGGCATAAGGTAGGTGGCGGCCTTCTCGATGCCCGAACTGACGCCGCGCGCAACGATGTAGAGCGTCAGCCCCATGAACAGGAAATGCACTGCCAGGAGCAGACCGGGATTGGCGAACATGTCGCCCAACCGCTGCTGGATTTGTTCGCGGCTTTCCCCCGCCAGCGCGCCGCGGAACGGATCGCCTGCCATTATGGCCTGCGCGAGGTCGCTGCCCATCACGCCGACGTAATACAGCACCCAGCCGGCAACCACCGAATAGAACGCCACGATCAGGAAGGCGGCGAGCGCGCCGACCGCACCGAACACCGACCATCCCGGGCTCGCCTGAGACTGCGCCGCCACCCGGCGAATCGAGCCGATCGCGTCGGTCTGGCCCACGCGTCCGATGAATATCTCCGACAATACCAGCGGCAGGCCGAGCAGGAACACGCAGGCGATGTAGACGATGACGAATGCGCCGCCCCCGCTCTCGCCCGCCAGCGTCGGAAACCGCCAGATATTGCCCAGCCCGACCGCGGCCCCCACCGCGGCAAGGATGAATGCCGTGCGCGAGGACCAGCCCTCGCCCGTCGAACTCGTGGTGGCGACCATGTACAGATTGTTCCTCTCAAACCGCGGCGATCCCGGCCGCGCCTCACATGTCCGCCCTTAAACACACAATCTTGCGAGAATCCAAGCTTCGCTTTGCCATCGTTCCCGTGCTTGCTAGTGGGTGCCCATGTCCACCACCTTCCAGCTCGATACCAGCACCAGCAGGGCCAACCCCACTCCCCAGCCGATGAAGCGGCTGACGGTCCCGAAAATCCGCGCGCACAAGGCCGATGGGGAAACCGCCAAGCCGCTGGTGATGCTGACCGCTTACACCGCGCGGCAGGCGCAATTGCTCGATGCGCATTGCGACATGCTGCTGGTCGGGGATTCGCTGGCGCAGGTGATCTACGGCCTGCCCACCACCATCCCCGTCACGCTCGACATGATGGCCACCCACGCCGCGGCGGTCGTGCGCGGCAGCTATCATTCGGTGGTCGTGGTCGACATGCCTTTCGGGTCGTACGAACAGTCGCCCCAGCAGGCCTTCGAAAGCGCGACCTTCCTGCTCAAGCAATCGGGCGCGGCCGCGGTCAAGCTCGAAGGCGGCGCGCAGATGGCGGAAACGGTCAGTTTCCTCAACCAGCGCGGCATCCCGGTGATGGGCCATGTCGGGCTCACCCCGCAGGCGGTCAATGTGCTGGGCGGCTATGCAGCGCGCGGCCGCAGCGACGCCGAGGCCGAGAAGATCGTCGGCGACGCGCGCGCCCTCGACGAGGCGGGCGCCTTTGCCATCGTGCTCGAAGGGGTGCTCGAACCCATCGCCATCGAGGCGACCGGTGCAGTGTCGTGCCCCACCATCGGCATCGGCGCTTCGGCGCAATGCGATGGGCAAGTGCTGGTGACCGAGGACATGCTGGGCATGTTCGAGAGGGTCCCGCGCTTCGTGAAGAAGTATGCCGACATCGCCGGGGTCATCGAAACGACCGTGGCGCAATATGCCGAGGAAGTGCGGGGCCGCAGCTTCCCCACTCCCGACCAGACCTATCAGCCGAAGAGCTGACAACCGGGCGCAGACCATGGAAACAATCCGCAATTACTACACGTTTTCGTTCGGCTTCACCGCGGTCTGCTTCGCGCTGGCCGCATGGTATGGCTGGTCGAGCACGGGATCGATCACCGCCACGCTCGGCATCCTCTGGATCGTTGTAGTGCTGTCGATTCTCGAAGTGTCGCTGAGCTTCGACAATGCGGTGGTCAACGCCACCGTGCTGCGCGACATGGACCCGGTCTGGCAACAGCGGTTTCTGACCATCGGCATCCTGATCGCCGTGTTCGGCATGCGGATCGTGTTCCCGATCGCGATCGTCGCCATCGCGGCACGCGTCGGCCCGCTCGAGGCGGTTTCGCTATCGCTCAACAATCCGGCGGAATACGAACGGATCGTCTCCGAAGCGCATATCGGCATCGCCGGCTTCGGCGGTGCCTTCCTGGCGATGGTCGGGCTGACCTTCTTCTTCGACAACGACAAGGAAGTGCACTGGATCGCCGCGATCGAGAAGGCGATCAACAAATTCTCGAATGTGCCCGCAGTCGAGATCGGGCTGGTGCTCGTACTCGTCTACTGGGTTTCCACCCTGCTCGTTCCGGCCGACAAGATCACCTTCCTCACTGCCGCAGTTCTCGGCCTGGTGACCTTCATCGCCGTCCACGCGATCGCCGCGATCATCGAGGAACGCGAAGCGGCCAAGAAGGCGGCCGGCCAGATCGTGAAATCCGGTCTCGGCGGGTTCCTCTATCTCGAAGTGCTCGACGCAAGCTTCAGCTTCGACGGCGTGATCGGGGCCTTCGCGCTGTCGAACAACATGGTGATCATCGCGCTGGGCCTGTCGGTCGGGGCAATGTTCGTTCGTTCGATGACGATCCACCTCGTGCGGACCGGCACGCTGGCGCAGTATCGCTATCTTGAACACGGGGCCTTCTGGGCGATCATCGTGCTGGGCGTGATCATGCTGCTGTCGGCGCGCTATCACATTCCCGAAACGATCACCGGGCTGCTGGGCGCGGTGCTGATCGGTCTCAGCTTCTGGTGGTCGGTGCGCCATAACCGGCGCTTTCCGGCCGATGCGGTGACGACGCCAGCCGACTAGCGATCGGCGCGGCGACCACCAGCTGGAAGAAGTGGTACAGCAGCAGCGCGATCACCAGGAAGCCGGCCTCTTCGGGCGGAAACAGGATCGTCGCCAGCGGCGCACCCACCGCCGCGCTTTTCTGCGCCCCGGCGAACAGGAAGGCGATGCGATCGGCCCGCTGGAGGCGAAGCGCGCCGCCCGCCAGCCATGCGCCCAGATTGCCCGCCAGCAGGAAGGCGGCGACCAGCGCGCCGATTACCGCCCAGTCGATGCCCGCGACGCGCGACCAGATGCCCTGCTCCACCGCGCCCGAGAACGCGACATAGACCGCCGCCGAAATAGCGAAGCGGTCGATCCAGGCGATCTTCGGCTTGTGCTGCGCGATGAAGCCCGAGGTAAAGCCCTGCACGGCCTGCCCGATGGCGAAGGGCAGGATCAGCAGCAGCATGATCTTGCCGATCACTTCCATCCCCACCGCCCCGCTGCCGCTGCCGCCCAGCGCGAGGAACAGCGGCACCGTGATGAACACGCCCAGGATGTTGAGCAGTGCCGCGCCGACGACCGACAGCGCCACATTGCCCCCAGCAAGCGAGCTGTAGGAGGTTGCCGATTGAACGGTGGAAGGCAGCGTTCCCAGATACAGGAACCCCAGCGCGACCGACGGCGCCAGTAATCCCTGTCCGATCGAGGCGAGCGCCAGCCCGACCAGCGCCATCGCCCCGAACACCCACAACACCAGCGGGACGAGGAAACGCCAGTTCGCGAAACCGGCGACGATATCTCGCCGGGCGATCCGCATGCCGTTGAGCAGGAAGAGAACGAAAATTGCGGCATTTGCCACCATCTGCGCCCAGCCTCGCGCATCACCGGTGGCGGGCAGCAGCGCAGCGACGACGATCGCCGCCACCAGCATGCGCAGCATGGGGTCGGTCAATACGGTTCTGAAACTCATCGCCCTGCCCTGCCTGCCGGCGAAACGCTTGTCGAGCGGGTCAGCGCGATTGCAGCGAGCGCAGCTTGGCTTCCAATTCGGCGCGGGCGGCGCTCCCGTCATCGGGCATGGCTGCAAGCAGCGCGGAGATCGCCAGCGGGTTCATCGGTTCGAGTTCGTGCGCGGCGAGCGCATAGCTCATTGCCTCCTCCGCGTCGCCCAGCTGCCGCGCCCCGACGCTGCGCGCGGCGAGCACCCACGGCACGCGACCCGTGCCGAGATCGAGCGCGTGATCGAGCAGGCCGACCGCGCGCGGCCAATCGCCTTGCGCGGCGTAGCTGTCGGCCAGTGCAGCCGCCGCCTCGCCGTTCATCGGGTTCTGCCTGACATAGTCGGCGAGCATCCTCTGCGCGCGTGGCACATCGTCCTGCGCTCGCGCCAGCCGCAGAGCGAGCGGCCACCCCAGGCGGATCCGGGCGGCGCGACCATAGGCGGCGCGCGCGGCGGGCTTGTCCCCCACGGCAAAGCTTGCATCGCCCAGAACCGCCTGCGCATCGGCCGATCCGGGAAAGCGGCGCGCCAGTTCGGCTGCGCGCGTCACTGCCGCCTCACCGTCGCCCGCGACGATGGCATGGCGCACCTGATCCCTGAGCTGCAGTGCCCCGGTCGCTTGCGACGTCGGCGAAATCCGTACCGGCGAAAGGCTCGGGAGCGCGGTCAGCTGGCCCGATGCAACCGCCGGCTGATCGAGGAACCGCGCGGCGCGGGCGCGGTCGCCCAGCGCCTCGTAAGCGCGGCCGACCAATGTGCGCAGATAGGCCGATGCGGGATCGTCGGCCACTATACCGGCAAACCGGCGGACCAGCTCGCGCTCGCCAGCGCTGCGCGACAGGGCAAAGGCCAGTAAATCGCGAATCCGGCGGTTGTCGGGTTGGCGGGAATACAGCCGATCGAGCGTCACGGCGGCGATCGCGTAGTTTTCCTGCTGCAGGTCGATCAGCGCCGACAGCAATTGCGCCGAAGCGACCCCGTCCTTCGCCAGACCCGAGCGTTCCAGCAGATCGCGGGCCAGCGCGACATCGCCGCCCCGCGCGGCAATGACCGCCTGGACGAACAGTCCCCGGGGCGCCGCGGCGGCAGTCCCGTCCCCGCCCCGCAGAACCGCCAAAGCGTCTTGCGCGCGCCCCGCATCGCTCAGCGTTGCGGCGAGATCGAGCCGCAGTTCCCTGTTCTGCGGGTGCAGCTCCAGCGCACGGGCAAACCACTCCGCACCGGTTGCGAGGCCCTGCGCATCGCGGGCCAGCTGGCCGCGAAAGAGCAGCGCTTCGGCATGCGCGGGATCGATTGCCAGCGCGCGGTCCACCGCCTCGAGCGCCTGCGCCTGTTCGCCCCCGGCATAGCGCAGCCGGCCGATATCGACCCACAGTCCCGCATTGGCGGGATCGGCGCGATAGGACTGGTCGAAAGCCGCGCCGGCAGCCGGCAGGTTCCCCTGCGCCATTTCGAGCCGGCCTAGGCTCCGGAACCCCTCGGCGCGGGTCTCCGCGGAAAACTCGCCCGGCTCGAGCCAGGCGCGCGCCAGCGCGAGGTCGCCTGCGAGCAATGCCCGTTCGCCGTGCATTGCCGCGATGTCGGCCCGCTGCTGCGCAGGCTGGGTTGGCGCAGCAGCGCCCGTGCCGGACGGATCCTCCACCGAGCCATCGCAGGCGGCAAGGCCCGGCGCTGCCAAGACCAGTCCCGCCAGGAGCGCCAGGTCACGCGTGCAGATCATACTGCTTGAGCAGGTCGTACAGCGTCGGCCGGCTGATCCCCAGCAGCTTGGCCGTGTTCGAGATGTTGCCCTCGCTGCGCGCCAGCGCCTGGCGGATCATCCGGCGATCAGCCTGTTCGCGTGCCGCCTTCAGGTTGAGCGCGATATCCGCGCCGTCTGCCGCACTTTGCGTCAGGTCGAGGTCTTCGGCGGTCACGAGCTTGCCGTCAGCCATGATCACCGCGCGCTTCACGCGGTTCTCCAGCTCGCGGACATTCCCCGGCCAAGCCCAGCTGTCGATCGCGGCGAGCGCATCGGGCGCGAACCCCTTGACCTGCGGGTTCATTTCCTTCGCCAGCCGGGTCAGGAAATGCTTCGCCAGCAGCACCGCATCGCCGGGCCGGTCGGACAGCGGAGGCACCTTCACCACGATTTCGGCGAGCCGATAGAACAGGTCCTCGCGGAAGGTGCCCGCGCCGATCATCGCCTCCAAATCCTGGTGCGTTGCGCAGACGATCCGCGTGTCGACCGAAATAGCCTTGCGGCCCCCGACGCGTTCGATCGTGCGTTCCTGCAGGAAGCGCAGCAGTTTGACCTGCAAGGGCAAGGGAATATCGCCCACTTCGTCGAGGAACAGCGTGCCCCCATCGGCCAGTTCGATCTTGCCCGGTGTCGTCTTCACCGCGCCGGTAAAGGCGCCCTTCTCGTGCCCGAACAGCTCGCTTTCGAGCAGGTTTTCCGGGATTGCCGCGCAATTGATCGCGACGAAGGAACCGTCCTTGCGAACGCTGCAATCGTGGACGCCGCGCGCCAGCAGTTCCTTGCCCGTACCGCTCGCGCCGAGCAGCATCACCGACACATTGGTCGGCGCCACCCGTTCGATGGTGCGCGCGACCTTGGCCATTTCGGGCGCGGCCGTGATCATCGAACCGAGCACTGTGCGCTCGTCACCGATCTGTTCGGCCAGACGGCGGTTTTCGCTCTCTATCTGGTGCAGCCGGTAGGCGCGCTGGACGATCAGCCCGAGCGTGTCGATATCGACCGGCTTCTGGTAGAAATCGTAGGCGCCTTCCTCGACCGCGCGCAGCGCGCTTTCGCGCGCGCCGTGGCCCGAGGCGACGATCACCTTCGTATCGGGCTTGATCGCCATGATCGCCTCGAGCACCGCGAACCCCTCGCTGGTCCCGTCGGGATCCGGCGGCAGGCCGAGATCGAGCGTGACCACCGCGGGTTCTTCCGCCCGCACCGCTGCCACGGCGGTTTCTCGCGTGTCCGCCAGGATCACGTCGAAATCCTCATAGGCCCATTTGAGCTGGGCCTGGAGCCCTTCGTCATCCTCGACGATGAGCAGTTTCGGCTTTGTTTCCGCCATTATGCGACCTCGTTGTTGTCTGCGGAATTGCTGCGCCTGATCAGCGAACTGGCCGCCTGTATCGGCAGGCTGATCGTAAAGCGGGTGCCGAGCCCTTCGCGCGATTCGACGTCGACCCTGCCGCCCATCGAACGGATCAGTTCGCGCGCTTCGAAGGCACCGATCCCGAACCCGCCGTTCTTCGAAGACACGAACGGCTTGAACAGGCTGTTGCGAATGAATTGCGGCGACATGCCATGGCCGTTGTCGATCACGGTGACCTTGCCCGACATACCGTCGCTATACACCTCGACCATCACCGAACTGTTGGTATCGCTGGCATCGATCGCGTTCTGGACCAGATGGACCAGCGCTTGGTCGAAGGCTTCGGGAACGCCTTCGACGGCGACCGGCTCGGACCGCAGGACGGCGACCGGGTGAAACTGGCTCAGCTGCTCAACCGTGCGCCGCGCAGCGACTGCCAGATCGAAGCGGCGGACCGCTTCAGACGCACCCCCGCCATAGCGGCCCAGCCGGCTGAGCAGCGCGTTGAGCTTGTCGGCGCTGTTGCGCAGCGTGACGAGCATGTCCTCGCGGAACTCTGGCTTGTCGGCGTGTTTCTCGGCATTGCGCAGCAGCAGCGACATCTGGCTGGAGAGGTTCTTGATGTCGTGCATGACGAAGGCCATTCGATGGTTGAATTCCTCGAACCGGCCCGCCTCGAGCAGGGCGGTCTGGCTGGCCTGTTCGGCCAGATAGCTGGCCAGCTGCCGTCCCACGACCGCGAGGAGGTCGAAGTCTTCCCAGTCGAGCTTGCGCGCCACCAGCGGCCGCGCGAGGATGACGAGGCCGACGAGGCGGTCGAAATGCATCAGCGGGACGGCCGCCCACGCCGATCGGTCGTGCCGCAGCCACTGCGGAATATGCGCCAGTTCGCCGTGATGGTCGATGCCCGCCCGCAGTTCGTCGAAATCGAGGATCAGCTCGCTGTCCTCGAGCAGTTTCGCCAGCGCCTCGGGACCTGCAGTGGTGGGCAGGTTGCGACCCGGCCAGCGCCAGTTGGCCGCGAGTTCGAGGTCCCCCTCGTCGCCCGGCACCAGCAGCAGGCCCGACGGGCTGTCGGTGATGTCGGCCAGCGCTTTGACCGTACGCTCCTGCAGGGTGATGTTGTCGAACCCGGTGGTGCCGATCGTGTCGGTAAAGCGGATCCACTCGGTGCGGTAGTCGTACCGGTGCTTGAACAGGTGCTTGACCGCGGTGACCCGCAACCAGCCGCGCAGGCGGTCCGAAGGCAGCCAGATCAACGCCAGCGCACCCGCCGCGATGATCAGGCCCACCTGTGTCAGCCGGGCCAGATCGCCGCTGAGCATGTTGAGCCAGCGCGCGATGCCCAGCATCACTGCAAGATACCCCCCGATCAGCAGCAGCGAGAGGAAGCGGAAGGTGACCGCACGCGACGGGCTGAAGGCGAGTTCGGAAGAATTGCGCGTGAAGCCGATCGCAAAGGGCACGGCGAAGATGGCTGCCGCCAGTCCGCGCAGAACGGCCAGCTCGCCCGGCGGCGATCCCATGATGTAGGCGATGGTGAAATAGTTGAGGTCGAAGGCCCACAGCCCCGCCAGGGCAGCAACGCTCCATCGCAGGATCTCGCGCGAGGTCGCGGCGGCACCGGCATAGAGATTGTGCAACAGCACCAGCGCGCCGACCGCCACCATCACGCGGAACAGCGCCGCGGTATCGAATGTCAGCAGCGCAAGCTCGGGCGTGACCGCATAGCGCCGGGCGATGAGCAGCAAGAGGAATTGCATGACCTCGACCAGCACCAGCGCGACCACCACCGGTCGTACCAGCCGCAAGGTCTCGTCGCGGCCATCGTTGCTGAACAGGCGGAACAGGACGAACAACCACGCGAGATTGCGGGCGATCTCGGTGAGCTCGACGATCGGCCGGCCCGGCTCGAAGCTAGCCGCGGCGAAGCACCAGTTGGCAGTCAGCGCCACAGCGACGATCGCGGGTGTGCGGTCGCCACGCGCGGGATCGCCCTTGCGCCCGATCCAGATCGCCGCAAGCGCGCAGACGATCGCCCCGATCGTGTAGGCCACATAGGACAGGCTGCCGACGAGACCCATCACCGCGCACCGTCCGGCCAGAGGATGACCCGCGCCGTCTGCAACAGGATCAAAAGGTCGAGAAACGGCGTGTAATTCTTGGCGTAATAGAGATCGTATTCGAGCTTGTGGCGCGCATCTTCGGTGTTGGCGCCATAGGGGTAGTTGATCTGCGCCCAGCCGGTGATGCCCGGCTTCACCACATGGCGCTCCGCATAATAGGGCAGCGCCTTTTCCAGTTCGGAGACGAAGGCGGGCACTTCGGGACGCGGGCCGACGAAACTCATCTCGCCCTTGAGCACGCTCCAGGCCTGCGGCAGTTCGTCGATGCGCACGGTCCGGATCACCCGTCCGACCCGCGTCACCCGCGGATCGCCCTTCTCCGCCCACTGCGCCCCGTTCGCTTCGGCATCGAAGCGCATCGAGCGCAGCTTTATCAGCGTGAAGGTCTGGCCGTAGAGGCCGACGCGCTTCTGGCGGAAGAATGCCGGGCCGCCGGTTTCCAGCTTCACCAGCACCGCAAAGATACCGATCAGCGGCAGACCGACGATCAGCAGCAGCAGGCTGGCAACGATATCGAACGTCCGCTTGCCGATGCTCGACAAGCGCCGGCCGGCGGAAAACCCGTCGGAGAAAATCAGCCAGCTGGGGTTGAGCGTGTCAAGATCCACCCGTCCCAGCTCACGTTCGAGAAAGCTGGAGAAGTCGTTGACGTGGACGCCCTGCGTCTTGACGCGCAGCAGGTCTTTCAGCGGCAGCGAATTGCGCCGTTCCTGCAGCGCGAGCACGACCTCGGTCGCACCGACGCGGTCGGCGAACCGGCCGAGATCGGAAATCGATTCACGCTGCACGGCGGTGGCGATCAGCGGCGCGGTTTCCCCCATCGCGACGAAGGCACCGATCCTGAAGCCGCTTTCGGGCCTGTGCGACAGGCGCTCGAGCCGCCTGGCGCGTTCGCCTGCGCCCAGCACCAGCACCGTCCGCCGGAACGCCTCGGCGCCCAGCATCCGGCTCGCGAGGATCCGGTTCGCGACGAGCACGAGGATGGCGATCCCCATCGCGTACAGCAGGACCGAGCGCCACAGCGCCGAACCGGGGAGGACGAAATTGACCAGCGATATGGCGAGCACGCCCAGGCTGACCGCCACCAGCAACCGGGCAGTCGCGAAGCGGATCGAGCGCAGCGCCTCGGGGCCATAGGAGCCCACCGCGATCATCCCCAGCCAGATGACTCCGGCAAAAACCCCGATTTCGACCGCGCGATCGGAAACTTCCCCGACGCCCGTGCCGATCTGCATCACGCGCAGCCGCCACGCGGCTTCGCCTGCCAGCAGCAGCAGCATGAAGTCGATCAGGGAAAGCAGCACCACATTGTAGGAAATGTAGTGCTTGAACAGGCGGATCATCCGAACCGGCTCACCAATGGTTAGTGTCGGGATGCTTGACTAGCAGACAGGAATGAACCGTCGGTAAACTTTACACATCTCGCCTGTAAGCGATCCGATCAGGACTGTGCGCGCGGCTAAGCCACTTCGAATTCGAACGGGGTCACGCCGCGCCGCGTGCGGTCGAAGGCCAACTTGCGGCCCAGCGGTGGCAAGGACCGCTGGCTGCATCCCTCGCGGTGGCAGCGCGCGCAGCCGGGCCCGATCGGCTGCGCATCGTCAGTGCGCAGCGATACGCCGCGCGCATGCGCCAGATCGGTCGCCAGCACCGCCTCGATCCCCAGCGCGACGACGAATTGCGCTTCGCCCGGCGCACCGCTGCCCTCCACCGTGCGGGCCATCGTCAGCCAGCCCCCTTCGCGGTCTGCGGCATTGTCGGGGGTGACGAACTGGACCTGCAACTCCCCTGCGCGGTCGAACGCGCGGTGCGCGTGCCACAGCGGGCAGCTGCTGGCGGAATCGACGAAACGCGCGGTGCTGGCACCGGTAATCGTCTTGGAAAACTGGCCGGCGCGGTCGAGCCGGATCATGAAGAAGGGCAGGCCGCGCTGGCCCACCCGCTGGAGCGTGGTCAGCCGGTGGGCAAGCTGTTCGAAGCTGACCGCGAAACGCCGTTCGAGAACCGGCAGATCGTAGCCGGTGGCCTCGCAGGCGCGCAGGAACCGGCCATAGGGCATGATCAGCGCCGCCGCGACATAGCCGGTGAGATGCCGTTCGAACAGCGCCCGGGCCGCCTCGTCATCGAACCGCGCGCCGCGCGCGACCGCTTGGATGACGTCGGCGAATTCGAGCTGCGCGATCTGCAGCGCCAGCTGGAAATTGCGCGATGGCATGCTGAGCATTTCGGACAGCTGGATCTGCCGTGCATGCAGGTCGAGCCGGCGCAAGCTGCCGGGCAGGATGTCGCGCGGCAAGATCCGTACGGACAGCTGGTGGCGTTCGCGCAGGCGTTCGGTCAGGGCGATCCCGATGTCCCCGCGCGACAGGCGCATCTCGTCCGCCAGCTCCTCGGCGGCGTTGTCCAGATCGGCGAAATGGTTGCGCCAGCGCTCGATTTCGCGGCGCGAGGCGGACAGTGGATCGTCAGCCTCCAGCCCTGCCGGTCCCGCATTGTCGTAAAGCCGCGCGAATGCGGAAGCGAGCTGCGGCGACGCCGCGAGAAATTCCTGCACTTCATCGCGGTCGATCCCGAGATCGGCGAACCGCTCGTCGGCGAACCGGCGGATGAGGCCCTCGACGCCTCCGATAGCGTCGTCGCCGCGGAGCGAGCGGGGATCGAAATCGAACTGCGAGACCAGCTGCATCATCACCCGCGCGCTGACGGGGCGCTGGTTGCGCTCGATCAGGTTTAGGTAGCTGGGCGAGATATCGAGCCGTTTGGCGGCGGCCGCCTGCGTCAGGCCCGCGCGCTTGCGAAGCCGCCGGATAGCCGGGCCGGCGAAAAGCGATTCCTCGGTCATGGCGTCACTTTCTTTACAACTTTACAGGCCCATTAGCGGTACAGGGACACGATAGACAAGATAATTTGTAAATTTTCCTGTCGTCGGTCGGGCTATCGGGCCATCAGGGTCTCCGAAATCAGACCAATAAGGAGTTCCCCCGTGAGCTATTCGGACCGGATCGAAGAAATGAACCAGACCATCGCCGCCAATGGCGCGCCCTGGGGCGCCATCGATGGCGAAAGCGCCGCGCGCATGGTCGTCCAGAACCGCTTCCGCACGGGTCTCGACATTGCCCGCTACACCGCGAAGATCATGCGCGAAGACATGGAAGCCTACGACCGCGACCCGGCCAACTACACCCAGTCGCTCGGTACGTGGCACGGCTTCATCGCGCAGCAGAAGATGATCTCGATCAAGAAGCATTTCGGCAACACCAAGCGCCGCTACCTCTATCTCTCGGGCTGGATGGTCGCCGCGCTGCGCAGCGAATTCGGCCCGCTGCCCGACCAGTCGATGCATGAAAAGACCTCGGTCCCCAATCTGATCGGGGAACTCTACACCTTCCTCAAGCAGGCCGATGCCCGCGAACTGGGCATGATGTTCCGCGATCTCGACGCGGCCCGCGATGCCGGCGACCAGGTGGAAGCACAGCGCCTGCAGAAGGCCATCGACGACCACGAGACGCACGTCGTGCCGATCATCGCCGATATCGACGCCGGTTTCGGCAATGCCGAGGCGACCTATCTGCTCGCCAAGAAGATGATCGAAGCCGGTGCCTGCGCGCTGCAGATCGAGAACCAGGTGTCGGACGAAAAGCAGTGCGGTCACCAGGACGGCAAGGTCACCGTGCCGCATGAGGAATTCCACCAGAAGATTCGCGCGATCCGCTATGCCTTCCTCGAACTGGGCGTTCCCGAAGGTATCATCGTCGCCCGCACCGACAGCCTGGGCGCCGGCCTTACCAAGTCGATCGCCTATTCGAAGGAACCCGGCGACCTCGGCGACCAGTACAACAGCTTCCTCGATTGCGACGAAGTCGATGCCGGCGATATCAAGAACGGCCAGGTCTTCATCAGCCGCGACGGCAAGCTGCTGGCGCCCAAGCGCCTGCCCAGCAACCTGTACCAGTTCCGTCCCGGAACCGGCGAAGACCGCTGCGTGCTCGACTGCATCACCGCGCTGGAAGCAGGGGCCGACCTCTTGTGGATCGAAACCGAGAAGCCGCATGTCGAGCAGATCGCCGGCATGGTCGACCGGGTCCGCGAAGTCGTCCCCAACGCCAAGCTGGTGTACAACAACTCGCCCAGCTTCAACTGGACGCTCAACTTCCGCCAGCAGGTCTATGATGCCTGGGCCGAAGCGGGCAAGGACGTCTCCGCCTATGACCGCGACCGGCTGATGAGCGTCGATTACGACGGCACCGACCTTGCCGCCGAAGCCGACGAGAAGATCCGCACCTTCCAGGCCGATGGTTCGAAGCGCGCCGGCATTTTCCATCACCTGATCACGCTGCCGACCTACCACACGGCTGCGCTGAGCACCGACAACCTCGCCAGGGAATATTTCGGGGAACAGGCGATGCTCGGCTACGTCAAGAACGTGCAGCGCGAAGAAATCCGTCAGGGTATCGCTTGCGTGAAGCACCAGAACATGGCTGGTTCGGACGTCGGCGACGATCACAAGGAATACTTCGCCGGTGAAGCGGCCCTCAAGGCCGGCGGCAAGGACAACACGATGAACCAGTTCGCAGCCGCCTAAGGAGAGGAAGGATGACGACTATGGCAGACGACACTCCGAAGACCGAACCGGGCCGCGCCCGGGCGCTCTTCTCGACGGCGGACTTCCGCCTCCTGCGGACAGCGCTGACGCATTACGCCCGCGCCACCGACGACCGCGAGGAGCTGGCCCGGATCAACGCCCTGCACCACCGCCTCGGGACCTACGTGCCCGCGGAAGACTAGACCCAATCAACAGTTCTCCTGGGGAGGAGAATACGGCCGTCGGAGCGACCCCAAACGCTCCGGCGGCCACACTTTTATCCGGCGTCAGTTGACCTCGTTCGGCATCAGCCTGATCGCCGCCGATGCAAGCGCCTCGGCACCGGTCGCAATCACCTTCTCCGCATCGGGCGCCCAGAAGGGCGAATGCAGCGACGGCAGCGGCGTGCCGTCCTCTTCGAGCCGGTCGAGCAGCGGTTGCGGCGTTCCGCTGATCCAGAAGATCATCGATTTGACGTCCTCTGGCGCGGCCCGGCGGAACTGGCTGAAATCCTCGCCGCCCATGACCGCAGGCCATTCCATGACCCGCTCATCGCCGAACCGCTGCCGGAAACCCGCCGCGATGCTCTCGCTGAAATCGGGATCGTTGAAGGTCGACGGCGTATAGGGGTCCTCGACGGTGATTTCGGGCATCAGGGTCTCGGGCAGTCCGGCCGTGATCGCCTCGCCGCGCGCCACGCGCCGGATCCCGTCGAGCAGCAGCTGGCGGCTCTCGTCCGAATAGCTGCGCACCGTCAGCTGCAATTTCGCTTCGTCGCTGATGATGTTGTGCTTGGCCCCGGCATGGAAGCTGCCCACGGTGATCACGGCGGGATCGAGCGGCGAGGAACTGCGGCTGACCACCGTCTGCAGCTTCATCACGATCGCGCTGGCCAGCACCACCGGATCGACCGTGGTGTGCGGATAGGCACCGTGCCCGCCGATGCCCTTCACCGTGATGTCGACGCTGTCGACATTGGCCAGTGCATAGCCGGGCGTGTAGCCGATGGTCCCCGCCGGGGCGGGCGCGGCGGCATCGTGGAATGCCAGCGCGTAATCGGGCTTGGGGAACTTGGTATAAAGCCCGTCATCGAGCATCGCGAGCGCGCCGAGGCCGATCTCCTCCGCAGGTTGCAGCACCATCACCAGCGTGCCCTGCCACTGGTCCTTGTGATCGACCAGCAGGCGCGCGGCACCGATGAAACCCGCCATGTGCGTGTCATGGCCGCAGGCATGCATCACGCCGGTGGTCACGCCGCTGGCGGGCGTGGCAGTCTGCGTCGAGGCATAGGGCAGCCCGGTCTGCTCGACCACCGGGAGGCCGTCCATGTCGGCGCGCAGCAGGACGGTCGGCCCATCGCCATTGCGCATCACCGAGACCACGCCCGTGCGTCCGACACCCTCGGTCACTTCGAAACCCAGCGCGCGCATCCGCGCGGCCAGCTTGGCCGCGGTCTCGTGTTCCTCGAAGCTGAGTTCGGGGTTCGCATGCAGGTCGCGATAGAGTTCCATCAGCTCGGGCATGTCGGCCGCCAGCGTCTCGCGCAGGTCGTTCGCCTGGGCTGGCGCTGCGGTGGCCACGGCCAGCGCCGCCAGCGCGGTAGAAGTGAATTTGGAAACCATCTCGGCTCTCCCTATTGGATGGAACAGTTGGAACGCGGGCCCGCGGCAGAAAACGCGCGTTGCCGGACCCGCGAAACTTGCGGCTGCCTTGTGTCACGGAGCGGCGCGGCAGGAAAGACGCCAGCGGTCAGAATGGCCTACCCGTCTCCGGGTCGTCGGGGACCGGGGCCAGCGCCGCGGGATCGACTTCGCGCCAGCGCGGCTCGCGGTTGAGCCGCGCGTTGTAGAGATAGTTGAAGGTCGCCGGATCGCGCGATGGTTCGTCGAGCGCCCCGCCGCTGCGCGCGCGCACGGCCTCGCGGTCGTATCCCATCGCTGCCAGCAGCGTCGGAGCGATCATGTAATGGCTGGCAGCCCCGCCGGGCGTGAACGCGAGCGCCCCCGCACCTCCCTGCAGCACCACCAGCGGCACCGCGCCTTCCTCGGGCCGCGGGTCGACCGAGCAATGCGTGGTCGTCCCGCCCTTGCCGCCCTCATGCAGGTTCTGCCCGTGATCGGCGGTATAGATGACCAGCGCATCGGCCAGCTCGGCGCGCTCCAGCAGCCGGTCGAAAAAGGCACCGACGCTCCATTCGAGCGTGTTGCGATAGGAATTGCGGTAGCGCCGCCAGTCCGCCTGCGAACCGCCGAAGCCGGTGCGCGATCCGGTATCGGTCACATCGAGGAAGCCGCCGCGCGGCAGGATCGGCCGGTAGCGGGCATGGCTGTCGGGAAACTTGTCGTGGATCGGGAAATGCGCGCCGACCTTGTTGACCAGGATGAAGGATGCAGTGCCGTCGCCCAGCAAGTGCGCGAGCCGGTCGGCAACGGCCATGTCGCGGTCCCGCACCGCCAGCCCGCCGAACTGGATGAAGCGGTCGATGCGCTCGCGTTCGCGCGGCGTCATCTGGTTCTGCATCGCGCCGCCGGAACGCTGGGCATCGATATAGACCGTCTCCAGCCCGGCATGCACGGCATAGTCCCACAGCGAGGGCCCGACCGCGATGTCGCGGCGGTAGCTGTCCCGCGTCCCGGCAAAACGCAGCACGAGATTGGAACCGGCGCTGCAGTTGGTCGCCGAAGCGACCACTCCGAAATTGGCGATCTCGACCCCGGGCCGCGCCTCCGCAAGGCCAGAACGCACCCCGCGCGGATGGTTGATATCGAGATAGTGGCCCGAGATGCTTTCATCGACGATCAGCACGATATCGCGGTACAGCGGCGCCCGGACATGTGCGATCGAGACGCCCTTGCGCGGCCCGAGATCGCCTGCCGCTCGCTCATACGCCGCCAGGACAGCATAGCTGAGCGCGGCATAGCCGCCCGGTAGCGCCTTGAGCCCGTCTCCGCCGCGCGTGAAGGCAAGCAGCGTGAACAGGAAGAGCGCCGCGGGCATGGCCAGTGCCGGCGTGTTGGCGCGGGTACGCGCCCGGCGGCGCGGCGGCCACGCCACTGCGATCAGCAGGACCGCCGGTCCCGGCAGGCTGCGCCACAATGCAGCTTCGTTCTGGTCCATTGCATCCCCGGCGAATTCGGCAGCGGTGATGAGGTCGATGAACGCGCCATAGGTGAGGAATTCGAGCGAGGAGCGGGCATAGGCTTCGATCACGAAGCTGGCGGCGAACAGCAGCAGTGCGAGGCCCCCGCGCAGCAGCGCATTGGCGGTGTAGGCGGCGCCGATTATGCCGCACAGCGCCGCCAAGACCAGCACGGTATAGGCGAGCGGCCCTGCGATCCCGCCGATATCGCGCAGGCGGTCGAAGAACTCGGGCAGGAACAGGATGCCGTACAAGGCCAGCAGCGCGGGCTTCACGAACCGTCGCGGCCGCGCGCTCTCGGCAATCACAATTGATAGGTGACGGCCAGGCCGACCGACAGCAACGTGACCATGATCAGGACCAGCGGCACCCCGGTGCGGACATAGTCCTTAAACTCATACGACCCTTCCGCCATGATCAGCATGTTGGTCTGGTAGGCGATCGGGGTCGCGTAACACAGGTTGCAGCCGAACAGCACCGCCAGCACCAGCGGCTCGGGCGGGAGATCCAGCTTTGCGGCAATGGCAAAGGCGATTGGCGTGCCCACCGTTGCCGCGGTCGCATTCGAGGCGAAATTGGTGAGGAAGGTCATCGTCAGCATGATCGCGGCCAGCGCCGCGGGCGCGGACAGGTATTCCAGCCCGAAGGCCATTACCCCGCCGATCCAGTCGGCGGCCCCGCTATCGAGGATGACCCGGCCTAGCGCGATGCTGGCGGCGACCAGCACGATAACGCTGCCCGACAAGCCGCGCCCGACGCGGTCGAACCGCACGCAGCCGGTCACGAACATCAGGATCGCCCCGGCCAACGACGCGATGGCGATCGGCACCAGCCCGACCGAAGCGAAAGCGATCGAACCGCCCATGATCGCCGCCGCCAGCGTCGCTTTCGACCGGCGGGGCAATTCGCGAACCCCCTCGAGCTGCAGCAGGCTGTCCGAGCGGGCAAAGTGCTGCATGTCATCGGGCAGGCCCATCACCAGCAGCACGTCGCCTTCGGCAAAGCGCATGTCGCCGACTTCGGAAAACTGTTCTTTCTCGCCCACCAGGCGCGCGGGACGGTGGGTCCCGATCACCGCCACGCCGAACAGGTCGGCGATCCCCGAGCTTGGCAGCGTCCGCCCGATCAGCCGGGAATCCGCAGTGACGATCATCTCGCCGACCGCGATGTCGGTCCGCGTCTCGCTCGAGCGGCGGCGGATGCGGTCGATCACCCAGCTCGGCGCCGCATCGCCGCGCAGCGTGGCCATCGCCTCCTCGATCGCTTCATGTGTCCCCGTCATCCGCAGCCGGTGCTGCGGGCGCAGCAGGCCGACCGGAACGTCGTGGAACTCGATCCCGGCCGGCAGGCGCGACTGCAGTTCCGACAGCTGGCGCCCGTTGAGGATCGAATCCTCGGTCACGCGCAGGCGGGTTTCGAACAGGCGCTGGGCATGGACCGTCTCGATCCGGTTGTCGCCCAGCATGCGCGGCATGACGATCCATACGAAGGGCAGCGCCACGAGCGAGGCGATCAGCACGATCGGGGTGAAGTGGAAGACGCCCATTTCGGGCATCCCCAGATCGACCGCGATCGACACTACGAGGATATTGGTGGACGTGCCGATGGTGGTGGCCATGCCGCCCATCAGCGAAGCCGCATTGAGCGGGATCAGCGTTTTCGACGCCGCCATCGCGCCGCGCATCGCCAGCTGGACGAAGATCGGCATAAGCAGCACCAGCACCGGCGTGTTGTTGACCCCCATCGACAGCAGGAAGGTCACCACCAGCGAGAACAGCAGGCCCAGTTGGAGGTTGATCTTGAACAACCGCTCGAGGAAACGCGCCGCGGGATCGAGCGCGCCGGTGACCACCAGCCCGCGCCCCATGATCATCAGCGCGCAGATGGTGATCAGCGCGTAATGGCCGAAACCCGAGAATGCGAGGCTCAAGCCGTCGATCGGCTGCGTGTCGTCGAGCGGGAAGAAATACAGCCCGACAGCGATGACGGCGATCGTCATCAGCGAGATGATCTCCACCGACATGCGCCCGCGCGCAAAGGCAATGAACATAGCGATGGTGATGCCCATCGCCGCTATTGCATGGTAGGAAGGGACCCCGATCATTCAGGCACGGGAATCCCAAACTCCGTCTGGATGTGCAAGCATTTAGTTTGGTACCCCTGGCCGGACTCGAACCGGCACTTCAAAGAAACTCGATTTTGAGTCGAGCGCGTCTACCAATTCCGCCACAGGGGCACTGGGCCGGGAGCGTGGGGTTAGCCGCGCCCTCGGCCGGCATCAAGCCTTCAGCGCATTCGCCAGCAATTTGTGCAGCTTCGAATGCAGCGCATCATTGGCGGCAAGGATCTGCTTGGCATGGATCGGCTGCGAACGGCCGCGGAAATCGGACACGAAGCCGCCGGCCTCGCGCACGATCAGGCAGCCCGCCGCGGTATCCCAGTCGTTGAGGTCGCTCTCCCAGAAGCCGTCGAACCGGCCCGCGGCCAGCCATGCGAGGTCGAGCGAGGCCGCGCCGAACCGGCGGATGCCCGCGACCTGCGGCCCAATGGCAGCGAAGATCTTGGTCCAGTCGCCGAAATCGCCATGCCCCTGGAAGGGGATGCCGGTGGCGATCAGCGAGTCAGCCAGATTGCGCCGCGCCGAGACCCGCAGGCGGCCGTCGTGCAGCCATGCGCCGCGCGTTTTCTCGGCCCAGAAGGTCTCGTCGGTCACCGGGTTGTAGATCACCCCGGCAGTGACATCGCCCCAGCCGCCGCCGCCGAGCTTGGGTTCCTGCACTGCGATGCTGATCGCGAAATGCGGGATGCCGTGGAGGAAGTTGCTGGTCCCGTCGAGCGGGTCGACGATCCAGCGGGGCTTGTTCTCGTCGCCTTCGATGACGCCCGCTTCTTCCATCACGAAGCCCCAGTCGGGGCGCGCGGCGAGCAGTTCGTCGTAGAGGGTGCGTTCGGCGATGCGGTCGGCCTTGGAGACGAAGTCCGCCGGGCCCTTGCGGCTCACCTGGAGGTGCTCGACTTCGCCGAAGTCGCGGCGCAGGCGGCCACCCGCCTTGCGCGCGGCTTTCTCCATTACGCGGATAACACCCGATAGAACGGCCATGGAAACTCTCTTATTCGGTAAGGACGCGGATCGAACGCGCCTGGAGGTGGATCGTGCCCCATTCGCAGGCCATGTCGAACTTCGTGCCTTCGATGTTGAAGGACTGGATCGCGAAGCGGCGCTGGGTCTGGTCGGGATGCTCGGCGCGCTCGAGGCCGAGCTTCGAAATCCCGGCGAATTTGAGCAGGCCCGGATGGAAGCAGCAGTCGTCGCCCGCGCCCGGCGTTTCGTAATCGGGGTGCGCGGGCTCGAGGCAGAAGTCCATCTCCAGCGTCAGTTCGTCATCGTTGATGATCACCGCGCGCAAGACGCTGCGCGTGACATCGATGTTCTCGAACCGGCTGGCGATGGACTTGCCCATGCGGTTAGCTGGCCTTGCCGACGTAGCTCTGTTCGTAGACGTCGACCACGATCCGCGTGCCGCTTTCGATATGCGGCGGGACCATGATGCGCACGCCGTTGTCGAGCACGGCGGGCTTGTAGCTGGAGGAGGCGGTCTGCCCCTTCACGACGGCATCGGCCTCGACGATTTCGGCTTCGATCTGCGCGGGCAGTTCGACCGAGATGGGCTGTTCTTCCCACAGTTCGAGCTTCACCTGCATGCCGTCCTGGAGGAACGGCCGCGCGTCGCCCAGCAGGTCGCTGGGCAGCGTGATCTGTTCGTAATTCGTCTGGTCCATGAAGACGAGCATGTCGCCATCTTCGTAAAGGAACTGATACTCGGCCGTGTCCAGCCGGACCTTCTCGACCGTATCGGCGCTGCGAAAGCGCACGTTGGTCTTGCGGCCATCCTGCAGGTTCTTCATCTCGACCTGCATGTAGGCGCCGCCCTTGCCGGGCTGGGTATGCTGGATCTTGGCGACCTTCCAGATACCTTTTTCGTATTCGATGATGTTGCCCGGACGGATGTCCACGCCGCTGATCTTCATGGGGAAGCTACCTTCGACTTGTAAAAGAGCGGATCGCCCGTCGAGCGATCGTGTGCCGCGCGCCTTAGCCGAGCATGGCCGCGCGGGCAAGCGAGTGGAAAAACGCGCAGCCAATCCCTATATCGCGGGCGGACGGTTACCATGAGACGATTTTTCACCCCTGCCCTGTTCGCCGCGCTGGCCGGCTTCGCGCTCACCCCTGCCGCGGCGCAGGGGCGGTTGTTGCTGCTCGACCAGGGCGCCTATGTCTGCGCGCTTCCGGGCGATGCAACGGGGGCTGCCTGGATCGAACAGGAAGGCCGCGATTTTTCCATCACCGGCGGGTCGAGCTATCGCACGCCGCGCGGGAGCGGGACCTATCTGATGGAAGGCAAGACGGTCACCTTCACCCGCGGACCGATGCGCGGAATGAAGATGATGCGACTGGGATCGGGCCTGCTCCAGCAGATCGAGCCCGGCGGCAAGCTGGGCCGCCTGCGCTGCCACCGCACCGGGCCGGTGCGGGACTGATCACTGCCCCGTCAGCAGCGGGTAAGGATTGACCGCATTGGCGGGCTCCCACCATTCGGCATCGGCGGTGGTCTGAAGGATCGCGAAATGCAGGTGCGGCGCATCCTGCGAGGCATTGCCCGAACTGCCCACCGTGCCCAGCCGCTGCCCGCGGCGCACGCGCTGGCCTTCCTGCAGTCCTTCGGCATAGGCGTCGAGATGGGCGTAGTAATAGATTGTCAAACCGTCGGTCGAACGGATGTAGATGGTGTTGCCGCCGACATCCGAGCGGTACAGCTTCTCGACCGTTCCCGGCGCGGCCGAACGCACGCTGGTGCCCTTGGGCGCCATGATATCGATCGCCTCGTGCAGGCGTGAACCGCTGCTGCGCGAATCGCTGTAGGTATCGCTGAGGTCGCTGGCGCGGATGTTCTTCACCGGGACCAGCAACTGGCGCGACTGTTCGCTGCTGGGCGCGACCGGCGCATCGAGATCGAGCGGTTCGCCGGTGGGTGTTCCGGTGTTTGCCGTGTCTTCCCCGTCATCCGCTGCCTGTTCGGGCTGCGGGCTCGGCGCAGCCTCCGCCGGACGCGTGGTGTTGCGCTGGCTGACGCTGGTTGCGTTTTCGATCAGGCTGCCCCCCGCCACGATCCAGATCGCGCTGGTAATGGTAGCGGTGATGACGATGGTGAGGATGCGGTCGACGAGGTTCATGCGCACAGCCTACCCGTTCAGGCCTCGAAAAGCACCCGCGTCGATTGCGAGACCATTCCGGCCAGCCGCGCGGCATCCCAATTGGTCAGCCGGACACAGCCGCTCGACTGCGCGCGGCCGATGGTTTCGGGGTCGGGCGTGCCATGGATCCCGTAATGTTCCTTGCTCAGGTCGATCCACACGACGCCCACTGGCGAGTTGGGCCCCGCGGCAAGCGTATAGGTTTCGCCGTCACCATTGCCGAGCACTTCGGGATCGTAGCTGTAGGGCGGGTTGTAGGCTTCGCCGACGATATCCCATTCGCCCAGCGGAAGCGGGAACTCGCTCGATCCCGAACTGACGGTGAACAGCGCCACCAGCTTGTCCCCGCTATAGGCCTTGAGCGTCTTGCCCGCCTTGCTGACGACGATCCGGTCGACCGCGGTCTGTTCGGAGCCGACGCCGAGCGAGGCCAGCGTGCGCTGCCAGTCGGCATCGGCGATCGCCCCCGGCGCGATCCGATCCCCGCCGATATTGGGGACGCGCAATTGCTGCCCGGCCACGAAATAGCCGCCACCGGCCTGCCCGTCTGCGGCCTGCGCATTGGCGCCATCGTCGGGGCCGGCGTCGGCGGTGGCGCTGCTGCCCGCAGGTCGTCCGTCCGGGTTCAGTTCGCGCAGCACCTCGACGGTGGTGTGAAACCGTTCGGCAAGGCGTTCATCGAGCGATTTGTAGCCCAATCGGTCGAGCTTCGCCTTGCCGGCCACGCTGTCGGGCATGTCGGTGTATTCGGCTTCGGCCCAGCTATCGGGTACCGTCACCACGCGGGTGGCGGGGATCCGCTCCCATTCGGCCAACGCGGTCTTGGTCGGCTGGTCCAGTCTGCCCGTCACCTCGAGATCGTTGGCCTCCTGGAAACCGCGCAGCGCGTTTTCGGTGCTCATGCCCATCTTGCCGTCGATTACGCCGGGGCCGAAGCCGATACGGTCGAGCACGACCTGCGCCTGCATGACCGGCCGTTCGGTCGCATCGGGAATGTCGTTCGCCGCGTCGCTGTCTGGCGTCGCGCCATCAGCCATGTAGCGCGCATCGTCCGACGCCATGGTGTCGGCCAGATTGTCGCTGCCGCGCGTTTCGTAGCCATGCTCGCTGCCGCTCGCAGCGGCGGTCTCGGTCGCGGCTTCGGGCGAAGCATCGGGTTCCTGCCCGCCGCAAGCGACCAGCGCGAGCGAGGACACGGTGGCGAGGATGAAATTGCGCATGGGGAGAGCTCCTGAAATCAGGGCTTTACCGCCCTTTCAGGATAGCCAACTCACGCCGCCCCGTTTTGCTCCGCGCGGATCCGCTGGGCGAAGGCCTTGACCGCCGCGACTTCGTCGCCGTTCCAGACCGCGCCGGACACGGCCAGGAAGTCCGCACCCGCCGCCACGATCGGCGCGCAATTGGCAGGCGTGATCCCGCCGATTGCCACGCAGGGGATTTCGAACACCGTGCTCCACCATTCGAGGATCTCCGGCTCGGGCCGGTGCTCGCTCGCCTTGGTGGTGCTGTCGAAGAAGGCGCCGAACGCCACGTAATCGGCCCCGCCCTCGCCCGCTTCCATCGCGAGATGGCGCGAGGCATGGCAGGTCACCCCGATCTGCGCTTCGCGGCCAAGCTCCTCGCGCGCATCGCGGACATCGCCATCGCCCTGCCCCAGATGCACGCCATCGGCGCCGAGCCGCTTGGCCAGCGCGACATCGTCATTGACGATGAAGGCCACGTCGCGGGCCGCGCAGATCGCCTGCAGCGGTTCGGCCAGCCGCGCAGCTTCGTGCTGGTCGATATCCTTGACGCGGAACTGGAAGGCGGTGACCAGTCCGGGGCCGGCATCAAGCGCGCGCTCGAGACGTTGGGGAAAGTCGCCCGTCACATCGAGCGGAGAGATCAGGTACAATTGGCAATCGGTCATGGCTGGCGCCCATAAGACCATTGCCGCGCCGCGTCACCTGTTCAGCGATACGAAAGCAGCCGGCGCCTCTACCGCAGACATGAAAGCCTATCTCGCCGCCGCCCTGATCGCCCCGCTGACCGCCGCCTGCGCCATCATTCCCGATACGCCCCGCGGCAATGGCGATGCCGCCAGCCAGGGCAGCGCGGTCGCCATCGGCAGCCCGGTGTGGGCGGGCGATGCGATCCTGACGCCGCTGGCGATCATCGAGGACACGCGCTGCCCGGCGGACGTGCAGTGCTTCCACGGGGGCGAACTGACCGTGTCGACGCGCATCGCGGCGACACACTGGACGCAGACCGCCCCATTGACGCTGGGCGATCCCTACGAAGTGATGGGCCGCACCTATGTGCTGGCCACTGCTGATCCGTTGCCGACGGCCGGCGGAGACATCCCCGCCGGCGACTATCGGTTCGTCTTCGAACGCCAGTAGCGTTCAGGCAACACTGGCGGCGTGGATCTGGTCGATCGCGCCCGACAGCGTGCCGTCGAATTCCTCGTCGCTCTGCGTGGCGCGCAGATCCTGCAGCAGGCCGCGGCTGAAGCTGGCGATCATGCCGGGGTTCTTGGCCAGCTCGCTGCAGGCCTCCTCGGTCGAATAGCCGCCCGAGAGCGCGACCACGCGCAGCACCTTGGGATGGTTGGTCAGACCCCCATAGATCCCGGCTTCCTTGGGGATCGACAGCTTGAGCATGATCTGCTGGCCTTCGGGCAGCGCGACGAGGCCTTCCTCGATCGCTTCGAGCATGATCTTCTCGCCCTCGGCGCGGTCGGCGGCGGTGATGTCGTATTCCGGCTCGAGCATGGGGACGAGGCCGCAGGACAGGATGCGCGCACCTTCGGCGAATTGCTGGCGGACGGCTTCCTTGATCCCGACCGGATTGGCCGACTTGATCACCGATCGCATCTTCGTCCCGAACACGCCCAGCTCACGCGCGCGGTTGCACATGTCTTCCAGGCCCGGATTGGGCTTCATCAGCTGCGCGCCGTCGCGTTCCTCGGCCAGGCCCTTGTCGACCTTGAGGAAGGGCACGATGCCGCGTTCCTTGAGCCGCGCGGGCACGCTCTTGCCGCCGCTGGCGCCTTCCATGGTCTTTTCGAACAGGATCGCGCCGATGACCTTGCCATTGCCGAAGCAGGGGCTTTCGATGATCCGCTGGCGCATTTCGTGGATCAGGCCGAACATCTCGTCTTCGGTGGTCCAGGCATCTTCGGCAACACCGTAACCGGCCAGTGCCTTGGGGGTCGAACCGCCCGACTGGTCGAGCGCCGCGATAAAGCCCTGGCCCTCGGCAATACGCGCCTTCATTTCATCGAACGTCATCTGGAAAACCCCGTCGCTGGTAGTGGTACTGCATTCGTATGCGGCGCATACAAAAGGCCCCCAACCCCTGCAACTGCGGGGGCAACAAAATCCGCAGCCTTGCGGGAACACAGGACGGCCGCGGTGGCGGGCTTCGCGTAAAGCAAGGCAAGCCGCGGATGCCGCGCGGTAACTATCGCGCCGCCCATGCGTAGTTTCACCAGACCCAAGGAGGACGCATGCTCGACGATACCCAGCGCAAACTGTGCGACGACAACACCACCGACTTTTCGGACCTCAAGGCGTTGACCATCAATTGCACGCTCAAGCCCAGCCCCGGCGGTTCGCATACCGACAAGTTGCTGAGCGTTGCCGAGGCGATCCTCGTGCGCAACGAGGTGACGCTCGAACAGGTGCGGCTGGTCGATCACACGATCGCGCCGGGCGTCTATCCCGACATGACCGAACAGGGCGCCGAGCGCGACGACTGGCCCGCGATCTGGAAAGAGGTCGAGGCCGCCGACATCCTGATCGTCGGCACGCCGATCTGGCTGGGGGAGAAAAGCTCGGTCTGCCAGCGACTGATCGAGCGCCTCTACGCGCATTCGGGCCAGACCAACGACAAGGGCCAGTACGTGTTCTACGGCAAGGTCGGCGGCTGCATCGTCACCGGCAATGAAGACGGCATCAAGCATGTCGGTATGGGCGTGCTCTATTCACTGCAGCATGTGGGCTACACCATCCCGCCGCAGGCCGACGCCGGCTGGGTCGGCGAAGCCGGCCCTGGTCCAAGCTATGGCGACGCCAGGGAAGACGGCCAGGGCTACGAAGGCTTCGACAATGACTTCACCCGCCGCAACACCACCTTCATGACGTGGAACCTGATGCACATGTCACGCATGCTGAAGGATGCGGGCGGAATTCCCGCATGGGGCAATTCGGTCGACCTGTGGCAGGAAGGCCGCTGCTTCGCCGCGCCCAATCCTGAATACCGCTAGCGAGCGAATTCCTCGAGGAAGCGCCGCGCGAGCGGGCTTTCGGCGACTTCGGCCTTGACCAGCGAATTGTCCCACCAGACCGCCTCGGTATTGGCGAGCACAATCAGCGTCAGCCGCTTGCCGGGCACCTTGAGGTAAAGCGCGGAGCCCTTTTGCTCGTTCCAGCCCGAATGCCACAGCAGGCGCTGGCCGATTGATCGAAGAGTGCGAACTCATCCGCCGGATCGCTAGTTTGCGCCAAGGTTGCCGAGGGCAGCAGAAGCACAGCGAGCAGGCAGAAAATACGCACGGTTCTATCTCCTGGTGATCTTCCGGATAATGCCGTTGAAGCTCAGCACCGGCTTGCCGTCGGCACGGATCATGCCGACGACATAGATCGTCTTGCCACCCGCGCGCACGACTTCGCCGCGCGCCTCGATCAGCTGGCCGACGCTGGCCGGATCGAGGAAATCGCCCGCGAGATGCATGGTGACGCCATGCGATCCGGCGAGTTCGTCGGTCGCGATGGTGAAGATCGCGCTGTCGGCGAAAGTCATCATGCAGCCGCCGTGCATGAAGCCCGCGCCGTTCATGTGGCGCTCCTCCGCGCGAAAGGCGGCGACCATGCTGCCGTCGTCATCGCGCCGTTCGTAGAACGGGCCTGCGCGCTGCTCGAAAGCATCGCTCTGCCAGGTCGACCAGCCGGCCCACTCGCCCTCGGTGACGGGTACGAGCCCGCCGCTCGCGCCTACTGCTTCGTTCTCGCTCATGCGGTCAGCGCCGCCACGCCGGGAAGCGGCTTGCCTTCCATCCATTCGAGGAAGGCGCCGCCCGCGGTCGAGACAAAGGTAAACTCGTCCTTCACCCCGGCATGCGCGAGTGCGGCGACCGTATCGCCCCCGCCCGCGACCGAGATCAGCGAACCGTCCTGCGTCAGCGCCGCGGCGGTCCGCGCCAGCGCGACGGTGGCGGTGTCGAAAGGTTCGGTCTCGAATGCGCCCATCGGGCCGTTCCACACCAGCGTACGGCAGGTCTTGAGCACGTCGGCCAGCGCCTCGGTCGCCAGCGGGCCGACGTCGAGGATCATCTCGTCATCCGCGACTTCGTGGACATTGCAGGTACGCAAAGACGCGGGGTTGGCGGCAAATTCCTTCGCCACCACGACATCATAGGGCAGGTGAACCGTGCAGCCCGCATGCGCCGCTTCGTCGATGATACGATTGGCGGTGTCGGTCAGCTCGTGTTCGCAGAGCGACTTGCCTACATCGACACCCTTCGCGGCGAGGAAGGTGTTGGCCATCCCGCCGCCGATGATCAGGTGCTGCACCTTGCCGACCAGATTGGTCAGCACGTCGAGCTTGGTCGAGACCTTGGCCCCGCCGACGACCGCGGCCACCGGCGCTTCGGGATTACCCAGCGCGGCGTCGAGCGCCTTCAGTTCGGCTTCCATCGCGCGGCCCGCATAGGCCGGGAGGTGATGCGCCAAGCCCTCGGTGGTCGCATGCGCGCGGTGCGCCGCGCTGAACGCATCGTTGACGTAGAAGTCGCCATGCGCGGCCATGCCCCGCGCGAATTCGGGATCGTTGGCTTCCTCGCCAGGCCAGAAGCGGACATTGTCGAGCAGGCCGATATCGCCATTGCCGAGGATGCCGATCGACTGTTCGACGACGGGCCCCATCACCTCGGGGATGAACATGATCTCCTTATCCAGCACCTTCTCGACATCGCCCTGCACGAAGCTGGTGCTCATGGTCGAGAAGCGCTGGCCCTTGGGACGCCCGTAATGCGCGAGCAACAGGACCTTGGCACCCTTTTCGGCGAGTTCGAGGATGGTCGGCTTGACCGCCTCGACGCGCGAAACATCGGTGGCCGAACCATCCTTCATCGGCAGGTTGAGATCGACGCGTACCAGCGCGACCTTGCCGGTGATATCACCGAGATCGTCCAGGGTCTTGAAGCTGCTCATTGGTCGGGCGTCCTTTGGCGGAACTTGGCGTTAGAGGAACTTTGCCATCACACCGGCGGTGTCGATCATGCGGTTCGAGAAACCCCATTCATTGTCGTACCAGCTGACGACGCGGGCAAGCTTGCCTTCCATCACGCTGGTTTCGAGGCTGTCGATGGTCGAGCTGGCGGGGTAGTGGTTGAAATCGCTGCTGACGAGCGGCTGGTCGGTATAGTCGAGCACGCCCTTCATCTTGCCTTCGGCGGCTTCCTTGAGCGCCGCGTTCAGTTCCTCGGCGCTGGTGTCGCGGCCGGGGGTGAAGACGAGGTCGACGAGGCTGACGTTCGGCGTCGGCACACGCACGCTCGAACCGTCGAGCTTGCCCGCCAGTTCGGGCAGGACGAGGCCGACCGCGCGCGCCGCGCCGGTGGTCGTCGGGATCATGTTCTGCGCGCCGCCGCGGGCCCGGCGCATGTCGCCATGCATCTGGTCGAGCATGCGCTGGTCGTTGGTGTAGCTGTGGATCGTGGTCATGAACCCGCGCTCGATGCCGACAGTGTCGTGCAGCACCTTGGCCATCGGCGAGAGGCAGTTGGTGGTGCAGCTGGCGTTCGAGACGATCACGTCCTCGGCGCTGAGCGTTTCGTGGTTCACGCCGTAGACGATCGTGGCCGAAACGTTCTTGGCCGGGGCCGAGATCAGCACCCGCTTGGCGCCTGCCTTGAGATGCGGTTCGGCCTGCTCGTGGCTCTGGAAGAAGCCGGTGCATTCGAGGACGATGTCGACGCCCTGGTCGCCATGCGGCAGGTCGCCCGGATCGCGCTCGCTGGTGACCGCGATCGACTTGCCGTTGACGATGATCGCCTTGTCGCCGACCTCGACCGTGCCGGGGAAACGGCCATGCGTGCTGTCATACTGGAACAGCAGCGCATTCGACTTGGTGTCGGCCAGGTCGTTGATGCTGACGAGTTCGAGATCGTGATCGTCACGCTCGAGAATGGCACGCGCCACGAGGCGGCCGATACGTCCAAAACCGTTGATTGCAACCTTCGTCGCCATTGCAAAAACTCCTGCTTAACCGTTCAGTTTGTTCATGATTTGCGGAACGATGGCGTCCGCAGTGAAGCCGAATTTCTCGAACAGATCGCCCGCCGGCGCGCTGACACCGAAGCGGTCGATGCCGATCCGCAGACCATTGGTCATCGTGTAGCGATCCCAGCCGAATGTCGTCCCCGCCTCGATGCTGACGCGAAGCGTTTCGTCAGGCGAGACGTCGGGCAGCAGCTCGGTCCTGTAGGCATCGTCCTGCTCGTCGAACAGCTGGGTGCAGACCATCGACACGACGTCCGCGCCGATGCCCGCCTTTTCCAGTTCGGCGGCGCATTCGGTCGCCAGGCTGACTTCCGATCCGGTCGCGATCAGGATGACCCGGCGCGGCGATTCGGCAGCCTTGAGACGATAGGCCCCGCGCCCGCTGAGGTTCTCTGCAGCCGCCTCGGTGCGCAGCTGCGGCAGCCCCTGGCGGGTCAGCGCAAGAACCGTCGGGCGGTCCTTCTCGCGCAGCGCGATGTCCCAGCATTCGGCGGTTTCGACCGTGTCCGCGGGGCGCATGACCAGCAGGTTCGGGATCATCCGCAGCGACTGGATGTGTTCGACCGGCTGGTGCGTCGGACCGTCTTCGCCCAGCCCGATGCTGTCATGCGTCATGACATAGACCACGCGGGCCTGCTGCAGCGCGGACAGGCGGATCGCGGCGCGGCAATAGTCGGTGAACACCAGGAAGGTGCCGCCATAGGGGATCACCCCGCCATGCAGCGCCATGCCGTTCATCGCCGCAGCCATGCCGAATTCGCGGATGCCGTAATAGATATAGCGTCCGCTGCGGTCGTCGGCGGTGAACGGACCGATACCGCCCGCCTTGGTGTTGTTGGACCCGGTCAGGTCGGCGCTGCCGCCGATCGTATCGGGCAGGTTGGCGTTGATTTCGCCCAGCGTCATCTCGCTCGCCTTGCGCGTCGCGACCTTCTGCGGTTCGTCGATCAGCGACTGGATATAAGTGTCCAGGCTGAAACTCTCGGGAAGATCGCCCGCCATCCGGCGTTCGAATTCGGCCTTGTCGCCATGCGCCTCGAGCCGGTTGCGCCATTCGGCGCGCGCCGCCGAACCACGCTCGGCCGTCCCGCGCCAGTCGGACAGCACCTGTTCGGGAATTTCGAACGGCGCCGCCTCCCAGCCCAGCGCCTCGCGCACTGCGGCGATTTCATCATCGCCCAGTGGTGCGCCGTGGGTGGCACTGGTGCCCTGCTTGTTGGGCGAACCCTTGCCGATGACCGTCTTGCACGCGACCAGCGAGGGCCGTTCGTCGGCCACCGCTTCATCGAGCGCGCGGCGGATATCGTCGAAATCGTGCCCGTCGCAGCTGACGACATGCCAGCCGGTCGCTTCGTAGCGCGCTTTGATGTCTTCGCTGGTCGACAGGTCGGTGGTCCCGTCGATGGTGATGTTGTTGTCGTCCCACAGCACGTTCATGCGGCCGAGCTTGAGATGACCGGCAAGACCGATCGCTTCGTGGTTGATGCCTTCCATCAGGCAGCCGTCACCCGCGATCACCCAGGTGCGGTGGTCGACGATGTCGTCGCCGAAGCCCGCGTTGAGGTGCCGCTCGGCAATCGCCATGCCCACCGCCATCGCCAGACCCTGTCCCAGCGGGCCGGTGGTGCTTTCGACGCCCTCGAGCAGGAAGTTCTCCGGATGTCCGGCGCAAGGGCTGCCGAGCTGGCGGAAATTGCGGATGTCCTCCATCGTCGGCGCGGCATAGCCCGACAGGTGGAGCAGGCTGTAGATCAGCATCGAGCCATGACCCGCGCTGAGCACGAAGCGGTCGCGATCCGCCCAGTCGGGTGCGGCGGGATCGTGCTTGAGATAGTCGCTCCACAGCACGGTCGCGACATCGGCCATGCCCATCGGCATGCCGGGGTGCCCCGAATTCGCCGCCTGCACCGCATCCATCGAAAGTGCCCTGATGGCGTTGGCCATCTGGACCATGCGAGCGGTGGCAAGACTCATGGGATTTATTCTCCGGAAACTGGGTCGATTCGACGCGCGCGAAGCCTTCGCGGAGCGTAGGCGCGAGGTCAACCCGCCCCGGCCGCGATGCACAGCGCGCAGCCGCCTCATTCCACTTATCAACAGCGCGGGGCAAACCTTTGCCTTGGCGCAGCAATCTTGGTAATTTGCGCGAGTCATGACTTCGCAGCGAATTACAAATGCCCTCGATCGGATCGATCGCGCGATGGCGCGCATCGAAACGCAAGCCGCGCTGGCTTCGCATGCCGCGCCTCCAACCGGCCTCGGCGATGCGGCAGATCCGGACGACAGCGGCCTGGCCGCCCGGCACGAAGCCCTGCGCCGCAGCGTCACAGCCAGCCTCGCCGAACTCGACGGGTTGATCGAAGGGCTGGAGCGATGAGCGACGTGACGCTTGCCGTGGGCGGCCGCAATTACACCGTATCCTGTGCCGATGGGCAGGAAGAAAACGTCCAGCGGCTGGCGCGCGTGGTGGATGGCAAGCTGGGATCGATGGGCACCAATCTGTCGACCAACGAGGCGAAGAACCTGCTGTTCGCTGCGCTCCTTCTGGCCGACGAGCTGGAGGAAGCCGGCCAGCGCGCAACCGCCCCGCCCGCAGAGCCCGAAATCGACGTGGACGGGCTGGCCGGACGGCTCGAACGGCTGGCCTCCGCGCTCGAGAAAGCGGCGTCCACCCTTGAGGACGGGTCGCATAACGCCTAGATAGTGCGGTGACGGGGCTGCCCGGCACGAGCCGCATGAACATCCCTGAGGCTATAAGCAATCCAAGGGAGCTGTCCCTGCCCTGGTCCACCGGTTCGGCCGTGGGATTGGGGCATACGGTACCCACCTGACGTTTTAGGCGTCAGAGGATTTCGCCGGAAACGACCCATGGTGGTCCCGTCACTCTTCCCTTTCCGTCTGCCCGTCCCGTGTCCGGGGCTGCGTGTCCGGCACGCGCCGGCGTGCGGCGCGATGGACGCCCTGCCTTCTCCCCGATAAGGATTTGCCCCGTGACAAAGGATGATCTCCGCAGGCAATTGCGCACCGCGCGGCGCGACCATGTCGCGGCCCTGCCTGCCAGCATGCGCACGCTGGTGTTCATGCGCCCGCCCGCGCCGCTGCTCGAACTAGTGCCGGACGGTGCGGTGATCGGGCTATACCGTGCGACCGCCAACGAAGCCCCGACGGCCGCCTATGCGCGGTATTTTGTCGAGCAGGGCCACGATCTCGCCTTGCCGCGCTTCGCCGATACGCACAGCGCGATGGAATTCGCGCGCTTCACCGATCCCTTCGCCGAGAGCGATCTCGAATCCGGCCCGTTCGGCGTGATGCAGCCCGCCGGCGATACCGACACGCTCGAACCGGGCGTGCTGATCGTCCCGCTGGTCGGATTTACCGCCTCGGGTGCGCGACTGGGCCAGGGCGGCGGACATTACGACCGCTGGCTTGCCGATCACCCCGGGACGATTGCGATCGGGCTCGCCTGGGACAGCCAGCTGGTTGACGATCTGCCCAGCGAAGCGCACGATATTCCGCTATCGGCAGTGGTCACCCCGACCCGTATTTACGGACCCTTCGCATGAGGAAAGAACCCAGCTGGCGCCTCCCGGTCGGCATTTTCGGCCTGATGGTCGCACTGGTGGTCTATGGCGTGGTGATCGCGCGCTATGCCCCGGGCCTGATCGGCGAATGGCCGACGTTGCTGCAGACGCTTGTCTATGTCGTCCTCGGCATCGTGTGGCTGCTGCCGCTGCGCCGCTTCCTGATCTGGATGGAAACCGGCCGCTGGGGCTGATTGCCAAGGCGCCTGCCCTGCCCTAGCCTCGCTGCGGGATAGGGAGAGGGCATTGACCCAAACTGAAGGCGCGACCGGGAAAGCCCCGGTGTGGCTGAAGCTGGCACATGGATCGGGCGCCGCGGCGTTCGGGATCAAGAACGGCGGCTTCGATTATTTCCTGTTGCTGTTCTACGGCACGGTCATCGGGCTCGAACCCGGTCTGGTCGGCCTCGCGATCCTGATTGCGCTGGTGGTCGACGCGATCAGCGATCCGCTGGTGGGCTATTGGTCGGACAATTTTCGCAGCCGCTGGGGGCGGCGGCACCCCTTCATGTATGCGGCCGCGCTGCCCGTCGCACTGAGCTATTTCCTGCTGTGGAACCCGCCCGACTGGGGGCAGACCGGGTTGTTCGTCTATCTGACCGTCCTCGCGGTGCTGATCCGAACCTTCATCACCTTCTACGAAACACCCAGCTCGGCGCTGATACCCGAACTGACCACCGATTATGCCGATCGTACGAGCCTGCAGGCCTATCGCCTGCTGTTCGGCTGGTCGGCGGGAACCGGGATGAGCGTCGTGATGTTCGGCGTGCTGCTGACCGGTCCGCTCGGCATGCGCGATCCGGATGCCTACGCTACCTATGGCATCATCGCCTCTCTGCTGATCTTTGCGACAATCATGATGTCGGCGCTGGGGACGCACAGCCGCATTCCCTATCTCCACCAGCCAGTCGAGACGGGCGAGCGCTACAGCGTCGGCCGCATCTTCCGCGAGATGCTGCAGACGCTGAGCGAGAAGAGCTTCATCGCGCTGTTCCTGGCGACCATGCTGTTTGCCATCGCCAGTGGGCTGTCCGCCGCACTGGCCTTCCTGATGCTCAACTACTTCTGGGGCTTCAGCGAATACCAGATCTTCATCTGGACCTGCTCGGTGTTCATCTCCGCGTTGCTGGGCTTCGTGCTCGCCCCTTGGGCGACGCGCAGGCTGGGCAAGAAGCGCGCGACGATCCTGCTCGGGGTGCTGGCCTTCACGATCCAGCCCATGCCCGTGCTGCTCCGGCTGGCCGGGCTGATGCCAGAAAACGGCGATCCGCTGCTGTTCCCGCTGGTGCTGGGCGTGAATGTGATCGACCTGGCGCTAATTATCGCGGTCCAGGTGGTGTCCTTTTCCATGATCGCCGATCTGGTCGAATCCAACGAACTGCGCACCGGTCGGCGATCCGAAGGGGTCTATTATGCTGCGGTGACCTTCACGCGAAAGACCACACAGGGTCTGGGCGTGCTCGCCGCCGGGCTCATCCTGTCCTTCGTGAACTTCCCCGAAGGAGCCCAGCCGGGCAGCGTCGCGGCGGACACGCTGTGGAATCTCGGTGCGCTCTACGCCCCCGCGATCCTCGCGGTCTACCTCGCCGCGCTGCTGTGCATCGCGCGCTATCGCATCGACCGGAACGCGCATGAGGAAAACCTGCGCCGGCTGGCGCAAACCCGCAAGGGCGCGGCAAGCTGATGGACATCGAGTTGTAAGGAAATTCCCAAGTGGCGCGAGTGACGGGACTCGAACCCGCGACCTTCGGCGTGACAGGCCGACACTCTAACCAACTGAGCTACACCCGCGCAGCCACTTGGGAGCCGCGCATCTACGGGCGGGTCCGATTCCTGTCAACGAAGATTCGTCCCTTTTTTCGAACTTTTTTCCCAGGCGGCATTCCGCCTCTCTATTTACCGCAAAACCGCCGAATTCCGCGCGTTTTTACCGCACCATCGCAATGAAAAGGGCCCCCGGACCGATCGTCCGGGAGCCCCCTTTAAGTCGATGCTGCAAATGACCCCGGAAAGGGCCGTCAGTCGATCAGGATCAAGGCCGGCGTTTCGAGAAGGCGCTTGAGCGCCTGGACGAAACTCGCCGCGTCCCAGCCATCGACCACGCGGTGGTCGCAGCTGATCGAGATATTCATCAGCTTGCGCTTCTCGATCCGCTCGACGCCATCGCTGCCAGTGACATACATCGGGCGTTCGATGATGCGGTTGGGCCCGATGATGGCCACCTCCGGACGGTTGATTACCGGCGTGGTCGCCACCCCGCCGAGCGGACCCAGCGACGTCACCGTCAGCGTCCCGCCCTGCATTTCTTCCGATTTCGCAGTGCCGCTGCGTGCCGCCTCGGCAAGGCGCGATATCTCGTTGGCAAGCTGCCACAGGTTCTGCGCCTGCGCATTTCGGATGACGGGGACCATGAGGCCGGCATCGGTCTGCGCCGCCATGCCCAGGTTCACCGCGCCGTGGCGCGTCACGACGCCGGCTTCGTCGTCGTAACGGGCATTGATCATCGGGAAGTCGGGCAGCGTCTTGCAGATCGCAGTGATCAGCAACGGCAGGATCGTCAGCTTGGGCTTGTCGCCGCGGTTGCTGTTGAGCTGCGCGCGCAGCACTTCCAGATCGGTCACGTCGCATTCCTCGACATAGGAGAAATGCGGAATGTTGCGCTTCGATGCGGCCATGTTCTCGGCGATGCGGCGGCGCATCCCGATGACCTTCTTCTCCTCATCCGCACGGGGCGCGGCGGCAGCGCCATAGCCAGCGTTGTAGGATAGGAACTGGTCGAGATCGCCGTGCCGGACGCGGCCGTCCTCGGCTGGCTTCACCTGTGCGAGGTCGACGCCGAGGTCCTTGGCGCGCTTGCGCACTGCGGGCGTGGCGAGAATCTTGGCGTGCTGGACCGGCTCGGGCGCCGACGTGGGCGTGGGCGCAGGAAGCGGCTCAGGCTGCGGATCGGCCGCAAGCGCATCGTCGGCATCGGACGCATCCGAGTTCTCGACCTCGATCCGTTCCTCGACCGCCTCGTCCTTCGGCGCGGGTGCCGACGCGGGCGTGGCTTCCTCGACGACATCCTCAGGCATTTCGCCTTCTACCTCGATGACGACGAGCATCGAGCCGATCGATACCATATCGCCCTCCCCGCCGGCGATCTCGAGGATCTTGCCGTTCACGGGGCTTTCCATCGGCACGGTGGCCTTGTCGGTCATCATGTCGACGAATTCTTCGTCTTCGCTGATCTGATCGCCAACCTGCTTGTGCCATTGCACAATCTCGGCCTCGGCGATGCCTTCGCCGATATCGGGCATGTTGAAGGTAAATTTCGCCATGGGGATCAGTCCTTGAGGATCTTGTCGATGGCCTCGCCGATGCGGATCGGGCCGGGGAAATAGGCCCATTCGAGGCTGTGGGGATAGGGTGTGTCGAAGCCGGTCACGCGCTCGACCGGGGCTTCGAGATGATAGAAGCAGCGTTCGGTCACCAGCGCGGAAAGCTCCGCGCCGAAACCGCTCGTGCGGGTCGCTTCGTGTACGATCAGGCAGCGACCGGTGCGTTCGATCGAGGCTTCGATCGCTTCGATGTCGAGCGGGACCAGCGTACGCAGGTCGAGGATGTCGGCTTCGACGCCCTTCTCGCGGCACACCGCCTCGACCACATGGACCATCGTGCCATAGGCGAGGACGGTCAGCCGGTCGCCTTCGGTGACCTGCCGCGCCTTGCCCAGCGGGATCTTGTAATAGCCTTCGGGCACCACGCTGGCGTCGAACTTCTTCCACGGCTGCACGGGCTTGTCGTAATAGCCCGAGAACGGACCGTTGTAGATGCGCTTGGGCTCGAAGAAGATGACCGGGTCGTTGTCCTCGATGCACGAAATCAACAGCCCCTTGGCGTCATAGGGCGTGGCCGGGATAACCGTCTTGAGGCCCGAGACATGCGTAAAGATCGCCTCGGGGCTCTGGCTGTGCGTCTGGCCGCCAAAGATGCCCCCGCCGAAGGGCGATCGGACGGTCATCGGTGCGACATATTCGCCCGCCGAGCGGTAACGCAGGCGCGCCGCCTCGGAGATCAGCTGGTCGAGCCCGGGGTAGATGTAATCGGCGAACTGGATCTCGGGCACCGGACGCAGGCCATAGGCGCCCATGCCCACCGCCACCGCGATGATCCCGCATTCATTGATCGGCGTGTCGAAGACGCGCGTCTTGCCGTATTTGTCCTGAAGCCCCGCGGTGCAGCGGAAGACGCCGCCGAAATAGCCGACGTCCTCGCCCATCACCACGACATCGTCGTCGCGGCCCATCGACACGTCGAGCGCATCGTTGATCGCCTCGATCATGTTGAGGCGGCGTTCACCGTCCTGCGTGCCTGCGGGCATGTCCGTTGTTTGGGTCTCGCTCATGCCTCGGGCAGTCCTTCGGGAAACTTGGTCTTGCGCTCGTGCACCGCCTGGTCGGCCTGCTCACGCAGGTGCCACGGCAGTTCCTCGAAGACGTCTTCGAACATGGTGCGGAACGGGTGGTGGAGACCGTGGCCGAGGATACCGTTGGCCTCGGCTTCCTTGGTCACCTTCTTGACGTGCTCGGCCGCCTCGAGGTCCATCTTCTCCTGCCGCTCCTCGTCCCATTCACCGAGCGCGATGAGGTGGTTCTTGAGCCGCATCACCGGATCGCCGAGCGGCCATTCGCTGCGCTCCTGCGCGCTGCGGTAGCCGCTGGGATCGTCCGAGGTGGAATGCCCTTCGGCGCGGTAGGTAAAGAACTCGATCAGCGTCGGCCCGGCGTTGGCCCGCGCGCGGTTCGCCGCCCAACGCTCGGCGGCATAGCAGGCCAGCGCGTCATTGCCGTCCACCCGCAGACCCGCAAGGCCGTAGCCCAATGCGCGCGCAGCAAAAGTGGTGCGCTCCGCCCCGGCAAAACCGCTGAAGCTGGAGATCGCCCACTGGTTGTTGATAACATTGAGGATAACCGGTGCATTATACACCGTCGCGAAGGTGCAGGCCGAATGGAAGTCGCCTTCCGCAGTGCTGCCCTCGCCCACCCAGGTCGCAGCGATCCGGCTGTCGCCCTTCATCGCGCTGGCCATCGCCCAGCCCACCGCCTGCGGGGTCTGCGTCGCGAGATTGCCGCTGATGGTGAAGAAGCTGTGCTCGCGGCTCGAATACATGATTGGCAGCTGGCGGCCCTTCAGCTTGTCGCCCTTGTTCGAGTAGATCTGGTTGATCATCTCGATCAGCGGGTAGCCGCGCTGGATCAGGATGCCCTGCTGGCGATAGCTGGGGAAGACCATGTCGTCCCCCGCCAGCGCCATCGAGGCCGAGACGCTGGTCGCCTCCTCCCCGGTGCACTTCATGTAGAAGCTGGTCTTGCCCTGCCGCTGTCCGCGGAACATGCGCTCGTCGAACGCCCGCGTCATCGCCATGTGGCCGAGCATAGCGCGCAGCGTATCGGGATCGAGCTTGGGATCCCACGGCCCGTGCGCCTTGTCGTCATCGCCCAGCACGCGGACCAGGCCATAGGCAAGGTCGCGCATCTCCGCAGGGTCGCACGCCTCGTCGGGCCGCGCCATGCTGCCCGCCTCGGGCACGTCGATATGCGAGAAATCGACCGTGTCGCCTGGCCGGAACTTGGGTTCGGGAACATGCAGCGAGAGTGTCGGGCGGTTTTCGCCTTCCGCTGCACTACCCTGGGGCCTGTCGGCCATAGAATCGTCTCCCAGACGCAATCTTACGCTTAAGCGTTATTTTATTTCACAGATGGGAAACGGTCAAGGGATGGCCGGATCACACCGCGACGGGCGCCTTGATCGGCCCGTGCGGCGTATAGTCGTGAACCACGAAATCCTCGATCGTGTAATCGAAAATGGAGGGCGGACGCCGCACTATCTCAAGGCGCGGGCGGCCCTGCGGTTCCCGCGACAGCTGCTCGTCGATCAGCGCTTCGTGGTTGAGGTAGAGATGCGTGTCGCCGCCCGTCCAGACCAGCTCGCCCGGTTCAAGGCCGACTTGCTGCGCGATCATCCGGGTCAGCAGCGCCGCCGACCAAAGGTTGAACGGCAGGCCCAGTGCGACATCACAGCTGCGCTGGTAGAGCAGGCAGTTGAGCTTCGTCCCCTCGCCCCCGACATGGAACTGGTAGGTCTTGTGACACGGCGGCAGCGCCATCGCGTCGAGCTCGGCGACGTTCCAGCCCTCGATGATATGCCGCCGGCTGCCCGGATTGCTGCGCAGCGATCTGACCACCTCAGCAATCTGGTTGATACCCGGTCCCGGCCGGTAGCTGCCATCGCTCTGCACTTCATAGGTCGGCCAGTCGACCCATTGCTTGCCATAGACCGGGCCGAGGTCGCCCCAGCGGGCGGCGAAGGCCTCGTCGTCGGCGATCCGCTGGACGAATTCCTCCAGCGAGACCTGCTCGCCCGTCTCCGCGACATAGCGCGCATGCGGCCATTCGTTCCAGATCTTGACCCCCTGCAGCACGAGCGGGCGGATATTGGTGTTGCCGGTTAGGAACCACAGCAATTCGCGCGTCGCGGTCTTCCAGTAGACCCGCTTGGTCGTCACCAGCGGCATGGCTCCATCGGCAAGGTCGAACCGCAGCATCGCGCCGAAGACCGACCGCGTGCCCACGCCGGTCCGGTCCATGCGTTGGTCACCCTTCGACCATATGCGGCGCATGAGATCGAGATACTGCTGTTCGGGATGCGATTCGGACACGGAAGGCTCGTTTTGCTGCGGAAAATCCTCCTAGGCACAATTTGCCCGAATTGCCCGCTTGCGTGTGCCGCAATCCCCACCTATAGGGCGCGCCTTGCTTCGCACCCGCCGCTTCACGAAGTCGCGGGCCGATCCGGTCGGGGAGTAGCTCAGCCTGGTAGAGCACTGTCTTCGGGAGGCAGGGGCCGGAGGTTCGAATCCTCTCTCCCCGACCAAATCTTTTTGTTCATTTAAAATCATTGCCTTAGCGGGTCCAGCACTGCCCTTGTAGGGCAGGTTCGTGGGGCAGGTTTGTGGGCAGGTTTGCGAAGAACTACTGCCGCTGGCCTCTTAAAGCTATGTCGGGCACCCGCTGTGACAGCGCTCATGAAGCCCTGCACCCTGAGCTAGGCGCTATGCAGGAGTCGGCTCGCCTCGCTGGGGCTGTGTTCTTCGCCAAAGCAGGGGAGGCTATCGGGGAGCGATGGTGAACGCCCTCCACCAGCGGACGGGTGGTCGGCTGCCATAGCCCTTGCTGACATTGTATTCGTCGTCGGCGAGCGCGGGCGCGGCTGGCGCGACGGCCAGCAGCACCGCGACGAGGATCGAATTGGGACGCAGGTTCTTGGTCATTGATGGTCTCCTTCTAGACTGTCGGTGGGACGGGGGTGACGGCAGGCGACCGCGCTGCAGGGGGTCGGTGAGCGGTGCAATCGGCTGCCGCCGGGCCGGGCCGGGTGCGGGCTGGGGCAGGAAGCCCGGGCCGGTTTCCGGTGAAGCGCGGCGCGCTACTCGTATGCGGTGGCGATCGCGCGCAGGGTGCTGGCGGTGTTGTCGACCTTGCTCGCAATCATGCGGAAATTGACGAGCGAGGCGGCATAGCCATCGTAATGCTCGGTGATCGCGCCAGCGGTCGCGTCGGTCACGACCATCACTTCGAAGCCCGCCTCGATCAGCGCGCGCATGTGCGATTCGGTGCACAGGTTCGACGACATGCCGCCCAGGATCACCTTGGAGATGCCCGCCTTGCGCAGTTGCAGGACGAGGTCGTTGCTGTCGGGCCCGTATACCTTGTGCGGGCTGGTCACGACGGTGCGGCCATTCTCGATGATCGGCTTGTAACGCTCCAGCCAGTCCGCGCCCGACCCTGCGAACCCTTCGAGGGTAAGCGCATGCGGGCGATCGAACATGCCGATACCGTGCATCAGCGTTTCCAGGGTGCCCTCGAACTGCCAGCGATGATCGTGTTCGAAATAATAGTGCGGCGAGATGAAGATCGGCATACCGTGGCGGTCGGCGGCAAGGAACAGATTCTCGATATTCTCGACCGTACGGTTAGCGATGATGCTCTCGCCGACCACACCCCAGGTGACGCCGTCGGGCGAGAGAAAATCGTTCTGCGGATCGGTGATGACGAGCGCGGTCCTTCCCGGTTCGATATCGAAGCCGGGCATCGGCAGGCCATCGTCGACCGGCGGCTGGGTCGCGCTGACGGCGCGAGGCTGTGCGGTGGCCGGCACAGCGGATGCCACGGCCAGAGCTATCGTCGCTACCGAAGCGAGCGCGGCCGCGGCCAGGCGCTGTCGGGTGATCGTATCGCACGTCATCATAGGCTCCTTCTCAAGAATTGGACCCGGCAGGTCGGCGCCGATGGGGCGCTCGCCACACCGGCGGTCGGTCACCTGAATAGGTTGCGAGGGTCCGAGCGTTCTTGCCCGCGGATGCCGTTTGATTGACGCCAGGTGCCAAACGCGGCGCGATGCGCTACAGGAAGGCAGGGTGTTTTACGGGTCGCTGCGCAGAATTTCCGGGGGCACGGGTGGAAATATCGTCGCTATTCTCGGCCAAGGCGGTCGCGCAGGCAGACCCGCAGGTGGCGGATCGGGCGTTGGCGCGCGTGGGGATCACGCGTGAGGCGCTGGCCGATCCTGCCAGCACGGTCGACGTGTCGCAGCACCATGCGCTGTTCGGGGCGCTGGCCGAGCCCGAACGCCCCGATATCGGCATCCACATGCGTACATCGGCTTCGATGCGGTGCGAGGATTTCGGGACGCTGGGCCTGACCATGCGGTCCGCGCCCGACCTGCGCGGTGCGCTGACGCGGCTCGATCGCTATGTGCGGCTGTTCAACCGCTATTCGGTCTTCGCCCTGTCCGATTTCGGATCGGAATGGTGGTGGACCAATTCGCGCGGTGCGGACAGCGACGGCGCGCGCCTGTCGCACGAGGCGGGGCTGGGCACCTTCCTGACGCTGTGGCGCGACGCGAATGGAGAGGATCTGACGCCCGCGCGGGTCCAATTCATGCACCAGCCGGTCGGCTCGCTCGCCCCGCTCGAGGCGCTGTTCCGCTGTCCGGTCACCTTCGGGGCGGAAATCGACGCGATCGTGCTGCGCAGCGAGGATCTCGACCGGCCCAACCGTGTGGGCGACAGGCACATCTGGGAGTTCCTGCGGGGGCATCTGGAAGAGAGTATCGCCGGGACCGAGGAAGACCATCTCGACCGGGACGTCTTGGTCTATGTCGCCGATACCCTGAGCGAAGGCGTGCCCAGGCTCGAGGATGTGGCCCGCCATCTGGGCATCGGCAGCCGCACCCTACAGCGTCGCCTGTCCGACCTTGGCCACAGCTACCAGTCGCTGGTCGACGAGGCGCGGCGCGAGGTTGCCTTGCGGCTGGTGGCGGAAGGGCGCCAGTCGCTCGTCGAAGTAGCGTTCCTGACCGGGTTTGCCGAGCAGAGTTCGTTCACGCGGGCCTTCAGGCGCTGGTCGGGTACGACACCGCGCAAGTATCGGGAAACCTCGTCCCGCATGCCCGCGGGCGTCCTGGGGCAGGCAACGCTGGCGGGTCAGCGCCTGCGCGCCTGACCATCAGAGCTCGCTCATCCGGCGGGAACGCCGACGCAGGCGCAAGCCGATGATCATCGCCAGCAGCAGGATCACCGCGAGCCCCAGAGCGAACCAGAACAGCGCAGTCTCCATCCCGGCGGCGAAATCGAGATTGTCGACATTGCCGGTCTTCCAGAAGACCCACTCCCCGGCCAGTTCGGTCGCAAGCGAGCCGTGCCCTGTCGAGAGGATCACGATGCCGTCGCCCGTCGCGGGGTCGATCCGTGCGGCGGTGTTGATCGCCGGGCCGTTCTGCCCGTCGTGACCGATCACGAAGCTGCCGCTGGCGTTGGGCGCATAGAGCATCGCGCCGAGGCCCCAGATATCGGCGCCGAGCTGCGAGGCGTGTGACGTGGCGATGAGGTCGAGCGTGTCGTGTGACAGCACGGGCTGCTCGCCATCCGGCCCCTGCACGGCGAGAAACCGCGCGAGATCGTCCGCGGTCGTGAACAGCGAGGTCGCGGCCAGCGCGGTATACCAGCGGAAGGGCTCGACCGGCCCGTCGGGCCGGAAGTTCTGCGCAAGGCCCAGCTCAAGCGCGCGCTCGTGATCGAAGGTGGTGCGCTCCATACCCAGCGGGTCGAAAACCGCGCGATCCATATATTGCGCGAAAGGTTCGCCCGAAACCTCCTCGATCACCAGCTGTAGCAGCGTGTAGCCGCCACCCGAATACTGCCACTGCGAACCGGGCTCGCTTCCCAGCCGCACGGTGCCGCTCTTGCCCGGCGAGGCGTCGCGCGCGCGGGTGAGCGAGTCTTCCAGCGTCTGGCGATCCTCCTTCGCCGCGAAGCCATCATAGCCGAGGCCATCGTCGAGCCCCGCCGTATGGCTGAGCAGGCGGCGCATAGTGACGCCATCGGCATCGAATTCGCTGTCGGGCAGTTGCCAGCGCGAGAGATAGGTGGACACCGGCGCGTCGAGATCGATCCGGCCGTCCTCCACCAGCGCCATGACGCCCCATGCAGTGAGCCACTTGCCGAGCGATGCGACCTGAAACAGCGTATCGCCGTCGACCGGATCGCCCTGCGACAGAGCGAAGCTGCCGACCTCGCGGCCATCTTCGAGCATCACGAAGGCCAGATTGCCGCGATTATCCGCCATCGCACTGGCCTTCGCCGCGGCAACGAAGGCCTGCGGGTCGTCGCCTTCAACAAGTGGACTGCGCAGCCAGCCCTCGCTCAAGGTCGCGAAGACGAGCGCCGCCCACGCCACACAGACCGCAAGCGTTCCCAAGATCAGAAGCCCATAGCGTTTCATCCAACCCTCCCTGTGGCCGCGCCGAGTTCGAGCGCGGCGAGTGCATAAAGCGTGCCGGTCACGATGCAACCGAGCATGCGGAAATGGTTGAGGGCGGTCCAGCGGCTTACGTAATGCGCCCAGTACTCCGCGGCCTCGGCACTTGCGGGGTCGACCCGATCGAGCCGATTGTTCATCGGCACGTTGCCCAGAACCGTCATGAAAAGCGCGCTCGGCAGGTAGACTGCCGCCGCCGCGACGATCAGCACGGCAGCCGTGCCGTCGAGGGCGAAGTACGCATAGAGCGCGAAGCCCGGCGTAATCGCGCCGAGCGCAAGGATCGCGAACACGAACTCGGTCCGCAGCACAGTGCGGTTGATTCCCTGCATCGCTGCGATCCCGCTGACCGGCTCGGCCTGCGCGAGGCCGCGCATGACGAATTCGGAGAACGCCTTGAACACCCCGCCTGTGAGCATCGCCCACAGCGCGAGGAAGACGCACAGATAGAGGCTCCAGTGATAACTCATGCCGCGATTTCCCAAGCCCCGGCGCGTGCGGCGTTTCGTGCATAGTGCGCGAAATCGCGCGGTGGGCGACCAAGCGCGCGTTCTACTCCATCGGCGAGGCTCGCGTTGCGCCCGTCGAGCACGGTCGAGAACAGATAGCCGAGCAGCCACACGATCTCTTCGGGGGCACCGGAATCGGCGAGCTGGCCGATGAATGCGTCGTGCGGCACGTCCACATAATCGATGGGTCGCCCGATCGCGTGCGCAAGGTCGCGGGCGACCTCGCGGAAGGTCATCAGGCGCGGGCCGGTGACTTCGTAGACCTCGCCAGCATGGCCTCCCTTGACTAAGGCAGCGAGCGCAACGTCCGCTACATCGTCGAGGTCAACGAAGGGTTCGGGGGTCTCGCCGCCCGGTAGCGCGATCGTGCCACTGGCGACCATGTCTGCAAAAGCGCCTTCGGAGAAGTTCTGCGCGAACCAGCTGGCGCGCACGATGGTCCATTCGAGACCGCTGTCCTGCACGATTTTCTCGCACGCCTGCGCCTCTGCCTCCCCGCGGCCCGAAAGCAGCACCAGCCGCTTCACCCCGTGCAGTTTCGCGCGCCAGACCAGCGCCGCGATCGCGTCTTTCGCCCCCGGGATTGCAAGGTCGGGCGCGTAGGAGATGTAGATGCTCGAAACGCCTGTCAGCGCATCGTCCCAGGTGTCTTCGCGTGCCCAGTCGAAGGGCGGGTTCGCCGACCGCGATCCGACGCGCACCGAAAGCCCGCGACTGCGCAGCCGCTCCACGATGCGGCGCCCGCTATTGCCGGTCCCGCCGAGCACCAGAATGGGTTTATTGGACGTCGATACGGTCTGCATGGCTCGCTCCTTCTGTCTCGTTCGGCTGAGCGAATAGCGGCAGCAAGGGCCTGCGCTCTTGCTTCTGCGCGACAACTTCTTGACCTGTCGCGCTAGGATGATTGCAACGATTTCGTCTCGCGCTCAGGCGGGTGCGTTCTCCTGCGCGGCATTTGCGAGCGCAGGAACCGCAAAGGCGGGGCCGACAAGCGCGGTGGCCGCTTCGGGTGAGGCCCGAACCTCCGCCACGATGGACAGAGTGCCCAGCACGAACAGCACGCCCAAAAGTGACCCGAAAAACGCATCGAGGAAATCGAAAGTCTTGAATGGCATCATCGCCTCCTTTGTTTGGTGACGAGATGAACCTAGCGGGACCCGCCCAGCCGGGCCTTGACGGTGGGTGCCAGAGTTTTGATCCATCATGAGTGCCTTCGCCCCTAGAACGAGGGCACCACCGCGCCAAGAACGGGCTACTTTCTCAGTTCGAATCAAGGACGGCTTTCGGGCATTGGTTCCCGCAGTCTGGATGGCGGAGATAAGGGCGAAAGCTGCCAATTTAGGCCTTTAATACAAGGCTACTAATCGGCCGAACTCCCTCCCCGAATCTGCTGCTCGCTTTGTGCCACAAATTGGGCCACAGATTGTGCCGCACGCTTCGCCCGGAAGCGTGGAAATGGCTGTTTTCTGCGCTTTGTCAGGAGCGGTTGAAAAAAGGTCGGGAACCTCTCTCCCCGACCATTTTTCGTCGTCTTCGCCGTACGGCCGAACAGGATCCTGCCTGTTCGAGACGATAAGCCGGGCCGGTGTGCGATGCGCGGCCGCAACATGGCCGAGCGGGTGATCGAGCGGTGGCGATTGGCGATATCGCCAACCTACTTCGCCCCGGATCTAAGCCATTGCTTCCATAGCGACTTTTAGGTGGGCGATGCGGGTTGCTCCGCAATGTGCGCTAGACGTTGGTTTCGAGGTTATTAACCTTGCGTCACCCATGCGGATGCAGCGCCGCCCCCCATCGTTTCAACAGGTACAATATGTCGCAACGTCACAAGGCCGGGGGTTCTGCGAACCTTGGCAAGGTTCTCCAGCCACGAAATCTGCGTGACATCGGCTTGCTGGCGATCTGCTATTTCGTCGCGGGCTATATCGGCCTCTCACTGGCGGTGCCGCCGGGCTATGCGACGATCATCTGGCCCGCATCAGGCGTCGCGCTGTGTGCCCTGCTGCTGCGCGGCCCGGTTATCTGGCCCGGCATCTGGCTGGGGTCCTTCGCACTCAACGTCATGAACGGGTTCGACCGGGCCAATTTCGACAGTGCCGTGCCGATCATTGCCATCGCCGCGGTGGTCGCCGTCGCTGCAAGCATCCAGGCACTAGTGGGTCTGCGCCTGGCCCAGCGCTTCTCCGATAGTATCGAGCTTTCGCGCATGCGCCGGATGGGCATGGCGGTCTTGCTGGTGATCGTCCTGCCCTGTCTCATCGCCCCCACGATCGGGACGGGTATGCTTTTTGCGGCCGGCGCGATCGGTCCCGACATGGTGCTGGAGAACTGGCGTACCTGGTATATCGGCGATTTCTTCGGCGTGCTGCTGATCATCCCGATCCTCCTGCTGTCGCATCGCTCGCCGGTCGAAGTGCGGTGGCACGACCGCTCGCTGCAAGGCGCAAGCTCGCTGGTGGCGATCAGCCTGGTGACGACACTGCTGCTGACATTCTACGCATGGCAGTTCATCTCGGAGCGGGAATACGGGCAGGCCGAAGCCAATTTCGTGGCGATCGCCGATGAGACCGACAATGCGCTGCGGTACCGCCTTCAGATATACCAGCGTGCGCTAGAAGCCGGCGCAGCGTTCGTCGCCGTCAATGAAAGCGTGTCCCCGGCCGAGTGGCGCGAATATGTCGCCCAGCTCGACATGACCCGCGCCTATCCGGGCATGCGCGGCTTCGGCACGTTCGAATTTGTGTCCGCAGACGACCTGCCCGCCTTCCGCGACAATTTCATTCGCGAGTTCGGCGATCGCTTCGAAATCCATCCCGAAGTGATGCGCGACGAGCATTATGTCATCAACCGGATCGAGCCGCTGGAAAGCAACCTCGCCGCTCTCGGCCTCGACCTTGCATTCGAGGAAGGGCGCCGCGACGCGATCGCGCTATCGAGGACATCCGAGGAACCGGTGCTCACGCGCCCGATCGTGCTGGTGCAGGACGCAAAGCAGGGCGCGGGCTTCCTCCTGATGCGGCCCGTTTTCGACCGCGCCGGCGAACCGACCGGCAAGTGGGTCTACGCCCCGGTCGTGGCGGAAGAGCTGGTCTCGGCGCTGACGCCCGGACAGGGCGATCAATTCGCGCTCGAGGTTTTCCACGGCGACGAGCCTGCCGCCGACGCTCTGCTGTTTTCGACCACTGCGAAGAATGCGGCGGCGAGATTTGTCGTGACGCGGACGGTCGAACTGGCAGGCCAGCCGATTTCACTGCGCTGGAGCAGCCTGACGCCCTTCGAACAGCGCAATTCGTCGAGCGCGCCGGCCTTAGTGCTGGGAAGCGGCATCCTGATCACGATCCTGCTGGGGCTGCTGCTCACGATATTCCTGCGCCGGGAAAGCGATGTCGTGCGCAAGGTCGAGGAAGCGACCGCCGAACTGGCAGAGCGCAACCGCATGCTCGAGATGGCCGAGGCAACCGCACATATCGGCCACTGGCACTTCGACCTGGTCAATGAGGATATTCGTTGGTCGGACGAAGTGTTCCGGCTGCACGGACTGGCGCCCGAGGAAGCACCGCCGCTCGACCGGGCGTTCGAATTCTACCACCCGGAAGATCGTCTGCGGGTCGAGGATACACTCGACCAGGCAATCGCGAGCGGCGAATCGTGCAGGTTCAAGGCGCGTATCCTGACCGCCGATGGCCAGACCAGGCATGTCGAGGTGATCGGCCGGGTCGACACTTGCGAAGGAGGCGAAGCCAGCGCCCTGTTCGGCGTGATGATCGACCGTACGCCCGAGACCCTGATGCGCGAACGCCTTACCGAGACGCTGGAAGAAGCCCGGGCGGCCGACAAGGCCAAGACCAGCTTTCTGGCCAATATGAGCCATGAAATCCGCACCCCGATGAACGGTGTGATCGGATTCACCGAGCTGGCGCTGAGCGAGGAAAAGGAACCGGCCCAGAAGCGGCGCCTCCAAATAATCGCTGATTCGGGCAACGCCATGCTCCGCCTGCTGAACGACCTTCTGGATTTCGCCAAGATCGAGGCCAAGCAGATGGCCATCGTCAGCGAGCCGACCGATCTGCGGCATACGCTGAGAAGCTGCCAGAGATTGATGGAACCGGTCGCGCAATCGCAGGACCTGAAACTGAAACTCGACATCGATCCGGCGCTTCCGCCAATGGTTCTCGTCGACAAGATGCGCTTCCGCCAGATCGTGCTGAACCTTGTCGGCAATGCGCTGAAATTCACGATGGAAGGCGAAGTAACGATCGCGGCATCGGTGGCCAGGCGCGCGTCCGAGCCGGGAGACAATATCGAGGTTACGGTGCGCGATACGGGCATCGGCATCGCTGCCGACCGGCTCGAAAGCATCTTCGAGAAATTCACTCAGGCCGACGATACGACGGCGAGACGCTTCGGCGGAACCGGCCTTGGTCTGCCGATCAGTGCGGAACTCGCCGAACTCATGGGCGGTGACTTGCGCGCCGAGAGCGAGCCGGGCGTGGGTTCTGCCTTCATCCTGTCGATCCCGCTCGAAGCCAGCGCTGCGCAGGTGGCGCAGCAGGCTGCGGAAGCGCCGTCCGGCGATTGCGGGCATGACGTGACGCTGCGTGTGCTGGTGGCCGAGGACAATCCGGTGAACCAGGAACTGACCATGGCGATGGTCGACAAGTCCGGACACGAATGCGAACTTGCACAGGATGGCCGCGAGGCGGTCGAGGCCGTGCTCAACGCCAAGCGCAACGGGAGCCCCTACGATCTGGTCCTGATGGATATGCAAATGCCCGAGATGGACGGGCTGGAAGCAACCAGGGCGATCCGCGCGGCGGGTTTCGATGGCCACACTCTACCTATTATCGCGGTCACGGCCAATGCCTATGCCGACGACATCCAGCGTTGCAAGGCGGCCGGAATGCAGGCGCACCTCGCCAAGCCGCTGCGCCTAAAAGACCTGTGCGCCGCAATCGCGCACTGGTCGTCGCGTGTGGTAATCGAGCCGCGCAGCGAAGAAAATGCGATCGAAGAGGAAACCGATCCACGTTTGCGCATTATGTTCGATGAACGAAAGACCGCTGCGCTCGATGCGCTGGCTTCAGCGCTTGGCGAAAACGAAATTACCGAAGATCGGAAGAAGGAGGTAGCCAGCCTGTTGCACCAGATAGCCGGGGTCGCCGGTTATTTCGGACAAGCAGCGCTTGGCGAAACATGCCGTGAGTATGAACGGAAGATCCTCGCATCCCGGACCGATCGGGACAGCCGCGAACTGATGGAAACCATTCGCGGGCAGATATCGACGGTCGCGGCTGGCGCTTCGGCGGAAAGCTGAGCACTGCGAGGTTCTACGCATGGCCCGCCGCGGGAAACATGCCTTAGAATTGCCTTAATAATCATTCCTTATCCAATGAACGAGCCTGGAGCGATAGATGGCCGAAATACTGATTGCCGATGACGACCCCATTCTTGTCGAAATACTGAAGTTTCGGCTCGAGGGTGCGGGCCATTCGGTGTCGGTCGCCAAGGACGGCGAGGAGGCATTGGCGATGGTGCAGTCCGGCGCGCCGCAGCTGATCGTGCTCGATTCTATGATGCCGATCCTCTCCGGTCCGGAGGTTCTCGCCCAGCTCAAATCCGATGAAGCGGTGCGCGACATCCCAGTGGTCATGCTCACCGCGCGCGACAGCGAGGCCGATATCGTCGCCGGGTTGAAAGGCGGCGCGGCCGAGTATCTGACCAAACCGTTCATCCCGCAGGAACTGCTCGTCCGCATCGAAGGCCTGCTCGGGTAATCCCTGTGGCCGGGGCCCGTATCCTTGTCGCCGCATCGGCCCTCATGGCGGCGCCGCTGGCCGCCCAGCAACCGCTCGAAACGCGCAGCGAACAGGTGGAAGCCGCCGAGGCTGCGCGTTCCGCGAGCGACTTTGCGGAAGCACGGCGATTGCTGCGCAGCATGCTTGCCGAAGCACCCGACGATGCCGACCTGCTTCGCCGCCTCGCCATGACCGAGGCGGGCGATGGCAATCTGGACGAGGCTCTGGCGCTGGTCGAGCAGGCTTCCCAGCGCGCGCCTGCCGACCTCGATGTCGCGCTGGCGCGCGCCTATATCCTTTACTGGAACGGGCAGTACGACGCGGCCGAACAGGCCGTGGCCGGTATCGCCGCGCGGGCGCCCGACTATCCCGACCTCGCCCCGCTAAAGGCGAACCTGCAGCGCCGACGCGATGCAGGCGGCATTCGCCTGCGCGTGCTGTCGGCGTCAGCGAGCGTTTCCGATATCGCATTCGACAATCGCGGCAGCCAGACCTGGACCAGCCAGAATGTGGCCGTCGCGTTCGACGTATCGCAGCGCTCTTCGATCACGCTCGCCCTCGCCCAGGAGGATCGCAATACCAAGGACGCCCGCCTGTCGGCGCGCATCGACCGGCGGATCGGCACCGGTTTCGTTTATATCGCTGCCAGCACCGTTCCCGATGCCGACTTCCAGGAACGCTGGAGCCTTGCGGCGGGCGGCGAGGACCGGATTTCAGAACGCCTCACGGCGATCCTCGATACGCGTATCGCCGAATATGAAACAGGAACTATCCTCGCGCTGCAGCCGGGCCTGCGGTTCGCCCTGGACGATGATTTCTCGCTGACTGCACGCGCGATCAATATCTTCGGAGGCGGCGACAGCTATCGGCTGGGCGGTTCCGCGCGGCTCGACTACCGCGCCGACAGCGGTCTGGCCCTGTTTGCGATCGCTGCGAGCTATCCCGATGTCGAAGCCGACGGCGTCAGGCAGTTGCGCAGCGGCGCTCTTGGCGTTGCCGTTCCGCTGTCCGACCGCTTCACCCTGTCGGGCGCGACGAGCTACGAAGACCGCGAGAACAGCTATCGCCGCCTGTCCGGGACCCTGGCTTTGTCATACAGGTTCGGCACGCCATGATCGGGTACAGCCAGGTGGTGACCGGGACGGTGTTCCTTGCGGCGGCTATGTTGGTGGTTTTCCTCATTCTCGTCTTGCGCCGCTACCTTTCAGAACGCTCAAAGGCGCAGCGTGACGAGCGCGATGCCGCCATAACTCGCAATTACCTGCACCGGGTGGCCGGGCACAGGGTGGACGACAGCGCCAGGTGGAGCCGCAGCGTCAGGCTCGCAGCGGTAACCCGCATCCTGCCGCTGCTGAAGGGCGGCGAAAGAGCACGCCTGCTGCAGATTGCCGAACTCGACGGGGTGCTGGCAGAGACGCTGCGGCGCTCGCACAGCATGTTTGCAGCCGAACGGATTTCCGCCATCCATTTTCTCCAGCGGTTCGGAAGCGAGGTCTGCGTGGCCCGCTTGCGCCAGCTCATGGCGAATGATTCCCAATTCCGCGTGCAGCTAGAAGCGGCATTCGCGCTTGCCGCGAACAACGCGCTACCGCCGCCTCGGGAAAGCCTGCGCATCCTGAATGCGCTTTCCCGGCAACCGACACGGCTCGATGTCGCGCTGCTGCGCGCGACGGCCCCGCTCTACCCCGCGCAGATGGTCCTTCTCCTCGAAGACGACTTGCCGAGCGAATGGCGCGCGCAGATCATCGACGCGCTCGGCTGGTCGGGCGACATGGGGACCATCGACCTGCTCGAGCGTGCCGCAGCAGATCCCGACCCCGAAATTCGCCGCGCAGCGCTGCGCGCCTCCGCCAAGCTCGGCCATCCGGCGGCCGAACGCTGGATCCTGCCCGCGCTGAACGATCCGATCACGTCGGTCCGCCTGCAGGCGATCGCGGCGAGCGTCTCGCTTGGCCTGCGCAGTGCCCTACCCGATCTGACGGCGATGCGGAGCGATGAAGAACTCTGGATCCGCTTGCGCGTCGAACAGGCCTTCGACAGGCTCGCGCCCGAACAGAACGCGGCCCTGCCCAGGGACGGTGCCCGATGAGTTGGGAACAGTTTCAGGTCCTGGCCGCGAACGGAATCATGTGGGTCGCCTTCGCATGCTTCATCATCGTTGCACTGCGCAACGGGATCAGCCTCATCCAGTTGCTGATCGCGGCATGGGTCTTCGTGACCCGCGTCCGGCCGAGCGAAGGCGCCCGCGACCTGTGGCACCGCTATGCCGATCTCGCCCTGCCGATCACCGTCATTGCACCTGCATTCAACGAAGAACTGTCGATCGTGCAGAGCACCAAGGCGCTGCTCGCGCTGGAATATCCCGAACACGAAGTCATCGTGGTCAACGACGGGTCATCGGATTCAACGCTGGACGTGCTGATCGAAGCGTTCGGCATGGAGGAAACCCAACGCACGCAAATTGCCGCGCTACAGGTTACGGAGGTCTACCGGACTTTCCATTCGCGTCGGTACCCGAACCTGCTCGTGGTGGACAAGGAGAACGGCCGCAAGGCCGATGCCGCAAACGCCGGGATCGGTTTTGCGCGCACACCGCTGGTGTGCATCATCGACGCCGATTCGATCATCGAACCCGACGGGCTGCTGCGCGCAGCCGAGCCCTTCATGTATGACGACGGGCGGCTGGTCGCGGTCGGCGGGGCAATTCGCATAGCCAATGGCTGCACCATTCGCGGCGGTTCGCTGCAGAAGATCGGCATTGCCGACACCATGGTCCCCCGCTTCCAGGTTGTGGAATATCTGCGCGCCTTCCTGATGAACCGCGTCGCCAATGCGCATATGAACACGCTGATGCTCATCTCGGGCGCGTTCGGCCTGTTCCGCCGCTCCACGCTCGTCGAAATGGGGGGATATCGCCACGATACCGTGGGCGAGGACCTCGAGCTGGTGGTTCGCATGCATCGCCACATGCGCGATCAGAAGCGCGACTACCAGATCGACTTCGTGCCCGATATCGTCTGCTGGACCGAAGCACCCGCTGAACTCGACGGCCTCGACAACCAGCGGGCCCGCTGGCAGCAGGGCGCGCTGGAAACGCTGCAGCGCCATCGCGGGATGATCCTCAACCCGCGCTATGGCCGCATCGGTCTGCTGGCCATGCCGCAAATCGTGCTCGAAGACATTTTCGGACCACCGGCTGAACTGCTCGGTTATCTCGTCCTGCCAGCCGCGGCGCTGCTGGGCCTGCTCGATCCGATGATGGCCGTCGCCTTTTTCTTCGTATCGGTCGTTTTCGGATGCGTACTCAGCCTCGGGACGCTGGCGCTGGAGGAACAACAGCTGCGGCGGACGCCGAATGCGAAGGATCTGCTACGACTGGGCGCCGCTGCGGTCCTCGAGAATTTCGGCTACCGTCAGATCAATCTCTGGTACCGCATGGCCGGCATCCGCCGCTACTTCCGCAACGACACGTCCTGGGCGGCGGTACCCCGCGTGGGCCTCGGCAAGAGCTGAGCCTGGTCGCCTGGCGGTTACACCGCGACAAGACCCAGCGCCTTGGCCCCCATCCACAGGCCCATGCCGATCATGAACAGGTTCTCGGTCAGCGAAACGAAACCGAGCGGGACATTGCTGTTGCCCCCCACGCAGGCGCATTTGAGCTCGCGCTTGTCGACATAGACGGCTTTGAACACGCTCACCGCGCCGACCGTACCGATGAACAGCGCCACGGGGACCGAGATGATCGGCAGCACATGCGCCAACATCAGGATACCTGCGAGCGCTTCGCCGAAGGGATAGATATATCCGTAGCGAACCCACCGGCGTGCAAGCAGGTCGTAATTCAGGAACATGGTCGAAAAGCTGCGCAGATCCTGTAGTTTCTGGATCGCGAGCAGCGCCATCGAAAGGCTGACGAACCATTCCGCCGCCTGCACGGTGAAAACCGTTTCGAAGACATACCAGCTGATCGCCAAGGCGAGCATAAAAGCGACGCCGAATATGGCGAGAACCGGCTGGTAGCTTGTCTCACCCTCTTCAGGCTGGCTGCGGGACTTGCCCAGATATTCGCGCAGGTCGTCGTAGCCACCGATCCGCTGCCCATCGATAAAGGTCTGCGGCGTAGTCGCGACATCGTGCTCGGTCTTGAAGGCATCGGTTTGGGCGCGCGTCTCGAGATGGTGATCCTCGACAGCGAAGCCTTCGCGCTTCAGCAGATCGACCGTCTTCAGGCCATAGGGGCAAAGATGGTCCGGCATCACCATCCGGTAGACTGTCGCGGTCTTCGTGCTCACGAGGCGCCGCCCGGATAGCTGGACCAGACCTTGCGGCCATCAGGCCCGAAAGCGATGACCTGATAGGCCTGCCGGTGATCGCCATGTTCCATACCCGGCGATCCGACGGGCATGCCTGCGACCGCGAGCCCGGCAACGCCCTCGGGGCGTTCCGCCAGCAGGCGTTCGATATCGGCGACGGGCATATGCCCTTCGATCACATAGCCATCGACGACAGCGGTATGGCACGAAAGCAGATCCGCGGGCACGCCGTGTGCGGCTTTCACCGCTGCCATATCGGCATGATTGACCGCCTCGACATCGTGTACCCCGCCGCGCTCTACATGCCCGGCCCAGGCGAGGCAGCAGCCGCAATTGGCATCGCGGTACATGGTCAGGCTGGCCGCCTGGGCCGCGCAGGCGGTCAATGCCGCCCCCAGAGCGAGCGAACCCGCAAGCGTCCGGCGAGAAAGCGCCGATCCGAGCGATGAAATCATGTGTGTTCTCCTTGGTTTCGAACCGCGCTCACCGTTTCGCCTTTTCGAACAGCGTCACCAGTTCCTCGAACTTTTCGCGCTGGTCGTCGGCATTGCCGCTGGCGATGGCCTCGGCGACGCAGCAGGCGGCGTGATCCTTCAGGACCTGCGTTTCCACCTTTGCCAGCGCAGACTTGATCGCCTGGATCTGGTGCAGGATGTCGATGCAATAGCGATCGTCCTCGACCATCTGGGCGACGCCGCGAACCTGACCCGCAATGCGGTTGAGCCGGTTGATTCCTGCCTTTTTCGCTTCGGCCATTCCATCGTCCTGTCAAAATACCCTATGGGGGTATATATCGGTTCGACCGCAGGTTCAATTGGAAGCAGTTTCGCATGTCCACTCTTTCCCGCCGCCACCTCATCAAGAGCACCGCCGCGCTTGCCGCCGCCAGCGCGCTGCCCATGCCCGCGTGGGCGAAAGGACAGTCGCTTTCGCACGCCAAGAAAGGGGTCGGCGAGGTTTCCGGGGAGGATATCGAGCTTGCCATCGGCAATCACCATTTCGCCACCGGCAACCGCTCGGGACATGCCGTGGCGGTAAACGGGACGATTCCCGGGCCGCTGGTGCGGTTGCGCGAAGGCCAGCATTCGCGGCTCCACGTCACCAACACGCTCGCCGAGGACAGCTCGATCCACTGGCACGGCCTGCTCGTCCCGTTCCAGTTCGACGGTGTTCCAGGGGTGAGCTTTCCCGGCATCCGTCCCGGCGAACGGTTCACCTACGATTTCCCGATCCGCCAGAGCGGCACCTATTGGTGGCATTCGCACTCGGGATTGCAGGAACAGGCCGGTCACTATGGTCCGATCATCGTCGAAAGTGCCGACCCCGATCCGCGCTACGACCGCGATTACGTGGTGCTGCTCAGCGAATTCACACCGCTCCATCCGCATGACATCATGCGCAAGCTGAAGGTCGGCGAACACTATTTCCAGCGCGACATGCTGACCGCAAGCGAAGGCACCATGCCCGGCGCCATGCGCCGCATGTGGGGCAAGATGCGGATGAACCCGCGCGATATCTCCGACGTGACAGGCAGCACCTATACCTTCCTCGTCAATGGCCACGGGCCGCAGGACGATCTGCAGTTCGCGTTCTTTCCGGGCGAGCGCGTGCGTCTGCGGGTCATCAACGGGTCGGCCATGACCTTCTTCAATCTGCGTATTCCCGGCGTTCCGATGACGGTGATCCAGGCCGACGGCCAGGACGTGGACGAAGTCGAAGTCGATGAATTCCAGATCGGTGTAGCCGAGACATACGACGTCATCGTCAGTCCGCCCGCCGGCAGCCATGCCATCGTTGCCGAGGCTATGGACCGCAGCGGTATGGGCATCGCCAGCCTGACCAGTCACAAGGGGCATATCGCCACCCCGCCCCCCTGCGCCAGATCCCCACGCTGACCATGGCGGACATGGGGATGATGGACCATTCCGCGCATTCCGGAAGCGGAATGGCGAGCATGGAGGGCATGGACCATTCGATGCGCGACACATCGGCGCTGCCCGCCGATGTCGAAGCGGGGCCCGGCGTGGACATGGTCGCCCCCATGCCGATGGACCGGATGGACTTCCCCGGGCTCGGGCTGGATACGGTCAGCCACCGCGTGCTGCGCTACACCGATCTCAGGGCCCGCCGGATGAACCCCCACCGCGAAATCGACCGCGAATTGGAAATCCATCTTACCGGCAATATGGAACGCTACATGTGGTCGTTCGACGGCCGGAAGTTCACCGCGGTGACCGACGATCCGATCCGTTTCGGCTATGATGAACGGGTTCGCGTGAAGCTGGTCAACCAGACGATGATGGCGCATCCGATCCACTTGCACGGGCATTTTTTCGAACTCGTCAACGGTGCTGACCACATGCACCAGCCGCTCAAGCATACCGTCGTGGTGCAACCCGGCGGAACCGCCACGTTCGACCTCACCGCCAACGAACCGGGCGACTGGGCCTTTCACTGCCACCTTCTCTACCACATGCATGCGGGCATGATGCAGGTGGTGACCGTGCGGCCGTTCCCCGAAGGAGCGGAAGCATGAGGCGCGCCTCCCTGCTAGCCGGGGCCATGCTGATGGCCGCGCCGCTCGCCGCGCAGGACCATGCGGGGCACGGGAACGACGCCGGGGCGCAGCCGCAAATGGACCACTGCGCGATGGGACACCTGCCGCCCGAACAGTGTCCGCCGAAAGAAGGCGACCCGCCGGCGGAGACCATGGACGACCCGATGGCGGGGATGGATCATGGCGCGCACCGGGGCATGGCGGAAAAAGCGGCTCCCGGCGCGGCGCCCGAAGATGCCCTGCCTCGGCGTGCGCTCGAAGGGCCGCAGCATGCCGCCGACGCGATCTGGGGCAGCGCGGCCATGGCGCCCGCCCGCCGCCAGCTCGCGCGCGAGAACGGCGGCATGGTCACGGGCAAAATCTTCGTCGAACGGCTCGAAGCCCGGCTTGCGACCGATGGCGCGGAGGACGGCTATGTCTGGGATGCCCAGGCCTGGTATGGCGGCGACATCAATCGCTTCGTGCTCAAGACCGAAGGCGAAGGCGAGATAGGCGGCGTGCTGGAGGATGCGGAGATCCAGGCGCTCTACAGCCGCGCTATCGGCCCCTTCTTCGATCTGCAAGCGGGCGTCCGCTTCGATCCCGAACCCGAGGCGCGCACGCATCTGGTCGTCGGCGTGGCGGGTCTTGCGCCCTACATGTTCCATGTCGACGGAGCGCTGTTCCTGTCCGACCGGGGCAAGCTGACTGCGCGGATCGAGGCCGAATACGACCAGAAAATCACTCAGCGGCTCATTCTTCAGCCCCGCATCGAGGCCGAGTTCGCCGCGCAGGACATTCCTGCACGCGAGATCGGTGCAGGGATCGCCAAGATCGAACCCGGGCTCAGGCTACGCTACGAGATCGTTCCCGAATTCGCGCCCTACATCGGTCTCGAATACGAAGCGAAAACGGGCGAAACCGCTGACATCGCGCGCCTTGCGGGAGAAGACCCCGATGGCCTGAAAATAGCGGTTGGTTTGCGCGCCTGGTTCTAGGCGCGCAAACCGGTGCCCGAGATGAGCCACGCGCTCACCTCGCGCGCCAGACCGGCCTGCCCCGCTTTACTCGGCCGGTGATGCGGTCCGGGTCCATCCCGAACGGTAGCGGTCGAACCAGGCGAGGATCGCCGCAGCCTTGGCGGCAGATTGCGACGGCCTCGCCGCAATGCTGCCGTGGCTGGCGCCGGGCACCTTGACCAGAGCGGTAGGCACGCCGCGCAGCCGCAATGCGGTGTAATACTGCTCGGATTCGCTGACCGGCGTGCGGTAGTCCTCGCTGCCGACCACCACCAGCGTGGGCGTTTCCACTTCGCCAACGAGCGAAAGCGGCGACAGACGCCAGTAGGTCTCGGGGTCTTCCCAGGGCTGTGCGCCGATCCAGTAACGGCCGAAAAACGCGGGACCGTCGGCGGTCAGCGCCTGCGTGGTCCAGTTGATCACGGGCTTCTGCGTGGCGGCAGCCTTGAACCGGTCGGTCTTGCCGACGATCCAGCTGGTCAGCACGCCGCCGCCCGATCCTCCGGTAACGAACAACTGGTCGGGATCGGCAATCCCCAGCGCGATCGCACGGTCGACGATCGACATGAGATCGAAATAGTCATTGCCCGGATAGGCCTTGTCGATCTCGTTGGCGAAGTCTTCCCCATAGCTGGTCGAACCGCGCGGATTGGCCGACAGAACAGCATAGCCGGCAGCGGCATAAAGCTGGTTGTCGGTCGAGAAATGCGGGCCGTAGGCGGCGAAGGGTCCGCCATGGATTTCGAGGATCAGCGGCACACGCTGGCCTTCGGCATGGCCCGGCGGCAAGGTCAACCACCCCTCTATCTCGAGCCCGTCATGGCTCGACGGCACCGCGATCCGGCGCACTTCGCCCAGCGTTTTCACCGCGCGAAGCGAGCGGTTGAGATCGGTCAGTATCCGAAGGTCGCCGCCTCGTTGCAGGCCGACTTCCGCCGGGCGCGTGGCCGTTCCCGCCGTAAAGGCAATCGCGGCGTTGTCCGAAACTGAGAAGCTCCCCCCGGTATAGGGACGATCGAGCCCCCCGCCCGAGACGCCCTCGACCACATCGCGCACCGAGCCATCGAGACCGATACGCAGGACGCGGGTTTCCCCGCTGATATCATATTGCGCGTAGATCGCGCGGCCGTCGGCATCCCACCGGATACCTGCAGGGCTGTATCCCCATTCGGCGGTCAGATTGCGGACGCTTCCGCCACTGCGGTCCATGACATAGAGGTCGTCATCCTCATAGGCGCGCAGGGCATCGTCGAAGCCGAGATAGGCCACCAGTCGGCCGTCGGGCGATGCGACCGGGCTATGATCGGGGCCGTCACGATCGGTCAGCTGGGTCACGGCGCCACTCGCCACATCGAGCGCGTAGATCTCGCCCTCGACGGGATCCTCTTCCCAGTCCGCGCGCCGGTTGGCACCGAAATAGATCGTCGATCCATCGGGCGACCAGCTGAGCGGGCCGCCGTCGTGATACCGCCCGTAGGTCAGCTGCCGCGGCGCACCCCCGGTTGCCGGAACGAGGAATATCTTCTGGAAACCGGGCTCGACATACCCCTGCCCGTCGGCGCGATAGGTCAGCAGGTCGCGGATCTCGAGCGGTTCGGCCCAGTCGGCGCCTTCCGGCTTGTTCGCCGGCGCCGATCCCAGCTTTGGCCCCTCGTCCTTGACTTTCATAGTGTAGGCAATCGAACGGCCGTCGGGGGCCCAGGCGATGCTCGACGGGCCCGTCGGCAGGCCGGTCAGGCGTATGGCCTCGCCGCCATCCAGCCATTGCACCCACAGCTGCGCCCCGCCCGCTTCGGTCGACGCATAGGCAAGACGGTCGCCGCTGGGCGACCAGCGCGGGCTGAAGGCATCGCCATTGCGCCCGGCGAGCGGCGTTTCGCGTCCGGTGCGGGTGTCGATCAACCAGATCGAGCTGACGGCGCGGTCGGACATGATGTCGTTCGTCCGGCGAACATAGGCGATATGGCGGCCATCAGGGCTGATCTGCGGGTCGGCCGCAATCGCGATGTCGAACAGATCGGCGCCGGTGAAACGGCGTTCGGGCCCGGTGCGGTCGCTGCCCATTGCCGCACCCGTCATGGGCGCCGCGCGCTGGTTTTCGACACTTCGTGCCGGTGCGTCATGCGGCGCGGGTTCGGCTTGCTGTGCCAAGACGCTGCCCATCGGTATTACCAGCAATGCGATCCCCGTCGCCAGCCTGCCTATCGCCATCTCGTCAATCCTCTCGCTCGCGGTTCGACCGATCTGTCGCCTTGCGGCGGAGCGCAGTCAATGTGTCATCTTCGACAGTTAGTCCCGGTTGCCTCGCCTGCGTCACCGGCGCAGAGTGAGCGAGATGCGGAAAAAATTGGCCGCGCAGCAAAATCGCGCCCGAGCAAGAGCAGGATCGAGGACCGAGATACCATGCATATCGACCGACGAAACTTTCTCGGCGCAACGGGCACAGCCTTTGCGGGACTGCTGCTGAACGGCTGCACGAGACAGGCATCTGCGTTGGCCGCTTCGGGAAGCGGTTTTACCGACTATGGCCCGCTGATCCCCGATCCCGCAGGGATGCTCGACCTGCCGCGCGGCTTTTCCTACCGCCTGCTGTCGCAGCTCGGCACGCCGATGGACGACGGCGGGACCGTGCCCGACAAGGCCGATGGCATGGGCTGCCTGCCCTTGGGGCGCGACGAGCTGGTGCTCATCCGCAATCACGAGCTCGTACCGAGCGACGAAGCGGGCGGCACGCCTCCCGCAGGTTACGGCACCTATGAAGGAGCGATCGTGCCGGGGGGCACGACCAATATCGTGCTCGATGCGCGTACGCTGGAAGTCAAACGCGAGTTTCGCACACTGGCGGGGACCATCCGCAATTGTTCTGGCGGGATCACGCCATGGGGAAGCTGGCTGACCTGCGAGGAAGCGCCCGTGGGACCCGGCAAGGGCCTCGCGCAAAGTCATGGCTGGGTGTTCGAAGTTCCCGCTTCGGCAACCGGACTTGTCGAGCCGGTGCCGCTCACCGCAATGGGCCGGTTCAACCACGAGGCGGCTTGCGTGGATCCCGTGACCGGCATCGTCTATCTGACCGAGGACCGCGGCGACAGCGTACTGTATCGTTTCCTCCCGGCAGTTCCGGGCAATCTGCGCGCAGGCGGACGCCTGCAGGCCATGGTGGTCGAAGGCTTGGCCGATACGCGCAACTGGGCAGGCCCGGCCATGGCCGTTGGCACGCGCCATGCGGTGCGCTGGATCGACTGCGAGAATGTAGGGGCACCGCAGGACGATCTGCGTCACCGCGCGGCGGCGCGAGGCGCGGCGCTGGTCGCACGCGGCGAAGGCATTCACATGGGGACCGACGCATTGTTCGTCTGCTCGACCAATGGCGGGCAGCGCAAGCTGGGCCAGATTTTCCGGCTTGTTCCGGGCCGCGGAACAGCCGCGGATTCGATCGAACTGTTCTTCGAAAGCGAGCGCGAGGACCAGTTCAACTATGGCGACAACCTGACCGTCGGCCCCAATGGCCATCTGATCGTCTGCGAGGACCAGTACACCGACGTGGTCGACAACCATTTGCGCGGCATCACCCCGGATGGGCGCGCCTATCCCTTTGGACGCCTGCGGATGCAGACCGAACTGGCAGGCGGATGCTTCTCCCCCGATGGCAGATGGTTCTTCGTCAACGCCTATTCGCCTACCCGCACCCTGGCCGTCACCGGGCCATGGGCGAACTGAGGACCGGTTATAACCACCCACGGCCGGGGCGTGCAGCCCGGTTTCGGCAAATCCGCTGGCCTCGCGGTATCGTAGTCCCGTGAGCGGCGCCCTGCGGCATCCGCGCAGCGGCCAAAAGCCGTGGGAGACAATTTCTCGGACCCCTCCCCGCGGCGAGGCATTGTCCTACCATGCAAGCACAACAAACCGCCTCCCACAACGATGGGCCGCCCTGGAATATCATCACCAACGGGGGCCCGGTCGTGGCCACTGCCATCCACGCCGGGCATGTCGTCCGTGACGAGCTGGCGCCTTATCTCGCGATTGATCCCGAAGACCGCCGGCGCGAGGAAGACCCGCTTACCGACTATTTCCTGTCACTGAGCGACAACCTCGTCCGCGTGAACCGCTCACGCTTCGAATGCGACATGAACCGCCCCCGCACGGGCTGCATCAGCCCCGATCCGGCAGATACGTGGGGCCTGAAGATCTGGCAGGATGGACTTCCCGAAGGCCAGATCGAGACTTCGCGCCAATTGCACGATCGCTTCTATGCCGAGATGCGGACGCTGTTCGACCGTTTGCTCGACCAGCACGGCCGGCTTCTGGTGCTCGATCTTCACAGCTACAACCACCGCCGCGACGGGGCGGAGGCCGAAGCGGCGCCGGTCGATGAAAACCCCGATATCGATATCGGAGCAACAACGCTCGACCGCGGGGTATTCGGCGATCTTCTGGGGCGCTTCACCGAGGAGCTCGGGCGACACACGATGCGCGGCAATGCGCTGCAGATCGGCGAAAATGTCCGCTATCCCGATGGCGGGAACTTCCCCGAATGGCTGTTCGAAACCTATGGCAAGCGCACCTGCGTCATCACCCTTGAATACAAGAAGATATTCATGGACGAATGGACGGGCACGCTCGACATCGGCGCGGCGCAGGATCTGCGTACCGGGCTGATGCATGCGCTCGGAGTGGCTCGCACGGAACTGGCCAAGCTCAACCGATGAGCGATGACATCGAATTTACCGCAACGGCCCGCGAAACGGACCGGGCGCTGGCACGGATCGACGGCCGGATCGACTGGCTGTCCTATCTCACGCCGACGAACCTCGACGCGGTCGCCGAAGGTTTTCGCGACAGCGGGTACAAGGTGCTGCCCGAACTGGAATACCCGCCGATCCCCGACGATCTCGGGGCGTTGCGCTCGCAACTGCTCGACCTCCCGATGCGACAGCTTGGCAATCTCGATATCGAGGCGCTGCTGATCGAAAAGCAGCGCGAACTCGACCGGCAGATCGAACTGGTCCGCTTGCGCGGCCGCGACGGCTTCACCATGGCATCGATCGACCTGTTCGGCGATGTCGATGCGGCCCTGTTGGCGGTAGCCGAGAAAGTGCTTGAAGAGGTGCCGATCCGCGACCGGCCAACCGCCCAGCGCGTCGATGCGCAGGCCTTCATGGCAGCCGCACGCGAGGCGATGGACAGCTACCGCGCGAAAGATCCGCGCTTCGATTTCGAAGTGGTGGAGGAAACCACGCCGGGCACCCACATCTTTACAGCGGCGGGCAATCTGCATGTCGCCTTCGACTATACTTGTCCGCGCAACCGCGTCGAACCGCTGATCCGCCATGAAGTCGGCACCCATACGGTGACGCGGTTCAACGGTCGCTGCCAACCGCTCAGCGTGCTCGAATGCGGGCTTGCCGATTACGATGCATTGCAGGAAGGCATCGCCGTTCTGGCAGAATACCTCGCCGGCGACATGCCGCCGTCACGCCTGCGGGTCCTGGCGGCGCGCGCGGTGGCTGCCCGCATGGCAATCGATGGCCGGCCTGCAAGCGAGATATTCGCAAAGATGCGCGAAGAGTATCACCTGCGTAGCGAAACCGCATTTGACACCACCGTCCGCGCATTGCGCGGTGGCGGCATGACCAAGGACGCGTTGTACCTGCACGGGCTGGTCGACCTGCTCGCCTATCTGGCGGGCGGCGGATCGACGGAATTCCTCTTCATCGGCAAGTTCGCGCTCAAGCAGCGCGCACTGCTGGAGCGGCTTCTCGACGACGGCTTCCTGCAACCGCCCGCAATCGTGCCCGATGAATTTGCGGCACCGCCAGCCAAAGACCCCATTTCCCCAATTCGGCAAATGCGCGTCGAACAATTCTACACGGAAAGCACTGCAGCATGAAACTCGCATTTGTCGTCAATCGGATCGAGACCGAACAGGCCGATTACACCACCATCCGCCTCGCTCGGAAGGCCGCCGCCCGCGGGCACGAACTGGCCTTCTTCGGGCTGGCGGATTTCATCTACGAATCCTCGGGGCGGATCTGCGCGATGGCGAGCGTGCCCAAGCCGGGAGACTATGCTGATGACGCCGCCTATCTCGACCACCTCCAGAACGACGCTCCGGAAAAGCGTATCGTGGTCGAGGATTACGACATCGTCATGCTACGCAGCGACCCGGCCGACGAACTGACCACGCGGCCGTGGGCGCCGCCGTCGTCGCTGCTGTTCGCGCAGCTTGCGGCCGCGCACGGCACGATCGTGCTCAACGATCCGAGCCATCTGACCGACGCGCAGAACAAGACCTATTTCCAGCATTTTCCCGAGGAAGTGCGCCCGGCCACCTGCATCACGCGCCACGCCGACGAAGTCAGCGCGTTTCTTGAAGAACATGACGGCAAGGGTGTGCTCAAGCCGTTGCAAGGTTCGGGCGGACAAGGAGTCTTCATTGTCGACAAGAAGAACCGCCAGAACCTCAACCAGATCATCGAATCGATCACTCGCGATGGCTATGCGATCGTGCAGGAGTACCTCCCTGCTGCAGCCGAGGGCGACCTTCGCGTCATCACGCTCAACGGGCGTCCGTTGCAAGTCGACGGCACCTTCGCCTCGCTGCGCCGCTCGAGCACGACCGAAGATCATCGCTCGAACCTGTCGGCGGGGGGCAAGGCCGATCTCGAACAGCCCGACGAGGCGGCGATGCGCGCGGCCGAGATGTGCGCGCCCAAGCTGATCGACGATGGCATGTATCTGGCCGGGCTCGATATCGTCGGAGACCGGATGATCGAAGTGAATGTCGATAGCCCTGGTGCGCTCAGCTATATGGAAGACCTCAGCGGAGTCGATTTCAGCGGCGCGATCATCGATGATCTCGAACGGAAGGTGCGACTGAAGAAAAATTACAGCGGCACGCTGAGCAATCGGCATCTCGCGGTCGTCTGACCTGCAGGTGAGGTGAAGGTCGCCGGTCAAAGGCCGATCTTCACCCCCGCCCAGACAGTCCGCGGGACGCCGAGATCGGTCGATCCGCTCTGGTTGCGGGTGATGATGGTCTCGTCGGTCAGATTCTCGCCGCGAAGCACCAGCGCGACATCTCGAAGCAGGGGTATCTGCGCGTAGGCATCCAGCGTGGTCGCGGCTGGAAGGATGTTGGTTTCGCGATCGTCCTCGAACTGCGCACCGACATGACGGATCGTGGCCGAAAGCAGCCAGGCTTCTGCCGGGCGCCAGGCAAGCGATGCCCCGCCGACAAAACGCGGCGTCTGCGACGGACGGTTTCCGTCGAGCACTGCAGCAAATCCCGAACCGCGCGCTTCGGCATTCGTCCATGAAGCCGAAGCATCGAAGGAGAGCCGCCCGACATTCGCGGATGCGGCGGCTTCGAGGCCGCGCGCACGGATCGCGTCGATATTGCGGCGCTGACGCAGATTGGTGCCCAGCGTGACGTTGGCCACCGCATTCTTCACCCGGTTGTCGAAGGCGGTCAGCGACAGTTTGACGCCCGATGACGGCGTGAGATCGACACCCGCCTCGAACCCTTCGAGACGCTCGTTCTCGAGGGCGGCATTCGCTTGCGTGACGACGGGGAAAACCACGAAGGGGCGGTACAATTCGTTCAGTGTCGGCAGCCGCAAGCCCGAATAGGCTGCTGCACGAAGGGCGATCAGCGGGTTCGCCCGGTACAGCAATCCTCCACGGAACGAGGCATCCCAGCCCGACCGGTCCGGATAGCCGGCATCGATCTGCAGCGTGCCCGCAGCGTCGCGCTCACGGTAGAACCCGTCATGGATGGTCCAGCGATCGAGCCGCGCGCCCGCGGTCAGCACCATTGCCCCCAGGGTCCAGTCATCCTCGATGAAGAAACCGAGATCGGTGTTGGTCCCGCCCGCCTGCCGGCGCGCAGTGACGTTACCCGAAAAGGCGCTGATAGCGGTTTCGAACAATTCGCCCTGCGCATTGCGATAGTCCACGCCCAGCCGCAGCACATGCGCATCGCCCACCGGGGGCCGCAGTTCGAACTTGCCCCCCAGCCCCGTCGCAGGCGTGTTGCGCTGGTCGAGCACGGGGACGAAGCGGCTCGAGCTGACGACGATATTGGTGAAGTTGCGTGCCTGGATATAGGCGAGCGCATCGAAGGCCCAGGCGCCGCGGCCAACCAGTCGCACGCTGGCATCCTGTCCCTCGATCATGCTGTCGGCCCCTTCGAACCGCAGCGTGCGTTCGTCACGGTAGGCCAGCCCCCGGACCTGCAGTTCCACATCGCCCGACACCGGGGCCACACCGCGAATCTGGGCCGACCAGCCGTCGAATGCGGCGCGCGCGCTGAGCGGAACGCGGTCCGCCTCGGGTGTGGTGAAGAATCCCTTTCCGCGGTCCCAGCGTCCTGACGCCACGACGAAACCGCTGCCCAGCTGCGCGCCGGTGCTGGCCGACAGTTCGGTTTCGCCGCGGTCATTGGCAAGCGCTTGCCCGGTGAAGCCGCCCAGCGAGTCCATACCGGCGCTCTCCAGCTCGATCGTCCCTGCCAGCGCGCCCGCACCGAAGGGCCCCGATCCCCCGCCCCGCGTTACGCGCACTTGCGCCAGGCGCTCGGGCGCGATTGCACTGAAGGGGATATAGCCGAAGAACGGATCACTCATCGGCACACCGTCGAGCAGCACCAGCGCGCGGCTGGTCGCATTGCCGCCCAGCGCGCGCAGCGTCGCGCCCTGCGCCGAAGCATTGGCAGAACGGCTGTCCGAACGGCGGAATTGCTGGAAACCTGCGACCCCGCTCAGCGCATCCTCAATCCGGCCCGAGGGTACCGACGCCAGCTGGTCACGGTCGATGACCTGGGTATCGTAGGCCGGCGCAGCGGGTGTTTCCTCCAAACCGCTTCCGGTCACGACGATCACCGGATCATCCTGGGCGAATGCTGGGGTAGCGGCGCACAGCGCCAGCGACAGGCCGGTACCGGCCATCAAGCTGCGAAACAGGGTCATGGGGGGCGCCGTAACCGGTGGAACGCCGAATTGCGAGGCCCGACTAACCGTTTGCAGCATCGCGCCGAATGCCTAGAGATACACACACAAGAGGGAGAAATGCGGCATGACTGAGGCAGAGGATCGTTCGGGCTGGGTCAAGCGTCCCATGGCGGCCATCGAGGGTACCGGTTGTACGCTGGAAGATTACCAGGCGCTCTACGCGCGCAGCATCGAGGACAGCGATACGTTCTGGGCTGGCCAGGCCGATCGGCTCGACTGGATCAAGGACCCGACCGTGATCGCCAACTGGTCCTACGATCCGGTATCGATCAAGTGGTTCGAGGACGGCGTGCTCAACATCTGCTACAATGCGGTCGACCGCCATGTCGCGGCCGGCCATGGGGCCAGCACCGCGCTGATCTTCGAGCCCGACGATCCGGCAGGTGACGTGCGCCGGATCACCTATGCCGAATTGCAGGCCGAAGTGATCCGCATGGCCAACACCCTGCGCAAGATGGGCGTGGCGAAGGGTGACCGGGTGACGATCTACATGCCGATGGTTCCGGAAGGCGCCTTCGCCATGCTCGCCTGCGCGCGGATCGGGGCGATCCATTCGGTCATTTTCGGCGGCTTCAGCCCCGAAGCGATCGCGGGGCGGGTCGAGGACTGCCGCAGTGACTGGATCGTGACCGCCGACGAGGGGCTGCGCGGGGGTAAGCGCATTCCGCTGAAGGGCAATGTCGATGCCGCGCTCGACAAGGTTTCGGTCAAGGCGGTGCTGGTGCTGCGCCATACCGGGGGCGAGGTGGCCATGACCGCCGGCCGCGACCACTGGTACCACGAACTTTCTGCCGACGTCGCAGCCGATTGCCCCTGCGAACCGATGCAAGCGGAAGACCCGCTGTTCATCCTCTACACCTCGGGGTCGACCGGCAAGCCCAAGGGCGTGCTGCACACGACGGGCGGCTATGCGGTCTGGACCGAGACCACCTTCCGTCACGTCTTCGATTACCGCGAAGGCGAGGTTTTCTGGTGCACCGCAGATATCGGCTGGGTCACCGGGCACAGCTATATCGTCTACGGTCCGCTGCTCAATCGCGCGACCGCGCTGATGTTCGAAGGGGTGCCCAATTACCCCGATCACGACCGTTTCTGGCAGGTCTGCGACAAGCACCAGGTCAATATCTTCTACACCGCGCCCACGGCCATTCGCGCACTGATGCGCGAGGGCGAAGGGCACGTGACGAAACACGACCTGTCGTCGCTGCGCCTGCTGGGCAGCGTGGGCGAGCCGATCAATCCGGAAGCCTGGCGCTGGTACCACGACACTGTCGGCAAGGGCGAACTGCCGATCGTCGATACCTGGTGGCAGACCGAAACCGGCGGCGTGATGATCACCACCCTGCCCGGCGCGCATGACATGAAGCCGGGCAGCGCCGGACGCCCCTTCTTCGGCATATGCCCGCAGCTGGTCGATGCCGAGGGCGAGGTGCTCGACGGCGCGGCAGAGGGAAATCTGTGCATCACCCGCAGCTGGCCGGGACAGGCGCGCACGGTGTACGGTGACCACGACCGCTTCGTGCAGACCTATTTCAGCACCTATTCCGGCAAGTATTTCACCGGCGATGGCTGCCGCCGCGACGAAGATAGCTATTACTGGATCACCGGACGCGTGGACGATGTGATCAACGTGTCGGGGCACCGCATGGGCACGGCGGAAGTCGAGAGCGCGCTGGTCCTCCATCCCAACGTCTCCGAAGCCGCGGTGGTCGGCTTCCCGCACGACATCAAGGGTCAGGGAATATATTGCTACGTCACGCTCAATGCCGATGTTGCGGAGAGCGAAGACCTGACCGCCGAACTGCGCGCGCATGTGCGCAAGGAAATCGGCCCGATCGCGACACCCGACCATCTCCACTTCACTTCCGGCCTGCCCAAGACCCGCAGCGGCAAGATCATGCGGCGGATCCTGCGCAAGATTGCCGAGAACGATCACGGGGCGCTGGGCGACACCTCGACGCTGGCCGACCCCGGCGTGGTCGATGCGCTTGTCGAAGGCCGCCGGAACCGCTGAATGCGTCGCCGCGTGTGGTTCCCCCGCATGTAGCGTTATCGCACGATTAACCAGCCGGGGCGCATAAATCGCTCATGGAAGCGGGCCTTGCATCATGTGGTTGGTAAAGCACGTTGCGGCGCGTACGCAGGGTTCGGACTGGCGCGGTTATTTCCTGATCGGCTGCGTCGCCGTGCTGGCCCTGCTGCTGGCGGGCGCCAGCTGGAGCGCCCGGCAATCCTCGATCGAGCGCACTGCGGCAGAACAGCGCCAGGATCAGACTCTGCAGGTCCTGCTCGAAACCGACCACCTGCGCTCGGCAGCGCTGCAGCAGGTGCGCGGCGGTCGCGGCTATCTGCTGACCGGGAGGCCTGCCTTTCTCGAGCCTTTCGACGAAGGTCGCCAGGCCGCCGCTACGGCGCACGAACGACTGACTGCGCTGATCGGCGACAATCGCGACCAGTTGCTGCGGACCCGCGCATTGGCAATCGATCTGGCGCATCTGAACATGGTCATTGATGCGATGATCAAGCTGGCCGACGAAGGCCGTCAGAGCGACGCGATGCGGATCATGCGAAGCGGGAGCGACCGCGATGCAATCGAGGCGATTACCCGCACTCTCGATGCGATCCAGGCGAGCGAGCGCGAAGCGCTGGCGGCGTCCTCGCGTGCAGCGCAGAGAAGCGCTGTCGCCAACGAACTCTACCAATATCTGCTGGCCGGGATCGGTCTGTTGCTGCTGGGCCTGTCGATCGTCACCACGAACTACGTCCGCAAGGCGCTGGCGCGCGAAGATGCCGCCCGGCGCGAGCTCGAAGTCTTCGCCATGACCGATGCGCTGACCGCCCTCCCCAACCGTCGCTCGTTCATGAGCGATCTCAGCCGGGAGATCGCGGCATCGCAGGCCGAACAGACCCCGAGGTTGAGCCTCGCAATCTTCGACATCGATCATTTCAAGCGCATCAACGACCGCTTCGGTCACCCGGCCGGGGACGCGGTTATCGAAGAAGTTGCCAAACGGGCGAAATCGGCCCTGCGCGAGAACGATATCGTCGGGCGTATCGGCGGCGAAGAATTCGGTGTGATCCTGCCACGCGCCGATCTCGCCAGCGCGCGAGCGGTGTGCGGCCGATTGCGCGAAACCATCGCCGGGACACCGGTGGTCCGCGATGATGCGATCATCGCCTTTACCGTCAGCGTGGGGATCGCCCAGTTTCAGGCAGAGGATGATATCGACCACCTGATGACGCGCGCCGATGCTGCGCTTTACGATGCCAAGACCAGCGGCAGGAACCAGGTCCGCACCACTACGTGAGGGTTGCGCCGACGCCAGTCGCCCGTTTAGGTCGCACCATGTCCATGCCCAGCATCCTGTTCGTCTGCCTCGGCAACATCTGTCGCTCGCCTCTCGCCGAAGCGGCCTTCCGCAAAGCTGCTGACGAGGCCGGGCTCGATGTCCATGTCGCCAGCGCAGGCACCGCAGGATACCATGTCGGCGAAGCACCCGATCCGCGGACCATCGCCGAAGCCCGCCAACGCGGGGTGGACGTTACCGGCTATCGCGGACGGCGGCTTGCCGCACAGGATTTCCACGACTTCGACTACATCTTCGGCATGGACCGTTCGAACATGGCCAATATCGCCCGCGTCGATCCGGGCGATGGCAGGGCGCGGGTCGCCATGTTGCTCGATATCGTCCCCGGGCAGGAAGGGCGCGAAGTGGCCGATCCCTATTACGGCGGGGCCGACGGCTTCGGCGCGACATGGAACGAAGTCGACGCGGGAGCCCGCGCGCTGGTCGCCGTCCTGCTCGATGAGACACGCTGACGCCGTCCTCGAGCCGCTCTGCGGCGCCAAGGTCATCGGGGCCGAGACCCTCGCGGGCGGCGATACCTCGGGCGCCAGCCGTCTAGCGCTGGCCGACGGACGGACGCTTATCGCCAAGCACGGTCCCACGACTGCCCGGGAAGCCCGCATGCTCGGTGCGATGCATGCGCTGGGTGCGCCAGTCCCCGAGGTGGTCGGCATGCAGGATGACTGGCTCGTGATGACCGACGCGGGTGCCGCATGCCCGTTGGACGAAGCGGCCTGGCATTCGCTCGCCGGCGCTCTCGACATCCTGCACGCAGCCGCGAAGACCGAGCCTTACGGATGGAGCGAGGACCATGCCTTTCGCCACGTTGCGGTTCACAATGCGCAGCGCACCGACTGGGTCGAATTCTGGCGCGACCAGCGCCTGCTGTGCCATGTCCCACACCTGCCTGCACCATTGGCGCAGCGCGTGGAGACGCTGGCCGCAAGGCTGGCCGACCTGTTGCCCAGCCGTCCGCCTCCCGCGCTACTCCATGGTGACCTGTGGGGCGGCAATATCGTCTGGAACGGCGCAGCACTGACGCTGATCGATCCGTGCGCCTATCATGGCGACCGCGAAGTCGATGCCGCCGCACTGACCGTTTTCGACAGCCCGCCCGAAGGGTTCTTCGACCGGCTCGAACTGGCTGCCGGCTGGCGCGCGCGTCTGCCTGCTTACCGGCTGTGGATGTGGTTGATCCATGTGCGGCTGTTCGGGCAGAGCTATTGTGCTCCGGCGGAGAGAGACCTCGCACTGCTCGGCTGCTAACCGCCGCGTAGCGTCTTCACGCCGAAATCGCGTTCGAACAGATACAGCAGCACGCGTGCCGCTTCTCCGCGCCGACCTTCGAGCCCGCCGTCGCGGTCCATCAGCAGGCGCGCATCGTCATAGGCCTTAGGCAGAAGTTCGGTGATCTGATCCAGCGTCGCAATCGTGAACGGCGTGTCGCCTGACTGCCGCGTGCCGAGAAGTTCGCCGCCGCCGCGCAGGCGCAAATCCTCCTCCGCAAGCAGGAAACCGTCCTGCGTCTGGCGCATCAACTTCAGCCTTTCCAGCGCGGTTTCGGACAGCGCCTCGCCATGAAGCAGCACGCAGAAGGATTTCTGAAGGCCGCGTCCCACCCGGCCACGCAGCTGGTGTAGCTGGGCCAGCCCGAAGCGTTCCGCCTGCTCGATCACCATCAACGTGGCATTGGGGACATCGACGCCCACTTCGATCACGGTCGTCGCCACCAGCAATTGCGCATCACCGCGCGCGAACCGCTCCATTGCGGTGTCTTTCGCTTCACCGGGCATCTGTCCATGGACCATGACCACGTCGTCACCGAAGCGCTCCTTCAGCGCTGCATAGCGCGCTTCGGCGGCGGCGATATCTTCGGGACCATCCATTTCGCGCACCATCGGGCACACCCAATAGGCTTGCCGCCCCTCTGCCATCTGCGCGGCCAGCCGGTCGACCAGCGCCGCCAGCTTCTCCTGCCCCATCACCACCGTATCGATCGCCTGCCGTCCGGGTGGCAGTTCGTCGAGCTTGCTGACGTCAAGTTCGCCATATTGCGCCAGCGTCAGCGTGCGCGGGATCGGTGTCGCGGTCATCGCCAGGACATGCGGTGCGCGCTTGCCCTTGCTGGCCAGCATCAGCCGCTGCCCGACCCCAAAGCGGTGCTGCTCGTCGATGACCACCATCGCCAGGTTGCGATAGGCGACCTTGTCCTGGAAAATTGCATGTGTGCCCACGACGATGTCGATGCTGCCGTCGAGCAGCCCCATCAGCGTTGCCTCGCGTGCCCGGCCCTTGTCGCGGCCGGTGAGCAGCGCAACGCGCGCGCCCGTCGGTTCTGCCATGCGGCGCAGGCTTTCATAGTGCTGCCGGGCGAGGATTTCGGTCGGCGCCAGCAGCGCCGCCTGTGCCCCGGCCTCCACCGCGATCAGCATCGCTTCGAGCGCGACCACCGTCTTGCCGGCACCGACATCGCCCTGCAACAGCCGCAGCATCGGCGCTTCCTGCGCCATATCGCCTTCTATTTCCGCGATCGACCGGGTCTGCGCCCCAGTCAACGGGAACGGCAGGTCGAGCTTGCCCCGATAGCTGCCGTCTCCCCGCAAAGGCTGGCCCTTGCGCTTGCGATTGTCCGCACGCACCAGCATCAACGCCAGGCTGTTGGCCAGCAGCTCGTCATAGGCGAGTCGGTCGCGCGCGGCGCCATGTTCGCCCTTGTGTGCCAGCACCAGCGCATCGCGCCAGGCCGGCCAGTCCGCCTTGTCGCGCTGCGTTCCTTCGATCCATTCGGGCAGTTCGGGCGCGCGCGCCAAGGCTTGTTCGACCAGACCCGCCACCCGCGGCTGCGTCAGCCCTTCGGAAAGGCGGTAGACAGGCTCGCACAGCCGCTGCAGCGTCTCGCCGCCCTCCTCGACCACATGATCGGGATGGACGATCTGGAGCATGTCGCCGAACCGTTCCAGCTTGCCCGCAACCCAGCGAGTTTCGCCTTCGGGCAATTGCTTCTTCGCGGTATAGGACGCGCGCCCGAAATAGGTGAGCGCCACCACGTTGCCCGCCGCATCCTGCGCCAGCACGCGGTAGGGCGCACGCGGGTTGCGGCTGCTGCGATGTTCGCCGATCGTCAGTTTCACGACGATCTGCTCGCCCTCGCCGCCATCGTCGATATTGTCGATCGCACGCCGCGTCACGAACCGTTCGGGCAGGTGGTAGGCGATATCGCGCACCCGCGTCAGGCCGAGCTTGTCGAGCGGCTTCTTCAGCTTGGGGCCCACGCCTTCGAGCGTCTCGGTCTCGGCGAACAGCGGGTTGAGGATATCAGGGCGCATGGCCGCACATAGCCATCAACGCCAAGCCGGCGAAAGCGGCAAGCGCACCGCCCGACGCCGCGCTTGTGGATAGCGATCCCAACTTGCGCTGCGCGGGCACGCGCGATAGGCGCTTCGCATGCCCGATCTCCTGACATTCGACGGCCGCAAGCAACGCGCCAAGTTCCGTGCCTGGCATCGCGGCACGCGCGAGGCCGACTACATGATGGGCGGCTTCTACGATCGCTACAACGCCGATTGGAGCGAAAACGAACTGGCCTGGTTCGAGGCGCTGCTCGAGGAAGACGACGTCGACGTGATGGCCTGGGCGCTCAAGACCGCACCCACCCCGCCCCGCTTCCAGGGCGAACTGATGGCGGCGATGCAGCGGCTCGATTACGTGGATATTCCGCGTTGACGACCCGGCGCTAGCGCCTATCTCCCTTCCGATACGCCGCGCACCCCCTTCCCGATCGGGCAGGGGGCGAAGCAGCGTGTGCGGAACGCCGCGCGCTCTTGAACGCTAGGAACACCATGCCCGACCTTTCCCGTATCCTGAAAGCCCGCCAGCCGCTCACGCTGGCGCAGGTTGCGCGCGGCGCGCAGCCGCTGGTGATGGCCGATCTCGCCCGCGCCAGCACCGGCCGCGCGGTGTTCATCGCACCGGATGATGCCGCGATGCGCAGCGTGGTGGATGCCGCCGCCTTCTTCGCGCCCGAGCTCGAAGTGATCGAATTCCCGGCGTGGGATTCCCTGCCCTACGACCGCGCCAGCCCTGCGCTGGCGATCAGCGCCCGGCGGCTCGCCGCGCTGCACCGGCTTCAGGCCGGCAAGGCCAAGGCACAACTGATCGTGACGACGGCGAATGCGGTCCTCCAGCGCGTCCTCACCCCGTTCCGGATCCGCGAAAGCGTACGCGAATTCAAACCGGGTGTCGAAATCGGCCGCGAAAGCCTGTCCGCCCTGTTGCAACGGCAGGGCTACAGCCGCACCGACACGGTGATCGACAAGGGCGAATATGCTGTCCGCGGTTCGATCGTCGACATCTTCCCCAGCGGCATGGACGAAGCGCTGCGGCTCGACTTCTTCGGCGACGAGCTGGAAAGCCTGCGCAGCTTCGATCCCAATACGCAGATGAGCACCGGCCGACTGGATAGCCATCTCCTGCTCCCGGCGAGCGAAGCGCTGCTGGACGAAGACAGCATCAAGCGGTTCCGCAGCCGCTACCGCGAGATGTTCGGCGCCAATGCGACGCAGGATCCACTGTACGAGGCGGTCAGCGAAGGCCGCCGGCTGGCCGGCATGGAACACTGGTTGCCGCTGTTCGAGGACAAGCTGGCGACCTTGTTCGACCATCTCGGCAAGGACGATCTGGTGGTGATCGACCAGGCGGCGCTCGCCGCCGCGGACGAGCGCGTGAAGGATGTGCGCGACTATTTCGACCAGCGTACCGCGATCACCGGTCAGGCGAAGGGCAATTATCGCCCGCTGCAGCCCGATGCGCTGTATATGTCGGCCGATGAACTGAAGGATGCACTGGCCGCTGCACCCGCACATCGTGCGACGCCGTTCGACGAGCCGGAAAGCGACGGCGTGGTCGGCTTCGGCTTCCGGTCGGGCCGCGATTTCGCCCCCGAACGCGCGCGCGGCGACAATGTCTATCCGGTGCTTGCCGATCATCTCAAAGCACTGTCCAAGGCCGGCAAGCGCCCGCTCCTGGCGGCCTATTCGAAGGGCAGCCGTTCGCGCATAGCCTCGATCCTCGAGGAAGCCGGCACGCCCGTGCAGATGGCGGAGAGCTGGCAGGATGCGCTCGGCCTGTCGGCCAAGGGCAAGCCTGCAGCCATGATCCTGCCGATCGAAGCCAGCTTCGCCAATGACGAGATGGAGCTGCTGACCGAGCAGGACATTCTCGGCGACCGGCTGGTGCGACGCAAGAAGAAGCGCAAGAGCGCCGATGCCTTCCTGGCCGAACTGCAGGCGCTCAGCGTGGGCGATCTCATCGTCCACACCGAGCACGGGATCGGCAAATATCTCGGCCTCGAACCGATTGCGGTGGGCAAATCGAAGCACGACTGCGTGCAGCTCGAATACAAGGGCGGCGACAAGCTCTTCATCCCAGTCGAGAATATTGACGTGCTCAGTCGCTACGGCAGCAGCGAGGAAGCGGTCATGCTCGATCGGCTGGGCGGCGAGGCATGGCAGAAACGTCGTGCACGGCTGAAGGAGCGCATCCGCGAGATCGCGGGCGAATTGATGCAGGTCGCTGCGCAGCGAGCGCTCAAGAAGGCCCCGGTCATCGAGGTCGAGGATGGCACCTACAACCAGTTCCTCGATCGCTTCCCGTGGGAAGAAACGGACGATCAGGAGCGCGCGATCGCCGATGTGCTAAGCGATCTCGAGAGCGGCAAGCCGATGGACCGCCTGGTCTGCGGCGACGTCGGCTTCGGCAAGACGGAAGTCGCGTTGCGCGCCGCCTTTGTTGCGGCGATGAATGGCCAGCAGGTCGCCGTGGTCGCCCCCACCACCCTGCTCGCCCGCCAGCATTTCGAGAATTTTTCCAATCGCTTCAGCGGTTTTCCCCTGAAAGTCGGTCGCCTTTCACGGCTCGTTTCCGCCAAGGAGATGAAGGAGACCCGCGAAGGGCTGTCCGCCGGCGACGTGGACATCGTGATCGGGACCCATGCCATCCTGTCGAAGCAGACCAGCTTCAAGAACCTTGGTCTGGTCATCGTCGACGAGGAGCAGCGCTTCGGCGTGACGCATAAGGAAAAGCTCAAGCAGCTGCGCGCGGATGTGCACATGCTGACGCTGACCGCAACGCCGATCCCGCGCACCCTTCAGATGGCCATGACCGGCCTGCGCGAGCTTTCGACCATTCAGACCCCGCCCGTCGACCGGCTCGCGGTCCGCACATATGTGATGGAATGGGACGACATGGTGATGCGCGAAGCACTGCTGCGCGAGCACCATCGCGGTGGGCAGAGTTTCATCGTCGTCCCGCGGATTTCGGACATGGAGGAATTGTCCGACTGGCTGCATGAGAACATCCCCGAAGTGAAGTTCGTCGCCGCGCATGGCCAGATGTCGCCAGGCGAGATCGAAGAACGCATGAGTGCGTTCTACGAAGGCAAGTACGAGGTCCTGCTCGCCACGACGATCGTCGAAAGCGGGCTCGACCTGCCCAGCGCGAACACGATCATCATCCACCGCGCGGATATCTTCGGCCTTGCCCAGCTTTACCAGCTGCGCGGGCGCGTCGGGCGGGCCAAGCTGCGCGCCTATGCCTATCTCACCTATGCCAAGGATACGCAGCTGTCCGAAGTCGCGGAGAAACGGCTCAAGGTACTCGGCGATCTCGACAGTCTCGGCGCCGGTTTCCAGCTCGCCAGCCACGACCTCGACATTCGCGGGGCAGGCAATCTCCTCGGCGACGAACAGTCGGGCCATATCCGCGAAGTCGGGTTCGAACTCTACCAATCGATGCTCGAGGACGCTATCCTCGCCGCCAAGGCCGGCGACATGGGACTCGAGGTGAAGCCCGAACGGGTCAGCCCGCAGATCACCGTCGATGCGCCGATCATGATCCCGGAAGACTATGTGCCCGATCTGGCGGTACGCATGGCGCTGTATCGCCGTCTCAACGATGCTGCGGACAAGGCCGAGATCGAAGCACTTGCCGCGGAAATGATTGATCGCTTCGGCGATTTGCCCGCCGCCACCGCGAACCTCGTCCGGCTGATCGAGATCAAGCATCAGGCGATCGAAGCCAACATCGCCAAGATCGATGTCGGTGCACAGGGTACGCTGGTGACCTTCCACCAGGACGATTTCCCCGATCCGGTGGGCCTGCTGGCCTATGTCGACCGGTTGAAAGGCACCGCCAAGCTGCGGCCCGACATGAAGCTGGTCATCAGCCGCGCGTGGGGATCGCCCGAAAGCCGCCTCAACGGTCTGTTCCAGCTGACCAAGGGCTTGTCCGGAGTGGTCCGCAAGGCCCAGAAAAACGGGAAGAAGGCGGCCGCCTAGCTGTTGGCGAGCTTGAGGAATTCCTGCGCCGTCATCGGCTTGGCGCGCAGGAATCCCTGATAGGCCTTGCAGCCCGCCGCCTGCATGAATTCGCGCTGCGCCTCCTGCTCGACACCCTCGACAACCACGGTGAGATCAAGTGCCGCCGCCATGGCGACGATGGCGTGGACGACTGCCTTGTCGCGTTCGTCCTCGAGCACACCATCAAGCATCGAGCGATCGAGCTTGATGCAATCGATCGGCAGCACCTTGAGATAGCGGAAATTGCAGAAGCCTGCGCCGAAATCGTCCAGCGCGATCTGCACGCCGAACAGTTTCAACTGGTCGAGCACGCGGCTCACCCGGTCGAGATCGGCGAGCAGGACCTGTTCGACGAGTTCGAGTGTGATCCGCCCCAACGGAAAGCCGATCCGCTCGGCCATCTGCGCGAAATCGATTGCGAAATTCTCGACAGCCAGATCGACCGGGGTGATATTGATCGAAAGCTGCAGGTGGTGGGGCCAGGCAAGGGCCTCTTCCAGCGCGCGCTCTACGATGTGGCGCGAAAGATGCGCGATATGATCCGCCCGCTCGGCAATCTGGAACAGCGCCCCGCCCCCGATACGGCCGACAACCGGGTGATCCCAGCGCGCAAGCGCTTCGGCGCCGATTATGCGGTCGTCTTCCAGCGAATATTGGGGCTGGAAGAGGATCTGGATCTCGTTGCGGTCGATCGCGGCAAGCAGATCGGCCTCGAACTGGCGGTTGGAACGCCCGGCATGCGCCGCTTCCCCCGTCGACCAGTCGATCCGCCGACGGTTGCTCTCGCGCATTCCCTCGGCCACCGCCGCCAGGCGTTCCAGCACGCTTTCGGGATCGTCCTTCTCGGTTACCCGCATGAGTGCGATGCGCGGCCATAGACGCAGGCTGCTTCCCCCGCCCTCGGGGCTGGCGATAGGCAGGGCGATGGCGTCGGCCAGTGCTTCGGCAAGCCATTGCCAGCGTTCGCGGCTGCATTCCTGCCGCGCGAGCAGCAGGAACGTGCCACCGTTCAGCCGCGCCGCAACCCAGGCATTGCTGCTTTCGAGCTCATCGGCGGCGAAGTGCTTGATCCGCTGTGCTACTTCGACCAGCGCACCGTCGCCGGCCAGTTCCCCGAAGGCCACATTCACATTGTCGATCCGGCCAAGCGTGATGAGCATTGCCTGGATCGGACAGGAAATAGTGTCCGAAGGCCATTCGCGCTGCCAGCGCGCTATCGTCTCACGCGCGGACGGCTGATCGGCCAGACCGGTAAGTGCGTCGCGCGTTTTCCTTATCGGTTCTTTCGGGTTCGTGGCCATTTCCCAGTCCTTATCCGCGCGTAATGGCACCGTTATCAGTATTTCGGACGTGTTGCCAAATGGGACGTAGCTTCATAGGGACCGCGCGGGTACCGGGAAGCGGGTCTTGTCCGGAACGGGAGGGTCAACGGAAAGCATGTCCGAATACAACCGCCTGGCCTTGGTCGTTTCCGACGCCCCGCGGGCGCAGGAAGCGGCAGAGCGGGAATTTCGCTCCGTTACGGACTGGGTCCCGCTCGAAGAAGCCGATGCCGTCGTGGTTCTCGGCGGCGACGGCTTCATGCTGCAGACGCTGCATGCCATGCTCGACACCGGCCGCATCATTCCTGCCTATGGGCTCAACCTGGGCACAGTCGGCTTCCTGATGAACCGCAACCGCAATCCCGAGACGCTGATCAAGCGGATCGGGAAGGCCAAGCCGCATCACATCGCACCGCTCAGGATGCAGGCCGAGACGCAGGATGGCGCGGTCCACACGTTCTGCGCCATCAACGAGGTCAGCCTGCTGCGCGAGACGCGTCAGACCGCCAAGCTGGAAGTCACGGTCGACGACAAGGTGCGCATCGCCGAACTGGTTTGCGACGGGGTGCTGGTGGCGACGCCGGCAGGTTCGACCGCATACAACCTGTCCGCCGACGGGCCGATCCTGCCCCTCGATCCGAACCTGTTGGCGCTGACACCGATCAGCCCGTTCCGCCCGCGCCGGTGGCATGGGGCGATCCTGCCCGATCGCAGCCGCATCTCGCTCCGCGTGCTCGAACAGGAAAAGCGCCCGGTGTCCGTCGTAGCCGACCAGCGCGAACTGCGTCACGTCTCGTCGGTGGGGCTCGAAATCGCGCGCGACAGCGAATTGACGCTGCTGTTCGACCCCGGCCACGCGCTCGACGAACGCATCGTGGCCGAGCAATTCGTGGTCTGATGCACCCGCCCGTGCGGCTGCGTAAAAGTTTTGCGAAATGCCCGCTTGCCAAACCGGAATCGCACCCATATAGGCGCACCCCTGCCCAGCGGGCTGCTCCCCGATAGCTCAGCGGTAGAGTAGGTGACTGTTAATCACTTGGTCGTTGGTTCGAATCCAACTCGGGGAGCCACTTTTCTCACAAATTCAACAGCAAGCGCCCGCCCACCCAGGCGGTGAGCGCAGCTGTGCCCCAGCGGATCCAGCGCTGCGGAAGGTATTTGAGCGCCAGCAGGCTGCCGACCTGGCCCGCGACGGCGACCGCGACGAGCAGGGGCAATCCCAGCTCCACCGCTGCGCCCAGACGCCCTGGACCGTTCTTGACGACCTGCCCCGCCAGCCCGAACAGCGAATTGACGAGAATGAACAGGCTCGCGGTTGCGGCGATGGCGCGCGCGTCGTTCCAGCGCACCAGATGCAGCAACGGAGCGAGGAAAATGCCCCCGCCGATGCCCACCAGCCCTGCCAGATAGCCGAGCGGAACGGCCACCAGCGGCATCGACCGCGCAAATCGCTTCGGCCGGGAGGGATCGCCGCCAGCGACAGGCAGCAACATCGAGAGCGCGGTAAAAACAAGACTCCCCCCGAGCAAGGCGAGAAAGCCGGCCTCGCCGATAGGGGTCAGGCCGCCAATGAAGGCGGCCGGTGCGGCCAGCCCGGTCAGCAGGATCGCGCCGCGCCAGGGAGTGACGCCCGCCCGGCCGAAGCGTACCGAGCTGCCCACCACCACCACCAGATTGCACGCGAGGGACAGCAGCGGCAGCAACCGGTAATCGACCTCGGCCAAGGCCAGCAGCGCGGTATAGGTCGATCCGCCGCCGAACCCGACGCTGGCGTACAACAGGGCGGTAACGAAGAAGGCGAGTGCGAGCGCGGCCATGCCTCCGCCTAGACGCTGGGTCCCGCGCGGGCTAGCGTCTAGGCGGAGGGAACAGGACACTATGCGACCGGACGACATCACGCTGACCGGCGGGCTCGAACGCGCCCGGGCGGGCGACGCGCAGCGGGTCGGTGCGATCACCGCCGATGCCTTCCGCTACGATCCGTTCAATCTGTGGCTGTTCGGCGCGTTCGCCGGGATCGCCAATCTGTTTCATCTGCAGGCGCGGCGGATCTACGTCCCGCGCGGCTATTGCTACACGGCGGGCGACGAAGGGGCATGCATGTGGATGCTGCCGGGCGGCGATGCCGGGTTTTCGCTGCCCGATTACGCCGCCTTCGTGTTCCCCACGCTATGGCATTGCGGTCCGCGGGCGGTGCGGCGCGGGATCCGGACTGGGGCCGCGATGGATAGCCGCCATCCCGATTTCCCGCACGCCTATCTCTTCAGCATCGGCGTGCGCGAGACGGCGCGCAGCAAGGGGTTGGGGCGCACGCTCATCCAACCCGTGCTCGACGCGTGCGACCGGCAGGGCCTGCCCGCCTATCTCGAGAATTCGAACCCGGCAAACACCGGGTTCTATTCCGCCTGCGGGTTTGCGCCGCTCGGCGATCCGATCCACCCCGAGCCGGGTTCTCCCCCGCTGGTGCCGATGGTCCGTCAGCCCCGCCGCAGCTAGCAGCGGGGCGACAGGTTCACGCCCTCGCACCGGTGCCGATGGCACCGTGGCAATGCTTGTACTTGTTGCCCGAACCGCAGGGGCAAGGCGCATTGCGGCTGATTTCCATGTCGGCATAGGGATTCTCGCCCGCCGAGCTGCCCGGCCCCACGGCTGCGCGTGAACTGCCGGCCAGCGCGCCGAACAAGGCTTCGCGCCCAGCCGACCCGTCACCATCGTTCGAGTCGTCGAGCCCGGTCAGCGGGTCGATATGTCCGGTGAGGAAATCGGGCAGGTCGGGAAGATTGACTGCCGGCATCGGCGCGGGCTCGGCCAGTTCGAGGCGGATGAGCTTGTTGGTCACCGTCTCGCGCAGTTTCTCGAGCATGGATTCGAACAGGCTGAACGCCTCCTGCTTGTATTCGTTCAGCGGCTGCTTCTGCGCATGTGCGCGCAGGCCGACGACCTGCCGCAGCGCGTCGAGCGTGGCGAGGTGATCCTTCCACTGCCCGTCGAGTTCCTGCAGCAGCACGCTCTTCTCGATCCGCCGCCACAGCGCAGGGTCGGCCGCAGCGATCTTGTTTTCCATGATCCGGTCGGCTTCCGCCACCAGCCGTTCCTCGATCATCTCGGGCTCGACCTGGTCTTCCTCGACCCATTGTTCGATCGGCGCATCGATGGCGAGGACGTCGTGGACGCGCGTCTTGAGCCCTTCGATATCCCATTGTTCGGGATAGGAGCCCGGCGGGCAGGCTTCGGTCACGATCGCATTGACTGCATCCTGGCGCATGTCGACGACCACATCGTCGACCGCCTCGCTGTCCATGATCTCCGCGCGCTGTTCATAGATCACCTTGCGCTGATCGTTCATGACATCGTCATACTGCACCACCTGCTTGCGGATCTCGTAATTGCGCGCCTCGACCTTCTTCTGTGCGGTCTCGATCGCCTTCGACAGCCATTTCGAACCGATCGCTTCGCCGTCTTCGAGATTCGAATTCATCATCTTGGAGAACAGCGTATCCGGACCGAAGATGCGCAGCAGGTCGTCTTCGAGGCACAGGTAGAACCGGCTAAGCCCGGGGTCGCCCTGACGGCCCGAACGGCCGCGCAGCTGGTTGTCGATCCGGCGGCTTTCATGGCGTTCGGTGCCCAGCACGAACAATCCGCCCGCTTCGAGCACCTGCTGCCGCTCGGCAGCGACCTCGGCCTTGATCCGATCGATTTCGAGGTCCTTCTTGGGCCCGTCCTCCAGTTCGCTCAGCTCGTCGTCGATCCGGAAATCGACATTGCCGCCGAGCTGGATGTCGGTCCCGCGGCCGGCCATGTTGGTGGCGATGGTCACTGCGCCGATGCGCCCCGCCTGCGCAACGATATGCGCTTCGCGTTCGTGCTGGCGTGCATTGAGGACCTCGTGCTCGACGCCTTCCTGTCGGAGGAATTCGCTGAGCATTTCCGACTTTTCGATCGACACCGTGCCGACCAGGACCGGCTGGCCGATGGCGTTCTTCTCGGCAATCGCCTTGGCGATGGCTTTGAACTTGTCCTGCGTGTTCTTGTAGAACTCGTCATCCTCGTCGATGCGCGAAACGGGGACGTTGGTCGGGATCTCGACCACGTTCATCTTGTAGATGTCCCAGAATTCAGCCGCTTCGGTCGCCGCGGTGCCGGTCATGCCCGACAGCTTGGGATACATGCGGAAATAGTTCTGGAAGGTGATCGACGCCAGCGTCTGGTTCTCCGGCTCGATCTTCACGCCTTCTTTGGCCTCGACCGCCTGGTGCAGGCCGTTCGACCAGCGCCGGCCTTCCATCATGCGGCCGGTGAACTCATCGATGATGACGACCTTGTCGTCCTTCACGATGTAATCGGTATCACGCTTGAACATGTGCACCGCGCGCAGCGCCTGGTCGACGTGATGAACCACCTGCGTGTTCTCGACGTCGTAGAGGTTCTCGGTTTCGAGCAGGCCGCGTTCGATCAGCAGCTTCTCGAGCTGTTCGGTGCCATCCTCGGTCAGCTGGATGTTGCGCTGCTTTTCGTCCTTTTCGTACCAGTCCTCGGGGAAGGTCTTCACCACCTCGTCGATCGAAAGGTAGAGGTCCGACTTGTCCTCAGTCGGTCCCGAAATGATCAGCGGGGTACGCGCCTCGTCGATCAGGATCGAATCGACTTCATCGACGATCGCGAAATTGAACGGCCGCTGCACCATTTGCCCGCGTTCGTGCTTCATGTTGTCGCGCAGGTAATCGAAGCCGAGCTCGTTGTTGGTCGAATAGGTGATGTCCGAGTTATACGCATCGCGCCGCTGCTGCTCGCTGATGTTGGGAACAATCACCCCGACCGTCAGGCCGAGGAACTTGTGCAGGCGGCCCATCCATTCGGAGTCGCGCGCGGCGAGGTAGTCGTTCACCGTGACGACGTGCACGCCCTTGCCCTCGATCGCATTGAGATAGGTCGCCAGTGTGGCGACCAGCGTCTTGCCCTCGCCCGTACGCATCTCGGCGATTTCGCCGCGGTGCAGGACGATGCCGCCGACCATCTGGACATCGAAATGGCGCATGCCGAGCACGCGGACCGATGCCTCGCGCACGGTGGCGAAGGCTTCGGGAAGGATGTCGTCGAGCGTCTTGCCCTCGGCCAGGAGCGCCCGGAACTTGTCGGTCTGCGCGGCGAGTTCGGCGTCGCTGAGCGCCTGCATCTGCGGCTCCAGCGCGTTGATCCGATCGACAATCTTGCCGAGCGATTTGACATAGCGGTCGTTGGCCGAGCCAAAGACGGATTTCATGATGGAGTTGAACATGTTGGGGCCTTCGAGCCTTCCGCGTGAACTTATGGATGGGAGGCCCGCACGCGCGGTGCGCGGCGGGCAGGAATACGGCAGCAAACGGGCGCGGGGCGCCTATTCGTAGGAGCGGTCGATACCGATGTGGACCGCGGGGATCATCACCGCGACGGTCCGGACGCACTCGGCCGGCTGCGCGGCGGGCCGCAGGACACGCGCCTGGCCGGCGATCGGTGCGCCTTCGCGGGCCTCGTGCTGGATGCAGCGGTCGGTACCGGCGGTCAGTTCGACTCCGGAAACCCCGTCATAGGCCTGCGCATGCGCAGGTGCGCCCGCGGCGGCGAGGCCGGTAAGAAGCGCAAGCAGGGTAAGGATGCGACGAAGCATTGCAGCGGTCAGATAGGACGTGTGGCTATGCGCGTCCACCCCGCTTGACCGTTTACCCCGCCCCGCTCTGCGCCTAACGAGCGCCAATGGATCTTGCCCGCTCGCCCCTCGCCCGCCCCTTTCCCGAACTGCCGCGGATCGGCGGCGTCACGCTGCGCGTCGCCTGCGCCCGGTACAAGGAGTGGGACCGCGCCGATCTGACCTTCGCCGAACTGGCCGAAGGGACCACCGTGGCGGGCGTCTTCACCCAATCCTCCTGCGCCTCGAGCGAGGTCGAGTTGGGCCGCGAACAGGTGCGCCAGGGTCATGCGCGCGCATTGATCGTCAATGCCGGCAATTCGAACGCCTTCACCGGCTACCGCGGCCGCGAGGCGGTCGATCAGATCGTGCAACAGGTCTCCGCAGCGCTCGGCTGCTCCGCCGAAACCGTGTTCGTATCCTCCACCGGCGTCATCGGCGTGCCACTGCCGAAGGACCGGGCACGCGCGGGCGTCGAGGCCGTTCTCTCCGCCGAGCCATGCAGCTGGGAAGACGCCGCACGCGCGATCGGGACGACCGATACCTTTACCAAGGGCGCGGGCGCGCATGCGATGCTGGGCGACACCCGCGCCGCGCTGGCGGGGATCGTCAAGGGCAGCGGGATGATCGCCCCCGACATGGCGACGATGCTCGGCTATGTCTTTACCGATGCGGCGGTGGCGCCCGAATTCCTGCAGGAAATGCTCGGCCGGGCGAATGCGGCAACCTATTCGTGCATCACCGTCGACGGCGACACGTCGACCAGCGACACCGTGCTGTTGTTCGCCACCGGCAAGGCCGGGAATACCCCGCTTGCGTCGTGGAGCGATGCGGGGGCGGACGCCTTTTACGCCGCGCTTCTCCAGGTGTGCCGCGACCTCGCGCAATTGGTGGTCCGCGATGGTGAAGGTGCGCAGAAATTCATCGAAATAGCGATTGCCGGTGCGGCAAGCGACGACAGCGCCCGGCGCGTCGGGCTTGCCATTGCCAATTCGCCGCTGGTCAAAACGGCGATAGCGGGCGGCGATGCTAACTGGGGCCGCGTGGTCATGGCGGTCGGCAAGGCCGGCGAACCGGCAGACCGCGACCGTCTGTCGATCGGCTTCGGCGGTATCTGGGCCGCGCGCGACGGACAGCCGCTGGCCGAGTATGACGAAGCTCCCGTGGCCGCCCATCTGGCAGGCGAGGACATTCGCATGGATGTCGATCTCGGCGTCGGCGACGGGCGCGCGACCGTGTGGACCTGCGACCTGACGCATGGCTACATCTCGATCAATGCGGACTATCGCTCGTGACCGCGCTCGACGACCAGATCCTCGATCTCATGCGCCGGGTTTCCGAACGCGCCATCCTGCCGCGCTATCGCAATCTCGCAGCGGGTGAAGTCGAGGACAAGGGCGGCAACGACCCGGTGACGATTGCCGACAAGGACAGCGAGGCGCTGCTGCGCGAAGGCCTGGCCGCGATCGATGCCTCGCTCGCGTTCGTCGGGGAAGAGACCGCGCATGCGGACCCGGCGATCGTCGAGCGGCTCGACCGGCCCTGCTGGATTGTCGATCCCGTCGATGGCACGCGCAATTTCGCTGCCGGCAAACCGCCCTTCGGCATCATCATCGCCCGCGCGGATGGCGGCGTCGCCCAGTCTGGCTGGATCTACGATTGCCTGACGGACCGCTTCTGCAGCGCCCACCGCGGTGCCGGCGCCATGATCGACGGCGAGCGGGTGGCGTCGCGTCCCACAGGACAGTCACCGCCGATTGCGGCGATTTCGCTGATCTTTATGGAGGAGCAGCGCCGCGACGCCACGCGCCGTCATATCGCCCCGGCGTACGAGCTCGTCGACATTCCCTATTGCGCGGCGGAGCAATATCCGCGGCTGGCGCTGGGCACGAACGATGTTTCCATCTTCGAACGCACGCTCGCCTGGGACCATGCGGCAGGCGTGTTGTGGCTCAATGAAGCGGGGGGCAAAGCAGCGCGGCCCGACGGCTCACCCTATCGCGTCGACGAGGTGGGCCGCACGGGCCTGCTGGGTGCGGCAAGCCCGGCCCTGTGGGACGAGCTTGCCGATCTATATGCGAAAATGGATTAAAGTTCGCCTTCAAGCCACTGCTTGAGCTGGCCTTTCGGTGCTGCACCGCGCATCTGCGCTGCCTGTTCGCCATTCTTGAACAACACCAGATAGGGGATCGACTGGACGCCCATCGAACCCGGCACATCGGGATTTTCCATGATGTCCATCTTGGCGATGGTCACCTTGTCGCCCAGCTCTTCGCTCAGTTCTTCAAGTGCGGGTGCGATCATCTTGCACGGGCCGCACCAGTCGGCCCAGAAATCGACCAGCACGGGCTTGTCGCTTTCGAGCACGTCGGACTGGAAGCTGGCGTCGGTAACGGCGGTGGTGGCCATGGGAATCTCCTGTAAAGCGTGTGGCCCATGATGTGGGCGGCCAAGGCGGTTACTCAACGGGCGGCAGGGCAAAACTTTCCTGCGGCGCCGCAAACGCGGTCTTGTAGGCAGCCAGCCGCGCGGCCGGCAAGGCGAACAACTGCGGCGTCTGGGTATAGAGCACCGCCGCCTCGACCCTGCGCCCGGGATAGATCGTCTCGAGCGCCGCGACATAGGCGGCCATCTGCTTGAGCGTGGCGTCGGGAATGGCCTCGGGAGACAGGGGCGGACGCCGGGCGGTCTTGAAGTCGACCACTGTCACCGTGTCGGCCATGACCAGCAGGCGATCCGCGGTTCCCATGACCACTTGCCCCTCGACCGTCGCGGCCAAGGGCACTTCGGCCAATGCGCGGGGTCCGAACACTTCCGCAAACGCCGGTTCGGCCAGGACCTGCGTTGCCCGCGCAAGCATTTCCTCACGCTCCGCCGGCGCCAGGTCACCCGCCTGCCGTTCCAGCCATGCGCGCGCCTTGCCATCGTGGTCTTCCCCAGCGATCTGCGGCAAGCGCTCGAGCAACGCGTGGATCAACGTCCCGCGCCGCGCGGCCGCGCCCACGCTGGCAGGTGGCAGCGGGGGATCGCTGCCCTCGGTCTCGCCTAGCCCCGAAGGGGCGAGCGGGCGCGGCGGCCGGGGCTCCGGCCCGACCGGCGTGGTGGCCCAGTCGGGCAATAGCGGCATGCCGTCGCAATCCGTATCGGGCGCGGACGGCGCAACCGGGGCAGCGTGTTCGCCCAATTCCCAGCGGGCACCCCAGATGGGATCCGCCAGCGCCTCGTCTTGATCGAACAGTGCCGCGAGCCGCGCATACCAGCTATCGTCATGCGGACCGTTTTTCGCATCGCGCGGGCCGAGCGAGCCGGTAATGAACAGCGCCTCCTGCGCGCGCGTCAGCGCGACATAGAGCAGCCGCCAATGTTCCTGCATCGCCTTGGCCGCTTCCGCAGCGTCAGCCTCGGCAACAGGGCCGACCTTTTCTTCCTTGGTCAGACCCGGCAGCGGAACGGTGCGCGGCGTCGCCGATCCCGGCAGCTCTTCCTCCAGCACCAGATCGCCCGCGCCATCGGGCCGGATAGCGGCATCGGCGAGGATGACGATGGGCGCTTCGAGCCCCTTCGAACCGTGGACGGTCATCACCCGGACCTGGTCGCCGCCCTCCCCGGCTTCGCGCTTCAGTTCGCCATCGCCAGCATCGAACCAGCGGATGAACCCCTGCAGGCTCGCGGTATGCGCGCTTGCGTAGGCATTGGCGGCATTGAGCAATTCGTCGATCGGATCGTTCGCTTCTCGGCCCAGCCGCGCGACCAGCTTGCGCCGCCCGTCGAGCGCGCCAAGCAATATCCAGTGCAGCAATTGCTGCGGGCTGTCGTAATCGGCCCGCCGTAGTATGTCGCGCAGCGCATCGACCGTGCCGCGAACGAACGCATCGCTGCTGCCCCGCAGGTGCTCCCACAGGCGCACGCCTTTCGGCCGGTAGCCGTGCGCCAGCAAATCCTCCTGGCTCCAGCCCAGCAAGGGCGAAACCAGCAGGCTGGCCAGCGTGAGATCGTCAAGCGGCTGCGCGGCAAAGCGCAAGGCGGCCATCAGGTCCTTCACTGCCAGCGGATTGCCGAGACGCAGCCGGTCGACCCCGGCCACCGGGACACCGTGGCGGTACAGCCGCGCGACGATGAGCGAAGCCAGGTCGCGCCGTTTCTGGACCAGCACCATGATATCGCCTGCGCTGGCGCGGCGCTTGGTCCCGCGCGACAACGTAAAGCCATCGCCGGCAGGGTCGAGCCATTCGGCCACCTGCCGCGCGATCCTGTCGGCCAGCAAGCGGTCGTGCCGCGCCAGCCAGCCTTCGCGCTCACCGCCGTCGTCTTCTTCCTCGGCGACACGAACGACCTGCCACAGACCCACCAGTCCGGGTTCGCCGCTGCCCGTATGCGGATCGCTGCGTTGATCGAGCCCGAACCCCTCATGGCCGATCGCATCGATCGCCCGATCCACAAAACCGAGTACCTGCTGGTTGGTGCGATAGCTCCGGCCGAGGCCGTATTCCTCCAGTCCGCGAATATCGGGCGCACCGCGCGTATCGCGGGCCGCATCGGCGGCGGCATTCATCTTGTCGCGGAAGAAATCGCGCGCCTGCCGGAAGTTCTCCGGGCTGGTCCCCTGGAAGCCGAAGATCGCCTGCTTGTAATCGCCCACGGCAAAGATCGTGCGCACCGCCTCGCCGCGCGCGCCCGAACCGTCGAAATAATCGTCGGTCAGTGCCTTCACGATCGCCCATTGCGCCGCGTTGGTATCCTGCGCTTCATCGACGAGGATGTGATCGAAGCTGCGGTCGAGCTTGTAACGGATCCAGTCGGCCATCGCGCTGTCGGACAGGAGCGTGGCTGCGCGGGCGATGAGATCGTCGAAATCGACCAGCCCTTCGCGTTCCTTCGCCCTGTGCCAGGCAAGCGCGAAGGCACGTCCCGCTTCGAGCTGCGGGCCGAGGAATGCCGCCAGTTCGAGCAATGCCGCGCGTTCGCGCACCTTGGCCACGGCTTCGGCCACCCGTTCCTGGTTGGCCGGGAAGTCCGGATCGACTTTTTCCGCCCCGGCCATCTTGCGCGGGGTGCCATCGGCCTTGAGCAGTGTCTTGGAAAACCCGTCGATCGCGGCAAGCCGGGCCTCCGTATCGCTTACCAGCCAGCTTTCGAGAAAATCGGCACAAGTCTGGCCCGTCTTTGCCGACCAGCCGCGGCTGGCGGCCAGGCAGGCGCGCAGGCTGGCGCCGGGAAACGCCGCGTCCGAACATGCGTCTGCAACCCATGCGGCATCGGCATCGGCGGGGAGGCCCAGCAAGCGAAACACGCGCGGCTGCATCGGCGGCTGCCAGCTGCCCGGCCCCTGCCACATGTCCATGTGCCGCGCGCAGCGCATCAGCCAGCCGCGGACCGCATCGGGTCCCTTGCGCTTGCTCATCTCGGCGATCGCCCCGGCGATGCCTCGGTCGCCTTCGGCCAGCAGGCCCGAGAGAACATCGCGGCTCAGGAGGTCGCGCTCGCGGTCTTCCATCGGACGCGATCCGGGCAGCATGCCCGCTTCGCCGGGGAAGGCGGCAAGCAGATATTGGGCGAAGGCGTGGATCGTATCGATCCGCAATCCGCCGCCGGGGCAATCGAGGACGCGGGCGAACAGCGCCCGGGCCCGCGCGCGCGTTTCTGGGTCGCCGGGCGCGCCCAAAAACGCCAGTTCGCGCGCCAGCTGCGCATCGTCCATCCGGACCCAGCGCGCCAGTACCGCGTTGACACGCACTGCCATTTCAGCCGCGCCCGCCTTGGTGAAAGTGAGGCACAGGACCTGCGAAGGATCGGCGCCCGGTTCGAGCAGCAGCCGCAGCACACGCGCCGACAGGACCTGCGTCTTGCCGGTCCCCGCGCTGGCCGAAAGCCACACGCTGTCCTGCGGATCGACCGCGAGGCGCTGCTTGTCCTGCAGTTCGTAGACGGTCCCGCTCACGCCGTTTCTCCGCCATCCTGGTGCGCGATCCACTCATCGAGCCGCATCAGCTGATCATAGGTGTCATAGGCGGGATAATCAGGGTTCTCGCGCGCCGTGAAGGAGTCATTGCCCTTGATGAAGCGGTTGGTGGCCAGTGTCAGCTTGTCCGCGGTCAGCGGCAGGAATTCCTCGGGCGCCACGCCCGAAGTCTTGCGCCCGACTTTCAGCGGGACGTCGACATAGCCGAAACCGTAGCGGTTTTCCGCATCCTTGGCTTTGCCAAGCGACCAGTATTCGTAGCCTTGCGCGTCGCCGGCCAGACCTTCGAAACCGCCGCGTTCGGCGATCAGGCCGAGGACGCCAAGCTGTAACGCGAAACCGGCCTCGACCCGGGCCCCGCTGGGCGGCGTACCGGTCTTGTAATCGATTATGGCAAGGCTGCCGTCCGCGAGCCGGTCGATCCGGTCCGCGCGGCCGTGGACATGGACGCCGTCGAAAGTCATCGCGCCGTGCTTCTCGACCGCCAGCACGCGGCGGTCGTCATAGGCACCGATCTCCTCTTCGATCCAGCGCAGCGCGGCTTCGAGCCGTGGCTGCCACAGCCCCCGCATCAGCGGATCGGCGTTCTCTTCGTTGAGCACGGCCTGCATGATCGGGGCGAGGCGGGCGGCAGGATCCCGCTCGCGCGTTTCGTGCCAGCGTTGCAGGATGGCGTGCGCCACCGTCCCCTGCCACTGCGCCGAAGGTTCGGCGTCCAGCGCGTCGAGATCCTTCAGCCCCATGATCCGGTCAGCATAGAACTGGTAGGGATCGCCAAGCAGGCGATCGAGCGCGGTCGCGGAAATGTCGACCTTGCGCTGTTCGGGCTGCGGCTGCGGTGCCGGGCGCGGATAGGCCGGCGCGCTCGGCGCGCGGGTCATCGCCCGCGCCAGCGCGACCGTCTTGCGGTCCTCGTAGCGATCGAGCAGCTCGCCCAGCAGCGCCTGCACGCGCAGCAGGAAACGCGAGGGAATGGCCGGGCCGGCCTCGTCCCTTTCGGAACGCGACAGGACCACCTCGGGCGCGCCGAGCGCCCCGGCGAGGTCATGCGCCGACAGTCCGATACGGAAATCGGCCCCGGGCACGCCCAGCGCGCGGAGCACCGGCGGGGCGAGCAGCGCGTCGATCCCCCCGCGGACCGGCCAGACGCCTTCATTCAGTCCGGCGCAGATTACCAGTTCGGCGCGGTTCATCCGGCTTTCGAGCAGCCCGAGCACCTGCACCCGCGCATGCCCCCCATAGGGAGGCCGGACCGCCACCTGTTCCATGGCATCGCGCAGCGCAATTGCGGCCTCGCCGGGCGCCAGCGCGAACCCGGCCTCGCGCGCATGGCCGCGCAATTCCTCCACGAAGCCAGCCAGCGAACGGCCGTCCTCGCGTGCCCAGAGCTTCTCGCCGCACAGCGCCTCGCCGCTTTCGACCAGCGCATCGAGCAAGGCGTGCATAGGGATGGCATCCTGCCGGTGCAGCGCCACCAGCGGCGAAAGCGCCTGATCGACCGCGGCGTACCAATCGGCCACGCGGCCATGCCGCTGGGCCAGCCGCGCCGCGATAGCCGCGACGGGGGCCAGGCCGCCCGCCTTGCGCGGCCCGCGCAGCGCGCGTTCGACCCGGCGCAGCTGCCGTAGCCAGACGCCGCGCTCCATCCCGCCATCGACCAGCGGGTGGCCCAGCAGCCCCATCAGCGAAACAGGGGCGGCATCTTCGGCGACGATCTCGGCAAGCAGCAGGAACAGCCGGCCGGCAGCGGTCTGCGACAAGGGGCGCCCGCCCGAATCGTCGGCCGTGATGTTCCAGCGGTCGAGGTGGTGGACCACGCGCCGCGCCAGCGCGCGATCGGGCGTGACCACCGCCACGCGCTTTTCCGGTTGTTCCACTGCCTCGCGGACCAGCAGGGCGACCGCCTGCGCCTCTTCCTCCGGATTGGCGCAGGTCATGATGCGCAAGCCTGCCAACCGGCGTTTCTCGGCGGGCAGGTCGACCCATCCCTTGCTCGCTTCGGGCGGCAGGAACAGCGATCCGAGCGCATGGCTGCGTTCGGGCTGCGCCGCGGCGATGCCACGGCGATGCCACGGCTGCACTTCCTCGCGTGCGATCCCCATGCGGTTGAGCAGCAACTTGAGGTGGTATTGCGGATGCGTCACCGCATCCTCGCGTGCGAAAGGCGTGGCGCCGGGTTCGGGCGTCGCCCCGGCGCGGCCCAATTCGTCCCACACCGCCTGCGGCATAGTGAGATCGAAATCGGGCAGGATCACCGCCCCCTGATCGCAATCGGCGACCACTCTCAGCAGCCGCGCAAGCGAAGGTGCGGCGCTGGTCACGCCCGCAGCGACGATGGGCGTTTCGGGCGGCGCAGCACGCCAGCGCGCGGCGGCCCAGTCGAACAGGCGATTGCGCCGAGCTGCCGCGTCGAGCGCATCCCATTGCTGCAATTGTTCCAGCCACTTGGCCTGAACAGTTGCAAAGAGATGGAGGCTGCGCTGCCAGTGATCGGACAACGATCCGAACAGGTCGAGCACGCTTTCGCCGACCAGTTCTTCAGGACCCACGCCCTCGACCAGCAGCCGGTCCATCGTTGCCCCGGTTTCACGCGCGAGCCGCAGCAGCGTTGCACCGCCGGGTGCCTCGTCGCCCATCGTGTCCGCGATCAGCCGGGCCAGTGCAAACAGCCGCCGCTGCGGTTCGATAGCGCGGGGTATGTCGGCGGCGCCCAGCGGGTCGAGCAGCGGGCCGAGCGTTTCATCGAGATCGAGATCGCCGACCACCGCCATGCGCGGCATCAGCAGTCCGGGCGTGCCCTGTTCGCCGGCGTGGCGGATGAAGGCTTCGGAAATCGTGCGCCGGGCTCGGCTGCTGGGGACGAGCAGCGTCAGGCGCGCCAGGCCGAACTCGTCGTCGGCATAACGCGGGACCAGGCCAGCGACGAGGGCATCGGCGAAGCCGCGATGTGCGGCAATCGAATAAACCTTCGGCCCCTGCCGCTCAGCCACCCTTGAGTGCTTCCTCGGTCGGGCGGATATGCGCAGGCGTGCCGACTTCGTACCACCGTCCGGTAAAGGCGACACCGTAGAGCCGCCCTTCGGCAATCGCGCGATCCCACAGAACATTGGTCGAAAACTTGCCGTCCGGTGCATCGCGCAGCAGGCGCTGCGATACCAGCTGGATCCCGGTGTAAATGAAGGGCGCGATCCGGCCGGGCAGCTTGCGCGTGAGCTGGCCGGCGGGGTCCATGTAGAAATCGCCCGAACCGTCGAAATTGTGGGCGCGCGCGTGCGTGACGAGCAAAAGCAACGCATCCATGCGCTCGGGATCCCACCCGGCCGAAAGATCACTGAACGCGTTTTGCGGGCCGTCGAGCCAGATGCTGTCGGCATTGCAAGCGAAGAACGGATCGGGCAGCAGCCCGGCGGCGGCGGCCTTGACCATGCCGCCCCCGGTCTCGAGCAATTGCTCGCGTTCGTCCGAGAACGTCACCGCGGGCGCCTTGCGCGCACCGACATGCGCTTCGATCGCATCGGCCAAGTAATGCACATTGACCACGGCCCTTGCGACACCGGCTTCCTCGAGGCGGTCGAGCGCACGGTCGATCAGGGGTTTTCCGGCCACGCGCACCAGCGGCTTGGGCGTGGTCGCGGTAAGCGGGCGCATGCGCTTGCCCAGCCCTGCGGCCATCAGCATGGCCGTGTCGGAGACGAGTGTGGTCACTGGATTTCCCCTCCGGCGGTATCGCGGATTTCCTGTGGGATGTTCGCGTCGAACCACGCGGCGACGGGCGCCAGCGCTTCATGCGCCAGATCGCGTTCCATCGCCTGCCAGACGCGCGGGATCATTGCCAGATACCGCGCCTTGCCATCGCGCTTGGCGAGACGCGTGAAAATGCCCACGATCTTGGCGTTCCGCTGCGCCCCGAGCCGGGCATAATCGGCTTCGAAATGGGGCCCCGGGTCAGCCGCGGCACGGTAGCGGCCCAGCATCTCGCATTCGAGTTCGGTCGATACTTCGCGCCGCGCATCCTGCAGCAGGCTGACGAGGTCGTAGGCCGGATGGCCGACCAGCGCGTCCTGGAAATCTATCAATCCCTGGGCTTCCGCCAGCTTGCCGGGTTCGAGCAGCATGACGTTTTCGGCATGGTAGTCGCGCAATACGGTGACGCCGGGATCCTGCCTCGCGAGCAGCGGCTCGAGTGCGGTTTCCCATGCGGCGCGATAGGCCGGCACATCGACCGTCAGCCCCATGGCCGGGCAATACCATTCGACCAGCAACATCGCTTCGCGCAGGTAGACGGCCATGTCATAGGGCTCGAACGGGCCGGGCGGCAGCCGGTGGAGCGCCACCAGCGTATCGATCGCCTGCGCGTAGATCCCGCGCTCGTCGGCCGGATGGGCATCGATCCATTCGCGCATGCGCTGGTCGCCGAAATCCTCGATCAGCACCCAGCCATTGGCGGCGTCCTCGCTCAGTATGCGGGGCGCGCGCAGGCCGTTCCTGTCGAGCCAGTGCGCCACGTGCAGGAACGGCTCCGGGTCCTCGTGCGGCGGCGGCGCATGCATCAGCATGGCGCTGTCACCCCCCATCCTTACCCGGAAGTAGCGGCGGAAGCTGGCATCGCCGACGAGAGGGGCGATTTCCGCGCCTTCCCACCGGGTGCCACCCAGAAACTCGTGAATCTCGTCGAAAGGCGCATCGCTCATGGCCAGCGGCTTTGCCAAGATGTGCCCGGGGTGACAACGGCCTCGCGGCCTTCGCCCACCTTTTCCAGCGCAATGGCGAGGCAGTTCGGCTCATGGGCGAAACCGCCCGCGTGATCGGGCCACTCGGCCAGCAGTGCGGCGCCCTCCCGGTAGTCGTCGAGCCCCAGCTCGGCAGCTTCCGCGGGATCCTCGAGCCGGTAGAAATCGGCATGGACCAGCGGGACCGGCAGGCCGTCATAGGTTTCGATGATCGTGTAGGTCGGCGAAGGCACCTCGCCCTCGTGACCGAGCGCCGCGATGATCGCACGCGCCAGCGTGGTCTTGCCAGTGCCCAGCGTACCGGAAAGCGCCACGACATCGCCCGGCGCCAGCTTCGCGGAGATCTGCTGGCCGAACGCCTCCATCGCCGCGAGATCGGGCAGCGCGATTTTCACGGTAGGGTGATCGTTGCAGTGGTGCCGCTGTTCTTGCGGCTGCGGATCTCGAGCGTACCGCCATGCGCTTCGACCAATTGCCGCGCCAGCGGAATGCCCAGCCCGTGGCGGCGTTCGATACCCTTGCCGTCCGACGACATGCGGATGCCCTCCAGCGCACGAGCAAGCTCGTGCTGGCTCATCCCGCGGCCATTGTCGGAAATCACGATCCGCGTCTCGTCGCGCTTGCGCCCGATATCGATCGCGATCCGCCCCCCGCGCGGGGTGCCGTTGATCGCGTTGTCGAGCAATTGCGAGATCGCGCGGCGCAGCTGGTGCGGATCGGCCGTCACCGATTTTTCCGCATCGCCCTTCAGGTCGAGCGTCAGTTCGCCATCATGGATGCGCTGTTCTTCCTTGCGCACGATCTTGGTCAGGAAGGGCAACAGCGTGAAGGTGCTCTTGCGCAGCGGCATCAGGCCCGCTTCGGATTGCGACAGGTCGAGCACGTTCTCCACCTGCTCGGTCAGCTTCCCGACCGACAGCGAAATCGCCTGCGCATATTCGGTCGCCTGCGGCGACAGCTCGCCCGCGATGCCGCTGGTCAGCAGTTCAGCGAACCCGCCGATCGAGGTCAGCGGAGTGCGGAATTCGTAGCTCATATTGGCGAGGAAACGGGTCATCACCGCATCGGCCTCCTCGAGCGCGCGATTGCGTTCGCGCAGCGCGACCTCGGCCTGCTGCGACGCGGTGACGTCGAGCACGGTCAGCATCCCATTGCCATCGGGCAGCGGCACGCCGGTGAAGTCGAGCGTCCGGCCATCGGCGAGCTCGATGCGGCCATTGCTCTTCTTGCGATCGAGCGTGGCGGCACGGATCACCTGGTTGAGCTGCGAAACCGAAGCCGGGTCCGACAGATTGCGCGAGATCGCCTGCAACAGGTCTTCGGCCTGCGGGTGCCCGTCGAGCACTTCGGGATCGATCCCCCAGGCGCCAGGGAAACCCCGGTTCCACAGTTCGAGGTGCCCGTCGGGCGCGAACACAGCAAGCGCCTCGAACAGATTGTCGAATGTCGCGGTCCGCGTGCGCAGCAGCGTATCGCGCGTTGCCGACAGCGCGAGCTGTTCGGTGCGGTCTTCGGCAATCATCACCAGCCCCCCATCGGGAAGGGGCTGCGCGACGATACGCAGATGGGTGCTGTCGGACAGCGGCCAGGCTTCTTCGTGGGGCTCGTCGCGCTGGAACCACTCGGTCAGCTCGTTGCGCCAGGCGGGGAAGTCGCGCACTTCGGGGATCCGGCCGTTTTCGCGCGCGATCAGCAGCATCTGCCCGAACGATGTGCGTTCGTTGACCACGCCGGGGGGAGCGCGAATACGCGGTGGAAGGGCTGGTTGGCAAAGGTCATGCGGTGGCCGGCATCGAACTGCGCCACGCCGATCGAAAGCTGGTCGAGCATCGAACGCTGCGCTTCGCGGAAGGCACGGAACTCGCGCGCCTGCTCCTCCATTTCCTCGATATCGACCGCATAGCCGGCGATCCCCTCGCCCATCAGCGGGAGGTCGGTGACACGGATCGTGCGCCGCGCGCGTTCGATCGTCGCGCTGAGGATGCGTTCGATCGGCTGGCGGCGGTCGGCCGCCTGCTGCGCAACCTCGGCCGCAGTGCGGCCATTGACCGTTTCGACCAGTTCGACCTGGTCGGCAACGACCTGGTCGGCGCTTTCGGCACCCACCGCGGCGACATAGGCCTGGTTGACCAGCCGCAGCTGCATGTCAGCCCCGCGGAACCACATCGGCATCGGGGCGGCCTCGATCAGCCCGACCAGCGCGCCGAAATCCTCGCGAGCGCGCGCCGCTTCCTCGCGCAGCTGAGTCAGTTCCGCCTGGCTGTCGCTGAAGTCGAAGACCCAGACGAGCGCTGACCCGCCGGGGGACACCGCCGGGTCGGCCAGCGACCCCTGCAGCGCCAGCGACTTGCCCGAATCGGGTGAGACATTGATCGCCATGCGAAACGGCTTGGCGGTCTTCTGCGTGCGCCGGACATTGCGTGTCAGCGTATCGATCTGCGCTTCGGTGAGCCCGCGCCCCTCGCCGCCAGCCAGCTCGCTGAGATATTCGGGGACTTTCTCGAGCCCGATCCACCGCGCCAGCCGGTCGGGCGCCTCGATCCGCCCGTCGGCCCGTACCAGCAGCGGAATGGCGGGACCTTCCTCGATTAGCCGCGACAGGCGCTGGGCGGTCTTGCGACTGGCGATCGATCGCTGTTCGCGTCCGCTGGCGCGCAGCATCACCCACACCGCACCCGCGGTCCAAAGCGCCAGCAAAAGGCCGATGACGGCCAGCAGTGCGGGAGATGAGTCCATTACCCGCCAGCTATGCCTACGCGCGCGGGGATGCAATGCCCCCGCGCGCGTTCATGCGTGTGTATCCAGACCGGAACGGCCGTCAGTAACGGTAATGTTCGGGCTTGAACGGACCATCGACCGGCACGCCGATGTAATCGGCCTGCTTCTGGCTCAACTTGGTCAGCTTCACGCCCAGCTTGTCGAGATGGAGCGCCGCGACCTTTTCGTCGAGATGCTTGGGCAGGACGTAGACGTCGTTCTTGTATTCGTCGCCCTTGGTCCACAGTTCGATCTGCGCCAGCGTCTGGTTGGTGAAGCTGAAGCTCATCACGAAGCTCGGGTGACCGGTGGCGCAGGACAGGTTCACCAGCCGGCCCTTGCCGAGCACGATGATTTCCTTGCCGTCGGGGAACTTCACCAGGTCGGTACCCGGCTTGAGTTCGTTCCACTCGTAATTGTCGAGCGCCGAGATCTGGATCTCGCTGTCGAAGTGACCGATGTTGCAGACGATCGCCTTGTCCTTCATCGCCTTCATGTGTTCGGCGGTGATGACGTGTTCGTTGCCCGTCGCGGTGCAGAAGATATCGGCGACCTTGACCGCTTCTTCCATCGTCACGACCTCGAAGCCGTCCATCGCGGCCTGCAGCGCGCAGATCGGATCCACTTCGGTGACCAGCACGCGCGCGCCGCCGTTGCGCAGCGACTGCGCCGACCCCTTGCCGACATCGCCGAAGCCGGCGACGCAGGCGACCTTGCCCGACAGCATCACGTCGGTTGCGCGGCGGATCGCATCAACCAGCGATTCGCGGCAGCCATAGAGATTGTCGAACTTCGACTTGGTCACGCTGTCGTTCACATTGATCGCGGGGAACGGCAGCTTGCCCTGCTTGGCGAGATGATAGAGGCGGTGGACGCCGGTGGTGGTTTCTTCCGACACGCCGACGATGTTCTTGACCGATTTGGTCAGATAGCCCGGCTTGGCCTTGAGGAACGCCTTGAGCGCGCGCTGGAATTCGATTTCCTCGGCATTCTGCGGCTCGGGCAGTTCCTCGCCCGCTTCGACGCGCGCGCCCCACAGCGCGAACATGGTCGCATCGCCGCCATCGTCGAGAATGATGGTCGCTGTCTGGTCGGGATCCTCATCGGTCGACCAGTCGAAGATGCGGCCGACATAGTCCCAGTAGTCGGCCAGGCTCTCGCCCTTGATCGCGAAGACCGGGATGTCCTGCGCCGCGATGGCCGCCGCGGCATGATCCTGCGTCGAGTAGATGTTGCAGGTCGCCCAGCGCACATCCGCGCCGAGCGCCACTAGCGTCTCGATCAGCACGGCGGTCTGGATCGTCATGTGCAGCGAACCGGTGATCCGCGCGCCCTTCAGCGGCTTTGCCGCATACTCCTCGCGCAGCGCCATCAGGCCCGGCATCTCGGTTTCGGCAATGGCGATCTCGGCGCGGCCGTAATCGGCCAGGGCAATGTCCTTGATGACGTAATCGGTGAATTCGCTCACAGTAAATCCTCAGTCTATCGGGGTGGTGGCCGCCTGGGGGGAGTGCGCGGCTGCCGCATGGCAGCGGCCCTAGCCGCCCAGCCGAACGAGGGCAACATCCCCTCCCCCGGCCCCGTACCAACCACCGGGCCGCAACCCGCGCAGGGAGCTTGCGCATCGCCGCGGTGCAGCTTACCTCACCCGGCACACGCGATAGACGGAGTTTTGTTATGACGATTTCGGTAGGCGACAAGCTGCCTGATGTAAAAATGGTCAAGGCGACCGAGAACGGCCCCGAGCAGGTAAGCTCGGCCGACTACTTCAAGGGCAAGAAGGTGGCGCTGTTCTCCGTGCCCGGCGCCTTCACCCCGACCTGTTCGGCCAAGCACCTGCCCGGTTATGTCGACAAGGCCGGCGATCTGAAATCGAAGGGCGTCGACGAAATCGTCGCCACGGCAGTCAACGACGCCTTCGTGATGGGCGCCTGGAAAAGCGCTGCCGGTTCCGACGACATCACCATGCTCGCCGACGGCAATGGCGATTTTGCCGAAGCGGTCGGCCTGACGATGGACGGTTCGGGCTTCGGCCTCGGCAAGCGCGGTCAGCGTTATTCGATGGTGGTCGAGGACGGCGTGGTTACCCAGCTCAATGTCGAAGCACCGGGCGATTTCTCGGTCTCGAGTGCGGAACACATGCTCGGCCAGATGTAAGCCATCGGCCCTGCCGACACGCAAACAGACGCCCCGTCCGGCTTGCTGCCCGGCGGGGCGTTTTTACTTGCGGGTTTGACCTCGGAGCCGGCCGCCCGGGCGGTCAGCCGTATCCCATCAGCTTGAGCACTTCTTCGCGGCTGCGATGGTCGTCGAGGAAGGTGCCCATCATCCTACTCGTGACCATGCCGACACCGGGCGTGCGCACGCCGCGCGCGGTCATGCAGGCATGCGATGCCTCGATCACCACCGCGACGCCCTGCGGCTGGAGATTTTCCCAGATACAGTCGGCCACTTCGGCGGTCAGGCGTTCCTGGACCTGCAGCCGCCGCGCGAAGCCATGCAGCACGCGCGCAAGCTTCGAAATGCCGACGACGCGGTCATGCGGCAGATAGGCGATCGCGGCCTTGCCTATGATCGGCGCCATGTGGTGTTCGCAATGCGACTGGAACGGAATATCCTTGAGCAGGACGATCTCGTTGTAACCGCCCACTTCCTCGAACACGCGATCGAGGTGCACTGCCGGGTCTTCGGTGTACCCGATGCAATATTCCTTCCACGCGCGCGCCACCCGCTTGGGGGTGTCGAGCAAGCCTTCGCGCGCGGGATCGTCGCCCGTCCATTCGATGAGCGTGCGGATCGCATCCTGCACATGCTCCGGAACGGGCAATTTGCCGCGCGGATCGTCCTCGTCGGGTCCAACTAGGCTGCTCACGTTCCCTTGATCCTCCTGAACTTGTCGCGAAACCGCTTGAGCCTGCTCCCCTTGCGGAAAAGCCCGCCGTTTGCAAACGGCTCGAACATGTCGTCGGGGTCCTCCGGATCGAGCAGCGCGCTATCGGCGAGGCCCTTTTGCACGTCGTTGAGTTCGGGAGGATGGTAGCGGCGCAAATTTCGGCCGCCTTCGCCTTGCGAATGGTCGATCAACGCGGCCATCGACCCGTGCCGCGACAGCAATTCGCCAACCTCGTTTTCATCGATGCCGCAGTGTTCTCCGAGTAGCGAATGGCGCAGAGCCGCGATCGCATCGGCGGCGTGCGCATTGCCCTTGCGCGTCAGAATCGATGAACACATCGCACTCGCTGTCGAGGCCCATCGAGCGATTGTTGAGATTGGCCGACCCAATCCGCAGGATCGTGTCGTCGACGATCATGATCTTGGCGTGGACGTAGATCGGCGTCTCGCCGGTGAATGGGGACCAGAGCGAAAACCGGCGCTGCGGATCCGCTTCGCCGATCGCGCGCACCAATTCCGCACGCGCATGATCCATCGCCTGCTGTTCGAGCCAGCCATCGGCGTGGCACGGATGCACGATGACGATTTCCGGGGGATCGTCCTCTCCCAGGCGGGCGATGATCGCTTCGGCGATCGCCCGCGATGCGAAATACTGGCTTTCTGCGTAGATGAACCGCTTCGCGCCAGCGATCTGGTCGAGATAAAGCTGCTCGATCTCGGTGATCTTTTCCCAGTCACGGTAGGCAGCGCGGGTACGTGCCACGCCGATCTCGACATCTTCGAACTGGGCGATCAGCGCATCGGGCCAGGGGCTGCCGGGGGCATCGGGAACTTCGGGCAGCTCGGCACCGCCGGCCGATGTCCACCGGTCGTCGCCCAGCTCGGCAAGCGCGGTGGCGACCTCGCCCTCCATCAGCATCGCGGCATCGTGCCACGGGCCGTAACTGCGCCCGTGCGGTGTCTTGCGGCGCGGATCGACCTCGTCGTGATCGCGCGTGTCCCAGCGCTTGTCGGTCATGTCGATTCCGCCGCACACCGCCACCTTGTTGTCGAGCACGGCGATCTTCTGGTGATGCGTGCAACCGATCGGATGCGCGGTATCGAAGTGGAAGTTGATCCGGCTATGACGGAACCAGCGGGCAAGATCCCACCACATCGAGGCACGGCCCATAGTCGACAGTGCGCCTACGCTCCACTTCAGGATACGGATGTCGAGCTGCTTGCGGTGACGCGCCAGCCAGGCGATGAAACTGCCGAGCCGCGACGGGTACCCGCGTTTCCACGCGCGCTGCCACCAGCGCCGCCCGCGTTCCAGATGTATCCGCGTGTCGAAATCCCAGCCGATCAGCAGTATCCGACGGCGCGATTTGAGCATCGCTTCCTGCATGATGGCGAAATAGTCGGCAGCATCGACGATTACGCTCGCGCGCGAGGCCCTGGCATAGCGCCAGACCCCGGGCTCGACCGAAGGCGACAGCGCCGAAGTGCGGCTCGGATCCGCCTGCTTGTCTTCACTCATGTGCCGCCCCCTGCGCTGCGCGCTATTCCTTCGCGTCTTCCTTCTTCTCGGGCGTCACTTCGGCTTCCGCCATTTCCTCGTCCTTGCGGCGCTCGAAGACCCGTTCCATGTGCTTCATGTCATCTTCGTCGAGATGCCGCTCGAAGTCAGGGAAATGGTCTTCCTCTTCCTCGTCGATATGGTGCCGGTACTGGTGCTCGAAGCTCTTGAATTTCGTCAGCCAGCCACCTTCGGACATATCGGTCGCAGCAAGGTCGTTGAGCGCCTCTTCGATCTCATGGTGCTCGGCTACCGAATGGCGCGTTTCGCCGGTCGTCGGCGGCTTGCGCAGCATTGTGGAATACAGCGCCTGCTCTTCTGCGGCAGCATGGCTCTTGAGCTCCTTGGTCAGCTCTTCGAACAGCGACTTGCGCTCGGTCGTATCCCCGCTCGTGTCGAGCAGCTTGTCCAGCAGCTCGCGGTGGCGATCGTGATCTTCCTTCAGGCGTTCGAAAATCTTCGTGGCATCGGCCATGTTTCTTATCTCCTTTGGAAGATGAACCGGTCACCGGCGGCGCGGTTCCGGTCTTGTGGGGCCCGGCCGGCTAACCCATATCGGCTTCACCATGCATGACCGACAAGCGCCCACGCGGGCCCAGATGCAGACAATGGCCGAAACGGCTTTCGCCGAACTGCCTGCGCAGTTCCGCGACCAGATGGGCGATGTCGTTCTGCAGGTCGAGGATTTCGCGACCCCCGAGCAGCTGGCATCGGTCGATATCACGGACCGCTGGCATCTTTCCGGCCTCTACGAAGGCGAACCCCTGCCCGACCAATCGATCTGGCAGAGCGGGCAGCTCCCGCCGCGCATCTGGCTGTTCCGCGAACCGCTGATTGCCGAATGGCGCGAAACCGGGGTCCGAATGGACGATCTGGTGCGCCACGTGGTGGTGCATGAGGCGGGCCATCACTTCGGCTTCAGCGATGACGACATGCACTGGCTCGAAGACGAGGCCGACTGACCGCCCTACTCCGCGGCTTGCGGGCACCGGCGCCCTTGCGCCTCCTCCAGAACCACAAAAGGCCACCCTTCCGGAGAAGGATGGCCTTTTGTGGCGCGCCCGGAAGGATTCGAACCTCCGGCCCCCAGATTCGTAGTCTGGTGCTCTATCCAGCTGAGCTACGGGCGCGCTTGGAGGGCGCCACATAGGCAGGCACCCACAGCTTGGCAATCCCTAAATCACCCCTTTTGCAAACAACTTTGCCGCCAGCGCGACATCGAGCGGGGGTTTGGCAAGTAGCTCCGCCTCCTCAGGGGTAAACCAATCGATTTCACCCCCCTCGAGCGCGCCCATACCGCTCCCGTCCCAGACCGAAGTGTAAAGCATGATGACAATCGGCGGGCGCCCTTCCCCGCTGGTCTCCTCGGCGAAGCCGACGGGCGCACAGGCCGCCGGTTCGATGACCAGGCCAAGCTCTTCTTCGATCTCGCGAACCAGCGCATTGCGCGGGGTTTCGCCCGTCTCGACCTTGCCGCCGGGAAACTCCCAGAGCCCGCCATGGTGCTTGTCCGCGGGGCGCCGATGCATCAGCCAGCGCCCCTTCCCGTCGCGCAGCGCCAGCGCGACGACGCAGGTCCATGTCGGGATATTTTCCACTTTCGCGACCACTCTCAACGATTTCTTAACCCGCCCCAGCGTAAACATCCCATGTCAGCTTAGACAAGCGACGAGTGGGGGCACCGGGCATGATCAAATTCCTGCGCATGTTGGAACGCGATAATCGCGGCGCCACTTCCGTCGAATACGGGCTGATCTTCGCCCTGATCTTTCTCGCCATGATTGGCGGGCTCCAGGCTTTCGGCGCGTCTGCGACGACCATGTGGTCGAGAATCGCAACCGCGGCTGCTGCCGCAATGGGCGGCTGACCGCAGCGGTTAGGGGTTTTTAAACCACTTCGCTGCAGAACGCATAATTGTCCGCTCTACATTCTTGGAGTGGGCCGGGTACGAAGACTGAACCAGGAGACGAATTATGAAGTTTTTCCGCAAGCTGCGCCGCGATGAAGAAGGCGCAACCGCAATCGAATACGGCCTTATCGCTGCCCTGATCGCCGTTGCCGCGATCACCGCGATGGACAACCTCGGCGGCCAGCTGAGCACGACGTTCAACACCGTTTCGACGACGATGGGCGGCAGCGAAGACGCGGGGTAACTCCCGACGAAAATCAGGGGCGGCGGGTTCAACCCGCCGCCCCTTTTCTTTGTCCCGATCAATTGCTGCAGTTCATCGCCCGCGGACGACGATCTTCACCTTCTGCCCAACGCTGAGGCCTTCATTCGAAGTCAGCCCGTTGAGCACGCGGAACCGGTCGATCTGGTTGTCGCTGTAGGCCATCCGGCGCGCGAGCGAGGCGACCGTATCGCCGCTGCCGACCGTCACGACATCGACCACCCGCGGAATCACATTCGCCGCGGTCTGCGAGTCGATCCGCTGCATCGATGCGAACATGTCGTTGAACGCCGAAGTCTGGCCAGCCGGGGTTATCGCGAGAAAGTGGTACGCGCGGTCGCTGGCGAACTCATAGGCGAAAACGGTCACGTCGACCTGCCCGTTACCCGATGCGACGCGCGCCGTCCCGTAGGCGGCGGGCAAACCATTGACGGTGGTCCGCTGGATCGATTGCGGCCGGATCTGCTGCTGCTCGCTCACCCCGGCGAAAACGCTGGTGACATAGCTGTTGAGGTCATTGTTGTACGGCGCGAGCGAGAATTGCGCCTGCCCGCTCTGGCCATTGATCGTGACCGCTCTCGTCCCGTTGATCATGTAGAAACCCTGCGGCGCCGTGAATGCCAGCCGCAGATCGGGATGGATGAAGCGCCGGCCCTCGACCACGCCTTGCGACGGATCGTCGCCATAGGTCAGCCCGTCGATCCGGGTCAGGAAGGTATCGCGATTGGTGACGCCGCCGGTGACGCCGGTGGCCTGCGCTTTCGCCAGCGCGGTCTGCACACGGCTGGCCGGATCGGGGTGGGTCGATGCCCATTCGGGAATATTGGCATTGTCGCGTCCCTGCACGCGGGCATCGAGCGCATTCTGCAGCGCGAGGCTCTGCAGCACCGTGCCCATCGCGCGCGGATCGTAGCCCGCCGAGTTGAGATAGCGAATGCCGAGCTCGTCCGCCTCGAGTTCCTGCGAGCGCGAGAACTTGAGCGTCAGCAATTGCGATCCCTGCAAGGCAGCCTGGCCGAGCTGCTGCCCGAGCCCGCTATTGCCGAGGAGGACACCCGACAGGATCGCACCGGCCGCGCCGAGCAGCGTGTTGCGCTGTGCCGTGGCCTGCCGGCGCTGCGAATGGCGCGCGGCGACGTGGCCGACTTCATGGCCTAGCACCGCCGCCAGTTCGGCTTCGTTGTTCATCAGCGCAACCAGCTGCCGGGTCGTGTAGACGTAACCGCCGGGGATCGCGAACGCGTTGTTCACCGGGCTGTTGAGCAGCGAGACGGTGAAGGATTCGCGGGCATTGCCGAGGCCCGACTGGACCGCGATGTTCTTGCCCACCTGTTCGACATATTGCGCATGGCTGCCGCTCATCGCTCCGCCGAACTCGTTGAGCAGCTGCGGATGCGCCTCGGCGCCCATCTGCGCCTCGCTCTGCGTGATCGGGGTGGACGCACTGGGGATGTTCCCCGTGCCCATGCAGCCGGCCAGCGCCAGCGAGAGTGTCGAAACGGATGCGGCGGCGGCGAGTGAAATGCGCGTCATGAGCGGCGGTCCCCATAAATCTGGCACGCGGCCGCCGGACATTCCCGGCCTGTCGCGCGAGGCGTTGAATATGTTGGGAAGAACCGGATCATGCGGCGGTTTGTTCCCGCCGGGGTACCGCGTCCTCAACCGGCGAGCGCGAGGAAACGCTCTTCGCGCAGCCGCTTGAGTTCATGCGGCGCATGCCGCGCCAGCGCGTCCAGCTCTTCCACGATCGCATCGCCGAGCGCGGTTGCCGCCACCCGCGGATCGCGATGCGCCCCGCCGACAGGCTCGGGCACGATCCGGTCGATCACGCCCAGCGCGGCCAGATCCTGCGCGGTCACTTTCATCGCCTCGGCGGCATCGGGGGCCTTCTCGGCGGTCCGCCACAGGATCGAGGCGCAGCCTTCGGGGGAGATCACCGAATAGACCGCGTGTTCCATCATCAACACCCGCTCGGCGCTGGCCAGCGCGACTGCACCGCCCGATCCGCCCTCGCCGACGATCGCGGCCACCATCGGCACCGGCAACGCCAGGCAGGCCTCGGTCGAACGCGCAATGGCTTCGGCCTGGCCGCGTTCCTCGGCCTCGATCCCGGGAAAGGCACCCGAGGTGTCGACCAGCGTCACCACCGGCAGGCCGAACCGTCCGGCCATTTCCATCAACCGGATCGCCTTGCGGTAGCCTTCGGGCTTGCCCATGCCGAAATTGTGGCGGACCCGGCTGGCGGTATCGTTGCCTTTTTCATGGCCGATCAGCATCACCTTGCGGCCATCGAGCTTCGCGAACCCGCCGAGGATCGCCTCGTCGTCGCCGTAGCAGCGGTCCCCGCCCAGCGGCACGAATTCGTCGAAGGCATATTCGACATAATCGCGGAAATGCGGGCGCGACGGGTGCCGCGCGACCTGCGTTTTCTGCCACGGGCTGAGCGCCTGATAGGTGCTGGCGAGCAGGTTCGCGCTCTTCAGCTCGAGCCGCTGCAATTCGTTGGTGATGTCGACATCATCGCCCTCCGCTGCGCTCCGCAGTTCGGCGATACGTTGTTCAAGCTCGGCGACCGGCTTCTCGAATTCGAGATAGGAAATCATGCTACGGCGCTAGTCCGAAGCGCGCGCGCGTGCAAGCGGATGGCGTTCGTTGACCAGTTTCACCAACCGCGCGGCATCGACATGCGTATAGATTTGCGTGGTCGAAATATCCGCATGGCCCAGCAGCGTCTGCAGCGCGCGCAAATCAGCCCCGCCTTCGAGCAGATGCGTGGCGAAGGCGTGCCGCAGGACATGCGGGCTGAGCTTCTCGGGCGCGAGGTTGGCGCGCACCGCCAGCGCCTTGAGCAGCTGGAACAGGCGCACGCGCGAAATGTGCCCGCTGCGCGAGGGAAAGAGCCAAACCGAATCGGATCCGCGCAGCGCCAGCCACCGCTTGAGCGCGGTATCGGCCCGCTGGCTGACGGGAACCATGCGCGCATGGCCGCCCTTCCCGGTAACGGTGAGAAACGGCGCATCGCGCGGTACTGCGGAAAGCGGCAGCGAAACCAGTTCGGTGGCCCGCAGCCCGGAACCGTAGAGCATTTCGAGCAGCGCCAGCATCCGCACCGCGAGCGGGGCATTGCCCCGGGCCTCTTCTTCCGCGGTCGCGAACAGCGCTTCGACCTCGGCATGCGACAAGATCTTCGGCAGCGGGCGGCGCGTGGCAGGGCGCGGCAGCGCATGCGTCGGATCATCCTCGCGCAGCCCTTCATCGACGAGGAAACCGAAAAACTGCCGCAGGGCTGAAACCTTGCGCGCCAGCGTCGCCGGGGCCAGCGACGACCAGCCCTGTCCCAACCGGGCGAGCTGCGCCGGCTGGGCGTCCTCCAGCCGGGTTCCGATCAGTTCCTCCGCCTGTTCGAGGTCGCGGCCATAAGCGAGAACCGTATTGCGCGCCGCCCCGCGCTCGGTGGCGAGCATGGCGAGAAAATCGGCGATCGAAGCGCCCATGTCAGGCGCGCGCGACCGCCTCCGCGGCGATCATTCTGGCTTCGGCTTCCAGCCCCACGCGCCGCAATGCGGAAACGATATGGAACAGGTGCCGCGCCGTCATGCGGTCCCAGCCCGATCCCTGCATGCCGAGCCCCGCCAGCATGGCGACCAGCGCCGGATTGTCGACTTCGGCCGCGCGTTCGATCATCCGCGTCCAGCGTGTCTGCGCCGCCAGGTCGATCCCCAGCCGCTCGCCATACTCGGCTATTTCGGCATCCGCGACGCGCCCCAGGCCCGCGAGCCCCGCGAGCAGCATGCGCGACTTGTGCTGCCGCGGCGAATCGTCTTCGTCCACGAAGCCATCGAGTTCGCCATCGCTGACCATTGCCGAACCGTCGGGATCGGCCAGGGCCAGCATGGCCCAGCCGACACTGCCGTCATCCACCACGCCGGCCCAGCGCATCGCATCGCGATCGAGCCCCGCCGCGAGCATGGCCGCGACCAGGCCGTCCGCATCGTCGGCCAATGCATCGTCGACCGGAAGGCGCGCGGCGGCATAGGCAGTCAGCACCACCCTGCCATAGGAAAACTCGCCGCCGCCGCCGCCCCAGATATCGCGGATCGCGGCGAGCCGCTGCAGCGGATCTGTTCCGACATACGCTTCGCGCAGGCGCGACGCGGTGACAGCGGCATCGCCCTCGGCGCCCTCCTCCGCGAAAATCTGGCTGTAGAGATCGACCATTGCCGCCGACGACAGGATGCCGCTGGCCGCTGCAATGTCCGCTGCGCGGGCGCGCTGCAGCGGGGTAAGCGCGGGGGTGAGCGCCGCGGTCCGCAGCAGGTCCGGCTCCGCATCGCCCAGCAATTCGTCGGGCACGGGCTCGCCCAGCGCATTGGCCAGGGCAAACCGCCACGGGGTCAATGCCGCGATCCCGTCCCATTCGATGGTTACCGCACGGCGTCCGCGCCCGGCGGAGCCCGCCACACGCTGCGCCAGCAGCACGTCAATACGGTCGTCCTCGGTGCGCGACAGCAGGCGGCGCAGGTCGTTCTGCGCACGGGTCGCCTCGCCCGCATAGGCATTGCAGATCCCCGCCAGCATCTGCCACTCGGCATCGTCGCGCCGGGTATCGACCAGCCGCACCGCGGGGCAGGCGCCGATAATGTCGGCACTGCCGATATAGGCCTCTACCGCCGCATCGGTGAGCGCGGGCGAATAGTTTGCCGTGTCGATATCCTGGACGACGGCGCGGGCGACGACATGTTCGCCCAGCGCGTTGAGCGCGCGGACCCGCAACGTCGCGAACTCGACCGGATCCATTTCCTCAGGCGTCGCCAGTCGGCTGGCCAGGGCGCGGCGCAGCAGGATGTGCCCCCAGCGCGAAACCATCGGACGCGTCGTACCGGCCAGCACCGCGCGCACCAGCGCGGCAGGCTGGCGCGCCAGCGAAGCAGCCGGCAGACCGCCCTCGCGCTGGCCGAGAATGCCCACCTGTTCCATCGACCGGCGTGCCGCGGGCGGGATGTCGAATTTCGGCTTCAGGCCCAGCAATTCGTCGAGTTCGTCGGTCGACATCGCCTCGAGCTCTTCGAGCGTCGGCAAGTCGGCCAGGTCGAGGTCGGTCCCGCCGACCGGCGCCGGCGGTGTCGGCAGGGGCTGCACTACTTCGCCCGATTGCGATGCGCCGGCTTCGCCCGGGTCGCGTGGTGCCGCAGCCGGTCCCGGCGCGGCCGGAGCCTGCGTCGCCCGGGGTGTCGGCGTCGGGGTCGGTGCCGGCGCGGGTTCGTCGAAACCCGGCGGCAGCAGATCGACCGGTGCGTCCTGCGCGAGAACCATCGCCGAGCTCAGCGCCAGTGCGGCGCCGCCCGCCAGCCATGCGGATTTCATCGTGCAGCCTCCGGCATATCGATACCCTGTTCGATCGGATGCAGCGGTTCCTCGCCGCCATCGATCAGCGCCGCGATCACCAGCACGGCGAACAATATTGCCAAGAGACCTGCAATCCTTCTCCCGCTCATCGCCAAGATTTTCGCGTCCCGTTTCAAGTGCTGATACCTTGCCCGCGCCCTAGCCCAGTTCTAGGCACGGCGGCAATGACCCATGCAACAGCCTTCACGCCTGCCGAAATCGGCGGCCTTGCCCGGCGGATCGATCGCCCCGTGGTGCTGGTCGGCCTAATGGGGGTCGGCAAGTCCACGGTCGGACGCCGCCTCGCGGCGCTGCTCGACACCGACTTCATCGATGTCGACGAGGAAATCGAACGCGCCGCCGACCGGTCGGTCAGCGAAATCTTCGAAGCGCATGGCGAACTCTATTTCCGCGCCGGCGAACGCCGGGTGATTGCCCGGCTGGTCGAGGAAGGCCACGGCGTGATCGCCACCGGCGGCGGCGCCTTCGTCGATCCCGAGACCCGGGCCCTGATCCTCGACCGCGCCATCGCGGTGTGGCTCGATTGCGATATCGATACGCTGGTCGAACGCACCGCGCGGCGCGACAGCCGGCCGCTGCTGCGCAAGGGCGATCCGCGCGCAATCCTGACGCAGCTCAAGGACCAGCGCGGCGACGCCTATGCCGAGGCGCAGGTCCATGTCGTCACCGACGATGCGCCGCACACCGAAACCGCGCTGAGCATCCTGAGTGCGATAGACGCATGGCTGTAATTCCCGTCGAACTGGCCGGCCGGGGCTACGAAGTGCGTGTCGGCAACCGGTTGCTGGCCGATCTGGCAGCGCAGGCCCGGCCCTTCCTGCGCAAGCGCTATGCCTGCATCGTGGCCGATGCCAACGCGCGCCGACACTGGGGCGAAGCCGTCGGCAATTCGCTTTCTGCCGTGGGCATCGAACCGCGCTGGTACGATGTCGCGCCCGGCGAAACATCGAAGAGCTGGGACAGTCTCGCCCGGCTGACCGACTGGCTGCTGGACCAGGGTGTCGAACGCGGCGACCATGTCTTCGCGCTGGGCGGCGGCGTGGTCGGCGACCTGACCGGCTTTGCCTGCGCGATCCTCAAGCGCGGCTGCGGCTTCGTGCAACTGCCCACCACGCTGCTGGCGCAGGTCGACAGTTCGGTCGGCGGCAAGACCGCGATCAACACCGCGGCGGGCAAGAATCTGATTGGCGCGTTCCACCAGCCTTCGCTGGTGCTGGCCGATCTGGGCACACTGGGCACGCTGCCCGAACGCGAACTTCGCGCCGGTTATGCCGAAGTTCTCAAATACGGCGTGCTCGGCGATCGCGGCTTTTTCGACTGGCTCGAACAGGACGGCCGGGCCGTCGTCGCCCTCGACCCCGCTGCCACCGAACGCGCCGTCGCCGCCAGCGTTGCCGCCAAGGCGCGGATCGTGGCGGAGGACGAACGCGAGACCAGCGGGGCCCGCGCGCTGCTCAACCTCGGGCATACCTTCGGCCACGCGCTCGAGGCGGAAACCGGCTTTTCCGACCGTTTGCTGCATGGTGAAGGCGTCGCGCTGGGGATGGTCCTGGCCGCACGCTATTCGGCGCGGCGCGGAGAAATTTCGCTGGCCGACGCGCAGCGCGTGACTGCCGCGGTCGATGCTGCCGGCCTGCCCGCGGAAATTTCCGCGCTGGGGCTCGACTGCGGCGGTCGGCGGCTTGCCGACCACATGCTCCACGACAAGAAGATGGACGCGGGCACGCTGCCGTTCATCCTGCTCCGCGCGATCGGCGAAGCCTATCTCGCCCGCGATGTCGAAATGACCGACATGGCGGCATTCCTCGACGAACAATTGCAGGCGCATTGACCGCCGATCCGGCCGCGCGCATCGTTGCGGGGATGGTGCTCGACATCCGCCCCGCCCACCTTTCCGATCCTGCAGTGAGGGAACTGGTCGCCTATCACCAGCGCGACATGCTGGCGATATCGCCGCCGGGTACCAGCTTTGCGCTCGACGAGAGTGGCCTTTCCGGACCGGGCATCACGCTGCTGGGTGCATGGCGTGGACGAGTGCTGGTCGGCATCGGGGCGATGAAACGCCTGTCCGCCGATAGTGCCGAACTCAAATCGATGCGCACCCATGCGGACCATCTGGGCCGCGGAGTTGCATCGGCAGTTCTCGACCGCCTGATCGCGATCGCCACAGCAGAAGGGATTTCCCGGCTCAGCCTCGAGACGGGCACGAACGAGCGGTTCGCCCCCGCGGTCGCACTGTATGCCAAGCGCGAATTTATCGCCGGCGAAGCTTTCGCGGACTACGCCAATGGTCCGCAAAACCAATGCTACCACCTCGCGCTTGCGCCGGCAGCGACCTGATCAGCTGAGCCGCGTTTCCAGCCGCGTGACCGAGGCCGCGCCCACCGGCTCGTACTCTGCCAGCATGCGGTCGTGGTCGGTGAAAAGCTGCTCGATCTCGCTGCGACGATGCAGCAGCGTGTGCGCTATACCCGGAGCGAGGCTTTCGCCGTCGCCGATCTTGCCGAGAATGGCCGACAAGTCGCTGATCGTCGCCTCGTCCGGCGTTTTGAAATAGTGGCCCTTCGCATCGAAGAAACCGGTACCCATGCGTGCCATGTTCGAAACCTCCTGCGTGGATGCACAAGGCGAACCCGAAGGCACGGATTATCTACCCCTTGGCGCAGGGATTCCAGAGCATTTACCATTTTGGCCGGCTCGGCGGGGAAACCTGCGCGAAACGGAAAGCACCGCTGAACCGATCTTGCGCAGGAAGTTCCGTTTGCGCCGGATCCGCGAACTATTCGAGTTCGAGGATCACCTCGTCCACCGCGAGGGAATCGCCTTCCGCCGCGTTGATCTTCCCCACCGTCGCCTGCTTTTCGGCGCGGAGGATGTTTTCCATCTTCATCGCCTCGACGGTGGCGAGCGGCTGGCCCGGCTGGACCTCCTCGCCTTCGGCTACGTGCAGCTTCACCAGTAGCCCCGGCATCGGGCAGATCAGCATTTTCGACAGATCGGGCGGGGTCTTCTCGATCATATGCGCCGCGAGATGCGCGACCCGCGTCTGCAGGATCCGCAAATGATGCGTCGCACCGCGCGTCGTGATGGCATAGCCGGTCCGGGTGGACCGCAGCTGGAGCGTGTAGCGCGCAACCGGATCGGCATCGTCGTCCGCTCCGTTTTCAAACAGCGCGACATCGACCATCGTTTCGCCCGGGGTGTACTGCATTTCCAGCGTGACCGGTTCGCCATCGACGGTCAGCGCGGCTTCCTCGAGCCGCACTTCGTGCGATGTCGAGCCTTCCTCGCGTTCGCCGATGCGCACGGTCCAGTCGCCGGGAGCGTAGAGGTCGTCGGACAGCTGCCCTTCGACGCGCCGCGCGCGGTCGGCATCGGCCGTGGCGATGACGCCGGCGACCGCGGCCAGAACCCGCGTCAGCTGGTCGGACGCGGGCGCGCCGGTGAACCCATCGGGATATTCCTCGGCGATGAAGCCGGTGGTCAGTTCGCCCGAACGGAAGCGCGGGTGCTGCATGATCGCGCTGAGGAAATCAACATTGTGCCCCAGCCCCTCAATGCGGAAGGCATCGAGCGCCGCGATCTGCAGATCGGCCGCCTCGTCGCGCGTTTCGCCCCAGGTGACCAGCTTGGCGATCATCGGGTCGTAGAACATCGACACTTCGCCGCCTTCGAACACGCCGTCGTCGACGCGGATGCCGTCGACGCCGCGGCGGCCATTGGCAGCGCCATCATCGGCCCATGGTTCGACCGGGGGCTGGTACCTTACCAGGCGCCCGGTGGACGGCAGGAAGCCGCGATAGGGATCTTCGGCATAGACGCGGTTCTCGATCGCCCAGCCGTCGATTTTGACATCGTCCTGCGTCATCGCCAGCTTTTCGCCCGCCGCGACACGGATCATCTGCTCGACCAGGTCGACCCCGGTGATCGCCTCAGTCACCGGATGCTCCACCTGCAAACGAGTGTTCATCTCGAGGAAGTAGAAGCTCTCGCCGGTCTTGTCGGCGCCGCTGACGATCAGTTCGACCGTGCCCGCGCTGTGATAGCCCACCGCCTGCGACAGCGCGACGCATTGCTCGCCCATGGCCTTGCGCATCTTGGGTGTGACGAAGGGCGACGGGGCCTCTTCGACCACCTTCTGGTGGCGGCGCTGGATGCTGCATTCGCGCTCGTTGAGATAGATCACATTGCCGTGCTTGTCGCCGAGGATCTGGAGCTCGATGTGGCGCGGATTGAGAATGAACTTCTCGATAAACACGCGGTCATCGCCGAAGCTGTTGAGGCCTTCACGCTTGGTCGCCTCGAAGCCTTCGCGCACGTCCTGTTCAGAATAGGCGAGCCGCATACCCTTGCCGCCGCCGCCCGCGCTGGCCTTCATCATCACCGGATAGCCGATCTCGTTGGAAATCCGCACCGCATGTTCGGTATCCTCGATCTCGCCAACGAAGCCGGGGACGACGTTGACGCCCGCTTCCATCGCGAGCTTCTTGGACTCGATCTTGTCGCCCATGGCAGCGATGGCGTTCACCGGCGGGCCGATGAAAGCGATGCCTTCCGCTTCCAGCGCTTCGACGAAGCTCGCGCGTTCGGACAGGAAACCATAGCCCGGATGCACCGCTTCGGCGCCGGTCTGCTTGGCCGCGGCAATGATCTTGTCCGCCACCAGATAGCTTTCCGAAGCGGTTGCGGGGCCGATATGCACCGCCTCGTCCGCCATGCGAACGAAGGGCGCGCGCGCATCGGCATCGGAATAGACCGCCACGGTCGCGATACCCATGCGCTTGGCCGTCTTGATGACGCGGCAGGCGATTTCGCCACGATTGGCGATGAGGATTTTCGTGAACATCGGTGTCAGTTCTCCGTTCCGGGTTTCGCTTCGCCGGACATCTGATTGCGCGTCAATTCGCGCAGTTCTTCGGTTCGCCGCTCGGTCAGAGCGGTCATGCAGGTGCTGTGGAGGAGCGGTTGCATCGTTCCCCCGCGCGCATCGTAACTCGACAGCCGGCAGTGCGCGTCGCGGTACGCGATCCAGGCGCGCTGGGCTTCCAGCAGGCTCTCCCAATAGCCCGGCTGGTCATCCTCGACCGCATAACCGTCCTCGCGCTGCATGATCGCGCGCATTTGCGGCCACAGCGCGTTCAGTTCGGCATCGGCCTGCTCCCATTCCCGATGCGCGCAGATGTTCATCTCGCTTTGGACTTGCGGGTCGGCGCAGTCGGGCATGCCGACAGCGGCCTGCGCAGTCAGCAGCAGGGACGACAGGATGATCATTCGGCCGGCTCGGCCACCTTGCAGGCGCGCATCGGTTCTTCCTGCTGCAGCGCCGTCAGGCCCAGCTTGGCAAACAGCGCCGCGTCGGTGTCGTCGCCCGCATTGGGCGCGGTGAGCAGCTTGTCGCCGGTGAAGATCGAATTCGCCCCGGCGAGGAAGCACAGCGCCTGAGTGGCCTCGCTCATGCTCTCGCGTCCGGCCGACAGGCGCACCATGCTCATCGGCATGGTGATGCGCGCGACCGCCACGGTGCGGACGAATTCGATATCGTCGATCTTGGCGAGCGGCGTGTCGGCCAGCATATCGCCCAGCACCGTGCCCTTGACCGGGACCAGCGCGTTGACCGGGACGCTTTCGGGATGGCGTTCCAGTGTGGCGAGCGTGTGGACGAAGCCCACCCGGTCGCTGCGCGTTTCGCCCATGCCGACGATCCCGCCGCTGCAGACATTGATGCCCGCATCGCGGACGTTCTGCAGCGTGTCGAGCCGGTCCTCATACTTGCGGCTGGAGATCACCCGCTCGTAATATTCGGGGCCGGTGTCGACATTGTGATTGTAATAGTCGAGGCCCGCTTCCTTTAGCATGTCGGCCTGTTTCGGCGTCAGCATGCCCAGCGTCATGCAGGTCTCCAGCCCCATCGCGCGCACGCCTTTCACGATCTCGACGATCGCGGGCATGTCGCGATCCTTGGGATTGCGCCAGGCGGCGCCCATGCAGAACCGCTGGCTGCCCTGGTCCTTTGCCTGCGCCGCGCGCTGGAGTACGGACTGTACTTCCATCAGCTTGGTTGCCTCGACCCCGCTGTCGGCCTTCACCGACTGCGAGCAATAGCCGCAATCCTCCGGGCACCCGCCGGTCTTGATGCTGAGCAGCGTGCACAGCTGGACTTGGCTTGGCGGGTGAAACTCGCGGTGGATGCTCGCGGCCTGGAACAGCAGTTCGGTAAAGGGAAGGTCGAACAGCGCCGCGATCTCGTCGCGGGTCCAGTCGGTGCGGATGTGGGTCATACAGGCTTCCTGGCAAGGTAAAGGCCGAATGCCATGACCGCCAGCCCGAGCGCGCGCTTGGGGGTGATCGCGCTCTGGATGGAGCCAAGCAGGCCGAAATGGTCGATAATCGCCGCAGCGACGATCTGGCCCAGCAGCACGAAGAAGATCGCATTGCCCAGCCCGATACGCGGCGCGGAATAGGCCACCGAAGTGGCGTAGAACAGCATCATGACGGCGCCGATCCACAACCAGGGCCGTTCGAATGTGAAGGTGCTGGCGGCGGGAAACCCGGTGAATACCAGCATCGCAGTGGCGATGACGAAGCCGATCGCGAAGGTCACCGCCGTCGCCGCCACGGGCCCGCCAAGCTGTTGGCCGAGCCCCGCGTTAAGCGCCGCGAAAACCGGAATGCCCAGCCCGGCCGCGAACATCATGGCGGCAAGCGGCAGGAAGGCAGGGGACGAAGATGCGCTCACTACTGCGCCGCCTCGTCCAGATCCTCGCCCGCGGGCGGCATGTTGTGGCCGAGCAAGCGCAGCACGTCGGCGGCGCATTCGACGACATTGCTGCCCGGGCCGTAGATGCCCTGCACCCCGGCATCGCGCAGGAAGTCGTAATCCTTCTGCGGGATCACCCCGCCCGCGATCACCTTGATATCGGCACGGTCGGCATCGCGCAGGTGCCCGATCAGCTCGGGGATCAGCGTCTTGTGTCCCGCGGCAAGGCTGCTGGCGCCGATCGCGTCGACATCGTGTTCCAGCGCCATGGCGCAGGCTTCACCGGGTGTCTGGAACAGCGGGCCAGAGAGGACTTCGAAGCCCATGTCGGTGAACGCGCTGGCAATGACATTGGCGCCGCGGTCGTGCCCGTCCTGGCCCATCTTGGCGACCATCAGCCGGGGTGCGCGCCCGAGCCGGCGTTCGACCGCCTGCACGCCTTCGACGACCTGCTGGTAGCGATCGTCTTCGGCATAGGCGGCAGCATACACCCCGCGGACCGGTTTGGGAATCGTGTCGTAGCGGCCATAGGCGTCTTCCATCGCCTGGCTGATTTCGCCCAGCGTCGCATCGTGACGCGCAGCCTCGACCGCGAGGGCAAGCAGGTTCCCCTCACGCTGGGCGGCCCCGCGCGCCAGGGCGTCGAGCGCAGCGCGGCAGGCGAAATCGTCGCGCTTGGCGCGCACTTCTTCCAGCCGCGCGATCTGGCTCTGGCGGACCTTGTGGTTGTCGATATCGAGCGTGTCGATCTCGTCTTCCTTGTCGCGGCGGTACTTGTTCACGCCGACGATGACGGTTTCCCCGCGGTCGACACTGGCCTGCTTGGCGGCTGCCGCCTCCTCGATCTGCGCCTTGGGTTTGCCGCTGGCGACATATTCGGTCATTCCGCCGGCCGCCTCGACCTCGTCGAGCATGGCCTTGGCCTGTTCGACCAGCGCGGCGGTGAGGCTTTCGATGTAATAGCTGCCGCCCAGCGGATCGGCGACATTGGTGATGCCGGTCTCCTCCTGGATCACCAGCTGCGTGTTGCGCGCGATGCGGGCGCTGAAATCGGTCGGCAGCGCGATCGCCTCGTCCAGCGCATTGGTGTGCAGCGACTGCGTTCCGCCCAGCACCGCCGCCATTGCTTCCACCGTGGTGCGGATCACGTTGTTGTAGGGGTCCTGCTCCTGCAGCGAGACGCCACTGGTCTGGCAGTGCGTGCGCAGCATCTTCGACTTAGGGTTCTGCGCCCCCAGCCCTTCCATGACATCGTGCCACAGCGCGCGCGCGGCGCGCATCTTGGCGATCTCCATGAAGAAGTTCATGCCGATGCCCCAGAAGAAGGACAGGCGCGGCGCAAAGGCATCGATATCGAGGCCCGCTTCCATCGCGCGCTTGGCGTATTCCTTGCCGTCGGCGATGGTGAAGGCCAGTTCCTGCACCGCCGTCGCCCCGGCTTCGTGCATGTGATAGCCCGAAATCGAAATGCTGTTGAATTTCGGCATGTTGGCCGAAGTATATGCGATGATGTCCGAAACGATCCGCATGCTCGGTTCGGGCGGATAGATATAGGTGTTGCGGACCATGAACTCCTTGAGAATGTCGTTCTGGATGGTCCCTGCCAGCTTGTCCTGGGCGACGCCCTGCCGTTCGGCGGCAACGATGTAGAAGGCCAGCACGGGGATGACCGCGCCGTTCATCGTCATCGATACGCTCATCGTGTCGAGCGGGATCTGGTCGAACAGGATCTCCATATCGCGCACCGTATCGATCGCGACGCCCGCCTTGCCGACATCGCCGACGACGCGCGGGTGATCGCTGTCATAGCCGCGGTGCGTGGCGAGATCGAATGCGACCGACAAACCCTTCTGCCCGGCCGCAAGGTTGCGGCGATAGAAGGCGTTCGATTCCTCTGCCGTGGAGAAGCCCGCATACTGGCGGATGGTCCACGGGCGCCCGGTGTACATCGAGGCATAGGGCCCGCGCGTGAACGGCGCGATCCCCGGCACCCCGGGATCGACCAGCGCTGCGGTGTCCTCGGAGGTATACAGCGGCTTCACCGCGATCCCCTCGGGCGTGTGCCAGGTGAGATCGCGCCCCTTCACTTCCTTGTCGGCGAGGGGCTTCCAATCGTCATAAGTCGGCTTGTCGGTCATGCACGGTCCTAAACCACAATCGTATGCACAGGAAAAGAGCGGGCGCGGTGCAAACCACCCTCTACCCCCGTCACCCCCGCGCGGGCGGGGGTCCAGATAAGGGTGCGATCAATGGCAAGCTTCGCTGGATCCCCGCCTTCGCGGGGATGACGAAAGACTTGCGGCGTTCGCCTCTTACTCGCCCTTGAAGTCCGGCTTGCGCTTCTGGAGGAAAGCCATGCCGCCTTCCATCGCATCCTTGCTCGCACCCGCCAGGCGCTGGCCCTCGGCCTCGGCCAGCAGCACCTCGGTGATGGTGCCGTCCATCGCGGTGGCGATGTTCTTCTTCATCGTGGCGTAGGCCAGCGTCGGACCATTGGCGAGCTTCTCCGCCAGCGCGCGGGCTTCGCCGATCAGCGCATCGTCATCGACCGCCTTGTAGATCAGGCCCCAGTCCTCGGCCTGGCTCGCGCCGATCTTCTCGCCCAGCATCATCATCCGCGTGGCGCGCGCGCGGCCGATCGAGCGCGCGAGCAGCCAGGTCGATCCGCCATCGGGCACGAGGCCGATGTTGACGAAGGCCTGGAGGAAATAGGCGCTCTTGCCCGCCAGCACGAAGTCGCCCGCCAGCGCAAGGCTGCAGCCGACGCCAGCGGCGGGGCCATTGACCGCGCAGATCACGGGCACGTCGGCGCGCAGCACCTGGTTGATCGCCGGGTTGTAATGGTTCTGCAAGGCGCGGTGGCTGCCGCCCTTGTTCTGCAGCGCGCTGCCCTCGCCCCGCGCGGCGAGATCGGCGCCCGAGCAGAAACCCTTGCCCGCGCCGGTTATCAGAACTGCGCGGCTGTCGCCCAGATCGTAGAAAGCCGCGCCGATTTCGTCCGCCATCTGCGGCGGCATCGCATTCAACCGGTCGGGCCGGTTGAGCGTGATGGTGGTCAGCGGGCCGTCCTTTTCGACGACGATGGTTTCGTAGCTCACGCGTCACTCTCCAGGGTGCTATTGGTTAGTTTCGTTTCGTTTCGCAACCGACCTTGGCTGCGATGACGCCCGCGTGCAAGAGGCTTGCGCAGCGGGTGGGATTCAGGCCGCCGCGCTGGGCCGTGCCGATACCCGCTCGTGCCATGCCGCCAGCGCCGCGCATTCCCCGGGCATTTCGAGCCCGACGAACTTGGCGAAATCGACCGTGGTCAGCAGCAGGATATCCGCGGCGGAGAAATCGTCGCCGGCGAGGTGGTCGCGCGCCCCGAGCGATTCGTCGAAGAAGCGCATCGCCTCGGCAACGCGCGGCCGGTTGGCCTCGCCCCATTCCGCATTGCGCCCCGGCAGGGCGGCGGTGAAGGGATGCGTATGCACCCACACCGCGCCGACCGGCGGCATGAGGATCATCTCGACCCTGCGGCACCACATCTCGATTTCCGCGATTTCCCGCGAGGTGGTGCCGAACAGCGGCGGTTCGAGATGCTCGGCCTCGAGATAGCGCATGATCGCGACGCTTTCGGCGATCACGGTGCCGTCGTCGAGCTCGAGGATCGGCGTCTGCCCGCGCGGGTTCTTGGCGACGAAGTCCTCCGCCTTCTGCTCGCGCTTGGGGATCGAGACTTCCTTGCTGGGAAGCTCAATGCCCTTCTCGGCGGCGAAGATACGCACGCGGCGCGGATTGGGCGCCGGGTTGGGACTGTCGTAGAATAGCATCGAAGTTCCTCTCATTTCCGCCGTCTTTTCCCGTCATCCCCGCCCAGGCGGGGATCAGATAACGGTCGTTCAAACTCGCAAGGTCAGCTGGACCCCCGCCTGCGCGGGGGTGACGAAAAAGGTTGGGCGCGCGCGATCAGTTCTCCCACCCCCTCAATTCGACCAGTGCGCGTCGTCCTTGGGCGTTTCCATGATCTCGGTCAGCTGGCCCATCATGTCCTTGGGGTGCAGGAAGAAGATCGGCGTGCCATGCGCACCGATGCGCGTCGGGCCGAGGATCCGCTTACCCATGTCCTCGAACCACTTACGCGCGTCCTCGATGTCCTCGACTTCGTAGCAGACATGATGCTGTCCCCCTGCGGGGTTCTTGGCGAGGAAACCGGTCAGCGTGGACTGCTCGCCCAGCGGCTCGATCAGCTCGATCTGCGTGCCATTGGTCCCGTTCTCGCCCGGCGTGTCGACGAAGCAGACCGTCACGCCCTGCTCCTCGAGATCGAAAGGTTCATGCGTGATGCTCGCGCCCATGACATCGCGATAATAGCGCAGCGATTCCGCAATCGAAGGCGTCGCGACGCCGATATGGTTGAGACGGCCGAGTTTCATGTCAGTTTCCTTGTCCCTTACGAACAATCGTCATTCTGCAAGATCCTTCATCCGAAGGCGCACCAATGTCGAAATCCTGATGTAATCCAACGAACTGGTCGCGGGCCAAAAGACGCAATATCTGCGAAGCAAAGTGCTTCAACCCCGCATCGTCTCCCTCAATCAGAATCTCTCCAGCGTCGGTTGTGATGTGTTTGAACACGAAGCCGGAAAAGTTGTCCTGATCATCTTGGTCTAGCCTGTCAGCCAACAAAAGAAGCTCTGCGCGTTCCATTACAACGGAATGTTATCATGCTTCTTCCACGGGTTCTCGAGCTGCTTCGTCCGTAGCTTCCTCAGCCCCAGCGCAATCCGCTTGCGGGTCGAGTGCGGGTAAATCACCTCGTCGATATAGCCGCGGCTGGCCGCCACGAAGGGGTTGGCAAAGCGGTCTTCGTATTCCTTGGTCTTCTCGGCGATCTTGTCGGGATTGTCGCGGTCCTGGCGGAAGATAATCTCCACCGCGCCCTTGGCGCCCATCACCGCGATTTCGGCGGTCGGCCAGGCGTAGTTGAGGTCGCCGCGCAGGTGTTTGGAGGCCATCACGTCATAGGCGCCGCCATAGGCCTTGCGGGTGATCACGGTGATCTTGGGCACGGTCGCCTCGGCATAGGCGAACAACAGCTTCGCGCCGTGCTTGATGATGCCGTTGTGTTCCTGGCTGGTGCCGGGAAGGAAGCCGGGCACGTCGACGAAGGTCAGGATCGGGATTTCGAAGGCATCGCAGAAGCGCACGAAGCGCGCGGCCTTCTTCGAGCTGTTGATGTCGAGCACGCCCGCGAGCACCATCGGCTGGTTGGCGACGACGCCCACCGTGCGCCCCTCGACCCGGCCGAAACCGCAGATGATGTTCGCTGCATGGCCCGGCTGCACTTCGAAGAAATCGCCTTCGTCCAGCGTCTTACGGATGACTTCGTGCATGTCGTAAGGCTGGTTGGCATTGTCGGGGATCAGCGTGTCGAGGCTCGGCTCCTCGCGGTCCCAGGCATCGCTCGTCGGGCGTTCGGGCACGTCCTCGCGGTTGGACAGCGGCAGGTAATCGAAGAAATCGCGCGTCGCGAGCAGCGTCTCGATGTCGTTCTCGAAGCTGTTGTCCGCCACGCTGGTCTTGGTCGTATGCGTCTTCGCACCGCCAAGTTCTTCCTGCGTGACGACCTCGTTGGTAACCGTCTTCACCACGTCAGGGCCGGTGACGAACATGTAGCTCGAATCTTCGACCATGAAGATGAAGTCGGTCATCGCCGGGCTGTAGACCGCCCCGCCCGCGCACGGCCCCATGATCAGGCTGATCTGCGGCACCACGCCGCTGGCGAGCACGTTGCGCTGGAACACCTCGGCATAGCCGCCGAGCGACGCGACGCCTTCCTGGATGCGCGCGCCGCCGCTGTCGTTGAGGCCGATCACCGGCGCGCCGACCTTCATCGCGGTATCCATCACCTTGCAGATCTTCTCCGCATGGCGCTTCGACAGCGAGCCGCCGAAGACGGTGAAATCCTGGCTGAAGACATAGACCAGCCGGCCGTTGATCGTGCCCGACCCGGTGACCACGCCGTCGCCGGGGATCTTCTGGTCCTGCATGCCGAAATCGACGCAGTCATGTTCGACATAGGTGTCGAGTTCCTCGAAGCTGCCTTCATCAAGCAATATGTCGAGCCGTTCGCGCGCGGTCAGCTTGCCCTTGGCGTGCTGCGCGTCGATCCGCTTCTGCCCGCCGCCCATCTTGGCGGCATCGCGGCGGCGTTCCATTTCGGCGATATTGGCGGACATGCTCTCTCCGTGAATAGGTTTTGATGTGCGACTAGTGCCAAGCGAGGCGCAAGGTCAATCGCGCGGCGCGCTTCTCTCGGCGCTGATGAGGAACTCGACATTGCCTTCGGGGCCGGTGATCGGGCTTTGGGCGATGCCCTGTACGGTAAAGCCCAGTCCTTCGATCCAGTCGCGCACTTCGTCGCAAACGCGGCGGTGCAGCGCGGGGTCGCTGACCACGCCCTTCTTGCCCACTTCCTCGCGCCCGACCTCGAATTGCGGCTTGATCAGCGCGACGAGGCGGCACTGCGGGGCCGCGAGCTGGAGCGGACGATCGAGTACCTTGGCCAGCCCGATGAAGCTGGCATCGCACACTACCCAGTCGCATGGCTGGTCGATCATGTCCGGCGTCAGGATGCGCGCGCTGGTCTGTTCGAGCACGGTGACGCGCTCGTCCTGCCGCAGTTTCCAGGCCAGCTGGTTGGTGCCGCTGTCGACTGCGAAGACATGCTCCGCCCCGCCCTGCAGCAATACGTCGGTGAAGCCGCCGGTCGAACTGCCGATGTCCATCGCCACCGCGCCGCGCGGGTCGAGGTCGAAATGCTCGATCGCATGGGCCAGCTTGATGCCACCGCGCGAAACCCAGGGGTGATCGCGCCCGCGCACGTCGAGCGGCGCGTCCACGGGCAATTGCTGACCGGGCTTGGCCAGTTTCTGTTCGCTGCTGAACACCAGCCCCGCCATGACCAGCGCCTGCGCGCGCGTCCGGCTCTCCACGAGCCCGCGGTCCACCAGCATCTGATCGAGGCGCATCTTTTTCGTCATTGGAAACATGCGCGTTAGCGATCATTGTGCATGCATGAAACCGATCTATGTGCATCTGGGTGGCGCGCTGGCGCTGAGCTTCACCATCGCGGCCTGCGTGCCCGCGCCCGATTCGACCCCGGCACCGACGCCGACCCCGTCGCCCACCGCCACCGCGCCGGCCCCGCAGCGGCCCGCTCCGCCCGCATCGGAAAACTGGATCGACCGGCCGCAAACCGCGGGCGACTGGAGTTACCGCGCCGGGGCCGATGGCGGCGTGGCCATGTTCGGTGCAAATGCCGACAAGCCCGTGTTCGCGATCGATTGCGACCGCGGTGCCGCACGCGTAACCCTCAGCCGTATCGGCAGCGCCGCCGCACCTGCGACGATGACGATCCGCACCGAAACCACCGATCGCACGCTTGCCGCGACGCCCGCTGCGCGCGAACTGCAATCGCTGATGGCCACGCTTGCGGCGAATGACCCACTGCTCGATGCGATGGCGGTGACGCGCGGACGATTCGCGGTCGAGACGCCGGGGTTGTCCACACTTTACCTGCCGCCCTGGGCGGAAGTTTCCCGCGTGATCGAGGATTGTCGCTAGGCGGAGTCGCGACCCGCGTCGCTCTCGCGGCACGCGGGATCTCGCGGCACAAAAAAGGCCCGGGAAACGACCCGAGCCACAAACACCAAGTCTGACGTGGGAAAACTTTTTTACAAGGGTTGTTTTGCCCCCCTCGAAGACTCCAATATGCCTTCCAAGATCAGCGGCGAAACGCGATCTTGGTCCCCGGAGACGGGGTACTTTGGCTCTAAACAGCGCGAAAGGAGGTGATCCGATGTCTCATGGTCCAGCAGAGAGGTCGGCAAGTTTCCGCACGGGGCACTATCGGTAGAACATACCTTTAGAGGCTTCGTAAGCGGCACTTCCCGCCGCTGACCATGCGAAGGGCAGTTCCACCTACGGGCGTGGGGCTGCCCTTCTCATTTTGCCGCGCCGGCAGTTCGCGGGCATTGCGCGCCATGATCCGACTGACCATTCCCGGCCTGCTCCAAAACCTTGCCTCGCGCGCGGCTTCCCATTACCCGCGCGCAGATGGATTTCGAGCACCTACCCCATTCCGCCCCCGTCCCCGGTGAAACACGCCAGCAGGCCCTGATGGACCCCGGCTTCGGCACGCTCTTCACCGACCACATGGTGGTCATCGATTACGATGCCGATCTTGGTGGATGGCACAAGGCGACGCTGGGCCCGCGCGAGCCGATCAGTCTCGATCCGGCGGCAGCGGTGCTGCATTATGCGCAGGAAATCTTCGAAGGCATGAAGGCGTACAAGCGCGAAGACGGCACGCTGGCGCTGTTCCGCCCCGAACAGAATGCCCGGCGCTTCAACGAAAGCGCGCGCCGTATGGCGATGCCCGACTTGCCCGAAGAGCTGTTCCTCGAATCGATCCGCCAGCTGGTGGCTAAGGACCGCGATTGGGTCCCCTCGATCCCCGATGGCGCGCTGTACCTGCGGCCCTTCATGTTCGCTTCCGAAGCATTCCTCGGCGTACGTCCCGCGCGGCAGTACAAGTACATCCTGATCGCCTCGCCCGTCGGCGGCTATTTCAAGGGCGGCGCGAAGCCGGTCAAGATCTGGGTCAGCCGCAATTACACCCGCGCCGCCCCCGGCGGCACCGGGGCGGCCAAGACCGGCGGCAATTACGCTGCCAGCCTCGTCCCGCAGGCCGAAGGAATCGAGAATGGCTGCGACCAGGTGGTCTTTCTCGACGCGGTCGACAAGAAATGGGTCGAGGAACTGGGCGGGATGAACCTGTTCTTCGTGTTCGACGACGGCAGCGTGATCACCCCGCCGCTGACGGGGACGATCCTTCCCGGCATCACCCGCGACAGCCTGATGCAGCTTCTTCGCGAGGAGGGTCTGCAGGTGCGCGAGGAACCGTACAGCATCGACCAGTGGCGTGCCGACGCCACCGAAGGCCGCCTGCTCGAGACAATGGCCTGCGGCACCGCCGCGGTCGTCACCCCGGTCGGCACCGTGCTGGGCCCCGATGGCGAATTCACCATCGGTAGCGGCGGGATCGGGCAGATGACCCACAAGATCCGCGAAAAACTGGTCGGCATCCAGAAGGGCGCCATCGAGGACACCCACGGCTGGACGGTCACGCTCGACTGATCAGAAACGCGGGCGCACCAGGAACCGGCGCGTGAAAGTCGCGCTGGGCCGCAGCACGATTATCGCCACCCCTGCCAGCGCGATCGCACCGCCGATCACCAGCCGCTCGCCGATCGCATCCCCGGTCAGCCACGCGCCGAACACGATCGTCAGGATCGGCGTGAACAGCGTGAGCGGTACGACCAGATTGGCGTCGTATTCGCCAAGCAAGCGGAAATAGGCGGTGTGCGCCCCGATCGAGACGACCAGGCTGGCAAAGACCAGACACGCCGCCAGTTCCCAGGGCGAAGCGGCCAGAGCCGCGAACTGACCACTTTCCAGCGTAAGTGACAGGGGCAGCAGCACGGCGACCGAAGCCACCGCCGCCCAGCCCTGCAGCCGGATCGACGACAGGTCGAGACGCTTGACGAAAACGGTGCCGAGCGCCCCGACCATCGCCGAAAGGAATACCAGCAGCAGCCCGGTGCTGGTCTGCATCTGGTTCTCCCCTGCCATGGCGAACAGCACGCCGCCGAAGGCGAGGCCGATGCCCAGCCCACGCCGCCAACGCACCTTTTCGCCCAGGAAGAGGATTGCGAACAGCACCGTCATCGGCGCGCCGCTCAGGCTGACGACGCCGGCGGCTGACGGGCTGGCGGTTTCCAGGCCCATGAACAGCAGCGCGAAGGATCCCCCGCTGATGGCCAGGCCGATGACGAGGACCTGCCACAGCTTGGCCGGCAGGGGCCGCAGCAGCGGAATCAGCACCGCCGCGACGATGATGGAGCGCACGAGCGCGTAGAACAGCGGCGGAGCAGAAAAGTCGGTAATCGCCAGCTTGCTGACCACGACGTTGAGCGCCCAGGCGATGTTGCAGAACGCCATGATCAGCAAAGCGCGAAAGGACATCGTCAGTCCTCGAGCGGGGGCAAGGCGGCGGCCAGTTCGGCCAGCCAGGTATCGGCCACCGAATCGCTCGGTGCGCGCCAGTCGCCGCGCGGGCTGAGCGCGCCGCCTGCACTGACCTTGGGCCCGTTGGGCAGTGCCGAGCGCTTGAACTGGCTGAACCCGAAGAACCGCTTGAGGAATTTCTCCAGCCAGTGGGCAATCGTGGCGAGATCGTAGTGGTTCTTGGCGTCTTCGGGGAAATCGATCGGCCACTGGCCCGCCTGCACATCTTTCCACGCATGCCAGGCGAGGAACGCGACATGGCTCGGCTTCTGCCCCCAGCGTACGATGTGATGAAGGAAGAAGTCGTTCAGCTCATAGGGCCCGATGATCGATTGCGTGCTCTGTATCGCGCCATCTTCTCCGGCCGGCACCAGTTCGGGGCTGATTTCGGTATCGAGAATATCGGCGAGCACGGCGTCCACGCCTTCGTCGAACTGGCTGGTCTGGGTCGTCCAGCGGATGAGATACTGGATCAGCGTCTTGGGCACGCCCGCATTGACGCCGTAATGGCTCATCTGGTCACCCACGCCATAGGTGCACCAGCCCAGCGCCAGCTCGCTCAGATCGCCCGTGCCGATCACCCAGCCGCCATGCTGGCTGGCAAGGCGGAACAGGTAATCGGTGCGCAGGCCCGCCTGGACGTTCTCGAAAGTCGTGTCGTAGACCGGCTCTCCATCGGCGAAGGCATGGCCGATATTCTCCAGCATCAGCCGCGCGGTGGCGGTGATGTCGATCTCCTCGGCGGTGATGCCGAATGCCTTCATCAGCCGCCAGGCGTTCGACTTGGTGTCGTTCGACGTCGCGAAGCCGGGCATGGTATAACCACGGATATCGGTGCGCGGGCGCTTCAGCCGGTCCATCGCCTTGGCCGCCACGATCAGCGCGTGCGTGCTGTCGAGGCCGCCCGAAATCCCGATCGTCAGGCATTTGGGGTTGGTCGCCTGGATCCGCCGCATCAGTGCATCGACCTGGATGTTGAACGCCTCGTAGCAATCCTCGTCCAGCTTGTCGGCGCGGTTCGGCACGAAGGGAAAGCGCCGGATGGGACGATGCAGGCCGATGTCACCGCGCACGGCCGCATGGTCGAATTCGACGCGGCGGTACCAGTCCTCGGGCCGCCCGGCCGCTTCGGCGGCATCATTGAAGGTCTGCATGCGCATGCGTTCCGACAGGATGCGCTGCGTATCCACGTCGGCGATGCTCAGCTCGGGCTCCAGATCGAAGCGTTGGCTCTCGGCCAGCAGATCGCCCAGCTCGTAGATCATGCCCTGCCCGTCCCACGCCAGGTCGGTGGTGCTTTCGCCGTGCCCGCTCGCCGAATAGGCATAGGCGCATAGCGTCCGGCTCGAACTGGCGCGTGCCAGCAGGTGCCGTTCGTCCGACTTGCCGATAACGATGTTCGACGCAGACAGGTTGAGCAGGATCGCAGCGCCGGCAAGCGCAGCCATGGTCCCTGGCGGATTGGGCGCCCAGAAATCCTCGCAGATTTCTATTCCGAAGGCGAAACCGGGCAGATTGCTTGCTGCGAAAATCAGGTCGGTGCCGAACGGCACTTCCTGCCCGCCACAGCGAATGGTCAGTCCGACGCAGTCGCGGCCATGGGCAAACCAGCGCTTCTCGTAATATTCGCGGTAATTGGGCAGATAGCTCTTGGGAACGACGCCCAGCAGTTCGCCCCGCGCCACGACCAGCGCGCAGTTGTAGATGCGTCCACCGCGCCGCAGGGGGGCGCCGAACACCAGCACGGGTGTAAGATCCCGCGATGCCTCGACGATCGCGGCGACCTGCGCCTCGACCGCGTCGAGCAGGGCCATCTGCAGATGCAAATCGTCGATGGCATAGGAAGAAAGCGCAAGTTCGGGATAGAGCAGCACGTCGACATGCTGCGCGTGGGCCTGGCGGGCAGTCTCCAGAATGCCTGCCGCATTATACGCGATATCCGCCGTGCGCACCTTGGGCGTGCTGGTCGCCACGCGGACAAAACCATGCGTGTGAAGATCGTAGAAGGAATGCGTGTCGCTGCCACTCATGCGGGCTGGGCCTTTCGGGTCGGGATATCCAGATGCGGGTGCCGGTTCAAGCCAGTCCGCTGGCTGGCAAACGCCCAGCTCGGCCAAGCGTTTCTGGACCGAAGCGCGGGCAATCTTGCCCTTCGCTTCCCAGCCGTAGACGGTGCGGCTGGGCCACGGATTGGGAAGGCCATAGCGCGCGCCGAACTGGTCCGCGCTCAGGGGCGGGTCATGCGTTTCGCGCCAGCGGCGCAACTTGAAACCAGCCAAGTGCATTCGCGGGCGGTATCCTTTTAGGCTACCCTAGGCAAGTTCGCTCTGGTCCTCGCGCCGCATTTCGGTGCGATAGCCGTTGAGGATCGGCCCGGCGTGGTGGGTCGCTTGCGCCTGAGTGGCGAAGGCCGCAAGCAATTGACTCCCCAGCCCGCCGCTGGGATCGGTCGCAGCTTCTGCGCCTATTCCGTTGTCTTCGATCGTGAAACGCCAGCTTCCACCGCGCTCGTTGAAGAACACTGCGATCGTCCCCGGTCGCTGTTCGGGGAATGCGTATTTGCAGGCATTCGCCACGGCTTCGTTGAGATAGAGGCCGATCGCCACCGCCTCTTCGGGCGTAAGCGTCGCCTCGTCGATCTCGCGGAACAAGCGGACCGAAGGCGGCAAAGCCGATGCCTCGATCCGGTCGAGCAGGAATTCGAGATAGGGCTTGATCGAGACATTCGGCTCGTCCGACTGTTCGAGCGCCAGCGCCGAATACGCATCGGCGAAGGTCCGTACCCGTCCCACCGCATCGTCGAGCGGTGCGTGCAGTTCGGCCTGCGGGATGCGCCGTTTCTGAAGTTCGAGCATGCTGGCGACCAGCGCGAAATTGTTCTTCGTGCGATGTTCGAGCTCCGCCAGCAACGTCAGCCGCCGGTCGGCGCGTTCGCGGATTTCGGATAGCGTCGCCTGGGCGGCGCGGCGGAATGCCTCGGCGAACACCACGACCACCACCGCGCTAACGGCATTCAGCAACACACGCACCGGATCGGTGGGGTCGGCGAACAGGAAGGATCTCGCCGGCGGGAGGATGAAGAACCACGCCCAGCAGAAAGTGACTGCCAGCGCGACCACTCCGGCACGCCAATGGCCGTACAGCGTGGCAAGCAGGACGGTGGGGTAAATCAGCGCGAAGGGTCCCGATACCGGAGCCCAGACGTCGATCAACGAGCGCACCCCGATCATGGCAGCCGCACACATTCCGCCGAACACGATCTGCGCTGCCACCTTGCTGCGCCGGGCAAGGAACTGGCGGCTGACATCGAAATTGGCAAGCCGGTGCATGATGGCAGTCTTCCGGCGGAGTACAGATGCCCGCCGCTACCGTGATGCATAGGCGAACGCTCGACGGCTCCGCACCATCGGTCCGGTCCATTTACTGCGTTAAATCAAAAAGCGGAAGAGGCTTGCCACGCTCACGCCTCAGGCGGCCAGCAGATCCTCGGCTTTCGGACATTCCTGCAAGAGCTCGATCAGCGCGCGTTCCTCGCGGGTCAGCCAGCGCGTCGCGCGCGGCAGCCGGAGTTCCTTGCGCCAGCCTTCCTGCCCGTCGAGCAATCCGAACAACACCGGGTGAATATAGCTTTTGCGCGCCACGGCGGGCGTGTTGCCGAGATGGTCGGAAACGCACTCCAGCAGTTCCTTCATCGGGATCGTACCCTCGGCCTGGTGCAGGCAGGTCAGCGCCTTGACGCTGGCGTGCCAGGTGCGGAAGTTCTTGGCGCTGAAATCCTGCCCCATGATCTCGCGCAAATAGGCGTTCACGTCGCTCGAACCGACCGCATGCTGCTCGCCGTCGTCATCGATGTATTTGAACAGGTTCTGGCCGGGGAGGTCCTGCATCTTGCGCACCACCCGGGCGAGGCTGCCATCGGAGAGGGTCACTTCGCGCAGCTTGCCGCCCTTACCCTTGTAGCGCAGCCGCAGGGTCTTGCCGGTCAGTTCGGCATGGCGGTTGCGCAGCGTGGTGGCACCGAAACTCTTGTTCGTCCTGGCATAGCCCTCATTGCCGACACGCACCGCGCCCAGATCGAGCAGGCGGACCACGCTGGCGATGGCGCGGTTGCGGGTCAGCTTGTTGCCCCGCAGATCGTCCTCCACCCGCTTGCGCACGAGCGGTAGGAGATTGCCGAATGTGATGCAGCTGTCGAATTTCTCGCCCTCGCGGGCAGCCCGGAACTGCGGGTGGTACCGATATTGCTTGCGCCCCTTGGCGTCGATGCCGGTCGCGAGGATGTGGCCATTGGGGGCCGGGCAGAACCATGCATCGGTATAGGCGGGCGGCAGCGCCACGGCATTGAGCCGGCGCTTCTCCGCCCGGTCGGTGATCAGGCGCCCTTCGGGATCGTAATAGGCCCACCCCTTGCCCGCTCCCTTGCGGGAGATACCGGGCAGATCGTCGTCGACATAGATGAGCTTCGTCATGGCGAAGGGAAGAACCTTGGTACGGCATGGACGGTTCCCCAACTTGCGACGAACGGGAGGCTGCATTACCCCCGCACCAGAGGAGAACGATCTTGGCCGACCCCACCTACACCCCGCCGGAAGTCTGGCAGAACGACACCGAGAACGGCGGCCGGTTCGCCGGGATCAATCGTCCCACAGCCGGCGCGCGCGAGGAAAAATCGCTGCCGGTGGGCGAGCACGATTTCCAGCTTTATTCGCTTGCCACGCCCAATGGCGTCAAAGCCACGATCATGTTCGAGGAACTGCTCGAGGCGGGCCATTCGGGCGCCGAATATGATGCCTGGACGGTCAATATCGGCGACGCGGTGCAGTTCACTTCGGGTTTCGTCGATCTCAATCCCAACTCGAAGATTCCCGCGCTGCTCGATCGCAGCGGGCCCGAGCCGCTGCGCGTGTTCGAAAGCGGGGCCATCCTGATGCATCTGGCGGAAAAGTTCGGCGCTTTCCTGCCCGCCGACCATAGGCGCGCCGAAGTGCTCAGCTGGCTGTTCTGGCAGGTCGGCAGCGCCCCTTTCATCGGCGGCGGGTTCGGCCATTTCTATGCCTACGCCCCCGAGAGATACGAATATCCCATCAATCGCTATGCCATGGAGACCAAGCGCCTGTTCGATGTCACCAACCAGCGGCTGGCGGAGAGCGAATATCTGGGCGGGAGCGACTATACCGTTGCCGATATTGCGACCTACCCCTGGTTCGCCCCCTTCGTATTCGGCAACATCTACAACGAAGCCAGGACCTTCCTCTCGATTCACGAATACGAACATGTCGATCGCTGGGTGAAGCAGATTGCCGAGCGCCCTGCCGTGCGGCGGGGCCGCATCGTCAACAAGACCTGGGGCGAGGAAGACACCCAAATGCTCGAACGGCATTCGGCCGCCGACTTCGAAGGCAAGTCGCTCTAGTACGCTCGTCGGCAACCGCTTGACTCGGACGCCGCGCTGCCCTCTCCTCGGCTCAACGGAGAGAGGGCACGCGCGTTGGCTAATCAGGATCCCCCGGTCGGGAGGCTGGAGAAGCTCGGCTATGGCGTTGGTGATCTCGCCTCGTCGCTCTACATCAACTTCTTCAACATCTACCTGCTCTATTATTTCGTAGAGCTGGGCGGCGTCGGCCCCGCGGCAATGGGCCTGATGCTGCTGCTGACCAAGTTCTTCGATGCAATCACAGATCCGGTTATGGGGGCCATCGGCGATCGCACGCGCACGCGCTGGGGCCGCTACCGGCCCTATCTGCTGTGGGGGGCGGTGCCCTTCGGCCTGTTCGGCGCCGCCATTTTCGCGGCCCCGGAACTTACCCCCGGATCGATGCTGGTCTGGGCGTATGTCACCTATACGCTGACCATGGTTGCTTTCACCGCGACCAACGTGCCCTATTCGGCGCTGATGGGCGTGATTTCGCCGAGTGCGGATACGCGTTCCTCGGTCGCCGCCTACCGGATGATCTTTTCTGCGCTGGCGGTGGTCGGCGTGGCGGTGGTCGCGACCACGCTGGTGCGCGAACTGGGCGCTGGCGACGAACGACGCGGCATCATGCTGACGATGTTCGTGCTGGCGGGCGCCGGCATGCTCGCACTGGTCATCGCTTTCGCGTCCACGCGCGAACGTATCCCCCCTGCTCCCACCAACGGCCGGATCCGCGACGATATCGGCTTGCTGATCCGGACCCCGGCGTGGATCGCGGTCGCCGCCGCGGCCGTGCTCACGCCCGTTGCGCTTGCTTCGCGCGCTTCGAGCGCGCTGTTCTGGTTTCGCTATGTAGCGGGCGACGATGGCCGTACGGTCTTCCTGTTCCTCGACCGGGTGGGCCTTTTCTATACCGGCTTCGCGCTGGGGCAGCTGATCGGCGTGCTCGTCGCCGCATCGCTGGCCCGCCGGTTCGACAAGGCGCACCTCATCATCGTCGCCGGCATCATCGAAGTCGCCGCGATCAGCGCATTTCACCTGATGCCGGTCGATGCCGTCTGGCCGCAGACCGCCGCGCAGGTCTTCGTCGGCGTCGGACTGGGCATGATGATGATGCTCGCCTATTCGATGTTCACCGATATCGCCGAATATCTCGAATGGTCGACCAAGCGGCAGATGACCGGTCTTGCCGTATCGGGCGCGGTCTTCGCGGTTAAAACCGGCGTGGCGATCGGCGCCGCGCTGCCCGGCCTGTTGTTCGCCCTGACCGGCTTCGAGGCAAGGGCAGTGCAGACCGCCGACGCCCGCCTGGGCATCGATCTCGCCTTCGCCATCGTGCCTGCGGCAATCATAATCCCGGCGGGCGTGGCGATGCTGTTCTACAAGCTCGACCGGCGGACCATCGCGCACTTCGAAGGCGAACTTGCGCAGCGCCGGATGCAATCGGCCCCGACCCCCTTCCCTTCCCCGCCCGAGACGCTATAGGGGCGCGCACTGCTGGGGTGTAGCCAAGTGGTAAGGCATCGGTTTTTGGTACCGACATTCGCAGGTTCGATCCCTGCCACCCCAGCCACTATCCTGACACTTATCAAGCGCTCGCGAAGCGTCAGCTTCCCAACCACTCAAACCACGTGGCACCCTGCCGCGGTCTTGAGAACAGCAGCATGTATCACACCAATTCGGCCGGGTGGGAGAAGACTACCGACCGCGCCTGTCGGAACCGTCTATTCGGCTAAGATCTCCGGCGCCTCGGCGAATGGCTCGATACCGAAGAAAGGGTAGATATCGCTCGGGAAGTAAACCGTCCCGTTCGATACCACCATCTGGATCCTCTTGATTTCCTTCAGATTGGCTGTCGGATCACCGGGCACCAGGAAGAAATCCGCATACTTGCCCCTCTCGATCGAGCCCAGTTCCTGATCCTGATTAAGGTATTCGGCCATGTCATAGGTGGCCCGCCTCAACACCTGCGCCGGAGACATGCCGAGCTTCCCGAAGAGTTCGAGTTCGCGGTGATACGCAAAACTGCCGCCGAGGTCCGTGCCAGGGACCAGGAGAATGCCCTTGTCATTCATCAGCGTGAGCGTCTCGATGATCGTGTCGAAAGCTGCTATGTAAGCATCTCTCTCCGCCTGGTTTTCCGTGCCGAACAAAGCCTGCTTCATGTACCGCTGCGTGTTGACCGGCATGTTGTCGAACACGTCGATCGAGCCTGCGGGAACCTGCCCGTCGATGGCCGTCAAACCCAATTCGTGAATGGCAATGGTCGGATCGTGCGCCACGCCCTTTTCCGCCATCTTGTCCAGGGTCGACTGGATCAGGTCGCCGTCCAGGTCGAGCGAGGGAAATCGTTGCATCGCGGTGAAGCGGAAGAGGGTGCGTGTGTCTTCTCCCTCGTTCAGGACCCAGCCGAGCATCAGTTGATTGACGTGCGTGATCTCGTCGAAACCGGCATCGATCATGGCGTCTGCAGTCGAAAAAGCTGGCACATGGCCGGCTACGCGCATGCCGAGATCATGGGCTTCGCCAACGACGGCATCCGCCCATTCGGGATTCATGGAATTGTACAGCTTCACCTGCGGATAGCCGCGCGCGGCATACCAACGCACAAGATCGATGGCTGCCTGCTCGTTGGCTGCGATTTCACCCGTCGCTGCGGAGAATTCGGATTTGCCCTCGATAAATCCCGACCGGCTGATGCGAGGCCCCGCGATAATACCCTCGTCGATCCGTTCGATGAGCCCGTCCAGGACTTCGTTCTCATTTCCCATGTCACGGACTGACGTGACGCCCGCCACGATGTTCATCAGGGCATTGTCCTGGCCTATGTGGCCGTGCATTTCGTACATGCCGGGAACAAGCGTGCCCCCCGCCCCGTCGATCACGGTTTCGCCTTCGGTCGGGAGACTGCCCAAGTCCTCGATACTGGCAATGCGCTCGCCGTATATGACGACATCCCTGGCTTCCGTCAGGGCAAGCGTTTTCGGATCGAAAATGCGCACGTTGCGAATGCGAACCGGACCATCGAAGTTGCGGGCGGCCTTTGCCTGTATTTCAACAAAGCGCTGCGTCGAGTAACGTTCGGCTTCGGCGCGAAGCGCCTCGTCAGCCGCTTCATAGCCTTTCCGAACGATCGCGAAACGAGGGTCCGCGACCGAGAATAAATTCAGGTCCTGATCAAGGGTGATATGGGCCGGATCGGTCGACAGCCCTGTGATTTCGTAGGTGGTGACGGTCACCTCCCCTTCGGCCCCGTCGTAGGTCGCAGTATCACGCGCCCTGATCCGGGCAGTTCCGCCGGGAAGCACCGCCATTTCAGCGTGTGGAGTCGCAAGCAGGGCTCTGGCGAGCAAGGAAATGCCCCAAGGGCTCCCGTTCTGGTCGATGTAGAATGAACACGCGTCTGCCGAACCTGGGCCAGTCGAGTCCTGCCAGCTCGCCTTCCCGTCAGTGCAGGCATAGCTCTCGTTCACCGGGTTCCCGAAAGTGGTGCGGCCCGTGATGGTCCAGTTGGTCGGGATGCCCTCCGCATCGACCTCCACCTTCTCCCTGATAGTCGGACCTCTGCCATTCTGCTTGTAGTCGAACTCGATGTTCGACGTGTTGCCAGCGGTTTCGACTTCCAACCCGCCTACATCATCGCCGCCAAAGAGGACGCGATATTGGTAAGTCTCGGCCGACGCGGCAGTTGAAAGCAACACGGCTACGGAAACGACAAGAAACTTCATGGCAGGCCCCCTGATTGAGGCGCCAACCTTAGGCGGGATTGGTAACTTTACAATCAGATTGGACGCAAATCTGGCTGCTGACACGCTCAAGAACCCTGGGGGCGCCTGGATGCACGGCGGGGTTGTCGGGACCGTTTTCAGCGCCCAACTGCGGAACCACGGTCGGTTTGCTGCATCTCTTTTGGCGATTGGAGTAGCGGCGCTGCTTCTATGCGTCTTCCACTAAGTCTTCGTGAACGCAACGCATGCGATCGAACGTTTGCAAGCTCAGTCACTGCGTGAGCGTCTGCATCGGCGAGGTTGCTGCCTCTCCCCATCCTATGAGGGCGATCCTCAAGTTTCGGTTGCAGCATGCAACCTGCTTGCTAGGCATGGCGGTGAGAGGAGAGCGAGCGTGACCGAGCAGGATCCAGAGACCATTCCCGTTATTATCGGTGTTGGCCAGATCAACGACCGGCCCGAACAGCCGGGTGACGGCCTGGACCCCGTCGGGTTGATGGCCGAAGCGCTGCGGCGCGCGGATGCCGATGCGGGCGGCGGCGTACTCGAGGACTGCGATTCGCTGGCGGTTGTCGCGCAGCTGGCGTGGCCGCAACTCAATCCGGTGGATGGCAAGGTAGCCGAGGCGCTCGGCATCGATCCGTCGCATTGCATACAGACGGCCATGCCCAACGGCGACAGCCCGATCCTGCTACTCAACGAGGCTGCCAATCGCATCGGTCGGGGAGAATCCCGGATTTGCGCAGTTACCGGGGGCGAGGCGCTGCGGACTGCGGGTCAGCTGGCTGCACTCAAGGCCCGCGATGGCGGCGAGAAACCCAATGCGCTGCGCGACGCATCGCACCGCGTGCGCAAGGGCTATGCGCAAAGCTATGGGCTTACGGTCCCGACCGATGTCTATCCGCTGTACGAGAACGCCGGCCGCGCGGCCTATGGCCAAACGCTCGCACAGGGGCAGGCCGAAAGCGGGACCATCTGGGCGGGCATGAGTGAAGTCGCGGCTGCTGGCGAGGGTGCGTGGATTACCAAGCCGGTGAACGCGGAGTACGTCATCACGCCATCCGATCGCAACCGCCCGATCGCCTTTCCCTATACCAAGCTGCAGGTGGCCAATTCCTCGGTCAATCAGGGCGCGGGCTTCCTCGTAACTTCGCTCGCGGAAGCACGGCGGCGCGGGATCCCGGACGAGGCGCTGGCCTTCATCGGCTATGGCGCAGCGGCGCATGAAAGCGACAATTTCCTCGACCGGGACCGCTACGATGCTTCACCCAGCCTCGCGACATCGATCGAGCGCGCGATGCAGTTGAACGCGGTCGGCACCGAAGATCTGGCCCATGTCGAACTGTACAGCTGCTTTCCCTGTGTCCCGAAAATGGCCCGCCGGGTGCTTGATTGGCCCCTCGATCGGCCGGCCACGGTGTTTGGCGGATTGACCTTCGGAGGCGGCCCGATCGGCAATTACATGAGCCATGCGGTCGTCGCCATGGTGCAGAAGCTGCGCGGGACCGGGGATAAGGGCCTGTTGTTCGCCAATGGCGGCTATGCAACGCACAATCATACTATCCTGCTTGCGGGGACGCCCACCGGCGCTGCCTTCCCGCACGACTTCGACTATCAGGCCGAAGCCGACGCGCGCCGCGGCGCTGTCCCCACGCTCGACCGGACCTACGAGGGGCCGGCGACGATCGAGAGCTATACGGTCCATTATGGCCGCGACGGTTCGCCCAAATCGGGTGTGATCGTGGCCCTCACCCCTTCGGGCAGCCGCACCCTTGCCGGCGTGGCAGGAGAAGATGCCGCCATGATCGCGTTCCTGACGGACGGCATGCGTGAACCGGTAGGCAGTGCCGGCAATGTGACCCGCGGCGACGGCGACCTGTCAATGTGGATGCGCGGCTAGCCACCCGTTCAGAACAGCAGAGCGGATACCGTATTGCCTGCTTCCAAGCCGGCCTGGCTGGATGGGCAGCGGATCAGCCAGTCGGCGCGGGCCAAGCCGCCCTGCACTCCGCTGTCCTGGTTGCCCAGTACTTCGAGGCCTGCCTGGCCCCAATGCGCCCTGGCGAAGGTCTCGCGGTCACCCGTCGCAGGCAGCGGCGTGGCCAGCGGCATGTCGCGCCAGGCATGATACCCCTCGCCGCCCTGCAAGCGCTCGAGTATCGGAACGAGGAACAGCCGCGCGGTCACCATGGCCGAACTGGGATTGCCCGGGAGTCCGAGAACGAGCCGTGCGCCAGCCCGCCCGAGCCACACCGGCTTGCCCGGCTTGATCGCCAGCCTGTCGAAGACCAGCTTAAGCCCATGCGGCGCGAACATGGGTTTGGCGAAATCACGATCGCCGACCGATGCTCCGCCGATGACAATCACGATATCGGCACTCTCCAGCAATTCGCCCGCCTGCCGCTCGAGCGCGGGTAAATCGTCCTGTGCGCGGCACCGCGAAGTTACGCGGGCACCGGCATCTTGCGCCAGCGACGCGATTGCCAGCGAGGTCGAGTCCGGAATGGCGTAGGGCGCCAACTGCGCGGATCCCGGTTCGGCCAATTCGTCCCCGGTGGCGATGATCGCAATCGCTGGCTGACGATGCACGGTGATCTCGGCGACATCGGCGGCCGCTGCCGCCACCAGCGTCTTCGCATCAAGGCGGGCGCCCCTGCGCAGCAGGACTGCGCCCTTTTCAAAATCGCTGCCACGCTGCCGCACGTGTTTCGCAGGGCCGAACCCCGCGGCGAACCGTACCGTGTCTGCATCGCGCTGCGCATACTCCTGCATGATCACGCAATCGGCACCGTCGGGAAGCGGTGCGCCGGTGAAGATGCGAACCGCCTCTCCCCCGGCAGGACGCCGGCGAAAGGGGCGCCGGGCCGCGCTTCGCCCGCGACCTGGACGGGTTCACCCCCAGCGATATCGCTTTCGCGCACCGCATAGCCATCCATCGCTGAAACGCTGTGCCGCGGAGACGGAATCGCCGCGCGAATATCCGCAGCCAGCACGCGCCCGGCGCCTGCGCTCAGAGGGACGGTTTCGATTTCCAGCGGCGCGACATGGGACGCGATCAGCGCCGACGCTTCACCGAATGTCTTCATGGCAGCTGTCATCGCGGGAGCTGCCAGGCGCCCGAAGCGCCGCCCTCCTTCTCGGTCACGCGGATTTCGCCGATGGTCATGCCCTTGTCGGCTGCCTTGAGCATATCGAACAGCGTAAGGCAGGCAACCGATACTGCAGTCAGCGCCTCCATTTCGACCCCGGTTCGCCCCTCGGTACGGACTACGGCTTCAACGATAAATCCGGGCAGGCTCAGGTCCATGGCGATCGCGACGTCGATCTTGCTGAGCGGCAAGGGATGGCACAGCGGGATCAGATCCGCCGTGCGCTTGGCAGCCATTACCCCGGCCAACTCAGCCGTTGCGATCACGCTGCCCTTGGGGGCCTTGCCTTCCTCTACCAATGCCAGCGTTTCGGCAGAACACGACAAGCGACCCTGCGCCCGCGCGCGCCGCGCGGTGACCGGCTTGTCCCCCACATCGACCATTCGTGCACGACCGTCCTGATCGAGATGCGATAGCTTGGGCAAATGCGGATCCTTGTCGGGTGAAGAAGAGAACCGCCGCTCTATCTCGTGAGCGTATCCGGCGACAACCCATCTCGCTGGGAAGAATTACCGCAATACGGACCATAGGACCTATATCTCAAGCAAGCTTTACCTTTGGAAAGGTGATGAGCCACTCTGACGGGCTGGCTGAAAAAATCGATGTTGTAACGGCGCGCGCGAGCGAGATGTCCCGAGCCGAAGCCGCCCGTTCGGCGGTGCTATTTCTCGCGCGTCAGCGGAAGCGGCCACGCGGACGGTGCCAGCGCTTCCTGCCGGTCGAGTTCCCAGTTTGCGAGGCTGCGCACCTTCGTGCTGTGCGGCCAGTGGTACTGTGCCAGCAGGTCCCGCGTGCCCTCTTCGTCGAGCGGATAACCGAGGTGATAGCCCTGCCCGAACTCGGCACCAAGCTCGCGCGCGGTTTCCCGATCGCCCGAAGTAGCGATGAATTCGGCGACGCTTTCGAGCTTCATCGCGGCAATCATCTTCACCACCCCGCGGAGCATGTCGCGCCCCTGAGGATGGCGCGCCCGCTTGATCAGCGACCCGTCGATCTTGACCTTGTCGAAGCAGAATCTCGCGCAGATAGACCAGCGAGGCGAAACCGGCGCCGAAATCGTCCAGCGCCACCCGGCATCCGGCCTCGCGCAGCATGTCGACATTGCGCCTGGCGGTAGCGAAATCGACCAGCATCGCGGTCTCGGTGATTTCCAGTTGCAGACGCTCGGCCGGGTAATTCTTCTGCTTGATCAGGGCGACGATTTCGCTCGCCGCGTCGCCGCCGCAAATATGCGCTGCGCTTAGATTGAACGACAGACGGCACGATGCCGGCCATTCGGCAGCGAAGTCCACTGCGCGCGAAAGCAATGCGAGAGTGATCGGCCGGATACAGCCGATCCGCTCCGCGATCGGGATGAACTGCCCCGGAGATATATTGCCGAGCACCGGGTGCTCCCAGCGCGCCAGCGCTTCGAACGACGAGAGCTGTCCGGTCCGCAGGTTGAAGATCGGCTGGTAGGCCAGCGAAAGCTGATCCAGCGCGCCCTCCTCGAGCAGCGCGGTCTCGATCGCGTGGAGACGCTTGTTCTTGTCGCGTATCTCTGCGTCGAACAGCTTCGTCTCGATCATATCGTTGCGTTTGGCAAAATAAAGCGCTGCATCGGCATCGCGCAGCGCCTGGTCGACATCTGGGGCGTCCTCGCCAAGCAAGCGAGCGCCAGCGCACGCCCCGATGCTGACCTGCGCATTCGCCAGACGCATTGGTTTGCACAACTGCCTTAGCGCCTTGTCACACACATCGACCAATTGCCCCAGTTCGGCGAGGCAGGAAGATCCCGCGATGAATACGCCAAACTCGTCGCCGCCCAGACGGCCCACGACCGTTCCCTGGGGCAGAACGCGCTGAAGTCGAAGCGCGACCTGGCGCAAGACTATGTCGCCCGCATGGTGGCCGTACAGATCGTTGATCGGTTTGAACCGGTCGAGATCGATCACCGCCAACAGGCCGCACTGCCCACCGTCGAGCTTCGCCTCGATGTCGTGGATGAAGGCCAGCCGGCTGCGCAATCCGGTAAGATTGTCGGTTTCCGCCTGATATTGCGCGTTGCGCCGCGCATCGGCCAGCTCGGTATTGGTGCGCTCCATTCGCAGCAACGCCGCGTCCGCATCGTATTGGGCCTGGAACAGCCGCAACTGCGTCCGGTGACTGGTTTCGGCAATATAGAAATTGACGGCCGTAAGGACGACCGTCGCGACCGAAGCCGGGATATTGGATGCAGCGAAAAGATAGAGAACCGCGGCGACGACCGGCATCACGAAGCAGAAGAAAATCACCCTCGAGGCGAAAATGATCCCGGTGAGTGCGGCACCCTGGGTCAGTGCGGCTAGCAAACCCAGCGCAAGGATGGGCAACCAACTCGGCGTGCCGTCGGCCATGCCGTCGAGATCGAAGGCAAGCGTAAGGTAGAACGCGGCCTGGGTGCAGGACAACAGCACCACCATAAAACCGGTCAGCCGGGCGGCGTTGCGATTGACGTCCTCGGTTTTCCCTTCGGGTACCGGAAGCATCCAGTGCCGGAAACGAAACGCGACGGCCAGCGCCAGAATGCACGCCACGATCCGGGTGACCAGGTGATCCCATGTTACCCAAGCCAGCCCGGCGTAAGGAGCAAGTATGGTAAGGTAGTAATAGTGAATTGTTTCGCGGACCGACTTGACGCGTTCGCGGCTGAACCTGTCAGCAATCTCGTCGTCGGATTCGAATCCGATCAACCTGTCGATGTGCTGCAACAATTTCACCCGATCCTCGATCATTCGGTCGCAGTGCCATGCACAGCCCAAATGATGGTTAAGTGATAGTCAGGGAAACTACTGTGCCACGTGACCTTCGATATCGTTCCTCGTTTCCCGAGCCTTTCCGAGTTTCGAACTCGCTCTACCATTGACCCATGTCCTTGGTGCTTTTCGCGGCTCGGCGAATAGGAAAAGGGGCCCCGCCGCTCACGCGGCAGGGCCCCTTTCTTATCGGTTGCAGCGATGGCGCAGCGTTTCCGCGATCAGCCGACGCTTTCCATATGGAGCGCCTTGCCGACCCATTCCGGCGATTCCGCCGCATCAGCAAGCAATTTGGCGACATCCCCCCGGGCAGCCTCGCCCTTGGGGTCGACATTCTCGCCCAGGCGGACCTCGCCGGTCCCGCTTTCATCGGTCAGCGCGACCGGCCGCAGGATCGCATATTCGAGATCGGTCGCCTTGAGGTGTTCGTCCGCTTCGTGCTTCGCCTGCAAATAATGGCCCAGCTCATGGTCGGGATCAGGGTCGCCCGCGCCGATGCTGCTGAGCATGACGAACCGGCGCACGCCGTTCGCCACCGACAGGTCGATCAGCTTCTTTGCCCCGTCGCGGTCGACCTTGTCGGTCATTTCGGCCGAAGTGTCGCCGCCCGAACCGGCGGCAAACACGACGACGTCGCAGCCTTCGGTGATGTCGTCGGACAGGTCGGTGAGATCCGCCTGGCGCTGGGCGACACCCTCGGGCAGGCCCGAGGTGTCCGAGCTTTCGCGGACCATTGCGACGGGGTTGAGCCCGCGCTCGTGCAGTTCGCGGACGAGGCGCTCGCCGGTGTTACCGGTTGCGCCGGCTACAAGTACTTGCATAATAATTCTTCGAACTTCTTTTTGGGCGTGCGGGCGATTCACTGCTCAGGAAGGCAGGAAGATCGCCTTCGCATTGACGAATTCCTTCATGCCGAAGCCGCCGTGTTCGCGGCCGTAACCGGAATCCTTCACGCCGCCGAAAGGCATGTTCGGGTCGGCCGCGCCGAACGAGTTGATCCGGACCATGCCGGTGTCGAAATGGTCGCGGGCCAGGCGGACCGCCTTGTCTTCGTCCTTGGTAAAGATGCCTCCGCCGAGGCCGTAACGGCTGTCATTGGCAATCCGCATCGCATCTTCGTCGTCCTTGGCGCGGATGACCGATGCGACCGGGCCGAAAAGTTCATCGTCATACGCGGGCATGCCGGGCTTGCAGTCGGCGAGTACGGTGGCGGGATAATAGCAACCGGCATCGTCTGCGGGATCTCCGCCGCAAAGCAGCGTGGCGCCCTGGTCGACGCTTTTGGAAACCTGCTCGATGATCGTGTCGAACTGTTCCTTGCTGGAAAGCGGCCCGAGCTGCGTGTTGTCCTTGGTCGGATCGCCCATGGTCACGCCCTTCATCCGTTCGACGAAGGCGGAAACGAATTCGTCATAGACCGCGTCGGTCACGATGAAGCGCTTGGCCGAGACGCAGGTTTCGCCATTGTTGTACAGTCGGCCCATGACGCAGGTCTTGACCGCGGTTTCGATATCGGCGTCTTCGAGCACGAGATAGGCGTCGTTCGAGCCGAGCTCGAGCACCGTTTTCTTGAGGTTCTTCGATGCCAGTTCGCCGATATGGCTGCCGGCGCCGTCGCTGCCGGTCATGGTCACCGCGCGGATGAGCTTGTGTTCGATCACCTTGTCCGACAGGTCATGACCGACGATGATGACATCGAACAAGCCCTTGGGCAGGCCGGCTTCCTCGCAAAGATCCCGCAGCAGCAGCCCACTACCGGTACAGATCGAGGCATGCTTGAGGATTACCGAATTGCCCGCGATCAGATTGGCGGCAAGCACACGGACCGGCTGGTAGAGCGGGAAATTCCACGGCTGTACGCTGTAGATCACGCCGATCGGCGAGAAGGTCACGATACCGCGCTTCTTGCCGCCGCTATGCGTCCGCTCCTGGTCGGCCAGCTCTTCCGGCCCCTTGTCGGCAGCGTATTCGAACAAGCGCGCGCAAAGCTCGACTTCAGTCTTCCCGTCGCGCAGCAGCTTGCCCATCTCGCGCGTCATCAGTTCAGAGAAACGCTCCGAATTGTCGCGCAGCACTCCGGCGATCTTGCGGAGATAGGGCGCGCGCTCTTCATGCGACTTGCTTCGCCAGTCGAGGAACGCTTCATGCGCGCTGTCGATCTTGGCGAACACCTCCTGTTCGCCCATCACCTCGTAGGTTTCGAGCACTTCGCCGGTGGCCGGGTTGCGGGTCTGTATCTGGGACATGGGGGGCCTTCTCGCTTGCATAGCGCCAACCCGCCCGGCGGATCCGGACGGCTGGCGCTGCTGATTGCATGTTCACCAGACTAACGGGACCCCCGCCCTGCCGTTCCTGTGTGACACGAGGAATGCCGCTCAGCGCGCCAGAGCGTGTGGGAAGCAGGACGGTGGCCGCAGGCGCGGCGTACGGTCAGGCGGTCTGCCGGCCGACAAGCTCGGGCGGAAGCACCACGCTCGCGGTGTTCTCGCCCCCCATCCGCCGCAGCAGGAGGTCGGCGAGGCGCGCGGCGCCCGCAGCGATATCCTGCCGGATGGTGGTCAGCGCCGGCCGGGTCTGCGAGGCAATGGGCAGATCGTCGAACCCGACGAGCTTCATCCCCCCGGGCACATCGATCCCGCGCTTCTGCAATTCGGTCATACAGGCAATCGCGAGCATGTCCGAGGCGGCGAAGATTCCATCGATACCCGCCATGTCGCTCGCCAGGTGTGCTGCAATCTCGTCGGCGGCGTGTTCGGGGCTGAGATGGGTCGGCAGCGCACGGATCGGGACGCCCTTGTCATCGGCAACAGACTTCGCCCCCGCGTAACGGGCGGCAAATTCGATAGGGTCGGTTGATCCCAGAAAGCCGATCGTGCTCGCCCCCGCGGCGATCAGGCGTTCGGCGGCCAGCCGCCCGCCGGCAAAATTGTCGGTCCCGACCGCGCAATGGCGCTGGCCTTCCTGATGGTTGCCCCACACCACCATGGGCAGGAAGCGCGCCGCGGCAGCTTCTATCCGCTCGAACTGGTCCGACTGGCCGATCACGATAACCCCGTCGACCATGCCCGATCCGACGAAGCGATCGAGCCAGTCCCCGTCGCGATCGGGGATGACCCGGCGCAGCATGAGGTCATAGCCGCGTTCGGTAAGCTCGTCCGCCAGATAGCCGAGCAGCGTCATGAAGAAAGCGTCCGAAATATGCTGCCGGCGGTCGTGTCCGAGCGGGATGGCGACGCCGATGACGCCGGTCTTCTGCCGTCGCAACCGGCTCGCCATCTGGTTGAGGCGAAAGCCATGTTCGCGCGCCAGCGCCTCGATCCGCTCGCGGGTCTTGGCGTTGACCAGGCTCTTGCCCGCAAGCGCGCGCGACACCGTACCGGGCGATACACCGGCAATCCTGGCGAGATCGGTGATCGTGCGCGCGCGCTCGGGCGGCGGCGCGAGCTCCTGCGCGGTTTCGTGCGTGGGTTCGGACATCGGGTTCTAGTTCGCCTCCGGCCGCAGGCTTTTGGGCACCGGGCGGCCCGCGTCAACGAACATTGTCGCGACCGCACCGACCAGCATCAGCACTCCGCCAAGCAGCAGCACATTGCGCGGATCGCTGCCGAGCAGCGGTTCGTAGAACAGCGGCATGGTCAGCGTCTGGATAAGCATCGGAATCACGATGAACATGTTGAAAATACCCATGTAAATGCCGTTGCGTTCGGGGGGGATGACATCGGCCAGCATGACGTAGGTGTTGCCCATCATGCCTGCCCAGCCGATGCCGATACCCAGCATCAGCACGAACAGCGCGGCGGGTGTCTCGACCCCGGGGATGAGCAGCATCGCCGCGCCCGACGCGGTCAGGCAGATGGCATGCACCAGCCGCGCGCCCAGTTTGCGCACGATCGGGATCAGCAGGAGCGCGCCGAGGAAGGCGATGAAATTGTAGAGCGCCCCGGCCTGCTGCGTCGTCAGCGTCGCGTCCCTGAATGCCGCGCTGGAGGGATCGGAGGTGTCGTAGATCGAACGGCCGACCGCGAAAGTGATGTACTGCCAATAGGCGAACATCGCATACCACTGGCACAGCATCGCCACCGACAGCTGCCGCATCGCCCTGGGCATGTCCTTGATCGCGCTGCCGATTTCACCAAGCGTCGCCTTGACGGTCATGGGCTTGCCGACAAGGTCCGCCTTTTCCTGCGCCGTCATCGGCAATTCGGGTACCCGCCAGACTGACCAGACAATAGTGCTTATCGAGAGGATCGCGCCGATGATGAAGGCAATCTTCACAATGACGGGAATGCCATTCGCATCGAGCACGTCCTTGGCAACGAAAGCGGTCAGCAGCGTCGGCGCAAGATAGGACAGGGTCTGCGCCAGGCCGGTAAAAGCGCTCTGGGTCAGGAAGCCGGTGGCGCGTTGATCGGGCACCAGCCGGTCGGCGACATAGGCGCGGTAGGGTTCCATCGTGATGTTGTTGCCGGCGTCGAGGATCCACAGCAGGCTGGCGGCCATCCACAGCGCGCTGGAATAGGGCATCAGGAACAGGCTGATCGAACAGATGATTGCGCCGATCAGGAAATAGGGCGTGCGCCGGCCCCAGCGCGACTGGGTGCGGTCGCTCATTGCCCCGATGATCGGTTGCACAAGCAGGCCGGTCATCGGTCCGGCGAGCCACAGCAGCGGCATCGTCGCCTCGTCCGCACCGAGGAAGCCGTAGATCGGCCCCATGTTCGCCTGCTGCAGACCGAAACTGAACTGCAAGCCGAAGAAGCCGACGTTCATCTCGATGATTCGTAGCAGCGAAAGCCGCGGTTTTCCTGTGACTTGCATATCCGGTACTCTCTCCCAGCCCCACCTGTAGCAGCGACGTCGAGCAATTTGGTGTCACAAACAACGCCCGATTGCAAACGTTTGCATTTTAGTATTGCAAACGTTTGCACCAGCGGTATGTCTAAGGGGCGAATCGAAAGAATTCCATCTGGGAGAGCAATGATGAAACTTCGCAACGTGCTTGCTGCCGGGGTCGCGCTGTCGGCGATATCCGCCCCCGCCTTCGCTCAGGAAGGCGCACCCGCTGCCGATGGCGACCCGGTCCTCGGCGACAATGTCATCTTCGTCACCGCGGTCGCACAGGGCCAGAACCGGCTGGAAAGCTCGGTCTCGGTCAGCGCGCTCGACGCGGAATCGATCGCCGATCTCAACCCCAGCTCTTCCGCCGATCTCATCCGCCAGATCCCCGGCATCCGTTCGGAAGCCTCGGGCGGCGAAGGCAATGCCAACATCGCGGTTCGCGGCATTCCGGTCTCGACCGGCGGCGCGCGCTATATCCAGCTGCAGGAAGACGGGCTCCCGGTCCTCGAATTCGGCGATATCGTGTTCGGCAATGCCGACAATTTCGTGCGCGCCGATCGCAATGTCGGCCGCGTCGAGGCGGTCCGCGGCGGCTCGGCCTCGACCTTTGCCTCGAACTCGCCGGGCGGGGTGATCAACTTCATCTCGAAGACCGGGCTCGAAGAAGGCGGCGCGGTTGCCGGCACGATCGGCATCGATCACGAAACCTACCGGCTCGACTTCGATTACGGCGGCGCGCTCGACGCAACCAGCTATTTCCATGTCGGCGGTTTCTACCGCACCGGCGAAGGCGTTCGCGACACCGGTTTCAACGGCAAGGAAGGCGGCCAGATCAAGGCCAACCTCACCACCGAATTCGACGGCGGCTACATCCGCGTACACGGCAAGTATCTCGACGACAGCACGCCGACGATCCTGCCGCAGCCGGTGGCCGTGACCGGGACCGACAGCGATCCGGAGTATACCGCGATCGCCAATTTCGACCCGCGCACCGCGTCGCTCTACAGCCGGTACATCTCGGCGGCGCGGACGCTCGATGGCGACAACAATCCGACGACTTACGACATCCACGACGGCCTGTCGGTCAAGAGCGCTGCATTCGGCGTCGAGGCGGAAGTCGAGTTCGCCCCCGGTTGGACGCTGACCAACCGCTTCCGCTACGCCGACAACAGCGGCAGCTTCGTTTCGCCCTTCCCCGCCAGCGTGGGCGATGCGCAGGCGATTGCCGATGGGATCGGCGGCGCCGGTTCGAGCATCGTTCTGGCCAGCGGCCCCGATGCGGGCCAGGCAGTCGCCAACCCGGCGACCCTGGGCGGCAATGGCCTGCTGACCAATGTCGTATTGTTCAACGTCCGCCTGAACGATCTCGACTACCTGGTAAACGATCTGCGGGTCGCCAAGGATTTCGATGTCGGCAGCGGCAGCGCGACCTTCACCGCGGGCTTCTATGGCAGCCGCCAGGACATCGACACCGACTGGCTGTGGACGTCCTATGTCCAGACGGTCGAAGGCGACGGCAATTCGGTGCTCGTCGATATCGTCGATGCCGGCGGCAACGTCGTCACCGATACGGGCGTGGCCGGTTACAGCGCCAGCTTCTTCGGCAATTGCTGCCGCCGCAATTACGATGTGCGCTACGACACCTATGCGCCCTTCGCCTCGCTGGCCTTCGATTTCGACCGCGTGACCTTCGACGCCAGCATCCGCTACGATTTCGGCAGCGCCAAGGGCACGATCACCGGCTCGGATACCGGTTTCGGTGCTGGCGTGACCGCATTCGACTTCGACAATGACGGGGTTATCAGCCCCGCCGAAGCGCAGACCGGCGTGCTCCCGCTCGGCAACGCCCGCCCGGTCGATTACGATTACGACTATTTCTCCTTCTCGGTCGGCGCCAGCTACCTGCTGACCTACGACCTGTCGCTGTTCGCCCGCTACAGCCAGGGTGGCCGCCATACGGCAGACCGCAGCCTGTTCTCCCCCGCGATCAGCGCGGTGGACGGCAGCCTGCCGGGCGACGACGACAACGGCGTGATTGCCTCGGTCGACCAGCTCGAAGGCGGGCTGAAATACCAGGGCGGCAATGTCGATCTCTACGCGACCGCCTTCTATGCCGAGACCGCCGAAACCAATGTCGAAATCGCCCCGCTGCGGCTGACCGACAACACTTATGAAGCCTTCGGCCTCGAACTGGAGGGAAGCTATTCGGTGGGTCCCTTCTCGCTGTCGGCCGGCGCCACCTGGACCGATGCGGAGATCAAGGAATCGCTCAACGCCGCGGTGATCGGCAACACGCCGCGTCGCCAGGCCGATCTCGTCTTCCAGGGGACCGCGCAGTACGAGAACGATGTCTTCACCGTCGGCCTCAACGCGATCGGCACCACGGACAGCTACACGCAGGACAACAACCAGCTGAAGCTGCCCGGCTATACGCAGGTCAATGCCTTCGTCGCCGTGCGTCCGATGGACCGGCTCGAGCTGTCGCTCAATGCCAGCAATCTGTTCGACGTCTACGGTTACACCGAAGCCGAAGAAGGTGCGATCCCGGGCAATGGCCTGGTCCGCGCCCGTTCGATTGCCGGACGCAGCATTCTCGCTTCCGCCCGTATCGACTTCTGACCCAGTGTCAGGACACCGGGCCGGCCGGGTCCCCTACCCCCGGTCGGCCCACCCTTTCCTCCCATCTGTGGACGCTGAGATGACAAGCGTATGGACACGCGAAGACGCCAGCAGGATCGACCCGCGTCCTGAGAACCGGATTTCCGAAATCACCCGGCCGCGCGGGAGCGACCTCCACCGCGACCGCGTCTATTGGGACATGTGGCCGATCCAGGACCGCGACGGGTGGATCGCCGATTGCCGCGGCCGGGAATTGTGGATGGCGCTGACTGCACCCGATCGGGGCGATCCCAGCCTGCGCCATTTCGAGGCCAAGATCCGCCTGCTCGAACGCAAGCCGGATGGCTGGACCGATCTCGGCGACGTGCTGCCCGATCGCGCAGTGCCTTACGAACGCGAATGGGCGGGTTCGGCCGTTACCGATGGCACGATCGTCAGCCTGTACTTCACCGCCGCAGGCACTGCCGAGAAGCCCGGCGGTTACCAGCAAGCGCTCTATGAAACGCATGCGCGGATGCGAGAGGACGGGCTGCCGGTCGACTGGTCGGTTCCGGCCCCGTCGGTGCCGGTGATCACCGATGACTACCAGCCTGCCGACGCGCACGAAGGCGAGGCCGGGAAGATCAAGGCGTTCCGCGACCCCGCCTATTTCCGCGACCCCGCCGATGGCCGCGAATATCTGGTCTTCACCGCCTCGCTCGCCAATGCGCAGAGCGAATTCAACGGCGCAGTGGGCATTGCCCGCAAGGATGGGGCGCAGTGGAACCTGTTGCCGCCGCTGGTCCACGCCGATGGCGTCAACAACGAGCTCGAGCGCGCGCATGTGGTGTTCCACGACGGGCGCTATCACCTGTTCTGGGTAACGCAGAGTTCGACCTTCGCCCCGGGTCTGCGGCATGCCCCCAACGGGATGTACGGCATGGTCGCAGACAGCCTGTTCGGCCCCTACCGCCCGCTGAACCATAGCGGCCTGGTGCTAGCCAATCCCAGCGACGAGCCGATGCAGAGCTATAGCTGGTTCGCCTCGCGCGAACTGATCGTGTCGAGCTTCGTCGATTTCTGGGGCATGGACGGGCGCGAATTGCCGCGCGACCATTCCCAGGTGGCCGACCGCTTCGGCGGCGTCCCCGCGCCGCTGCTGCAGTTGACGATCAAGCAGGACCGCTGCGAATTGTTGCAGACGATCGACGCATGACCGGCGCGCGGCCCCTGTTCGGCGGGATCGAGGCGGGCGGGACCAAGTTCGTCCTTGCAGTCGGCCATTCGCCTACCGAAATCCTCGCGCGCCACGCCCTCCCCACGCGCGCGCCCGAGGCCACGCTGCGCCAGACCGAAGCATGGTTTCGCGAACAGGGTCCGCTGGCCGCGCTCGGCATCGCCAGTTTCGGCCCGGCGGTGGTCGATCGGGCGGACGGCAGCTGGGGCCATATCGGGACCACGCCCAAGCCCGGCTGGTCGGGCTGCGACCTTGCCGGCCATTTCGCGCGCGCATTCGATGTTCCGGTCGGCTTCGACACCGATGTTAATGGCGCCGCTCTGGCGGAAAGCGCTTTCGGGGCCGGCCGCGAGCTGACCTCGCTCGCCTATGTCACCGTGGGCACCGGGATCGGCGGCGGGCTGGTTGTCGATGGCCGGGCTCTGCACGGCGCGGCGCATCCCGAAATGGGGCACCTGTTCCCGCGGCGGCATCCTGCAGACGACGATTTTGAAGGGATCTGTCCTGCGCATGGCGATTGCCTCGAAGGGCTCGCCTGCGGGCCGGCGATCCTGCAGCGCTGGGGGGCCTCGCTGTCCGACCTGCCCGACGACCACGAAGCGCACGCGGTCATTGCGTCCTATCTCGGCCAGCTGTGCCACGCGATCTTCGCCATGACCGCCGCCGAAATCGTCGTGCTGGGCGGCGGGGTAATGCATACCCCCGGCCTGCTGGAACGCACGCGTGAAGCGGCAGCGCGCCTCGATCGGGGTTACCTGCCCGGCGGGGCCCGCCACGCGATCGTGGCCCCCGCGCTCGGCCCCAATGCGGGAATTGCCGGGGCGATCCTGCTTGCGCAGGCGGCCCGGGCGGAAAACAGCTAGGCGCCCACCGCGCGCAGGCGGCGGGCGCCTTGACGCGCTTATTTCGCCTGCGGCGTTCCGACCATCGCGGCCACGGCCTCATTGCCCTGTGCCAGCGCGACCGAAGCCGCAGTGTTGCCCTGGAGATCGACCACCCCGGCATCCGCGCCCGCCGCCAGCAGCAGGTCGATCTGGCGTTCGCGGCCGAACATCGCCGCCATCATCAGCGCGGTCTGGCCCATCGCATTGGTCGCGTTGATATCGCAGCCGGTGGCGATCAGCTGGCTGGCGATCGCATCATGCCCGCGGAAGGCGACACCCATCAGCGCCGTATTGCCGCGTGCATCGCCGGGCTTGCAGGGATCCGCGCCGGCTTCGACCAGTGCCGAGACCATTTCGCCGTGACCGGCATAGGCCGCGAGGATCAGCGGGGTGAAGCCCTGCTCGTTCGTCGCGTCGAGATCGGCGCCCAGCTTGATGAGGCCGTCGACCAGATCGAGCCGGTTTAGCCGCGCGGCATCGAACAGCAGCGCCTGCGCGCGATCCGGTCCGGGAAGTTCGGCCGAAGCCGCGGTTGCGCCCTCTTCCGCAGGCTGGGGGTGTTCATGCCCGTGGGCATGGGCGTGCGCATGTTCCTGAGCTTGCAGCGGCATCGCCGCGCAGGCCAGCGCCGCCAGCGGCAGTAGCCGCGTCGTGAATGTCATCATGGGATTGGTCTTTCGTGGGGGGAAGGTGTGGCGGCACCGCGCCTGCCCGCAGAGGCTGGACGCGGTGCCGCGAAGTGTGGCGTCAGGGGCTCGGGAAGGTCTGCGGCGCCGCGGCGTTGAATTCGGCCACGGCCTGCATCACGTCCGGCATGGCCACATCGACCGCTCCGGCCAGCCGCGTGCCGTATTCGGGATCGGCCTGGTAGAAATAGCTCACCATGATCGTCCGCGTGCGGTCCGACACGACCTGGCCGAGGTCGCCCGACAGATTGGCGATGAGCTGCGCCTTGTCGGCTTCGGACAGCGACCGCCAGAAGATGCCGGGCTGCTCGAAATCGGGCGTCTTCTCGATCTGCTTCTGATCGACCATCGCCATGATCTCGTAGTTCGAATAGCGCGCCCGAGCCGGGGTCTGCTTGGGAGCCATCGCCGAGGGGAAGTAGTTGACGTGGCTTTCGCGGCCCGAACGGTTGAGCTGGCCGTTCTGGTTGTTGTTGAGCGGCCCGTCGCCGGCTTCGGCCACGCGCGGCGCGTTCACTTCGAGATCGAACAGGTTGGCACCCACCCGGTAGCGCTGCGTATCGGCATAGGAGAACAGCCGGCCCTGCAGCATGCGATCGGGCGAAGGCTCGATACCCGGGACCATGTTGCTCGGCGCGAAAGCCGATTGCTCGGTCCATTCGAAGAAGTTCTCCGGCACCTCGTCGAGCGTCATCTCGCCGATCTTCATCCACGGACGGTCGAGCCATTCCTTGGTGTCGTCGAACGGATTGTAGTCGAGCGACCCGATTTCGGCGACGGGGAGGACCTGCATCATCAGGTTCCAGCTCGGGTGGTCACCGCGCGAGATCGCGCCGTAGAGATCGTCGGTCAGGTAATTGAAGCCCGCTTCCTTGGCCTGCGCCGCGGTATAGTTCTTCACGCCCTGGTCGCTGATCCAGCGGAACTTGGCGAACACCTGCTCGCCCTCGTCGTTGACGAGGCGGAAGGCGTGCACGCCATTGCCGTCCATCTCACGGTATGACGCGGGCGTGCCGAGATTGGTGTAGAGATGCGTCAGCATGTTCGTCGCTTCGGGAACATGGCTGAAGAAATCGAAGAAGCGGTTGGGATCCTGCCGGTTGGTCACCGGGTCGGGCTTGAGTGAATGGACCATGTCGGGGAACTGCATGGCGTCGCGGATGAAGAACACCGGCAGGTTGTTGCCAACCAGGTCCCAATTGCCCTCGTCGGTGTAGAACTTGGTCGCGAAGCCATGCGGATCGCGCAGATATTCGGGGCTCAGATGGCCATGGATGACGCTGGAAAAGCGCACGAACACAGGCGTTTCCTTGCCCGGCTGGAACAGGCTGGCCATGCTGTAGTCCGAAATGTCGGCAGTGGCGCGGAACATGCCCTTGGCGCCCGTACCGCGGGCGTGGACCACGCGCTCCGGCACGCGCTCGCGGTCGAACCGCGCCAGCTTCTCGATCAGATGCGCGTCTTCGAGCAGCACCGGCCCCATGTCGCCGGCGGTCTTCGAATTGCGGTTGTCACCCACCGGCGCGCCATTGTCGCGGCGGTAGATCGGGGCCGCGCCCGTCGGCGTCTCGATCACGCTCATCGGGACGACTTCGACGCGCTCGGCGGTCTGCATGCGCGATGCGACCTGCGCCTCCTGCGGCGCGAGCTGCTGCGCGGCGGCGGCCGTGGCCAGCGACGAGATCCCCGCCAGCAGGGCGGTGCAACGTGCGAATGTAATGGAAGCAGTCTTGGCGGACATTCATTTTCCCTTTTACCCGCGGCGCACCAGCGCGCCGCTCGATTGAACTGTGTCGCGGGCTGGTGGCAGCAGAAGGGAAGAGAACGAAACGCGGAATATCGTTCACGACAATCGATATAATTGAATATGTTAGACGGGCACGCCATCAATCGCGCGCCAACGCGGGGCACGGCGGCCGCCATGACACCCGCGTCCCCGCGCGGCGAAATACGGATCACATGGCGCGCCCAGAGCATGCGGGGCGGGACCCGGCCTGGCCCCCCGCGCGGCGCCGATTCTCGCCGATGGCCCGCCGCCGGGAAGGAGCGCTCCCCCTCCCCGCCGCAGCGGCCGCGTGGTTCGTCAGAGGCTCTGCAGCGCCTTGTCCAGATCGGCGATGATATCGTCGACATGTTCGATGCCGACCGAGATGCGCACCACGTCCGGCTCCGCTCCCGCGGCGACCAGCTCGGCCTCGCCCAGCTGGCTGTGCGTGGTCGAGGCGGGATGGATGATCAGCGAGCGCGTATCGCCGATATTGGCGAGATGGCTGAACAACTCGACCTGCGAGACCAGCTTCACCCCGGCGTCGTAGCCACCTTTCAGTCCGAAGGTGAACACCGCCCCGCCCTTGCCGCCGAGATATTTGTCGGCGAGCGGCTTGTAGGCATTTGTCTCGAGCCCGGCATAGGACACCCATGCCACCTGCTCATGGTTCTCCAGCCATTCGGCCACGGCGAGCGCGTTGGCGCAGTGCCGTTCCATGCGCAGCGCGAGCGTTTCCATCCCGGTCAGCGCCAGCCATGCGTTCTGCGGGGCCATGGCCGGCCCCAGGTCACGCAGGCCAAGCACGCGGCAGGCCGTGATGAAGGCGATCGGCCCGATGGGCTCCAGCGCATCGACGAGCACGGCCCCGTGATAGGATCCGTTGGGCTGCGTCAGGCTGGGAAACTTGTCCCCTGCCGCCTTCCAGTCGAACTTGCCCGAATCCACGATCACCCCGCCGACCGCATTGCCGTGGCCGTTGAGGAACTTGGTCGTCGAATGCGTCACGATGTCCGCGCCGTGTTCGAACGGACGGCACAGCATCGGCGTGGCCATCGTGTTGTCGACGATCAGCGGGACGCCGTGATCATGCGCGACATCGGCAATCGCCGCGATGTCGGTGACCACGCCGCCCGGATTGGCGAGGCTCTCGACGAAGACGCAGCGCGTCTTGTCGTCCATCGCCGCGCGGACATTGGCGGGATCGTCGGCATCGACGAAACGCGTTTCCCAGCCAAACTTGCGGAATGCCTCGCCCATCTGGTTGAGCGAGCCGCCATAGAGCTTCTTCGCCGCGACGATGTTGCACCCCGGTTCCATCAGCGTGTGGAAGGCGACCAACTGCGCCGCATGGCCGCTGGCAACGCCCAGCGCGCCGACCCCGCCCTCCAGCGCCGCGATCTTCTTCTCGAGCGCATCGTTGGTGGGGTTCATGATCCGCGAATAGATGTTGCCGAACTGCTTGAGCGCAAACAGGTCCGCGGCATGCTCGGCGCTGTCGAAGACGTAGCTGGCCGTCTGGTAGATCGGCGTGATCCGCGCATTGGTCGCGGGGTCGGGCTCGCACCCGGCATGCACGGTGAGCGATTCGAGTTTCAGATCTGTCATGGGGCATCCTGTCCGGTGGAATTGCCCCGAAGGGAGCAGCTAAGCCCGCCCGCCGTCAACCGCATTCTCGCGCGCGGCGGGCTTGCATTCCGCCGAGGTAAGCACCCGGCCTGCTTTTGAATCACCCGGGCGCGAAGCTGCGCCGCGACCGGTTTGCAATCGCCACCAAGGACAGCATTACCGGAACCTCGACCAGAACACCCACGACCGTTGCCAGTGCGGCACCGCTTCCAAGTCCGAAAAGCCCGATAGCCACGGCCACGGCGAGTTCGAAGAAATTCGAAGTGCCGATCAGCGCACACGGGGCGGCTACCGCGTGCGGCACCTTCCACGCCTTGGCCCAGCCGTATGCGATCAGAAAAATCCCGTAGCTCTGAACAATGATCGGCGCCGCGATCAGCGCGATCAGCAGGGGCCGTGCCACGATCGTTTCCGCCTGGAAGCCGAAGAGCAACAGCACCGTCAGCAGAAGCCCGATGATCGACAGCGGCTTCATGCGTCCCGTAAATTCTGTGACCGCCGCTTCATCGCCGCCATGCGCCGCAAGCAAACGATGGCGGACGATGGCTCCTCCCCCCAGTGGCACGACCACATAGAGGGCGACCGAGAGCAGCAAGGTCTCCCACGGCACCGCGATGTCGGTCACCCCGAGCAGCAGTGCGACGATCGGCGCGAAGGCCACGATCATGATCAGGTCGTTCGCTGCAACCTGGACCAGCGTATAGGCCGGATCGCCCTTGGTGAGCTGCGACCAGACGAAGACCATCGCCGTGCAGGGCGCAGCCCCCAGCAGAATGAGACCTGCGATATATTGCTGGGCATCGGCGGGGGCGATCAGGTCGGCAAAGACCACTTCGAAGAACAGCACGCCGAGCGCTGCCATGGTGAACGGCTTGATAAGCCAGTTGACTGTCAGGGTGATGATCAGGCCTTTCGGCTTGTCACCGATCCGGCGCACCGCACTGAAATCGACTGCGACCATCATCGGGAAGATCATCGCCCAGATGAGCACGGCAACGACGAGATTGACCGAGGCATATTCGAAAGCCGCGAGGGCGGCGAACGCATCCGGCGCGAGGTTGCCAAGACCAATCCCGCCGAGGATCGCCCCGCCAACCCAGACCGAGAGCCATTTCTCGAACAGGCCCAGTCCTGCCGCGCCGGCATCGATGTCGGAAGTGACTGTGCTCATTTATCGTCCGCCTCGTAGCCGATGGCCTGCAACTGGTCCCGCAAGGCGATTTGATCCAAGCTGGCGATAGGCAGCGCCAGCATCAGGTCGATGCGCCGCTTGAGCATCCGGAAAGCATCGAGGAAGGCAGCCGCCTTTTCCGCATCGCTTCCCTCGACCGCTGCCGGGTCGGGAATACCCCAATGCGCCGAGGTCGGACGCCCCGGCCAGACCGGGCAGCTCTCGGCCGCCGCACTGTCGCAAACGGTGAAGATCAGGTCGAACTCGGGGCCTTCGGCAAACTCCGTCCAGTTCTTGGAGGAATAGCCCCCGGCGGGATAACCCAGCCTATCGAGCGTGTGAAATGCCCAGGGGTTGACCTCACCGGTGGGATTGCTCCCGGCACTGTAGGCTTTGAAGCGGCCTGCACCGTCATGGTTGAGGATTGCCTCGCCCAGGATCGAGCGTGCAGAATTGCCGGTGCACAGGAACAGCACGTTCAGCGGTCGGCCTGACATGGATGACCTCAACAGCAGGAATTCTTGGGGGACGCCATCTGCGGCGCGCAGCAGGCGCTCGATGCGGCGTTGGCGGAAGCGAGCTGGCCGAGGTCGGGACTGCCGCCATAGGTCGTGCTCTCGCCATCGGTCATGAAGGCTTCCCACACCACGCCGTCGGGATCGGCAATCCAGCTCTTTTCCGACTGCGCATAGCAGCACGTCGTCGCGCCTTCTTCTAAAACGGGACGGTCGGCAGCCTTCAGACGGCCGTAGACCTCTTCGAGTTCGGCCTTGTCCTCGACCTGCAAGCCGACATGCTCGACGCCCTTGGTTGCATCCTCGCGCATCGAGATAGCGAAGTTTATGCGGGGATCTTCAAGCATCCACTTGGCGTAGTCGCCCTTCACCACGGAAGGCCGGGCACCGAAAAGGCTTGAATAGAAGGCTACGGACCTATCGATGTCGGTTACGCCGACATGCACATGAAAACGTTTCATCGGGCGCTCTCTCTTTCGGGTATTGAAGCGAAGGCAGGGTCTTCCGAACACGACATGCCGCCACAGCAATTTTCGGTGAGATAGCCCATCAGGCCGTTCATCGCGGCATAGTCGGCCGAATAGATGATCGACCGGCTTTCGCGCCGCTGCGTGACCAGTCCTGCATTGGCGAGCTGCGCCAGGTGGAAGCTCATCGAGGATGCAGGGACGTCGAGTTTTTCAGCCAGCACCCCGGCAGCAACGCCCTGTTCGCCTGCCTGCACGAGCAATCGGAATGCTGCGAGGCGGTGCTCCTGCGCCAGCGCGGAAAGTGCGCGGATGACCCGATCGGCTTGCATCTTTTTCTCCAACGATTCGATAAATATCGAAATATGGAATTGCGGGGTGCCGGTCAAGGCTGCATTGGCCTGCTTGCAATCGAAATTCCGAAACGGATCGTCGCCAAATTTGCGATAGCGCACCAGTTCTATGTTGCGGCCCATCTGCTTGACGGCATGTTCGTCATACTTTGTGAAATCGGCAGCGATGCAGATGAGGCGCGGCGCTCTCCACTCGATCGCTTCAGCGGCTTGCTTGCCATAACGATCTCGCACGAGGATCTCGAAATCGCCGCGGTGGTCCATCAACCAGTCAAGATAGAAGAGGCCCTGGTTGATGACATTCTCGGAGCGGTCGCGCTTATATTCGATGATGACGGGATAGCCATTTTCGTCGATCCCAAGCGTATCCATACGCCCGCCATGTGAGGTGGCGTATTCGCTGGCGAGGAAGCGCACGCCAAGCAGGGTATCGAGGTTCGTCTCGAACTGCGTCTGAAGCGCTTTCTCCAGCGGCGCTGAGGAGCTCTCCAGCTCGCACATGGAACCGTTCTGGTTCTGGAAAAGCTTAAGGTCACTCACTATAAAAAACCGCCAATTTTGCTATCGATTCAGAAAGTTGCTTCTAGCGCATACGAGATGAGCTCGGAAGCTAGACAGCTCTTCCGCGCAAAGAAAGGAGACTTATGCGACGGGTTGGTCTTTTTGGTTTCTTGATCGCGGCGCCTGGGCTCGCCGAAGAATTGCCGCAACCTCTAGAAGCCTATACATTATTGTGTGAGGGAAATTCTGCACGGGGCTATTCATGGAAGGATGGAGCCTGGGTCGAAGACACTTTTGAACCCAGACGGTGGATAGTGACAAAAAGCCCAGAAAACCAATGCACCACGAATGAAGCAGAATTCGGGCTTACCGGCGCGCAAGGAGAATACCTTCAGACGATTTGCCTAAACGTCCGTATCGAAGGCACTGAATATAACCCTGTCCAATTTCCCGGATCTGGTCACTGCCTTGAGGGATATTTCGCGAATCCCAAAGGGGGCTGGACAATCACATTTAGCTGCGATCAGCCGGCATGGCATTTCTCTGGAGAGGTTGATGGCAGGTATCAGCACCTTGCACCGGCCCGATACGTCTCATTCAGCGAGAAGGCGTCAAAGGACGGTGCGCAAGTGGAAATCGGATATGACGTGACCCCCAGCTTTCCCCCAGCTGGGATTAGAGCCTAGCCGCGTTGTTGCGCATGAGCGCGGTTGAAGCAATGGGCTGCGTAGCGGAGCCCGAAGGGCGTAGCGAAGCAGGCCATTGCTTATCCAGTTCGGCGGCGAACGCCGCCGGTGTTGCGTAGCCAAGGGATGAGTGTGGTCGCTCCCGATTGTAGTCATCCACCCAGGCCGCGATCTCGACACGGGCATGGGCCATGCTCAGGAACAGCGTCTCGTTGAGTAGCTCGTCGCGCATGCGACCGTTGAAGCTCTCGACATAGCCGTTCTGCATCGGCCTGCCTGGGGCGATGTAATGCCACTCCACGCCGATCTCACCACACCATGCCAGCACGGCATTGCTCGTGAGCTCTGTCCCATTGTCGCTGACGATCATGCCCGGCTTGCCCCGCTGTGCGATCAGCTCGGTCAGTTCACGCACCACGCGGCGACCGGAGATCGAGGTGTCCGGCACCGCTGCCAGGCACTCCCTGGTCACATCATCGACCACGTTGAGCACCCGGAACCGCCTGCCTGACGCCATCTGGTCGTGCACAAAGTCGAGGCTCCAGCGCTGGTTCGGCAGCGCCAGCACCGGAGCTGGTGCCCTCGTGCCAACAGCACGCCTGCGGCTTCGTCGTCGCCTGACCGCCAGCCCTTCCTCCTTGTAGAGCCTCTGGGTCTTCTTCCGGTTGATCATGATCCCCTCCCGACGCAGCAGGATATGTAGACGCCGATAGCCGAACCGCCGACGCTGGTTGGCCAGCTCGCGCAGCTTCTCGCGCAACTCGGCATCGTCGTCCCGCGTGGAACGGTAACGCACGCTCTTGCGATCGGCATCAATGACACTGCACGCCCGCCGTTCGCTCATCCCGTGGCACGCCTGGAGATGAGCGACAGCTTGCCATCGCGCGCGTGCTGTCCTGTAGCATCGCATCGAGAAACTCACGGACGTCCGGCGCGCTCAGTTCGTTGAGCAGCAGATGTCCTATCTTCGGCTCGATGTGGTTTTTCACGTGGCCGCGATAGGAATGAAGCGTAGCGCGTTCGAGCTGTTCGAGTTCGCAGCGGCGCATCCAGATCTCGGCTGCTTCGCTGATAGTGCAATTATTCGGGACCTTGGCCATTTGTCGTCCTATAACAGTGGTTTAGATACACCATTATACGACACACGGAGTTGTATGTCGGGCAGGACTTTCGCCTATTCGGCGGGTTTCTTGGCCTGTTTCTCGTGATGCTCAGCGATGATCTTCTGCACCATCGGCGTGACGCTCTGAAAGTTGCGCTTGAGGAATAGCTTCTTCTCGGCCGCGCTTGCTCGGGTCCAGTGATATGTAATCTGGTCAGCGCGTGATGGAGCTGTTCTACGCTTGCGATACCCCATGATCAGAGCCGCCGCGTAGATACTGAGTTCGCCAGCCTCGATCTGCTCCAGGAGATCGTTGCGCCCATCTTGCTTGAGACGCCGAAGGTAGTCTTCGTTATTCCCTGCCATCCGAGGCAGGTAGACACGTCTACATAGGTCGTCAACGCAAGAAGGCGCATCACCTATGCCGCTCTTGTATGACCCCCCCCCGCTTTCGACGAGTGGAGACGTAAAAGCGCTTACACAATCTGCCACAGCGTGCGATAATCGAACGAAGGCATTGGAAGCCTAGTCGCTCGAGTTCGAACCGAGCCGTCGGCTTCTCTAGGTGGAGATATCCCTCGCTCGGCTTTGCGCCGATGGTTGAATGGGAAGCCGGTTTCGATCGACTTGCTTGCATCACTCACGTCCGCTTCCCAGCGAGCGAAAACCTTCCGGTTTCTGGGAAACCGGAAGTCCTAGAAGCCGCGGACCTTCTCCATCCGGAGGGCGCCGATCGCCGAAGGTTCGTTGAATCCATGCCCTTGCATCGCAACGAGGTCCGACGAAGACGTTGTTATTCGAAGCCGCAGCTCTTGAGAAAAGGTAAGCCGCCAACGTGCGGCGATGAGCCTTTCCTTTCTGCGGCGTGAAGCAGTGGCGCTTTCTAGCTTGCTGATCCCTACTCGGTCATTTTTGACAGTCTATCGCAAGCGCATGGATTCAGCAGATCAAGGCGCCGCTGATCGATTGCGCCCATCGCCTTTAACAGTAGTTCGGTAGTCATCAGGCCAAGCGGGTTCTGCGTATTTTCGACCGGGTCTCGTCGGTGCTCAGTGATGTCGGAGTGACTAAACGTCTCGTTCAGGCAGTAGGCAGGACATCAAACTATCTTTGCACCATGAGAAACATCTTCACACTCGCCGCACTTGCTCTGGTCGCGACGGCTGCGGGGGCTACAGCTATTCCTCCGGCCGCTAAGTGGGAAATTGGACCGGTCATCCGCGGTGAGAACTACTCAGTAGGCATGCCACTGAGACCGCAGCCGACGAGAAATGGATGGGCCTTCGACTTTCCTTACAGCACTAAAGAAGCTGGACACGTTCACTACATCACGTTCGATCCGGGTTCGCTTGCAGAAGCTTCGCGCATAAAGGTTCGCTACCGCGTCGACGCCGATCCTGGCACGCATTTTGTCCCACAGGAGCATCCTCATCTGCCTGGCACGGTTTCGCTGTTCTTTCAGCGCCGCGGAGACAATTGGAGCGCGAAAGGGCGTTATGCGCTCTTTCGCTGGTATGCGCCCATTCACACTGTCCAGGAGATTGCGCCGGGCGTGCATGAAATGACGGTTGAGTTTGACGATCCCCGGTGGGGCTCGGTGGTTGGCGGCACGAAGTCAGGCAATAGCCCCAGGCCCTTCCAAGTCGCGCTTGCCAATACCTATACTTCTACCAGCATGTCTTGTTTCTCTCCGCGGTCGAAGGAAATGTCACTTTGTGGCAATGCGATCTCGCGACCGAAGGGCCGAGTGGTGAAGGTGGCTCGACGTATCTCCGCCCTTGCTAAACTCCGATTCAGAGATAGAAGGAGTTGGAAATGGGGGCTCATTCAAATGAAGCAAATAGGCGCTGCGCTGGCTGTATGCGGTTTGATTTATATTCTTTTCGCATTCAACATGGATGTGAGCGTAAGAACAGATAGCCATTACATTGCCGGGGTGGGTTTCGTCGGTGGTCACGAGGTTGCAAACCTCGAATTAATGAACCGGCGGCAAAACCATCTTATAGTTGCCGCTCTCATTACCTTCTGTGGCGTTCTTCTGGGCGTTTTCGGGAAGCACGTATCTCGCGATGACACAGAGCCGCTTTCACACGATAAGCGCAACTTCGATGAGGAACGGAATCTGCAGTCAGACAAGTATCGCCTATGGCTCGTCGATCGCTACGGTATCACGCGAAATGAAGTCTTCGAATGCTTCGTTTTCAACGATCAGACCTATGATAGTCTTGAAGAAGCTTTGCGAAGTGCTCATGATAGAGAAGTCAAGCGTTTCCAGCGCAATAACGCTATCCACCAAGAACAGCTGTCCATGGAGAAAAACTTTCTCGAAAGCTCAGACATCGTAGACGACGCGGCGACTCCACGCCTGGTTGCAGTTGCTGCACTGGTTTTCATAGCGATTGTTGGAGTTGTGTTCAGCGCCTGATCGAATATTCGCACTAGTTGATATACGTCGCTTGCGAGTTGGGCATGCGCTCTTCTTGGAGAAGCAGACAAAACGCTACCGATTGCTTCATTGGCTTTGCTCATCGCAGACGCCGTAGCTTCAATCCAGTGCAAGTGAGTTGAACTGAGGGGAGGTGCAGCGAGAATATTCCGCATCCATGGTGGCGCGATCGGCTTGAAGAACGAGGCGCTGCGGGGTCTGCCAGCGCCCGCTGGAGTTCGACCCGGCCGGCCTCGCGGTCTTCAACAAGGGCGGCTGGTCGCTTAAGGACTAGCAGCGTATTACTGAATCGAGCTTGTCGTGTTTTGGTGTTCCATTTCACGACAAGCTTTTCTTCGTCGCTGCTCCCAGTATCGCGGTGGTCCACATGGAATACTGCCTTGCCGATGACTTCGCGGTGCGGCACTAACCCCTGCAAAGGGGAAAGCAGTGAATCATCAATCGCTTTCGGCGTTTATCTGGTCGGTCGCGGACCTACTGCGCGGCGACTACAAGCAATCTGAATACGGGCGCGTCATCCTGCCCTTCACGGTGCTTCGGCGCCTCGACTGCGTGCTCGCTCCCACCAAGGAAGCTGTGCTCGAAGTGGCTGGCAAGGGCCACCCCGACCCAATGCTGTTGCGCGCATCGCAGACCACCTTCTTCAACCGCAGCCCGCTCGATCTCGTGAAGCTCGTCGGCGATCAGGACAACATCGCCACCAACCTTCTGAGCTATATCCAGGGATTCTCGCCGGAGGTCCGCGACATCTTCGAGCAGTTCGAGTTCGCCGCGCAGATCGACAGGCTCGCCAAGAACGGCCTGCTTTATCAGGTTACCGAGCGGTTCGCCGGCATCGACCTCCACCCCAGCACCGTCGATAACAACCAGATGGGGCTCGTCTTCGAGGAACTGATCAGGCGCTTCGCGGAAATCTCTAACGAGACGGCTGGTGAGCACTTCACCCCGCGCGAAGTCATCCGGCTTATGGTCAACCTGATCTTCGTTGAAGATGACGACGTGCTGTCTAAGCCCAGCGTCGTGCGCACAATCTATGACCCAACGGCGGGCACCGGCGGTATGCTCTCGATTGCGGGGGAATACCTCCACGAGCACAACCCGCAGGCGCATCTCACCATGTCGGGGCAGGAACTGAACCCGGAATCCTACGCGATCTGCAAGGCCGACATGCTCATCAAGGGTCAGGACATCACCAAGATCGTGCAGGGCAATACGCTCTCCGATGACGGTCATCCCGGCCAGACCTTCGACTACATGCTCTCCAACCCACCCTTCGGCGTGGAATGGAAGAAAGTGCAGAAGGAGGTGAAGGACGAACACCAGCGGCTGGGCCATGCCGGTCGCTTCGGCCCCGGCCTGCCGCGAGTTTCAGATGGCTCGCTGCTGTTCCTCATGCACTTGCTGTCGAAGATGCGTCCCAAGGCAGAAGGCGGCTGCCGGTTCGGCATCGTGCTCAACGGCTCTCCGCTGTTCACCGGCGCGGCTGGTAGCGGGGAGAGCGAGATCAGGCGCTACGTGCTGGAGAATGACCTGGTCGAGGCCATCATCGCGCTGCCGACTGACATGTTCTACAACACTGGCATAGCCACCTATGTCTGGGTCCTGTCGAACAAGAAGCCAGCAGAACGTCAAGGCAAGGTGCAGCTGATTGACGCCAGCAGCTTCTGGCAGCGCATGCGCAAATCGCTTGGCAGCAAACGCAAGCAGATGAGCGACGACCAGATTGCCGAGGTGACACAGCTGTTCGGCGCGTTTGTCGAGGCAGAACTGGCAACAGTGCTGGACGCGGAGGGCAAAGAGGCCATTCGGCAGATCGTGCGAGAGGGTGAAGCTGGCCCCACCGCGCCGGACGGCGGCAAGGTGAAGCTGGCACCGCTTTCACGCATCTTCGACAACACAAGCTTCGGCTACCAAACCATCACGGTCGAGCGACCGGAGCTCGACGCGCAAGGCAAGGCGGTGCTCGGACAGCGCGGCAAAGCAAAGGGCAAGGTGCAGGCCGACAGTTCATTGCGCGACACCGAGAATGTTCCGCTGACCGAGGACGTTGACGCCTATTTCGAGCGCGAGGTGAAGCCGCACGCATCCGATGCATGGATCGACAAGGCTAAGACCAAGGTCGGCTACGAAATCCCGTTCAATCGGCATTTCTATGTATTCGAGCCGCCGCGCCCGCTGGACAAGATCGACGCGGAGCTGGCTGAAGTATCTGATCGTATTCGCGCATTGCTGAAGGATATGGCTGCGTGAGCCTTTCAGCCTACAGCGAATACAAGCCAAGCGATGCGGCATGGCTCGGCGACATACCGAAACACTGGTCACTTGAGCCTCTTCGAGGCCAATTCGAGGAGCTGAAAGACAAAAACGTCGGCGCGCTCGACCAGAATTACCTGTCTCTCGTGGCTGGGCGCGGAGTGATGCCCTACGCCGAGAAAGGTGAGATGGGCAACAAGAAGCCCGATGACCTCGAAAAATGCAAACTGGTGAAAGCTGGAAACTTCGTCATCAACAGCATGAACTTCGGGATAGGTGCCTTCGGCGTTTCAACGCACGACGGCGTTTGCAGCCCCGTATACGTAGTGCTTGAGCCGTCCGAGCCGCGAAGCCTCCGCTACTTGCGTTGGATATTCGACAACCCCGGTTTTCGCGAAGTAGCGCAGTCGTTTGGGAACGGGATCTTGGCCCATCGCGCTGCTATTGGCTGGGATGACCTGAAGCTCATGAAAATTGGCGTCCCTCCAATCGAAGAACAGGAAGCCATCGCCGCCTTCCTCGACCGTGAGACGGCGAAGATCGATGCGCTGGTGGCGGAGCAGGAGCTGCTGATCGCGCTGCTGAAGGAGAAGCGGCAGGCGGTCATCTCGCACGCTGTCACCAAGGGTCTCGACCCCGGCGCCCCCATGAAAGACAGCGGCATCGAATGGCTTGGCGACATCCCTGCCCATTGGGAACTTTCACGACTGAAGTTTGTGACAAAGTTCATTACCAGCGGTTCGCGAGGCTGGGGCGATTATTACGCTGACGAGGGGCCGTTGTTCATCCGCATTGGCAACCTCACACGAGACTCAATTCAGCTCGACATGACGGATGAGCAGCGGGTCGCTATCCCTGAAAACACTGAAGGTTCTCGTGCCCGCCTTTTACCCGGCGATTTATTGTTTTCCATCACCGCATATTTGGGGTCAGTCGCTGTGGTGCCGCCTACAATTGAAGAGGCATATATCAGCCAGCACGTTGCACTTTGCAGGCTCGTGGCAGATTCCCCGATTTCAGAATGGTTGGGTCATGTTGCCCTCTCAATCATTGGGCGCACACATTTCGACCTTCGAGCATACGGCGGAACAAAGGTGCAATTAAGCCTCGCCGATGTAGCAGAAATGCCGATCCTCATTCCCCCAGTCGAAGAACAGAAATCAATCCTCGCTGAATTGGCAGCGCAAGTGGCGACCTTCCGTGAACTCGAAGAGCAAGCCCAAGCAGCTATCTCGCTACTGCAAGAACGTCGCGCCGCGCTGATCTCCGCCGCCGTCACCGGCAAGATCGACGTGCGCGGGCTGGTCGAGCAACACGAAATGGAGGCCGCATGAGCGACGTAGAGACCTCGACCAGCCGTGATGAAACGCAGGGTAAAGGTAGCAAGGCCAAATGGTGGCTGATCGGCACAGGAGCGTTTCTGGCGCTGTTCTACGCCTTCTGCGGCTTCTACACCGTGCAGCCCATCGGCGCGCTCCCAGACGGTGCCACGGCCATCGTGTGGCGTGAAAGCGGTGAGCCCTTCTTCAACTCGGCCGACGCGCTCTGCCTCGAACGCACAGGCGGCGTGTCATTGATGTGCCGCGGGATGGCCATGGGACAGGCTCCGACCGAGCGCATCATCCTGCGCCTGCCTTACCTGCACTTCGCCTACACCATGAGCACCGGCGGGAAGGAGTTCGACAGGTAATGGCGATCTATGCCCTGACTGAAAAAGAGCTCGTCCCCGTCTCCGCAACAAGTTTCACCGCGGAGAACATCCACGAGCGCAAACACATCCAGCAGCTGATCAAAGCGAACATCACCGTGCTGGACGCGAGCCTGATGGTGATTGCCGAAGAATTCGGCGACTGGATCGACAGTTCGCGCAGGATCGACCTGCTGTGCATAGACAGTGATGCCAATCTGGTGGTGGTCGAACTCAAGCGCACCGAAGATGGCGGGCACATGGAGCTTCAGGCGCTGCGCTATGCGGCGATGATCTCAGCCATGACCTTCGAGCAGTTAGTGGAAACCCACGCGCGCTTCATCAATCCCGCACAACCGGATCACGATGATGCACAGGCTGCGATCCTGAAGTTCCTCGGATGGGACGGCCCCGATGAAGATCAGTTCGGCCAAGACACACGCATCATCCTGGCGTCTGCAAATTTCAGCAAGGAACTGACCACAGCTGTCCTGTGGCTCCGGGACCGCGACATCGACATCCGGTGCGTGCGGCTTCAGCCATACCGGCTTGCCGACGGCACCGTTCTAGTTGACGCCCAGCAGATCATTCCTCTCCCGGAAACGGCCAGCTACCAAACACAGATCGGCGTCAAGCGGCAGGCTGAACGCAAGCAGCGCATCGTTCGCCACGATGAGCGGCTGGAATTTTGGCAACAGCTGCTCGAACTCGCCGCTCAACACACCGATCTGCATGCTGGACGCAGCCCATCGAAAGACAACTGGCTTGGCGGATCAACCGGACATCGAGGTATCCATCTCGACTACAAAATACGGCTGCAAGACTCCGCCGTGCAGCTTTGCATCGACGACAATCCGCAAGCATACGAAGCATTGGCAGCGGATCGTGAACGGATCGAAAGCGACTTCGGTGCTCCCTTAATTTGGGATCGCAAGGCCAATCGAAAAAGCACCTTTATCCTACTCATACTCGACGGAGGTTATCGCTCTGATCGAGAACGATGGCCGGAAATCCAACAGAGCCTGGTGGATGCCATGGTGCGGTTAGAAAACGCCATCAAGCCGCGACTGGGAAACTTGCGGTAGGAAGGAAGCTATGAGCCTGCATAAAGAAATCAGCTTTGAGGGCGAAATTTGCGATCACCTTGGCGCGGCTGGATGGATTTACGAGGAAGGCGCAGGAGCACGCTATGATCGCGAGCGAGCGCTCTTTCCTGAAGACCTTCGCGACTGGTTCACACGCATCTATGCCTTCTTGTCCCAGATTTTTGACTATGGCAGCACGGAGATCGAGAAGCGCTACATGTTCTACAAGCGCCTTACCCCGTTGTTGCAGTTCGGACGTGAGCGAGATGGCGTGGACCTGTCAGGAGTCCGGCTCACGCATCACAACCTCAAGGACGAGGGTGCGCGCGCGCTTCAGGTGGGAGAGGACCGTCCGACGCTTCCACCCATCACCGGCATTGGCTCTGGCGCAGTGCAGGAGAAGGAAAAGGCTCTGCTTGCCGAGATCATCGCCAAGGTGAACGATCTGTTCGACGGTGATCTACGCGCGCGTCAGCAGCAGCTCCCAGAACCTCGACCTCCAGCTTGAGCAACTCGCCGACGCAGGGTGCGAAAAGGTATTCTCGGAGAAGGTCACCGGGACGTCGCGCAACGACCGCCGAGCGCTTGAAGAATGCCTCGACTGGCTGCGCGAAGGTGACACGCTCGTGGTCACCCGCCTCGACCGACTTGCCCGATCTGGTCGCGATTTACACGACATCATCGCCCAGCTGTCAGCGAAGCAGGTCGGGTTCCGGTGCGTGCAGCAAGGTGCGGTCGATACCACCACGAGCATGGGGAAGCTGATCTTGGGTATTCTCGGCGCCGTCGCAGAGTTCGAGACCGACATCCGCAAGGAACGCCAACGCGAAGGCATAGAGCGCGCCAAGGCGGCTGGTGTCTACAAAGGGCGCAAACCTACCGTTGGCGTCGAGCAGGTGCGCTCCCTCCGCGATCAGGGCATGGGGGCGACCGATATAGCAACGAAGCTGGGGATCGCACGAGCGAGCGTGTATCGGGCGCTGAAAGACGAACCCGTCACCGCGGCATGATCGACGCCAGATCAGAGAAGTCCTAGAGCCTGCCGGAGTCTTCGACCCTGATGGTGCCAATCAGGCGGCGTTGCGGCGTTCCACCCATCCACCAAGGGGCGAGCGTCCGCTACGGGGGCAAACGACCTATGTCCTTAGTTCAAATATTTCCAGGCGTTGCGGCGCGATGCCATCACAGTTTCATCAGCCATTTTTACATCGCTTCTACGTTAGGTAAAATTACTTCGCGTTTTGGGAGAATATAGTGGAGACATTCAAACGAACTTGGTTGGCTATTTGCACTATTTTGACTGGCCTTACATTACTCGATATTCTATCCCTGATAGAAACCTTTCGCGGAGCCTCCGTCACGGCAATGTGGATCTCTGATTGGTGGATATGCTTTGCCAATTGGCCCTTCGAACTTCTTCCATTCGATCTCCCGCGCCTATTCGGACCAGTCCTTTCCGTCCTGCTAGTATTATTTGGCATAGCTTCAAAACTTGGGCCAAAACTTGATGATCAGAGAATCATTGGGGTCAACTGGGAAACATTACTTTTGGCTGCCGTTACAAGTTTGGGGATCGGCTACGTTATCGCAGGCTTCGGGATGGCCTCAGCCGAATACTTTTTCCCATTTACCTGGGCGCCATATCTGTTCGCTATTGTATGGGGCAGCATAGTGATCGTTTGGACAGTGTTCGTCGCGGTTGGGGGGCACAATAGTCATCCGTGGGCCGTTTACTGGGTTCGACCAATCGCGTTGGTCCTACAAAATCGCAATTCCATCATGGCTTTTTTCATCGGTTTCGCCTTCGTAGTTGGATGCGCCTCTGTGCTCGAGGCAACCGTCCCATTGATTGCAGAGAAAGCTGCCGAATTACCCGCGCCGCCATGCGCAAGCCCTGTTTAGAGTTAGCTCCGCCCAAAACATTTTCAAACCAGGTCGAGCTTCTCTGCTTCGGCGTCGGGCTTCTGTGGCCGCGCCCCACTTTAACATGCGGCTCCAGAACGCTCGATAACTTAGCGCTGCTGAGCAAAATATTATGCTCATCAGGATCTCGCGATTATCTCGATCGGTCCCTAACAATGATGGTGATGTCTCTCGACCAACTGAAGCTGGCAGAGGCGTAATTTGAAAGGGGGAATCCGACCTGATGATAGCGGTCACTAGCCCCCAAACCCAACTCTATTCCCACCGTTAGCGCGGACCGCCAGGCGGACATCGCATGACCCACCCGAGAGATGACTATGAACCCGCTTTCTGACAGGAAATTGTAGCGGAGAAGGGACACACCATCCGACACGCGGATTATGATCAGAACACTGTCGATGCCTTCTGAATTTTCGGGCACACATCGCGTGCTGATGCATTGAAATGTCGAGGAGTTATCTTCTCATTCGAATGCGATAGCTCCTCCACCATCCCAAAATTACGGAGAAGGAGTATGCTCGAAGAGAAGACGCGAAATCATTTCCTAATCGGCAGCGATCGGGTCGAAGGAACGACCGTCTACGGCCGCGAAGGCAACAAGATCGGAACCGTCCGACGCATCCTTATCGACAAGGTCTCCGGCCAGGCACGGGATGTGGAAATCTCGGTCGGCGCTTTTCTGGGTATGGGTGGTGAACTACACAGCCTGCCCTGGCAGAAACTCGAATATGACACCGAGTTGGGCGGTTATCGGCTCGACGTGACCGAAGAGCAGTTGAAGAACGCCCCGACCTACGCCGACACCGACAGCGATCGGCAGCACGACCGAGAATACCAGTCGAGGGTTTATTCCTACTGGGTTGTCACACCTTATTGGTAGCCTTGTTGGCGACGCCCCGGAACACAGTCCAGCTTCTGAGCGTCGCTCTTCAAGACATACGAATGATCAGGAGAGGCAGGATGGAAGCCTTAAAACTCTCTTCCGTCGTTGCGTTGGGCGTATTGCCGGCATGCGGTAGCGCCGGCGACGGCGCCGCGCCCCCGACCGAAGAAGCGACCGATACAATCGAAACCGCTCAAGCTGATCCAAACTCGCGATCGACAGCCGAACGCATTGGTCAAGACGATGGTTCAAGTTTCGATCGGGACATGTCCTATCACTTCTCGCAGGACGATCGCGGACCGGCGCTAAGCTTTGGAGTTCCCCGCACCGACGATATCGCGCTCAACCTTCGCTGTCCGCCAGGCGCATCGGCCAAGACAGTCCTTGTGTCTTTCAACCGACCACCCGACCTCGTGGCCAGGCGACCGGATACGATAACGCTCAAAGCCGGCGGTGCTTCACAGCAACTCACAATCGAGACGCGCGAAACCCGGTTGGGAACAACGGTGGAGGTAGCAGCCGCCCCGGATGGGCCTGTAATGCAAGCCTATCGTCGCGGTGCCACTCTCAATGCGTCTTATAGCGAAGAGACAATCGGAATACCGTCACGCGCGGAAGACGCCGAGATTGAAAAATTCTTCGACGCATGCCTAGCAGAAACTTGAGCAAGGAATTGGTAGCGGAGGAGGGACTCGAACCCCCGACACGCGGATTATGATTCCGCTGCTCTAACCACCTGAGCTACTCCGCCCCAAAGAGGCATGCCGGGGCAATAGCCCGCTCGGCAGGCGGCGCGTTTAGGGCGGTCGGGGCATGCGGTCAACCGCGCAAATGCGTATTGTCCGTGATTTCTTCAGGCGCTCGCGTTCGGGGGCCTGCGGGGCGCCGTTTGCCGCCGGTTGACAGCGCATCGAACAGGCCGGGCAGCGCGCCATTTCCGGGGTGCCGCCGGCACCTGACGCGCACCACCCGAGCGGCGATCGGCGGGCACGCTTAGGGTGCGGCGGTGCCGCGAAAGGCGAAGTCCCGCACCCGCTCCCACGGGCCGCCGCGGTAGCGAAACAGTTCGAGGCCGCGAAAGGCGAACGGCGCCGGCGCGATCGTCCCCGCCAGCTGCGCCTGCAGCGCCTTCGCTTCCTTGCCCGTGACCTTGTTCTGGATCGTGACATGCAGGCGCGGACGCTGCTGGTCCTGCTGCGTCAGCAATCCGTGGAAGTGATCGGCAATGATGCCGCGCAGATCGAGCATGGCGGGCGCAGACAGCTTGATTGCGGTGCCCCGCCCCAGCGACATCAGCCCTTCGACCTGCCCCGGTACCGGCGCGAATTCCGCCGCCATGCGCTTGAGAACGCTGCAGGCTTCCGCCTCGCACATCGCCGGCAATGCGTGGAACAGCGTGACATGCGCTTCGAGATAATTGCGTTCAGGCGGGAAATGGGCAGTGCGCAGCGCGGTGAAACGCGCATGCAGATCGCGCGGGAGCTGCGCGGTGAGGATCAGCGGAGCGTCTTCCCCGCTCACATTTCCCCGCGCTGGCGGCGGATTTCGAACCACTTGGCGACGTTGCGGTTATGCTCTTCCAGCGTTTCCGCGAAGGCATGGCCACCGGTACCATCGGCAACCATGTAGCGCGCGCTCGTTTCCGCCGGGTCCAGCACCGCCGCGATCGCCTCGCGCCCGGGATTGGTGATCGGACCCTTGGGCAGGCCGACCATCGTATAGGTGTTGTAATCGTTGATCGCGGCGATTTCGGACTGGCGGATGCGCCGGCCCAGCGGCTTGCCCTTGGTCAGCGGGTAGATGATGGTGGGATCGGCCTGCAGCAGCATGCCGTCCTTGACCCGGTTCGAATACAGGCCGGCGACCATCCTGCGCTCGCGTGCGACGCCGGTTTCCTTTTCCACGATCGAGGCGAGGATCACGGCCTCCTGGACGCTGTCGACCGCAATATCCTCCGCGCGTTTGGGCCAGGCCTCGGCGAGATAGTTCTGCATCGCCGCCTGCATCCGCGCGAGCACCGCGCTGCGCGCCTCGCCGCGTTCGAAATCATAGGTATCGGGCAGCACCGAGCCTTCGACCGGCACCGGGATTTCGCCGGTCAGGTGATCTTCCGCCATCAGCCGTTCGTGGACGAGGATCGACGGCAGGCCTTCGGGGATGGTGACGAAGCGGCGGATCACCTCGCCATGCTGGAACGTGTCGAGGATCGCGGCGCTGCTGGCCCCGGCGGGGAGCAGGAATTCGCCGGCCAGGATCGGATCCGAGGAGCCGAGGATCTTGGCGCGCAGCAGGAATCCCTGCGGATCGGCGATCACGCCTTCCTCAGCCAGCTTTTCGGCGACCGAGGTCAGGCTCGCACCCGAGGGGACGATGAAATTCGTATCCTCCTCGATCTCGGCACTGCCCCACCATCCCGAGACGAACCAGATCGCCGCGACGGCAAGGACCAGCGAGAGGACGCCTGCGAGGAGGCACCCGGCCTTTTTCACGTCAATCGACCTTCTGGACGATCAGCGAGGCATTGGTGCCGCCGAATCCGAAGCTGTTGTTGAGCGCTGCGCGGACTTCGCGCTGCTTGGCTTGCTTGGGCACGAGATCGACGCCTTCGGTGCCTTCGTCCGGATTGTCGAGATTGAGCGTGGGCGGCACGATCTGGTCGCGGATCGCGAGGATGCAGAAAATCGCCTCGACCGCGCCGGCGCCGCCGAGCAGGTGCCCGATCGCCGATTTGGTGCTGCTCATCGACGCGCCGCTGAGATCGTCGCCCAGCACGCGCTTGACCGCGCCGAGCTCGATCGTGTCGGCCATGGTCGACGTGCCATGCGCGTTGACGTAATCGATATCGCCGGGCGCGAGACCGGCCTTCTTCAACGCCATGCGCATCGCCAATTCGGCGCCCTTGCCCTCGGGATGCGGCGCGGTGACGTGATAGGCATCGCCCGACAGGCCGTAACCGGTGACTTCGGCGTAGATCGTCGCGCCGCGCGCCTTGGCGTGTTCGTATTCCTCGAGCACGACCACGCCCGCGCCTTCGCCCATGACGAAACCGTCGCGGTCCTTGTCATAGGGGCGGCTGGCCTCGGTCGGTCGGTCGTTCATGCTCATGTTGAGCGCGCGGGCCTGCGCGAAGCCGGCCACGCCCAGCGGGTTGATGGTGCCTTCGGCCCCGCCCGCCAGCATGACGTCGGCATCGTCGAGCGCGATCATCCGCGCGGCATCGCCGATCGAATGCGCGCCGGTCGAACAGGCGGTCACCACCGCGTGATTGGGGCCCATCAGGCCGTATTTGATTGACACCTGGCCCGAGATGAGATTGATCAGCCGCCCGTGGACGAAATGCGGCGACACGCGGCCGGGACCGCGTTCGTGCAGCACGATGCTTTCCTTCTCGATCCCCGGCAACCCGCCGATGCCCGAACCGATCGAAACGCCGGTGCGCAGCTTGAGCTCGTCGTCCATGTCGACAAGACCCGCATCCTCGAGCGCCTGGCCCGCCGCGTCGATGCCATAGACGATGAACGGATCGACCTGCCGCTGGACCTTGTGATCGACGCGCTTGTCGGGATCGAAGCCGAATTCATGATCCTTGGGCTTCACCTCGCAGGCGATGGTGCATTTCTGCCCCTCGGTGTCGAAGCGCGTGATTTGCGCGGCTCCGCTCTTGCCCGCGATCAGGTTCTTCCAAGAAGTCTCCACGTCCCCGCCGAGGGGGGTGACGAGGCCAAGTCCGGTTACGACCACACGACGCATGTAATTCTCCGCAGATAAGACAACAGGCCCGGCCCGCTATGGGGTCGGGCCTGTCCGGTCCCGCATATAGTGCGGGATTCGAAAAGCGCGAGCCTTAGCCCTTGTGCTCTTCGATATACTTGGTCGCGTCGCCGACGGTGGTGATCTTCTCGGCCGCATCGTCGGGGATTTCGACGCCGAATTCCTCTTCGAAGGCCATGACCAGCTCGACGATGTCGAGGCTGTCCGCACCGAGATCGTCGATGAAGCTGGCTTCCTGGGTGACCTTGTCGGCCTCGACGCCGAGGTGCTCGACGACAATTTTCTGCACGCGGTCGGCAGTATCGCTCATTTGTATCCCTCTCGAATTTGGGGGTTTCTGAATTGCCAATCGCCCTAATCAACGGAGCGGCGCAGCGCAAGGGCAACTCGCCGTGTACCCCGGACCCAAACGCGTTGCGGTCGATTTCCCCTGCATAGCACACACTGCAAAAAGGGAAGTAAAACAATGGCTAGCACCGTTTTCAAGAGCCTCACCGATACCACTTTCGATTCCGTCGAAGGCTATCGCCAGGCGGCCGAAACCGCCAACAATCCGCAGCTGACGCAGGCCCTGCAGCAGCGCGGCCAGGAACGCGGCCAGACGCTGCAGCAGATGAATGCCGAACTGCAGCGCCAGGGCGAGGAACTGGTCACCAAGGGCACGCTGACCGGCGAAGCGCACCAGATGTGGCAGAGCGTCACCGCCGCCTTCGAGAACAACGACGAAGCGGCCGCAGAGCGCGTCGAGGAAGGCGAGGACTACATCAAGAACAAGTTCCAGCAGGCACTCGAGAGCGACCAGCTCGAAGTGCAGGAGCGCGCGGTCGTCCAGCAAGCATATAGCGAGATCTGTGCCGGCGAACGCTTCGGCGACTTCGCCGCGAAGCAGTTCGACTGACATAACCTTGAATAACGAAGAAAGGGCGCGGGATCCGGTCCCGCGCCCTTTTTCGTTCGCGCTGCGCGGCTTGTCGCCCTGCGCTTGCCGGTCAGTCGCCCGCGCGATCGACGCGGGTCGCCTCTGCCCCCTGCGGCTTGGGTGCATCGACGGTCCGGATATGGACATCGCGCAACTGGCGCGGACTGACGAGGCTGGGTGCACCCATCATCAGGTCCTGCGCCTTCTGGTTGAGCGGGAAGGCAATCACTTCGCGGATATTGGGTTCGTCCGCCAGCAGCATCACGATCCGGTCGATCCCCGGGGCCGAACCGCCATGCGGCGGGGCGCCGAGCTTGAACGCCTCGATCATGCCGCTGAAGTTCTCGTCGACATCGGCCTGGCTGTATCCGGCCAGTTCGAACGCCTTGTACATGATGTCCGGGCGGTGGTTCCGGATCGCGCCCGAGGACAGCTCGTAGCCGTTGCAGACGATGTCGTACTGCCACGCGAGGATATCGAGCGGGTCCTTGGTTTCCAGCGCTTCCATCTCGCCCTGCGGCATCGAGAAGGGGTTGTGGCTGAAATCGATTTTCTTCTGTTCTTCGTCATATTCGAACATCGGGAAATCGACGATCCAGCAGAACTTGAAGCAGCCTTCCTCGATCAGGCCGAGTTCCTCGGCCACGCGGGTACGCGCGGCGCCCGCCAGCTTGGCGGCGTCCTTTTCCTTGCCCGCGGCAAAGAACAGGCCGTCGTTTTCGCCCAGCCCCAGCTCGGCATAAAGCTTTTCCATGCCTTCGGTGCCGTGGTTCTTGGCGATCGGCCCGCCGAACTCGCCGCCCTTGCGGGTGACATAGCCGAGCCCGGCAAAACCTTCGCGGCGTGCCCAGTCGTTCATTTCGTCGAAGAACTTGCGGCTCTTCTCATGCGTGTTCGGCGCGGGGATGACGCGCACGCGCCCGCCGCTGCCCACGATCTTCTCGAACAGGCCGAAGCCGGAGGTTTCGAAGTGTTCGGTTACGTCCGAGATGATCAGCGGATTGCGCAGGTCGGGCTTGTCGCTGCCGTATTTGAGCATCGCTTCGGCATAGGGGATGCGCGGGAACTCGCCCGCGGGCGTGACGCTCTTGCCGCCCGAAAACTCCTCGAACACGCCGGCCAGCACGGGCTCGATCGTCTGGAAGACGTCTTCCTGCGTGACGAAGCTCATCTCGAAATCGAGCTGGTAGAATTCGGGACTGCGGTCGGCGCGCAGGTCTTCGTCGCGGAAGCACGGCGCGATCTGGAAGTACCGGTCGAAGCCCGCCACCATCAACAGCTGCTTGAACATCTGCGGGGCCTGCGGAAGCGCATAGAAATGGCCGGGATGCAGGCGGCTCGGGACCAGATAGTCGCGCGCGCCTTCGGGGCTCGATGCGCCGAGGATCGGGGTCTGGAACTCGCTGAAGCCCTGCTCGATCATCCGGCGGCGCAGCGAGGTAATGACCCGGTTGCGCAGCATGATATTGGCGTGGACACGCTCGCGGCGCAGATCGACGAAACGGTATTTGAGGCGCGTTTCTTCGGGATAGTCCTCTGCCGAATTGACGATCAGCGGCAGGTCGTCGGCACGGCTCTGGACGTTGACCGAGCGCGCGAAGACCTCGATTTCGCCGGTCGGCAGGTTGGCGTTGACCGCAGCGCCGTCGCGGGCCTTTACCACGCCGTCGATGGTGACCACCGATTCCAGCTTCATCTTGTCGAGGATCGGCAGCGCCTCGCTGTCCTCGTCGGCTACGATCTGGGTAATGCCGTAATGGTCGCGCAGATCGACGAACAGCACGCCGCCATGGTCGCGCTTGTTGTGGACCCACCCCGACAGGCGAACGGTTTCGCCGACATTGTCCTTGGTCAGCTGGGCGCAGGTATGGGTGCGGTAGGCGTGCATGAAAAGCTCGATCTTTCTGCCGGAATCGGATGGGACCGCGCGCGCATCCGGGCGCGGCGCGAAAGCGCGCCCCTAACAGCCATCAAGGGCTGTTTTGTCAAGATTCGTCTGGTCTGGAAGGTCAGGTGATTCGCGCGCGCCGCAGCGCCCGCAGCGCAGCCGCACGCAGCCAGGGTCGCGCCCCCGGCGCCGGCAAGCGCACGCGGTAGCGGCCAAGCAGGCCGTTCAGGGCCCAAGCATCGTCCTGCATCAGGCTGCTGTGCGAGCGCCAGGTTACCGAGAGCGAGATCGACGGTTCGGCCCCGACCGTGACCGTGTGCGGGGCCTTGAAGGGAACGTGGAGCGCATCGCCCGGGGCAAGGTCGAAAGGCCAGCCCTGAGCCGCCAGTTCGGGCCGCCAGTCGAGCAGATTGTCGCCGCTGCGATGGAAGCGTTCATTGTCCGACCGGGACGGCAGGCCGCAGGATGGCGGCAGGATCGTGAACCGTTTGCGGCCGCAGATCTGGAACAGGATATTGTATTCCGGATCGAAATGCAGCGGGGTGACAAGCCCCGGCGAACTGATGAACAGGAAGGCGGTGGGTTTGACGATCGCGCCGGTACGCGTTTCGACCACCGGCGCCACAGCCTGCAGGATATCGGCGACGAGCGGCGCGAAATCGGGCCATCTGTCCAGCTCGCGCAGCATGATCCAGCGCTTCGTGCCGTCGAGCCCATGCACCAGTGCCCGCAGATCCGCCGGGTGTTCGGGCAAAACGCGAAAGCGCTGCTGCGGCGTATCCTCGCGTATCTCGATCAGCGCGCGATCGGCTACCGCGATGGTATCGGCCAGCCGCGACCAGTCGAAGCACGGCTCGATGTCGAGCCTATGCGAAAGCAAGTGCGCGGCTTCGGGATAGGCCCGCCACAGCGGGGCGCGGTCGAAGCCGGGCGTGGCTGCGACTGCATCGAAAGCATGCTGGAATTCCATGCGGGACATGGGGTGTACCATGGCACGCAAGCGTTAAGACCGCCTTGACCCGGCCCCGTGCAGGTCTAAAGCGGCGCGCATCGCGACGGTGCATAGCTGCATGGCCGCGATTGCAGGCAGCGCGCACAGCCCGCTAGCCTGCCCTTGCGGGATGACCCCGCGCATTCATGGGCCCCGGCCCGGGGGCGGTACTCCGCCCGACAGAAACGAAAAGATACGATGAAAATCCACGAACTTATAACCGAAACCGAAGTGCTGGCGGAACTGTGCGAGCGGCTGGGCCAACACGAATTCGTGTGCGTCGACACCGAATTCATGCGCGAGAACACCTTCTGGCCCGAACTCTGCCTCGTGCAGATCGGCAATGGTGAAGAAGCCGCTGCGATCGACCCGCTCGCACCCGGGATCGACCTGGCCCCGCTGTGGGACCTGCTGTGCGACAATGACGACGTGCTCAAGGTCTTCCATGCAGGCGGACAGGACGTCGAGATCGTCTATAATTTCACCGGCAAGACGCCGCAGCCGATCTTCGACACGCAGATCGCGATGATGGCGATCAGCCAGTCCGAACAGATCGGCTATGCCAATCTGGTCGAAAGCTGGCTGGGTCTGACAATCGACAAGGGTGCGCGCTTTACCGACTGGAGCCGCCGCCCGCTCACCGATCGGCAGATCGAATATGCGATCGGCGACGTGACGCATCTGGCGGACATCTTCCCGCGGATCCTCAAGAAGCTGATCAAGACCGGCCGCGGCGCATGGCTCGATGCCGAGATGGAGAAGCTGGCCGATCCGCAGAATTATGCCAACGATGCCGATCTCGCCTGGAAACGGATCCGATCGTCGGGCCGCAATCCCGCGGTTCTCGGCCGCCTGAAGGCGCTCGCCGCCTGGCGCGAGAGCGAAGCGCAGCACAAGAACATCCCGCGCGGCCGGATCATGCGCGACGAAACGCTGGCCGATATCGCCAGCCATCCGCCCAAGCAGCAACCCGATCTCGTCAAGGTGCGCGGCTTGTCGAATGCGTGGAAAGACAACGATATCGGCAAGCGCCTGATGAAAGTGCTCGAAAAGGCCGAACCGCTGCCCAAGGACGAAATGCCCGACAAACCCAAACGCGGTGCGCCGCTCGGCAAGGAAGGCGCACTCGTCGCCGACCTATTGAAGCTGCTGCTCAAGATCCGTGCCCGCGAGATCGACGTCGCCTCGCGGCTGCTGACCCGCGCCGACGAAATGGAAGCGCTGGCCGCAGGCGCGCGCGACCTGAGCATCCTCAAGGGCTGGCGCTACGACGTGTTCGGCAAGGACGCGCTCGAACTGGTCGAAGGCCGCCTCGCCTTCGCCGTCAAGGACGGGCGGCTGCTGATGACCCATGTCGATGAACTGCACGCCGGCATGGTCGAAGCCCAGGCCGCCGAATAGCAGCCGGGCAGGAACCGAACCGCCATGTCGACCTATCTCCCCACGATCAAGCAGCTGCAGTATCTCGTGGCGCTGCACGAACACGGCCATTTCGGCCGCGCTGCCGAGGCGAGCTTTGTTTCGCAATCCACCCTATCGGCAGGCATCCGCGAGCTCGAATCGCTGCTCGGCGTGACCTTGGTCGAACGCAGCCGCCGCGTGGTGCGGTTCACACCGCTCGGCAATACGGTGGTCGAGAAAGCGCACCGCCTGCTGCGCGAGGCGGAAGAGCTGTCCGACCTCGTCCTCGCCGCCGGCAAGCCGCTGTCGGGCGAGCTGCGGATGAGCGTCATACCGACGATCGCGCCCTTCCTGCTGCCGCGGATCCTGCCCCGCCTGCGCGAGGAACGCCCCCAGCTGAAGCTGTTCCTGCGCGAGGAAACCACCGATCACGCGCTGGAATCGCTGCATCACGGCCGCGCCGACTGCGTGCTGATGGCGCTGCCCTTCGCCACCGGCGATGTCGCCAAGGCGACGATCCGCGAAGATGCGCTGTATGTCGCTTTTCCCAAGGACGATCCGCGCGATCCGCCCGCCGTCATTCCCGCCAGCATGATCGACCAGGGGCGGCTGCTGCTGCTCGAGGACGGGCATTGCCTCAAGGAACATGCGCTGGCGGCCTGCAACCGGCCCGAATTGCGCGCCAGCGCGACAATGATCGGGACCAGCCTGCACACGATGGTGCAGATGGTCGACAATGGCCTCGGCCTGACGATGCTGCCCGAAATGGCGATCGAAGCGGGCATCCTGCACGGCACCGATGTCGTGGCGCGCCCGCTCAAGGGCGACAACACCAGCCGCGAGATCGCGCTGATCTGGCGCACGAATTCGCCGCGCGAAGAGGAATTCAAGCTGCTGGCGGAAGAGCTGCGCGCGGGCTGATTTCGCCTGAGCCGCTGATGCCGAGCCGGCGCAAAGGCCTTCTCGCGCGCGTCAGTCCATGTGCTTGAGGCCGACGCGCAGATAATCCCAGCCGGTAATGACCGTCAGGATCGCCGCGCCCCACAGCGTCACCAGGCCGACCAGATGCGGGATATTGTGCAGCACCCCGCCCGCTGCGAAGTTCCATCCGGGCAGGCCCTGGCCGAGGATGAGTGAGCCCAGCGAGACCATCTGCAGCGTGGTCTTCCACTTGGCGAGCTTGCTCACCGGCACCGAGACCTGCAGCGGCCCGAGAAATTCGCGCAGGCCCGACACGGCAATTTCGCGCATCAATATGACCAGCCCGGCAACCACATGCATGTCGCCGACATAGGGTCCGCGCAGCACGCCTTGCGCCGCCAGCACCAGGATGACCGCCGCCACCATGATCTTGTCCGCGATCGGATCGAGAAAGATGCCGAGCTTGGACACCGTGCCGCTGGTCCGCGCGAGATAGCCGTCGAAATAGTCGGTGATCCCCATCAGGCAGTAGAGCCCGAAAGCGAGCAGGTAGCCCGCCGCCCAGCCCGGCCACCAGAGGAAATAGGCCAGCAGCGGAATCGCGAAAATGCGCGACAACGTCAGGATGTTGGGCAGCGTCAGCATGATGCCCGACTGCCTAGCGATATTCGGCCCATCGCAAAAGCCGCTCAATTCCCTTGTCCGCCATCACGATAGCTCTAGACTCGCGCGGGAGAATGGGTTTCGCCCGGGGGGTCATGCTTACATCCACGCATCTGCTGCGGCGCAGGCGATTCCTGCCGCTGTTCGTCACGCAGCTGTTCAACGCGTTCAACGACAATCTCTACAAGACCACGATGGTCCTGTTCGTGGTCTACGCGGTCTACAATGACGAAAGCACCGAAGCTGCCTTCAGCGGGCTGGCATCGGGGCTGTTCATCCTGCCGTTCTTCCTGCTGTCCGCACTGGCCGGACAGCTTGCCGACATGCGCGACAAGGCGCGGATCATCCGCACCGTCAAGCTGTGCGAAATCGGCCTGATGACAATCGGCGCGGCAGGGCTCTACATGGCCTGGCAAGGCATATTGGTCCAATCGGTCGCCATCCCGCTGCTGCTGCTGGCGCTGTTCCTGACCGGGGTGCAATCGACCTTCCTCGGGCCGATCAAATACGCCATCCTGCCCCAACACCTGAAACAGGACGAGGTCCTGGCCGGGACCGGGCTGGTCGAAGCCGGCACCTATATCGCGATCCTCGCCGGGACGATCCTGGCGGGGCCGCTCGCTGTCGAGCACACCGGTTGGGCTGCGATCGGGATCATCGTGATTGCCTGTATCGGCTATCTGGTCAGCCGGCAGGTGCCCGCTGCCCCGCCCATGGGCGAGGTCGAGAAACTCGACTGGCACATTCTGCGCGCCTCGGTGAAATTGGTGCGCGACACGATGCACAACGCCGAAGTCTATTACGCCATCCTGGCGATCAGCTTCTTCTGGACGATCGGCGCGGTCCTGTTCATCCAGTTCCCGCCGCTGGCCAAGAACACCATCATGGCCAGCCCCGAAGTCGCCAGCCTGTTCCTCGTCGTTTTCTCGATCGGCGTGGCGATCGGGTCGGTGGCCATCAACGCGCTGCTGAAAGGTCGCGTCTCGGCGCGCTATTCGCCGGTTTCGGTGATCGTCATGGGCGCATTCGTGGTCGCCTTCTATGTCGTGGCGAAGCTATGGGAAGCGGACCAGCCGCAAAGCCTGCTCGGCGTGGGCGCGTTCCTCGCCTGGCCGATGGCGACCGTGCTGCTCGGCTGCCTGCTGGGGATCGCGATTGCGGGCGGGATGTTCGTCGTCCCGCTTTACGCCTTTCTCACCACCCGCGTCGCGCCGCACAAGGCTTCGCGCACGATTGCCGCGAACAATATCGTCAATTCGGGCGCAATGGTGGCCGGATCGCTGGTCGCCATGGCGATGAGCGCAATCGGCATTCCGATCACCGAACAGGTGCTGCTGTGCGCGGCGATGTGCCTGGTGTCCGCCTGGCTCGGCAAGCGGCTGGTTGCCGCCGAGAACGAGGCCGCCGACCTCGCCGCGGCAATGCGCATCTAGACGATAAAGGCGAGCACGGCGGCGAGCGTGGCGAAATAGGTCGAGGCGGCACCGCGGACGTCCTGCGCGGTCAGGCGCCAGTCGACCGGGGCAACGGGAGCGATATCGGCGAATGCGCGGCGGCGCTGCGGCAGGCTGGCGCGGAACCAGTGGCGGCGGGACTCGGTCGAGAGGACTAGGGAGCGTCGCATAGGAAACGGTTAACGAATTCTTAAGGATGTTGTCTCCTGCTCCGGCGCGGTTGTCCCCCGCTGGTACGCCTCATTCCATGTCCGGCATTGCGTGGCGCCCTCGCGCGGCGCGATTGCACGCCGCGACCAGCCGGGCTAACCGCTGCAGCATGCAAGCGCCCGATACGCCCGCCGCCGCCAAACTCCTCGTCGATTGCCTGGCCGAGCAGGGGTGCGACCGCGTCTTCACCGTTCCCGGCGAAAGCTTTCTCCAGGTCCTCGACGGCCTTGGCCGGCAGGACGCCATCGACGTGGTGACGTGCCGTCAGGAAGGCGGGGTCAGTTTCATGGCCTGCGCCGATGGCGCGATGACGGGGCGTCCCGGAGTGGCCTTCGTCACCCGCGGACCTGGCGCCACCAATGCGAGCATCGGCGTCCATGTCGCGCAGCAGGATTCGCAGCCGATGATCCTGTTCGTCGGCGATGTCGACAGCGAGATGCGCGACCGCGAAGGCTTCCAGGAAGTCGATTTCGCTGCCTTCTTCGGCCCGATTGCCAAGTGGGCCGCGCGGATCGATTCCGCCGATCGCATCCCCGAGTATGTCGCGCGGGCCTATGCCACCGCGATCTCGGGACGCCCCGGCCCGGTCGTACTGGCCCTGCCCGAGGACATGCTCGGCCGCGAGACCGCCGCGACCCCGCGCGCACGGGTAGAACGCCCCGCGCAGGCCCCCTGCCCCGATGCCATGCAGGCGATGATGGCGCTGATCGGCGACGCCGCCGCACCGCTCGCCATTATCGGCGGCGGGGGCTGGAATGCGCGGGCACGCGCGCATTTCCAGGTGTTCGCCGAGCGGCTCGGTCTGCCTGTTGCAACCGCCTTCCGCCGCCAGGATGCAATCTCACCTTCAAGTAAGGTTTATGCCGGCAATCTGGGCTATGGTCCCAATCCTAGGCTGGTCGAGCGCGTCAAACAGGCCGACCTGATCCTGGCGATCGGCGCGCGGCTGGGCGAGGCGACGACCGATGGCTATACCGTCCCGCCCCCGACCGCGCCCGACAGGCGGCTGGTCCATGTCCATCCCGATGCGGACGAACTCAACCGCGTCTATCCCGCCGACCTCGCGATTTGCGCCAGCATGGACGAATTCGCCGAAAGCGCCGCGCTGTGGGATGATGGCGCGGTCGTCGATTTCGACGCCGGGGCCGAAGCGCATCGCGAGTGGGAGGAATGGGCCACCGCGCATCCCAATGGCCACAGGCTCGACATGGGCCAGGCCGTGCAGTTCATGCGCGATACGCTGCCTGCCGACACCATCATCTGCAACGGCGCCGGCAATTTTGCCGGCTGGTGGCACCGTTACTGGCGCTATGAAGGCTTCCCCACCCAGTTGGCCCCGACCTGCGGGGCGATGGGCTATGGCGTGCCCGCCGCGGTCGCTGCCGCGCTGCGCCACCCCGACCGCACGGTGGTCGCCGTGGCGGGCGATGGCGATTTCCTGATGAACGGACAGGAACTGGCCACTGCCGCCCAGCATGGGGCGCAGATGATCGTCATCGTGGTCGACAATTCCGCTTACGGGACGATCCGCATGCACCAGGAACGCGAGTTTCCGGGCGAGGACCGGATCAGTGCGACCCGGCTTGCCAATCCCGACTTCGCCGCGCTGGCCGAGGCCTATGGCGCATGGTCGGCGCGCGCTGCCACCACCGACGAGTTCAAGGACGCGCTCGTCGCCGCGCAGGGGCGCAGCGGCTTGCGCCTGATCCACTGCACGATCGATATCGAGCAATTGGCTGCCAGCGGTGCCAGCGTGAGCGGTTTGCGCGGGGCCTAGGCGGCGAGGCGGGTCAAATCCCCGCCATGGCGCAGATCACCGACCATTCGTCAGGCTTGATCTCCGCCACCGACAGGCGCGACAGCTTGACGAGTTCGCAATCGGCCAACTTGGGTTCGGCCTTGATCTGCTTGAGCGTCACAGGATGCGGCAGCTTGGTCTTCGGCTTGACCTTGACCGCGGCCCATTTGCCTTCGGGGTCGGTGGGATCCATGATCCCGGCCACGCTGACTTCGCAGATGCCGACGATCTCGAGCCCTTCGCGTGAGTGGTAGAAGAACACCTGGTCGCCCACTTCCATCGCCGCGAGGTTGTTCTTGGCCCGGTGGTTGCGCACGCCGTCCCAGGTCCCCTCCTCTTCTGCGACGAGATCGCCCCAGCTGTATTTGAAGGGTTCCGATTTCATCAGCCAGTAACGCATCGCGTAACCATCTCCGTCTACTCATTCGCGTGCCTGCGCCGTTAGCCGCTGCAGCGAGAGCTGACCACCCTGCGCAGCGCCGGGTCCCCGCCTTGCGGGTTAACCTGTTTTTAGGCGGCGCGCCTTAAGCAAGCGGAACTCAGCCAAGCCAGGGGGCGGGATTGACCGCGAACAAGACCACGACCAAGGACGCCCGATCCCCGCGAAAGGGCGTCCAGACGCGCCGCCGCGACCATGATGTCGTGACGCTGGGGATCGCTTTTGCGGCGATCATCCTGTTCGTGGGCACAGCCGGCGTGGTGCTGCCCAACCTGATCGAGGCATGGACGGGCGACAACCCCTCGCCCGATTCGGCGCTGACCAATGCCCTCCTGCTCAACATTGCGCTGATCCTGCTCGGCTGGCATCGCTACAAGGCGCTCACCGAGGAACTCAATTCGCGCCGCGAATCCGAGGAAGAGGCCCGCCGCCTCGCCGATATCGACCACCTCACCGGATGTCAGAACCGCCGCAGTTTCACCACCGCGCTGGGCGATCTGCTGCACGATCTGGAACGCCGCGAGGAAGCGCTGGCGGCGATCGCGGTGGATCTCGACAATTTCAAGCAGGTCAACGACCTCCACGGCCACCAGGCAGGCGACGAAGTGCTGCGCGTTACCGCCGGACGGATCCAGCGCCTGCTGCCCGAAGGCGGCATTCTGGCCCGGCTCGGCGGCGATGAATTCGTCTGCGTCGTCCCTTATCACCCGCAGGTGCCCGACCGGGTCGACCAACTGGCAACGCGGATGGTCGAGAACGTCGCGCGGCCGGTCGAATATGGCGACATGCCGGTGGATGTGACGATGTCGATCGGGATCGCCTCGAGCACGCAGATGGACAATGTGCGCGACGGGACCGCTGCCGCCCAGACGCTGATGCACAAGGCGGACATCGCCATGTATCACGCCAAGAAGCAGGGCAAGAACCGCTTCTACTGGTTCGAACCGCAAATGGAAAACGAACTGCGCTTCCGCAACGAACTGGAAGCGGGCATCCGCCGCGGCATCGTCAACGGCGAATTCCTGCCCTATTACGAACAGCAGATCGATCTCGACAGCGGCAAGCTGGTCGGCTTCGAAATGCTCGCCCGGTGGGAATCCCCCGAAATGGGTGTGGTCGGACCCGACATCTTCATCCCCATCGCCGAGGAAATCGGCGTGATCGGCGAAATGAGCGAGGCGTTGATCACGCGCGCGTTCGAAGATGCCAAGAAATGGGATTCGGACCTCTCGCTTTCGGTCAATATCTCGCCGGTCCAGATGCGCGACCCCTGGTTCGCCCAGAAGCTGCTTAAGCTGCTGGTACGCCACAATTTCCCCGCCAACCGGCTGGACATCGAGATCACCGAGAGCTGCCTGCACGAAAACGTCGGCATGGTCCGTTCGATGATCTCGAGCCTGCGCAACCAGGGCGTGAAGATCAGCCTCGACGATTTCGGCACCGGCTATTCGAGCCTGTCGCAATTGCGCGCGCTGCCGTTCGACCGGATCAAGATCGACCGTGCGTTCATTTCCGAACTCAAGCAGGAAGAGCACGGGGCCAAGCTCGTCGATGCGATCCTGACGATGAGCGACGGGCTGAACCTGCCGGTCACCGCCGAGGGGATCGAGAACGAAGTCGTGCTCGAAACGCTCAAGCGGATGGGCAAGATGAAGGGCCAAGGCTATCATTACGGCCGCCCGGAACCCGCCGCCAAGGTGCTCGAACGGCTCGACCAGCAGAACCTGCTGGCCAAGGACCGGCTCGACAATGTGACCGAAGTCGACTTCACCGCGCAGGAACATCGCCCCGGCGGCGGCAAACGCGCCGGCTGATCCGCACTGGACGCTCTGCGGGCGAATGCATAGATGCGCTGCACAATGCGCGTCGATTTCGTAAAAATGCATGGCTTGGGCAACGACTTCGTCGTGCTCGATGGGCGTGCGCAGGCCTTGCCGCCGCTTGGCGAGGGCATGGCGAGCGCGTTGGCCGACCGCCGCAGCGGCATCGGCTGCGACCAGCTGATCCTGCTCGAACCCAGCGGCGCTGCCGATTTCCGCATGCGGATCTTCAACGCTGACGGCAGCGAAGTGGGCGCCTGCGGCAATGCCAGCCGCGCGGTCGCCCTGCTTCATGGCAAGCCTGCGCGGGTCGAAACGGGCGGCGGCATAATTGCGGTCGAACCGCGCGGCGACGGGGCCAGCGTCGACATGGGCGAACCGCGCTTCGACTGGCAGGATATTCCGCTGGCCTATGGCATGGACACCGCGCTGATGCCGGTGAGCTGGGAGGGCCTGGACCAGCCGGGTGCAGTCAATGTCGGAAACCCGCATGTCATCTTTTTCGTCGCGGATTGCGATGCCGTGCCGCTCGACCGGATTGGCCCCGAGATCGAAACAGATCCGCTGTTTCCCGAGCGCGTGAACGTCAACGTCGCGAGCGTGACCGACCGCGGGCACATCCGGCTGCGCGTGTGGGAACGCGGCGCCGGCCTCACCCGGGCCTGCGGCACCGGCGCCTGCGCCACCGCGGTCCATGCCATGCGCCGCGGCCTTGTCGAACGCGAGGTGGCCGTGGCCCTGCCCGGCGGAACGCTGACGATCGCCTGGGGCGAGGACAACCGGATCCGCATGACCGGACCCGCGACCGAGGCCTATCGCGGCAGCTTCGAATGGGGCGATTTCGCGTGAGCGGCACGCAGGTCATCACGCTGGGTTGCCGGCTCAACCTGTCCGAAAGCGAACAGATCCGCGCGATGCTGGGACGCGAGGACGATCTCGTCGTGGTCAACAGCTGCGCAGTAACGAGCGAAGCGGTGCGCCAGACGCGCCAGGCGATCCGCCGCGCCCGCCGCGCCAATCCCGATGCGCGCCTGCTGGTGACCGGCTGCGCGGGCGATATCGAGCGCGACCAGCTGGCTGCAATGCCCGAAGTCGACGGTTTCGTCGCCAATACGCAAAAGCTTGATCCGCGTGCGTGGAACGCCCCGGCCAACGTACCGCCCACCCCGCAGGACCGCACGCGCGCCTTCATCGCCGTCCAGAACGGCTGCGACCATGCCTGCACCTTCTGCGTCATTCCGCAGGGACGCGGGCCGAGCCGCTCGCTGACCATCGGGCAAGTGCTGGGCGAGGTCGAACGCCATCTCGATCACGGTGCAGCCGAAGTGGTGCTGACCGGTGTCGACGTGACGTCCTGGGGGCATGACCTGCCCGACACTCCGCCGCTGGGCGCGCTGGTCGAGGCGGTACTGCGCCGCTTCCCGCAGCTCGAGCGGCTGCGCATGTCCTCGCTCGACGGGATCGAGATCGATCCGCTGCTGTTCGAGCTGTTCGCCGGCGAGCGGCGGCTGATGCCGCACCTGCACCTGTCACTGCAGCACGGGCATGACCTCATCCTCAAGCGCATGAAGCGCCGCCATTCGCGCGCCGACGCGATCGATCTGGTTACCCGGCTGGCAGCGCGGCGCCCCGACCTTGCCGTCGGCGCCGATCTGATCGCGGGCTTTCCGACCGAAACCGAAGAGCACCACGCGGCCAATCTGGCGATCATCCGCGAACTGCGGATCGTCCACGCGCATGTCTTCCCCTATTCGCCCCGCCCGGACACGCCAGCCGCGCGCATGCCGCAGGTCGATCGCGCCACGATCAAGCGGCGCGCTACCGATCTGCGCGATACCGCGCGCACGACACGCGACGCGTGGCTATCCACGCTCGTCGAAAAGCCGCATGCGGTCCTCGCCGAACGCGATGGTACCGGCTACACCCCGCATTTCGCACGCGTCGCGCTGCCCGGCACGGTACCCGCGGGCACGATCACCACGGTGACGCCGTCCAAGCATGAGAATGGCCTTCTAGAATGACCGAGAAGCAGAGCTGGAGCGACCGGCTGTTCGGCGGGTTTCGCAAGACCTCCGAGAAACTGACCAGCAATCTGACCGAAGTGGTCGGCACGGCAAAGCTCGACGATGCCACGCTCGACGACGTCGAGGACGCGCTGATCCTGTCGGACCTCGGACCGGCCGCGGCTGCGCGGAATCCGTGCGAAACTATCCGAAAAGCGGTTCGGGCTGGAGATTACCGAGCAGGAACTGAAGGAAGCGGTCGCCGAAGAAATCGCCGCAATCCTGCGGCCGGTGGCCAAACCGCTCGAGATCACCGCCTTTCCGCGCCCGCAGGTGCTGCTGGTGATCGGCGTCAACGGCAGCGGCAAGACCACGACGATCGCCAAGCTGGCACACCTGTTCCAGGAAGACGATTACGCCGTCATGCTGGCGGCCGGCGATACGTTCCGCGCAGCGGCCATCGGCCAGCTGGCGACGTGGGCCGACCGTGTCGGCGTGCCGCTGGTGCGCGGACCCGAAGGCGGCGATCCTGCCTCGATCGTGTTCGACGCGGTGAAGAAGGCGACCGAAGCCGGCACCGACGCACTGATCGTCGACACCGCCGGACGTCTGCAGAACAAGCGCGAGCTGATGGACGAACTCGCGAAGATCCGCAAAGTCCTCGGCCGGCTCAACCCCGAGGCACCGCATGACGTGGTGCTCGTCCTCGATGCGACGAACGGCCAGAACGCGCTGTCCCAGATCGATGTGTTCAAGGAAGTTGCCGGGGTCACCGGCCTCGTGATGACCAAGCTCGACGGCACCGCGCGCGGCGGCGTGCTGGTCCAGGCGGCCGAACAATACGGCCTGCCCATCCACGCGATCGGCGTGGGCGAGAAAATCGACGACTTGCGGCCCTTCGATCCCGATCTGGTGGCGCGCGTGATTGCAGGAGTAGCCTGATGACCGAGAGTGCCAAACCCAAGCCCAAGACCGGCTGGCTCAACATCCTCGTCGATTACGGGCCGCTGCTGGTCTTCCTTGGCGTGTACAAGTTCTACCAGCCGCCTGAAACGTCGACCTTCGGGGAAATCGCGGCGGTCATCTACGGGACGATCGCCTTCATGATCGCGGCGGTCGCCGCGCTGGTCTTCAGCAAATTCAAGTTCGGCCATGTCAGCCCGATGCTGATCCTCTCGACTGCACTGATCGTGGGGTTCGGCGGGCTGACCATCTGGCTGCAGGATGAAAAGTTCATCCAGATCAAGCCGACCGCAATCTACCTCTTGTTCGGCGTGCTGCTGATCGGCGGCTGGCTGCGCGGCAAGGCGCTGCTCCAAATCTTGCTCGAAGCCGCTTTCGAAGGCGTGGATCGCGAAGGATGGCTCAAGCTGTCGCGCAATTGGGGCGTGTTCTTCGTGTTCATGGCGGGCCTGAACGAAGTCCTGCGGCTGCAGCTGGACTTCGAAAGCTGGCTGTGGGCGAAGCTGTGGGTGTTCATGCCGCTCAGCTTCCTCTTCACCTTCAGCCAGATCCCCATGTTGCTCAAGCATGGACTGGCGATCGAAGACCGCGACGAAGTGGTCAAGGACGAGCCGCCTACGGCTTAGATCCGGGAAAAACCTCAACCCAAATCGAAGTTCGGGTTCGACCCCCTGCTGGCCCGGCTTTCTCCCAGTTTTCTAGCCCGGCCACGGTGAGTCTGCTGGCAATACCCAGCGGGTGGTCAATGCCGCACCCGGGGGCGCTGCCCCCGCATCCTGCAATCAGATTTCCACCTGGCTGCCCAGTTCGACCACGCGGTTGGTGGGCAGACGGAAGAAGTCCATCGCAGTCGCGGCGTTGCGCAGCATCCAGGCGAAGATCTTCTCGCGCCAGATCGGCATGCCGGGCTTGTCGCTGGCGAGCAGCGTCTGGCGGCTCAGGAAGAAGCTGGTGTGCATCATGTCGAACTCGCCGCCACAGCGCTCCATTTCCTTCAGCCCCTGCGGAACATTGGTTTCCTGCATGAAGCCATAATGCAGCACCGCACGGTAGAAACCGTCGCCCAGATCGTGGATCTCACACCGCTTGTCGCTGTCGACATAGGGACTGTCGGCAATCAGCACGGTGAGGATCACCACGCGTTCGTGCAGCACCTTGTTGTGCTTGATATTGTGCAGCAATGCGCTCGGCACGCCGGCGGTCTGGCTGGCCATGAAGATCGCAGTGCCCGGCACGCGGGTTGCCGAATTCTTCGCGCTCTTGGCGAAAATCTCGATCGGCAGCGCGGTCTCGCTCATCCGGTCGCGCATCAGTTTGCGCCCGCGCGCCCAGGTCGTGAGCAGCGTGAATGCCACGAGACCGACCACCAGCGGGAACCAGCCGCCGTCGGGGACCTTGGCCAGATTGGCCGCGAAATAGGCGCCGTCGACGATCAGGAAGAAGGCCACCACCGGGAGTGCGATGAACCATTTCCATTTCCACACCCCGACGAACAGCACGCCCATCAGCAGCGTATCGATCGTCACCGCGCCGGTCACCGCGATGCCATAGGCTGCCGCGAGGTTCGACGAGGTCTGGAAGGTCAGCACCAGGATGATCACCGCGACCATCAGCGCCCAGTTGACCACCGGAATGTAGATCTGGCCCGCCTCGGTTTCGCTGGTGTGGCGGATCGACAGGCGCGGCATGAAGCCCAGCTGCATGGCCTGGTGGGTAATGCTGAAGGCGCCCGAGATCACCGCCTGGCTGGCGATGAAGGTCGCCACGGTCGCCAGGATGACCAGCGGCAGGCGGAACTCTTCGCTGGCGAGAAGGAAGAACGGGTTGCGCACCACTTCGGCGGCCTGTTCGGGCGGTAGGCCAGCGATCATCGCGCCCTGTCCGAAATAGTTGAGCAGCAGGCACGGCATTACGAAGCCGAACCACGACAGACGCATCGGCCCGCGACCGAAATGGCCCATATCCGAATAGAGCGCTTCGGACCCCGTCACTGCCAGCACCACGGCGCCAAGCGCGAAGAAGGCCACCGCACCGTCGGTGACGAAGAACATCACCGCGTAATAGGGGTTCAGCGCCCACAGGATATCGGGGTTCTGGATGATCTGGTTGAGGCCGAGCCCAGCGATGGTGATGAAATAGACGATCATCACCGGCGCGAAGAGTGCCCCCACCTTGGCCGTACCCCGGCTCTGCAGCAGGAACAGGAAGATAAGCAGGACCAGCGCGATGGGGATCACGAGCGGGTCGAGCCCCGGATTGACCACGGTAAGCCCTTCGACCGCGGACAACACCGAAATCGCCGGCGTGATCATGCTGTCACCGTAGAACAGCGAAGTCGCAAACACGCCAAGCAGGACGACCAGCCAGCCATAGCTCGACTTGCCGATATGGCGGCTGAGCAGCGCAACGAGCGCGAGGCTGCCGCCCTGCCCCTTGTTGTCCGCGCGCATCAAGATGGTAACATACTGGATCGAGACGACGATCAGCATCGACCAGAAGATCAGGCTGACGACGCCCAGGACGTGCAGCCGGTCGATCGCAATATTCGCCGCCCCGGCGAAGGTTTCGCGAAAGGCGTATAACGGACTGGTGCCGATGTCGCCGAAGACCACGCCGACCGCGCCGACAGCCAACGCCGTGCGCGAGCCGCTGTGGCGGTGGCCTTGGCCGTCTTTCGACGGCACTCCCTCGGGAACCGGGTCTTGCGCTAACGCAGTATCGTTCATGTGGGATCGGTTTCCGACAACATCGTGTCACTTGGCCTGTATGGCGAAGTTGCGGGCGTTAGCAGCATCGCTTCGCACCCGCAACAAGCCGTACAAGCGCTTGTTCAATCGGGACTTTGCACGGCGCCGCCTACCGGTCCGGCGGCAAGGATGGCTTCCAGCCTGTCGAGTCGGGCGGCCAGCGGGGCGCGCCACTCCGCCTGTTCGGGAGCCGATTGCAGCAATTCGCGCCACAGCTCCAGCGTCCGGCCGGGCTCGCCGCCGCGCAAAAAGGCGAGTCCGAGGAAATAGGTCGGTGCCGGATTGTCGGGTGCCACCGCCTCGGCCTGCGAATACGCGTAAAGCGCCGCGGCTGTCAGCTGGCCATCGGCATGTTCGACCAAGGCATTGCCCAGCGCCAGCCAGGCTTCGCTGTCAGCGGGGTTTTCCGCGACGGCGTTGCGCAGGAAATTCGCCGCCTGTTCGTGCTGGCCGCGCCGGGTGAAAGCATCGGCGGTGACCACGAAGCGCGAGGGGAGCCGGCCTTCGGGATAGAATTCGCGCCGCGCCACGACCATCATTTCACCCGTCTGCGCGGTCTCGTCGACCACCGGGTCGGCAGGCGCGCCGGGCTGTCCCGGATTACCATGCATGGCATAGCCGGCGAGGCCGAACAGCAGCGCCGAACCGAACAGCATCCACAGCGCGCGGGGCAGCTTGAGCAAATAGACCGCGAGCGCGAAGACCAGCGCGGCAAGCGCGATGATGGGAAACCAGCTCATGCGCGTTTCCGGAACCGGCGCAGCAGGATCGCCCCCGCCACCGCGATCAGCAGCATCGGGATGGCGAACAGCGGCCAGGTCGTGGCGCTGACTGCCGGCTTATAGCTGACATAATCGCCATAGCGCTGGATCAGCCAGCTGCGGATCTCGTCGGGGCTCTCTCCCGCCGCCACCCGGATGCGCACTTGGTGGCGCATGTCGCCGGCCATCGGCGCGTCGCTGTCCGCGATCGATTGCGACTGGCACTTGAGGCAGCGCAAGGTCTCCATCAGCTCCTGCGCCGCCGCTTCCTCGGCGGGATCCTCGAGCTGGCGATAGGCGAAGGGCGCTGGCGGCATGGTTTGCTGCGCCGCCAGCGGCATGGCGAACGCGAGGCAGAAAGCGGCAAGTGCGGGACGCGTCATCGGGCCTTCTCCAGCTCGTCCAGCAGGATCGGCACGTCCCGTGCCCGGATATCGCCGATATGCTGGTAGCGGATGACACCCTGGCCATCGATCACGAAGGTTTCAGGCACCCCCGAAGACCCGATCGCCAGCTGCACTTCGGACAGATCGTCGCGTCCGATATGGGTGTAGGGATTGCCATGCTGCGCGAGGAATCCGGCAACATCCTCGGGGCGGTCGCGAATGGCGATGCCTACTATCTTCGCTCCCTGCTGTTCGAGGCTTTCGAGCTGCGGCGCCTCGGCGATGCAGGGCAGGCACCAGCTGGCCCAGATATTGAGCAGCCGCGGCTCACCATCGGCAAAGGTGCCGCTCGCGACCCCTTCCACGCCGTCAATCGCCGGCGGAAGGTCGAAATAAGGCAGCGGCTGGCCGACCATCCCGCTCTGGACGAAATCGTCCTTCGGCTGGGTAAGCTGATAGGCTGCCAGGCCGACAAAGGCGGCAAAGGCGAACAGCGGAACCCACAGACGCCAGCTCATGCCAGTGCCTCCCGGTCGGCGCGCCGTTCGGCGATGCGCGCGGCAAGGCGACGGTGGCGAAGGTCGGTCAGCACCCGGCCGATCAGCGCGAGCAATCCGCCCAGCGCGATCAGCAGGCCGCCGTACCAGATCAGCGTGACGAAGGGTTTCCACCACAGCCGCAGCTGCCAGCGACCGTCAGGCGACCGATCGCCGACCACGGCGTAGAGCTGGCCGTTCCAGCGTGTCGCCAGCGCGCTTTCGGTGGTCTGCTGTGGCGGAGCCCAGAAATTGCGCGACTGCGGTGTAAGCTCGCGCGCTTCGCCATCTCCATAGCGCGCGGAAAGACGGGCCTGGACCGCGGTCCAGTTCGGTCCGGCCACCGGTTCGACCCCTTCCAGGACGACGGTCCAAGGGCCCACGGTGGCGGTATCGCCCTGTTCGATCGCGGCGAGCCGTTCCTCGGTGAAGGCACTTTCGCTGGCCATGCCGATCAGCGCGACCGCAATGCCGAAATGGGCGACGACCATGCCCCAGGTCGCCAGCGGTGTGCGTGCCAGGTTGCGCCCGCGCAACGGCAGCCAGCTGGCCACCGCCAGTCCGATCCCGAAAGCCAGTCCGAGCAGCGGCAACAGACCGATTTCCGTCAGCAGGCTGGTCAGGACCAGCGCGGCCACCACCAGCGCCGCGGTCAGCGCCACTTCCTTGCCGATCCGGTCGATGCGATCCTCGCGCCAGCGCAGCAGCGGACCCACGGCCATTACCGCGAACATCGGAATGGCGAAGATTGCCCCCACCGGATTGAAATATGGCGGCCCCACCGACACGCGGACATCGAAGGCTTCGGTCAGCAGCGGGTACAGCGTGCCGAGCAGGACGATCGCCAGAATGGCACTGAGCATGACGTTGTTGAACACCAGCGCGCCCTCGCGGCTTGCCAGCGCAAACCGTTCGCCTTCGCTGATCGTGTTGGCGCGCAGGGCGAACAGCAGCAGCGCGCCGCCGATAAAGATGCCCAGCAAGACGAGGATGAACGTGCCGCGTTCGGGATCGACCGCGAAGGCATGGACGCTGGTCAGGATGCCCGACCGCACGAGGAAGGTCCCCACCATACTCATCGAGAAGGCCACCACGCCCAGCATGATCGTCCATGTCCGCAAGGCGTCGCGGCTGGCGAGGACGCTGGCCGAATGCAGCAGCGCGGTGGCTGCCAGCCATGGCATGAGCGAGGCGTTCTCGACCGGGTCCCAGAACCACCAGCCGCCCCAGCCAAGCTCGTAATAGGCCCAATAGCTGCCGGCTGTGATGCCGATCGTCAGCATGATCCAGGCGGCCAGCACCCAGGGCCGCATCGCACGCGCGAAATCGGGAGTTACCTGCCGGGTCAGCAACGCGCCCACCGCGAAGCTGAAAGCGACCGACAGGCCAACATAGCCGAGATAGAGCGTGGGCGGGTGGAAGGCGAGACCGATATCCTGCAGCAGGGGGTTGAGGCCCATTCCCTCTGCCGCGGGGACCGGTAGCCGCTCGAAGGGGTTCGAACTGAGCAGCAGAAAGGCATAGAAGCCGAGCGAGACAACGCCCTGCGCCGCGAGCGTTCCGTTCATCGTCCGCTCGGGTAGGCGCCGTTCGACCAGTGCAATCAGCGCCCCCGCCAGGCCCATCACCATGACCCACAGCAGCATCGAACCTTCGTGATTGCCCCAGGTGCCCGATAATTTGAACACCAGCGGCTTCAGCGAGTGCGAATTCGATGCCACCAGCTTGACCGACAGATCGGTGATGGCGAACAGCCAGACGAGCATGGCGAAGGAGAAGGTTACCAGCACGCCCTGGACGATCGCCGCGGGGCGGATTAGCGCGGCCAGTTCGCTCGCATTACCGGCGCGCAGAGCCAGGAAACCAGCGCTCATTTGGAGCGCGGCAAGCGCGGCGGCAAGCCACAGGGCCGCAAGACCGAGTTCGGCGATCATTCGAGACCTACCGTGGTTTCTTCGGCCATTTCGGCAGCGCGGTGCTGCTCCATTTCCTGCAGCTCGCGCGGGACGTAGTTCTCGTCGTGCTTGGCCAGCAAATTATCCGCGATAAAGGTCCCGCCGGGACCGAGCCGCCCCTCCGCAACCACACCCGAACCCTCGACGAACAGATCGGGCGCAATACCGCTGAACCGGACAGGAACGCGCGCGCCATCGTTGCCCGTTACCGCGAATGTTAGCGTGACGCCGTCCGCCGCAGTCTGCAACGATCCCTCTTCGACCATGCCGCCGAGTCGCACCGCCTGGCCAGGTTCGGGCGGGTTTTCGAGCATCTGTTCGGGCAGGTAGAAATAGCTTGCCTGATTGCGCAGCGCATAAGCCGCCAGCAGTCCCGCCCCGATCAGCGCGACCAGCGCCAGGACGACAAGCACGAGCCGCTGGTGTTTGGGTTTCATCGCGCTCATTTCCTGCGGCTTTCATCACGGCGCTTCTCGGCGCGTTGCATATCGAACCAGGCCCAGGCGACCATGCCAAGCGTGCCGATGACACCCACCGCATAGGCCGCGACGACGAAGTCCCACTGGTCGAGCGCTTCACGCATCACACAGCCTCCATCGCACGGCGGCGCAAGCGGGCTTCCGCCTGGATATCGGCAAGCAGGGCGCGCATCCGGGCCAGCACGATACCGCCGAACAGCAGCGAAAAGCCGATCACCGCGACCAGCAGGGGAATGAGGAATTCGGCATCGATCGCGCTCTTGCCAACGGTGATGCTGGGTGGCTGGTGCAGCGAATTCCACCATACCACGCTGCGGTTGATGATCGGGATATTGATTGCGCCCAGGAGCCCGAACAGCGCGGGAATGCGCGGTGACAGCCCTTCGCGCTGCGCGGCCTGCGCCAACGCGATATAGGCGGCATAGAGGAAAGCGAGCACCAGCATGCTGGTCAGCCGTCCGTCCCACACCCACCAGGTGCCCCAGGTCGGACGTCCCCAGATCGAACCGGTGGCCAGGCAGATGATCGTGAAGGCGAGGCCCGGAAGCGCCGCGGCGCGTGCCGCCAGCGCGGCCAGTGGATGACGCCAGACGAGAAACGCGAGACTGGACAATGCAATCGCCATCCAGCCCCCCATTCCCAGCCACGCGGCAGGAACGTGCAGGAACAGTATGCGGACCGTTTCGCCCATCAACCGATCGGGCGGCACCTGGAACAGGCCCCAATACAGCGCCGCAGCACTCGTCAGGAGGCCGCCGATCAGCAGCGCCGGCGTAAGCCAGGCTGCAAGCGACAGGAACCGTTTGGGATTGGCGAAGCCATGCATTGAAATTTACCGTCCGGCACCGCTTTGGCAGCGCTCATCAGGCGTCGCAAGACCGCAGTTCAACGACCGATCAGTTCCTGCGCCATGCGGTCGGCAACCTGGTCGGGCGATACGCCGGTTTCGTCGCTCTGCCGCCAGATCTGCTCGAGCCGACCGGGGATCAGCGCGATACGCTTGCGCACTTCGTTGATGTCGCAAGGGGCATTGTCGCGGCGGCACAGATATTCGAGCGTTACCGAGATGATCCCGCCCGCGTTGATGACGTAATCGGGAGCGTAGAGAATACCGCGTTGCGCCAGCATCGGCCCGTGTTCGGGCCGCTTGAGCTGGTTGTTCGCGCCGCCGGCCACGATCTGGCAATCGAGCCGCGCGATTCCTTCATCGTCGAGCACCGCGCCCAGCGCATTGGGGCTGAAGACATCGCAGGCGATCGACATCACCGCATCGGGAGCCGCGGTTTCGGCGCCGAGTTCGGCGGCCAATGCGGCCGCGCGGTCTTCGTGGATGTCGGACAGCGTCAGCCGGGCGCCATCCTTGGCCAGCAGCCGCGCGACGCCGCCGCCAACGCTGCCGGTGCCCTGCACCGCGACATGGACGCCAGCGACGCTATCCTTGCCCAGCTTGTGCTTGACCGCGGCCTTGATGCCCAGAAAGATGCCCAGCGCGGTAAACGGGCCCGGGTCACCCCCGGCAGCGCCCTCGCCTTCAACCGGAAGCCCCGAAACATGCTGGGTGCGCTGCGCGACGGCGGCCATGTCGGCTTCCGAGATGCCGACGTCCTCGGCCGTGACGTAGCGCCCGCCAAGCGCATCGACGGCATCGGCGAAGGCCGCGAGCAGTTCGGGAGACTTGGTCTTGTCCTTGTCCGCCAGGATGACGGCCTTGCCGCCGCCCATGGGCAGTCCGGCCATGGCGTTCTTGTAGCTCATGCCGCGCGACAGCCGCAGCGCATCGCGCATCGCATCGGCGGGATCGGCATAGTGCCAGAAGCGCGTGCCCCCGGCACCGGGACCGAGATGCGTCGAATGCAGCGCGATAATCGCGGTCAACCCGCTCTTGGCATCGCGCACCACATGAACCAGTTCATGGTCATCGAAATCCGCTTCGGTCCAGAAAGCCGTCATGCGCGCGCGCCCCATATGCTTAGGTGGACGGCTGGAAAACGGGCAAAATGGGGCGATCGACGGGGTTCGAACCCGCGACCTCCGGTACCACAAACCGGCGCTCTAACCAACTGAGCTACGATCGCCATATGCCCCCGGAACCGCCCGGGAAGGGGGCCTGATACGCATGCGGGTAACAGCGTCAAGCCGCCCTGCGCAACGGCGCGTGCCTGTTGCACAATGAAGTGCATATGGGAAGCGAAAATCGCAAGCCGGCGTCATACACGCAATTTTCTTTCGCGGTTGTGGTCGGGTCTTCGCGCGCTATCGTGTTCCCCATGATCCGACCGGGCGAATCTTCAGCCGATACCCTGTTGAACCACCGCGGCATTCAACGCGTGCCGAGCGATCGGATCGAGCTGTTCCAGTTGCGCGAGTTCATTGACGGCGACTTGCGCACCAAGCTGATCCGCCTGATCGAACAGGACCGCCGACCCTCGACGCTCGCCGATGCCGGCGAAGACCGGTATTTCCGGACCAGCGAAACCTGTGACCTCGACGCCGGCGAACCCTGTGTGCGTGCGCTCGAGGACAAACTCGCCGCACTCAACGGCATCGATCCGGCGTATGGCGAACCGCTTCAGGGCCAGCGTTACGACGTCGGGCAGGAATTCAAGCCGCATTGCGACTATTTCAATCGCGGCGGAACGGACTGGGATAAATACTGTTCGGTCGCGGGGCAGCGCACCTGGACGTTCATGATCTATCTGAATGATGTCGAGGCAGGCGGTGCAACGCGGTTCAGGGTCATCGGCAAGACCTTCCAGCCCGAAGCGGGAAAGCTGCTATGCTGGAACAACCGCCGCCCTGACGGGACCGAAAACCCAGCCACGCTGCATCACGGCATGAAAGTCCGCAAAGGGCGCAAATACGTGATCACCAAATGGTACCGCGAGAAGCCCTGGGGCTGGTAAGCGAGCCCCGCGCAGAGTGTGGCGCAAACGCAAAAGGGCGGCCCCGCGGGACCGCCCTTGCATAAGCCTTGTGGCTCGCTGCGCTCAGTTCTTCTTGAGCGACAGACCGCCGAAGCGCTTGTTGAAGGCTGCGACACGGCCGCCTTCCTGAAGCTGCTTGGTGCCACCGGTCCAGGCCGGGTGGCTGGTCGGATCGATTTCGAGCGCCAGCGTATCGCCCTCGCTGCCCCAGGTGGAGCGCGTCTGGAATTCGGTACCATCGGTCATCTTGACCGTGATCATGTGGTAATCGGGGTGACCTTCGGCCTTCATGATTTGCGTCCTTTGAGCTTCGGAGCGGTTCCGACCGATCCAGCTGTTTGTGGGAAAGGCGCGCGCCTAATCGGATTCCCTGCCAAAAGCAAGCCCGATCACGCGGCGCCGCTTGCGCTGTTCAAGCCGCGAAGGATTGCCCGTAGGCACTCCCGCAGCCGGATGCGGATCAGTCCGCCGGAGCGTCGGCGATCATGGCGGTGAACTGGACTTCGCAGGTCACCTTGCCGTCAACCGAAGCCTCGCCCGCGAACTTGCAGACCCGCGCGCGTTTCTGAACGAAACTGGCCTTGAGGTCGAGCAGGACGCCGGGCGTCACCGGGCTGCGGAACTTGGCGTTTTCAATCGCCATGAAATAGACCAGCTTGCCCGACCCGGCGAGCCCGAGGCTGTCGACTGCGAGCACGCCAGCGGCCTGTGCCAGCGCTTCGATCTGCAACACACCGGGCATGATCGGCGCGCCGGGGAAATGCCCCTGGAAGAAGTCCTCGTTGAAGCTGACCGCCTTCACCGCATGGATCCGCTCGTCGGGCACGAGCTCCTTCACACGGTCGACAAGCAGCAGGGGATAGCGATGCGGCAAGCGCTTCAGCACCTCGACGACGTCGAAACCCGTATCGCTCATCACCCTGCTCCTTCGTTCAGGCTCAGCGGCCGGCCGGCTGCGCAGCGGGCTGCTGCTGCTGCGCCTGTTGCTGGGCGGCCTGCTGCTGCGCGACATTCATCAGGACCTGCGAGACGGTCTGCTGCGCGGCGAGAGAATCCTGGCGCGGGCGCCAGCCTTCGGGGGGCGTGATCTGGACGGTCGGCACGCGCTGGTCGAGCACGGCGACCAGATCGTCGGTCACGTTGACCGCTTCGGGGGCCCACTGGATCGCATCGGGGGTGAGCAGCAGCTGGATGTTCTTCTGCTGAACCACCTGCTGGCGGACGTTCTGGTAGTCGTTGATCAGCTGTTCGATGGCATAGGTCTGCGCCAGCACGATCGGCTGCGAAGCCTGGCCAAGCTGCTGTTCCTTCTGCTGGATCTGCTGGACCACGCCGGGGTTCGCCTGCAGTTCGGCCTGGCTCAGCTGGCCATTGCTGTCGGTGTCGAGGCTCTGCTGCAGCGTCTGCATTTCCTGGCGGAGCGTGCGGATCTGGCCGATCTGCGCGGCGAATTGCTGGTCGATCTGCTGATAGGCAGCGATCCGCGCCTGGCTGCGCACGATCACCGCTTCGGGGCTGCTGGTGGCAATGCCGGCCACCTGGGCTGCGGCGGGGGTGGCGATGGCCACCGTGCCAGCAAGTGCGGCTGCGGCGATGGTTTTGGTGAAAAGTTTCATTAGAATTGCGTTCCTACGTTGAAGGAGAAGGTTTTGGTGTCGTCACCGACCTGCTTCTTGAGCACGCGAGACACGTCGATCCGGAACGGACCGAAGGGCGAGTTCCAGTTCACGCCTACACCGACCGAGATACGCGGCGCCGGGCTGTCACCGACGAAGACTTCCTTGAAGAAGGTCCCAGGAATGACGTTGCGTTCATTCTCGGTACCGTCGGGAGCAAAACGGTTGGTCACCGCCTGGATGATATCATTGCCCTGGTCGTCGACACCGGGCTGGAGATACAGCAGATTGCCGTTGCCGTCGGTGGCCTGCAGGCCGTTGGGATAATCCTGCAGCACCGGCTGGGTCACGCTGAACAGCGAACCCACGTCGAGGAAGATCGACGGGCGCAGGCCCATTTCGCGGGCCCCGCTGCCGAGCGGGATTTCGAGTTCTGCACGGCCGAGGTAATAGGCCTTGCCGCCCAGCGCATCGTCGACGCGCTGGTCGCTGGCGAGCGCTTCTTCGATCGTCTGCGGGACCAGCGGCGTCGCATCGTCGCCATCGTCGTTGAGGTACTGCAGGCGAACGATGCGGGGGCCGACACCGCGAATGTCGAAGCCGCGCATCTGCGGTTCACCGAGGAAATAGCGGTCGGTCAGGCGAACATCGTCCTGCCCGGCGACCGAATTATCCTCGAGGCTGCGAATCCAGCCGCCTTCGCCGGTTACCGAGAAGATGAACCCGGCACCGACCGGCCAGTATTTCGCGGCACGCGCACGCGACCGGACGTATTTCACGTCGCCGCCCAGACCGGCGAATTCGGTAGTCCAGCTGACGGTTTCGCCGCGCGATGGGCGCAGGCGGCTATTGAGCGTGTCGTAATTGAACGTCAGACCGACGATCGAGCTCGTGCGCTCGCCGATTGCTTCACAGAGATAGCGGCTGGCAAGGATCGGATCGCAGGTGGCGATGCCGTCCCCATCGCGGTCGGAGAAATACAGCCCTTCATCAAGCGACACATCGTCATAATTGAAGGTGTAGCTGCCGATCGCCGAAACATATTCGGTCAGCGGAACGCCGGCACGCACCTGCAGACCGGTGGTCGACTGTTCGAAAGTGGTGTTGCGTTCGTTGTTGCGGAAGTTGAAGCTGTTGGTGTCGCGGCGATAGATATCGACCCCGGCAGAGATGTTCCGATCGAAGACATAGGGCTCCGAAAAGCTCACCTGCGCCGATTTCGAGTAGCGCGAATAATTGAGGCTCAAGCCCACGGTCTGGCCGCGCCCGCGGAAATTGCGCTGGCGGATCGAGCCGGCCAGGATGAAGCTTTCGAGGCTGGAGAAGCCGGCCGACAGCTGCAGCTCGCCGGTCGCCTGTTCTTCGACATTGGCTTCGAGCACGATTCGGTCGGGCGCGCTGCCTTCGACCTGGTTGATCTCGAAGTTTTCCTGAAAATAGCCCAGCGAATTGATGCGCGCGGTCGACCGCGCCACCGACAGCGAATTGAAGGCATCGCCTTCGGCCAGACGGAACTCGCGGCGGATCACCTTATCCTGCGTCAGCGTGTTGCCGTTCACGTCGATCCGCTCGACATAAACGCGCGGCGCCTCGCGCAGGACGAAGCTCACGTCCATCGTCAGGCTGTCCTGGTTGCGGCTGAACTGCGGCTGGACGTCGGCAAAGGCATAGCCGAACGTGCCGGCCAGCTCGCTCAGCTGCTCGACCGTGTCCTCGACCTGCTTGGCGTCGTACCAGTCGCCGCCCTGCATCGGCAGGCGGGCGGTCATCGAGGCGTCGTCGAAATCGCGGATCTGCGATTCGACATCGACTTCGCCGAATTTGTAGCGCTCGCCTTCCTCGACCACGTAGGTGATGATGAAATCGCGCTTGTCGGGCGTCAGTTCGGCCACTGCCGAAACCACGCGGAAATCCGCATAGCCTTCGGTGAGGTAGAACTGGCGCAGCTTCTGCTGGTCGAACGCCAGGCGATCGGGATCGTAGCTGGTGTTGGAGCTGAAGAAGCTGGTCAGCCGCGCCTGCTTGGTCAGCATTTCGCCGCGCAGCTCGCCATCGGAAAACGCATCATTGCCAATGATATTGATCTGGCGGACCTTGGACTTGGGCCCTTCGCTGATCTCGAAGACGATATCGACGCGGTTCTGCGACAGCTGCACCATCTTCGGTTCGACCGTGGCGGCGAAGCGTCCCTGCCGCTTGTACAGCTCGATTATGCGAGCAACGTCGGCGCGAACCTTCGAACGCGTGAATATCTGCCGCGGCGAAAGCCGGATTTCGGGCAGGATCTTGTCGTTCTTGATCCGCTTGTTGCCCTCGAGGATGATCCGGTTGATGACCGGGTTCTCGACGATGGTGATGACGACATTGCCGTCGCGGTTGACGACGCTGGCGTTCGAGAACAGCTCGGTTGCGTAGAGGTCCTTGAGAACCGCGTCGCCCGCTGCCTGCGTCCACGTGTCGCCCGGACGAAGCTTGATATAGGACAGGATCGTCTGCGGCTCGAGCCGCTGCGCACCGCTTACCGCGATGGTACGAACCACATCGGCTTGCACCGCTGCGGCAGGCGCAGCCTCGGTCGCGGTTTCTTCCTGTGCGAAAGCGGCGACCGGAACACCAGCGAGCATGGTACCGGCCAAGAGGCCCACCGCCAGCCGTGTGGCGGAATTCCTGCGTCGCGAGGCGGCAAAAGCAAAATCAGTCATCGACAAGGAGTTTCCCGTCCTCGTTATACATACAACGTACCCGGCTGGTGGCGCCCCGATCCGGCAGAGGGTCGCAGCATGCGGGACGACCCTGCCGTCCCCTGCCCCAAGCGCCTGCGCCGATCAAGCTTTGCCACCGTATATCGCCGGTTTCCCGCTCCCTTTCCCCGGCTAATTCCCGAAAACGGGCAAGCTTACGAGGTCGTTGATCGTGACGAACACCATCAGCATGAGCACGAGGGCCACGCCGGCGCGGTACGCCACTTCGGTTCCACGGGGACCCACCGGCTTCCGACGGACAGCTTCTGCCGCGTAGAAAGCCAGGTGCCCGCCGTCGAGCGCCGGGATTGGCAGCAGGTTGATGAATGCCAAGTTAAGCGAAATGAGTGCGGCGAAATTGATGAATGCCATGGCGCCCAGGCTCAGCTGTTCGCCCGAAAACTTGGCAATCTTGACCGGCCCGCCCAGTTCCTGGACCGAGCGTTCGCCGGTGAAAATCTGGCCTATCCCGGTGACCATCATGTCGATGATACCGAGCGAATGGTCGACCGCCAGACCGAGCGAGGCGATCATGCCCTGCGGTTCGAAATCGAAAGACGATGCGCCCGATGCGATCCCGATCAGACCGACTTTCGAGACGTTGCCGAAGCGGTCTTCCATCTCGACGCTGCGCACGGGCACCGCGAAGGTGCGTTCTGCCCCGTCACGGGCCACCGTGATGTCGAGCGTGCGGCCGGGGTAAAGCAGGATCGAATCCTGCACGTCGCGGAAATCCTCCATCCGCTCGCCCTCGACCGCAACGATCCGGTCGCCGATTTCAATTCCCGCGGCCCGCGCCGGCGAGACCTCGGCAAATTCGGCCACCGTCATCTGCTGCGCCGCATCGGCGGGAACCGGCTTGCCGTAAAGGGCGAAGAAGCCGGCGAAAATCGCCAGGGTCAGCAGGATATTTGTGGCTGGGCCAGCAAACACGATCAGCGCGCGTTTCCACAGCGCCGCATGATGGAAACTTCCGATCCGGTCCTCGTCGCTTGCCAGCGCAGCGGCATCGGCATCGGGAATGCTCGCGGGGTTCATATCGCCCTTGAACTGGACATAGCCGCCCAGCGGCAGCGCGCTGAGTTTCCAGCGCGTCCCGCGCCGGTCGGTGAAGCCCGCGATTTCCTTGCCGAAGCCGACCGAGAACGCCTCGGCATGGACACCGAACCAGCACCCGACGAGGTAATGGCCCAGCTCGTGGATCGTGATCAGCGGCCCGAGCAACAGCGGGAAACCGAGCACGTAATACAGCCAGAGAGGAAGGTTCAATTCCACGGGTCAGGCAGGCTCCAATATGCGCGTCGCGCGACTGCGGGCATCCTCGTCCACCCGCAGCACATCTTCGAGCGTGCGGGGAGCTTCGAGCAATTCGCCTTGGTTGAGGACATCCTCCACCACTACGGCAATCCGGCTGAACGCAATCTTACGGTCGAGAAAGGCGGCCACGGCAATCTCGTTGGCTGCATTCAGCACCGCTGGCGCGGCTCCGCCCGCCTCCGCCGCCTCACGCGCGAGACGCGTGGCCGGAAAACGCGTTTCGTCCGGGGCGAAGAAGGACATCTCGCCGATTGCGGGCAGGTCGAGCGGTGCCATCGGCGTATCCATCCGCGCGGGCCAGGCGAGGCACGAGGCGATCGGCACACGCATGTCCGACGGTCCGAGCTGCGCCAATGTCGAGCCGTCGCGGTATTCGACCATCGAATGGATCACGCTCTGCGGGTGCACCACGATACGGATGCGATTGAGCCCGACAGGAAACAGGTGATGCGCCTCGATCAGTTCGAGGCCCTTGTTGAACATCGTCGCGCTGTCGACGCTGATCTTGGCGCCCATGTCCCAGTTGGGATGCGCGATCGCCTGTTCGGGCGTGACCGCAGAAAGGTCATCTACCGTTCGCAGCGGGCCGCCACTGGCCGTGAGCGTGATCGACCGGACATCCTCGATCCTGCCGCCGGCGAGGCACTGGAAGATCGCATTGTGTTCGCTGTCCACCGGCAACAGCGTTGCCCCGTGGCGGGCGACTGCGGCGGTCATCACTTCGCCCGCGGAAACCAGCGCTTCCTTGTTGGCCAGCGCGATTGTCCCGCCCTGTTCGATGGCAGCCATGACCGGCCCGAGACCGGCGCAGCCGACGATCGCAGCCACGGTCATGTCGACCGGGCGCGAGGCCGCTTCGCACAGGGCACCCCGCCCCGCGGCCGCTTCGATCCCGCTTCCGGCCAGCGCATCGCGCAGCTCGCCGAGCCGGCTTTCGTCCGCCACCACCGCAACCTGCGCACCGAATTCGCGCGCCGAGGCTGCCAGGGCCGCGACGTTGCTGTTGGCCGTAAGCGCGACCACGTTCCACTCGGCCGGATTGCGGCGAACGAGATCAAGCGTCTGTTCGCCCACCGAGCCAGTGGCGCCGAGGATCGATATCGAACGCATCAGCGTGCCGCCCCGAGCAGGATACCGGCCAGCAGCACGACGGGGATCATCCCGTCCGTCCGGTCGAAGACGCCGCCATGACCGGGGATCAGCCTGGAACTGTCCTTCACACCGGCCTTGCGCTTGAGCCAGCTCTGCAGGAAATCTCCTGCCTGTGCGACGATTGCGACCGCCGCGCCCAAGCCCAGGATCTGGCCCGCTTCGGAGAGGTCGAAGAACATCGTCGTCTCGCCCGCAACGCTGCGCGCCACGACGTAGATCCAACCCGCAATCCAGACGGTCGCACCGACGATTCCGCCAAGCAGCCCCGCCCAGGTTTTCGACGGGCTGATTGCCGGCGCGATCTTCGGACCGCCCAGCGTGCGTCCGAAGAGATAGGCAAAACTGTCCACGAAAATGACCGCGCCGATCACCCCGACGACAATCGGCAGCGGGAAGCGCGACAGCATGTAGCCGGCAACGCCAATGTAGATCGTACCGGCAAGGATGCCCGCCAGGCGATAGGATATGTTGGGTGTCGCTTTGACGACAAGCAGGACGAATTCGACCAGCGTGGCCAGAACCACGGCCAGCACGAACCAGCCGAACCACGGTTCGCCCGCGACCAGCGCGCCCACTGACAGCGCGATCATCACCAGCGCGGAAACGATCCGCACCGGCAAATCGGCATTCTTGCGCGCGGCTACGCCCGCTCCAGTTTCAGCGTCCACCAAATCGCCTCTCCCTCTCCGCGAACTCGGCCAGCGCCCCGGTTAGGTGGTCCGGGGTGAAATCCGGCCATAGCACATCGAGGAAGAGCATTTCCGCGTATGCTGCCTGCCACAAGAGGAAATTCGACAACCGCACTTCGCCGCTGGTCCGGATCAGCAGGTCGAGCGGCGGCAGATCGGCGCTGAACAGATGGCGTTCGATCGATTCCTGCGAGATTTCGCCTTCGGCCGCCGCCTTGCGCGCGGCCTGCGTGATTTCCGCATGCGCGCCGTAATTGAGCGCGACTGCCAGCGTGCGCGATCCTTGCGCGGTCTGCGCCAACGCATCCTCGAGCATCTCGACGATGTCCGGTGCCAGCGAACGCCAGTCGCCGAGGATATGCAGCCTGACGTCATTGGCGATGAATTCGGGCAGGTCGGATTTGATGAACTTGCGCATCAGGTTCATCAGGTCGTCGACCTCTTCCTCGGGCCGCTTCCAGTTCTCCGAACTGAAGGCATAGAGCGTGAGGCATTCGACCGGCGTGTCCTTCAGGCTGCGCACCAGTTCGCGCACGGCCTCCACGCCCTTCCTGTGCCCCATCGCGCGGGGCAGGTGCCGGCGTTTGGCCCAGCGGCCGTTGCCGTCCATGATGATGGCAACGTGCCGCGCAGCTTTGTCAGGGGTGGTCACGAGTTCGTCCGATAGTGGCGGGCGCTACAGGCGTGCGCGCGCGAACCGAAGGTCCGGCATCGCCCGCAGCGAACACAGATGCGGCGCGGGCCGCTCACTGCGTGAGGATTTCCTTTTCCTTCTGCGCGGCGACCGTATCGCATTCGGCGACATATTTGTCGGTCAGCTTCTGCACTTCGTCCTCGCCGCGCTTGCGCTCGTCTTCGGAGACTTCCTTCTTCTTTTCGTCTTCCTTGAGCGCTTCCATGCCATCGCGGCGCACATTGCGGATCGCGATCTTGGCCTGTTCGGCATATTGGCCTGCCAGCTTCGCCAGCTCCTTGCGGCGTTCCTGCGTCAGGTCGGGCATCGGCAGGCGGACGTTCTGCCCGTCGATCATCGGGTTGAGACCGAGGTTGGCCTTGGCGATACCCTTTTCGACCGCGGTGACATTGGCCTTGTCCCACACCTGCACGCTGAGCATGCGGGGTTCGGGCGCGCTTACCGTGGCGACCTGGTTGAGCGGCATCATCGAGCCGTAGACCTCGACCATCACGGGATCGAGCAGGCTGGTGTTGGCGCGACCCGTGCGCAATCCGCCAAGATCGCTCTTCAGGCTCTCGACCGCGCCGTTCATACGGCGTTCGATATCGGCTTTGTCATACTTGGCCATGGCGGCTTCCTCTGTCTTTTCGTTCAGTTCCTGACGATCGTCTGCACGCCCTGACCGCTCAGCACGCGGGCCAGATTGCCTTTCTCGCGGATCGAGAAAACGACGATCGGAATATTGTTGTCGCGGCACAATGCAACCGCGCTGGCATCCATGACCTTGAGATCATCGGCCAACACCTTGCCGTAACTTACGGTATCGAAACGCTTGGCGCCGGCATTCTTCTTCGGGTCACTGTCGTAGACACCATCGACGCTGGTGCCCTTGAGCAGCGCATCGCAATTCATTTCCGCGGCGCGCAGGGCTGCGCCGCTATCGGTGGTGAAGTAAGGCGCGCCCACGCCGGCAGCGAAAATGACGATACGGCCCTTTTCGAGATGCCGCTCCGCGCGGCGCCGGATCACCGGTTCGCAGACCTGGTCCATCTGCACCGCGCTCTGCACCCGGGTCTGCACGCCGAGCTGTTCGAGCGCACTCTGCATGGCCAGCGCATTCATCACCGTGGCGAGCATGCCCATGTAGTCGGCCTGCGCGCGGTCCATCCCCTGCGCCGCGCCCGCCATCCCCCGAAAGATGTTGCCACCGCCGATGACCAGGCAGATCTCGAGCCCGGTCTCCTTGGCTGTTTTCACTTCTCGCGCCAGTTCCATCACGAATGCCGGATCGATGCCGAACTGCTGATCGCCCATCAGCACTTCACCCGAAAGTTTCAGGAGGACACGTTTCATCGTCGAAAGGGGCATGGATTCTCGCTCGGCAGAAGTTGGCGCGGCTTTAGAGCGCATGAAGGGCGCTGCCAAGTGCGCGGGAGGTTTTGGAACACCAATGGGATAGGCGGCCTTCCGGCCAGCGCGTGATTTGGCGCAGCGCTCCACGCGGGTTGCTTGCGCAGAATCACCGGCGTCCAATGGAAAGCGGCCGCCGAACCGAAGCCCGACGACCGCCCCCGAATACGGGTATTTCCTAGTAAGCGCAGGAAAAGGCTTTGTTCCAGCCTCTTACTGCGGCTCATGCACAGAATTATCCGGCTGCTGCAGCCGCAACTTCCGCGGCGAAGTCGGATTCTTCCTTCTCGATGCCTTCGCCCAGCTGGAAGCGGACATAGTCCACCAGCTCGACCTTGGCACCGACGTCCTTGCCGGCCTGCTCGACGACCTGCGCGATGGGGGTCTTGTTGTCCATCACGAAGACCTGGCTGAGCAGCGCGTTTTCCTTGGCGTACTTGCCGATTGCCCCTTCGACCATCTTTTCCTGGACGGCTTCGGGCTTGCCGCTTTCGGCAGCCTTTTCCTTGGCGATCGCGCGTTCGCGTTCGATCACTTCGGCGTCGAGGCCGTCAGCGGTCAGCGCCTGCGGGAAAGCGGCGGCGATGTGCATGGCCAGCTTCTTGCCCAGTTCCTCGAGCTTGGCGGCGTCGCCTTCGCTTTCGAGCGCGACGAGCACGCCGATCTTGCCGAGGTCGGGCGCCACGGCGTTGTGCATGTAGGGCACGATCACGCCATTGGTGACCGAAACGGTCTTCATGCGGCGGACCTGCTGGTTCTCGCCGATGGTCGCGACATTGTTCGTCAGCTTGTCGGCAACGCTGCCGCCATCGGGATAGTCAGCACCCTTGAGCGCTTCGACATCGTCGGCCGAGGCCTTGAGCGCGACCTGCGTGGTCTTGCGGACGAAGTCCTGGAACTGGTCGTTCTTGGCAACGAAGTCGGTTTCCGAGTTCACTTCGACGGCAACGCCCTTGGTGCCTTCGACGGCAACGCCGACGAGCCCTTCGGCAGCGGTGCGGCTCGACTTCTTCTGGGCAGTGGCGAGACCCTTGGCGCGCAGCGCGTCGACTGCGGCTTCGATATCGCCGTCCGCAGCTTCGAGAGCCTTTTTGGCGTCCATCATGCCTGCGCCGGTCTTTTCGCGCAGAGCCTTTACGTCAGCAGCAGTGAATGCAGCCATGGTGTTTTCCTTCTCGATATGATGTGCGGGCACCGGGCCAGCTAGGGAGCGGCCCGGCGCGTAACTCCGCTATATGACGGGCGCATGATGGCGCCCGTCAATGGAGGGCTCAGGCCCCGACGGTTTCCTCGGGCGGATTTTCCATCGCGCCGACATCGGCACCCGAATCCTGCACGCCGTCGCCCTTGCCGCTCTTGGCCGCATTGGCGACCGCTTCGCAGTAGAGGCGGATGGCGCGGGCAGCGTCGTCATTGCCCGGGATCGGGAAGGCGATGCCCTCGGGGTCGACATTGGTGTCGAGCACGGCAACCACGGGGATGCCAAGAACGTTGGCTTCCTTGATCGCCAGATCTTCCATGTTGGCGTCGATCACGAACATCACGTCGGGAATACCGCCCATGTCGCGGATGCCGCCCAGCGAAAGTTCGAGCTTGTCCCGCTTGCGGGTCAGGTCGAGGACTTCCTTCTTGGTCAGACCGGCAGTGTCGCCCGACAGGCGTTCGTCAAGCGACTTGAGATACTTGATGCGTTCGCTGATCGTCTTCCAGTTGGTCAGCATGCCGCCGAGCCAGCGATGGTTGACGAAGTGCTGGCCCGAAGCGAGCGCGGCTTCGCGGATCGCGTCCTGCGCCTGGCGCTTGGTCCCGACGAACAGCACCTTGCCGCCCGAACGGGCCGTCTGCTGGACGAAGTCGAGCGCGCGCGCAAACAGCGGCACGGTCTGCGACAGGTCGATGATGTGGATGCCGTTGCGCGCGCCGAAGATGTACGGCTTCATGCGCGGGTTCCAGCGGTGGGTCTGGTGGCCGAAATGCGATCCGGCCTCGATCAGTTCCTGCATCGTGACGGTAGGAGCCGCCATAGTAGAATTCCTTTCCGGTTATGCCTCTGGAAAGCTGGAACCCGAATGCGGTCATGTCCCGCGGCGGGCACCGGTATGTGCGCCTTCCATGTGGATTTGCCCGCAGCGCAACGACCGGGAATCGCCCGAATGCGTTGCAGACCGCGCGCCCTTAGCGCTGCGGCCGGACAAACTCCAGCATCAATTCCGGATGCGAAACGGAATTTACACGTCAGTTACCGCTTGACAGCGCAGAACAAAAATAGAACAAATGTTCCAGCAACGGAACAGCCGCGTTGCAGTGCTGGTTTTCCACACGGCTGGGCCCGGTCTGTCAACAGGTTTGTCGACAGGCATCTAGGGAGATTTAGAGATGTTCGCACTGGTCCTGCTCACGTTGTTTGCCGCCATGACCGCGGCGACCGCAGCCGTTTTGGCCGACAGCGCGCTGCGCTGGTGGTCGGCCTTTTCAAGCCTGCGCCGCGAACTCCCTGGCCAGGCGGACGGCGCCCTTCCCGCGCTGCGTCCGACCTCCGGCGCAGCGCGTCCCGCATTGCTCCGCCCTGCTGCTCTGCGGACAGCGAACCGCGGGATCAGCCGCGCCGCTTGAAACGGGCGTAGCGCAGTAGCGAATAGGGTAGCAGCAGCAGGTAACCGGCACAGATCGCGCTGAGCGTCCACCATGGCTCGACCAGCAGTGCGGCGAACAAGAGACCCACGAAAGCCAGCACCTCAAGCCTGATTCCCCTCCGCGGGCGCAGCGAGGTCCAGCTGGGTGTGGCGATGTTGGAGATCATGAGAACGGCTATCGTGGCCAGCCATATGCCGACCAGAATGGGATTGCGCAGCTCTTCCATTCCCGTCGCCATCCACAGATAGAACGGCGCGAAGGCGAGGCCCGCCCCGATCGGCGCGGGCACGCCGGTGAGGAAACCGAGCGATTTATGCGGCTGGTCCTCCACATCGATCTGCGCATTGAACCGCGCGAGGCGCAGCGCACAGCAGATCGCGAAAGCGAGCGCGGCAAACCAGCCGAGCCGCGGCTCCGCCGACAGCGACCACAGGAAGATTATGATCGCGGGTGCGGTGCCGAAGCTGAGCGAATCGGCAAGGCTGTCGAGCTCGGCCCCGAAGCGCGACTGCGCCTTCAGCGCCCGCGCGACCCGGCCATCGACCCCGTCGAGCACGCCGGCAAGAATGACGGCGACGACCGCAGCACCCCAGTTCTCGTCGATCGCGAAGCGGATGCCGGTCAGTCCGGAACACAGCGCGGCGGCGGTAACCGCATTGGGGATCATCGCGCGCAAGGTCAGCGCGCGCGTATGGATTTCGGCGGGCGGTTCGTCCTCGGTCGCTTTCGGCCCCAGGCGGACAGCCTTATCGTGTTCGGTCATTGTGCTACACCCTCAAGCAATTGCTGCGATCCGATTTCGGCCAGCACGGTTTCACCTGCGACGACTTTCTGGCCCAGCAGGACCTTGGGATCGGTTCCGGCAGGAAGATAGACATCGACCCGGCTGCCGAAGCGGATCAGCCCGATCCGCTGCCCCACGCCGACCGTGTCTCCGGGCTTGACGAAGGGGACGATCCGCCGTGCGATCAGGCCCGCAATTTGCGTGAAGCCGATCTTCAGCCCATCGGTCCTCTCGATCAGCAAGTGCTGCCGTTCGTTCTGCTCGCTCGCCTTGTCGAGACCCGCGTCGAAGAACTCGCCGGGGATATAGACCACCCGGCGAACCGTGCCCGCGATCGGTGCCCGGTTGATATGCACGTCGAAGACCGACATGAAAATCGAAATGCGTGTCACCCGCCCCGGGGTAAGCCCGAGATGGCCGGTGCCGTCGTCGACCATCATTTCCTCGGGCGGGTCGACCTGCGCGATCAGCGAAACGAGCCCGTCGGCGGGGGACAGGATCACCCGGTCATCCTGCGGCACCACGCGCTCGGGATCGCGAAAGAAGGCGAAGATGCCGAGCGAGAGGAGCAGGAGCGGCCAGCCGATGATCTCCCAGTCGAAACCGATCAGGAACACGAGGCTGACGAGCACCGCGACCGCGCCGAACTTGCGGCCTTCGGGATGAATCGGCGGCCATGACCAGCGCACGTCGCCGCGGCCACGATTGTCGAGAAGATCACCTGCCATCGCAAACACCTAGGGCCTGGGCCCCACGGTCACAAGGTGTCATCCCACCTTGCGCACGAACACCGCCCCCGCCGAGTATCCGGCGCCGAAGCTGCAGATCAGCCCCGTATCGCCGGCCGACAGATCTTCGTGGTGCTTGTGAAAGGCAATGATCGACCCGGCGCTGGAAGTGTTGGCATAGGTATCGAGCACCGTAGGGCTTTCGTCCGCACTGGCTTCGTGCCCCAGCACCCGCTGCGCGATCAGCCGGTTCATGCCCGCATTGGCCTGATGCAGCCATAGCCGGCGCAGCGCCTGCGGATCGATGCCAAGCCGCTCCGCTTCGGTCACGATCATTTCGGCGACCATCGGCACGACCTCCTTGAAGACCTTGCGGCCTTCCTGGACGAACAGCTTGTCCGGCCTCCCCTCGCCTTCGGGTGAAGCGCGGTTGAGGAAGCCGAAATTGTTGCGGATGTTGTTCGAGAATACGGTCTTGAGCCGCGTACCGAGGATATCCCAATGCTCTGCCGGGGCCATTTCGGCATCCTCGACAAGGACGGCGGTCGCCACATCGCCGAAGATGAAGTGGCTGTCGCGATCGCGCCAGTTGAGGTGGCCGCTGGTGACTTCGGGACTGACCACCAGCACGCTGCGCGCATTGCCCGCGCGGATGTAATCGGCGGCGGTCTGGATGCCGAAGGTCGCGGACGAGCAGGCGACATTCATGTCGAAGGCGAAACCGTCGATCCCCAGCTCCTGCTGGATCTCGATTGCCATTGCCGGATAGGCGCGTTCCATGTTGGACGCCGCGCACAGCACCGCGTCGACATCGGCCACGTCGCGGCCTGCCCGCTCGAGCGCATCGCGCGCCGCCTTGACGCCGATCTCCGCCATCACCGAAGGTTCGTCGTTCGACCGTTCGCGCATCCGCGGCGCCATGGTTTCCGGGTCGAGGATCGGCGCCTTGGTCATCACGTGGCGCGCCTTGATCCCGCTCGCCTTTTCGATGAACTCTACCGAACTGGGCTGCAGTTCCGCGACTTCGCCCGCCGCAATCGCCTGCGCGTTGTCGGCATTGAATATCTCGACGTAGCGATTGTAGCTTTCGACGAGTTCTTCATTGGTTATGGCTTCGCCGGGCGTGAACAGCCCGGTGGAGGAGATGACCGCGCGCCCGGCCGAATTCTGGTTCTGGCTCATTGCGGCTGGTTAGTCTCGCTCAGATTTTCTCGCAACCGTCTAACCGGCCCCGCCCTGCCGTCCGGCCGCTGCGCCGCGAGACGCCGCAGGCCAGACCGATGCCCCCCCTTGGCAATGACACGGCGACTCGATACCGCAGCCGCATGCCCGAACTGTCCCTTAGCCGTCCGACCAGCTTCTGCGATGCCTGCGCGATCCGCAATCGCGCGATTTGTGCCGATCTCGATGATCGCGAGATCGGCCTGCTCAACGGCATTGGCCGACGGCGCCATTTGGTCGCAGGCGAGCAGCTGATGTGGGAAGGCGACGAGGCCGTGCTGGTGGCCAACGTCATCGAAGGCATGCTCAAGCTCTCGACGCATCTGTCCGATGGCAAGGAACAGATCCTCGGGCTCGTCTATCCCTCGGATTTCCTCGGCCGGCCTTTCGGCGAAACCTCGCCCTATGGGGTCGAGGCGCTGACCGACACGGTCATCTGCGTCTTCGAACGGAAAGATTTCGAACGCTTCGCCAGGGATCACCCCCGGCTCGAACACAAATTGCTCGAACGAACGCTGACCGAACTCGATCGCAGCCGGCGCTGGATGTTGCTGCTGGGACGGATGACTGCCGAACAGAAGGTCGCCAGCTTTCTCCTGGAGATCGGCGAACGGCTGGGCAACGCCAAAGCCCGCGCAGGCACCCACGTCCCGCTGCCGCTTTCTCGGCAGCAGATCGCCGATGTGCTGGGCCTGACCATCGAAACGGTGAGCCGGCAACTGACCCGGCTGCGCAATGCGGGCGTCATCGACCTGCCCTCGCGCCGCGAAATCGTCCTGCAGGATCTACCCGACCTCAAGGCGCGCGCGAGCTGACCGCCGAGCCCCGCGGGCCGGTTTGTCATTTAGTAGAGGGTGGCGGTGGTGGCAGGGCTTGAATCGAACTTCGCAAATAAAGTTTTGAAATTGTTTTAGTATTCAGAGGAAGCGTAAACGCTCCCCCACACTCTCCCCCACATTTTTGTTCATATAAGCCTTGTTCGATTCAGCTTTTTGACAATTAAGCTGAATATTTCGAGCTATCGCGATCCGCCCACATGCGATTTTTGGGGTCGGTCGAGACCTACCGAACCCCACTTACAGGCATCGCTCCCGGCCGTCGAGAACCTGACTGCAAGGTCGGTTTGGGAGCTTAATTTAGCCCCATCCCCAGTTCTTGGTATTGACGTCCGATGCTAACGCTGACTCAACGATTCCGATGAGAAGACATTGCGGACGAAATTTGATCGACAGGTGCAACCATTCCAGCACCTTGCTAGGTGTCGGATGATGAAGACCGATCTCGACCATCTCCCACCGCAAAAGCAGCGTGAACTCGAGCGCGTGGTGCAGCTGATCTTCGAGGAATTCGACGACGCCTTCGCGCTTGCCAGGCACGAGTGGAAGAAGGCCGGGCGCATCCTCAAGGTCATCCTGTACGGCAGCTACGCGCGGGGCACCTGGGTCGACGAACCGCATACGGCGAAGGGTTATCAGTCGGACTTCGACCTGCTGATCATCGTCAACAACAATCGGCTGACCGACAGGGTCAAGTACTGGGCCAAGCTCGACGACCGGCTGATGCGCGAGTACGGCGTGACCGGGACGCTCAAGACGCCGGTCAATTTCATCGTCCACACGCTGCAGGAGGTGAACGACGGTCTCGCGCACGGACGCTACTTCTTCATGGATGTGAAGGAGGAAGGGGTCGCGCTCTATCAGTTCGACGATACCGAACTTCACACTCCGAAACCGAAGACCCCGGCCCAGGCACTCGCCATGGCGCAGGAGTACTTCGACGAGTGGCTACCCAGCGGGCAGCAGTCACTTGAGACCGCACGCTTCACGATGGAAAAGGGCTGGACCAAGAAAGCGGCCTTCAATTTGCATCAAGCGACGGAGAGCCTTTATCACTGTGTCTTGCTGGTCTGCACGTTCTACACCCCGCACGTGCACAATCTCGGCTTCCTGCGCACCCAGGCCGAACGCATCGATGCGCGCCTGACGCATGTCTGGCCGCGCGAAACCAGGCGTGATCGCGCGCGCTTCGAGAAGCTGAAGGAGGCCTACGTCAAGGCGCGCTATTCGAAACACTACCGGATCACGAGGGAAGAGCTCGAATGGCTCGGTGAACAGGTCGAGGAGCTTGGCCGCGTCGTGCACGAAGTGTGTTCCGAGCGGCTGGCGAAGCTTAGGGAAGCTGCTATCTGACCGCTCCTGAAATTACCTTTGGGGGCACGATCTGATGACCGACAAAGAGCCAGACCATTTGGCAAAGTTCCTTGAGTTGATTAGCACTCAGGAAGCGAATGAGAATGCTATTCAGGCTTTTATGGAAGCCCATACGGCATATATGCCCGCGCCCAATTCGTTCTCGCGGGGCCTTCACCTGAAGAGCATCATCGCCAAGTTCCCGATCGGTGACCGGGCATGCGACTACGCTTATCTCGCCAAAACCAGTGTTGAGTGGGAGCTGACGCTCGTCGAGCTGGAGGATAGCAGCAAGCGCATTTTCAAGCCATCCAGCAAGAACGAAGCGTTCACATCGGATTTCAATGACGCTGTCGCGCAAATCGGCGTCTGACGGGATTATGTCGAGAGCCATCTCGATCAAATTCGTGACCGATTGCGCCCGCTTCTAGTTCCGCCGCAAATGGCGAATAACAGGCTATCGGTGCGTTACATGCTGATCATCGGACGATCAGATGAGCTCGAAAACCATCAGCGACGGAGGCAGCGCCTCGCGAGTTTCGGCGAACAAAATCGAATCTCGGTCCTTACCTATGACACCGTCAGGCGCATGGCAGAGCGCGGCGAAACCAAGCCCAAGGCGGTCCTGCGCGCAACAAGCCGGGGCTACAAAATGCAGTCAGCGGAGGCGAGTCAAGATGTATGTTTCCAAGAGCGTCCAACAGGTTCTTCAAGATTGTGCGCATCGCAGGTCACTATCATGCCGATGACCGCTTTCCACCCAATTGCGGACGTCCGGCGTCGCAGCCGAGCTTCCAAAGAGCGGCCATTCGGAAGTGTTGAATGACCGCTCTCGCGTTAGATTTCTGTTCGCTCGGCCAAGAGCAAAGCGTCCTCAACGTCTACTCCGAGATAACGAACCGTGTTCTCGATCTTCGTATGGCCGAGGAGGATTTGGATCGCGCGAATGTTTCCGGTTGCCCGGTAAATCATCGCGGCCTTGGTCCGTCGTAGAGAATGCGTTCCATATTCGGCTTTGCGTAAGCCAATCGCTGTCACCCATTCATCAACGAGCCGAGCGTATTGCCGCGTGCTCATGTGGTGATTGCGGTCGATGCGGCTGGGAAACAGGAAGTCGGCATGGCTACCTCCTCGCCTCTCCAGCCAAGAAATTAGTGTTGCTCTTACATCGCTGGTAAGTTCGAATTGAACCGGCCGATTGGTCTTCTGCTGAACTACGGTGGCTCGGTTCCTGATGTCGGCACCTGCGACCACATCGCCGATCTTGATTTTGACCAGATCGCAGCCTCGCAGTTTGCTATCGATTGCCAAGTCAAACAGCGTTCGATCCCGCAACCGCCCCTCTCGATCCAAAAAGAACCGGATCGCCCAAATCTGCTTCTGGGTGAGCGGTCGCTTTGTCCCGACAGTCTTTCCAGCATTCCATGCTGCTCGTCCTAGTCCCGCGCTATCATAGTTAGAATATCCCATTGTCTTTCTCCTCGGCCGGAGTTGGCCGAGGTAGATAACGAATGGCTGCTTTTAGGATCGCGTAGCGACAGCCCGAATGACCGATATTAGGGCGCAAAGCTGCCATCGAACTCAAACGCTAAGATCGTCGCGAAAGCTCCACGACTATGCCGGCAGCTAGCGCTTCCTCGGCCCGCTCGCGACGCTTCTGAACCGATGAAACCAGTTGACGCTTTGCATGGTCCGACATCCGGGTGACTGCAGCAAGTATGACAGCTTTCATGAGATCGGGATGCATGGTCATTCCCCGTCAACTGTTGCGGGGTCGTCGGCGCGGATGCGCCTGCGCTCGACAAGCGATCTGAGACTTTCGGTCAGGACCAGCGTCGAACTCCCCAGCTTGACGATCTCGACCTCACCTTCACCGATGAGCAAGTAGAGAGTACTGCGCCCGATACCGAGGTAGAGGCAGGCATCCGGCACACGCAGAGCAATAGGCTCGATCCGGCGGCGTTCCTGTTGCTCGTGAAGATGCTCTGTCGTGTCTGCGGCTGGCATCGCGGTCGGTCCTTTCATCTGCCTGGTGATGACGGACCGACCTGGGGGACATGGAAGGGAGCAGGCCGGCTCGCCATCAACGTTATTATCGAACGAGGACGGCGCTTCCCGCCACATGACGATTGTTCGCCAGAGCTGGCGATCCCGCGAAGCTCCCCCGACAAGAGGTCAAAGATGGGAGAAGCGGACTATCCTGCATCGCTCGGCGTGCAAACGGATCACCTCTTGCGCAGCGCGGAGCCTGGTGAGCGCGCCCGGATTGCTGAGCGCCGTCGCGTTTGATACTGAAAAACAAGGACAATCCTGGCCGACAGCGGCGGTATGAGCAGCAAGCCATCGGTTAAAATATAAAAAAACCAACCACCTGCACCCCGACCGACGGCGGTGCTTTTATCTTGCCATCCCTTCCTGCCTCAGCACCACCGAGCCGGATTGCCAAAATCGGACGGCGGGATTGATCGCATTCGGGTGGTTGCCAATCCGCAGTCCGGGCGGTTTCTCTATGTTCACCACCCCAGAATGGATTGCAGAGCGGATGCAGTTTGGCTGCATCGCTCTGCAATTCGGAGTTGCCATTTCAGCTGTCTAGTCGTGCTCTAACAAAGCGTTCAGACAATTGCGGCGCGACCCCCAGAATGAGAACCTGACGGCACCAAAGCATGTCACTGATCGACTGCAGCCAATCCTGGATGATGCTCTCGGACTGATTTTGCTTGGATCGTGATCACTCTGACGGGCGAGCCTGGTCAACCGACCGGGCAACCATATCTTTGATCATGGCCGAGTGTTCTTCATCGGTGGGCATGGGATATCGCTCGTTGAAACAAAGCATCCGCCCGCTATTCCATGCATCGATTTCGTAGCGATCATCTCGCAGGCTCTGTTCGGCGGAAGCGGACAACTCGAGATGCTCGGGGCCAACATATGCGAACATGCCTTCCGGATCATCTTGGCGCGAGCACCGAGAACATGCAGGTTCCTTCGATCGTCAAGTCAGAGTTCGTCAGTTGGGCGGCCCCAAGGCGAGGTCAACTTAACCCCGAAGTCTTGACCAATCCCGTTTGGGCATGGCTGATTGAAACTGGGCTTAGTCCAGAAGTTGCACACATGGCGGCGGGAATTGGTCGGAGGCGCAAACCCGGCTGGAATTTCGGAGAACGGTTCGGACAATCGAGAACAGCACTAGATGATGGCTCTAGCGTTCTCATCGGCGGTGAGTACGAGGATTTCTACGACCCCGATTTCTATATCTACAATGACGTGGTTGTCGCGCGTTCTGACGGCTCAATCACGCTATACGGTTATCCTGAAGAGGTCTTTCAACCGACTGACTTTCATACCGCAACCAAGGTCGGAAACGGCATCTACATCATTGGCTGTCTTGGTTATGTCAAAGATCGTCGTCCCAATCACACGCCAGTGTATTTCCTAGATCTGCAATCGTTTCAGATATCTGCCGTGGAAACCGTCGGGGAGGCACCTTCTTGGCTCTTCAAACATACAGCGAAACTCGAGCCGGATACGCATGCAATTTCAGTGGAAGGAGGGCGGGTGATGCAGGAATCTACGAACGATCTTATTCCAAATGACGGTGTTTGGAAGCTTTGCTTAAGAACGTTCGAATGGACGAAGCAGAAAAGTTAGCAATCGGGACATTAGCTGCGGGTCCGCTCCCGGCACATCGCTAGTTCGGCAATTCGGGCGCGAACTGGGTCGAAAGAGGGCGTTTATCTCAGGGCTTACTCTGCAGGACATGGCGAAGAGAAGTAGGAGAGGTAAACTTCGAACGAGACCAGTCCGACCGCTTCGCGTTGCTCTGGCATCTTCTCTTCATCCTCAAGGGGCTGAGGCACGCGCTCACCGCCCTTGCAGTAGACTTGTGTAGCGTATCGCTGCTCGCCTACAAGTTTCAGCATGACACGATCATAGAGGTATGCGTAATTCTTTGCTGACACCTCTCCTCGCTCGACGAGAGGCTCCATCAACCTAAGTGCTTGAAGCTGAAATACGGGATCACGATCTGCGTGCTGGGCCAAAAGCCATGCTTTCGCAGATGCGTCCACGCCGACTTTAGATATCGTTGGCCAACCCTGATCAGCTACAATTTCTTTCAGCCATTCAGTGTTAGCCCTGTCACGAACCGCGAGTTCTCGGCGCAGCAATGCAAGGAATATTGGTTTCTGCTTTGGCGCTAGGTGAGGGACTCCATCTCTCGGAGTTTCCGACCAAGCCCAGGACAAAGCATTGCGATAGACTTGATCCGCAATTACCCGTTGGTGCAGATCCTCTGCTAATGAGCCGCTACGTCGATGGATATTGTTTTCGGCTAATTCTGTGGCGGCGACTAAAGCATCGAAGATTGGGCGCGTTGTTATATAATGTGATGAGAAATCTTCGAAGTCGTCATACGCCTCGGGTTCCGGCTTTGCCGCAACCTGTTCGCACACCGGATAGCTGACGGGGGCGTTTGATGGCGTCTCCTTAACACCCATCTCGATCAGTTTTTTCCTAGTTTCTTCGGCGGCTGAACGCGCGCATTCTTCTAGCCACGATTGGATTGCCTCATACTCCGTCCGTTCAATGACAGTCGCATTAGCAAACGCACCACGCATCCATGCAAAGTCCGGGGGCGAAAACTCTTCGTTGGCAATGTGTTGTTTCAGGACCGGCGGTGGCGCCACTTCCGGGGAAGCTGCTGCGGCGGCGAATGTCAGTGGAATTGTCGCTAAAGCCAACGATCTGACAATGAACAATTCTGACCTCCTCTACGGCGCGATCCAAAATCGCCTCACCCTGCGTCAAAGTGAATGGCATCCAAAGTAGCCAGAGGCAAACGTCGCCTTTCGGGTCGTTACCGGCTAGTCCGGTTTCAGCCCAAAAAGCACGGAAGCCGCCTGACGGCTCCTAACGATCGCCGCGCCATGCGCGAAGGTCTGATTATGGGTGGAAAGCGGAAACCAAGACTATTAGTATGAAGGTATGTCATACGTATCAAGGGCGGGCCGGATGACGCGCTTCAATCGTCGGTTCGGCCGCATCTTTATCCCCATCTGGATAGGGCTCGCGCTCCTGTTTACGATCGCTGCTGCTGCGGATAGCGTTTGGCAGTTCGGATGGGGTTACAGCAGCGAAGATGCATTGCTTGGTTTAGGCATGGTAGGCTTCGGCTTCTTGTTTTGGCTAGCTTGGCACTGGATGCTGAAACTCATCGACTGGCTGAATGTGATCTTCCTTGGGTCCGACGCAGGAGAAGGCACGCGAGACTGAGGTTTGCTAGCCCTGAAACGTCAGCAATCGGGTCGGCAGCAGAAAGGCGGGTTTCGGCAGTGACCAAGCCGAAGCTGCCTGGCCGTTCTGAAGGTCGCCCGGCGGGATCGGCACTGCGAGATTTGGGTGGTTAGCTGCCATGTGCCTACATCGCATTTAGCCGAGAGGGTCCGATCCTCTCGCCGAAGTTCCAAAGAACCGCGTTGCCTTCATTAAGCTCTGTGTGCGCTGCGGGCATGATAGGATGAGAGTTCAACGCAACCGGCGAACACTTCTTGATCCACCTTTCCACGCTCCCCACGATGGACCTCAATTTCGACCAATCGACTCTTTCAATCACTTCTTCGTTGAATATTGATCGTTGTCGCGCACCCTTCTCTGTCCAGCAAGACATGGAATAGGGATTGAGGCACCTTTCAACATCGGTAGTTGCGTTCACTCTGATGATCGCCGGGCTTTCGAGGATCGTCCAACCCTTCTTGCCTATCTCCTCCCGATACTCCCTGCTGAAGGCAACGTTCTTCCGGGTTAAGCCTCCACCCACCTCTGATGGCCATGCGGCGAATGATCTGGCACCCTCGGATAGGTAGCTCGAAATTTCATCGGGCGACTTGAAAAAGAGATTCGGTTGGTCTGGTGCGGAATACTCTTCGAAAAGCTTAATGCCCGGCACTTCGAAAAGACGGCGCGAGAGGTCCGTCAAATCGTCCATTGCAGCATAAAAGATAATTGTCATCGGCATGATCTACCATGTAGCCGCAACGTCCGAAATGGCGTAGTTACCGGCTAGTCCGGTTTCAGCCCAAAAAGCACGGAAGCCGCCTGACGGCTCCTAACGATCGCCGCGCCATGCGCGAAGGTCTGATTATGGGTGGAAAGCGGACCCTATACATCGAAGACTCTCGTGTTAGGTCGTGGGATATGAGTCCTTGGATAACTGGTCTAATTGGCGGCGCTATTGCTGCGGTCCTTTGCGCCCTGGCGCTTCGGAATCAAAAGGCTGCGGAGATAAGCAGGGACGGCTGGAAGACCCTTCACCCCAGTTTACTTCTCCATGCCATTTTCATTCTGGGCTTCGGACTCACTTCTCTGTTCGCTTACATCGCTTTGAGCGGAGGATCGTCGTTGCCAGACGCCGACGCCCAAAACCTATATCTTGCCGCTCTATTGACCACACTCGCAGTGATGACGGTTTATTTGTGGTGGACTACGTATGCGCAGACAATCGCATGGAAAGGGCAACAGCTTCGAGTTCGACGCGCATTTGGCAAAGACCGCAATTGGCAATTCACGGAAATTCGGTCCATCAAAGTGAGCGAATTTCGCGGTGACTGTCGCATCCGGTTCAATGATGGCTCCGGAATCACTTTCTCTTCTTACCTTCACGGCTCGAAGCAGCTTCTTGGGCGACTGCCTAAATCCAAGCGCTCAAGCTGAATGTCCGCTTTTGGGTCGTCTACGGAAAGACCGTTTAGCGCATCCGCGAACCCTGAAGCAGACGGACCGCTATCGGCCCAATTGCCGCCGGTCTGGAATGCGCCCAAAGTCGATCATTTAACCAATCGAAGCGCGATCCCGAAAACAGCCATTCATTCAGTACCCGACGTTGGCAGCTTTTGCCGGCTCACAGTTCGTTTCATTTTCCGCTACGCTGTGTCGCGTGCGAGCTCTTGATCACTTCGGCGATTACGCGACGAACCCGGCGCTTAACCCCACAAACCCACAGACAGCACCCGCGGATTAGAAGGGTATTTTGTCGTCGCTGTCGTATGCGAGAGCATCGTAGGTCTGACTTGCGGCCCATTCGCCGGGTTCGGTTCTCGCGTCAGCTTCGACTTTCGCGCTGATGTTCTCAACGATGCAGTGTGCCCGCTGATAGAGTTCGTCAAATGTGACGATTTCCGGCGATCGAGTATTCCGACGATAGAGTTCGAAGCACGCGATTTTGTGGTCGTTGCCGCGGAGTTCGGCCAAGTTGCCGATCACAAGGTAGCTGCGGGGTTCCACTGAATAGGCGAGTTCGCCGGTGTCGTTGCCGTCGCCGTCTTTCAGCACGTCCCGGAAGCGGTCGCGACTAAACTGGAATGCGGTCTTTTGCGTTTGCGTGACGGCTGCGGAGAGTTCGTCAGACACGGCCCAACATCCGGCTCGATACGGATCTTTCCGCAACAGGTCCGTTGAACCCTTTTTGATTTCGATGAGGACATATTGGCTGATTTCAGCCCGCGTTCGCATAAGCGCGTCGGCGGTTTTGCCGGGCGTGTCGAAGGCATTGCCGGTTGTTCGCGCCTCTAGCTTCGGACCTACCTTGTCCAAAAAGACGTAGTTCAAACCATGTCCGAACACCCACGGATTGCGTTCGAAGTACGCTTGCCATTCGCGTTCACTGTGGTCTGTACCTAGCATCGCTTCGAACTCGGCGAGCGCCTGTCGCTTCGCTGCTACAGCGTAAATGTCTTGATGAAGCGACGGCGTTTCGGCGAGGCCCTTTACGATTGCCGCGCCCTTGTCCGTCGCTAGAAGCGTAACGAGTGCAGCAACGTCAACATTTTCCAGTGACACCCTCGCCTTCGTAGCTTCAGACAAGTCTAAGTGCGAAATGATAGATAAGAGCTGCGCCATTTGGGCTGCTTGGCAATAGTTCACTTGGATGTGGCCGTCGCTCTGCCAGCCGTGCGTTTTGTGAAAGCGGAGCTTCGTGATCTTCAGCGAACCGAAGTCGTTTCGATCGCTTACATAGAATGCCTTCACCGCAAGTCTGCAGCGTGGGGTGATTTCGACTTCCCCTAAGTCTTCTTCGCTTTCTGCGACGATCGTAGCGAACGCTCCCTTTTGCGCCGGGTAGGTGTAAAGATGGTTCGGCTTATAATTCGCCAGATATTCAATGTCATCCGCCATGCCGAACTTTTACCGCGTTTGAGCGCAAGATCGAAGAGGGAATGTACAAACCTCGGTTTTGAAATTCCAGTCATTCCGCTCGGCCCCAAGCCGCTAGTCCGCGCACTAACCTTAGAATTTCTCGAGTATTAAAAACGTTGTTATTGACATACGTTGGTAAGTTGTCGCAGCTCGCGTGCATCTATAGCGAAATCCCGACCCTCCTGTGGACCGCCCTTATGAATAATGCCAACGACTTCGCCAGATTCGTTCGTGACAGGACCTCCTGACATGCCCTGTGCGAGCTTTTGGGTGACTTCGATCAATCGCACATCTGCTTTTTTGGTTAGCGTACTGACGACACCAGGTCGTATGTTGAGGGGGTCGCCAAATCCCCAGGATGGATAGCCTAGCGCGTTGACTTTATCGCCTACCGCAGGAGCCCTGACCCCAAGATCCAACTCAAAATATTCTGTTACCGGAATGTCGTGCGAGAGGATTGCGAGATCGCGCGCATTATCGACATGAGCGACTGTAGCGGCGAAGGTATTTGCATGGTTGGCCGGGTGAAAGATCTCAATATGGCCTTGTCCATCCAAACAATGGGCAGCTGTAACCAGGCCGACATCCTTTAGAAAGAACACGGAACCTTGCTCATTGTCGGACTCGGTCACCCAGATTGCACGCTCACGGCGTTCTTCCATGGTTGGCTCGATCGGTATCGCTTGAGATGGAAGGCAGATATTGTGCCGGACGATGATGCTGCGGACGACGGGATCATACGCCCCTTTGACATTGACCAGCCATTCGATTTTACCGCGGATGTGCTGCGCAAGAGAGCCGCTATTGCCCAAGTCAATAAATCGCTGCTGCGCACCGATCGGCCCCAACTTCTCGAATGAATGAAGTTTAGCACGAAGGTTTCGCACGAAACGGCGATCGACGTTCAGCAACTCATTCACCTTCAGACCTGTAACCGTCCGCCGGGAATTACGATCGGCAAAATGCACTTTGCTCGGATTGAGCGTAAATCCATTTGCAGTGAAAATTTCGAGAAGCTGCGATGAGAGCAGTTCGAGCTTGAAGTTGCCGCTGGGTGGAATGGCACTTTCGAAAGCGGCTGTTATGGGCTGGTGGCTCGAAAACGTTATATCGTCTGCATAGCGGGTGTAGATGCAACGCGCGCTCTTTGCGAAATGCATCAATTCCCGATCGAGTCGAAAGCAAATCATGTTCGACAGGACTGGGCTCGTTGGGGCACCTTGTGGAAGCGCGCCCTCGCAGCAGCATACCACGCCAATCGTTGATGCGACGTCATGGCTCACCCCGATGGCCTCCAGAACGCCTACGACACGGTTTTCCGTAATCGTGCCGAAGAAGTCTTGGACGTCAATATTGAGAATGTTCCGCCGGCGCAGATGAGCTGTGGCATTGGTTTTGACCGACTTACCACTCACGAAACCATGGACAGGATTGCGAACCCTATAGAGCTGATTGAGGAGCGGGAGGATGCGACGCTGCAAGTGCTTAAGACGCTTGTCCGGTGCGAGTATCCGCCGCCGTTTTCCGCCTGCCTTTTCAAGTTCGAAGACGTGATACATCTTCCGGCGATACCAGCGAATTTTCTTCAGTTCGCGTTCGTTCATTCCCCAATGCGCGAGCAAGGCCGCCTTGCTCACCAACTCTGGAGGTATCGGGACATGAACGGGAGGGGCGAATGGATTTGACGGTATGGGATCCCCCTTCCAATCACGCCCGGGCCACCGAAAAGACACGGCGCGCATGATATGCGTTGACGTTAGCTCTTACGCCGCAGTTTCACAGCGCGTATGCGAAGGAAGATCCCACGGCGCCCGCGATAACACCAGTCGGCCTGACGAGCCAGCGGTAAGGATCGGAGGGTCTCGATCCTCCAGGATGACAAGCAGCGGATGCTGATCGAGACGTTGTTTCAATACCCTCTTCGCTAGAACCGGGCGGTCCGCTGTCGGCCTAAGTCCGGCCCACCTCAAGCCGTTCAGGTCAGCGCCCACTCTGATCGCTTAGGCTATTCCGCCTTTCGCCCGAAAGTGACGCTTCGCGGATCCACATCAGAGAACCCGCGTTCTTGATGGCCTACGTAGAAACCTGCCACTCAAAGGGGTAGTTTCTAGAAAGCATGGATCAGGCTAGCTGTCCGTGACGTTCGAGCAGGCGCATGAGGACGGCATTCGCCTGCGTAAAGTTCTCGCGTTGGCCCTTGATTTGATATGCCCATTTCGCGCCATGGAAGAGATTGTTGCGCAGGCGCCAGACAATCATCAGCAGAGCCAGAGTGCGGTCCCGCGGATCGTTGTTCGCACCCAGGATAACGGCTTCCACAAGGTCGGGGTGGTCGGACTTGCGCAGGTCGAGGAACGGATAGTGATGGGTCAGTTCGCCGTCGGCGAAATAGCGGTCTCGAAAATAGGCTAGCTGTGCATCGTAGAGGTCCGCACCCAGTACGTCGGCAGCCGCCCAGGCATCGACTTTCTCGGTTATGCGATCGACGCGGGCGTTTTCCTCCATGATGTCAGCCTCGAACAGGCTCCAGAGGAAGGCGAAGTCGAAGATCGCGCGTCGGTCGTCGTCGGGTAGATCCTGAAACCCGGGGGCTCGCGCCTCCAGCCACGCTTCGCTTGCGCTATTTGGCTTCTCCTTCCATCGATCAGTCCTCCGGTTCATCGTCGCGCCCGCTCAGCTCCGAAAAGTCGGTGAGCGTGTCGCAGTTGATGCAGTAATACATCTGCGAGGCATCCTGAAAGGCCATGCCGCAAAGGCATCCGCAGAAGGGGCAGCACTCGTCGATCTCGAGATCGCCCCATTCCCAGACGCCGAGATATTCGGGGACGACATCGCGGTCATAACCAACGATCTCAAAGGCGTCGGCATTCTTCGCGACAAAGCCGTCGCTGGTGGCGCGCATAAGGATTGGCAGGATGTCTGCCGGCTCGATCGCGAACCACTCACCGCGGACCCGCGTCGCCGCGAAATGATGATGGAGGCGGCGTTCCAGCTCGAACGTCTCCTCGGTATTGATCCACCCGAGGAGACGGATCGCGGAGGGGTTGCCGGTCTGGAGGTTGTTGCGGCGCTTCTCAATGTCCTTGGCGACGCCAATCTTGATGCGGCAGTAGCCGCTATCCTCTTCTCCGATGAAATAGACCGGCATACCGCGTTTGCCTCAGCCGATCAGGTCGAGAAGGCCCTCGACCACGGCCTTGTCCGATGTAGCGACGAGATCAAGCGGCCGGCTCTCCTGGCGCATGATCGCGATGAGCAGGCAAGCGGTGAAGGTCCAGAATGGAGACCCTTCCGACAGGCTATGGCCATCGATCATGGCACGGATGCGCTCGGCGATCGGCGGGTATTCGTCATTTCCCCAGTGTGCATGGGTGGGTGTCATTGCGTGGACGATGATCGCCGCGAGGGCGATGCCCATGGCCCGTTTCTGAGCGACCTGCGCGAAAGTGTGGCCATGGGCACCAGCATATTCGGCCACATTGCTCGTCATCGTCTCGCGCGCCCAGGTGTCGCAAGCCATCTCTTCCTCATAGCCTGGTGTTGGCGCGTCACCGGCGGCGCGGAACATGACGTGTTTCAATTCGTGGAGAAGCGCGAATGCGAAGGCGAGGCCGACAAGGTCGAAGGCCGCCTTTGCTTGCGCGTCGCCCAAGCTGGCGCGGTCAGCGGTGGGCAGGGGAATGTCTGTCGGCCATTGGATGGCGGCGGTACTACCTGCCTCCCGGAGACTGTGGGCGGCAGCGATTCGCTGCTTGAAATCGAACTCGAACTGGCCCCGACCGTGATCGGCCTTGAGCGCGGCGTCGATCGACACGCCGGTGCTGGTGGCGAGGACCAGCGCGGGGGCGTAGACCTCGACTGCGCGCCAAGCGGCGAAACCCAACAGCCAGAAGAAATCCAAGGTTTTGGTGTCGAACTTGATCCGCTTGCTGGTCGCGTTCAATGTCAGACCAGCCCTGCTCGGGGCGATCTCAACAGAATGTTGGTGGTCGGCCCACAGCCGGCAAAGTTCATCGGCCTTTTCCGGAACGGCGCCTCGCAAAAGGCTAAGCACAATGGTTTGGTTGGAAGGTTCGGTCGGCATCGGAATCTCACGGCGGGAGGGCGCAAGCGCGTATCATGAATAGCTTCGGCCATTCAATATGATGGCACCTAGGTGAAAGCCGAATATCCAGATGTCTCGGGTGCTCATTCCACGAGGCGGCAGATCGGCGTTTGAAGCGTAAGGATTTGTCAAAGGATTGGAACTTGACCGGCCGCTGTAAGGACGTGACCTGACCCGCACACCAAAGAGCCTAAAACGGTGGCTGCCGACAAGCGCCGACGCTTTTTCGCCCCGCTTAAGGAGCGACAATTTGATCGACGTTTGCTGCTTGGAAGGCGGTAACGAAGGTCAGCTATTCATCTTGAGTTTCTCGAAAGCCGCCTGTCTGTTACCGGCCCAGGAGCCGTCCGGCGGCTCCGGGAAAAGCTGACAAGCAGCAAAGCGCCCTATTATCAATCGGAGAGCTGTTCTATCGGCATGTTCGACAGCCGCCATTCGTTTGGGCACCCTTACCGTCTTGTGCTAGCTAGCGCATAGGAGGCGACAAGTGCTTAACCAAATAAACAAGATCAAAGGCTTTGGTGTCTTCGACAATTATTCGGCGCCAGCTGGATTGCCGAACTTTGGGCGCTTCAATATCATTTACGGGGAGAATGGCTCAGGAAAAACGACGCTGTCTCGCCTACTGGCTTGCTTACAGGCTGGAACGCATCCCGATCATCCAGCGCTCGAATTCAGTGTGGAGACGGAATCCGGCCCGCTGGCCCACGGCCAAAATTATCTACGCAAGGTACGCGTCTTCAACAGCGACTTCGTCGACGCGAATATCGGGCGCTTTGACGGTCCGCTCCGCCACATTCTCATACTCGGCGAGGAGAATAAGACGATCGCCGAGGAGCTGAAAGCGGAGATCGCAACGCGCGATGGACGTCTTGCGACCTTACAAACCCAGAATGCGGCTCTCACGAAGCAAGAGGCCGAAAAAGGGAAAGTCTTCTCCAAAATCGCTCAAACGATTGGCGAGGCTACTAGTGGCTCGACACTTCGCACATATCGGAAGCCAGACGCTGAGGCCGCCTTCGCCAAGCTTACAGAGGATTCAAAATCGCTTAGTGATGAGGAGCTTGGGGCGCATCGAGCGACCGTTCACCAAGAGGAAATGCCGACCGTCGGTGCGCTAACTCAACCCATCATCCAACAGCCGGATGGCACTGCACCGATTGGGGTAGTCGCCGCTGCTGGCGGGGCGGCCGAGCGAGCCGGCATACTCACAAACAGAACGGCGCAATCAGCAGTCATCGAGAGGCTCGCGAGCAAACCCGCCATTGCGGCCTGGGTAGAGGTTGGAATCAAGCTCCATAAAGGACACGGTTCCGAGAGCTGCGAGTTTTGCCAGCAGACATTGCCTGCAACCCGCTTGCAGGCCCTGGCGGAGCATTTCAGCACCGAAGATCAGAAACTCAAAGAAGACATAGAAGCCGAGAGACTTTTTCTTGCTGAAATCCGGGAGGCGCTCGGCCGCTTCAAGCTGCCCGATCGCCTCGCGCTCTACTCTGAGCTCCGCGCGGACTACGACACCGCGATCGAAGCCGTTAGCAAGCAGACTAGCTTGTTGAGCGAAAAACTCGACGAAATCGATGTGGCGCTGAAGGTCAAGTTGACCCAGCGCACAACCACTTATGAGCCGACGATGGTGTCTGGCACGGAGCGATTAACGGCAGCATTGCAGGCCGTTGCAGACATCCTGAAACGCCATGACGCAAAGACGAGCGTATTCGATGCTCAAAAGGTCAATGCTCGAAATGCGGTGGAAGCGCATTACCTCCTGACAATCAGTGATCAGGTGAAGGAGCAGAGCGACTCAATCGCAGCGCTGAAAGCAGAGATTCATCTGCTCACCAATGGCGGCGAAAGCCTTCCAGACAAGCGCAGCCTTGCGGATCTGTCGCAGTCGATCATCGACAAACAGGCAAAGGTCTCAAATGAGCACGCGGGCGGAGCTAACCTCACCGAACATCTGAAGCAATTTCTGGGGCGAACCGATTTGCGCTTTGAATCCGGCGCGGATGGCTATCGCGTGCTCAGACGTGGCAAGCCTGCCAAGCGCCTCAGCGAGGGAGAAAAGACCGCAATCGCGTTTCTCTATTTCCTGGTGCAGCTCAAGGATCAGGATTTCGATCTCGCCGAAGGCATAGTCGTGATCGACGACCCGATCTCAAGTCTCGACGCCTCAGCGATCTATCAGGCTTTTTCGTTTCTGAAGAATAGCGTCCAGGGGGCGAAGCAGCTTTTCATCCTCACTCACAATTTTGAGTTCCTACGGCTGCTCATCAACTGGGTGAGAAACATCCCCGGTCCCAAAACGGACAAAACCTTCACGATGGTTCTCTGCACCGAGACGGCCGATGGTCGGTCTGCCCGTCTCGCGCCGCTGGACAAGCTGTTGGTCGATCACGCTACGGAATATCACTACCTCTTCAAAGTTCTCTATACCTTTCAGTCCGACGGCACGATCCTGGGTTGCTATCATGTACCCAATATCGCCCGGAAGGTTCTCGAGACCTTCCTCGATTTTCATGCGCCGTCCAGCAAGAGCCTCTATTTGAAGTTGGAGGAAACAGATTTCGACCCCCACAAAAAGACTGCGATTTATAAGTTCGCGAATGACCTGTCCCATCACACAGGAAAGGGCTTTGATCCGGCCTTGGTATCGGAAGCCCAGAAAAATACCGCCTATCTGTTGGACATGATCAAAGCCGTCGCGCCACTTCACTATGCAGGCCTAAAGAAACTTTCCGAGCCGTGAGCGAATGGCCCCAGTGCGCCCCGAGTGTTTCGTTCAAACTATCTACCTCGAAGCTTGCCCCTCTACGGACGGTATGCAGCATTTACGAACCGATAGCTGCCTGTCTGCCATCGGTCCGATCTCGTACGTTTGCTGCTCATTTCACCAAACTGCTTAAATTGGCGGGATACAATCTTGTGATGATTGGCGTTCATACCAAATTGTGCAAAGGCGACCAGGGAGGAAGCGCGAGAAGTGGCCAGTCTGTTCTTTTCATATTCGCACGCAGACGAAGATCTTCGCGATCAATTAGAAACCCAGCTTGCGATGCTAAGGCGGCAAGGCGCGATTGAGGTTTGGCACGACCGGCGTATCGGTGCAGGCGATGAATTCGATCCCGAAATCATGCAGCATGTTGAAAACGACGACATCATTCTGCTGCTGGTAAGCCCTAATTTCCTCGCCTCAGACTACTGCTATGATCGCGAAATGCTTCGCGCCATGGAGCGCCACGAGGCTGGCGAGGCAATCGTAATTCCCGTAATCCTACGCGCATGCGAGTGGCATCACGCACCATTCGGTAAAATAAATGCAACGCCTCCGGATGGAAAGCCCATTACTCAGTGGCCAGACCGCGATCAGGCCTTCCTCGAAGTGGCCAAAGCAATCCGAAAAGCGATTGAGAAACTGGAGCCTGGCGCCCAGTCCGTTCAACTACACCCGACTGTTCAAGTGCAAGGTAGGTTGGCGAACGAAGCAACGAATCCGAGGTCCAGCAACCTGCGATTGGCGAAGCAATTCACTGAGAGACAGAAGGATCAATTCCGCGTCGAAAGCTTCGAATTTATCGCTCGGTACTTTCAAAACTCGCTAGCCGAATTGCAGGATCGCAACGACGGCATCGAAGGCGTATTCCGCCGAGTTGATGGAAACCGCTTTACCGCGTCGGTCTATCGAAATGGCAAGGCACTCGCCCGTTGCACCATTTTCCTGGGCGGCGGGTTCACCGGGAACGGCATTGCTTTCGTTCATGGTGAAACGGATTCCAGCAACACGCTCAACGAATCCCTTTCCGTCGATGCGGACGATCAATCGCTCTTTCTGAAAAGCTTTGGCATGTCTGCTGCGATCAACGGAAAGCAAGAAGCAAAGCTTTCTCAGGAAGGCGCAGCGGAGCACTACTGGGCAATGCTGATCGAGCCTTTGCAGCACAACTGAAAGGAGCGGTCGATGCTATCACCCGCTGAATTTACTGTAGGCGCGCTAACCGGCGCGCCTCACATGTCATTGGTGATCCCGCACGATAAGCGTTCAGGATGCTTCTTGCCTTTGCGGTTGGAAGGTCGCGGAACTTTTGCCGTTTTCCTGACCGGTGAAGATCGTTTCCGATTCTTTCACTACGGGAAGCCCGATGACGAGGAAGACGCCTATTTTCTGAAGGGTATCGTGATTTCGCAGATCGCAATCGAGCTTGATGAAACGTCGGCCTATGATCCTGATAGCGGCAATCGTGCGCTAGGTTCGCTAATCCGCACACAGGACAGACTTGAAATAGTGGTCAGGAGTGCGCGTGAACGAGTAGGCCAAACCATGTGCCTTCCAATCATTACCGAGCTGCCTGGGTGCGAAACCGGTGCGAGGGCCGCCTTTACTCGATGGCGCATTGTTCTTGGAGAAGGCCAGGAGAAGCGCGAACTTTTGCTGGTCGATTGTGTGGAAGTTCCGGCCTGAAATAAACTGCACGATTGCCGGTTCAATATTCAGAGAATATCGAGGCCAGCTTAGGTTTCATCAGCAATAATGATAAAAGCTGCGTCGCGCTGCTCCGCATGCTTCAGAGCTGCCTCTTCAGCAAGCTCAACAGTCGCATACTCTCCGTTCTCAGAAAATCCGGACATGGCGCCTTGAAGCATAAATCCTGATTGAACCCGACCATTCCAACCCTTGCTAAGCTTGAGATAAGCAACGGGTTTTCCCTTGGGTAATCGAATAATGTCCATCGCGTTCTCTCCGCAATATGGTCGACTAGGTTGTCCTTCGAGCAGCTTCAACGCGGCGTTGGCGAGCTAGCTCGTGCATGTTTACGGGCGTTGCGCCTAGAACTCGCGTCACCATGGCATTCAGAAAACGAGACGGTGACAGGTTGGCCGGCGTGAGATCCTTCAAAATTGTCACTTGAGGCAAATCGGGGACAGATTGGCCTTGATCTGACGTCGGCGCGGCGGTTGACTCTTCTTCATCTGCAACCACTTCAGCGCCTGGCTCAAGTATGCCTTCAGGATCTGGCTCTATCTCGTCTGCAGCCGCTGCCCCGTGGTCATCGTACTGCATCAGAATGAGGCAAGTCGCATGGTAAGCATCGTCTTCCTGCCCAAGCTTCGCCAGAAGATCGAAGAGCCAGTCGGCTGTTCTTGGTTCCTTCTGCAGAATGTCAGAACGTAGTCCGAACATGAAGCCAAGCGCAGCGAGGGTGGCGCAGCCGCAGATTCTTGGCGTCGCCGTATGATTCCTCGATACGGTTAGGTGCGTTCTTGCCGTAGGAGGAATCCATACGCTTGGTCGATATCAGGATCTCGGGCCCTGTGGCCCAATCTGTCATGATCACGTCGACCTGCTTGAGATAATTCTTGCCCAGGATCGCTGCCGACGATGAGGTCACCCCGGTAATTGAAGACTTGCTCTCGACACGTTCTACGATTTGCTCACGCAGCTTGATAGGAAGCGATTGAATCAGCGATGCGACGGGTGCAGGCAAGATACGCGGGTTTGCTGGGCGCGGCCAAACCTGATCGCGGTCGAAGCCAGCGCGGCGAAGTTCGTAGCTTAGCCAGACGTCGAGCGCGAGCGCTGGCACACCAGACTGGGTATTTGCTTTGAGGTAGAGCGGAACGCCAAGCAGTCGTTCGAGGGTGGCATAGTCAGGCTCAAATAGCAGTTCGCCGTTGGCGGAATTCAACCAAGGGTTGGTATGCGCGCCGTCCGGTGCCGCCTCAGAAACGATGCGGTCAAAAAGCACCCAAGCTTGCGACTTCGTCGAATCAGCCATTCGCTGGGCCTCCACGGTTCAAATTGTTGAATAAAGAAAGCCGGGATTGCCAAGCTATAGAGCGTGCGGATCCGACCGAATATGCCCCTCCAAATGGCCAACCTTCAGTCAGCATAATGGCGCCAGCGTTGCATTGTTTTCACTGCGTCTTCGAGTTCCTCGTCTCGCTCTCGGCCGAACGTAGAGATAGAAGGGAAGACGATGCGACCTGCCTCGCGTGGCTCAAGCTTGAGCATTCCGCCGCCTAGCGCGTGACCTTCGAGTTCGCAGCTTAGACGCACAAACGGCGAGGACCATTGTCCAAGATACTTTGCCGCTGCCTCGTTGTCCCTAATCCGGATCGAATGAACACTGTTCGTGCAGGAAACGCCGGCAGCATTACGAACGAGATTGGCGCGCCGTCCAGACATATAGCTGAGGACATAGTCGGGGATTTGGACGTCAGGGACTGCATACCAAGGCGCGCGATTGCGGCATTTATAACCTTGTCTCGCAGCTCGTCCGGCGCTGCTGTTGAGGTAATCGCGGATTGAAATGGGCAACTCCTGATCGCGTGTGAGCCGAAGCAAGAGTACGGGGTCGTCATTGCGCTTCCAGCTCTCAACGGTAGCTTTGGTAATTTGCCGCTCTGGCATAGCCCGCCCGTTGCGAACTGCTGGCTGCAGAAACCTTTCGGGGATACTCAGCCGTTCCGCATCCGAAGGGCGCAAGTGGAAAAAGTTGTTGTCGCCGCTGATATAACCGATGCCGACATTCGCAAAGTCAGCGAGGCGGCGGGTCTGTTGATCGTCGAGCGTATCAGCATACAGATTGCGAACCGATACGGGCAGCAGATAGGGACGAAGCCGTCGGTTCCAGATCGCGCGCCACTCGTCGAGATTTACCCGTATTGTTGGCTTCGGCGGAGACTTCGTTGACTTGAACTCGTCGACAATAGTGAACTCAATCGCTTCGCTCTTGCCCCCGAAGCCCTCGGTATAAAGCAACCAGCAGTCTTCCGAGAGAGTTGGGAATAGCTTTTTGCGCACCGCCACAATCTGCACTCGGGCAAACGATGCGACGAGATACTCGAGAAGCGGTGCTGCATAGGGCGCGTGGCCAATCTCGGCTGGCACAACGAAGGCCATTCTACCGCCCCGTTTCAAGAGTCCGGCGGTGGCAACTAGAAACGGTGCCCATGATGACGTGAGCCCACTGAAGCGGACGCCAAGATCAAGGCAAAGATCGAGTGCGCGGCGCCGCATTTCGCCTTTGAAAGTCTGGTAACGAATAAACGGAGGATTTCCGGCTGCACATTCGAAGCGCTCATGGGTTTCAATTGCCCATGTGAAGAAATCGCCTTCGTGCACCAACGCGCCAGGAGCACGCTCGATTGCCAGATGAGCCGATACCGGATTTTGCTCAATGCCGACGCTATTGCGGTGGTTGGCCAAGAATGCGCCATCGCCACACGAGGGGTCAATCATGCGATCGCTTGGCTTTTGGCAAGCCCAGCAAACGAGAGACTCGCTGACGCTGCCGGGGGTGAAATAGGCCCCTGACCGCTTCTTTGAAAATTCCGGAGACGTCCCCAACATGATGCATCACCTTAGATTATTTGCGCTACCCAGCAACAGGGTGGATGGGGAACATATAGCGAACATAGGGGATTGGCAACGTGCATCCGGGGATAAGAAGGAGCCGGCGTCCCAAAGCTTTCTGGCGCTCCCTATGGTGGATTGGCGGGTAGCAGTCCGACAACCTACTCAGACTAAGCTCCAGATTTTTGGCGTGTTGTCCTAGTATCGCATTTCAGGGCTGCCCTTGCGGGCGACCTGCTCTATTCGCTGCGCGAACCGGGCCTGTAGGCCCGGCCCATTCGGGTGACGATCAGGAGCGGGATCAGATTGAGCGGGAGTTTCCGGAAGTCGCGCTCTGTCCCGCGCTGCGCGCTCCTGAGGGCGCGGCGTTTTTGAGCTAACCCGCAGGCACTCTTGCCTCTCTCATTGCCGGATGCCCGCTGGCGCACTGATCGCGCGCGCAGGACGTCCGGCGGCTTCGCGCCGTCGCAAGAGTGCTGTTTCTTGTACGGATCGCTGACGCGATCCTTGCGCGGGAACGCCAAGGGCTTCGCCCTCTCGTTCCCGAAACCGCAAACAGACGCCCCCGGGTGGCGGGCTTACGCCCGCTGGCCCGCGCCAGGGCATCGGTTTGCGGTTTTCCCTCCCCCTCCCACCCTCGCCGGAAGGCAGGCGGCATGGCGAGGGCCATGCGCGCCAGTGGTAGAGGTGGCCTGGTGGCGGCGGACGCCGCGCTAGTCGTCCGCCTCCAGAGCTTCCTTCACTGTGACTGCGCCGGAGCAATAAGCGCCCCACTCATCCATGAGCTTCACTCGCATACCGGGATCCTCTTTGGTACCCAGGTAGGTGGTGCGGCGATAGGCCGCCTGAACCGCGTCTGGCGTCTTGTGTGCAAGCGCGGCCTCGACCACCGCGTTTGGAAAACCCGCGTTCGCTGCCCAGTCCGTGAATGCCGAGCGAAAGCCATGGACGTGAAAGGGCTCCTGCATGTCCCGCAACACCTTGAGCAGCGTCATGTCGGACATCGCTTTGCCCGTTACACCCGAAAAGACCACTTCGGCTCCCTCGACTCGGAATGCATCCGCCTTTGCAAGGACGCCGATTGCCGCCTCGGAGAGTGGGACCACATGTGCCTTGCTTCGCTTCATGTGCCCGGCGGGGATCGTCCAGAGCCGTTCTTCCAGATCGAACTCGTCCCACGTGGCGAGTCGGACCTCCTGCGAGCGCGTGCCGGTCAGGATGAGGAGATCGAGCGCAGAATCGTCCGAAAGATGGCTTGCGTCTCAGTGCGGTCAGGAAAGATGGAATGGCCACATAAGGCATTGCCTTGCGGTTCTGGGTTTTCTTGATTTGCCGAGGCAGGCCCCGCCCTGCTTTCAGGCTGCTGTTGGCAGACGGTGCTTCGGTCGATCTCCAGCCCTTTGCATGCGCATAGTCCAGCACCGCACAAATACGGTTGCGCACCTGGCGGGCGGTTTCCGGGATTTCCTGCCAGATCGGGCTGAGGACTTCGATGATGTCGGCTGCGGTGACACTGCCGGTCGGCATGTCACCGAGTTTGGGGAATGCGTAGTTCTCAAGACTGGCGAGCCATTGGCGTGTGTAAACATCGCTTTTCCAGCCCGCTTCATTGTCGGAGTGGTATTGAGTGGCGGCTTGACGGAAGGTGACCTTGGCGGCGGCTTCGTCTTTTCGTTCCGTGAGAACGTCGCGCTTTTCAACTTTAACCGCCTTGCGCAGTTCGTTAGCTTTCTCGCGTGCCTCCGCCAGCGTGACCAATTTGGCACTCCCAACCCCGATGTCCCTCCGCTTGCCGTCTTGCTGGAGTCGAAGCAGCCATGAAGCGGAGCCGGTTTTCCCCACTTTGAGAAATAGACCGTCGCCATCCTGATACGTGCCCGGATTCGCCAAAGCTGCCTTTACTGCCACCGCCGTAAGCTTACCCATTTCCTTCCCCACACTTCCGCAGGCCGTTCCGGAAAATACAAGTGTGGGGAAGCGTCCGTCTTTCCCCACACCTTCCCCACACTAGGCCTCGGATGCAGGTGGATCACGATGGCTCTGTGGGGACGGAATAGACGCAATATACCGCAGAAATCCAACAGTTTCCATGGATTTCTGGGGATGCAGGTAGATGCTAAGAGAGAGGGCGGTGGTGGACAGGGCTGGATTCGAACCAGCGTACGCTTGCGCGGGCAGATTTACAGTCTGCTGCCTTTAACCACTCGGCCACCTGTCCACACGGGCCATTTCACTGAGGAAATCGAGGGATCGGATAGTCCGACCCCGTGCCGAGAGGCGCCCCTTTGGCGAAGCGGCGCTTGCCTGTCAATGCCCTCGCTGGCACAGGCCCATGCAAAGTTACAGACAGGACGTATTCGATGGCTAAAGGCGAACGCAAACGTGCACTCAGGGGCCGTGCGGGCCGAATGAAGGGCGGCCGGGGCAGCGGCCGCGCGGGATCGGGGCAGGTGCGCCTGTGGGGCCGGCACGCGGTGGAAGCCGCGCTCAAGAACCCCGACCGGGTGCACCGCAAGCTGTGGGCGACGCGCGATGCGATCGATACGCTCGATGGCGAATTGCCGGCGGATTTCCCTCTCGAATACGCCGAAGCGACCGATCTGGCGCGGCTGGTGGCCAAGGATGCCCCGCACCAGGGACTCGTGCTCGAATGCGCGCCGCTGGAAGACACGCACCTCGACGAGGTACTGGACGGAGACCCGGCGCGCCCGATCGTGGTGCTCGACCAGGTCACCGATCCGCACAATGTCGGCGCCATCATGCGTTCCGCGGCCGCATTCGGCGCCGCCGCGCTTGTCACACAGGATCGCCATGCCCCGCCCGAAGGCGGCGTGATCGGCAAATCGGCCTCCGGCGCACTCGAAGTGCTGCCCTGGGTCCGCGTCGTCAATCTGGCACGCGCGCTCGAGCAGATCGCCGAGGCGGGATACTGGCGCATCGGTCTGACCGGCACTGCCGATGCGACGCTGGGCGAAACGCTGGCCGCAGGCCCCATCGCGCTGGTGCTCGGGGCCGAAGGCGAAGGCATGCGGCAGAATATCGAATCGCATTGCGACGTGCTCGCGAAACTGCCGATCGGAGACCAGATCGAGAGCCTCAACGTGTCCAACGCGGGAGCGATAGCGCTCTACGCGGTCGCCACGCGCTAGCCCACTTCAACACGGGGGAACCGACATGAACCGCATCCTTATCGCACTGTCCGCATCGTTCGCGCTCGGGGGATGCCTGTTGTCGCCGGGGACGTTCAGCAGCGAACTGCACCTGTATTCCGACGAAAGGTTTTCCTTCGCTTATGACGGCGAGATCGAGATGCTCGCCCTCAGCCAGCTGGCACAGATGAACCGGGCGAGCGAAGAGCGCTTCGAAGCCGAATGCTATGACGAGGATTACGAGGTCCGCGAGTGCAGCGAGGCCGAGATCGCTGCGCAGCGCGCTGAATGGGAAGAGACTGCCGGCGAACGCGCGGCAGAGCGCGTACGCGAAGCGGAAATGCTGCGCCAGTTCGTCGGCAGTATCGATCCGTCCGACCCCCAGGCCGCGCAAGAGATCGCTACGCGGCTGGAACGCCAGCGGGGCTGGGAAAAGGTCGAGTATCGGGGTGACGGCCTCTTTGATGTGAGCTTCGTCACTGCCGGGACACTGACGCACGATTTCGTCTTTCCCACGGTCGAAGGGATGCCGGGGGCCAATGCCTTCGTGAGCATCAACCTGCGCGACGGCGGCGAAGTGCGCGTCGATGCCCCCGCCTTTGCTGCAGGCAAGGAAGAACCGTCCTGGGGCACGGCGTCTTTCGCCGCCCTTGCTGCCATGGCACAGGCCGAGGAAAGCGGCGAAGCCCCGCGAATTGTCGTGCCCCAGGGCACATTCACGATCGTCACCGATGGACGGATCCTGGCGAACAACACCGATGAAGGCCCCAAGCCGCACGCACGCGGGCAGTCGCTGAGGTGGAATGTAGGGCCGTCGACGCAGCAGCCGCCCACCGCGCTGGTGGCATTCGACTGAACGATACGAAAACGCCGCGCCTCCCGGGATGGAAAGCGCGGCGCAGTTCGGTTCCATCCGCGCGTCAAGCGCGCGGATGCGGAAATCGTGCTTAGTTCACGGCGTCCTTGAGGCCCTTGCCGGCCTTGAACTTGGGCTGGTTCGAAGCCTTGATCGTCATCGGCTCGCCAGTGCGCGGGTTACGACCGGTCGAGGCCTTGCGCTTGGCGACCGAAAACGTGCCAAAGCCCACCAGGCGCACTTCGTCGCCGCTCGACAGCGACTTGGTGATGGCGTCGAAAACGCCTTCGACCGCGCTCGAAGCGTCGCTCTTGGAAAGGCCGCTGGAGTCGGAGACTGCGGTGATCAGGTCGTTCTTGTTCATTCTGGGAAACCCCCTTGTTTTGTCTTCGGGTGGGAATGGCTGAATCGCCTCGGCGAAGACGGAGGAATTGAGAGTTTTTTAGGCGCGCTGTCAAAGGCATTTTTGGCTGAAAACAGCGGATTTCAGGGCAAGATAGCGGAAAACTAGGGTGAACCGCGAATTCACCAATCAATCTGGCGAGTGGTCACGCGACATGGTCCGCGAAACCGAGTCCGCGGACCATGCGAGTCGCTGCAATGCAGCACATCAATTGTTAATGCGCAGTCTGTGATGCCACTCTTTGTGCGTGATCGGGCTGCGCTGCGAGATCGTCGGCTTCGGTCCATTCGATCGGGTCCGGCACGCTGCACAGCGCATGCGCGAGCACTTCGTCGACATGGGCCACGGGAACGATTTCCAACCCGTCCTTCACATTCGCGGGGATTTCCGCGAGGTCCTTGACGTTTTCCTCGGGGATCAGGACTTTGCCAATCCCGCCGCGCAGTGCGGCGAGGAGCTTTTCCTTCAACCCGCCGATGGCGAGAACGCGGCCCCGCAGCGTGACCTCGCCGGTCATGGCGACGTCGGGCCGTATCGAGATCCCCGACAGCGTCGAGACGATCGAGGTGACCATCCCCACGCCAGCGCTGGGGCCATCCTTGGGCACTGCCCCTTCGGGCAAGTGAATGTGGATGTTGCGGCGCTGGAACAGGCTCGGCTTGATCCCGTAATGCGGCGCGCGCGCCTTCACGAAACTGAACGCCGCGGCGACGCTTTCATTCATCACTTCGCCGAGCTTGCCGGTGGTCTTGATCTCGCCCTTGCCCGGCGTGGTGACGCTTTCGATCGTCAGCAGTTCGCCGCCGACCTCGGTCCAGGCGAGCCCGGTCACGGCACCGACCTGAGGTTCTTCCTCGCTCATGCCGTGCTTGAACTTGCGCACCCCGGCAAACTCGCTGAGGTTGTCAGGCGTAATCGTGACGCTTTCGACCTCGTTTTCGAGGATCTTGCGCAGGCTCTTGCGAGCCAGCCGGGCGAGTTCCCGCTCCAGCGTGCGCACGCCCGCCTCGCGGGTGTAATAGCGGATCAGGTCGCGCAAACCTTCTTCGGTCAGCTCGAATTCGCCTTCCTTGAGGCCATGTTCCTCGATCTGCTTGGCAAGCAGGTGGCGCTGGGCGATCTCGACCTTTTCGTCCTCGGTATAGCCTTCGAGCCGGATGATCTCCATCCGGTCGAGCAAGGGCTGCGGCAGGTTCAGGCTGTTCGCCGTTGTCACGAACATGATGCCCGACAGGTCGAGGTCGAGTTCCAGATAGTGGTCCTGGAACTTGCTGTTCTGTTCGGGGTCGAGCACTTCGAGCAGCGCCGAAGCGGGATCTCCGCGGAAGTCCTGGCCCAGCTTGTCGATCTCGTCGAGCAGGAACAGCGGGTTGATCTTGCCCGCCTTCTTGAGGTTGGTGACGATTTTGCCCGGGAGCGAGCCGATATAGGTGCGCCGGTGCCCGCGGATTTCCGCTTCGTCGCGCACGCCGCCGAGCGATTGGCGCACGAATTCGCGTCCCGTCGCCTTGGCGATGCTCTTGCCGAGCGAGGTCTTGCCGACACCCGGCGGTCCGACGAGACACAGGATCGGCCCCTTGAGCTTGCGCGTGCGCGCCTGCACCGCGAGGTATTCGATGATCCGGTCCTTGACCTTCTCGAGCCCGTAGTGATCGGCATCGAGCACCTGCTGCGCCTTGCCGATGTCTTTCTTGACCTTGCTCTTCTTGCCCCAGGGCAGGTCGAGCAGCACGTCCAGATAATTGCGGATGACCGTCGCTTCGGCGCTCATCGGCTGCATGGCCTTGAGCTTCTTGAGCTCGGCTTCGGCCTTTTCGCGGGCTTCCTTGCTGAGCCTGGTTTTGGCGATCTTTTCGGTCAGTTCGGCGATTTCGTCGCTCGCGTCGTCGTCGCCGCCCAGCTCGTTCTGGATCGCCTTGAGCTGTTCGTTGAGATAGTATTCGCGCTGGGTCTTTTCCATCTGCCGCTTCACGCGGCCGCGGATCCGGCGCTCCACCTGCAGCACCGAAAGCTCGCCTTCCATGAAGGACATGACCATTTCGAGCCGCTTGAGCGGGTCGCGCTCGACCAGCAGCGCCTGCTTGTCCGACACCTTGGCATTGATCGCTGCGGCAATCGTATCCGCGAGCTCGCCGGCATCGTCGATATCGCCCAGCTGGTCCGCCGCGTCCTCGCCCAACTTCTTGTTGAGCTTGGCGTATTCGCCGAACTGTTCGACCACCTGCCGCATCATCGCGACCACTTCATTGCCCGAAGCGGTTACCAGATCGCTCGACGAAACCACCGCTTCGACGAATTCGCCGCGCGGTTCGAGTGCTTCGAGCGATGCCCGCTCCGACCCCTGAACCAGCACACGAACGGTGCCGTCGGGCAGCTTGAGCAGCTGCAGGACCTGCGCCACCACGCCGACGTCGAACAGATCGTCGCGCTCGGGATCGTCGCAGCCCGGGTCGAGCTGCGCGAGCAGGAAGATGTCCTTGCTTCCTTCCATCGCCGATTCGAGCGCGGCGACCGATTTGTCACGTCCCACGAACAGCGGCACTACCATGCCGGGGAACACCACGATGTCACGCAGGGGAAGAAGGGGGTAGCTCTGGGTCATCAATCAATTCCATTGGGGGCCGTTGTCGGCCGTTCCCGAGGAATATGGTGAGCCATGTCCCGCAACGCAACGCCGCCGGTCAAAGTCATGTGGATGGCTGGTGACGCGCTTCACACGCGTTTAATGTCGCTTAACCATACACCGATTCGGTGCCAAGACGCGTTCTGCAGTGGGAGGGCTAGCGATGCTGGGTTCAATGGTCTGCAAAATGCGCGGCCATCGCGTGAACCGTCGCCATGTTTGGGACGACGGGATGAATTTCCGGACGAATTGCGCGCGGTGCGACGCGGCTTTGATCCGTGACCGCGAGGGCTGGCGCACCTTCGACAACAACCGCGATCTGGACGAACGGCGACGACCGCATCCTCGGCAGGACTGATAGGCCTTGGCCGGAGCGCTTCTGAAACGCCCCGGCCAGGGAAGTGCACATCACATTCCGGGCAGCTTGAACCCGGCGGGAAGGCCGGCGCCCTGCTGGATCTTGTCCATTTCCTGACCCGATACGCGATCGGCGCGATCGCGCGCGTCGTTGAACGCCGCCGTCACCAGATCCTCGAGCATCTGCTTTTCTTCGGGCTTCATCAGGCTGTCGTCGATCGCAACGCCAACGATCCGGCCCCGCGCGGTCGCGCGCACCTTCACGAGGCCGCCGCCGGCCGATCCTTCGACTTCGATTTCGTCGAGCTTGGCTTGGGCATCGCTCATCTGCTTCTGGATCGTTTCCGCGGCCTTCTGCGCCTGCGCGAGCATTTCTTCCATGTTCATGCTTTTCTACTCCAAGGGATTTCGCGGCGCTGGGAGGATGCGCCGCCGTCTTCAATCAATTCCGCTTCGGGGAAGGTGTCGAGCGCAGCCCTGACGAGCGGATGCGCGCGTGTTGCTGCGGCGGCCGCATCACGCTCGGCCTCGGCCACTTCGACCAGCGAGGGCGCGCCACCCCCGCCCGGCACTTCCTCGACCGCCCAGCGCTTGCCGGTATGGCGGTGCAATGTCTCGCGCAGGACCGGCGCGATATCTTCGGAATATTTCGCATCGCGCCCGTAGCGCAGGGTACCGTCGGTGAACTCGACCACCCGCACCTGAAGGCGCATGACGCTGGCCTGCTGCATCATCCCCGAAGCGTCGATCGTATCGACCGTTTCCTTCCAGTCCAGCGCCGCCTGCGGGGCCGCATCGCCCCCGCCTTCCGGTGCGGGGGAAGATGCTGGCGCAGGTCCTCGCTCGACAAGGGTTTCGAGCTTCCTGGCCAGCTTGCCCGGATCGGGCATCTGTCCGGCATGCAGGGTGCGCAGCAGCGCCATGCGCAGCGCAACCAGCGGATCGGGCGCAAGCCGGACTTCCTCGTGCCCCTTGAGCAGCAATTGCCACAGACGGTGCAACTGGCCGGCGGGGATCCGCGCAGCCCATTCCGCCAGTTGCTCGCGCTCGTCCGCGCTTACCCCTTCGGGCTCGTTGCCGGAAACCTGTGCCACCGTGATCCGATGGGCCACATCCATCTGCGCACGCAGCAGCGCCAACGGCTCTACGCCCAGCGCATATTGTTCGTCGACCGCCTCGAGCAGGGCCTTGCCCTCGCCCTCCAGCATGTGGCCGAACAGGCGCCGCTGCGCGCTCTTGTCGGCCAGGCCCAGCATGTCGCGAACCCGCGCTGCGGTCACCTTGCTGTCGGTATCGAGATCGGCATGCGCGATGGCCTGGTCGAGGATCGACAAGCCGTCGCGAACCGAACCCTCTGCCGCGTTGGCAACAATGTGCAGCGCCTCGGCTTCCGCCTCGACGCCTTCCTTTTCGCAGATCGACGCAAAATGCGCTTCGAGCAGTTCGGAAGGGATGCGCCGCAGATCGAACCGCTGCGTGCGGCTGAGCACTGTCACCGGGAGCTTTTCGACCTCGGTGGTGGCGAACAGGAACTTCACATGCGCGGGCGGTTCTTCCAGCGTCTTGAGCAAGGCGTTGAAAGCGTTGCGCGACAACATGTGGACTTCGTCGATAATGTAGATCTTGTAGCGCGCCGAAACCGCCGCGTAGCGCACCGCTTCGATGATCTCGCGCACATCGTCGACGCCGGTATGGCTGGCGGCGTCCATCTCGATCACGTCGATATGGCGCCCCTCGGCAATCGCGCGGCAGGGTTCGCACACGCCGCAGGGGCTGATGGTCGGGCCGCCCTGCCCGTCGGGTCCGACGCAGTTCAGGGCCTTCGCGATAAGCCGGGCGGTCGATGTCTTGCCCACCCCGCGAACGCCCGTCATCAAGAAGGCATGCGCCAGCCGGTTGCGCGCGATCGCATTGGCCAGCGTACGCACCATCGCTTCCTGCCCGATGAGTTCGGCGAAGGTCTGCGGCCGGTACTTGCGCGCGAGAACGCGGTAGGGCTGTGCGGGATCGACCGGCGCCGGATTGGCGGCATCTACAGTTGGCGGAGGCGATGCTTCTGCCGGGCTATCGGCATGCGGCGCCGCAGGCGCGGCAGGCTGCGGTGCAGCACCGCCGAACATCTGTTCCTGCCCCGCCTTCTCGAGGTCCGCCGCACTGGGCGTATCGACCTCTTGCGCGGCGCCGTCCCACGGGGGGCTGTCAGGATTGTCCGGTGAATCACCCATTGCCGACTAGGTAGGCACTACCGCGGCAAAAGTCATGCCATCACGGTTACGAATTGTGGGTGAAAGAGGAGCCGGCCGACCCGCCGCAATTCACCTGGGCTGCTTCCTTCCGGACCTGACCCGGTGAGCGAACGCAAACGTCCGACCGACTCCCGGCGCGCCATATGGTGAGGTTGGCAGGTTTTGTCCAGCCCCCAGGCCGGGCATTCGCGGCAGCGCTATCAGCCACTGGTTATCCTGCTGAAGGACGAACTGCGCTCAGCGAAAATTGTCGGCGTAGGCCTGCAGTTTGAGGCTCTTGGGCGGCGTAGCATGGACGCGGGCAACGATATCGTATTTGCGCGCATAGGCCTGCGCCTCTTCCTTCGTCGGAAAAGTCAGCTGAACCTGCGCCTGCGTATCGCCGCTGCCGGTCCACCCCATCAGCGGATCGGGACGCCGCGCTTCTGACTGCTCGAATTCGAGCACCCATTCATCGGTCCGGGCCCTGCCCGACTGCATGGCGTTCTTCGGTCGCTGATAGATTCGTGCTGCCATGGGTGCGCCCTTAAGTCAGCCGCCGGTTTTTGAAAAGGCGTTCTTGGTTTTCAAACTCGGCTTTTCCGCCCAGGGCTGCTCGGGCCAGCGGTGCTTGGGGTAACGACCCTTCATGTCCTTGCGCACGTCGGCCCAGCTCCCCCGCCAGAACCCCGGCAGGTCGCGCGTCGACTGGATCGGACGCCCCGCGGGACTCGTCAGCTTGAGCAGCAAGGGCGTGCGCCCGACCAGCGGATGGCGTTCCAGCCCGAACAGTGCCTGTACGCGCACTTCGACGCTCGGTGCATCATCCCCCGTATAGTCGATCGCATGCGTCGTGCCTGCAGGCGAAGCAAATACGCGCGGAGCTGCGCTGTCGAGCGTCTGGCGGCTATCCCAATCGAGCTGGCCCAGCACCGCATCGACCAGTCTGCCCTTCGGTATGTTCAGATCGCGCCGCCCCTCGACCAGCGGCAGCAGCCAGAGGTCTGCGGTCTGCGCCAGGGCCTCGGGTGAAAGCGCTTCGATCCCGGCATAGCTTGCACGCGCAAGCAGTTCCGCGGGAAGGAGTTTTGCCGCATCCTGCCGCGCCTTTTCCAGCAGCAGCGCAGCGATGGCCTGCGGGTCCGGCGAAGGGTCGGGTCCGCGCGCGAGAGTGACCGCGCCGAGTCTGCGTTCGAGCAGGGCCTCGACCCGTTCCCCATTCCATCGCAGGACCTGCCGGCGTTCGATCCGCTCGGGCAACCAGCGTTCGATATCGCCTTCGGCCAGCGCGATTGCCGAAGTGATCCGCGCCCCCTTGGCCTGCCCCTGCGCATCACCGATGACGAGATAGTCGGCGCGTGCGAGCGGCGATGCCGGGTCGAGGACGAAACCGCGCCCGCCGGCGGCGATCCAGCTCTCTCCACTCGCATCGCGGCGCCGTGCAATGAATTCGGGTCGTCCGGCAGCGAGGAGGATGCCGGGTGGGGGCCGGTTGGCATCCGCGTTCGCCGAAACGAGGCTGCGTGCGGTTTTCGCCCAGCGGCCCGCCAGCCTGCGGTTCGCTTCCGCACGCGTGCCCCGGTCCGCGTTCCAGCGAGCGAGACGCGCTTCCAGATCTTCGCCCTGCCCACCGAGCCCGCGTTCCTGGAGCAACAGGGCGAGCCGCGCCGCATCATCTGCTACGCCGTGTTCGCAACCGAACAGCACGCACGCCGCCCCCTGCGGGTCGAGAGGGAGCTTGGCGAGCTTGCTTCCCGTCTCGGTAATGCGCCCTTCGGCATCGAGTGCCCCCAGTGCTGCCAATGTGCTGCGTGCCGCGGCGATCGAAGCGGCAGGCGGCGGATCGAGCCATGCCAGTTCGCCGGGATCGCCCGTGCCCCATTGCGCCAGCGCCAGCACCAGTGGAGCAAGATCGGCGGTTTCCATTTCGGGCGGATCGAATGCGGGACGGCCCGCGTGACCGGCTTCTTCCCATAGCCGGTAGGCGACACCCGGGCCCTGCCGCGCGGCGCGGCCTGCCCGCTGCGCGGCAGCCGCTTGGCTCGCGCGATGTGTGACCAGCCGCGTGGTCCCGGCCGCGCGGTCGAATTCCGCGCGGCGGGACAGGCCGGCATCGACGACGATCGAGACGCCGTCGAGCGTGAGCGATGTCTCGGCGATGGCAGTTGCCAGCACGATCCGCCGACGCCCCTCGGGATCGCGCCGGATCGCGGCGCGCTGGCCCGCCGGATCGACTTGCCCGTGCAGCGGGAGGACGAGCGCATTCGGCAAGCGGCCTTCCAGCCGTTCGCGCGTGCGCTCGATCTCGCGCACGCCTGGCAGGAAGGCAAGGATGTCGCCCGCTTGTTCGCGCCAGGCCGTGCCGATCGCCTTGGCGACCGCGTCTTCCACCGGGATTTGCGGCATCGCGCCCAGCCATTCGATCTGCAGCGGGTGCGCGCGCCCCGCGCTTTCGATCATGCGCGCATCGTCACCGAGCAGCGTGCGGAAGCGCGCGCCGTCGATGGTCGCCGACATGACCAGCACGCGCAAATCCTCGCGCAGCACCGCCCGGCTTTCGAGCGCGAGCGCAAGCCCCAGGTCGCTGTCGAGGTGCCTTTCGTGCGCTTCGTCGAACAGTACCGCCGAAACGCCTGCCAGCTCGGGATCGGCAAGCACGGTGTTGACGAAAATCGCCTCGGTCATGACCAGCACGCGCGTTCGCGCGGATCGCTTTGTGTCGAGCCGTGTCAGATAACCGATCGTTTCGCCGGGCTTTTCCCCCAGCGCCTGCGCCATCCGTTCGGCCGCGGCCCGTGCTGCAACGCGGCGGGGCGAAGTGAGGATCACGGTGCCATTGCACCACGGCTGGTCGAGCAGTGCGGGCGCCACCGCGGTTGTCTTGCCTGCGCCCGGCGGCGCGACCAGCACGGCCCCGCTGTGCATGCGCAGCGCGTCAAGCAGATCGGGCAGGACCGCGTGGATGGGTAGATCGCTCACGGCCCTGCCCCTAACCCCGTCGTCCGCATGAAGTCGAGACGGCTTGGGCAACCGCTGCCCGGCCAGACCCATCCGGATGTGGTCGTTAGCCTGAAGCCGCTCAGTACCCGCGTGCGACAGAGAACAGCGCAGCCTGCGTCATCGCCTGCCGCGCGGTACCGTCGGGAAAAATCGACAGGGCATCGATCGCGCACTGCGCAAAGTGACGCGCACGTGCCTTCGTGTCCGCCACCGCATTGTGCCGATCGATCAGTTCGATCGCATGGTCGAGATCCGCATCGCTGGTCTTGAAGCCACCGATGGCTGCCTTCCAGAATTCACGCTCTTCCGCGCTACCCCGCGCATAGGCCAGAATGACCGGCAGCGTCATCTTGCCTTCACGGAAATCGTCGCCCCGGTCCTTGCCCATGGCGGCCGCATTCGAATCGTAATCCATCGCATCGTCGACGAGCTGGAATGCCACCCCGAGATTGCGGCCATATTCGTCGAGTGCCTGCTCCTGTTCCTCGCTGCATTCCGCGACCACCGCAGCAATGCGGCTGGCCGCGGCGAACAGCGCGGCGGTCTTCGCGCGAATGATATGGAGGTAGCGTTCCTCGCTGGTGTCGATCTTGCGCTGCGCGGTGAGCTGGTCGACTTCGCCTTCGGCAATGATCGCCGATGCGCCCGACAGGATCTTGAGAACCTTGAGACTGCCGTCTTCGGTCATCAGTTCGAACGAGCGGCTGAAGAGGAAATCGCCCACCAGCACGGTCGCCGGGTTGCCGTAGATGATATTGGCGGCCGCCTTGCCGCGCCGCAGGTCGCTGCCGTCGACGACGTCGTCGTGGAGCAGCGTCGCGGTGTGGATGAACTCTACCGCCGCGGCGAGCTTGTGCTGCCGGTTGCCCGTGTAACCGACCAGCTCCGCACCCGCGAGCGTCAGCATCGGGCGCAGGCGCTTGCCGCCGCCCGAAATCAGGTGACCCGCAAGCGCCGGGATCAACGGCACCTCGCTTTGCATCCGGTCAAGGATGACCTGATTGACCTGGTTCATGCCCGGAGCGGTGAGAGCCAGCATCGGCTCGATCGATCCTTCGGGCTCCTTGCGCGGCAGGGTAAGTACGTCGGCAGACATTTCGGCTTGGCCATGGTCTGCGCAAGCTTTCTTGGCAAGCGTACATTTCTTGTTAGCGTACCCAGATGTCCGATAACGCCCCGCCCGATCCCGTGCTCGCCGGCTTTCGCAAGAGCATCGACAACATCGACGCCGCCCTGATCCACATGCTGGCCGAACGGTTCCGCATCACTCAGGCCGTGGGCGAATACAAGGCGAAGGCCACGCTGCCGCCCGCCGATCCCTCGCGCGAACAGGCGCAGATCGCACGGCTGCGGAACCTGGCCGAGGAAAGCGAACTGGACCCCGAATTCAGCGAGAAATTCCTGCGCTTCATTATCGATGAGGTCATCCGGCACCACGAACGCGCTGCCGGCCGCTAACTGACAGCCGCGCGCTACGGCGCACTGCGCGGCAGCGTCAGGCGGACCAGCAAGCCGCCCAGGTCCTCGCTTTCGTCGAGATCCACCGAACCGCCGTAGATCTGGACGACATCGCGGACGATGGCGAGGCCGAGCCCCGTGCCGGGCTTGCCCGTGTCGAGCCGTGCACCGCGGTCGAAAATTTTAGCGCGCGCGCTTTCGGGGATGCCCATACCGTCATCCTCGATCCAGATCGTGCAGTCCTTCGCCGCGCGCACGGCATCGATCGTCACAAACACGCTGCCACCTCCGTATTTGGCAGCGTTCTCGATCAGATTGCCCAGTATCTCGTCGAGATCCTGCCGTTCCATCGCGACTGCGGCATCGCGGTTGCCATCGAGGTCGAACCGGGTGTCCTCGTAAATCCGGGTTACGGCGCGCAGCACGCTTTCCGCGCTCGGCCAGACTTCGGCGCGCGCATGGCCGCTGGCCCGCCGACCCACGGCACGCGCACGTGCAAGATGGTGCTCGACATGGCGCTGCATCGTCTTGGTTTCGCGGCACACCAGATCGGACAGGCGCGGATCGTGCGCTGTCGCGGCGTTGGTCAGGACGGTGAGCGGGGTCTTGAGCGCATGCGCCAGATTGCCGGCATGCATGCGGGCTTCCTCGGCCTGCTGCTCGGTATGGGCCAGCAGTGCGTTAATCTCATCGACCAGCGGTTCGACCTCGAGAGGGAGCGGCGCAGTAATCCGGTTGGTGCCATGCGTCCGCATCGCCAGGATCGCCTCGCGCACCCGGCGCAGCGGCGACAGGCCGTACCAGCTCTGCAGCATCGCCATCGTCAGCAAACCGAGCCCGAGCGCGGCGAAACTCCAGACCAGGATAGATCGTATGCGCGTGATCTGGTAATCGAGCTCGTCGCGGGCCGAGGCCACCGCGAAGGTCCAGCGCGTGTCGCTGTCGGGCAGGATGACCGTGCGTTCGACGATCCGCAGCGGTTCGTCCTCGAACTGGTCCGAATCGTAGAAATGGGGTTCGTTGTCGAAGTGATCGCCTTGTACTGTCAGGTTGCGATCCCACAGGCTGCGACTGGGGAACGGCTGGTGCCCTTCGCCGGTCACCTGCCAGTAAACCCCGCTATTGGGTTCGAGGAACCGCTGGTCGCCGAGAGAGCGATACAGCTGCACATCCCCGAAGCTGTCGATTTCGGCCGAAGTGATCAGCGCGGTCTGCACATATTCGAGCTGTTCGTCGAAATTGTCCTCGACCAGCCGGACCAGCGTCCGATCGAGCGCGAAACCGCCGCCGAGCAGCAGCACGCCGATCCACAGCGCGGCAATCGCCATCATCCGCCGCGCCAGGCTGCGTTTGGCGGGCGGCGGCGTGGCCACGGTCACCGGATTTTCGGCGGCAGGATTCGCCGGCGGGGATTTCCCGACCTTCGCAACCGCGCCGGACGCCCCGTCAGGCGCGCGGCTGGTCGGCGGGGTCGTCGAGGCTGTACCCGAGTCCACGGATCGTCGTAATCACTTCCGCACCCAGCTTCTTGCGAATGCGGGTGACGAAGACCTCGATCGTGTTCGAATCGCGGTCGAAATCCTGATCGTAGATATGCTCGATCAGTTCGGTGCGGCTGACGACCTTGCCCTTGTGGTGCATCAGGTAGCTCAGCAGCTTGTATTCCTGCGCGGTCAGCTTGACCGGCTCGCCCTGCAGCGTCACCCGGCCCGACCGCGTATCGAGGCGGACCGCACCGGCAGTCAGCTCGCTCGACGTATTGCCCGACGCACGGCGGATGAGCGCGCGCAGGCGGGCAATCAGCTCTTCGGTCTGGAACGGCTTGGCAAGGTAATCGTCGGCTCCTGCGTCGAGGCCGGCGACCTTGTCGGACCAGCTATCGCGCGCGGTCAGCACTAGGACGGGGAACTTGCGGCCTTCCTTGCGCCACATGCCGAGCACGGTCAGCCCATCGATTTCGGGCAGGCCGAGATCGAGGATCACTGCATCGTAATCCTCGGTGCTGCCGAGAAAATGGCCGTCTTCGCCATCGGTGGACAGATCCACCGCATAGCCATTCTGTTCGAGCGTCGATTTCAGCTGCTCGCCCAGCGTGGGCTCGTCCTCGACGATCAGGATACGCATATAAGTCCGTCCTCGGATAGTTTACGCCGCGTTTCGTTCATGTCGGTTAACGCGTCAACCGCGCCCGCGTTTCGGCGCCCGGTCAGCGGCTGCGCCGCAGCACCTTGCCGGTGCGCGCATCGACATCGACATACATCACGCGGCCATCCTTGATGAACTTGAGCCGGTAGGCCATCGCCGTCGAATCGTATGCGGGCCCGAGATATTCGGCCCCGCGCATCGATGGCAGGATACGCGCCTCGATATCGCGCAATTCGAGGATGTTGCCGGCGCTCATCTCGCGCCGCGCCTCGCCCTGTTCGGAACGGCGCTGCTGCGCAGAAGCAGGCTCGGCCAGAACGGGGCCCGCGACGATCCCGGCGGCCAGCAATAAGGTCAGAATGCGTGACATGATGCGAGTCTGCCTAGCCGCAGGGCATTGAACAAGGGGTGAATGTGCGCGGAAGCGATGGTTCGACCTAGCGCGTCATCTCGAATTTCACCGTCAGCGAAACCCGCGTGCCGACCAGCCCCGGCTCGACGGGGGTCGGCGCATCGGCAACCTTCATCGCCTGCCGCCCGGCCGATTCCTCGAAGGCGATCGGCGAGCCGGCGGCTACGGATTCGCTCACTTCGAGCAGCCGTACGCCGGTGAAGCCCGACCACTGGGCATATTGCTGCGCCTGCGAGCGCGCATTGTCGAACGCGGCCTTGCGGGCCTGCGCGCGCGCGGCATTGTCATCGTCCAGCGAGAAGCGGGGACCGCCGACGTTGTTCGCCCCGGCTGCAACCAGCGCATCGAGCACTTCACCGGCGCGGTCGACATCGCGCAGCGTCACGCTGACGCGATTGGAGGCCTGATAGCCGCGAAAGACCTGTTCGCGCGTCTCCTGGTCGTAGTCGTACTGCGCATTGAGATCGATGCCCGCGGTCTGGATATCGTCCGCGTCCACGCCCAGCGCCTTGATCCGGTCGATGACGGCGGTCATCTCACGCGCGTTGATCCGCATGGCCTCGACCGCGGTGCGCGCCTGGCTGGTCACGCCCGCGCTCAGATCGACGATATCGGGCTTGGCGTCGACCACTTCGCTCACGGTGAGTTCGACGACCGGGCCCTGCGCCTGGATCTGGACTTCGGCGGCCTGCGCGGCGGATGCGAAGGTGGCTGCCGCCAGGGCGGGAATTGCGAAACGGATCATGGCTTTGCTCCTCATAGGTCGAACGGATTATCCGTTTGGCTGCTTTACGGCTTGCTGAACGGGAATGTTCCCGCTTTCCTCGAACCGTGGCAGCCGCTAGCCACCGTCGCGGACTTCAGGGGGTATCTATGAAAGCTTGGACATTGGCACTGGCGGCGCTTGCCGGACTGGGGGGCCAGCCGCTCGCCGCGCAGATGGAGCGCGTGCCCGATCGTCCCGCCGGCGAAGGCGAAGGCCCCTTCGACAGACTGCTTATCCGCGGGGCTACCGTGATCGAGGGCAGCGGCGCACCGCCTGCCGGACCGGTCGACATCGTCGTCGAAGGCAATCGCATTGCCGCACTCTATCCCGGCGGGGCCCCGGCCGCAGAGGCGCAAACTGCCCAGCGCGTGGTCGATGCGCAGGGCATGTACGTCCTCCCCGGTTTCGTCGATGTCCACGGCCATAATGGCGATGCGTCGAAGGCGCCGCAGCCATCCTATGGCTACAAGCTGTGGCTTGCTCATGGCGTGACGACGGTCCGCGGCGTCAGCTTCTACTTCGGTCCCGATACGCCCGATATCAGCGACACGCGGCGCAGCGCCGCCAACACCATCACCGCGCCGCGCCTGATCCCCTATGCCGTGTTCGGCGACAAATGGGACCGCGGCACCCCCGAAACGCCTGCCGCTGCGCGCGAATGGGTGCGCTGGGCGAAGGCGCAGGGATACTGGGGGGTGAAGTTCTTCAACGGCTATTCCCCCGCAGTCTTCGAAGCGGCTTTCGACGAAGCCGAGAAGCTGCAGATGGGCACTGTCGCCCATCTGGCGCAGACGGGCGTTGCCGAAGTCAACGCGCGCACTGCGGTCGAACTTGGGCTCGAAGACGTCACGCATTTCTACGGCCACTTCGAAAGTCTACTCAAGGCCGGGCTGCCGCACTATCCCGGTGACTACAACTACTTCGACGAGCAGTCGCGCTTCGCCTGGGTGGCACGCCTGGCCCCGCAGGCGGTCGAGCCGGGTAGCGAGAAGTGGGAAGACTATGTCGACCTGCTGATTGACGAGGACATGACGCTCAGCCCGACCTTCAACATCTATGCCGCGAGCCGCGATGTCATGCGGGCGCGCGGTTTCGACTGGCACGCGAAGTACACGCTCCCCTCGCTCGGCGATTTCTACGCCCCCAGCGCGACCAATCACGGTAGCTATTACAAGGACTGGACCAGCGAGGACGAGGTCGCGTGGCGTAACTTCTACGCCAAGTGGTTCGAACTGACGAAGGACTTCCACGACCGCGGCGGACGCGTCACCGCAGGCTCGGACCCTGGGTACATCTACCAGACCTGGGGCTTCGCCTATATCGGCGAGCTCGAGATGCTGCGCGAAGCGGGCCTGTCGCCGCTGGCGGTCATTCGCGCCGCGACGCTCGACGGCGCGCGCTCCTTGTACGAACCGCTCGGGCAGGAACCGCCGATGGGGCGCATCGCGGTCGGGCAGCTCGCCGATCTCGTGATCGTGCCCGAGAACCCGCTCGCCAATCTCAAGGTCCTCTATGGCACCGGGCATACGCGGCTGAACCGGGAAACCGGGGCGATCGAGCAGGTCGGCGGAGTGCGCTGGACGATCAAGGACGGGATCGTCTTCGATGCCCATGCGCTGCTCGCCGATGTCGCGCGGATGGTCGAAGAGCAGCGCCAGGCCCGCTGACGGCTTGCGGCGGGGGCCAAGCGCGCCTACCTCGCGCGGCCTATGGCACAGCCCCCTATCCTCAGCCTCGAAGGCATCGCCCTGCAGCAGGGCGGCAAGTGGCTGTTCGGCGGGCCCGACCACGAGCCGCTGGACCTGCACGTCGGCCCGCGCGACCGGATCGCGCTGATCGGACGCAATGGCGTGGGCAAGACCACGCTGTTCCGGATGATCGACGGCCAGGTCGAAACCGATGCCGGCGAGCGCAAGATCAAGCCGGGCACGCGGATCGTGGTGCTCGAGCAGGACCCCGACCTGGCCGGCCATGCCACGCTGATGGATTGGGCGCTGGCCGGTGCCGGCGCCCCGCAGGAACACGAGGTCGACGCCATCGCGGGCCAGCTCGGCATCGAGATGACGCGCGCCACCGAGGGCGCGAGCGGCGGCGAGAAGCGCCGTGCGGCCATTGCGCGTGCGCTGGCGCAGGACCCCGACCTCCTGCTGATGGACGAGCCGACCAACCACCTCGACCTGGGCGCGATCGACTGGCTCGAAGGCTGGCTCGAGCGCTACAAGGGCGCCTTCCTGGTCATCAGCCACGACCGCACCTTCCTCAAGCGGCTGACGCGCGCGACGCTGTGGCTCGACCGAGGGATCCTGCGCCGCAAGGAGGTGGGCTTCGGCGGCTACGAGGCGTGGGAAGAGCAGGTCTACGCCGAAGAGGCCCGGGCCGCGGACAAGCTCGACGCCAAGCTCAAGCTCGAAGCACACTGGCTCGAACGCGGCGTCACCGCGCGGCGCAAGCGCAACCAGGGCCGGCTCGAGAAGCTCTACCAGATGCGCGAACAGCGCGCCTCGATGATCACCGCGGGCGGCACGGCCAAGCTGCAGCTCGCGACCGAGGCTTCGTTCAAGTCCAAATCGGTCATCGTCGCCGACGGGATCAGCAAGAGCTATGGCGAACGCACGATCATCAAGCCCTTCAGCCTGCGCATCCAGCGGGGCGACCGCATCGGTATCGTCGGCGCCAATGGCGCGGGCAAGACCACGCTGCTGAACATGCTCACCGGCGAGCTCGAACCCGACAGCGGCAGCGTCGAGATCGCCAAGACGCTGACCGGCGTGATGATCGACCAGCAGCGCCAGCTGCTCACTGCCGACAAGACCGTCCGGCAGGTGCTGGCCGAAGGCGGCGACTGGATCGACGTGCGCGGCAATCGCAAGCATGTGCAGGCCTATCTCAAGGACTTCCTGTTCGACCCCAAGATCGTCGACATGAAGGTCAGCGTGCTGTCGGGCGGTGAACGCAGCCGCCTGCTGCTGGCGCGCGAGTTCGCCAAGGCGAGCAACCTGCTGGTGCTCGACGAGCCGACCAACGACCTCGACCTCGAAACGCTCGACCTGCTGCAGGAGGTCATCGCCGACTACGAGGGCACGGTGCTGATCGTCAGCCACGATCGCGACTTCCTCGACCGGACGGTGACGATCACGCTCGGGCTCGACGGGACCGGGAGGGTCGACGTGGTCGCGGGCGGTTACGAGGACTGGCAGCGCAAGCGCCGCCAGACCATCGCCAGCAAGTCCAGGGCGGACAAGCCGGGCGGCAAGGCTCCGTCCGCGCCCCCGCCCCCGCCGCCTGCAAGGCCCGCCAAGCTGTCCTACAAGGACCAGCGCGACCTCGAGCTCCTCCCGGCGCGGATCGAGGAGCTCGAAGCGGCGATCGCCAAGGGCGAGGCGATCCTGTCCGATCCCACGCTCTACACCGCCGATCCGCAACGCTTCGCCAACATCTCGCAAGGCATCGAGAATGCCCGCGCCGAGAAGGATGCCGCCGAGGAACGCTGGCTGGAGCTCGCCGAGCAAGCCGGAGCGTGAGCCCCGAGGCAGAGCTGCGCGCGGCGATCGCCGGCTGCCGCACCTGCGCGGCGCATCTGCCGCATGGTGTGCGCCCGGTGACGGGGTTTTCGGCAACCGCACGGTTGCTTATCATTGGCCAGGCACCCGGGTCGAAGGTCCATGCCAGCGGAATCCCGTGGGACGATGCCAGCGGCGACCGGCTGCGCGAATGGACCGGGCTGACCAAGCAGCAGATGTACGACCCTGCGCAGGTGGCGCTGGTGCCGATGGGCTTCTGCTATCCCGGCAAGGCCAGCGGCGGCGACAAGCCCCCGCGCCGCGAATGCGCGCCGCAATGGCACCATCGCATCCTCGACCTGCTGCCCGAAGACCGGCTGACCCTGCTGGTGGGAACCTATGCGCAGGGCCATTACCTGCCCGGTGCGCGCAGGCTGTCGATGACCGAGCGCGTGCGCCGGTACCGCGAATTCCTGCCGCACTTCTTCCCGCTGCCGCATCCCGCGTGGCGTTCGACGATCTGGATGCGGCAGAACCCGTGGTTCGAGGCCGAAGTCCTCCCCGAACTGCGCGAGGCGATTGGCCGCCATATCTAGGATTGCCCCCGCACCAGCCCGACAGCATGCGGGAGACATGGACCGCATGGACCACGGTCCTGAGCGAAAAAGCCCCAGCACACGCAGCATCAACTAAGGCGATAGAAATCGGCCACCCGGTCGAGCGCCATACCGAGCACCAGCTTGCCACTGCGCGCGGGCCAGGCCAGCGCCTTTTCCGCCGCCGGCACGCCTTCACCCCAACAGGCGACGCGCCAGAGGATATCATTCAGCCCCGGCCCTGCCGCCGCCATCGCACCATCGAAGCGCGCTTTCGCCGCAAGCTGCCGCTCGCTTGGCGTGAGCCCGTCCCCGCCGCTTCCTGCGCAATCGACCCGCACCGGATCCCACCGCATCGTGACCGACGGCGCCAGCTGCGCCTTTTCGTAATCCAGCCGCAACCGCTCGGCGGCATCGAACCGGCGGTCGGACAAATGTCCACGCGCATGCAGCCAGGACAGCGGGCTTTCCGCCAGGTTAACCGTCACGCTGCGCCGTGCGGGCCGTGCCCCCCTGCCACGGCGCGGGCCTTCCTCGGTAAGTTCACGTTCGACAAGCTTGCGGCGCATCGGCATTTCTCCTGCGGTGGGTGGGAGTTTGCCCTTGCTTCCATCTGGTTCCTGTAGGAAAGATGGAAAACCAATTTGGTTATTCCGGGGACAGTGCCGTGATCAACCGCATCCGCGATATCCGCCGCCAGAAGGGCCTGACACTGGCCGATCTGGCTGCTGCGTGCGAGCCGCCCACCACTCCGCAAACGGTGGGCCGGCTGGAAACGGGCATGCGCAACCTGTCGCTCAAATGGATGGAACGGATTGCCGCCGCGCTGGGGGTCGAACCCGAAATGCTGGTGCGCAGCGAAAGCGGCGATCACCCGCAAGTCGTTGCGACGCTCGAACAGGCGGGGCCGGAAGCGCGGGCCACCCCGCGCGACGCCATCCTCGCCACCGATCTCGGCGGGGGCGGATCGCTGATGGTGCTCGATATCGCATTCCCGCATGGCGAATACCGCCCCGGGGACCAGTTGTGGCTGCGCCGGATCGCGCCCGAGGACGCTGCCCGCGCCATCAACCGCGACGTGCTGGTGCCCCGCAAGGGTGGGCGCTTCGCGTTCGGGCGGCTGATCGACCGACAGGGCAGCATGGTTGGGCTGTTGCCTCCCGGGCATGGCGAAAAGCAGCAGGTGGTCGACAATCCGGCGTGGATCGCGGTGGCGGAAATGCTGGTACGGCGGCTGTGAGCGTGGCGAAAACCCGCCGGGTCCTCTCGCTGTCGACCCTGTTCCCCAACACGGCACAGCCGCGCTTCGGGATCTTCGTGGCCAAGTCGCTCGAAGCGCTCCAGCGCGACACGCATTGGGACGTGGAGGTCATCAACCCCATCGGCCTGCCGCCGCTGGCGCTGGGCCGCTATCGCGTGCTGTCGGAGGCCGCTTGCGACACGCAGGAATTCGGCATGACCGTGCATCGACCGGTATTCCGCCTGCTTCCCAAAATCGGCGGGCGGCTCAATCCGGGGCTGATCGCCAGGGCGGTCCTGCCGCTCGCGCGCGAACTTCACGCGCAGCAGCCGTTCGATCTGGTCGATGCGCAGTTCTTCTATCCCGACGGTCCCGCCGCAATGGCCGTCGCGCGCGATCTGGGCCTGCCATTCTCGGTCAAGGCGCGCGGCGCGGACATCCATTTCTGGGGCGCGCGCGCCTATGGCCGCGATGCCCTGCTGGAAACCGCCGACGCCGCCGCAGGCGTGCTGGCTGTGTGCGAGACGCTGGCCGACGACATGGCAGAGCTGGGAATGGCGCGCGACAAGATCACGGTGCATTACACCGGGCTCGACCGCGACCTGTTTCGCCCGATGGATCACGTGGGCCTGAAAAAGCGCCTCGGCGAAAGCTTCGGCATCCCGCTGGCCGCGTCGGACACGGTGCTGGTCACGGTGGGCGCGCTGATCGAACGCAAGGGGCAGGCCTTCGTGATCAAGGCGCTGGCCGATCTGACGAATGCACGTTTGCTGCTGGTCGGTGCGGGGGCGGATGAAACCAGCCTGCGCGGACTGGCCAGGCAGGTGGGCGTGGCCGACCGCGTGCATTTCCTCGGCAGCCTCGAACCTGCGTTGCTCCCCCCATCCTGAGCGCGGCCGATGCCATGGTGCTGCCGTCCGCCAGCGAAGGCCTCGCCAATGCCTGGATCGAGGCGCTGGCCTGCGGCACGCCTATCGTCATCACCGATGCGGGCGGCGCGCGCGAAGTGGTCACCTCACCCGCGGCGGGCGTCATCGTGGCACGGACATGCCGTGCGGTGCGCGAAGGGATCGAACAGGTGATGCGCAACCCGCGCCCGCCCCAGGCGGTGGCGGCGACGGTGGAGCGGTTCAGCTGGGCAGCGAACGCCGCCGCGCTCGCCGCCCATTACGACGCGGTCGCCTAGACCAGGCCGCGCGCCTTCTTCTCCTGTTCGTCGGCAACGCTTTCGGTCGGCACGAAACTGTCGCTGGTCACGCCCAGCCAGACCAGGATCGGCGCTGCCGAATAGACCGAGCTGTAAGTACCCACGAACAGGCCCAGCGTGATCGCGGCGACCATGCCGAACAGGCTGGCGGGGCCGAACAGCAGCAGCGGCAACAGCGCCACCAGCAGCGTGAGCGAGGTCATCACCGTCCGCGCCAGCGTTTCGTTGACCGACAGGTCGAGCAGCGCGGGAAGTTCCATCTTGCGGTATTTCTTCAGGTTCTCGCGGATGCGGTCGTAGATGACGATCGTGTCGTTGAGCGAATAGCCGATGATGGCAAGGATCGCGGCGATGATCTGGAGGCTGAATTCCAGCTGGAACAGCGCGAACATGCCCAGCGTCAGGCTGACGTCGTGGAACAGCGCGAACAGCGCGCCCACACCGAACTGCCATTCGAATCGGATCCAGATGTAGAGCGCGATCGCCCCCATCGCGGCCAGCAATGCATAAAGCGCGGTCTGGCGGAATTCGCCCGAGACCTTGCCCGACACATTGTCGTTCCCGTCGAGCCGGAAATCGTCATATTCAGCCTGCAGCGTGTCGACGATATCGTTGGCCGCCTGCTGCGCGGCTTCCTTGTCGGCGGAAACCTCGTCGGGCAGGCGCACGCGGATCGAAACCTGGTTGTCTTCGCCGAAGCGCTGCACCACCGGCGATCCGTAGCCGAGCGCTTCGACCTGGTCGCGCAGTTCCACCACCGGCGCTTCCTCGCTTTGCGTGAAGGTGGCGCGCACTTCGAGACCGCCGGCGAAATCGACGCCGTAATTGAGGCCCTTGGTCAGCACCAGCGCCCAGCTGACCGCAATCAGCAGAACGCTGATGGCGAAGAAGGGCACGCGCCACTTGAGGAAGCTGATATTGGTGTCGTCGGGGACGAGCTTGAGCAGTTTCATATCGTCGCCCTCCTTACAGTACGATGTCTTTGGGCTTGGCCTTGCGCAGCCAGCCGGCGACCCACATGCGGGTCAGGGTAACGGCGGTGAAGACGCTGGTGAACAGGCCGATGATCAGCACCACGGCAAAGCCGCGGATCGGACCCGAACCGAACAGGAACAGCAGCACACCGGCAATGAAGTTGGTGATGTTGGCGTCGTAGATCGCGCGGCTGGCTTCGTGATAGCCGTTCTCCACCGCGGCGATGACCCGGCGCCCGCGTTTGCGTTCCTCGCGGATGCGTTCGTTGATCAGCACGTTGGCGTCGACCGCCGCACCGATGGTCAGCACGAAGCCCGCGATACCCGGCAGCGTCAGCGTGGTGTTGAGCGCGACCATGATGCCCAGCAGCATCGCCACGTTGATCCCCAGCGCCGCGGTCGCATAGACGCCGAAACGGCCATAGCTGACGATCATCAGCGCGATGACGAGCAGCGAACCGACACCCAGCGCCAGCATGCCGCGCTTGATCGAATCGGCGCCCAGATCGGGCCCGACGGTGCGTTCCTCGATCACGGCGAGATCGACCGGCAGCGCACCCGACCGCAGCGAGATCGCCAGCTGGTTCGCGGTCTCGACCGAGAAGCTGCCCGAAATCTGCGCGGAGCCGCCGCGAATGGGTTCGTTGATATTGGGCGCGGACAGCACCTTGTCGTCGAGGATAATGGCGAAGGGCTTGCCGACATTGTCGGTGGTCAGCTTGGCGAAGCGGCGTCCGCCGTCGCTGTCGAACTGGATATTGACGACCGGTTCGTTGGTCTGCGGATCGAAGCTCTGCTGCGCCCCTGTCAGATTGTCGCCGCGAATACCGCCGAGCCGGCGGACCGCCAGCGAAGTGCCCGCGAAATCGGAGGTATCGACATAGGGGAAGATTTCCGATCCCGGCGGGGCGAGGCCCTGTTGCACATCGCTGGGCAGCGCGTTCTGGTCGACGAGCTTGAATTCGAGCTTGGCGGTCTGGCCGAGCAGCGCCTTGAGCTGGTCGGGATCCTGCAGGCCGGGCACCTGCACCACGATCCGCGTATCGCCCTGGCGGATGATCGTCGGTTCGCGCGTGCCCAGTTCGTCGATCCGCTTGCGGACCACTTCGGTGGCGCTTTCCATCGCATCGCTGACAGCCTGGTCGGTGCCTTCCTGCGTGGGGGTGAGGACCATGCGGTTGCCGTCCTCGACCGCCATGTCCCATTCGCGCACCAGCCCGGTGCCGTTCATCGCGGGAAGCAGCAGTTCGCGGGCGCGGTCCACCTGGCCGGGATCGTCGAGCATGAAGCTGAGCCGGCCGTCGCGGGTGGAAACGTCGCCGATGCGGATCCGCGGATCGGCGCTGCGCATGGTGTTGCGCACGTTTTCTTCCATGTTCTCGAGCCGCTGCGCAGCGACCTGCGCGGCATCCGCTTCAAGCAGGATATGGCTCCCGCCGGCGAGATCGAGGCCGAGATTGACCATCGGCTGCGGCAGGGCATCGGGCCAGCGAATGCTGGTGGCCGACAGCAGCGAGGGCAGCGCGGCAAAGACGCACAGGCCGGCGATCAGCCATAGCCAGATCTTACGCCAGGTGGGAAAATCGAGCATGAAGTGGTGCGCCCCGTCCTAGTCGTTTGCGGCAGGCTTGTCGCGCGACGACAGCACTTCGCCGATCGTGTTGCGCACCGCCTTGACGGTCATGCCCTTGGTCAGTTCGACATGGACGTAGTGGTCTTCGACCTTGGTGATCTTGCCGACCAGTCCGCCGGCCGTAACCACTTCGTCGCCCTTGGCGAGACCCGCGACGCGTTCGCGGTGCTGCTTCTGCTGGCGCATCTGCGGGCGCAGGATGAGAAACCACAGGATCAGCAGCATGCCCAGCGGCAGGACCCAGCCCGTCCATGCGGGCGGCTCGGCTGCGGCGCTACCGGCGGCGGCGAGAAGATCGATCATCGATGAAATACCTGTCGGAAATTGGCGTTGTGTCGAATTCGCAATTGGAGCGCGCGGGCGCCGTGTTCAAGCCGCCTGCACCACCCTTCTTGCGAAAGTGCGGCGCGGTTAGCAGCAATGCGATGCCGGGGCAACGAATTGCCTGCGAACTGTGCTTGCCATGCTCAAACCCCCGCCCTATAGGGCCGCCTCCACTGGTTTCGGGATGTAGCGCAGCCTGGTAGCGCACCATACTGGGGGTGTGGGGGTCGCTGGTTCGAATCCAGTCATCCCGACCAGTGGACTTCCCTCATATCGCAGCAGCCATGACGATCCGCGCGGCCCCGCGCCGACAGTCACGCGCCGACGTTCGCGTTTTCCTACACGAACCAATCTGGTTATTCGATTCGGTCTCGCCAACCGGAGACGCCCATGCCGCTCATCGAATCGCTTATCGGCCCGCTTGCCTCGATCATCGACAAGGTGATCCCCGACAAGGACGCACGGGCCCGGGCGAAGCTCGAACTGCTTGCGCTCGAAGGCACGCAGGAGTTGAAGCAGATCGAGACGCGCCTGTCCGCCATCGTCGCCGAAGCGCAAAGCAGTGACCCCTGGACCAGCCGCGCCCGCCCAAGCTTTCTTTACGTGATGTATGCGCTGATCCTGTTCAGCATGCCGATGGGCGTGATCGCCGCTTTCGACCCCATCATTGCGCGCGCCATCGGCGAAGGCATGACCCGCTACCTCGCCGCGCTTCCCGAAGCACTCTACGCACTCTTCGGCACCGGCTACCTCGGCTACACCGCGGCGCGCCAATGGGGTAAGGTCAAGGGCGTGGATCAGTAGGTCTCACGGAAAGAGCGTTCTCAGCCCGCGTCGGCTTTCTGGCGCCAAGGCAGGCGCCCTTCGATTTCCGTCTCGAGACTGAAGCTCAGGAAGGTTCGGATCAAAACGATTCCCGACAGGACGGCAACGCTTTCCAATGTCGGTTCGATGGCGACCGTGTTGATGATGTCGGCAGCGACGAGGAATTCGAGCCCCAGCAGGATGGCCCGGCCGAGGCTGGATCGCAATTTCTGCACGGCCTCGTTGCGGTCGTACCCGCAGACCAGCCGGTACATGAACAGGGCCAATGTGGCGAAGCCGCCAATCGTAATGATGGCGATCCCGGTCAGCTCGATGATCCGGGTGGCGTGATTGGCAATTTCGATCGCGAGAGTGTCTAGCATGCGCGGGACCTCCTTTCCCCTGACACAAGACCCTCGAACGGCCAGTGCTGTTCCGAAAACCTCGCTCAATACGCGAAGCATCGCGGCCCTTCCGCGGCCTGCCGATTGCCGCTAACCCCTTCCCCATGACCGACACCGTTTTCGTTCTCAATGGCCCCAATCTCAACCTGCTCGGCACGCGCGAGCCGGAAATCTACGGCTCCGATACGCTCGCCGATATCGAGGCGATGCTTGGCGGGAAGGCGCGCGAGCTCGGCCTCGAGATCGACTTTCGCCAGACCAATCACGAAGGCGTGCTGGTCGACTGGCTGCACGAGGCGCGCAGCACCGGAGCGAAGGCGGTGCTGCTCAACGCCGCGGCCTATACGCACACTTCGGTCGCGCTGCTCGATGCGATCAAGGCGATCGGGGTGCCGGTGATCGAAGTGCACCTGTCCGACCCCGCGACACGCGAGGGTTTCCGCCATCTTTCCTATGTCGGCATGGCCGCAGTTGACGAGGTGAAAGGCCTGGGAGCGCGCGGCTATGCCGTAGCGTTGGAGAAAGCAGCCGCGCTCTAATTTGCGCCCTCACCCCTTGCCCAAACGCCGCGCGGGTAGCATAGGCGGCGCAAACAATACGCAAGGGGTTCCATGGCCGATCGTAAAGGCAGCACCGGCAAGTCCGGTATGAATGTCGACACCGCTCTCGTTCGCGAGCTCGCCGAAATGCTGGGCGACACCGGACTGACCGAAATCGAAGTCGAAGATGGCGAACGCAAGATCCGCGTTGCGCGCGGCGGCGTGGCGATGGCTGCGGCACCGGCCGCGGCGCCCGCCCCTGTGGCAGCGCCCGCCCCGAGCGCCGCGGCGCCGACGCCCGAGACATCCGCTGCCGACATCGATACCGCCGGCGCGGTCAAGTCGCCGATGGTCGGCACGGTCTACCTCGCATCCGAACCCGGCGCGGCGAATTTCGTCAAGCCGGGGGACAGCGTGAGCGAAGGGCAGACGCTGCTGATCGTCGAGGCGATGAAGGTGATGAACCCGATCACCGCCGACAAGGCCGGGACGGTCAAGTCGATCCTGGTCGAGAACGCCCAGCCGGTCGAATTCGACCAGCCGCTCGTCGTCATCGGCTGAGCGCGCCCGTGAGTATCTCCCGCATCCTGATCGCCAATCGCGGCGAAATCGCGCTGCGCATCCACCGCGCCGCCCATGAAATGGGTATCGAGACGGTGGCGGTGCATTCCACCGCCGATGCCGATGCCATGCATGTGCGACTGGCCGACCACGCGGTCTGCATCGGCCCGCCCAGCGCGACTGACAGCTATCTCAACGTGGCCAACATCATTTCGGCCGCCGAAGTCAGCCATGCTGACGCGATCCATCCCGGCTACGGCTTCCTGTCCGAAAACGCCAAGTTCGCCGAGATCGTCGAAGCGCACGACATCGCCTGGATCGGGCCCAAGCCCGAACATATCCGCACGATGGGCGACAAGGTCGCCGCCAAGCGGACCGCGGGCGCGCTGGGCCTGCCGCTCGTTCCCGGGAGCGACGGCGCAGTCAGCGAGATCGGCGAAGCCCGCGCGATCGCCGCCGAAATCGGCTACCCCGTCATCATCAAGGCTGCCAGCGGCGGCGGCGGGCGCGGGATGAAGGTCTGCGAAAGCGAAGACCAGCTCGAAACGCTGATGCAGCAGGCCGGCAACGAGGCGAAAGCAGCCTTCGGCGATGCCACTGTCTATATCGAGAAATACCTCGGCAACCCGCGCCATATCGAGTTCCAGGTATTCGGCGATGGCAAGGGCAACGCCATCCACCTGGGCGAACGCGACTGTTCGCTCCAGCGGCGCCACCAGAAGGTGCTCGAGGAAGCCCCCTCCCCCGTGCTGGGCGAAGAAGACCGCATGCGGATGGGCGAGGTCTGCTCGAAGGCGATGCGCGACATGGGCTATCGCGGTGCCGGCACGATCGAATTCCTGTGGGAAAACGGTGAGTTCTATTTCATCGAAATGAACACCCGCCTGCAGGTCGAGCACCCGGTCACCGAAATGATCACCGGGATCGACCTGGTCCGCGAACAGATCCGTATCGCAGCGGGCAAGCCGCTGTCGGTCACGCAGGACGAAGTCGAGTTCAAGGGCCACGCGATCGAATGCCGGATCAACGCCGAAGACCCGTTCGATTTCACGCCCAGCCCGGGAAAGATCACCTATTACCACGCGGCCGGCGGGATGCATGTCCGGGTCGATAGCGGGCTGTACGCCGGCTATTCGATCCCGCCCTATTACGACAGCATGATCGCCAAGCTGATCGTCTACGGCCGCGACCGCGAACGCTGCATGATGCGGCTCAAGCGCGCGCTCGAGGAAATGGTGGTCGAAGGCGTGAAGACGAGCATTCCGCTGCACCAGGAACTGCTCCAGCAGGACGATGTGAAGAGCGGCAACTACTCGATCAAATGGCTCGAGGAATGGCTCAAGACGCGCGAGGCCTAACAGAAGTTCGGCCAGTTCCGGTATAATCGGCAGGTGCGCGACTGCTCGGTGGGTTCAGCGCCTAGGTTTCGTCGCTCATGGCCGCAAATCGTGCGACCAGCGCCCGTACCTCGTCGTGATCGCACGGGGTGATCCGAAATCGCTTCCCGGCCACCGTGCGGATGTGCAGTTGCATCGCACCGAACCGCGATTCCGCACGGATGTGGCGAACTTCGTCCCAGCCCAGCGGATCTTTCCTGATAGAGGGGTGAAACCGCAATCCCTCGTCATCGGCCAGCACCGCGGTTTCATCGATCCAGCGACGGGCCATCTGACCGAGGTTGTAGGTGACCGCCGCGGCGAAGAGCACCAGCGGTATGCTGATGCCCTGCCAACGGAATCGGGCGAGATACGTAATCAGCTCGCTGCCCCGGGCCGAGGACGGTTCCACTTCGATTGCCGGGATCAGCGCGATCAGCGCCACGGAGATCGCGCCTACAGCGCCAGCCAGCATCACGATGGCCAGGCATCCGCCGGAGAACCGAACTCTGGTTGGTGGCACGCGGCAACGTCTGTCAGTTGAATTTGAAACCCGCCGCTTCTGCCTCGGCGATCACCTCGGCGCCCGTCTGGCGGGGGTGGTCGCCTTCGATGCGGCACCAGTCGGCGCGTTCGTCGACGAAAATTTCCTTCTCGATCGCATGTTTGGCAGCGGCATCGAACAGGCCCGCGGAGAAACTGCGGCCCCCCGTCGGCAGGAAGCGGAACCACAGATTGCTGCCGCAATGCGCGCAGAAAGCGCGTTCGGCCCATTCGCTCGAGCGGTAGATGGTGACACTGTCCTCGCCCGAGATGCGGACGGATTCGCCGGTCTGCGCGCTGTAGAACGAACCCGCCCAGCGGCGGCACATGTCACACTGGCAGATCTCGATGAGCTGCGCCGGATTGTCGAGCGCGATGGTGACCGCGCCGCACAGGCAATGGCCCTCGATCCGCGCGGCACCGCTCACAGCGGGACGCCGGGCTCGAGCTTGCTGGTGCGGATGGTGAGCGAGGTTTTCACGCTTTCGACATTGGGTGCCGGGGTCAGCTTGCTGGTCAGGAACTCCTGGAAGCTCTGCAGATCTTCGCTGACGATCTTGATGATGAAGTCGATTTCACCGTTGAGCATGTGGACTTCGCGCACTTCGGGCAGGTCGCGCATCGCCACTTCGAATTCGCGCAGCGCGTCTTCGGCCTGGCTCTTGAGGCTGACCATCGCGAAGACGGTGATCGAAAAGCCCAGCTTGGACGGATCGAGCTCGGCATGGTAGCCGCGGATCACGCCCTCTTCTTCCAGCGCGCGGACACGCCGCAGGCATGGCGGGGCCGTCAACCCGACCCGGTGTGCCAGTTCGACATTGGTGATTCGTCCTTCGGACTGGAGTTCCCCCAGCAGCCGCCGGTCGATATCGTCGAGATTGGCCATACTCATTGCCCCTGCTACCCTTACGCCGCGATGTGGCATCGCGAAACTTCCACGAAATGTTAACAACGCGACACAGGCGTCTTGGCTAACATTATTAGTCTTGCCAGCAATTGTCCCGCTTTGCAACGCGCTGGCAACTTTCCGTTCATTGTAAGTTTTACAGCGGTAGAAACCCTGGCCTGCGATGGGGTAACTGTCGCAAACCCTCGCCACCCCCGGAGAATCCATGCATTTCGACGATCGCCTTGCCACTGTGCTGCGCCACCGCGCCGCCGGCGAGCGCGCGGCGAAGACGCAGTTCCGGCAGTTGCTCGATCTGCTGGGTGAACGGCCGCAGCGTGGCGGCGACTCCGCGCTCAAGGCGGCGGCCTATCTCCGGCTGATCGCGTTGGCCGACATGATCCCGACTGCCGAACGCGCCGCGATCGTGGGCGAAAACGGCTGGCGGTTCCGCAATCCCGAACTGGTCCGCTGGTTCGGCGAGGCGCATCCCGCGATCGCCGCGGCGGCTTTGCAGCGCGCCGATCTCACGGGCGAAGAATGGGCCGGGATCATTCCCACGCTGCCGATCCGGACGCGCGGCTTCCTGCGGCATCGCCGCGACCTGCCATCGGCTGCCGTGCGCGTGCTCGACCGGCTGGGTGTATCCGACCGCGCGCTGCCGATGCCGAAGACCGTGGCTGCGAAAGAGCCCGCAGCACTGCCCGCGGAAGCCGAGGGGCCCGCGGACACCGGCGCTGGCATGCATGGTCCCGCGCCCTTCTCGCTGCGTCCGGCGCAGGCGCAGGCGCCGGACCCCGCGCCACCCCCGACCGAAGCGGCCGAGCCCACCAGGCCCGTCGAACCCGAAGGGCCGCCGGTCGCCTCCGAACTTGCCGAGCCTGTCGGTCCTGTCGATCCCGTGCCTGCTCCCGCCGCGCAGGATCCCGACAAGTCCGACGGCATTCGCGCGCTGGTCGAACGGATCGAAACCTTTCGCAAGGCGCGTGCGCCGCGCACCGCCCCAGGCGATGCGCCGACCCTGCCAATGGCCGAGCTCGAGCAGCCGGTTGCCCGCAAACCGATCGATTCCTTCAATTTCGGCACCAATTCCGAAGGCCGGATCGATTGGGCCGAACCCGCGATCGCGCCGCTGGTTGTCGGGATCGACCTGTCGCAGCGCCGCGCCCATGCGCCGCTGGGCGGCGATTTCGCCGCCGGTTTCGCCAATCGCCAGCCGCTGCGCGACATGCCGATCACGCTGCGCGGGGCCGAGGCGATCGAGGGAGACTGGATCGTCGATGCCGCGCCGCGCTTCACCCGCGGCGACGGGCGCTTCCATGGCTATGTCGGTCGCTTCCGCCGCGCGATTGCGGCGGTCGACGACCGCGTCCAGCGCGGTGCCGACCGACTGCGCCAGCTGCTCCACGAACTACGCACGCCGGTCAATGCGATGCAGGGCTATGCCGAAGTCATCCAGCAGCAGGTGTTCGGCCCGACCCCGCATGAGTACCGCGCGCTGGCCGCCTCGATCGCGGGCGACTCGGCGCGCATCCTCGCGGGTTTCGACGAGCTCGACCGGCTGGCGCGGCTCGAGACCGGCGCGCTCGATCTCGAGGCGGGCGAAAGCGATTTCGCCGCCATCGTCCGTGCCCAGGTCGACCAGTTGCAGAGCGTCCTCAGCCCGCGCGTGGCGCGCTTCGAAGCAGAGCTTGCCGCCGATACCGCACCATTGGCGCTGGCCCGCGAGGAAGCCGAGATGCTCGGCTGGCGCGTGCTGGCAACAATGGCCGGCGCAACCGCTGCGGGCGAACATGTCGCGCTGGCGATGGTGCAGGATGGCGAACAGGTCGCGCTGCGGATCGCCTTGCCCGCCAAGCTGGCCAAGGCCGAGGATATCTTCTCTTCCGATGTCCGCGCGGGCGGCAGCACGCTGAGTTCGGGCATATTCGGCGCCGGTTTCTCGCTCCGCCTCGCCCGCGCCGAAACGCGCGCCGCGGGCGGCGAACTGGCGCGCGAGGGCGATGCGCTGGTCCTCAGCCTGCCGCTCTTGACCGCTGCCGAGCCGCTGCCTAGCCCTGTCGATGCGCCCGATCGCGCCGCCGGCTAGGACACGCCCACCATCGCACATGCCAACCTCCTCGACCCGCCCGTACCCTCGCAGCAGGTCCGGTTTGCCGAAGGGTTCGGCCAGCGATCGCTGCTGACAGTCGACACCGAGGAGGAATTCGACTGGAATGCCCCTTTCCGTGCCGATGGCTACGGGCTGAGCCACGTCCGCGCGATTTCGGGTTTCCAGGAATTCTGCGAGGGGATCGGCGTGGTGCCGGTCTATCTGGTCGACTGGCCCATCGCCACCGACCCGCTCGCGCGCGAGATCATCGGCGATGCGGTCCGCGCGGGCACGGCCGAGGTGGGCGTGCAATTGCACCCGTGGGTCAATCCGCCGCATACCGAACAGGTCAACGCGCATCACAGCTATGCCGGCAACCTTCCGGTCGAACTGGAAGAGGCCAAGTTCCGCAAGCTGCGCGATACGATCGAGGAAGGCTTCGGCACGCTTCCGCGGATCTACCGCGCGGGCCGCTACGGGCTGGGCCCGCAGACTGCCAAGTTGCTCAGCGAAACCGGGATCGCGATCGATAGCTCGGTGCGCGCGCGTTACGACTATTCGGCGACGCAGGGGCCCGATTATGCCCGCCACCCGGTCACGCCCTACTGGACCGATCCCGACCACAAGCTGATCGAACTTCCGCTGACCACGGTGTTCTGGGGCCTGCTGCGCCAGCAGGGCGGCCATGTCTTCCCGCTCACGACGAGGTTCCCCCGGCTCGGCGGGGCGCTGTCCCGCCTCGGCCTGCTCGAGCGGATCGGCCTGACCCCCGAAGGCGTGAGCATGGACGAAGCGCTGCGCGCGATCGACATCGCCATCGACGACCAGCTGCCTGTTCTGGTGCTGAGCTTCCACAGCCCGTCGCTCGCCGCGGGTCATACCCCCTATGTCCGCACCGAGGCCGACCTCGATGCGCTCTACGACTGGTTTCGCGGGGTCTATGCCTATCTCGACACGCGCGGCGTGCGACCGACCACGGTCGAAGAAATCATGGCATCGGTCGACGCCTAGCGCTTGCCAGCCCATCGCCGCGCGGCTAGGCGCGCTGTTCCGCACGACGTGGCTGGGGGCCTGTAGCTCAGTTGGTTAGAGCTGGCCGCTCATAACGGCTAGGTCGCGGGTTCGAGTCCTGCCGGGCCCACCAAGCTCGGCGTCTTGCGGGAAAACCGGTCGGGGAGTGGCGCAGCCTGGTAGCGCACTTGTTTTGGGTACAAGGGGTCGCTGGTTCGAATCCAGTCTCCCCGACCAGTTTTTCATCGCCAGACGGCCCGGTGGCCGCTTCGGCCGGCCGAACGACCCGGCCCCGCGTGTGAGGAACAAGGCCTGACACCCTCCGCACCATCGGCTGTCGATCCGCGGCTCATCTGGGCCATCGCGCTGCCTGCGATGGTGACCAATGTCGCCACAGCGCTGATCGGCGTGGGTGACATGTGGATCGTCGGGCAATTGGGCGATGCCCCGACTCAGGGCGCAGTCGATATCGGTGCCAAGCTGTTCGCCGCTCTATTCACCGTCATGAACTTCCTCAAGACCGGCACCACCGGCCTCGTCGCGCAGGCGGGCACGCGCATGGGCCAGCACGCGCAGGCGCAGGTGCTGGTCAAGGGCGTGGTGGTCGGCCTCGCGATCGCGGCCATGCTGCTGCTGGCCAAGCCGGTCCTGCTGCCGCTGATGCTCGATGCGCTGGGCGCCGAGGCGCGTGTCCGCACGGCAGCCGTCGTCTATGCCGACATCCGCTACTGGAGCGCGCCGGCAGTGCTGGTGAATTTCGCGCTGATCGGCTTCCTCGTCGGGCGGCGGCGGATGCGCGAAGTGCTGGCGATCGAGATCTTCTACAATCTGCTCAACATCGCGCTGGGCCTGTGGCTGGCGCTGGGGCTGGACTGGGGCATCGCCGGGATTGGCTGGTCGAGCTTCATTGCCGAGTTCGCCAAGCTGGCGGCGACCGGCGCGCTGATCTGGTATCTGGCGGGGAATGATCTGTGCGCCGCGCTGGCAGACCGCTCGAACATTTCCCTGCGCGCGCTCAAGCCGTTCCTGGCAATCAACCGCGACCTCTTCCTGCGAACGGTGGTGCTGATGGTGGCGATCGCGATGCTGACCCGGCTGGGGGCGGAACGCGGCGCGGTGACGCTGGCGGCCAACGGCATCGTCTACCAATTGTTCGTGCTCGCCGCACTGCTGCTCGACGGGTTCGAGAACGCCGCCCAGGTACTCAATGGCGAGCGGGCGGGCGATGGCGACCGCGCCGGGTTTACCGCGCTGGTCCGGGCGATCCTGTGGCGCTGTCTCGGCGTGGCGATCCTGCTCTCGGCGGCCTTCGCCTGGGCTGGCGGGATGATCACCGACAGTTTCGCGGCGACGCCCGCGGTCGCCGCCGAAGCGCGCACGCTGTGGCCGTGGATCGTGGCGATCCCGCTGGCGGGATTTGCCGGGTTCGTGCTCGACGGGGTGTTCGTGGGTGCCAGCTGGACGCGCGCACTGCTGCTGTCGATGGCGGGCGCCGCGCTGGGCTATGGCGTCATGCTGTGGCTGACATGGCCGCTGGGCAATCACGGGCTGTGGGCCAGCTTCATCGGCTTCCTGGTGCTGCGCGCCGGATTGCAGCTGGCGCTGATGCCGCGGTTGCTGCGCCGCGAAATGGCTTAGACGCGGGCGCGGCGCATGTCGGGACCCTGCCGATGCGGCCCCATGGCGAGCAGCATCCCCTCATCCTGCGATACGATGCGGTTGCGGCCCGCCTGTTTTGCCCGATAGAGCGCCGCATCGGCGCGCGCGAACAGCCGGCCGTAACCTTCGTCGGGTTCCCACTGCGCGATGCCGAAACTGGCGGTCAAGCGGACACCGTCGGAAATGCCCTCGATCTGCATGTGTTCGAAGCGGGTCCGGATCCGCTCGGCGAGCTTGCGCGTCGGCCCGGCGGGGCAGTCCCACACGAACAGGCAGAATTCCTCGCCGCCGACCCGTCCGGCAATATCGGTCGACCGGATCGCCGAACGCAGCAAATCGCCGAAACCGGCAATCGCACTGTCACCGACCTGGTGCCCCCAGATATCGTTGACCCGCTTGAAGTGATCGATATCGGCTACGATCACGCTGATCGGGACATCCTCCTCCCGCGCGCGCTGCAGCATGGCGATCGCCTGCGTTTCGAAGGGGCCGCGCATTTTCAGACCCGTCAGCGTATCGCGCTCCGCATCGTCGCGCACCGCCTTGGTCTGATCGGTCAGCGCGGCACCCAGCAGGATCAGGGCCATCAGGACCGCAGCCAGCGCGAGCCAGACGACCATCACGGCGTAGAACGGGGTCTCGCGGTATTCCACGGCGGTCATCTCGCCCTGGACCATGATCGCGACCAACGGGCGGACGAAGAACTGGAAGGCGCCCATCGCGAGCAGGAAGAGGATCGCCTTGTCGAGCAGCTCACTGCCCGCCTTGCGGGCGATCGCCTGCGTTCCCAGCGCAAGGATCAGCCCATAGCTGGCGTTCGCGGCGTAGAGCCGCGCGTTGTAATCCGCCCCGAAGCTCGCCCCCACCATCATGACCAGGCCGAGCCCGGCGATAAACGCATAGAGACGGTGCGGGATCGGCTGGCCGTAGCGCGTGCCGATACCCCAGACCATGGCGATGGTGCCCAGGGAATAGAACAGGTGCATCGCCACGACCGCCGGGATGCCGTTGGGATCGGGCGTGAGGTGGAAGATGAAAAAACCGGCCGCGCTTGCGAAATAGCTTACGGATATGATCGCGATCCAGCTGGCGCCGGGTTCGCGGCGCCACAATATCAGGAAGGCGATACCGAACACCATGTTGAGCATGGGGTTCGCCAACGCGAGAATATTCTCCGACATGCTACACCTCGACCCTTCACCCCTTGCTTAGGTGATAACAGTTAAAGGTGGTTAAAGAATACCGCTTTTACTGGTGGATACCGTGTATGACGCCAGCGATGACATGGACCGGCCGCGCCGGAAACTGCGGTCAGGCGTTGGCTTCGTGCCGCTTGTCGGCCAGTTCGGCAATGGATGTCACGACCCCGCGCTTCTTGCCCTCGCCGTCGCGCACGATGCAGTTGCGGCCATTTTCCTTGGCTGCATAGAGCGCGCCATCGGTGCGTGCGAACAGCTTGCCATAGCCTTCGCCCTCGCCGCGTCCGGCAACGCCGAAACTGGCGGTCAGGCGCTGGTCGCCGGGCAATCCTTCGATCTGCGCCTGCGCGAACTTGCGGCGAATGCGTTCGGCCAGCGAGACCGCGGCCTGTTCATCGCAGTTCCACGCGAGGATGCAGAATTCCTCGCCGCCGATGCGCCCGGCAATATCGGTTTCGCGAATGGTCCCGCGAACGATCTCGCCGAACTGGGCGATCGCCTTGTCACCGGCCTGGTGCCCCCAGACGTCGTTGACCGCCTTGAAGTGGTCGATATCGGCAACCACCAGCGACACGGGCGCGCATTCCTGGTTGGCCCGCTCGAGCAGCGTGACCACGCCCTGTTCGAAGGCCCGGCGCGTGCGCAGCTTGGTCAGCCCATCGAGATCGGCCTGTTCGCGTACGGCCTTGATCTGGTCGTAGAGGCAGGCGCCGACCAGGACCATCGCGCTCATCAGCGCGATCAGCGCAAGCGACAGATTGAGGACCGAGTAATAGACCGACTGCCGGTAGACGCTGGCCGGGATCGACTGTTCGATCAGCAGCGTCAGGACCGGGCGGATCATGAATTGCGCGGCCAGAACCGAGTGCGCGGCAATGATCAACTTGTCGATCGCTTCGTGCCGCGGACCGCCCAGCAGCGACATCAGGCACACGAGATACATCGCGCCATAGCCGACATTGACGATGATCAGCCGAGAGGAAATATCCGGGCTGGTCAGCACCGCTACCGCCAGCGTGGCCGCCGACAGGCCGTAGATGACCAGCAGCACCCCGAGATAGGGCGGCTGTCCGGCGCGCTTGGTCAGCGCCCAGATCGCGGTCGCCGTGCTAAGCGAATAGAAGAACTGGGTGATGTGGAAGACGTAGGGGGAGCCCGTGTCGAACAGGTGGGTCGTCCCGAAACCGATCGCGAACAGCAGATAGGCCGACGCGAAGCCGAGCACGTAATTGCCCATCTTCCCGCGCCACCACATGATGAGGAAGACCGCGAAGAACACGATCGACATCGTCGGGGTGATCATGCCCATAATCTGTTCGCGCATGGACTGTCCCTACCCTTCCTGCCGGCATTTTAGGGGCGCCCTGTTAATAGAACGTATAAGGGAATACCCCAATCGGCGCTCCCATCGTGTTTCGCAGCTGAAAAGTCCAGCCGCCAATCGACACTGCGCCAGTTGCCGCGGTTCGCCCGCACCCGCCCCATATGGCATTCCCCATGCTTGCCCCGTGGCGTCGGTGCGACTATCTGCGCGGCAAAGCTTGCGGGCCGCCCGTGCCCGTCATCCCAAACCGATCCGAAGGACCCCGCCCATGGCCGCCCAGTACGCATTCGTCATGAAGGACATGACCAAGACCTTCCCCGGCGCTTCCAAGCCGGTGCTCAGCAACATCAGCCTGCAGTTCTACCAGGGCGCGAAAATCGGCATCGTCGGTCCCAACGGGGCGGGCAAGTCGACGCTGATCAAGATCATGGCGGGGATCGACACCGATTTCACCGGCGAGGCATGGCCGGGCGAGAACATCACCGTTGGTTATCTCGAACAGGAGCCCGAGCTCGACGAGAGCAAGACCGTGCTCGAAAACGTCAAGGACGGCGCACGCGAGATCGCCGACAAGGTCGATCGTTTCAACGCCATCAGCGCGGAAATGGGCGATCCGCAGGAGGACACCGATTTCGATGCCCTGATGGAAGAGATGGGCACGCTGCAGGAGCAGATCGACGCGGTCGACGGCTGGACGCTCGACAACCAGCTCGAAGTCGCGATGGAAGCGCTGCGCTGTCCGCCGGGCGACTGGGCGGTGACCGACCTGTCGGGCGGTGAAAAGCGCCGCGTGGCGCTGACCCGCCTGCTGATCCAGAAGCCGTCGATCCTGCTGCTCGACGAACCGACCAACCACCTCGACGCGGAAAGCGTCCAGTGGCTGGAAAACCACCTCAAGGAATATGCGGGCGCGGTGCTGATGATCACCCACGATCGCTACTTCCTCGACAATGTGGTGGAATGGATCCTCGAGCTCGATCGCGGGTCGTACTATCCCTACGAAGGCAATTACTCGACCTATCTCGAGAAGAAGGCCAAGCGCCTCGAGCAGGAAAGCCGCGAGGAAAGCGGGCGCTCCAAGGCGCTGTCGCGCGAACTCGAATGGATCCGGCAGACGCCCAGCGCGCGCCAGACCAAGTCGAAGGCGCGTATACGCAAGTTCGAGGAACTGCAGGAAGGCCAGAAGGACCGCAAGCCGGGCAAGGCGCAAATCGTCATCCAGGTCCCCGAACGGCTTGGCGGCAAGGTGATCGAGGCCAAGAACATTTCCAAGGCCTATGGCGACAAGCTGCTCTTCGAAAACCTGTCCTTCATGCTGCCCCCGGGCGGCATCGTCGGCGTGATCGGCCCCAACGGCGCGGGCAAGTCGACGCTGTTCAAGATCCTCACCGGCAAGGAAGAACCCGACAGCGGCACGGTGGAAATCGGTTCGACCGTCCATCTCGGCTATGTCGACCAGAGCCGCGACCATCTTAATCCGAAGAACAACGTCTGGGAGGAAATCTCCGACGGGCTGGATTACATGAAGGTCAACGGCCACGACACCAGCACGCGCGCCTATGTCGGCGCATTCAACTTCAAGGGGGCCGACCAGCAGAAGAACGTCGGCAAGCTGTCGGGCGGTGAACGCAACCGCGTCCACATGGCCAAGATGCTCAAGGAGGGCGGCAACGTCCTGCTGCTCGACGAACCGACCAACGACCTGGATGTCGAAACGCTTGCCGCGCTCGAGGAAGCGATCGAGAATTTCGCCGGCTGTGCGGTGGTCATCAGCCATGACCGCTTCTTCCTCGACCGGCTGGCGACGCATATCCTCGCATTCGAGGGCGACAGCCATGTCGAATGGTTCGAAGGCAATTTCGAAGCCTATGAAGAAGACAAGCGCCGCCGCCTCGGCGATGCGGCGGATCGCCCCACGCGCCTGGCGTACAAGAAGCTGACACGGTAACCACCGGCCCCGGCCATCCCGGGCTGCGGCGCGCAGGTGCTCCGCAGCCCGGTCGGACCTTTCGGCATCGCGCGCACGGCTGCGCGCCAGGTTTGCGCTGTCCCGTGGGCGCTCCGGGCCGACTGCGTTTGACTAGTGCAGGCCGAGTTGCGACAATCGCGGGCAAGGCGCCCTGCAATGGGCGCGTCCCCGCGCGGCGCATCGCCGCCGCCACACCAAATCTCGAAAAGGACAGTCATGACAACTCCCAACAACGGCGACACCGTATCGATCGACTACGTGCTGCGCAGAGGCGACGGCGAAGTCGTCGGCACGACCGAGGAAATGGGTCCGCAGGACATCGAACTGGGCAGCGGGCAGATCTTCCCGCAGATCGAACAGGCGCTGACCGGCATGGAAGTGGGCGACGAAGAAACCGTCGAAATCGCTTCGGACAGCGCTTTCGGGCCCCGCCGCGACGAACTGGTGATCGACATTCCGCGTGAAAACCTGCCGCCCGAGCCCGCCCCCAGCCGGGCATGGCCATGCAGGCCCAGTCGCCCGACGGCCAGCCGCTGACGCTCTATATCGTCGAAGTCGGCGAACAGACGGTCAAGGCCGACGGCAATCATCCGCTGGCAGGCGAGGACATCAGCTTCGCGATCACGCTGCGCGACATCAAGCAGGCGGCCTGACGATGTCCGGGCGGGCGGGCGGCACGTATCGCGGATCACCCGCAGCGTGACGACCGCCCGCCGCCTCATCGTACGCGGACGCGTCCAGGGCGTGTTCTACCGCGACTGGACGGTCGAGACCGCTGCCGCGCTGGGCCTCGCCGGCTGGGTCAGGAACCTGCCCGACGGCACCGTCGAAGCGCATGTCGAAGGGCCGCAGGCCGCGGTCGACCGGATGATCGCCGCCATGCATGACGGCCCGCCGCGCGCCGCACCCGACACTGTCGATGCAGAGCAGACAAGCGCGCAGGGATACGATCGCTTCGAACGGCGCTGACAGACGCCGCTAGGGCGATATCCACTGGCCATCGCCGGCAGTCAGCACTGCGCGCCGGTGCCCGGTATGCGCCAGGCTGAACCAGTCCGCCTGCTCCACCTGGACCAGCAGCACGGCGAAGTTTTCGCGCGCGCCCTGCACTTCGTCGTCGGTCGGCTCGACGCCTTCGAAGCGCTCCGGCAATCCCGAAGTGGGATGATCCGCCGCCACGCCCGGTCCCTCCCCGAGATAGCATCTCCGCGCGAAATTGTTGCTCTGCGCCCAGGCTGCATCGGCAACCAGCCCGGTCCGTTCGATGCGGCCGGTGCCGCGCAACCGCAACTGGATCTTCGCCTGCCTGTCATAGGCGAGCACCCCGATACGAGGATCGGTTTCGATGACCGCAACCTTGGGCGACCGGACATCGGTATGGAACCGCAGCAACCAGCTGTCCGCATCGAATGCGCGCAGTACCATCACCCGCGCATCGGCATCGGCCGTCGCCACGACGGGGCTGTGCATCGCCGATCTGCGGTCGTTGGCCGCGGCCGAAAGGCGTGCGGCGATATCGGTGCGGACTTCATCGAGCGTGTCGTACATGCCAATGGCAATGCCGGTATCGAACGATCGTGCCAAGACTCAGTGCGTTCATGTTTCGCCAAATAAACATGAACAACAACGTGACCAACCGGTTCAGTTTCGCGTCAGGCCGTTGTGATACAAAGTGCGACATCGGTGCCGCGGGTGGTGGAGCGGCTTCAAACGCAAGCATGAGGACAAGCTCCATGAACCTGACCAAGCTGATGAAAGGCACGGCCCTGAGCGCGCTTGCCGCGGCGATGGCCATCACTGCCCTGCCCGCCCCGGCGGAAGCACAATCGCGCGAACGCGGCGAACGCGGCGAACGGGCCCAACGCGACCGCGGCGATCGGAGTGAAGCGCGTCAACAGCGTGCCGCACGCGAGCGCATGCGCCAAATGGATGCCCGCGAATTCCGCAACGTGCGCAGCGAACGGCGATCGGTTCAAGTCGATCGCGGCGACAACCGCGCCGACATCCGGCGTGCACGAACGGAAAGCCGGCGCGGGGAAGCGCAACGCGCAGAACGCGCCGCAGCCCAGCGCCGCCAGGCAGAGCGGCAGGAACGCAGCGAGCAGCGCCAGCGTGTGCAGCGCGACGCCGCACGTGATGCCCAGCGTGCGCAGCAACGGCGCGAGGCACGCCGCGATGCCAGTTCGCGTCAGAACGCCTATCGCAGCGAACGGCGCCGCGACGCGCGCGAGGATCGTCAGCTCAGGCAGGAGCGTTACCGTGCCGAACGCCGCCGGGATGCACGCCAGGAACGCCGGTACAGGCAGGATGTGCAGCGCAGCGCGCGCCAGGATGCCCGCCGCGCACGCTATTACGACGGCCGCCGCTGGCATAGCTACAATCGCTGGGACCAGCGCCGGTGGCGCGACAATCACCGCTACGACTGGCAGCGGTACCGTCTGGGCAACCGCAGCATCTTCCAGCTCGGCCGCTATTACGCGCCTTATCGCGACTACCGCTATCGCCGGCTGAGCATCGGGGCACGCATCGGCAACCTGTTCTTCGGCAGCCGTTACTGGATCAACGATCCCGGTCGCTACCGCTTGCCCGCCGTCTACGGCCCCTATCGCTGGGTGCGCTATTACGACGACGTGTTGCTGGTCGATATCTACAGCGGCGAGGTCGTCGACGTCATCCACGACTTCTTCTGGTAAGCCATACCGCCAGCCGGCTTTCGAGAGTGGGCTGGACGGTGACAGAGCCCCCGCCAAGCGATTGGCGGGGGCTTTTTCGTCCCTGGCCCAGGACAGAAAGCCGGTTTGTCAGGCCCGGCCGAAGGGCAGCATGCGGAAGATCCCCCCGCTACGGTCGACGAAAGTGTGTTTGAGCGCGCCGAGGACATGCAGGACGATCAGCGCCAGAAAGACCGTCCCGCCCAGCGCATGGGCATCGAAGATGCGGCCCGCCAGGTCACCGTTCTCGCCCAACGGCAGCGGCGGAATGGTGAACAGGCCGAAGATATCGATATCGCGGCCGCTGAGCGAATTCGCCAGCCAGCCGCCCAGCGGCAAGCCGATCAGCAGGACGTAGAAAACGACATGGACCGTGCGCGCCAGTGCGGCTTCCCAGCCGCTGATCGTGGCTGGAAGCGGCGGCACCGGATGCGTAAACCGCCACAACAAGCGACCCAGGGTCAATACGAGGATCATGATCCCGACGGCCTTGTGATAACCGAACATCTCGATCTTCGCCGGCATGTCCAGCGCTTCGGCGCGTTCGGCGATCTGCCAGTTCGCGATCACGAGGACCGCGATAACCCAATGAAACACCATGGCCCCGGTCGAATAGCGGCGCGCAATCGTATCGCTCATCATTCCTGCTCCTGCTTTGACCCGGCCCGATCCTAGCGTGCACATGCTGTGCGACAAGCGCCTTACTTGAAGCCTCCGGCACGGTTGCTAACAGGAGCGCATGAGCAAGACTGCGAGTGTCCCCGATCAGGATGCCCTCAAGCGCGTCGGTGCGCGGGTGCGCCAGCGCCTCGAGAGCGATCCGCAAGCCTACAAGGTGCCCACCGACGCGGCCGAGATCTACGCCATCGGCGATTTCCTGTCCGGCGAGGAATGCCGCCGGCTGACGCATATGATCGATGCTGTCGCCCGGCCGAGCGAGCTGCACGAAACCGCCTATGTCGCCAAGTTCCGCACATCCTATTCGGGCAATTTCGACCCCCACGATCCCTTCATCAAGGCGATTTCGCGCCGCATCGACGATGTGCTTGGTCTGCCGGCCAATGTCGGCGAGAACATCCAGGGCCAGCGCTATCTGCCCGGGCAGGAATTCAAGCCGCACAACGACTGGTTCTATACCGACCAGGAATACTGGAAACTCGAACGCAAGCGCGGCGGGCAGCGCTGCTGGACCGCGATGGCCTTTCTCAACGAAGTCGAAGAAGGCGGGCACACGCATTTTGTCGAGATCGGCGCCTCGATCGAGCCCAAACCCGGCGTGCTGCTGGTGTGGAACAATGCCACCGTTGAAGGGGTGCCCAACGAATACACGCTGCATGCGGGCACCCCCGTGATCAGGGGTCAGAAATACGTGCTCACCAAGTGGTACCGCACGCGCAAGCACAGCTGACCCGGTCAGTTCGCCTTGCGCGAACGCGTAGGCACGCGGATAACTGCCTTCAGCCCTTCGGGCTCGAAACGCACGTCCACGCTGCCGCCGAGACCGCGAATGACCCCGTCGATCAGGCGCGTACCCGAACCGGTGCCCTTGATCTCGGGCTCATCTGCCAATGTGCCGGCACCTTTTTCGCAGCGTTCGATCCACTCGACCACCAGCATGTCGTGGCTAACCTGCCATTCGATATGGACCTTGCCGTCCTCATGCGAAAGCGAACCGTATTTAAGCGCATTGGTCGCCAGTTCGTGCATGGTCAGCCCGATCGGGGTGACATGTTGACGGGGTAACCGGGTCGGTTCACCGCCGAGTTCGATCCGGTCGGCATAGGCGTTGCGGTATGGCCGCATCACGGATTCGACCAGGGTCAGCAGATCGGTCTGATCGTGCTCGAGCGCCTCGCTCGACAGCGAGGCGCGGTGCGCCCCGGCCAATGCCTCGATCCGCCGCTCGACTTTCCCGGCGAGCTCGGCGACATCGCTCGAACCGCGCGCGGACAGGCGGACGATCGCGGTCAGCACGGCGAACAGATTGTCGGTGCGATGCCGCAGTTCCTTGGCCACCCGCTCGCCTTCGACGATCGTCTCGCGCGCGGCGAGCAGCTCGGTAATGTCCCATTGCGACCCGAAGAAATAGGCGAGTTCGCCCTGTTCGTCGTAGATCGGCCCGACATGCACCGCGTTCCAGAAGGCCGTGCCATCCTTGCGGTAATTGAGGACGTCGACGACGGTATATTCCGCCGTGCGCATCGCGTCGCCCAGCCGCTTCGTCGCCGACTGCCTGGTCGCGGGCCCCTGCAGGAAGCGGCAGTTGCGGCCGATGACCTCGTCGCGGGCATAGCCGGTCAGGTCGAGAAAGGCCTGATTGCAATACACGATCGGGCAGTCGTCCTGGTGCGGATCGGCAATGCACAGCGCCATCCGCGTCTGTTCGGTGGTCTGGAGGAATAGCTGCGACGAGCCGATCTTGAGATCGGCGAGCTGGCCGACGATCTGCGCGTTATGCGCAGCCTCGTCGATGGCATCATCCAGGGGGCCGGCGCCCTTATTGTCGGTGTCCTCTGAGTCCATGGCCCGCCCCATGGTGTGTCCCCTGTCGTATGAAACGCCTGCTGTCGCGCAAAGACTGTCGCCAACCGCGCACGATGGCAAGCCCGAAGAGGGACGTAGACGAAGCGGACGCCCGGCGGCCTTGCGCCCCGCTCGCTTTTATTGACGCGCGAGCGCCTCGGCGATCAGCTGCCGGGTGTTGGCGACGCCGTACAGCGCGATGAAGCTGCCCATGCGCGGGCCCTGGTCGCTGCCGAGCAGCGTCTGGTAGAGCGCCTTGAACCAGTCGCGCAGCGAGGCGAAACCGTATTCCTCGCGCTTGCCGATCTCGTAAACCTGCGTCTGCAGGTCTTCCGCACTGGTGTCCTCGGCGGCTTGCGCCAGATAGCTGTCGAGCGCTCGCAGCGCCTCGGCCTCGTTCGCGCTGGGGGCACGCTTGTCCAGCGTGGGGACGATGTAGTCGCGCGTATAAGTCACCGCCGTGGCGATGAGCACTTCGAGCTCGGGCGTGATCCGGCTATCGCCGATATAGCTGGCGAGGTAATCACGCAGCGCATCTTCGCTTGCCTCGGCGCCCAGCACGCTGGCGAGGTTGAGCAGCAAGCCGTAAGTCACCGGCAGGCTGTCGCCCGCGCCCGGAGCTTCCGCCGCTTCGAAACCGCCATTGGCCCGCGTGAGGTGCCACACCGGATTGCCGAGCTGCTTGTCGAGCTCCTGCTCGACCAGCCGCTCGCGGAACTGCCAGTAATCATCCACCGCGCGCGGGATGACGCCGACGTGCAGCTGCTTGGCGCTCTTGGGATTGGGGAAGATGTAGAAGCCCAGGCTCTCTTCCGAACCATAGGTCAGCCATTCGTCGATGGTCAGCCCGTTGCCCTTGGACTTGGAGATCTTCTCGCCGTTCTCGTCGAGGAACAGCTCGTAGATCAATCCTTCGGGCTTGCGCCCGCCCAGCACCTGCACGATCTTGCCCGACTGCACACCGCTGTCGGTCAGATCCTTGCCGTACATCTCGTAATCGACGCCCAGCGCATACCAGCGCATTGCCCAGTCGACCTTCCACTGCAGCTTGCTCATGCCGCTCAGCGCGCTCTGCTCGACGACGGTCCCATCCTCGTCGGTGAAGCGGATCGTGCCCGCCTCGGCATCGACCACCTCGACCGGCACCTGCAGCACGCGTCCGGTCTGCGGGCTGACCGGCAGCACCGGCGAATAGGTCTGGCGGCGTTCCTCGCGCAGCGTCGGCAACATGATGTCGAGGATCTGCCGGTTCTTGCGCAGCACCTGCCGCAGAGCTTCGTCGAAGGCACCCGAATTGTAGCGATCGCTGGCCGAGACGAATTCGTACTGGAAACCGAAGCGGTCGAGGAATTCGCGGAGCATCGCGTTGTTGTGCGCGGCGAAGCTGGCGTGATCGGTATCGAAGGGATTGGGCACCCGGCTCAGTGGCAGGTGGAGATTATCCTGCAACAGCTGCTGGTTGGGCACGTTGTCGGGCACCTTGCGCAGCCCGTCCATATCGTCGGAGAACGCGACCAACCGCGTCTTGCCGTCTTCGGGCTTGGCGCCGATCAGCGCTTCGAAGGCGCGGCGCACCAGCGTGGTGCGCAGAACTTCCTGGAACGTGCCGATATGCGGCAACCCGCTGGGGCCGTAACCGGTTTCGAACAGGACCGGCGAGCCGTCGGGCTTGGCGCCGTCGGGATAGCGTTTGAGCAGGCGCTGCGCCTCCTGGAACGGCCAGGCCTTGGACACGCGTGCAGCGGCGATCAGATCGTTCATGCTCATGCGCCCGCCTCTCGCCAAATTGCCGCAACGACGCAAGCCGCAAATTGCGCGGCGGGAATGGTCCATATCCGTTCGATGTTTCGCGCATGGCGGGCCGCGAGCGCCCGATTTGCAAGCCGATGCTGCCCCATGGTGGAGCGAGTTTCAGTCGAAAACGATGTCGGGAAAGCGGACCATTGCCCCGCGGCCACAAGGCGCCGCAGGTCACTCAGACATCGGAGTTGAAAATGGCAGACTATCCTAGTTTCGACGAAGAAAAGGTCTAGCATGCGCTCGACGCGGCCAACGGCACAATGACGCTGTCGGACTGCAGAAATCGGACGGCGGGCCCAACATCCTGGCCGGCGGAGAATTCGCGGTACAGGCGCAGTGCATCAGCGTCACGGTGAAGAACAACAAGGTCTGCCTCAACCTGCCGCTGGGCATCGGTTCGGTCTGCCTGCCGATCCCCGTTTCGATCCCCGACGGCACGGCCGCCGAAGCCTGTCTCAGCATCTGCACCACCTGGGGCATACCCACCGGGGTCAAGGTGACGGTCTCGGTTGCCGGGCACACCATCGTGACGAAATCCTTCGGCAAATGCTGATCACTTGACCGCAGCACCGGGCAGCCGGTGCCGGCGTCGGGAATTCCCTCTCTGGCCGGACGGGTAGGGGCGCTTTCCCCGCGAGCGCCCCTATTGCCCAGCCCCCTCCCCGATCGATCGGCGCGGCCCGCAAGCCAGCCCTCTCGGCAAGACGGCTGCGCGCTCTGTTTACTTTTCGTTCCTGTCCCATCATGGTCGCGCGGTGAGCCAGCCCCTGCCCCTCCCCGCCCTGCACGCCAGCCACGCAGGCACCTGGCTGCGCGATGCCAATGGCGCCACGCGGGGCTGTTCGAAGGGCGAAGCCGTGATGGCCGCCGCCGATACGCCGCAATTGCTGATGAATGCGCCGCTGGTGGCCAGCCGTCTGGGCTATCCCGACCTCTCGGGGCTCGATCTGCTCGAACTATTCGCCTTCGTCTATCCTGCACGTTTCTGCGTGCCCACGCCCAAGGGCCTGGCGCATGCGCTGGGCCTCGAAGAACCGGCGGACGACGCGGCAGTGCCGCTCCTGCTGCAACGCGCCGCGGGCGCTCTGGTCGCGACCTGCGAAAGCGACGACTGGGCCGAACGCGAAGGCGCGTGGTCGACGCTGCAGTCGCTTGCGCGGTTGCGATGGCCCTGGGCGGGCGTGCTCGCGCCGCATGTCCGCCGGCCCGAGCGGGCCGAGAAGTGGCTGTTCACGCGGCTCCCCGAATGGGAGGAAACCGCCGAAAGGCCGCAGCCGGCGCAAGTGCTCATCGACGAACCCGAAATCGAGGCCCAGCTCGAGCGGTTGACCGGGGAAGGCGCCGAACGGCGTGAAGGCCAGCGACTGTTCTCGCGCGATGCAGGGCATGTCTTCGGGCCGCGCGACCGGCAGAAGCGGCCGCACGTCCTGCTGGCGCAGGCAGGCACCGGCATCGGCAAGACGCTCGGCTACCTCGCCCCCGCCTCGCTCTGGGCCGAACGGTCGGGCGGGACCGTGTGGGTATCGACCTATACCAAGAACCTGCAGCGCCAGCTGCGCCGCGAAAGCCGCAGCGCGTGGCCTGCCGCACGCGCCGATGGTTCGCCTCCCGTGGTGGTGCGCAAGGGGCGCGAGAACTACCTTTGCCTGCTCAATCTGGAAGACGCGTTGCAGGGCGGGTTCGCGGGTCGCCCCGCAATCCTTGCGCATCTGGTCGCGCGCTGGGCCGCCTATTCGCAGGATGGCGACATGATCGGCGGCGACCTGCCCGGTTGGCTGGGCACGCTGTTCCGCAAGCGCGGGATTGCCGCGCTGACCGACCAGCGCGGCGAATGCGTCTATGCCGGCTGCCCCCATTACCGCAAATGCTTCATCGAACGCAGCGCCCGCAATGCGGCGCAGGCCGATCTGGTGATCGCCAATCACGCGCTGGTGATGGTCAACGCCGCACGCGGCCGCGATCCTGCCAGCCGCCCGACGCGGATCGTGTTCGACGAAGGACACCACGTGTTCGACGCCGCCGACAGTACCTTTTCCGCTGCGCTGACCGGGCAGGAAGCGATCGAGCTGCGGCGCTGGATTGTCGGCCCCGAAAAGAACAGCCGCGGACGCCGGCGCGGGCTTGCGGCCCGGCTGGCGGATGTCGCCAGTTACGACGATGCGGGCGGCGAAGCGGTCGAAGATGCGGTCGTTGCCGCGCAGGCGCTGCCTTCGGACGGCTGGCTTGGCCGCCTCGCCGAGAACGCCCCGCTGGGCCCGCTCGAACATTTGCTGGCAGCAGTGCGCGCGACCACTTTCGCACGCGACGAAAGCGGTCTGGAGATGGGCTATGGCATCGAGACCGAAACCGCCCAGCTACCCGGCGAGCTGGTCGAGGCGGCAGGCACTGCGGCGCAGGCGCTGGCAGCCATCCGCACACCCTTGCTGAAGCTTGCCGGACGGCTCGAAGCGATCGTCGAGGACGCGCCTGACTGGCTGGATGGACAAGGCCGTGCACGCATCGAAGGCGCGCGCCACTCGCTCGCCTGGCGGATCGACCTGATCGCGGCTTGGGAAGCGCTGCTGTCGCGGCTCGGCGGACCGGCCGATCCCGAATTCATCGACTGGCTGCAGGTCGACCGTAACGATCTCGCGCGAATTCGATGTCGGGATCTATCGCCACTGGCTCGATCCGATGAAGCCATTCGCCAAGGTCGTGCTCGAACCGGCGCACGGGGTCATGCTGACCAGCGCCACGCTGACCGACCGCGACGAGACCGGGCCCGACTGGCCGCATGCCATCACCAAGAGCGGCGCGCCGCATCTGGAACTGGCACCGAAGACCGCTGAGGCGCAAAGCCCCTTCGATTACGCGGGCCGTGCAGAAGTGCTGATCGTCACCGATATCCGCAAGGGCGATATCCCCGCGCTGGCAGGGGCCTATGCGCGGCTGATCGAGGCGAGCGATGGCGGCGTGCTGGGGCTGTTTACCGCGATCCGGCGGATGCGCGCGGTCTATGGCCGGATCGCCGACCGCCTCGCGCGCGCCGGCCTGCCGCTCTATGCGCAGCATGTCGATCCGATCGATACGGGCACGCTGACCGACATCTTCCGCGACGATCCGCGCGCCAGCCTGCTGGGCACCGATGCGCTGCGCGACGGGGTCGACGTGCCCGGCCGGAGCCTGCGCTGCGTGGTGATGGAAAGCGTGCCGTGGCCGCGCCCGACCATCCTTCACCGCGCGCGCCGCGCCGCCGCGGCGGATCAGGAAGGCGGCGCCAAGCGCTATGACGACCGCATCATCCGCGCGCGACTGGCGCAGGCCTTCGGGCGCCTTATCCGCACGCGCGAGGATGCCGGCCATTTCGTCGTGCTTTCGCCCGCTTTTCCCAGCCGGCTGCTGTCCGCCTTTCCTGAAGGCACCCCCGTCACGCGGCTGACGCTCGAAGAGGCTTTACAGCGCGTGGCCAACGGTGTTGTTAGCGCCGACCTTTCGACAGCGGAGATCCTGCCCCAGTGATGACGCACGCATGAAGATCCTCGGCCTGCTGCGTCATGCCAAGTCCGACTGGGGGCAGAGCGACAAGCGCGATTTCGATCGCGGGCTCAACGATCGCGGCCGGCGCGGAGCGCAGGTGATCGGCGACCACATTCGCGCGCATGGCGTCAAATGGGATCACCTGCTCGCCAGCCCGGCGCAAAGGGTCAGGGCCACGCTGGCCGAAGCGCTGCCCGACATGGCCCCCGAGTGGGACGAACGGCTCTATCTCGCGGGAACCGATACGATCATGGAAATCATCCGCGAAAAAGGCGGTGATGGCGATGCGCTGCTGCTGTCGGGCCACAATCCCGGCCTTGGCGACATGCTGTTCGAACTGGTCGCGCCCAAGCAGGAAAACGCGCTGTACGACGAGGCCAAGGTCAAATTCCCCACCGCTGCCTATGCGGTGTTCGAGCTCGATATCGACGACTGGAGCGAATTGCGCACCGGTTGCGGCGTACTCGCCCACTTCGCCCGCCCGCGCGATCTCGATGCGGAACTGGGGCCGGAGTACTGAGGCGACTTGCCCGGCCGGGAACGGCCTCGAGGGATCAGATCAGGCCGGCGTCCTTTAGCTGCGCAGCGCGCCCGCGAGCCACGGGCACCCTGAGGCCGGTTGCCAGCACGATCTTGGTGTCCCTGCCGCTCTTTTCGCTCCCCGCGATAGCCGATTGCGCCACCCACCAGCTGCGATGGACGCGCAACCCCGCGTCCGGCGGAACCAGTTCGGCGGCCTCCGACAGCTTCATCAACACCATTTCGCTGCGCCCGTCGCCGATCACCTTCACATAGTGATCCTCCGCCGTCATCGCGATGATGCGCGGGAAACCCTTGGGCAAGCGGCAGTGCATGGCGGTCTCGGTCAAAGCGGATGCACCTTCGCCCGGCGCGTCACCGCGCGGCGCCGCCATCTCGCCTCCCGTTCGCCTTTCGCTGCGGCGATAGGCAAGGAAGAACAGCACAAAAAAGGCGACAGCGATGAGCATCGACATCGGCCAGGCAAACGCAAAGGCGGGGCCGAACGCACCGCTGGTCCCGCCCGTCAGCCAGAGTATGGCCCAGGTGATGACGACCGATCCCACGGGAATGGCAAAGGCATAGCCCCACAGTTCGTCCCAGCCGAGCATGCGCGCCGATGCGGCACCGATCAACGCCAGCCCGCGCATGACCGCCCAGCCGGCCAGGCATCCGCCGATACCGAAAGCCATCTGCATGCCGAGCGATGTCTCTGACGCAGGCGGGAATCCGATCAGTGCGAGGAAGACACCGCCAAGCGCCACGATGCCGACTTCGGCGAGCATGCGCTCGCGCCAACCGGGGCCGCGATTCGGCCGGCCTGACTGTTCCGGGAGAAGCTGGTCGGTCACCGCCGAATGTCTTCCCGGACAGTTCGCGCGGCAGCGGCGACCATCCACGTGTTTGCCTGACCGTTCACGTAGTTCCTCTTTGTTTTGCTGCGGCTCCGATCAATCCGGAAGTTCCTTTGAACGAAAAACCGAACCGACGGAACATCACCATGCCCAGAACCGCAAGCCGCAACAGGCCGAACGAAACCACGACGGGCGCGGCAAAGCCGCCCTCGATCCTGTCGACCGCTGCGATTACAATCGCGGCGACCGTGGTCATGACCGGAATATCAATGGTATTCGGCGGGTTCGGATCGCAGGATGCCATGCAGACATCGCGCGGGATCAGCTTGCCGATCGTCGCCCATCTGGCGACGGTGCTGTCCGCGCTGTTGCTGGGACCCGTCGTCCTGCTGCGCCGCAAGGGCGATCCCTGGCACCGCCGGCTCGGCCGGGTTTGGGTCCTGTTGATGGTCGTGACCGCGCTGGCATCGGCCTTCATCCGGTCGCCGGGGGCGGGTCTCTTCGGGACCGGCTTCAGCGCGCTCCACCTGTTCACCGTGTGGACGCTCATCTGCGCGCCGGTCGGTGTCTGGCTGGCATGGAAGAAGCGTATTGCAGCGCACCAGGGCGTGATGACCGGGCTCTATATCGGGCTGGTCCTCGCCGGATCCTTCACGCTGATACCGGGCCGCCTGGTGGGGAGTATGGTGTTCGGGTGACAACCGGCCGGAGCCGGTGCAGAGCAGCTGATCAATCCGGCCACGGCAGACCGGCGGCTAGCGCAGAACCCGCGGCCCCGGCCCGGCTTCGGCCGCCATGTCATCGGGATTGTAGAGCTTGCAGGTCTTGAGGCTGAGGCAGCCGCAGCCGATACAGCCATCGAGATTGTCGCGCAGCCCCTGCAATTGCTCGATCCGGCGGTCGAGGCTTTCGCGGATTGCCTCGCTGATCTTCCACCAGTCGAAGCTCGAGGGGGTGCGGCCCTGCGGCAGGCTGCGCAGATGTTCGCCGATATCCTCGAGCGACAGGCCGAGTTTCTGGACGATGAGGATAAAACTCAGCCGCCGGATATCGCTGCGCAGGAACCGCCGCTGGTTGCCCGCGGTGCGGATAGAATGGATCAGCCCCTTGTCCTCGTAGAAACGGATCGCCGAGGCGGAAAGGCCGGTGCGGCGCGCAAGATCGCCGATGCTGAGCTGGTCGTTCGCATTCATCGATCAGGCTGATAGATTATTTCGAGCTTGACCTCAAGTGAAGTTGAGGTTGCATAGGGCTGTGCATCGCAACCGGCGGCGGCCATCCGGCCCCGCCTCACAGGAGATGCATGATGACGACAGGACGGCTCGAACACGCCAATATCTCGGTGACCGACCCCGAACGCAGCGCCGCGCTGCTCAGGGACCTGCTGGGCTGGGAGGAACGGTGGCGCGGTCCGTCGCATAAATATGGGCGTTCGGTCCATGTCGGGGGGCGGCACGATTACATCGCGCTCTACACCGGCGAGCATGTGCGCGGGGGTTATGCCAAGGGCCACCCGCTCAACCACCTGGCTTTTACCGTGGACGATCTCGATGCCGCCGAGGCCGCGGTGACTGCGCACGGCCTCGAACCCTTCGGGCATGACGATTACGAACCCGGGCGGCGGTTCTACTTCTTCGACTGGGACGGGATCGAATTCGAGGTGGTCAGCTATGAATGAGCCGATGCACCGCGCGTCGCTGTTCGCGCCATCCCCGCGCCGGCCGTTGCGCCCTGGAACCCGGCCATCGCCCCGAGGGGAACCTCTTCGAACCGGCCGAGCCAGCGGCGCGCCATCTTCGCCAGCGGCACCGGGTTGAGATAGTGCCGCTTGCAGCGCCCGTCGCGTTCGGAAGCGACCAGTTCGGCCGCTTCGAGCACGGCGAGGTGCTTGGCCACCGCCTGGCGGGTCATCGGCAGGTCTTCGCTGAGATTCGCCAGCGTCAGGCCGCCCTCCTCGCTCAACCGGTCGAGCAAGTGCCGCCGTGTCGGATCGGCCAGCGCTGCAAATGTGTCGGTCATGCGAACATGGTTACGAAGATCTTGCCGAGTCGCTCAAGCGCGCGGCGTCCGCGTGGGCCGGTTTGTCCACCGTCGGGCCTCAACCGGGCAGCGTACCCGTCTGCCGCTGCGCCTCGGCCAACGCGATCGCGGCGCTCGTCGCGACATTGAGCGAGCGGACCGCGGGACGCATCGGCAAGCGCACCTGCGCATGGCTGGCTTCCACGACGGTATCCGGAACGCCTGCGCTTTCCTTGCCGAACAGCAGCACATCGTCGGCGCGAAAGGCGAAGTCGTAGGCCGAGTGTGTCGTCTTGGTGGTGAACAGCACGAGGCGGCTGTCGCCCAGGCTGGCTCGAAACGCCGCGAACCCCGCATGACGCGTGACCGCGACATGGTCGATATAGTCCATCGCCGCCCGCCGCACCCGGCGATCGTCCCACGCGAAGCCCAGTGGCTCGATCAGGTCCACCCCCGCGCCCATGCATGCGCCCAGCCGCAGCACGGCGCCGACGTTTCCGGCGATCTCGGGCTCGAACATCGCAATCCGCATGTTAGAGCAGTCTCGGCGTGTCCGAGATCAAGCCGTCGGCCCCTCGTAGGCCTCGACGATGCGCCCGACGATCGGGTGGCGGACCACGTCGGCGGCGGTGAAGCGGATGGTGCCGAAACCATCGACGCCCTCCAGCTTGCCGACCGCATCGGCCAGTCCGCTCATCCCGTCGCCGCCGGGAATGTCGACCTGCCGCGGATCGCCGCAGATTACCATCCGGCTGTTCTGGCCGAAGCGGGTGAGGAACATCTTCATCTGCTCGCGCGTGGTGTTCTGCGCTTCGTCGAGGATGACGAAGGCATCCGCCAGCGTGCGGCCGCGCATGAAGGCGATCGGCGCGATCTCGATTTCGCCCGAGGCCAGCCGCCGCTCGACCTGTTCGGGCGGCATGCAATCGTAGAGCGCGTCATACAGCGGGCGCAGGTAGGGATCGACCTTTTCCTTCATGTCACCGGGCAGGAAGCCCAGCTTTTCGCCCGCTTCCACCGCCGGACGCGAAAGGATCAGGCGCTGCACGCTGCCGGTGATCAGCTGCGCCACCGCCTGCGCCACCGCGAGGTAGGTCTTGCCCGTTCCCGCCGGACCCAGCGCGAAGATGATGTCGTCGCGCACCAGGCTGCGCATGTAGGTTGCCTGCATCGCGCTGCGCGGAACGATGGTCTTGCGCCGCGTGCGGATCATGATCGGCGGACCGCCCTTGCCATTGCCCGCATCGGCATCGACGATCCCGTCGAGAGTGGGTTCGTCCGACATGGTGATCAGCGCTTCGATTGCCCCGGCGTCGAGATCCTGCCCCACCGCCAGCCTGTCATACATCGCGGTGAGCACATCGCGCGCGCGCGCCACGCTATCTTCGGGTCCTTCGATATGCAGCTGGTTGCCGCGCGCCGACATGAACACGCCGAGGCGGTTCTCGACCTGTACCAGATTGGCATCGAACTGGCCGAACAGGGCGGCCAGCAAGCTCTGGTTCTCGAAGCTGATATCGATTTGCGCGCGGCGCACTTCGCGCTGCGGCGAAGGCGGCGGGGAGAAGGCCTGGGCGTCCTTCTGTACGGGTTTGCGGGCCATAGGCTCCTTTCAAATGCGAGTCGGAGTTTAGGCTTCAACGCATGACGCGCAAGCTGGTCCCCGGCGCGGGACGGTGGATAGTCATCCCGCTGTAATCAGGCGGCGACGGTTTCGCGCAGCATCCCGGCAAGCGAGTTGGGGCCCGCCTCGACCAGTTCGATCTGCACGAGGTCGCCGATCTGCACGTCGCCTTCGAACCACGCGCTCTGCAGCCACGGCGTCTTGCCGAGCCACTGGCCGGGCAGCTTGCCCTTGCGTTCGACCAGCACCTCGCAGGTGCGGCCGACGGTGTTCTGGTTGAACGCCAGCTGGTCGCGGTTGAGCGCGGCCTGGAGCCGCTGCAGACGCTCGTCCATGACCTCTTTCGCGACCTGCCCGTCCATCGTCGCGGCCGGGGTGCCGGGGCGCGGGCTATATTTGAAGCTGAAGGCCTGCGCATAGGCAACTGCGCCGACCAGCTGCAGCGTTTCCTCGAACTCGGCATCGGTCTCGCCGGGGAAGCCGACGATGAAGTCGCCCGACAGTGCGAGATCGGGCCGCGCGGCGCGGAAGCGCTCGAGCAGCTTGAGATAGCTCTCTACGCTGTGGCTGCGGTTCATGGCTTTCAGCACGCGGTCGCTGCCCGCCTGCACCGGCAGATGGAGGAACGGCATCAGCTTGGGCGTGTCGCCATGCGCGGCGATCAGGTCGTCGTCCATGTCGGCCGGGTGGCTGGTGGTGTAGCGGATGCGCGCGAGGCCATCGATCGCCGCGATGTCGCGGATCAGCCCCGCGAGACCGACTGCGTGGCCCCTGTCGTTCTCGCCGCTCCACGCGGACACGTTCTGGCCGAGCAGCGTGATTTCCTTCGCGCCGGCTTCGACCAGCTTGCGCGCTTCGGTCACCAGGTCGCTGTAAGGACGCGAGATTTCGGCGCCTCGGGTATAGGGCACCACGCAATAGGTGCAGAACTTGTCGCAGCCTTCCTGCACGGTGAGGAAGGCGGTCGGACCGATCCGCCGGCGTTCGGGCAGCGCGGCGAACTTGGCGATCGCGGGCATGTCGGTATCGGTCGCGCGTTCGCCCTGCACCGCGCGGTCCAGCATTTCGGGCAGGCGGTGGTAGGCCTGCGGGCCGACGACCATGCTCACCGCGGGCGAGCGTTTCATGATCTCCTCGCCCTCGGCTTGCGCGACGCAGCCCGCGACCGCAATCATCGGCGGCTTGGTCTGCGTCTTGCCCTTGGTCAGGCGGCCGATGTCCGAATAGATCTTCTCCGCCGCCTTCTCGCGGATGTGACAGGTGTTGAGCACCACCAGATCGGCGTCCTCGCCCTCGGGCGCGGGCGTGATGCCCTGTGCGTCGAGCATCTCGGCCATGCGTTCGCCGTCATAGACGTTCATCTGGCAGCCGAAGCTCTTGACCCGGTAGGTCTTGGGAGGGGTGGTGGTCGGTTTCATGAGTGGCGCGCCTTTACCCGATGGGACCAGCCCTTTCAACGAAAAGGGCGGCTCGTAGCCGCCCTTCCCGTTTTCGATCCCGGCGAAGTTTACCCGACAGTCGCCTTGACGATCTTGCCCGGGTTTGCCGGCGGTTCGCCCTTGGGCAGCGCGTCGACGTGTTCCATGCCGCTCTCGACCTGGCCCCAGACGGTGTACTGGCCGTCGAGGAATTCGGCATCGTCGAAGCAGATGAAGAACTGCGAATTGGCGCTGTCGGGCACCTGCGTGCGGGCCATCGAGCAGGTCCCGCGGGTGTGCGGTTCGCTGTTGAATTCGGCCTTGAGGTCGGGCTTGTCGCTGCCACTCATGCCGGTGCCGGTCGGATCGCCGCCCTGCGCCATGAAGCCGGGGATCACGCGGTGGAAGACCACCCCGTCGTAGAAGCCTTCTCCGGCCAGCGTGGTGATGCGTTCGACATGGCCGGGCGCGAGATCGGGGCGCAGCTTGATCACTACATCCTTGTTTTCGCCGTCGCCGGTGTCGAGGGTCAAAGTCAGCTTGTCGGCCATGGATCGTGTCTCCTGTGAGTGATTGGCGGCCTACATAGGGATTGTGGGCCGAGAGTCACCAGTCGAATGGCACCGGCCGCTTGCATTCCCCCCGGGTCTGCCTAGACCGCTGCCATGAGCGAAAGCGACCGCCCCCTCGACGATGACGGTTTCCTGCTGGCGCGCGAGTCGGCCGACGAAGCGCGCCCCGACGACCGCATCGACGACGAGCGGATGGACGAGGAAAACACGCTCAAGAAGGAGTATGTCGAAGCCGTCGAGCAGGCGCTGGAGGACGGCGACACCAAGGCGGTGTACGAGCTGGTCGAACCGCTCCACCCCGCCGATATCGCCGACCTGCTCGAACTGTTCGAGCGCGAACAGCGCTACCAGCTGGCCGCGGCGATCACCGACCTGATGACCTCGGAAGTGGTCGCCGAACTCAACGACTACGTCCGCGAAGACATGATGGAAGCGCTGCCGCCCGAAGCGGTGGCGCAGATCGTCGACCAGCTCGAAACCGACGATGCGGTCCAGCTGATCGAGGATCTCGACGAGGCCAACCAGCGCGCGATCCTGGCCGAAGTCGAGATGGAGGACCGGATCGCGATCCAGTCCGCGCTCTCCTATCCCGAGGAAACCGCCGGCCGTCTGATGAGCCGCGATTTCGTGGCCGTGCCCGAGCACCTGACCGTGGGCGATTTGATCGATTTCCTGCGCGACGGGCGCGACCTGCCCGACGATTTCTACGAGATCTTCGTGGTCGACGAGAAGCACCACCCGGTCGGCACCTGCGCGCTGAGCTGGGTGCTGCGCGCGCCGCGCACGATCCCGCTGGCCGACGTGATGAAGCGCGACCAGACGCTGATCCCCGTCCTGCTCGACCAGGAAGAGGTCGGGCTGATGTTCCAGAAGTACAACCTCATCAGCGCCGCGGTGATCGACGAGAACGACCGGCTGGTCGGCCAGATGACGGTGGACGACGTGGTCCACATCATCTCCGAGGAAGCGGGCGAGGACGCGCTGCTGATGAGCGGCGCGGGCGAAGGCGACATCAACGAGCCGATCCGCGAAGCCTATTCGGCGCGCGTGCGCTGGCTGGTCGCCAATCTGGGCACCGCGCTGGTCGCCTCGGTGATCATCGCGCTGTTCGGCGCGGCGATCGAAAAGCTGGTCGCGCTGGCGGTGCTGATGCCGATCGTCGCCAGCATCGGCGGCAATGCCGGCACGCAGACCATGGCGGTGACCGTCCGCGCGATTGCCACCAACCAGCTGACGCGCAGCAACACGCGCCGCATCCTGCTGCGCGAGATGCGCGTGGCAGTGCTTAACGGCATGACCATCGCGGTGCTGGTGGGGCTGGCGACGGGGGTGATCTTCACCCCCACGCTGGGCGCGGTGATCGCGCTGGCGATGGTGATCAACGTCGTCACCGCGGGTTTTGCCGGGGTGATGGTGCCGGTTGCCTTCGAACGGCTCGACCAGGACCCGGCAGTGGCCAGCAGCGTGTTCGTGACGATGATCACCGATTCGATGGGCTTCTTCGCCTTCCTCGGACTGGCCGTGGCCAGCGGCGCGGTGGGCTAGCAAGCCTACACATGGACCGCCTGTTACACGGTCCAGGGCGAAAACCGCCACGGGTGGTCGCTGCGTTGCGAAACCGCGGAATTGCGGGGGCTGGAGGGTTGGAGATGCGCGCATGGCCCGATCCTGCCAGTGGCGGGTCGGTGTAGGAAAGCAGTGAGTTTGCCGTCCCCATCACGTCACCCCGGACTTGATCCGGGGTCGGGGCTGCCTGGCCTCGCCCGTATCCGATGAAAAGAAGCACCGGCCCCGGATCAGGTCCGGGGCGACGGGGGAGTTGAGGTTTCGCTGGTATCCCCTATCTCACCCCCATGCCGCTCAACCTGACCAAGATCGCTTTCGGTGCGCAGACCTATGGCGATATCGAGAACTGGTACGCCGCGCGGCGCAGCCCCAATCTGACCACGCGCTATCGCCCGACCAAGTGGGAAGAATGCATCGGCGGGTCGCTCTACTGGATCCACCAGCACAGCATCGTGGCACGCAGCGAGATCCTCGGGTTCAGCGAGACCAGCGACGGGCGCTGGTCGATCGACCTCAAGCCCGAACTCGTCCGCGTCCATCCGTGCCCCAAGCGTGCGCACCAGGGCTGGCGCTATCTCAAGGGCGAACCCCCGCGCGACCTCGCCCCCGGCGAGGATATCGGCGATGCGCTGCCGGGCAAGCTGGCGGGCAAGCTCGAACGGCTCGGCTTGATCTGACCGCACGCGGCGGCGCGGAATGGAACATCCGGGCGGGGCAGTCCGTTGGTAGGGCAAAGGAGAAACACTTATGCCCGAACGCCAATCGCTCCACCCCGACAACGAACTGATCGCCGAGATGACCGAGAATGCGACCCCGTCGCAGCAGGGTTCCTCCGGCGGCGAAGTGAACCGCCAGGTCGGCAAACGCGGCGAGCTGAACAGCGCGACCGATCCCGACAATCGCGAACCTGAAACGGGTTCGGACAATCCCGCGCAGGATGCGCAGAAGGGCGACAAGACGCTGGCCGCCATGCAGGACTCCCGCGGCTGATTCCTCGCCCATGACCGATAATGCAGCGCCCCGCCCTTCCCGGCGGGGCGTTTGCGTTCAGGCCGCGGTTTTCTCCGCCACGCGGCGCAGCGCGTCGGCATAGGCTTCGGCCGGCTGCGCGCCGGGGATCATAAACTTGTTCTCCACCACCATGGCGGGCACGCCGGTGATGTTGAGGTCCCATGCCGCGCGTTCCTCCGCGCGGACCTTGTGCGCCAGCTCCTCGCTGGCCAGCGCCCCGCGCGCAGCGGTGCGGTCGAAACCCTCTTCCTCGGCGATGTCGAGCAGCACCGCGTCATCGCCCAGCGCGCGGCGGTGGTTGAAATGCGCGCGGAACAGCGCGAGCTTGAGCGCGGTCTGGCGCTGCGGGCCATGTTCCTCGCCCGCCCAGGTCAGCAGCTTGTGCGCCGCGAAAGTGTTCCACATCATGCCCGTGGGTTCGGGGTCGTCGCCCTCGTAATCGAGCGAGACGCCGGCATTCTCCGCGGCCTCGCGCATGCGCCCCTGCACCGCTTTCGACTGTTCGGTCGTGGTGCCGTACTTGCGCGCGATATGCGCGGTGCGCTCCTCGCCTTCGGGGGCCATGTCGGGATTGAGTTCGAAAGCGTGCCAGCGGATATCGGCCTCGATCTCGCCCTCGAGCAGCGCGAGGCCCTTCTGCAGGCTGCCCCAGCCGACGAGGCACCACGGGCACATGACATCGGACCAGATATCGATCCGCAGGGTTCTTGTTTCGCTCATTGCTCGATCCACCATTGCATGAGGTGATGCGCGATCGCGTGCGGCGGCGGGGCGACGAAGGGCCCATCGCCCGCCATCGCCGCCTGCACCTGCGCGCGAGTGAAGAATTCGACTTCGGCCATCTCGGTCTCGTCGATCGTCAGTTCGTCGCTATCGGTATGGCTGTGGCAGCCGATCATCAGCTGGCTGGGGAACGGCCACGGCTGGCTGGCGACATAGGTCACGTCGCGCACCCGCACGCCGGCTTCTTCCAGCACTTCGCGCGCGACGGCTTCCTCGATGCTTTCGCCCGGTTCGACAAAGCCCGCCAGCGCGGAGAAGCGCCCTTCGGGCCAGCCGAGCCCGCGGCCCAGCATCAGCCGGCCTTCGTGTTCGACCAGCATGATCGTGACCGGGTCGGTGCGCGGGAAATGGCTCGCTTCGCAGGCGGTGCAATTGCGCTGCCAGCCGCCCTTGGCAAGTTTGGTATCGCCGCCGCACTGCGCACAGAACCGGTGCCGCGCATGCCAGTCGGTCAGGCTGCGCGCACCGCCATACAGCGCCAGGTCGTCGGGCGGCAGCGTCGCCATCAGCGACCACAGCTGCGGGTTCGCCATGCGCGGGGTGGCGTCACCGCGCGGCGGAACCGCGGCGAAGCAGGCCTTGCCCTCGTCCAGCCCGAGGAAGCACAGCTCGGCATCTTCGGGCACGTCGGCCAGCGTGCCCCAGACCAGCCGGTTGCTATCGTCGAGCGCGGGGATCAGCCCGTCGAGCGCGAGCACCCGCGCCTTCCAGTTCATGTATCCCGCCAGCCGTTCGGGGTCGGCGCGGACGTGATCGGCGCGGTCGAGCCGCGACCCGGTAAACGACAGCACGGTTTACGCCTTCGCCCCCTGCATCGCGGCCAGATCGGCAGTCACCGCTTCGGGGAAGCCTTCGTGGATGGGGTAGCTGTCCGACGGCATGAACTGCGTCATCAAATTGGCACGCAGCCCCGCCTTGTAATTGACGAAGGCGATCGTGCCTGCCGCGCCGCCCCAGCCATAGGACCCGTCGCTCACGCGGCCGCCCGCGCCGAAGCCCTGGCCTTCGACCCAGGTGCCTTCGGTGGTGGCGGTTTCGGGCAGCAGGTTGGACGTGCCCACGCGGACCGCGAGTTCGCCCATCACGCGCCTGCCCTCGATCACGCCGTAGCCGAGCAGCATCTGGAGGAAGCGGTCGTAGTCGCGCGGGCTGGAGACCAGCCCCGCCCCGCCGAAGGGGAACGGCGGCGGGTCGAGATAGATCGAGGCCTTGGCCGGGTCGACCGGCAGCGGCGTGCCGTTCATGATGCCGTAATTGGTGGTGAAGCGGCCGATTTCGCTGTCGGGCACGGTGAACCAGGTGCTGGTCATCCCCGTGGGTTCGAAGATCCGCGTGCGCAGGAATTCGTCGAAGGCCATGCCCGAGGCGACCTCGATCACGCGGCCGAGCAGGTCGAGGCTGACCGAATAGCTCCACTTGGTCCCCGGCTGCAGCACCAGCGGCAGCTCGGCCAGCCGGTCGGCGAAGACATCGAGCCCCTCGACCGCCTTGGCACGGCCAAGCCCGGGAATCGGCATGCGGCTGACCTGGCCCGGGATCAGGCCCTGCTCGGCATAGGCCTCGGTAATCGGGCCCTTCTGGACGATGCCATAGCCGAGCCCCGCAGTGTGCGTGAGCAGCTGGCGGACGGTGATCGGCCGTTCGGCGGGCACCACATCGGTGACCGAGCCGTCATAGGTCTTCTGCACCTGCATGTCGGCGTAGGCGGGCAGCAATTCGGCGATCGGCTGGTCGAGCCCGAGCCGGCCCTCGTCGATCAGCATCATCGCGGCCATGCCGGTGATCGGCTTGGTCATCGAATAGATGCGGTACAGGCTGTCGGCATCGGCCTGCGCCGCCCCGCCCAGCGCCAGCGTGCCGCGGGCGATCGTGAGCGGATCCTGCCGGCCCCAGCCGAGCGTGGCGACCATGTTGGCGACCTTGCGTTCGGACACGTATTTGTCCGCCAGCGCGGTGACCGCGGGCCAGCTGGCGGTGCCCGCCTGCGCCTGCGCCATCGCCACCCGGCCCAGCGGCGCACCGGCGAGCGCAGCCCCCGCGGTCAGCCAGGCACCCCCGCGCAGCAGCGCGCGGCGGGACAGGTTGGGGGTGTCGAATTCGCGATAGGCCATTGACGTCTCTCCGGAAGCTCTTTGACGGGGTTCTGCGGGACCGGCGGCGGAGCGTCAATTGCGAATTGAAACGGTTGCATTCGGGCAGTGTCCTATCCATATAGGACACATGCTGAACCTCCTTTCGATCCTCCTCGGACTGCTCTCGCTCGTCATCGTCATCCCCGCGACCATCCCGCTGCTCGGCTGGGCGAACTGGCTGGCGCTGCCGCTGATCGTCCTCGGCGTGGTCGTCGGCCAGCTGTCCTCGACCAATGGCGGACGCAATTTCTGCCTCGTCGTGCTGCTGATCGCCGCAATCCGGCTGAGCATCGGCGGCGGGCTGATCTAGGCCCCGCGCACCAGCCGCGCGGCGTTCGCGAACAGCGTTGGCAACCCGGCCTCCTCGATCCGGTCGAGCGGCCACCATTCGCCCGGCCCCGCGGGCTGCGGCGCGTCGCGCTGCACCAGCACCGACAGTTCGAGCGCGGCATGCGTGAAGACATGCCGCACCACGCCCGCATTCTCCCATGCCCCCGCCAGCGGCGGCTCGGCCGTTCCGTCGCCCTGTGCGCTCCAGCCGTCGTCGGGCAGCGCGCGCATCCCGCCCAGCATCCCCGTGTCCGCGCGGCGAACCAGCCAAACCGCCCCGTCGTGCTCGATCCACCAGGCGCGGCCTTGGCGCAGCGGCTTGGGCTTGCGCGGCGCCTTGACCGGGAGGCGTGCGGGATCGCCCGCTGCGCGCGCCGCGCACGCCTGCGCCAGCGGGCACAGCAGGCACCTGGGATCGCGCGCGGTGCAGACGGTCGCACCCAGATCCATCATCGCCTGCGCGAAATCGCCCGCGCGCCGATCGGGGGTGATGCTGTCCGCGGCGCTGCGGATCGCCTTGCGCGCGCCGGGCAGCGGGTCCTCGATCGCGAACAGCCGGGCGACGACCCGCTCGACATTGGCATCGACCACCACCGCGCGCCGGCCGAAGGCGATCGCCGCCACCGCCGCGGCGGTGTAGGCGCCCAGCCCCGGCAATTCGCGCAAGTCCGCCTCGGTCGCGGGAAACCCGCCGCGCTCCGCCACGGCGCGCGCGCATTTCACCAGATTGCGCGCCCGCGAGTAATAGCCCAGCCCCGCCCACGCCGCCATGACGTCATCCTCGGCCGCGGCGGCCAGCGCCTCGACATCGGGCCAGCGCGCGGTGAAGGCTTCGAAATAGGGCTTCACCGCCGCCACCGTGGTCTGCTGCAGCATCACTTCGGACAGCCACACGCGATAGGGATCGGGCGGCGCCGCGCCGGGCCGCGCGCGCCACGGCAGGTCGCGCGCATGCCGATCGTACCAGGCAAGCAAAGTTTCGGAGACGGTGGCGGCCACGGCGCGCCTATGGCATGAGCATCGCCATCATGGAAAGCGACAAGACCAAGGGCGGCGCAAAGCCCCCGCGCGGCGCGAGATCGGGCGGCAAGCAGCCCGCGGCGAAGCAGTACAGCCGCCCGCGCGGCGGCAGCGCCAAGCCGATCAGCGACCTGATGCCGCAGATCGGCCGCAGCGCGTTCCGCCGCTTCGGTTTCGTGCAGAGCTCGATCGTCAGCCGGTGGCCCGAAATCGTCGGCACCGTGCATGCGCGGACCTGCACCCCCGAGATGATCCGCTTTCCCCCCGGCGAGAAGTCCGAAGGGATCATGCACCTGGTGGTCAAACCCGCACATGCGCCGCTGGTGCAGCAGGTCATCCCCGAAATCATCGACCGCGTGAACCGCTTCTTCGGCTACCGCGCGGTGGCCCGCATCAAGCTGCGGCAAGGTGAGGTTAAGCCGCCGCCCGACAGGGAAAAGCCCAAGGCGCCGCCGTCGCTCAAGCCCATTCCGATGGAATTGGGCGACAGTCTGCGCGATATCGGCGATCCGGAACTGCGCACCGTGCTCGAATCGCTCGCGCGCAGCCTCGAATCGCAAGAGGATGGGAACGACAACAGGTGAAGACGAAAACCGCGATGATCGCTGCGCTGGCACTGGCCGGCGCGGGAACGCTGGCGCTTTCCGCCAGCGCGCAGGACCGGCCGATGCTGCCCGGCGGCAACTGGGCCGGAATGCTAGACGAAACCGATGGCGGGCACCGCTTCGGCAATCCCGAAGCGAAGACCAGGCTGGTCGAATTCATGAGCTACACCTGCTCGCACTGCGCCACTTTCGCGCGCGAGGGCGATGGCGCGATCAAGCTGACGCTGGTTCCGACCGGCCGCTTCAGCTACGAAATCCGGCACCTGATCCGCGACCCGATCGACCTTACCGCCACACTGCTGACGCATTGCGGCGATCCCAAGAGGTTCGGCGGCAATCACGAAGCGATCATGTATCGCTATGACGAATGGATCGAGAAGGCGCGCAAGACCACGCAGGCGCAGCGGTCGCGCTGGCAGTTCGGCAGCCTGTCGGCGCGCTTCCAGGCGATCGCCAGCGATCTCGATTTCTACGACATCATGGAGACGCGCGGCTACGAACGAGCCGAGATCGACCAATGCCTGACCGACGAAGCCAAGGCCAGCGCGCTGGCCGACCGCTCGGCCGCCGATGCCGAACGCTACGGCATCACCGGCACGCCCAGCTTCGTGCTCGACGGCGAACTGCTCGAGGGAACGCATGACTGGTCTGCGCTCGAACCCCAGCTCGCCGACGCGCTCTAGCGGGCGAATGAACCGCCTTTTCGGGGGAAAGCCCTGTGGATACGCCGCGCGGCGGCTTCCCCTGCCCCCGCCCTCCGGCCTAGCCTTCGCCATCCAGACACGAGGAAACCGATGACCAAGACCCTGCGCTTCGCCCTTGCCGCCCCGCTCGCCCTGGCGCTTGCCGCCTGCGGATCGGGCGCCGAGCAGAGCGGCGAAATCCAAGGCGACGCGATCGCCGCCATTCCCGCGCCCGCGGGCAGCGAATGGCGCACCACCGCGGTGATGACCGAAGAAGGCGGCACGCTGGTCGGCAATCCCGACGCCCCGCTCAAGCTGGTCGAATACGGCTCGCTTACCTGCCCCACCTGCGCGCGCTTCTCGATGGAAGGCGGCGAACCGCTGCTCGAATATGTCGATAGCGGCGTGGTCAGCTTCGAATTGCGCCAGTTCGCCGTGCACGGCCCGCTTGACCTGCTGCTGCAGCGCATGACGCAATGCGGCCCGGTCGAAGCGGTCATCCCGCTGTCGGACCAGGTCTGGGCCAATTACGAAACCATCATGCAGCCGATCCAGGCCAACCAGGCGGCCTTCGAGGCCGCGATGCAGCGCCCGATGGAAGAGCGCTTCGTGGTTGCCGCCGAACAGATGGGCTATCTCGATTTCTTCGCCGCGCGCGGGATCAGCGAAGACCAGGGCCGCCAGTGCCTGGCCGATGTCGCTGCGCTCGAGGACATGGCCAATTACACGCAGCGCTACAGCAGCGAATTCGACATCACCGGCACCCCGACCTTCGAACTCAACGGCAACAAGGTCGATGCCAACACCTGGGGCGCACTGGAACCCATTCTCCAGCGTGCCGGCGCCAGGTAAGTCCGGCACGCGGGGGGCATAGGCGCGGATGAAGATCTCGAAGCTCCGGCTGAGCGGCTTCAAGAGCTTCGTCGAACCTGCCACCTTGCATATCGAACCGGGGCTGACGGGGGTCGTCGGCCCCAATGGCTGCGGCAAGTCCAACCTGCTCGAGGCGATCCGCTGGGTGATGGGCGAAAACTCGCCCAAGTCGATGCGCTCGGGCGGGATGGAAGACGTCATCTTCGCGGGTACGCAGAGCCGCCCGCAGCGCGATTTCGCCGAAGTGGTGCTGCACGGCGCGGACGATGACGGCGACGAGATGGAAGTCGTCCGCCGGATCGAGCGCGGCGCGGGCAGCGCCTATCGCCTCAACGGACGCGATGTGCGCGCCAAGGACGTGGCGCTGATCTTCGCCGATGCCGCCACCGGGGCGCACAGCCCCGCGCTGGTCAGCCAGGGCAAGATCGCGCAGGTGATCGCCGCCAAGCCCACCGAACGCCGCCAGATGCTCGAGGAAGCCGCCGGGATCGCCGGGCTGCACGTCCGCCGCCGCGATGCGGAAAGCAAGCTGCGCCAGACCGAGACCAATCTCGAACGGCTCGAGGACATCATGGCCGGGCTGGACAGCCAGATCGCCTCGCTCCGCCGGCAGGCGAAGCAGGCCGAGCGCTACCGGAAACTGTCCGACGAGATAAAGACCGCCGAGGCCCGGCTGGTCTTCGCGCGCTGGCGCGATGCCGCCGCGGCAGCCGAACAGGCCAAGGCCGCTGCCGCCGATGCCGAGGCGCGCGTGAACGAAGCGCAGACGGCCGCCGACGAAGCGCAGAAGGCGCAGCGCAACGCTGCGGAAGCGCTGGCCGAAGCGCGCGAGGAACAGGCTGATCGCCGCGACGATGCCAGCGCGCATGGCCACCGCATGGCCGCGCTGACCAGCCAGCTCGAGGCCGCCGAACAGCGGCTGGCCGATCTCGACCGCCAGAAGGCGCGGCTCGAGGCCGACCGCGGCGATGCCGACCGCTTGACGCGGGACGCCGCCGAGGCGCTGTCGCGGCTCGAACGCGAGCTCGCCGAAAGCGAACAGGCGCTGGCCGCCGACGAGGAGCGCCGCCCGGCGCTGGAACGCGGGCGCGAACAGGCCGAGCGCGACAGCCGCGCCGCCGAACTCGCGCTGGCGCGCGCGACTGCCGACAATGCCGGGGTCGAGGCTGAATGGCGCGTCGCCGAAGCTGCGATCGCGCAAGCGCGCACGCGGCTCGACCGGGTCGAGGCAGAGGCTCGGCGCATGGCCGAACAACGCGCCGCGCTGGCGGGCGAGGATCCCGACGCCGATGTCGCCGCGGCGCGTGCGGCAGCGGAAGAAGCAGGCACGCGCCTCGGCGACCTGCGCGGCACGATCGAGACGATGCAGGCGCGCAAGGCGGAACTGCAGGCGGCGCGCGATACGGCATCGTCGCAGCTGGCCGAGGCCCGCGCCGAACTGTCGGGCGTCCAGCGCGAATGGGAAGCGCTGAAGCGCGACCGCGATGCACGCGAACGCGCCGCGGCCAAGCGCAGCGGGCGCCAGCAGGCAATCGACGGCGTGCGCGCGGCCAAGGGCTATGAACGCGCGGTGGCGGCGGCGCTGGGGCGCGATGGCAAGGCATTGCTCGGTGCGCCCGATGGCGATGCCGAGGGGCGCTACTGGACCGGGGCCGAACCACCCGCGCCCGTCGACGGCAGCCTGTCCGCGCATGTCGAGAGCGCGCCGCAGGAATTGCGCGCGCTGCTGGCGCTGGTCCAGGTTGCCGACGAGGATGACGGCCGCGCGCTCGCGCCGGGCCATGCGCTGGTCACCACCGACGGGCAATTGCGCCGCTGGGACGGGCTGGTGGTGCGCGGCGAAGGTTCGGCCGAAGCCGCGCGGCTGGAGGCGGAAAACCGCTTTGCCGAGCTCGATGCGCGCCTGCCCGCGCTGCGCGAAGCTGCAGACGGCGCACAGGCCGCGCTCGACACCGCGGGCGAGGAACTGGCGCGGTTGCAGCGCGATCTTGTCGCGCGCGAACGCGAGCTGGCGGGCGCTGCGGATGCCGAACGCCAAGCGCTGCGCACGCTCGACCAAGCCGAGGCGGCGCGCGAACGGCTGGCCGCGCGGCTCGAGGAACTCGCACGCAGCGAAAACGAACAGGGCGAGCTGATCGCCGCGGCTACCGCCGAACTCGATGCCGCGCAGGCGCGGCGCGATGCGCTGCCCGATCCCGCAGCGGGGCGCGCCGCGCTCGAAGCCGCGCGCGCGAAGAACGAGGCGGCGCGGGCGACCTTGCAGGCGCGTGCCGCCGAACTCGCCAGCTACGACCAGGCACTGGCGGTCGCACGCGAGCGCGCCGCAGCCCAGCGCAGCGACATGGCCAATTGGCAGGCGCGCAGCGGCGATGCCGCGCGGCGGCTGTCCGACATGGAAATCCGCGCCGAGGAAATAGAGCAGGAACGCGCGGTGACCGCGGCCAAGCCCGAAGGGCTGATGCGCGAGATCGAACAGGGCGACCAAGTCCGCGAGCGATTGACGCGCGCGCTTTCGGAAGCCGAACAGGCGGTCAGCGCCGCCAGCGCGCAGGCGCAGCAGGCCGACAAGGACTTTTCCGCAGCCAATGAAGCGCTGGCCAGGGCGCGCGAAAGCCGCGCCGGCCTGGCCGAGCGCGCCGAGAACCAGGATAGCCGCCGGATCGAGATGGCGCGGGTGTCGGGAGAGCGTTTCCAGTGTCCGCCCCCGCTGCTGCCGCAGCGCTATGAATTCGACGAGGAAGCGATTGCCGCAGCGGAGGCGGAGAGCGAGGAGATGGACCGGCTCACCGCCAGCCGCGAGCGGATCGGTCCGGTCAATCTGGTGGCCGCGGAAGAGCTCGAACGGATCGAGAGCGAGCATGGCAGCAATGCCGCCGAGCAGGAGGAACTGCGCGAGGCGGTCAGCCGGCTGCGCGGATCGATCGGCAATCTCAACCGCGAGGGGCGCGAACGCCTGCGCGCCGCGTTCGAACAGGTCAACGACCACTTCAAGCGCTTGTTCATGCGGCTGTTCGAAGGTGGTGAAGCGCATCTCGCGCTGATCGACAGCGACGATCCGCTCGAAGCGGGCCTCGAGATCTTCGCGCAGCCGCCGGGCAAGAAGCTGCAATCGCTCACGCTGCTGTCGGGCGGCGAACAGGCGCTGACCGCGACCGCGCTGATCTTCGCGCTGTTCCTGACCAATCCGGCGCCGATCTGCGTGCTCGACGAGGTCGATGCGCCACTGGACGATGCCAATATCGACCGCTTCTGCGACCTGCTCGACGCGATGACGCGCGAGACGCAGACCCGCTATCTGATCGTGACGCACAATGCGGTGACGATGAGCCGGATGCACCGGCTGTTCGGTGTGACCATGATCGAGAAGGGCGTCAGCCGGCTGGTCAGCGTCGATCTGGGCGCGGCCGAAGAACTGCTCGCGGCCGAATAGCCGCGCTGCCACGGGGGAGAATTCGATGATGTCGCTGCGCCTGCCACTTGCCGCCCTGCTGCTGGGCTGCGCCGCCCACAGCCCCGCCGCGCTCGCTGCCGCGTCCGCCGCGCCGACGCAGATCGGCATGAGCGAAACCGAACAGGCGGCCCCCGCCATGCCGCCGCTGCTTTCCATGCGCGCGCGCGCCGAGGTGATCGACGCGGTGCTGGCACAGCGGCTGGAGACGGTCGTTCCCGCAATCATGCGCGAACAGGGCATCGCCATGTGGGTGCTGATGGCGCGCGAATATTTCGAGGAGCCGGTCATCGCGACGATGCTGGATGCGCAAAGCATGCATGCGCGGCGGCGGACGATCCTGATCTTCCACGATCCCGGCGAAGGGCAGGAAATCGAGCGGCTGACCGTCAGCCGTTATGGGCTTGGCGACCTGTTCGAGGCGGCTTGGGACCCCGAGCAGCAGCCCGACCAGTGGCAGGCGGTGGCGGACATTATCGCGCAGCGCGATCCGGCGAACATCGCGATCAACACGTCCGATCTGTCAGCCTTCGGCGACGGCATGACGCTGAGCCAGTACCGGATGATGAAGGAGGCTCTCGCGCCCGAGTACCGCGAGCGGATCGTGTCGGGCGAACAGCTGGCGACCCGCTGGCTCGAAACGCGCACACCCGCCGAGATCGCGCTTTACCCCGGGGTCGTGCGAATCGCGCATGCGCTGATCGCGCAGGCTTTCTCGCGCGCGGTCATTACGCCGGGGGAAACCACGGCCGCCGATGTCCAGTGGTGGTATCGCGACACGCTCGCCGCGCACGGCCTGACGCCGTGGTTCCACCCCTCGGTCGGCATCCAGCGCGAGGGCGCCGAGGGGATGCTCCGCGGCGATACGGCGATCCTCCCGGGCGACCTGCTGTGGACCGATTTCGGCATCACCTACCTGCGGCTCAACACCGATACGCAGCATCTCGCCTATGTCCTCAAGCCGGGCGAAAGCGAGGCGCCCGCGGGCCTCCGCGCCGGGCTGGCAGCCACCAACCGCGTGCAGGACGCGCTGATCGGCAGCTTCGCGGCAGGATCGAGCGGCAACGAAATCCTCGCCCGCGCGCGGCGCAGGGCGATTGCGGAGGGGCTCGATCCCTCGATCTATTCGCACCCCATAGGGCTGCACGGCCACGGCGCGGGCACGCCGATCGGGTTCTGGGACAATCAGCACGGCGATCCGCGCGGCGAGTACATCCTCCAGCCCGACACCGCGTGGTCGATCGAACTGACGTCCTACAACGCGGTGCCCGAATGGGGCGGACAGGTGGTCGATTTCCGTTCGGAGGAAGACGCGTTCTTCGATGGCGAGACGGTGCGTTACCTCGACGGGCGCCAGACCGAACTGACGCTGATCCCCAGCGACTGAGCCGGGTTCAGGCTGCCAGCGCAGCCGCGAGGTCGGCGCGGATGGACTTGAGGCGCGCGACCAGGTCGCCATCGACCGGAGCGGTGCGCGGATCGGCAGCCTGCGCGGCTGCCTGCGGATCGGGAGCGCCCTTGAGCGCCGCCTTGGCGCCTTTCAGCGTGTAGCCCTGGCGATTGACCAGCGCGTCGATGCGTTCGACCAGCGCCACGTCTTCGGGGCGGTAGTACCGCCGGCCGCCGCTGCGGGTGAGCGGCTTGAGCATGGGGAACTGCTGTTCCCAGTAACGCAGCACATGCGCCTTGATCCCGGTCGCGCGGGCGACTTCGCCGATGGTGCGCAGCGCGCCCTCTTCCTTGCCGTCGTCGAATTCAGCCATCGCGCACCCTTGTCCCGGCCTCAGCCGTTTGCAATCCGCTCCTTGAGCAGCTGACTGGCGCGGAAGGTCATCACCCGGCGGGGCGTGATCGGCACTTCGACCCCGGTCTTGGGGTTGCGGCCGATGCGTTCCTTCTTGTCGCGCAGCACGAAGCTGCCGAAGCCCGAAATCTTTACGTTCTCGCCATCGGCCAGCGCATCGCACATCTTGCCGAGGATCGCTTCGACCATGTCGAGCGACTCGGCGCGCGACAGCCCCATCTTGCGGTTGATCGTTTCGGCCAGATCGGCCCGGGTAAGCGTGCCTACGGAGCGCATCATATCCATTCTATCCTTCCCCCAGAAACGACCCTGAACGGGAATGCGACCCCAACTCGAACTTCACCAAGCAATATAGAGGTTTGGCAGCGCGCTGGCAAACGGGTTCCCGCGGCTACGGGGCTGCCCTTACATCCGCGCGAGCGAGGCGCCCCACGTGAAGCCGCCGCCCATCGCCTCGAACATCACCAGATCGCCGGGCTTGATCCGGCCGTCGCGCATCGCGGTATCGAGCGCGAGCGGGACCGAGGCCGCCGAGGTGTTGGCGTGCCGGTCGACTGTCACTACGACCTTTTCGGCCGGCAGGTCGAGCTTGCGCGCGGTGGCATCGAGGATGCGGGCATTGGCCTGGTGCGGCACCACCCAGTCGATATCGGCGACTTTGGTGCCCGATTCCTCGAGCACTTCCTTGAGCACGCTGGCGAGATTGACGACCGCGTGGCGGAACACCTCGCGGCCCTTCATGCGCAATTTGCCGACCGTGCCCGTGGTCGAAGGCCCGCCGTCGACATAGAGCATGTCCTTGTGCTGCCCATGGGCATGCAGGCGGCTGGCAAGGATGCCGGGGCCGTCCGCGGCGACGTCCTGCGCCTCGAGCACGACTGCCCCCGCGCCATCGCCGAACAATACGCAGGTGGTGCGATCGTCCCAGTCGAGAATGCGGCTGAAGGTTTCCGAACCGATCACCAGCGCCTTTGTCGCCATCCCGGTCCGCAGCAGCGAATCGGCAGTGGCCAGCGCATAGAGAAAGCCCGAGCACACGGCCTGCACGTCGAAGGCGACCCCGCCGCCGCACCCCAGCGCCGCCTGCACCTGCGTGGCGGTGGCGGGGAAGGTATGGTCGGGAGTGGCGGTAGCGAGGACGATCAAGCCGATTTCCTGCGCATCGACACCCGCCGCTTCGAGCGCGTTGCGCGCTGCCGCGGTGGCGAGAGTGGAGGTCGTCTCGCTATCGTCCGCGATATAGCGCTGGCGGATGCCGGTCCGCTCGACGATCCATTCGTCGCTGGTGTCCACCCTGGCGGCGAGATCGGCATTGGTGACGCATTTGGCGGGCAATGCCGAACCCGTGCCGGTGATCACCGAACGGATCATTTCGCGGTAACGCCCGCCGCTTCGATTTCGCCCAGATCGCGTTTGATGCGGTTGGTGATGTCGTCCTCCAGCAGCCGCGCGGCGACTTCCACCGCATTGGCGACGCCCTTGGCATTGGCGCTGCCGTGGCTTTTCACCACCACGCCGTTGAGGCCGAGGAAGACCGCGCCATTGTGGTTGTTGGGGTCGAGATGGTGGCGCAGCAGGTCGGTCGCGGGACGCGAGACGAGGAAGCCGATCTTCGAGCGCAGCGAGCTGGTGAAGGCATTGCGCAGCAGGTCGGTGACGAAGCGCGCCGCGCCTTCGATCGCCTTCAATGCAATATTGCCCGAGAACCCGTCGCAGACCACCACGTCGCATTCGCCGCGGTTGATCTTGTCGGCTTCGACATAGCCTTCGAAATCCATCGCCAGCCCGGTGGCGGCGCGCAGCGCCTCGGCGGCGGCCTGGATATCTTCGGTGCCCTTGGTTTCCTCGGTCCCGATGTTGAGCAGCCGGGTGCGCGGGCGTTCGCGGCCGGTCACGATGCGCGAATAGGCCGCGCCCATGATGGCGAACTGGATGAGGTTGCGCGCGTCGCATTCGCGATTGGCGCCGAGGTCGAGCATGACGACATCGTCGTCGGTCAGCGTCGGCAGCAGCGCGGCCAGCGCTGGCCGGTCGAGCCCGGGCATGGTGCGCAGCGCGAGCTTGCTCATCGCCATCAGCGCGCCGGTGTTGCCGCCCGACACCGCGGCGCCGGCATCGCCCTGCTTCACCGCATTGACCGCAAGGCCCATGCTGGTGGTCTTGGCGCGGCGCAAGGCGCGGCTCGGCAGCTCGTCGCCGCCGACCACGTCGGTGCAATGCAGGATCTCGGACGCCCCGGCCATGCCGGGGTGCGTGTCGAGTGCGGCCTTGATGCGTGTTTCGTCGCCAACCAGCAGGAACTGGAACTTGTCGTGGCGACGACGCGCAAGCGCGGCGCCTTCCACCATGACGCGCACACCTTCATCACCGCCCATCGCATCGACGGCGATACGCGGCAGGCTCATGCGCTGTCTCCGGCTTGGCTGACGGTCTTACAGACCGACGGCGATGATTTCGCGGCCGTTGTAATATCCGCAGTGCGGGCACAGATTGTGCGGCCGCTTGAGTTCGCCGCAGTTCGAGCACTCGTGATGAGCTTCGACCTTGAGCGAATCATGCGAGCGGCGGTTGCCGCGACGGTGGGGCGATACTTTCCTCTTGGGGACGGCCATGGCGGCACCTGTTCCTCAAACAATTACAATCAATTTCGGTGGCCGCCCTAGGGGATGGTCCGGCACGCTGCAAGAGCGCGTGAACCCGAAAATCCCGACCGTGACGGTGAAGGCGCGCGTAATAGCCAAATTTGCAGGCGATGCAACCCGATTCCGCATGCCGCGGCGGGATTGCACGGCGACGGGCTTCGCCCTAGCACGCAGGCGGGTAGCGTTCACGGGGAACGCGAGGGAGAGAAATATGGGCATTATCCTGCCGGTTACACTGACCGCGGCGGCTGCAGCGGCGATCATCAACTTGTGGCTTGCGATCCGAGTCGGGCAGATGCGCGGCGCGACCAAGACCATCCACGGCGACGATGCGGGCGGTCCGCTGACGCGGCGGATGCGCGCGCAGCTCAATTTCGTTGAGAACACACCGTTCGTCCTGGTGCTGATTGCGGCCATCGAACTGACAGGCAAGGGCGATCCCTGGCTGGCCTGGGTGGCGGCAATCTACATGCTCGGCCGCGTGGCGCACGGCTTCGGCATGGACGGCGAAGGCGCGACCAAGCCCCGCATGATCGGCACGCTGGTGACGATGCTGACGCTGCTCGGCCTCGCGGTGGTTGCGGTGCTGATCACGCTTGGCGTGATGTAAGAGAAGGAAATTTTGCGGCGTACGGTCGGGACATCCGTCCCGACCTTGCGCAAGCTATCGACGGAGGTCGATAGCGCACCCCACAAATATCAACTCAACGCGTAATCGCTCACGAAGGCGTTGGTCTGGCGTTCCTGGCCGAAGGTGCTGGTCGGCCCGTGACCGGGAATAAAGGTCACGTCATTGCCGAGCGGCCACAGTTTCTGCGTGATCGCGTCGATCAGGTCCTGGTGGTTGCCCATCGGGAAATCGGTGCGCCCGATGCTGCCCTGGAACAAGACGTCGCCGACGATGGCAAACTTGCTCGGCCGGTTGAAGAACACGACATGGCCCGGCGTATGGCCGGGGCAATGGATCACCTCGAGCGTCAGTTCGCCCACGGTGACCGTGTCGCCATCGACCAGCCAGCGATCGGGTTCGAACACCTCGGCCTGCATGCCGTATCTGGCGCCGTCTTCCTCGAGCCGGCTGATCCAGAAGCGGTCCGCCTCGTGCGGGCCCTCGATCGGCAGGCCCAATTCCTTCGCCAGCACGCCCGCCTCGCCGCAATGGTCCATATGGCCATGCGTGATGAGGATCTTCTCCAGTTCCACGCCCGACTTGGCGACCGCCGCCTTGAGTTTGTCGAGATCGCCGCCGGGATCGACCAGCGCGCCCTTGTTGGTCGCGGTGCACCAGATCAGCGAGCAGTTCTGCTGCAGCGGCGTGACCGGGACAATACCGGCTTTCATGGGCGGAGTGGCGGGCTTTTGGGTATCGGTTTCCATATATCCGCAAAAATGGTCGGCTTCTTGATCGAAAACAAGCCGCATCTGCGGCAAAGTGCTAACACCGCGGTCGAGGAGCAGATTCATGAAGCATATCGCAACCATCGCGGCGGGCTGCGCGGTGCTGGCAGCATGCCAGACCTATCCCGATCGCCCCGCCCCGCCGGGCGGTGCAGTGGCCAGCGCCGCAGCGCCCACGCCCGACTTCGTTACCGGCGTATGCGGGGAATGCCATGCCGTGACGAGCGATACGGTGTCGCTCGACCCGCAGGCCCCCGGCTTTGCCGACATCGCCAACAGCCCGGGCCTGACGCGCGCGACGTTGGTGACCTTCCTGTCGGATGCGCACAATTACCCGATGCAGATGGATGTCGACCTGGTCGAAGAGGATATCGAACTGGTTGCCGACTACATGCTGACGCTGCGCTCGGACGATTACGTCAAGCGCCCGTCGTGATCGGGCGGCGGGTCACACCCGCCCCCTTTCCAGACAACCCGGCCGATTACCTCGACCTCTTCGCACGCGAGGTCGATCGGCGCATAGCTGTCGTTGGCGCTGATCAGCGCAATGCGGCCCGGCGCGCTGGCCTGGACCTGTTTGACGTGCAGCGCATCGCCGATGCGCACGACGTGGATACCCTCGCCCGAACGCTTGTTGCGATCGACAAAAATCTCGTCGCCGCTGCGCAGGGTTGGTTCCATGCTGTCGCCCTCGACGCGGATCGCGGTGAGATCGGCGCCCTCCAGCCCCATTTCGCGCAGCCAGCGGCGACTGAAGCGGAAGCTGTCGAAGGAAATTTCCTCCGCCGAGAACGAGCCGGGACCCGCCGAGGCGTCGAGCGGGAGGCGGGGTACGGTGATGAACTCGTCCGGAGCAGACGCGCGCACATGGTCGGGATCGGCGCCCAGCGCGACCTCGGACACGCCGAAGAACTCGGCCAGCCGCCGCCGGTCCGCCTCCTCCAGCTTGCGCGGCGAACCCTTGCGCACGAATTGCTGCAGATAGCTGGGGTTGCGGCCGAGCATGGCGGATAGCGAGGCAAGGCTGGTGCGCCCGGCCTCGGCCAGTTCGACCAGCTTCGCGCGGTCCGGCGTCATCGCTTCACTCATAAGACCGTGTCCTCAAGCCCGCCGTCATCCGACCCGCGTCGCGCAGGACGGAGCATGCGAGAAAATTCCTATAGCATAGGATTTTTCCTAGACAAGTAGGATTTCGGCTGGAACCAATCAGGAACACGGCGAGCGATTCGCCTGTCTGACCAGCCTATTGGGGAGCCCGCGATGCTGATCCGATCCGTCGAGAAATTCCTTCGCCAGCACGAGATGGCGGCCACCAAGTTCGGCCGCCTTGCCGCGCATGATCCGCGCTTCGTGCTCGATCTGCGCATGGGCCGCGAACCGCGCGACCGCACCGAACAGCGCATCCGCGGTTTCATGGCCGGGTTCGAGGCGGCGCGCGATGTCGCAACCACTCGGGAGACCGCGCATGTCGGATGAGACAGCCCCGCCCCGGGCGCCGCGCGTACGCCGTACCGCCGCCGACCGCCTGCGCGCCGCGCTGGCCGACCTCCACGCGCATCACGGTCAGGTGTTGACGCATACCGAGAAAGCTTGGGCCAGCATCACCTTTGCGGGCACACGGCACAGCCTCGCAATCCTGTTTGCAGGCGACGAGGCGGTGGCGGCGGGCGAAGAGTTCGTCGCCGCCCTGCCCGATCACGAATTCGCCATCCCCGGCCAGCTGGTGGCCGATGCGGGCGTTGTCGAAGTCGAACATCGCCTAATCCCCGAACCGCGCCTGGTGGTCCGGTGCGAGCTTTTGCTGCTGGAGGAGAGCTGAGACGCGCGGTGCCGGCGTCTATTTGTGACGCTTCCAGCTTCACAGGAAAATTTCGGCAATTGCGTGGAAAGCGGACATTCACATGGTAAGCAGAGATCATGCGCTGCCGAGCTACGATCATCGCAGGCCTACTATCAGTCGGCGTCCTTCTAAGCGGGTGCGCGGAAGACCGTCTCGAAACGCCTGAGTTTTTCCAGTCGAAAACAGGACTGGCGATTTGTCGAGACGCGCAAGTCAGAAATGTCCGTGTTGGTGACTATGATCACGAAACTGACTTCACCTATGGCGTGCGACTAAAAATGTCCGATGAATGCAAGGACAACTTTCTAGAAGAAATCGAAGAGCGGTTGGGTACCCACTGCCCAACTGTGACCTGTTCGTTCATGGATGCAAACGCGTGGTCTTACGAGATTTCCACTCTGGCTGACGGAGAGATCAACTTCATTCTGCGGGCCACCTGATAGGAAATAAACCGTCCGCAATCGGGTCGGTAGCGGAATAACCGCTTTCAAGCAGCCAAGGCGCTCATCGGCCCTCCGCCCCCCGATCACCCGCGCCGGATCACCAGGTTACGGATCTCGGTCATGTCCTCCATCGCGAACTTGATGCCTTCGCGGCCCAAACCGCTGTCCTTCACGCCGCCATAGGGCATGTTGTCGACGCGGTAGCTGGGGACGTCGTTGATCACCACGCCGCCGACCTCGAGCCGGTCCCAGGCGTCGAACATCTTGAACAGGTCGCGGGTGAAGATGCCCGCCTGCAGGCCGAAGGTGGAACGGTTCACCTCCGCGAGCGCCTCGTCGAAATGCTCGAACTTCTGCAGGATGGCGAGCGGGCCGAAGGCTTCTTCGTTGAGTGCCTTGGCGTCCTTGTGCACGCCCTCAAGCAGCGTCGCCTCGAGCATGTTGCCCTTGCAGCTGCCGCCCGTCAGCAGCGTCGCGCCGCCTGCCACCGCCTCGTCGATCCAGCCCTTGAGGCGGCTGGCCTCGCCCTCCGAAATCATCGGGCCGATGAAGGTGTCGCGGTCCTTGGGATCGCCCGCGACCAGCGTCTTCGTTTTGGCGACCAGCATGTCCTTGAAGCGGTCGTAGATGTCTTCGTGCACGATGATCCGCTGGACGCCGATGCAGCTCTGCCCGCTCTGGTAGAAGGCGCCGAAGATAATCCGCTCGAGCGCATCGTCGAGATCGGCATCGTGATCGACCACCACCGCGGCATTGCCGCCCAGTTCGAGCACGACCTTCTTCTTGCCGCAGCGCGCCTTGAGATCCCAGCCCACGCCGGGCGAGCCGGTAAAGCTCAGCAATTTGAGCCGTTCGTCGACGGTGAATAGGTCGGCCCCGTCGCGGCTGGCGGGCAGCACGCTGAACGCGCCTTCGGGCAGGTCGGTCTCGGCCAGCACCTCGCCCATGATGATCGCGCCGAGCGGGGTCTTGCTGGCGGGCTTCATCACGAAGGGGCACCCCACCGCGATCGCGGGCGCGACCTTGTGCGCGGCGAGGTTGAGCGGGAAGTTGAACGGCGAGATGAAGCTGCACGGCCCGATCGGATAGCGTTTCCAGATCGACTGGTAGCCCCTGGCGCGCGCGGAGATATCCAGCGGCATGACCTCGCCATACATGCGCACCGATTCTTCCGCTGCGATGCGGAAGGTGTCGATCAGCCGGGTGACTTCGCCCTCGCTGTCCTTGATCGGCTTGCCCGCTTCCACGCACAGCGCGTAGGCAAGCTCGTCGAAGCGTTCGGTGAAGCGGTCGACGCAGTGCTGCAGCACCGCCTGGCGTTCATAGCTGGCGAGCCGCGCCATCGGTTCGGCCGCCCTCACCGCCCCCGCAATCGCCTCGTCGATGATCTCGGGGCTGGCGAGCGCGGTGCGAAAAGCCACCTCGCCGGTGAACTTGTCGGTTACCGCCAGATCGGTGTTCGGCTGCGCGGCCTTGTTGTTGAGATAGAGCGGGTAGGTATCCTTCAGCGTGGGCATCGGCATCTCCACCCTCCCGCGGGCGGGAGGGACCGGGGTGGGTCTGACCCTTTAACCGCCCGGGCGGGCGGTGCGTTCCGTCAATAGCCCAGATCGAGATCGAGCTGCGGCTGCACCGCTTCGCCGCGGCGCCAGCGGGCGAGGTTTTCGATAAAACGATCCGCGCTGCGCTGGAACATCTTGGTCTGCGCGCGGCCCGACAGGTGCATGGTGACCTGCGCATTCTCGAGGCCCCACAGCGGATGATCCTCGGGTAGCGGTTCGGGGTCGGTGACGTCGAGCAGCGCGCCCTCGATCTTGTTGTCCCGAAGCGCTTCGACCAGTGCCGGCTGGTCGACCACATCCCCCCGCGCGATGTTCACCAGGACGCCGTTGGGCCGCATCGCGGCCAGTTCCACCGCCCCGATCATATTGCGTGTTTCGGGGGTCGAGGGGACCGCCAGCACCACCCAGTCGAATTCGCCCAGCCGCCCGCGCCATTCGCCAGGCTTGAGCGCGCCATCGGCGCCCGAGCGGCGCACGGGCACGACCTTCATGTCGAAGGCTTCGAGCCGCGTCTTGATGAGCGATCCGATTGCGCCCATCCCGAGCAACAGCACGCGCTCGCCCGCCAGTTCGCGCTTGCCCGGGCTATCGAGCAGCCATTCGTGGCGGTCCTGCGCGCGCACCACTTCGCGGTAGCCCTTGGCATGCGCGAGCATCAGCATGACGACATATTCGGCGATGGTGATCGCATTGATGCCGACGCCATTGGTGACCACCACGCCGCGTTCGGCGAGCAGGTCGAGCGGCATGAAATCGAGCCCGGCATAGATCGAGTTCATCCACTTGAGCTGCGTGGCAGCGGTGGCGATCTCGACCATCGGCTCCTTCTCGTTGAGGTCGAACCAGCCGATTTCCGCCTGGGGGGCAAATTCGAGCGCCTGTTCCTTGCTGGCAAACCACAGCGGCTCGACCCATTCGGGCAGGCGCGGTTCGACCAGCGGGCGGATCATGGCGGACAGGACGGCTTTGGTCATCGATTTCTCCCTCGAAACCTCCATTGCCGTTCAGGGATTATTTCGCAAACCGTTCCTTGCGCCGCGCGGCGATGTCGAGAATCGCTTCGGCCACTTCGCTGGCATTGCGCTGCACATGGCTGGGCGGAACCTGCATGATGTCGACGCGGTGGCGTTCCTGCCAGCGTTCGCGCGCGCCGTCTTCCCTGTGACGGAACGGATCATCATCGACCTCGATCGCCAGATGCGCATCGGCGCAATAGAACGGCAGGGTGAAGCCTTCGGCATCGTGATCGCGCACGAAGGAAAGGCCCTGGGGCGCGTCCTTGAGATGTTGCCAGAGAAGGGTCTGCGCGTCGGCCATCGTCAGAGCTTCCAATCCCAACCCAGCGGGTCGCCGTCCATTACCTCGACACCCTTTTCCCCAAGGCTTTCACGGATCGCATCCGAAGTGGCGAAATCCTTCGCCATGCGCGCCTGCTTGCGGCGGATCAGTTCGGCCTCGATTTCCTCTTCGGTGATGGTCGCGCCCTCCGGCCGCAGCCGCAAGTCGGCGCGGGACAGGTCGAACAGGCCCAGCCCGAGCACCGCGTTCATTTGCGCGATGACCGCGCGCTTGCTTCCGGCATCGACCTTCTTGACCGCGAGCGCCTCCTCCAGCGCAACCAGCGCAATCGGCGTGTTGAGATCGTCGGCCATGGCGGCGGCGAATTTCTCGCGTATCGGGGCAAACTTGGGATGGTCGGGAGTGCCCGAGGCGGCATCTTTCAGTGGTCCGACCGCCATCACGATCCGCTTCAACCGCGTCAGCGCGGCGCCGAGGCCCTCCCACGAGAACTCCAGCTCGCTGCGGTAATGCGCCTGCAGGCACATCATCCGGTAGGCGAGCGGGTGGTAGCCCCTGTCGATCAGCAATTGCAGCCGCAGGAACTCGCCCGACGACTTGCTCATCTTGCCGCTGCGCTCGATGAGGAAGTTGTTGTGCATCCAGATCTTCGCGCCCGAATGGGTCGCTTCCGACAATCCGCCGCAGCCGCAGAAGGCCTGGTTCTGCGCGATTTCATTGGGATGGTGGATCTCGCGGTGGTCGATCCCGCCGGTGTGGATGTCGAAGGGGAAGCCGAGCAGCTTCTCGCCCATGACCGAGCATTCGAGATGCCAGCCGGGCGCGCCTTTACCCCAGGGCGAATCCCATTCCATCTGCCGCGTTTTGTCCGCCGGGGTCTTGCGCCAGATCGCGAAATCGGCGGCGTTGCGCTTGCCCGCGACGGTGTCGATCCGGCCCTCGCCTTCCTCCGTCACCGCTCGTGCGAGGCGGCCGTAATCGGCCACGGTCGAGACATCGAAATAGAGCCCGCTGTCGAGCTCGTAGCAATGCCGGTCGGCAATGCCCTTCGCGAAGTCGATCATCTCGTCGATGTAATCTGTCGCCACCGACCACTTGGCCGGCTCGCGGATGTTGAGCGCTTTCACATCGGCCCAGAAGGCCTCGGTATAGTGCTTCGCGATGTCCCAGATCGACTGCGCCCTGGCGGCAGCCATCTTCTCCATCTTGTCCTCGCCCGCATCGCCATCGTCGGTCAGATGGCCGACATCGGTGATGTTGATGATGTGGGTGAGATCGTAGCCCTTCCAGCTCAGCGTGCGGCCAAGCACGTCGGCGAAGACATAGGCGCGCATGTTGCCGATATGGGGGTAGTTGTAGACCGTCGGCCCGCAGGAATAGACGCGCGCTTCGCCCTCGTGGACGGGGGTGAATTCCTCCAGCTCGCGGGTGAGCGAGTTGAACAGCTTGAGCGGCGTTTGGGTCATGCGAAGCGCAATGGCGCGGAGGCGGGGGGCGGTCAACAAGCAGTCAATGCGAGGAGCCGTAGGCGACGTGGCAATCCATCTTCCCACCTGGTGTATTTCGCTAGTGACGGGTGATGGATTGCTTCGCCTTGCGGCTCGCAATGACTGCTGGGCAGGGAGCTACCACCCTTCCCAGCGCACGCTTTCCTCGATCCCGGCGCGCTTCACGGCGAAATTGTTCACCGCGGCTTCCTCGTCGCGGTAGCCGATGGCGACGCCGCAGAAGAAGGTGTGATCCTCGGGGATATCGACCATTTCGCGGATCTGCGGCGCATAGACCGCCCAGGCTTCCTGGAAGCAGGTGTCGAGCCCTTCCTCGCGCGCGAGCAGGCCCAGTGTCTGCAGCCACATGCCGATATCGCTCCACTGCGGCGGGCCCATGTATCGGGGCGTGTGGACCAGCATCAGCACCGGTGCCCCGAAAGCGCGGAAATTGTTGGCGAACCACATCAGCCGCTTGCCCTTCTCCTCGCGGGAGATTTCGAGCGCGCCGTACATGTCCTCGCCCACCCCGCGGCGGCGCTGTTCATAGGCGCCGTCGAGTTCGGGCGGATAGACATTGTATTCGGGTGCAAACGCCGCGCGCCCCTTTGGCAAATCCTGCGCGATACGGTCGAACAGCGACTGCATCGGCTCGCCCGTCAGGACGATCCCGTGCCACGGCTGCGTATTGCCGCCCGACGGGCTGCGCTGCGCCTTCTCGAGGATACGGGCGAGCGTTTCGCGCTCAACCTTCCGGTCAGTGAAAGCGCGCACGGAGCGGCGCGTCTGGACGGCTTCGGTAACGTTCATTGTAGCTTGTCTCTCCTCCTCGCCTGCAAGCAGGCGCCCCGATTTGCGGCTTCTGGCCCCGCCCCTCGGCCCGTCGCGCCCGCACACACAGGCGCGGCCTATTTCTCGATCTCGAACAGATCGGCCAATTGCTCGATAATCGTCCCGCCCAACTGCTCGACATCCATGATCGTCACCGAACGCTTGTAATAGCGCGTGACGTCGTGGCCGATGCCGATCGCGGCGAGTTGGACGGGCGACTGGTTCTCGATCCAGTCGATCACCTTGCGCAAATGGCTTTCGAGGAAGCCTGCCGGGTTGACCGACAGCGAGCTGTCGTCGACCGGCGCGCCGTCGGAAATGACCATCAGGATGCGGCGGTCCTCGGGGCGGCGCAGCAGGCGGTCGTGCGCCCACATCAGCGCCTCGCCGTCGATGTTTTCCTTGAGCAACCCCTCGCGCATCATCAGGCCGAGATTGCGGCGCGCGCGGCGCCACGGCTCGTCGGCCTTTTTGTAGAGGATGTGGCGCAGATCGTTGAGGCGTCCGGGGTTCGCGGGGCGCCCGTCGGAGAGCCACATCTCGCGGCTCTGCCCGCCCTTCCACGCGCGGGTGGTGAAGCCGAGGATCTCGGTCTTCACGCCGCAGCGTTCGAGCGTGCGCGCGAGGATATCGGCGCTGATCGCGGCGATCGAGATCGGCCGCCCGCGCATGCTGCCCGAATTGTCGATCAGCAGCGTGACGACCGTGTCCTTGAACTCGGTATCGCGTTCGATCTTGTAGCTGAGCGCATGGCCGGGGCTGACCACCACGCGGGTCAGCCGTGCGGCATCGAGCATGCCTTCTTCCTGGTCGAAGTCCCAGCTGCGGTTCTGCTGCGCCATGAGCCGGCGCTGCAGCCGGTTGGCCAGCCGCGTGACCACGCCCTGCAGGCCCGCCAGCTGGCTGTCGAGATAGGTGCGAAGCCGGTCGAGCTCTTCATTGTCGCACAGCTCGGCGGCTTCGATCTCCTCGTCGAATTTCTGGGTATAGGCCTTGTAGTCGAAGCCTTCGGGAAAGTCGGTCCACGGGCGATTGGGGCGGACGGGCTGCATGCCTTCCTCGCCATCGTCCGACGGATCGCCATCGGACATTTCCTGTTCGCCCTCGACGTCCTGGTCGGCGTCGCCGTCGGCCTCGCCATCGGTGACTTCCGAACGGGCATCGGCGGCATCGGGTTCGGCCCCGCCCTCGTCTTCCTCGTCGGTTTCGTCCTGGTCCTCGGGGTTCTCGCCCTCCTCGTCCTCGCCATCCTCGGCATCGGTCGGTTCGGGGGTTTCGGGCAGCGTCAGGTCGAGATCGCGCAGGATGTCGAGCGTCAGGTTCTGGAAGGCGCGCTGGTCGTCGAGCACATCGGCCAGCCCGTCCATATCGGTGCCGATCTTGGCAAGGATATCCTCGCGCACCAGATCAACCCCCGCGCGGGCGCGTTCGGGCACCGCTTCGCCGGTCAGCGCCTCGCGGAGCATCAGCGACAGCGCGGTGGGCAGCGGGACATCGCCCGCCGCCTCGGCGCGCACGATCGGATCGGACGCTGTGCGCATTTCGACCGCCGCGTCGAGATTGCCGCGAATGCCGGCATAGCGCGTCGAGCCGATTGCTTCGTAGCGGACCTGTTCGATCGCGTCGTAGCAGGCGCGCGCGATCGGGTCGGGCGGCGCGCCCTTGCCGTGCAGCGCTTCGCTGTGATGCCGCAGCCGCAGCGCAAAACTGTCGGCAAAGCCGCGCGCTTCGATCGCCTGCTCGCGCGGGAGATTGCGCCCGGGCAGCGGCACGCGGAAGTTCTTGCCCGACTGGGTCGGCGCATCCGCGCTCCACGCGACTTCGACCTCCGCTTCATGCGCGAGCGCGCGGCTGGCGCCGGCCAGCGCCTGCTTGAAGCGGTCGAGAGGGGTCTGTTCGCTCACTTATGCGGTGGGGATCGACTGGCCCGTCTTGTCCCAGTCCTTGAGGAAGCCTTCGATGCCCTTTTCGGTCAGGACATGCTTGAACAGGCCCTTGATCACCGCCGCGGGCATGGTTGCGACATCGGCACCGATGCGCGCGCTTTCGAGCACATGCACCGGATTGCGGATCGAGGCGACGAGGATCTCGGTCGAGAAATTGGGATAGTTGTCGTAGATCAGGCGGATATCGCGGATCAGCGCCATGCCGTCGAAGCCGTTGTCATCATGCCGCCCGACGAAGGGCGAAACGAAGGTCGCCCCCGCCTTGGCCGCCAGCAGCGCCTGGTTGGCGGAGAAGCACAGCGTCACATTGACCATCGTGCCATCGCCGGTCAGCTTCTTGCAGGTCTTGAGCCCGTCGATCGTCAGCGGCACCTTGATGCAGACATTGTCCGCGATCTTGCGCAGCGTTTCGGCCTCTTTCATCATCGTGTCGTGATCGAGCGCGACGACTTCGGCGCTGACCGGGCCGTCCACGATATCGCAGATTTCCTTCGTCACTTCCATGAAGTCGCGGCCCGATTTGGCGATCAGCGACGGATTGGTGGTGACGCCGTCGAGCAGGCCGGTGTCGGCCATTTCCCTGATGTCGGCGATATCGGCGGTGTCGACGAAGAATTTCATGCGCGAAGGCTCCGGGGGAATTGCGATTCCCGCAGAGCCTTAGCGCCCGATATGGCCTGCGGCTAGTACTGCGCGCCCGCGCCGAACACGCCGATGATCAGCGGATCGCGCGTGGCCTGCGGGTTGCGGCGGATCGCCGCTTCCTCGGTCCCGATCTCGCGCCAGATGGTGGTGTCGATAGTGCCTGCGAAGCGCGTAACCGCGCCCGCCAGATCGACCCCGGCGAGGCCCTGCACCAGCTCCGCCACCAGCGGATCCTGCGCCACGCGCAGCGCGTCGCCCAGTTCGGGCACCATCGCCTCTATCAGGCTCCGGCCCATTGAGCCGCGCAGGAAACCGGTCGCTGCGGTGGGCCCGCCGCGCACGAGGTCGATCGCGTTCTGGATGCCGATGGTGCGCACCGCATCGGTCACCAGCGGTGCCGCGCGCTGCGCGCCTTCATAGGCGATATCGCCAAACGCGTTTTCGAGCCGGCTCTTGAACAATGCGGAGGTGAGGATGCGTGACAGGACGTCGCTGCGCGCGCCCAGCAGCTCGCCGAAGCCGACCTGCGCGACCTGTTCGTCCCAGAAGCCGCCGCCCTCGAGCATCCGCGCGAACGCCCGCTCGCTCGACAGGAACAGGATCCGCTGGACCGCATCGACCATGCCGAAACCGGGTATCGTCGAACAGGCGGGCAGCAGCAGCAGGCCGCCCCCGGCCATGGCTCCTCCGAGGAAGCCGCGGCGTCCGGTGGGTTTGACGAGAATATCGGTCATATCGCTGGTCCTCATTGTATCCTGCCCTTGTTTCGCACACCTGTGGCCGCCCATATGGCCGGGCCATGAACCGCGTGCGCTGCCTCGTCCTCAATGCCGCTCTCGGCCCGCTCGACTACAAGGTGCCCGAGGGCATGGATGTCGCTGCGGGTTCCGTGGTTGAATGCCCGCTGGGTCCGCGCACGGTGATCGGGATCGTCTGGGAAGCTGAACGGCTCCCGGGAACCGAAGTTCCGGTAGAGAAGCTGCGCAATTTGCGCGGGGTGCTGCCCGTGCCGCCGCTCTCCGCCGCGCTCAGACGGTTGATCGAATGGACCGCCGACTATTACGTCGCCTCGCTGGCGAGCGTGGCACGGATGGCGCTGGCATCGGGCGGCGCGCTCAAGGGTCCCGCAACAATGACCGAATACCGCCTGACCGGCGGGATGCCCGAGCGCATGACCCCGCAGCGCGAGGCGGCATTGGGCGCGCTGGAAGGCGAGCAGGCGACGATCCGCGAACTGGCAGGGATCGCCGGGGTTTCCGAAGGCGTGCTGCGCGGGCTGGTCAACCACGGCGCACTCGAACCGGTGGAGGTCAATTGCGACCGGCCCTATCCGCCCGCGCGGCCCGATTTCGTCGAGATCGCGCTAAGCGCGCAGCAGCGCGAGGCGGCGGACATCTTCTCCAGCGCGGTGCGCAAGGCCGAATTTGCCCCCTTCCTGCTCGACGGGGTGACCGGGTCGGGCAAGACCGAAACCTATTTCGAACCCGTTGCCGAGGCGCTGCGGATGGAGCGGCAGGTACTGGTCCTGCTGCCCGAAATCGCGCTGACCGAGAACTTCCTTCACCGCTTCGAGGAGCGGTTCGGCGCGCCGCCGGTGCTGTGGCATTCCTCGCTCAAATCGACCGAACGCCGGCGCGCCTACCGCGCCGTATCCGAAGGCAGCGCGCAGGTCGTCGTCGGCGCGCGTTCGGCGCTGTTCCTGCCCTTCGCGCGGCTCGGCCTGATCGTGGTCGACGAAGCGCACGAGACCAGCTTCAAGCAGGAAGAGGGCGTGCGCTACAATGCGCGCGACGTCGCGGTGATGCGCGGGCATTTCGAGCAGGTACCCGTCGTGCTCGCCAGCGCCACCCCCGCGCTCGAAAGCCTGCAGATGGCCGAAAGCGGGATCTACGCGAAGATCGACCTGCCGAGCCGCTACGGTGGGGCGCAGATGCCCACGATCGAGACGATCGACCTGACCGAGGAAAAGCCGCCGCAGGGCATGTGGCTGGCGCAGCGGCTGGTCGACGGGATCGAGGCGCGGCTCGAACGCGGCGAACAATCGCTGCTGTTCCTCAACCGGCGCGGCTATGCGCCGCTGACGCTGTGCCGCAATTGCGGCTTTCGCTACCAGTGCCCCAATTGCAGCGCATGGCTGGTCGAACACCGCTTCACCAACCGGCTTGCCTGCCACCATTGCGGGCATGAGGCCCCTGCCCCCAAGACCTGCACCGAATGCGGCGAGCCCGACTGCCTCGTCGCCTGCGGCCCGGGGGTCGAACGGATCGCCGACGAAGTGGCCGAACGCTTGCCGCAGGCGCGTGTCTTCGTCGCCACTTCGGACACGCTCAATTCGCCCGGCAGAGCCGCCGAATTCATCGCCGCAGTCGAGGCGCGCGAGGTGGACGTGATCGTCGGCACGCAATTGGTAACCAAGGGGTTCCATTTCCCCGAGCTGACACTGGTCGGCGTGGTCGATGCCGATCTCGGGCTCGAGGGCGGCGATCTGCGCGCGGGCGAGCGGACCTACCAGCAGGTCGCGCAGGTCGCCGGGCGCGCCGGGCGCGGTTCGAAACCGGGCGAAGTGCTGCTGCAGACGCGCCACCCCGACGCGCCGGTGATTGCCGCGCTGGCCGCGGGCGACCGGGATGCCTTCTATTCCGCCGAGACCGAGATGCGGCGCGAGGCGGGCGCCCCGCCCTTCGGCCGCTGGGCCTCGATCATCATTTCGAGCGAAGACGATGCGGAGGCGCGCGAGGCGGCCAACCGCATCGGCGCCTTCCGCCCCGATGTCGCCGAATGCATGATCCTCGGCCCCGCGCCCGCCCCGATGGCATTGCTGCGCGGCCGCTATCGCTACCGCTTCCTGATCAACGCACGGCGCAGCGTTCAATTGCAGCAGGTCATCCGCCGGTGGTTGGCCGCGATCGACCACCCGCCCGGCGTGCGCGTGGCAGTCGATATCGACCCCTACAGCTTCGTCTAGACGTGGGCCGCGCAAGTTCGGGAACCCGGCGTTTCTCCGGTACGTTTGCCGCCGTATGGCCGAAGAACTCGAAGCTGCCCTTCCCGACGACGTCTGCCGGCTGGCCGAGCGAATCCTTGCCGCCGCCAAGGACCGCGGTTGGCAGCTGGCCACCGCCGAAAGCTGCACCGGCGGCTTGCTCGCTGCACTGTTCACCGACGTCCCGGGTTACAGCCACGTGTTCGACCGCGGCGTGGTGTCCTATTCGGATGGGGCCAAATGCGATCTGCTGGGTCTCGCAAGTGACATGGTCGAGAATTGCGGCGCAGTCAGCCGCGCGGTCGCCGAAGCGATGGCCGCAGGCGCGCTTGAACGATCGGACGCGCAGCTGGCGGTTTCGATTACCGGTTTCGCTGGCCCCGGGGGCGAAGGTGACGAGGAAGGCCTCGTCCATTTTGCGCTCGCCGATACCACCGGCGCGCTGACTCACCGCGAAGAGCATTTCGGGCCGATCGGCCGCGACGGCGTACGGATCGCCGCGCTGCGCGCCGCGCTCGACATGCTGCGCGAAAAGCTCGACCTTTCGGCCTAGTCCTGACCGCCGTCATAGACCGCACGCGCGGCCTCGACCTTGCCGATATTGGCAATCGCCCAATTGCCCAGCTGCGCCACCGGATCGCACAGCGAGCGCCCCAGCGCGGTGAGCGCATAGTCGACCCGCGGCGGCACGCTGGGGGTGACCGTGCGACTGACCAGCCCGTCGCGTTCGAGCCCGCGCAGCGTGCGCGTCAGCATGCGCTGCGAAATACCCGGGATATCGCGCCGCAATTCGTTGAACCGCCGCGACCCGTCGGCCAGCCCCATCACCACGCGAACCGACCATTTGTCGCCGACACGCGCGAGGATGTCGTTCACCGCGGTGCATTGCGGCGCATTGTGAACCTCAAGGGGAACACCCGTGTCCCTATCGGACAACGAAGTGCCTTCTTGCGCGGGGTGGGGTACAGTTTCCATATGGCCTCCAGGTTATCAACAGTAACTATGGAGTTCACCCTATGCAAATCCTTCGTATCGACAGCTCGACCACCGGCGACCAGTCGATCAGCCGCAAGCTGACCGACGAACTGCTCGCCCATTTCACTGCCAAGCATCCCGAGGCCAAGGTCGTCACCCGCGATCTCGTGGCCGAACCGCTGCCGCATATCGACCCGATCACCACCAGCGCGATCCGCACCCCGCCCGAAACGCATGAGGAAGCGGTTGCTGCAGCCTATCCCGAACAGCGCGCGGTACTCGACGAATTCCTCGCCAGCGACGTGGTGATCGTCGGCGCGCCGATGTACAATTTCACCATCCCCAGCCAGCTCAAGGCATGGCTCGACCGGCTCGGCGTGCCCGGCGTGACGTTCAAATATGGCGCAAACGGACCCGAAGGGCTCGCGGGCGGCCGCAAGGTCGTGGTCGCCTCCGCGCGCGGCGGCGAATATTCGACCGACCAGCTGGCCGAGAACCAGGAAAGTCTGCTGACCACCTTCTTCGGTTTCATCGGAGTGGACGATCTGCACTTCGTCCGCGTCGAGAAGGCTGGCTTCGGTCCCGAGGCCATCGAACAGGGCATGAATGCGGCGAAGCAGGAAATCGCCAAGCTGTAAGGCACCATCGCGGGAGCCGGGCATTGGAACAACCATGCCCGGCCCCGTCCTTGTGCCCATCCTCGGCGACCAGCTGACCCGCGACCTTGCCAGCCTGCGCGGGCGCACCAAGGACGATAGTGTCATCCTGATGATGGAGGTGTGGGACGAGGCGACCTATGTCCGCCACCACAAGCAGAAGATCGCGCTGATCTTTTCCGCAATGCGCCATTTCGCCGCGGAATTGCGCGGTGCGGGATGGAGCGTCGACTACACCGAACTTGGCGATCCGGAGAATGCGGGCAGCTTCACCGGCGAGGTCGCGCGCGCGATCGAACGGCACGGCCCGCGGTTGGTCAGCGTGGTCGAGGCGGGCGAATGGCGCGTCAGGCAGGACATGGAGCAATGGGCGGACAAGTTCGCCTGCGAAATAGAAATCCTGCGCGACGACCGCTTCATCTCCACCCAGGCCGAGTTCGACGAATGGGCGCAGGACCGCAAGGAATTGCGGATGGAGTTCTTCTACCGCGAGATGCGGCGCAAGACCGGGCTGCTCATGGCCGAGGACGGCAAGCCTGAAGGCGGCGCGTGGAATTACGATAGCGAGAACCGCAAGCCGCCCAAGGAGGGGCTCGCCGCCCCGGAACGCCCCAAGTTCGAACCCGACACCGTGACACAGGAGGTCATCGAGCTGGTCGAGGCGCGGTTCGGCGACCATTTCGGCTCGCTCGACACATTCGGCTGGCCGGTGACGCGCGAGCAGGCCGAAGAGGCCGCCGATGCTTTCTTCGCCGAACGCATCGAGTGCTTCGGCCCCTATCAGGACGCCATGGTCGCGGGCGAGGACGACCTGTTCCATTCTATGCTTTCGACCAGCATCAATCTCGGCCTGCTCGACCCGCTCGAGCTGTGCCGCCGGGCCGAGGAAGCCTATCGCGAGGGGCGCGCGCCGCTCAACAGCGTCGAAGGCTTCATCCGCCAGATCATCGGGTGGCGCGAATATGTGCGTGGGTTCTACTGGCACCAGATGCCGCATCTGCAGAAAGCGAATGCGCTCAACGCGCAGCGCGGCCTGCCCGAGTTCTACTGGACCGGCGAAACCGACATGGCCTGCCTCGCCGACTGCATCCGCTCGACCCGCGACAATGCGCATGCGCACCATATCCAGCGGCTGATGGTGCTGGGCAATTTCGCACTGCTGGCGGGGATCGACCCGCGCGAGGTGCAGGATTGGTATCTGGTGGTCTATGCCGATGCCTATGAATGGGTCGAATTGCCCAATGTGGCGGCGATGATCCTTTATGCCGATGGCGGAAAGCTGGCGTCCAAGCCCTATGCGGCAAGCGGCAATTACATCAACAAGATGAGCAATTACTGCGCCGGCTGCACCTATTCGCCCAGCAAGAAGACGGGCGAAGGCGCCTGCCCCTTCAATCCGCTGTACTGGCACTTCATGGACCGGCACCGCGAACGTCTGGAGAAGAACCACCGGATCGGGCGGATCTATGCCACCTGGGACCGGATGGGCGAGGAACGCCAGCGCGACTATCTCGACAGCGCCGAAAGCTTCCTCGAAACGCTCGAACCGGCGCGCGCCGGCTGGGCGCGGAACGGGTAAGCGTCGGTTCATCGCACTTCCTGCCCCGCCCACCGGCTTGGCAAAAGGTTTGCGCGTCTCGGTTCATTTGCGAGACAGGCTGCGGGCAACACCAGCCCCCGCCTGCGGCCCCGCGCCGCTCGACCAAGCCGTTACCGAATGAAGGGGGCTGATTGACCGCACAGGCGCAATTGGGGAGAAAGCGGCATTCCACACCCGCTCGACGGCCCGTGTCGGTTCGAATTGAAGGAGTATGAATATGATTGCCTTGTCCAAAAGTTCGAAGACAGTCGCAGCGCTCGCCGCGCTCGTCCTGCCCGTCACTGCTGGTGCGCAGGCGCAGGAGCTTGAGCCCCAAGGCGGCGCGAATAGCGGCGGCGAACCGATGACCGTTGTCGGCACGACGCCAAGCGACCTGTCGGGCATGCCCGAAGGCCCCGAATTCGAAGGCGTCATTTCGGCGCGCGACGGCGACAAGGTGCAGGTGACCAGCGCCGATGGCACGCGCACCGTAATCGCGCTCAGCCCCGCAACCGAAATCCGCAGCAGCGGTGGTTTCCTGGGTCTCGACAAGGACCAGCTTTCGGCCGCCGACCTGCTCAATGGGCTGCCGGTCGAAGTCGAGACGGTCGAATGGGCCAATCGCGGGCTGATCGCCACCAAGGTCGCGCTCAAGAGCAAGCATCTCGAAACCGCGCGAATGATCCACACCGGGACCGACCAGCGCTTCACCGCCAATGAAGCCGCGACCGAGGCGTTGCGTGGCCGCGTCGCCAATATCGACCAGTACAATATCAAGGGCACGACTAACGTCTATTTCGACACGGCCAAGTACAATCTTTCCCAGCAGGCGCGCTACGAGCTGTGCCAGGCCGCGGCGCAGGCAAAGAACACCGACAACGCGCTGCTGCTGGTGGTCGGCTACACCGATCTGACCGGCGACTATGAATACAACCAGGAGCTGAGCGAAAAGCGCGCCTCGCGTGTGGTCAACTTCCTCCAGCAGGAATGCGACTGGGCACCCTACCGGATGCTGACCCCCACCGGCATGGCCGAGGCCGATCCGGCGGCGGACAACACCACCGAACAGGGCAAGGCGCAGAACCGCCGCGTGGCGGTCAACATCCTCGTCAGCAAGAGCGTCGACGGAATGAACTCGGGCCTCTGATCGGGCTGCAGAATCCGGATCATGCGGGGCGGACCTTGGGTCCGCCCCGGTTTGATTCAGGCAGGCTGCGCGGCGGCGTCCTGCTGCTTGGCCAGCTTGTGTTCGTCCTCGATCATGCCGTGTTTCCAATAGCTGGAAAGGTAGAGATCGGCGGGCGCGAGCGCGAGTTCGCCGCGCAGATATTCGCGCAGGCGCTTCATTGCGGAAAATTCGCACGCTGCCCATGCGGCAAGCGAGCCTTCGGGCCGCGTGGCACTGCGCAGCGCATCGACCAGCAGCGCGGGCCGCTGTCCAGGATCGGGATTGACCAGCCAGGCGATCTCGACACCCTCGGGCGCAGCGATATCCTGCCGGTCGCGTTCGTCCTGGATCTCGATCGCAGCGAACCCGCGCGCATCGGCCGGCAATGCTTCGAGATTGACCGCGATCGCCGGCAGCGCGGTCATGTCGCCCGCGACGAGATAGAAATCGCGCCCCTGCGGCAGCGGCTTGGGCAGGCCCGGACCGCCCACCTCGATCGTGTCGCCGGGCGTGGCCGACAGCGCCCAGCGGGTCGCCGGGCCCGCAGCTTCGCCGCCGTGCAGGGCGAAATCGATCGCGATCGCATCCTCGGCCTGGTGGCGGATGGTATAGGTGCGGACCACCGGCTTGCTGCCCGCGGTGGCCGGGGCCAGCATGAGCTTGACGTAGCCGCCTGCGAAATCGGGCGGAAACCCCGCCAGGCCCGGACCACCGAGTGATACCCGGATCATCGAGGGCGAAAGGGACTGGCGCGAGAGGACGGTAAGCGTCCGCGGGGGAGGTCTGGTGCTCATGGCCACTAGTTAATGCGAATGGATCGCAATACAAGGACGGCTGGCAGCGCGGTGAATGCGTCGATCCTGCGGATCATTTCCGCTCCCGTTCGAGCAATTCGCGCTTGATGTCCTGGCCATAGGCATAGCCGCCCAGATCGCCGCCCTTGCGCACCACGCGGTGGCAGGGGATCAGCACCGCGACATTGTTGCGCGCATTGGCGCTGCCCGCGGCGCGCACCGCCTTGGCATTGCCCGCGGCCGCGGCAATTTCGGCATAGGTGCGCGTTTCGCCCGGCGGGATCGCGCGCAAGGCTGCCCAGCACGCTTCCTGGAAAGCGGTGCCCTTCACGTCGAGCGGGATATGCGCGAAATCGCCCGGCGTCTCGACGCTGGCGACGACATCAGCGAGCAATTCGCCGAACGCCGCGCCGCCTTCGACCAGATCGGCCCTGGGGAAGCGCCGGTGCAATTCGCTCTCGTCTTCGCCGAAGGACAGCCGGCACACACCCTTGTCGGTCGCCGCCACCAGCATCGGTCCCATGGTGGTGTCGACCACTGCCCAGCGGATCGTCACTCCCGCCCCGCCATTCGCCCATGCGCTTGCCGCCATGCCCAGCCGTCCTTTCGTATTCTCGTAAAAGCGCGAGGCCGAGCCATAGCCCGCCTCGTAGATCGCACCTGTCACGCTGTCGCCGCCCGACAGCGCATCGCGCGCGCGTTCCTCGCGTAAGGCGCGGGCATAGGCGGCAGGCGAAAGACCGATGGCGCGTTTGAACACCCGCTGGAAATGGGCGGGCGAATAGCCGGTCAGCTGCGCCAGCGCGGCGAGCGAGGGCGCATCTTCGGCCTGGCGGATCTCGTCGATCGCGGCGAGCACTGCCGCCTCGTCGCGGCCGACATCATCGGGCAGGCACCTCCTGCAGGCGCGCAATCCCGCCGCGCGCGCCGCTGTACCATCGGCGAAGAAACGCACGTTGCTGCGGCGCGGGTGCCGCGCGGCGCAGGACGGGCGGCAATAGATGCCGGTGGTCAGCACGCCGGTGACGAAGCGTCCGTCGAAGGTGCGGTCGCGCCGCTCCACGGCGGCCCAGGCTGTATCGTCGTCGATCATCGCAGTGCCCTTCATAGCGCAAGGGCAACGCTTGTGCCCGCACCGAATTGCGCTGGCATCCCGCGCCTTGCGGTCAAAGCGAATGATCGTCACAAGGCGCCGCAATGGCCCGCTTTTTCACCCCTATCGCCGCGCTGCTTGCGCTGCTCGCGCCGCTGCTGGCGTCCGTGCCCGCCCACGCCGAACCCGCGGATATCGACGCGGCCGCGCGTGGCGTGGTGCGGGTGGTGATCGTGGGCGAGCGCGACGGCGAACTGTTCCCGATCAGCCATGGCACCGGCTTCGCGGTCACTGGCGATACGGTGGTCACCAATGCGCATGTGGTGCGCGATGCACTGCGTGACGAGGGAATGCAGATCGGCATCGTCCCGACCGGCGGCGGCGAAGCGGTCTATGGCCGGATCATCGCGGTGCTGGCGCGCAACGATCTGGCACTCATCCGCATTACCGGGGACCTGCGCCTGCCCCCGCTGGCGCTGGCCGGCGGGATGCCGCCCGACAGCGGCGAGGTGACCAGCGTCGGCTATCCGATGAATGTCGATCGTGCGCAGGGGCTCGATATCAGCGATATCTTCCGCAGCCAGCCCCCGGTCAAGAGCCGTGGGTTCATATCGGGTGCGCGGCCCAGCCGCCAATTCGACACCATCCTGCACACCGCCCCCATCGCGCGCGGAAATTCGGGCGGCCCGCTGCTCGATCCGTGCGGCCGGGTGGTCGGGGTGAACAGCTTCGGGGCGGACAATGACGGCGGCGACGCCGAGTTCTTCTTCGCCGTATCGAACCGCGAGCTGGTGCCCTTCCTGCGCGCCAACGATGTCGAGCCGCGGATCAACACCAGCACCTGCCGGTCTATGGCCGATCTCGACGAGGCCGAACGCGAGCGGCTCGAGCGCGAACAGATGGCTGCGCGCGCCGATCTGGCCGAACGCGCCGAAGAGCGCCGCACCCAGCGCGAGCGCGCGCTGCTCGAAGCCGAACAGGGCGTGATCGTCGAGCGAGAGGACCGCGTCTTCCTGTCGTTCGTCCTACTGCTGGTGGCCTTCGGGCTGGGCCATTGGGCGATGACGCTGTGGCGCGCAGAGCCGCGCGACGAGACCCGGTTGCGGATCGCGGCGGGCGCGACCGCCGTGGTCGTGCTTGCGGCGCTGGCGGCCTATCTGACCCGTCCCGGGCTCGACGAGATCGACCGGCGCGTCGCCGCCGCGATGCAGGACGGGCAAGGCGCCGCCGAACCCGGCCCCGCCGCTGGCGGCGAAGATTATGCGCTCCTGTGCCGGCTGATCCCCGAACGCAGCCGGATCACCAGCGCCAAGGTCGAGGATATCGAATTCGACTGGACGCCCGACGGATGCGTGAACACCCGCACGCAATACGGTTTTGCCGGCGGCAGCTGGAGCCGGGTGTTCGTGCCCAATTCGGAAGACGCGGTCTCGGTCAACAGCTTCGACCCCGACCGCCGCATCTTCCGCTCCGAACGCTATCTGCTGCCGCGCAGCGCGATGACCGAAGCCCGCGAAGCACGCGGCAAATACACCGCGCCCGAATGCGGCAGCGACAATGCCGCCGCGCGGCTGGGCGAGTTGCAGGGCGAAGTGCTTGGCCAGTTGCCGCAGCAGGCCAACGAGCGGCTGGTGTACGAGTGTAACGCCCGGAACTAGGCCGCCAGCGGTTCGCCGGTCAGCGTGATGCGGTGCATTTCGCGGGCATGGCCCTGATAGTCGTTCATCGCGAGGTGCCAGGTCGTGCGATTGTCCCAGATCGCCACCGAGCCCGGTTCCCATGCCACCCGGCAGGTGTTGTCCGCCGCTGTCGCCGCATCATAGAGCCGCTGGAGCAGCGGCAGGCTGTCTTCACGGCTTCGCCCGACGATATTGATGGTGAAGGCGCTGTTGACGTAAAGCAGCTTGCGCCCGGTCTGCGGGTGGCGGATCACCACCGGATGCGTGGCCCCGGTGGTGATCGACTGACCGCGCAGGTCGCGGCCCATGTCGGTCTGCGCGTAGAGCCCGCCTTCCTCATAGATATGGTCGGCGGTGTGATAGGCTTCGAGCCCCTCGATCTCCTGCTTGAGCGTGTCCGGCAACGCATCATAGGCCGCGCCCATATGCGCCCACAGCGTATCACCGCCGCTCGGCGGCAGGGTGCGCGCCACGAGGATCGATCCCATCGCGGGCACCTGGTCGTAGGAATGGTCGGTGTGCCACCCGCCGCCGATATTGGTGACCTGGTCGGCGCGCTTGCGGACCACCGCGATTTCGGGATGGTCGGCGGTGAGCGGGAAATAATTGTTGATGTCGATCCCGCCCCAGCGCCGGGCAAAGGCGATATGCGCTTCGGGGGTGAAATCGTCCTGCCCGCGAAACAAGGCGACGCCGTGTCCGAAGATCGCCTGCCGGATCGCATCGAGCACCGGCCCCTGCGCCTCGGCCAGCTTCACATCTTTGAACTCCACCCCGCAGCGGGGCGCCAAGGGCACCATTTCCAACGTTTCTCTCCCCGGTGAACGGTTGTTTTATGCCACCCACTCTACGCCAACGCCGCCCGGAGTCCAGATTCCCCACCCGCAGGCGGCTTGCCATCGTCGGGGGCTTTGCTAGGCGCGCGCCGACCTTCCGGGGCGACTCCCGTCGGCCCATGACCGGCTTGGTCACACAGACTTTTCTTCCGGACCCGAGAGGATCTTAAGCGCGTGGATAATTCCGCCGGTATTCAGGCTAGCCTGGCAGGGCGTTACGCTTCGGCCCTGTTCGATCTCGCCAGCGAAAACGGAACCGTGACTGCGGTCGAATCGGATCTCGGCCAGCTCGAGACCGCTCTCGCCGAATCGAGCGAGCTCGCCGCCGTCACCACCAATCCCAAGGTTGGCCGCAGCGATGCGCAGAAGGCCCTGTGGGGTGTTTCCGCGATCCTCGGCGTGACCGAGCTGACGCAGAATTTCCTCGGCGTGCTGGCGCAGAACCGCCGACTTGCCGAACTACCCAAGGTGATCCGCGCCTTCCGCTCGATCGCTGCCGCGCAGCGCGGCGAAGTGACGGCCGAAGTCACCAGCGCCCATGCACTTACCGATACGCAGCTGGCCGATCTCAAGGCCAGGCTGACCGCCCGCGAGGGGCGTACGGTCAAACTTTCCACGAAGGTCGAGCCCGATCTGCTCGGCGGCCTCGTCGTCACCATCGGATCGAAGCGTATCGACGCTTCGATCCGCACCCGTCTCAATTCGCTTTCGCAAGCCATGAAGGCTTAAAGGACACACATCATGGATATCCGCGCCGCAGAAATCTCCAAGGTCATCAAGGACCAGATCGCCAATTTCGGGACCGAAGCCGAAGTCAGCGAAGTCGGCACCGTGCTGTCGGTGGGTGACGGTATCGCCCGCATCCACGGCCTCGACAACGTGCAGGCCGGCGAGATGATCGAATTCGCCAACGGCGTTCAGGGCATGGCGTTGAACCTCGAAGCCGACAATGTCGGTGCGGTGATCTTCGGCTCGGACCAGGAAATCGGCGAAGGCGACAGCGTCAAGCGGACCAACACCATCGTCGACGTCCCCGTCGGCAAGGGCCTGCTCGGCCGCGTGGTCGATGCGCTCGGCAACCCGATCGACGGCAAGGGCCCGATCGAATCGACCGAACGCCGCCGCGTCGAAGTGAAGGCACCGGGCATCATCCCGCGCGAATCGGTTTCCGAACCCGTCCAGTCGGGCCTGAAGGCCGTCGACGCCCTCGTCCCCGTCGGCCGCGGCCAGCGCGAGCTGATCATCGGCGACCGTCAGACCGGCAAGTCTGCCGTCGCGATCGACACCTTCATCAACCAGAAGGAAGCGAACGCCGGCGACGACGAGAACAAGAAGCTCTACTGCGTCTATGTCGCGGTCGGCCAGAAGCGTTCGACCGTGGCGCAGATCGTCAAGCAGCTCGAAGAAAACGGCGCGATGGAATATTCGATCGTCATCGCCGCGACCGCTTCGGAGCCTGCCCCGCTGCAGTATCTCGCGCCCTACACCGGCTGCGCGATGGGTGAATATTTCCGCGATAACGGCATGCACGCCGTGATCTGCTACGACGACCTCTCCAAGCAGGCCGTGGCCTATCGCCAGATGTCGCTGCTGCTGCGTCGTCCTCCGGGCCGCGAAGCCTACCCGGGTGACGTGTTCTACCTGCACAGCCGCCTGCTCGAGCGCGCGGCGAAGATGAGCAAGGCCGAGGGCGGCGGTTCGCTGACCGCGCTGCCGATCATCGAAACGCAGGCGGGCGACGTTTCGGCTTACATCCCGACCAACGTGATCTCGATCACCGACGGCCAGATCTTCCTCGAAACCGACCTCTTCTACCAGGGCGTCCGTCCGGCCATCAACGTCGGCTTGTCGGTCAGCCGTGTCGGCGGCGCCGCCCAGACCAAGGCCATGAAGAAGGTTTCGGGTTCGATGAAGCTCGACCTCGCGCAGTACCGTGAAATGGCGGCCTTCGCGCAGTTCGGTTCGGACCTCGATGCTGCGACGCAGCGTCTGCTCAACCGCGGTGCACGCCTGACCGAGCTGCTCAAGCAGCCGCAGTTCTCGCCGATGCCGTTCGAAGAGCAGACCGTCTCGATCTTCGCCGGCACCAATGGCTATATCGACAGCGTGCCCGTCGACCGTGTGACCGAGTACGAAGAGCAGATGCTCAGCTACATGCGCACGGAACACGCTGGCGTGCTGGAAGAGATCCGCACCACCGGCAAGTTCGAAGACGACACCAAGAACAAGGTCATCGACGCGCTCAAGACCTTCGCCAAGCAGTTCGCCTGAGCCCAGAGACACGAAGATAGGGAGCCGAAATGGCTAGCCTCAAGGAACTCAAGGGCCGTATCAACTCGGTCAAGTCGACCCAGAAGATCACCAAGGCCAAGCAGATGGTGGCAGCGGCCAAGCTGCGCCGTGCGCAGGCTGCGGCCGAAGCCGCACGCCCCTATGCCGAACGGCTTTCGGGCGTGATGGCATCGCTGGCCGGCAAGGTCAGCGGCGACAGCGCGCCTCAGCTGCTGGCCGGCAATGGCGCCGACCAGCGTCACCTGCTGGTGGTGGTCAACACCGACAAGGGCCTGTGCGGCGGTCTCAACGCCAACATCGTCAAGGCCGCCAAGGCCAAGGCCCGGTCGCTGATCGCCGAAGGCAAGGAAGTGCGCTTCTATCTCGTCGGCAAGAAGGGCCGCGCGCCCATCAAGCGCGATTTCGCCGAACGTATCGAAAAGCATTTCGACACCTCCGAGGTCCGCACCCCCGGGTTCGAGGAAGCCGAAGCGATCGCCGACGATCTGATCGGCCGCTTCGAGCAGGGCGAATTCGACATTGCCCACCTGATCTACCCGGTCTTCCGCTCGGCACTGGCGCAGGACCCGACCGTCGACCAGCTGATCCCCGTCCCCTCGCCCGAAAGCGATGCCGGGACCGGCGGCGACGCGGTGGTCGATTACGAACCCGGTGAGGAGGAAATCCTCGAGGAACTGCTGCCGCGCTACGTCAAGACGCAGCTGTTCGGTTCGCTGCTCGAACGCGAGGCGTCCGAACAGGGAGCCTCGATGACCGCCATGGACAATGCCACGCGCAACGCCGGCGATCTGATCAACAAGCTGACCATCCAGTACAACCGCAGCCGCCAGGCCGCTATTACCACCGAGCTGATCGAAATCATCGCCGGTGCGGAAGCTCTCTAAGGACCCTACGTGAACAAGCTTGCCCTCCTCCTGCCCCTCGCCCTGCTCGCAGCTTGCGGCGAAGAACCCGCCGCCCAGACTGCGCCCGAACAGGTCGTGACGCCCGAACCGATCGAAACCTTGCCCGCGCCCGACCAGGCGTTGCTGACGGAAAAATACGCCGAAGCCTGCCCGGACGAGGGACCGATCAACACCGCGATGTGCAAGCGCGCCGGCATGGGTTCGCCCGACGTCGTGTGCGAGTTCGGCCTCGGCGACGACGAATATCTGCGCAACAAGGCGACACTCACTGCTGGCGAAGGCGAATGGACCTTCGCCGATCCGGAAAATGTCTGCGTCGGTTAAGACGCGATAAACCCCAAGTCAGGACATAGATCATGGCCACCGCACCCGTACTCAACAAATCGCCCAACGGCACCATCAGCCAGGTTATCGGCGCCGTCGTCGACGTGCAGTTCGAAGGCGAACTGCCCGCCATCCTGACCGCGCTCGAAACGAAGAACGGCGACAACACGCTGGTCCTCGAAGTGGCGCAGCACCTCGGTGAAAACACCGTTCGCACGATCGCCATGGACGGCACCGACGGCCTCGTCCGCGGCCAGGAAGTCGTCAACACCGGCGCGCAGATCTCGGTCCCGGTCGGTCCGAAGACCCTTGGCCGCATCATGAACGTCATCGGCGAGCCGATCGACGAACGCGGCCCGGTCGGCGCCGACCAGACGATGCCGATCCACGCCGAGGCCCCGCTGTTCGTCGACCAGTCGACCGACGCGGCCATCCTCGTCACCGGGATCAAGGTCATCGACCTGCTCGCGCCCTATGCACGCGGCGGCAAGATCGGCCTGTTCGGCGGTGCCGGCGTCGGCAAGACCGTGCTGATCCAGGAACTGATCAACAACATCGCCAAGGGCCATGGCGGCGTGTCCGTCTTCGCCGGTGTCGGTGAACGGACCCGCGAGGGTAACGACCTCTATCACGAATTCCTCGACGCCGGCGTTATCGCCAAGGACGCCGACGGCAATGCCATCTCGGAAGGTTCGAAGGTTGCGCTGGTGTTCGGCCAGATGAACGAACCGCCGGGCGCACGTGCCCGCGTTGCACTGTCGGGCCTGACCATGGCGGAATACTTCCGCGACGTCGAAGGCCAGGACGTGCTGTTCTTCGTCGACAACATCTTCCGCTTCACGCAGGCGGGTTCGGAAGTGTCCGCATTGCTCGGCCGCATTCCTTCGGCCGTGGGTTACCAGCCGACGCTGTCGACCGACATGGGTAACCTGCAGGAACGCATCACCTCGACCAACAAGGGTTCGATCACCTCGGTCCAGGCCATCTACGTTCCCGCTGACGACCTTACCGACCCGGCCCCGGCCACCTCGTTCGCCCACCTCGACGCGACCACCACGCTCAACCGTGCGATCTCGGAACTGGGTATCTACCCGGCCGTCGACCCGCTCGACTCGACCAGCCGCGTGCTCGAACCGCGCGTTGTCGGCGAGGAGCATTACAACACCGCCCGCCGCGTCCAGGAAACGCTGCAGAAGTACAAGAGCCTCCAGGACATCATCGCCATCCTGGGCATGGACGAGCTGTCGGAAGAAGATAAGCTGACCGTGGCCCGTGCGCGCAAGATCCAGAAGTTCCTGTCGCAGCCGTTCCACGTCGCCGAGGTGTTCACCAACATTCCCGGCCAGTTCGTCCAGCTCGAAGACACGGTCGCCTCGTTCAAGGCGGTGGTCGACGGCGAATACGATCACCTGCCCGAAGCGGCCTTCTACATGGTCGGCGGCATCGACCAGGCGGTCGAAAAGGCCAAGAAGCTGGCCGAGGAATCGTAAGCACATGGCTCTCCGCTTCGAACTCGTCACACCGGCGAAGCTGGTCCGTTCCGAGGATGTCCACATGGTGGTCGTCCCTGGCTCGGAAGGCGAATTCGGTGTGCTCGAAGGTCATGCGCCGCTGATGTCGACGATCCGCGACGGCGCGGTGCAGGTCTACAAGACCGAAGGCGCCGAACCCGAAACGATCGAAGTCCGCGGCGGCTTTGCCGAGGTCGGCGAAAACGGGCTGACGGTCCTCGCCGAACACGTCGAAGGCTGACCCTTAACCATACAGCACCTTACAAAGGGCGGCCCACGGGTCGCCCTTTTCGTTTGCAGCAGCCTGCGCTGTGGCAACCGATAATTAACCACAAGCTGCGAGGGCCGTTTCCGCATGCATGCGGGAAGACATTCGGTCCGATGACGGCAATCAGCTTCGATATGGCACAAGCGCCGCCGACGCGGCGCCATGCAGCGCGTGGTCTGTGGCTGGTCCTGTTTCTCGCACTGTTCGCGCTGGCCGTGCGGTTTCCATTCCTTGGCGATCACAATGCCGACATCGACGAACAACTCTATGCACTGATCGGCAGCCAGATGTGGCAGGGCCAGTTGCCCTTCGTGGACCTGTGGGACCGCAAGCCCTTCGGTCTCTTCGCATTGTTCGGCCTTGCCGATGCCACCGGGCTGCCCGCCCCGTGGTCGTACCAGTTGCTCGCGACGGGCTTCATAGTGCTGGGCGCCGTGCTGCTGCGCAATCTGGCCATCCATTTGACGGACAGCGTCACCGCAAGCGCGGCCGCGGTTCTCTATATCGTGCTGATGACGATCTATGGCTCGCATTCGGCACAGAGCGAGATCTACCATGTCCCGGCCATGCTAGGGATGGCATTGCTGGTCCGCGATACGGGCCACCCTCAGGCCTTGCAGCGTGCGCTCCTTGCAATGGTGATCGGCGGTCTGGCGCTGCAGGTGAAGTACACCGTCGTGCCACAATGCGTTTTCTTCGGGCTTTGGGCGCTGTGGGGGCAGTACCGCTCGGGGCGATCGCTGGCGCAGCTGTCGGCGATCGGCATCGCGTTCGCTGCACTGGGTCTGGCGCCCACGCTTCTCGTCGGGCTGTTCTATTTCGCCGTCGGCGGATGGGACCAATTCTGGTTCGCCAATTTCGTCAGTTTCTTCCTGCGCGAACCTGCCCCCATGGGGCGGTTTGCAGAACGGCATACGCTCTTCCTGATGCCGCTCGTCGTGCTTGCTCTCGCCGGGTTCTACGCAAGCCTGCGCATGTCTCCTCCCGCCGATCGGCGGAGCTATCGGTTCTTTTGCGCCATGCTCGGTGCTTCGGTCGCAACCGTATTTCTGCCGTCGACCGTCTATGCCTATTACTTCGCCGCGCTGGTCCCCGGGGTGCTGCTGGTCGCCCTGCCCTTCCTTCATCGCCAAGGACCGGCGGGGCTGGCCCCACTGGCCGCGGCGACCGTGGCCTGCATCGGGTTGCTCTATCTGCCCGAACGCTACGAAGCCTCCCGGAACCACCGCGAAGCGATGGATGGACTGGTCGCCGCGATCCAGCCGCATGTCGATGAACAGGAAGCCTGTCTGTGGGTCTTCGACGGTCCTACAGCGCTCTATAGCGCTACCGGCAGTTGCCTTCCCACCCGGCTGATCTACCCCGACCATCTCAACAACGCCCTCGAGCGCAATTCTCTCGAGGTGCGCCAGATCGACGAGGTCCGCCGTATTCTCGATACCGGTCCGCCGGTGGTCGTGACCGCCGACCGGCCATTCACCCAGCAGAACCTGGGAACGCTCGACTACGTTGAGACCACGCTGCCGCAAGGGTACATCGTGATCGCCGAAGAACGCATCCATGACCGCGGACTCGCAGTATGGCTTCGGCGTGATCTTCTTTCCACCAGCCGGTGACCGGGCCGGGCTTGTCGCCGGCCTGACGCCGAGGCAGAACATGCTCCAGCAAATCTGGAGAGCTGCCCTTGAAACTCGCATCCGCGCTGGCCATTGCCACTGCCATGACCATTGCAAGCACCACCCCCGTCGCCGCGCAGGACGGCATTCCCGGCCCCGAGCAGGACAGTTACATCTGGCTCGAGGAAGCCCGTAGCGACAAGGCGCTCGACTGGGTCCGCGCCGAGAACGAGCGGACGATGGAGCTGCTCGCGGGCGACCCGCGCTACGATGCGGTCAAGGCCGAGGCGCTCGCGATTTACGATAGCGAAGATCGCATCCCCTATGTCACGATCCGCCCGGACGGCCTGTACAATTTCTGGCAGGACAAGCAGAACCCGCGCGGGCTGGTGCGCCGGACCACGCTTGAAAGCTACCGCTCCGACAACCCGCAATGGGAAACCGTGCTTGACGTCGATGCGCTGGCCGAGGCCGAAGGGCGCGAATGGGTGTACAAGGGCTCGACCTGCCTGCCGCCCGAAGATCGCCTGTGCATGATCGCGCTGAGCGACGGGGGCGAGGATGCCACCGTGCTGCGCGAATTCGACATGGCCACCAAGAGCTTCGTCGAGGGCGGCTTCGTGCTCGACGAGAAGAGCCAGGGCGGGATCGAGTGGATCGATGCCGATACGCTGCTGGTGGGCCGCGATTTCGGCGAAGGCACGCTGACCGAGAGCCAGTATCCGCGCACAGCGCGCATCTGGAAACGCGGCACGCCGATCGAACAGGCGGAAGAGATCTGGCGCGGCGAGGAAGCCGATGTCTGGTCGGGCGCGGCGTTGCTGCGCGATCACACGGGCGAGGTTCACGGCACCTATGCCTTCCGCGCGGTCAGCTTCCACGAAACCGAATATTTCTGGCAGCATGACGGCGAATGGCTCCGGCTGGAGCTGCCGCTCAAGGCCTCGCCCTACGGCCTGATCGATGGCCAGCTCCTGTTCTCGACCGATGTCGACTGGGAAGTCGGCGGCCAGACCTTCCCGGCCGATGCGCTGGTGTCGGTCGATCTCGAACAGTTCAAGACCGATCCCAATGGCGCGCCCAAGACACTGGTCTGGGCCCCGCAGGACAAGCAGACCAAGCAGGGCGCGGCGAACACCGCCGAGAGCCTTTACGTCAGCCTGCTCGACAACGTTCGCGGCCGGGTGCTCAAATTCGACCACGTCGACGGCGAATGGGTCTCGAGCGAGATCGAGCTGCCCGACAATTCGACCCTCGATGTGGCTGCCGCATCGGAAGGGTCGGACGAAATCATGTATTCGGTCACCGACTTCCTCACCCCGTCGCGGCTCTATTATTCCGACGGCAGCGGCGCGGCCGAAGTGATCAAGACCTCGCCCAGCTATTTCGACGCCGAAGGCATGGAAGTCGAACAATACGAGGCGACCAGCGCGGACGGGACCAAGATCCCCTACTTCCTCGTCAAGCCCAAGGGCATGGTGATGGACGGGAGCAATCCGACATTGCTGACCGGTTACGGCGGCTTCCAAGTGCCGCGCCTGCCCTCCTACCTCGGTTCGATCGGCAAGATCTGGCTCGAACGCGGCGGCGCCTACATCCTCGGCAACATGCGCGGCGGTGGCGAATTCGGCCCTGGCTGGCACCAGAGCGCGATCCGCGAGAACAAGCAGCGCACCTGGGACGATTTCCTCGCGATTGCCGAAGACGCGGTCGCGCGCGGGATCACCAGTCCCGACCATCTCGGCATCCAGGGCGGTTCGCAGGGCGGATTGCTGGTGGGCACGGCCTTCACCCAGCGTCCCGACCTGTTCAACGCGGCGATCGTGCAGATCCCGCTGTTCGACATGCTGCGGTATCACGTGATCGGGCGCGGCGCGTCGTGGACTGGCGAATATGGCGATCCGCGCATCGACGAGCAGCGCGCCTGGATCGAGCCCTATTCACCCTATCAGAAGCTGCTCGAGGGCAAGGACTACCCCGCGCCCTTCTTCTGGGCCTCGACCGCCGACGACCGCACGCACCCGGCGCATGCGCGCAAGGGCGCGGCACGGGTCAAGGAACTGGGGCAGGAGTATTACTACTTCGAGGACATGACCGGCGGCCATTCGGGCGGCGTCGACAACGAACAGCGCGCCAAGATCCAGGCGCTGCAGATGGTCTATCTTCTGCAGCGACTGGCGGACTGATCAGCGCGGCCTGCGCGTCGGGGCGTGGAAATCGGGCGGCTTGTCGGCCACCCATTCCACGAACCGCGCAAGGGTCTCGTCGGTAAGCAGCGCGTCGCGGTCGGTGCCGATCCGCGCCAGCTGCGCATTGGTGAAATTGGCGTGGATCGCGCGGTGGCAGATCGGGTGCACCGGCACGGTCATGCGCCCCTTTTTCGCCTTGGGCACGAGATGATGCAGCTGGACTTTGCGCCCGAGCGCGCGCCCGCACAGCCAGCAGTTATCGGGTTCGGCGTTCGGCGAGGTCGGCCTCCCAGCTGAAAAGATCGTCGGCGCGGGGGAAATGGGCTTCGGCAAGATCGTAGTCGATTGCCGCGACATCGGGATCGTCGCATAGCTGGATGCCGATCACCTCTTCACCTTCGAGCACGATCACGCCGTCGCTGATGGCCGGGTCGTTCGGTTCGCCGGCAGCGAAATTGGTCCGCACGATGCGGCTGAAGACGACGTAGCGCGTATCGCCGCTGGCAAAGGCAACCTGCGCTTCGCCGCCGCCGGAATAGGGCACACTGGCCCAGCGCCCGCCGCTGAGGACCAGCTCGGGCTCGCCGTCACCGAAGCGGTATTCGGCCTCGCCCCTCCCCGTGCCCATGCCCGTGCCGCAAATGGCAATCCGCTTGCCGCCTGCAACCTTGCACGAAAACACCTCGGCTTGGCCCGAAGCGCATTCGACCGTCCGGCCGGGCGAACCTGACGCAGCTGTGACCGGTACCGGCGAGAGGGGCCCAGCAGGCGGCGGCGCCTGTTCGGCGCGCTGCTCCACTTGTTCACCATCATTTCCCGCGCCGGCGCTGCCACAGGACGCGAGCAACAGGGTGCAGCCGAGCAGCGCCCTCACTTCCTGTCCGCCGCCTTCTTCTTTTTCATCGCATCGTGGAAACGGTCGGCCCAGCCGGGTTTGACCACCTGTTCGCCGCGCACCATGCGCAGATCGCCGTCGCCGACATCGCGGCTGACCGCGCTGCCCGCTGCCACGATCGCATCCGCACCGATCCGCACCGGAGCGATCAGCGCGCTGTTCGAACCGATGAATGCACGTTCGCCGATCACCGTCTTGTGCTTGAAATAGCCATCGTAATTGCAGGTAATCGTGCCCGCGCCGATATTGGCACCCGCGCCGACCTCGGCATCGCCGAGATAGGTCAGATGGCTCGCCTTGGCCCCCTCGCCCAGCGTGGCCTGCTTCATCTCGACGAAATTGCCGACGAAGCTGTCCTTTTCCATTACCGCGCCGGGCCGCAGGCGGGCATAGGGACCGACCGAGCACCCTTCCCCGACGCGCGCCCCCTCGAGATGGCTGAACGCGCGGATCCGCGCGCCGCGGGCGACGCTGACACCGGGGCCAAAGACCACGTGCGGTTCGACCGTCACATCGGTGGCAAGGTCGGTATCCCAGCTGAAGAACACCGTGTCGGGCGCGGTCAGCGTGACGCCTTCGGTCATCGCTTCCTCGCGCTTGAGCTCCTGCCACTGCGCTTCAGCGCGGGCGAGTTCGGCGCGGCTGTTGATGCCGGTGACCTCGGCGGGCGTGTCGGCGGATACGACCGCGCAGCTATCGCCGTCCGCATTGGCGATGTTGACGATGTCGACGAGGTAATATTCGCCCTGCGCATTGTCGTTGCCCACGCGGCGGAGCAGCTCGAACATGTCGGCGCTGCGCGCTGCCATGACGCCCGAATTGCACAGGCGGCAGGCGCGCTCCTCCTCGCTCGCATCCTTGAATTCGACCATTTTGTCGATCCGCCCGTCGGCATCGGCGATGACCCGCCCGTAATGCCCCGGATCGTCGGGTTCGAAGCCCAATACCACGACTTTCGGCCGATCTTCGGCATGCAGACGGTCGAGCATGGCCTGCATCGTCTCGCCCTTCACGAAGGGCACATCGCCATACAGCACCAGCACATCGCCGCTGTGATCCGCAAGGTTCTCCTCGGCCTGCTGGACCGCATGTCCCGTACCCAGCTGCGGTTCCTGCAGGCAGGTTTCGGCGCTGCCTGCCAGCGCGTTTTCGAGCTGGTCGCGCCCCGCGCCCACCACCACGACCTTCTTGGCCGGTTGCAGCGCATCGACGGTCGCCAGCAGGTGGTCGAGCATCGGGCGACCGGCAATCGGGTGCAGGACCTTGTGCAGGTCGCTTTTCATACGGGTGCCCTTGCCCGCGGCAAGGACGATTGCGGCGAAATCGCGTGTCATGTTCATGCGCGGTGCCTTGCCACCATTCGCTTGCAGTTTGAAGAACCTTCCGCCACCGCCGCTGCCATGAGCGACCTGCCCTTTTCCATCATCGGTTTCGATCTCGACGGAACGCTGCTCGAAACCCACCGAGACCTTGGCGCTGCAGTCAATCACGCGCTTGACCTCGGCGGCTTCGCGCCCGTCCCGGCGGACCACGCCAGCGACCTCATCGGCGGCGGCGCAAAGATCATGCTGCAGCGCGCGGTGGACGAGCAGGGCGGCCTGCCCGGCGACGAATTCCGCAAGCTCTACAAGGCGATGTTGGCCTATTACGCGGACAACAACGCGGTCCACACCCAGCCCTACCCGCATGCCCGCGAAACGCTCGCCCTGCTGAGCGAACGCGATATCGCGATGGTGGTTGTGACCAACAAGTTCGAAAGCTTCGCGCGGCAGATCCTCGCTGCGCTCGACCTCGCCGACCATTTCGTCGCGATCATCGGCGGTGATACCATGGGCAAGGGCAAGGCAAAGCCCGCGCCGGACCCGATCTTCGAAGCGCAGCGGCGCGGCGGCGGCGGCAGCCTCGCCTTTGTCGGCGATAGCTCGTATGACGTTGCCGCAGCGCGCGCGGCCCGCGTCCCCGTGATCGGCGCGCGCTACGGCTATTGCGACAAGCCGCGCGGTGAGCTGGGCGCCGATGCGGAGATCGATCTCGCTGGCGGAACTGGTTCCGGCGCTGGCCAGGCTGGGCTGAGCGGTCCGCCGCTACGGAACGGCGGCCCGCCATACCCGGTGTTGCAAGTGCGAAGCGAACATGCCACGCAGGCGCGCAATTGACCTTTACGTAAACGACAAAGCAGGAGCAGCTCGATGAGCATCGATTTCAAGGACAAGGTAGCCATCGTAACCGGCGCAGGCGGCGGTCTGGGCCGTGAATACGCGCTCGAACTCGGCCGCCGCGGGGCCAAGGTCGTGGTCAACGATCTCGGCGGTTCGCGCGACGGCACCGGCCATTCGGACATGGCACTGCAGGTGGTCGAGGAAATCGAGAAGGCCGGCGGCGAAGCCGTTTCGAACGGCGGCTCGGTCACCGAATACGAACAGATGGAAAAGATGGTTGCCGACGCCAAGCAGAAGTGGGGCGGCGTCCACGTCGTCATCAACAATGCCGGCGTGTTGCGCGACAAGACCTTCGCCAAGATGACGATGGATGATTTCGAATTCGTCGTCGACGTCCACCTCAACGGTTCGGCAAACGTCACCAAGGCGGTATGGGAAACCATGCGCGAGCAGGCCTATGGCCGCGTGCTCATGACCGCTTCGTCAACCGGCCTGTTCGGCAATTTCGGCCAGGCCAACTACGGTGCCGCCAAGCTCGGCCTCGCCGGCCTGACGAAGACGCTGCAGCTCGAAGGCGCCAAGTACAACATCAAGGTCAACACGATCTCGCCGGTGGCGGGCACGCGCATGACCGAAGACCTATTCCCCGAAGAAGCCTTCAAGCTGTTCGACCCGGTGAATGTGGTCCCGGCCGCGCTGTTCCTCGTCAGCGAAGACGCGCCCACCAACGCCATCGTGGGCGCGGGTGCGGGCGGCTTCCACTCGGCCTGGACGGTTATGAACGACGCGGTCTGGCTCACCGATGAAGAGCGCACCGTCGAAGGCTTTGCTGCCAATTGGGACAAGATCAGCGACTTCTCCAACCTCAAGGCCCCGCAGTCGGGCAGCGAGCAGTCGGGCGCGATCCTGACCGCGATGCAGAAGGTCACCGGAACCGGCCCGGGCAGCGCCCGCGGCTGATCCGCTTTGCAATTTGTCGAGGAAGGGGCTCGTGCTGCGGCGCGGGCCCTTTTCGTATCGGCCGCTGCCTAGCTGTCGACCGTCTTGAGCAGGCGCCGTTCCATCGGCGCGATCACGCCGGGCAATTCATGACCGCGCTTGAGCACCTGGCCATGTTCGCCGAACAGCGTCCACATGCCCTGTTTGTTGCGCAAGGCGGGACGTTTCTCGATCCGCGCCTGCGGCCGTTCCGCCGCGCGCCGGAATGCGGCGAACACGGCGCAATCCTTGGTGAAATCCATCGCGTAATCGCGCCACTGCCCGGCTGCGACCATCCGCCCGTAGAGATCGAGGATCCGCGTCAGTTCCTCGCGGCTGAAACCGATCTGCAGCGGCTTGCGACCCGGGAAGGCGACGACCGTATCGCCGAAAGAACCCATCAATCGGCAGTCCCGTTGCGCTGGGCCGGTTCGCGTTCTGCGCGCAGCGCGGCGACTTCGGCGCGCAATGCCTTCAGCTCGCTGTCGAGCTTCTCGATGCAATCCCGGCTGGGTTCGCACGGATCGTCGCACGGCGTGCCGTAGGGAATGAATTCCTTGAGCCACTGTTCGGCCGGCACCAGCGTGCTGCGCGCCTTGAGGCCGATCATGGTGGCGCCTTCGGGCACTTCGTCGGTGACAACCGCATTGGCACCGATGCGCGCGCGGCGGCCGACCGTGATCGGGCCGATTACCTGCGCGCCGGAGCCGATGATCACCTCGTCCGAGATGGTCGGGTGGCGCTTGCCCCCCTTGCCATTGGTCGGATTGGTGCCGCCAAGCGTCACGCATTGGTAGATCGTCACGTTGTCGCCGATCTCGGCGGTTTCGCCGATCACCGAAAAGCCGTGATCGATAAACAGGTTCTTGCCGATCTTCGCGCCCGGGTGGATATCGATTGCAGTGACCATCCGGCTCCAGTGGTTGACCAACCGGGCGAGGAAAAACAGTTCCGCTTCGAACAGCCAATGCGCGATGCGGTGGTAGAACACCGCCCAGACACCGGGATAGGTCAGCACTTCCCAGCGGCTGCGGGGAGCCGGATCGCGTGCCTTCACGCTGTCGAGATAGGCGACTAGCCGTTCGAACATGGGCACTATTCTCCCATCGGGAAGCGGTTAAAGCAAGCGTCCCTGGTCCGGGCCCTGCACCGCTTCCAGTGCATCACGCCATACAGATAGGGTGGCGGGAACCTGCCGTTCAAGGCTCAGCCGGTCGATTTCGCCAACGATTTTCTCGATCGCGGCATAGCTGCGTTCCATTCGTGGCACGAGATAGGCGGGTGCACCCTCGCCCAGAACCAGGCCGCGCTGGGCGGCATGCGACAGCATGAGGTCGGTCGCCAGCGCATCGTCGGGTGGCCCGATTTCGAGCTGCAATGCAGCCCCCATCCGGCTGCGCAGGTCGGGCAAGGCGATGTCCCATCCCCCGCCGCCCACCACCAGCAGCAGCGGGATGCCGCTTTCCTGCGCGCGGTTCCAGCGATGGAAGATCGCGGTCTCGTCAAGCGTTTCGGCATCGTCGATCGCCTCCCCCGCCTGCTGCGCGGCGAACCAGCGCGCGAACAGAGACTTGCCCGCGCGCGGCGGCCCATGGAGGATGGCGGTGCGGAACGGCCAGCTGGCCGGCGCCGCCAGCGCTTCGGCCACTGCGCGGTTCCCCGATCCGATCACGATCGAGGACGGCTCGCCGGCGCCGGCCGGAATCAGCGGAAGAGCGATCTGCGAGGTCATCGCCCGCGAATCAGCGGCTGATGGCGAGCGCGTTGCTGCCCTGGCGGACGGTGAAGCCGCGCGCCCGCAGGGCGTCGGCCAGTTCGCCGATCGAACCGGAATAGCTGACCGTCATCACCGAGGTTCCGCCGATCGCAGTGCTGCGGATGCCCGTTGCCCGCACGCCAGGCGTCCCGCGCACGCTGGAGACCGCGCCGTCGAAACTGGCGGCATCGGGCGTGGCGACCTGCACGGTGTAGAGCGCGACCGATCCTTCGGGCGGCGGCGTCTGGATGGGCGCTGCGGTGATCGCATCGCCGCTTTCGGCAGTGGGCTGCGATGCCGCGGCTGCCGCAGCCTGCTCCTGCGCCCGCAGTGCGCGGCCGAGGTCGAGCAGCCGCTGGAGCGCGGGATCAAGTTCGGGCGTGCCGATGTCGAGCGTTGGGTCGGGCCGCAGCTTGCCTTCCGCCAGCGCGAGTTCGAAGATCCGGTCGAAGCGCACCACGGCGCGTTCGAGCATGGTCGGAAGTTCGGCGGGCGATGCCGCGGTCATGTCGAACCCGTCGAGATAGGCGTTGTCGGGGCCAAAACGCGCTGTGAACGTGCCCTCGATCGGCCCGCCGGGATAGGTGTACCGCAGGCTCGCAATGGCGACGAGCACATCGGCAGCGCCGAACTGGTCGAGCGCATTGCGCCACCAGGTGCGGCTGCGGCGCCCGGTCTGGCCATAGGTCAGCAGCAGCGAATCCCCCCGGCACCCGCCGGGCGGACATAATCGATCCGGCTCTGTCCCGCCTGATAGCCGGCCCAGGCACGCTGCCACGGATTGCGCTGTTCGTAGACCATCTGCGTGCCTGCCGACACGGTCACCGGCAGCAGCAGCATCGGCGCCGAGCGCGTCGCTTCGCCTTCTGAACCAAGATAGCGCGACGCGCGCTGCCGGTCGAACACGATACCGAGCGTGGCGATGTAGCGCCTCGGTCCCAGCCGTTCGCGCTCGATGACCACGGCGGAAACCAGGCCGGCGATCTGCGAATCACTCAGGCTGGGGCCTTCGAGGCGGTCCCAGGCCTTGCGCTGCGCCTCTTCCCAGGCCTGTTCGCGCGCGGCGATGCCGCTTTCGGCACGGACATCGACTTCGATTCCCGACACTTCGATATCGCTGCTCGAGGCAACCGGGGCGATCCCGCGTTCGCCGCCGACTTGCGCCCATACGACCACGCTGAGCGCGCACAGCGTGGCCAGGACCACTGCGAGGATGGCGAAGCGGCGGAACGCGAAGGGGGAGGATATCGGTCGGATCATGGGGAAAACAGGGCGCCTTTTGCCGAAAGGCTTCTGGAAATCCAAGCGCGAAAGCGTAAGGCGGGTCAGATGAGTGACCAACCGCGCAGCAGCAGCCCTTCCTACACCTACGAACAGGCGGGTGTTTCGATCGAGGCGGGCAATGCGCTGGTCAAGGCGATCGGCCCGCTGGTGAAGGCCACGATGCGTCCCGGTGCGGATGGCGAGATCGGCGGTTTCGGCGGCTTTTTCGACCCCAGGGCAGCCGGGTACAAGGATCCCTTGCTGGTCGCAGGCAATGACGGCGTGGGCACCAAGCTCAAGCTGGCCATCGACAGCGACCGCCACGACACGGTGGGCGTGGATTTGGTCGCCATGTGCGTGAACGACCTGATCGTCCAGGGCGCCGAACCGCTGTTCTTCCTCGACTACTTCGCCACCGGCAAGCTGGAGAACGGCGTGGCCGAGCGCGTCATCGCGGGCATCGCCGAGGGCTGCAAACAGGCCGGCTGCGCGCTGATCGGGGGCGAGACCGCCGAAATGCCCGGCATGTACGCCGCGGGCGATTACGACCTCGCCGGGTTTTGCGTCGGCGCGGTCGAGCGCGGCGAACAGCTGACCGGCGAACGCGTCGCGCCCGGCCACCTGCTGCTTGGCCTTGCCAGTTCGGGCGTGCATTCGAACGGCTATTCGCTGGTGAGGCGGCTGGCGCAGGACAAGGGCTGGAAACTCGACCGCCCGGCCCTGTTCGATCGCGACCGCTTGCTGATCGACGCACTGATCGAACCGACGCGGATCTACGTGCGGAGCCTGCTGCCGCTGGTGCGCGACGGGCTGGTCGACGCCATGGCGCATATCACCGGCGGCGGCCTGCTGGAAAATATCCCCCGCGTCCTGCCCGAGGGTGCGCATGCCCATGTCGAAGCCGATGGCTGGGAGCAACCGGGCCTGATGGCTTTCCTCCAGGCCCAGGGGAATATCGAACCCACCGAAATGGCGCGGACCTTCAATTGCGGGGTAGGGATGGTGCTCGCGGTCGAGCCCGCCAATGCCGAAATCGTTCGCACCCGTCTCGAGGACGCGGGCGAAACCGTGCTGGCTGTGGGCCGCATCGAGGCGGGCGACAAGGGATGCAGCGTGCACGGCACGGCCGGCACCTGGGCCGCGCGCGAGGACTGGTCGGCGACGCATCTTGCCTGACCACGCCACGGCCACCGCCAAGGTCGCCGTGTTCGTGTCGGGCACGGGCACCAATATGGCGGCACTGCTTTATGCCAGCCGCCTGCCCGGTTCGCCCTATGAAATCGCACTTGTCGCAGCCAACGATCCCGCCGCCCCCGCGCTTGCGCTGGCCCGGGCCGAAGGGGTCCCCACCTTCGCGCTGGCACACGCGGGCATGGCCCGCGAAGACCACGATGCGGCCATGGAAGGGGCGGCGCGCGATGCCGGCGCGCAATATATCGTGCTGGCGGGCTACATGCGCATCCTGACGCCCGGCTTCGTCGGGCGCTGGGAAGGACGCATGCTCAATATCCACCCATCGCTGCTGCCCGCCTATCCCGGGCTCGATACGCATGCGCGCGCGATTGCGGCGGGCGATAGCCACGGCGGGACCAGTGTCCACCTGGTGACCGAAGAGCTCGATGCGGGCGAAATCCTCGGCCAGATCCCGATTGCGATCCAGCCCGGCGACACACCCGCTGTGCTGGCCGCCCGAGTCCGGCTGGCCGAGCACCAGCTCTATCCCCGCGTTCTGGCCGATTACGTTTCGCGCTGGAACGACCCGCAACACCTGCTGGCCCGCGTGCGCACGCTGGCGCTGGCGTTGCCGCAAACACATGAGCGCGAAAGCCACGGTGCGCCGGGCTTTCGGGTCGGGACCGAGAAATCGGGCAAGTTCTTCGCCCATTTCTCCGACCGGCATCACGGCGCCCCCCACGTCTCGCTGCTGGTGAAATGCGCGGGGCTGGACGAGCTGGAAACCCTGGTCGAGGCACAGCCGCATGCCTATCACAAGCCGGCCTATTACGGCGCCAGTGGATGGATCGGCGTCATCCTCAACCGGGCGGACCTCGACTGGGACGATGCCGCCCACTGGCTGCGGCGCAGCTGGCAGCAGGTAGCCCCGAAGAGCATCGCCGGCCTGCTCGACACCGCGGACGCTTCCTGAGCACGATGGCCATGCCGCCGCGCCCCAATCCGCTGGCCACCGCCCGCGCCGCCGATTGGGCCGACCGCGCGGTGGGCGCGCTGTGGCGCAAGGGCATCACCGCCAAGCCGCCGCTCGACCCCGAATATCTCTGGCAGGTGAGCAGCCGCGGTTTTGCCGCGCAGGACGAACATGCGGGCCGCAGCGGGGTAGAAGTTGCCGACTTCCGCCTGCGCCTCGAACGCCTGTGCGCCAGCCTGCGCGGCGAAGCCGAACTCAATGCGCTGGGCCACACGATGGCCTACGGCCAGCTGACCTCGGCCATCCGCAAGCGGCATGCACTGGGCCGCGCATGGCGAACCGACCCGAGCTTGCCGCAGGGCGACATCGCATCCCCGATCGTCGTCGTCGGGCAGATGCGCGCGGGCACCACGCGAATGCACCGGCTCCTGGCCGCGGACCCGGACCATGCCGGTACGCGGTTCTGCGACAGCCACAACCCGGTTCCGGTTACGCCCGACTGGCGCCCCCTCAAGGCCGCCGCGGCGCTGGCGATCGCGCGGCGGATCAATCCCTGGCTCGATGCCCTGCATCCGTTCGGTTCGACCCGTATCGACGAGGAAATCGGCTGGCTTGCCACAGCGCTATCGCCCGCGACCTTCGAGGCACAGTGGCACATCCCGTCCTTCGTGGCGTGGAGCGAGGCGCGCGATCCCGGTCCGGTCTATGCCGAATTCGCACGCATCCTGCGGACGGACGCGGCGACGATGGGTAATGCCGACCGCCCGCGGGTGCTGAAATGCCCGCAATTCGCCGAAGACCTGCCCGCGCTGCTGCAGCACTTCCCCGGTGCGCGGCTGGTGGTGACGCACCGCGACGCGGCCGCGATCGTCGAGAGTTCGGTATCGCTGGTGGCGAGCCAGATGGCGCCCCAGAGCACACGCCGCGACCTGTCCGCCATCACCGCCGAATGGCAGCGCAAGCTGGCACTGCGCCAGCAGCGGATCGAACGCGCACTGGCGGGCTTTGCCGGACAGGTTGCGCATGTCGATTTCGATCGGCTGAATGCGGACTGGGAAGCCGAGATCGGCCACGTCTATGCTGCATTGGACATGCCGCTATCGGGCGCTGCACTGGCCGCGATGCGGCGCGAACAGCGCAAGGCCGCGGCCGGCAGCCATACGGCGCACAAGGTGCAGATCGAGAATTTCGCCGCGGGCGAAGCCGCCTAGCGGGCCGCCGAGGCGCTGCGGCGGGAGGCGAACATCGGCGCGGTCATCCGGTCAAGCGGGCGGGTGGTTTCGATCAGGCCGATACGATTGCCGCTGAATTCGATCCGCCACATCAGCGGCCCGTCAATTTCCGCCATCGGACTTTCCAGATGGCCCCGCATGAGCATTCCCTTGCCCCAGTGATCGAGCGTATCGACGATGATCTGCGGGCGGTCGGCCTGCTCGCGGAAGGTGCGGTCGGCGTCGATAACCGCTGCGGCGCCTTCCAGCCTGTACCCACCCGCATCGACGACCTTCATGTCGGGCGAGATCAGCCTTTCGACCGCTTCGTAATCGAACCTGTTCAGTGCAGCGACCAATTGGCCGACCATCTTCGCGCGGGACTTGCGCGACAGGCGCTTGTTCAAGAAGCCGAAGACCATAGTGGGGGCGATCCTAGAACGGATCGCCCCCTGAGCCTATAAACAAATGATGTGCGGCCAAAAGACATGGCCGCAGAGGCTTTTAGCCGACGATTTCGTCTTCGTTGAAGAAGAAGTCGATTTCGATCTTGGCGTTTTCGTCGCTGTCCGAACCGTGAACCGAATTGGCTTCGATCGATTCGGCATAGGTCTTGCGGATGGTGCCTTCATCGGCATCCGCCGGGTTGGTCGCGCCCATCACGTCGCGGTTGCGCTTGACCGCATCTTCGCCTTCGAGAACCTGTACGACGACCGGGCCCGAGATCATGAAGTCGACCAGTTCACCGAAGAAGGGACGTTCCTTGTGCACCGCGTAGAAGCCTTCGGCCTGCTCGCGGGTCATCTGGATGCGCTTCGAGGCGACGACGCGCAGGCCGGCTTCTTCCAGCATCTTGGTGACCGCACCGGTGAGGTTGCGGCGCGTGGCATCGGGCTTGATGATCGAAAAGGTGCGGGTAACCGCCATGGTGATTTCCTTGCGTGGAGTATGCGGGGGAGAAAATTCTCGCGCGCGCCCCTAGCGCCGCGGGCCCGCCCGGGCAAGTTTCATTCGAGACCACGTCCGATCGACAGCTGCGCCCGGGTGACCTCGCCTTCGCGCGTCGCGGTGAAGGAGAAGCTGGTGCCGTCGGCGTTTTCGCCGCCGATCATCGTCATCGGCCCACTGTCGAGCGACGTCGCCACGTCGATCCCGGCACTGGCTGCCTGTTCACGATAATACGTCATCATATCCGCCGGTTGCGCGGCGCTCTCCAGCGTCAGCAGGACCAGCACGCCAGCGGCCTGTTCCACCCGCGTGTTGTTGGTCACCCGTGCGCCGGGATAGAGGGCAAACCCCGCGGGCAGTTCGACCGGGACGCGCTCGCCCGAACGCATGGTCGTGACCGTGCCGTCGTCGCCCGTATACCTCGCGCGGGTTTCGCCCGTTTCCGCATCGATATCGTAGGAGCCGCGCGGTTCGGCGCCGTCACCGCCATTCTCGCCCGCGTTCTCGGCTTCGCCCCCGCAGGCCCCAACTGCCAGCGCGGCGGCAGTGAAAGCGGCGAGTCGGGCGGCGGACGGGCTGCGTGTCATGCCCTATCGATGCTTGAAGCGCGCAACGGTTCCGTCAGCGACCCTCGCGCCAACTGCCGTGTTCATCCTGTTTGTTGATGCGGTTGTCGATCGTCTCGTCCTGCGCGAAGCGGCGCCACAAAGCCGCGGCCGCGTCGCGCTGGGCGGCATCGAACAGCAGCAGGACGCGGTCGAATTCCAGCGCTTCTTCGCGCCACCTTCCATCGGCGATCAGGGCCATGCGCGCGCCATTGGACGAACCGCAGGTACCCGACAGCAGGATCGGCTGGCGCGCTTCATGCGCCCCGCCGGCCATGCCGTTGGCGAGGAAGGCCGCCCCGCCCTGCTGCCAGAGCAGTTGCGACAGATGCGTGCGCTGCGCGTCGTCGCCGCTGACGATCACCAGCCGCTCGCCCGCCTGCAAAACCTTGCGGGCCAGCTTGGCCACGGTCACGTCCACCGGATCGCGGCTGAGCTGGTAGAAATCGACGCGGGTCGTGGTCATTCGGGGCCCGTCGCCTCACCCGACGACGATGGCTTGTTGCGGCGGCACCGGTCGGAGCAATATTTGACCCCTTCCCAGTCCCGCGCCCATTTCTTGCGCCACGTGAACGGAAAGCCGCAGGTCAGGCACGTCTTGCTGGGCAAGTCGCCCATCCGCCGCATCTTGCCGGTACCCTTGGCCATGATATCCGTCAGCCTTCCAGCGTATCGCGAACGAACCGGTCGAGCAGGCGCACGCCGTAACCGGTCGCGCCCTTGCCCCAGGTCCGGCCCGGCTTGTCCGACCAGACCATGCCCGCCACGTCGACATGCGCCCAAGGCGTCCCGTCGGCGATGAAGCGCTGCAGGAACTGCGCGGCGGTGATCGATCCGGCCGCGCGCCCGCCGATGTTCTTCATGTCGGCGATCGGCGAATTGATCAGCTTGTCGTAGGCCGGGCCGATCGGCAGGCGCCAGTTGCGATCGCCGGTCGCCTCGCCCGCATCGTGCAGCTGGCTGGCAAGCGCGTCATCGTTCGAGAAGACGCCCGCGAACTCGTGGCCGAGCGCGATGATCATGGCGCCGGTCAGCGTTGCGAAATCGAGGATGCGCGCGGGTTTGAATTCTTCCTGTGTCCAGTGAAGCGCATCGGCCAACACCAGCCGCCCTTCGGCATCGGTGTTGAGCACTTCGATGGTCTGTCCGCTCATGCTCGTGACCACGTCGCCGGGACGCTGCGCCTTGCCATCGGGCATGTTCTCGACCAGCCCGACCACGCCGACGAGATTGGCCTTGGCCTTGCGCCCGACCAGCGCCAGCATCGCGCCCGCCACGGCGCCTGCGCCGCCCATGTCCCATTTCATGTCTTCCATGCCCGGGCCCGGCTTGATCGAGATGCCGCCGGTGTCGAAGGTCACGCCCTTGCCGACGAAGGCGGTCGGGGCCGCCCCCGGTTCGCCGCCGTCCCAGCGGATCGCGAGGATGCGCGATTCGCGCTCCGACCCGAGACCGACGCCCAGCAGCGACCCCATGCCGAGCTCTTCCATCTGTGCCTCGTCCAGCACGATCAGCTCGGCGCCGGTGCCTTCGAAGCGTTCGCGGCAGCGCTCGACGAAGCTTTCCGGGTACAGGATATTCGCCGGTTCGGTGATCAGCACGCGGGTGAACTCGACGCCCTCGGCGACACGCGCCATGTCGTCCCACGCGGCCTCGGTCCCCTCAGGAGCGCCGATCACGGTGACAGTGGCGAGCGTGATCTTCTGCTCGTCCTTCATCTTGGTGCGATAGACATCGTAGCGCCAGTTGCGCAGCCGCAGGCCGAGCAGGACGCTGGCTGCCTGTTCGGCGGTCAGGCCGCTTTCCGCGAGGTCGAGAACGAGTTCCTCGTCGCCGCTCGACTGGTACTTGGCAGCCAGCGCCGCGCCCGCTTTCTCGCAATTGGCGAGCCGGGCTTCATCGCTCTTGTCGCCGAGGCCGGCCAGCGCCAGCCGGAGCACCTGGCCATCGCGTTCGACGAAGCCGTCGAACACCTGCCCCGCCTTGCCCTTGAACCGGGCGGCTTCCATGCCTTCGGCGAACGGCTTTTCCAGCCCAGCGGGAACCTTGTCCTTGTCGGTAACTTGCGCAACAAGGCGCGCAACCTGCGGGCGGGACTGGCTGAACTGAATGTGCATGGGATCTCCGGAATTGTCTTTGGTCAGGGCCGATACGCTGCGCGCACGCCCATCGAGGATGGCGATTGCGATTAGGCGTGGCCGGTGCGATAGGCAAGGGATGCTCCCGCCTGCCGAGACAGCCCCGCACGCCATCCGGGAGGCCATCCGTCCCGCGACTCTGACTGCCATTGCGCTGGCGCTATGCGCGGCCAGCCCGGCCGCTGCGCAGCGCGCGGCCGACAATGTCGGCAACGTCATCGACCCGCAGGGCGAGCCCGGCGACCCGCAGCCCGACCGGCCCACGCTGGACGAGGGCGCCGGCGTCGACGATCTGCTCACCGTACCCGATCCCGGCGCCGGGCTGGACCCGCCGCCCGCCCCCACCGGCGATGACGGGCTGGATGCGGCCGGCAACCGCGCGATCGACTTCGAAGCCGATATCCTCGAATACAGTGCCGACAGCGATGTCGTGACCGCCAGCGGCAACGTCGTGCTGCGCAGCGGCGACCGGTCGCTGCGCGCCGATTCGGTCAGCTGGAACGAGCAGACCGGCGAAATCCTCGCCACGGGGCGCGTCCGGTTCGTCGATGAAAACGGCAACCAGCTGTTTTCCGAACGGGTCGAGCTGACCGACGAATTCGAAGCCGGCGCGATGGACGATCTGCTGCTCGCGCTGCGGCAGGGCGGGCGGCTCGCCGCCAATCGCGGCATTCGCGAAAGCGACGGCACCGTCGCGCTGGAGGAAGCGGCCTATAGCGGCTGCGCCGTCGTCGACCCGCAGGGCTGCCCGCGCGATCCGAGCTGGCGGATCACCGCCGAGCGCGTCGTTTACGACCCCGAGACCAGCCGGATCAATTTTTCGGGCGCCTATCTGGAATTGTTCGGCGCGCGTTTGCTGCCGCTGCCGGGGCTGACGATCCGCACCGATGGCGGTGCGGTTTCGGGTTTCCTCGTGCCCGACCTGCGCTTTTCCGAAAGCAACGGGGTCGAGGTATCGGGCAGCTATTACCTGCGCTTCGGCGACAACAAAGACCTTACGCTGACCACCCATGTCTATACCGGGGCGGCACCGATGGTCGCGGGGCAGTGGCGCCACCTGACCGAAGCGGGCGCCTACCAGATCACCGGTTACGCCACCCATTCGCAGCGAATTTCCACTTTCACCGGCGTGGCCGACAGCGCGGAGGAATTCCGCGGCTACCTGTTCGCCAATGGCAAGTTCCAGCTGACGCCCGACTGGAGCCTGACCGGATCGGTCCGCCGCACCACCGACCGCACCTTCCTGCGCCGCTACGACATCAGCCGCGACGACCGGCTGCGCTCCACGCTCGAGCTGGAGCGGATTGCCGGCAACACCTATTTCTCGCTGGCCGGCTGGGCCACACAGACCCTGCGGCTTGACCAGCCGCAAGGCGAAGTGCCGATCGCGCTGCCCGTGCTCGACGTGCGCTGGCGGCCCGATGCCAAGATCCTCGGCGGACAGCTCGAACTGCAGGGCAACACGCTCGCGATCATGCGCGATATCGGGCAGGACACGCAGCGCGCCTTCGCCCGCGCGCAATGGGACCTGCGCCGCGTGACCGCGCTTGGCCAGGTCGTCACGCTCACCGGCATGCTGCGCGGCGACGTCTACCATTCGGACGAGAATTACCTCACCACCACGCCGAGCTATCGCGGCAATCCCGGCTGGGAATACCGCGGCGTGGCGCTGGGCGCGCTCGACGTGCAATGGCCCTTCGTCGGCGAAGCCTTCGGCGGCACGCAGGTGTTCACCCCTCGCGTGCAATTCGTCGCCACCCCGCCAATCAAGAATCTGGCCATCCCCAACGAGGATGCCCGTGCGATCGACCTCGAGGATTCCAACCTCTTCGCGCTCAACCGCTTCCCCGGCTACGACCGGGTCGAGGACGGCGCGCGGGTCACCTACGGATTCGACTGGTCACTGCGCATTCCGGACTGGGAACTGAAGACCAATGTGGGGCAATCCTACCGTCTCGACAGCGACCGCGACATCCTGCCGGTGGGGACCGGCCTGTCCGAACGGTTCTCCGATTTCGTCGGGCGGACCGAGGTGCGGTACAAGAACTTCCTGAAGTTCACCCACCGCTTCCGGCTGGACAAGGACAATCTGGCGATCCGCCGGAACGAGATCGACGCCACCGTCGGGTCGAGCCGGACCTATGCCGAGATCGGTTACGTCCGGCTCGACCGCGATATCACGCAGGTAGAGGATCTGCAGGACCGCGAGGAATTGCGCGGCGCGGTGCGGATGGCTTTTGCCAATTACTGGTCGCTGTTCGGCTCGGGCGTGTTCAACCTGACCGACCGCGAGGAGGACCCCACGCTGGCATCGGACGGGTTCGATCCGATCCGTACCCGCCTGGGCATTGCCTATCAGGACGACTGCCTCGAACTGGGCGTTACCTGGCGGCGCGATTACATTACCGCGGGAGATGCCGAACGCGGCGATACCTTCCAGTTCTACTTCAGCCTGAGAAATCTGGGTTTCCGCTAGGCTGCGCTTATTGGCACCCCGGCCCAAACGCGCTATCCGGCGCGCAATCATCAGCTTTGGTTAAGCCGCGCCGCTGCAAGACGCCCGGCATATTCGGGCATCCCGGCGATGCCGCAAGACAGGTTCGACAGGTGACTGCACACATGATTTCCCGATTGCTCTCCTTTGCCGCAGCGGCCGGCCTCGTCGCCGCACCGATTGCGGGCCAGGCCCAGCAGACCATGGGCCAGGGCAATTTGCTCGGCCTGCCCAGCGACCTCAGCATGCTGCAGGACAGCGATCCCAACCACCGCGTCGCCACCGCCGTCGTCAATGGCTATGTCGTGACCGAAACCGATGTCGACCAGCGGGCGGCGTTGCTGCTGGCGGCCAACCAGACGCCGGTCAGCGAGGAAGAGCTGGTCCGCCTGCGCATGCAGGTGCTGCGCAATCTGATCGACGAAACGCTGCAGATACAGGCTGCGGAAGCGCAGGAGCTCGAAGTCCCTGCAGCAGAAGTCGAGCAGACCTATACCAGCGTCGCGACCCGCAATTTCGGTCAGGCCGCCGAGCAGATGGACGAATATTTGCGGTCCATCGGCTCCTCGCCCGCCTCGCTCAAGCGGCAGATCACCGGCGAACTGGCGTGGAACCGCCTGCTGCGCCGCAATATCGCCCCCTTCGTCAACGTCTCGTCGGACGAAGTGACCGAACTGATCGAACGGCTCGAGGCCTCGCGCGGGACCGAGGAATTCCGGCTCGGCGAAATCTATCTTTCGGCGACGCCCGAAACCGAAGCCGCGGTCGAGGCCAATGCGAGCAAGATCGTCGAACAGCTCCGCCAGGGCGGCAGTTTCGTGGCCTATGCGCGGCAGTTCTCCGAAGCCTCCACCGCAGCCGTTGGCGGCGATCTGGGCTGGATCCAGCTGGCGCAGCTCAAGAACCCGCAGCTGGAAACGGTGGCCGCGGAAATGAGCCCCGGCCAGCTGGTCGGCCCGATCCGTATCCCGGGCGGCTTTTCGATCCTCTACCTGATCGACAAGCGGCAGGTGCTGATGGCCGATCCGCGCGATGCGATGCTCAGCCTCAAGCAGATCCAGATCAGCTTCGCACCCGGTACCAGCGAAGCGCTGGCCCAGCAGCGTGTGGCGGCTTTCACCGAAGGCGTGCGCGACATCCGCGGTTGCGGCGATGCCGAGAGCGCGGCTGCCCGCTTGGGCGCCAATGTCGTCACCAACGACCAGATCCGGGTCCGGTCGCTGCCCGAAGCGCTGCAGAACATCCTGCTGCAACTGCAGGTCGGTCAGGCGACGCCCCCGTTCGGCTCGTTCGAGGAAGGCGTGCGCGTGCTAATGCTGTGCGGACGCGACGATCCCGAAGTGGCCGCCGGCCCCGACTTCAACCAGATCATGGGCGAACTCGAGGACGAGCGCATCGAGAAACGCGCCCAGCGCTACTTGCGCGACCTGCGCAACGACGCCTTCATCGAGTACAACTGACGCCCGTCATGGCACCCCTCGCCGTATCGATTGGCGATCCGGCGGGGATCGGGCCGGAAATCATCGTCGAAAGCTGGGCGCGGCGCTCCGAAGCAGGCCTCGCGCCCTTTTTCGTGGTCGGCGGCAAGGGCGTGCTCGAAGCCGCGGCGCGCAGCCGCCGGCTCGCGCTCGACATCGCCCTGATCGACGATCCGGCCGAAGTGCCGGGACTGTTCGGCCGTGCGCTGCCGGTGCTCGGCCGCGAAGATGTCGCTGTGCACCCCGGACAGCCCGATGAAATGGGCGCCGCGCTGGCGCTGCAATCGCTGGCCGAGGCGACGCGCTGCGTGCTGCTGGGTACCGCGTCAGCGATCGTCACCGCGCCGATTGCCAAGGCGCAGCTGGCGGCGGTCGGCTTCGAGCATCCAGGCCAGACCGAATTCTTCGCCGAAGTCTGCGGAATGGAAGCCGACCAGGCGGTAATGATGCTCGCCGGGCCCAGTCTGCGCGCCGTGCCGCTGACCGTCCATTGCGCGCTGTCCGAAGTCTCCGGCCGGCTGTCGCAGCAGCTGATCGAACGACGTGCGCGGATCGTGGCGCGCGCGCTGGCGACCGATTTCGGCATCGCCGCGCCGCGGCTCGCGGTATGCGGGCTTAACCCGCATGCGGGCGAAGGCGGCCGGTTCGGCAACGAGGAAGCGCGCATAATCGCGCCGGCGATCGAGACCCTCCGGGGCGAAGGGTTCGACATTACCGGGCCGCATCCCGCCGACGCGCTGTTCACACCGCGCGCGCGGCAGACCTACGATGCCGCGCTGGCAATGTATCACGACCAGGCACTGGTCCCGCTCAAGGCGCTCGATTTCGACGAGGGGGTCAATGTCACGCTTGGCCTGCCGATCGTGCGCACCAGCCCCGACCATGGCACCGCCTTCGATATCGCGGGCAAGGGGCTCGCCGATCCCGGCGCGATGATCGCCGCCATTCGCATGGCGGGACAGATAGCCGCCAACCGGTCCGCGCATGGCTGACCTGCCGCCCCTGCGCGAAGTCATCGCCCGCCACGGCCTCAGCGCTTCCAAGGCGCTGGGGCAGAACTTCCTGTTCGACGAGCAATTGCTCGACCGGATCGCCGCGGTGCCCGGCGATCTTGCCGGGAAGCAGGTGCTCGAGGTGGGCCCCGGTCCCGGCGGGCTGACGCGCGCCCTGCTGCGCGCCGGCGCCCGCGTGACCGCGATCGAGATGGACCGCCGCTGCCTGCCCGCGCTGGCCGAGCTGGAAGACGCCTTCCCGGGCCAGTTGCGCGTAATCGAGGGCGATGCGCTCAAGCTCGATCATGCCGAGCTGATGGGCGGCGAACCCTTCGCCGTGCTGTCCAACCTGCCCTATAATGTCGGCACCGCGCTGTTCGTGCGCTGGCTGGCCGGGGCGAAGGGCAGCGAGAATGCATGGCCGCCGCTGTGGACCAGCCTGACGCTGATGTTCCAGCAGGAAGTCGCCCAGCGCATCGTCGCGCAGCCCGGCGGCTCGGCCTATGGCCGGCTTGCGGTGCTGGCGCAGTGGCGTAGCCGCGCGAAGCTGGCGATGAAGGTTCACCGCAGCGCCTTTACCCCGCCCCCCAAGGTGATGAGCGCAATTGTTCATGTCGAACCCGCGGAGATGTCCGAAGGGGTCGACGCCCGGCTGCTCGAACGGCTGACCGAAGCCGCCTTCGGCCAGCGCCGCAAGATGCTGCGCCAAAGCCTAAAGGGCGTGCCCGGTGCAGTTGCCGCGCTGGAGGCGATCGGCATCGACCCGCAGCGCCGCGCCGAGACGGTGACGGTCGGCGAATTCGTGACCCTCGCGCGCGCACTCACCGCAGAAGGGTGAGGCTCAACGAAAAAGCCCCGCTGGTCGGCGGGGCTTTTCCTTCGATCGCGACTGGCTGTGGTCAGCCCTGCGCCTTCTTCTTGCGCCGCCAGGCGTGCAGCAGCGGTTCGGTATAGCCGCTGGGCTGTTCGACACCCTTGAAAATGAGGTCCTTCGCCGCGCTGAATGCCGCGCCGTCCTCGTTCTCCAGCAGCGGCTGGTAGAAGGGATCGCCCGCGTTCTGCTCGTCGACCTTGGCGGCCATGCGGCGCAGGCTGTCCATCACCTGTTCTTCGCTGATGACGCCGTGGAGCAACCAGTTGGCGATGTGCTGGCTGGAAATGCGCAGCGTTGCGCGGTCTTCCATCAGGCCGACATCGTTGATGTCGGGGACCTTGGAACAACCGACACCGGCATCGATCCAGCGCACGACATAGCCGAGCAGGCCCTGGCAATTGTTGTCGAGCTCCTCGCGGATCTCGTCCTCCGACCAGTTGGTGCCGTCGGCCAGCGGAATGGCAAGCAATTCGTCGAGCTTCGCCGCATCGGGCAGGCCCTTCTGGATCTCGAACACGTCCTCGCGGTGATAATGGATCGCGTGCAGCGTCGCGGCGGTCGGGCTCGGCACCCAGGCGGTGTTCGCCCCGGCGCGAAGATGGCCGATCTTGTCGATCATCATCTGCCCCATCAGATCGGGTGCCGCCCACATGCCCTTGCCGATCTGCGCACGGCCCGACAGGCCATGCGCCAGCCCGATGCCGACATTGCGCGCCTCGTACGCTTTGAGCCAGGCCGAGTTCTTCATCTCGCCCTTGCGCATCATCGGCCCGGCACGCATCGAGGTGTGAATCTCGTCCCCCGTACGGTCGAGGAAGCCGGTGTTGATGAAGACGATGCGGTCCTTCACCGCGTGGATGCAGGCGGCAAGGTTCGCGCTGGTGCGGCGCTCCTCGTCCATCACCCCGACCTTGATCGTGTGGCGCGGCAGGCCGAGCAGGTCTTCCACCGCGTCGAACAGGTCGTTGGTGAAGGCGCATTCCTCGGGCCCGTGCATCTTGGGCTTCACGATATAGATGCTGCCGCGGCGCGAATTGCCGTACTTCCCCAGCCCGGCGACGTCCTGCGCGCCGATCGCCGAGGTGACCACCGCATCGAGGATCCCCTCGGGGATTTCCTTGCCGTCCCAGCGCATCGCCGGGTTGGTCATCAGATGGCCGACATTGCGCACGAACATCAGGCTGCGGCCGGGCAGGCTGTGTTCGCCGCCGTCGCTGTCGGTGTAAGTCTTGTCACCCACCAGCTTGCGAGTGAGCGTCTTGCCGCCCTTCTCGAAGCTTTCCTCCAGATCGCCGCGGATCACGCCGAGCCAGTTGCGATAGGCGGTGAGCTTGTCCTCGGCATCGACCGCCGCGACCGAATCCTCGCAATCGGCGATGGTGGTCAGCGCGGCCTCGAAATTGACATCGGCGATACCCAGCCGGTCGGTCTTGCCAACCTGGCTGTCCGGATCGACGACGATCTCGATATGCAGGCCGTTGTGGCGGAACAGCGGGCCCTTGTCGGTCTGCCCGACCTGCTGCGAAGGATCGGCCAGTTCGAGGGTGTCGAGGCTGTCGAGATCCTTCCAGCTTCCCGATGCGAGCGGGAGGATCTCGTCGAGCGTCTTGCGCGCCTCGGCGATGACCGCGGCGCCGCGCTCCTCGTCATACCCGCCCGGCCGTGCGGCGGGCGCGTCGAGCGCATCGGTGCCGTAAAGCGCGTCGTAGAGGCTGCCCCAGCGGGCATTGGCGGCGTTGAGCAGGAAGCGTGCGTTGAGGATGGGCACCACCAGCTGGGGGCCGGCCATGGTCGCGATCTCGGGATCGACATTCTCGGTCCCGATGGTGAACTCGCCCGGTTCGGGGACGAGATAGCCGATGTCTTCCAGAAAGGTGCGATAGGCGCCCGCTTCATGCGGCTGCCCAGCCCGTTCGGTGTGCCAGGCATCGATCTTCGCCTGCAGATCCTCGCGCTTGGCCAGCAGGTCCGCGTTGCGCGGACCGAACCTGCCCAGGAGGTCGGCAAAACCTTTCCAGAAGGCATCGACGTCGCGGCCGAGGGGCCCGAGCACGTCGGTTTCGATAAAGGCGGCAAGCTGCGGATCGGCTTCGATTCCGGCGCGCGTGACAAATTCGGTCATGGAAATCCTCGAGCAGTAGTAGAACGGCGATGTCGTACCCGGGGAGGAGTGGCACGGTCTATGCCGCCAGCCGTTGATCAATGCAAGGCACGGGCTGGACTCGGGCCAAGGCAGGATTAAGGACGTTGCACATGAAACCGGATACCGCCCCCAAGCGCTGCTCGACGCAATCGATGGCGACACGATGCTGCGCGAGGTGCAGGAATGGGCGGCAATCAACACGGGCACCGGCAATATCGCCGGGCTGGACCGGATGGGGGGATCCTCGCCGATGCCTTCAGCACCCTGCCCGGCGACGTCGATCTGGTCGAACCCGCCACGGTCACCGCGATCTCGCCCGAGGGCCGCGAGTTCGAGAAGCCGCATGGCAGGCACATGGTGCTGCGCGTGCGGCCGGAAGCGGAGCGGCGCTTCGTGCTGACGGGGCACATGGATACCGTCTTCCCCGAAGATCATCCTTTCCAGCAGGTCAGCTGGCTCGACGATGAGACGATCAACGGGCCCGGCACTGCCGATATGAAAGGCGGGCTGAATGTCATCCTCCACACGCTTAAGACCTTCGAAACGATGGCAGGCGCGTCGCGCGTGGGATACGACGTGATGATCAATTCGGACGAGGAAACCGGCAGTCTTGCCAGCCGTACGCTGATCGAGGAACTGGCGCGCGGCAAATATGCCGCGCTGACCTACGAACCCAGCGCGCTGCCCGACGGCACGCTGGCGCATGCGCGCGGCGGGACGGGCAATTATTCGATCACGATCACCGGCAAGTCGGCGCATGCGGGGCGCAATCCGCATGACGGCCGCAATGCCATCGTCGCCGCCAGCGACCTCGTGCTGCGGATCAAGGCGCTCGAGGCCGGGGACATCACGGTCAACCCGGCCAAGATCGAAGGCGGCAGTGCGAACAACGTGGTGCCCGACCTGGCGATCCTGCGCTTCAACATCCGCCCCCAATCGACCGATGCGATGAACCGCTTCGACGGCCAGCTCGACGCGATCCTCGATGCGATCCGCAGCGAACGCGAGGTTGCCATCCATCGCCACGGCGGCGTGACGCGCCCGCCCAAACCCGTCGATGCCAAGGCGCAGAAACTGTTCGATCTCGTCAAGACATGCGGCGCCGAACTGGGCCAGCAGATCGGCTGGAAAAGCACCGGCGGCGTGTGCGATGGTAACAATATCGCTGCCACCGGCGTGCCCGTGGTCGATACGATGGGCGTGCGCGGCGGCGCCATTCATTCGCCCGATGAATTCATGATCGTGCCCAGCCTGCGCGAGCGCGCCGCCCTGTCCGCGCTGGTCCTGGCCAGGCTTTCGACCGGAGACCCTTTGTGACCTTTCGCCTGCGCGCCGCGCAAATCGCCGATCTCGAACAACTCTACGAAATGGCCAAGCTGACCGGCGGCGGTTTCACCAACCTCCCCGCCGACCGCACCGCGCTGACGCGCAAGCTGGAACGCGCCGAGGAAGCCTTTGGGCGTACCTATGACGATATGGGCGACGACCAGTTCACGCTGGTGCTGGAAAACACCGAGACCGGCCAGGTGCGGGGCACCTGCCAAATGTTCAGCCAGGTGGGGCAGCAATGGCCCTTCTACAGTTACCGCATGACCACGCTGACGCAGCACAGCCAGGAACTCGACCGGACCGTGCGCGCCGAACTGCTCAGCCTCGTCACCGACCTCGAGGGCTGTTCGGAAGTCGGCGGGCTGTTCCTTCATCCCGCCGAACGTGCCGGCGGGTTCGGCCTGCTGCTGGCGCGCAGCCGGTACCTGTTCATCGCCATGCACCGGGCGCGCTTTGCCAATCGCGTCATTGCCGAATTGCGCGGCGTGATCGACGACCGCGGCGGCTCGCCCTTCTGGGACGGCGTTGCCGGCAGGTTCTTCGGCATGACCTTCCAGGAAGCCGATTATTTCAACGCGATCAACGGCAACCAGTTCATCGCCGACCTGATGCCCAAGCATCCGGTCTATATCGCGATGCTCGACGAGGAGGCGAAGAAGGTGATCGGCGTGCCCCACCCCTCCGGCCGGGCGGCCATGCGGATGCTGGAGAACGAGGGCTTCGCCGCCGAAGGCTATGTCGACATTTTCGACGGCGGGCCGACGATGACCGCGCGCACCAGCCAGGTGCGCAGCGTGCGCAAGGCGCAGCCGGGCAAGGTTTCGGACACCGATCTCGACATCGGCGAACGAGCGCTGATTGCCACCGGCACGCTGGCGAGTTTCCGCAGTGTCTACGGCATGCGCGAAATCGCGGAGGACGGATCGATCGCGATCGACGCGATGGCTGCGCAAACGCTCGAAGTGGGCGAAGGCGACGAAGTCTGGAGCGTCGCCCGCTGACGGGAACATGGCCGCGCGCGTCCAAGGGAGTCGGGACGCGGCGGCGCGGCTGGCCTTCGACTTCGCTCGAACCGAACGGATAGCATATGCTCAGGGAAATCAATTTCGACGGCATCGTCGGGCCGAGCCACAATTACGCCGGCCTCAGTCTCGGCAATATCGCCAGCGCGAGCCACAAGGGCAGCGCCTCCTATCCGCGTGCCGCGGCGCAGCAAGGCATGGCGAAGATGCGCGCAAATATGGAACGCGGGCTCGCGCAGGGCTTCCTGCTCCCGCTGCCGCGGCCCAATTTTGCACTGCTGGACGATCTCGCGGTGGATGGCACAAGCGACCGAGCGCTGCTGGCCGCAGCCTGGTCGGCCAGTTCGATGTGGACCGCCAATGCCGCAACGGTCAGCCCCGCGCCCGATACCGCGGACGGGCGCTGTCACCTGACCCCTGCCAATCTCGTCACCATGCTGCATCGCGGCCAGGAATGGCGCGATACGCAGGCGCAGCTGAAGCTCGCCTTCGGCAATACCCGCCATTTCGCAGTGCACGATGCGGTCCCGCCGAGTTTCGGCGACGAGGGCGCGGCCAACCACATGCGGCTGTGCGAAAGCCACGGGCAGCCCGGAGTGGAGATATTCGTCTATGGCCGGCCCGGCGGGCGCTTCCCCGCGCGCCAGCACGAACAGGCCAGCCGCGCCGTGGCCCGCAAGCACGGGCTCGATCCTGCGCGCTGCGTCTTCATCGAACAGAACCCCGCCGCGATCGAGGCGGGCGCGTTCCACAACGATGTCGTCGCGGTTGCGAACCAAACCGTGTTGTTCACGCATGAACAGGCCTTTGCCGATCGCAAGGATGCCTATGAAGCGATGCACGCGGCCTTCCCGGCGCTGCACGTCGTCGAAGTGCCGGCCAGCGCGGTATCGCTCGAGGAAGCGATCCGAACCTATCTGTTCAACGCGCAACTGGTCAGCCTGCCGAGCGGAGAGATGGCCTTAGTCGTCCCAAGCGAATGCCAGGAGAGCGCCAGCGTCTGGGCATGGTGCGAACGGATGCTCGCCTCGAACGGACCGATCCGGCAGGTGATCCCCGTCGATGTCCGCCAGTCGATGGCCAATGGCGGCGGGCCCGCATGCCTGCGGCTGCGGGTGGTGGCCGATCCCGCCACGGTCGACGCGCGGTTCCTGCTCGACGAAGCCAAGGCGCAGCGCATCGAATCGGTCATCGCCCAGGCCTGGCCCGAACGGATCGAACCGGAAGAAATCGGATCGGAAAAGCTGGCCAAGACCGTGATCGAAGCGCGCGAGGCGCTGCTCGCGGTGCTCTCGCTAGATGAGCTCGCCTGACCCGGTTTGGTCGTCCGCCTCTGGACCGCCGCGTCGGCGGGTCTTACACTCAATGATGCATTAACCATTGCGAGTCGCGGGAACGCGATGCTGGCACGGGAATTGCAGTTCCAAGGGATTAACCGTGGAGACCGGACGATTTCGCTGACGAGGGTAAAACGGCTGTTCGTGATCAAGACGCGCTTCGAAGCGTATCTGATCATCTTTGCGCTTGCCCTCGGCGCGATGACTCGCGGCGCGCACTACACGGTTCAATACCCCGGTGTCGGCGGTTACCTGCTGTTTGCAGCAACCGCTGGTGCGGTCTTTCTCGGCGGCGCCAAGATCCTCGACGCGCTGCGTTACGAACGCGAGGCACGCGAAGCCGGCTCGCACACGGCAGAGAAAGCCGGCCTGCAGCCCTGAGCCGCGCCAAGCGGGCAATCGCACAATTCGATAAAGCTAAGGTGGGGGTTTCTGTTGCTAGCTACCCCCGGAGCCCCGGAATCCGCTTCTGTTGCCCGGTGGGTCCAACCGCGCTTTAGCTTTGTAAATTCAGGCCGTTAGGCCGTCAAATTACGCTGCGAGAGCGAGTGCTTCGTTATCGTTGGCACTTGTGTGTTGTGAACATTTTTACGGGATACTCAGCCCGAGCAAAAACACTGTCTTTCAGCACACGTCGATCCTAGTTCGGCCCCGTCATAACCCGCCAATGAAGCGGTTTGTGGTGGAGCCGCCGGGTACTGCCCCCGGGTCCGTTGTACCTATTGCACAGCGCCATTTATCGCCATAGCCCGCCGAAACGGGCAGGACCCATATAGGCCCTGCCCGCTTAATGTGAAGTGTATACGGGCGCCTGGCCGACCGGCCTATTTCTTCAGCGCGTCGCGAATTTCGGTCAGCAACTCGATTTCGGTCGGCCCCGCGGGCGCGGCAGCCGCCTTCTTTTCCTCGAATTCGGCCATGACCTTCTTGGCATAGCGGACCAGGAGGAAGATGATGAAGGCGAGGATCACGAAATTGATGATCGCGGTGACGAACGCGCCATAGCCGATCATCGCGGCTCCCGCTTCCTTCAGCGCGGCATAATCGGTCAGCGACCCATCATAGCCTTCGGGCGTGCTCAGCAAGATGAAATAGCTCGAGAAATCGGCCCCGCCGAAAATCGCGCCGATCACCGGCATGATGATATCATCGGTCAGCGAACTGACGATGGCGCCGAATGCGCCCGCGATGATCACTGCCACCGCAAGGTCGATGACGTTGCCCTTCGCGATGAAGGCCTTGAATTCCTTGAACATGCATTTCCCCTGATTTTTCCGCCAAAGGGTTGTCTGGTCGCAGGCGCGTTCATGCTGAAACACGCCGCTGTCTGCGCTTTAAACAGGATCGGCGAAAAGTCCGCGTTAATCTTGTATGGCGGCCAAGGTGTGCTATCTGGACAAGACACACTTACCACAAAAGGGATGTTCCATGAACCGCCTGGTTGCCTTTCGCACCTCCATCGTTGCTGCCGCCGCCCTCGTCCTGTCGGCGTGCGGAATTAACTCGGTGCCAGCGGCCGAAGAGACGGCCAAGGCCAAGTGGGCCGATGTCGAAGCCGCGTTTCAGGAACGCGCCAATTTGGTGCCCAATCTCGAACAGATCGTGATGAGCTCGGCCGAACAGGAACGCGAAACGCTGGAATCGGTGATCCAGGCGCGCGCCTCGGCCACGCGTCCGGAAATCCAGCTCGACGGTGATGATCTCGGCGATGCGGACAAGATGGCACAGTACCAGGAAGCACAGAACACCTTCGGCGGCGCACTGTCGCGGCTGATGGCCAATGTCGAAGCCTATCCCGAACTGCGCAGCCAGGAAAACTTCGGCCGCTTCATGACGCAGATCGAAGGGCAGGAAAACCGCATCCGCGTGGCGATCCGCGACTACAACGAGGCGGTGCGCCAGTATAACACGACCATCCGCACCTTCCCCGATACGATCGGTGCCAACATCATCCACGGCGCCGAACCGATGGTGCCCTATGCGGCAGTGACCGAAGGCGCCGAGGTTGCGCCGACGCTGAACATGCGCGCGGATGACGATGCGGCCAATTGAGGGGCGCTGACATGCGCCTGCCGATGAAATCGATGCTGACGCTGGTGGCGGCGCTGGGCCTGGCCCTGCCCGCCGCCGCGCAGGACTTCCCCGAGCGGGGCACCGCGCCGGTAGTCGATGCCGCCAACATCATCGACGACGCGACCGAAGCGGCGCTGACGCAGAAGCTCGACCAGTTCGAGGAAAACAATCAGCGCCAGTTCGTGATCGCCACCATCCCCGACCTGCAGGGCTACGATATCTCGGACTATGGCTATCGGCTGGGCCGCGAATGGGCGCTGGGCGATGCGGAGCGCAACGATGGCATACTGCTCATCGTCGCGCCGAACGAACGCAAGATGCGCATCGAGGTCGGCTATGGCCTCGAAGGCGTCATTCCCGACGGGCTCGCCTTCGAATATGTCGAAGGCATGAAGCCCTATTTCCGGCAGGGCGACTATTCGGGCGGGATCGCCTGGGCGGCCGACGAGATCGTCACCCAGCTCGAACTTCCCCCCGAAGAGGCGGCCCGCGTCGCGCAGGAACGCACTGCCGCGCGGGAGAACGAGGGCGGCTTTCCCATCGGCGCGCTGATCTGGCTGGGCTTCATATTCTTCTTTTTCATCCTGCCGATGTTCAGCGGCGGCCGGCGGCGGCGCTATCGCCGCGGCGGTGTCGGCGGGGTCGTTGGCGACATCATCCTGTGGGAAGCCGGCAAGGCGATCGCGCGCGGTGTCGGCGGCGATGACTGGGGCGGCGGTGGCGGCTTTGGTGGCGGCGGCGGCGGCTTCGGCGGCTTCTCCGGCGGCGGTGGCAGTTTCGGGGGCGGTGGCGCCTCCGGGGGTGGTAATGGGATATCTCTCGCAATCCGATCACGAGATCGTTTCGAATGCGGTCGCCGAGGCCGAGCTCACCACCAGCGGCGAGATCGTTACCGTGCTGGCCGACCGGAGCGACGCGTATGACGATGTCGTGCTGGTCTGGGCCGCGGCGCTGGCATTCTCCGCCATGAGCCTGTTCGCGGTCCTTCCGCAGCCCTTCATGGACCTGTGGGACGCGCTGGTCGGCGGCTGGTCGCATGTGTGGACCACCGGCGAACTCGCCAGCATGACCATTGCGCTCGGTCTCGTGGCTTTCGTGGCCGGCTGGCTGTTGCTGAGCTGGGATCCGCTGCGCTTTGCGCTGACGCCGGGCCCGGTGAAGACCGCACGTGCGCATGCCCGCGCGATCAAGCATTTCAAGGTTGGCGCGGAACGCCGCACGCATGGCCGCACCGGCGTGCTGCTGTATCTGTCGATGCGTGAGCACCGCGCGGAAATCGTCGCCGACCAACCGATCGCCGAAATCGTCCCCCCCGAGGTCTGGGGCGAGGCGATGGCGGACATGCTGGCGGAGATCAAGCAGGGCCATATCGCCCTCGGCCTCGCCGCGGGCGTCCGCGACGTGGGCAAGGTCCTGTCCGAGCATTTCCCCCGCGCCGAGGATGACGAGAACGAACTGCCCGATCGCCTGATCGAGGTCTGATCGTGCCCGTCCCCGACCACGATGCCGACGAGCGGATCGTCTGGCAGGGCGATTACATCACCGCCAAGACCCGCGGCCGCTGGGAATATGTCGGGCGCCCGCGCAATATCCGCGCTGCAGTGATCCTCGCCGTCGACGACGATGACCATGTGCTGCTGGTCGAGCAGTACCGGGTGCCACTGGGCCAGTATTGTCTCGAACTCCCCGCGGGGCTGATCGGCGACGAGGACGGGCGCGGCGATGAGGATCCGCTCGCCGCCGCCGGGCGCGAGCTCGAGGAAGAGACCGGCTACCGCGCCGCGGTGCTCGAAGACCTCGGCTGCTTCTGGTCGTCGCCCGGCATGGTCAGCGAAAGCTTCACGCTGGTCCGCGCGCGCGATCTCGCCAAGGTGGGAGCAGGCGGCGGCGTGGGCGAGGAGAACATCACCGTCCACCGCGTGCCGTTGGCCGACATCCGCAGCTTTATCGACGCCAAGCGTGCCGATGGTTGCGGGATCGACGTGCGCATGCTCTTGCTGCTGGGACAGAACATACTGGGAGGAGAGTGAGACATGGCAGGACGGTGTGCGGGCAAGCTGGCCCTCGTTACGGGCGCGGCGCAGGGACTGGGACGCGCGCATGCGACGCGGCTGGCCGAGGAAGGCGCCCGGGTGCTGTGCACCGACATCAACGGCGAAGGCGCAGCTGAAACCGCGCAGCTGATCAACGACGCGATCGGCGCCGGCACGGCCTTCTCGATCGCCCATGACGTGACCGATCCGGCCGCCTGGGAAGCCGCGGTCGATGCCGCGCGCGACAATCTCGGCGGGCTGAATGTCCTGGTCAACAATGCGGGCATCGGCGTGGCGGGCAATATCGAAACCTGCGATTTCGACGACTGGAAGCGCTGTTTCTCGATCAATGTCGATTCGATCTTCCACGGCTGCCAGAAGGCGCTGCCGCTGATGCGCAAAAATGCGCCGGGCTCGATCGTCAACATCTCCAGCATCGCCGGGCTGATCGCCAGCGACACCATGCCGGCCTACAACGCCAGCAAGGCCTCGGTCTGGATGCTGAGCAAGTCGATCGCACTGCATTGCGCGAAGAACAACATGCAGATCCGCTGCAATTCGGTCCACCCGACCTTCGTCGACACGCCCATCCTCGACGGGACGGCGAAGAACCACAATATCGACAAGGGCGTTCTGATGGACAAGCTGGCGCGGCAGATCCCGCTGAAGTTCGTCGGAGAGCCCAACGATATCGCCAATGCGGTGGTCTATCTGGCCAGCGATGAAAGCCGGTTCATGACCGGGGCCGAGATCAAGCTCGACGGCGGTATATCGGCAATGTGATGTCTGCCGAAGCCGGATGCACAAGAGGGGCCGCTTGGCCCCTCCCGGTTTCTCTCGATGTGAGCCACGACCGGCACGAAAACCGGGACGGTCAGCGCGAAGGCCGTGGTCAGTCTGCGATCAGTCCGATCGCGAGGTAGATCAGGATGAAGCTGCCAAAGCCCAGCAGCGTTCCTGCGACGAAGCCGATCCGGACCCAGGTGGCATCGATACCGAAGTAGCGGGCGATGCCGGAGCAAACGCCCATCAGCTTGCCGTTGCGGCGATCGAGCGCGAAGCTCTTGGCGGGGCGGACGGCGTGGTCGTCTTCGCGGAATTCGAGCTTGCTCATGCGATCAGACCATTGGGCGAGGCGGGGATGATGGCGGTGGCGAAGAAGGCCGCCGAAATCGCGAGCGAGAACGCCGCTGCGAAGAGCTTGCTGCTGTTGTCCGAGTTGAACATGTCTGGTTCCTTTCCGTTCGAGTTATACGCGGGGTGATCAGGCGATCAGGCCGGCGGGGCTGGCGGGGACGATGGCGGCAGCCATGAACATGGCGGACACACCGAAAGCGAAGACGGCGGCGAGAGCGCGGCTGCTGGCGTTTTCGAGAATGGACATTGGGTAATCTCCTTTAACCTTGGTTTGTTTTCCCCCGGTCATCCGGGTTGACCCATGCTTTGCAACGGGTGTGCCAAACTTGAAGAAGCGCAGGAATCCGGGGTTTTTGCCTGAACGCTTGCGTTGGGCGCCGTTCATCAATCCGAAAGGTTGGTGATTTTTGCCAACTGTTGGAATCTGGCGTTTCGAGTGGCGGCGGAACGAAGGGCGCGCTATCGCGCTGGCGACCCATGGCGCTCGATCGCATCTCCCTTACCGACTTCCGCAATCATGCCGCGACCGAGCTGGAAGCGACCACGCAGTTCAACCTGCTGGTTGGTGAAAACGGCGCAGGAAAGACCAATATTCTCGAAGCGCTGTCGTTGCTTGCGCCAGGGCGTGGGCTGCGCCGCGCGGCGCTGGCCGATCTGGTGCGCAGCGGCGGCGAGACCGGTTTCGGGATCGGGGCCAGCCTGCGCCAGCAGCAGGATGAGGCCGTCCGGCTGGCGACCTACACCGACAGCCCCCTGCCCGCGCGGCGCCGGGTGCGGATCAACGGCGCCGACAGCAGTGCCACCGGCCTTGGCGAATGGATGGCAGTGACGTGGCTCACGCCGGCGATGGACGGGATCTTCACTGGCCCGGCTGGCGACCGGCGCCGGTACATGGACCGGCTCGCACTTGCGCTCGACCCCGCGCATGCCAGCCATGCCGCGCGGTACGACGCCGCGCTGCGCGAACGCAATCGCCTGCTGTCCGACCTGCGCGAACCCGAAAGTGCCTGGCTCGATGCGGTCGAAGCGCAGATGGTCCAGCATGGCGCCGCGCTGATGCAGGGCCGCGCCACATTGGTCGACACGCTGGCCGTGCGGCTCGCTACCATGCCTGCCGAACCCTTCGCCCGGCCGGCCCTGACATATGCCCCGGGCGCTCCGGCGCATGCCGATGGCCTGTCGCAGGCGCTGTTCGACAATCGCAGGCGCGACCGTGCGGCGCAGCGAACGTTGGCGGGGCCGCATCGCGACGAGCTCGATGTCATCCATGCGGCCAAGCGCGTGCCTGCCGCGCAAAGTTCGACCGGCGAACAAAAGGCGATGCTGGTCGCGATGACGCTGGCGCATGCCGCGCTGGCCGCGGAAGGTCGCGCCAGCCTGCTGCTGCTCGACGAGGTTGCGGCGCATCTCGATCCGGTGCGCCGTGCCGCGCTGTTCGACCAGTTGCGCACCAGCGGCGCGCAGGTCTGGATGACCGGAACCGAGATGGCCCCCTTCAGCAGCATTGCGGCGGATGCGGCGGTATGGCGGGTGGACGCAGGCGGCGTCGAACGCCTCTGAACTGCGCCTGCGGGCGGGCCGCGCTACTCCTGCGGCAGGACCCGTTCCACATCGTCCACCGTATCTTCGACCAGCGCGGCGATGCCCGCGGCGGTCGGATGGATGCGATCGTCGAGGAACAGGGCGGGATCCTGATAGATGCTCTCGAGCCAGAACGGCACCAGCGCGGTGCCGTATTCCTGCGCGAGGTCGGCATAGAGGGCATCGAACTGCTGCTGGTATTCGGTTCCGTAATTGGGCGGCGCGCGCATGCCCATCAGCAGCACCGGTATCTGCCGCGCGCGCAATTCCTCGAGCATGGCTGCGAAATTCGCGCGCGTCTGGTCGGGCTGGATACCGCGCAGCATGTCGTTGCCGCCCAGTTCGAGAATGACCAGATCGGGCGGCGTATCCTGCGCGTCGAGCGTGAACGCCAACCGTTGGCGACCCGCGGCACTGGTATCGCCCGATACGCCGGCATCGATCACGCGCGCATTTGTGCCGCGTGCGCGCAGCGTATCCTCGAGCTGTTCGGGGTATCCCTGCTGCTCGTCCAGCCCGTAACCGGCAAAGAGGCTGTCCCCGAAGGCGAGGATACGGCGCTCGGGCCCGGCGACTTCCTGCTCGGCAGCGGCAACCGTCTGCTCCTGCGCTTCCGCCGGCACCACCGCATCTTCGGCACCGCCCCCGCATGCAGCCAGCGAAAGACCGATTACCGTTATCGATAAATGCCGTATCCGCATCGGCGAGTTTCCTTGTGCAACCTTGGGCTGCCTGCCATCGCAGCACTGTGACCAACTCTCAACCCGCGATTTCCGCCCGCAACCTCACCCTTTCACTCGGCACGCGCGAAGCGCCGGTCGATATCCTGCGTGGTATCGATCTGGACATCGCGCGCGGGTCGACCGTGGCGCTGCTCGGCCCCTCGGGCTCGGGCAAGAGCTCGTTGATGGCCGTGCTGTCGGGTCTCGAGCGCGCCAGCGGCGGCAGCCTGCAGGTGGCCGGTGCCGATTTCGCGACGATGGACGAAGATGCGCTGGCGCATGCCCGGCGCGGGCGGATCGGGATCGTGCTGCAGGCCTTCCACCTGCTGCCGACGATGACCGCACTCGAAAATGTCGCCACGCCGATGGAACTCGCCGGCGCAGACGACGCGCAGGTCCGCGCGCGCAGCGAACTGGAAGCGGTCGGCCTCGGCCACCGGCTCGATCACTATCCGCAGCAGCTTTCGGGCGGCGAACAGCAGCGGGTCGCCATTGCGCGTGCTATCGCTGCCCGCCCCGACCTGATTTTCGCCGACGAACCCACCGGCAATCTCGATGCTGCCACGGGGCACGAAATCGTCGAACTGCTGTTCGCGCGCCGCGCCGAAACCGGCGCCACGCTGCTGGTCATCACGCATGACCCCGAACTGGCACAGCATTGCGAACGCGTGCTCACGCTTGCCGACGGACGCATCGCGAGCGACACTGCCGCATGAGCTGGGCGACTGCATGGCGCATTGCGCGGCGCGACCTCAATGCCCGGTTCAAGGGGCTGCGGCTGCTGCTAGTGTGCCTGTTCCTCGGCACGGGCGCGCTTGCTGCCATTGGTTCGCTGACCGCGGCGATCGAAGGCGAGATCGAGGCCAACGGCCGCGAATATCTCGGCGGCGATCTGCAGATCGAACTGTGGCAGCGGGGACTGTCCCCCGATGAACGCGGCGCGCTGGAGGAACTGGGCGATGTTTCTGCGGGCACGCGCCTGCAGGCAATGGCGCGGTTCGACGACCAGGCCGCCCCGATCGAACTCAAGGCCATCGACAGTGCCTATCCGCTCTATGGCGAACTGACGCTAACCGACGGCCGCTCGGTCGGCGCGCCTCCCGCGGGTCTGGCATGGCTGTCGCAGGGCGCCGCCGACCGGCTGGGCGTCGCCCCCGGCGCGGCGATCGCAATCGGCACCGAGACGCTGCGCGTGGGCGGTATTATCGAGACCGAACCCGATCGCCTTGGCGAAGGTTTCCAGCTCGGCCCGACGGTCATCGTGGCCGAAGACCTGCCGATGCGTGCGGGGCTGATTGCGCCCGGTTCGATGTACCAGTCGAAGACCCGCGTCCGGTTCGACCAAGGCCGCGATCTCGAAGCCGTCGAGGAACAGCTCAAAAACCGCTTCCCCGAAGCCGGTTTCGACATCGACACCGCCGACCGCGCCGCGCCGGGCACTGACCGTTTCGTCGACCGGATGAGCGAATTCCTCACGCTGGTCGGGCTCGCCGCGCTGGTCATCGCCGGGATCGGCATCGGCGGCGGCGTGACCTCCTATCTCGACGCCCGGCGGCAGGGCATCGCCACGCTCAAGATCCTCGGCGCATCGAGCAGCGACATCGCCCGCATCTATGCCTTGCAGATCGTCGCCGCCTCGCTGGCCGGAAGCCTCGCGGGAATTGTGGTCGGGGTCGCGCTCGTCCCGCTCCTCGCGACCGCGCTGCAGGGCCTGCTGCCCGTGTCGAGCAGCGTGGTGATCGATCCCGGGGCGATCCTGCTTGCGCTGGCTTACGGCATGCTGGTGGCACTGGTGTTCGCTGCCCCGCCCCTGCTGCGCGCGCGGCAGTTTCCGGCCATGGCGCTGATGCGTTCGCGCGTGGCCCCGCTGGCGCGCGATCCCAAGGCGCTGGTGCTGGTTGGCGGCGGGCTGGCCGCGATCATCGCGCTGGCCCTGCTGACATCCAGCAATCCCCTGCTGTCTGCCGGCTTCCTCGCCGGTGCAGCCGCAGTACTGGGACTGCTTGCGCTGATCGGCCTCGGCATCCGCAAGCTGGCGGGAGCCATCCCGCGCCCGCGCAGCCCGATTGCGCGCAATGCGCTGGCCAACCTCCACCGCCCGGGCAGTTCGACCGGCGCCCTGGTGACCGCGCTGGGTTTCGGGCTGGCCGCCTTCGTCCTGCTCGCAGCGGTGCAGACCGCGATCGACGGCAATATCGCGAAGCGTGTGCCCGACCGCGCGCCCGATTACTTCGTGCTCGACATTCCGCGCGACCAGGTGACCGAGTTCGAGACGCTGGTGCGCGAAGCCGATCCCGATGCCAGCTGGCGCACCGTGCCCGCGCTGCGCGGCTCGGTACTGGCCTTCGGCGATGACGCGGCGATGACCCGCACGGCCGAGCTCGAGGAGATTCCCGATGGCGCTTGGGCGCTGCGCGGCGAACGCGGGCTTACCTATGCCGACGCTCTGCCCGACGGAAACGAACTGACCGCCGGCAGCTGGTGGGGACCAATGTACGAAGGCGAGCCGCTGGTGTCCCTCGACGAGGATTTCGCGCAGGCCGCAGGGCTGGAAATCGGCGATCTGATGACCTTCGGCGTGCTGGGCGTCGAACGCACCGTGCGCGTCGCCAATCTCCGCCGGATCGACTGGGAAAGCCTCGGCTTCAATTACGTCTTCGTGCTGAGCCCCAACGCGCTGCGCGATGCCCCGCACAATCTGGCCGCCACCATCCAGCTGAGCGCGGGAACGCCGACCGGTCCGCTGCTCCAGTCGCTGGTGGCCGCATTGCCTTCCACTTCGGTGATCGAGGTGGGCGGCGTGCTCGAACAGGCCCGTACGATCCTCGAACAGGTCGGCCTCGCCACATTGGCGGCGGCCAGCGTCGCGGTGCTGGCCGGGCTTGCCGTCCTGCTCGGCGCAATAGCCGCGGCGCGCGCCGCGCGGACCTATGACACGGTGGTGTTGCGCGTGCTCGGCGCGGACCGCCGCCAGATCCTCGTGATGCAGTTGATCGAATATGTCGCGCTGGCCGGGGCGCTGGCGCTGGTCGCGCTGGGTATCGGCAGCCTCGCTGCATGGCTGGTCATCACGCAGCTGTTCGAATTCGACTGGCTGCCCGACTGGGGGGTGGTGCTGGCCGTCCTGGGCCTCGGCATCGTCACTGTACTGGCCTTCGCGCTGGGCGCCTCGCTGCCCCTGCTGCGCGCCAAGCCCGCGCAGGCGCTGCGGACGCTCTAGCCCGGACGGTCGAGGCGATAGCGCAACCTGGGCAGGCTTCTGCCCGGTATCGACAGCGATGGCGCGTATCCGGCATCCTCCGCGCCCATCCTGCGATAAAAGTCCGCGGCTTGCGGATCAGAGTCAATGCTAAGGGTTTCTCCGCCTCGACTCTCGACCGCTGCTACGGCCCAAGCGAATAGCTGGCTGCCAATGCCTTTACCCATAGCGCGCGGATCGACGAACAGCTTCTCCAACTCCCAAGACCTGTTCTGACCTATGACCTGCGCGACGCCCAGAAGAGCATTCTCGTTACGCAAGCCGACTGACAGCCCATCCACCAGATCGGCAGCGCGAAGGCTTAGTTCATCCCGGCAAGCGGCCATGAACGCTGCATCGTAGCCCCAATGAGCCTTCGAACGCAGGCACAGGGCGCTCGCTTCTTCAAGCTCACCTTCGATCAAGGGACGAATGGCATTCGGCATTCGTCGACCATCGCCGCGTAATCCGCCTCAGGCAAAGAAAAGGGGCCCGCAGGCCCCCTTCCCCTGTTCGATTGTTCGCTTCGTTTAGAAGCGGAAGCGGGCTGCCACACCGTAGGTGCGCGGCTGGTTCGGGTAACCCGAGATCGCTTCGCCCTGTGCCACTGCCGGGAAGACCGTGGTCAGGTAACGGTCGTCGAGCAGGTTGCGGCCCCACACGGTCAGTTCCAGCCCCATGTCGAAGGCATAGGTGAACGATGCGTTGAGGCTGTTGACCTCGCGCTTGTACGCAGCGGCCGCGGCACGCGCCGGACCGAAGTCGCGTTCACCGGTGACGGGATCGATCACGATGTAGTTGGTCAGGCCATCCACGACCTGCACCGGCGATGCATAGGAGAAGTCGCCCCGCAGGATGACCCGGTCACCGCGCGAGTTGACTTCCTGGTTGTACTGCGCGCCGAACACGGCCGACAGTTCGGGTACGCCGGCAACCGGTTCGCCCGTCAGATCGCCCACCGGCGAAGCGACGAAGCTGTCGTACTGTGCATCGAGATAGGTCATCGCCACGCTCAGCGTCAGCGCGTCGCTGGCGTAGACCTGGCCGTCGAATTCGATCCCGAAGGTTTCCTGCTTGCCCGCATTCGACAGGATGAACGACGTACCGGTGAAGGTGTTCGCCTGGAAATCCTCGATCGCCTGCTGGAAGAAGGTCAGGTTCGCTGCGGCACGATCCCAATTGCCCTTGATCCCGACTTCGTAGACTTCCGAATTCTCGGCGTTGGCGAAGCGGGTGCCCGGACGCAGGTTGGTGACCGCAAGGCCCTGGGCCTGCAGCGCGGCGAAATCGGCCGGTAGCGGACGGCTGTCACGCGACAGGTTGAAGCTCGGCGCCTTGTAGCCGGTCGCCCAGCTGGCATAGACGTTGAGCGTCGGCGAGACTTCGTAAGCCAGACGGACGTTCCAGCTCCAGTCGTCATCATTGGTCGAGCAATCCTCGACCGCGTTCGGGCAGTTCTGCATCGGCGGCAGGAACTGGAACGGATTGAGCGCCAGGAACGGGTTGACCGACGGGTCCGCCTGGTTGGCGTCGGCAAAGGCCTGCACGCCTGCCGAAACCTGGCCGAAGGCAGCCGGGTTGGCCGCAGCGAAGGCACCGATTTCGGTCTGGCTGGCCGGACGGCCGAGGCCGAGCAGCGTGCCGACCTGCGTGGCCAGGCCCTGAGCGAAGATCGCCCGGTTGCCCGAGGACACCAGATCGATGTTCGAGAACACATCGGTGCTCGTCGAATTGGTGACGATCTGCTTCTTGTCCTTGGTGTAGTTGGCGCCAAGCGTCAGCACCAGCCGGTCGGTGATCTCGAAATCGACATTACCGAAGATCGAGAACGCCTCGTTGTCCTGGACGATGTTGTTGAAGAAGCCCTGGCCCTCGGCGAAGAACTGGCCGGTGTAATCGGTGCCGTTGAGCGCCGACAGCGTGGCTTCAAGCGAATCGACGGTCTGCGTTCCACCGGTCGCACCCTGCAGGAGCAGGTTGGCGTAGGGACGGAAGGCGCTGCCGTAGACGATCTGGTCCGAGGTATCGACGCGCTCGTCGAAATAGTAACCGCCGATCAGGAAGTTGAACGGGCCGTCGAAATCCGAGGCGATCCGCAGTTCCTGGGTGAAGGTTTCGATGTCGGCATCGCCGATGTTCGCACCGCTCACGGCAGGCAGGCTGGTGAAGTCGACGTCCTGATCGGCCCCCAGCTGGGTCTTGCGATAGGCGGTGATCGAGGTCAGCCCCAGCGCGCCGAAGTCGTAATCGACCTGGCCCGAGATGCCGTAGTTCTCGACATTGTTGATCGGATCGACATCGGTGAACACGACATCGCCATCGGGGTTGTTGCGGAAATCGTTGACCTGACCGCCGAGCAGCTGGATCGCACCGATTTCGGCCGAGGGCGCGACGTTGAGCACGCCGCAGCAACGCTCTTCGATCTTGTCGTAATCGCCGATCACGCGGACACGCAGCGGGCCGCCGTTGTCGAACAGCAGCTGGCCGCGGGTGAACCAGCGATCGCGGTCGTTGATGTCGTCGCCATTGGCGCCGTTGGTCAGGAAGCCGTCACGCTTGTTGATGCCGCCGCCCACGCTGAACGCGAAGGAATCGCTGATCGGACCGGTGACGAAGCCCTTGACGACCATCGCGTCGTAATTGCCGTAGCTGGCTTCGACCATGCCGCCGAAGTCGAACTGCGGTTCCTTGGTGACGATCGAGATCACGCCGGCGCTGGCGTTCTTGCCGAACAGGGTCGACTGCGGGCCGCGCAGGACCTCGACACGCTGGATGTCGGGCAGGTCGGAGATCTGCGATACCGCGCGGCTGCGATAGACGCCGTCGACGAACATCGCGACCGACGGTTCGAGACCGATGTTGTTGCCGTCGGTGCCGAACCCGCGGACCGAATAGCTGGTCGCGAACGAGCTCTGGTTCTGGCTGACGCGCAGCGAGGGAACCAGCGTGGCAAGGTCGGCGACGTCGCGGATCTGGGCCTGCTCGATCGCTTCCGAGCTGGTCACGCTGACGGCGACGGGCGTTTCCTGCAGCGTCTGTTCGCGCTTGGTGGCGGTAACGATGATGACATTGCTGTTGGCCGGTGCGGCAACGGCGCTGTCATCGGCTTCGTCTTCGGCATCCTGCGCCTGCGCTGCAGCGGGCAGCACCATGGCGGCAGCACCTGCCATCAGGGCGGTACGAACGGACGCGGAACGGCCGAAAGCATTGAATTTCATGAATGGTCCTCTTCTCTCAAGACGTATTTTTGGTCTGCTGCGCAGTCCCCAAAATCACGCAAGCTGCGGCCGATTACCAGACTTGCCCAGCCTCTCAAGCATTTAGCGGCGGCGATGATAGCTCATCCGGCGACTGTGACTTTGACGTTACACCACAACATCTTGTCGCAATGCAGCAACTCGGCTAGGGGCGCGCCCGAAACGTCTCGTGCCCACCATGCGTTGACGCTACGGCACGCCAATAGAAAGCACAATCCATGTCCCGCGACCTGCGCAACGTGGCGATCATCGCCCACGTCGACCACGGCAAGACCACTCTTGTCGACCAGCTCTTCCGCCAATCGGGCACCTTCCGCGACAACCAGCGCGTCGAAGAACGCGCGATGGATTCGAACGATCTGGAAAAAGAACGCGGGATCACCATTCTCGCCAAGTGCACCAGCGTCGAATGGAACGGCACCCGCATCAACATCGTCGACACGCCCGGCCACGCCGACTTCGGCGCCGAGGTCGAACGCATCCTGTCGATGGTCGATGGCGTCATCCTGCTGGTCGACAGCGCCGAAGGCCCCATGCCGCAGACCAAGTTCGTCACCGGCAAGGCGCTTGCGCTGGGCCTGCGCCCGATCGTCGTGGTCAACAAGATCGACCGCGGCGATGCGCGCCCGCAGGAAGTGCTCGACGAAGTGTTCGATCTCTTCGCCAATCTCGATGCGAATGACGACCAGCTCGACTTCCCCAGCCTGTGGGCCTCGGGCCGCGACGGCTATGCAAGCGAGGACGAGCATGCGCGCGAAGGCAATCTCGAGCCGCTGTTCAAGCTGATCGTCGACCACGTGCCCGCCCCCGGGCTCGACACCGAAGCGCCGTTCAGCTTCCTCGCGACGCTGCTCGACCGCGACAACTTCATGGGCCGCGTGCTGACCGGCCGCGTCCAGTCGGGCAAGATCGACGTCAACGACCCGATCCATGCGCTCGACCCCGACGGCAATGTCGTCGAAGTCGGCCGTGCGACCAAGCTGCTGGCGTTCGACGGGCTCGAGCGGGTCCCCGTCGAACATGCCGAAGCGGGCGACATCATCGCGCTGGCTGGCCTTGAAAAGGCAACCGTGTCCAACACCATCGCCGATCCGGTCGTGAAAACGCCGATCGCCGCGCAGCCGATCGATCCGCCCACGCTGGCGATGCAGTTCTCGGTCAACGACAGCCCGCTTGCCGGCCGCGAAGGCAGCAAGGTCACCAGCCGCATGATCCGCGATCGCCTGTATCGCGAAGCGGAAACCAATGTCGCGATCCGCATCACCGAAAGCGCCGACAAGGACAGCTTCGAAGTGGCCGGCCGCGGCGAACTGCAGCTTGGCGTGCTCATCGAAACGATGCGCCGCGAAGGCTTCGAACTCGGCATTTCGCGTCCGCGCGTGCTGTTCCGTGAAGAGAACGGCCAGCGCATGGAGCCGTTCGAAACGGTCGTCATCGACGTCGATGACGAGCATTCGGGTACGGTCGTCGAGAAGATGCAGCGCCGCAAGGCCGAGCTTACCGAAATGCGCCCCTCGGGCCAGGGCAAGACCCGCATCACCTTCTCTGCGCCGTCGCGCGGGCTGATTGGCTATCACGGCGAATTCCTGTCCGACACGCGCGGCACGGGCATCATGAACCGCCTGTTCGAGAAGTACGACACCTATCGCGGCGTGATCGAGGGCCGCCAGAACGGCGTGCTGATCTCGATGGTCCCGGGCGAAGCGGTCGGCTATGCGCTCAACGCGCTCGAAGACCGCGGCGAACTGTTCATCCGTCCGCAGGCGAAGATCTACGAAGGCATGATCATCGGCGAAAACGCCAAGCCCGACGATCTCGAAGTCAACCCGATGAAGTCGAAGCAGCTGACCAACTTCCGCTCGACCGGCAAGGACGACGCCATCCGGCTGACCCCGCCGCGGGTGATGACGCTGGAACAGGCGATCGCCTATATCGACGATGACGAAATGGTCGAAGTGACACCCGAGAACATCCGCCTGCGCAAGGCGATCCTCGACCCGCACGAGCGCAAGCGCGCGAAACGCGCCGCGCAGTAACCGCCGCGCCGACAGCAGACAAAAAAGGGCCACCGCGAAGGTGGCCCTTTTCGTTTCGGCTGGGACTTCGCTCAGAAGCGGAAGTTCAGCGTCGTGCGGATCGAATGGATGTCGAAGTTCGGATCCGAGGGGCGCAGGCCCGTCTGGCCCGAATCGAGCAGGAACGGGTTGGTCGCCGGTGCGCTGCCCGCGCCGACCACGACATAGGCGTCGTTGTCGTCATAGCGCGAATACAGATATTCGAGACCGAGCGAGACATTGTCGAACAGGTAGAGTTCGCCGCCGGCGCCGATCTGGCCGCCCAGCTGCCAATCGTCATCATCCGTCATGGTGAAGGAATTGGCGCCGTTGGTGGTGATGAAATCGTGGTCGATATCGGCATAGGCGAGACCGCCGGTGACGTAGATCAGACCGCGGCCGCTGCCGGGCGAAACGCCCAGACGGCCACGCAGTGCGACCGACTTGTCGAGCTCGCGCTTGAAGGTGTAGCTCGCCGGAGTGGTGCTGAAGCCGTTCGAATATTCTTCCGAATCCGACATCGCGCCTTCGACCAGCAGGCCGGCTACGATCGGGCCATCGCCGATGCGCTGGTCGAAACCGATGCGGACGCCGTAGCCGAAGCGCGACTTGTCGTCGCTGCAGCCGTCGGCGGCACGCGGGCCGTTGGCAATGCCGTTGCAGAAGCCGGGGCCGAACGCATTGGCGCCGGTCGTGGTGCGGACCGTGTCGCCATACTCGCCGTCGCCATCGGTGTCGAAGACGATGCCTTCGCCCGCTTCGTCGTCGAGCCCGTCGAGCCCGAAGCTGCCGCCGACATAGACGCCGTTGAAGAAATCGGGATCGGCATCCTGCGCGTAAGCAGGCTGAGCAACGACACCCGCGAGAATCGCGGTAGCCAGAATTGTCGAGTTTTTCATTGGAAAACCTTTGAGTTATATGGACCCTGTTGTCCGCTAGACGCGTGGGTCGCAAAGCCGTTCCACCGCCGTTCGGCGCTGCGGGCAAAGTGTCTCATATCTGCAACAGCCCGCTCGATCCCTCCCCGGCGGAGGGCCTGCGCAGCGGCGCAATCGCAGCAGTGGCAAGTGCACCATGCATCTGTTAGATGCCCCGCCCATGCAGACGGGAACATATATTTCACTCGCCTTATATTTCGTTCTGATGATCGCGATCGGCCTGTGGGCATGGAAGCGTTCGACCGACACCAGCGAGGGGTATCTGCTCGCCGGACGCAACCTTCCACCCGCAGTCGCCGCGCTGAGCGCGGGCGCGTCGGACATGAGCGGCTGGCTGCTGCTCGGCCTGCCCGGCGCGCTCTATGCCAGCGGCCTGGTCGAGGCGTGGATCGGGATCGGCCTGTTCGTCGGTGCGCTGGCCAACTGGTTCGTGGTCGCGCCGCGGCTGCGGGCGCAGACCGAAAGCTACGGCAATGCCCTGACCATCCCCGAATTCCTCGCCAACCGCTTCCCCGACAAGGCAGTGGCGCTGCGCGTGATCTCGGCGCTGATCGTGGTGGTGTTCTTCGCGGTCTATACCGCCGCGGGCCTGGTCGGCGGCGGCAAATTGTTCGAAACCAGCTTTGCCAGCCTGTTCGGCGATATCGGCATGAGCGATTACATGCTCGGCATCTGGATCACCGCGCTGGTGGTGCTGGCATATACGATGGTCGGCGGCTTCCTCGCGGTCAGCCTGACCGATTTCGTGCAGGGCCTGATCATGGTCGTCGCGCTGGCGGTGATGCCGTTGGTGGTGATGTTCGGCGAAGGCGGCAGCGCGGGCGGGTCGCTGACCGACGTGCCGGTCGACGGCTTCCTGAGCCTGACCAACGGCCTGACGCTGATCGGCTTCATCAGCGCGGTAACCTGGGGCCTGGGCTATTTCGGCCAGCCGCACATCATCGTGCGCTTCATGGCGATCGACACTGTCGCCAAGGTGCGCCCGGCGCGCAATATCGGCATGACCTGGATGGGCGTGGCGCTGCTCGGTTCGATCGGCATCGGCATCGCCGGCCGCGCCTATGCCGAACGCAACGGCATCGTCGTCGAGGATCCCGAGACGATCTTCATCGTGCTCGCCAACCTGCTGTTCCACCCGCTGATCACCGGCTTCCTGCTGGCCGCGCTGCTCGCCGCGATCATGTCGACGATCAGCTCGCAGCTGCTGGTCGCCTCGAGCTCGCTGACCGAGGATTTCTACAAGCTGTTCTTCCGCCGCCATGCATCCGAGCGCGAAAGCGTCAATGTCGGCCGCATCTGCGTGGCGCTGGTCGCGATCGCGGCGATCATCATCGCCAGCGATCCCGACAGCCAGGTGCTCGGCCTCGTCTCCAACGCCTGGGCAGGCTTCGGCGCCGCCTTCGGCCCGCTGATCATCCTTTCGCTGACATGGGACCGGATGACGGGTGCCGGCGCCGTGGCAGGCCTCGTCACCGGTGCGGCAGTGGTCATCGCGTGGATCGCACTGGGCTGGAATGCGGCGCTGCCGGGCATGGATCAGGGATTGTACGAAATCGTCCCCGGCTTCATCGCCGCCTGGCTGGCCATCTTCCTGGTCAGCAAGGCAACCGCCGGAAGCAGCGACCGCCCCTTGCCAGCCTGACGCGCATTCGTCACACCGTCTCCAAAATTCAGGAGACGGACATGCGAGCATTACTGGCGGGCGTTGCAGCCCTTGCCCTCACCGCCATCCCGGCCACTGCGCAGGACACCGCCGAGCGGCCCGCGGTCGAGGAACAGATCGGCGGCGGCGGCCGTCCGGTCGGCGCCAACTGGGCGCGCAGCCCGGTGATCGCGCAGCACGGCATGGCGGCGACCGCGCATCCGCTGGCGACGCAGATCGCGCTCGATGTGCTCAAGGACGGCGGCAGCGCGGTCGATGCGGCGATCGCCGCCAATGCCGCGCTGGGCCTGATGGAACCCACCGGCAACGGGATCGGCGGCGATCTTTTCGCCATTATCTACGACCCGGCGACCGGCGAATTGCACGGCATCAACGGCTCGGGCCGCAGCCCGCGGAACCAGACCCTCGCGCAATTGCGCGAAAAGCTGGGCGAGGCCGAGGCGCTTCCGCCCTATGGCGCGCTGCCGATCACCGTGCCCGGGACAGTCGACGCATGGTTCGCGATGCACGAACGCTTCGGCCGGCGCAGCATGGCAGCCAACCTGGCGCCGACCATCAGCTATGCCCGCGAAGGCCACCCGATCGCGCCGGTCATCGGCATGTATCTCGCTCGCTCGCTCAAGGCCTATTCGGCTCGCGAGGACCAGTTCGATTTCAGCAATGCGCGCAAGGTCTGGTTCGCCGATGGCAATGCGCCCGAGGCTGGCGAGATCTTCCGCAATCCGGACCTGGCCGACACGCTCGAGGCGATCGCCCGCGACGGGCGCAATGCCTTCTACGACGGCGCGCTGACCGATGGCATGATCGATTACCTGCAGGCGCAGGGCAGCGCCTTCACCCGCGCCGATTTTGCCGCGCACCGCAGCGAATGGGTCGAGCCCGCCTGTGCGGACTACAAGGACGGGTACGAGCTGTGCGAACTACCGCCCAACAGCCAAGGCTTTGCCGCGCTGCAGATGGTCAATATCCTCAAGAACATCGACTTGTCGCAATGGGAGCGCGGAAGCCCCGAAGCGCTGCACTACATGGTCGAGGCCAAGCGACTCGCCTATGCCGATGTCGCGCGCTTCTATGCCGATCCCGATTTCGCTGCCCTTCCCGCCCAATTGCTCGGCGAAGACTATGGCGCCGAACGCTTCAAGCTGATCGATCCGGCCAAGGCGACGCCCGAATTCCAGCCCGGCAAAATCGAAGTCGCGCCCAAGCTCGAGGGTGAAGGCGACACCACCTATCTCACCGTGGTCGATGGCGACGGCATGATGGTCAGCCTCATCCAGTCGAATTACCGCGGCATGGGCGGCGGGCTGGTTGCCCCGGGCATCGGCTTCATGTTCCAGGACCGGGGCGAACTGTTCAGCCTCGATCCGGCGCATCCCAATGCCTACGAACCGGGCAAGCGCCCCTTCCACACGATCATTCCCGCCTTCGTGAAGAAGGACGGCCAGCCCTATATGACGCTGGGCCTGATGGGCGGCGGCATGCAGCCGCAGGGCCATGTGCAGGTGCTGGTCAATATCGTCGATTACGGCATGAACCTGCAGGAAGCCGGCGATGCCGCGCGCTTCAACCATGACGGCGGCCGCCAGCCGACCGAGGCACTGGCCGGGCCCTCGGCCGATCCGCTGGGCACGCTGTATGTCGAACCCGGCATTCCGGCGGAATCGATCGCGCAGCTGCGCGCCATGGGCCATACGGTCGAAGTGGTCGACAACGGCATCATGTTCGGCGGCTACCAGGCAATCGCGCGCGATCCCGCGACGGGCGTGCTGACGGGGGCCACCGAAATGCGCAAGGACGGGCAGGCATCGGGCTATTGAGGGTCGCCTGACAAGGAGAGCGACATGGCCAAGGTAACCGGACTGGGCGGGGTCTTCTACGTGGTGGAAGACCCCGCCGCCACGCGCGCATGGTATCGCGACGTGCTGGGGATCGACGGCGAATACGGGCCGCAGCTGGACTGGTCCGAAGAAACCGGTGACAAGCCCTATTCGCTGATCAGCCATTTTCCCGACGACCAATACGTCAAGCCGGGGCGCGGCGGGTTCATGATCAACCTGCGCGTCGACGATTGCGACGGCATGGTGGCCCAGCTCGAAGCCAAGGGCGTCAAGGTGCTCGGCCATGTCGACGAAGGTTATGGCAAGTTCGCCTGGATCCTCGATCCCGACGGGGTGAAGATCGAACTGTGGCAGCAGGTGCAGGCCCCCGCTTAGTCAGCGCGAACATCGTTAGCGCTATGTTAACGATGTCGAGGGAATAATCGCGGCATGCGACCGCATCCCGCCATTGCTCTCCTCCTCCTGATCCTGGCGGGATGCGGCGTCGTACCCGACAGCAAGACCGCCGATCGCGGCGTGCGGCAGGCCGGTTCGCCGGCGATCAGCACCGCCCGCCCCGAGGCGCGGCAATGCCACGCCGAACTGGGCATGACCGGATCGCGCTTCATCCCGCTACCCGACAAGTTCTACGGCCAGGGCTGTTCGACCGCCAACAGCGTGAGGCTGGAAGGCGTCGGCGGCGATCGCGATCATTTCACCGTGACCAACCTCGGCGCAGTGGCCTGTCCGCTGGCGAACAATTTTGCCGGATGGGCGCGCTTCGGCGTCGATCGGGCGGCGCGCCAGATCCTCGGCAGCCCACTGCAGCGGATCGAGACCATGGGCAGCTATTCGTGCCGCAATGTCGCGGGCACGGCGCGCCGCAGCGCGCATTCACGCGCCGAGGCGATCGACGTTTCGGCCTTCGTGCTGGCCGATGGGCGGCGCGTGTCGGTGCTGTCGGGGTGGAACGCCTCGCGCGAGGAGCGGGAATTCCTGCGGGTCGTCCACAAGAGCGCGTGCAAGCGCTTCGGGACCGTGCTCGGCCCCGATTACAACCGCGCGCATCACGATCATTTCCATCTGGAATACGGCAAGGGCAATTACTGCCGCTGACCGGACAGGGAGGCAGAAGCCGCCAGCCGCCCGTCAGTCACGGTCGAGTTCGTCCAGCACCGCTTCCACCGCTTCATGCGTCAGCACGAACCCCATGTGCGAACAGCGCAGCGCCACTGCGCGATCGCGTTCGCCGGCACGCCCGCAGGCCGCCCGCGGATGGACCACGCCGTCCTTCGGACTCCAGAACGCGACGGTTTCCACCGGCGGCTTTTCATGCAGCACGGTATCGATTTCCGGCTCGTCGACACGGTGCCCGGCAATCGCCTGATAGGCGCGCCAGCCATTGTTGGCCCGCGGGCTGCCCGAGAAGGGCGATCCCATGGTGATGACCTTGGCGACCTTGTCAGGATGCTGCTTGGCGATTTCGCGCGCCATAACCCCGCCCAGGCTCCAGCCGACCAGATGGATCGGTTCGCCCGTGCGGCGATACAGATCGACCAGCCGTTGCTCGACCTGGCGAAAGCGGGACTCGGTCGCGCCGAGATTGTAGCCGAGCCCCCATTTCTTGGCCGTATGGCCGGCGCGTTCGAGATGGCGGGCCATCCACCGCATGCGGATCGGATGCGCACCGAAGCCGGGCAGCAGCATCACGGTCCTGGGATGTGCGGCAGCGGCAACCTCCAGCGGTTTGCCCAGCGCGCGGCGGACCGGTTCGAGCGGCCACAGCAATTCGCGCAGCAGCAATTGCCAGCGCGGGCCGCGGGCATCATCGGGACAAGGTTCGGCCGCCAGCGCCCAGCGCCGGGCCAGTTCCTCGCGGTCGATGAGTGCGGTGTCTTTGAACGGTAACGCTGCCATCACGGTGTAATAATGCACCGTGGACGGTTTAGCTCCCCTTAAAGCTTCCCGGTCTTCTAAGCGTCACAGTCGCCGATGCGCTCCTGTGAACTGTTCATGGTCATGGTCATCGTCTGCCCGCCGGGCGCCTCGGCATCCATCGTCATGGTCAATTCCGACGAGGTTTCGCCGCCCCTGCCCTTCATGGTCATCCGTGCGGCGCCTTGCCCTTCGACTTCGCAATTCATGACCGCATCGATCTGGCCGCCCGATGCGTCGAACTTCTCGAAGCTGCAATCGTCGCCGTCTTCCTGCGCTTGCCGCGCCATTTCCTCGAAGCCCTTCTCGGCCTCTTCGGCGGTGAGGCAGTATTCGTGAGTCTGCGGCCCCTGGTCGAGCATCCCCCGCATCATGTCCTGCACCTGCTGCGGCGCCCCGGGCAGTTCGACATCGACGAATTCGACCGTGGCGCGATACTGGCCGGGAAGCGGGCGGACCATGTCTGCGGTCTGCGCAGCGGCCTCTTCCATGCTGATCTCGCCATCGCCGTCGGCATCGGCGGTGCCCCCTCCGCAAGCGGCGAGAGTAAAGCTGGCGACAGCGGCAGTCACGATACGGCGCATGGAAAATCCCTCCTTCTGGTCGAGGCAGGAGGCTAGCAGCCGGGCTGCGCGAGGCAAGCACCGTTGCGCCTGCCGCCCGCGTTCCCCATATGTGCGCGCATGAGCGAACTCGTCATCCGCCGCGGCCTCGAAGAACCCGACACCACTGGCGATTTCGTCCCGCACAAGCCCGCCCGCCCTGAAAAATCGATGCCGGGCAAGAAGTTCAAGCTGGTCAGCGAATATACGCCATCAGGCGACCAGCCGACTGCCATCGCCGAACTCACCGCCGGTGCGCGCGAAGACGACCAGACGCAGGTGCTGCTGGGCGTGACCGGGTCGGGCAAGACCTTCACCATGGCCAAGGTAATTGAGGAATTGCAGCGACCCGCGCTGATCCTCGCGCCCAACAAGATCCTCGCCGCGCAGCTCTATGGCGAGTTCAAGAGCTTCTTCCCCGAGAACGCAGTCGAATATTTCGTCAGCTATTACGACTATTACCAGCCCGAAGCCTACGTCCCGCGCAGCGACACCTATATCGAGAAGGAAAGCAGCGTGAACGAGGCGATCGACCGGATGCGCCACTCGGCCACCCGCGCGCTGCTCGAACGCGACGACGTGATCATCGTCGCCTCGGTGTCGTGCCTCTACGGTATCGGCTCGGTCGAAACCTATTCGGCGATGATCTTCGACATCAAGAAAGGCGAAGCGGTCGACCAGCGCGAACTGATCCGCAAGCTCGTCGCACTCCAGTACAAGCGCAATGACGCGGCCTTCGCGCGCGGCAATTTCCGCGTCCGCGGCGACAGCCTGGAAATTTTCCCAAGCCACTATGAAGACATGGCGTGGCGGATCAGCTTTTTCGGCGACGATATCGAGGAAATCAGCGAATTCGATCCGCTTACCGGCAAGAAGGGCGCCAGCCTCGACAAGGTACGCGTCTATGCCAATTCGCACTATGTCACGCCCGGTCCGACGATGAAGCAGGCCGCCGAGGCGATCAAGTTCGAGCTCGCCGAGCGGCTCAAGGAACTGCACGAGGAAGGCCGCCTGCTCGAAGCCCAGCGGCTCGAGCAGCGGACCAATTTCGACCTCGAGATGATCGCCGCCACCGGCAGCTGCGCAGGGATCGAAAATTACAGCCGTTTCCTCACCGGGCGCCTGCCCGGTGAACCGCCGCCGACATTGTTCGAGTACCTGCCCGAAAACGCGCTGCTGTTCGTCGATGAAAGCCACCAGACGGTGCCGCAGATCGGGGCGATGTCGAAGGGCGACCACCGCCGCAAGATCACGCTGGCCGAACATGGTTTTCGCCTGCCCTCCTGTATCGACAACCGCCCGCTGCGGTTCAACGAATGGGACGCGATGCGCCCGCAGACCTTCGCGGTCTCGGCCACGCCGGGCACGTGGGAGATGGAACAGACCGGCGGTGTCTTCGCCGAACAGGTCATCCGTCCCACCGGGCTGATCGACCCGCCGGTCGGCATCCGCCCGGTCGAGGACCAGGTCCAGGACTGCATCGAGGAATGCAAGAAGACCGCCGCCAAGGGCTATCGCACGCTGGTCACCACGCTGACCAAGCGGATGGCGGAAGATCTGACCGAATTCATGCACGAGGCGGGCGTCAAGGTCCGCTACATGCACTCCGACGTCGAGACGCTCGAACGTATCGAGCTGATCCGCGACCTCCGGCTGGGCGTCTATGACGTGCTGGTGGGGATCAACCTGCTGCGCGAGGGGCTCGACATTCCCGAATGCGGGCTGGTTTGCATACTCGATGCCGACAAGGAAGGCTTCCTGCGCAGCGAAACCAGCCTGATCCAGACTATCGGCCGCGCGGCGCGCAATGTCGACGGGCACGTGATCCTCTATGCCGACCGCATCACCGGCAGCATGGAACGCGCGATGGCGGAAACCGACCGCCGCCGCGAAAAGCAGAAGGCCTATAACGAGGAACACGGCATCACGCCGCAGACGATCCGCCGCCAGATCGCCGATATCGTCGCGCATACCGCGTCGCAGGACGGGGTCACGGTCGATACGGGCGACGACGAGCGCAACAATCTCGTGGGGCACAATCTGCGCGCCTATATCGAGGACCTCGAGAAGCGCATGCGCACTGCCGCGGCCGATCTCGAATTCGAGGAAGCCGGCCGCCTGCGCGACGAAATCCGCCAGCTGGAGAACGACGAACTCGGCCTCGGCGATGCAGAAAAGAAGGCGCCGCGTGTCGGCCGCAGCGATGCGGGCCGCCCGGGAACGCGCAAGACCCGCTATGGCAAGACACGCTACAAGCGGATGGGCGGTAAACCGTGATCGACGGGCGTATTTGACGCCGGTCGTGCGGTGGGGTCATAGGATGGCCGCAAAGGGGGACTGAACCGCATGAAATCGAGCCGTATTCTCGCCGCCATCTGCGCCGCGAGCGCCGTCGCATTGGCGCCGCACGCCGCACTCGCGCAGGACGACAGCGTAGAGGCCGCCGCACCGGCCGCAATCGAACCGCAGGTCAGGACGCGCGACATGGTCGGGACGTTCGGCGGGCAGCGCGTGTCGTACCGCGCCACGATTGCGGAGACCGTGCTGGAAGCGGACGACGGCAAGCCCGAAGCGGTGATCGTCACCACCAGCTACGTCAAGCAGCCGCGCGATACCGCGCGGCCGGTGTTCTTCCTGTTCAACGGCGGGCCGGGATCGGGTTCGGTGTGGCTGCAGATGGGCGCGTTCGGGCCCAAGCGCGTGGCGATCCCCTCCGACGCCCGCGATGACGGCGCGCCGCCCTATCCGCTGCTCGACAATCCCGACAGCCTGCTCGATGTCGCCGATCTCGTCTTCATCGACCCGCCGGGCACCGGCTTCAGCTATCTTACAGAAGGGACCGACCCGAAGAAGTATTACGGGCTCGAACAGGACGCGGAAGCGGTGGCCAAGGTCATCCGCCTGTGGCTCAACGACAATGGCCGCTGGAACAGCCCCAAATATCTCGGCGGCGAAAGCTATGGCACCACGCGCACCGCGATGGTCGCGCGCGAGCTCGAAGGCGGCACCTTCAATGACGTGGGCCTCAACGGGCTGATCCTGATCTCGACCATTCTCGATTTCGCCGGACGCGAACCCACGCCGGGCAATGAAATGGCCTATGTCGTCACGCTGCCCAACATGGCGGCGGCGGCCTATTATCACGGCAAGGTGCAGGCGCCCTCGGTCGAGGCGATCGTCGAGGAAGCGCGCCAGTTCGCCATCGGCCCCTTCATCACCGCGCTGCTCAAGGGGCAGGACCTGCCCGATGCCGAACGCGCCGCGGTGCGGGCCGAGCTTGCGCGGCTGACCGGCCTGTCCGAACGCTATCTCGACCAGGCCGACCTGCGCGTCACTGCGCAGCGTTTCTACAAGGAATTGCTGCGCGACCGCGGGCTGACGATCGGACGGCTCGATGCGCGCTACACCGGGCGCGATTTCGACAATGCCGGCGAGACGCCCGATAACGACCCCAGCTTCTACGGCATCGATGCGGGCTACACCGCGGCGATCAACAGCTGGGCGCGCGACACGCTGGGGTTCGAGACGACCCGCGAATACCAGTCGATCGGGCGCGAACCGGGCCGGCACTGGCAATGGTCGACCGGCCAGGGCCGCGGCGCCTATCTCAATGTCGCGCCCTATATCGGTCAGGCGATGCGCCAAAATTCGCAGCTGCGCGTGTTCAATGCGCAGGGCTATTACGATTTCGCCACGCCCTTCTTCGGCGCCGAATATTCGCTCAAGCGGATGGGCATCCCGCAGGACCGCGTGGAGCTGCATTATTACGATGCCGGGCACATGATGTATGTCCGCGACGAAGACCGGGCGAAGTTGTCGCGCGACATTCGCGCCTTCATCCGCAACCGCTGAGGATAGCGCATCACGCGCGCTTGAACGCTGTCACGCCTGTGTCATAGCGCGCGCATGCGCCGCCTTCTCGCCCTCCTCCCGCTGACCGTACTGGCGGCCTGCAAGCCGCCCGCGTCGGACGATTACGTCGAACGGACACGGATCGGCGAGCCGGCCGCCGGTCCCTCCGAACCGATCGATTCCCCCGATACCGAGAATGCGATCTGGGCCCCGGCCGCCAGCGGCCAGCGGCTGCTGTACGGCACGCCGGGCGAACGCCCGCTGTTCGCAGTCGAATGCCTCGAAGGCGACCGCGCCGAGGCGACGCTGGCCTACACCCGCTTTGCCCGCGCCGATCCGGGCGCCAAGGCGGTGCTCGCGCTGATCGGCAACGGCCATGTCGCACGGCTGCATATCGACGCCGTGCGGATCGGCGACGTCTGGCGCTGGGAAGGCGCGGTGGCGGCAGACGATGCCCGCATGGACGTGCTGACCGGCACGCGCCAGGTCGAAGCCACCGTGCCCGGCGCGGGAAGCGTGATCCTCAATTCGAGCCCGCTGCCCGGCGAACTGGTCGAGACATGCCGCGCCCCGGACCAGGCGGTCACGGCCGAGGCGGCGGAGAGCGATCCGTCGCCTGCGCCCGCTGCACCAGAAGATCCGGCGTAAGCACCTGCGGCAATTGCTCGGCCTCCTCGCCGGGTGCGTACCACAGGTAGAGCGGGACGCCCGCGGCCCCCTGCCGCGTGAGCATGCGCGAGATTTCCTCGTCGCGGCGCGTCCAGTCGGCGCGCATCGCGACAATGCCCGCCTGCTCGAACGCGGCGCGTGTCGTCTCGCGCTCGATCGCGACACGTTCGTTGACCTTGCAGGTGACGCACCAGTCGGCCGTGAACCAGACGAACACCGGCCGCCCCGACCCGCGCGCCTCTGCCAGTGCGGCGTCGCTGAAGGCGACCGGGTCGAGCAGGCTCGCGCCCGCCTCGCCGACCGGTGTTTCGGGTTCGGGTAGCAGGGCGAGCCCCAGCGCCAGCGCCGCCAGCAAGGCTGCGAACAGCGGCAGCGTTCCCCCGCGGGCGCGCCGCTGGAACAGGCCGATCAGCGCCAGCCCGCCGACTGCCGCGGCGCCGAGTACCAGCACCAGCGCCAGCCATTCGCCGCCGCCGATCCGCCATGCCAGCCAGCCGAGCGCGGCTGCCGTCAGCCCCATGGGCAGCGCCATCCAGCGCCGGAATTGCTCCATCCAGGCGCCGGGCCGCGGCAGGCGGTGGCGGATCGCCGGGACGAAGCCGACCAGCAGGAAGGGCAGCGCCAGCCCGGCACCCAGCGCGACGAACACCAGCAGGCCGTGGAACGGTTCGATCACCAGCGCCGCGCCAAGCGCCAGCGCCATGAACGGCCCGGTGCACGGGGTGGCGACAAAGGCGGCCAGCAGCCCGGTCGAGAAGGAACCGCCCCGCGACGGCGCGCCGCCCGAAATCGCGAAACCGGGGATCGTGAACAGGCTGAGGAAATTGGCGGTAATCGCCAGCGCCAGCAGGAACAGGGCGGCGACCACCAGCGGTTCCTGCAACTGGAACGCCCAGCCGATCTGCTCGCCCGCTGCGCGCAACAGCAGGATGGCGCCGCCCAGCGCCGCACAGGCGAGCACCACCCCGGCGGTATAGGCCAGCGCGTCCCTGCGCGCAGCACGCGCATCGCCCCCGGCCTTGGCAAGCGCCAGCGCCTTGAGGCTGAGGATGGGAAAGACGCAGGGCATGATGTTGAGCAGCAGGCCGCCCGCCAGCGCTGCCAGCAGCAATTGCCACAGCGATGCGTCGCTGCCGCCTTCCAGCGGCGCCACACCCTCGAGCGGAACATCGCCCGGCTGCGCGGCAAAGCGCACGCCGCGGCCATCGCCCAGATCGAGAATGCCCGCGATAGTTTCCGGTCGCGGCGCGCCGGCAGCATCGACGCCCGGCGGAAGCGGCCGCTGCTCGAGCGGGATTTCGGCCACCAGCAGGTCGCCTTGGCGGCGGAAGGTCTGCGCACCGGTATAGACCGGCCGGTCGTCTCCGCCCAGTTCGGCGGTGGCGAGGAACAGGTGCGGCGCGCCGAGCTGCGTCGCCGCGGGGATCGGAATGCCGATCCGCAAGCGGTCGCGCGCGAATTCGAAGCGCGCCGCGCTGTCGAGCGGAGGGACGATGGCGGCGCGCCATTCACCGAACCGCGGGTCGGCGCCGGCGCGCGCGGGATCCAGTGTCATGCGCGCCTGCTGCGGAACGCAAATCGTGTCGGTGCAGGCCAGATAGCTGGCGGTCAGCGCGATCGTCCCGGCGCCGGCAAGCGCTGCACCTTCGGGCACCGTGATGGGCACGAGCACCGCGTAATCGCCTTCATAGACATGGTTCATCAACCCGCCGATCACCAGCCGCTGCGGCAGCGGATAGAGCGGCTCGCCCGCGTTCCAGCCCGCGGGGAGTTCCCAGTCGAGCTGCATGCCGAGCCCGGCATCGCCCGGGTTCGACCAATAGCCGTGCCATTCGGGTGTCGAGGGCGTGAAATGCAGCGCGACCATCCAGCGCTCACCCGGCTGCGGGATGCCTTCGGCGACCAGTTCGACCGGCATGCGGTCGCTGCCGGGCCCCTGGGCAGACGCAGGGGTCACAAGGACCGGGCCTGCAAAGGCCAGCGCCAGCAGCGCCAGCCACAGGCCGACCCGTTCCATTATCCTTGCCTCGGTCACGCCGCAGGCTCTAGGGATTGGCCCCATGACAGACAAGCGAGACCTGCTGATCCTGGGCGGCGGCCTGGTGGGCATGACCCTGGCGCTGGCCGCGGCGAAAAAGGGGCTCTCGAGCCACCTCGTCGACCGCGCCGATCCGGCCAGCCTGACAGCCGAAGGGTTCGACGGGAGGGCCTCGGCCATATCGACTGCCAGCTGGCGGTTGTTCCGCCATATCGGGCTCGAACAGGCGCTCGAACCGCATGGCTGCGACATCGCCGCCATCGCGGTGCTCGACCAGATGAAGCCAGGCCGGCTCGATTTCCGCCCCGAACCGCATGAAGGCACGCTGGGGCGCATGTTCGCCAATCGCCAGCTGCGGCTCGCAGTCCACGAAGCCGCGGCCAGCGAACCGTTGATCGAATGGCACGCGCCGGTCGAAGTCACCGCGCGCGATCGCGGCGAGTTCGGCGTGTCCGCCACGCTGGGCGACGGACGCGTGCTCGAAGCCGCGCTGATGGTCGGCGCCGAAGGCCGCGGCTCGCCCAGCCGCGAGGAAGCCGGCTTCAAGATGGCCAGTTGGGATTACAGCCACCGCGCGCTGATCGCCGGGATCGACCACAGCAAGCCGCATGACAATGTGGCGTGGGAAATCTTCTACCCCGAAGGTCCCTTCGCGCTGCTGCCCATGCTCGACGGGCCGGATGGCCAGCATCGCAGCGCGCTGGTGTGGACCGTCGACGAGAAGGACGCGGCGGGCGTGCTCAAGCTGTCCGATCGCGCCTTTCTCGCCGAAGTGCACAAGCGGATGGGGGACCTGCTGGGCGAGCTGACGCTCAACAGCGCGCGCTCGTCCTGGCCGCTCAGCTTCCAGCATACCGCCAAAATCGTCGACCACCGGCTCGCGCTGGTCGGCGACAGCGCGCACGGCATGCATCCGATCGCGGGCCAGGGTCTCAACCTTGGTCTGCGCGATGTCGGCGCGCTGGTCGAAGTTCTCGATGAAGCGCTGCGGCTCGGCCTCGATCTGGGCGATGCGCAGGTGCTCAAGAAATACGAGGAATGGCGCGCACTCGATTCGCTGATGGTGATGGGCGCGACCGACAGCCTCACGCGCATTTTCGGCATTCGCGGGAAAACCGCCAGCGCGCTGCGCCGCTTCGGCATGGCCGGGATCCAGCGCACCAGCTGGCTCAAGGGCTTCTTCATGAACGAGGCGCGCGGCGTCTCGGGCGAGCTGCCCGAACTGCTCAAGGCCTGAGGCCTTAGCCCTCTTCGGCGGGGCTCGGCTGTTCGACGCGGTTGCCCGCCCCGTCGCGCAGCCGGCGCGGTTCGAGCACGGCAGCGGTTTCGATCAGGTCGAGCGCCCGCTGCGCTGCGGCATAGCGTTCGGCATCGCGCAGCCAGCCCTCGGCGCTTTCAGCCCCTGGCAGGTTGCGCACCTCGGCGATTGCGGAATCGGTCCGCCCGCTTTCGAGGAACAGCCGCGCGCGGTCGAGCCGGCGCTGGGGCTGCGGCGATGGCGCGCTTTCGCGGCGAATCACGAACAGTTGCGACAATTCTTCGCTGAAGCGCGCGAACCCGTCCCGTTCGCTCGGTGCGGCGAGCTGCGGCGAGAGGCCTTCCAGCCGCGCGATCAGCTGGTCGAGCGTGATCGGATCGCGGCTGGTGCGGATGATGGTGTCGACCGCATTGGGCATGGCATCGCCGAAGCGCAGCCGCAGCTGGTCGGCCAGATAGCCGAGCTCGGCGCCTTTCTCGAGCGCGCGGCGGGTGGCGAAAGCGATCAGCAGCCCTTCGGCGCGGGCGGTGTTGCCGGCTGCGGCCTCGGCCTGCAGGTCCAGCCGCGCCAACCGCTGTTCGGCCGCCGCCAGCCGGGTGTCGAGCCCGCCCTGCTGTTCGGCCACGCGCTCGACCGCTTCCTGCGCGGCCTGGCTGGCGGTGGCACTGGGCGTGGGCGAAGGATCTACCGCCGGGCTGGCCAGCACCTGGGGCTGGTCATCCGCAGCGGCGCTCGCTTGTGGTTCCGCGCGGTCGCTCAGCGAATAGACCGCATAGCCCGCCACTGCCCCGCCCAGCACGAAGCTGGCGATCACGGCGATCATCACCGGCCTTGCCGAAGGCCCCTTGCGCCGGGAGCTGGTGTAAGTGTCCATCTGTTCCGTTCCGCGAACCCGGTCGCCCTGCCGGGGCGCCGTATTATCGTTATGCATCGGTCTGACACAAAGCTTCCGCCAAGGCCAGTAGCTCGCTGTCGCCCGGGGCATCGGCTACCGAGACCGAGCGCCAGCCCTCGCCGGCCAGTTTCGCGACGCGCGGACCGATTACCGCGAGGTCGACGCGGGCGCGGTCGAGCTTGTGGCGGTCGAATTCGACGCCGAGCCGCTCGGCCGCGGCACCCGAATGCAGCGCCACCACGCCGCCGCCGCGCAGCAATTCGCGGTCTTCCTCGGCCAGCCCCTCGGGTACCGCGCGATAGACGGTGCGCGTCTCGACCCTGATCCCGTCGGGCAGGCGCAGCGTCACGCGGTCCGCGCCAGCAAGGCGCAGCAGCCGCAATTCGCGCTTGCTCAGCTCGTCGAGCAGGTTCTGCAGTCCGCCGCGCCCGGTGCGGCCGATCAGGAACCCCGCCGCCCGCGCCGCATCGGCGGTCGCCTCGCCCACCGCGTGGACCGGCAGCTTGGTGAGTTTCGCCAGCTGCTTGCCGCCGTGGCGAAAGGTGTTGGCGCTGCCGACCAGCAGACCGTCGAAATCGGCGGGGTCGGGCGCATCCCAGGCCACCGGCTCGATCGTGAACAGCGGCGTGCCATGCACGTCGAGCCCCATCGCGCGCGCGGTTTCGGCGCTGACCGACCAGCCGGGTTCGGGGCGGATCAGGAACAGCGGTTTCACGATATCGGTCCGAAATGTTCGGTCACGGCCGCAGGTGCGCGCGCCAGCAGATCATGCGCCAGCGCCAGCGGCGCAGCATCGTCGCCCGCGGCGAATTCGGCCTCGCCGTCGATGCGGACGGTGCCATCGGGGCTGAAGATCGCCGCCGTCAGCGCGATCCGGCCATCGCCGCTGCGCGACAGCGCGGCAATCGGGCTGCTGCACGAACCGCCCAGCCCTTCAAGCAACCGCCGTTCGGCAGCCACTTCGGCATGGCTGGGCGCGTGGTCGATCGCAGCCAGCATCGCGCGCGTCTGCGCATCGCCGCTGCGGCACTCGATCCCGATCGCGGCCTGCGCGGGGGCGGGAAGCCATTCTGCCGGGTCCAGCCGCACGCCGACGCTGTCTTCGCCCAGCCGGTCGAGCCCGGCGGCGGCGAGGAAGGTCGCATCGGCTTCCCCCGCCTCGAGCTTGGCCATCCGCGTGGCGACATTGCCGCGAATGCCCACCACGGCAAGGTCGGGCCGGAGATGCAGCAATTGCGCGGCACGGCGCGGGGCGCTGGTGCCGATCCGCGCGCCGGCAGGGATGTCGGAAATCGCCTGCGCGCCGAGCAGGCGGTCGGCCTTGTCGGCGCGCGGCAGGATCGCGGCGATGGCGATCGCTTCGGGCCGCAGCGTCTCGACATCCTTCATCGAATGGACCGCGCCGTCGATTCGTCCCTCGACCAGCCACTGGTCGAGTTCGCGCGTCCACAGCGCCTTGCCGCCGATTTCGGCGAGCGGGCGGTCCTGGATGCGGTCGCCGCTGGCGACCACCGGGACCAGTTCGACCGCCGATTCGTCCCAGCCATGCGCGGCGCACAGGCGCGCGCGCGCCTCGTGCGCCTGTGCCATGGCAAGCGGAGAACGGCGGGTTCCGAGACGGATGAGAGGTTGGGCTGGCATAGGGTCGGCTTGCCCTAGCGAGCCATGGCGCTAAGGGAAAGCAGGATGGCACTGGTTCTCGGCATAGAAAGCTCCTGCGACGAAACCGCGGTCGCGCTGGTCGACAGCGATCGCCGGATCGTGGCGCAGCGGATCGCCTCGCAGGATGCCGAGCACGCCCCCTTCGGCGGTGTTGTGCCCGAGATTGCAGCGCGCGCGCATGCCGAACGGCTCGCCCCGATGATCGAGGGGGTGTTGCAGGATGCGGGTATCGGCCTGGACCAGTGCGACGCGATCGCCGCGACTGCCGGCCCCGGGCTGATCGGCGGGGTGATGGTCGGCCTGGTCAGTGCCAAGGCGCTGGCAATGGCGAGCGACACGCCGCTGATCGCGATCAACCATCTCGAAGGCCACGCGCTCAGTCCGCGGCTGGCCGATGAAAGCATTACCTTTCCCTATGCACTTCTGCTGGTTTCGGGCGGGCATTGCCAGATCCTGCGCGTTGACGGCGTGGGGCAATATCGCCGGCTGGCGACCACGATCGACGATGCGCTGGGCGAAGCCTTCGACAAGACCGCCAAGATCCTCGGCCTCGGCTTTCCCGGCGGTCCCGCGGTGGAGCGCACCGCGAAAGACGGCGATGCCGCCGCCGTCCCGCTGCCCCGGCCGATGGTCGGCAGCGGCGAACCGCATTTCTCGTTCGCCGGCCTCAAGAGCGCAGTCCTGCGCGCCCACGAAAGCAGCAAGTACGAGATCGCCGATATCGCGGCCAGCTTCCAGCAGGCAGCGGTGGATTGCGTAACTGACCGGTTGCGTATCGCGCTAGCGGGCATGGACGATGTCGATACGCTGGTCGTGGCCGGCGGGGTGGCGGCCAATGCCACGGTGCGCGCTGCGCTCGAACAGCTTGCCGCCGCGCATGGCATGCGCTTCGCCGCGCCGCCGCCCAAGCTGTGCACCGACAATGCCGCGATGATCGCCTGGGCGGGCATCGAACGGCTGGGGCAGGACGACCCGCTCGACATTTCCGCGCGGCCGCGCTGGCCGCTCGACCCTGCGGCCGAACCGGTGCGCGGCGCGGGGGTGAAGGCATGAGCGGCGTCGGCGTCCTCGGTGCAGGTGCATGGGGCACCGCGCTGGCGCAGATGCTGGCGAGCGACGGGCGCGAGGTACTGATCTGGGCGCGCGAACCCGAACTGGTCGCCGAGATCAATTCCGCGCGTACCAATTCGATCTACCTTCCCACTGCCACGCTGGCAGAAACCATCCGTGCCACCGGCGATCTGGCCGAACTCGGCGCGCTCGATACCTTGCTCGTGGTTACCCCCGCGCAGCATACGGGCAGCGTGCTGGCTTCGATGCCCGCGCATCCGCGCGATCTGGTGCTGTGTTCGAAGGGGATCGAGGCCGGCAGCGGCCAGTTGATGAACCACGTCGCACAGGATGCCGCACCCGGCAGCGCGATCGCAGTGCTGTCGGGCCCCACTTTCGCGCATGAAGTGGCTGCCGGGCTGCCCACTGCGGTTACGCTGGCCTGTGCCGGGGGCGAAGCGCAGTGGGACCGCATTTCCCCCGTCATCGCGCGGCCGGCATTCCGGCCCTATTATTCGGACGACGTGATCGGCGCCGAAATCGGCGGTTCGGTCAAGAACGTGCTCGCAATCGCCTGCGGCGTGGTCGACGGGCTGGGCCTGGGGCAGAATGCGCGCGCGGCGCTGATCGCGCGCGGCTATGCCGAGATGCTGCGCTTCGGCGAAACGCTGGGGGCACGCGCCGAAACCCTAGCCGGGCTGTGCGGGCTGGGCGATCTGGTGCTGACCTGTTCGTCGACCTCGAGCCGCAATTTCTCGCTCGGCGTCGCGCTGGGCGAAGGCGGCAAAGCGAGCGAGCTGATGGCCGATCGCCGGACCGTGGCCGAAGGCGCGCATACAGCGCCCGTGCTGGTCGAACTGGCCGCGCGGCACGGCATCGCCATGCCGATCGTCACCGCCGTCTACGGTCTGCTGAAAGGCGACGACCCGCGCGCCGTCGTATCCGACCTGCTCGCCCGGCCCCTGCGCGCCGAACAGGGCCACCCCGGGTGACCGACGCAAAACCGGACGAAGATCTTTCCGCGCTGGCCAAGGGCGGAAGGCAGAACTTCTTTGGCTTCATCCTGCGGCTGGTCGCGCGGCTGCCCTTCCTGTTCATCGCCGGGCGCCTTTACGGCCCCGATGCGCTGGGCCGCTTCGCCTCGGCGCTGGTGGTGGTCGAACTGGTCGCGCTGCTGTGCGCGATGGGCGAAAAGCGCGGACTGGCGCAGCGGCTCGCCGATGGCGACGACAGCCATCCCGCCAATCTGGTCTATGACGGCATGCTGCTGGCGCTGCTGTTCTCGGGCCTCGCGGCAGCGTTCTTCTGGTTCGTCCCCGCCCCGCTGTTTCCCAGCGGCGAATACACCGAGCTCGACCGGTTCATCGTGCTGGCGATCCCCGCCTATGCGCTGACCGAAATCGTCCTCGCCGCGCAGGCGTACAAATACGATATCGCCACCACCGTGCGCGCGCGGGCGGTGATCGAACCGTGGACGATCTCGATCATGGCCGGGGTGTTCTATTTCCTTCCGGTGGTCAGCGATTCGGGGCTCGCGCTGGCCTATCTCGCGTCGATCTACGCCGGGCTCGCCACCGGGCTGTGGGCCTTCTTCCGCAGCTATGGCCGTCCGCGCGGCTGGCGGCCGCATCCGGTCTATATGGGCCGGTTGACGATGCGCGCGCTGCCGCTGGCGACGGCCGACGCAATCGAATGGGGCACGAGGCGCGTCGACATCTTCATCCTCGGCCTGTTTGCCGCGCCCGCCGCGGTGGGCGTCTATTACATCGCGCAGCAGGTCGCGAGCCTGCCGCAGAAGCTCAAGACCAGCTTCGAGCCGATCCTCGGCCCCGTCATCACCAAGAACCTCAAGACCCAGAATTACCAGGCGATTGCCAGCCAGATCTGCCAGGTCGGCTTCTGGATCGTCGCCATGCAGGCCGGCATCGCGCTGGCGCTGGGCGTCCCCGGCGAAGCGGTGATGGGCCTTGTCGGGCCCGAATTCGTCGGCGGCACCGGGGCGCTTGCCTTCCTGCTGGTGGCCGAAGTGGTCGCCGCGACCGCGGTCGTGTCCGAAGCGGTGCTCGTCTATGTCGCGCGGGTCCGGAACTTGTGGATCTCGATCGGCACGATCGCGCTGCAGGCCGTGCTTACCGTGGTGCTGATCGAAGCGATGGTCGCGGGCGGCTATGGCGAGCCGTACAAGGCCGCCGCCGCGGCAATCGCGCTGATGCTGGCGCTGGGCACTGCCAGCCTGGTCAAGGCGATGCTGCTCTCGCGCATTCTCGGGCAGTCGATCAACACCTTCCGCTGGCCGCTGGTGTGGGCGGTCGCGCCTGCCGTGCTGGTCGGCTGGGGCGCGACGCAGCTGCCCGAATGGGCCGAGCTGATCGTGGGCATTCCGGCGATCCTCGGCGTTTATGGCATCATCATCTGGAAGCGCGGGTTCGGGCCCGAGGACCGCGTCCTGTTCCGCCGCAATCTCGACAAGGAAGAGCCCGAGCGCATCTGACCGTTCGTCGCGGAAAAGACACGTTCAGTAGGTATTCACCCCAGGAACGGGTAGCGTGGAGCACTCGCAAGGAAGGGGAGGACTGCCCATGCGTTTCGCAAGATTTACCGTCACTTGTGCAGCAGCTGCGCTGATCGCCGGCTGCGCCACGCAGCCCGATGGCAATACCATCATCATCGCCAGCGGCAAGGCCGATCGCACCGAAACTGGCCGCACGCCGCCGCCACCACCCCCTCCTCCCCCGCCGCCGCCTCCGCCAGCGCATATGGCCAGCCCTTCAGCCGTTATCGTCACCGGGTCCCGAGTTCGTGCCGACGCGGCTACCGCATCCACCGAAACATCGGTCATCGAACCGGGCTATCGGTATTTCCCGCCGGTCTTCGTGCCCGCACCGCCCAGCCGCGACCAGTATGACGGCGAGGACGTGTCGCCGGTCAAGGTCGTCGCCAGCGAACCGGTCTCGACCTTCTCGGTCGATGTCGACACCGGCGCCTATACCAATGCGCGCCGGTTCATTTCCGATGGCGCGCTGCCGCCCAAGGGCGCGGTGCGGACCGAGGAATTCATCAATTACTTCCGCTATGACTACGACCGGCCGGACAGCCTTGAGCAGCCGTTCACGGTCAACACCGATGTCGCGGTTAGCCCGTGGAATGCCGACGCGCGGCTGGTGCGCATCGGGCTCGCCGGCTATGAACTGCCCGCGCAGGAACGCCCCGCCGCCAATCTCGTCTTCCTGCTCGATGTCTCGGGCTCGATGGGCAGCGCCGACAAGCTGCCGCTGGTCAGGACCGCGATGCGCCAGCTTGCCGGACAGCTGACCAAACGCGACCGTGTCTCGATCGTCGTCTATGCCGGGGCCGCGGGCCTCGTGCTCGAACCGACCAATGACGAACGCAAGATCAAGGACGCGCTGGACCAGCTCAATGCCGGCGGGTCGACCGCGGGCGGTGCCGGGATCGAGCTGGCCTACCGCGTGGCCGAGGCCAACCGCATCGAGGGCGGCGTCAACCGCGTGATCCTGGCGACCGATGGCGATTTCAACGTCGGCACCTCGGACCGCGAGGCGCTGGTCGAGCTGATCGAGAAGAAGCGCGAAAGCGGCGTCACGCTGTCGGTGCTGGGCTTCGGCCGCGGCAATCTCAACGATGCGATGATGGAACAGGTCGCCAACAACGGGAACGGCAATTATTCCTACATCGACAGCGCGCTGGAAGCACGCAAGGTGCTCGGCGATGAAATGGGCGCGACGCTGTTCACCATCGCCAAGGACGTAAAGATCCAGGTCGAATTCAATCCGGCAGTGGTCAGCCAGTACCGCCTCGTCGGCTATGAAAACCGCGTGCTGCGCGAAGAGGACTTCGACAATGACGCGGTCGATGCGGGCGATATCGGCGCGGGCCACCAGGTCACCGCGCTGTATGAAGTGATCCCCGCCGGCGGCGAAGGGTGGGTGCCCGCGCGGCGTTACGAGGACACGGTCGATGACCGCGCCCGCGAACTGGCGAGCGAGGCGGCCTATGTGAAGCTGCGCTACAAGCGGCCCGATGGCGATACCTCGCAGCTGCTGACCTACGCCCTGCCCGCCTCCGCGCTTGCGACAAACGCGGTGCCCCGCGGCGATTTCGCCTTCGCCAGCGCGGTCGCAGCCTTCGGCCAGAAACTGCGCGGCGACCCGCTGCTGGCGGATTATACCTATCCGCAGATCGCCGCTCTGGCCGGGCCGCAGCGCGATTTCTGGCGGCAGGAATTCCTCCAGCTGGTGATGACCGCCGAGGGTTTGGAATAACCGCGCGCAGGGCGCTTGGCAGGGGGGCGGCTGGCGGCTAAGAGCCAGCCCATGTCGATCCGTGCTCCCCTTGTCATGCTTGCCGGTGCCATGGCGACCGGCCTCGCCGGCTATGCACTGGCCGAGCCGATGGCGGCCGACTTCATCGACCGGCTCGAAACGCAGTCCGCCGCAGCGATAGCCGAAGCGGGCGGCACGGGGGTCACCGCACGTTTCGCCAGCGCCACCGGATCGCTCTCGCGCCACCCGCTGCTGAGCGGCGGCGAGGATTTGGACGAGAGCGTCCGCACGCGCGTGGCGCGTGAAGTCTACGACATTCCCGGCGTCGGCGGTGTGACCTGGAGCGACGGGACGGTGCGCGCCGAGAGCGACGAGCCGACCTACCAGCCGCTGCATTGCCAGGAAGACGTTGAAGGGCTGCTGCGCACCCGTTCGATCCGGTTCGAGGAAGGCAGCAGCGCCTTGCTGCCGTCGAGCCGCAAGCTGCTCAACGAAGTTGCCGACGCGCTCCGGCCGTGCCTCGGCTCGATCATCGCGATCACCGGCCACACCGACAAGGCGGGCACCGAGCCCGGCAATCTGGCGCTGAGCATGGAACGCGCGCGCGTGGTGCGGCAGGCGCTGATCGAGCGCGGCATCCCGCGCGACGGGCTGCGCGCCAGCGGGGTCGGCTCCAGCCAGCCGGTCGAGGGGCTGGCCCCCAGCGACCCGGCCAACCGCCGCATCGAATTCTCGGTGATCCGCACCGAACCGCTCCGTCCCACCCCCGTCGACACGCCGGGAGCCCGCTGACATGCCGCTATGGTTCGAACTGGCCGCGCTGATGGTCGCCGCCTACGGGGCGGGGATCGGCATCGGCTGGGCGCTGTGGGGCCGCCACGACCAACAAGAGGACTAGACCATGAGCGAACTGCTCCAGACCTATTGGCCGCTGATCGTCGCCGCGCTGCTGCTCGGCCTGGTGATCGCATGGTACCTGTTCAACAGCTCGCGCAAGACCCGCGTCACCAGCACCAGCCGTGACGTGCTCGATGACGGCGCCGCCCCGGCGCAGCGCAACAAGGCGCTGATCGACAGCGCCCCGGCGGCGACCCCGATGCAGCCCGCGGCCGGCGTGCCGGCCGGCGGTGCCACGACGGAGCCGGCCGCCACTACCCCCGCCGCAACCCCAGCTCCGACCCCGACTCCGGCACCCGCATCCGCATCCGCATCCGCATCCGCAACGCCCGCAAGCGCATCGGCTCCGGCTGGCGGCGACGATCTGACCCGTATCAAGGGGCTGGGTCCGAAGCTGTCGGCCACGCTGCACGGCATGGGCGTGACCACATTCGCGCAGATCGCCGCCTGGGACGACGCCGAAATCGACCGCGTGGATGCGCAGATGGGCCGCTTCCAGGGCCGCATCCGGCGCGACGACTGGGTCGGCCAGGCGGCCATGCTCGCCGCTGGCGACGAAGCCGGTTTCGCCGACCGCTTCGGGAAACTCAGCTGACGCGACCGGGAACCGATTTCCGGCTGCGGTATTTGGTTACGTGGGTCCGCAGTCGAGGAGAGGTCAGATGAGTCGTCAACTACGAGTACTCGTCGCCGAAGACGAACTGATCGTCGGTTACGATCTGTGCGATACGGTGGCAGAAGCGGGCTACATGGTCGAAGGGCCGTATGACGATCTGTCGTCGGCCATGCTGGCCTACCAGAAGTCGAAACCCGATATCGCCATTCTCGACGTCCAGCTAGGCGATGGCATCGTCTATCCGCTGGCCGAACAGATGATGGCGGAAAACGTGCCGGTCATCTTCCATTCGGGTCAGCTGTCCCCCGCCGAGGTGGCGCTTCGCTTCCCGCGGGCGCAAGCGCTGGCCAAGCCCTGCCCGCCGGCTGCCGTGATCGACTCGATTCAGCGCGCCGCCGCGCACGCCTGACCGCAGCGGGCGGGTTTCGCCCGCCATTGCCGGAACATTGCGCGGCGACGAACCATTCCTTGAACGAACGCAATATTCTCAAGGAAGGAAATGCCGATGTCGCTCCCCACAATGATCGCCGCACACCCGCAGGTCGAGGACGAGACCGAGGAACTGGTCACTGCCGCACGCCATGCAATGCTGTGTTCGCTGTTCTGCACCAGCTGCGCCGATGCCTGCGTGGCCGAGGACATGGACATGGCGCAGTGCATCCGCAACTGCCTCGACTGCGCCGATGTCTGCGCCGCGACCGCGCGGCTCGCTGTCCGCCGCACCGCGCAGAACATCGACGTGCTGCGCGCCCAGCTCGAAGCCTGCATCACCGCCTGCGAAACCTGCGCCGCCGAGTGCGAGAGCCATGACAATCCGCACTGCTCGCTGTGTGCCAAGATGTGCCGCGAATGCGCGGAAGATTGCCGCAAGGCGCTGCCGCTGGTGAAGTGACCTTCGCTGCCCGCGCGGGTCTTGCCCCGCGCGGGCAACCCTGCCAGTGGCTGGGGTGGAACAGAGGAGACCACATGGCCGCTATGGTGCCTTTCGCCTGGGACGATCCCTTCAACCTCGACGATCAGTTGACCGAGGACGAGCGGATGATCCGCGACGCTGCCCACGCCTTTGCGCAGGGCGAATTGCAACCGCGGGTGATCGAGAACTTCAGCAAGGAAGTCGACGACCCCGAACTTTTCCCGATGATGGGCGAGGCGGGCCTGCTGGGCGCCACCGTGCCCGAGGAATATGGCGGCGCGGCTGCCAGCTATGTCGCCTATGGCCTGATCGCGCGCGAGATCGAGCGCGTCGACAGCGGCTATCGTTCGATGGCCTCGGTCCAGTCGAGTCTCGTGATGTACCCGATCCTCGCCTATGGTTCGGAAGATCAGCGCAAGAAATACCTGCCCGGCCTTGCCAGCGGTAAGCTGATCGGCTGTTTCGGCCTGACCGAGCCCGATGCCGGCAGCGATCCCGGCGGGATGACAACCACCGCCAAGAAGGTCGATGGCGGCTATGTCATTTCCGGCTCCAAGACCTGGATTTCCAACGCCCCCTTCGCCGATGTCTTCGTGGTCTGGGCCAAGAGCGATGCGCATGGCGGCGGCATTCGCGGCTTCGTGCTCGAAAAGGGCATGAAGGGGCTGTCCGCCCCCAAGATCGAAGGCAAGCTGAGCCTGCGCGCCTCGACCACCGGCATGATCGTGATGGACGAGGTCGAAGTGGGCGAGGACGCGCTGCTACCCGAAGTGCAGGGCCTCAAGGGTCCGTTCGGCTGTCTCAACCGCGCGCGCTACGGCATCAGCTGGGGCGCGATGGGTGCGGCCGAGTTCTGCCTCCACGCCGCGCGCCAATACGGGCTCGACCGGCACCAGTTCGGCGTGCCGCTGGCGAGCAAGCAGCTCTACCAGCTCAAGCTCGCCGACATGATCACCGAAATCTCGCTCGGCCTGCAGAGCAGCCTGCGCGTCGGACGGCTGATGGACGAAGGCAAGTTCGCGCCCGAGATGATCAGCATCGTCAAGCGCAACAATGTCGGTAAGGCGCTCGATATCGCGCGCAAGTCGCGCGACATGCATGGCGGCAACGGTATTTCGGAAGAATACCAGGTGATCCGCCACATGGTGAATCTCGAGACGGTCAACACCTATGAAGGCACGCATGATGTCCATGCGCTGATCCTCGGCCGCGCTATCACGGGGATCGCGGCGTTTTGACCCCTCGCGCGCGAGCGATCCTGTCCTACAACGCGGTCCTGTGCCACATAGCGGTTATGCACCGCGCCCATGCCCGCCCCGTTCGCACCCGCATCGCGCCCCAAGTCCGGCGGGCAGGTTTTTTGCGCCTGGACCGTGTAACAAGCGGTCCATGTCGTTGGAACCGCGCCGGTCATTCCTAGATTACTCCTATACGGGAGATGACGCAGATGATCCGCCTTCACGGCTACTATCGCAGCTCGACCAGCTACCGCCTGCGCATCGCGCTGGAGCTGAAAGGGCTGGACTACGAATACGTGCCGGTGAACCTGCTCGAAAGCGAACAGAAAGGCGCCGCCTTCACCAGTCGCAACCCTTTCGGTTCGGTCCCGCTGCTCGAGGTCGACGGCAAGGACTATGTCCAGTCGATGGCGCAGCTCGAATGGCTCGACGAAGCCTATCCCGATGCGCCGTTGCTGCCCGGCGATGCCGGTGACCGCTATCTCGCGCGCGAACTGGCCTATGCCATCGCGACCGAGCTGCACGCCCCGCTCAACCTGCCGGTGCTCAAGTATCTCGCCAAGGAATACGGCAAGTCGCAGGACGAGATCGGCATCTGGTACCGCCATTGGCTGGCGCGCACGCTCGACCCGCTCGAAGCACGGCTGGCGCAGCTCGGCAGCGGCGACTTCCTGTTCGAGCGGCCCGGCCTGTTCGAGGTCTGCTTGTTGCCGCAGGTGTATAACGCCCAGCGTTTCGGCTTCGACTTTGCCGACAAGCCCCACATCACCCGGATCGAAACCGCCTGTCTCGCGCTGCCCGCGTTCCAGCGCGCGCATCCGGACAACCAACCCGACAATCCCGAGAGGATACAACCGACATGAAGCTCGCAACACTCAAGGACGGCACGCGCGACGGCAAGCTCGTGGTCGTCTCCAAGGACCTCACCCGTTACTGCGCGGCGGATAACATCGCGCCGACGCTGCAGGCCGCGCTCGACGATTGGGCCGAAGTCGCGCCCAAGCTCGAAGCGCTGTACACCGATGTCGAACATGAGGCAGTGCCGTGCGAGCGGTTCCACGAACGCGAAGCGCATTCGCCGCTGCCGCGCGCCTACCAGTGGGCCGATGGCTCGGCCTATATCAACCACGTCGAACTGGTCCGCAAGGCGCGCGGCGCCGAGGTGCCCGAGAGCTTTTATCACGATCCGCTGATGTACCAGGGCGGCAGCGACAACTTCCTCGCGCCCCGCGACGACATCCCGCTGGGCGACACCAAGTGGGGCTGCGACATGGAAGGCGAGATCGCGGTGATCACCGACGACGTGCCGATGGGCGTGTCGAAGGACGACGCAGCGGATCACATCAAGCTGCTGATGCTGGTCAACGACGTCAGCTTGCGCGGCCTGATCCCGGGCGAACTGGCCAAGGGATTCGGCTTCTTCCAGTCCAAGCCCGCCAGCGCGTTCAGCCCCGTAGCGGTGACGCCCGACGAGCTGGGCGATGCGTGGCAGGGCAGCGTCATCCACCTGCCGCTGATGGTCGATTACAACGGCCAGCCCTTCGGCCGCGCTAATGCCGGCGTCGATGCCACCTTCAGCCTCGCCGAACTGGTTGCGCATGCCGCGAAGACCCGCGACCTGGGTGCAGGCACGATCATCGGCTCGGGCACCGTCTCGAACCAGGGCCCCGACGGCGACCCGGGCAAGCCGGTGGCCGAAGGCGGTCTCGGTTACAGCTGCATTGCCGAAATCCGCATGATCGAAACCATCGCCAAGGGCGAAGCGAGCACGCGCTTCATGGTCCCCGGCGACAGCGTCCGCGTCGAGATGAAGGACGCCGACGGCCACTCGATCTTCGGGGCGATCGAACAGACGGTGGTGGAGGCCTGACGGGCCCCAGCTGACCGAAAACCGCATCATGTCCGCCCCCCGACCCGCGGGCATCGCTGGCGCCTCGCGCTCGCCCTGATCGTGGGCGGCGTGCTGGCGCTGGCGCTGCTCCTGACCAGTTCCGAACCGGCCGTACCGGATAGCCGGCATGCCACGGCAGAGCAGGTCGCCGCCGCGCGCGCGCTCGTCAATCAGGCGCGGCGAAGCCGGGCGACGGGGGAGCCGGTCGAACTCACGCTCGCCGAAGCCGAACTGGCCGCGACCTCGGCGATGGTGACGCAGGGCTTTGCGCCCAACCGCTTCGACGCGCGCGTCGAGGATGGCGTGCTCACGCTGACCGGCAGCCGGCCCATGCTCTTCCGCTGGATCAACATCCGCGCGCAGGCGTCCGGGGCCAGCGAGGGGCTGCCGACCTTCACCGTGAAGATCGGCGCGCTGCCCCTGCCCGACTGGTTCTCGCAATGGGGACTGGCGCTGATCCAGCGCCAGATGGCCGCGCAGGGCGGCACCCTCCCGCCGATCGACACGATCGTGCGCAGCATGCGGATCGGGCCCGACAGCGTCACCGCGCGGGTCCTTATGCCGCAGGGCAGCCTGCTCGCGCATGCCCGGACAACCGGCGTTCCCGCGGTCGATGAAGACATGGTGGGCACCATCTACTGCACGCTCGCCGAACGGCAGCGCGGCGAGCCTGCCCCGCTGCTGGCGCAGCAACTGCGCCGCGCGCTCGCGGCTTCGCAGCCCAGCCCCGAAGGGCATTCCGCCGCGCTCGTTGCGCTTGCGCTGTTCTCGCTCGGGCCCGAGGCGGCCGAACTGTTCGGCGGTGTCGACGGCACGATCGGCACCTGCGCGGCCCGGCCGGTCACGCTGACGCTGCAGGGCCGCGCGGACTGGGCGAAACACTGGGCGCTGTCGGCAGCGCTCGAGACCACCACCGGCAGCAGCATCAGCGCGGCGATCGGTGAATGGAAGGAACTGGCCGACAGCCTGGAAAGCGATCCGCTGCTGGCTCCCAAGGACCCGAGCGGCTTCTCCTTCGTCGATCTCGCCAGCGACCGATCGGGGATCAAGATCGCGCGGCGCCTGACCGATCCGGAGCGGATGGAAGACACGCGTGCGGCCTTGCTGGGCGCGCAGGACGAAGATCTGCTGCCCGCAGCGGCGCTCGCGCTCAGCGACGGGCTGACCGATGCCGAATTCGCAGCGCGCTACGGCGCGACCGACGATCCGCGCTATGAACGCAAGGTCGCCAGCATCGACGCGATGCTCCGCCGCGGCGGGATCGACTGAAGCAGCCGGTCTCCGCCGCGCCGGAGGATGCGGTCACATCGAACGGGCGATGACCATCTTCATGACTTCGTTCGAGCCGCCGAAGATCCGCGTGATGCGGCTGTCGCGGAACATGCGTGCGATCGGGTAATCGTTGATGAAGCCCGCGCCGCCGTGGAACTGCAGGCACTTGTCGACCACTTCGCCCTGCAGTTCGGTGACCATGTACTTGGCCATGCATGCGGTCGGCACGTCGAGCTCGCCCTTGAGGTGCTTGGCGATGCAGTCGTTGACGAACACCCGCGCCGCAGTGCCGCGCGCGTTGAGGTCGGCGAGCACGAACTGCGTGTTCTGGAAGTCCCAGATCGTCTGGCCGAACGCCTTGCGGTTCTTGACGAAGTCCATGGTGACTTCGAGCGCCTTCTCGATCCCGGTCATCGCGCCCATGGCGATGATCAGCCGTTCCTGCGGTAGCTCCCCCATCAGCTGGTAGAAGCCCTTGCCTTCCTCGCCGCCGAGCACGTTCTCTGCCGGCACGAAGACATCGTCGAAGAACAGTTCGGAGGTATCCGCCGCATCCATCCCGACCTTGTCGAGCTTCTTGCCGCGCTGGAAGCCTTCGGCGCCCTCGGTCTCGAGCAGCATCAGCGAGATGCCCTTGGCGCGCTCGTTCGGATCGGTCTTGGCAACGACGATGATGAAATCCGCCGTCTGGCCGTTCGAGATATAGGTCTTGGCCCCGTTGATGCGGTAACCGTTGCCGTCCTTGAGCGCAGTGGTGGTGATGCTCTGCAGGTCGGAGCCGACCCCCGGTTCGGTCATGGCAATGGCGCTGACCAGTTCGCCCGTGACGAGCTTGGGCAGGTACTTCTTCTTCTGCTCCTCGGTCCCGTGACGCACCAGATAGGGCAGGATCACCGTGTTGTGCAGGCTGGCGGCGAAGCCCTCGACGCCGTGCTTCGCCTGCTGGTCGATCACCACCATGTCATGCCGGAAATCGCCGCCGTGGCCGCCGTATTCCTCGGGTACGGAGACGCCCAGCAGGCCGGCTTCGCCCGCCTCGTTCCAGAATTCGCGTTCGACCTGGCCGTCCTCGCGCCATTTGAGCACGCGCTTTTCCGGCGCATGCTGCTGGTAGAACTTGCCCACGGCATCGGCGAAGATGGAGATCTCCTCGTCTTCCATGAACTCGGGCTGGGGTACGTTGATTGCTGGCATCTCTCGGATCCTCTCGAATGTTCTTGTGACGCGCCGAAGGGTCTTACTTGCCCTTCCAGTTCGGCGCGCGTTTCTCGGCGAAGGCGGCGGCGCCTTCACGGGCGTCTTCGGACACGAAGACGGGAGCGATAAGCTGGGTCTGGCGCTTGTAGCGTTCGTCCATCGGCCAGCCGCGCGATTGCTTGATAACCTGCTTCGACACCTTCACCGCCAGCGGGCCGTTTGCGACGATCCGCGCGGCGAGTTCCTTGGCCCCGGCCAGCGCATTGCCATCGGTCACGCGGTTGATGAGGCCCAGCTCATAGGCGCGCGGCGCATCGATGAAATCGCCGGTCAGCGCCAGTTCCATCGCGATCCGTTCAGGGATCTGGTCGGGCAGCATCATCACGCCGCCGGCTGCAGCGACAAGACCGCGCTTCACTTCGGGGATGCCGAACTTGGCCGCGGCGCTGGCGACCACCAGGTCACAGGCGATCATCAGTTCGAGCCCGCCAGCCAAGGCATAGCCTTCGACTGCGGCGATGAGCGGCTTTTCGGGCGGCTGCTGCACCACGCCGCCGAAGCCGCGCCCTTCGACGCTGGGCGATTCGCCGCGCAGGAAGCCCTTGAGATCCATGCCCGAACAGAAGGTCCCGCCAGCGCCGGTCAGGATGCCGACGCGCAGATTGTCGTCGCTGTCGAGGCGGTCCATCGCCGCGGCGATCCCCTCGGCCGCGGCCTTGGTCATCGCGTTCTTGGCATCGGGCCGGTTGATGGTGACGACGAGGATGCCGTCTTCGTCGCTCGTCAGAACTTCCTCGGACATAGCCGCTCTCTCCCATTTCAAATCGAAACTTGTCTTGCGCCCTTGCTGCGCGACGTTTACGCAAACGTCAACCGGCATTCGCCGCATAAAAAGACAAAACGAGAGGAGTCAGAAGCCATGGCCGAAGCCTATATCATCGACGCTGTCCGCACCCCGCGCGGGATCGGCAAGCAGGGCAAGGGCGCGCTCGCGCACATGCATCCGCAGCACCTCGCGGCCACCTGTCTCACCGCGATCAAGGATCGCAACGATCTCGATACCTCGACGGTCGACGACGTGATCTGGTCGGTCAGCACGCAGGACGGGATGCAGGCGGGCGACCTGGGCCGCATGGCCGCGCTCGATGCAGGCTTTGACGTGACGTCCAGCGGCACCACGCTCGACCGGTTCTGCGGCGGCGGCATTACCAGCGTGGCGCTGGCGGCGGCCCAGGTGATGAGCGGGATGGAAGACTGCGTCGTCGCCGGCGGCACCGAAATGATGAGCCTCACCGCTCAGATGACCAAGGACAAGATGGCCGCCGGGCTCAAGCCGCCGATGATGGGCAGCCATAACGAGCGCCTGATGCGCTCGCACCCGCAGAGCCACCAGGGCGTCTGCGGCGACGCGATTGCCACGATCGAAGGCTTCACCCGCGAGGAGCTCGACGAAGTCGGCTATCGCAGCCAGCAGCGCGCCGCCAAGGCGATCGCGGAAGGCCGTTTCGACAAGTCGGTCGTCCCGGTGAAGGACGACGAGGGCAATGTCGTGCTCGACAAGGAGGAATATCCGCGCCCGCAGACCACGCGCGAAGGCCTGGCCGAACTCGAACCCGCCTTTGCCAAGATCGCCAATGTCCCGCTCGACAAGAGCGGCACCACCTTCGCCGGGCTGGTGAATGCAAAGTACCCCGATGTCGAAATCAAGCACTTCCACCACGCCGGCAACAGCTCGGGCGTGGTCGATGGCGCCGCCGCGGTGCTGGTCGCCAGCAAGGACTATGCGCAGAAGCACGGGCTCAAGCCCCGGGCGCGCATCGTTGCGACGGCCAATATGGGCGATGATCCGACGCTGATGCTGAATGCCCCCGTACCTGCGGCGAAAAAGGTGCTCGCCAAGGCCGGACTCACCACCGACGATATCGACCTGTTCGAAATCAACGAGGCTTTCGCCGTCGTCGCCGCGAAATTTGTCAAGGATCTCGGGCTCGACTGGGACAAGGTCAACGTCAACGGCGGCTCGATCGCGCTGGGCCACCCGATCGGTGCCACCGGGTCGATCCTCATCGGTACGATGGTCGACGAACTCGAACGCCAGAACAAGCGTTACGGCCTTGTCACCATGTGCGCTGCGGGCGGGATGGCCCCCGCGATCATCGTCGAGCGGGTGGACGATTTCGTCGACTGATACGCCATAAGCATGCGCGCCCTCGCCTATGTCCGCGAAAGCGGCTAGAGGGCGCGCCATGCACTTTCTCGACCAAGCCAAGATCTTTCTGAAATCCGGCGCAGGCGGCCCCGGCGCGGTCAGCTTCCGCCGCGAAAAATATATCGAGTACGGCGGCCCCGACGGCGGCAATGGCGGCAAGGGCGGCGACATCGTGTTCGAAGCCGTCCAGGGCCTCAACACGCTCATCGACTTCCGCTACGCCCAGCATTTCAAGGCCAAGCGCGGCAATCACGGCCAGGGCAAGGACCGGACCGGGGCCGGCGCACCCGACCTCGTCGTCAAGGTTCCGCTCGGCACCCAGGTGCTCAGCGAGGACAAGGAAGAGGTGCTCGCCGATTTCACCGAGGTCGGCCAGCGGCTCGTGTTCCTCGAAGGCGGCATGGGCGGCCGCGGCAACGCGAGCTACAAATCCAGCACCAATCGCGCACCGCGCCAGCACCAGCCCGGCGAACCGGGCGAGGAAATGTGGGTCTGGCTGCGGCTCAAGCTGCTGGCCGACGTCGGCCTGCTCGGTCTGCCCAATGCGGGCAAGAGCACCTTCATCAACCAGGTATCCAATGCCAAGGCCAAGGTCGGCCATTACGCCTTCACCACGCTGGTCCCCAAGCTGGGCGTGGTGACGCACAAGGGCCGTGAATTCGTGCTTGCGGATATCCCGGGCCTGATCGAAGGCGCCGCCGAAGGCGCCGGGATCGGCGACCGCTTCCTCGGCCATATCGAACGCTGCCGCGTGCTGATCCACCTGATCGACATTTCGGGCGACGATCCGGCCGAAGCCTATCGCACGGTCAATGCCGAACTCGAAGCCTATGGCAGCGAACTGGCGGACAAGCCGCAGGTGGTGGCGCTGAACAAGCTCGATCTCGCCGACCAGGAACTGGGCGAAGCCTTCGCCGAGGAACTGCAGGCCGCGGGGGCGGACAAGGTCTTTCCCATCTCGGGTGCGACCGGCGCCGGGACCGGCGAACTGCTCGATGCCCTGCTCGGCTATCTGCCCGATCACACCTCGACCGAGACGAAGACCGTCGAAGTCGAGGATTCGTCCGACGACAGCAATCCGGAATGGTCGCCGATCTGACCGTGAAGGCATGGTAACAGCGCGGCAAGGCAAGACGGCTTCCGCGCGCCGCCCGCAGCCGCTAGTCCCCTGCTGATGGACATCGCCGCCCTTTCCGACCTGCGCCAGGCGCGCCGCCTTGTCATCAAGGTCGGCTCTGCCCTGCTGGTCGACAAGGGACGCGCGCGGACCGCATGGCTTGCCTCGCTTGCGGCGGAAATCGCCGAATTGCGGCAGACTTGCGAAGTCCTGCTCGTTTCATCGGGGGCGATCGCGCTGGGCGCCGCCCGGCTCGGCCTGCCTCACGGCGGCCGCGGCAGCCTCGCCGACGCGCAGGCCGCGGCATCGGTCGGGCAGGTGGAACTCGCCCGCCTGTGGTCCGATGCGCTCGGCGCACAGGATATCACTGCCGCGCAAATGCTCGTCACGCTCGGCGATCTCGAGGACCGGCGCCGCTATCTCAATGTTTCCGCCACGCTCGGACGCCTGCTGGCCGCGGGCGCGGTACCGGTGGTGAACGAGAACGACAGCGTGGCGACCGAGGAAATCCGCTTCGGCGACAATGACCGGCTGGCCGCGCGCATCGCGCAAGCGGCGGGCGCGGATGCGGTGCTGCTGCTGTCCGACGTCGACGGGTTGTTCGACCGTGATCCGCGTGAGCCCGGCGCGCGGCGGATCGCGCGCGTGGACGGGGTTTCGCCCGAGATCATGGCAATGGCCACTGCCGATTCCGGCTCGGGCCTAGGTTCGGGTGGCATGCGCGCCAAATTGCAGGCCGCACGCATCGCGGAACGCGCGGGCATCGCGCTGGCGATCATCAACGGCACCCGGCCCGCACCCTTCGCGGCCGCGTTGGCGCAGGACAGCGGCACCGTGTTCGTGCCGCAGTCGGGCGCGTCCGCACGCAAGGCCTGGCTCGGCGGACGGCTGGCCCCGGCAGGCAGCGTGACGGTCGATCAGGGGTGCATGGCCGCGCTCGATAACGGAGCAAGCGTCCTGGCCGCTGGCGTTACCGCGGTGGAGGGAGATTTCGTCCGCGGCGATCTCGTCGCAGTGCACGGCCCCGGAGGCGAACGGCTTGGTCAGGGACTGGTCGAATATGCCGCTGCCGAATGCCGCGCGATCATGGGGCTGAGGGAAGACCAGCAGGCACGCACGCTCGGCTATGCCCCGCGCGCCGCCGTCGTCCACCGCGATCACATGGTGCGCCTGTGACGATCGCGCTGACCGGTGCCACCGGCTTCGTCGGCCAGGCCGTGCTCGACCAGACGGCGCAGTCTGACGAGACCGTGCGCGCGTTGACCCGCCGCGCCCAGGCCCCGCGCGCCAATGTCGAATGGGTTGCTGGCGATTTGTCCGATACCGCCGCGCTGGCTGCATTGTGCGAGCCTTGCGATGCGATCGTCCACGTGGCGGGGCTGACCAATGCGCCCGATCCCGCGGCGTTCGAGGAGGCCAATGTCGGCGGCACCGCAAGACTGATCGCCGCTGCCAGGCACAGCCGCGCCAAGCGGTTCGTCTTCGTTTCCTCGCTCTCGGCGCGCGAGCCCGGACTGTCGGCCTATGGCGCCTCGAAAGCGCGAGCGGAAAAGCTGGTCGAGGCCAGCGGGCTCGACTGGACGATCGTGCGCCCGCCGGGCGTCTACGGTCCGCGCGACGTCGATTATTTCGAGATGTTCCGCAGCGCACGGTTCGGCTTTGTCCCGCTGCCGCCCGGCGGCGCGAGTTCGATCATCCATGTCACCGATCTGGCGCGGTTGCTGCTGGCGCTGGTCGATGCCCCGCCCGCGCTGGTGCGCCGCCGCGTTTTCGAACCCGACGATGCGCGCGAAGGCGGCTGGTCGCACAAGGAACTGGCGCGTGCGATCGGCAAGGCGGTGGGGCGGCCGGTCTTCGCGCCGCACCTGCCCCGCAGCGTGCTGGATGCGGCAGCGAAAGTCGACCGGATGGTGCGCGGCGACAAGGCCCGGCTTACCGCCGACAGGGTGGGTTATATGACGCATCCCAACTGGGTCGCGCGGTCGGCTATGAAAGTGCCCGAAGCCGTCTGGTCACCCAGCGTAAGCGGTGAAGAAGGCCTCGCCGCGACAGCGCGGTGGTATCACGACAACGGCTGGTTCTGAAGCTCTGGACATTTGCGCGCGATTGCTCGAAAGGGCGCGCTTTGCGGGCGCCGGCTTAGCTCAGTTGGTAGAGCAGTTGATTTGTAATCATCAGGCCGGGGGTTCGAATCCTCCAGCCGGCACCAGCACCGCCCACCGGATCAGAGGAAGGGTTCCTCGCCCGGCTTGTGGATCCCGCATTCGACCTTGTCCCAGCCCGACCAGCGGCCCGCGCGCGGGTCTTCGCCCTTGCCGACCTGACGCGTGCACGGCGAGCAGCCGATGCTGGGAAAGCCGCGATCGACCAGCGGATGGCGCGGCAGGTCATGCGTCTCGAAATAGGCCGCGATGTCCTCTGCCGACCAGTCGATCAGCGGGTTGATCTTGAGCCGGCCCTGCACATCGGCCGAGTCCACTTCGAAGCGCGGCAGATTGGCGCGCGTCGCCGACTGGAACGCCTTGCGTCCGGTGAAGCTGGCATCGAAATTGGCGAGCGCCTTTTCCAGCGGCTTGACCTTGCGCAGTTCGCAGCAGCCATCGGGATCGTACGACCAGCGCAGCCCGGTATCGTCGCGCGTCTGCAGATCGGCGATCTCGGGATAGAGATCGACGCGGTTGAGCCCGAGCCGCTCGGTCAGCTCGTCACGGTAGGCGAGCGTTTCGGGGAAATGCTTGCCGGTATCGAGGAACAGCACGGGCACGGTCAGAATCGACCTGCGCGATCAGATGCAGCAACACCGCGCTCTCGGCCCCGAAGCTCGACACCACGGCGGTATCGCCGACCAGGTTCCCCTCGATCACCGCGCGCAGCCATTCCTCGGTCTCGGTCCCGCGGAACATGCGGTTGAGACGAATCGCATCCTGCTCGGTGAAACGGGGACCCACGTCGATCCGGTCGATGGCGCGCAAACGGTTCATGGGTGCCGCTTGGTCCAGATCGGGGTGCGGTCGTCCGCCGCGTTCTGATACACTTCTGGCCATCGCTCGAAAGCGGCCTTCACATCGTCCATGTCGAATTGCTGATCGGGCTCGAACGCATCGAAGCCGCAGCGGCGCATATAGGCCAGCTGGTCGACCAGCACGTCGCCCACCGCGCGCAATTCGCCCTTGTAGCCCGCCTCGCGCAGCATCCGCGCCGAGGAGTAGCCACGGCCGTCGCCAAATGCGGGGAAGTTGACCTCGACCAGCGCCAGCCGCTGAAGATGCGGCAGCAATTCACGCGTGTCGTCGCCCGGTTCGATCCGGACGGCCTGCGCATTCGACTGGTCGACGAAAGCGTCCACCGTCACGGCGGGATGATCGACCGGTTGGTCGTCGCGATAGCGTAGCGTCTCAGCCATAGAGCGCCTCCTTGAAGGGGTTCATGCCGATGCGGCGGTACGTATCGAGAAAGCGTTCGCCGTCCTGGCGTTCGCGTTCGAAGACGGTGGTCACGGTTTCGACTGCGTCGACGATGCCGTCTTCGCTGAAACCGGGACCGGTGATCTTGGCCAGGCTGGCATCCTGCGCCTCGCTGCCGCCGAGCAGGAGCTGGTAGTTCTCCACCCCCTTACGGTCGACGCCGAGGATGCCGATGTGGCCCGCATGGTGATGCCCGCAGGCATTGATGCAGCCCGAAATCTTGAGCTTGAGTTCGCCCAGCGTCCCGGTCTTGCCATTGGCGGCGAAGCGTTCGGAAATGCGCTGCGCGATCGGGATCGACCGGGCATTGGCGAGGCTGCAGTAATCGAGCCCCGGGCAGGCGATGATGTCCTCGACCGTATCGAGGTTCGGGCTGCCCAGCCCCGCTTCGTCGAGCGCTGTCCACAGCGCGTGCAGATCGGCCTTGCGGACATGCGGCAGGACGATGTTCTGCGTGTGCATCACGCGCAGTTCGTCGAAGCTGTAATCCTTCGCCAGATCGGCCATCAGGCGCATCTGTTCGGCAGTCGCATCGCCGGGGATGCCGCCCACCGGCTTGAGGCTGATCACCGCCGAGACATAGCCCGTTTCCTTGTGCGCGACCGTGTTGCGATCGACCCAGACGGCGAAATCGGGGTCGCTGCGGTCGATCTCGTCGCCTGCGCCGGCTTCGAACAGCGGGTCCTCGAAATAGGTCCGGATCCGTTCGAGCTCGGCGAAGGGCGGTTCGACGCCTTCTTCGAGCAGGTGGGCGTATTCCGCCTCGACCTGGCGCGTGTATTCTTCCGCGCCCATCTCGTGGACGAGGATCTTGATCCGCGCCTTGTACTTGTTGTCGCGGCGGCCATAGCGGTTGTAGACCCGCAGGCACGCCTCGGCATAGGTGACCAGCCGGTCGAGCGGGACGAAGGGGTTGATGCACGGCGCGATCATCGGCGTGCGTCCCATGCCGCCGCCGACGTAGAAGGCAGCGCCCAGTTCACCCGCATCGTTCTCGACGATCTGGATACCGATATCGTGCAAGCGCATCGCCGCGCGATCGGTGTCGCTGGCGATCACCGCGATCTTGAACTTGCGCGGCAGATAGCTGAATTCGGGATGGAAGCTCGACCACTGGCGCAGCAGCTCGGCATAGGGCCGCGGATCGACCACCTCGTCAGCGGTAGCGCCCGCAAAGTGATCCGAGCTGATATTGCGGATGCAATTCCCGCTGGTCTGGATGGCGTGCATTTCGACCTTGGCCAGATCGGCCAGGATATCGCCGGCATCCTCCAGCTTGATCCAGTTGTACTGGATGTTCTGCCGCGTGGTGAAATGGCCGTAACCGCGATCATACTTGTCCGCGATATCGGCCAGCGCGTGCATCTGCTGGCTGTTCAGAGTGCCATAGGGGATCGCCACCCGCAGCATGTAGGCGTGGAGCTGCAGATAGAGCCCGTTCATCAGCCGGAGCGGCTTGAACTGGTCTTCGGTCAGCTTGCCTTCGAGACGGCGGCGCGCCTGGTCGCGGAATTCCTCCACGCGGGCATCGACCATCGCCTGGTCGTATTGGTCGTATTTGTACATCAGATCACCCAGTTACCGATTTCGGGATCGGCAGGCTTGAGGGTCAGGTCGGGACGGACGGTCGGGCCAAGCGCACGAACGCGCTCCTTGATATGCGACGGCCGGGGGCTGCCATCCTGCAGTTCGGCGTCCACTGCATAAGGCGAATTGACACGCCGGGCGGCCTCTTCGCGGCGCGCGATCTCGTCTTCGCTACCTGCCACATCGGCCGCATCCTCGACGTGGATCGACCAGTCGCTGCCGGTCCACCAGGTCACCGCGCCGGTCTTCAAATCATTTCCGGTAAGCAATCTCATCGTGCCGCCTCCTGCGCGGCGACCGCCAGGGCGACATCGTCGCGCGCGGTCACTTCACCAATCACGATCAGCGCAGGGCTGACCACCTTTTCATGTTCCACCAGATCGGGCAGCCCGGCGAGCAGGCCGCGCAGCACGCGCATGTCGGGGCGCGTGCCGTTCTCGATCACCGCCACCGGCATGTCGGGCGACAGCCCGTCTTCCATCAGTTTCTCGGCGATCTGCGGCGCGGTCTTCACGCCCATGTAGATCACCAGCGTCCGGCCCTTGCCGGCAAGCCCCGCCCAGTCCTGGTCCTTCAGACCCTTGCACTGGCCGGCCACGAAGCTGACAATGCTCGACGCGTCGCGATGCGTCAGCGCGATCTGTGCCGCCGCCGCGGCCCCGTTGGCCGCGCTGATCCCGGGCACCACCTCCACCGCAACGCCGGCAGCGCGGGCGACTTCGGCCTCCTCGCCGCCGCGGCCGAACACGAACGGGTCCCCGCCCTTGAGCCGCACGACGTCCTGGCCCGAACGGGCCACGCGGACCAGCAGTTCGCTGATCTCTTCCTGCGGCAAGGTGTGATGCGAACGGCGCTTGGCCACGCTGATCAGCTGCGCATCGCCGCGCGCAAGTGCGAGGATCGCAGGGTCGACCAGTCCGTCATGGACGATCACCCGCGCGCTCTCGATCAGCCGCGCAGCGCGCAGCGTCAGGAGATCGGGATCGCCCGGTCCCGCGCCGACGAGATAGATGGTTCCGGTCTGTGCCATGATCGCAAGATGCGAGGGGCACGGCCGTTGCGCCAATCAGAATGCGTGTCCGGCTAGGAAGGCGAGATTTGAAACCGGCGCTGTGCGCGCGGCAACCTATTCTTTCGCGCTGCCCGCAGGCTTGCGCCCCTGCACCATGAGCTCGGCCAGCCGCTCGAGCTGGTCGCTGCCGCGGATATGCAGGTCGCGTTGCGGGAACGGGATCTCGATGCCGTTGTCCTTGAACAGCCACCACAGCTTCTTGAGCACCGCGCTGCGCACGTTGCCGACCCCGTCCTCGGGGTCGGTAATCCAGCAATGGATCACGAAATTGACCGAGCTGTCGCCATATTCGCTCATCCAGACCGTTGGCGGCGGCGCACTCAGCACCCGGTCGCAGGACTTCGCCGCCTCGAGCATCAGTTCCTCGGCCAGCTTCATGTCGGCTTCGTAACTCACCCCGACCGGCACCTGCATCCGCACGTTCTTGGACGAATAGGACCAGTTCTCGACCTGGTTGATCATCAGGTTTTCGTTCGGGATCAGATATTCGCGCTGGTCGCGCGTGGTCACCGAGACCGCGCGGATGCCGATCTTGCGGATCTGGCCGAAGCTCTCGTTGCCCGCCAGATCGGCCACCGCGATCACATCGCCCGGCTTGATCGACCGGTCCATCAGCAGAATGATCCCTGCGATCAGATTGCCGAAGGTCTTCTGCAGGCCGAAACCGATCGCCAGGCCGAAGGCGCCCGAAAACACCGCCAGTGCGGTCAGATCGATCCCGAGCAGGTCGATGCCGAGGAAGAAGGCGGCAGCCCAGACGATGATCGTGATCACCTTCTCGACCAGCAATTGCTGCGCCTCGTCGAGCCGGGTCATGCGGCGGACCAGGCGCCGGCTCATCCGGCTGGCAAACCATGCAAGGAACAGGATGCCTACGATCACCGCGGCAACGACCAGCACGTCGAACAGCGAGATGCGGAAATCGCCGAACGACAGCGCCACGGTATCGACCGTGTCGATGACCGAGCCGACAGTCTCGCTCTGCGAACTCAGCGCTTCCTTGGCGCCTTCGGCCGCGGCGACCGAGCTTTCCTCGACCACCGGCTCGGCCAGGTTCCATGCCTGTTCGACCGCAGGTGTCGCAGCGGTCGGTTCGGCGGTGGGAGGAGTTTCGCCTTGCACGTCTATCCTTCGTTAAGCGCCGCGAAACCGCGGTCGAGATCGGCGATCAGATCGGCGGGGTCTTCCAGCCCGATCGACAGCCGTATGCCATGGCGGTCCGCTTCGCTCCAGCCCGGCTTGGGCCAGGGCATCGCAGAACGCACCGGTTCGACGTCGAACGGCAGGGCGAGGCTTTCGAACCCGCCCCAACTGTAACCGATGCCGAACAGTTCCAGCCGATCGACCAGCCGGCACCTCGCGGCATCGTCCCCGCCCTTGAGCACGAAACTGAACAGACCGCAGCCGCTGGTAAAATCGCGTTGCCAGATGTCATGGCCGGGCGCACCGGGAAGCAGGGGCGACAGCACATGCGCCACTTCGCTGCGCGCATCGAGCCATTCGGCGATCGCCAGCGCGGTCGCGGTCTGGCGCTCGAGACGCACGCCCATCGTCCTCAGCCCGCGCAGCACCAGCGCGGCATCGTCAGGCGACACGACATGGCCCAGCCGCTGCGCACCAAGCCGCAGGCGACGATACCAGCGTTCACCCGCGCTGGCGGCACCCATCATGACGTCCGAATGGCCGCCGACATGCTTGGTCAGCGCGGTGATGGCGATATCGCAGCCATGCTCGAGAGCGGGAAAGCCGAGCGCGGTGGCCCAGGTGTTGTCGATCAGGCTGACGGCTCCCCTTTCGCGCGCGATGGCCGCCAGCGCGGGAATATCGCAGACCTCCATCGTGAGGCTGCCCGGCACTTCCAGCATGACCGCGCGCGTGCGGTCGCAGAATGCCCCGGCAAAGGCTTCATGGTCGAGCGGATCGAAGAAGCGGTGCTCGATGCCGAGATCCTTCAGCAGGCCCGTGGCCGCGCTGCGCGTGGGATCATAGGCATTGTCCGCCACCAGCAGCACATCGCCGCTGCGCAGGACCGTCAGCAACGCGCCGACCAGCGCGGCCAACCCGCTGGGATAGAGGACCGTGCCGGCGGCCCCCGGCTCGAGCGCGGTAAGCGCTTCGGAGAGCGCCCATTGCGTGGGCGATCCGCGGCGGCCGTAAAAGAACTGCCCATCGCGGTTGTCGCTCTTGCGCGCGCGCAATGCGGCGCAGTCGGGGTAGAGATGCGTGCTTGCGCGCCACACGGGCGGGTTGACCACATCGCTGGCGAAATCGCCCGATCGCCCGCTGGTCACCAGCCGTGTCGCCGCGCGATGGGTGCTGTCGTCTCCCCCTGCCATGTCTATCGCCCGCTCCCCGCCTGCTTGGGCGTTTGCGGATCCTCCCCCCATTCCAGCCAGCTGCCATCGTACAGCGCGGTATCGTCCTTGCCCGCGAGGTGAAGCCCGAAGGACAGCACCGCCGCGGTCATGCCGCTGTTGCAGCTCGTGACGACCGGACGGTCGAGATCGATGCCGGCGCTTTGGAAAAGACCAGCGATTTCCGCTGGCGTACGATAGGTGCCCGCTTCGGTCAGCAACTGCGTGAAATGCACGTTCGCGGCGCCCGGGATATGGCCCCGCGATCCGCTTCCTTCTTCGCCGGCAAAGCGCGCCGCGTCGCGCGCATCGACCACCTGTTCGGCCACGCTGGCGCAGTTGGCGAGGATATCCTCTTTGCTGCGCACGCCGGCAGCACGCTTGGGCACCGGGAAATCGACCGGGCTGCCGGAAACCCCACCGCTTTCGAGTGCGCGCCCCTCGGCGGTCCACTTGGCCAACCCGCCATCGAGGATCGCCACTTGCGCGAAGCCGTACAGCCGGAAGATGTACCACGCGCGGGCCGCGCTGCGGATCGGGCTGTCGTCATACAGCACGACCCGGTACGACGGTGCCACCCCGAGCTGCCCCAGCCGCGCCGCGAATTGTTCGGGACTTGGCAGGGCCTTGGGTACCGGCGAACCGGGATCGACGAAGCTGACAAGGTCGAGAAACCGCGCGCCGGTCACATGCGCCGCCGCGAAATCCTGCGCCGCCTGGCGCGGACTGTCGGGCAGATGCATCGACGCATCGAGCACCACGAGGTCCGCAGCGCCGAGCTGGTCGGCAAGCCATTGGGTCGAAACGAGACTGTCCATCGCCAACCGGGTAGCGCGGCGGCCCGGCGAAGTCGAGTTAGGCGAGCTCGCGCTGCGCGACCGGGCTATAGCTGCGCGGCCCTTCGTCGAGCCGGATGGGCTGCACGCGGCTGCTGCCCGGCGCGGCCTGTCCGACAACGAAGGTCCGCAACAACGCGTCCCCGCCGCGCGCCGAGATACGCATGCGCAGCAAGGGGACCAGCAACGGATGCCGTCCCTGCCGGATCACCTGCGCCTGTGCGAGCGCAAGCTGCACCTGTCCGTCGAGCGTGATGCTCTGCCCGGGCGCCAGCCGCGGGACTGCATGGCGCTCTTCAAGCGCGGTTTCGGCCGTCGCGACCTGCTGATCCATTGGTGCCTGGGCATGAGCCGACACCAGATCGAGCCCGACGCCGATCGCGCCGAGCGGCGCCTCGCTGCGGTTGGTCAGGGTCAGCCGGTATTTGACTGTTACGAAAGCGGCGCTGCGGATGATCTTGTCGGGCTCGACGAACAGTCGGAGGGCGTCCCCCAGCGCCGCCGGACCGGCGGGCGGAGCGCTGCGGACAACCGGGCGCTGGATTTCGGGGACGTGCCGGCGCCGGCGGCGACGCCAGGCGGCGAAGCCTGCGCCGAGCAGCGCCAGCAACATTGCACCGCCCGCAAGCGGCAGCCACGGGGTCCGCCCGCCCTCCTCGTTCGCAGCGGGGTCTGGAAGCGGCGCTGCGGGCACTGCGGGTTCTGCGACGGACGAAGCCGCGCGCATATCGCTCGCGGGGTCTTGGACCGTCGGCGGCTCCTCGGGCGCGGAGCTCATGGCCGCCGCTTCACCTGGATCCAGCGCAGGCGGCGTCACCGCAGGCAGCGGCGTAGCGCGCGGGGATGGCTGGGCGACCGGGGCGCGCGGCGCCCTGTCTCCGGATGGCCCGGGTACCGGTGACAGCGTCGGAGCCGGGCTCGGCGCGGCGGTGGGGCTCGCTGTCGGCGCTTGAGTCGGGGTTGCGAGGACGCGCGGGCGAATCTCGACCCCGCTGCGCGTATCCGCGGGCCCTTGCACCTGCGGGGTGGCGCTGGGCGTCGGCGCGGGTTCGAGCGTGAAATCATTGACCGATTGTGCCTGCGCCACGGGCGGCAGCGCTGCGGCGAGTGCAATCAACGGGATACGGGTGACAAATGCCATTGCGGGTCGTTTCGTGAGAAAGGGACCGCGAGTGTGCGGGGCGGCGGTGAATAGGTACTGAAGCGCGGGCTTCCAAGCCCCGCCTTGCGCTGCGCCGCGCTTCGCGGCAGGAGCGCGGCATGAGCGACACACCTGCCCCCAAGTTCCTTGGCGCGAACACCGCGCTGCCCGCCGCGCCCGAAGAGGCCGAACTCGACTACGTCCCCAATCCGCGCGCCGGCCAGTTGTATATGGTCCGCTTCGCCGCGCCCGAATTCACCTCGCTGTGCCCGGTGACCGGCCAGCCCGACTTCGCGCATCTGGTGATCGATTACGCGCCGGGGGAAACCATCGTCGAATCGAAGAGCCTGAAGCTGTTCCTCGGCTCGTTCCGCAACCATTGCGGTTTCCATGAGGACGTGACCGTGGGGATCGGCCAGCGGCTATTCGACGAAATGCAGCCGCAATGGCTGCGCATCGGTGGATACTGGTATCCGCGCGGCGGCATCCCGATCGACGTCTTCTGGCAAAGCGGCGCACCGCCAGCGGCCCTGTGGCTGCCCGACCAAGGCGTTTCATCCTATCGCGGACGCGGCTGACACACGGACATCAGGCACGCATTCGCCGGCGGATGCGTGCCGCAAGATCTGGATTGTCGAGAAATCCCGTGGCGGAGAGGGTGGGAGACACTTTCAGCTTATAATATACTGGAATGATAGCATTATGCTGGATGAATAAGCGGTAATACCCCCCATAATACCCCCAATCAGTTTTGGGCTCGTAACGGTTTATTGCAGGTCACCTATTTCACTATGCCACCTTGGCTTGGCACGCGAAGCGGGCTGATGCCGTCCAGATATGTTGTAGGCCGCACGTTAGGTTTGTGCCAAACTGGGTTGATCAAAATAATGTCGTCAGATCTGGAAGATCGACAGCCTTCGACAGCCTTCGACAGCCTTCGACAGCCTTCGAGAGCGGCAACTGGGGTGCTGACTGGCTAGATTTGGGCACTTTGCAGCTCGGCTGAAACTGGGCCGTTAGTGGACAGTCCGCTTTTGGCGCGGGACACATGAAAGCCGCCAGCATTTCTGGGCACAGTCGATCCTGCGTGACAAGCACGATGCAACATTAGCGGATCGCGAGTGAGTGTTTCGTGTTCTGAAGCGGCCTCGGCAGCCGTTCGCCCCTCCATGCCCGACCCTCGTCAGTTAATGCGCGACCTGCAGGTGTTCCGCGATCCCCAGCCGGGGCGCAGCCTGTGGGAGCTTAGCATCACGCTGTTCCCCTTTCTTGGGCTGTTCGCCGTGATCATTGCATCTGTGGACGCGGGTTACCTGTTCGTCCTCTCGCTTACTCCGCTCCCCGGACTGTTCCTGCTGAGGCTCTTCATTATTCAGCACGATTGCGGCCACGGCACCTTCATGCGGGACCGCGCGAGCAACGACTGGTTCGGGCGGTTGCTCGGCGTCTTCACGCTCACGCCCTATGATTGCTGGAGCCTCAGCCACGCGCGTCATCACGCCATGACTGGCAACCTCGACAAGCGCGGTTTTGGCGATGTCGATACGCTGACGGTGCGCGAGTATTGCGAGAGATCGAGGACACGGCGGCTGGGCTATCGCCTATACCGCCACCCTTTGACCTTGCTTGGTTTTGGCCCTGCCTATCTCTTTCTGCTGCGGCACCGTCTGCCGGTGGGATTGATGAAGGAGGGCTGGAAGTTCTGGATCAGCGCCCTGGGAACGAACCTTGCCACTCTCGCAATCCTCGCTGTGCCAGTATGGTTGGTCGGCTTCGGAGTGACGCTGGCGGTGTTCCTGCCGACCCTGCTCTTCGCAGCGAGCATGGGAGTGTGGCTGTTCTACATCCAGCACCAGTTCCCCCAAGCATACTGGGAAAGCAAATCCGACTGGTCCTTCGCCGAAGCCGCCCTGATGGGCAGCACACATTTAGATCTGCCGCCGGTTCTGCGCTGGTTTACCGGCAATATCGGCATCCACCACGTGCACCACCTTTCGAGCACGATACCGTTCCACCGCCTGCCCGAAGTCCTGGACGCGCATCCGGCTCTGCGCGATCTCAACCGCTACACGGCATGGGAGTCGCTCAGCGCGTTCCGTCTGGCTCTGTGGGATGAGGAACAGCAGCGTATGGTGACGTTTGCTGAAGCCGAGAAGATGATGGGCTAAGCTTGCGCTTTCAAATAGCTAGATCCGGCCCTGAACGCCGCTGAAGAGTGCCTCGGTAGAATTGAACTCAACCCACCAACGCCTCGCCGAAAATGTCCGGAACTGTTTGAGCGGGGATTCGCTGCGTCATCATGTCGCGGAGAAAATCTATGTCTCAAAATTCCAAAATCGGCGCCGGATTGGGCGGCGTCGTTCTTACTGCCGGAGCGATCGCATTCGGAGCGTTCCTGTCCAACAGGCACCAAAATCGCGGATATGACGATGCCGCCAACCATACCAAACGCCAGCCTGAAGGCGACAACGCGCAGGTCGGCCGATCGGTAACCATCCGCAAGCCGCGAGCCGAACTGTTCGCCTTCTGGTCGGACTTCTCCAACCTGCCACAATTCATGGAGAATGTGGAAGCAATCGAAGCCGGCGCAGACGGAACATCGACCTGGCGGATCAAGGCCCCCGCGGGTCAGACAGTCGCGGTGAAAACCGAAATCGCCAGCAAGAAGCAGGACGAGTCGATCGCCTGGCGCTCGGTCGAGGATTCCGAGACCGAGACCAGCGGCGAGGTTCGCTTCGAGGATGCACCGGGCGAGCGCGGAACCAGGGTCAGCCTTGTGATGGCCTACGACCCGCCCGCAGGCGCGCTCGGCCGAGCGGTGGCGAAGCTGTTCCTGCGTGAGCCGCAGGTCCAGGCCCGGCATGATCTGAAGCGTTTCAAGATGCTCATGGAAACCGGGGAAATAGCGACATCGGCGCGAACGCGGGACGAAACCCGTGCAGCCAAGCAGGAGAACGGATGATGCGAGCACTTACCTGGCATGGAACCAACGACGTTCGCGTGGACACGGTCAGCGATCCGGAAATCATCAATCCCCGCGATGCGATCATCAAGATCACCAGCACGGCCATCTGCGGGTCCGACCTTCACCTGTATGATGGCGTCATTCCCGGCGTGGCGCCGGGCGATGTGCTGGGCCATGAATTCATGGGCGAAGTCGTCGAGACGGGGTCTGCGAGCGATCTGAAGAAAGGGCAGCGCGTCGTTGTGCCCTTCACGATCAGCTGTGGCGGCTGTTTCCATTGCAAGCAGCAGCAATATTCGGCCTGCGACAATTCCAACCCGGCTGAAAAGCAGGATATGTCGGCGACGCTCTACGGCCAGCCGATGGCCGCGCTGTTCGGCTATTCGCACCTGACCGGCGGCTATTCCGGCGGACAGGCCGAATACGCCCGTGTGCCCTTTTCCGATGTCGGCCCGATCGTCGTTCCCGACCATCTGGAGGACGACAAGGTGCTGTTCCTTTCAGACATCCTCCCGACCGGCTGGATGGCGGCGAAAAATGCCGACATCCAGCCCGACGATACGGTTGCGGTGTGGGGCTGCGGCCCGGTCGGATTGTTCGCGATCCAGTCGGCCATCGTAATGGGCGCATCCAAGGTGATCGCGATCGACCACTATCCGAACCGCCTGGCGCTGGCGAAGCAGCTGGGCGCGGAGATCATCGACTTCCGCGAGACCGATGTGCGCGAGGCCCTGATGGAAATGTCCGGCGGGATCGGCGTGGATGCGGTGATCGACGCGGTCGGCATGGAATCGCACGGCTTCGCCATCGACAACATGTTCGACGTCGTGAAGCAGAAGGTTGGCATGGGCGCCGACCGCGCGAGCGCGCTGAAGCAGGCGATCCTCGCGGTCCGGTTCGGCGGCAAGGTCTCGATCCCCGGCGTTTATGGCGGGATGACCGACAAGTGGCCGCTCGGGGCGATGATGGAGAAAGGCCTGCAGGTCCGCGGCGGCCAGACCCATGTCCAGAAATATACCAAGCAGCTGCTCGAGAAGATCGAGGATGGGACGCTCGATACCACGTTCCTGATCAGCCACCGGCTGCCGCTCGAACAGGCGGCCGAGGGCTACAAGAATTTCAAGGAGCAGCAGAATGAATGGACCAAGGTCATTCTGAAGCCCGGGATGGAGAACTGATCATGGGCGGGAAAATCGACAGGCTGTCTGGGCTGTGCGTGATCACCGGTGCTTCGAGCGGCATCGGGCTCGAGCTAACGAAGCTGGCGGCCCGCGATGGCTGCGACCTGATCCTCGCCGCCGACCGTGATCTTGGCGCGGCCGAAGCCGCCGCGCGGCAGTGCGGTGCCGCAGGTGTCGAGACGGTCGAAGCCGATCTCGCCAACCGCGATGGCCTCCAGGCCCTTGTGACGGCGCTCGGCGATCGCACGCCCGATGTCCTGCTGGCCAATGCCGGCCATGGGCTGGGCGAAGCGTTCCTCGATCAGGAGTGGAAGGACATCGCCCATGTCATCCACACCAATGTCACCGGCACGACCTGGCTGCTGCACCATGTCGGGCAGAAGATGCGGGCGAAGAATGCCGGTCGCATCCTCGTGACCGGTTCGATCGCGGGGCACATCCCCGGCGCTTTCCAGCTCGTCTACAACAGCACCAAGAGCTACATCGATTACTTCTGCTTCGGGCTGCGCAACGAGCTCAAGGATACCGAGGTTGTCGTCTCGTGCCTGATGCCGGGGCCGACCGATACCCAGTTCTTCGACCGCGCCGGGCTCGAGAACACCGATGTCGGCAAATCGGACAGCAAGGACGATCCCGCCATGGTCGCCGAGGCGGGCTACAAGGCCCTTCTCGAAGGCGACGCGCACACCGTCAGCGGCTTCATGAACAAGATCCAGGATATGTTCGCCGGCGTGATCCCCGACACGGTGCTGGCCCAGATGCACCGGCGCATGGCCGAACCCGACGATCGCTAGGACCGCGCGCCTTCGCCAATCTGCAAGAAACCGAGGAGAACACCTATGCCTCTCACCGCCATCGCCCTGAACTGCTCGCTCAAGAAATCTTCGGGCGAAGCAAGCTCGACCGACGCCATGATCGCCGTGCTGAAAGAACATCTGGCCGAGCAGGATGTCGAACTGGCCGAAACCATCCGTATCGCCGATCACAATGTCCCTCCGGGCGTGACGTCGGACGAGGGCGAGGGTGACGACTGGCCGGGTATCCGCGAGAAAATCCTGAGCCACGACATCCTCGTTTTCGGCGGGCCGATCTGGATGGGCCAGATCGGGTCGGTCGCCAAACGTGTGCTCGAACGCATGGACGCCTTTACCAGCGAGACCGATGACCAGGGCCGGATGCCGAGCTTCGGCAAGGTGGCGATTGCCGCGATCGTCGGCAATGAAGATGGCGCGCACTGGAGCTCGGCGCAGCTGTTCCAGTCGCTCAACGACACCGGCTGGACGATCCCGGCGGGTGCAGCCTGCTATTGGGTCGGCGAGGCGATGGGCAGCACCGACTTCAAGGAGTTGTCCGAAACCCCCGATGCGGTGACCGAGACCGCACAGATGTGCGCGATCAATGCCGCGCATCTCGCCAAACTTCTCGCAGGCGACACCTACCCCGGGACGAAGTCCTGACGGCCCGGAACGCTCAAACTCCGTAATCTCCTGGGAGACCATCATGGGACAAGGAACCACCAACCGGATCGAGCCGCCCCTGCCTGAGCAGCAACAGCGTGTCCCGGGCGCGACTGAGGCAATGCACCCCAAGCCCGATCACGGCGAAGACAGCTACGAGGGCTCCGGCCGTCTCGAAGGAAAGAGGGTCGTCATCACCGGCGGTGACAGCGGGATCGGTCGCGCTGTCGCAATCGCCTTCGCGCGCGAAGGCGCGGATGTGCTGATAGCCTATCTGTGCGAGGATCACGACGCGCAGGAAACGAAGGAATGGGTCGAAAAAGCGGGGCGAAAATGCGTCCTGATGCGCGGCGATATCAGCGATGCGGCGCATTGCCGAGCGATAATCGACCAGGCTGTCCGCACCTTCGGCGGTATCGATGTGCTGGTGAACAACGCTGCCCACCAGATGACTTTCGAGACATTGGAGGACATTCCCGACGAGGAGTGGGAGCGGACCTTCGCCACCAACATCCACGCGATGTTCTATCTCGCCAAAGCCGCCTTGCCCCACATGGGTGAGGGCAGTTCGATCATCAATTCGGCATCGATCAATTCCGACCAGCCCAATCCTACGCTGCTGCCCTATGCGACCACGAAGGGGGCGATCCAGAACTACACGGCAGGCCTCGCGCAACTGCTGGCAGACCGGAAAATCCGGGTGAACTGCGTCGCGCCTGGCCCGGTTTGGACACCGCTTATCCCCTCTACCATGCCGGAAGACGACGTCGCCGAATTCGGGAAGGATTATCCGCTCGGCCGCCCCGCGCAGCCCGCCGAACTCGCGCCGCCATACGTCATGCTGGCGAGCGATGAAGCGAGCTACATCTCGGGAGCCACAATCGCCGTTACCGGCGGCAAACCGATGATGTGACCTCCCGGCTGCCCGAGTAAGGGGCGAAACAGCGCGGCTGATCAGCTTGGGCTGCTTCGACGAATACGCGGGTCTGACGCGGACCCCTATTCGTCGGGCGACCTTCCGATCGAGCGCGCGATGTTGCGATCTTCTTTGCCGAACTTGTCTTCGGCAACCCGCAGGACCGTGATCATGATCAGGCTGACTACGGTCAGTATTGCCACTAAGGGCCATTGCGCAGCACCGCATGCGATGCCCACCATGGTCGCCAGCCACAGATGAGCCGCCGTCGTCAAATTGTGGAGCTGGCCCTTGCTGAAGACGATCAGGCCGGCCCCGATTATCCCGATGAACGCTCCGGCTGCCTCGAACAGTCGCAGGGGGTCCATCCGCGGACCGTCGAGCTGATGGTACAGGGCCATGATCGACACGACCATGGCCGCTGCCGAGACACAGATCAGGCCATGCGTTCGCATGCCAGCGGCATGGCCGCGCCATTCGCGATCTAGCCCCAGCACCAGACCGAGAATCGCAGCCACACCAAGCCGGCTGATGATATCCCAATCGAGCCATTCGAGGGATGTGACAGGGTTGAGTTCCATGGTTCGCTATTCCGCTTTCTGCCCGGGTCCCGGGACGGGGCCTTTGCGCTCGCCGCAAGCTGATAGGACAACCGACCCGAGTGCTGCAATCGCCGGGTTGGGTGCTCTCTTATGTAGACATCCGGGCAGCGCCCCTACGATAACCCGTTGCAAAGGTGAGACAATCTCTTCGTGGGACGCTTGCCCCATACGGGGTTGCTCATATATTTTCTCCGAGCGGACGGGCTCTCGACACGACACGAGGAGAAACGTGATGGCGAAGGGAGAAAAGGACAAATACACCGACAAGCAGAAGCGCAAGGCCGAGCATATCGAAGAGAGCTACGAGGACCGCGGCGTCTCGCAGGAAGAGGCCGAACGCCGCGCCTGGGCGACCGTCAACAAGGAAAGCGGCGGCGGCAACAAGTCCGGCTCCGGCCGGGGCGGCCAACAGAGTTCGCGCAAAAACGGAGCGGAAAGCAAGTGATGCACAGTTACAAGCTGCTTGCCCGCGATGATCACGACTCAGTGATTGAAGAAATCGATTTCGAATGTCTTTCGATTGCCGGCGCTCTGGATAAGGCCAAGGCCATGGTCAAAGCCGGCCAAGCCGATCTCTACCAAGATGGCGCGCCGATCTGTTCGATGGAACTGGTGACGGCAACAGGGGTGTGGCTGGTTGGTGAGCCGCGGCGAGCTGAACGCTAAACGGAATTATAACCGAGCAGCCCTTAGATCGCGGGCAGTTTCCAGCTCTACGTCTGCTTTCGAATTCGCCGCATCGGCAGCTAAAAGGGGATCCGAAAGCAGCCGTGAACGTCCAAAATCAGGACGCCTTATCGACGGCGGCTGCTGGGCCGTTAGTCGACAGTCCGCTTTCGGCTGACCAAAAGCGCAAAGCTGCCAGTCAGACTATCAGCGCCCATTCTCATCGCAGTCAAACTCGCGTGACAATCACGCGATGCCGCATTAGCGGATCGCGAGTGAGTGTTTCGTGTTCTGAAGCGGCCTCGGCAGCCGTTCGCCCCTCCATGCCCGACCCTCGTCAGTTAATGCGCGACCTGCAGGTGTTCCGCGATCCCCAGCCGGGGCGCAGCCTGTGGGAGCTTAGCATCACGCTGTTCCCCTTTCTTGGACTTTTCGCGGTGATCATCGCAGCTGCGGACGCGGGTTACCTGTTCGCCCTCTCGCTTACTCCGCTCGCCGGACTGTTCCTACTACGGCTCTTCATTATCCAGCACGATTGCGGCCACGGCTCCTTCATGCGGGACCGCGCGAGCAACGACTGGTTCGGGCGGTTGCTCGGCGTCTTCACGCTCACGCCTTATGATTGCTGGAGCCTCAGCCACGCGCGTCATCACGCCATGACTGGCAACCTCGACAAGCGCGGTTTTGGCGATGTCGATACGCTGACGGTGCGCGAGTATTGCGAGAGATCGAGGACACGGCGGCTGGGCTATCGCCTATACCGCCACCCTTTGACCTTGCTTGGTTTTGGCCCTGCCTATCTCTTTCTGCTGCGGCACCGTCTGCCGGTGGGATTGATGAAGGAGGGCTGGAAGTTCTGGATCAGCGCCCTGGGAACGAACCTTGCCACTCTCGCAATCCTTGCGGTGCCAATATGGTTGGTCGGCTTCGCAGTGACGCTGGCAGTGTTTCTGCCGACTCTGCTCTTCGCAGCGAGCATGGGAGTGTGGCTGTTCTACGTCCAGCACCAGTTCCCCCAAGCATACTGGCAAAGCAAATCCGACTGGTCCTTCGCCGAAGCCGCCCTGATGGGCAGCACACATTTAGATCTGCCGCCGGTTCTGCGCTGGTTTACCGGCAATATCGGCATCCACCACGTGCACCACCTTTCGAGCACGATACCGTTCCACCGCCTGCCCGAAGTCCTGGACGCGCATCCGGCTCTGCGCGATCTCAACCGCTACACGGCATGGGAGTCGCTCAGCGCGTTCCGTCTGGCTCTGTGGGATGAGGAACAGCAGCGTATGGTGACGTTTGCTGAAGCCCATGGGGCGATGGGCTAGGCTTGCGTTCAATGCCACGAAACTGGTGGGATCAAATGGCGGGCATCCCGTTTTTCTGCTCATCGGCCTTCAAGACCCTCGGCATTCGACAGCAATTTCCTTCCGGCCCTTATTCACCAAACCGCCCGAGCGCTTAGAGAGTCTTGCGCAGCTTCACATTGAGGCGCGGGTTGTCGTCGTCTGTATCGTAGCGCGGACCGCTTAGCGGCATGGCAAGTTCGACGTCGAAATCGAGACCGTTGACTATGTCGGTCCTCAGGCCGCCGCCGGCCGAATAGAGTTCGCCCGTCCCCCTCCCATCCTCGAGATTGCTGACATACCCGCCGTCGGCATAGGCGTAGATCTGTATGTTATCGACAAGGTCCAGCGCATCGGCCCAGTCGTAGCGCAATTCGCCCGAGCCCATGATCCCTTCGTCACCCGAACGCTGGCTATAGGGGTAGCCGCGCAGGAAGCGGTTGCCGCCAAGACCAAGATCTTCGGTCGAAAGTAATGGAGCGCTTGCGATCTGTCCGCGGGCGGTCAATTCCATGCTGAAGCCCGAGCCGAGCTCGCGTTCCCAATCGGCCCAGGTGTATAGGCTGACGGACCGTATCGCCAGCGTCGAAGCGCTCGTCCGCTGGCATCATCCGACACGCGGCTATCTGAGCCCGGACAGCTTCATCCCGCTAGCCGAAAAGAACGATCACATCGCGGATATGACGCTGTTCGTTCTGCAGCGCACCCTGTGGGATCTTGCGCAGTGGCATGCCGCTGGCATCGAAGTGAAGGCGGCAGTGAACATATCGGCGCGCCTTCTTATTTCTCCGGCCTTTTTCGAAGCTGTAGGGGCCGCGCTCCAGAGAGGTGGCACATCTGCCTCTGACCTCATTTTTGAGGTTACCGAATCAGCGACCATGGCCGATCCGGCAGCCGCATTGCGCGCGCTGGAAGGATACCGGCGAATGGGCATCATGATTTCGCTAGACGACTACGGCACCGGGCAATCGACGCTGACCTATCTCAAGACCCTGCCTCTCGGCGAATTGAAAATCGATCGAAGCTTCGTCGAGAATGCACATGAAGACAGCAGTGATGCGCTTTTGGTCCGCTCGACGGTGAACCTCGCCCATGCTCTTGGCCTGCAGGTCGTCGCAGAAGGAATCGAGACTGTAGAGTGTCTCGACTTTCTGCGCGAAGTAGGATGCGATCTCGCACAGGGCTACTTCGTATCTCGTCCCCTTCCGGCCAGCGAATTGCTGGCGTTTTGCCTGTCCAGCAGCACAGCCTCGGATACGCTTGCCAGGACCGCAGCGTAATCCATTATCGTCAGCCGGAATCTCGGGACTTCCCAAGCAGCGACGACAGACATAGCGGCGCCTACAAAGAACTACGCTGGCGCTTTTTTCCCCTGAGCAGCGAGCTGATTTTGAATGAGCGATGTTCACCAATCGATGTGGGCACCGAATTCACTATCCACAATCAGGCAAGTTGTTGGAATCGCATAGAGCGCCATACGCCCACTCTAAACAAGCCTTAAAGCGGCATTAACCAATTGCCTTTAGCTCCCGCCCATGCCTACTCACCGGGTTCGTCATTTTCTGCGCTTCATCCTCCCGCCGACCGCAACCGGCATTGTATATTTTCTGGCTGCCACCATCACTTTTGGGCTGGTAGGAGGAAGTGATGGCGTCGCTATCCTCTGGCCTGCAAGCGGCATTCTACTCGCGATACTGCTGTCTAGCGGATGGGGCCGAGCATATCGGCACGTAATCGCCGCTGCTGCCGCAAGCCTTGCGGCAAACGTGCTAGCCGGGAACTCGCTCGGTATCTCGTTCGGGTTCACCGTCGCTAATATTTCAGAATCGATAGCTGCGGCGTGGTTTCTCAGGCAACAACTGATACGTCGATTGTCCTTTTCGGAGCCAAGCGATTTGGTCTGGTTTTGCTTAGCGGCGACGACGGGATCTGCATTGAGCGCTACTATAGCGGTGGCCGCCACTCCGATTTCGTCGATCGACTTCTGGTTTTCTTGGTTCTCGACGGACCTCCTCGGCATACTGATCGTCACCCCTCTTGCTATGATAGGCGCTAATGCGATCCGGAGCGAAGGGAGGATAGGCCAGGCTTCAGTTGTGCTCGAAGGTCTTCTAATATTCGCTCTAGTGGCTATTGTATCGTGGCTAGTCTTCTCGCAGACAGGCGCCCCCATCTTATTTCTGCCGATGCTTTCGGTCCTTATATCAGCATCCCGGCTGGGCCCGACCGGAGCAGCTGGAGGCGTGCTTATCGTAGCTGGCCTTAGCACATTCACTTTCAACGTATGGTCGCCAGCGCAAAACCTCTTTGGCATCGGACCGCTTGCCAAAAGCATTTATCTCCAATTCTATCTGCTAACGCTGTTCGCCGCCGCTTTGCCAATCGCTGCGCTGTTGGGTTCGCGCAAAAAGGTGGTGACCCAGCTTGCAGAGGAGAAGCGCCTGCTCGAACTCGCCGAAGAGGCGGCGAACCTCGGCCATTGGCGGCTCGACGTGCGAACCAGCAAGATCGTTTGGTCGCGCGAAGTGTTTAATATTTTCGGGCTGGATGACAGTGCGCCCCCACCACTAGAGGGGGCGATCAATGCTTACCACCCTGACGACCGAAAGATTGTCACCAACCATATTGATCACGCGATCGAAAATCGCTGCGACTTCGACTTTACGGCTCGGATCGTCCGACCGAATGGCGAGATTCGGCACGTTCGATCAAGAGGCGAAATAGACAAGATCGAAAGCGACGGATCTTTCGGACTGTTCGGGATCGTCCAAGACATCACTATTCAGGTTTCGCACGCAGCCGCGATCGAGAAAGCGCGTAACCGTGCTGAAGAAGCTGCCCGGCAAGCCCAGACCATAGCAGAAACCGATCAACTGACCGGTATAGCAAACAGGCGCCGAACGACGTCAGAATTAGTCCAAGCGGTATTAGCCGCCCGCCGGGAAGACCGTTCCCTGGCCGTCGCAGTGTTCGACGTGGACCACTTCAAAAGGGTCAATGACACCTATGGCCACCATGCTGGTGACGAAGTGCTAAAGCGTGTCGCAAATGCTGCCGCCAAAGCGCTTCGTGTCGACGACATGGTAGGCCGTTTTGGGGGCGAGGAGTTCGTTATTATTCTACCCGATACTACGGCTCAAACCGCAATACTCATCGCCGAGCGAGTTCGAAGCTCAATTGCAATGAGTGGGAGCACACCTCGGGTAACAGTTAGCATGGGTATCGCAGAACTTGCCGAAGGAGAGACCGGCGAGAGCCTTCTCCGGCGGGCCGATGAAGCGCTCTATGTCGCCAAACGTGCCGGACGCAATACGCTCCGATCGGCCACCTAGAAGACGATCGAAACCGACGCTAATTTCTAGGTTTGTAACCGGCGCCTTATGCTGACTATCGGACATAGGCCTCAGCGACAGCATAGCTACCATTTGGCTAATCGCCCAGTTCGAGACAGCTCTGCTGCGCTTGTGATATCCTAGGATCTGACGGACAGCCAACGACCCCGGAGCAGATATCGGCTTCGAGGCTCTGGCCAGAAATAGCTCAAAGCTTTCATCGCCTCATGGGTCCGCGGAGAGATACCCAACCTGTTTCGAAAATTAACCCTCCCAAAATAAAGGGAGTAATTGGCAAAGAATTCAATCATTGTCGACGTGTTCACCGATCGTTGCCTTTGTGCTGATAGTTCGCGGATATGTGATCAGACAGACTCCTCCGTTACTATTGTTAAAAATTGTCGGGTTTGGGATTGTCCGGTGTCTACCGGGGCCGTGGATGGAGCCATTTGTCGTGGTTCAGCCTGCCCGGTTTAGCTCTTCTAATACCGCTTTGGCCAAGGCCACTCGCTGGTCCGCGTCATCTGTCGCTCTCATCTTCCGCTCGACCTCCGATGCCATGCGACCGAGCCGCGCTTCCCCAAAATGTGATGCGATTCCGGCCAGTTGATGCGATAAGCTGGCGATTTCCTCCCAGCGAACGTCGATGCTGGTAGTCGTCAGATTTGCCAACTTCTTACGCATGGCGTCTTTTAGGGCGCTGTATTTCTCCTCGAGGTCCGAGATGTCCAGCACGGCGCCTTCATCGCTAACAGGCTCCGCGACCGCATACTCATTCTTGATGGCAAACCTTTCGACGGCCTTCACGAGATCGGACTTATGAAGGGGCTTCGCGAGATGCCCTTGCATGCCGGAAGCTAGGCAACGTTCGATGTCCTCCGGGTAGGTATTGGCAGTTAGCGCAACCACCGGCAGTTTCGCCGCATTGAAGCCACAGGCCCGCAATTCCTGAGTGGCACTGATGCCGTCCATGAGCGGCATTTGCAAATCCATGAGGACTAAAGCGAATTGATCGCCGCGTGCTTGCGCTAAGGCAACCGCTTCCAGCGCTGCCTTGCCGTCCCCGACGATGTGAGGATCGTAGCCTGCATTGCAGCACAAGGCTTTGATCAGACGCTGATTGATCTCGTTGTCCTCGGCTATCAGCAAACGCAACGGAGGGCCGTCAACCGCTGCCTTTTGCGCGCTAGGGTATGAGGCCGTGTTCGGCTCTTCGGGAGGCTTTGCCACGACCAGCGGCAGAACGACCGTGAATGTTGTTCCCTTATCAGGCGTGCTCGTTACCGAAATGTCGCCATCCATCATGTCGGCCAGTTGCTTGCTGATGGTCAGACCAAGGCCCGTCCCTCCGAAACGACGCGCAATCGTTCCATCGGCTTGCGTGAATTGTTGAAAGATCGCGTCGAGCTTTTCGGACGGGATGCCTATTCCGGTATCGACAACATCAATTGCCAGCTTGCGACCTCTGTCGATTTGTCTGGCGACGAGGCGGACGCCGCCGTCCTCGGTGAACTTTATCGCGTTTCCCAGCAGGTTAAGCACGATCTGGCGCAACCGAAGTGCGTCGCCCACGATGTAGGGTGGTATCTCGTCATCAAATTCGATGTCGACACTCAGCCCCTTCTTTGCGGCGACCGGCTCCATGAGCTTAACGATCCCGTTCAGCTTGTGGCGCAGGTCGAATGGATCGCTGGAGATACGCATCTGGCCCGCCTCGATCTTCGAGATGTCCAAAATGTCATTGAGAAGCCGCATCATCGCACGACCCGAATCGGCGATCAGTTGGACATAACTGCGCTGCTCCTCGTCGAGCTCCGAATGTTGAAGAAGGTCGGTGAACCCGAGCACACCGTTCATCGGCGTGCGGATCTCGTGGCTCATATTGGCGAGGAATGCCGATTTGGCCATTGCAGAATCTTCAGCTCTCCGACGGGCTTCGCGCAGCTCCAATTCGAGCTGGCGTGCTTCGGAGACATCAACCGCTGCGCCGTAGTAGCCCTTGACCCTTCCATCCTCATCGAACTCGGCCGAGTTGTAAGTCTCCATCCAGAGATTGCCGCCATCGGCGCTGCGGAATTGGATAAGCCTCCTGCGTAATTCGCCTGGCGCAAAGCCTTGAAACGGCGGGTTCTGTCGCAGGGGTTCCAGATCAGCCACCGCATTCAGCCAGCCTCGACCCAGCATTTGTTCGACAGTCAAACCGACCTTCGCGGCCCAGCCCGGATTGATGTAGGTCAGCTCGCCAACCGCGTTTGCACGGAATATGCCGACGGGTGCAGACTCGGCCAGCAGGCGGAAACGCGCCTCGCTGTCTTTCAATTCGTTCGCCTGCTTAACTTCGACCGAGACATCGCGGATGTTCCCGATAGTGCCGAGGAATTCACCGTCGGTGCCGCTCAGTCGTTTTACGCCGACCTCGATGTAGCGACATTCGCCAGATTGATCGATGAACCTCTGCTGGAGGGTAGCCTCTTCGAGGTCGCCGCTGACAATACGCGGATAAATCACACGCGTTGCTGCCAAATCGTCGGGGTGCAGGAATGCGGTCGTCGGCTTGCCGAGGCTCTCCTCAATCTTGTAACCGGTCATGGTTTCCCATGCGGGATTGAGGCTGGACCAGCAGCCATCGGCATCCGCGCGAAATATGACGTCTCGAATGTTATCGAGAACTTCTTGCTTGTCGTCGCGCTCCAATCGCAGTCGCGAACGGTCCCGGTTCCGTTGCGAGAGCAGTGCTGCGACGGGGAAGCCGATCGCGAAGTTCGTGGCCAGGAATACCTGGTATGCCACAAGCTGCAACTCCGAACCTCCGCGAACGAGAGCCATGGGCCCGAGTCCGATGAAAGTCGAGATCGACGAGATTGCCGTGATGAGTAGCGTCGCGACGGCGGTTCCGACAAGACCGGTGCGGAACGCGGCATATAAGACTAGCGGAGACGTAAGGAAAAGGAACGGGAAGGTCGTCTGCGTGAAGATGAGTATTGTGCCGATAGTGACCAAAGCCACCATGACTATCCATTCCAACAAATCACTACCTTGCGGCGCCTCGCGCTGACGCCATGCACCTAGCAGGACGAGCGTGACCGGGAGGACGATGATGAGGCTGAGCGCATCCGCTACGAGCCATCGCTGTCCATCCGCCAACGAGAACCCGGCACCGGAGTCTGCAAGCACTACGCTCGCGACAATTGCGGATGCGAAAGATGCGACAAGAGAGGCAAGGATCAGCACTGCATAAGTGTCTACCTCAGCAAGGTCGAGCGCTGCCGCCTTGGCCTTTCGCACTAGTAGCACCAAGGTAACAATTTCCACGGAATTCGCGATCGCAAGTCCGAGCGCAATGTTCCAGTTGTCGCCGACCAGACGATTTACAGCGATGTTCGCAAGAAGGCATCCGAAGATGTAGAGTGGCGTGGCGCGTGTCCGGCTATAGAGGAGCCATGCGGCCGCAACCGCATTCGGTAGCCAGAGCATGGCGATGCGTTCGCTTCCCCTCGTGAGAGCAATACCGGTATAAGCAAGGATCCCAAAAAGGCCGGCCAGGACCAGAACGAATGCAGCTTCCATACGCAGCAATTTCATGCCTCAGCCTCCCTCTCAGTGCCAGACATGGCTTACGAACGGTTAACAGCGGGCTTACGTCATAGACAGGAAAATGAGAGGTCCGGTTGTCCTCAAGCACGCGGAACCATCGTGGCCTAATGGCCCGATTGACACCCCAGTTCCGTGGCCGCCTCACGTACGCAAGGAAGCCAGTATGTCGACCATCGCAGTGCGCGTCGGTAGGGGTATAGAACCGCGGCCGCCTCGTTTCATCCGGCAGCGACGTTGCGACTTCGTGGCGGCTTTCTAAATTCGGGTCGTTACCCGATCGGACGCTTGCTGCAGATAGCTTTAGCAAGCGTCGTCACATCTGTTCTCCAAGTTTGCGAGACCGATTGGCTCCGAGCGACTCCGCCCTACTTCCCGAAGTCGGGACGGGTTCGAACTGCGTGCAATAGCTCAAGGGTTGAGCCTAGTTCGGTGAATATCTGCTTCAGAATTGGACGTTGGTTGGTGACATCCGCCAAGATAAGCGGACGGGCTGCTTTTAGGTAAATAGGAAACGGCTGTGGATGTCGGATTTTAGGGCGCATAGCCGACCTTAAACGCCTTCATTTGGATAAGAAATCTGCAGACTTATACTGCTAAAATGTGATCGCCCGAGACGTCATATTCTGATTGAGGTTATACGCGCTGCCCGAAAGGCAAAAGGCTGGTTGCAGCGGTCCCTTGCGGCGCGCGCGGCGGTCAGTTCCCAAGCGATCTATCGTCTCGAGCGCGGCATCGGATCCGCAAAGACCATGGAGGCTGCGGCTAAAGCCCTCGATTACAGGCTGACCGGAGTTGCGCCGGGCCGAACGCTTGCCGAGCAATTGCGCAATCGGCGGGTGAAACAGAAGGTCTCTATATCGTCGTTGGCAAAACGCACCGGGCTTTCACCCACAACGATCTCGGCAGTGGAGAACGGAGGTGGCTCCATCGCGAGTGTCGTCCGCATCTTGAAAGTTTTGGCGCCTAAGGCAAAACGAAGAGCTCCTGAAAGAGCCTATTGGGGCCAAGGCGACAAAGAAGACCGCGATAGCCGCTTCACGCCAGAAGAGTTCATGGAGCCGGTCTACGCAGCCTTCGGCGACATCGACCTGGACCCGTGCGGACACCCGTCCAGTCCGGTAGTCGCAACTCGCAGGTTCATCCTCGGCAACGGTGACGACGGGCTTCGAGACGCTTGGTTCGGCCGGTTCGTTTACGTCAACCCGCCCTTCTCCGCGCAGCTACGCTGGTTGCGTCGAGCGCATGAGCAATGGCGCATGGGAAACGCTCACACCATAGCTTGTCTGGTGCCTGCCAGAACGGATTCGGCCTGGTTTCACGAGACGCTTCGTGCCGATGCCGATGTCTATTTCCTGCAAGGGCGGGTCCGGTTTATCGACCTGCGTGGAGGGTCTCAGGCTACCCCTTTTTCGTTGATGCTTGTCGTTTTCGGCGCAACTGCTGAACAGAAGGAGGCCTTCGCGGCTACGGTCGCCGGGTTCTGGATGGATCGAAAATAAGAGCGGGGACGCCTGTGTCACGGGCGTCCCCTTTGTCATCGATCATTTCCCATTTTCCGTAAATTCGGCCCATCGCTCAACGAGAACACGAGCGCCGTCATTATACAGAAGCTCATTGTCCAAACCTCCATAACGAAGACCCGCCTTCGCAGTCTTGCGAGGACAGATCAGCAGATGGAGATGGGGATGGTTCAATGACGACACCCTTCCGGGCGAATGCTGTATCAACAGCGTGGCGAGCCCCCTCTCATCGGCAAGGATCCTGGCGAATGCGCGCCCTTTTTCCCACGCGTGATGCATCCGGTCCACGTCGGGGGTAGGAATAGTCAAATAGACAAGGATACCGGGATTAACCTGCGTCTCGTCACACCCTTCGAGAAACGGAAGGGGCTTGGCGAACTGATCCTCTGCGCCGTCAGGCAGGATCACGTCCACCCTTTCCGCAGTGATGCCATCGGGTTCAGTTGGCGGCGGTTGGACGGGTTGCAGTTTTCGCCTGCCAAACTCGACAGCGGAGTTGGTTCGATCTTTGAATGTCGAACGCAGCACGCCGAACGTAAGAGTGTTCTCACTGAGCAGATAGAGCCAGCTTTCAGGATGGTTCGGATCTGTGGCGGCAATTGGCTTTGCTTTCGGCTTTGGCTTTTGTTTGGACGGTTTTGTCATCAGATCATGCCCCGCGACAAGCGAACGATCCGCGCCGCGGCCCGGCATGCGCCGTCGGCGCGTTCGTCATCGCAAAACGGCTGGCGCATACTCAATTGCAGACCGCAACTTCCAAGCTTCAGGGCAGGCCCCAGCGACCTATCAGCGCAAAGCCACAGCTCGCCATTCTCCCGCTCCACGAAGTGATGCCCGCAAAAGACCAGCAGTTCGGCAGGCGTCCGCATCGCAACATCTACAGTCACCAGATTGTCCATTTCCGGAGACAATCCTGCCCGGATGAGGATCGTATCGCTGGCAAGATCGATCGCCGCTTTGGAAAAATCCTTGTAAAGAGGATGGTCGGCTGGGGTCACTCCAATTACCAGCTTGCAATCGCCGAATACGATCGAACTTGGTGGCAGATGTGGCGATCGGACAGTTCGGATTGGTCCTGCCCAGGCCATGGCCACGAGAGGCAGAGCCAGCAGACGCAGGACCGGGTTGTATTCTTTATGTTCGTTGTTTTTCATCGAGACTTCCTTTTTGCAGACGCTGGACCGGCTGATCCGGCGGAAGCATCGATCTTGATTTTCATCCTACCGATTTGCTTCGTCTCTCCTTCCGCTATTGAACCTCCTGAAAGGTCGCCTCGACCTGCGATTGAAGGGGCCTGCAAGCCCCACCAATTTTCAAGCGAAGGGAGGGCGATTTGCCCTTCCCCTCTTTACGAAGTTCTTCTCGTCACGCTCGCAGAGCTGACCTTCCGGCGTGTGGGCTTTTTCCACATAGAGGACCTGAGGCGCGAAGTAGCCGAACCAGTGGACAAACGGTCTGATCGACGGGCTCGCAGGCAGGGTGAATTCCGGTCGATAGGAGGGGCCAGCTCGAATTGAAGCCAAGAGCCCGTTTCCACAGCATGTAAAAATGCCATGCAGCATTTTTGCGGTATTGCGCCTACTAAAATTACATGGACAAAACGCCCGTTTTGCCGCTTGATTTTCCTGACCGAATGGGAAGGTGGAAGAATTTTGTCCACATTATCGCGGATGCGCCACGCGAGATGATCATGTGGACATTGGCCGGAGAGGCCATTTTTCGGAAACGATGCCAGAATACTCCGAAAGGGCTTTGCGCAAAGCTCAATCCAGCTGCGCTTTGTCCTCATCGTTTCGAGGCGTTTCCGTTGTCCGAACCATGCGTGTTCGCTGTGCTCGAAGCCGCTTAGAATGGAAACGCTCGGCGCTGATCAACGCACTGATAAGCGGTCCAGATACTTGGCCTTCGCTCACGCAACTGTTCGCCATTATCGCGCTGCGTCGCGATGGACAAATCAATGAAGCTTACCACGATGCAGGCCGCGCCGTGCTTCCCATGTTGCCGATCTTTTCGGCTTGTTCAGACAGTCGGCGCCGCGGAGAATTCATTGAGCATCCCCCGTCGCTGCGAACGTGGAAATTTAAACCGGTGCGACTTCCGTGGATTCCGCGACGCTCTACGGCGGCTGGTTCTACGAGAAGAGCAACAGCGGCACACACTGTACGGCCGGCTGGCCGATCCGAGACAGCGCTGGCAAAGAAGCTATCCTGACAGCAGGACATTGCCGGACGCCAAGCAATACGATGAATTTCTACTATCAGAACGCGGTCCTGTCCGAGGTGTCGGCATACGCCAACAGCAACAACGGTTGGCAGACCCTGGATTATGCGATGTATCGCCTGGGAACCCATGCGACCGCTCCCTACATCAACATCGAGAACGGAAGGACAGTGGAAGGGGAGTACGTCTCCGTGCCTGGTTACGCCACGAATTATTACCCGATTGACTATCCCAAGGAACCCGTGCGGGGACAGTTCATCTGCAAGATGGGTGTGAACACCGGTCTCACTTGTGGGCGGATCACCGAGCTCAACTACACCGATAGCGAATACAGCAACCTAGTCAGGATGAGCGAATCTGCTCAGCGCTACATCGGCTTGAGAGGCGACAGTGGAGGTCCGGTGTTCGCATTCCGTACATCGGATAACGCGGCCGTCCATCCTATTGGACTTGCGGTGAAGGCATCCGTCATTGAAACATTTCGCGGGACCGAGAAGATCTCGGAGCGCCCATGTCGAAACACCTCCACCGTTGGGGCGAACAACACGACATGCCATGTTCTCTTCATGCGTCTTTCGACGATACGTGGCTACTCGCCTTACACGATCAACACCATCTCGGGATTCCGTGCGCCGTGAACGCTCGATCGCTCATGCTGGCAACGTTCGCGGTCTTGGCTGCGACGGGTTGCTCGAATTCGAGCTTCGAACTGAGGAATGACGGCGTCATTGTGTTCGATGGCAAAACTTCATCCTTGCGGAACATGGACGAGAGCACGGGAGTCTTCGTTCGTGAAGGTGGCTGTGTTCTATTCGAGACGTCCGACGGGAGGCGGGTCGCTCCAGTTTTGTTCGAAGGTATCAGGTTCGGCGATCAGGACCTACCCGAAGAGGGACTTTTGGTATTAGGTCGGGAGTACCGGGTGCAGGCCTTGACTAGCGGCAGTCCATTACTCGAAGATGATAGCGCCGACCAGCTCGCCGCGGAATGCGGCGCACCGTTGGCTTTTGCCGGCGCCGTATCCCCGATCGAAGATGGTTTCGACCCAAAATTACCCCCGACCCCGAAGGCGTTCCCATAAACCGGGACTGATGCGAAGTTGATTGCGTGCCTTGGAGGCCGGGGCGCGCAGAGCGGCCTCGTGTGGTTCGTTCATGCCTTGGAGCGGCGATCACTGGGCTGACTGTTCTGCTCTGCTCAATGAGGATCCCAATTGCGGACCGTCTGCATACGGCCCCCCTCAAGACGGTCTGTGGTGCGCCTTAGCCGACACATGCGTTCTCCGCTCAGAGCGTTGATCGGGCTGCCCAGAAAACTTCACAACGCGGGGTGAGGGCCTCGCCAATCTATTCGCGGGGTCCGTCCCATCCCGAAACTTCTGAGCCTCTATGAAATCAGCGGCCCAGATAGGCCCTTTGGAGTGGGAGGCCTGACTGACAGGTCGTTCCTTGAGCATTCGATGAGCCGGCGCGGCATCTGCCACGGCAACGCGATAGCAGAAACCTTTCTCTCGTCGCTTACGCGAAAGCGCATTCGATGCCGAACCTGACAACCCCATGAGAAGCCCGACGGAACGCGTTCGATGACATTGCGATGTTCTACACCGCGGCACGCAAGCAGGTCAGAACGGAATGCTGGCACCCGCATAATTCGTACGGCAACAGATCTCGAAAGCAAAAATTGTCTAGAAAACTAGGGGCTATTCGGTGCTAGATAAGTCAATGGCACCTACGGACTCAGCGAATACACCCGACCGGCCTAACACGTATGAGATGCGAAAAAAGGCTGTAAGCTTCGCAGCAGCCCAACTCGTTTTCGACCGCAATTTTGCACTTGATGCGTTCTCATCCGGTTATTCTGCTGGCCGAGGAAAGGCTCTCCCTAAAAACCTCACCGCGGCAATCGTTGATCGGATTGATGGTTATGGCCATGCTAGATTGGCTCAACTTTGTTTGGCTTATCTGCTTGCGCATGAAAACGCCCATGTAGGTCTAGACAAACTAGCCTATCTTTCTTGCCTTCGCACTATCCGAGATGGTGCGAAAATGATCGCACAAGCTGCTGATGAACTTGTTGGGCAGATTCAGCGACACAAGATTGAAACCAACGAAGTCGAACCAGTTCGGGCTGAAACAATTCAGAGGCTTGCGAAGGCCCTACACGGACGGTTTCGCGCCGAAATGGGTGAAGACCAGTTCGATGACCTCACTTCTCCAAAATTTATCGGTAATCCTTTGTCAGACCTTCGGATGACACCCGGTCTTCCCGGTATCGCAGCCCTCCACAATGAAGTGGAGGCGATCCGTGAGGAATATGTTCGCGCTCAAAAGCAGCCTAAGCAGAAAGGAGTTGGGCCCGTTGGTATGCGCCCCGGCAACAAGCCGAACAGGGAGCAAAAAGCCTTTATTCGCGATCTCGCGGCGCTCTACGAAGAGGTCTTGGCGTCGCAGCCGACCGCTCATGACACGGCATCGGGGCCGAGTTCGCCTTTCTTGCGCTTCATACACCGGGTTTACAGGGAGTTCCACGAGCAAAGTGAAGTGCCGGTTGATCCCCACGGCTATTATCCGCCGTCGGTCGGGACTGTGCGCAAGGTGTTGCAATTACGGTGACAAGTAACCCGCCAGAATCATTTTTGTCTGATTTCAGATAGGCCAGTGTGATCCAAAGAGAACGTCCTAAGCAATAGAGGACTTTCATGAGATACACTGGACCTAAATTCGTGTGCTGCAAGAAAATCGCAGATATGTGCAATGTCAGCGTGGTCAGCGCGCGGCGCTACAGCAAGCTTCCTGACTTCCCGCAACCTTTCGAGATCGGCGGTTCAGTCAAGTGGTTGGGCGAGGAGGTTTGGGCGTGGATTATGAGCCGTCGCCGCGTTCGCAAGGCTTGATGGTCAGGCCTTGCGCCGCCGCCGCCCTTCACCGATTTGTCCGACGGCTAATGCGTCGGATAGCAGTATATCAGTCCAAATCGCCGCAAGCTTGCGGCGCCGGTCAATGAAGCCGGCCCGCATGTAGCGAAGCTCACTGCCCGACAATCCGGTCGGCGTATGGGCGAGCATCAGATCAATAATCAGCGGGTCTCGCGGCCCACCATGCTCAACGATCCACTCGTTCATGATCGTGCTGAACGTGGAACGCCAGCCATGAGGAACATGGCGCTTTCGTAGACCTTCCCTCAGAAACAAGTAGCTCAGAGCGTTTTCCGACATCGGCTTGTGAATGGAATGTGCGCCAGGGAATACATAATTGCTGCCAGCGCTGAACTTCCACGCTTCGCGCAGCACGTCCGATGCCGCCAGCCCAAGTGGCACTGGATGATTGAAACTTTCGTCTTCGCGCTGTTCCAGTTCCTGTTTCATTTTGACCGCCGGTGCAATCCAGATTGCTTCGGTATCGCACCCCCCGGCTTCAGGATTGAACTCGCGAATGTCTTTCCATTCGAGCCACCGGATCATTCCCGGCCTCTGGGCAGTCAACGCTAGGAAGCGCGCAGCGAGCTTGACGACCGGACTGGCTTCGGCGGTATCGGTGAGTGACAATACGTCTCGAGCCTCTTTAATCGTTATCACCGCCGGCCAGCGTCGTTTCGACGGTTTAGCCTTGAGCACTTTTACGAGCGAAGCGGCAGGATCGGATGTGGCATCGCCGTTCGCGATTGCATAAGCGTATATCGCTGAAATACGCTGGCGCAGCCGATGAGCGGTCTCAATAGCGCCGCGGTCCTCGACCTTCTGCAAGGTCGCGAGCACATGGGTCGCATCAATTGCCGTAATTGGAAGCGAACCAATGTCTTCGAAGACATCGCGCTCCAAGCTTACAATGACGTCCTTCGCATGGACCGGCTTCCAGCGCAGCTCCTGTTTTGAAAACCATTCGCGCGCAACGGCCTCAAAGGTATGAGCCGCAGCTAGGCGGCTAGCGAGCGATGCGCGCTTGGCCTCGACAATCGGATCCTTTCCTCCTCTGAGCAAACGCTTGTCTTCGTCGCGAAGTTCACGTGCCTCCCTGAGTCCGACATCTGGATAGCTCCCAAGCGTGCGAAGCTTCTCCTTGCCGCCATATCTGTATTTATGCCGCCAAGACCGGTGTCCGGTCGGCGATACATGAAGGTAGAGCCCCCTAGAATCCGTCAGTTTATAAGGTTTGGCGCCACCTTTTGCGCCCTTGCACTGAGCATCCGTCAACATTCTCTGATCTTTCTTCGAAACTTGATTACCACAAGCTTCTGACCAGCTGTCCTACGAACGCTCCGCGTTAAAGAAGGTGCTATCCTTCTGGAATTGATTGATATTTAATGATCGCGATTGAGCGGGACGCGAAAGGCAAGGCTGCCAATTGTCGCCTACGATACCGTTTGGATTGGTCGATCGCCGAAGCTTTGCGATACCCCCTGTTCCGCATATCGATACCCCCTCGCATACCCCCTGCCGTGTGATATTGGCTGATATCGCGTGATCAAGAAAGATATCTCCTGGTTGCCGTAAGGTCCGGAAGACTAACAATTTTGATCATACCTGATCGCAGATGATAAGCTTGAATGGCGGAGAGGGTGGGATTCGAACCCACGGTACTGTTGCCAGTACACTGCATTTCGAGTGCAGCGCATTCGACCTCTCTGCCACCTCTCCGCATATGTCGGGTGCGCTTCGGGCCCAGGGCCCCGGTCGAAGCAAGGCGCGCCGATTAGCCGAGCGCCTGTGCCTTGCCAAGCCCCTTTTCGTCAGAATTCGGGGGAAGCTTCGCCAATCGCCATTGTAAGCGGGCGCCTGGACCCCATATCGTCGCTTCTCATGGAACGAGCACAGTATTTCTCCGCCCAGGCCGGTCGCACCATCGATGTGCCGCGCCGCGTCAAGAGCCGCTTCGCCATCGGTGACGTGGTCAAACACCGCGTGTTCGATTTCCGCGGCGTGATTTTCGACATCGACCCGGTCTTCGCCAACAGCGACGAATGGTACGAGGCGATCCCCGAGGATATCCGCCCCGATCGCAACCAGCCGTTCTACCACCTGCTCGCCGAAAGCGATGACAGCGATTACGTTGCCTACGTCAGCCAGCAGAATTTGGTGACGGATTCGGTTTCGGGGCCGGTGTCGCACCCCGATGTGCACCAGTATTTCGAACAGTTCGAAAACGGGCGCTACCGCATGCGGGTCAGCCTGACCCACTGAGCGGCGCGCGGCGAACGATCAGTTCTTGATCTTCCAGCCCGACTTCAGGATCCGGTAGGTGGCGAAGGCCAGCACTGCGTTGAGCGCGAACAGGCCCAGCGCGGCCATCGTCACCGCCGCCGCATCGCCGATGTCGCTGCGTCCGAGAAAGCCGTAGCGAAAGCCCGAGATCACGTAGAAGAAGGGATTGGCACGGCTGACCGCCTGGAAGGCCGGTGCAAGCCGGTCGATGACGTAGAACGTCCCCGACAGCATCGCCAGCGGCGCGACGACGAAATTGGTCACCGCGGCATTGTGGTCGAATTTCTCCGCCCAGATCGATGCGAGCAGGCCAAGCAGCGCGAGCATCATCGCGCCCATCAGCCCGAACCACACCACCGCCCAGGGATGCGCCATCGCCAGGCTCACTCCGGGATACAGCATCATTGCCCCCGCGACGACGAAGCCGACCGCCACTGCGCGGGTCATCGCTGCCCCTACGATACCGCACATCAGCTCGCCTTCGGACAGCGGCGGCATCAGCAGGTCGATGATGGTCCCCTGGATCTTGCCGGAAAGCAGCGAGAAGGAGGAATTGGCGAAGGCGTTCTGCATCATCGCCATGGCAATCAGGCCGGGTGCGACGAAGGTGGGGAAATTGACGCCCAGCACCTCGCGCCCGCCCCGCCCCAGCGCGACCGAGAAGATTACGAGAAAAAGCACCGTGGTGACTGCCGGGGCCCAGATTGTCTGCGTCTGGACCTTGAGAAACCGGCGGACCTCCTTCATATAGAGGCTCCACAGGCCAATCCGGTTGATTCCGCGGATCACCGGGCGACCCCGCGGCGGAAACCTGCTCTCCCCTCCGGCATTACCTTCGACGAAGGATGCGTCCGGATGATCGCTTCCGAGCGATTTGGGCTGAGCTTGATCGACCATAGGGCGCGCCTAGGCCCAAGCGTCACGGCATGCAAGCCGCGGCGGCAAGACACGAGATACAGGACTGTACATGAGCTGGACCGACGAACGGATCGCAACGCTTAAGAAGATGTGGGAAGGCGGTTCGACCGCCAGCCAGATCGCCGACGAGCTGGGCGGGGTGAGCCGCAATGCCGTGATCGGCAAGGCGCACCGCCTCGGTCTCAAGTCGCGCCCGTCGCCGGTCAAGGCCAACGACAAGAAGAAGGCCGCCGCTGCCCCCAAGGCCGCGCCCAAGGCACCGGCGCCCAAGAAGGCGGCGAAGCCCGCAGCCAAGCCGGCCGCTGCTGCTGCGCCGGCCGCCCCGCCGGAACCGGCAGCACCGCCGCCTGCACCGCGGCAGGATGGCGGCAACCCGTCGCAGCCGATGCCGAACAAGAATTCCAACCTGCCCAAGATTGTCTCGGTCGGGCCGGGTGGCTTTCTGCGCCAGGGTCCCGGCGACCAGCAGCCCCCGATTCCCCCCGCGCCGCCGCGCCGCCTGGTCCCGGCCAAGCCGAGCCCCGAAATCGCCGACAAGACCAGCCTGCTGGATCTGTCGGACAAGGTCTGCCGCTGGCCGATGGGACACCCGGGCGAACCCGATTTCCATTTCTGCGGCGAGGCTGTGAACCCCGGCTTCCCCTATTGCGTCGAACACTGCGGCCGGGCCTACCAGGCCCAGCTGCCGCGCGGCGCGCGCCGTCCCCCTCCGCCGCTGCCGTTCGGCGGACCGCGGGTACGCTAACCGAGATTTTAGCGGGTCGCTCCTCGCCTAGCCCACAACGGGACGGCGTTTACAGCCAAAGACACTCGGTCACCTCCCGCAGCGCGGGGGCGGCTTGGTGTGCGGAACCGTTGGGGGGCGGAAGAGATGGAATGGGGTAGCGTCACATTTGGCGCGTTTCTGGGAATAGCCGCGGTTTTCGGAGTGCTGTCGCTCGCGCTCTATCCCGTCATCCGGCGCGATTTCCTGCTGTGGGCCACGGTCCGCACGCTGTGCTTCGTCATCATGAGCATCGCGCTGTTCCCGCTCGAACTGCCGGCCTTCTTTCCCGCAGGCGAATTGCGGATCGATGTCGGCGAGATCGCGCTGTCGCTGGCAATTGGCAGCACCGGCCCCTTCCTTGCCACCTATATCGAGAACCGGCCCCGTTTTGCGCGGGTGCGCTTCTGGCTGTACAAGCTGTTCGCGCTGGGGGTCGTCGGCGGGCTGGCAACCGCGCTGGCACCCGTCTGGCCATGGCTCGATCGCGTACACGACATCCTGATCCTGGTCATGATCCTCGGGCTGATCGCGGGGCTGGCGATCGCCGTGCGCGCCGGGAGCCGCGCCGCGCAGTACCAGGCGGTGGGCTATGCCCCGCTGATCATCATTGCGCTACTGGTCCTCGCTTACGAACTGGGCACGGGTGAGCCGGTCACCTATTGGCCGGTGGCAGCGCTGTTTGCCGTGCTGATCGACTTCATCGTGACTGCCGCGGGCGTGATCGCCGGCTACATGACGGTCAAGCGCCAGCGCGACGCCGCCGTCGCCGACGTGCGCGAGGCGAGGATTGCCGTGGCGACCGATCCGCTCACCAATATCGCCAACCGCCGCGGCCTCGCGCTGCGCTTCCGCGATCCGGCGCATGGCCGCCCCCGCGGGCTTGCCGTGATCGACTGCGACCATTTCAAGCGCATCAACGACATGTTCGGACACGATATCGGCGACGAGGTGCTGATCGCGGTGGTCGACGGGCTTAAGCACGAGAATGTTTTCCCCGCGCGGCAGGGCGGCGAGGAATTCGTGGTGCTGCTGTATGGCGACGACTGGCAGCGGCTCGCGGAAACCGTCCGGCGGCGGATTACCATTTCGGTGCTCGAACTGGTGCCCGAGGTCCCCTTCCCGGTCACGGCGAGCGCCGGGCTGACGGAAGTGCGGCCGAACGACACGCTCGACAGCGCGGTCAAGCGCGGCGACGAGGCGCTCTACGCGGCGAAGGACGCCGGCAGGGACCAGCTGCTGCTGTGGCAGGACGGGAAGCATTCACAGCCGCGGCTGGTGCACGGCGTCTGACGCCGATTGCCGCTGGCATCGCCGGGCATCTTGCCTATGTTCGCGCGCTTTCAGAGAGGAGACTTACATGCCGCTTTCGCTACACGCTGCCTATGTTCCGAGCGCCCTGCAAATGCTGGGGACCGCCCGCCACTTGGTCGATACAGCAGAGAAATGGTGCAGCGAGCACGATTGCGGGCATGACGACTTCATCAATGCGCGCGTGTTCGACGACATGCTGCCGTGGTCCTACCAGGTCAAATGCGTGGCCGAGCATACACAGGGGTCGATCGAGGGCGTGCGGGCGGGACTCTATTCGCCCGATCTCAACCCGCCGCCGACAAGCTTCGACGCGCTGCGCGAAAAGCTATCGGGCGCGCGCGAAACGCTGGAAGCGCTGACCGAAGAGGAAATGGAAGGCTGGATCGGCCAACCGATGCGGTTCGAGTTCAAGGACCGCGGCATGGATTTCAATGCCGAGGACTTCCTGCTCACCTTCAGCCAGCCGAACTTCTATTTCCATTGCGCCACCGCCTACAACATCCTGCGGATGAAGGGCCTGCCCGTGGGCAAGATGGACTTCATGGGCCGGATGCGGATCAAGCGCTAGCGTTTGCGCGCAAACCAGATCGTGTGGCGCGGCCCCTTGTTGTTGGGCCGCGCCCGCACTTCGCGCACCTCGACGCTGAAGCCGCTGTCCTTGAGCCGCTGGGTGAACTTGTGGTCGGGCGCGGCTGACCACACGGCAAGGATACCGCCGGGTCGCAGCGCATCGCGCGCCTTGCCCAGCCCGGTCTTCGTATAGATCCGGAAATTGGCATCGCGCACGATCCCGTCGGGACCGTTGTCGACATCCAGCAATATGGCGTCGTATTTCGGCGTCGTGCCGTCATTGGCATCGTCGATCAACGCCGCGACATCGCAGATCACCACTTCGCCACGCGGGTCGGACAGGCTGTCGCCGGTCAGATGCGCCAGCGGCCCTGCAGCCCATTCGAGGATGTCGGGGACGATTTCGGCCACCGTGACCGCGCCGCCCTCGGGCAGTTTCGCCAGCGCCGCGCGGTAGGTAAAGCCCATGCCATAGCCGCCGATCAGCACCCGCGGGCGCGGCGCATCCAGTTCAGCCAGCGTCAGCTCGGCCAGCTGTTCTTCGGAAAACTGCATGCGCGTCCCCATCAGCTCGTCGCGGCCGAGCATGATGATGAAATCGCGGCCGTGGCTGACCAGCGTCAGCGTTTCGCCGTCGGGGACCTGGGCAGTGGCGAGCGTTTCGCGCGGAAGCATCGTCTATTCTCCATAGCAAAGGGGGCCGCGGGCGGACCCGCGACCCCCTGTAATGCCTAGCGAAGGATCAGTCCTTCAGGAAGTCGGGCACGTGGGCTTCACCGCCCCCGTCCTTGTTCCCGCCGCCATCGCGGTCGCGGCGCGGGCCACCCCGGCCACCGCGGCGATCGCCGCCACGGCCACCACCGCCGCCACGCGGGCCACGGTCACCGCGCGGTTCGCGCGCAGGGCGGGTGTCTTCCAGCTCTTCGCCGGTTTCCTGGTCGACCACGCGCATCGACAGGCGGACCTTGCCGCGCTGGTCGATCTCGAGGACCTTGACCTTCACTTCCTGGCCTTCCGACACGACGTCGGTCGGCTTCTCGACGCGCTCGTTCTTCATCTCGCTGACATGGACGAGACCGTCCTTGCCGCCCATGAAGTTCACGAAGGCGCCGAAGTCGACGATGTTGACGACCTTGCCATTGTAGATCTTGCCGACTTCCGCCTCTTCGACGATGCCTTCGATCCACTTGCGTGCGGCTTCGATCTCGTCGGCGTTGGAGGAGCTGATCTTGATCACGCCCTCGTCGTCGATGTCGACCTTGGCGCCGGTTTCGGCAACGATCTCGCGGATCACCTTGCCGCCCGTGCCGATGACGTCGCGGATCTTCGACTTGTCGATCTGCATCGTCTCGATGCGCGGGGCGTGCTTGGAAACCTCGGTACGGGCGCCGGTCAGCGCCTTGTTCATCTCACCGAGAATGTGTGCACGGCCGCCCTTGGCCTGCTCCAGCGCGGTCTTCATGATCTCCTGCGTAATGCCGGCGACCTTGATGTCCATCTGGAGCGAGGTGATGCCCTTTTCCGAACCGGCGACCTTGAAGTCCATGTCGCCCAGGTGATCTTCGTCACCGAGGATGTCCGACAGGACCGCAAAGTCGTCGCCTTCGAGGATCAGGCCCATGGCGATGCCCGACACCGGGCGTTCGATCGGAACGCCGGCATCCATCATCGACAGACAGCCACCGCAGACGGTCGCCATCGAGGAAGAGCCGTTGGACTCGGTGATGTCCGACAGGATGCGGATGGTATAGGGAAAGTCTTCATGCTTGGGCAGCACCGGGTGCAGCGCACGCCATGCAAGTTTGCCGTGACCGGTCTCGCGGCGGCTGGTGAAGCCGAAGCGGCCCACTTCGCCGACCGAATAGGGCGGGAAGTTATAGTGCAGCATGAAGTTGTTGTACGAGAGGCCTTCGAGACCGTCGATCATCTGCTCGGCATCCTTGGTGCCCAGCGTGGTGGTGCAGATCGCCTGCGTCTCACCGCGCGTGAACAGCGCCGAACCGTGCGTGCGGGGCAGCAGGCCGACCATCGCCTCGATCGGGCGGACCTGGTCGAGCTTGCGACCGTCGATGCGCTGGCCGTCCTTGAGGATGGCGCCGCGAACGATTTCCGCTTCCAACTTCTTGACCGCCTTGTTGGCGACCATCTGCGTCTGCGCTTCTTCTTCGGCGAAGGCATCCTTGGCCTTGGCCCGCGCATCGTTGAGCGCATCCGAACGCGCCGACTTGTCGGTCAGCTTGTAGGCGGCGGCGATGTCGTCGCCGACGATGCCGCGCAGCTTTTCCTTGATCGCCGAGGTATCGTCCGAAGTGTCGATTTCCCACGGTTCCTTGGCGGCCTGCTCGGCCAGGTCGACGATCGCGCCGATGACCTTGCGGCTTTCCTCATGCGCGAACATGACGGCGCCGAGCATTTCCTCTTCGGTCAGTTCCTTGGCTTCGGATTCGACCATCATCACCGCGTCCTGCGTTGCGGCAACGACGAGGTCGAGGCGACCTTCTTCGTCGAGCGCGCTTTCGAGGCTCGGGTTGAGTTCGTATTCGCCATTGCGGAAACCGACGCGTGCAGCACCGATCGGGCCCATGAAGGGCACGCCGCTGATGGTCAGCGCAGCCGAAGCGGCGATCATCGCGACGATATCGGGCTCGGTCTCGCCGTCATACGACAGGACCTGGCAGATCACGTTGATTTCGTTGTAGAAACCTTCGGGGAACAGCGGCCGTACGGGGCGGTCGATGAGACGCGAGGTGAGCGTTTCTTTCTCCGTGGCGCGGCCTTCGCGCTTGAAGAAGCCGCCGGGAATGCGGCCCGCAGCGGAGAATTTTTCCTGGTAGTGGACGGTCAGCGGGAAGAAGTCCTGCCCTTCGCGTACACTCTTGGCGGCGGTCACGGCGCACAGCACCACGGTTTCGCCATAGGTGGCCAGAACGGCGCCGTCAGCCTGACGGGCGATGCGGCCGGTTTCGAGGGTGAGGGTCTTTCCGCCCCACTCCAGCGATACGGTTTTCGTGTCGAACATGTATTTTCCTTATGAACCCGCACGGCCTTATTGCGGTGCGGGGCCTACTGTGCCGGGTATTCCGTCCCGGTCCGGTCCGAGGCTTTTCGCGCCTCCATTTTCCAGCCCCGCGCCGTATTGCGCGCAGGCCGGATAAACAAAGGGGCGGCCTGAGCCACCCCTTCGAGAAACTCTTATTTGCGAAGACCCAGCTTCTGGATCAGCGCATTGTACCGCTCGACGTCCGTCTTCTTGAGATAGGCGAGCAGGTTGCGGCGCTTGTTGACCATCATCAGCAGACCACGACGCGAGTGATTGTCCTTGTGGTTGGACTTGAAGTGCTCGGTCAGGTTGCGAATTCGTTCGGTCAGAATGGCGACCTGGACTTCCGGCGAACCGGTATCACCCTTGGCCTGGGCGTTGTCCTTGATGATTTCCTGTTTCTTTTCGGCAGTAACCGACATGTATTCTACTCCGCGACATCCGGCAGGTTGAAACCCCGCACGACCTTGGCCGTGCCACCGTCGACTTCCACCAGGGCCACCGGCACATCGTGCAAGCTGGCGAGATGGAGCCCGTCGGTATGGGGCAGTTCCGACAATACCCGGCCCTGGCGGACCGCCTGCGCGCTGTCGGGATCGAGTGTCAGAACCGGGATGTCGTCCAGTCCGGCCTCGAGCGGCAAGAGAAGGTTCTCGATGGCCGCGCCCTTAGCGATTTCCTCCAGCTTGTCCAGCGAAATCGCCTGCTCTTCGCGGAACGGGCCGGCCTTGATGCGCCTGAGATAGGTGACGTGACCCAGCGTGCCAAGCGCGCGTGCGATGTCCCGTGCCAGCGAACGGATGTATGTCCCCTTGGAGACATGCGCGACCAGCGTGACGCTGTCCGCCAGTTCGAGCGGCGCCTGCGGATCGTAGGGGTCGGGCCGCCCGGCAGTGGTCTGGAATGTGCTGACGAGGCCAGCACCACTATCGTCACCCCCGCGAAGGCGGGGGTCCAGCCCCCGAGCGAGAGAGCTGCCCTTATCTGGATCCCCGCCTTCGCGGGGATGACCGGCAAGATAAAGGTCGTGAACTGTCACGGCGCGGGTCTTCATTTCGACCGTTTCGCCGGCGCGGGCACGATCGTAGGCGCGCTTGCCGTCGATCTTCAGCGCCGAATAAGCGGGCGGCACCTGTTCGATGGGGCCGGTGAAATGGTCGAGTACGCCCGCGATCGCTGCCATCGGCGGCCGGCGATCGCTGCGCTCGGTGACCTCGCCCTCGGTGTCGAGCGTGGCGGTTTCCTCGCCGAACTGGATGGTGAAGGCGTAGATCTTGTCGGCATCGAGCATGCGCCCCGCAAGCTTGGTCGCTTCGCCCAATGCGATCGGGAGCACGCCTTCGGCCAGCGGATCGAGCGTTCCGCCATGCCCGACCTTGGTCTTGGCATAGCCGCCCTGGCGCAGCACGCGCTTGACCATGCCGACCGCCTGCGTCGAACCCAGCCCGCGCGGCTTATCGAGGATCAGCCAGCCATGCGGAGGCGCCTTCCGATCGGTCATTCGGCGATCCCGCGTGCAACCCATTCGGCGATGGCGAAATAGTGTTCCTGCAGCCACAGCACCGGCGGCAGGACGGTGTTCTCGATCAGCCCGCTATCGGGGAATGCCCAGGTCGCGGCGATCAGGACGACGAAGAACAGCATGCCCAGCGACTGCAGCTTCTGCCAATTGCCCGCCCATTTGCGCGGCAGCAGCCCGCCGACGATGTGCGAACCGTCGAAGGGGGGGATCGGCAACAGGTTGAACAAGGCGAGGAAGACGTTGATCAGGATGAATGTCCCGCCCGCAGTGACCAGCCATTCGGGCGGCATGGCGCCGGCGGCGATGATCGCCCCCGATACTGCGCCCAAGAGCAGCGCGCCGACCAGTGCCAGCACGAGATTTGTGCCCGGCCCGGCCGCCGCCACCGCGACCATGCCGAACCGCGGATCGCGCAGCCGTTCGCCGCGCACCGGGACGGGCTTGGCCCAGCCGAAGATCGGCCCGCCGAACAGCGCCAGCGCCCCGGGCACCAGCAGCGTGCCGATCGGGTCGACATGGCGGATCGGGTTGAGCGACAGCCGCCGCTGTTCCTTGGCGGTGGGATCGCCCAGCGCCAGCGCGACCCAGCCATGCGCCACCTCGTGAAACACGATGGCGACAATCAGGCACGGGATGAGAATCACCGCGAGAAGAAGCGTTTCGGTCATGGCAAGCTAGATAGGGTGCGCCGGACTAACCCGCCAGCGGTTCGCCGGGATAGGCCCCGCCCAGCTTGTCCACGAAGTGCCGGCGGCACAGCGCGACATAACGGTCGTTGCCGCCGATTTCGGTCTGGGCGCCTTCGCTCACTGCCCGTCCCTCCGCATCGACGCGCAGGTTCATGATCGCCTTGCGCCCGCAATCGCACACCGCCTTCAGCTCGACCAGCGCATCGGCAATGCCCAGCAGCGTGGCGGAGCCGGGGAACAGCTTTCCCTGGAAATCGGTGCGCAGCCCATAACACAGCACCGGAATGTCCGCCGCGTCGGCCAGCCGCGCAAGTTGCCATACTTGCGTTTCGGACAGGAACTGCGCTTCGTCCACCAGCACGCAGGCAACCCGCTCCTTCGCATGGTCGCCGAGCACGCGCGCTTCGATATCGGTTTGCGCGTCGTAGCGATGCGCTTCGCTGGCCAGGCCGATCCGGCTCGAGATCGCGCCGAAACCCGGCCGGTCGTCGAGCGCAGCGGTCCACAGCGAGACCCGCATTCCGCGCTCGTTGTAGTTGAATGCGGCCTGCAGCAGCGTGCTGCTCTTTCCCGCATTCATGCTGGCATAATAGAAATAGAGCTTGGCCATGCGCTGGCCCTAGCCCCCGGCGGCGTCGCTGTTAAGAAGGGCGTCACATGCGATCGGGGATGATCGCCCCGACGAGAGACGACAAGAGACCAGGGAACTTCGATGGCTGAAGCGACGACAGCGGAAAACACCCAGACCGGCATTCTGGGCTGGGTCGAGCGGACGGGCAACAAACTGCCCGACCCGGTATTCATCTTCTTCTACCTGATTATCGCGCTGGTGATCGTATCGATCGTCGCGGCGCTCTCGGGCGTGTCGGCCTTCCACCCCACCGCCATCGACGAAGCGACCGGGTCCGCGCTGCGGATCGACGCGGTCAGCCTGCTTTCGCCCGAGAACATCCAGCGCCTGTGGGTCGAAATGCCCGCCACGTTCACGCACTTCCACCCGCTCGGCTACGTGCTCGTCGTGATGCTGGGCGCGGGCGTCGCGGAACGTTCGGGCTTCTTCGCCGCCGGCATGTCGAAAGCGGTCAAGAGCGCGCCCAAAGCAATGCTCACCCCGGTGGTCGCGCTGGTGGCGATGCTCGGCAACCATGCCGCCGATGCGGGCTATGTCGTGCTGATCCCGCTTGCCGGCATCCTTTTCGCCGCCGCCGGGCGCCATCCGCTGGCCGGGATCGCCGCCGCATTCGCCGGCGTATCGGGCGGTTTCTCGGCCAATATCTCGCCCGGCCAGCTCGATGCGCTACTGTTCGGGATCACCGAGGAAGCGGTGGGCGCGAGCGCGCTGGATCCGCTGTGGACTGCCAATATCGCGGGCAACTGGTTCTTCATCAGCGTGATGACCTTCGTGTACCTGCCGATCATCTGGTATGTCACCGACAAGATCGTCGAACCGCGGCTCGGCCCGTGGAAAGGCGGCGCGACTGCCGGCGCGCAGGCCGACGACATGAGCCCCGATCCCGCCGACGAAAGCGGCGCGCTGGCGGCCAAGGGGCTGCGGCATGCCGGCTATGCCGCGCTGTTCGTGGTCGCGCTCTGGCTGCTGATGGTCTTCGCCCCGGGCACGCCGTTGGTCGACGAAGCCGCATGCGAGGCGGTCCCTGCGGCCGATTGTTCGATCCATACGCAGCTTGCGCCGCTTTACCGCAGCCTTGTCGCCGCCTTCTTCCTGCTGTTCCTGCTGACCGGCTGGGCCTATGGCCGCGCGACCGGCAAGATCAGGTCGCACCGCGACCTGGTCGAGATGATGGCCGAGAGCATGAAGGACATGGGCTATTACCTCGTGCTCGCCTTCGCCGCTGCGCATTTCGTGGCGATGTTCGGCTGGTCGAACCTCGGCCTTATCAGCGCGGTGCATGGCGCGGCGGCGATCCAGTCGACCGGCCTGCCGCTTCCGCTGGTGCTCGGCCTGATGGTACTGTTCACCGGGTTGCTCAACCTGTTCGTGGGCTCGGCAAGCGCCAAGTGGGCACTGCTTGCGCCGATCCTTGTGCCGATGCTCATGCTGTTGGGGATCAGCCCGGAAGGCGCGACCGCGGCGTACCGCGTCGGCGACAGCGCGACCAATATCATCACCCCGCTGATGGTCTACTTCCCGCTGATCCTGGTCTTCGCGCAGCGCTGGCAGAAGGACTTCGGCCTGGGCAGCCTGACCGCGATGATGATCCCCTATTCGGTCTGGCTGCTCATCTCGGGGACGGTGCTGATCGTGCTGTGGTTCTACCTCGGCATTCCGCTCGGGCCGGATGCGCCGGTCGGCTACATGCTGCCGGAAGTCGCCGCGCCCACGGCGCCGCTCATGAATTGATCCATGCGATCGTCATCCCCGTCAGCGCGGGAATGACGAACCGCAGGTGCATGGAACCCCGGGCGCGCGCCTAGTCGTCGGTATCGTCGAGGTCGCGCGCGACCTTGGGGTCGGACAGCAGCTTTTCGATCCGGCTGGCTTCGTCGAAGCTCTCGTCGGGCTGGAAATTGAGCCTGGGGGCAAATTTGAGACCGAGCCGCTGCGCGACTTCCTTCTGGAAGAACGCGGTGTTGGTCCGCAGCGCCTTGAGCACCTGGCCCTCGTCTTCGCCGAGCAGCGGCTTCACATAGGCCTTGGCGTTGCGCAGGTCGGGTGTCATGCGCACTTCCGTCACCGCGATGTTGCTGGCGGACAGCACGTCGTCATGCGCCTCGCCGCGCGCGAGCAGTTCGGACAGGATATGGCGGACCCGCTCGCCCACCTTGAGGACGCGGACCGATTGCTGTTCGGGAGTGGAGTCGTTTCGGGCCATCAGGCAAGTCTTTCGGTAAGTCGCTTGAGCGATCGCATGTTGCGCGCCGTGCCCTGGCAGCCGAGGCGGCGCTCGATAAAGGCGGCAGTCAGCTTGCTGGTGCCGACACCGTTCACATAATCGATATGGAGTGCGCGTGTTCCGGGGGCGATCCGCTCGTCCCCGCGCCCGGCATGGTCGGCAAGGAGCCGTTCGAAGCGTTCCGGTCCGGGCTGCGCGGTGAGAAAGTGGACGTGGACGAATTTGTCTTCGCCCGTGCCGGAGAAGGGATTTTCCGCGATCGCCGCTTCCAGTTCGGCGGCGCTGAGTACCAGTGCGAAGGTATCGACGCCCAGTTCGCTGCGCACAATATCGGCAATCCGGTCGGGCAGTTCCTTTCCCAACACGCCGGTTGGCGGGTCGAACAGGATATTGCCGCTGGCGACGACGGTCTCGACATCGGCGAAGCCGTGCCTGGTCAGCGCGCCGACCAGATCCCCCATCGTGATACGGTTGCCGCCGACATTGATCGACCCGAGCAGAGCGAGACGACGCCCCATCAGGCGGCCCCGCCCGGGCGCGGCGTGGGGATCGCGGTGCTGGTTGCGCGGGCGAGCAGCTTGCCCGCCTCGTCGAACAGTTCGCCTTCGAGGAAGATGACCTTGCGCCCGCGGCGGATCACGCGGCCCTTGCCGATCACCGGCCCGGCCATGACCGGCTTCAGCAGGCTCATCGAGATGTCGAGATTGAGCGGCGCTTCTTCGTGGTCGGTGGCCCAGACATGCGCCCAGCCCATCACCTCGTCGAGGAAGCCCGCAACAAGCCCGCCCTGCACGCTGCCGCGCGGGGTGATGAAACTGTCGGGCGCGTGGAAACGCAGGGTGATTTCCTCGCGGTCCTTGTCGAAATGGTCGAACTTCACGCCCAGCAATTTGGCGTGCGGTGCGCCGAGGATGGCATTGTCGGCCATCAGTCGTCCTTTCCCGGCAGCGGCGTGGGAATGGCGCTCGAAGTGGCGCGCACCAGCAGATTGCCGTCCTTGTCGAACAGCTCGCCCTCGAGGAAGGCGACCCGTTTGCCCAGCTTGAGCACGCGCCCCCTGGCAGTGACGGTTTCCATCGGGACCATGCGCAAATAGGTGAGGTTCATGTCGAGATTGAGCGGCAGGCGCTGCTCCGCCGCACCGAAGCGGGCTTCGGTAACGGCGAGCAGCGCCCCGCCCATCACTTCATCGAGGAACCCCGCGATGAGGCCCCCCTGCACCGCGCCGCGCGGGCTCGCGAAGCTCGGCGGCGGGGTGTAGCGCGTGGTCAGCTCGCCCCGCTCCACATCGAAGGAGACGAAGTCGCTCGCCATCAGCTCGGCCGATGGCGAACGCCTGCCTTCGTGGATTTTCGCCATCCGTCCTCAGCCCCCGGTCACAGCGTGCGTTCGCGCTCCTCGACTTCGAAGACTTCGAGCTGGTCGCCCGCCTTGATGTCGTTGGTATCGGCCAGCACCACGCCGCATTCGAGCCCGGCGCGGACTTCGTCCACGTCGTCCTTGAAGCGCCGCAGCGATGCGATGGTCGTTGCCGAAACGATGACGTCGTCGCGCGTGAGACGGGCGAACAGGCCCTTGCGGATGACGCCTTCCTCGACCAGCAGGCCGGCGGCCTTGTCCTTCTTGCCTGAACGGAACACTTCCTTGACCGCGGCACGGCCCACGACGTGTTCGATCCGTTCCGGACCCAGCTCGCCTGCCATCTCCTTCGCGATTTCCTCGGTCAGGTGATAGATGACGTCGTAATACTTCATCTCGACGCCGTCGCGCTTCACCAGTTCGCGCGCCTTGGCGTTGGGACGCACGTTGAAGCCGATGATCGGCGCGTTGGAAGCAGCCGCCAGCTGGACATCGCTTTCGGTGATCGCACCCACGCCGGCGTGCAGCACGCGGACCTTGATGAGATCGTTCGACAGATTGTGCAACGCGGTCGTGATGGCTTCCACCGAACCCTGCACATCGGCTTTCACCAGTACGGGGAACTCGACCACATTCGACGCGAGGTTGTTGAACATCGTATCGAAGCTGGTCGGGGCCAGCGCGGTGCGCTTCTCGGTTGCCTTTTCCTGGCGGTATTCGGCGACTTCGCGGGCACGCTGTTCGTTCTCGACCACGCTCAGCACGTCACCGGCCGACGGCACGCCGCCAAGGCCGAGGACCTCGACCGGCATCGACGGACCGGCCTTCTTGATCTGCTTGCCCTGGTCGTTGACGATCGCGCGGACGCGGCCACTCTGCGTACCGACCACGAAGGTGTTACCGCGCTCCAGCGTACCGCGCGTGACGAGCACGGTGGCCACCGGGCCGCGGCCCTTGTCGAGCTGCGCTTCGATGACCGTGGCTTCGGCCATACGGTCGGGATTGGCCTTAAGCTCGAGCAGTTCGGCCTGCAGGCTGATCGCGTCGAGCAGCTTGTCGAGACCGGACTTCTCCTTGGCCGAGATTTCCACGTCCTGCACATCGCCCGACATCTTCTCGACGATCACTTCGTGTTCGAGCAGACGCGTACGGATGTTGTCGGGATTGGCTTCGGGCTTGTCCATCTTGTTGATCGCGACGATCATCGGGACGCCCGCGGCCTTGGTGTGATTGATGGCCTCGATCGTCTGCGGCATGATGCCATCGTCGGCCGCCACCACCAGCACCACGATATCGGTGACATTGGCACCGCGCTGGCGCATCTCGGTAAAGGCGGCGTGACCCGGCGTGTCGAGGAAGGTGATCGTATCGCCGCCCTTCGTATTCACCTGGTAGCTGCCGATATGCTGCGTAATGCCGCCGGCTTCGCCCTTGACGACATTGGCGCCGCGCAGGGCGTCAAGCAGGCTGGTCTTGCCGTGGTCGACATGGCCCATGATCGTGACCACCGCGGGACGCGGCTTGAGCGTCTCGGGCGGATCGACGTCATCGACATTGGCGATGTCGACATCGGCTTCCGAGACCTTCTGGATGTTGTGGCCGAACTGGTCGACCAGCAATTCCGCAGTGTCCTGGTCGATCGTCTGGTTGACGGTCACCATCATGTCGAGATTGAAGAGTTCCTTGACGAGATCGGCACCCTTTTCGCCCATCCGCTTGGCCAGTTCGCCAACCGTGATGGCTTCGGGGACGATGACGTCGCGGACCTGCTTTTCGCGCGGCTTCGAGGGGCCGCCCTGCATGCGGCGCTCCTTCTCGCGGGCGCGCTTGAGCGCGGCGAGCGAACGCGCGCGGCGTCCTTCGTCCTCGTTGAGGGCCTTGTTGACCGTCAGCTTGCCGGCGCGGCGCTTGTCCGGCTTCTCGGCAGTGCGCGCGGCCTTGTCGTCCTTCTTCTTGCGCTCGGGCTTCTTGGGCTCGGGGCGCGCAACCGGGGTGAAGCGGCGCGGCGCCGGCGACGGGGTCCCGGCAGCGGCCTTGTCACCCGCAGGCGTTTCCGCCGCGGTCTCGCCAGCAGCCGCTGCGGGTTCTTCCGCGGGCTGCTGCGCCGGCTTCTGCGCTTCCTCGGTAGCGGCCTTGGCGGCCTCCTCCTCGGCCTTGCGCTTCTCTTCGGCGCGTTTCTTCTGGTCTTCGGCAGCCTGGCGGGCCTGCTCTTCCTCGCGCTTGCGCGCGTCCTCGCTCTGGCGCAGGCGATCTTCCTCGGCCTCGCGCTGCAGACGCGCGACGCGTTCCTGCGGGGTTTCGTCGGCGGGCGCAGCCGGCTTCTTCGGCGCAGCCTTCTTGGCCACCGGAGCCGGTGCCGGCTCGGGAGCGGGCGGCGGCGGCGGCGGCGGGGGCGGCGCAGCAGGCGGGGTTTCGCCGGGCTTCACGAGCTTGCGGCGGCGCTTCACCTCGACCGCGACCTTGTTGGTGCGGCCGTGGCTGAAGGTCTGCTTGACCTCGCCCGGCTGAGCACCCTTGAGGGTCAGCGGCTTGCGGGCTGGTTTCTTGTCGTCGTCGCTCATTATTGCTCGTTTCTCTCGTTCGTCTCGTTCAGTTCGTCATCCGGCGCGCATACGGAGGCGCGCCGCTCAGCGGTGGGCAGGTCATGCCCCAGATAGTGCATGAGGCGCGTCAGCGGTTTCATGACCCTCGCGACCGCAGCATCATCGGCCAGCGCCAGATGGACGACATTGTCGCGGCCCAATGCCACAGATAGAGCGCTCCGGTCCAGTGGCAGTTCGAGACCGCGCTCGCCCGACCCTTCCGCATCGCGTCCGACGCGCCACGCCTGGTCGAGCTTCTTGCGCCCGTCTTCGCTGGCATCATTGGCATGCAACAGCATGGCCACTGCGCCCCCGCGCGCCGCTTCCGCGATGCGCTGGGTGCCCAAGATAAGGCTTCCGACGCGCATTTCGAGCCCCAGTCGGTCGAGCAGCACGCGAGTCAGCGCATCCTCGATCATCTGCGGCAGCGTTTCGGGCAATTCCAGATCGCCGGTCTTGAACGCGCGCGCCAGCGCTCCCTTCAGCTTGCCCGAGGCCAGCGCCGCTGCGAATTCCGCGCGCGGGGCACCGGTCCAGGCGCCGCGTCCGGGCGCTTTTTCATGCGCATCGGGCAGCACCAGTCCGGCAGGCGAAACCGCCAGCCGCACGAGTGTTTCGCGCGGGGCGGTCTCCCCCGAAAGAATGCACCGCCGTTCGGGCTCGGAAGCTTTCCGTGCCTTGGGCGTGCCAGCGATGTCGGACGTCAGGCGCTCATTGGGTGGAGTCCGCATCGGCGGCCTCCTGCGTGTCGGTCGCTGCGGCAGGTGCCGGGGCTTCCTCTTCGTCGTCGAACCAGTGCGCGCGGGCGGCCATGATGATCTCGTTGCCCTGCTCTTCGCTCAACCCGTATTCGCCCAGCACGCCGGCCTTGTCCTGTTCGCGGACCGAGGGGCGGCGCATCGGCGGACCGTCGGCATTGTTGCGCCGACGCGGGGCTTCGCGCTTCTTCTGGATCAGCTCGTCGGTGGCGAGATCCGCCAGGTCGTCGAGCGTCTTGATACCCGCCTTGCCCAGCGTCACGAGCATCGCTTCGCTGAGGTGCGGCAGTTCGGCGAGGTCGTCCTCGACGCCCAGTTCGCGGCGTGCCTCGCGATGCGCGGCCTCCTGGCGGTCGATCGCTTCCTGTGCGCGGTTCTGCAATTCGCCGGCCAGGTCTTCGTCGAAGCCTTCGATCGCCGCCAGCTCGTCGAGCTCGACATAGGCGACTTCCTCGAGTTCGGCGAAGCCTTCGGCGACGAGCAGCTGCGACAGCGTTTCGTCGACGTCGAGCTCTTCCTCGAACATCTTCGAGCGCTCGGCGAATTCCTTCTGGCGCTTTTCCGAGGCTTCTTCCTCGGTCATGATGTCGATCTGGTTGCCTGTCAGCTGGCTGGCGAGACGCACGTTCTGGCCGCGGCGACCGATGGCGAGCGACAGCTGGTCGTCGGGCACGACGACTTCGATGCGGCCCTCTTCCTCGTCGAGCACGACGCGGGCGACGGTGGCCGGCTGGAGCGCGTTGACGATGAAGGTCGCGCCGTCATCGCTCCACGGGATGATGTCGATCTTTTCGCCCTGCAGTTCCTGCACGACCGCCTGGACGCGGCTGCCCTTCATGCCGACGCAGGCGCCGACCGGGTCGATGCTGCTGTCGTGGCTGATCACGCCGATCTTGGCCCGGCTGCCCGGGTCGCGGGCGGCGGCCTTGATCTCGATGATGCCGTCATAGATTTCGGGCACTTCCTGCGCGAACAGCTTGCGCATGAAATCGGGATGCGCGCGGCTGAGGAAGATCTGCGGGCCGCGGTTGTTGCGTTCCACCTTGGTGATCAGCGCGCGCACGCGTTCGCCGACCCGCGCGGCTTCGCGCGGGATCTGCTGGTCGCGGCGAATCACGCCTTCGGCACGGCCGAGGTTGACGATCACATGGCCGAACTCGACCGACTTGATCACGCCGGTGATGACTTCGCCCGCGCGGTCCTTGAATTCTTCGTACTGGCGCTCGCGTTCGGCATCGCGGACCTTCTGGAAGATCACCTGCTTTGCGCTCTGCGCGTCGATACGGCCGAGATCGACCGGTGGCAGCGGATCGACGATGAAGTCGCCGACCTTGGCGTCGTCCTGCAGCTTTTCGGCGGCTTTGAGATCGATCTGCTTGAAGTAGTCCTCGACTTCCTCGACGACCTCGACGACGCGCCACAGGCGCAGATCGCCGGTCAGCGGATCGAGCTTGGCACGGATGTCGTTTTCCGCACCATAACGGTTGCGGGCAGATTTCTGGATCGCTTCTTCCATCGCCTCGATGACGATCGCCTTGTCGATCATCTTTTCCGAAGCGACCGAGTTTGCGATCGCGAGGAGTTCAGCCTTGTTGGCGGAAATGGCACTGGCCATCAGTCGTCTGCCTTTTCTTCGTCAGGAATGTCGGGGGTTTCGACAATTTCGTCGGCACCGCTCGTGTCGAGCGGCTGGGTGGCGGCAATCAGTTCGTCGGTCAAGACGAGCTTCGCCGAATGGATCTGGTCGCGGGGGACCGTAACGAGCCCCTGCTTGCGGTCTTCGATGGTGACGATGTCGCCGTCGATGCCCTTGAGTTCGCCGCGCAGGTTGCGCTGGCCGTCATAGCTCTTGGCCATGGAAATCTTGGTTTCATGGCCGGCCCAATTGGCGAAATCCTTCGCCCGGGTCAGCGGCCGGTCGATCCCCGGACTCGATACTTCGAGGTGATAGGCCCCGGCGATCAGCACATCGCCCTGCTCTTCGAGCGCATCGATCCGATCGGACACGCGGCGCGACAGGGCCGCGCACTGTTCGATCACCAATTGGCCCGTGGCGGGATCTTCGGCCATGATCTGGAGCGCCTCGCCGCCGTCACCGGCTTCGGACGGCATCATCTTGACGCGCACGAGCTCGAATCCAAGGGCCTGTGCCTCGGGTTCGATTACTTCGGTCAAGCGGTCCAGGTCGGCCATGCAGTCTCCAATACGCGCCCCATGCGACAATGGGGTTTCGTGCCGGCCCCTCGCGGCGCCAGCCCCTCCAGTGTCGCGACAATGTCGGGATGCCCAGCCAGATAGGCGCGAGTCCTGCGAAAAGCAAGCGGTAAGCGGGAAGCGCCGAACAGCACGCGATTGCAACAGCTTGACGGGCGCCCGGCCGGCCCCGCACCGGTCAGTCGTCGTCGGTCAGCCCGTGCTTCTTGATGCAATGGCGCAGCTGGTCGTAAGTCAGGCCGAGCGCCTTGGCAGTCTGGCGCTGGTTCCAGCGATGCTTGCCCAGCGCATGCTCGACGATCGCACGCTCATGCGCATCCACCGCTCCGCGCAGATCCGCGACGAGATCGAAATCAGGCGTGGCAGGCGCGGCCGTTGCAGCCGACTGCGGCGCCGGACTGTCCTTGCGCGGGCCCGGGCCGGCGGGTTTCCACGGGCTGTCGAAGGGATCGAACACGACGTGCCCGATCGGCTGGTCCCAATCGTCCCAGCGATAGATCGCGCGCTCGACGACATTGCGCAATTCGCGCACATTGCCGGGCCAGTCGTGCCGTTCGAGCTGGTCGGCGACATGCGGCGCGAAACCGGGCCAGCCTTCCCAGCCGAGTTCGGCCGCCATACGGCGTCCGAAATAATCGGCCAGCACCTCGACATCGCCTTCGCGCACGCGCAGCGGCGGCAGGGTGATGACCTCGAAACTCAGCCGGTCGAGCAGGTCGGCGCGAAACTCGCCCTGCTCCGCCTTGGCCGGGAGGTCCTCGTTGGTCGCGCCGACGATCCGCACGTCGACGCGCATCGGGCGGCTCGATCCGATCCGCGTAACCTCGCCATATTCCACCGCGCGCAGCAGCCGTTCCTGCGCACCGGTCGATAAAGTGCCCAGTTCGTCGAGAAATAGCGTGCCCTTGTCGGCTTCCTCGAACCTTCCGGCGCGCGCCTTGGTAGCACCTGTGAACGCGCCCGCCTCGTGTCCGAACAGTTCGGCTTCGATGAGCGTTTCGGGCAAGGCGGCGCAGTTCATGACGACCAGCGGTTCGTCCCAGCGGGTGGAAAGGCGATGCAAGCGTTCGGCGATCAGTTCCTTGCCCGTTCCGCGCTCGCCCACGACGAGCACGGGCCGCCGCATCGGCGCTGCCCGGCTGGCCCGTTCGACCGCATCGAGGAACGCCCCCGACTGGCCGACAAACTGATTTCCCCGCTCCATGACCAAGAGATAGGAATATTTCCCAATGCTTGGCAAGAAAAACCAACACGCCATTTGATGTATCTGCAAAAACCCCCGCTATCCTCCCGTTTCCGGGGTTTGGCACACCGCTTGCTTAACCTAGGACAACAGCAATTGGCCCACCGGCCCCAAGGGAGGTAACCCACAGATGTACAACCGCAGCTTCTTCCGCAGCCAGCTTGGACAGGCCGCCATCGCCAGCATCGCTGCGATGGCCACCTTCGTCGTACTGAGCTCGCAGATCGCGGTGACGACGCCCACGCCGGTGCTGGCCGCATATGAACAGGTCGAGATTGCATGACCCTGCCCCCCGATCATGATCCCCTAGGGCCGGAGCGGCAGTCCCCCGAAAACCGCCGGGACAACGACACCGGCGACGCTTCGGCCCGCCCTCGCTTGTCGCGTATCGAGGAGGAGGTAGAACGGCTGCGCCGCTCGCCAACTCCGACGCGTGACAGCGGACGGTCGAAGGGATCGGACTTTTTTTCCAGTGGAGCACCTTTAATGGGCATTTTCAGCCGCACCCGCGATATCATCGCTGCCAATTTCAACGACATGCTCGACAAGGCGGACGACCCCCAGAAGATGATCCGGATGATCATCCTCGAAATGGAGGAAACGCTGGTCGAGGTCCGCGCCAGCGCCGCGCGCACGATTGCCGACCAGAAGGAAATGCATCGTCACACGGTCAAGCTGGACAAGCTCCAGGCGGACTGGGGCGAGAAGGCGCAGCTGGCCGTGTCCAAGGATCGCGAGGATCTTGCCCGCGCCGCGCTGGTCGAGAAGAAGAAAGCCAGCGACATGAGCGAGCAGCTCAAGCAGGAAATCGCCGTGCTCGACGATGCGCTGCGCGCCTACGAGCAGGACATCCAGAAGCTGCAGAACCGCCTGCGCGAAGCCCGCAGCCGCCAGACCGCGATCGCCGCGCGTCTCGAAAGCGCCGAGAACCGCGTCAAGCTGCGCAGCCTGATGACCAACGAACGCGTCGACGATGCACTCAGCCGCTTCGACCAGCTCGAACGCCGGGTCGATTATGCCGAAGGCCGCGCCGATGCGCTGAACATTGCCGATCAGTCGGACAAGCCCAGCCTGTCGGACGAGATCGCCGCGCTCGAGGGCGCCGATGCGATCGACGACGAACTCGAACAGATGAAAAAGGCGCTCGGCAAGGGCAGCGCCGGCAAGGAGGACTGACCCCATGGAAGAGATTATCATCATTCCCGCGATCTTCATCGGGCTTCCGTGGATCATCCTTCACTACATCACCAAGTGGAAGACCTCCGCGACGATCACCGGCGACGACGAAGCGCTGCTCGAGGAACTCTACAACCTCGCCAAGCGGCTCGATGACCGGATGGACACGGTCGAACGCCTCGTCGCCAGCGACAATCCCGAATTCCGTCCCGCCCGCATCGTCCACGACAGCGAACAGGACAACCAGCAGCTGCGCGAACTCGAACAGCTGATTGCCGAGAAAAAAGGAGCCAGCCAGTGAACAGCCCCCGCACGACGCTTTACCGCGACAAACAGAACGCGAAGCTCATGGGTGTGTGCTCGGGCATCGCGGATTACACCGGCGTCAACGCCTTCTGGGTCCGGCTCGGCTTTCTCGGCCTGACCTTCATGACCGGTGGATCGACGATCCCGTTCTACTTCATCGCCGGCCTGCTGCTGAACAAGAAGCCTGCGCACCTCTATGTCGACCGCGAAGAGCAGACCTACTGGCAGCGCGTGCGGCAGAACCCCAAGCGTACCGCGCGCGAAATCCGCGCCCGGATGAAGGATGTCGACCGCCGCCTGGCCGAAGTGGAAACCTTCTACGTCAGCAACAACCCGCGGCTGACCGCCGAGATCGAACGCCTCCGGTAATCCGGGAACCGACACAGGGGGAGCACAAGCAATGTTCGACTGGGCCTATCTCATTCCGCTGGCGCCGTTCCTGATCGGCGGGCTGGCAATCTGGACCCGCCACCAGCACAAGATGGCAGAGATGCAGCTCAGCGCGACCGCCGAGAGCACTGCCGAGAAGGCCGCCCAATATGCCAGCCGCGTGGGCGATCTCGAAGAACGGGTCCGGGTGCTCGAACGCATCGTCACGGACAGCGGCTACAACGTAGCAACACAGATCGAAGCCCTGCGCGACCAGCGCAGCGTGGAAGCGACCGACAGCGGAACACCGCTCGATATGAAACAGGGAGAACACAAGTCATGAATTGGGGTGGACCCGAATTCGTCATCGTCATCATCGCGCTGAGCACCGGTGGCTGGCTGATCAACAACTGGATCCGTGCCAAGCACGGCTATTCGCTCGAGGATGAATGGGGCGGCAAGACCGAACGCAGCGACACGGCGGAAACCAAGGCACTGAAAGCCGAGAACCGCCAGCTGCACGACAAGCTCGACACCATGCAGGACCGCATGGTGGTGCTCGAAAAGATCGTCACCGACCGCGGCTATTCGCTGCATGACGAGATCGAGGCGCTGCGCGACAAGCCGGCAAGCGATGCCGGCGTGCCACTGAACCTCAAGCGCGGGGAGAAAGCGTAATGGAATTCATCACCGAAACCACCGTCATCGGCGGCGTGATCGCCATGTCGCTGGCCTGGATTGTCAATACCTGGATCCGCGTCAAGAACGGCTACCCGCTCGAAAACAGCTGGGGCATGTCGGTCTATCCCAAGAACGACCAGGCGGTCGAACGGGTGAAGCTGCTCACACAGGAAAATGCCGAACTCCGCGCCGAACTCGGTTCGGTGAAGGACCGGCTCGGCAATGTCGAACGTATCGTCACCGACAGCGGTTATCACCTTACCCATGAGATCGATCGCCTTCGCGACACGAAGGATGCCAACTGATGGATGCCGACCTGCTTCTGATCTTCGGTTTCGTGCTCGCCATCCTGCTGATCGTGCTGACCTTCGGTACGGTCGCAGGCAACCGCAGCCGGGCCCACAAGTTGCAGAGGCTCGAGCTGGAAGCGCGGATCGCCGAAGCCAAGGCCGGACAAGCGGCCACGGACAATACCGAACATCGCCAGCTGGAAGAACGCATCCGCGTGCTCGAACGCATTGCCACCGACGGCAATCACGCGCTGGCATCGCAGATCGACGAATTGCGCGACCTGCAGGAAATCGAGGTCCGCACCATGCCGCAGGGAGCGACCCGATGAGTTTCTGGACCGCCATTGTCGCAATCGTCGCGATTGCCACGATCGCCGCCATCATGCGCGAGCGCTACCGGGCAATGGGACGCATCGAACGCGGCCGGCAGCAAGAGAGCGAGGATCGTATCTCTGCCGCCGAGAAACGCGAAGTCGAGGAATTGCGCGAACGCATCAAGGTGCTCGAACGGATCGCGACCGACAACAATTCGCTCGACGCACGGCAAACCAAGCAGATCGCCGCCGAAATCGAAGAACTGCGCGACAAGCAGTCCGATTGAGGCGGCGAGGTTCAAGGAGGACATGAGGTTATGTTCGAACCGACTTTGATAATCGCAGGCGCAGCGCTGGTCGGCCTGACCATCGTGGCCGCTGCCCTCCTGCGCGCCTGGCAGGGCTGGCTGGCGCTCAAGCGTGAAGAGCTGGACCGCCACCCCGCGGCCGACCGGCCCGAAAGCGGATCGACGATCGGCGCGGCGCGGATCGAGCTGGCCGACCTGAAGGAACGAATCAAGAAACTCGAAGCCATCGCCAGCGGCGTCGATCTGTGACCGTGGTCCGCACCGACGCCGCGCGCGCCGGGATCGGCCTTGGCAGTGCGATTGCGGTGGCCATCAGCTGGAGCCTGCACGGCTCGATCGTCTGGGCCGCGATCCATGGCTTTTTCGGCTGGTTCTACGTGCTGTACCATGCGCTCACCCGGCCCGGCGGCCTGTTCGGCTAAGCCCGATGGACGCCCGCAGGCACGCCCGCTAAAGGCGCGCCATGCGCACACTTTCCGACATCGCCGAAGAATACGAGTTCCTCGAAGGCGACGAACGCTATCGCCTGCTGATCGAACTGGGCCGCGAACTCGAAGCGATGCCCGATGCCCTCAAGACCGATGCCACGCTGGTGCGCGGCTGTTCGGCACAGGTGTGGGTCTATCCCACCGGCAAGGCCGACACATTGCACTTCCTGGCCGACAGCAACGCTGCGATCACCAAGGGGATCGTCGCGCTGGTGATTGCCGCCGTTCAGGATCGCCCTGCCCACGAAGTGGCGGCCATGGACGTGGCTGGCGCGCTCGAACCCTTCGATCTCAAGAACCAGCTGTCGAGCAATCGCACGCAGGGCGTGCCGAACATGATTGCACTCGTCCGGGAGCACGCGGCGCGAATCGCGGCCGGGTGACTTGAAACGGCCGCTCTACAAGGGCCTCGGCTTCCTTGCCGTCGGGCTTGGCGCCGTGGGTGCGGCCCTGCCCATCATGCCGACCGTGCCTTTTCTCCTCTTGGCAGTCTATTTCTTCGCCCGGTCGAGCCCCGAGCTCGAGCAGAAGATCCTCGATCATCCCCACTGGGGGCCGCATGTGAAAGACTGGCGCGAGCGCCGTGCGATCAGCCGCAGGTCGAAGACCATGGCGATCGGCGCGATGGCCACTGGCGCGGTGTTCACCTGGTATACGCTCGGCCATCCCTGGTACTGGATTTCAGTCGCCGTGCTGGTGATCTGCGGCAGCTGGATTGCCACGCGCAACGAATAGGCCGGCGGAACCGCGCGCGCCCCGGCCCGTTGATGACCCGAACGACGGGAGGGACGACAAAAGGACATTTCCCATGGCAATTCTTATTCTTATCGCGACCATTCTGCTGCCCCCGCTCGGCGTTGCCGCCAAGCACGGGCTCGGCAAGACCGCGCTGATCAATCTGGTGCTGACGCTGCTGGGCTATATCCCCGGCCTGATCCACGGATTGTATGTAAACTACGCCAAGTAAGACCGCACACGGCGGACTGGAAGCGCCGGGGCCTCAGGCTCCGGCGCTTTCGCGTACGATGGCGATGCCCGCTTCGCGCTGGCGGCGCAATTCGGCCTTGAGTGCTGCCGGGCTGCGGGCGAAGACGAAGCCGAAGCTGACCCCGCCTTCCTTGCCGATCGTGGCATGGTGCAGCTTGTGCGCCTGGACCAGACGCTTGGCGTAACCGCTCTTGGGGACCCATTTGAAGTAGCGCTGGTGAACCAGCCCGTCATGCACCAGCGTGTAGATGACGCCATATGCCATTATGCCGAGCCCGATCCACGTGGCTGGCCACCAGGCCCCCTCGCCCATCACCCATTCGCTGCCCAGCGCGAACATCGAAATGCTCATCGCCGCGCCGACGACCGCATAGAGATCGTTTTTCTCAAGCAGATTGTCGTGCGGTTCGTGATGGTCTCGGTGCCACCCCCAGCCGAAGCCATGCATGATGTACTTGTGGCTCGCCCATGCGACCCATTCCATCGCGACCACGGTCGCCAGAACGATCAGTGCGGGGATGAAAACGGCCATTGCGTGAATATAGGAGCTAGCGCGCGGCAGACAAAGGGCGGTCGGCGCTTTAGCTGCCTGTTTGCGCCTTCGGCTTGCCGGGCAGGCCGAAACAGGTTTCGGCGACTTCGCGGCTGATTCGTGCCGGTCGCAGGCTCTTGGCATCGATGCAGCACCACATGCTCTGCACTTCGGCCAGCACGTCTTCGCCGCGGCGAATCACCGTATTGTAGAAACTGCGCGCGCCGGCGATCTTCTCCAGCACGGTTTCGGCGATGACATCATCGTCGAGAAAGGCCGGGCGGCGATAGGTGATCTCGTGCTTGAGCGCGACCCAGGCCTTGCTGGCCACTTCCTCGGCGGGGGCGAGTTTCTGCCAGTGCGCGAGCACTGTGTCCTGCACCCAGTTGAGATAGCGCGCGTTGTTCACGTGCCCCATGAAATCGATATCGTCCGGGAGGACCTTGATCGGAAAGGTGAATGGCTTTGCTGACATTCATGTCAGTAGAGCAGGGAAAGGTTAAGTTTGGAAGACTCTTGTTTTGCCTTTTTGCGCAGGTGGGCTTCCTCCCGCACATTCCCGGGCCATGGGCAACACACCGCGCACGCTTTACGAGAAGATCTGGGACCAGCATGTCGTCGAACAGCGCGACGATGGCACCTGCCTGCTCTATATCGACCGTCACCTGGTTCACGAGGTCACCAGCCCGCAGGCCTTCGACGCGCTGCGCCTGGCCGGACGGCAGGTGCGCCGTCCCGACCTGACGCTGGCGGTCCCCGACCATAACCTGCCCACCACGCCGCGGGTGGCCGCGGATGGTTCGCGGCTGCCGATCGAGGATGCACAAAGCGCTGCCCAGCTCGCCGCGCTCGAACGCAACGCCCCCGGATCTGGAATCGATTACATCGATGCGGTCGCGCCCGAGCAGGGCATCGTCCATGTCGTCGGCCCCGAGCAGGGTTTCTCGCTGCCCGGTGCGACCATCGTATGCGGTGACAGCCATACCGCCGCGCACGGCGGCATCGGCGCGCTGGCCTTCGGGATCGGGACCAGCGAGGTTGAACACGTGCTGGCCACGCAGACGCTGCAGTTGCGCCGCTCGAAATCGATGGAAGTCCGCGTCGATGGCGCGCTGGGCCCGGGCGTCACGCCCAAGGACCTGATCCTGCATATCATCGGCGTCATCGGCACTGCCGGGGGCACCGGCCATGTCATCGAATACCGGGGTGAGGTGTTCCGCGAGATGAGCGTCGAAGGCCGCCTGACGGTCTGCAACATGAGTATCGAAGGCGGTGCCCGCGCCGGACTTATCGCCCCCGACGATATCGTCTTCGACTACCTTCGCGGCCGCCCCTATGCGCCGTGCGGCGGCGATTGGGACCGCGCAGTCGCATGGTGGCGTTCGCTGGTGACCGACGATGGCGCGGTGTTCGACAAATCGGTCGTGATCGATGCCGCCGACATCGAGCCGACGGTCAGCTGGGGGACCAGCCCTGAGGATGTCGTGCCGGTCGGCGGCACCGTCCCCGAACCCGCCAGCTTCGCCGACCCTTCCAAACAGGAAGCCGCGCGCAAGAGCCTCGATTACATGGGGCTGGAACCCGGCATGCGGATCGAGGACATCGCGGTCGAGAATGTCTTCATCGGCAGCTGCACCAACAGCCGGATCGAGGACCTGCGCGCCGCGGCGCAGGTGCTCGAGGGCCGCACCAAGGCGCCCAATGTCCGCTGGGCGATTGTCGTGCCCGGTTCGGGACTGGTCAAGCGGGCCGCCGAAGCCGAGGGACTCGATCGGATATTCATGGACGCCGGTTTCGAATGGCGCGAACCGGGCTGTTCGGCCTGTCTCGCGATGAATCCCGACAAGGTACCTCCCGGCGAACGCTGCGCATCGACCAGCAACCGCAATTTCGTCGGCCGCCAGGGGCCGGGCGCACGCACCCATCTGGTCAGCCCGGCAATGGCGGCTGCCGCCGCGGTTACGGGGCGGCTCGCCGATGTGCGCAAGCTACCCCTTGCCAAGCGAACGGTGGCTGACCATTGAGAACCGATGACCAAGAAGCTTTCCGGAAAAGCCGCCATCGTCGGGGCCATCGGCTCCGCCGCCGTTGCCGCAGCCTTGCTCTATGCGAACAAGCGCAAGGAGAAGAAGAACGGACCGCGCCAGCCGGGTCCGATCCCTTCGGGGGAAAATCCCGAAACCGATTGATCTCACACGTCGCTGGGGGGAGAGCCATGGCGCCGAAATCAGGATTTGGGACCGCGCCACGCGTGGCGGGGGCCGTGCGATGAAAGCCGTGTCCACGATCGAAGGCCGCGCGATTCCGCTGGGGCTGAAAAACATCGACACCGATGTGATTATTCCCGCGCACTGGCTGAAGACGGTCAGCCGCGAAGGCCTCGGCGAAGGCGCGTTCGAGACGATCCGCGCAACCCCGGGCAACCCCTTCGACGTCGAGGATTTCGCGCAGGCGCCGATCCTGATCGCAGGCGACAATTTCGGCTGCGGATCGAGCCGCGAACATGCCGCATGGGCGATGCTCGACATGGGTCTTGCCGCAGTGATCGCGCCCAGCTTTTCCGACATTTTCGCCGGCAACGCCTTCAAGAACGGAATCCTCGCGGTCGAATTGCCGCAGGAACATGTCGATCGCCTGCTCGAAGTCGCGAAAGAGCAGCCGATCACCATCGACCTCGAGAACCAGGTCGTCACAACGCCATTCCAGGATCGCTTCGCATTCGAGATCGATCCGTTCCGCAAACGCTGCCTGCTCGAGGGACTCGACGAGATCGGCCTGACGCTGGGCAGCGAAAGCGCCATCACACAACACGAACAGACGCGCGGGGGCGCCCTGCCCTGGCTCGACAAACCACAGAGGAGAGAAGCAGCGTGAAGGCAGTCCTTTCAAAGGAAACCGGCGGACCCGAAACCCTGGTCGTCGAGGATATCGACGCCCCCACCCCCGCCAAGGGCGAAGTGCTGGTCAAGGTCGCTGCCTGCGCCATCAATTTTCCCGACACGCTGATTATCCGCGACATGTACCAGTTCAAGCCGCCCCGCCCGTTTGCTCCGGGTGGCGAGATCTCGGGCACGATCGAGGCGCTGGGCGAGGGCGTCGAAGGCTTCGCCGTGGGCGACCGCGTGATGTGCGGCATCGGCAATGGCGGGCTGCAGGAAAAGGTCGCAGTGGCGGCCGAACGCCTGTTCAAGGTGCCCGAGGGGATCGACCTGGTAAAAGCCAGCGCGTTGCTGATGACCTATGGCACCACGATCCACGGCCTGAAGGACCGCGGCGACATCAAGGAGGGCGAAACCGTCCTCGTGCTGGGCGCCGCGGGCGGTGTCGGACTATCGGCGGTCGAACTGGCGAAGGCCTATGGCTGCCGCGTCGTGGCCGCGGTTTCGACCGAGGAAAAGGGCGCAGTCGCCAAGCAGCACGGCGCGGACGAAGTGGTGATCTATCCGCGCGCGCCGTTCGACAAGGACACTTCCAAGCAACTGGCGAGCGACTTCAAGACCGCCGTCGGCCCCAATGGCGCGGATATCGTCTATGACATCGTCGGCGGCGATTATTCCGAACCCGCACTGCGTGCGATCGCCTGGGAAGGCCGTTTCCTCGTGATCGGTTTCCCCGCCGGGATCGCCAAGATGCCGCTCAACCTCACCCTGCTCAAGAGCTGCGACATCCGCGGCGTGTTCTGGGGCGCCTTTACCGCGCGCGAGCCCGAGCGCAATCAGCGCAATATCGAGGAACTGTTCGACCTGTGGAAGGCGGGCAAGATCAATCCGCTGGTCAGCGAGACCTATCCGATCGAACGCGCGCATGAGGCCATCGCCAAGCTCGAAAACCGCGGCGCGATTGGCAAGCTCGTGGTCACAATGGAATAGCCGCTCGCGCGGGAGGATCACACAAGCGCCCTTGCGGGCTTGCGGGGCCGGGCCTATTCCGGCCCCAAGATTCCATCCCGAGAGGACCATCATGACCGATTTCAAGGATCGCGAGCGCGGCGAGGAAGCCAAGTTCGCCTTTGACGAGGAAAACGCCTTCAAGATCGCCGCCCGCCGCAACCGCCTGGTCGGCGAATGGGCGGCAGGCCTGATGGGCCTGACCGACGAGGAAACCGACGCTTACAAGAAAGCGGTCGTGCAGGCCGATTTCGAGGAAGCGGGCGACGAAGACGTGATCCGCAAGCTGCTGGGCGATCTCACCGCGGCCGACTGCGACGTCAGCGAGTCCGATATCCGCACCAAGCTGGAAGAATGCGCTGTCGAAGCGCGGCGCCAGTTCATGAGCGGCGGGGCCTGATCGGATGCCGATGGCTGCCGACGACATCGTCGCGTTGATCGAGGAAGCCCTGCCCGGTGCCAGCGTCGAGATGCGCGACCTTGCGGGCGATAACGACCACTGGGCGGCCAAGGTCACGGCGCCCCAATTTGCGGGGCTGACCCGCGTCAAGCAGCACAAGCTGGTGTATGACGCGCTGGGCGGTCGCATGGGCGGCGAACTGCACGCCTTGCAACTCACCACCCAAGCCCCCACCTGATTCCGACCACCAGATTCATACAAAGGACGGGCCGATGTCCGACACCAACCAGCGCATCGCCGACATCGTTGGCGCCAACGACGTCACGCTTTTCATGAAGGGCACGCCGCTCTTCCCGCAGTGCGGCTTTTCCAGCCGCGCGGTGGCCATTCTCGATCACTGCGGTGTCGCCTATGACAGCGTCGACGTGCTGCAGGACATGGAGATCCGTCAGGGTATCAAGGCCTATTCGGACTGGCCGACGATCCCGCAGCTTTATGTGAAGGGCGAATTCGTGGGCGGCAGCGACATCATGATGGAGATGTTCGAAGCCGGCGAACTCCAGCAGATGCTCGACGAAAAGCAGGTCGCCAAGGCGTCCTGATGATTTTGCGATACGGCGTCACGCGCGCCGTATCCTCCCAGAACGGGTAAGGCCCGCCGGGTGGAGAACCGGGCGGGCCTTTTGTTCGTCCGGATGCTGGGGGGAGCATTCCGTTGAAGACCGAACATGATACCCATCGACATGCATCCCCCGTGCCAAACTCCATGCAACGCTGCGATCCGGCGCACCTCAATGGTAAACGCGATTTTTCCCGCGATGCTTAGTGTAAAATAGCCCGACAGGCGCTGTTTACCTTTGCGCTTGGCATTCCCCCCTCCCCCCGCCACAACATGGGCATGAGCGAACAACCACAAGCCGGGCCCGCAGGCATTCCCGCTGCCACCGTCGTCATATTCCGCAATGCGCCGGCCGGCGGCCCGCCGGAAATCCTGATGACGATCCGTTCGCGCGAAATGGTCTTCGCCGGCGGCATGGCGGTGTTCCCGGGCGGCCGGGTCGATCCCGCCGATTTCGATCTCGGCGCGCGGATCGGCGGACCGCTCGATCCCGAAGAGGCGGCCCACCAGGTCGCAGTGGTTCGCGAAACGCTGGAGGAGACGGGTCTCGCGATCGGGCTTGCAGGCGAAATCGATGCCGACAAGGCGCGTGCCGCACGCCGGTTCCTTCAGCAAACCGGTGAGCTTGCCCCCGTGCTCGAACATTTCAACTGGGAACTCGATCTGGCCCAGCTGGTGCCGTTTGCGCGCTGGTTTCCCAAGAACGAACGGATCCCGCGTGTCTACGATACGCGTTTCTATCTGGCCGATTTGGGCACCGGGGCGGTCGAGATCGAAGCCGACCTGTCGGAAAACACGCATCTGTTCTGGATCAGCGCACAAGGCGCGCTCGACGCTGCCGAACAGGGTGACATCAAGGTGATCTTTCCGACCCGGCGCAATCTCGAACGGCTGGCGCTGTTCGACAGTTTCGCGGCCGCGCGCGCGCAGGCGGAAGCCATCCCCGTGCGCACCATCACCCCCTTCATCGACGATACCGATGGCCGGTCATGGCTGCATATAGGTGAGGATTTCGGCTACCCGGTCACCGGCGAACCGCTGGAGAATGCGGCGCGCGGCTAATCTCGCCGGATCGACCAGGCCCCCGGGCTGGCGATCCGTACTGCGACCCGTCTGGCCAGAGCGCTTTTATGCGAAAAACATCAGGGTTTCCCACATTGCGGCCCAAAGCTTTTTTAAGCGCCCGTCATGTATAGCCTGTTGATAGTGCCCGCCATTTCTCGACGGCCTTTTCGGTTCTTTCCGGCGGGATTGTACCAACAGCCGCTATCTTGCATACCGCAGGAGCAATAGTGCGCAAAACTCGGGGTCGGGCGTCGTAGACATGAGCATGGATTTGCAATCGGGTCTGCTCGGCTTCGCTCTCGGAGCCGTCGCGGTCGTGCTGCTGGCGCTGTGGCGGACCGCACGCAGCAGCAACCACGGCAAGACCGAAGCCGTCGCTGGTCTGCCCGGCAAGACAGCGCCTGTCGCCCCCACGGTCGAGGAAGTCGTCGAGGGTCTGCCCGACATGATTGTGGCTATCGGGCCCGATCGGGTCCGCCGCTATGTCAGCCCATCATGCAAATGGCTGCTGGGTTTCACGCCCGAGGAAATGATCGGCCTCTCGCCAATCAACGCCATCCATCCCGATGACCGCGCCCTCACCATGGAAGCCAGCGAAAAGCTGTTCAATGGTGAGGTTTCGTCGACGCTGACCACTTACCGCCACAAGCATGCGGATGGCCATTATGTGTGGCTCGAAGCGCATATGACGACGCGCTGGCGCGACAATGGCGAAATACGCGATTTCGTGGGCGTCGTGCGCGATATCGGGGGACGGCGACGCCAGAAATTGCGCGACAGCGAGCGCAATGCGCAATTGCGCGAAAACAATCGCCTGCTCCAGATGGCAGAGGAGAGCGCCAATATCGGACACTGGCGGGTCGACGTGCAGGAAGGCACGCTGTTCTGGTCCGATCAGGTCTATCGCATCCATGGCGTGGACAAGGACTTCGTCCCCGACGTGGCTTCCGGTCTCGACTTCTACTGTGAAGAAGATCGCGCGCGGGTTTCGGAAATGGTCGACAAGGCGTTTTCCGAAGGGGCCGATTTCGAATTCCAGGCCCGTATCGTGCGCCCCGACGGTGAGCTGCGCCATGTGGCCAGCCTGGGCAATGCCGAAACCGCCCCAACAGGGGAAGTCGTCACGGTATTCGGCATTTTCAAGGATATCACCGAAACGGTGGAGGCCGAAGAGCAACTCCGCCAGTCGCGCGACATTGCCGAGCGTGCTTCGCAGGCCAAGGCACATTTCCTGGCCAATATGAGCCATGAAATCCGCACGCCGATGAACGGCGTGATCGGGTTCGCCGATCTGCTGCTCGAAAGCGAGCTCGAGAAAGAGCACCACGACTATGCGCGGATGATTTCGGATTCGGGCAAGGCCATGCTGCGCCTGCTGAATGAATTGCTCGACCTGTCGAAGATAGAGGCCGGCCGGATGCAATTGACCCGCGAACCGGTGAATTTCGGGCATATCGTACGCAGCAGCGCGCGCTTGTTCGAACCCAATGCCAAGGCCAAGGGTATCAGGCTCGACATAGATGTCCCCCCGGACATGCCCGAAGGCATTGGCGACAAGTTGCGCATCCGCCAGATCGTCCTCAACCTCGTCGGCAATGCAATCAAGTTCACCGAGCGCGGATCGGTGCGCGTGGAGGCCTGCGAAAAAGACGGCAAGATCGTGTTCCGGGTGATCGATACCGGTATCGGCGTGCCGCCCGACCAGCTCGCCTATATCTTCGAGGAATTCGCGCAGCTCGATAATTTCGGCAAGGGCAAGGCCAGCGCTTCGGGCGGTGGCACGGGGCTCGGCCTGGCGATTGCGCGCCAACTCGCCGAACTGATGGACGGCCGGCTGACCGCCGAAAGCACGCCGGGCAAGGGGTCGACTTTCGAACTTGTCCTGCCCTTGGTGAAATGCCCTGCGCAAAAGTCCGCAGCAAAACAGGACAGTTCGGCATCGAGCTACCGTACGGCGCTGGCCGGGCGGCGGGTGCTGCTGGCGGAGGACGCGGAGATCAACCAGAAGCTCATCGTCGCGATGCTCTCGCGCCTGGGAGTGGAAACGCAGGTCGCCGACGACGGTCAGCAGGCGGTCCAGCAGGTCATGGAGGCGAAGGCACAGGGCCGACCGTTCGATGCCGTGCTGATGGACATGCAGATGCCGGTCATGGACGGGCTCGACGCGTCACGCGCGCTCCGCGCGAATGGCGTCGGTCCGCGCGAACTGCCGATCATCGCGGTTACCGCGAATGCCTATGCCGACGATATCGAATTGTGCATGGAAGCCGGCATGCAAGACCATGTCGCCAAGCCGATCTCGGCAGAACGGCTTGGCCCCTGTCTCGAACAATGGCTCACCAAACCGGCGCCGGGCTCCGGCGAGTTGGCGGAAACCGACCTTTCGGTAGATGTGGACGATGCCCGGAACATGTACGAACAGCGCAAGCTCGAACTGCGTAACCAGCTTGCCGCGCTCGAGGGCGAGGACATGCTTGGTTCCGCGCAATGCGACCTGCTGCGCGACAAGCTCCACGTCATGGCCGGCATCGCCAAATACTTCGGTGACGAAGAACTCGGCCAGCTTGCAGGCCGGATCGAACGGGATCTGAAGCTTGCCGCCGACGACGCGAATATCGGTCGCGCTCTCGACGAACTGCGGCACTGGTTCGACACCTGAGCGATCAGCCGCGCGCGGGCACTCCGGCAAGCGGGGTGATCGGCCGTTGCCAAGCCGCAGACTTGCAGGCAGACTTTGCGGTGCGCGACCCGGCAAGCGCGCGGGTGGGACAATAGCGCTCGGGAGGCGCATGACGGAGGAAACCGGCGATGAAAGGTAGGCCGCCCGTGGACGACCCGATCGAAGAGGAAACGGATCCCGAACTGCGCGCCCTGTTCGAACAGCGCCGACAAGCCAGCCTGGACGCGGTCGATGCCGCTCTTGCCAGCCATTCTATCGATGCTGAGCAGAAGCAGGAAATTGCCGAGCTTCTCCACCAGGTCACCGGGGTGGCCGCCTATTTCGGCGAAGCCGACCTCGGCGAACGGTGCCGGGTCGATGAACGCCGCCTCCTGCAATCCGCAGACCAGCAGGAAACCCGCCAGCTGCTCGAAATGCTGCGGCCATGCCTGGCAGGTTGCGAAACCCCATTGTCCTGAAGCGCGGGGGACCCGGTAAGTGGATAGACGGGAGATCGATTGCGATCCGGCGGCAAGCGCCATCCTGCAAGAACGGCGCAAGGTCTCCCTCTCGGGAAATTGGCGCGCCCGGCAGGACTCGAACCTGCAACTCCAAGCTTAGAAGGCTCGTGCTCTATCCAGTTGAACTACGGGCGCGCTCCGGGGCTGCCATAACGTGCCTTTCGCGGCTGGCCAATCGGCACTAACCGTGTTTGCGATGGAAAACGCTCCGACGAATACGCCCGCACCGCATTTTCGCTATTACGATCTGGTGATGGCGGCCTTCGTCACCATCCTGTTGCTGTCGAACCTAATCGGCGCATCGAAACCGAGCTACGTCATACTGCCGGTCATCGGCGAATGGTCGTTCGGCGCCGGGGTGCTGTTCTTCCCGGTCAGCTACATCATCGGTGACATCCTGACCGAAGTATACGGCTATGCCCGTGCACGGCGGGTCATCTGGACGGGCTTTGCCGCATTGCTCTTCATGGCTTTCATGGCGTGGGTCGTGGTGCAGTTGCCGCCGGCGGAGGGCTGGCCCGGACAGGAAGCCTACGAGTTCGTGTTCGGCAACAGCTGGCGCATCGTGCTGGCGTCGATGGTCGCCTTCTGGGCTGGCGAATTCGCCAACAGCTATGTCCTCGCCAAGATGAAGGTGTGGACGCAGGGGCGCCATCTGTGGATGCGCACGATCGGGTCGACGGTGATCGGCCAAGGTCTCGACAGCCTGATCTTCTACCCGCTGGCCTTCTGGGGCCTGGTCGGATGGCCGGTCGAGCTGCTGTGGCAGGTCGTGCTGTCGCAATGGGCGATCAAGACGCTGTGGGAGGCGCTGCTGACCCCGGTCACCTATGCCGCGGTCGGCGCGCTCAAACGCGCCGAAGGGGTCGAGCTGTTCGACACCGATACCGACTTCTCGCCTTTTGCATCCAGCAAGCGCTGAACACGGCGGGAGGCCGGGACCTTCACGAAAAAAGGGGCGACCCGCAGGCCGCCCCTTCCCTCTCCCCCGCTCTTGCGGGTAGCTTAGAACTTCGCCCCGATCGCGATGCCGTAGCGCCGCGGATCAAGCGTGAAGATGTTGGTGAAATTGCCCGACGAAGCATCGGTGACATAAAGGCCCGTTACCGAGTCGCTGTCAAAGATGTTCTGCACGAAACCGCGTACGAACCAGCGGTTGTCGTTCCCGTTCAGCGTGATCGAGGCGTTCGCCTGGACGAACGGTTCGATCCGGTTGACGTTGCCGTTGAACACATTGCCGTATTGTTCGCCCGTATAGGCCAGATCGAACCGCGGAACGAGCGACATGCCATTGTCGAAATCGGCAGTGTACTGCACGCCCACCGAAGCCTTGTATTCGGGCGCCTGAGGCAGGCGATTGCCCCTCAGGTTCACCTCCACGCCCGGGCTCAGCACGTCGATCGGACCCAGCGCTGCGAAAGCCGGGTTGGCAGTCTGCGCGTCGAGCACGCTGCAGATGCTGAACGCGCCGGTCGAGGCAATCCCCCCGTCGGCGGGGAAGGCGGCCGGGCCCTGCAGTCCCAGTCCGGCGTTCACCGCCCCGACGAAAGCGTTGGCCCCCGCGCCGGTCACCGCGCACAGCGAGCCGTTCGAAAGGTCCTTGATGATCACGGCGTCGGGATCGCCGCCGCCCGGATCGCGCGGATTGCTGAAGAACTGGTCGCCTGCCACCTTCGCATTGAGGTAGCTGACGTTCATGTTGACCATCCAGTTGTAGCTGGGCCGCAGGATGGTCTCGAGCTCGACGCCCCAGATATTGGCATCGATCGTGTCGTTGACCGAGGTCCGAGCAACGATGCGGCTAAGCTGCAAGCCCTTGTACTTGTAGTAGAACCCCGTGAGGTTCACCTGAGCCGCACCGTTCAGGAAACTGTTCTTCGAACCGATTTCGAAAGCGTCTATCTTCTCCGAATCGAAGCTTTCGGAAACCGCGAAGACCGGTGACAGCGGCGGGTTGATCCCGCCCGACTTGTAGCCGCGTGAATAGGAGAAATAGAGGTTGTTGTCGGGCGAGATCGCGAAGTCGAGGACCGCGCGCCCGGTAATCGCGTCGAAACTGACTTCGCGTTGCTGCAACAACTGGTTCCCCGGCGTCCCGGCATCCGCATCGAAGCTTCCGACGAATGGCGACGTGAACGGTTCGCCATTACCGAAGGGATTGAGGAAGCTGGCGTAGGTCGTCCGCGCGGCAACGCTCTTGCTGTCGTCATTGTAGCGGATGCCGCCCGTGAACTGGAGCCGGTCGGTGATGTCGACATAGACTTCGCCGAAGATGCCGAAGCTTTCCAGTTTGAAGTCGGTCGTGTTGTTCCGGTACATCGACGTCGCGAGGTAGGATGGCGGTGCCCCTGCCCCGAATGCCGAGAATGTCCCGAGGATCGCGCTGGCGTAGTCCAGCCCGAAGTTGTTGACGTAATAGCTGTTCTCGCCGACTTCGGATTCGGCGTAGATGCCGCCCAGCAGGAAGTTGAACGGTCCGTCGAAATCGCTGGAAAGGATCGCCTCGCCCGACCACGAGGTCTGCTCCTGGCTCGACCGGTCGAAGGCCAGCGGAACATCGGCGCAGATCGAATTGCCCTCGAATGCCCCCAGATTGCCCGCATCGTTATCCGATGTGCACAGCACGCCGTTGGGCCCGTTCGGGATCAGCGCGTTCGCGATCGGCGCGAAATAGGCGTTCGACCCCGGAACGAAGGGCTGGGCCGGTACGCCCGTGGGAATGCCGTTCGCCGCGAAGAAAGCCAGCGTGTTCAGGGCGCCGGCATAACCGCTGCGATCGAGGATACCGAGGTTGTAGTCCTGGCGGGAATCGACCGAGGTTTCCTGATATATCCCCGTAAGCGACAGGTTCATGGGCCCGATCCGCTGATCGAGATGGGCCTGCAACTGCAGTTCGTCGGCGAAGTATTCGGGCGTGAACGCGGTGTTGACCGTGCGCACGTCGTTGGGCTCGTCGAAATTGGCGTATCCGTCGGGTCCGTAGACGCTGCCTAGGGCCAGCGCCTCGGGGATGCCTTGGATGCGGAACAGTTCTACCGAAGACAGGACCGTACCCAGCGTCGAATTGGCATTGGTGCTGTCGAAGTCGCGGCGGTTGTTAAGGCAGCCCAGCACGCCGGTGGGATCGCGCTGGCAGGCCTGCTTTTGGATCCGCAACCGGTCGTCGTTCTCGCGGAAGTAGAACGCCATGAGGTCGAGCGTGGTGTCGGCGGTGGGCTCGAAGCGCAACGATCCGCGCACCGCGTACATGTCGCGCCCGTCGATATCGGAGTCGTCGTAGAGGTTGTCGGTGAACCCGTCGCGATTGAGATAGAACCCGGCCGCGCGGAAGGCCAGCGTGTCGCCGAGCGGCACATTCACCATGCCCTTGGCCTTGATGCTGTTGTAATTGCCGTATTCGAATTCGGCAGCGGCCCCGAAAGTACCCAGTTCGGGCTTGGCGGTCACCACATTGACCACGCCCGAAGTCGCGTTGCGACCGAACAGCGTGCCCTGCGGTCCGCGCAGGACTTCGACGCGCTCGAGATCGAAATATTCGGTTTCGAAGAGGCGCGTGCCGAACAGCGGTGAACCGTTGGTATGGATCGCAGTCGCGCTATCGCAAGTCACGCCCACGCAAAGGTCGCCGATCCCGCGGATCGTAAAACTCGCGCTGGTGAAGTTCGACTTGGTGAAAGAGACATTGGGCAGCGTAAGCTGGAGATCGCTGGCGTTTTCGATCTGCTGCGCCTCGAGCGCCTCGCTGTCGAACGCGCTGACTGCAATCGGCACTTCCTGCAGCGACTGGTTCTGACGCTGCGCGGTAACGATGATGACGTTGTTATCGAACCGCGGATCATCGAAGCCATCCTCGGCAGCGTCCTGCGCAAATGCCGGGAACGAAATAGCGCTCGCGCAGATACCCGCGAGCAGGGAAGCCCTTACCCTCATTAACCCTCTCCTCTCCATGTGCCGTCTTTGCGGCTTATGGCGTATTGCTAACACACATTCGTATGCACGCAAGCGTTGGCGCATGATTGTTGCGCAAAAGGACGGCGAATTTTGGCGAGTGTTGTTTTAGGGACGCTAGGCGAGCGTTCATTGACGCTACGGCACCCGACGCCGCGCAGGGTGTGTACAAAAATACCGCTGTCAGACGAGAGTATGGCTTTCGGCCAGTTCGATAATGCCGCGCCTGCCCGATTCATCGCGTCCAAGCTGCACGAACACGTCGATCACGCTGGCCGCATAGGCAATGGTATCGCTCCGCGTCAGCCCGATTCCCGTCTGCATGACCATCAGGGACAATTGCTCGAGCGCGCCCCGCAGCGAGTTGGCGTGGACGGTGGAGAAGCTGCCCGGATGGCCGGTGTTGATCGCGCGCAGGAAGCTGACGCTTTCGGCGCCGCGCAGTTCGCCCAGCACGATCCGGTCGGGGCGCAGGCGCAGCGCGGCCTGCAGCAATTCGTTGGCGGTGACCTTGGCTTCGCCCAGTTCGCCCTTGACCGCGACCAGCCCGACGCCGTTTTCGCCGGGCAACCTGAGCTCGGGCGTATCCTCGACCAGCACGACGCGTTCGTGACGCGGGATTTCGCCGAGCATGGCGTTGAGGAACGTCGTCTTGCCGGTGCTTGTCCCACCCGAGACGAGGATGGTGCGCCGCTGGCGGATCGCCTCACGCAGAAAAGCGATCGGCTGCGCCTGCGTATCGGGCATGGCGTCCCGCCCCTGCGGCCTCAGCGGACCGGTGTCATAGGCATCGAGCGGCAGGTCGAGCCGGCGATGGCGGCGGACCGCCATGGCCCAGTGCTTGCGCGCCGCGGGCGGACCACAGAACTGGACGCGCGCGCCGCCGGGCAGCGTCGCGCCGAGCAGCGGGTGCTCGCGGTTGATCCCCTGGTCGCTGACCCGCGCAACCTGTTCGGCCAGGCGCTGGATCAGCCGGTCGTCGATATCGGGCCGCACCACCTTGTGCATGCCGCCCCGCGCCGCATCCTCGACCCAGACCTCGCCCGGCCTGTTGACCAGGATCTCGGTCACCGTGTCGCATTCGAGCCACTCGCGGAATGGCGCGAGATAGGCGTCGAGATAGACGCTGCGTTCGCCGTGCAGATCGACCGGCGGGGCATCCGCTTCAGGCTGTCCGTCGGGTTGGAAAGGGTGGATGTCGGCGCTCACGGCAGGGCTTCCGGATCAGCTGACCGAAGAGAAATCGAGATCGCGCGCGGTAAAGATGCGGATCGGTTCGCCCTGTCGCACCCGCACGGTCGGCCCGCGCTGGCCGTCCTGCTGGGCTGCAGTGGCCGCGGCCGAGGAACTGGCCCCGCCGATCAGCACGCCTGCCGCGCCGCCGGTGGCGAGCGAGCCGACGCCGCCGACGACCGACAGCAGCAGGGCCGAACCGAACCGCCTGAAGAAACCGTCACCCGAAACCTTGCCCGCAAGACCCGTGGTCCCGTCGAAACCGATCGCAGGCGAAGCCAGGTTGACAGAAGCCCCGTCGGGACGGATCAGCCGGGTCCAGATGACATAGGCGCGCTTCTGGCCGTTCTGCAGGCCCGACTGGTACTGACCGATCAAACGGCTCGAACGCGGGACGAGAACCTTGGTCCCGTCGAAACTGCGCACGTCCTGGCTTACCACGGCGCGGACATAGCCCGGGACATTGGTGTCGATCGCCGTTTCGAGGATCGCCGGAATCAGCGTGCCCTGCGTCACCGTGGTGGTGGGATTGCCCATCGCCTTAGCCTGCGCCGGCGCCCCGCCCACGCCGCCGATCCGGCTGGCGAAATCGCTGGCGCCGTTGCCGGAAGCTCCGTTTCCGGCCGCTTCGCCGGCCCCGCTTGCCTCTCCCAGTGCCAAAGTAGCGGGGGCGTTGCCAGCATCGAACACCACGGTGGGGCTGGCATAGGGATTGACGGCAAGTCCCGGCTGCGGCTGCGCCGACAGCACGGGCTGCGGCGCGGGATCGGGGCGGGCGATGGGCGCGGCGGCAACCTGCGGCGCGATCGGCGCCGGGGCCGCTTGCGGCGGCACCGCGGATGCGGCTTCGACCGGCGCCTGCTGGCCGCCGCCTATCCCCTCGCTCGGCGCGATGCGCGCGGAATTCATGCTCCACATGGTCACAAGCCCGAGCCCCGCGACGATCGCGATCCCCGCCACCAGGCCAAGCGCATCGGACTTGCCCGCCGGACGTGCGACCACGGGAAAGGCGTTGCGCTGGGCAAGGTCGATGACCTCGGCATCGCTGCCCTCGCGCGGATCGATATCGTTGGCAACCCCGCTATCGCCGGGCTTCTTTTCGGGCAGGCGCATGGCAAGACGCATGGGTTACTTCCTTCTCGCGGCGAAAGCGGGGCTGGCACCCGCGCTGTTCGCGGGCCGCTGGGGGCCGGTGTTGACCAGTTCGGCGCTGTCTTCGCCCGAACGCAGAACGATGCTGCGCGGCACACCGTCGACCACGATCGTATCGCCCCGCACCGTGAAATTGACCGGCCCCTCGACGCCTTCGCTATTGGTCACCAGGATCGCGGGGACCTCTCTGCCGCCGGGCCAAGTCAGGAAAGTGGCAGTCCCGTCGTCATAGGTGTTCTCGGGCAGCAGTTCGGGATCGCCGGATGCATTCCACGCGAAATTGAGATCCGCCGGATCGACCACGGCATAGGGATCGCCCGCGGCCTGCCGCTCCACCGCGTTGGGCGCTTCGGCCACCTCCACCAGCTCTTCCTCCGGCTCGTCCGGATAGGCGAAGCGCATCAGATAGAGCGGCTTGGCCGACGGGCTGGCGACGAGATCGAACAGATAGGTCCGCTTGCTGGTGACGACCGTCAGATTGGTCGCGGCACGCGGCTCGAGCGGTTTGACGAACAGGATGTTCGCGCGCTTGTTGGGCGTCACTTGCCAGGTTGCGCTGTCGCCGATGGCGACATTCTCGATCACCTCGTCATCGCCAAACATGATGCTCGCCTGGACCGCGATGCGGCCACCGATACGCACCACCTTGGCTTCGTCGTACAGCACTTCTACAAGGCGAGCATCCTGCGCGGCGGCTGGGCTGGCCATCAGCGCGAGGGCGAGCGCGGGAATAAGCGCGCGGATCATGCGGTTTTCTCCATGGATCGATCAAGGGCCTTCGGCGCGGCGGACTTGAACCGGCTTCCGATACCGGAACCGCGCGCACGGGCGGAACTGGTGGGGGATGATGGGGCAGGGCCGGAAGAGGTCGCATAGACCTTCACCGTGCGCGAACCGCCACTTCCGCCAGAGCCGCCACTGTCATTCGCGGCATAGGCGGCAGGGATCGTGGCAACATCGATCCGGCGGGCCTGCGAACTCGCCTGGCTGGCGGCCTGCGCCTGCGCGAGAGCAGCGACAGGCGCGGCCTGCTGCGGCGCCGCGGCAGGCGCGGACTGTTCCTCGCGCTCGCTCGCGAGGCCGAACACGCTCCAGCCAGCCACCATCGCGCCCGCTACCTTGAGCACGAGCGCCATCAGCGCGACGTGCACCGCGCCGATCATGAAGAAGGCCATTCCGGCCTGCGGATCGACCTGCCCGGGGCTGGCGGTCAGCGCACCGAGGATCGGCACGGCGAGTTCGAGCATCACGCTGCCGCCCAGCACCGCGAACAGCGGTGCAAGCGCGCACAGCGTCAGGCCCTTGACCCACCCGGTGAACAGGCCCCGCGTGCCGTTGAACAGCGCCATGACCACGAACAGCGGACCCAGCGCCACCAGCACGCCCAGGGCGATCTTGGTGGTTACCAGCAGCCCCACGGTTCCGAGCATGAACAGCAGCGCGCCGAACCACATCATCCCGGCAGGCGAAAAGGTCGAGATATCCTGCGCGCCCGCGCTGGCTTCCTGCACCGCGAGGAACACGACATCGATCTTCTGCGCGAAGAGATCGGTGGCAGAGCCCCGTGTCCCGCTGAGAACCCCGGCAAGGTAATCGGGAGTGGCAACCGCGAGGTTCCACACCACGCTCTGATATGCGAGCCAGCTGGTGGCGAAGGTCAGCACCAGCCCCAGCGTCATCATGCGCGGGACGAGGCTGCGCACGCCGATATTGGTGCGTCCGGTCAGCAGCGCGAACGCAAACAGCACGATGAACAGCGTCAGGACGAGCGTGAGCACCGTGCCGAGCGATCCCCCGGGAGCGAACAGCCGGCCGAAGGCCGCCGCGCTGGCTTCACCCGCAATGCAGTCGACCCCGCGCAGCGCCGCGGCGACGCCATTGCCGACCTGATCGGCGGCTTGCTGGCAGTTCACGCTCACTCGGCCGCGAGGCGCAGGGCCTTGACCCCGGCCTCCCCTTCATCATTAGCGCCGCCCGGCCACCGGGTTCCGGTCAAGGCAGGGAACCACTCGCTCGGCGCGTCGCCCAGCGCTTCGCGCAACAGGTCGAGCCGGCGGACAGAGCTTTCCCGTCCCGACAGCAGCGTCAGCACTTCGGGCGCGCCCGACAGGTCGAGCCGCACCACCACGCTGGCATCGGGCTGTCGCACGAGGAAGCAGCGGCTGTGCGCAGGCAGCGTGCGGATCAAGGCGAGTTCGTGCGCGGTAAGTCCGAAACCATCGCAATAGTCTTCGGGCCGCGCGCGGCTGTTGGGCATGAACACCATGGTGGCGGTCTGTTCGACCAGCGCCGTCGAAATGCGGCTTTCAAGCGCATCGCGCGCGGATTGCGTAGCGAAACCGACCAGCGCGTTGCGTTTGCGCAAGGTCTTGAGCCAGTCCCGAATGCGCGCAGCGAAGACTTCGTCGTCGAGCGCCTTCCAGCCCTCGTCGATCAGGATCATGGTCGGCTTGCCGTCGAGCCGTTCCTCGATCCGGTGGAAGAGATACATCATGGTCGGCGTGCGCAGCCGCGGGTTTTCCAGCAGCGCGGTCATGTCGAAACCGAGGACGCGCGCGCCAAGATCGAGCCGGTCCTCGGAATTGTCGAACAGCCAGGCATGTTCGCCCCCTGGCCCCTCACCCGCGCCGATCCATGCGCCGAGCCGGTCGGCTAGATCGCCCGGTTGCGGACGCCGCGTGCCCGATAGCAGTTCCCTGAAATGCCGCAGGCGGCGCAGCGAAGCATCGTTGGCATAGGCGGCATCGACCGCCGCCGCGATGGTTTGCTCTTCTTCGGGGCCTTCGGCCTTGAGCAGCACGCCCAGCCAGTCACGCAGGAAGGCCCGGTTGCCGGGCGTGTCGGGCAGCGCCAGCGGATTGAACCCCGTCGGTTCGCCCGAGCGGATGCTGTCGTAGCGTCCGCCAATGCCGCGCACGAACAGTTCCGCGCCGCGATCCTTGTCGAACAGGATCGTGCGCGGGCTGAATTTCTGCGCCTGTGCGGCGAGGAAGTTCATTACCACCGTCTTGCCCGAACCCGAGGGTCCGATGACCGAGAAATTGCCCAGGTCGCCATGGTGGAAATTGAAGAAGAACGGTGTCGCGCTGGTGGTTTCGAGCAACGTCACCGCCTCGCCCCAGTGATTGCCCTGGGCTTGCCCCAGCGCGAAGCCGTGCAAGCTCCCGAAACTCGCCATGTTCGCGCTCGAGATCAGCGCGCGCCTTACGAGATAGGCCTCGTTGCCCGGGAACTGTCCCCAGAAGGCGGGTTCGAGATTGGTATCCTCGCGTACTGCGATCGCGCCGGTATCCGCCAGCGCGGCAGCGCAGGCGGCCATGGCGTCATCGAGCTGGCCGAGTTGCCGCTCGCGGACCATGACGGTCAGGTGATGGTCGCCAAAGCCGACCGCGCCATTGCCCAGCGCATCGCGCGCCGCCAGCATGTCCGCGCGTTCGGCAGCGGCTTCCTCGTCCGCCGATTTGAGCCGGCGGATTGCCAGATCCATCCGCTCGCGCGCGGTCTGTCGCTCGGTCGGGGCATAGCTTTCGCTGACCACCATTTCGAACGGCAGCCGCAGCAGGCTGTCGAGCAGGCCCGGAGAAGTCGCTTCGGGATAGTCCTTCATCCCGAGCATTGCCGCGAATTCGGGTGCACCCGAGCCGCGCGTTTCGATTGCATCGAGCCCGAAACTCACGCGGCGATAGGGCAGCATATGGCCGATATCGACATCGTCGGCTGGCTTGCGCACCGGGCGCATTTCGCCATTGTAAAGCGCGCTCAGCAGTTCGAGCATTTCCGAATTGGTGCTGCCCTGCGGGCCCGTGTATTCGCCCAGCGGGGTCGCCCCATATGCGCTCAGCGCTGCGACGAGACCCTGCGAAGCCGCGCGCAGCGAGCGCAGGTCCTTGGGATCGGGTTCGAGCCGGTCGCCGTCCTGCCGGCGGAATTTCCTGCCGACCCGTTCGACCAGGCCCGCTTTGCCCCGCGCGGGACGACGGATCAGCGTGATGAACTGGTCGTTGACGAACAGCTGGCCCGAACCCAGCCGGTCGCGCCGGCATGCATCGATATGCCGGCTGATCGGATCGGGAAATTCGGCTTCGAGATCGACCGATACGCGGCGGCGGATAACGTGGTGGTACAGCACGAACCGCGCATCGAGTGTCGAGCGCAGAACCACTTCGCGCGTGGCCGCATGCGCGTTGAGCGCTTCGCTGTCCTCGGTTTCGAACAGCAGCCCGGGAACCTGGATCGCGGTCATGACAGAACCGTCGCGCAGCAGCAGCGTGCTTTCGTCGATCAGCCGGAGATAGGGCAGCCGGTCGCCGGCCCGCGCTTCCTTCGCGCTCCAGGCGGCAGCGCCCATCCATTTGGTCTTATGCGGCATAGGAATTGCACCCCCAGCGCTGGTAATTCTTCACCCGCGGGCATTTCGATACCTTGGTGATCCACAGGTCGAAGATGCGCGGCTCGCGCAGGCAGGCGAAATATCCGATCCCGTGCATGACAGCGAAGACCAGCAGTGCCAGCCAGCTGCCGGTGATCAGAAAGGCCTCGGTCGTCACCATCCCGTTGATGATGAAATAGTTATATGTCACTCCCGCGAACATCTGCGGCCGCGTGAGTGCACGATGCACGGGATGGCGCACGAGCGTGGTCATCTCACGCGGCCACGCCCTGGATGCCGGCCACGATGGATGCCGCGCCGAACAGGATGAAGACGCCGATGATCACGGTCGCCCCGAAACGCCAGTTGAGGCGGCCGGTCAGCATCATGAAGCCGACTGCGGCAACCGCCATAACTGCCACCGCCGTTGCGACATTGCCAAGCAGCGTGCCCTGAAGCCAGCCGAGCGCGGCGACGATCGGCCCCGAACCCGCGGGATCGGCAGCCTGCGCGAAAGCAGCGCTGGGGGTCAGGAAGGCGGCCAGAACTGCCGGAAGGGTGAACTTGCGACTCAATTGATTACTCCCGTGAATGATCGGACAGGCGGCCCATGATGGCCGCCACGTAAAGCTGCGTTTCGCGGATGCGCGGGACACCGCCGGCGCGGATCACCCGCCCGGGCCCGGCATTGTAGGCGGCAAGCGCCTTCTCGAGATCGCCGTCGAACCGGTCGAGCTGTTCGCGCAGGTAACGCGCGCCGCCTTCGAGATTGGCGAAGGGATCGTCGGGGTCGACGCCCAGATCGCGCGCCGTGCCGGGCATGAGCTGTGCCAGTCCGCGCGCGCCCACCGGCGATACTGCATTCGCGCGCCAGCGGCTTTCCTGCCACACCAGCGCCTCGATCAAAGTCGGGCTGAGATCGAAGCGTCCGGCGAGTTCGGCGACCTTGGCCTGGTAGTCCTGGGGCACCAGCCGCGCGTGGCGGACCGGGTCCGCCACGGCGATGTCGGGCACGACGATGTCGCCCGGGACCTCGGCCGTGCCAAAGGTCATCGATTCATCGGGCGCAGCCGGTTGCGCGCGGCCTGCGCCGGTTACCCAGCGCGCACCGTCCGCATCAATCTCCAAGACATCCGCCCTTGCATCAAGGGCGGGAAGCGCGGCGCAGGACAAACCGATTGCCAAGGCCCAGCGTGCGAGAATCATTGCACCCTCCGTCCCACCGCGTCTGGGCACGTTTCATGACAAGAACGTGACGAAGCGGCGAATGAGTGAGGGCTGGATCCGGTGACTGCATGAAAAAGCCCGCCTCCCTGTGGAAGGCGGGCCCTGCGGCTCGGCCGTTGCGAAGATCAGCGGAGCGATAGCGCGTAATAGCGTGCGAATTCGCCCTGCTCGAGCATGGCCAGCGCCTTGCGGGCAAGCCGGCGGGAATCGACCCATTCGCCAGTGGCGGTCTCGAGCTCGACGCTGCTGCGCATGTTCGCAGCGGTAGCGAATTCGGTGCGGGCCGCATCGTAATTGCCCATCCGCGCGAGCGCGATACCGTGGTTGATCAGGCGTGCCGGATCGTTCGCGGCCAGTTCGTCGCAATTCTCAATGGCCTGCCGCGCTGCGGCATTGTCGTTGGCCACCAGTTCTTCATAGCCGACGTCGAACGCGGTGTCCGGGGCCTGCGCGGTGGCAACAGGGCCCTGCGCGAGAAGGACGAGGGCAACGCTGGTAATGATCGCCATGACAGCTCTCCTTTTATGTTGTGAGTGCATGTTTGAACCCCGGCCCTGCCAACTGCAACAAATCTGTAACTTTGTCATAAAACCGTAATCCGACCCCGCGGAAACGGTTTTCCGCCATTTCGGCGAGACCGCCCGGAATGATCCGAGGTTCTGCAACACAACGGTCATCTTTCGACAAAAACTGTCACGAACGATCCCTAGCGGGGGATTCGCGATCCGAGATTTCGCATCCGATTCATCCGGTTTTTGAGGGGACCGTTACCCGTGACCAATTTCCATCGTTCGCTCGTCCTTGGCTGCTCTGCACTGGCTCTTGCCAGCTGCGGCGCCGACGAAATCGTCTCGCCGGGTACCGGCGGTGACGTGATCATCAACAACCCGACCCCGGCCCCGACGCCGACCCCCACGCCGACCCCGACGTCGACGCTGGTGACCCCGGCCGCGGGCTGCCCGACCATTTCAGACCCGGTCGGCCTGACCGATGGCAACACCATCACCGGCCCCACCGGCGAATACCGCGTCTGCACCCTGCCCGCGCGCTTCACCGCTTCGTCGACCCTGCCCTACATCGAAGGCCTGCTTTACCGCATCGACGGCCGCGTCGATGTCGGCACCGACGGCGGGGCTGCCGATACCGGCGCGGACACCGACGTCGAACTGACGATCGAACCAGGCGTGATCCTGTTCTCGTCGGGCTCCGGCTGGCTGAACGTCAACCGCGGCAACACGATCAATGCGAACGGGACTGCCGCGCGTCCGATCATCTTCACCAGCCGCGACAATGTGCAGGGGCTGAACACGGCCAATTCCTCGGGCCAGTGGGGCGGCGTCGTCCTGTCGGGCCGCGCTCCGGTAACCGATTGCATCGCCCCGGGCGCAACCCCGGGCACCACCGCCTGCGAACGCCAGGTCGAAGGCGCCGCGCAGCCGGCCCTGTTCGGCGGCGCGACCCCGACCGACAGCTCGGGCAGCATGAGCTACGTCCAGATCCGCTACTCGGGCTTCGTCCTGTCGGGCGACAGCGAACTGCAGGCGCTCACCACCGGCGGCACCGGTTCGGGCACGCAGCTCAGCAACATCATGAGCTACAACAGCTCGGATGACGGCGTCGAATTCTTCGGCGGCCAGTTCAACCTGCGCAACCTGATCGTGGTCGGCGCCGAAGACGACAGCCTCGACACCGACACCGGCGTCAAGGTCGACATGCAGAACGTGATCGCCATCCAGCGCCCCGGCGTCGGCGACACGATCATCGAAGCCGACTCGTCGAACGGTCTCGAAGAAGACACCCCGCGCCAGAACACGCGCATCTCGAACGCCACCTTCATCGCCAACAGCGGCACTGGCGACCAGGCGATCCGTATCCGCGGTTTCGCCGACTACACGATCGTCAATTCGGTCCTGGTCGACAATGAAGGCTCCACGCCGTGCCTGCGCATCGACAATCCCGAAACGCTGAACCGCGCTGCCAATGGTGCGATCGACGAAGCCGGCCCGGTGGTGTTCAATTCCTTCGTGCTCGATTGCTCGGTGGACTTCCGCGACAGTTCGGGCGGGGTGACCGCGGCGCAGATCGAAACGCGCTTCAACGCCGGTTCGAACAACGATGCCAATTTCACCAACACGCTGTCGATGGGCTTCGTAAACGGCACCAACGAGAACGGTGTCGCCGTGTTCGATCCGACCGCGATCTCGTCGTTCTTCCAGACCCCCACCAACATCGGCGCGGTCTATCCGGGCAACGACACCTGGATCCAGGGCTGGACCTGCAATTCGGCAACGGTGACCTTCGATGCCGCGGTCTCCGACTGCAGCAGCCTCCCGGTCTACTGATCCGCATCGACGGCTGCGGGGCGCGCATTCCGCGCGTCCCGCGGCCGGTTTCGCATTTCGCATCGGCGCCTTCGCAGGGCTCCAGCACAGTTTTTAAGACCTGAATATGAGGGGGTCTCGAACCATGTCGACCGGCAAGCAGCTTTCCGCGCTGCTCCTGCTCTCCACCGCGCTCACCTTCCCTGCCGGGGCCGCATTCGCCCAGGCAGCGAGCACCGGCGCCGAAGGCGTACCCGCCGATGAAGATCCCGCCACCGACGCCATCATGGCGCAGCAGGCCGAGGGCATCGACGACACGCCGCAGGAGGAAGCGTTCGAGGAAACCGATATTTCGGTCCCCGGGGGCGCAATCGTCGTCACCGGTCGCCGCCGGCAGGACGTCACCCGCGCCTCGTCGCAGGTCGTCTCGGTGCTCGACAGCGCCAGCATTGCGCGGACGGGCGAAGGCGACATCGCCGGCGCGCTGACCCGCGTCACCGGCCTGTCGACCGTGGGCAACGGCCTCGTCTATGTCCGCGGCCTGGGCGATCGCTACTCGCTCGCGCTGCTCAATGGCCTGCCGCTGCCCTCGCCGCAGCCGCTCAGCCGCGTGGTCCCGCTCGACATCTTCCCCACCAGCGTCATCGCCTCGAGCCTGGTGCAGAAGACCTATTCGGCCAACTTCCCCGGCGAATTCGGCGGCGGCGTCATCAATCTGACGACCCGCGCGGTGCCTGATGAGAGCTTCGTCAAGGTCAGCGCGGGTATTTCGGGCGACACCGAAACCACCTTCGGCACGGGCTACACCTATTACGGGTCCGATTACGACTGGTTCGGCTTCGACGATGGGCGCCGCGACCCCGGCCCCAACCTGCGATCCTTCCTCGACAGCGGGCAGTCGCTCAACGACCCCGGCGTGGACCAGCAGGCCATCCTGACCGAACTGGGCGATCCCAATCTGATCCTCCTGCAGAGCACCGATGAACTGCCCGTCAACTGGTCGGGCGGCATCACCGCGGGCACCAGTGTCGATGTCTTCTCCGATGGCCGGTTCGGCGTGATCGCCACTGCCTCGCTCAGCAACAAGTACCGCAATCGCTTCATCACGCGGCAGGCCGCGCTGAACGGCGATCTCGACCTCGACCAGACGGGCAACCAGTTCCAGACCGACCAGCGGATCCTCGCCAATGCCATGCTCGGTTTCGGGCTCGAAGTGGGCGAGCACCGCTTCCGCCTGACGAACCTCTACATCCGCGATTCTGCTCAAGCGCGCGTCGCTGGCGCAGATTTCCGACCTGACCGACGACGATGACGATCTGTTCCAGAACACCGGCTGGTACGAACGCCAGCTGCTCGACACGCAGTTCGTCGGCGAACTCGAATTCGGCGATTTGTCGATCGACCTGCGCGGCGGTTATGCCCAGACGCAGCGCGAAGCGCCGAACGAATGGGAATTCGTCTATTCGCGCGACCTCAATCCCTCGGGCGGGTTCGACGACATCTATCTCAACCTGCAGAACGGAGGGCAGCGTGGTCGCACCACGGTGGCGTTCTCCGACCTGACCGAAGACCTCTATTACGGCGGTCTCGATGTCAGTTACCAGCTGGCCAACTGGCTCGGCGTGACGGTGGGCGGCGCCTATACCGACACCGAACGCCTGTCGCGGCGCCGCGAATTCGACATTCGCACGACGGGCGATTACCCGCTGGCGTTCGGCGCGCTGCGCCCCGACAATCTGCTGGGCGATGCGCTGATCGCGCTGGGTTACGATACGGAAGCGCAGACTGCCGGCGGGATCGGGCCGTTCTCCTACACCATTATCGATACCACCGCCGCCGATCCGGCGTTTTCCGCCGGGCTCGAGATCAAGGCTGGCTATGCGCAGGCGCGGATCGAACCGCTTGCCGGGGTCTCGCTCGATGCGGGTGTGCGCTACGAAGACGCGACGCAGCAAGTCGTGCCGCTCGGGCTCGACGGCCTGCCCAGCGGATCGGCCAATGCCACGCTGCTGAACAACGATTACTGGCTGCCCGCAGCCACGCTGACCTGGGAAATCGCCGACAGCCTGCAGGCGCGTTTCAATGCGTCCAAGACCATCGCGCGCCCCCAGTTCCGCGAGCTGATCCTGCAGACCTATTACGATCCGGAAAGCAACCGCCAGTTCACCGGCAACCCCGGGCTGGTGGATAGCGAGCTGACCAATTACGAAGCCCGCGTCGAATATTACTGGGGCTCGGGCAGCAAGTTCAGCCTCGCCGGGTTCTACAAGGACATCGAGAACCCGATCGAGGTGTTTTCGAGCTTCAACGACAACACCGTGGTTAGCCGCTTCGCCAATGCGCCCCAGGCTGAACTCTACGGTGCGGAAGTCGAAGTCCAGTGGAACAAGGACCTCTACACGCTGGGCGACTGGTGGGACAGCAAGCGCTTCGTCGCGATTGCCAACTACACTTACACCCAGTCCGACATCAGCGTGCAGACGGGCGACCAGGTCAATGTCCCCGAACTGGGCGGCCTGCAGTCGGCGTCCAACTTCTTCGAGGACGGTACCGCTCTTACCGGTCAGTCGGACCATATCGCCAACATCCAGCTGGGGCTCGAAGACCTCGACCGCGTCAGCCAGATGACCTTCCTGTTCAATTACGGCAGCAAGCGCGTGATCAGCCGCAGCACGCTGTCGCGCCCGGACATCCTCGAGGACCCCGACCTGACGATCGACTTCGTCGCGCGGCAGGGTTTCGAACTGGCCGGCACCGACATGGAAGTGAAGTTCGAGGCGCGCAACCTGACGGGCCGCGACCATTTCGAATACCAGACCACCGGCACCACGCGGATCGAGAACAACAGCTACGACGTCGGACGCAGCTTCAGCCTGTCGGTATCTGCCGAGTTCTGATTACACACACACACACACACACATCTCCCTCGGAAAGGGCCGCTTTCGGGTGGCCCTTTTTCGTTGATGCGCGGCTGAAGTTGGGGTGGAAGGCAGTCCTAAACTTAGGACCGGCGCCAGCCCGACCGATCCTAGGCCGGTGCCAGTTCGTCATGGCGCAAGGTCAGCACTTCGACCCCATCTGCGGTCACAGCAACCGTATGCTCGAATTGGGCTGACAGTTTTCCATCCCTGGTGACCACGGTCCATCCATCATCGCGGGTGAATATCTGACGGCTGCCCAGGTTGACCATTGGTTCGATCGTGAAGGTCATGCCTTCACGCAGTCGCATGCCTCTTCCGCGGCGGCCGAAATTCAGGACTTGCGGTTCCTCGTGCATTTCGCGGCCGATACCATGGCCGCAATATTCCCGTACCACGGAGCATCCGTTCTTTTTCGCGTGTTTTTCGATAGCGGAGCCGATGTCGCCCAGATGGGCACCGGGCCGGACCTGCCTTATCCCCGCCCACATGGCATCGCGAGCGATACGCACGAGCCTTTTCGCAGCGCCGGAAGCGTTTCCGACCACATAGGTCTTGCTGGAGTCGGCAATGAAACCATCTTTCTCCAACGTGATATCGAGGTTGATAAGGTCACCATCCCGTACGATCGTCTCGGGGTCGGGCACACCATGACAGACGACTTCATTGATCGAGCAGTTGAGCACGAATTCGAAGCCATATTGCCCTTTGCTGGCTGGCCGTGCGGCGAGGTCGACGGTGATGTAGCGCTCGACCAAATCGTTGATCTGCATGGTCGACATGCCGGCAAGATCGAGCCCGTCCAGCATCTCGAAAACCGAGGCAAGCAGACGACCGGAATTGCGCATGAGCGCAATTTCATCGGAAGTCTTTACCATTTCAGGCAGCAGTCCGCTGGTCGCGACGAGTGTCCGGAGCAAGCAAGAGTTCCTGCTTGACGATATCGCTGAACGACAGGGTCGGGTTGGCTTCGGCGAGCCTCCCTATCTTCATCCAGAATTCGGCTTGCGCATTGATCGATCGACACATGACCGCGCTAGCGTTTCGCACGTCCTCGTGCAGCTCTTCGTCTATCTTCACGATGCCCATAGCGTCCGTTCCAGCTCAAGTAATATACGGTCCGTATATGGAACATATATTGAGCCGTCAATCGGGGCTCCGCTGTGAAAGCGATGAACGCCGGTAATCGCGTCGCTAACCGACAGACTGCTATCGCCCGGCGCTCAATCGTAGCTGTCGTACACATATCCCAGCGAGCGCACCGTCCGCACGCGTTCGCCCGCCCCGACCTTGCGCAGCGCGCGGCGCAACCGGCCGACCCAGACATCCACGGTGCGCTCGTCGATCGGCGGCTCCTGCTTTCCCAGCGCCGCGATCAGATCGCCGCGCGACAGCACACGGTCGGGGTTCTGTGCGAGGAAATGCAGCAGACGGAATTCGTTGGGCCGCAGATCCAGCGCCCGGCCGTTCCACCGCGCTTGCAAGGCCGCGAGATCGACCAGCAGCGCGCCCAGTTCGAGCCGTTCGTTGACGCGTGGCTGTGCGCCGCCCATCTGCAGCGCCATCACGCGATCGAGCACCATCGTGCGATCAATCGGGCCGGTGATGTAGTCGTCGGCCCCGGCGCGGAGCGCGCGGCGCTTGTCCTGCGCATCGTCTTCCTCGAGCACGATGGTGATGTGGGCATCCTGCATTCGCGGGTCGGAACGCAGCCGCCGGCACATCTCAAGCCCCGAGAGATCATCCATCACCCAGTCGACGAAAGCGCAGACAGGTCCTTCGACCAGCCGCCGCGGTCCATCGGGATAAAGCCGCGCGAAGGCGTAGCACAGATCGCCGTTCTCGAAGTCTGGCAAATCGCCTGCCATCGGGTCGGTCAGGAATATGTTGATCGTACGCACGCAGCCGTCACCCCACCAGTGAGGTGGCAGCGATGCCGCAGTCATATGACTCGTATGTGACCTCGTCTGCGCGTTTGTAACACTGCGGCGCAAAATGCGCCGCGTCTTACGGTCTGGCGATCGTGAGCGACCAGTCGCGGGCCACGGTGGAGGCCACGCCGACCGGGTTCTTCGGCAGGTAGGGCTCTTCCAGCCGGCGAACTTCGTCCTCGGTCAGTGCCAGTTCCATCGCCGCGCAGGCGGCGTCGATATGACCGGGCTTGGTCGCTCCGATGATCGGTGCGGTCACGCCTTTGGCGAAATGCCAGGCGAGAGCCACGCTCGCGCGCGATACATCCCGTTCCGCGGCAATCGCACCAACGGTTTCTACGATTGCGCGATCCGCCTCTTCCTGCTGGCGATAGAGCAGCTTGCCGAAGCCGTCGGTCTCGCTGCGCACGGTGGTTTCGTCCCATGCGCGGGCAAGCTTACCACGCGCCAGCGGGCTCCACGGAATGATGCCGATGCCCTGATCGGCGCAGAGCGGCAGCATTTCGCGCTCTTCCTCGCGGTAGAGCAGATTGACGTGATTCTGCATCGAGATGAACCGCGTCCAGCCATTCGCGCGGGCCACTTCCTGCGCCTTGGCGAACTGCCAGGCGAACATCGACGAGGCGCCGATATAGCGCGCCTTGCCCGCCTTCACGATGTCGTGCAGCGCCTCCATCGTTTCCTCGATCGGCGTGGCATCGTCCCAGCGGTGGATCTGGTAGAGATCGACATAGTCCATGCCCAGCCGCGTCAGGCTGTCGTCCACCGCCTGCATCAGCGCCTTGCGCGACAGCCCGCCAGCATTGGGGGCCTGCTGCCAGGGCAGGAAGGCCTTGGTGGCGACCACGATCTCGTCGCGCCGCGCGAATTCGGGCAGCAAGCGCCCGATCACTTCTTCCGAGGCGCCGCGCGAATACATGTTCGCCGTATCGAAGAAGTTGATCCCCGCCTCCACCGCTTCGCGGATGAAGGGACGGCTTTCGTTCTCCGAAAGCACCCAGTCGCCATGCCAGCCCTTGCTGGTGTCGCCATAGCTCATGCAGCCGAGGCACAGCCGCGAAACCTTGAGGCCCGAAGGCCCGAGATTGACGTAATCCATGATCGTATCCCCTTTCAGGAGCAGGCCGGTTTCAGGCGAGCGTCATTCCGCCATCGACGCGTATGGTCTGGCCGACGATATAATCGGCCAGCGGCGAGGCAAGGAACAACGCCGCCCCGGCCATGTCCTGCGGGGTGCCCATCCGGCCTGCCGGTATGCGCGCCACCGCGCCTGCCGCGCGCTGTTCGTTCTCGGTCGTGACCTTGGTCAGCTTGGTCGGGACAAGGCCCGGCGCGATGCCGTTGACGCGAATGCCCTCTCCCGCCCAGGCCTGCGCGAGGCTGCCCACCAGGCTGACCGCACCCGCCTTGCTGGCGGCATAGGCCGGGTTGCCCAGCATGGCGTGATAGGCGCCCACCGAACTGACCACGATCAGCGATCCGCCCTGCTCGGCCAGACGGGGGCGGACGATCCGCGCGCAATCCATCAGCGAGTTGAGATTGACCTCCATCACCGCGTCCCAGCCCTCGCGCTCGAATTCCTCGCGGCGATAGCGCACCGTGCCCTGGCACAGCACGACGACATCGAGCCGCTCGGGCAGTTCAAAGCTGGCAGTGGCGGAGGCGTCCGACACGTCGAGCCGGTGGAAGGTCAGCCCCGCCAGATCGCTGCCTTCGGAGGCCGCATAATCGGATGCCGCAGCGCGGGTTCCGGTGACATGGACCAGCGCCCCGTGCTGGCGGAAGCCATGCGCAATGCCGTTGCCGATCCCGCTCGTCCCGCCCACGACGAGGACGGTCTTACCGGAGAAGTCGAGCGGATCGGTCATGCGGTATTGCTCCTCAGATCGAGCGGCTGATCACTTCCTTCATGATCTCGTTGGTGCCGCCGAAGATGCGCGTGACACGCGCATCGCGCCACAGCCGGGCAATTGCATATTCGTTCATGTAACCCGCCCCGCCATGCAGTTGCAGCGCCATGTCGCAGGCTTCCCATTGCAGGTCGGTATGCCACAGCTTGGCCGCGCTGGCCTCGTCGGTGGTGAGCTCGCCCGCAAGGTGCTTCCTGATCGCCCAGTCGAGATGCGCCCAGCCGACCTGGATCTTGGCCTTGAGGTCGGCGAGGACGAATTTGGTGTTCTGGAACTCGAACACCGTCTTGCCGAAGGCCTTGCGGTCCTTGGTGAACTTGACCGCTTCGTCGAAAGCGCGCTGCGCTGCGGCCTGCGCGCCCACCGCGATGCCCAGCCGTTCCTGCGGCAGTTCTTCCATCAGATGGATGAAGCCGCGCCCCTCGCCGCCGAGGATATTGGTCATCGGCACACGCACATCGTTGAAGAACAGTTCGGAGGTATCCGCCGAATGCTGGCCGATCTTGTCGAGATTGCGCCCGCGCTCGAACCCTTCGGTGCCGGCATCGACCAGCACCAGCGAGGTGCCCTTGGCGCCCTGCGCGGGATCGGTCTTGGCCACCACGATGACGACATCGGCGTTCTGGCCATTGGTGATGTAGGTCTTGGACCCGTTCACCACGAGGTGATTGCCGTCCTTGATCGCGGTGGTGCGGATGCCCTGCAGATCGCTGCCCGCGCCCGGTTCGGTCATTGCGATCGCCGAAATCACATCGCCTGAGACCATGCCGGGCAGGTATTTCGCCCGCTGTTCCTCGGTGCCCAGGCGTTCGATGTAATTCGCAGTGATATCGTTCTGCAGCGTGAAGCCGGCCGAACTGCCGAGATAGGACAGCTCCTCGCACAACACGCAATTGAAGCCGAAATCGAGGCCGAGCCCGCCGTTCTCTTCCTTTACCGTGGGGCACAGCATGCCCGCCTCGCCCAGCGCCTTCCACGCCGAACGCGGGACGATGCCCTCTTCCTCGTGCTGGTCGAGATAGGGCGTCATATGTTCGGCGAAGACCTTGCGCACGGTGTCGCGAAAGGCCTCGTGATCGTCGTTATAGGCGGTGCGATAGCTGGTATCGAGCATGGTCCGTCCTCCTCTCAGGCGTCGAGGAAGCCGGCAAGGCGCTGGCGGATGAGCACTTCGGCTTCCGCCATTATGCCGTCGATCAATTCCTTGCAGGTCGGGATGTCGTTGATCAGACCTGCCACCATGCCGCACGACCACGCGCCGGCATCCATGTCGCCTTCGGTCATGATCCGCGGATAGACGCCCGCAACTTCCTCGATGATGTCCTCGAACTTGAGGTCGTCGCCCAGCTTGCGTTCCTTTTCCAGCAAGCGTTCGACGGCATCATTGGTCATGACGCGCTCGGTGTTGCGCAGCGGGCGCATGACCAGCCGCGTGTCGAGCTCGCTCGCCGCGACGATCGCCTTTTTCACGTTCTCGTGCACCGGCGCTTCCTGGGTGGCGATGAAACGCGTGCCCATGTTCATGCCTTCCGCGCCCATCGCCAGGCTGGCAACGAGGCTGCGTGCGTCGGCCATGCCCCCGCTGGCGACAAAAGGAATGTCGAGTTCATCCGCCGCGCGCGGCAGCAGGATCATGTTGGGAATATCGTCTTCGCCGGGATGCCCGCCGCATTCGAAGCCGTCGACGCTGACCGCATCGCAGCCGATCGACTGCGCCTTGAGGCTGTGCCGCACGCTGGTGCACTTGTGGATCACCTTGACCCCGGCGTCCTTGAAATAGGGCAGCACCTGTGCGGGATTGTTGCCCGCGGTCTCGACCGCCTTGACGCCGCCGTCGATGATCGCCTTGACCAGACCGGGATAATCGGGCGCGTTCACCGTCGGCAGGAAGGTCAGGTTCACGCCAAAGGGCTTGTCGGTCATATCCTTGCAGCGCGCGATCTCGTTCGCCAGCTTCTCGGGCGTACCCTGCGTCAATCCGGTGATGATGCCCAGCCCGCCCGCATTCGAAACCGCGGCCGCCATTTCCGCGAAACCGACATAATGCATGCCGCCCTGGATGATGGGGTGCTCGATGCCGAACATTTCGGTGATGCGGGTTTTCATGTGCTGTGCCTCTTCCCTTGATTGCTTTTCGCAACGGGTATCGGCGCAAACGCGCTGAGTCTAGCGCTTCGCCACAGCTTCGAGAGCGGCCAGCAGGTCGGCCCCGCTCGCCGTAAGGGAAAGTCCGGTGCCCGCGTGTTCGGCCAGCCCTTCGCGTTCGAGGTCTTCGCCGGTCGGAGCCCGCATCACGCGGCCGTAGCGCCCGCCGTGATAGATCAGCGGGTCAGCCTCGCGCCGATCGAAGTCGACGACTTCGCCGAGGAAGATCGCATGGTCGCCGCCTTCATATTCGAAGCGCGCGCGGCAACCGAACCGAGCGGCATAACCCGCCAGCAGCGGGGCGCCCTCCGGCCCATCGACATCCTCGACCCCGGCGAACTTGCCATCGCCCGGGCGGGCGAACCGGTCGGACATCGCCTGCTGATCCGCCGCAAGGACGTGCACCGCCCAATTGTCGGCATCGCGAAAGACCGGGAGGCTGCCCGAGCGCAGCGACAGGCTCCACAGCACCATCGGCGGATCAAGGCTGACCGAATTGAAGCTGTTCGCTGTCAGCCCGTACGGCCGCCCTGCTTCGTCGCGCGCGGTCACAATGGTCACGCCGGTGACGAAGCTGCCGAGCGCATCGCGGAAAGCCTGGGGATCGAACATCGGCTTCCCAGCTAGTCGCGCCCCGGCATTTGGGCAACCATGGAGACGCGCAAAGCCCTTAGCTGCGAGAAAGCTGCAGCGCGGGGCGGGCAAAGTTGCATCTGGCCTGCCTTAGGGGGTTCGCAGCGCGGGCGGTCTCTGCCATGCGCGTCGGCCACCCTTACCAGCCAGGAATACCTTGCCGTGATGACCGATGCCGAACTCGCCGCCCACCTGGCCGAGGTTGCCGGGAAGATCCTGCTCGAAGTGCGCGGTAGCGGGGTCTTCCAGGGCAAGAGCCTGGGCAAGGCGGGCGACGAGACCGCCAACCAGTTCCTCGTCCATGCGCTACGCGAACAGCGGCCGGAAGACGGCCTGCTCAGCGAGGAAAGCAAGGACACCGACGAACGGCTGGCGAAGAGCCGCGTGTGGATCGTCGATCCGGTGGATGGCACGCGCGAATATGGCGAGGAGCGCGCCGACTGGGCCGTGCATGTCGCCCTATGCACCGATGGCAGGCCCGAAATCGGGGCCGTCGCCCTGCCCGGTCTTGGCCTGGTGCTGCGCACCGACACGCCTGCCGCGGTACCCGACGCAGCCGGAACGCCTCGCATGGTGGTCAGCCGGACGCGGCCGGCAGCCGAGGCGGTCAGCGTGGCGGAAACGATCGGCGCCGAGTTGGTCGGCATGGGCAGCGCCGGGGCCAAGGCGATGGCCGTTGTCCGCGGCGAAGCGGAAATCTACCTGCACACCGGCGGCCAGTACGAATGGGACAGCGCCGCCCCCGCAGCGGTGGCGCTTGCGCATGGCCTGCATGCCAGCCGGATCGACGGCTCTCCGCTCACCTATAACCAGCGCGATACCTACATGCCCGACCTGCTTATCTGCCGGACCGAATGGGCCAACCGGGTGCTGGAAGAGGTCGCCCGGCTCGGCTGATCAGTCTTCTACCTGTGCCAGCAATTGCCGGGCGCGGGACAGGTGCGGGCGGTCGAGCATGCCGCCCTTCCAGCCGATCGTGCCGGCACCGGGATTGGCTTCGAACAGATCGACGATCTCGCGCGCTTCGGCCACTTCCTCATCGGAGGGAGTGAAGGCTTCGTTGATCACCGGCACCTGCGCCGGGTGGATCGCCAGCATGCCGCGATAGCCTTGACGGCGCACCTCGATCGCGCGCTTTCGCAGCGCCTGGAGATCGCGGAAATTGGTGTCGATCGTTTCCACCGGCACGACTTCGGCCGCCGCGGCGCCCAGCAGGCACAGGCTGCGTGCCAGCTTGTAGGTAAAGGCGAAATCGCCTTCGAAATCCTTGTTGCTCTGCGCGCCGAGCGAATCGGCCAGGTCTTCCGCGCCCCAGGTCATTGCCGCCAGGCGCGGCGCACCGCCGTAGTCGCCGGTGGTGAACATGGCCGCGGCGGTTTCGGTCACCAGTGCAATCACCGGGGTCGATCCGGTCGCGATCCCGTTCTCGTGTTCGAGCGGAGTGATGAGCCGGTCGAGTTCTTCGACATCGTGGCGGCCACGCGACTTGGGCAACATAATCCCGCCCGGCCGGGCGGGTATGACGGCGGCCAGATCGTCGGCGGCCCACGGTCCGTCGAGCGGGTTGATCCGCACCCACAGACGCGCGCGTTCGTCCTCGCTCTTGCCGGACAGGAATTCGGCGATGCTCGCGCGCGCATCTTCCTTGCCGCTTTCGACCACCGCATCCTCGAGATCGAAGATCACGATATCGGCGTCGCCTTCGGCGGCCTTGGCCATCTTTTTCACGCTGTCGCCGGGAGCGAACAGCCAGCTGCGCATGCGGATTCGGGTAGGCTGAATATCGGTCATCCGCGCGCTTGAGACGCAAAGCGGAGCGTTCGTCAAGCATGCCCTAGCGTATTTCCGTAAGCGTAAACTTTGCGATATGCACTGCGACGGAGAAGGAGGAGAGACCCATGGCAACCCAGCTAGAACCGGACATTCATGCCGATGAGGAGGCATTCCGCACCGAAGTGCAGCAATTCCTCGCGGCCAATTTCCCTGCCGAACTGAAAGGCAAGGCCAATGCGCTGGCCGGGGTCGACGGCCCGACCGACGAAACGCCTGCGCAGACCAAATGGCGCGAAGCCGTGGGCGGGCGCGGATGGGGCACCCCGACATGGCCGAAGGAATATGGCGGGGGCGGCCTGACCAAGGCGCAGGCCAAGATCGTCGAGCAAGAATTCGCCAAGGCCGGCGCCTACAACCCGATCGGCGGCATGGGCGTGATGATGTTCGGTCCGACGCTGCTGGAGTATGGCAGCGAGAAACAGAAGCAGGAGCATATCCCGCCGATCTGCCGCGGCGAGATCCGCTGGTGTCAGGGCTATAGCGAACCCAATGCCGGGTCCGATCTCGCCAATTTGCAGACCTTCGCCGAGGACAAGGGCGATCACTACATCGTCAACGGCCAGAAGACCTGGACCAGCGGCGGCCAGTGGGCGGACAAGTGCTTCGCCATCGTCCGCACCGACAGGAGCGACAAGCACCGCGGCATCAGCTTCATGCTGATCGACATGGATGCCCCCGGCGTCGAAGTGCGCCCGATCACCATGATCAGCGGCACCAGCCCGTTCTGCGAAACCTTCTTCAGCGACGTCAAGGTGCCGAAGGAAAACCTCGTTGGCGAGGAAGGCCAGGGCTGGACCATCGGCAAGCGCCTGCTCCAGCACGAGCGGACCAATATTTCGGGCGGCGGACGCCTCGCCAGCATGATGGGCCGCAGCCTCGGCGAGCTTGCCAAGCGCTACGGCAAGACCGATGCCGATGGCGAACTGGCCGACAAGGTCCTGCGCGACAAGATCGCCGACTTCGAAATCCGCTGGAACAGCTTCCTGCTCACCGCGCGCCGCGCAGTGGAGGAAAGCAAGGCGCAGGGCGGCGTGTCGGAAATCAGCTCGGTGCTCAAGAAGCTCGGCACCAAGCTGAGCCAAGAACGCAGCGAACTGCTGATCGAGATCCGCGGCCTGCAGGGGCTCGGCTGGGAAGGCGACGAATTCACCGACGGCGAACTCGAGGCGGTGCGCGGCTGGCTCTTCGGCAAGGCCACCACGATTTACGGCGGCTCGACCGAAATCCAGAACAACATCATCGCCAAGCGTGTGCTCGGCATGCTCGACCACCAGTAAGATAGGGGAGCACAGACAATGGCAGTTCTCAACGAAGAACAGGAAATGCTGCGCGACATGGCGCGCGACTGGGCGACCAATGAAAGCCCGGTGGCCGAATTTCGCAAGGTCCGTGCGGCCGGCGAACCTCAGGCCTACAATACCGAAGCCTATGCCACGATGGCGGAAATGGGGTGGGCCGGGGTGATCATCCCCGAAGCGCATGGCGGGTCCGATTTCGGCTTCATGTCGGCAGGCCTCGTGGTCGAGGAACTGGGCAAGACGCTGACCGCCAGCCCGCTGGTCGCGACGACGATCGCCGCGAGCGCGATCATCCTTGGCGGCAGCGACGAACAGAAAGCCAAGTGGCTGCCCAGGCTCGCCAGCGGTGAAACGGTGGCGACGCTAGCCGTCGACGAAGGTGCGCATCACGATCCTTCCGCGATCGAGGCCAGCGTGTCGGGCGGCAAGCTGTCGGGCAAGAAGGCCTTCGTCCACGAAGCGCATGGCGCCGACCTGTTCGTGGTCGCCGCCAGGGACGGGCTCTACCTGGTCGAAAAGGGTGACGGCGTTTCGCTGACGACACGCAAGCTCACCGACCAGCGCAGCCATGCCGATGTGGCGTTTGACGGCGCCGCTGCGGACAAGCTCGAAGGCGGCGGCGACACGCTGCTCGACGATGTGCTCGACCGGGCGCGCGTGCTGGCGGCTGCCGAAATGCTCGGCATGGCGCAGCAGGTGTTCGACACCACGCTCGATTATCTGAAGCAGCGCGTGCAGTTCAACCAGGTGCTCGCCACCTTCCAGTCGCTCCAGCACCGCATGGCCGACCTGTTCGCCGATCTCGCGCAGATGCGCTCGGCGGTGGAAGCTGGCCTGCAGGCGGTCGATGGCGGCTTCGGTGTGGCCCGCGCGGCCACGATCGCCAAGGCCGAAGCCAACCGCGTGCTGCACGTGATCAGCAACCAGGGCATCCAGCTGCATGGCGGCATCGGCATGACAGATGAATACGACATCGGCTTCTACCTCAAGCGCGCGCGCGTGCTTGAGGCGAGCTGGGGATCGACGAGCTATCTCAAGGACCGGTTCGCCAAGTTGTCCAGCTATTGAGACCGGCGATTGAGCGACGCTAACGCCTCTTCGGGCGACACCGCAGGGGCGCTCCCGGACGACGATGTCTGGGGGCGCCACAGCGCCTTCATGGAAGCCAATCTCCGGCGCAACTACACCACCAACCTGACGCATGGCGTATTCGGAATGACGGGCTTTCGCCTGATCTACGCCCCCACGATCATCCCCGCCTACCTCTACCTGCTGACCGGCAGCGCCGCCGCAGTCGGCCTCGGCACCGCGCTGTTGCAGCTGGGCGGCACCGTGTCGCCGATCCTGTCGGGGGCGCAGGTCGAAAGCCGCCAGCGCATCCTGCCCTATGCGATCACCGTGGGGTCGATGATGCGGGTGATGGTCCTCGTGCTGGCGATCGCGGCCTGGACGCTCGAAGGCACCGCATTGCTGGTGGTCACGCTCGCCAGTTTCCTGCTGCTCGGTTTCTTCAGCGGGGCGCAGCGGGTGGCGTTCCAGATGCTGATGGCCAAGCTGATCCCGATCGACCGGCGCGGCCGGCTCCAGGGCATACGCAATATGGTCGGCGGCCTCATTGCCGCCGTGCTCGCCTGGGTGGCGGGTCATTATTTCATCGAGCAGCAATGGCTGGGCAATGGCTATGCCACCACCTTCCTGCTCGCTTTCATCCTGACCTCGGTCGGGCTGTTCGTATTGCGGCTGGGGATCCGCGAACCCGATGCCCCGCGGCGGCGGCCTGCCATCCCGCTGCGCGAACGGATCGGCCAGTTCGGCGAACTGCTTCGCCACCGCGATTTCCGCGCGTTCCTGTGGGCGCATGGGCTCGCCGCGATCGCGCGCGTCGGCCTGCCCTTCTGGACGCTCTATGTCGGCGACCGGCTGGGCCTCGACGGCGCGCTGATCGGGACGCTGAGCTTCGCCTTTCTCGCGGCCGACACGATGTCGAACCTCGTCTGGGGATCGCTGGGAGACCGCTTCGGTTTCCGCACGGTCTATCTCGGCGCGCTGATCAGCAGCCTGGTGGGCATGCTGCTGCTCGTGCTGGGCGAAGGCTGGCTGGTCTATGCCAGCTTCGTCTCCCTCGGCTTCGGGTTTTCGGGCTGGATGATGGCCGCGGTCACACTGGTGCTCGAATTCGGCGAGCACGAGGACATTCCCATGCGACTGGCGCTGACGACCACGGTCGAGGGCGGCGTGTCCTCGGTCGGCCCGATCCTCGTCGGGTTGAGCATCGCGGCACTGGGCTATGCCCCGCTGATCGTTGCCGCCTTCGCTTCGCTGCTGGCCAGCCTCGCGCTGATGCTGTGGCGCGTGCGCGAACCGCGCACCTCAGCGTGACGGTGCCAGTACGCCTTCCGACATGACCGACAGATAAGTCTCGATCGCTTTTTCCGGTTGTTCGAAACGCGCCGCCCAGTGCCGCGCCTCATAGGCTGAGTTGACCGTCGACATGATCACCTGGCCCGCCACCAGCGGATCGATAGGACGCACCGAACCATCGGCAATCCCGTCGATCAGCATGCCCGCAAAGCGGCGGGCCAGCCGGTTGGACCGCGTGACGACGCCGCTCTTGTGTTCGGTATCCAGCGCCTGCAGCGCGGTGGTGCGCAGCAGCGGCGTGCGGTCGAAGAACTGTAGGTCGACCAGCTCCGCCAGCACGCTCGACAGGCGCTTCCAGTAATCGGTGCCGATATCGCGGCCCGCGATCTGCACGGTGGAAAGCCGGTCGTAGCTCTGCTGGAAACAGGCCAGCACCAGATCGTCCTTGGCTTCGTGGTGGTGGTAGAAACTGCCCTTGGTGACATTCAGACTTTCGGCGATGCGGTTGACCGAGGCGCCGCGATAGCCGCGCTCGTTGATCATCACGGTCGCGGCGCGCAGGAAGGCCTCGTTCTGCGTCGCATCGTCGTCTTCCCCCGTCCGCCAGCCGCCCGTCAGCGGTTCGGGTTCGAACCGGCCGCGCTGCGCCGGCAGGCCATGCGCCAGAACGTCGAACAGCCGTTCCTCGATGCGCGCGAAATCGAGCACCGAATAGCGGATCGACCACACCGGCCACCACATCACCGCTTCGAGCAGGATATGCGCGCGCGCCGAAAACAGCGCGCGTTCGGCGTTGTCGTGCCATTCGCCGAAGAAACGCCGCACCAGATCGACCACGCGCAGGTAATGCGCCATCAGCGGATCCTGCACTTCGGGATCGAGCGTGCGGATTTCCGACAGCGCCACTGTCAGCCCGCGTTCGCCCGCGCGGATACGCTTCCTCAGCTCGACATGCGCAGCGATGAAATGGCGCAGCCGCGCGGCGGGATCGGCCTGCGACAGCGCATCGCGCGCAATGTCTTCCATCAGCGTCAGCGTCTGGTCGTATACGGCAACGACCAGTTGTTCCTTGCGCGGGAAGTAATAGGTGACGCTGGTGGCGTTGAGCCCGATTGCGCGCGCCACTTCGGCCAGCGTGGTCGCCTGGACCCCGACCTCGTTTATCAACACCGCCGCGGCATGGACGATCGCTTCGCGCTTCTCGCCGAACTTGCGGGTCGCCGCTGGCCGGATCATGCGAAGAATGCACCCAGATCCTTCTTGAGGATCTTGCCGTTGGCATTGCGCGGCAGCGTGTCCTGCACGAAGGCGATGCGCACCGGCACCTTGAACTTGGCAAGACGCGCGGCGACCCATTCGCGCAATTCGTCCTCGGTAGCGGACATGCCGGGGGCGAGGTGCACGACCGCCGCGGGTTCTTCGCCCAGTGTCGGATGCGCGATCGCCACCAGCGCGGCATCGGTCACCGCGGGGTGATCGTAGAGCACGTTCTCGACTTCGGAGGAGTAGATGTTTTCGCCCCCGCGAATGATCATGTCCTTGGCCCGGTCGACGATGTAGCACCAGCCTTCCTCGTCCAGCCGCGCCAGATCGCCCGTGCGGACCCAGCCGTCGACGAATGTCTCGGCGGTCGCCTCGGGTCGGTTCCAGTAGCCCTTCACCACCATCGGACCGCGCGCCCACAGCTCGCCCACTTCGCCCACCGGCAGTTCGGTAACGCCGTCATCTCCCACGATCTTGAGATCGGCCACCGCGACGGGCGGGCCGCAGCTGTCGGGCCGGTTGAGGTAATCCTCGCTCGAATGGCCGGTCACCGTGGCCATGGTCTCGGTCATGCCCCAGCCATTGGCCGGCAGCGCGCCGAATTCCTCGTGGATCTTGCGGACCAGTTCGGGGGCCGCCGGAGCGCCGCCATAAGCCACCGCCTCGAGGCTGGAGAGGTCGTAATTCGCGCGTTCGGGATGCTCGAGCAATTGCCAGGCGATTGTCGGGACGCCGCCGGTCAGATTGACCTTCTCCCGCTCGATCAACTGGAACGCCTTAACCGGGTCCCATTTGTGCATGAACACCATGGTGTGCCCGGCCACGACATAGCCCATCAGGCCCGCCGAACAGGCGGTGACGTGAAACAGTGGAATGACAGTCAGACCGACCTTCTGCACCGGCGCCGGCGGTTCCTCGCCGCGGCGCAGGAAGGCGATCGCCCCATTGTATGCGCTCGACATGATGTTGGTGCACAGATTGCGATGCGTACCGAGCGCGCCCTTGGGCTGGCCGGTGGTGCCGCTGGTGTAGAAGATCGTCGCTTCGTCTTCGGGATCGATGTCCACCTGGGGCAGCGCGGCGGAAGGAAGCGCTGCATAATCCTTGGGCGTTCCGAGGACGTCTTCAAGCTGCTCTGCCCCTTCCAGTGGCGCATCGCTGCGCGATACGAGAGCATGTTCGAGATCGGGCAGCTCGCCGCGGTGCGGGGCGATACGCTCCCAGCGTTCGGCGTCGCACACCAGCAGCTTGGCGCCCGAATTGGCGAGGCCGAAGGCGAGCTCGGAGCCCGTCCACCAGGCATTGAGCGGCACGCAGATCGCGCCGATCGTGGTCGCGGCGAAAAACGCGACCGGCCATTCGGGCAGATTGCGCATCGCCAGCGCCACGCGGTCGCCTTTCGCCACACCGCGCTCGCGAAGTTCGGCAGCCATTCGCGCGACTGCGCGGAACCACGCTTCATAAGTGACGCGCTCGTCCTCGTAGATGGCGAACAGCCGGTCCCCGTGGGTGCGTGCGGCCATCGCCACCTGGCGCATGTTGGTGGGCGCGTGCTTCCACACGCGGGTGGGCACGCCGCGAATGTCGATCGTCTCCATTTCGAAGCGTTCGCCCGGTGCGGTGAGGCGGTCGCGGCATTCGGCCCGCGACATGGCCGGCCAGCCGGCCGGTGGCACGAATCCGATTTCGTGCGCGAGATTATTCATGGCTCTCCCCTTCCCGCCTCTGTGGGCGAGTCTCCAACTCTCTCAAACAATCGGTCTAACCCCGCGGGGCCGCGTCGCGCAAGTCGCCTTCGAAGCAAAGGTATGAGGGTGGCAAGAACAGATGAAATCGCTATTCAGGCAAAACCGAAGCATAGGTATGTGCGGAGAGGAGATCAGGATGTTCGATCTGGCAGATGCCGGAGAGCTGGGATTCGACGCGGGCAGGCTGGCGCGAATCGCGCCCTTCCTCAGCGACGCCTATATTGCGAACGGGCGTCTGCCCAATGCGCAGCTGGTGGTCGCGCGCGATGGCCGGCCGGTCCATTACACCAGTCTCGGCAAAATGGGCGATGACGGGCGCGAACTGCGCGACGACGCGCTGTTCCGCATCGCCAGCATGACCAAGCCGGTCGCTTCGGTGGCCTTCATGCAGCTGGTCGAACAGTGCAAGGTCGCGCTTGAGGAACCGGTCACGCGGGTGTTTCCCGAATTTGCTGACCTCGCGCTTTATGCGGGTGGCGGCGGTTCGATCCCCTTCGCGCCGGGCACCCCTGCCCCGCCGATGCGCTTCGTCGATTTGCTGACGCATATGTCGGGCCTCACCTACGGCCTGCAGAACCGCACCAATATCGACGCGGTCTATCGCGAGAACAATTTCGACTTCGCGCGCAATCACCTCGACAGCGACGGCTACATCGAGAAGCTGGCGCAGCTGCCGCTCGAATTCGCGCCCGGCCAGGGATGGAATTATTCGGTGTCGACCGATGTGCTGGGGATTGCGGTCGAGCGGATCAGCGGCATGCGCCTGGGCGACTATTTCGAGCAGCATATCTTCGGCCCGCTGGGGATGAAGGATACGCGCTTCGGGGTCGCCGAAGGCCAGGCGGACCGGCTGGTCGATGCCTATGCCTATCGGCCCGGCAAGCCCCCTAGAATGATCGACGCCGGGGCCACCAGCAAACTCAACCGAGCCGGTACCTTCGACAGTGGCGGCGGCGGACTGGTCGGCAGCATTGCCGATTACCACCGCTTCGCCACGATGCTGCTCAACGGCGGCGAGCTCGACGGCGCGCGGATACTCAGCCCGAAGACCGTGCGGCTGATGCGCACCAACCACCTGCCCGGCGGGGCCGACCTTACCGAGATGTCGAGCAGTCTGTTTTCCGAAGCCAACAATGCCGGCACCGGGTTCGGCCTGGGCTTTGCGATGGTGATCGACCCTGCGAAGACGCTGATGCCGTCGAGCCTGGGCGAATTCTACTGGGGCGGCGCCTATTCGACCGCCTTCTTCGTCGATCCGGTCGAACGGATCACCATGGTTTTCATGACGCAGGTCTATCCTTCGTCGACCTATCCCATCCGGCGGCAGCTCAAGACCCTGATCTATTCCGCCCTCACCCAATCCCACGCCTGAGGAGAAACCGATGACGTCCCCCATTCGCACCGAACGCCATGACAATGTCCTGGTGGTCATTTCCGACAATCCGCCGGTCAACGCGCTGGGCCAGGCCGTCCGCGCCGGGCTGAAGGACGCGATCGAGGAAGCGCTGGCGGACGATGGCGTCGAGGCGGTGGTCATTCGCTGCGACGGGCAGACCTTCTTCGCCGGGGCGGACATCACCGAATTCGGCAAGCCGCCGGTCGGGCCCAACCTGCCCGAAACGCTCGACGCGATGGAAGCGAGCGACAAGCCGGTCGTGGCCGCGATCCACGGTACCGCGCTGGGCGGTGGGTGCGAAGTCGCGCTGGCCTGCCACTACCGCGTCGCGGTGCCCAGCGCCAAGATGGGGCTGCCAGAAGTGAAGCTCGGGCTGATCCCCGGGGCTGCGGGGACGCAGCGCCTCCCGCGCCTGATCGGCGCCGAAGCCGCGCTGCCGCTGGTCGTGGGCGGCAATCCGATCCCTGCCAAGAAGGCCGAGGCGATCGGCCTGCTCGATGCGCTCGTGGGCGAAGACAGTCTCGAAGCCGATGCGATCGCTTTTGCCAGGTCGAAGATCGGCCAGCCGGTGCCGCGTGCGTCGGAAGGCAAGGCCAATGAGGACGGCGTGCGCGATCCCGACCTGTTCGACCGTTTCCGCGCCTCGCAGGCGCGCAAGATCCGCGGCTTCGACGCACCCAATGCCGCGATCGAGGCGGTCAAGGCCGCCGGGCAGATGTCCTATGCCGACGGGGTGAAGAAGGAACGCGAGCTGTTCACCGAGCTCATGACCGGCACGCAGAGCGCGGCCATGCGCCATTATTTCTTCGCCGAACGCGCTGCGAACAAGATCGACGACGTGCCCAAGGACACGCAGCTCATCCCGATCAAGAAGGTCGGCGTGATCGGCGCCGGCACGATGGGCGGCGGCATCGCGATGAACTTCCTGTCGGCCGGCATCCCCGTGACGATCCTCGAGATGGCGCAGGACGCGCTCGATCGCGGCACCGGGATCATCCGCAAGAATTACGAAGCGACCGCGAAGAAAGGCCGCATGTCGCCCGAGCAGGTCGAGCAGGCGATGGGCCTGCTGACCCCGACGCTGGCCTATGAAGACCTCGCCGATTGCGACCTGGTGATCGAGGCCGTCTTCGAGGACATGAAGGTCAAGAAAGAGGTGTTCTCGAAGCTCGACGAGGTGGTCAAGCAGGGTGCGATCCTGGCCTCGAACACCAGCTATCTCGATGTCGACGAGATCGCCACGGCAACACAGCGGCCGGGCTATGTCGTGGGGCTCCACTTCTTCTCGCCGGCAAATATCATGAAGCTGCTCGAGGTCGTCCGCGGCAAGGAAACGCGGCACGATGTGCTAGCCACGGTGATGAAGCTGTCGAAGAAGATCGGCAAGGTCGCGGCGGTGTCGGGCGTGTGTCCCGGCTTCATCGGCAACCGCATGCTGTCGAAGCGGCAGGAACAGGCGAACGAACTGCTGATGGAAGGCGCCAATTACTGGGAAGTCGATGACGTCCTGCTCGACTTCGGCTTTCCGATGGGCCCGTTCCAGATGGCCGACCTCGCCGGTATCGACATCGGCTGGCACCGCGATCCGAGCAAGGTGACCACCATCCGCGAAGCGCTGTGCGCGGCGGGACGGTTCGGGCAGAAGGCGGGCAAGGGTTTCTACGACTACGACGAGGCGCGCAACCGCACGCCGTCGGACGAGGTCAAGCAGATCATCGCCGATTTCGCGGCACAGGAGGGCAAGCCGCAGCGCGCGATTTCGAAAGACGAGATCCGCGAACGGCTGCTTTATCCGATGGTCAACGAGGGCGCCGAAATCCTCGATGAAGGCATGGCCCAGCGCGCCAGCGACATCGACGTGGTGTGGATCAATGGTTATGGCTGGCCGCTCTACACGGGCGGACCGATGTTCTGGGCGCAGACGATCGGGCTGGATACGGTGGTCGCCGGGCTGGAGCAGCACGGACTGCCGGTGAGCAACTATCTGCGCGCGCGAGCCGAAGACAGCGGAAAGTTCGCCTGACCTTCATCGAATCTGCGACATAATTGAAACGCCGGTATGGAAATCGGTCGAACGGTGAAGTCGTTCGTCCGCTGCGCCTTGACAGCGCCCGCCATGCCGGTTTGAACTGCAAAAAAACAACAAATGGGCCCGGTGTGTGCCGGGCCCGGTGAGAGGAGAAAAAATGAGTAAATTCGGTTTACGCCACCAATGCGCCTTCGGTGCCCTCGCCTGTGCGCTGGCGCTTACCCCGGCCATGGCCCAGGCGCAGGATGCAGCCACAAGTGTCGATGATACCGATCTAATCGACAATGCCGAAGTCGATGGTGGCAATGTCATCATCGTGCGCGCGCAGGGCCGCGAACAGGCGCTGTCCGACGTTCCGGTCGCGGTCTCGGCAGTGTCGGGCGAAATGCTCGAGAAATCGGGCGTGGCCGACATTCGCGACCTCAACCAGGTCGCGCCTTCGCTGCTGGTCTCCTCGACCGGTAACGAAGCCAATGGTTCGGCCCGTATTCGTGGCATTGGTACGGTCGGCGACAACCCCGGTCTCGAAAGCTCGGTCGCGGTCTTCGTCGACGGCGTCTATCGTTCGCGCTCGGGCAATGCGCTGTCCGAACTCGGACCGCTCGACCGGGTCGAGATCCTCCGCGGCCCGCAGGGCACGCTGGGCGGCCGCAACTCCTCGGCCGGCCTGATCAACATCTACACCGCCCCGCCCGAGTTCGAATTTTCGGGCTACGGCGCCTTCACCTATGGCAATTACGACGCGATCAAGGTCGAAGCCGGAATCAACGCGCCGCTGGGCGATACGGTCGCCGCGCGGATCGACGGCGTCTATTTCGAGCGCGACGGCTTCTACAACGATGTCGTCAACGATGTGCGGATCAACGACCGCGACCGCTATCTCGTGCGCGGCCAGCTGCTGTTCGAACCGACCAGCGATCTCAGCATCCGCCTCGTTGGCGATTATTCGAACAAGGACGAGGCCTGCTGCGCCGCAACCTTCGTCCAGCCCGAATTTGCGCCGCTCGCACGCGTATCGCCCGGGCTCGACCGGTACAACCGCCCCGAAGGCGGCCCCGCCCTCACCAGCACCGACAATCCGATCATCCCGATCCTGCTCGGGCTCGGGCAGGATCCGCGCGGGCTGACGCAGTCGACCTTCAACCGCGATATCTACGTGTCTCCCGGTCGTTCCTACCAGGGCGAGACCGAAGACTGGGGCATTTCGGGCGAAGTGAACTGGAACTTCGGCGATGTGACGCTGACCTCAATCACCGGCTATCGCGAATATTCGAACTTCCAGGGTTCGGACACCGACTACACGCAGGTCGACCTGCTGTACCGTGCCCCCGGCCCCGATGCCGGCGCGCGTGAATTCAAGACCTTCACGCAGGAATTCCGCCTCAACGGCACGGCATTCAACGACACGCTCGACTGGCTGATCGGCGCCTATTACGCCAATGAAAAGCTGGAAACGCGCGACAACCTGCGGTTCGGCAACGATTACGGCACTTTCGCCAACTGCCGTATCGCGCTGGCGATCAACCCCGCGCTGGCCAACCCGTCGGCCGACAACTGCCTGGGTGCCAATGTCGCCGCGCTGGACGGGACGCTTACCGGCACTCCGGCATTCGGACCGGCAACGCCGCTGATCATTGCCGGTATCAACAATCTGGCGCAGGTGCGCGATATCGGCAGCAATGGCGACCGGTACAACCAGACCAGCGAGAACTTCGCGGTCTTCACGCACAACATCGTCCACGTCACCGACACGGTCGATCTGACGCTTGGCCTTCGTTACACCAACGAAACCAAGGATTTCGACGCAGCCTTCAGCAATGACAACGTGTTCTGCCCGCAGAGCCGCGCGCTGCTGGACGGCCTTCTGGCGACCCCGCTTGGTGGTCTCGCGGCCGGCCTCATCGGCCTGTCGTGCCAGGGCAACTCGACTGCCGAACTCGACGGCGTGACGCTGTCGGACCAGCGCAAGGAAGACGAGTTCACCGGTACCGCGATCCTCAGCTGGAAGCCCGATCCCGACTGGATGGTCTACGGCTCCTACTCGAAGGGCTACAAGGCCGGCGGCTTCAATCTCGATCGCTCGGCGCTCGCTCTGCCGGTCGAATTCGACGCTGCCACTCTGGACCCCAGCGCGCTGCAGTTCGACGCCGAAACGGTCGATGCCTTCGAAGTGGGCGTGAAATATTCGGCCCGCGACTGGGGCTTCAGCGTTGCCGCGTTCCGCCAGGAGTTCTCCAACTTCCAGCTGAACACCTTCAACGGCACGGTCTTCCTGGTCCAGAACATCAATGGCTGTGACACCGATCTCGGCGGGGCCGATCGCGATGGCGACGGATCCACCGGAAGCTGCGCTGCCGAAAACGTCGCTCCGGGCGTGATCGCGCAGGGTGTCGAGTTCGAGGCATCGGTCAGCCCGATCCGCGACCTCACCATGACGATGGGTCTCACCTATGCCGATACCAGCTACGAGGACAATCTCGTGGGCCAGGACAACGGATCGCCGCTCGATCCCGCGCTGCGGCTGCTTCCGGGCGACAATCTGTCGAACGCCCCCGAAGTGACCGCCACCGCCTCGCTCAGCTGGACCCCGCCGATCGGCAATTCGGGTCTGTCGGGCCTGTTCTTCCTGAACGCCCGCACCACCGATGACTACAACACCGGTTCGGACCTGCTGTACGGCAAGGAACAGGACGGGTTCACGCTGGTCAACGGCCGCGTCGGCATCACCGGTCCCGACCGTCGCTGGGGCGTCGAGCTGTGGGCGAACAATCTGTTCGACATCGACTACAGCCAGGTGGCCTTCAACACGCCGTTCGTTGCCGAGCAGCAGACCTATTCGGCCTTCCTCGCCGAACCGCGCACCTACGGCATCACGGTACGCGCAGGCTTCTGATCGCGTCACCGACCATGAACGGGGGCCCGGCATCACGCGATGCCGGGCCCCTTTTTTGCGCGTCGAGCACGGTCGGTTGAAAAATTTCGGGCCGTGGCAATCGCGCCGCTATGCCCGCGTAACTTAAAGAGTAATTTAGAATTATCGGTATGAGCCCAGGGCGACCGATTACAAAAGGAACTTGTTGCCGACTTGACATAAAGCGAAACTGCGCATTCTCTTTCGAGTGGAAGGTACGCGATAAAAAAGACGTACCTCCAAATGGAGAGGGACATGACCAGATTCACTTTACGCCACAGTTGCGCGCTGGGCGCGCTCGCCACTGCTGCGCTTTCGGCAACCCCGGCCCTGGCCCAGGCAGAGGTCGAGACCGCCGGAGCCGCGACGCAAAATGAAAACCGCATCGTCGTTACCGGTTCCTATATTCGCGGGACGCCCGAAGACGCGGCGCTGCCGGTGGATGTCTTCACCGCCGACGACCTCGCCGAACAGGGCGTCGACAGCCCGCTCGAATTCATCAAGGAACTGCCCTCGGTCGGCGCATCGCTGGGCGATACCAACCAGTTTTCCACCGACGCACAGGGTTTCCAGGGCGTCGGCTCGCTCAACCTGCGCGGGCTCGGGCCGCAGCGCACGCTGGTGCTGCTCAACGGCAAGCGCACCATCCTCAGCCCCGGCGCGGGTTTCGTCGACACCCAGCTGATGCCGCTGTTCGCTCTCGAACGGATCGAACTGCTCAAGGACGGGGCCGGTTCGACCTACGGTTCGGATGCGATCGCAGGCGTCGCCAACTTCATCACCCGCTCGACCTTCACCGGTCTCGAAGTGCAGGGTGACTACAATTTCATCGACGGTTCCGACGACAATTACAGCCTGAGCGCACTGGCCGGTGTCGAGTTGGGCGACACGGGCAATTTCGTCTTCGGCGCCGGGTGGCAGCACCGCAGCGAACTCGGCACGCCGCAGCGCGACTTCGTCAACGTCGGTTACGAAACCAATCCCTCGGCCTATTCCGCGCTGGCGACCCCGGGGCTGTTCGCAGTCTCCTATCTCGATACGGGGACTGGCACGGTCAACACGCAGATCCGGCCCGACGCGGGCTGTACCGAACTGGGCGGAACGGTCGATCTTGGCCGCTGCTATTTCACCTATGTCCCCTTCGACAACATCACCGAGGACGAGGACCGCTACCAGGCCTTCGCCGAACTCACCGTCGACCTGAGCGATACGCTGCGCTTCCGCGCCGAGGCGCTCTATTCGCGCAGCGAACTGACCTCGCTCAACTATTCGCCGGCATTCCCGCCGACGCAGGGGCCGCGCGGGTCGGGCTTCGTCAGCGCGTTCAGCACCTCGCCGAACAACCCCGGCGTGGCCGCTTTCCTCGACCAGGTCGGCCTGCCGCAGAGCTCGGCAACCGATCCGATCGTGGCCATCACCAACGTGCTGTACCGGCCGTTCGGCTTCCTCGGCAATCCGCGCGATCCCGACCGCGGCGCCGGCACCGGCAGCGCAATCAACGATGCCTACCGTTTCAGCGGCGGGCTGGAGTTCGCGCTGAGCGATACGCTGCGGCTCAATGTCGACGGCACCTTCTGGGAATCGAAGCGTGACTTCTACACCCCCGGGATCATCGGGTCGCGCCTGCAAGCGGCGCTGAACGGTTTTGGCGGTCCCGACTGCGATGGCACCACCCCGGGCGCAAATGGCTGCCAGTGGTTCAACCCCTTCGCCAACGCCGGTCCGGGCAATGGTTCGTTCAACATCGCCAACCCGTTCTACGTGCCGGGCAATGACAACAGCGAGGAGCTGGTGGCGTGGCTGCAGGTCCCCAACGGCACGCGCGAAGAGGAATCGCAATTCGTCTTCGATTTCGTCCTGGCGGGCGAAACCGGGCTCACCTTCTCCGGGGGGCCGCTGGCCTTCGCCGTGGGCGCCCAGTTCCGCGACAATCGCTATACCAGCGATCCCTACAACGATGAATCGAACGTCGATGTGAACCCGTGTTTCATCGAAGGCGACCAGAGCTGCGTGGGCACGACCACCGAAGGGGTGGGCCCGTTCATCTTCCTTGGCGGTTCGCGCCCGGTGAAGCTGCAGCAGGACGTCTACGCGTTCTTCGCCGAAGTGAACGCGCCGATCACCGACCGGCTCGAACTGTCGGCGGCCGTCCGCTTCGAGGATTACGGCAGCCCGATCGGTTCGACGATCAATCCCAAGGGCTCGGCGCGCTTCGAAGTGACCGACTGGCTGACCCTGCGCGGATCGGTGGGGACCACCTTCCGCGGCCCGCTGGCATCGAACGTGTCGCCCAATTTCGTGACCGCGCTCGAAGGCTTCACCGCGGCAGGCGGCAATTACAAGTCGAAGGACATCTACGGCAACCCGACCGATCTCGATCCCGAAACCGCCTTCACCTACAACATCGGGGCGATCATTTCCGCACCGGTCGGCGGCGGCGACGTGACCTTCTCGGTCGACTACTGGTCGATCGACCTCGAAGACCGCATCACCACCACGCCGGGGAATGCGATCGCGAGCTTCGTGGGCAATTTCCAGACCACCGGGCAGGCCCCGGTCGACTGTTCGAGCCCGCTGGCCAATCTGATCACCTTCTCGAACAACCAGTGTATCCAGGGCACGACGCTGGGGATCGACATCAGCCGCGTGCGGACCGATTTCGTCAATGGGCCCGACGTCAAGATCGCCGGTCTCGACTTCGCGCTCAACGCCAGCTTCCCGCTGGGCGACCGGGCGGATCTGAGCTTCGGCACCAATGCGGTGTGGAACCTCGATTACAGCTTCGACGATTTCATCGTCCAGGGCGTGAACGTGCAGCCCGCCTATGACGCGGTGGGCTTCGGCAATTATTTCCGCGATCCGAACACGGTTCCGGAATGGCGCGCCAATGCGTTCGTCAATCTCGGGTTCGGCGATTTCAACGCACGCTATTCGGTCCAGCACATCGACGGGGTGACCGACGATCGCTGCGTCGATCGCGATCCGTGCTTCAGCACGGGCGGCGGCGTGGGCACCAATTTCGGGGTCGAAAGCGGTTCCTACACGCAGCACGACTTCTCGGTGGCCTACGATCTCGCGATCGCGGGGGCCGACGTCCAGCTTCAGGCCGCGGTAGAAAACTTCACCGATGCCGAACCGGCCGAAGCGCAGCTTCCGCTTGGCTACAACCCGTTCATCGGCAATGCCATCGGACGCAATTACCGCCTCGGTATCCGTACCCGCTTCTGAGCAAACGGACCGCACCTACCGGGGGGCCTGCAGCGACAGCTTCGGGCCCCCTCAACTTATGCAAGGGGAACCAATCATGTCGCCATTCGACCTGTCAGGGAAAGTCGCGATCGTCACCGGATCGAGCCGCGGGATCGGCCGCGCCATCGCCGAAGGGCTGGCCGCGCAGGGCGCCCGCGTGGTGATCTCGAGCCGCAAGCAGGATGCCTGCGAGGCGGTCGCCGCCGAAATCAACGCCGCGCATGGCGATGGCAGCGCCGTGGCAATCGCGGCGAGCATTTCGGAAAAGGCGCAGCTCGAAGACCTGTTCGCGCAGACCGTCGCCCGGCTCGGCCCGGTCGACATCCTCGTCTGCAATGCCGCCAGCAATCCCTATTACGGCTCGATGGACGGGATTGCCGACGAACAGTTCCGCAAGATCCTCGACAACAACGTCATCTCGAACCACTGGCTGATCCAGCTGGCGCTGCCCGCCATGCGCGACAAGGGCGACGGGGCGATCGTCATCATCAGCTCGATCGGCGGGCTGCGCGCGTCGACGACCATCGGTGCCTATTGCATCTCGAAGGCCGCGGATTTCCAGCTGGTGCGCAATTACGCCGCGGAGAACGGCAAGCACGGGATCCGCATCAACGGGATCGCCCCGGGGCTGGTGAAGACCGATTTCGCCAAGGCATTGTGGGACAATCCCGATGCGCTGGCGGCGACCGAGAAGGCGCTGGCCATGCGGCGCATCGGCGAGCCCGAGGATATCGCTGGGGCGGCGGTCTATCTGGCGTCGCCCGCCGCGAAATGGACCACCGGGCAGACCATCGTGGTCGATGGCGGCGCGACGATCTAGCCCCGCATCGCGGCAGGCAGGCTAGCGCAGTGTGCCGCCGCCCAGCGCCTGCCACAGCAGCACTCGGGCGCGCCGCGCGCGGCCCTGCGCCGCGGCGGCGCGTTCGCCGCTGGCATCGGCAGCGCGCCGCGCATCGAGCACGGTGAGAAAATCGGCGAGCCCGGCCTCGAAACGCGCATTGGCCAGCCGCGCGGCGCGCTGCAATGCGGCGGCCTCGCGCGCAGCTGCGGCAGCCTCGGCATCCGCAGTCGCGACCACGCCATAGGCCGCCTCCGCATCGCCCAGTGCGGTGTAGACCGCACCGCGATAGGCTTCGAAGGCCGCGCGCTTGCCCGCTGCCGCACCGTCGATCTCCGCCGCGATCCGCCCGAAATCGAGCAGCGGCCCGGCAATCGATCCGGCCAGGCTGCCCACGAGCGATTCATTGTCGAACACATCGCCGATGCCGAAGGCGAGCAGGCCGATCGCGCCTGACAGGTCGAACACGGGGAACCGCCGCCGCGCCGCAGCCGCCAGAGCGGCATCGGCCGCGGCCAGATCGGCTGCCGCGGCAATCACGTCGGGCCGGTTGGCAAGCAGCACCGACGGCAAGGTCGCCGGCGGGGGCGGATCGAGCGCCGCCGGATTTTCCTGCGCCAATGCAGCACGGACCTGCGCCCCGCCCTGCGCGGTCAGCGTGACCAGCCGGCCGAGGAGGCGCGCGCGCTCGCTTTCCAGCGCGACCAGCCGGCTGCGCGAGCCCGCCGCTGAGCCTTCGGCGCGCACCCGGTCGAAACCGGGCGCGATCCCGGCGCGCTCGCGCACACCGGCCAGCCGGGCGAGTTCTTCGGCCGATGCCAGATCGTTGCGAATTTCGCGTTCACGCGCTGCAAGCGTGCGCCAGTCGATCACGCTTGCCGCGATTTCCGCCAGCAGCGCGATCCGCACCGCGCGGGCGCGCGCATTGGCGGCATCGAAGCGTGCCAGCGCGCCGCGCTCCTGCGCGCGCAGCCGGCCGAACAGGTCGAGATCCCAGCGGGCGGTGACATTGGCAGCGTAGGACACCCGCTCGGTGTCGAAGGAAATTCCCGGCGGCAGCCCCCGCCGAAAGAACCGGGATTGCTGCGCTGCCCGGTGACCGAGCCGTTCGCGCCGATCTCCGGCAGCCGCTCGTCGCCCGCGCGATCCGCCCCGGCGCGCGCTTCCTCGACGCGTGCGGCCGCTTCACCCAGCGTCGGCGAGGAGGCCAGCGCCTGCGCTGCCAGCGTATCGAACGCCGGATCCGCGACCGGCATCAGCGCCGCCAGCGATGCGCTGGCTGAAGGATCGGGCGCAAACAGGAACGCGTCCGGCAGAACCGGAACGGGCGTGGCCACTTCGGGCGGCGGCCCGGCCGCGCAGGCGGTCAGGGCCAGCGCACTGGCAGCGGCAAGAAACCCGCGAGCCCTCATTTCGCGGCGCCCTCGGCCGCGATATAGGCATCGACCTGCTGGCCAACACGGAACAGCCCATCGGTTTCGGGCAGTTCGTAAATCACCTGGAGCACGCGCACATCGACCCTTTCGGCCGCGCTGTTGGTGAGCGAACGCTTGGGAACCACCAGCGGTTCGGCCCGGACGAAGGACGCGCGGACCTGCCGATCCGCCGCCCCGCGCGGGCTGACGGTGGCAGGTTCGCCCAGTGCCAGCCGGGGGGCCTGTTCCTCGTCGATATCGATCCGCACGTGCAGCGGGTCGGTCTGCCCCATTTCGATGAAGGGCTGCGCGCTGGCGCCCATGGTGCTGACATATTCGCCCTTGCGGATGTTCACCGCGAGGATCTGGCCCGCGATCGGCGCCCGCACGGTAAGCTGGGCAATCTGCGTCTGCGCCGAACCCGCGCGCGCCTGCGCTGCCTGCAGCCGCGCCTGCGCCAGCCGCAGACGTTCATTTGCAGCAGCGGCCTCGCCTTCGGCGCGGATCACTTCGGCACGGCTGACGGCGGCCGGATCCTCGACATTGCGATAGAGTTCGAGCTGGCTCGCCGCGGTCGCCTGCGTGCTTCGCGCCTCGGCAATCGCGGCGCGTGCTTCGGCGATCGCGGCCTCGGCCTCGCGCAATTGCGCGCGCGCCGCGCGGGGATCGACCGTGAACAGCACCTCGCCCTCGGTCACCCGGTCGCCGGGCTGGACATACAGGCCCGTGATCAGCCCCGACAGCGCCGATCCGAGCTGGATCGTCTCGCTCGACGGTTCGACCACCCCCGAACCTGCCACGCGCAGGGAATCGGCCAGCGCTTCGGGCGCCCGGGGTGGTTCGCGGCCGGGTTCGGACAAGTCCCGATCAGGCATGCCCGCAAGGATGAAGATCGCCGCGGCGATCAGGCCCAGCAGCGCCGCGACGGGCAGGATCTGGCGCGAAAAGCTGAGGTTCTTCAGGTCGAGTGCCATGTCAGTGTCCTTCGGGCATGTCCTTGCCGTCATGCGTGATCCGCCCGTCCTCGAGCACAAGGATGCGGTCCGCGAGATCGAAAATGCGGTTGTCGTGCGTGACGATGATGCAGGCGCGGTCTTCGGCCACCGCGACTTCGCGCAGGAGGTCCATCACCCGGCGGCCCGAAGAGGCGTCGAGCGCGGCGGTGGGTTCGTCGCACACCACCAGCCGTGGTTCGTGGACCAGCGCGCGCGCAATCGCCACACGCTGCTGCTGGCCGCCCGACAGCTGGTTGGGCAGCTTGGCCGCCTGATCGCCGATATTGAGCTTTTCCAGCATCGCCACCGCACGCTCGCGCGCGTCATGGCGATCCATTCCCTGCGCGATCAGCGGCACCGCGGCATTGCTGGCAGCGTCGATCGAGGGGATCAGATTGTACTGCTGGAAGATGAAGCCGATGTTCTGCAGCCGGAATTCGACCAGCTCGGTATCGGCGAGATCGTAGATATCAGTGCCGAAGACCTTCACCTCGCCCAGCGTCGGCCACAGGATGCCGCACATGATCGAGATGAGCGTGGTCTTGCCCGAGCCGCTTTCGCCGACGAGGAAAGTCAGCTCGCCCGCGCGTATGTCGAGATCGATGCCATGCAGCACGGTGATGGTCTGCTGGCCGGCCACGAAATCGCGCGTCACGCCGCGCGTGCAGATTGCCGCCTGCGGGGTGCAGCCGCCGATGGCGGCGGTGTCCATCGCCTCCCCCATCAGCGGAACACCGATGCGGGTTCGGTCTTGAGCACGTTGCGCAGCGCCAGCCAGCCGGTCAGCGCGAGGATCAGCGTCACCGCGGCAAGACTGATCAGCGGGATCTGCCAGGGGATGTAGAACCCCTTGAAGGTCGGGTTGCTCGAAAAGCCCCAGATGAACAGCACGGTGCCCAATATGCCAAGGCCATAGCCAGCCAGGCCCACCAGCCCCGCCTGAGCGGCAACCATCCGGCGGATCTTGCCATTGGTCACCCCGATCGCCTTCAGCGCGCCGAACTGCTTGATGTTGTCGCGGATGAACAGGCTGAAGGTCAACCCGACGATCGCCACCCCGACCACGAAGCCGAGTGCCACCGTGATCCCGAAATTGAGCGGGATACCGGTGTTCTCGATGATGAAATCGATCCCGTCCTGCGCGAATTCGTCGCGGGTCCGAGCCCTGAGGCCGGTTTCCCGCTCGATCCGTTCGGCCAGCGCCGCAGCCTGCTGCGGCTGCTGCGCGCCGACCAGCACGAAGGACAGGCGGTTGCGCGTGCCGGGCACGAAATTCAGCGCCTGGCTGTACTTGGTATACAGCACCACCGTGCTGGTGAAGCTGGGCACCGCGTCGGCGATGCCGCGGATCACGGCGCGCTGGTCGTTCAGTTCCAGCCGTTCGCCGATCGGCGACTGGCCCGGGAACATCCGGGTGGTGCCGACATCATCGATGATCACGCTGTCGGGCTGCGACAGGACTTCGGTCGATCCCTCGATCATGCGCTTGGGCAGGCCGATCAGCGTCGCATCGTCGACCCCGATCACCGCCACGCCTTCGAGATCGCCGTCGCGCGTGCGCACGCTGGCCTGCGCCCGGATGTGCGGGACCGCCCATTCGACCCCCGGGACGCTGCGCACCTTGTCGAGCGCGGTAGAGGGCATTGCATAGGCGACATCGGTGGTGCGGCTGACCGGGTCCATCACCCAGACATCGGCGCTGGAGACGTTGTAGACCCCGCTCGCGCCGCGTTCGATCAGATTGACGAAGATGGTCAGCTGCTGGGTGATCAGCAGGGTGGAAAAGGCAATGCCGAAAACCAGCCCGTAGAACTTCTGGGCGTCGCCGGTCAGCATCCTGATCGCAATCCAGAGCACGCTTGCTTGCCTTCCCTCCAGCACTCGTCCATTACTGAACGACAGCGTTCAAGTGAACGGAGGCGTTCAGATTGTCAAGAAACGATGCCAAGAGGCCCGGCCGGCCCACTGACGAGGCCAAGCGCGACGCCATCCTCGGCGCTGCGGGCGCCAGCTTCCTCGAGCATGGTTTCGCCGCCAGTTCGATCGAGCAGATCGCCGCCGACGCGGGCGTGTCCAAGGTTACGGTCTACAACCGCTTCGGCGACAAGCGCGGCCTGTTCGCTGCCGCGGTCGAGCGCGAATGCGAACAGATCAGCACGGCCCTGGCCGTCCCCGAACTGCCCAGCGGGGCATTGCGCGCCCGCCTGACGACGATCGGCGAGGCGATGGTGGCGTTTCTTTCACGCCCTGAATTCATCCGCTTCGAACGGCGCGTTGCCGCCGAGACCGAGCATGACCCGGCGATTGGTGCGGCCTTCCTCGCCGCCGGGCCGCACCGGATGAAACGGGCCTTTGCTGAACTGATCGCAGCGATGGGCGAAGCCGGCGAACTGACGGTCGACGACCCCGAACTGGCAGCCGAGCAATTCGCCAGCATGTGCAAGGGCATGGGCGATCTCGAACGGCGCTTCGGCGCACCGGTCGATGACGCGCGCAACCGCGAACGGATCGCTGGCGCGGTCGAGGTTTTCTGCCGCGCCTATGGGGCGGACTGACGACGATCTACCGCAAGATGGAGCGCTGGCAGTAGCCGCGGGCGCGGCCGCTAGTTCTCGAGCGAGATCGATATGCGGCGATTGCGCGGGTCCGCCGGGTTGTCGGCGATCAGCGGTTCGGTATCGGCCACGCCCTCGATCCGGCGGAAGCGGTCGCGCGATATGCCGTGCCGGATCAGGTTCTGGCGCGTTGTTTCCGCCCGGCCTGCCGACAGCGACCAGTTGTTGACCCGGCTCGGATCGCGATATTTGAGTGCGTCGGTGTGGCCCCGCACGGTGATCTTGCCGCCTTCGGGGACGATCGCCTGGGCGACCAGATCGAGCAGGTCGCGCGCGTCGGGGGTCAGCACCGTCGTGCCGAGCGAGAACATCGAGAAATCGGCATCGTCGACCAGATCGATCCGGATGCCGGTGGTGGTCGGGATCATGCGCACCTGATGCATCAGCCGCTTGAGCCGTTCCTTTTCGGCGATCGCCTCGGCGACCCGTTCCTGGATCCGCTTGATGCTGGCAGCGCCCTCGCGCGGGCCGCCGGTCGCATCGCGCGGAACGGTCAGGGTCTGCGTCCCCGTCTGCCCTGCGGCGTGCGGGTAGTTGTCGACATCGACCAGCGAGGAACCGCCCAGCACCCCATCGGCGCCCGCGCTCTGTTCCTTGGTCTTGACCAGGGTCGGGGTGAAATAGTCCGCCAGCCCCTTGCGCTGGTCTTCGGTGGTCGCGCCAAGCAGCCAGAGCAGCAGGAAGAAGGCCATCATCGCGGTTACGAAATCGGCATAGGCGACTTTCCAGGCGCCGCCGTGATGACCCGCCTCGATGACGGTCACCTTCTTGACGATGATCGGGGCGGGATCGTTGCGACCCTCGGCTGCGGTGGCCATCCTACCTACCCCGCAACGCGTCGAGCAATTCGTTCAGCCCCGGGCGCACCGTATGGCCCAGACCCGACCGTGCGCTTTCGACGACCAACGGCTGCGGATGGCCATAGAGCGAAGCGATGATCACCTGCTTGACCGCATGGAAGATCTGTTCGTCCTGTTCGAGCACCTGCTTGAGCCGGCCGGCCAGCGGACCGACAATCCCATAGGCTAGCAGCACGCCGAGGAAGGTGCCGACCAGCGCCGCGCCAATCATCTTGCCGAGGATTTCGGGGGGCTTGTCGATCGAGCCCATGGTCTTCACCACGCCGAGGACGGCGGCGACGATGCCGAGGGCCGGCAAGGCGTCCGACAGCGTCTGCAGGTTGTGCTGCGGTTCGTGCATCTCGTGGAAATGCGTCTTCATCGCATTGTCCATCACCTCTTCCACGGCATGCGTTTCGAGCGTGCCCGAAGACACCACCAGCAGCGTCAGCGTGTCGCAGATCAGCGCAATCAGCGCTTCGTTCTTGAGCAGGTTGGGATAGGCACTGAAGACGGTCGAGTTGGCGGGATCCTCGAGATGGCTTTCCAGCGCGACGGGACCATCGTTCTTGAGCATGCGCATCAGCTGGGTGGTCAGCGCGATCGCATCGACATGATCCTGCTTGTCGTGCTTCGGCCCCTTGAAGATCTTGCCCATCGCGGTGCCCAGCGCTTTCAGCCCGTCGAGCGAGTTGCCGGCCACCAGCGCCCCGGCGGCGGCGCCGCCGATGATCAGCATTTCGTAGGGCATGGCCGCCATGACGGGCCCCAGCGCGCCGCCGCTGAGCATGAAGCCGCCAAAGACCATGACGAGCAGGACGATGATGCCGATAACCGCGTACATTGGAAATCTTCCTTGGGTTTAGGCGCGATCAGCGCAGCAATGAGAACAGCGAGAGGTTGGCCAGGCGGACAAAGCTGGCCTGGCTGGCCTCGAGCACGGTGAGCGTTTCCTGCAGCCTGCTCATCGTGACGGCGATGTCTGCGCCGCCCACGGTCGAGCGTTCATCGGCTACGCGTTCGGAATTGACCTCGCGCCGTTCGCTCATGAGATCGACCCAGTTGAGCCGCGAACCGATAACCGTCTGCGCGGTGGTGACCTTTTCCAGGCCCGCATCGAGTTCGCCCAGCGCGGCGGAACTGGCGCTGATCGCATCGGCTCCCCCGTTGCGAGAGCTGCTGCGAGATTGCTCAGCACGGCAAACAGGTCGCTCGGACCATTGGCGGTATCGAAATTGAAGACATCGGGCCCCGTGAGCCCCGGCACGACGGTCTGGCCTTCGCCGATCTCGACCGGCGTGACCCCGCCGCTGCCGACGTAGTCGATGCCCGTGCCATTATCGGTATAGGCCTGGCCGGCAGTCTGGCCGCCCAGCAGCGCATGGCCGGAAATGTTGCGGCTGTTGGCCAGCAGCACGAGGTTCTCGCGCAGGCTGGCGATTTCGGTCCCGATCGTCGCGCGCTGATCGTCGTTCAGCGTAGTGGATGCGGCCTGCACGGCCAGTTCGCGCACCCGGACCACGAGGTCGGCGATCGAGCCGAGCGTCTCGTCGGTCAGCGCCAGATTCGCTTCCGCCAGCTCGGAATTGCGCGTGTCGACCTGGCTGATGCGATCGGTGCGCGCCAGCATCCGCAGCCGCGCGGCTGCCACCGGATCATCGGACGAGCGCTGAAGCCGTTCGCCCGTACCGATCTGCTGTTGCAGCGTTTCGGCCTGCGCGCGCAGCCCACCGATCTGGCTGGTGCTACGCTCGTAGAATGCGCCGGTACTCAGATTGATCATCGCCCGATCCCTAAGAGAGTGTCGAATATGTCGCTGGCGGTCTGCATCGCCCGGCCCGAGGCTTGGAAGGCCTGCTGGAACCGGATCAGATTGGCCGCCTCGGTATCGAGGTCCACGCCCGATTGCTGCTCGAGCGATATCCGCGCCGACGATGCGATCGTCTGCAGCGCGCTTTGCGTGACATTGCGGCCCGCGACCTTGCTCGAGACGTCGAACAGCAGCCCGTTGAGCTGCTGCGCCGGATCGAGCGTGGCAAGCGACTGGCGCAGCGCGCTGAGGTTTGCGTCATCGCGGCTGCCCGCGACCGCGCCTGCGGGCGCGGTCGCGAGCCCTTGGCCGCTGGTCATCACAACCTTGAGCGTGCCTGCCGTGGTCCCGGTAAAGATCGGCTGACCCTGCGAACCGTCGAGCGCGGAGCCCGCGGCTTGCGCATTGTTGACCGTATCGGCAATCCCCGCTGCAATCGTATCGAGCCGGGTGCGCACCGACGCGAGCTCGGTGAGGGCGAGCGCCGCACCTGCAAGGCTGCCCGATCCGGGCGCCATCGCCTGTCCGTCGACGCTGAAGCTGAGCGTGCCGTCGGCAGCAGTCGCCGAGGCCAGCGTTCCTGCGGTACCGCCCTGTACGAAGCTGCGCGGCGGATTGGTACCCAGCGACACCGCGACCGTGCCGTCAGCCGCGAACTGGGTGCCGACCGTGGTGAAGCCGGCGAGCCGTTCGAGCAGCTGGTCGCGCTGGTCGAGCAATGCGGCGCGGTCGCTGCTGCCGCTGCCTGCGCGCGTCAGGCGCAGGTTCACGCGGGCCAGTTCACTGCCGGTGACATTGGCACCGGACACTTGCGCTTCCGCATCGAAACGCAGGCCTTCACCCACTGCCTCGAAACCCGATGCAGTGATGTTGAACTTGTTCGCCAGCGTCTCGGCTTCGGCCACGACCGCAGCGCGGCGCGACGGGTCCACCGGATCGCTCGAAAGCTGCTGCAGCACCGCTTCGAATTCGACGATCGAATTGAATACGCCCGACTGTTCGAGCGCGCTTTCCATGTTGCGCAGGCCCTTCAACTCGACATCGGCGCGCTGCAGATCGCCCGAGGTACGGCGCACCTCGCCCTGGAGGAAGGAATCGGCGTTGCGGCGAATTTCCGCGATGCGGGCGCCCGACAGCGAGATATCGCCGATCTGGCCGGCCCCGCCCGAGGCCGCGACCTCTTCGATCCGCAAGCTGCGACGGACATAGCTATCGCTCGATGCGTTGGCGATGTTCTGCGCCGTCACATCCAGCGCGCCGCGCGCCGCGCGCGCCGCTGGCGGCGATCGAGAGGAGGTCGGATGCCATCAGTCGCCACCTTCCGGCAGGAACCGGGCAAGCTGGGTTTCGATCGCGGCGGCAAAGCCAAGCTGGCCGGATTCCGCAGTGACTTCGGCAAAGCGCACATCGCGCATCTCGCGGAAGGTATCGTCGCTTTCGCCGAACAGGTCGTTGCCGCCGAAATCGGTGCTCCGCGCGCTCGACAGCATCTGCCGCAGGAGGATGGCTTCGAACTGCTGTGCCGCTTCGCGCAGCTCGCCCCGAAGGGGGGCCGCCTCGCGCTCGGGCAGCACGCTCGCGCCTGCCAGGTTGATCGGATAGGACGTCATATGATCACGAGCTCCGCGGTCAACGATCCGGCCTGTTTGAGGCCTTCGAGAATAGCCACCAGATCGGCCGGGCTGGCACCGAGCGCATTGAGCGCATCGACGACTTCGGCCAGCGAGGCGCCGGGCCCCACGCGCGACACGACGTTTTCTTCCTGTCGGGCAGTGATGGTGCTGTTGGGTTCGAGCGCGGTCTGCCCGCGCGAAAACGGTTCGGGCTGGACCACGGCGGGGTTTTCGTCGATCCGCACGACCAGGCTGCCGTGGCTGATCGCGGCAGGTGCCAGCCGCACCGCGCTCGAAATCACGATCGTGCCGGTCCGGCTGTTGATCACGACCCGGGCCGCGCGTTCGGCCGGATTGATGTCGAGCATCTCGATCTGAGCCATGATTCCCGCACGCGTGTTTGCGCCCGGCGGCAGCATCAGCGCGAGCGTGACGCCGTCCTCGACCTGCGCCATGCCGGGATACACCGCATTGATGGCATCACGAACGCGCGAGATGGTGAGGAAATCAGCCTGGTAGAGATTCCAGCGCAGGACTTCGGTGAAGTCGAAATTGCTCGCCACCGCCTGTTCGACGGTCGCCCCGTCGGCGATCCGGCCCACGGTGGGGATGTTGACGGTCAGCTTCGAGCCATCCTGCCCGGACACGCCGAGACCGCCGACAGCGAGGTTGCCCTGCGCCATCGCGTAAATCTGGCCATCCGCACCATAAAGCGGGGTCATCACCAAGGCGCCGCCGCGCAGCGACTTGGCCTTGCCCATGGTCGAAACGGTCACGTCGATCCGCTGGCCGGGCTTGGCAAAGGCGGGCAGTTCGGCGGTAATGATAACCGCTGCGGCATTCTTGAGCGCCGGATTGACGCCCGGGGGCAGTTGCAGCCCCAGCCGGCCCGAAACGCCGCGCATGGCCTGCGTGGCATAAGCGAAATTGTCATCGCCCGAGCCGTCGAGGCCGACCACGATGCCATAGCCGGTGAGCTGGTTCGAGCGCACCGACTGGAACTGGCCCAGGTCGCGAACCCGCTCGGCCGCGGCCGGGACCGGTAGCAGCGCGAGCAGCGCGAGAATGAGGAGAGCGAGACGACGGATCATGATCGATATCCTCAGAAGGGCGATACGGCGCCGAAGAAGCGCGACAGCCAGCCTTCGCGGCTGGCCCGCTGGACCGAACCCGCGCCCGAATAGGAAATGCGTGCATCAGCGACGCGGATCGACGGGATCCGGTTGTCCTGATCGATATCCGCCAGCCGGATGATGCCCGAAAGCTGGACCCATTCTTCTCCTTGGCTGAGCTGCATCACCTTTTCCCCCGCACCAGTGCGGTGCCGTTCGGTCGGACTTCGACAATCGTTACCGTCAGATCGGCACGGATCGAGCTGGCCTGCGACGCGTCGCCCGATCCCTTGAACGACGATCCGCCCGACGCATTAAGATCGGAACTGTCGATCCCGATGAATTCGGGCAACGACAGACCCACGCTGCCATCGCGCTTGGTCGAGCCGCTGGTCGACTTCGACGTCTGCGTGCGTTCGATCAGCGCGATGGTGACGATATCGCCGACCCGCGCCGCACGGTTGCCGTAATAGAGCGGGGCATAGCCCTGGCTGGCCTGGTAGATGGCGCCATCGCGGTGCCGGGCGGGCGCCGCCTGCTGCGGCGGCGGCAGCGCGGCGGCGAACCCGGCGGGACGCGCAGAACCGCCCCCGCAGGCGGCAAGCGCGAACGACAGGGGCAGCAGGCAGATGGCGGTCTTCATCGCGGAATTCCTCACAGCGTCTGGTTGGCGTTGCGCAGCATTTCGTCGACGGCCGAAACCATCTTCGAGCTGATTTCGTAGGCGCGCTGCGCTTCGATCATTTCGACCAGTTCCTCGACGATGTTGACGTTCGAGGATTCGAGCATCCCCTGGCGGATGTTGCCGCGGCCGTTTTCGCCCGCCGGGGCGACTTCGGCGGCGCCGCTGGCGGCGGTCTCGACGAGGAAGTTGTCGCCGATCGCCTGTAGTCCGGCGGGGTTGGTGAAACGCGCGACCTGGATCTGGCCCAGCTCGGCCGGCTGCGCTTCGCCGGGAACGGTTGCCGAGACCGTGCCGTCGGGCGCGACCGCGATGGCCGTCGCGCCCTCGGGAATGGTGATCGCCGGCTGGACCGCATAGCCCTGCTGCGTGACCAGCTGGCCTTCCGCAGAGGTCGTGAAATTGCCCGCCCTGGTATAGCCGACACGGCCGCCCGGCAGTTCGACTTCGAAGTAGCCATCGCCGTCAAGCGCGAGATCGAACGCATTGCCGGTGGTGCTGAGCGCCCCCTGCGTCATGATCTGGCTGGTCGACTGGACCGACACGCCGGTCCCGAGGTTGAGGCCGGTGGCGTATGCGGTTTCGCCCGAGGAGCGCTGACCGGCGACGCGAGCGTCCTGATAGGCGAGCGTGGCGAAATTGGCACGATCGCGCTTGAAGCCGGTGGTGCCGACGTTGGCGAGGTTGTTGGCGATGACGCGCATGCGCGCATCCTGGGCCTCGAGCCCGGTACGGGCGACCTGAAGGGCTGAAGTGGGCATGGGTTAATCCTTTCCCTGACTAGCCGAGGCGCATGAGCTGCGCGCCGCTTTCGTCTATTTCGCGTGCGGTCGAGATGACCTTGCTGCGCATGGCGAAAAGCCGCTGCGCATCGATCATGTCGACCAGCACTTCGGTGGTCTTGACGTTGGACTGTTCGAGCGAGCCGACCTTGACGGTGGCCGCCTCGTCGGTGGGCAGGATGCCCCCGCCTTCGACGCGGAACAGTCCGTCGAGGCCCTTGCTAATCGGCGATCCTTCCCACGCGGCCAGCTTGATCCGGCCGATCTCGGCCGGGGGCTGGTCGGGTGCGGCCGGATCGGCGATCGTGATCGAACCGTCGGGGGCGATCCCCGGGATGCCGACCGGCGGCACGGTGATTGGGCCGTTGTCGCCCAGCACCGGCCGGCCTTCGCCGTTGACCAGCAAACCGGTGGCCGAAACCGACAGGTCGCCGCGGCGGGTGTAGGCTTCGGTGCCGTCGACCGCCTGCACGGCGATCAGCGCGTCGGTTTCCACCGCGACGTCGAGGTCGCGGCCGGTCGCGATGGTTTCGCCCGCAGCCATATCCGCGCCGCGCACGCTGGCCCGCTGCATCGCGCGCGCCTCGTTCGGCTGGCCTTCGATGGTGACTGCGCGCTGGTCGAGCATTTCGGCCCGGAACCCGAGCGTATTGGCATTCGCCATGTTGCTGGCGATGACACGCTGGCTGTCCATCGACGCCCGCATGCCCGACAGCGCGGTATGGATGAGGCGGTCCATCTCGATCAGGTCCGCAGGTTGATGACGGTCTGCGAGATCTGGGTCGCGGTGTCGATTGCCTTGGCGTTGGCCTGGAAGTTCCGCTGCGCGGTGATCAGGCCGACCAGCTCCTCGGCAATATCGACATTGGAGCGTTCAAGCGCACCCGAAAGCAGCGACCCGTAAGCCCCCGTGCCCGGCGAACCGTAGGTGGCTGCGCCCGAAAGGCCGGTGCCTTCCCAGTTTGCCGAACCGACCTTCTTGAGACCGGTGGGCGAAATGAAGCTGGCAAGCGCCACTGCCCCGACCGGTTCGACCGTGCCGTCGGCATAGGATGCCTGGACAATCCCCGTAGCCGTGACGGTCACGCCGGCGAATTCCGAACCGTTGGCATTGACCGGCGGCACCTGCGCATCGCCGATGGCATTGCCGGTCACCTGGCCGTTGGCATCGACTGCGAAAACCTGCAGGCGATTGCCTGCGCTATCCGCGATATTGCCGCTTTCGGTCATCGAGAACGAGCCCGAACGCGTATAGAGCGTCGACCCGTCGGAAGCCGACCGCGTGGTGAAAAAGCCATCGCCGGTAATCGCCAGGTCGAGCGCCGAACCGGTCTGTTCGACCGGGCCGAGCGAGAAGTTCTGCGTGATCGATTCCACCGACGAGCCGATGCCCTGGATCATCCGCGGATTGGTCAGTGCCGAACCGGCGACGATTTCGGAGAATTCGGTCCGGCTGCGTTTGAAGCCGTAGGTTTCCGAGTTCGAGATATTGTGCGCGATCACCCCGAGCGAGGTCTGCGCATTCTTCATGCCATTGAGCGAGGTATAGAAGGACATGGACTGTCTCCCTGATCAGATATTGGATGCGGAAGCGGAGGCGGTGGTATCGATCAGCTGGTCGAGCTTGTCCGCGATCTGCTCGAGCATGGAATTGGTTTCGCTGACGCCTGCGAGCGAGGAAAACTGCGCCATCTGCGCCAGCATTTCCTTGTTGTCGACGGGGTCGAAAGGGTCCTGCTGCTGCATCTGGACGGTCAGCAGGCGCAGGAAATCGCCCTGCCCCAGCGCGTCCATTCCGCGGCCGGAGGTTGCGGTGGACGCAGTCGTCGCAGACATGGCTGCCTGGTTGGTCATCGGTGTGATCATTTCATTCTCATCGTTTCGAGCATCAGTTGCTTGGCGGTGGACATGGCCTCGATCATGTTGCGGTACTGGCGCGAGGCCTCGAGCATCTCGACCATTTCGGCGTTCTCATCGACCGGAGCCTCCCACACGTCGCCGTTCTCGTCGGCGAGCGGGTGGCCGGGGTCGTGCCGGCGGATGGCGGCGACATCTTCGCGCACCACCCCGCCGACACGGACCGAAGACAGGCCAGAGGCCTTGTCGAGCTCCTGCTCGAATACGGTACGCATCGGGCGATAGGCTTCTTCCTCGCTGCCGGCGATCGAGCCCGCATTGGCAAGGTTGGAGGCGGCCGTGTTCATCCGCACGAGCTGCGCGGACATGGCGCGGTGGCCTACTTCGAAAAAGGATGTCGGGCCGCTCATCGTCATTCGCCCCGGATCGCGCGGGTCACGGTTTCGACCCGTCCGCGCAGGAAGTTGAGCGTGGCCGTGTAAGCCACCGCGTTTTCGGCGAAGGCAGCCTGTTCGGTCGACATCTCGACCGTGTTGCCATCGAGGCTGGCCATCGTCGGGATGCGATACTGGATCGCCCCATCGCTCGCCCGGCCGGCGTCAGCGCCGCCCAGCCGTGCCTGCAGTGCAGCGGCGAAATCGACGTCGCGCGCCTTGTATCCGGGGGTTGCCGCATTGGCGATATTCGAACCGAGCACGCCCATGCGCTGCGACCGGATCTCCAGTGCCGCCCCGTGAATGCCGAACAAACCTTCGCTCATCTGAGCCTCCGCAAAAATTACGGAAACCATTCAGCAAGGGGCGTGCCAAACTGCGATTGCCGCCCCTGCAACGGCGAAACCGGCAGAAGGTGGCAAGCCCTTGCCGGAATGCGGCAAAGTTCGTCCGCCGGATAAAACTGGCGCTTGCCGCGCCGTTCTGGGCTGCAAGGAGTAGCTACCCCATGCTGGAAACCTGGTTCGATCCCGCGGCGATCGCCATTGTCTTCGCCGGTACGCTCGCGGCAACGTTGCTGCGCTGCGGCTTAGCCGATTGCCGTATTGCGCTCGCCGCGCTGAGCGGTCTGTTCGACAAGCCGTTCGACCCGGCGCAGGCCAAGGCCGAACTTTCCGTGCAGGTGCGCGAGATCGCCGACGACGGCTTCCTGCGGGCCGAACCGCGCCGGTTCGGCGACAGCGAGTTCGACAGCCTGTCCGATCTGATCATCAACCAGCGGTCGATCCAGTCGCTCCATGGCGAACACGCGAAGTTCGCTGATGCGCGCCTCGCGCATGCCCAAACCGCGATGCGCGTGTTCGACAACGCCGCCGAACTGGCCCCCGTGCTGGGCCTTGCCGGGACGCTGGTCGCACTCGCTCAGGCGCCGGGCGCGTCGGCGCAGGATGCCGGACTGGTGGGCGCTATCGCAATGGCGGTGATCACGACGCTCTATGGCCTGGTCGCGGCGAACTTCGTCTTCGCCCCGATCGGCAGTGCGATCGGCCGCAAGTCCCGCAAGGAAGAGCGCGACCGCGAGGCCGTGCTGGAATGGCTCGAGGAAGGCATCCGCAGCACCGGAGCTGCCACTTCCGCCGCGCAACCGGCATCGCACGCCGCATGATCCTGCGCGCGCCCTCGAGCTGGCAGACGATCACTGCCGATCTGGCGCTGATCCTGTTCCTGATCACCGCGCAGGCCGCAGGCGAAGGCGCTGCGCCGCCGCCCGAAGCGCGCCAGACGGGTCCCGCCGAAACCGGCGAAGCCGCGCTCGCGGTGCACCGCCCCGCCCCCGGCGAAAGTGTCACCGAATGGCTGCGCGCGGCGGCAACCGACGAACGCCAGATGGCCACGATCGAAATCGGCTACCCGGCGGGCAACCGGGACGCAGCGCTCGCCGAGGGCAGCCGCCTGTTGGACGAAGCCGAACGGGCAGGTGTCACGGCGCGGCTGCTGCTAGCGCCCGATACGGCCGCCAGGGTCATCATTTCGGTCGATTACCTCCGCCGCCCCGAAGATGGCACGAACCTTGCTGAATAAGTTCCTGTAATGCTCCCGCTGCGGGAGCAGGTTCTGCAATGCCGGAGTCAGGAACGACCATGCGCCAACTTATTCTCGGATCACTCGTAGCCGCAGGCCTTGCGGCTTCCGCGGCGGCGGCCTCGCCGATGGACCTGTCGATGCTCGACCGAGCGGTGGCGGAATTCACCGGGGCTGAGGTCGGGCAGCCCGGCGGCGCAAAACTGCCCGTCGATCGCCGCCTGCGTCTGCAGGCCTGCCAGTCGCCGCTCGACCTGCAATGGTTCGGACGCGATCAGCGGTCGGTGCAGGTCGCCTGCCCCGCAGCGGGATGGCGGATCTATGTGGCAGTCGACACAGGTGGCTCCAACGCCCGGAACGCCGCGCCGCAATATGGGCAAACGCTCGTCAAGCGCGGTGAGAACGTCAGCATTCTGGTGCGCGGTCGGGGCTTCACGCTCAACCGGCAGGGCTCTGCCGTGGAAGACGGCGCACAGGGCGAATGGATCAAGGTGCGCGCCAGCGGCGAACGCACCGAAACGCTGCGCGCGATGGTCCTAAGCCCGGGCCAGGTCGGCATCGATTTGCCGTAACCGGCAAAAATATTGCCGGGGTGTTAAACCCGCGCATCCTTCGCCGTTCTCCTGAACGACCAGCTAATGGAGCGAAACGATGCGTATTGTCGGATTGCCGGAATTCGGAGGATCGGTGCGACGGCCCAGTGCCGCGCTCGCGCCTGCTGAAAAGATTGCGCCGTCCCCCAAGGTCGGCGACCAGGCCCGCGAAGCCGAAGCGCCGGTAGCTTCCTCGGCACTGGCTGCCGGACGCGACGTTCCCGTCGACCACGATCGCGTGGCGGAAATCCGCAAGGCGCTCGAAACCGGCACCTATCCGCTCATTCCCACAGAAATTGCCGATGCCCTCATCGCTTCGGGCCTCTATGGAAAGGTCGGGAAATGACCCGCAAACAGGAAACGCTGTCGACCCTGCAACAGATGCTCGCTCTTTTGCAGGGTGAGCGGCAGGCGCTTGCCGCTCTGGATCTCGATCGCATCGTCAACTGTACCGACGGCAAGCTCGATCTGTGCGCGAAACTGGAAAGCGTCGATCAGGCCAGCATGGATGAGGAATGCCTCGGCGTCCTCGATGCCGTGCGCCGCCTGAACGAGATAAACCGCCGCCTGCGCAACCTGATTGCCAGCAATGTACAGAACCGGCTGGGCGCGCTCAGCGGCGGCAACACTTCCTATACCGCGCTGCCGCGGCAGGGTGCGAGCATGGCGCTGGCCTGATCGGCCCACGAACACGACGCAGGTTTTGGCACGGACCTTGCTGATCTTCCGGAACAGTTAATTCCGGAGATCGCGTGCCTACCATCAATCCAGTCCAGTCGGCCAACGTGCAGAGCGCCATTGCGCGCGCTGCCACGCGGACGGGTGTCGACTTCGATTATCTGCTCGCGCAGGCCAAGCTGGAATCGGGTCTCGACCCCAGCGCCAAGGCCGGCACCTCGAGCGCGACCGGGCTCTACCAGTTCATCGACTCCACCTGGCTGCGCACGCTCGACCGGCACGGCGCCAAGCACGGGATGGAATGGGCCGACGCCGCGATCGGCAAGAACGGCCGCGTTGCCGACCACGCGACGCGCGACCACCTGCTGTCGCTGCGCTACGATGCCGACACCTCCTCGTTGATGGCCGCCGAGCTGACGCGCGAGAACGCTGCCGGCCTGCAGACAGTGCTGGGACGCGAGGCCGAACCGGCCGAGCTTTATCTGGCGCATTTCCTCGGCCTCGGCGGAGCACAGAAATTCCTCGGCGCGCTGGCCAGCAATCCCGATCAGTCGGCGGCGGCCATGATGCCGCAGGCCGCGCGAGCCAATCGCTCGATCTTCTATGACGGCGGGGCGCCGCGCTCGGTCGGTGACGTCATGTCGCTGATGCGCGACAAGGTGGCGCGCGCCTATGGCGACACGCCGCTGCCAGGCACCGGGCCGCGGATCGAACAGCAATTCGCCGGACTGGCCGCGCAGCAGCCCGCCCAGCGCAGCATGCGCAGTTCGGGCGGGCTTGCGCCCCCCGCCCTGCCAAGCAATCCCGCAGCCCGGCCCTCGATGGCCGATACGCTGCGCGCCACCTTCGGCGATACCGGCACGGGCAATGGCCGCGCGCAAACGCAGATCGCCGCCGCCTATGACAAGTTCAGGGCGTTCGGGCTGTGAGCGCGCGGACCTTCTTCAACCCGGGGCTCGCGCTTCCCTTCGGGATCCTCACCATCATCCTGCTGATGGTGGTGCCGATCCCGGCAATGCTGCTCGATGTCTTCTTCGTACTCAATATCGCGCTGTCGGTGTCGGTGCTGATGGCCGCCATGAACGCCCAGAAACCGCTCGATTTCTCGTCCTTCCCGTCGGTCCTGCTGTTCGCCACGCTGCTGCGCCTGGCGCTCAATGTCGCCTCGACGCGCATCGTCCTGCTCAACGGGCACGAAGGCGGTGCGGCGGCGGGCAAGGTGATCGAAGCCTTCGGCGCATTCCTGATCGGCGGCAATTTCGCGGTCGGCATCTTCGTCTTCCTGATCCTGATGATCATAAATCTGATGGTCGTCACCAAGGGTGCGGGCCGCGTCTCCGAAGTCTCCGCCAGGTTCACGCTGGACGCCTTGCCCGGCAAGCAGATGGCGATCGATTCCGATCTCGCCGCAGGCCTGCTGACCGCCGAGGAAGCCAAGGCGCGGCGGCGCGAGATCGCCACCGAAGCCGACTTCTACGGTTCGATGGACGGTGCCAGCAAATTCGTGAAGGGCGATGCGGTTGCCGCGCTGCTGATCCTGCTGATCAATGTGATCGCCGGGCTCGTACTGGGCATGTCGACGCATGACCTGTCGGCAGGCGATGCCGCCAGCTTCTACATCACGCTGGCAGTCGGCGATGCGCTGGTCGCCTCGGTGCCCGCGCTGCTGCTGTCGATCGCCGCCGCAGTGATCGTGACGCGGGTTTCCGACGCACGCAATCTGACCGACCAGATCGGCGGGCAGTTGTCCGATCCGAAGATCTGGCTTCCGGTCGCGTGCATCCTCTTCGTTATCGGCTGCATTCCGGTAATGCCGCAGTCGATCATCCTGCCGCTGTCGGCCGGGGCGTTCTGGCTGTGGCACAGCCTGCGCAAGCGCGAAGACGCGGCGCAGAACGTGCCCGAGCCCGTCGTCACCCCCGATCCTTCGCACATCGAGATCGACGAGGTGTCCGACCAGACGCTGGTCACGGTCCAGCTCGGCTACGGCCTCATCCACCTGACCGACGAGAAGCACGGGGCCACGCTGGTCGCGCGTCTCACCGGACTGCGCAAGCAGATGTGCCAGACCTTCGGCTTCATCGTCCCGCAGTTCCGCATAGAGGACAGCTTCGAAGTCGATCCCGACAGCTATCGCATCACGCTGGGGGGCGCGGCGATCGGCGGGGGCAAGATCAAGCCCAACCACTTGCTCGCCATCGATACCGGCGAAGCGATGAATTCACAGCCGATCCCCGGCGAAGCGACGGTCGATCCCAGCTTCGGCTGTCCGGCGCTGTGGATCGATCCCGGCACGCGCGACCTCGCGGTTGCCGAAGGCTATCTCGCGGTCGATCCCGAAAGCGTCATCGCCACCCACATCCACCAATTGCTGGCGACCCGGGCGCACGACCTGCTCGGCCCCGACCAGGTCCGCGACCTGATCGACCACTTGCGCGGACGCCATGGCCAGCTGATCGAAACGATCACACCGCAGCCGCTGACGTTGGCAGCCGTGACCCGCGTGCTCAAGGCGCTTCTCGCCGACGGCATTTCGCTGCGCCATTCGCTGCGCGTTTTCTCCAGCCTGTCGCTGGCCGCGCAGCAGACCGCCGAACACGATCGCCTGATCGACATCGTCCGCGCGGATCTGGGCGCGATGATCGTGAGCGAAACTTGCCCGCCCGATGCGAAGTTGCCGGTCATCACGCTGGCTGCACAGCTCGAGGAAATGGTGGTCGGCGGGCTGCAGGATCCCGCCTCGGGCGAAATCGTCATCGAACCCGACCTCGCCCGCTCGATCGGCGAACGCATCGCGGCCATCGTCGCCCAGCGTGATCCGGCTGCGGTCCGCCCTGCACTGATCGTCCAGCCACGCGCGCGCCGCGCACTGACCGCACTGCTGCGCCAGCGCGCGCCGCAATGCCTGGTGCTGTCGATCAACGAACTGCCCGCTTCGCAACCGATCGAGGTGATCGCGGTCGTGGGCGACGAAACACCCGAACAGACAGAACAACTCGGCCATCAAACGGAGGCCTTGGCTGCATGAGATACGACCATACCCATTTCAACGCGCAGCGCGCCTATGGCGGCGCAATCAACGAGCGCATCGGCAATTTCCTGCCCATGGTCCGCAAGCTGGCGTGGTATTACGAAGGCAGCGGCGGCGCGGCAGTCGATGTCGACGACCTCATCCAGGCCGGCATGATCGCGCTGACCGAATGCGCACAGCGCCACGACCGGCCGGGCGAAGACGGCTTTGCCGCTTATGCGAAAATGCGCGTGCGCGGAGCGATGATCGACCTGCTGCGCGCACAGTCGCCGCATGCACGCGGTGCGGCTGGCCGGCTGCGCCGCATCGATGCGGCCGTCGATCGCCTGCGCAGCACGCTGGGACGCGACCCCTCCGCCAAGGAAATCGCGGCGGAATTGCAGATTTCGATAGGGGAGTATCACGAAATGCGCACGCAACTGGCGACGCGGGTGGTGGATCTGGAGGATTGCTATTCGGATTCTGATCCGACCTTCCAGTCGGCCGAGCCCGACGCCGAGGCGCAATTGCTGGAAACGGGCGATCGCGCCGCTCTGGCCGAAGCGATCGGCAATCTGCCCGAACGGCTGCAACTGGTCATCAAGCTGCACTTCATCGAGGAACTGAACCTGACCGAGATCGCGGCGGTGCTCGACGTCAGCGTTCCGCGCGTCCATCAGCTGAAGTCTTCGGCCCTAGCAAAGCTCAAGCTGGCGATCGTCGAAAGCGAGAACGCTTAAGCATTTGGTAAGTAGCCCATGACAGTCCGGTAGAATTATCGGGTGAAATTGGCCGCCAGGCGGATGACATCCGCCAGTATAGCAGTGTATTCATGCTGCAACGTTGCCCGAAACGGCGCGTTCATACGGGGTGCGTGCCAATGCCTCTCTGGAACACCAGACTGCTGGACTTGGTCGACACATGTTCGGTCGACGGTTTCGCAACGGCATCCGATGCCATCCTGGCGATGGCCGACCTTCTCGACACCGCGCCCACCCACCTTGCTCCGTTCATTACGCCGCGCGCCAGCCGCGCTCGCTTGGCCCGGCTGCTCGAAGCCGACGCCGCAGTCTGCGCCGCGCTGGAACTGGTCGGGCCGCTGAGCGGCGTGCTGCTCTCCCGCGCGGCGGGCGGCTCCGCATCGGGCATGGTCAAGATTGTCGATGAGATCGAGGAAGGCAACCTCTTCGCCGCGGACCCCGCCATCGCTCTGGTCGGCGCATATGGCGCCGCGCTGGTCAAGGTAAGCGCCCAAATCGGGGAGCAGGACGAACCCGGTTGAATTGCCCTGAAACCCGCCTGCAACTGTCCCGCTCGACGCGCGGGCGGATGGAAGCGCCGGTCAGCCCCCGCGCGCGGCGCGCTGGGCGGCACGGAACGCCAGGGCGATTTCGCGCAGGTCGTCGCGCAGTTCCCTGATCTTGTCGAGGTCGACCACGCGGATCGAATCCAGCAGCAGCGCCTTCGCCGCGCCATAGAATTGCGCGAGGCTGGCGGCCATTTCGGCTTCGCGGTCGATCCCCAGTTCCAGCGCGGTCAAGGCGGTAACGCAGCGTGTCAGCGCGCGGCTGCGGACCGCCCGGTCGTTGCGGGTCTCGGCGATTTCCAGCACGCCAAGGTTCTCGATCAGGTCGTCGAAGCAAATCAGGATCAGGTCTTCGCGCCCGCTGGTGACCAGCCGGGCATCGAAATTGCTTTCGCGGTAGGCTTCACCGGGTCGCGCGCGTGCCAGCATGTCAGTCGCCCTGCGAGTTCCAGATATCGATCTGGGACTGGAGGAAGGACAGGGTGGATTGCGATGCCGCTACCCGCGCGTCAGCGCTGGCGAAGCGGGCCACCATGCTGGACCGCAGGGCTTCCTGCTTTTCGGCCAGCTTTTCCATGTCGCGGTTGAGCTGGTCGGTCTGCTTTTCATAGCGCGCGATCGAACCAGCCAGCGTCCCCGGATCGCTCGCCATGCTGTTCGAGCGCGCCATCCGGTCGATGGTGGCGTAAATGCCGTTGATCCCGGTGGTGAACATCGCTGCCACACCCGCGGGATCACGCTCGAGCGCATCGGTGAGCGTGTCTCTGTTGAAACGGAAGCTGCCATCGCGTTCGATGGCCAGCCCCAGTTCCGCCAGAGTGCGCGGGGCGCCGTCGGGCGCGTTGGGCATGACGACAAGCGAACCGAGCGCGGACAGCTCGCTGCGCAGTGCGCGGGCGCCGGCATCGCGCGACAGCGGGCCCGTAAGCGGATCGATCGCGCTGCGCAGCTCCGATACGATCTCGTTGAGTGCGCCGGTGATGTCCTGCATCACGCTGGACAGCGCACTGTCGGGACTGTTGAAGCGGATCGTGGTCGGCGCACCGGCATTGGTGCCGGTAAGCGTCAGCGACAACCCCGGCGCAACGCCAGGAATAGTGTTCGACGCGCTGGTCCGGGCAAGCCCGTCGAGGAGGAATTCGGCATCGGCGGAAGTGGACACGAGCCGGGCCGGGTCCCCGCCCGGCTGCCACGCCAGGGCCGACAGTCCCGGATCTGCCCCGTCTTCGGCGGCTTCGATCACGAACCCGTTCTGTGCGCCGTCGGCACCCTTCACCACCAGCTGCGCGCCGGCGGATGTCTGTGCGACATAGGCATTGAGGCCCGCGTTCTTGCCGTTGATCGCGGATGCCACATCCTTCAGCGTTGCACCGGCAGCGATATCGATCGACAGCGGCGTACGGCCGGTGTCTTCGGCAAATGCGGCATTGGTGACGGACCCGAAACGGATCGTCAGCGATCCTGCCCCGACCGTGTCGGTGGCACTGGCGTAAACCGGGCCGGTCAGCACCTGGTTGGTGGCCAGCTTGGTCACTTCGAGCGAGTAGCTACCCTTGCCGATCGAGCCCACCGGCGACGAAACGGCGGCCACCGAAGTGTTGCCGATATTGGGCAGCGGGGCGAGATCGCCCGTCCGCATGCGCTCGCCCAGCGCCGAGGCGAAGGTCGAGAAACTGCTGCGGATCGATCCGGCAAGCGAGATGCGCTGCTCCAGCGTTTCCGACTTCGTCGCGAGCCGTTCGTTGCGCCCGGCAAACTGCGCTTCGGCAAGCTGCTCGGCAAGACCGGTCATGTCTACGCCGCTGCCGATACCAAGCGTGGTGGCGATCGAGGAAGTTGCAATACTCATCGCTCTGAGAACGACGCTTCACTGGCGAGATTAACAGCGATCCGCCCTTCGGTATCGAACCGCAGCGCCGCGGGCACTTCGACCGCGGGCAGCGGCGGCGTTTCGCCCCGCTTGAGCGAGAAGACATAGGCCAGAACCGAAGCGACCGCACCGTAGAGGTCTTCGCAAATTACCTGCCGCTCGCGCGTGGTGTAATAGACCGAACGGGCGAGCTGCGGCAGCTCGAGCATCGGCAGGTCCATCTCGCGGGCGAGTTCCTTCATCGCCATGGCCTTGTCGCCGCGGCCCTTCGCCAGGACGATCGGGGCGGAGGCCTTGGCCGGGTCATAGGTCATCGCAACCGCGAAATGGGTCGGGTTCGTGACGACGAACTGCGCCTCGCGCATCGCACCGGAGACCGAGCCGGTGGCGATATCGCGCTGGCGCTGCCGCCGCGCGGCACGCATTTCGGGCGAACCTTCGGCTTCCTTGTTCTCGTCGCGCATTTCCTGGTGGCTCATCTTGAGCCGCTTCTGCTGCCGCAGCCACTGGATCGGGAGGTCGACAAAGGCGATCACGATCAATCCCCCGCCGAGCGCGAAGATCAGCGAGACGATCGAGTGCCAGGCCGCCGACAGCTGGGCCGAGAGATTGCCCCGTCCCAGCCCGATCACGGTTTCCATGCTGGTCCACCACCATGCCCCGGCAATGCTCCCGAGCAATGCGACCTTGAGCAGCCCCTTGCCCATCTCGACCAGCCCCTGCGGGCCGAACATCCGTTTGAGACCCGAGAGCGGATTGATGCGCTGGCCCTTGGCCTTGAGGTTGTCGAGCACCCAGCGTCCGCGGCCGAACGCGAGCTGGGTGAGCAACGTCACCAGGATCACCGGTACGGCGAGCGTCAGGATTGCAGGGACGCCGAGCAGCAGCCCTTTCATCAACAGGCCGGAAATCGTGAAATCGCGGATATCGCGCGCATCGAACAGGAAGGCGTCGCGCGCCAGCCCGGCCAGCCCTTCGAGCAGCCACGGTCCGGCCAGCGCCAGCCACGCGCCGCCCAGCAACATCACCGCCGCCGTGCCCGCATCCTTCGAGCGCAGCACATCGCCCTTCTTCGCGGCATCGGCCAACCGCTTTTCGGTTGGTGCGAAGGTCTTCTCGCCGGCGGTCTCACTCATGGTAGGATCACGTTTTCGGTTTGCGCCAGCGCGTCACCGACGAGGCCGGTAAACTGGTCGTAGATCAGCGGTGCGGAAATGATCAGCGCCGCCATGCCCGCGAGCACGCCCGCCGGCAGGCCCAGCGCGAAAAGGTTGAGTGAGGGCGCCGAACGGCTGAGCACGCCGGTAAGCACCTGGACCAGCAGCAGGATCACGGTCACCGGCAGCGCGATCCGCAGCGCGGTTTCGAACATGAAGCTGGCAAACCCGGCGATCGCGGCGAAACGGTCTGCGCCGAGCCAGGTCTGACCGGGCGGGAACGCGTTGTAGCTCTCGGTCACCAGCGCGATCCAGTGCAGATGGGCGCCGGTCGCCAGGAAGATCAGCGTGAGGACGATCACGAAATACTGGCCGAAGGAGGTCGTCGTGCCGCCGCCCATGGCATCCTGCGATACCGCCATGCTCATGCCCATGCCGCCGCTGATCAGCTCGGCGGCCACGGTCGGCGCGGCAAACGCAAGCTGGAGCACGAAACCGAGCGCGAGCCCGATGATCACCTCGCCCGCCACGGCCAGCAGTCCTTCGAGCGAGAGCAGCGCCGGCGGCGTGGCGATTTCGGGCATCCATACGGACACGAAAATGGCCAGCGCGCCGGTGATCGACACGCGCACCGACATCGGCACGGAAGTCGCACCGAAGAACGGGGCGGCCAGCAGCGCGGCACCGAGCCGGGTCATCAGGAAGACCACCCGCCACATGTCCTGCTCCAGCGCCCCGAGGCCGAGATCGAGCCCGTTCACCGCGCGTGGCCTCAGTCGCCGATCCGCGCGATTTCGGTAAAGACGTCCTGGGTGAAATCGCCCACCAGCGCCATCATGGACGCGCCCAGGATAACCAGCACGAAGGCCACTGCGCCCAGCTTGGGGACGAAGGTGAGCGTCTGCTCGTTGACCGAAGTGGCGGCCTGGATCAGACCGATGACCAAGCCGATGGCGAGGCTCGCCAGCAGGATCGGGGCTGCGACCAGGGCGGCGATCCACAACATGCGGTCGGCCATGGAAAGGAGTACGGCGCTTTCGTCCATGAGATCTATCCGAAGCTTGAGGCGAGCGAACCCATCAGAAGCGCCCAGCCGTCGACGAGGACGAACAGCAGCAGCTTGAAGGGCAGCGAAACGATCATCGGGCTCATCATCATCATGCCGAGGCTCATCAGCACGCTGGAGACGACGAGGTCGATGACAAGGAAGGGCAGGAACAGCATGAAGCCGATCTGGAAGGCGGTCTTGAGTTCGCTGGTAACGAAGGCCGGCAACAGGATCGAGAACGGCACGTCCTGCGGGCTGGCGAACTGCCCCGCCCCGGCGATGTCGGCGAACATCTCGAGGTCGTATTCGCGGGTCTGGCGGATCATGAAGCCATGGAACTGGTCGCCGGCGCGCTCGATCGCGACTTCCGCACCGATCTCGCCGGCGGAGTAAGGCGCAATAGCCGCCTCGTTAACGCGCTCCAGCGTCGGTGCCATGATGAACAGCGACAGGAACAGGCTGATCCCGATCAGGACCTGGTTGGGCGGCGATTGCTGCAGGCCGAGCGCCTGACGCAGGATCGCGAGCACCACGATGATGCGCGTGAAACTCGTCATCATCAGCAGCAGCGCGGGCAGGATGGTCAGCAGGCCCATCACCAGCAGCAGCTGGAGCGACAGGCTCAGCGGCTCACCACCGGCGCCCGCCATCTGGCCGAAGGCGCGGTCGAGCGCGCCCGAGACCGCGGTATCCCCGGTCTGCGCGCTGGCCAGCGCGGGATAGAGCAGCGCCGTAGCGGTGGCAGCCAGCTTGGACAGGCGGAGGATCACTGGACGATGTCCCCGGCCTGCTCGCGAGCGGGCGCTTCGGCCAGCCGGGTCAGCCCGTTGCGCGAGGTCGAGACGAGGATTTCGCGGCCATGGAACTCGATTACCGCCAGCCGCAGCGTGGGCGAAAGCATGGTGGTTTCGACAATGCGCACCGCCTTGCTGCCGCCCGTGGGGGCGCCGAACTGGCCCTGCATCTTCTTGGCCAGCTTCAGGCTGCCCCAGATCATGAAGCCGATCAGCGGCAACAGGATCAGCAGCTTGAGGATGTACCAGAACATCAGGCGGTCTCGGCCGTGGGAGCCGAAGTAACAGTGATCGGCTGCGCGCGGCGTTCGACTGCCGGCTCGCTCGACCCTGCGCCCATGATTTCCAGCACCCGGATCGCGAACCGGTTGCCCTGGGCGATCACCTCGCCGCGCGCGATCAGCTTACCGTTGACGAACATGTCGAGCGGCTCGTCGGTCAGGCGGTCGAGTTCGACAACGCTCGATCTCGCCAAGCGCGAGCACGTCGCGCAGGCGCATCGACTTGCGGCCGAGCTCAACGGTGAGCTGGACATCGATATCCTGGATAAGGCCGAAGCCGTCTGCATGCGTAGCCATTGGGTGTTACTCCGAGAGAGAAGTCTGGTTGAGTTCGAGCGCCACACGGTCGTCGAGTTCGCCGACGCAGCCATGGGCAATGGTGAGGTCGCCGATCAGCAGCGGGACATTGCGGTTCACGGCTACGGGGATGACCGCGCCGGGTGTGAGGCTGGCCAGCCGCGCGATGGACATCGGGACATCGACCAGCACCGCACGCAGCGGCAGAGCCACATCGGCGATCGCCGAACCGTTGATGCCGCGCGCGCCGATCGGTCGGCCCTTGGCGGGCGATACGGTGCGCGTACCGACGATCCCGGCGATGGTCTGCTCACATGCGGCGAGCCGGATCGACCATTTGCGCGCGGTCTTGGTGCTGCTGACTGCCAGCGTCGTCGTCCACACCCGCTCGCCGCCGCCGAAGGGTGCCACCTGTTCGATCACGTCGCCATTGGCGCTGGCGGCGATACCGCGCTGGTCGCTCGCCCGGCGCAGCACTTCGGCCATGCGGTCCTCGAACTGCTGGGCGAAATAGCGCGCCGAAGCGGGCAACGCGGTGCAGCCCTCGTCGATATCGCCGGTTCCGCCGAGGATCCGTTCGAATTCGCCGACGAGTTCGCCGATCCGGACCGATACCAAGATGCCCCGGCTTTCCTGGCCGAGCGCGAAGAAGCTGTGCCGATGCGCGGTGCCGACCTGTGCGTACCAGTCGGCCACCGGCATCAATTCGGTTTCGGCAACGTCGACCACGATCGCGCGATCGTCACACAATTGGGCCACTTGCCCAGCCGCCTCGAGTGCCGCCGCGCGAGCGAAGCGGGCGAATTCGATGTCGAGATCGGGCGGCGTGGCCGCGCGGCTCAGCAGCTCGGCGCAGTGCTGCGCGGCCGGGGCCTGTGCTACGGGGGTCGGCTCGTTCATCATTGGACGATGAACGACCGGAAGTAGACGTTGTCGACACCGCCGAAGCCTTCGCGTTCCTCGAGCGCTTCGTTGATCGCCTTGGTGAGCCGTTGCTGCAGCTTTTCCTTGCCCGCCACGCTGGCAAGATCGGCTTCATCCGTTGCGGCCAGTTCGGTCAGGATCCGCGAGCGCAGCGCGGTTTCATGCTCGTCGAGCCACATCAGCACGCGGCCGTCGTAATGCGTCGATGCAGCCAGGCTGACCTGCACCAGCGCACCGCTGTTGCCGAGGTTCGAAGTGAACTCCTCGGTGAAATCGTAATAGGCGGTGCGGTACTTGCCGCCGCCCGCGCCGTGAACGACGGCGGCCTTGTCCTTCAGGTCGCCTTCGCTCGCCGCCGGAAACGGGTCCTCGTCACCCTTGCGCACCAGCTTGGGGTTCGGATCTTCCTTCTCACCGTCGGGGCCCAGCATGCCACTGGCGAACGCGGCATAGGTGCCGCCACCCCCGCGGCGAGCAGCACGAGAGAGAACAGCGCCATCTTGAGCAGCCCTCCCTTCTTCTTGACGGGTTCCTGAGGAGCGTTTTCGGTCGACATGGTGGTTTCCTGCTAAAATCTGGATCGGATCAGGCGTAGAGCGCGTCATCGGAAGACGGCGGCTGGGCCTGCGGGTTGGAATGGCCGGCGCTGCCGCCATCACGGCGTCCACGCTGGTCGGATTGCTGCGAACGCTGCTGCTCGGCGTCGGCCTGGCCGGTGCCCGAACCCGCAGCGTTGCCGCCTGCCCCGCGCTCACCATTGGCCGCGGGCTGGTTGCCTGCCTGTGCTGCCTGCGTGAACGCTTCGGGCTGGCGCGCGGAGGGCCGCTCGTTGGCCATTGCCGCGGTCAGAGCCCGCTGGGTTTCCCCGTCCTGCGCGGCGATCTCGACATTCATGCCGCCAGCCGATTGGTCGAAGGTCACGGTCAGCTGCCCGAATTCGCGGTGCGCCACGGCAATGGCTGCTGATTTCGTCAGGTCGACCTGGCGGGCGGCCATCAGATGCTCGACCACGCGTTCGACATTGGCGAACTGGTCGCCCGCGATCGGACGCGGCGCGGCGGCCACAGGCCGAACCGATGCCGCGCTCTCGTCGGAAAGCGCCGCAATGCCTTGCGCCGCGGGTTTCGCGGTATCGGTCTGGGCCATCGCCCGCAGCTTGCCCTTGTCGGCAAGTGCACTGTCTTCAGCCGGCTTGCCGCCATCTTCCGAGGAAGGTTTGTCGCCGCCATCCGAACGCATGGCCCCCGGTGCGCCCAGTGCAGCGCGATCGCCCACTTGCGCCGCGGCAGTTTCCACCTTCGCAGTCACCGTTGTCGCGGCTTCTGCCGATGCGGCGGCCTCTGCTGCAGCGCCCGGCAGCGTGATTGCCGCCATGCCGTTCTGCACCGCCGAACCAGCCGCAGCAAGGCGGCCGTCCTGCGGGGCCTGCGCAGCGGAAATACGCACTTCAAGCCCCCCGCCTTGCGCCGGGCTTGCCGCCACGTTCGTACCGGCCGGCGTATGCAGCGCCGACGGCGTGCCTGGCGCATTGCCGGGTGCAGCGCGAGAACCGGTCTCGGGGACGACACCGGTCTCCAGCGTCACGGCCAGTTGCGGCACTCCGAGCGGAGTGCCGGAAGCATCGTCCGGCACCACCGGCAATCCCGCGGCATCGACCGGCAATTCCTTGCCGCCCGGCAAATCCTGCGCCTGCCGGTCCGGCAATGCGCCGTCGCCCTCAGCATTCGCCGGGATGAAAGATGCCAGCTGGTCGAGCATTTCGGAAAACCCGTCCCGCGCTTGCGAACCCTCGGTTTTGCGCGCGTTTCGGCCTTCCAGCGCACCGCCGGCGGCGGGGCTTTCGGGAGATTTCGGCAGGGCAAAAGAAAGGTTCATGACGGGTCCGCTTCTTGTTCACCGACCTACTATCAAGAAGCATGCCAAATAAGCTTGGCGTTAACCGTTCTCGATCCCGGCAATCACGAGCTTGGCAAGATCACGCGTGCCTTCGGCAGCCTTGCGAAGGCGCATGTCGGACTGGGCGAAATCCTCGCGCTTGGTTTGCGAAAGCAGCTCGGCTTCCTCGGCCTGTCGCTCGCTCAACTCGCTCAGCTTCTGCAGCTGGTCGCTCATCGCCTTGCCGCTGCGCAGGTCCGCAGCAACCATGTCGCCGGACCGCTGGGCGTAATGCTCGGCCAGGCTGCGCGTTCTTTCGGCGACGCCCGAAAGGCGCGCACGCGTGGCTTCGGCATCGCTCGCGGCAACCGCCGACTGCATGCGCTCGACCGTCCGCACCCGCTGGATCAACTGGGCACGTTTCAATTTCCGGCGGTCAGGCCGCATGGCCGACCAGTTCGCTCATCTGCGCAAAGGCAGTGGCGACATCGATGCTTTCCTCGCTCGCCTGCGACAGGAACTGGCACATACGCGGGTGCAGCGCGATCGCCTCGTCGAGCAGCGGGTCGGCACCTTGTCTATACGCCCCCATCATCACCAGGTCGCGATTGGCTTCGTAAGTCGCGCTGAGCGCGCGGAAGCGGCGGGCAAGCGCCGCGTATTCGGATGGCACGATATCGTTCATCACGCGGCTTAGCGACGCGCCCACGTCGACCGCGGGGTACTGCCCGCGCTGGGCGATCTCGCGCGAGAGCACGATATGCCCGTCGAGAATGGCACGCGCGGTGTCCACCACGGGATCGTTCTGATCGTCGCCATCGGCCAGGACGGTATAGATCCCGGTGATTGCGCCGCCTGATTCTTCAGAATTGCCCGCGCGTTCGATCAACTTGGTGATCGTCGCCAGCGCCGACGGCGGATAGCCGCGTGCGGCGCCGGGTTCGCCCAGCAGAATGCCGATTTCGCGCGCGGCGTGCGCCACGCGGGTCAGGCTGTCGAGGATCAGGAGCACGCGTTTGCCTTGCGAGCGCAGATGTTCGGCGATCGAGGTCGCCAGCATCGCGCCGCGCAGGCGGAGATTGGCGGCATGATCGGCAGGGACGGCAACGATCGCCGTGGTTGCGGCGCGTTCCCCCGCCATATGGCGGGTAACGAAATCGGACACTTCGCGGGCGCGCTCGCCGATCAGCCCGACGACCACGGCATCCGCATCCGCGCCGTCGACGATCATGTCCATCAGCACCGACTTGCCCACGCCCGACCCGGCGACGATACCCACGCGTTGGCCGACACCGAAGGTGGTGAGCGCGTTGAGCGAACGGATGCCGCTGTCGAAAACCTGCGTGACGCGCGAACGGTCCAGCGCGCCGACACGGTGCCCGCCAGCTGGCCAGCTGGTGGTCGCCATGACCGGTCCGCGGCCGTCGATCGGCTCACCCGCCCCGTCGACCGCACGGCCGAGATATTGCTCGCCCACGCTCAGCATGCCCGGATTGCCTTCGGGGCGCACGATGGCGCCCGGACGCAGCAGAACCGTGTCGCCGAGCATCATCATCATTGTGTGCCCGTTGCGGAAACCGATGGTTTCAGCGCGGTGTTCGGTCGAAGCGCCTTGCGCGATCGAACACAGCGTGCCGATCGGCACGCCCAGGCCCGAGACCTCGATCAACCCGCCATCGCAGGCCACCACGCGGCCGAACCGGCGCGGGGCAAGATCGAGCGGGGACGTTCCGACCGCCGCCAGCGTGCGGTCGATCAGGGCCTGCATGTATCGAAGATTTCGTTCAGTGCGCGGCGCCACTGCTGCGGGCCGTCCTCGACCCCGCCATCGTCTGTTTCGACCCGCAGGCCGCCGCGTTCCACGCTGGCGTCGGGTACCAGCTCGAGATCCCCCGCCACGCTGTCGCGCACTAGCTCGAGATCGTCGGGGTTGATGTGTATGATCCGCTGGTCATGCTTGCGTTGCAGCATGGAAGCGGCGGCTTCGACCCGGCGGGCCAACCCCTCGGCATCGAGCGCCAGCGGCAGCACCGCCTCTTCGCACAATGCATGAACCGTTTCGAGAAGGCGTTCGCGCAAGTGCCGCCCGCTTTCGGCATCGAAGCGCGCGAAGGCGGTTTCGATGGCCGACCGCGCAGCCCGCTCGGCCTGCAATTGCGCTTCACATTCGGCGCGGGTGGAAATCTGCCCGTCCTCGTAACCGGCCCGGTAGGCCTGTTCGGCGGCATCCTCGGTCGGCGCCGCCGGCACCGCGTCGGCGGGCGGTGCGGTGTAGCGGGTATCGCGGGAAAAGCTGCCCCGCTTGCCCAGCGCTGCATAGGCGACCCTAGACATAGTCTTCGTCGCCCTCGCCCATGATGATATCGCCCTGCGCGATCAGCCGCTTGGCAATCGCGACGACTTCCTTCTGCGCGGTTTCGACTTCGCTCTTCTTCACCCGGCCCCGCATTTCGATCTCGTCGCGCAGGCCGTCGGCAGCCCGCGACGACATGGCACCGAAGAACTGTTCGCGCTGGTCCTCTTCGAGACCCTTGAGCGCGAGGACCAGCGTATCGCTTTCGATCTCGCGCAGCAGGACGCCGGTCATCTTGAGATCGAGCACGAACAGGTGCTCGAACTTGAACATCTCGTTCTCGAGATCCTTGGCGAGCTGCTCGTCGATCTTGCCGATCGTGGGCAGCACGCGCTGTTCGACGCTGCGGTGCGAGCTGTTGATGATTTCGGCAGCCTGTTTGATGCCCCCCATGGTCAGCGGGATCGTGCCATGCAGCTTTTCGATCTTCGCATTGAGCGTGGCTTCGAGAATGCCGATCGCCTGGCGCGACACCGGACCCAGCCGGGCGACGCGGTGGAGCACGGGAGTGTGCATGTCCTCGGGCAGCGCGGCGAGCGCCTGGGCAGCGACTTCGCTGTCGAGCTGCAGCAGCAGCACGGCAATCGCCTGCGGATGCTCGTCGGCCAGGATTTCGCCGATGATCTTCGGATCCAGCCAGCGCAGCAGACCCAGCGCAGGCAGGTTCTCTTCTTCCGCAGCGGGCGCAACCTGGCGCATGAGATTGTCGGTCTTCACCTCGCCCACCGCTTCGGTCAGCAGCTTGCGGACATTGTCGACGCGGCCATGCCCCGAAATGCCGCTGTTCTCGGTGGAGCGCGAGAAGCCGGCGATGGCGTCCGCAATCGCCTGCGGTTCGATCTCGCCGATGCCGCACATCGTCCCGGCCAGCTGCCGCAGTTCATCGGGGGTGAGCTGGCTGAGGATGCGCGAGGCGTCCTCTTCTGCCAGCAGCATCACCATGATGGCCGCCTTGTCGGTGCCGCCCAGAAGTTGCGGTGCGGGCGCGGTCATGCCGAGGCTCCGGTGCGGGTGTCTTCGGCCAGCAGGCGGCGCAGCGCCAGCACGGCATTGTCAGGGTTTTCGCGCGCGATCCGCTGGGCCAGTTCGATCTGGCCGTCGAGCGACTGCCTGTCGAAAGGCGGTACGGTATCGGCCGCAGGACCGCCAAGTGCAGGCTGCTGTCCGCCGCCGACTTGCGGTTCTGCCGCCCCCTTGCCCTTGCCATCACCGCGCAGCGCCTTGATCGCGGGCCGCACGGCGAGGAACAGCACCAGCAGGACCGCCAGCAGAGCGACACCATTGCGCACGGCCATGCCGAACCAGCTGGTTTCGTAGAACGGCACGCTTTCGGCTTCGATCTTCTCGAAGGCCCGCATGACGACGGTAACCTTGTCGCCGCGATCCTCGCGCGCACCCACGGCTGCGGACACCAGTTCCTTCACCTTGTTGATATCGGCTGCGCTTGCCTTCTCCAGTGCGGCCTGGTCGATGGCCACCGCCACCGAGAGATACTTGATCGATCCCGGGGTCAAATTGGAGACCGAAACCTCGCGGCCCAGTTCATAGACACGCGTGGCGCTGCTTTCGCCGACGCCGCCGCCTGCCTGCGCGGCATTCTCGTTATCCTGCGGAGCGCCTTCGCGCGCCTCTGCTTCGGCGGGCGGCGTGTTGGCAAGCACGCCGGGAATCCCGCCGGCCTGCGCCCCAGCGCTTTGCGAAAGCTGGGTGGTCTCGCGGCGGATGGTGCCGTCCTTGTCATAGCTTTCGCGCGCCGAGGTTACCTCGTTCATGTCGAGATCGACCTGGACTTGCGACGTGAACGCAGCCGCACCGAACATCGGTGCCAGCAGCTGATCGACCTGCGCGTTGAGCTTGGCTTCCATCTGCGACTGCAGGTCGAGCCGGCCACTGTTGGGATCGCGCATCTGCGTCAGCAGCTTGCCGTGCTGGTCGACGACCTTGACCGCGTCGATGCCGAGCCCCGGCACCGAACCTGCGACCAGATTGGTGATCGCTGTGACTTGGCTGTCGGTAAGCTGGCGGCCCCGCGCCATGCGCAGCATGATCGATGCGGAAGGTGCGACGTCTTCACGTACGAAGACCGAACGTTCGGCCTTGGCAATATGCACACGGACCGCCTCGACGCCGTCGATTTCCATGATCGTCATCATCAGTTCGCGTTCCTGCGCCGCCCGCAGCCGGTCGCCCTCGAGGGTCCGGCTGGCGCCCATCGGCAGGTTCTCGATCAGGTCAGCGCCGCTTTCGGGAGTCGCCAGCGATCCGTCGGACGCCACCAGCATCCGCGCGCGATAGACATCGTCTTCGCCCACGGTCAGTGCGCCGGTGTTGTTGTCGATGGTGTAGTCCACCCCCGCCTGGTCGAGCGTGGCGACCACGCTCGCGCGCTCGGCATCACCGAGCGAGGAATAAAGCACGCGCTGCGGCGCGGGCGACAGGGTCGCCCAGGTCAAGGCCAACAGGCCGAGGCCCGCAGTGCCGGCAAACAGCGGCAACACCTTGCGCACAGGCGGCTGCGCCGCGAACGTCCGCAAACGTTCGGCGAAGCTCCCCGTCCCTTGAGTGAGCGGGGTCAGCACGCTTGGCGGCGGACTATCTGCAGGAACGATGCCGTTCATGGATTAGACCCCCATCCGCATGGTTTCCTGGTACGCAGACAACAGCTTGTTGCGTACCTGGAGCGTGGCCTCGAACGCCACCCCGGCTTCCTGCCGGGCCAGCATGACCTTGGCGATGTCGGTTTCTTCACCGCGCTCGTAAGCCGCGGTCAGCTTGCCGGATTCGGCCTGGACCGAATTGACGTTCTCGAGCGCGGTGCGCAGCGAATCCCCGAAACTGGGTGCGCCGGTTGCACCTTCGGCCGGGGCCGCAGGCTTGGGTTCGTGCAGTTCCTGCAGGACCTTCGACCGGTCGATGATCTGCTGGCGCAGCGCGATGACCTGTTCGAGCGATCCGCCGCCGCCAATTCCGCCTACCGGGTTCATCGGCCTGCTCCCACGGCAATTCCGGCTTCACGGAACGAAGCCAGGCGATAGCGCAGCGTGCGTTCGCTGATCCCCAGCGCGCGTGCCGCATTGGCACGATGCCCGCCAACCGAATCCAGCGCTTCCATAATGGCGCGGGCTTCCGAGATCTGGACGATCTTCGACAGCTTGGCCGGACCCTTGGCCTCTTCGGCAGGCTGCGTCGCGGCCGGCGTCTCGACCGCCCGTGCGGTCATGTCGAAGACGATATGTTCGGTTCCGATCTCGCCGCGCCCCTGCGACAGCAGCAGCGCACGGCGGATTACGTTCTCGAGCTCGCGGACATTGCCGGGCCAGGCGTAGTCGCCCAGCATAGCAAGGGTAGCATCGCTGATCCACGGAACCGCATCGCCCTTGGCAACGTGGCGCAGCACCATGGCAAAGGCCAGCGGCGCTATGTCGGCGCGGCGTTCGCGAAGCGGCAGCATCTCGATGGGAAATACGTTGAGGCGGTAATAGAGGTCGGCGCGGAACCGGCCCTCAGCCACTTCCTGCGGCAGATCGCGGTTGGCGCAGGCAATGATGCGGACATCGACCTTGATCGGGCGGGTCGCGCCGATCGGAACGACTTCGCCTTCCTGCAACGCGCGCAGCAGCTTGGCCTGAAGCGACAACGGCATTTCGGCGATTTCGTCGAGCAGCAGCGTGCCGCCGTCAGCCGCACGGAAAAAGCCCTCACCCGCCGCGTTGGCGCTGGTGAACGAGCCCTTTTCATGGCCGAACAGCATCGCTTCCAGCATCGTTTCGGGGATCGCGGCGCAATTGACCGCGATGAAGGGTTTTTCCGCACGCTCGCTGCGGCGATGGATGAAGTTCGACAGGACTTCCTTGCCGGTTCCCGTCGGGCCATTGATAAGCACGGGAATATCGGTCCGCGCGAGGCGATCGGCCAGCGCGATGACCGACAGCGACGCCGGGTCGGCTGCAACCGGCCCCTGGCCGGCATAGGTCATGGCGACCAGCGCGGCGAGGCTGCTCTCGGCGATCGGATCGCTGTAGGTCAGCTTTCCGCCCGCACCGACCAGTTCGATCGCGGGCATGTCGCCGCGTGCCAGCGTGATGGTGCGCGCATCGCGACTGGCCGAAAGATCGCTTTCGTCCGCCAGCGTAACCGGCCGCTCCATGAACAGCGAGGATGCAATCCCCGCCATCCGGGCATCGATCGTGCTGTGCGTACGCGAAAAATTCGCGCTCTTTGTAATCCCGTCCATTTGTGCCCCCACATGGCATGTCTTATCGACAGACGTGGAAATGGCGCAGGGACGTCAAAAGAACGGCTAATTTTAGGGCTGGTAGATTTACGAGGTCGGCTTGGAAACCCGCTCGCTGAAAATCACAATGCCCTTAATCCCGAGAAGTTCCTGCCGGTCTGGTTTCTGGCTGCCGCATCCCGAACGGGGGCAGTGATCGTAGACCAAAGGGAAACTAGCCATGAACGTCATCAACACCAATATCGGCGCGATGAAAGCCGCCAACTCTTCGAACGCTGCCGGGAAGGCTCTCGGAACCGCCATGGAACGCCTGTCGACCGGCAAGCGCATCAACAGCGCGAAGGACGACGCGGCCGGTCTCGCCATTGCCACTTCTATGACCTCACAGGTTAAAGGGATGAGCCAGGCGGTCCGCAACGCAAATGACGGTATCTCGCTCGCACAGACTGCTGAAGGCGCACTCGGCGAAGTTAGCAATATGCTCCAGCGCGTCCGGGAACTCGCCGTCCAGTCGTCTTCGGGAACATATCAAGCGGACGACCGGAAGGCTATGCAGGCCGAAGTCAGCGCCCTCAATGAACAGATCAGCGATGTCCTCACTAATTCCAAGTTCAACGGCAACGCTCTCTTCAAAGTCGTGGGCGCAGCCCCTGTAGCTACTGACGACCTCAGCTTCGACATTCAGGTCGGGGCTCAAAAGGGTGAAACTATTGCTTTGACGAGCAAGGCGTTCGACGGAACCAAAATCTTCGGCGGTACAAACGTCGCGTACAACGCTGCAGAAGCGGCTCAAGCTCTGGATGTCACGGACGCAACCAAAGCCGGCACTACGATTGATAACGTTGATGCTACGTTGAAAGGTGTTAACGCCACGCGTGCCGCACTCGGTGCCGGTCAGAGCCGCTTGGAATCGGCGATGAATAACTTGAACGACAACATCACGAACCTGTCCGACGCACGTTCGCGGATCGAAGACACCGATTATTCGGCCGAAACGACCGCGCTCGCCAAGGCGCAGATCCTCAGCCAGGCTTCGAGCGCAATGCTCGCACAGGCCAACCAGAGCCAGCAGAACGTGCTTTCGCTGCTCCGTTAATCCTCCCGATACCCACATGATCGGGATGATGGCCCGTCGCTCGAAAGGGCGGCGGGCCTTGCCTTGTCCGATGTCCCGACATAGCGGCTCTGCTGTTCATGGCAGACCGCACTAGGGGTTAATACGTAAGTGGGCACATAGCCTATCTTGCAAAACCATCGGGCATGTCGGCTTGGGGGATTGAACATGCTTACTGCCGCCTACGAAACGCCGGAACCCTATTCCAACTGCGCTCGGATCGAGCCGCGGACCAACATGTTCGTGATGGCCTCGCTCGCGGCTGGGCAGGCGCAGGCAACGGTCAAGGTCCGCAACATGTCGACCAGGGGGGCACTGATCGAAGGCACGTCTCTTCCTCCCGAGGGGGCCGAGTGCCTGCTCCATCGCGGCGACATAGCGCTCGAGGCCACCGTGGTGTGGATGAAGTTCGGCAAGGCCGGTATCCGTTTCCACCAGCATGCCGATGTGGCGCAATGGTTGCCTTCGGGACGCCGGACGCAGAACGACGTCGATGCCGCGGTGGCATTGGCCAAGGCGCAGCCCGCGCCTGCAGCTCCCACGAGCCACAAGCCGGCACCATTGTTCTCTGCCGAGTTGAGCCGCGAGGACGTCACCGCCATCGCCGCCGCAGTCGAAGCGCTGGCCGATGACCTCGCCGAGGATCCGGCGGTCGTCGCGCGCTTCATGACCAAGCTTCAATCGCTTGACGTCGCCGCGCAAACGCTGCGCAAGTTGAGCGACCTCATCCCCTGATCGCAATCGGCATAGCGCCCCTTCCGCCGGAACACGAGCGTGAAGATCGGCGCGGGCGCCAACCCTGGCCAGCCGGCCTGTTTATGAGTTAGGAGAGCCTAGTATTGGCGTGGCCGGGCGTGCCATTCCCGAATAGTTTCGCTACATAGAGCGCACGTCGAAGCACAAGCGCCCCCACGCCGGCGGTTACAGCGTCGGGTGGTTGCTAGTCTTCGTATCGGATGGGGTAGCCAGCCATCTTTTTTAAGAGGAGGCAAAGCCGGTCAGGACTGACATGGCGGCGATACGCGCTATCGGCATACCGTAGCGGCCGCTCGAGCAGCCACGCGGGTCTCCCGCCTCTGTTAGGCCAAGCCCACCGTACCAAAAACCACTGACCTTGCCCCGATGGGCCAAGCTGCATATCAAGCCGGTCGTTTCTGTTTCAGGCTTTGGCTTCTGGCGTCCCGATCCGGCGCGATCGGGCCCAGTCACCCAAGAGAGGAATTCGGCCCTGGATACTTCGATCGACATGGGCGTGCTGTTCGACTCCCAACCGACGGCACAAATGGTGTTCCGGCCCGATCTGCACGTCGTCGCTGCCAATCGCTGCTATTGCGAGATGCTCGGTATCGAACGGGCGGAGCTGGTCGGCAAGCGTGTCTTCGAAGCCTTCCCCGCCAATCCCGACGATCCCCGGGCGGATGCCGAAGGCGAATTGCAGGCGTCGGCCGATCGCGTCGTGGAGACGGGCGAAGCGCAGGAGATGCCGCTTCGCCAGCATGATGTGGCAGGGCCCGACGGACATTACCGGGTCCGGTACTGGCGGATCGTCAATTCGCCGGTGTTCGCCGATCGCGGCGATCCCACCAGGGTCACGCACATCATCCATACGGCCGAGGACATCACCGGCAGGATCCTGGGCGACCGCGTTCACGAGGCGAAGCGGCGCGCTGCCATGCGCGGCGCGGATCTTGCCTATTTCGAATGGTGCCCGGGCAGCCGGAGCGTGTCGAGAACCCCGCAATTCGATACCATGTTCGGCTTCGCCGAGGAGGACCACGCCAATCCCATCCGGCCGTTCATGGAGCGGGTCCATCCCGACGACCTGGCCGGACTGGAAGCCGAAATGGAGCGGGTTTCCCGGACAGTGGGCGCCGACCTGCACCAGGATTTTCGCACTGTCTGGCCGGACGGTACGACGCGCTGGCTGCTGGTCCGCGGGGAATCGATCCGCAATCCCGATACGGAAGAGCTGCTGGTCGTCGGCATGCTGCTCGACGTCACGCATATCAAGCAGAGCGAAGCCAAGCTGCGGGAGGCGATCGCCGTGCGCGACCTGCTGATCGCCGAGGTCAATCACCGCGTGAAGAATTCGCTGCAGATGGTCACGAGCATCCTGAACCTCGAAGCGCAAGCGACCGGGGACGAGACCGCCCGCGTATCGCTGAATGCGGCGACGGCGCGCGTGCAGGCGGTCGCCGCAATTCACGCCTCGCTCTACGAAGACAACGATTTGAAGACGGTCAGGCTGGACAACCATATCGGGCGCCTTGTCGAACATCTTCGCGCATCGCTGCCCGGGAGAAACGAACAGGCGCCTCAGATCGTTCTGCAGGTGGCGCCGCTGCGCCTGCCGATCGACAAGGCGGTAACGCTGTCGCTGGCGGTCAATGAACTGGTGACCAATACGGTCAAGCATGCCAGCTGGCCCGAGCAGGGCGGCACCGTCACGGTCGAACTGCGACGGGAGGAAGGCGAACAGATCGTGCTCGAAGTGTCGGACAATGGAACAGGCGGCACGTCCGGCTTGTTGAGCGAGGACATGCCGTCATCGGGGTTGGGCAAGCGGCTTATCCGCGGGATGGCGGCCCAGCTGCGCGGTACGATAGAAGAGGAATGCGTGAATGGATGGACAACCCGCATCCTCTTCCCCGAATAGGGATTCCCGCGTCCGCGTGCTCATCATCGAGGACAACGCCCTCATCGCGCTCGATCTCGAAACACAGATGGAAGACCTGGGATGCGATGTCGTTGGCGTTGCGGTGACCGCAGCCCAGGCGATCGACACCGCGCGCCGGACCCTGCCCGACCTCGCGCTTGTCGATCTCCAGCTTGCTGACGGCTCGCGCGGGCAGGACGCGGCGCTGGTCCTGCGCTCCGAACTGGATGTGGCCTGTATAATCCTGAGCGGAAGCCTGCACAGCGTCACCGAGGAGGAACGACTTGCGATCCGTCCCCTGGCGATGCTTTCGAAGCCGATGCTCCCGCACGAACTGGGCGATGTCGTCTCGCGGTACCAGAAACCCCATCGGCAAACGAAGGGTCTGTAGCCAAACCGCTTCCCGTGATTTTTATGAGATCACCGGCAACTGCCGTGAGGCGTTCATTTGCTCTTTCCCTAGGTCTCAGAGCGAATTGCTCTTCCCGACCCACGGTGCGCATGCGCGCAGTTCCGGGTCTGCGGGCATGCTGCGGCGGAGCGTCGCTATTGGAGAGTTATTTCTAGAGATGGTTGCGGGGGTTGGATTTGAACCAACGACCTTCAGGTTATGAGCCTGACGAGCTACCGGACTGCTCCACCCCGCGGTACCTTCTTTTACGCCTCAAGCAGAGACGAAAAAGCCGCCGCGCGGTTTGCACCGGCAGCGGCTTTTTGAAATCGTGAATGGGTTTGTTCCGCGTCCGTCCGCTATAATGCCTGGCGGCGACCTACTCTCCCAGTGCTTGAGCACTAGTACCATCGGCGCAGTCCGGTTTCACGTCCGAGTTCGAGATGGGATCGGGTGGGTCACAGACGCTATAGCCACCAAGCAATAAAGCGGGCGGACGGGCCGCCCGCAGGTTTTACCCTGCGGGGACCGTATCGGATTTTAAATCGATGCTGTTGAGCTTTTGAGGGCTTATCCGGCTGAAGTTTCCTCTACCACCGTTGAGCCGCCTGTCTTGCGACAGGGCTGTCATTGATGGTGCAGATCCTACAAGCGCGAAAAGAACTATTAGGACCGGTTAGCTACACGCATTACTGCGCTTCCACACCCGGCCTATCAACGTCATGGTCTATGACGGTTCGAAGATTGCTTATCTCAAGGGAGGCTTCCCGCTTAGATGCTTTCAGCGGTTATCCCGTCCATACATAGCTACCCTGCGGCACCCTTGGCAGGATGACAGGTACACCAGAGGTATGTTCACCCCGGTCCTCTCGTACTAGGGGCAACTCCTTTCAACAATCGACGCCCACGGCAGATAGGGACCAAACTGTCTCGCGACGTTCTGAACCCAGCTCACGTACCACTTTAATTGGCGAACAGCCAAACCCTTGGGACCTGCTCCAGCCCCAGGATGTGATGAGCCGACATCGAGGTGCCAAACGATTCCGTCGATATGAGCTCTTGGGAATCATCAGCCTGTTATCCCCGGCGTACCTTTTATCCGTTGAGCGATGGCCCTTCCACGAGGGACCACCGGATCACTATGACCGACTTTCGTCTCTGCTCGACCTGTCGGTCTCGCAGTCAGGCATGCTTATGCCATTGCACTCTTGCAGACGGTTTCCAACCGTCCTGAGCATACCATCGCGCGCCTCCGTTACTCTTTAGGAGGCGACCGCCCCAGTCAAACTACCCGCCACAGAGGGTCCCAACACCGGATAACGGTGCGTGGTTAGACATCAGAAAATCACAGGGTGGTATTTCACAGGTTGGCTCCACACCAGCTGGCGCCGATGTTTCAAAGCCTCCCACCTATTCTACACAGTAATTTCCTAATGCCACTCTGAAGCTGCAGTAAAGGTGCACGGGGTCTTTCCGTCTAACCGCGGGTACTCCGCATCTTCACGGAGAATTCAATTTCGCTGAGCATATCCTGGAGACAGTGGGGAAGTCGTTACGCCATTCGTGCAGGTCGGAACTTACCCGACAAGGAATTTCGCTACCTTAGGACCGTTATAGTTACGGCCGCCGTTTACTCGGGCTTCAATTCGGAGCTTGCACTCCTCCTCTTAACCTTCGAGCACCGGGCAGGCGTCACACCCTATACGTCGTCTTGAAGCCGACTTAGCAGAGTGCTGTGTTTTTGCTAAACAGTCGCTACCCCCTGGCCTGTGCCCCCCACAAAGACTTGCGTCGATATGGGGCCTCCTTCTTCCGAAGGTACGGAGGCAATTTGCCGAGTTCCTTCAGGATACTTCTCTCAAGCGCCTTGGTATACTCTACCTGACCACCTGTGTCGGTTTCGGGTACGGTCTATAGTGAAGAGGCTATTTCCTGGAACCGCTTGGCTGCCCTCTCAATCCAATAAGAGAAAACAACTTCCACGATCCGTCACACATCTTCAGGCCCACGAATATTTACGTGGTTCCCATCGACTACCCCCTTCGGGCTCGTCTTAGGGGCCGGCTAACCCTGCGCCGATTAGCGTTGCGCAGGAACCCTTGGTCTTTCGGCGACAGGGCATCTCACCCTGTTTGTCGCTACTCATGTCAGCATTCGCACTTCCGATACGTCCAGCGTCGGTTACCCTTCGCCTTCACTCGCTTACGGAACGCTCCGCTACCGCTCAGAATAAATTCTGAACCCTAAGCTTCGGTGCATATCTTTAGCCCCGTTACATCTTCGCCGCAGGAACCCTTGTTTAGACCAGTGAGCTGTTACGCTTTCTTTAAAGGATGGCTGCTTCTAAGCCAACCTCCTGGTTGTTTTGGGATTCCCACATGCTTTCCCACTTAGATATGACTTGGGGACCTTAGCTGTAGGTTAGGGCTGTTTCCCTTTTGACGACGGACCTTAGCACCCGCCGTCTGTCTGCCGGATAAGACTCGATGGTATTCGGAGTTTGGTTAGGTTTGGTACCGCTCGCGCAGCCCTAGCCCATCCAGTGCTCTACCCCCATCGGCATACATCCGACGCTCTACCTCAATAGATTTCGCGGAGAACCAGCTATTTCCCGGCTTGATTGGCCTTTCACCCCTAAACACAGCTCATCCGAGAATTTTTCAACATTCACCGGTTCGGTCCTCCAGTGCATGTTACTGCACCTTCAACCTGGCCATGCCTAGATCGCCGGGGTTCGGGTCTAATCCATCATACTCAGTCGCCCTATTCAGACTCGCTTTCGCTGCGCCTACACCTAACGGCTTAAGCTTGCATGGTAGATTAAGTCACTGACCCATTATGCAAGAGGTACGCTGTCACCCCCTATGGGGCTCCAACTGCTTGTAAGCATCCGGTTTCAGGTACTGTTTCACTCCCCTAATCGGGGTGCTTTTCACCTTTCCCTCACGGTACTGTGTTCGCTATCGGTCATGTGCGAGTATTTAGGCTTGGAGGGTGGTCCCCCCATGTTCAGACAGGATTTCACGTGTCCCGCCCTACTCGAGTCCTTCATCATCACTTTCGCATACGGGGCTGTCACCCGCTATGGCCACTCTTTCCAAAGTGTTTTGCTAGTTGAAATGAAGGCACTGGCCTGGTCCCGGTTCGCTCGCCACTACTACGGGAATCTCTGTTGATGTCTTTTCCTCCGGGTACTGAGATGTTTCAGTTCCCCGGGTTCGCTTCACCAAACCTATGTATTCAGTCTGGTGATACCCTATCCACCTCTTTCCGACTGTCCGAAAACAATCGAAAGGAAATGGTGAGGGTGGGTTTCCCCATTCGGAAATCGCCGGATCAAAGATTGCTCACATCTCCCCGACGCTTATCGCAGCGTGCCACGTCCTTCATCGCCTGCACATGCCAAGGCATCCACCAAATGCTCTTACCTCACGCTTGAGAATCCACACCATCAACGACAGACCTGCATAAA